>JAHXHN010000003.1 GCA_025656675.1 Candidatus Thiodiazotropha sp. (ex Codakia rugifera)
TTGGTTTTGGTCGACCTGTCACTTTAACGATGTTTTAGCTTGAGGTGGAGGAGTCCATACCATTGAGACAGGGGGTCTCGTTAACGTAACTATTAAATGCAAGGAAAACCATGAATATATATCTTAGATTAATTGGGATCATTGGTTTGTCGTTATTCGCAATGCTCTTCTGGGTCACATTTGGGGTTCCGGATGCAGTCGAAGAGTCAGCTAAAGGTTTCGTAAAGAGTCAAATAGAGAAGGAAGTACGAGAAAAATACACAGAAAGCAAAGCGTCTGCCTTTGCTGATAAGGCGCTTCAAATTGCTGGAAATCTTGGGTATGAAGAGCAACGAATTCGAAGTGATCTAAACAATAAATTACCCGAGAAAATTGCCAGCGTTATAGCAGAAATGTGTGGATACGACTGTGAAAAGAAAAAGGCCGTTGCCCAGTCAATAGCCTCAGGCTATATGGAGCGCATAGCCAATTTGCAAGTAGCACAGCAGAAGCTTGGGAGTATCATCAAGGGCAAATACATGGAAATAGTTAGCAACTTGAGAACAGATCTACGCATATTTCTTGGTTCTAATGCTGTTATGTTCTTGATCTTGCTTTTTCTTTCATTCCTTAAGCCCAAGGCGATATCCCATCTATTTTTGCCAGGTGTGTTTTTGTTGGTCTCAACAATAGTTGCTTCCGCTATCTATATGTTTGGCCAAGATTGGTTTTATACGATTCTCTACAACGATTACATGGGGTTTGGGTATCTGGCCTACATAGGGGTGATATTTGGATTCTTCATGGATGTTGCATTCAATAAAGGAAGAGTAACAACAGAGATTATCAACGGTATCTTAAATGCTATTGGCTCTGCGCTATCGGTAGCACCGTGCTAATCGCATTTAACAATAAAATCAACTACGCGCCTATGGCGCCGGACGCTCGTACCTCGCACCGGTTATTGTGGCGTTAGGCAAAGAAAGAACAGCAAGGAAGATCACACATGAAACAGTTCGCGATCAGGCGTTTGTACAGCTACTTCGAAACAACTTCCGAAGAAATCGAGAATTGTTCCTTCGATGAAAATCTTGAGGCACTTGATAACGAACTCAAGGTGGTTTTGGCGAAGTACGGCTTAAAGCTCATAAACCACGACATTCGTTTTTTGCCAATGGAGAAGATGTCGGCGAGAAAGTGCGCTCGATGCGAAAATCTCATGATTAATCGAGATAAGAATCCTGCACGCTTCAATAAGGAAGACCTGTGGATAGATCTAGATACAGATTACAACGGTGTGACTTGGGATGGTGGTACACATGAAGGTAAAGAGCTTTGTATGGGGTGCTTGCCAATCGAACATCGCTGGGGATACTTCTCGTGAATTCGCAATGCTTGCCTACCGATAGTCGTCTAACAATTAGTTATAGCCGTTCGTCGCTTTGCTCCTCACGTGGTCGTCCGGCTTCGCCGGCCGCCACTAAACATGAGCGTTAGGTGAAATAAACCATGCATCACACATCTCTCAGAATACTTGCATTATTATTAATAAGCAGCTGTGTTGCTCATGCTAGTAATACAAA
This sequence comes from Candidatus Thiodiazotropha sp. (ex Codakia rugifera), assembly GCA_025656675.1. Classification (GTDB taxonomy): domain Bacteria; phylum Pseudomonadota; class Gammaproteobacteria; order Chromatiales; family Chromatiaceae; genus Thiodiazotropha. The sequence continues at coordinate 1,563 of JAHXHN010000003.1, forward strand.
TAAAATAAATTGTGTCGATAACATGCCAACGGCAAATGTAGATTTAAATATGAAGCTAAATTTCATATTTGATAAAATCACATTAGACCAGTCACTACGTTTATTAGGAGATGTTGCTGGATTAAGTGTACTCAGACCAAGCAGTGTTGACTGGGGTTATATTATAGAAACGAGATACACAAAGACACCATGGCATGAAATCCTAAGCGGAATATGTACATCTCAAAAACTATGGTGCTGGATAAATCATGGTGTGCTCTATGCATATCCAAAAAATGAACCTAAATATTGGAAGCTAGCAAGCAACCAATGCATCATTTAACAATCACTCCTAACAAACGCATTAAAACAGCCCGCAAAAAGCGCGGGCAAGGACCTCGCATACGCTCGGCCTTTTTATGCGAGGCGTTATACCCCATAAACAAACGAGGCATTGAAAAAGGAACAATTATGTGGCGTGCACACTTTTACGAAAAGAGCTTGATTGGAAAGTGGGTTTACAAACCTATGGCCACCTTATTGTGGGTAGGATTTTTATTAGGCGCTGCATACAATCACGCTACCCAAGGCACTATTCAACCTTGGGCATTATTTATAGTCGTCTTAGGTTTTATTTTATTTCTAGTGGCAAAAATACAAGTACTAAAAAGTGGCAAGCTAATTAGTTTTGGCGCAGATTTAACCAGCAATCAGCCATGGCAAATAACATTGCCTTATGCTGCTGGTTACATTTTAATGCTTACAGGCTTTATTTTGTCATTTAGGTAAAATGAAAACAAAAAGGTATAAAAAATAGTAACGAGACAGGGGGTCTCGTTAACGTAACTGTTATGTGTCACAAGGTATATGCGTAAAATAATTATTTCATTCATATTCGGCATGAGCTTTCTCTCTTGGCAATCCTCGGCACTAACTGAGGAGGGAAAGGCCTCAGAGCTATTAAGCATTCCCTATTACAAGAGCGTAATTGGAGAGACCGCGTGGAATATTAATAATCTGCATTTAATTAACATTGGAGATATCGAAGGTTTAAGGAGTCATTTGCATTCAATGATAGCAACGGATGCAATTATCTTATTCGCCAAAGTGAATAATCCAGAATTACCAAAAGAAGAGGTAGATCTAATTTATGGTGTTCTTAGATTGTTATCTATTCAGAATGAAAAATATCCTGTTCAGGAGTGGATGGACAATAAAGAACTAATAAAAGTTTTTGAGGGTGCTAGAAAACAAGATCCTGAGCATATAAAGGATCTTAGAGAAAGAAACTGGAATAAGCCAATGTGGGTGAAATGAATATGCCACATAAAAAATAGTAACGCGACAGGGGGTCTCGTTAACGTAACTGTTATGTTCAGAAATAAATGAAACTAGGACTCAGCAAATGTAGCTACTGTAGTGAGATTGAATATATAGCAATCTATTTGTTTCCCTATTTTTATGGAAGCTTTGTTATATGGCACTATGTTCTTCCAATAATCGCGGCAATTATCGGAATAATATTCTCAGCCTTACTCGGTCTTTCCGGCATCGGTAGCCTTGTGGTAATTATTACAATTTATATGGCTATGCTCGTTCTGAGTGAGTTAAAGCTTGGAAGGTGTGTTAAATGTGGAAAAATACGACTAGTAAGCATATTTGAGAAAGAACAGTGAAATTCGAACATAACCAGGCCTTACAACGGACGCAGTCGCTTACGCGCCTACTCCGCTGAAGGCAGCGTTCATTGTCCGCTTTTGGGGCGGGCAGAAGATCGCCTTAATGACCGCTTCGGTCGCTAGAGGGAATGTAGCTGGTAGACAATGCTGAAAAAACGCGCCGTAGGGTCACTTACCGGCCAGAAGCAGACACTTACTAGGCAGAACAACTACAGCTGGTGTGGGCCTATTTCAGAGACTTAATAAATTTCCTCTATCGGCAGGAATCGGGACAAACTCGTTATAGGGTATGGGAAAAGATACCTTTATGTAGCAGATATTACTCATAAATACCCAATGTTCAGCATTTGATGTCTTTTCCTATAGCTTGAAATCAACGCCACTCGATCCCAGTTTGGAATGATCTAGCAGATCGTGCTTTTACGAGTAGTTCTAAAGAATCGTAATGGTTTGGAAATGGCAGAAAAATGGGATGAAGCCTTTTTGACCTCATCCCATTTCTAATCCACCGACAAATTGACCACAAACTACCGGGAATTCTAACGGGACTTACTTATGCTTTGCAGCATGTTCAACCCGCATCCTCTTCTCCTCTTCTAGGATGGTATTGACTGCAGTCTTCAGCGGTGCCCAACCATACCAGTGCATATAGTCGTTACTGACGTGGAAGGCGCCCTGGAAAGTGCGTTGCCTGTACTCGAGCATAATCAGATAGAGTTCTTGCTCGATCTTGGTTTTGGCATCGTAATACTGCAGTAGGTCGGGAGCATATTTCCAGCCTTCAGGTTTCTTAAGAATGCCGTCTTTATAAAGCCCCTGTACAGCCTGAATTGCCTTGGCGAATTCATGGTCAGCTGCTTTGATGATCTCGTCAGAGGCCTTCATATGCATGTCCACAAAGCCTTTGGCGTGGCACTTGTTGCAATTCTCCTTCATCGCCTTGCGGATTTGGTTGAACTCATCCGGACCACGGGCTGCTTGGGCCTGGACAACGATCTCTATAAAACGCTCAGTCGGTTGTAGGCTGGCATCCAATACGCCCGCGGCCTGCAGGATAAGGGCGCGGTCGAAGGTCCATTGAGGATCATCGTCCAGATCCATATAGTTGCCGGAAGGCAGAGCGGCAGCCAAATTGGTCAAGGGCTCCTTGAGTGAAGGTGCCACATCGATCAACGCCAATACATTCTCTTTGATCGGGATGCGCAGTCCAAGAAAACCCCAAGGTGTTCTAACCTCATGGTCACCCTCCATCAGGTGACAGGTCTGACAGGTCGGTGCCCGCTCACCCTCTTCGTGTCCCTCGATGCCCCAAACGATACCGTGCTTGGATGAAGTGTACATCTCCCATTGAGGATGATCGAAGCCCATGTGGCAATTCGAGCAGGCACGGGGATCAGCGGCCTCTGAAGCCTTGAAGCTGTGACGTGTGTGGCAGGCATCGCATTGAGCGTTGCCATAACGATACTTGGAAGCCTCTTTGCCGCCATCACTCTTGGGTGTCGCCTCCATGTTGCCATCAGTAACCCCCATTAAACCCTTTTCACCGATCTTGTGGCAGCCGGAGCAGCCACGGTAGCCTTGCTGTGTAATGGCACCTGGCTGGCCGTGCCAGGCAATCTGTGACTTCATCACCAGCCATCCTAAGTTGTGTTTGCCGTTCTTGTGCTGTTTCATCTGCTTTTTGTGGCATTCACCACAAGTCTCAGCGGTGGGCATTTCCGCCTTGGCATAGTCATCCATGGTCTTGTGATTAGTGCCGTGGCAGTCGTGACAGCGGACCTCGTCTTCCACCTTCTTGGGATTGGCATGTGGGCTGTCGAGATGTTGTTTCACAATTCCAGGATTGATAGTGACATGACAACCCGCACAATCTTTGTGTGCCATTTGTTCTTCGTCGAGCGTTTTCTTTGCCGAATCAGCGATGGAGCCTGTGTGCCATAACAGCATCAGGGCTGCGATAGTTGTGGATGCAAGTAGTTGATGAAGTTTCACTTCAATTTCCCCCTTTTCTAGGTGATACCTGACACACTACACAGGGAGGCACCGTTAAGAATCTTTACTCTTAATGTGCTGTCAAATCGTGGCAGCCAATGTACAGCAGAATAAAGGAGTTAGAAAAGAAACAGATATCAAATACAGCAGATATCACATGGTCTTTCTCTTATTGCTTTGTAAATGTACTTATTTTTGTGGGGTTAATACCATGATGAAGATCAATTAAACATAAATGGAGACATCCGTGCTTCCTTATCCGTTGCACATTAACTCAATGACTGCTTCGGTCACAGTTCTGAGGAATAGAACGAATATTGTAAGTTTTCGGCTTTTAATATTCACCTGAAGTGCTCAGACTGACTGGAGCGCTCACTATAGAGGTAGTAGAGTTTTCAATTTTAATAACCCAGATCAAATTTCACACTGAAGTGTGTCTAATTTGCATCTGTTGGAGAGTAGGGGGCTACCCTTCTGCTGGGTGATAAAAAAGAGGAGGAGGGCTTCAGCTTTCCTGCTTTCACGATGTGTAAGCTTAAATAGTGTGTCAGCATCCTCCAGACAAGAGCCTCTGGACTAGCCTTTATGCTGCTTGTAAGGCGGATAAAAATGATCGCTGTGCCAGCTTTCGCCCAGGCTTCTACTGGCGTACTGCCCTGTTGAAACTCTTAACACTAAAACTGATCGATTTACGATGATAGTGACTCATTACCTGATTTTTACAAGGATCACTTCGAAGCAGGGTGCATAAATACCATCCGTAAAAATGTTATTTCAACGGAGTATTGGTGTGTTACAAATATTAAATCATTTTTTGACTCATAACGCCTGAAACGTTAATACCCATCCTTTATATCAACTACATTGAGCATGCGTTCGCCATTGACGTAGCGACGCAGGTTCTCGCGGACGAGCAGCCAGAAGCGATCCATCTGTTCACTGGAGCCTGCGCTGATATGCGGCGTAATAATGATATTTTTCGCGGACCACAGAGGGTGTTCGCGTGGCAATGGTTCTGGATCCTGTACATCCAGAGCGGCACCGCCAAGATGCCCGGTGTTCAATGCATCGATAAGATCTTCAGTGACCACGCTTTTACCCCGACCTACATTAATGAAATAAGCACCGGGTTTCATTTGCCTGAACAACTTACTATCGAAGAGGCCCAGGGTGGCCGGCGTCAACGGTGTGGCGTTTACAACCACGTCAGCCTGACCTGCAAGCGCGGGTAATTCGTGGGCAAGACCGACATAGTCAACAAATTCCGGCCCTTTGCGCGAAGAATTGCGCGTCGCGATGACACGCATGCCCAGGGCCTGTGCCCGCCTCGCAACCTCGGTACCTATGCCTCCGAGTCCGACCACCAGCATAGTACGCCCTTGCAATTCCCACATCTCAGTACGTTTAACTGCACTGCGATCCCAATCATGTTGTCGTTGTTTGTCATGGAAGATATGCAGCTTGCGGGTAAGCATGTACATCATAGCCATTACATGCTCCGCGATACCGGGCCCATAAATCCGTTGCATGTTAGTCAACAGAAAATCGCGTTCCCGAACTAAATCTGACTTCATACATCTATCGACACCGGCGGAATAATTCAGGATATAACGCAGCTGTGTGCCATTTTCCAATGTCTCATGGGTGCAATAACCCAATAACACATCGGCATCGTCAAGTAGAAAAACCATTTCAGCACGTGTCTGTGCAACAACAAGTTCGGCATCACCAACCACTTGCTGCAACCAGTTGGCTGCGTCGGGCATCGATTGCTGCTGCCGTTCCTCCAATAACACCACAATTCGCTTGGGTTTCCGCCAAAAACCGGCTTCGCGGATCGCTTGCGGACTTTCTTTCAAGCCAAGTTGTTGAATCAACTGCGTCGTTGCCATATCGGAACCTGCGGCCATAACGAAACCGTTGAACAATAAGCAAGTCGTTATTACCACCCACAGAAAATAAGCCATAGCTGTCATCCGATTTTATTCTACTCACATAATCCGATATCTCTGGTGCCACCTATATATCATGATGTCTTCGGACTAAGTATAGAAAATATTTTTCTTCTAATACCTGGTTTGTTTTTTTCATCCAGATAGTGAAGCAGGGCTGCTAATTCTATACTTCATCCAGCATATTCAGTCAGGTAATCAGTAAAACCGCTTCGAAAACATTAACGAGACATCAGCAGCTCAGCTCAACTGATAAAATCGGCAATGATTGTTTCAAGGTATAGCCGATGGCTGAAGATACGTGTACAGCATTTGAATTCCTATATTTGCCTTATCACAGAAAACAGACGCGTTCCTACGTGAAAAGTAGACAACTCATGTAGGTATTCGTTTGTGGATTTCACGTAGCGTACAACCCCAATCTTAAAAATATACACTGATCACTGGCATCAGTACTTTCTGAAATTATTTATGGTGTTAGAAATAGTCATTTATTACTTTTGTAATCAACGGCGGCGTGCTCCGAATAACCAATAGGGGGTAACCTACAGATCAAGCTTAGAATGAGGCATAATGTATATTATGTTAAATATTAGATCCTTGGACGTCCAAGCATATCTATAAACATTTCTGTAAATTCCTTGTATATCTATAAACTTAGTGTCCGGTAGATAAGTAATTGCCTTACATAGCTTTTTTCTAGGCATGAAAAATAGTAATTTTTTACAAGATTATTCGCACCCCTACTTTTACGTAAAATCCACAGCTCAATAAAAAAAATGTCCCATTTTTTCTGTTGTAGTAATAGATCGTAAAAATCGAATTACTTAAATCCGTTAAGCAATATTCATCCTCAACTTTTTTTCATTTCGCCCCATAAAGCTGGCGAAGCAATACATGCAGGCGAACTGGCAGCCCGTATAAGGGTTGATCACGAAGTCCGCGCTGGGCACTTTGGTGGGAGTAACAATGGACTTAGCTGTGACTTCGTTAATTTCAAATGCCATGGCTTCATCTACTCAACAGGTCAAAATTTACCACTATTGTTCCATTGATCCTCAGGAAGGATCCTCTCTTGCACATCCCAATGCTCAACGATCTTGTCATCTTGCAGACGAAAAATATCGAAGTACGCCCATTCACCTCCATCCCGTTGTGCGAGGCTGTAAACAACCACAAAATTGCCCTGGCCAATGAGGCGATCCACCATAACGTACCGCCCACCGCGACCCTTGGCCTGCTGAAAATGCTTCTGAACGCCTACCAACCCATCCTCAGCTTCAGGATTGTGTTGGTCGTATTGCTCGGTGGAAATGTACTGGGTCGCCTTTTCGTGCTGGCCGCCAATTAGAACGTCGTCAACGAATGCCCGAACAATCGCTTTGTTTGCTTCGGTCTTATCAAGATCTTCTACCTCGGTTGGGCCATCGACCATGGTTCGGCCTGATGCAGTATCTTCAACGTACGGCGCAATAACATCCCAATGTTCGATCATCCGGTCTTCATCATCCGTATCGAACAAGTCACCTGTTACCCATTTTGCTTCGCCATTGTTCAAGCTCTGATAAACATGGACGAACACGTAGCGACCATCTTCAATCGCCCGAACCACTTGTATATCGCGAACCGGGTTCCGCTTCAAAAAAGGGCCAAAAAACGCCATGAACCCTTCCTTACCATCGCCGACACCGGTGGAATGCTGGGTGTAACGCTCACCCGTGTATTTATCGAGTGCTTCCTGCATGTTTCCATCTCGAATCCCTTCTAGATATAGCCCCTTGGCGTTTACGATTTTCTCGCTCATTGTTGATCTCACATTCGCTGTTGTTGGCAACTCATCGCAATTATCGGTTAAACTAATCATTAATTACACGAGCATGTATTCATAATATCTATGAGAAAAATCGATTATTTATCCCTCGACGGACACAGCTTGTTAGTCTTTGTCACGGTCTTGGAAGAGCTGTCGGTAACAAGAGCGGCTGAACGCTTAAGTGTCACTCAGTCAGCGGTTAGTCACACGCTGGAGAAGCTGCGCATTGCGCTGGGTGATCCACTCTTTGTTCGGTCTGGTAGGAGTATTGCTGCAACAGAACAAGCGCTTGGCTTGCTCGAACCTGTGCGAGACGTACTGGATGGGATGAAAAGCCTAACGGACACGAGGGACTTCGACCCCACTGTCAGCGAGTTGACGTTCACGATTGCAGCAAATGACTTTCAACGCTCACTAATTTTCCCGCCGCTTACAAAGACCTTGAATACTCAGTCGATTAACGCACGCTTTAAATTTCTACCCGCCCGGGTCCCAGACGCTGCGCTACTTAGACAGGGGCATTGTGATCTGGTCATAACGCCCTTTCCACCCGAGGGTGGAGACATATTCCAAGTACGGCTGTTCTCAGACAATCTGGTGTGCTTTTACGATGGTAATGTTCGCAAACCCCCAGCCACGAAACGTGAACTGCTCAGCGACAAACACCTAGACGTGGTTTTCGACGATCAAGGGTCCGTGATGCATGCCGTATTGACAGGGCTAGATGTGGAGAGAATGCCGAAACCAAGAATATCCGTACCGAATTTCAATGCGATGAAGGAGTTTATTTCGGGCACTGATCTGATTACTGTGCAAATGGAGCGAATGGCGAAGACGAGCTTAAAGGGCCTTGACCATGCGCACCTGCCGTTCAAGACACCAAAACTTGCCCTGTTCATGGCTTGGCACCGCCGTAACAACATCGATCCCGCTCACGTTTGGCTCCGGGAACTGATCAAGAATTTCGTTAGTTGACAGCTGCGGGTGGACACATCCATTGTGTGTCATTGCACGCCAACGCCAGCTTTTGGCCGTCAGCAGTCCTCGTTTATGATCAGGCAGTGAGTACATAATAATATAATTTCTTAAAATACTCCTGGGCATGCTAATCGTTGCAACTATTGTAAATAATTTAGTTTCACAACATCCCATGTCCGTTATTTACTTCCATTTGGATGATGTAAATTATAAAAACTACTTAATGTATAACTTTATAAATGGTTGATAACAATTTGTAAAAACAATACTATATATTATATTTTACGTATTAAATTCCCTTCGGAGCGCTATCTTTGTACATAAAGATGTAAAATGAGCCCACTTGTCTCGTTATTCATTTTTATAAGCTTCGTGGAACATAGACTACTTCCTTCAGCTCGTTAATAACATTTCCACCTTCAAGTTCTGCTAAAGCCCTCTTGAGATACCCTTTCACGTTCGTATCACAGTGAGGAAACGCTATTTCTGGTACTATGTCTTTTAAGCGTAAAAAGATTGCGAGTGAAAAGCTGTGTTCAGCCTCCGTGAGATAACCACCACCGGATGTCTGCCACCCTATAGCATCTACGCTTGCGTGTTGGCTGAAATTGAAAGTTGCATTTGCCTGGAAAATACCGAAACCAAGAAATGTAGCCCCTATATCTGTTGCAAACTCCCAGTTATCCCACCCACCAGGCGGTGGTTCCGGGGCGGTGCCAGTGAGATAGTGGGACAATTCATGAGCGAAGGTTGCGACCATTTGTGTTGGATTGGCGGTAATTTTCGGGTTGTAGGTAATTGTAGCTTCGTTTTTCTCATTCACCGAGAAGGTGCCAAGGGGATTTTGTTCTACGTTTTGGACTACCAATGTGGGGGCTACATGGAGATTGGGGTCTTCTTCCTGAGCCTGTAGCGTAACCGGCCAATTTTCCATACCAGCGTATTTCATTACGTGTTCTAGCGTTATCTGCGCAGCAGACTCCTTTGATTCAACAACAGTAGGAAAATACTCCTTAGTGGGGAGTATCAACTGAGCTCCTTTGAAAAAGTCGTCCCCTCCGAAATGAGTAAGCAGCCATCTGAAACACTCAATTTGAAACAGAGTGTCTTCTTCGGAAAGTAATGGATTTTTTCTAAATGGATTCCACATAGTCAAATTCCTTTTTGCTCATAACGTTTAGCACAGCGGCACAGCTCTGCTGTGTCTGGTTATGTATGATTTACTCACAACCTCCGCCTCCGTCTCCACTGGTATCGACATCACCTGAACCGCCACACATATAGGTTTCGCCGCCATTACTATTTACACCGGAGGCCCACCCTAGCTTGATTTTTCTATACGCTAGTATTGTGCCTACTATCGGTACTAACCAGATTATTAATCTGCCAAATAGTTTTTTGTTTAATAGTAATCAACGGATAATCCGCCACTTCTTTTGATGCAAAATTCCCCAGGAATATATGAGCGATTAGAGAAATTCCTATCACCGCTAAAAATGGCCTGTAATCCATTACTCTTATTCTTTCATTCACATAACGTTCTACATAAGGAGCGCGTAGCAGCATAGCTGCGAGCGTCCCAGTGAGCGATAGCGAACGGTCTTGATGTGCTGGTTATCTTCTTCACCCTATATCAATCCCTAGACCACTAATAATTGCTGCTATGATGAGGAACACTATTAGCGCCCCAACAAAAGCTATAGATAATTGCAATGTAATTGCAGCTGCTCCAAGGATGAAAGCTACTCCACTTGGTCGCCATTCTTCTTTTTGAGTAAATCCGATAGAGCCAAGCCCAACAGCTATTAGCCCAGCCACCATTACTGATTTATATAGAAGATCATCTATATCAAGCGATTGAGTACTTGGCGGTGGTGTATATTCTTTGCCCTGCATTTTTGCTTTAACAGCTTCCTTAATTTTTACTGTCGTGTCAGCAACAAATGACTCGACTGGTTGCGGCTCATTAATTGGCCCAAAAGTAAAATGCAATATGCCAATCCCAAATGCAATTAGGCCTATTATGGTTCCCCAAGTACCTAGCGTTCTCCCTTTCCTTTCAGCACCCATCTTCTATTCCTTTTTAAACATAACAGTTGTTTTAACGAGACCCCCTCTTCGTTTAGTCCGGCCAATGCCAACCTGGCTTATCAAGCATTCCTTGACCTTGAACTTCTGTCTGACCAAGCACTTTCTCCAATTCTATCTCATTACACTCGCTGTATTGAGCCAAAGTATTAACAAGACGACGAGCATGGGTAACTATCAAGATTTGACTGTACTCCGATGCCTTGATGATTAGACGTCCTAGTGCCGGGAGCAGTTCGGGATGCAGACTTGTTTCTGGTTCATTGAGTACCATTAATTGTGGAGGTCTAGGTGTCATTAATGCAGCAACCCACAATAAATAACGTAGAGTCCCATCAGAAAGCTCAGTGCCAGTAAGTCCACGCAGAAGCCCGTCTTGATGGAATGTCAACGAAAACCGGTTATCTGCTGCTGTGTTAATAGCGACATGGGCACCTGGAAAAGCGTCGCTAATTACTTCATTGAGCACTTCTTTATCACCGATTTCTCTAATAGTCTGCCACGTGGCTGCAAGTGTGTGCCCATCATGATCAAGCACTGGAGATCGCGTCCCCAACTGCGGTTGACGTGCCGGCGCTTCGCTGTCTGTCCTAAGGTGATCGTAGAATCTCCAACCCCTTATCCTCTCTCTAAGCTGAACGATCTCTGGTGTGCGCTCCGGATCACCTGTATGTGTAAACATGCTTTCGAAATTGGGAATGTGTTGCGCTATCACCTCCCACCTACGAGATTCACGAGTCTTGGCAATAGGACCGGCTCGATCGATTAACGCGTGAGATGGCCGGTAGCTAAGTCCAGACCATATAGTCTCTCGTTTAATCTCAGGATCCAATGAAAATGCTGTCGGCTCAGGGTCGTCTGGGTCAGGGGGTTTAGGCAGTCCAAGAGAAATTGCATACCCGAAATCATCACCGGCAAATCCGAGCCGCAGTCGCCTGGGACCTTTTTGGTGAGTACCTTCAATCGAAACTTTTCCACTTTTCATTCGGTCAGAAATTGTTGATGGCCCCGCCCAGAAAGTAGATTTGAGCCCACCCTCCCTTGCCAGGGCGCTGACCACTCCTCCAGTGGATGTCTCAGCCAACAAACGCAACGCCCGATAAAGGTTCGATTTGCCACTACCATTAGAGCCAGTGATAACATTCAGTGGCCCTAACGGGACCACGAGATCCAAGATTGACCGGTAGTTACTAATAGCAAGGGTATGCAGCATAGTCGGTATTAGCAGGTGAGATGCATCTCCTTTTAATCAGCGGCATTGAAATCGGCCGTGCCTCCAAGCACCATCCGATTGAGCAGATTGTTCTCAAACAACATCTCATTTAATGCCTGATCTACATCGTCAGGGTCTACAATCATTTGGTCGCCTCGCTCGATAGAATATTGAGCCAAACGCCTCACTAACTCCTTGATAAAAGATGCACTAACCCCATCAGTGCGTTTCGCAATGTCACTCCTAATAGGATTGGATATATCAAGCCTCCCTCTATATAGATCAAGCAGACGATTTCGACATGCGTCATCAGGCTTGGGAAACTCTATGAGTTGATCTATACGACCAGGTCGAGCAATGAGTGCTTGCTCTAATACCTCAGGTTTGTTCGTAGTAAGGACGAAAAGTATGTCGGCGTCTTCTTTTAGTCCATCCATTTCGTTAAGCAAATGATTCAACAGGGCTTCTTCCTGGGAGCCGTGCATCATTTCTCTAGCCTTTGCCAAAAGATCTGCATCTTCAATGACAAAAATCACTGGCTGCATCAGCTTTGCCAAGGCAAAGTATTCAGGCAAAAGCCCAATCTGTTCCGCAGTCACCAAGAATGTTGTGTGATCTTTGAGTTGAGTGGCAAGGTAACGAATCGTATGGGTCTTTCCAGTCCCTGGCGAGCCATAAAACATCACTCCACGCTTCGTCTGAAGTCCAAGTTCTCGTAGTTGCTGTCGCTGTCCACAGAATTGAATGATCGTTCGATCTAGCTCTGCCAGTGTCTTCTTGGGCAGAATGATTTGTTCTCTTTCAACTGCTGCCATCTTGTGGACCGTGATACCTGTCGAACTTCCCCCAAAATGCGGTGATTGTTCAAGAGAGAGGACCTTACCACGATAGGTCTGGGCATCTCGTATTTGGGTCTCGACAGAATCAAAGACAGATCTCGTGACAGAAGCAGTTTGGTCACCTTGCGGGCCGCAGATCTCAAGAAAGATCGTGTAACCACCTTGATAGTCTGATTCACGGGAGAGTATCGCTGCGTAGCGAGCCTCACCCTCAATGAGGAGCCACAGACCATTGATCTGACACTGCCTGGGAGCCATCTCGCCAATATCGAGTTCTTCATACGATATCGCTGATACTCCGAATGCACCTCGACCGCTAGTCCACAGCGCGTTGAGGTCCACCTTCTCATAACCATGTTGTTGCCTAAATCCAACGGTTCTTATTGCTTTGCTATTCAAAAATCTTTCTATAGCTACTTGTAGGTCAGCACGTACTCGCCCAGGATACGATCGGGAAGTCTTTACAAACTTGTCGGGTGAGACATCACCGAAGTGCCAGTCCAACAACTCGTAGGTGAAACGAAATCTCGCTGATGAAATCAATTCTTGAAGATGGCCGGCGCTCCGCACAACACACTGATCACAAATGTTGGCATGCTGTCCATTAAACATCTTATGTACAGCAGAGTCCGTTTTTCCACAAAAGGAGCAAACGACAACACCAGAGGAATCAGGATCTGCAATATCAACCTTTTGGACGACGAGCTTGTGTGAGGCATTCTTGATCTCGGCTAGGGCAGCAGAATAGATGGCATCAGCAACCATCGCTGTGTAAGGACCAAAGAAATGACTGCCTGCACGCGACAGTCTTCTGGTTATCTCCTCGGCTTCATATAAAGGCACACCTATCAATTTCTCGATCAAGGTAGCGACGAAGGGAAAAGGCGTCGTTTCATCGGAATAGATTACGACTTGAAATAGCGCAGTGTTTTCCTTATTTCCTATTGCTTCCATGAATCCAACTCTGCTTCTGAAGTTTTACGGATAAGTTGCTAGATGCCTACATCTGGTAGGCTGCAACTACCGATGATAGGGCACAGGCGATCTGCCGTCCAGGATATCGTGAACGGACAGTCAACAGATTTTCTTTCAATGCCTTCAATAATAATCCACTCCCCCTACACGCTCCACCAGGTCGTTGATGTGCCGATTCACCGTCTGCTGAGCCATCGAAAAGACTCTTTCAGACTTCCTGAATCGACCGGCATATAGGTAGGGTGTTTTTCGGTGCCCAGGTGTCCCAGGGTTTCGGGTTTGAGCAGATAGACCGGCATCTGATCAACGGTCTCGAGAATGAGGGGGCGTTTGGTGATCAGACGATCCCAATCGATGCGTACCGACTGGATGGGGAAACTAACATCGGGGGCCTCAACACGGCGAAAAAGACCGCCGCGATTCGTATTGCGCGGGATGGGGTATTCCGTGTCATTGAGCCGTTCAGGCACCATTTCCCTTAGTTCCATGTATCCAGATTAGACATCATAATAGACGCAATTTCTTGTGATAAAAGGCGCTGAGTCAAGAGAGAAAAAGAAAATAATCGTTTTTACCTAAATAATGGTAAATGGTGCAGATAGCGGGCACCAACAACCAGGCAGCCTCCGAACTCGTCACAACCGGGGCTTATCGTTATAGCAGAAATCCCATGTATGTTGGAGCCTCTAGCTTTTTCTTGGGATAGGAATCATGGCGGGTAGCTACTGGATAGTCATCGCATGCATTCCACTTATCCTCTACCTCGCTCTGCATGTTGTGCCAAAGGAAGAAGATTATTTAAAACGATCTTGAGGGGAATCCTATGAGGCCTATTGCCGCAACGTCTGGAGGTGGTGTAACGATGCAAGAAGAGATAGGAGCTAAGGGAACCAGAGAGCGGCTTCACGAGCTGTTCAGAGAGTTATTCGCACTGCATGACGTTTTGAATAAACTTATGGATGAGATCCATAAAAAGGTCGGCATGAGCACGTCCCAACTCAAGGTGATGCGCGTGTTGATTGAGGCCGGAGAGAGCACCGTTCCCGACACGGCTGCACGACTGGGGGTCAGTCGTCAGTTCGTACAAACCGTATACAACAACTTGGCAGGGCAGGAGTTCATCGCGTATCGGGAAAACTCACGCCACAAGCACTCTCGACTGACCGCACTGACGGTGACTGGACAGGACGCCTATCGGCTGGCCCGGACGAAGGAAAACGAGATCATCGAGTCGGCCCTTCTGGGAATCTGCGGAGAAGAGGCCGAAGTTTCACGGTTGCTTTTGGCACGGATTCGCGAAAACCTGGAGCTCTCTAGCGACCAGATCTAGTACGCTGTACCGGGTATACTGATATCAGTAGCCTAGAGATCGAATGCTTAGCGTAGGGATATCTCCATATCCGAGGGTATGTAATGCTGAAAAAATTGTTTCTCGCCGTTGTGGTCGTATCGCTGGTGATCGGCGGCATCGTCTACACCAAGCTCGGCCAGTTCACCGCGATGGGCGAAGCCACAGAAAACATGGTGATGCCACCGGAAACCGTCACTGCAACCGTTGTCAGTGAGGACGAGTGGGAACAGATCGTGCGCGCCACTGGCAGCGTGCGGGCCGCCCAGGGGGTGACCGTAAGCGCTGAGATCGGCGGCCGGGTTGCCGAGATCAGCTTCGAGTCGGGCGCCCAGATCAGCGCTGGTGACGTGCTGCTGCAGATGGACACCGCCACAGAGGATGCCCAGCTGGCCTCCGCCCTAGCCACTGCCGCTCTGGCGAGAACCGAACTGGCACGCATCCGCAAGCTAATCAAGCGCAACGTCACCTCGGCCGACGAACTCGACCAGGCCGAGGCACAGGTCAAGGAAACGGCCGCCCAGGTCGGCGTGATCCGTGCGGCCATTGCAAAGAAAACGGTACGCGCCCCCTTTGCTGGACATCTCGGACTGCGCCAAGTGAACCTCGGCGAAATTCTCAAGGAAGGCACTGCCATCGTCTCTCTACAAAACCTCGACCCGGTCCATGTCGACTTCTCCTTGCCTCAGCGTGAGCTGGCACGCCTGACAACCAACATGAAGGTACGCGTGGCCTCGGACGTGGCTCCCGGCGAGATCTTCGAAGGCAAACTCATCGCGGTAAATCCCGAGGTCGATCCAGTCACTCGCAATGTGCGGGTGCGCACGCTGGCCGCCAACCCCGGCGGGCAATTGCGCACCGGTATGTTCGCCAGCGTCGAAGTGGTGCTGCCGCAGTCGCGGCATGTCTTATCCGTCCCTGCCACCTCGGTACTGTACGCGCCATTCGGCAACTCTGTGTTCGTGATCGACGAGCAGCAGGATGAGCAATCCGGCGAGAAATCCAAGGTTCTGCGCCAACAGCTGGTGCAATTGGGAGAGGCGCGCGGCGATTTCATTGAGATCACCAAAGGACTCAAACCCGGTGAAACGGTGGTGACCAGCGGCGTGTTCAAGTTGAGCGCCGGCACCCAGGTAGTGATCGATAACACCCTGGCGCCCAAGGCCAGCCTGGATCCACAACCGAGCGAGTCTTAACATGCTCAAGCGCAGCTTCACTGACCTGTTCATAGAGCGACCAGTCCTCGCGATTGTGGTCAACCTGCTGATCCTGATCGCCGGACTGAGTGCCTGGAACTCGTTGAGTGTGCGTCAATACCCGCTCAGCGAGAACGCCTCGGTGCAAATCACCACCGTCTACGTGGGTGCCAGCGCAGAGCTGGTACGCGGCTTCATCACCACCCCGCTGGAACGTGCTATCGCCGCGGCCGAGGGCATTGATTATGTCGAGTCGAAAAGCCTACAGGGCATCTCGATCATCAACGCGCGTCTCAAGCTCAACTACGACTCAACCAAGGCTCTGACCGACATCTCTGCCAAAGTCGACCAGGTACGCAACGACCTACCCACCGAGGCCCAGGTACCTGCGATCAGCGTGCAGTCCGCCGATTCGGAAGTGGCTGCCGCATATCTCAGCTTCTGGTCGGAGATCCTCTCGCCGGAGCAGATCACCGACTACCTGATCCGTGTAGTTCAGCCGCGCCTCTCTGCAGTGACCGGAGTGCAACGCATTGAGATCTTCGGTGCGCGCACCTTCGCCATGCGCATCTGGCTAAAGCCCGAACGCATGGCGGCATTGCACATCAGCCCGTCGCAAGTGCGCGAAGCACTCACAGCCAACAATTACCTGGCGGCGATCGGAAACACCAAGGGTTCGCTGGTGCAGACCTATCTCGCCGCCAACACCGACATGCACAATCCGGACGACTTCCGTCGGCTGGTGATCTACCAGCGTGACGGTACCATCGTGCGCCTGCAGGACATCGCCGAAGTCGAGCTGGGCGCCGAAGATTACGACACAGTGGTGCGTTACTCCGGCGACACCGCAGTATTTGCCGGGATATTCACCCAGCCCAACGCCAACGTCATCGACGTGATCGACGGCGTACGCGCCGAGCTGGACAAGCTCAAGCAGGAAATGCCGAGTGGCCTGGATGCCAGCATTGGTTACGATGCCTCGCAATACGTCAGCGATGCGATCTACGAGGTGACCGTCACCCTCAGCGAAACCCTGTTAATCGTGGTGATCGTGATCTTCCTGTTCTTGGGTTCCGTGCGCTCGGTACTGGTGCCTGTGATGGCGATCCCGGTATCACTGATCGGTGGCATCTTCCTGATGCAGACATTCGGCTTCACCCTTAACCTGCTGACCCTTCTGGCAATCGTATTGTCGGTCGGCCTGGTGGTGGATGACGCCATTGTCGTGGTGGAGAACGTCGAGCGCCACCTACGCGAGGGCCGCACCCCGCGTGAGGCTGCGATGCTCGGTGCACGCGAGCTGGTCACGCCGATCATCGCGATGACCCTCACCCTGGTCTCGGTATACATCCCGATCGGTCTGCAGGGTGGACTGACCGGCGCACTGTTCCGCGAGTTCGCCTTCACCCTCGCCGGTGCCGTGGCGATCTCCGGCATTGTCGCGCTAACTCTCTCACCAACCATGTCTGCCAATTTGCTGCGCAGCGCCGAGGATGAAGAGCGCGGCCTGACTGGCTGGCTCAACCATCATTTTGACCGGCTCCAGGCAGCTTACGGTCGCGCCCTGAGCGGCACGCTCAACGCACGCCCCGCCGTTTACTTGGTGTGGTTCGTAGTGAGCCTGTGCACCGTGCCGATGTACACCTTCTCGCCCAACGAGCTGGCACCGGTCGAAGACCAGAGTGTGCTGTTCGGCATCATTAACGTGGCCTCGAACGCCACCGCCGACCAGAACACGGTGTATGGTGCGGCCTCCGAGCAGGTCATGCTCGACGTGCCGGAAGCAGCGCTGACCTTCCAGTTGCTGTTCCCACCGTCGATAGGCGCAACCATCGGGGCCGACGGCTTCAGCGGCGTGGTGGTCAAACCCTGGGCGGAACGTGACCGCACTGTCGCCGCGATGGTGCCAGAAGTGCAGGCTGAGGTCTCGCAGATCCCTGGCATCCAGGTGTTCATCACCATGCCGCCCGCCCTGCCCGGCGGCAGCAACTTCCCTGTCGAACTGGTGATCACCTCCACTGCCGATGCCGACCGCCTGCTGGAATTCGCAAAGATACTGCAGCAGAAAGCCACCGCGAGCGGCTTGTTCGCCTTCCCGCCGGATATCGACCTGAAGATCGACCAACCGCAGGCCACCGTTGTGTTCGACCGCGACAAGCTCGCCGACCTTGGGCTGAACCTGTCACAGGTCGGCGCAGACCTGGCGGTCGCCACCGGTGGCAACTTCGTCAACCGCTTCAACATGGACGGGCGCAGTTACAAGGTGATTCCGCTGGTGTCGCGCATCGACCGGCTCAACAGTGAACAATTACGCAATATCTACGTGGCCAACCCGTCTGGCACGATGGTGCCCCTATCATCAGTCGCACATATCGAGCACTCGGTGGTGCCGCGTTCGCTCAACCGCTTCCAGCAGCTCAACGCAGTGAAACTCTCTGGTGTGAGTACTCGCACCCTCGACGAGGCACTCACTTTCCTGGAAGACGCCGCCGCGGAAATCCTGCCATCGGGCTACAGCATCGATTACACTGGCGAGTCACGCCAGCTGCGCACTGAGGGCAACAAGTTTCTGCCTGCCTTCTCCCTGGCGATTCTAATGATCTTTCTGGTTCTTGCGGTGCAGTTCAACTCATTCCGCGACCCACTGGTCATCCTTGCAGGTTCCGTACCGCTGGCGATGTTCGGCGCGCTAATTTTCACCGTGCTAAAGATGCCCGACCCCAACATGCCGCACTGGACCAGCGGTTGGACCACTACCATGAACATATACGCCCAGGTCGGACTGGTCACTCTGGTAGGTCTGATCGCCAAGAACGGCATCCTCATCGTCGAATTTGCCAACAAGCTACAGGAAGACGGTGTTGCCAAACTGGAGGCGATTCGTGATGCCGCGATGATCCGCCTGCGCCCGGTGTTGATGACCAGCGTGGCGACCATTGCCGGTCACTTTCCGCTGGTGCTGGTGACTGGTGCGGGTGCAGAGGCGAGGAACTCGATCGGCTTGGTGCTGGTCGGCGGGATGGCAATTGGAACAGTGTTTACGTTGTTTGTAGTGCCATCGATCTACATCCTGATGGCAAAAGATAGATCGAAGCTCGTCGAAACTTAGGTGTCAACCGTTGCGTGTTCACAGCCCTCATCAGTTAAGTGTAAATATCTGCTTCAGCTCGGAAGCGGAAGTCCCCAGTCAAGGCTCGAAACTATACGTAGTAATTCGGGGCGAAATCGCCTCGTAGGGGAGAATACGTACAGTCGTACGACATTTGGATGCGTGAGAGTAGAGGATAGCTGGGAAACAGTGCGTTTGTTCTCTTAACGAATAATGTAGAGTGGAACCACCGCTTCCTTTCATCCGGGTTGGGTACGTTCCAATTTACCAGCTGATGGTGCAATTTCTACAGCAATACGAATACTTGACGAACACAAACGGAGTGGAGGCAAAAAGCCCTTCTTCGGTACAGTTTGGAGGGGTTGGAAGACGGCTTGGATACAGGTTGATGGAGAGCCAATGACGGGTATACGTGTTTGGCTTTTTGGATGGGTAGTATTAATAAACTGTCCCGGAAGTCGGGTCCGCCGTTTCCAGTTCGCATCCATCGACATGTAATATGCCACTACCGCCATGTTTCATTTTACTGCGGTACATCGCCTTGTCGACACACTTGATCACGCTCTCCAGATCGTGGCCGTGATCAGGATATTTTCCCATACCGATGGAGACGCTGAAGTCGATGCCGTTTTCCTTGGCATAGTCATCGATCGCCTGCCTGATACGCTGAGCCACCAATTCACCACCCTCCTTGGAGGCATAGGGCAACAGAAGCAGGAACTCGTCACCGCCATAACGGGCCACCAGGTCTTCGCTGCGTACTGTCTTGGCTATGCTGTTGGCAACCGCCGCCAGCACGCGATCGCCGACATGGTGGCCATGGGTGTCGTTGACGGTCTTGAAGCCATCCAGATCCGCGAATAAGACAACCACGCCATAATCGTTCTCCTGGTTCTGGAACAGGGGTGAGGAACGCTCGATCAGGGCACGCCGGTTGAGCAGCCCGGTGAGTGCATCGATATTGCGCTCATGGGCGAGTTTGGCGCGGCCAATTTCGATCTTGGCCGTCAAGGTGTAGGAGTAGATAACGATGATTGCGAAGAAGACGAGAAAGAAGATTGCGCTGACCGAAAACAGGTCCACATAGTCGAACAGCCGTAGACTGACGATCAGCACAGCTGCGCCAAGGCTGCCTACTACGGCTTCGCCGAACAGACGCAGTCCGTAGCGCATGCCGTTGCCGAGGATGACCATCAGAAAGACCAGAAATCCGGGGGAACTGACGGTGGTGTCGGCCAGCACCGCGAAGGATGCGATGGCAATATCCACCCACATGGTCAGACGTTGGCGCCAGGGGGCGTGCGGTACCCGTGAAGCGTGCCGCATGAAGAACAGAATCTCGATACCAAAGGCCACGAAGATCAGGTTAACCACCTGAAGATTGGTCCAGTCGCGTACCTGTTCCTCGCCGCCGAAATTGAAATAGAGGAGTGCCAGGCCGCAAAAAAGCAGGCGTGTCCAATATTGGGTGCGCTGGTCTTCCCAGGACATCCTGTACTCGAATCCCTGTCCACCCATATGGCTTTCACGGCGTTCTATACCGGAACGCCTATCCGTTGTACGTTGGCCGGAATTGATCTGATTCACGCCGTTACCTTCTCTGGTTGTTCAGGGTTGGGGTGGGTGTCTTAGTTACATATCTGCCCAGTATGCACCGTTGGCCCAACTGCCACCAGTTACTGAGGAGATATAGTCGATGTCGGTCAATTTTAAAGGCCTGACAGCAGACCAAGCTGATAAACAGCGGAACGAGTACCGCCGCCGAAGAACGTCAAAACCCGGTCAGGTGCTCAGGCCCATTGATCGCTATCGGTTCCCTTCTGGCAGAGGCAACGTTGTAGGTTTTTGGGTGGGCATAGTCGATCCTTCGAAATCCATTGATATACCCATCTTAACGGTCCCAGACCCTTATTTCTAGTTGAACGCCAGGGACAACTTACTCATAGTTGGTGTAAACTCGGCATTATTCGGAGACGGCCTTATGCCACTGTGACCGTCCAAATACCAACGTTAATTCCAGGAACCTGCCTTCAAGGCGATCTGTAACCTCTAACCTTTCACGCAAACAATTTGCTTTAGGGTATGCACCACCTCCACCAGATCGCTCTGATGCTCCATCACTGCATCAATGTCCTTATACGCAGCCGGTATCTCATCCACTACCCCTCTGTCCTTGCGGCATTCAACACCCTCAGTCTGCACTTCTATGTCTCGGCTGTTGTATTGGCGCTTGGCTTGAGAGCGGCTCATTCGCCGGCCGGCACCATGGGAACAGGAACAGAATGAAGTGGGATTGCCCTTTCCTCTGACGATATAGGATTTCGCCCCCATACTACCGGGGATGATCCCCAACTCACCCTCACCTGCCCGAATTGCTCCCTTGCGTGTCACATAGACATCCGCATCAAAATGGTGCTCTTTGGCCACATAGTTGTGATGGCAGTTAATCGCCTCCTTGGTGGCTTCGAAAGGTAGCAGCACAGATTTCAGCACATCCACAACACGTCGCATCATTTCCCGACGATTGATCATGGCGTAGTCCTGAGCCCAGTGGACGGCGGCAATATAGTCATCGAAGTACTGAGCGCCTTCCGTAAAATAGGCAAGATCCTTGTCCGGGAGTCTTCCGAGCTGAACCCCCATGTCCTTCTTGGCCAGATTGATGAAATACCGGCCAATGATATTGCCGATACCCCGGCTGCCGGAGTGCAGCATGATCCAGACATCCTTGTTTTCGTCCAGGCAGATCTCGATGAAGTGGTTGCCACCACCCAGCGTACCCAGTTGCCGTACCCAGGTCAGATAGGGCTTCTTACCCTGCATTCGTGTGATCGCAGGGTGCTTATCCATGATACGCTCCAGCTCCACATTCAAGGCGGTGACAGTGGATCGTTTCACCGGATCCTTTTTGTGCTGATCAAATCCCACCGGGATAGCTGCCTCAATGGCAGAGCGTATCCGGTACAGGCTGTCCGGCAGTTGCTCCGCCTTCAACGACAGACGCACGGCATTCATCCCACAACCGATATCCACCCCCACAGCCGCAGGGATAATGGCGCCTTTGGTGGGAATCACGGATCCAACGGTAGCACCAATCCCCAAATGTACATCAGGCATAGCCGCCACATGACTGTGGATGAAGGGTAAATGGGCAATATGGGTCAGCTGATCCATTGCCGCATATTCCACATCATCGGTATAGATCTTTACCGGTACCCGCCCTTTCGTAATAACACGTTTAATTGGCATCTTCACAAAGCCCGGCCACTGTTGGCCGGGCATCTCCTATAGCATTCATATTAATGAGTAAAAACATACTGATTTGTCTTTCACCATGTCCTTTAAACCAGGCATTGGCATTTACCTCCAATATTAAATGGTTAAGCTTCCATACGCTTCCATCCCGGTTCATTGTCACGATCATCCTCATTCCTATTGGCCTCTTTCAATAATCGATCATCACCCTTTGGCGTCCTGCCTTTATCTCACTTCGTTTGCGTTTCTCAACCAGACGCTCCTGGTGGGCTGCACGGGAACGCACTCTCTTAATCCTTGGCTTTGGTGGTTCAGCCGCGCGTCGGATAAGTTCGAACAAACGTTCCATAGCATCCTGCCGGTTCCGCGCCTGACTGCGATAACGCCGGGCAGTGATGATCAGCTTATACTCATTACTCACCCTGTTTCCTCCCAGCCTGATTATTTTTTGCTGGATCGTATGACTAAGGGTATGCGCCTGAACAATGTCAAACCGTAACTGCATGGCTGTTCGGTTCTTGTTCACATGCTGACCACCAGGCCCTGAGGCATAGATCGATGTGAATTCCAGGCTCCCCTCATCAATTTCAATGGTTTCCGTTATTTTGATCACTGCCGAACCTCCATATTCAGTTGGTACCAATGAGGATTACTTACCTTCCGCAATTTACGCTTTGCCGCAGTTGACTTACCAAACATTCTTGGTGCCTCATTTGTCAATACGAAGCAGAACTTTCGTGGCAGATCTGTGTACAGCGATCTTGGCGGGTGGCTGTCCCACATTCCCTTGAGGACATTGCCAGTATCGAAAGTATGGTAGTAGATATTTCCAATACCCAGCTCATCGATAACGAAGTTGATAGCAGCACTCATTGCAGCTTCATCCCACAGTTGATAGTAGTGTGCCAGGGTTTTCTCCATATACTCACTGATAGCCAGTAACAGTCGCTTCTTCTCCTGCTCACTTTTAGAATTTTTCAAGTCTGACTGTTTGTCTTTCAACCAGTCATGGGCATCCCGAAGCCAATCGTTTTGTACCTCTTCGATTAATACTTCATCAGTATCAAACTCAATATCCATACGAATCCAGGCCATGGTATTCCTGTGATAAGATCGTTCACCTTTTTTCAAAATAGGATGACTAAAATTACCGAAATACCAGTCATCATCTTTATCTACGAACCGCTCAAATGCCTGGTCGTGACCGCTATTGAAATTTAACTGCAATACTAGGTTTGCATTGTTACGCGTGGTCTGGTTATACCTCGATCGTCTCTCATTCCAACGTCCCACCGTCAATAAGAAATCCTGTCTGTCTTTCACATAGACATAGTCAAAGAGATCGCCGCTGACACATCCACTACCGATATCTGCCATCAGGTTTCTTATAGCCGGCTTCTCCAGCAGCTTTCCAAAAGGTGACCGTCGAAGGTCGGTAATTTTCATGCCTTTTCCCACATAACGGGACAACAGCATCAATGCATAGTCATTCCGCGCATAGCGAAAAAGCGTCCTGTCCTTCGGAAGACAGGCAATGATTTCATCAAGTAGCTTCTTGTCCATTTCCTTTGCTCTATCTGTTTGTTCATGTTCATCACTATTCGAATACAAAATGTCGCTGCACTCATTGTTCTCTCCTTCATTTCTTCTGTAAAAAGGCCATCTGGTCTACCAAAATGGTACGATTTCGCAGGATGAGCCACTCGGCATAACTGGGTGTATATGGCACCGCATACAGCCGCATATTGGCCTCCTCGGGTGTACGTGCCCCCTTTCGTTGATTGCAAGTCACACATGCAGTCACAACATTTATCCAGGCATTCTCACCACCACGGGAAGTGGGCAACACGTGATCTCTTGTCAGTTGACGATCAGGCAGCTCAGCCAGACAATACATGCAGCTGTGCCTGTCTCGTCGGAACAGGTCGCGATTAGTCAGTGGCGGCTTTGCCGTATAAGCCTTCGCAAATACAGAGCCCCGAGCTGCAACCACCGGATGCACATCAATATAGGAGCGCAGGCCACTCAACCGGTTAACACCTCCATAGAAGCGCAATGGCATATCACCTACCGTCCAGGCAACCCGCTCCTTTACATACAGCACAGCTGCCTCCTGCCAGGGCATCCAGCCCATAGGTTGTCCACCTATATCGACGCGCAGAATCAATGACTGCATTTCAACTCTCCTTTTCTTCTCAATTAAATCAATGCTCATATTCGGGAAGTGCTTAGCTTGTACAGTAAGTTTGGCCTACATTGCAGATTGGTGGATGCGGTAGGAATTGCACCTACAAACCATGTGGTTACAGGGTTACAGCCTGCCGGGCTCACTACACTGTCCAACGCATCCAAAGATATAAAATACCTGCTTGGGGGTTCGCTGCGACCGGATTCCCCACCCGGCACCCAAGTTATACGACAGTCCCGCGTCACTTGCCTTTATAGCGGTAGGCAGAGATGAATACCGCGACAACAGGCCCGGGACACAGCCAGCTGCTGCCACAGCCCGCAGCGAACCCCCAAACAGGCATCACCTAATACACTTCCCGAATTGTTAAAGCGCTTTTTCGGCCTGAAGGTCAAATTCAGGGCAATAAAAAACCCCGTTGAACATGCGATGCCCAACAGGGTTTCCCAGTGTCTGGTCACTCCGTGGAAAGCATCTTGTTATGACCTTCCACGAAAATATCATGCGGAAGATCAGGTCATATCACACCAATAATCTTGTTCTGGAGCACTTGTCGTTTTCCCACTAAACACACTCACAACTATACCCATCGCCCTATCACTGGTCATAAGGTGTAATAACCCCTTCACCAGCGAGGCGGATCGAATGGATATTTGATTGTTCGAGTTCATTGAGACTTAAGGCCTCCAGATATTTAATTAGTTGTGCGGTAGTATAGGAATGCAATACAAGATTGCAAGCATTATTTACAAGTTTCTTGTATTCTTCACAGATAACATTCCTAATACAGGATTACTGGTATGAGTGACCAAAAAAATCCCACAGCCGTCCAGATCGGCCAACGTATCAAACAGGCAAGAAAAATGGCGGGCATGGATACTGCTGAAGCACTACTGGAGAAAGTTTCTGAATGGAAACGATCAAGACTGGGTAATTATGAGGCCGGAATCTCCACACCCTCCCCCGACGATATTCGGCTGATTGCAACGGCAACCGGCACCTCCCCTTGCTGGATCGCATTTGGTGCCGGACCGATACGGGCATCCGGACGTGATCTACAGGCTATTCGCTATCAGAACCTGATTGCTATCACTGAAGAGGCAAAATCCAACCGCAAACTAACCCCACTCCTAAAGGCATTAGGAGTTTCACGTAAGAAACTTGACGCCCACCTCACAAATCCCTTTATCAATCTCCCGGAGCGCATGATGCGTCATTGTGAATCCTATTTAAAAAAACAAAGCGGCTGGATGGATGAGCAGCATGTTGAAAATGATCCGCTATGCAGCTCCTTTCCGGATGATATGCGGGAGTTGATGACACTCTATTCCAACCTAAGCGAACCCAATCGAAAACTCATGCTGCGTCTCGCCCGGTGTATTGAGCCAGTTTCCTAGTGGAACTAGACAACGTATCAAATGAATGCATGTTTTTTTACATTCTTCATCCCCAATAGAACCCGGATTGACCAGATATCCTGCACTTGGATGTGAATGCGGCTGATTCCCAAGCCCTGAGGTGGCCGCCGAAAAGGTGGTTTATACTGACTGTATGCAAGGAGAAAAGAGTTGCACCATTGCTGAATGTGAGCCTGATTAAACTGGAGAAAACCATGGGTAAGATGTCGAAGATAAAAGAAAAAGGAAAGAAAGAAAAAAAAACGGATAACAATGATCTTGAGAAATTTGAACAGCTCGCAGATAGACATGCGGCAGTCTTGAGCAAGTTTTTACGCTTTGAAAAGAACGTCAAAGAGCAGCTCGAACAGTTGTCTCAGAGACATAATATAAGTATCTACAAAATGGGCAATCGCACCAGACGTGTGGATGAGAAGCTGGAGCAACTATCTGAACGGCATGCAGCGGGACTCAGAAAAGCTACTGAGCACAGCCAGCGTGTGGACGAGCAACTTGAACAGTTGTCGCAACGCCATGATGCCAGTATCAACAAGTTTAATGAACTCAGGAAGCTGATGGATGAACAGGTTGAGCAGCTTGTAGAGCGGCATGCTACAGGTTTGCGAAGAACTCAGGAACAGAGTCAGCAAGTGGAAGCGCAGCTTGAAAAATTGTCACAACGTCACGACGCCAGCATCCACAAGATAAATGAGCTGGCTAAACGCCTCGACGAAGAGCTGGAACTACTATCCCAGCGACATGATACAAGTATCAACAAGATCAATGGCCTGGCGGCTGAGATTGAAGACCAGCTGGAGCAGCTGTCTGAGCGACATGCTGCCGCTGTAAGCAAGATTGCCGGGCTTGAAAAGAAGATTGAAGCATAGTCAGGCAAGTAGAAGACAGTCAATCTCAACGTATCAGGCGTAGTTCTCGATTTGATGTTCTGGTGGTTCTGACCCACACGAAGTGGATGTACCCGTTCGCTAAACAGAAATGTATATTTTGAGTAGGCCTGGAGTTACCGGTCAGAGATAAACAGCCGGTGATGACTCAAACTGCCACTCAATCGTACAGAAACTAAAAGCCTCTACTAGGTGGGGTCAGCTGATATCGCTTCTACACAACTGCTGGTTCATGCACCAATACCGTTCCCAGCTCTGCAAAGGAAAATAATCTGAAGGCACGTTCCCCATTGTAATCCAGGACTCTCAGGTCATCGGTTTCGTGGAGGTCATTGGCGACAACGGCAAAATGCCCTCCATAACGTTCCTTAGCCAACTCAATGGGAACTTCATAAGCCAGGAACTTATCCAGTCCTTTAGCAGCCAGCTTCTCCAGAATTACGGGATCTTCAATGGATGTGTGGGATGTCAGAATCATCAATGGACCACTTCCAGCCATCAGCATAAATACTTTCATTTCAACCTCCTCTGTGTGGGGACAAGTGGTTTTTCAGCATAGCCGGTACTACTTTCACCATGCCTCCCTAGTTTAATTTTAGATCATCCCGGGTAGTCGGCCCATGGCGTTATCAAGGACAATGTCAAAATCAGCCAAGCGGCGACATAGGATTTTTCCGCTTAAACCAAGGCATTGGTTTTCGAAGTGCTTCGGAGCATGTATTGATGCAAAAAGACACGGATTCTTATTCACCCGTCATACCGTGCTGTGACTCCCTCGGTGAGAGCGATGCCAGGAGGATCTTTAGTGTTTTGTAATACCCCATCTAATTCCTTGGTTGTTTTTTTGTAGATCATCTTGTGGTAGACGCCACAAATCCACATCTAGCCCAGCGACTGCAATCGGCCATAAGCTGACTTCTGAATCATATTTATAAATACAAGTTATCAGAGTTATGTGTTCATTTAATATTTCAATGATTGACGGATAACAGCGCAAATAAAGAACCAAACTGCGGCGAGTAACATGTAGCGTCGTTTCTTTTGTAAGGGATATGGACATGAATAGAATATGACTTTTTATAATATGGGTTATATTCTCATTTATATTATTTTTTGGAAGCCATGTTTATGCAGGAGATTGGGTCAGTAAAATGGAAGTGACAGATTTTACTTTCCGGTAATACCGTTTTATGGATAGACAAGATATAGAATGTGGAATGGAAGTACTGGCCCGCATCGATCCGGATATTGATCGAGCCTTAGGTGAGCTAGGACCTCCTCCCCCACGTCATCGAGCCAAAGGATTTGAGGCCCTTCTCTCGATAATTGTCAGCCAGCAGATTTCCACTGAAGTGGCGCGTGTTATTATGAGTCGGATGACTGCTCTGGTGCCGAAAATGACGGCTATCGGTCTAATGAGCATTGATGATCAGGTCCTACGTGATGCGGGTTTGTCTTGGCGAAAGATTGAATATGCCAAAGGTTTGGCTGAGGCTATAGAAATGAGGCACTTTGATGTGGATGGGCTGGAAGTGCTTAGTGATCAGGACGCAATTGATGCAATTACCCATCTGCGGGGATTTGGTCGCTGGAGTGCCGAAATCTATCTGATGTTTTCTCTGAAGCGACAGGATATCTTTCCCGCTGATGATCTGGCCTTACAAGTCGCCTTGGCGCGTCTAAAGGGGCTCTCTGATAAACCGACACCAAAACGAGCACGTGAGATGGTAAAGCACTGGTCTCCCTGGAGAAGTGTCGGATCTCTATTTTTATGGCACTACTATCGAGGTGCTCCCACATGATCGGCTTTGCCATGCTGTCTTCGATTGTTACTGTCGCTGAGAAACTTCTATCTGGACTGCCCACGTCTATAACCGCCCAACCTACCGACTGAGAAGCACGCTCAGTCGCTCGGCCAAGTATCAATGCGCCTGGATCGGTCACTCATCTGTAATACCCCTGGACAAATGACCGCTGGTCATTTATATTCCCCATTAAATGACCCATGGTCAGTTGGAGGATCGATGACCCCACATCAACGCGCTATTAGCAGTGAAGAAAAAGCACTTAAACGCAACAAAATTCTTGATGCGGCAGAGACCCTCTGGCTGAAGGATAGTCATGAAATCGCCAGTATGAACAGCGTTGCCGCGGCAGCTGGGGTCGCCAAAGGCACCCTCTATCTCTACTTTCCGAGTAAAGAGGAGTTATTTCTTTCTCTACATGAGCGTCAGGTGAGAACTTTTTTTGGGATGATTACGGAGCGCGCTCATCAAACGGAACCGATGGACATTCATGAAATGTACAGAGTGGTGCGTCGATTTATTGAAGGCACCCCTGGTTTTCTACCCCTCACTACCCTGGTTCACGGTTTACTGGAGCGCCAAATCCCTGCTGAGACCAACTTTATCTTCAAAGAGCGCATCCTCAACCACTTGAATGAGGTCGTAGAGGCACTGAAACCTCACTTTCCAACCATCACGCCCCATCTGATGATGCAGAGCTACGCCATGATTATCGGCCTTTGGCAACTGCTACAACCCACACCACTGAGAAAGCTCATCAAAGAGCGCTTGGAAGACGTTGCTTGCGGTGATGACTACCTGACCGCTCTCGAACCGGCACTCAACGCACTCTGGCAAGGCACTCTGATGCAGGAGTCCCAATCATGAGACAGATACTAAAGCTGTTGCTGTTACCCGTCCTAGTGGCTGCACTGAGTGCCTGTAGCGAAGTTGAGGTGGAATCCAAGCCTGTCCGCCCCGCCCAGGTGTGGGAGGTCGGTGAAGGGCCCTCCTCTACCGTCTCCACCTATTCAGGCCAGGTACATGCCCGTTACGAGACTGATCTCGCTTTTCGGGTGAATGGAAAGGTAATCAGCCGCAGCGTTGAGTTAGGTGATCGTATCTCACCAAATAAGATACTGGCACAGCTTGATACCAGCGATCTTAACCTTCAAGTCGCCAGCACTGAAGCAAGCCTTCAAGCAGCCAGATCTGAGCTGGTCACTGCCCGCGATGAACTGAAGCGAATTCGCGATCTATTCAAAAAGAACTTCATTAGCCAGACGGCTGTCGACAACCAGCGCAACCGCTATCGGGCCGCTCAGTCTCAAGTCAAATCCGCTCAGGCACAACTCGACCTGGCCAAAAATCAATCAGACTATAGCAACCTGAAAAGCGACAGCGCAGGTGTGGTGACCAAAATTGATATCGAGGCCGGCCAAGTGATCAGTGCTGGCCAACCGGTGATCCGCATTGCCCAGGAGGGCGAGTATGAAGTACACATTCGGGTTGGTGAGCAGGCGGTTAAAAACCTGCAGCCGGGACAATCGGTAATAGTCTCTCTCTGGGCCGATAAAGAGGCCTCCCTACCCGGTGAAATCCGTGATATCGCCCCTGCTGCCGATGATAACCGCACCTGGTTGATTAAAGTGAGCCTGTTCAACTCAAATGCAGGGTTAAAATCGGGCATGACAGCCAAAGTGTTGTTCAAGACTGAGAACAGTCATCAACTCACCTGGCTACCCGCCACAGCCCTATTCCAACAGGATAAACAACCAGCGGTCTGGATTGTCACTGCCGATCAGAGGGTCAAGTTACAGCGCATAAAACTGGAACGCTATCTGGAGAATGGCATCCTGGTATCCGGTCTTGATAAGGGTCAGCAGATTGTCGCTGCGGGGGTTAACCGACTACACCCCGGGCAAGCTATTCAACCCATCGCTTACACCGGTAAAGCTCACCATGACATGCCCAATGCACAGTAGCGGTATCTGCTGATGAAACGTTTCAACCTTTCTGAATGGGCACTGGAGCACCGCAATTTTGTGCTCTATATAATGGTGTTGACACTCACCTTGGGCGTGTTTGGCTACAACAAGCTCGGGCAGTCTGAAGACCCGCCGTTTACATTCAAAGTAATGCTGGTGCAAGCCGCCTGGCCTGGTGCACCGACAATAGCTATTGAGCAGCAGGTAGTCGACCGCATCGAGAAGGTGATATTGGAATCACCCCACGTCGATTATGTACGCAGCTTTTCCCGTGCCGGGCAGGCCAATATGTTTGTGGTGGCGAACGACAGTACGCCGTCAAAAAATATGTCGGATATGTTTTATCAGATCCGTAAACGGGTACAGGATATTGCTCATACTCTGCCGGCAGGCGTACAAGGCCCCGTGTTCAATGATGAGTTTGGAGAAACCTACGGCAATATCTTCGCACTGAACGGTGACGGCTTCAGCATGGCCCAATTACGTGATACCGCCGATATCATCCGCAAAGAGCTACTGCGTGTTTCCGATGTTGCTAAAGTGTTGCTGATCGGCGAACAGGAGGAACGGGTCTACATCGAGATCAACAATCAGAAACTGGCCAACCTTGGTTTCGGCATCCAGCAACTCATCGACATACTGAGTGCACAGAACCAGGTTACCAGCGTAGGCAGCTTTCGCACCAGGGACGACCGCATTTTTGTACGGCCGGATGGCCGTTTTAATGACATCGACGATCTGCGCAACCTTCCGATCAAGATAGGTAGCGATACACTGCAATTAAGTGAAGTAGCTGACATTCATTACGGCTATGCCGATCCTGAAAATGACAGCATGCGATATATGGGCAATCCGGCCCTGGGTATCGGCGTCTCCATGCGTACGGGCGGTGACATCATCAAGCTGGGTAAATCCCTGGATGATGCCCTGTTGCGCATTGAACAGAAGCTCCCCGTCGGTATGTCTCTAAATCGTGTCAATGACCAGCCGCGTGCCGTAAAAAACTCTGTACGTGAATTTCTGAAGGTTGTGGCTGAAGCAGTTATTATTGTCCTGGCAGTCAGCTTCTTCAGTCTGGGACTGCGTGCCGGCACTGTAGTCGCACTCTCCATTCCATTAGTGCTCGCAGCCACCTTCTTTGTCATGAATCTGTTTGACATAGGACTGCACAAGATCTCCCTCGGCTCCCTCATTCTCGCTCTGGGACTGCTTGTGGATGATGCAATCATCGCCATCGAAATGATGGCGGTAAAACTGGAAGAGGGCTGGGATCGTATAAAAGCCGCCAGCTTTGCCTACAAAACAACAGCCTTCCCCATGCTCACTGGCACCCTTGTTACTGCGGCAGGCTTTCTGCCGATTGCCACTGCTGCATCCTCTGTGGGTGAGTACACCCGTTCCATCTTCCAGGTCGTCACCATTGCATTAGTCATCTCGTGGTTTGCAGCGGTGATTGTTGTCCCCTACCTCGGCTATCGTCTGATTCCCGAAAAAGGGCTCCATCATGACGAGAATAAAAAATCCAAGGGAATATTCGGTAAATTGGGCGCTGCCCAGCATCATCTGGCTGAACGTTTCTACAGCGGCTTTCGTAAAATAATTGAAGTCTGTGTGCGCCAACCTGCACTGGTTATCATATTGACTCTCGTCACCTTCAGCGGATCAATCTATCTGTTTCAGTTTGTACAACAGCAGTTTTTTCCAGATGCCACACGCCCCGAACTGGTAGTTGACCTGAAACTACCTGAAGGCTCATCACTTAAATCGACTAAACACAATGTGGAAAATCTAGAGCAGTTCCTCAACGGGCAGCTTGAGCATATTGATAATTATGCCAGCTATGTCGGAAACGGCTCTCCCCGCTTCTATCTGCCCTTGGATCAACAACTACCTGATATCAGCTTTGCACAGTTTGTCATCACCACAAAAGGTATTCCAGATCGCGAGGCATTGCGCCTGAAGCTGATTAAGCTGATGGACAGCTCAGATTTCTCCCACCTTCGCGGACGTGTTATTCGTTTAGAGAATGGGCCACCCGTAGGCTATCCTGTACAGTTTCGGGTATCCGGTGATGATCTTTGGGTTCTGCGTAACCTTGCTGAACAGGTGGCAGCTGTCATGCGTGGCAACCCGCATCTGCGTAACGTCAACTTCGACTGGAATGAGATGAGCAAAGTCATTCAGTTGGAGGTCGATACTGAGAAGGCGGTCAGCCTGGGTATTACCCAGACCACACTCAATCAAATTCTGAGCGGTACGATCAACGGCGCAAACGTGGGTGAATTCCGGGAGAGGGACCAGACCATACCCATCACCCTTCGCGGTACCGAAGAGCGTGACCACATCTCTCTGCTGCAATCTCTAAACATCCCGACGACAACGGGTGGTACAGTCCCGTTAGGGCAAATTGCACACATTACCAGTGGTCAGGAGGAAGGCGTAATTTGGCACCGCAACCGAACACCGACTATCACTATCAGGGGTGACATCTACAGTAAAATTCAGGCACCGACAGTTACGACTGAGGTGGAGTCACGCCTTGTGGACATACGTGCCAATCTCCCACTCGGCTATCGCCTGGAGACCGGCGGTGCTGTGGAGGAGAGTGCCAAAGGTAATGAATCGATAGGCGCAGGTTTTCCACTTTTTATCATTGTGATGTTAACCATCCTGATGATTCAATTGCAGAGTTTTCAACGCGTCATCATGGTCGTACTCACGGCTCCCTTCGGCATTATCGGTGTGACCCTGTTTCTACTGCTGTTCGATAAACCGTTCGGCTTTGTCGCCATGCTTGGTACCATTGCCCTCTCAGGTATGATCATGCGTAACTCTGTCATTCTTGTTGATCAGATCGACCGCAATATCGATGATGGCATGATCCCGAATGACGCGGTCATTGAAGCAGCAGTACGCCGTTTCCGCCCCATCATGCTCACAGCTCTAGCGGCTATTCTCGCGATGATTCCTCTATCGGAGAGTGTCTTCTTTGGCCCTATGGCTATCGCTATTATGGGGGGGCTATTGGTAGCAACCGTATTGACCCTGCTCTTCTTACCTGCGGTATACACGGTCTGGTACAAACTGAACCATGGAAAAGAACTTTTTTTGTCGAAGCCAGCTTAGGCTGCTAGCCATGTATAAATGTTTTTTTAAACCCCCCCTGTCGCCTCACTGTGCTTAGCAATTATAGCGATAGCCTGAATCACTACCATTGGGGAACACCATCAAGGGCCGAAGACTCAATACGGCATATAAAACGAGATATTGTCAGTTATAGATACTCACAAGAGCACTCGAAAAATTACGTAAAGAGTAAAAATCGTTAATAAAACCGTAAACTCGAATACATTAAAGACTCGTCACTCAAACTGATAATATGCATGTCACGCTTGATTTACATGTCGAAAATTTATCGTGCATTAACTGCCACCTTATAAAACATTAAGGTATACGGTTTAACGCCAGATACTGATGCCTGCCGATTGTTTTTAACGCATATTAAGTACAGATAAATAGCTGTATCGTCAGACAGGCAAGTAAAATACTAAGTCATTGTGGATTAACCGCAGGAATTTTTGTCGTTCATCTCTGAATGATTTGTTTTCCTTCAATATTGAACAGTGCATCCCTTTCATACTTAACCATAATCACTGCTAAACCCGCTCATTGTAATAATATTATATATTATTCAATAAGTTGATGAATATTATTTATCTGTTTTCGAGGTTATATAATTGAGTCTATAAGTATTATAAATAACTTTTCTGCGTTTGCTGGCCTGTTATCAGTAATCATGTCACTCCTCACCTAACTAATGATCCTTCTATAGATTCACTCAAGCATCCCCCCCTTACCAATCAAACAGTCAATACAATGAATCCCCACTGAGTCATCGCGGAATATCGATGTAAAGACACGTAGTGATACGTATAGGACAGATAAGCTTCTCTTATTAGATTTATATACGCACACGTTATAGAACTGGAGAAGATCAAATGAATAAATTGATGGTCAATCTAAGATACTTTCTAACGCCAGCGCTCATAGTCACATCGTTGATCGGCATTGTCATCGGTGGTCCATGGGTATGGCTTGGTGTAGCCATGTTCGGAGCATCTATCGCGCTGGATTGGATCACCAGTGTCTTACCGACGCATGCAAAGCCTGCCGGTACTGACGAAGATGGTGAACTCAATGGCATTCCCTGGCTATTGAACACTATGATGTACATGCAATTTCCGGTATTCGTAGCATTGCAGTTATCGCTCGTATGGCGTGTGTATGAATACACTACAGGCGTACCTATCGGCTCAACTGAGGTTCTGAGTGCGATGGAATTTGCTGGTTTAGCCATACCTGCAATCAGTATACAGACCGGTGTTACGGGTGTGGAACTTATCGGTGCTGCGATTTCAGCTGCCTTATACATGGGACTGGGCATCATGTTCGGCCATGAAATGTCGCATACAAAAGGTTGGACCTTTGTACTCTCCCGGTGGATGATGGGACTAAGTGGCATCGCACACTTTTGCTACGCCCATGTCTACAATCACCACCTTGAGCTGGCCCATGAAGATGATCCAGCCACCTGTCCCCGTGGACGCAACATCTACAAGCACTACCCGTTATCGCACTTTGGTCAGTCGCGATTTCTGTATGTCATGGAGCAGCAACGCCTTAAGCGCTTAGGAAAGATGTTCTTTTCACCGGCCAATCGCTGGATACGCGGTTATTTAATCAGCCTTCCCACTGTCTTTGCCTTCTGGTTTGCCGGAGGTTGGGAAGGACTCGGCATCATGGCAATTACCTGGATAATTTCAGGATTTGAACTGGAAGTACTTAACTTTCTGGAACACTACGGTTTGATCCGTGAAAAAGGCCAGCCTATAGAATACCGTCACTCATGGGATGTGGGTGAGTCTCCATTCACTCAATTCGGTTTCATTGAAATAGGTCGCCAGGGTGATCATCATGATCGCGGCGAGACCCATTTCTGGGAACTGGAAGAAGTAGGCTCACCTGATACCGGACTTGGTTATTACGCCATGTTTTCACTGTTACTCGTACCACCTGCCTGGGAAAGTTTCATCAAACCGCACTTAGCGAAATGGGATGCTGAAATGGCCTCTGAGGGTGAACGGCGAATCGCTCAACGTATGAATGCCAAGGCTGGCTGGCACGATATGGATCAATTGAGTGCACACGCTAGCCAAGCCTGATTGCAGACCTGCTGGAGGGTGCGTGCTATTTGCACCCTCCACCCTACCCTTTATACGACGATTGAGGATTCTGACATGGCAACCTACAAAGCATTATTTTACGTATTGATTTTTACAGCCGCCAGCGGTTGGGGCATGGTGAAATTAGGTGTGGGAGACCACCATACCGATCCACTATGGGCTCTTGGCACTTCCATCTGTTTTCTTTTTATCCTGCTGTTCAATGTCTGGATGTTTTTTGCCATCGCGAAGGATGAACCCTTCCGTTGGGAATGACCACGGCCTAGCTGGTACACGATTGTATGTAACGATCTCTTAGGGTTGATGAAAAACCTAAACAATTCTAAATGAGGAGGAGTCTGATGGGGCTTTTCAGCAAAAAAAAGTCAAGTGAAAACACGACGATGCATCTGCGGGGATATCCTGCGGATCCCAACACCAACAAGTGCCTGCTCATGGCTGCGGAAAAGGACATAGGTCTAAACAGCGAGCTGTTGGATATTGAGTCTGGCGCCTGCGACGATCCGGAATATCGACGTTTATCCCCTTTTGGCAAGGCACCTTGTCTAAAGGAGGATGGATGTGTGGTTAGTGGTATTCAAGCCATATTGGCCTACATGGATGTACGTGGACAAGGCAGTTCCCTCAACCCTAAAAAGGCGGCAATTCTGGGAGAGCAGAATTACTGGGTGGATGTCGCACAACGATTCATTGATCCAAATGTGACTGTACTAGTTACCGGAAAAGACAACGCCTCTACATCCATGGGCGAAGTAAACGGACAGATTGCAAAGGAAGAGATTGGTCGGGTAATGGACACCCTCGATGCTGTACTCGCAGATGGTCGACACTTCATCGTGGGGGAGTATTCGTTTGCCGACATTCACTGGACCGCCTCTGTTCACCTGTGCGTTATGGCCGGTCATCAGGACTTGATGGATAACCGTACAGGTCTTAAGGGCTGGTATGACCGAGTCAGGAGTCATACGAGTAAAGTGAGTAAAAAACAGACCTATAGCAATTTGGCGTCGTTGGAGGAAATTCGTGAGAAACGCCTTAAGTCAGTGGCCTGAGCGGTCAAAAACAGGAGGAAATGTAATGACTGATTTATTCGCTTTTGGTAGTGCGGCTAAGAGCCTGGATGCAGACGGACGATACGGCACTGCTGGTGACCTTAAGAAAACCCAATACGTTATGCAACTGCTTGGTTTTCCCGGTGATGCAGATACCCTGAAAGCACTCATTGTCGCCGGTGAAAAAGGCATTGAAATCGAGAGTGGCATATTGGATATCACCCAGGGAATTGAAAAAACCAAGGACTACCTGACTATCTCCCCATTGGGGATCACGCCTGCATTGAAAGAGGCACACTATCAGGTCACAGGTGATTTAGGCATCATCAGTTTTATTGAAGGTCGGGGACTAGGGAATCGCCTGCCACCCCGAAATGCAGCCCTGTTGGCTGAACAGAATTACTGGATAGATATTGCTCGTGCAGAAGTGGCACCTCATGTTCAAACCATCATGGCCGAGAAGGTGTTGAATGCGATGAACAATGATGCGACAGAAATGGATACTGAGGCGGTCGATAGCGCAAGACAGGCGCTAGTCGCCCCCCTGAATGCACTTGATAGCCAACTGGCCGACAGCGCTTTTATTGTCGGTGAATATTGCTATGCCGATGTTCATTGGACTGCCTATATCCATCTTTTATGTATTGCAGGTGAGCAGGCTTTGATCGATCAAAGAGATAACCTGAGTCAATGGTGGAAACGAATCAAGCTACACAAGAGTTTTTCTGGGCAGAACTTGATTGCCTATAATCTCTTGCCGAGCTTGGAGGATATTAAGGCCAAAAAACTCAACGACGTGGTTATCACAGACTTCTAGTACATCGCTACCCAGGGGGCCTCATGAGTCACACCAACCAAGATCTTCTGAAAATCATGCAGGATCACAAACTAAGTTGTGCAGACGTGGCGAAAGCTCTGGATGTACCACTTGAAACAGTTGAGAGTTGGACGCGTTCACAACAGGCATGCAATAGTTACCTGCAGATGCCCGAATTTGACCTGAAGGTACTGCAATACAGCTTGATGACTGAGAACACCCGCTACCATCTTTTCTAACTGACACAATATCCCCTAACCCCCTTAGGTCACGAATGCGTGGCCTTTTTTGTGGAAGCTGAACATTCGCTGTCATCAGGACAGACATATTTTACAGTAACTTAAAATCTGTTAATTCGACCTACAGCAATCAACTTATCCTGCCAATACGGCTCGTTAAGATATGCTTCAGAAACCTTCTTTTTAGTTATTGAAGCATGGATGAAACGCCCATCACCCGCATAAAGACCTACATGTGAAAACGTACGGGAGTTAATCCGAAAGAAAAGTAAATCCCCAGGACGTGCCTGGTCGACCGATATCAGATGCGATAACCGATATTGTGCCTCTGTTGTTCGTGGAATAACCATGCCTGCTTTTTGATAGGCATAGTGTACAAGGCCACTACAGTCAAAACCCTTTGGGGTTATACCACCAAAGCGATAAGGCTTCCCCTTTAAATCATTTGCAATCTGTATGACCAAATGTGTTTGAACCGGTTCTATTTCAGGTGTGTGTGTTTTGGTAATGTTATTGTTGTCAATTGGCGCCTGCAATTCCTGTTTGTGATTTACGGTACACCCCGCCAACCAGAAAACTAAATAGATAATCAATAATTCACTACAGATTAACCGGCATAAAGAACGATACCAATTATTTGTAGTGTGCAAGCAGTTACCGAATTGAATTGATAGCATGGGTTATTATGGCATCATCTAGGTTCTCAAATAAATGCGGTCATTCCTCGGCGGCATAGTCAGTACAGCTATGGTTGATAAGCAAACCCAATGCGCTGGCGGGAATCAGCTGTGTCTCGTCATTTCAATTGGCTCTTGCTCAGGGTTGCCTCCATATACCCACTTACTGATGAACCTGAGAATCGCAGTTCCATGCAGAGCAAGAAACAGGTGAATCGGCCTTTCAGAAATGTCTTTGCGCATTCTGAGTTAATCCATCGTACGCACGGGTTTAACATCTGCGAAGTAGTTTGTCCCCAACCAGGTAGACATGCCCCTCTTTAAATCATCCTTGCCGGTCACAGTTATAAGCCTGTTTCGTAATGCCTGGCGTAGACTGAGATCCCCCATCCAGACGCCTGTGAGCGTCTTCAGGTCTGTAAAGATGTGTAGCTTGATTTCGTATCCGGGGTCTTTAAGACACACATCTACATCACGATCCTTGATAACAAGCCACCAGCGGCGATACTTCGATGTGTAATCTGCAAACTCAAACAACAGTACCGTGCGCTCAATGGAAAAAAACTCAGCGTCTAGATTGCGATGTATGTCCCACATCAACAGGGATGGATCGAGATCCTGAGCAGACAGATCACTGCGCGCCCAGCGGTGCCCCCATACACCGAGTTGCATGATTATCGGCTTGAGTTCTTCGCCTGACTCGGTCAGTCTGTAGCTGATATTTTTGCCACAGACGGTGCGCTTCACCACGTCGGCGCGCTCGAGAGATTTCAGGCGGGCTGAGAGTAGTGACGGCGAGATCAGCGGTAACCCCCGACGAAGGTCGTTGAAGCTCTCGCTCCCTGCGATGAGCTCACGAATTACAAGGTTGGTCCAGCGCTCACCAAGTACCTCCGAGGCCTTGGCAATGGGGCAGAATTGTCCGTAGCCTTTCATCATGGATGAGTCTAGTGTTGATTTGTAGCATTGCCTAGTACAGATTTAGTATCGATCAACTTTCTCGTTCCAGCATTCCGCCAATGCCCGCAGTTCTTTGCTCCGCTCCTAACTAGGTAAACCACGGGTCAACGCCTTTCAGGCGCTGGCTCTAACGGCAGTTACTGACTGGTCGTAACTGCAATCGCTATATTGTCTCTCTACTCAATCCACTACAAACGTTGTACTAGCGGTTATCCCACCTGTTTTCCAAACTTGGATCACCGAGCAGCAGCGCGACCCCTGCTCATTCAACCGGAAGAGGAACGACACTATGACTCAGTCAGCGAGAACCATTGAACCCCTATCGGCTTCACCACAGCCGGACTTGGCAACAATCAAGGCCAAGATGAAGGCCACATGGGAAGACGGTGATTACGCAGACTTCGCCCGATACATGGAGTCGGGGGCGAAGGAGATCCTGGACGGCTGGCAACTGCCATCAGGCAAGCACTTGTTGGACATCGGCTGTGGCGCAGGGCAGACAGCAATCCCGGCAGCACGGCGCGGCCTGCACGTCACAGGGGTCGACATCGCAGCCAACTTGGTGGAGTCAGCGAAGCGTAGAGCCCGTAACGAGGGAATCTCCGCCCGATTTGATGAAGGTGATGCCGAAGCATTGCCATACGCGGATACCAGTTTCAATTTGGTAATCAGTTTAATCGGCGCCATGTTTGCTCCCCGTCCTGAACTGGTGTGCAGCGAGATAGCCCGCGTACTGCGTCCAGGTGGGGCCCTGTACATGGCCAACTGGACGCCACGCAGCATGCCGGCGCAGATGTTTAAGGCTGTGGCTACAGTCGCTCCGCCGCCGCCAGGCGTAGAGCCACCAGTACTGTGGGGTGACGAAGACACAGTGCACGAGCGTCTGGACGCCAAGTTCACCGATATCGAGCTAAGACGCATCAATTATCCGCAATGGCAATACCCCTTCAATGCGGGGCGTCTCACTGAATTATTCCGCAGCCATTTCGGCCCAGTCAAGCGTGCCTTCGACGTGGCAGACGAACAGAAAGCTCAGCAGCTATTCAAACAGCTACAGGACATATTTGATGACCATGGGGAATACGACGGCAAGACCCTGACTATCACACGCGGTGAGCTTCTGTTGGTATGCGCCAAACGCCGTTAAATGCTGTCAACTTAAATGGTACTTGACCAGGGCAATTCGAAGGCTTACGCAAGTCCAATTGTATCAGGCGCATGTCACCTGTTGCCAAGTCATACAGGTTACAATTTGAATAACCGGATATGTTCTTACTGCACCTATTTCGGGCGTTTGTGTATGGGTGTTATCTCTCTTGTCAGTCGGTGCCTGCAGTTCCTATTTAGGAGTCGAGGTACACCCTGCCAGCCCTATAATCGTGCTGACAATTAATAATCCAAATATATTATGTTGAAGCATGTTTTATAAGATACTGAGTCAATCTCGTATATCCACATCTGAAATTGTATTACTGTTCAATAGGCAATCTCATCTCGACACACAATCCTTTGCCTTTTCGATTGTACGCGAACACTTGGCCGCCGTGCCGAACAATAGCCCTTTTTGCTATGGCTAAGCCCAGGCCATGACCACCACTGCCACGGTCCCTGGCATCGGCAAGGCGAACAAAGGGCTCGAATAGTTCAGGCAATAGATGTTCTTTGACTCCCGGTCCACAGTCACAGACAGCTATCTCAACCCATCCCTTTCGCTCTGGATCTACCCGTAAGTCTACCTCGACCATAGTATCTTTCTGAGTATAACGCACTGCATTACGAATAATATTTTCCACTGCTCGGCGCAATAGTTCAGTATTGACCTTGAGTGTGCATGACACCCGACTGGTGAGACAGACATGACATCCCCGGTTCACCGCTTCGTATTCCGCATCTTTCACGATTGATTCAAAAAAACCGGTTAAATCGATGTAGTCCTCACACACATCCGGTTTATTGACCTCAAGTCGAGCCAAAGTCAGTACCTGATCCACCAGATCGTCAAGGCGTTCCACCTCCTGCTCGATACGAGCCAGTTCCTGTTCTGCCCGGTCCCCAACCTTCTTTCGTGTTAGGCCCACAGCCACCTGCAGTCTGGCCAAAGGCGAGCGCAATTCATGCGAAATGTCACTTATCAACTGTTTCTGGGATGCAATCAGTGCCTGGAGGCGTTCCGCCATCCAGTCGAAATCTTTTCCCAGATCTGCAATTTCATCCCGTCGCTGGCCAATTGCGTTCGCAACACGTGTATCCAGATCACCCTCAGATAAACGACGACTCGCTTCACGCAGACGTTTGACAGGCGTTGCCAAATACCAGGCCAACCAAAAACAGACTAACCCACTGACAAGGACTGCCATACCAAGACGCAGATAAAAAAACCAGGGATCTCGATTGAATGGCCGTAACATCCCAAAAGGTAGAGCACGCCGCATGGGAATCGCGGCTTTGTGCTTTGCAGGAATCCCCGCTGTGACTCTATAGCGACTGCCATCTGGGGAATCCACTACTCGGTCAGTGATAACTTCAAAGCGTGCAGAAGGTAAAGCATCGGCCACATCACCCGTCTTGTTCTGTGGATTTGAAACGGGCATTTTGGGCAATGAACGTCCAAGAAGCTCCCGGCCCTGCTCATCGATCACCAATATTTGCAATGGGGAGAAGCCGGTGATTTCCTCTACTAATGTCTTGGCTGCAGATTCACCACCATATTCCAGCACTGTGGCTACCGCTGTTACTTGAGGTACAGCTATCCTGTTCAGCGGCTTTATTGAATAGCGCTCATCTGCTGACTGCAGTAACTGCGCCATACCCCAAGCAATACCAAATGTCATCAGGATCATCGCCAACCAAAACCAAAGAAAAATTTTCCAAAACAGACGTCCCATATGGCTTAGACTCCGGTAAATTGATAGCCGACACCACGGACAGTCTGGATGAAGGGCTGTCCAGCTGGCCCCGTACCAAGCTTGCGCCGAAGCTTACTGAGGTGCATATCGACACTTCGATCATAACGTGCCAGCTTTCGGCCTAAGGCCAGTTCGGACAAGACCTCCTTGGTCACGACTTGGCCGGCATTGCGCACCAGCACCTCCAGCAAATTGTATTCTGTACTGGTCAGCTCCAACGATTCTCCTGTGCGTATTACATGACGGGAAGCGGGATGCACTTCGATTTCACCAACACGAAGAATAGTATTTCTACGAACTTCTCCATGACTATAGTTGGATTGATGCATCCGTCTCAGAATGGCTCGCAAACGGGCTACAAGTTCACGTGGATTACACGGCTTGGGGAGGTAGTCATCAGCACCCATCTCCAGACCGACTATTCGGTCTACATCATCCCCTCGCGCTGTAAGCATGAGAATGGGTGTCTTGGATTCGGCACGAATACGCCGGAGAGCATCAAAGCCATTGAGTTTGGGCAGCATGACATCCAATATCACCACATCATATTTACCGGACAGGGCCTGCTGTGCGCCACGCTCTCCATCCTGAACAACATCCACCGTAAAGCCCTCTGTCCCGAGGTATTCGGCCAGCATCTCACATAACTCGATGTCATCATCCACAATCAGAACACGACTCATCATTGCCCCCATTCAATTTCAAGGCCCTCGGGCAAGCATCATATTTCCCGATCATTTTGCCACACTATTTGCCCCCGACACTGACTTTTACAAACCTTTACACGGTCTCTACGCAAAGTTGCAGATACCTTCTCTAGACTTTTCAGCACTGAAAACACTCACCCGATTTTTGAGGTACAGCACCATGAAGTGCATGACTAAGTTGACACCTTTCACCCTGTCTTTATTGCTGACAAGCAGCCTGTTGATACCATCAATAAACATCCAAGCAGGAAATCCAATCGTTTTCCAGAACAGCACCAAACACCGCTATAACAAAGAAAATGTCATCGTCATCAAGAAACCTGCCGGACGTCATTTCATTCCAAGTCGCAGTGGGCGTGTTGTATCCACGGTTCCACGTACACGCCATTACCGAGGCACCCGCATCGTTAGACCCTACGGCCGTCCCTATTTGGGCTATGGCTTCTTTTATGCTGATGACGAGGCCTACAAATGGCTGGCCTTCACATCTATCACACTGAAAATTCTGGATAACGTCAATGAGGAACAGCAGCGTATGCATGAGGCCGCCCAGGTCAGGGCCACAACGTCTGAAGTGGGTGAGACCATCATATGGGAAGACGGTAATGCATCAGGTTCGATCAAGACCACTCGTATCGGCACGAGTACTTCCGGGCGCCAATGTCGTGAATTTCAGCAAACCGTCACCATCGGCGGCAAGATGGAACAGGCGTACGGTACTGCATGTCAGCAGTCAGACGGTGTCTGGGAGATCGTACAATAGACCCGCCATACATTCTATTCATCCATTTAGACCAACTACACG
The DNA here is from genome assembly GCA_025656675.1 of Candidatus Thiodiazotropha sp. (ex Codakia rugifera). GTDB lineage: Bacteria > Pseudomonadota > Gammaproteobacteria > Chromatiales > Chromatiaceae > Thiodiazotropha. The sequence continues at coordinate 45,647 of JAHXHN010000003.1, forward strand.
AGAGTTTACAACCATGCGTGAAAATAAAATTATCCTGTTGATTAGTGCAGTTCTCTTAATGACCAGCCTCATCGCCTATGCGCTGGAACGCCCGCCCGGTGGGCTGTCCTTTGAAAACTTTGATACGAATGGTAACGGCATAATCTCACTGAAGGAATTCGTTGAATAAGTTCCAGACAGTCGTCGCAGCCCGAGAGAAATTTTCAGTTCACTGGACACAAACGAAGACAATACGATCAGCCAAGAAGAGTTTGATGCAAGACGGACAGGAAAAGGACATCGACGATAAGTGGTTGGTCACAGATTACCAGTCAATATCTATCATGAATTTTTAGTCGCTAAAATAATTTTGGAGTAATCAACATGACAAGAAGATCTGTTCTTATCATTGCAGCTTTAGTAATTACCCTTCCCACTTTGGTTCTGATGGGACAGACTTTCGCCTCTCAACGGGACAATTGTTTGGGCCATGGAGAATTCAGGAATCATCCTGCCGATATGACAGGTATGCCCTTTGGTAGACGTATGAAGCATATGTTCCGAATGATGGAATCTCTGGAGTTGAGTCAAGCACAAAGGGAGAGGGTCTGGAGTATCCTGGATGATAAACGCCTGCAGATACGTACCCACATGACCTCGCTGTTTGAAGGACGTAAACAATTACGGGAGACGGCCATCATCGGGTATGACGAAACTACAGTTCGCAAGCTGGCCGATGCCCAGGGAAAAACCATGGCAGATCTCATTGTCCTCCGGACACAGACCAGATCCAGAGTCCGGTCCATACTGACACCTGAACAACAAGCTAAGTTTTCGGAACTGCGTACAGGGCGACATGGTAAATTTCTGAAAAACTAATTCAGCTTCCCTTTTGTCATCTGGAGCGGATAGGGTCGATCATTCTGATGCTCACCTTATTCGGCTCAATTCCACAATCTCTCTGAAAAAGAGTCAACTATGAAGCGTTCACTTGTCTATATTCCAATGCTCGGTGCCGCCTTTCTTCTGTCTGCCTGCGCATTCAACAGGTCCAAAGTGCCAGATACTGGAACAGATACCAATACGGGTATAGTAATAAACAGCCAAAAGGCTGAAACCGATAAGATCACAAAAACGCTGCACACTGACAAAGCCATAGCCTGGGAAAAATCAGGCACAGGTGTTGATAATGGAGTAGTAAAGCCCGACACCAGTCCACCCTCAAACCCCAACCTGTCCGGTTTCTGGGTCCTGAATAGGAAACTCAGTGATGATGCGCAAAAAATACTCAAGGAGTCCATGCAGCAAGCCCGCAGTTCAGGAAAAGGTGACTTTGAACCAAACAGCCGTGGTGGTATGAAGGGTGGTGGCCGTCGCAATGGTATGAGGGGAAGTCATTCATCGGCTGACCGAGCCAGAAAGAGTGGTGGCCAGAATAAACTATTCCGGGAACTCCATGCCCTATTCAGCGAATCAGAAAATCTTGTACTAACTCATGACGATCCCATTTTGCTCATTGTTACAGATGATGGATGGCAACAGCGTATCTTTACAGATAACCGTGGAACCAGCATATCCGCTTCTGGGGGTATTAATCAGAAAGTGACCACTGCTGGCTGGGTAAAAAACACCCTTGTTGTGGAAACGACCAGCGATAGCGGCCCTCGATTAATACAGCAATACACAATGAATATTGACCCGTACCAACTTGTCATCAGGACAGATATTCAGCTCTCCGATTTATCTGATATGATTTCGATAAAACGTATTTATGAATCGGCCCCATTAAGCAAACACACTATTAACCAAGTAACCTACTAATTAAGGCATTTATGGTTCAGGTCATCGGATCATTCATGACACGAACAGCCAATCCATTCAGACAAGCTGTCAGACTATCTATTGACGACCGTTCGGCATGCTGCTTGCATCGAGGAACTTGTCAAAGTGGATATCGCAATCGGATATTCCCTGTTGCTTAAGCGACTTGATGGCTGCATCAATCATCGGAGGTGGTCCACACAGATAGGCCTGAGCAGAGGACCAATCTTGGAACTGGCCTGCTATATGCTCAGTCACCATACCCCGCAATCCGTGCCAATCACTATCTTCAGGTTCATCGGAAAGGACCGGTACAAAACGCATTGTACGTCCGGAATTCCATTGTGATTCCAGTGTGTGCATTTCATCCAAACAATAGAGATCCGCTTGGGTCCGCGCACCAAAAAGGTAGACAATATCCCGTGCACAACCGACTTTGACGGCATGTTCTAAAAGCGCTTTGATGGAGCTCATGCCACTACCGCCTGCAATACACACCACGGGACCTTCACCCTCTCGCAGCCAGAATGAACCGTAAGGACCACTGATGGTTACCGGACTGCCTGTTCGGTCATCCTCAAATAACCAGCCGGTAAGCTCTCCATTAGGGACCTTGCGAATAAAAAAGGTAAGTTCATTTCTTTTATCATCCTCGGGTGCGGCGGCAAAAGAATAGGCCCGGGGATGACTGATACCGGGAAAAGTAATGTCGGCGTATTGTCCTGCTTTGTAGTGACCACCCTCCTCCCGCAAAGGCGCATCAATCGTCACTGTCAGCTCCATAATATCGTGAGTCAGCATGCGTGTTGCACTTAACACGCCTGATGCTGTACTTATTCCAGCAGCATCATCACCGGCGTTCATTTCAACCTCAATTACCACATCGCTTTTGAGTTGCGACTGACAAGCCAGGATCATACCCTTGCGTAGCTCTTCACCGTCGAGAACGTATGCAAAGTCTGCGAGTTCTTTGATTTTTCCCTCAATCAGACGACATTTGCAGCTACCGCAACTGCCCACACGACAGTCATGTGGCCAACGTAATCCGGCTGCCAGGCCAGCCTTTAGCAGATTGTCACCTGCCTGCACCTCAAGCATCTTCCCGGAAGGCTGGATGCTGGCTTGGAAATCTTTTTTCGATTTACCGAAAAGACCAAACATAATTCTGTCTCCCTATCATTGAGCTTTTATGCCGGATCACTGCAGAACCATCCCTGGTATGCTTTTTTTACGACACCTGTCTACTTTATACGTTGATGGTGACCGACCTAAGCTGGTTAGCCCTGATTTCATCCATTGTTGGGAGCACGTTATAGGCCAGATAGTTTTCCTTACTGGTACTTTTGTGGACCTTTACTTTCTCCCACCAGGTCTTCATAGCGCCACGAGCTGAAATAAGTTCTCCCTTTCCAGCGATCTCGCAACAATGCGCGTAAGGTGCCCAGTGGATATCAGCCAGTGAAAAATCACCAACAATGAAATCTCCCCGGTAGCGATTGTTTTTTAGTTGTGCATCCAAAGCGTCGAACAGAGCAGCCAGTGCCGCATCAGTTGTATCGTCGGCTTCACCTGATAGTAGTTTGGCTACGTGAGGTGCCGCATGCTCTTTAGCCATCTCAGACCACTGGTATTGAATAGCACGTGCCACACCATTTCGTGGAATCAGTGATGGACCGAATCCCTTATCATTGAGATAGGACATGATGGTCGTTGTGCCACAAAGAATGAAGTCTACATCTTTGAGACACGGCGTCGTGCCGAATGGGGACATTGAACGAAAATCCTGGGAATCGGCCGACAGTGCTGTCTCGCCCACAACCCGGCTTTCAATATCCACACCTTTTTCGCCGGCAGTCATCAGGCATTTCAGCGTATCCGGATCTTTTGCAATACCGAACAGTATCATCTTGGTTTTCAGGTGATCGCCTAACATAGTCTCATTTTCTCCTCGTCGGGGATGAGTAAGCCTAAGCTTGCTTACAGGGTCAATTGTTATATTTCAATGCACCAGATGGGCAATTATCGACAGCTTTCTGTATTTCCATGCTGCTGGCAGCATTTTCATCAATAACAAACTGGCCGTTTTCTAACTTGAAAACAGTTGGCAATCCATTTACACAATTACCTGCATGCTGACAGATTTTTTCGTCCCAACTCAACTTACTCATAGGTATGCTCCTGATTGGTTTGCAACTATTAATTGAGATGTAGTTGTTCTTTTCTCAGACGTGGACAATATCGCCTTTCATCGAATAGAGAATGCACAACACTTCATCCTTCTCCTGTTGTCCAACGCTATTTTTATGCAGAGCACCCAATACATCGTCTACGACGGCAACAAACTCTTTGTCACTGATATTCATTCCCTTGTGAGCGGTAAGCATATCCTGGCCTGTATAGGTTTCCGGACCGCCGATACCTGCCCCGAAAAACTCACGTACCAGTCGCTTTACATTTTCCGGATCACTGCCTGCATAGCGTTGTTTAATTGCTGGATTGCTAACATGGTTGTTCCAAATATCTTCCACGATAGCGGCTATGCCAGTCTGGCCACCCAGTCGCTCATAAAGCGTTGTGTTGGTTTCACTCATTGCTGTCTCCAGTTATTAAATTGGTTGACTGTTTGCTCTTATATGAGATCAAAACACCCGCCCTTGGCCACTGAAAACAGTTAACTTTCCATGTGCCCGACACAGGACCAGATTAAAAATTCGGTATTGGGTGTTAAACAAGATGTTAGAATCGAGGATCTAAATGGTATATACGTAGTAACACGTGAAAAGACCGGATCCCCATTGGGACAATCATGATGGAAAGAATGATGTTATAGAGCAGACAGTATGCAACAGGCATTGTTGTAATGATTTAATAGTGAAAGACCTGCGAGTGCAGATGACATACAGCCGATATTAGATAGTTGTCAAAGTGAGAAAAAATGTTGTGGTAAATCCAGGATCAGTAAATAGGCCCATGAGAGCGCAACCACAATACTGAGGTACAATCCATCAACCCATCGTGTGGAGCATGGCGATACGAACTACATCAGAAAGAGACTTAGCCTCAAGTTTTTCCATGATCTTTGCACGATGAAGCTCAACGGTCCTGAAACTGATAAACAACTCTCTGGCAATCTCTTTGTTTCGACGCCCGGCAACAAGCAGTTCCATAATTTGAAATTCGCGACGGGTCAATCGGGTAAGCAATTTTCCCGCTTCCTGTTTCAGTTGATCCTTTTCATCTATTTTGGCGGCATTATCCAGGCAATTATGCACCCGCTCCATCAGGTCTTCGCTGTCAAAGGGTTTTTCAATAAAATCCACAGCACCCGCCTGCATTGCCCGTACAGCAACCGGTATGTCACCATGGCCTGTAATAACAATGACCGGCAAGGTGCTAGCCCGTTTATTCAACTCCTCCTGGAGTTCAAGGCCAGTCATATCCGGCATACAAACATCAAGAAGCAGACAGCCCGGGCCAACCTTATCCAGTTCAGCCAGAAATGTCGCTGCAGAATCAAAGGATTTCGATTGTAAGCCATCGGCTTTGGCGAGTAACACCAGTGCACGACGAACCGGTTCTTCATCATCAACGATGTATATGGTCGATTGTTCATTCATTAGCAGCTACCGGTAGGGTAAAACTGAAGCTTGCACCTCCTTGTGGAGTGTTGGTTATCGATAACTGACCACCATGGGCCTCCACCACGGAACGTACGATGGCCAGTCCCATGCCCATACCACCCGCTTTGGTACTAAAGAAAGGCTGGCAGACCTGCTTGAGTACGTTCTCATCCAATCCGGGGCCGGTATCATCAACAGACACTTCGATATTCCCAGAATCAACGGATCGGGTAGTGATGGTGAGCAGACGATGTTTTTTATCAATTTCCTGCATCGCTTCGCAGGCATTACGCACCAAATTGAGCAGAACCTGCTCAATCAATATACCATCACCAATTGCAATGGGCAGTGATTCACTCAATTGCAGCACGATGGTGACACCCTTCCAACGGGCATCCACATTGGCCAGACGAATCACTGAATTTATCAGTTTATTGAGTTTGATAGGGACTTGCCGAAGTTCATCGTTACGTACAAAATTCCGTAGTCGGACGATGATTTCCCGTGCACGATTTGCTTGCGTCAGGATCTCCGAAAGGCTGTCAGTGATATCATCACGTGATTCATCACCGCTATTTAGAAGTTTCAGTAAAGCAGTGCTCAATCCCCCTATAGCGCTCAAAGGTTGAGCTAGTTCATGGGCAATTTGGCTGCTCATTTCACCGATAGTAGTCACCCGGGAAACTTGGGCCAACTCTATCATGTGCAGCTTTTCCCGTTGTTCAACCTCTTTGCGCTCTGTAATGTCGGTGAACACCCCGAGACAACCCATAAACTGCTGACGTTGATCAAATATCGATTTGGGTGATGTCAGGGTAAAGATCTCCCGGCCATCTTTGCTTAGCCAGGCTGTCTCAAAGCTATCCTGACCATCCTGGGGTCTTGAGGTCATTCGTTGACGCATCATCTCCTTACTGTTTTCATGCACCAGACTAATCAGTGGTCGTCCAATAATCTCATCATTGGCATACCCAAACAGGTCACGAAAGCGACGGTTTACGAAAGTTATTTGATACCGATCGTCAGTCAGAGCCAGGGCCTCACTCATGGTTTCCACAAGTTCCCTATAACGGTATTCGCTTGCCCGCAGTTCATTGACCGCTTTTTTTCGTTCCTCCTCTGCCTGGATCCGAACGGTGACATCCTGCAATATGATGGTTGCACCAAGTTGTCCGGAGCGGTCAACCAGGGTTGAGGCATTCAACTCCACATAGCGCACGGGTCCGGTGCCGATTTGAAATATTTCCGACATTCTTCGACCAAGCGGAGCGACGCATCGAGCAATAGTGGCTTGCAAGCGATCCCGTTCAGGATCTGTAAACAGATTAGCGAGAGGCGTCCCCAGTGCATCACGCTCATTCACGTTCAATACCTGACAGGCGTGACGGTTTAAATTGAGTATGGCGCCATTGATATTGATATTCAGGACCCCGATTGGCGCCCGATCCAATAAACGTTCAAAGTAGTGGGTAATCTGGGGGCGCTGCCTTGATATCGCTCCCAAACTAATCTGTGCCGCCTCCATTGAACCTCTGTATCGACGACGTTTAAGGGTTTTATTCACGGTCTCAGACAATATCTTGGGCAGTGCTTCGATATCACCGGTTGAGCAGAGCAGTACATTGTTTCCAAGGAATGGGGCAAATTTGAGGGCACGTTTAAGCTGATCGTAATGTTCAGGTTCCGTGAGTATCAATACCGGTATATCCACACCCAGTGAATGGATCCGTTGAGCAATTCGAACCGGCTCTTCAAGGCTAACACCAAGCACCAAAGCATCAATGTGGATACGTCCTTGCTCCAGCCCTATATATAACTGTTCTAAACCACCCAACTGATCCAGGACCAGATCCGATTGCAACTGCTGGCGTATAAAACGGTAAACATCTGGATCTACATTGAGGAAGACAGCATTTCCTCTGGTATGGGAAGAAGTAGATAACTCAGGTGCAGGTACTGTACCGGAATCAATATCCTCCTTTTGTTGTGTCCCGCCCACATGTCGGTTAAGTGAGCCTTCAAGTGCTTTGTCATTTCGGGTGCTACACACAACTCATACCCCTAGTATCGGCAGCCCGAGCAGCACTCGACCTGTCCAGGTTCGTAGCATGTCCGTGGTAGGTGCCATGATATGTGCTGCGCGAGCATCGCGTAGGAGTTGGTGCAGTCGTGAATCGTCTCGATAGGCAAGCCCACCAGTCAAGGTCATAACTTCGTTAACCATGTTCACAGCACAATCAGCCACTTCTGCCTTAGCGGTAAATACTGTGGGTAATGCATCAGGATCTCCGGCATCAAAGCTACTAGCTGCGTGATAACACAGGCGTCGGGTACGTTCCAACATCCCCCATAATGTGCCAAGCCGATGCTGTACGACAGCCAGTTGAGAGAGTCCTGTTCCACTCTCTGTATATTGACGTTTAAGCAGATGAATTCTTGCCTCTTCAAGAGCAGCACTGGCAATACCCAGGTAGGTACCGGTCATGGCCATCAGAAATATCGGTGCCACCACTTGAAACACATACCAGATCTGATCCCCCTCTTCGCCAAGTAGGTTTTTTCTGGGCACTGCCACCTTGTCCAATGTCAGACTTGTGGATGAATTGCCCCGCATACCCAATCCTGACCAAGGGGGACCCCAATTCATACCGTCAGAGTTAGCGGGCACCACGATGCAGGAAAATTCACCCATGGGTCCATCCGGATCTGCAGCAACAGTGGAAACGACATAGGAGTCTGCGTGTCCACCATTGGTCACAAAGGTCTTGGTACCCGTTATCTGGTACATCTCTGACGAAACTGCATCCAAACGGGTATTAGGTATGTAGAAATGGGATCCGGTACCCGCTTCGCTGAGCGAGAGCGTGGTGAGATGTTCACCTGCTGCAATAGGTTGCAGAAAACGTTCCTGCTGATCGGGCGTCGCCTTGGCAGAAAGAACTGCCGATCCTACACAATGCATACCGAAACACATGGCGGTAGAAGCACATTCCTGGCCAAGCAGTTCACATATCTGTGCAACGGCAAATGATCCGTGACCAAGACCGCCATACTCCATGGGCACCGTTAATCCAGCAACACCCGCCTGCTGCAATGCACGCAGCCCTTCCTCTGGCCAGCATCCCTCGCGATCGACGTCGGCAGCATTTTTTGCCACAACGTCCTTTGCAACATGCTGTACCTTTTCGAGTATCGATTCCAGATCACGAGGGTACATGAACAGACTGCCTTGGTGTGTAATAGGTCATTTCTCTGTCTCAATTACCATATTAAACCATATATAACGTGCAAGTTTCAGTCCACATAGCAATGGTTCGTTACCTGCAGGATTGTCTCCATATTTGTAAAGAGGGACCGAATAATATAAAAACTCGGACGCTATCCATCTTGTACGAATGCTTGAATATATGAAAATAACTGTCTGGATATTTCACATATACAACAATTGGTTTTAATCCAGCAAGCACGCTCACCTCACTGAGTCATATCTGAATCAAATATCCACGTACGCCTATGTGTAACACCTAGGTGACATGCTAATGCTATGTGTCACTTCAGTGAGACACGAATCTTGTTCAATGATTATAAATATAGCTGGTCAGGTTGTTTTAATATTTACGTAGTTATGCGTATACCCCGGGATAATTGTATTGGCTAGAGTTTCTCTTAAGCAGTAGCCAAGAACCACCTTTAAAAGGTCAGGGACGATGTTTATCGAAATGTTAAAAAACGACCATATCAAGAGGTAACGCCAATGTCCCTAGTGATCGTTAAGAATGTGTTGGCATTGACTATCACTAATAAACAACCACCTGGATTGATAAGGCCAGTGTGAAATCAACAAATCGCTTTCCTCGTACCCTATTCGAAACCGATATTGGCACATCTACCAGATACGTTGATTTGTATCACCTCGTCAATGCAGAAGTATCCTTGATTTACGGTGGAGAGTTGGGCGCATCTCAATATCAACACAGCCTGATCTGTCCACAGATTTCTCAAATTGTATGAGACAACAAATATGAAAAATATTATTCACGTAACACGTACAACATACATGGCTGCCTTGATTGTAACCAGTATTTATTCAGCTACCGGTTTTGCCGGGCCCTATGGTTACGACCTACACAATACACTCGCTCCGGCTTCAGGCGGTATGGCTGGCACCAGTCTGGCTCGTCCCCAGGACCTTACCTCAACTGTGTTCGGCAATCCCGCTACACTCTCTCAATTCAAGGGGACTAAGTTCAGTTTTGGTGCAACATTCTACATGCCTGAAGTCGATCTAACCCACGATGGCAGCATTACCGGCACAGCATTCAATGACAACTCCGGTACGGATATTTTTGCTGTACCCAACGTAGCTGTCACCCAGGATCTGCGAGGATTAGGGCTTCCCGCAACCATAGGCTTAGGATTGACAGCAGTATCCGGGATTGGTGCTGAATTCAGGGGTAATCCGGGTAGCCTGGGAGCCGGTGCGGATTTTATCATTCTTGGTGTCAATGCCGGATTAGGCTATGAGGTCACCAACAATCTCTCACTGGGATTTGCCGCCACTATCAGTTTTGCTGAACTTGACCTTGGTCTTTCATCCACCTCTGCCGCTACTCATGACATAGGGTTGAGAGGTACATTCGGCGCCACTTATGATATCGGTGCCACAACAGTCGGTGCTTACTATCAGACTGAATTGAAACATACCTTCGACAACCAGGTCCAGATCAGTGCCACCAGCTATGCCAGTCCGGAAATTGAACAACCGGCGAATATTGGATTCGGCATTGCCAACAATAGTCTCATGAACGGAAACCTGCTGTTGGCACTGGATATCACCCACAAGTTCTGGGATGACTCAAAATTCTGGCAGGATGTCTACGATGATCAAACTGTCATAGCCTTGGGAGCACAATTAACTCAAGGAAGCTGGAAGTATCGTATTGGTTATGGTTACGGTGATGACCCTACTGATACCGGTACCACAGGACCAATTGGTGGAATTTCACAAGTTTTCAGTAATATTGGTCCAATTCCTCTTAATCAGCAGGTAACCCAATATATTCAGGCCACTCAAGCAGAAGTCATCTACAAACACAGGCTCACACTCGGATTCGGTTACCAGGGATTTTTAGCACCACCAATCGATCTGGATGCCCATTTTGGCTGGCAGTTCAAGGAAGACAGAGACTATGGTACAGGTAGCCTCTCAGGTGGTGGACACACCAATGCTGAAACCTATTCATGGCATACAGGATTTGCATTGACCTGGAATTTCTAACAGAGAAGAGTGCCTCTGTCTCATGGAAAGCCTGTTCACTATTGATTAATTACTGTCGCAGCCATCTTCACGACCGGTAATGTTCAGGGCTAAAGGAGTTGTGATGCATATTGACAACAATACCAGGACACATTGCAGCCTGGTGAATGCAGCCGTACGTGGGAATGGCAACAATACCAGCACCGTCAATAAGCAGATCATCAGATCCTGGAGACGTTGTCTGCATGACCATATTCTAAACCCCGAACATCAACCGGACCCTATTGTAGTCGATCGTGCAGATCTCAAAGAGCGTCAGGAAAAATATTGTAACCTGTCTGGGATTGCCCGCGTAGAAATGACTAACCTCTACCAGCAAGTCGCAGGCTCTGGTCACTCGATCTTACTGACTGATAGCGAAGGTGTAGTAGTCAACTACGTCGGAGACCCGATGTTCACCAGCACCGCTGCCAAGACCTCTTTACAGTTAGGCACAGTGTGGACCGAACAGGCACAGGGAACGAATGGTATGGGGACATGCTTAATAGAAAAACGTCCTCTGACCATTCATCAAAACGAACACTTTTTCTCAAAAAACACGCATCTCACCTGTTCCGCTGCACCGATATTTGATCCTACTGGAGAGCTCATCGCTGTTTTGGATGCCTCCAGTAAATCGCGCCTGGCACAACAACATACAATGGTACTGGTCAATATGTCGGCCCAGTTGATTGAAAACCGACTATTCCTTTGCAGTATGCGCAATAACTACAATCTTCGCTTCCACAGTCGTCCTGAGTTCATCAGTACTTTAGGTGAAGGCGTTATTGCCTTCAAAGGTGATGGCTGTATACAGGCAGCCAATCGCAGTGCCCTGTTCCAACTTGATATTACAGATATTAAAGAACTCCTTGGTCTGAGGATTGAAGAACTGTTCGACATCCGCACTAACAGTATTTTGAATAATGCTCACAATCAGGCCACCCTCCCCATAGCACTGCGAGACACCAAAAATGGGCGGCGTTTTTATGCCTGTTTCCAACCACCCAATATTGAGCATGCCGGCAATCGTAAGGTCCATCGTCAGACTCGACTATTCTCAAGACCTGACACTGAAGACAAACCGATTCTGGATAGCCTGGAGTTTGGTGACTCGCGCATGCATCGCAATATTGAGCGTGCCAAGAAATTGCTGGAGCGCGATATCCCCTTCATTGTGCTCGGTGAGACCGGCACAGGAAAGGATGTATTTACAAAAGCCGTGCATAAATCCAGTAGCCGTGCAAACAAACCTTTTATTGCAGTTAACTGTGCCTCCCTACCCGAAAGCCTAATCGAGAGCGAATTGTTCGGCTATCTACCGGGTGCATTCACAGGGGCAAATAAAGAAGGTTCACGAGGTAAGATTGTACAAGCCGATCAGGGTACGCTGTTTCTTGATGAAATCGGTGATATGCCTCTGCATCTGCAAGCACGTCTTCTGCGGGTTCTGGAGGAGCGTGAAGTGATTCCTCTTGGTGGTGAGGTACCGATAAAAGTGGATATCCGTCTAATCAGTGCCACACATAAAAACCTGCCGTTACTCGTCAATGAAGGTAGCTTTCGAGTGGATCTCTACTATCGTCTTAACGGTATCAGCCTTCAATTGCCGCCACTGCGCGACCGAGAGGACAGACGCACTCTGATCCAACATTTACTGCATCAGGAAGCTGGGGGTGCTAACCAGATTGGGATTGAGGATACGGCAATGGATGTGCTCGATAATTACGACTGGCCCGGTAACATCCGACAATTGCGTAACATTTTACGCACCTTGGTGGGTCTGTGTGACAATGCAACAATCCGAATTGAAGACCTACCGGATGAGATCTTCAACACCGATGAAGATGGTAAACCGCTGCAACCAACCCGTCCAACCAATCCACTAGAAATTGCTGAACGAGATACCATTTTGCGTGAGTTGGAAGCCGCACACTGGAATGTCACTAAGGTAGCTTTAAAATTACACATCAGCCGCAACACAATGTACCGTAAAATGAAACAGTTCACTATTCGTCCACCACGTTAATTCTTGTGGTCTGTCTGTATGTAACACCCTTGAAATCAGTTCGGGTGTTGGTGGATGATAATTCATCATACATCCAAGTTATTTTTATACTGGTGTTGCCAATAATCTTGCTAGAGACGCATCAATTGCCTGGAAGTCTTCATTCGCCACGCCCAACATGGAAAAGTGTCCCCACTGAGAAGGAATACTGATTAATTCGCTATCCGCAATCATTTTCTGTTCGTGACGACAATCCGCCTCGGCAATGAACATATCCTGTTCAAAGGCAATGACAAATACTTTGGCTGTGATGCTATTTAAGGCCGCTTCCAGATCACCGTCCTTATGCTGACTGACATCCCCACTACGCCACTTTTTTGCCATACACAGAAGATTGTTTGGGTCCATGGGCAAGAACCAGTTCTCCCAAAATCCCCTGAGAAAATCCTCTACTGAACTAAAACCATAGTTTGACCAGTGTTCCTTGTTAAACAGTTCAGCTGAGGCACCCATCATGGCAAACACACGGGCCATACGACGCAGTCCTTGATAGACATCACTGGCACTTCCATATGTACCATTTGCCCAGGCAGGATCAGCACATAATGCTGCACTGAACACATCCACATACAGGGCACAATGTGGCGTTGTTTTTGCCGTCCCAGCTATGGGTGCTGCCCGCTTTACCATATGAGGATAACGAACTGCCCATTCATAGGTTTGCTGGGCTCCCATTGACCAGCCTGTTACCAATTGCAGACTCTTCACCCCGAGATGATCTGTTAATAATGTATGTTGGGCACGTACATCATCACCTATGCTCAACTCAGGAAACGCTGCCGTACTATACGGTCCCTGGGTATTATGAGGTGATGTGGATAAGCCACCTCCTATCTGGTTTGGTATTACGATAAAGTATCTATCCGGATCAAGTGCCAGATCCTTACCTACATAGGGAACCATGGCAGCGTGGGTACCGGAAAACATGACTGGAAATAAGATAGCATTGTCTGCATCTTTATTAAGCCGACCAAAGGTCTTGTATGCCAAACTTGCGTTTCGCAATGTGGCGCCATGCTCGAGTACAAAGTCACCCAGCCCAAATAGATCGTAATCACCATGTTGTTCAGCTGTATAATAAGGGTTTTCATGCATGATAGTTATCTCATATGAGCTAAACGCTGTTCATAGAAAGCGATTAGGATTGTAAGTGGGTAGAGAATAAAAAAATTCATTTCCACTACAAACAATAAATACTATCGTGGCTATTTCTAACCCGTATAACTACGTATAGACTTTCGCTTGACTCGACGATGTACTCCCTATTTCATACGAAAGTGAATAGTAATAAAACATGAACCTACTCATTGTTATCCGGTAAATCAGGCATGAAAGGATTGATCTTCCAGCCGATATCCAGCCGTCATATCACTCACTTTGCCATATAGTGAACACCCCCAAAGTGCTTTTGCCCGTCTGAGGTCTTGAACAGCACCATGAGTTGATGCTTACCGCTCTGGTTCAAGTCATAACCTGTCATATACCAATCCCCCATCTTCATTAGCATCTTGCTGTCCTCCTCACCATTGGGAAAAACAACTTTGGAGTTGGCGACTATGTTGCTCATTGTCTGTCCTTTCTTCTCCACTTTTATCATGAGATTATGACTACCGCCATGTTGCATGCCCTGATTGGCTTCCATTACGTGAAAGCTGACAGTATGTCCATCGATCTCCTTTTTCTCTAAGAACATCTTCGACTGTGCCGCCATTGTGTCATGATCGCTATGATCCATAGTGGCATGATTCTGATCCATTTCAGCATAACCGGCGATGGCAACACTGCTGAGAATGACAAAGGTTAGGTTTTTCATGATGGTATTCAAATTGTATCTCCACGCTTGTTGGAAAATAATTGGTATCAGGTCAATCAAGTCCACTTAATCAGGTTTCGCTGTTTTTCAGTAACTCCTCTGCTTCCGTTACGGTACTACTGGAATAAAACCGTTCCTTGAACTGTAATACCAGACCGTAGATTACGGGCAGAACCAGCATGCAAAGTACGGTGACACTCACCATGCCCCCTACCATTGGGGCGGCGATACGCTGCATCACCTCAGACCCAGTACCGCTACCCCACAGAATAGGCAGCAGGCCGGCAATGATGGCAGTGGCTGTCATCGCGATTGGGCGTACCCGTTCTGCTGTACCTTGCAGGACCGCATCCATCAATTCATCTTTGGTTAGACACCCTGTGTCACCTCGAACGGTTCGCTGGTGACGAGCCTCCGCTACAGCCTGATCAATGAATGTAAGCACCAGGACACCGATCTCTGCAGCTACACCTGCCAAGGCTATAAAGCCAACCACCACTGCCACTGAAAGGTTGAATCCGTACCAGTAAACCAGCCAAATACCACCGATCAGTCCAAACGGAATTGAGAGCATCACCACAAGTGGCGAGCTGAGGTTATTAAAGTTGAAATAGAGCAAAAGAAAGATAATCAACAAGGTTGCGGGAACCACAATACGTAGTCGCTTTTCTGCTCGTTCCATGTATTCGAACTGCCCCGACCAAACCAGTGTGTATCCAGGCGGGATCTTCACCTGTTCACTGACAGTTCGTTTTGCTTCAGCCACGTAACCACCTATGTCCGATGTACTGATATCGACATAGATCCAGGCATTGGGGCGAGCATCCTCACTCTTGATTACCGGTGGACCACGACGCAATTTGATCTCTGCCACTTGCGCCAGGGGAATAGGCTCACCACTGGGAGTGGGAATCAATACACGCTTGAGTCTTGCCGGGTCATCACGCAGTTCCCGAGGGTATCGCACATTCACCGGATAGCGTTCTAATCCCTCCACCGTGCGGGTCACGTTCATTCCACCGATGGCGGATTGAATAACATCCTGCACATCGCCAACCGTCAAGCCATAACGCGCAGCCACTTTGCGATCAATATCGAAGTCGAGGTAGTAGCCTCCCACTGCACGGTCACCAAATGCGGATACGGTGTCCGGCACGCTCTTCATCACTTGTTCGATCTCTTTTGATAGAGACTCCAAAACCCCTAGATCCGGTCCACTCACTTTGATACCAACGGGCGTCTTGATACCGGTGGAGAGCATGTCAATACGGGTCTTTATCGGCATAGTCCAACTATTGGCCAGGCCCGGAAACTTGATGGCTGCATCCATCTCTTTCATCAGATCATTGGTCGTCTTAGTAGGATCGGACCACGCTTCTCTGGGCTTTAATCGAACCGTTGTTTCCAACATCGCCAATGGTGCAGGATCGGTAGCGGTTTCAGCACGTCCCACTTTGCCGTATACCGATTCCACCTCGGAAAAGCTTGCGAGAATCTTGTCGGTCTGTTGCAACAACTCCTTGGCCTTGGTGATCGAGATACCCGGATAGGTGGTGGGCATATAGAGAATATCCCCCTCGTCCAGAGGTGGCATGAACTCGCTACCCAATTGTTTCAGTGGCTGCAGGGTGATACCCAGTAATATCACTGCTCCGGTCAGTGTCAGCCAGCGTACCCGGATGGCCAGCGATAAAAGCGGACGATGTAATAGATGAAGCAGGCGGTTGATAGGGTTTTTGGCTTCCGAGATGATCTTGCCACGAATAAAAAAGCCCATCATTACCGGCACCAGCGTCACTGCCAGGATCGCCGATGCGGCCATGGCGTAGGTTTTTGTGAATGCCAAGGGACTGAATAACCGTCCCTCCTGGGCTTGCAGGGTAAAGACCGGCAGGAAAGAGACAGTGATGATCAGCAATGAGAAGAAAAGCGCCGGACCTACTTCCCGAGCGGCATTGCCGATGGCCTGCCATCGTTCCCGGTCACTCAGCGTTCTGCCGAGCCGGTGGGCCATCTGCTCCAGGTGTTTATGGGCGTTCTCGATCATCACGATGGCCCCGTCGACCATAGCCCCGATGGCAATGGCGATACCCCCGAGAGACATGATGTTTGCAT
The DNA here is from genome assembly GCA_025656675.1 of Candidatus Thiodiazotropha sp. (ex Codakia rugifera). Lineage (GTDB taxonomy): Bacteria > Pseudomonadota > Gammaproteobacteria > Chromatiales > Chromatiaceae > Thiodiazotropha. The sequence goes on from JAHXHN010000003.1 coordinate 62,359, forward strand.
TGATCCCCTGAGCCTGCATGACGATGAAGGCGATCAGAATACCGACCGGCAGGGTCAGGATCGCTACCAGTGCTGAACGGGCATGCAGCAGAAAAGCAATACAGACGAGAGAGACGACAACCGACTCCTCGAGTAACTTATGTTGCAGATTGTTCACCGCTCTCTGGATAAGATCGGAGCGATCATAGACCGGGACTATTTCCACCCCATCCGGCAGACCGGCCTTCAGTGCATCGAGTTTCTCACGTACCATCTGAATGGTTGTCAGGGCATTTTCGCCAAAACGCATCACGACTACACCACCTACAGTCTCACCCTCTCCATTCAGTTCACCCACACCACGCCGCAACTCCGGCCCCAGCTGTACCTGGGCGATATCCCTCAAACGCACCGGAGTGCCTTGACCATCCACAGCCACCGGGATCTCACGCAGGTCATCTAGACTTTCGATGTAACCTTGACCTCGTACCATGTACTCGGTCTCGCTCATCTCCACCAATCGCCCACCTACATCATTGTTGGAACGCTTGATGGCACGCTGCACCTTGTTCAGAGAGATGCCATAGGCAGCCATCGCATTGGGATCGACTTCCACTTGGTACTGCTTCACGTAGCCACCGATGCTGGCCACCTCCGCTACACCGGGTACTGTCTGTAGCGGGTAGCGCAAATACCAGTCCTGGATTGATCGCAGCTGGGAAAGATCCTGATTTCCGTTCCGGTCAACCAAGGCATACTCATAGACCCAACCAACCCCCGTGGCATCCGGTCCCAAAGTTGGATTGACGCCATCGGGCAGCCGGCTGGTGACATAGTTGAGTTGTTCAAGCACACGGGAGCGTGCCCAGTAGAGGTCTGTCCCATCCTCAAAAATGATATAAACAAATGAGAATCCAAAGAAGGAGTAGCCTCGCACTGTCTTGGCAAAGGGCACCGAAAGCATGGCACTGGTCAATGGATAGGTGACCTGTTCCTCCACTACTTTCGGTGCCTGCCCAGGATATTCGGTAAAGACGATCACCTGTACGTCGGACAGATCGGGGATAGCATCCAGTGGGGTCTGTTTCACTGCCCAGATACCTGCCACCAGCAGTAACAGGCTACTGAGGATGATCAGAAAACGGTTGCGTAGGGAGCGATCTATGATCCACTCGATCATGGTTTGCTTCCCCCATCCAGTGTCAGACCATCCCTATCAAGTGCATCGGTATCGCCGCTATCGAGACGCATCGCATCCATTGACATTTCACCCGTATCCATCGACATACCCTGCATGTCCATATCATCCGATCCATCGCTTGACGGCTCCTCTTGAGCAGCCTCCAGCATCTTGGCGGTGGCCTCCCGTAACTTGGACTCTGAATCGATCAGAAACAGGGCTGATGCCACGACCTCTTCCCCGGCCTTCACCCCATCGATCACTTGTACCCAGCCTTCGCTACTCTGTCCTAACGTCACCTCCCGCGGCTCAAACTTACCCGGCTCACGCACCACGAAGACCTGCTCACGTTCACCAGAACGTACAATGGCCGCATCCGGTAACACGACAGCCTCCTTCTGCAACCCAGTGTTGAGGGCCACATCGGCAAACATATCGGGTTTCAACGCCAAATCCGGATTATCCAGTTCCAAACGCACTTTGATGGTGCGTGTCTTCGCCTCCGCGTAGGGGTAGATATAGGCCACAGTGCCTTCGAAGGATCTGCCCGGTAGACTTTTCAAAGTTACCTGAGCCCTATCCCCGATCCGCACCCAGGGAAGTTCATATTCGAAGACATCGACCTGTACCCATATTTTTGAGAGATCGGCGAGCCGGTAAAGCTCACTCTTCGGGGTCACATACTCTCCCTCGCTCACACTCAGTTTCATTACGATACCGTTGAAAGGGGAGTGTACGTGCAATGCCTTGAATGTCTTCCCAGACTGTTCCAGCTCCCGGATTTGGTGTTCCGGCACATCCATCAGCCGCAGTCGTTCGCGGGAGATCTCTGCCATCTGACGGGCACCCTCCCTGATATCCGGATACTCGCTCTCACCCAACGCTTTCAGATTGCGCTGTGCCAACAGATATTCATGCTGACTGGTAACCAACTTGGGGGAGTAGATGGAGAACAGGATGTCGTTTTTCCTGACCGGCTCTCCCGTCTTGTTGATGAAGAGTTTCTCGATCCACCCCTCGGTTTTGGGATGTAGACGGGTGATCCGGGTCTCGTCAGCAATCACCCGTCCCAATGCCCGTACAGTGCGTGAGAATGCCTGGCGTTTGGCCTTTACTGTGCGGACACCGATGTTCTGTACAGTTACCGGATCGATCTTCACCGTACCCGCAGGCTCATCCCCCCCGCCACCCTCTTCGGCATAGACCGGCAGGTAGTCCATACCCATCTCATCCTGGGTGAACACCGGTGAGGTAATGGCGGGATTCATGGGATTGCGCCAGAACAGGACTTCGGGTTCCTTTTTTTCTCGCTTTGGTTCATCGGCATAGACGGGCAGGTAGTCCATGCCCATCTCATCCTTGGTGAATACCGGTGAGGTGATGGCAGGATTCATGGGATTGCGCCAGAAAAGAGGCTTTTTCTCCTCCCCATTGGCCGCGACGGCCACATCACCCAGCCCCGTCTCAGTCCAGGGCATCAGCGGCTGATAACGGCTGATGGCAATGCCTGCACCGATACCAACCAGTAGCGCAACTGTCAGGCCAATGGGATATTTATTCATGATTCACCTCCACACCAACCGCTGCCAACAGGCGTGCTTCTGCCTGTTTTGCCTGGCTCAATGCCTTCCAGTAAGCGATACGAAAATTGTTTAATTTGATCTGAGTACGGACCAGGGTGAGGAAATCAACCTTATCCACCTGATAGCCGGCAAGCATGGAAGCTACGGTCTGTTCGGTCTGGGGAATAATCCCGTTGAGCAATAGACGAACCTGCTCCCGACCCTGTTCATAGTTAGCCAGGGCCTGTTCCACTTGTTCACGAATCTCACGCCGGGCATCGTCCAATGCGTAACGGGCCTCCATTCGCTCGCTGGTACGCTGATCCACCTCCCGGTCCTGTTTTTGATCCTGGTAGAGAGGAAGATTGAGACTGACACCGATGGTGAGGAAATCACTGCGGGAGGAACCATCCGGATTATTCCCTCCCCTCAAGCCGTAGGCACCCTTGACGGTAAAGTCCGGATACTTGCCCTTTTTTGACAACGCCAGCTTGTGATCCATCGCATCCAGAGCACGCTGCTTCATACTCAGCAGCGGACGACGAACCAGGGCCATTTGTAACCAATCCTCGGCACTACCCAATGCCTCCAACTGAGGTATTCCGATAGATTTCAGCGCCACAGGCGCATTGCCGGGATGGGCCATCAAGGCATGCAACCGCGCCGCTTCACTGCTGCGCATACCCTGTAGGCGTACCTGCCGCTCCAGCTGCCCGGAAAGCTCTACCTGGGCCAACAGTACATCCTGCTGTTGGCCATCCCCCACACGGTATTTCATTTGCACCACCTGAACGAAGGATCGCAAACGTTCCTGATTGTCCTTCACCGTGGTTAAAGCCCTGTCCAGATAGAAGAGATTCCACCAGCTGCGCCGTACGTCGCGAGCCAGCATCAGCCTTGCCTCGCGGACTGCATCCTGCTTGCCCAATGCAGTCAGTCGCATCGCCTCGGCGCGTAGCTCTAGCTTGCCTGGCCAGGGCAATTTCTGACTGATCCCAATCTGAATCTGGGTCATCGCTTCCTGGGTCAGATCAAAGGTGTCCACAGGAAGATTGGCTGCATTGAGGAACAACACAGGATCGGACAAGGCGCCTACCTGACTCGGTTGCTGGGCCGCGGCCTCTGCCCTGGCTTGCATCTCGGCCAGGTTCGGATTGTCCTTTAACGCCAGGTTGACCGCCTGTTCGATCGAGAAAGTGGTATTCGCCTGACTGCTCTGCCAGATCAGGCCACACGCCAGGGAAAGGGCGAATCGCCCCCAGGATTGTAAAAAAGAACGCATTGATAGGAGCCTGCTGTTGAGTTCAGTAACTGCAGCGAATGGTCTCCCTCCTTCGTCACATCACCAATCCGATTCGGCGGACTGTTATTCACGATAAGGTCGAAAATCCAATAGCTGCCTTATGTAAGCGGTTTCGGTACCGCCAGACAGCCGTGGTATCAGATACGCAGACAGCAAAAATTCAGGCGCGGGGGAATGGGGATAGGTGTAGTTGATGGGATGAAAAGCAGTAGATCCCGGGGAGGTCCCCTTACCGGAAGCTGGACCATCGGATCCATGACGAGTAATGTCGGTTGATCGATCCGTTCAGAGCCCAAAATGGCGGAATCGCGTCGCGGCAAGGTCTGCTGCAGACTGGCGCAGCCACAGCCACAATCTTGTTGTAAAACTTTTCCCTCAGGCATCTGGCAATGCGGGTTGTCGCCTGAGACCCTATGGGAGCCCTCTCCCATCGACATGCTGCTTTGTGAAATTGCCGCCAATAGGCCATCACCCCAGGACAATAGCAGTAGTACTATCAATATCCAGACGGTCACATGTCGGTTTTGATCTTGGACGCGTGGCATTTAAAGGATTTCACCAACTGAAGATTTTCATGAGAGACACTGCGGGTGACGATTGGTTCCCTCATTTGAGTATTGAATCTAACCACATTTCCATGATTGCTCTCAAATTTATTCATTCTTCCCGATGATCTTCAGCCGATTACTTGACTCATCGGGAGGCATGTTGCAGCAAGTGGCAGGTGGTGCCCTGGCGTTGTCTCGCCCATCATGATCGGTCTCCTTGTTAAGTCTCTATGCGTTGTTTGTCCAGATCCCCTCGTCCTGCCTATTCATAGATCACATCTCTGTTCATTTAGTCGCACCTGTTTTCTTTTTCCCGGAACATCACTCAACTGTGATTGTGATCTTCTCTGAGAACAGTGGTGGAGCCTGAGGTTCGTGGTCTTCATCGCCCAGTAACAGCTGAAGGGTGTGCTTACCCGCAGGTAGTTCCAGGAGAACTTCGGTTTCCCCTTTATCGAAGTGCAAATGACGCGCATCCCTGGGAATGGCTTCATCCAGATCCGGTAACTGTTCCACATCCACCAAAAGATGGTGATGACCCGCTGTGTGCCGAATCTTTCCTTTGGTTCCGGCAGGCGTGATACCAAATCCCTTGATGCCAAATTTCACTTTGAATGGGCTGGTAACCACTGCACCATCCATAAGGCCGATGAAGTAGACTTTTGCATCGTCTGGTGGTGTATGTGCTCTCGCGATGAATGTGCTCACGAGCAGGGTAATGATTAAGATTGGAACGGCAACTGAAACAAGACTTTTTTTACTCATTGGTGTCACCTACTGATTACCGGCTGGCATAAACGGTGGTTTTCCCGTTTTGTTGAAAGGTCAAAATGTCATAGGCATCACTCCTGGGCCCTTCCATTCCAGGCGAACCCATAGGCATACCGGGCACGGCAAGGCCTTTTATCTGGGGTTTGTCTTTCAATAGACGGACGATTAAATTGGCTGGAACATGCCCTTCCACCACATAACCGCCCACTTTCGCGGTATGGCAGGATTGTAAATGTCGTGGTACGCCCAACTCTTTCTTGACTGGATTCATATTACGTTGGTTATGCACCTCAACTGTAAAACCGTTATCTTTCAGATGGTCGATCCATTTCTTGCAGCAACCACAGGTTGGACTTTTATAGACCACTATATCGGCAGCCCCAGCGGGTTGCTGGCTAAGTAGTATGCCACCCGTAACTAAACTGACTCCGAGCAGTAGCCATCCAGCCAACTTTCCGTATGTGGGCAATTTGTTCGACTTCTTAACTCTCTTAGTTGCCATGATTTAACGCCTTTGCAATTGTCAGCCTTTTTTTATTGGCTGCATAGGTTTGTTGGCCTGAACATTCCGTTCATCCCAAATACGGTAGATCTCATCAGACCAGTGGGATTGAACCCAGGCCAGAATGTCATTGATCTGCTCAGTATTCAGTGTCTCTGCGAAACCGGGCATGGTTCCGCCCAATGGCACCCCTCCCACTCTGACTGTCCGATGCAAAATGGACAACGGATGATGCCATGCATGCGCAGTGCCATTTAAAGGTGGTGGCGGGAGTTTTCCATCGGCATCCAGATCACGCCAATTGGGCGTGCCCGAGGCATCGGGCTTATGACAGCTGGCACAATTTGTTTGGAACAGTGGATCACCTCTTTCGACTTGCGCCCGGCTGTACCAACGCTCAATCGATAACGTCTTCAGCGATGCCGCTGGCTCATTGACGCCGGCAGCAGCCCGTTGCTGGTTTTCGCAACCGGCCAGCCCAACCAGGCTGATCAGCATAAGCACTATCAATACGCTTTTCTTCATTACCCAGACTCCTGTTGTTTCACTGCACCTGTCAGAACCAGGCCCTAATACCGAGCACTATCTGTACATCGCTGGTATCCTCACCCTCGTCACTGGCAAAGTCGGCAGTCTGACCAAATAACTTTGTCCAGTTGACCCCAATGTACGGCGCAAACTCGCGAAGTACTTCGTAACGCAAGCGTAGTCCCAGCTCCATGTCGGAGAGACCAGACCCTATTCCCACTTCCTCGTCATCCTTGCTATAGAGATTCATTTCTATCTCGGGTGACAGAATCAATTTCTGGGTTAACATGTATTCATATTCAGCATCTATCCTGGCTCCGATCTGTCCCGATTCACCGATGAATACCCCGGCATCAACCTCGAACAAATAAGGTGCCAGACCTTTGAATCCCAGTGCCAGAAAATCACGGTCAGGCTGCGGTTTTATGTCCCGACGCCATCCGGCCTGAACATCCCAAAAGGGTGCGACTGCCCGGCTGTAAAGAAACTGTACTTCCGCCTCCTCCGTCTCACCGTCCACACGCTCAATCTCGGTTTTGAACCAGAATTTGTTGAGGTCGTAACCCACCCAGGCATCTGCATCCAATACAAGTGGATCATTACCCCCGGTATTTCTGATCTCCAGTTTATCGAGCATCACTTTGTAGATCAGTGGGTCATCGGCTCCACCCGCAAACACAGTTGTAGAGAGTCCCATCGCTATCAAGGCAAATACTGTTTTGTTCATCATTTATTCCTTCTCAACTGACGATAACTGTGCGAAACATGCCAAGCATGTGATACAGCAGATGGCAGTGGTATGCCCAACCGCCTTCCGCATCCACAGTCACCCGGTAACTGATGCGAGAACCAGGCTGTACGATCACGGTATGTTTGCGTGGAAGGAAATTGTTGTCCCCTGTTTCAAGGTCACTCCACATGCCGTGCAGATGCATCGGATGGTTCATCATGGTGTCGTTGACAAAGGTGATGCGCAGGCGCTCTCCCAACTTCCAGCGTAGCGGTTCGGCCTTGGCGTGTTTCACACCGTTGATCGACCACATATAACGCCCCATGTTGCCGGTTAAGTGGAGCTCAATCTCCCTGTCGGGTTCACGATGATCGTGGGTGCTCCGTAAATTCTTCAAATCCGCATAGGTTAGAACGCGACGGCCATTGTTGCGTAGACCTACACCTGGATCATTTAACCGGTACTGTGGTGCATCAGCCCGCATATCCACATGGGGGCCATATTCGCTTGCGGCATGGTGAACTGGACCAGAGGTGAAATCTGATGGATTGGCTCTCTCTGATGCATGGCTTAACTGGTATCCACCCATATCCATATCCGTATTGCTACCCATCGACATACCAGGCATCTGATGCTGACTGTGATCCATGCCCGGCATCAGTTTTCCATCCGGCATCCGATGCTGGCTGTGGTCCATGCCTGACATGTCATGACCGGTATGGTGCATCATGTCCATACCCATATCGGCATGTCCTAAGTTCGGTACAACATCCATCTCCGGAATCTCAGCCGTAAGCAATGGGTCGGGTGTTAGTGTTCCCCTGGCATATCCGGAACGGGAGATATCCTGAGCAAAGAGGGTGTAGGCCGTATCATCACTGGGCTCGACAATCACGTCATAGGTCTCCGCAACGCCGATTCGGAACTCGTCCACCGAAACCGGTTCGATGTGCTGACCGTCCGCCGCCGCCACGGTCATCTTCAGACCCGGAATTCGTACATCGAAGAAACTCATGGCCGAACCATTGATGATACGCAGTCGAATCTTTTCACCTTTTTTGAACAATCCCATCCAGCCATTGGCCGGGGTCTGGCCATTCATCAGGTAGGTGTAGGTGTAACCAGTGACATCTGACAGATCACGCTGACTCATACGCATTTGATTCCACATCTTGCGATCGTTCCAGGTAGCAGCCAGCCCCTTCTCCTCGATGTCCTTCATCAGGTCAGCGTGGGAACGCTCATTGAAGTTGTAGTAGTGACTGAGCTTCTTCAGTTTTTTATAGACATCCGTAGGGTCTTCATCGGTCCAGTCGGAGAGCATTACCACATAATCCCGGTCGTAGCTGGCCGGTTCCGATTCCCGGGGATCGATCACGATGGCGCCATACAGCCCCGTCTGCTCCTGAAAGCCGGAATGGCTGTGATACCAGTAGGTGCCACTCTGGATCACAGGAAACTGATAGGTGAAGGTCTCACCGGGCTTGATACCCTCAAAGCCTGTCGCGATGCCTGGCACACCATCCATTGCGCTCGGCAGAATGATGCCATGCCAGTGGATCGAACTGGTCTCGCTGAGCAGGTTGGTGACCCGCAAAGTCACCCTATCACCCTCACGCCAGCGCAGGACAGGCGCCGGTAATGAGCCATTGACAGTGGTGCCGATGCGCGGTGTACCGGTAAAATTAACCGTCTGCTCACTGATGGTCAGATTGAAATCAGTACCACCCAATGTCTGTGGCCCTTGCTGCCTCATGACCGCCGCTAACAGGGACGGGGTACTCAGGCCCAGACCGGTAACAGCCCCACCCATAGCCAGTCCCTGAACAAATCGACGCCGTATCAGACAAACACCCTCCGGGGATGGAGACGTATCGTGGGAGACAGGACGTCGAAAGCGACAGCCACCCTTGATTATCGGATCTTTTACACTCATGAAATTCTTCTTCCTCTGCGATCAACGACAGACACACCATCGTTGACGATTGGTTCAACAGATCGTTATTACTGAAGGATCTCCATACGAGTGGAGATCAGCAGGGAAGTCAGGGTCTGGGCGGACGAAAGGGAGATGAGGGGGCGTGGTTGATGATACCCGGGTCCGTTCGAACATATCCAGGTATGACTGAGACGTTCGTGAGATTTAATAAAACCGGAAGTATGGCCAATGTACATGAGGCGCATTGACAGGATGCGCAGTCATGATCACTGCAATCTGCATCAATACCGGTTTGTGTATTGTCATGATTACCATTCATAACCACGCCATCACTATGGATATCAGTCATCTGATGCATCTTTCCTTGCTGCCCGGTTAATCCTGTTAAACCGGCTATAGCACCCTGCAGTGGAAATAATCCAATCAGCAGCACAAGCAGAATGGCCAGCAGTTTCTCAGATGATAGGTACATAAATATACAGACCGACAAAAATGAGATAGTTCCCTCAAACTAATAGCTTAGATCCGGTAGGCTTGCTAAGCAGCTATCAGTACATGAAGAACAGCTTGACCGTAGAAAGCATAGTAAACTGCAACCTCTCATTGATTGGCAGTAATCGTGTAACTGCAAAATAGATCACGTCATTTCTTGATCACGAATGATCGTCTTCTTCCATGCTATATTTCTTTAACTTTCGCCACAGGGAAACACGATCAATACCTAGGATTTTCGCAGCCCGGGTACGATTCTGTCCACTACGTTCCATTACATAGTTTATATAGTTCACCTCCCGTTCGACCAAGGTGGGCAGTCGTCCCGCCTCTTCGCGCACGACATGTACTGCATGATCTACCAGGCTGGGTGGTAGATTTGCCATCATCAGTTGTCCCTCCTGGGATAGGGTTACAGCACGTTCGATAATATTTTCAAGCTCACGGATATTTCCCGGATAGTCATAATCAAGTAATACAGCCATTACCGTAGAATCAATATCATTCACAGCACGACCCATACGTGCTGCATGTTTACGCAAGAAGTAAAATGCCAGTAGTGGAATATCGTCACGACGCTCTGCCAATGGGGGAAGATGTAGCCCTACCACGTCAAGACGATAATAGAGATCCTGTCGAAAGCGACCTGCGGCAATCTCGTCACGCAAATCACGATGAGTAGCGGTAATCAGGCGGATGTCTACAGGCGTAGTGCGGGTTGAGCCCAGGCGTTGAACCTCACGCTCCTGAATGACTCGTAATAGCTTAACCTGCATCCCAACTGACATTTCCGCAATTTCATCCAGAAACAGAGTGCCCCCATTCGCTGCTTCGATAAGCCCTTCCTTCGCTTCACCGGCCCCTGTATAGGCCCCTTTCTCGTGACCGAATAGTTCATTGGCCAACAGGTCCTCCTGTAGGGCACCACAGTTGACAGCTTGAAAAGTCTTATCGCTTCGATCGCTGTGAGCATGGATAAAGCGGGCCAGCAACTCCTTACCGGTGCCACTCTCCCCAGTAATTAGCACATTGGTAGTAGTGGGTGCAATTTGTTTAGCCATTTCCAACAGACGCTGCATAATAGCATCCTGGGTAATGATAGAAGGCTCACTGTGGCTATCCCTCAACTGCTCCTTCAACTGCCGATTTTCCTTTTTAAGATGGACTAATTCCAATGCATTACGCACAACTTCCCGCACCTCATCGAGACGAAATGGTTTGGCAATATAGTGAAAAGCACCTGCCTTCATCGCCTCAACCGCAGAATCCAGTGTTGCATAGCCAGTGATCAAAACTACTGCAGTTTCCGGATCAAGTTCCTTGGCACGACGAAGAATGTCCATGCCGCCCACTTTTTCCATTCGCAAGTCAGTCAGAATAACGTCGAATTGCTTTTTTTCCAGGATCTCAATGGCACCCAGACCCGTCATCTGAGTACTGACCTCGTGGCCCTCCTTACGACATACATGGGCCAGATTTTCAACAGCGGTGACTTCATCATCGACAATCAATACACGACCAACAGCAGACGATGCATCAGCCATGTTTAGGTGCCTCTCCGGGAAGTAACAAAATGACCTGGGTACCTTTTCCCTGCCTCGAAGCAATAGCGAGGCAGCCGTCATGCTCACGCACAATTTCCTGCACGATAAACAGTCCAAGCCCCACACCTTGGCCTGGTTCACTGGTTGTATAAAAAGGGTCGAAGACTTTAGAAAGACTCTCTAATGGAATGCCTGGACCATCATCAGCAACCAGTATCTCGATGAAACGACCTTCGTAGTCGGTAATGCATTTAAGATTACCGGCCACTTCAGCACCTTCCGGAATCATTGAAATACCCCGCTCACATAGCATAGCGCTGATACGTAGGTGTACCCCCTGTCCCGCTGCATGCAGTGCATTTTGGATGAGATTGATGAACAGTTGTTGAATGCGTTGTTTGTCTACTTCAAGAACAAGATCGTCCGGGATATTCACCGTTAACTTTGCCGAGTATTGCTGTAGTGTTTTACCGATAATAGTCTGTGTCTCATTGAAGATAGTCGACAGCTCCACCCTACTCCTCTCAAAGGTGCTCTGACTACCGAAATCAAGCAGGGTTTTAACAATATTTCGCCCACGCTCAGTTTCACTGTCAATCTGCCTTAGCCAGATATTTAACTGCTCCGGGTCAGCTTCCATTAATTCCTCTATAAGCAATTGACAGGAAGAGGAGATATTGGAGAGGGGATTGTTTAATTCGTGAGCGACTCCGGATGCCAGAATACCCAAGGATGCCAGCTTTTCCGACTGCATCATACGCTTCTGGCGAATCTCCAGCTCTTTCAGCATTCGATTGAACACATTGGTAAAGGTCAAAAACTCACGATCACTTGATGGTGACTCTAACTGATTAAAGCGACCTTTGGCGATAGCCTTTAGCTGTGATTCCAACTGCTTGAGCGGTGTGAGCACCACACGCTTGAGTCGATACCCAACGACATAAATTGCAAGCCCGATCATGAATAGGGATATGAGAAGAAACCACTGGGACTCTTGAACTGCAGTCTCGAGCATCCTTCGCTCTTGATTCGACAATGATTCGACAGCGAGATAGGTACGATGCCCAAGTACTCTTATTTGATCTTCGAGTATCTGACGACCTTCACTGGTTGAGCTATTCCAATTTCCCAGCTTTATACGGTAGTCTTTTAGATCCTGCACCATTGTCAATGGATCGGGGTGTCGCATGATCGAGCTCACGACGACATGATAACTTTGCAGAATATTCAGGGATAATACGGCATATTCATCCGCCCTGGAGAACGCCTCTTTGTCTGCATAGAGAAACAGATTTTTTTCTTCCCGGCGCATTTCTAATACTGCGTCTTTCAGATCTGCGACCACTTCCCCTTCCGACACCTGACGCTCAAGAAACAGCAGGTCTAAAAAGGCGATGATACCAAGCACCAGAATTCCAGCCACCAATGCAATATACGCACTGGTGATTTTGCCCCGTAAGCTGGTCAGATCAAAGCGTGTAGCCATAACAAATTGCAACGTACCGTTTCAAATTGAAACAATACTAACAGGATATATGAGTTAGCGCATTCTAAGGCAATCGTCGCTTACACTCGTGGATCATCGTTTCACATTGCAACACCCTCAAAAAACTTAACCCTATACCGGTCTAAAAATCAATGGCTTACAAGTTCATAAACTTGGCATAGGCATTGCTATAACAGAGTAAAGTAATATTCGGAATTATTGATCATGAAAAAACTCAGCAATGACCTGAAACGTATATTGACCGGTCTGGCATATCAGGATGCCGGTGATTTTCTATCCATACACGAAAAAATGAAGGTGGTGGGGCCTGTATTAGAAGCTAGGCAGATTCCTTCGGTACCTCCCCGAAAAGTTGTAAAAAAACCGCTAACTCAACGTATCGCCTTGATTAGCAATGGTAGAGGACTGGGCGCGCCCCTCGACTATGCCATAGATGCTTGTTCACGGCATGGCGGAAAGATCGACCTGCTGATTCACGATGCTGCTGGAGCAGGAAATATCACCGCACTGGTAGATCGGATCCAAGAAGCTGGTCTTGACTACCGCCGGATTCAACTCAGCATAAACACAGCCGATGACATCATCGATTATATCAGTAACCACACCTCCCTGATTTTTCTGGTAGCGATGCCAGATGACCCTCCTGTGAAAGTGCTCATTGAAGAAGTGATACCTAAGCGTGGGAGACGTATCCCTGTCCCGTTGGTGCTGATCGAAGACCAGCCATCAGCCATCTCCCCTAAACTGTCTGCGGCCTGATATCCCTATTCGGGTATTGCATCAAAACACACTGGACTGATTGCCGACGAACTGAAAACTAACGAAGACTATAAAGAATGAATAAACTTGCAGATGAAGAACAGACTATTGCAATCCCAGGTATTGTTACCCGAAAACAGATTATCGCAGCAATTATTTTTGTAGCATTGGCACTTTTTCTAGCCAGTGTGGTTCCCACAATTGAAATAGCCTGGGTCACCGGAATTCTGGTGCTGACAATCTATCTGTTTGCCTTTGAAGTGGTTGGTGTTGATGTTGCTGCAGTGACTGTCATGGTGTTGTTAGGATTGACCTCACTGCTAGCACCCGTTATGGGATTGGAGCAGGGGTTAGTGAACAACAAGCATCTGTTCGATGGATTCTCCTCCAATGCAGTGATCTCCATAATTGCGGTGATGATCATCGGTGCCGGTCTCGACAAAACCGGCATCATGAGCAAGGTTGCCGCCTTCATACTGAATATTGGCGGTAGCACTGAGGGGCGTATCATCCCTATCATCTCCGCTACGGTGGGTTTTATCTCATCGTTTATGCAGAACGTAGGTGCTGCGGCACTCTTCCTTCCGGTGGTTTCCCGTATCTCGGCCCGCTCTGGATTACCCATGTCACGTTTGCTGATGCCGATGGGATTTACCGCCATCCTCGGTGGCACCATGACCATGGTCGGATCCAGTCCACTCATTTTACTGAACGATCTGATCCTTACTTCCAACAAGGCGCTGCCTGCTGAGCAGCAGATGGAGATCTGGGGGTTGTTTTCGGTCACACCAGTGGGTATAGCATTGATTACCGCCGGTATCATTTACTTCGTAATAGCCGGGCGTTTTGTATTACCAAAGACTAAAAGTGAAAGCAGTACCAAGGGTGCTGATCCCATGGTGTACTTCCATAAGGTCTATGGTGTGAATTTCACCGTCAATGAGATTGTTGTGACGGATGACAGCGATCTGATTGGTAAAGAACTGGACGATGTTGAAACAACTTATCGTATACGTGTCATTGCCACCAAGTATCCTGGTAAAGAAGTACGTGTTGGACCTGGAACGATCGCTCGTGACACTGAGTTACTGGCGGGTATGGTGCTGGGAGTGGTTGCCGACCCCCATGATCTGAATCACTTTGTAGAGAAGTACAACCTTAAAAAGCGCCCCGTACTTCGGACTTTCCCCGAATCACTCTCAGCCGCAAAGTCTGGTATTGGTGAGATAGTCATCCCCCCGGGTTCCAGTCTGATAGGGAAAAGTGCAAGAGATGTGTGGATGCGCAAAACCTATGGCATAGCCATGATCGGATTGCACAGGGATGGCACAACCATGCGTGAAGGAGAGGATATCCGTAATATGCCACTTCATGTCGGAGATACCTTGGTGGTACACACGGCATGGAACGCTCTGGAGCGAATCGAAAAAGATCGTGATTTTGTAGTGGTAACTACCGAATACCCCCGTGAGGAGATGTTGCGTCCCCACAAGATTTTTCCTGCTGCCATCTTTTTTGGCATTGCACTCTTTATGGTGCTGTTTACTGACATCCGTCTCTCTGTAGCGCTCCTCACTGGTGCTATGGGAATGGTGTTATCCGGTGTACTGAATATCGAAGAGGCCTATGAAGCAGTGAGTTGGAAGACTGTATTCCTACTCGCTTCACTCATTCCACTGGGACTGGCCGTTGAGACCACAGGTACTGCAAAATGGATTGCCGAGCAGGTTTTAGTTGTCGTTGGTGATATGCCGATCTGGGTAATACAGACAGCTGTTGCCGTACTGGCGACATTCTTTACCCTTGTTATGTCAAATGTGGGTGCAACTGTGCTGTTGGTACCGCTAGCAGTCAATATTGCTGTGGGTGCCGGTACTAATCCAGCGGTATTTGCTCTCACCGTAGCCATCGCCACCTCCAACTCCTTCCTGATCCCAACACATCAAGTGAATGCCTTGATCATGGGGCCGGCTGGTTATCGTGTGGCTGACTTCATGAAAGCAGGCGGCATCATGACAATACTGTTTTTGATAGTGATGCTGCTGGTCATGAATCTCATTTTCTAACGCAACCCGAACAGCCTCACCTTGACTGGTCAAGCTAAACTCACGAGCAATGAAATCTAAGATAAGAACCCATTAATGCCTATGCTGCACTACCAGATAAGCCAGATAAAGCTGATCCTGTCCGTCACCCTGTTCCTTACCATTTTTCATAATTTCACTTTCCTGCGAAAAGTTATCGATGCCTATGCAGGCACAGACAACATCTGGCTGATCGTTATTTCATTGTTTGTTATTCACGGCTGTATGCTGACGATTCTATTGTCGCTTGGGGGGTTACACAAACAACTCAAACCAGTGCTGATTGGTCTGTTGTTACTGTCCTCAATAACCAGCTATTTTATCGATACTTACCAGGTGGTATTCGATAGTGACATGATCACCAACATGATTGAAACCGATGCCGGTGAGGTAAATGATCTTTTAAACTATCGCTTACTCGGCTATTTTGTGCTAATCGGTGCACTACCCGCTTACCTACTGTCTAAACTACAGCTTATCCAAGAGCCGTTTTTTCAAGCCATATTGAAGCGTTTCGTGCTTATCGCATCATGCTTGATCATAGCGGCCGCAACAATATACTTTTACAGCGATTTCTATGCCTCGTTCTTTAGATCACATAAAATTATCCGCTACTATACAAATCCTACAACCCCAATTTATTCCCTATATAAATTTATCGACCTTCAACTCAAGGTCAATAACATCAATGAATTCCTGACTGTTGGCACCGATGCAGCAGTTCCTGATTCAGACCTGGATACTGAATTGGTGATATTGATAGTCGGGGAAACCGCTCGTACAGACCACTTCTCTCTAAATGGATATAAGCGGATCACCAACCCGCTACTCTCTCAGAGAAAATTAGTCAGTTTTTCGAATGTTAGCTCATGCGGAACATCGACTGCAGTATCCGTTCCCTGCATGTTTTCATTTCTGGAACAAAACAACTACAGCAAGGACAAATCATCCTCCATGGAAAATGTACTCGATGTTTTGCATCGCTCCGGCGTATCCATTTTATGGCGTGATAACAATTCAGGTTCCAAAGGCGTCGCCAGTCGCGTCAAATATGAAAGCTACAAAACACCTATCGTCAATCCTGTTTGCAACCCTGAGTGCCGGGATGAAGGCATGCTCGATGGACTTAATGAGTGGGTTAAACAGCATACAAGCAGCGACATGCTCATTGTCTTGCATCAAATGGGCAGCCATGGGCCCGCATACTTCAAACGCTATCCGGATAATTTCGAGAAGTTCAAACCAACTTGCCAATCCACACAGCTGGACAAGTGTACTCGCGAAGAGGTTGTTAACGCCTATGACAACTCAATTCTCTATACAGACTATTTCGTCGACCGGGTGATTAATTGGCTGAAAGAAAAATCTACTCAATTTGAGACTTCCATGATCTATATCAGCGACCATGGTGAGTCCCTGGGTGAATCAGGGCTCTATCTGCACGGAATCCCGTATGCCCTCGCTCCAACCACACAAACCCATGTGCCGACTCTATTCTGGAGTTCTGAAGAAAACAGTGACATTGACTTGGAAGCCCTCCAAAACAGCATCAATGAACCTTACTCTCACGATAATCTCTTCCATACGCTACTCGGTATCTTCGAAATCAAGAGTGAAGTCTACCAGCCGGAGAAAGACATACTGAAGTATAAGCACACTTATCAATGAGCGATAAATACAATGATGAAAACTAGTAATATAATATTTAAGCTGCTTCCTACCTCTGCGCTTTGCATAGTATCCGGTGCTGTAATGGCCTCGGAACCTGAAATGCATCCATTGGATTTAACCAATAGTTGGGTTGGCTATCTCTCCATTGGCATATTCTTGCTAGCCTATCTACTTGTCATGGCCGAGGAATTCACCCATTTGCGCAAATCGAAACCCGTGATTATCGGTGCCGGCCTGATCTGGGGAATCATTGCCTGGGTCTATACCAATCACGATTTGCCCACAATGGCGGAACAGGCGGTACGGCATAACCTGCTGGAATATGCGGAATTGATGCTCTTTCTACTGGTAGCGATGACTTATATCAATACCATGGAAGAGAGACGGGTATTCGATGCATTGCGTGCCTGGCTGATCCGCAAAGGCTTTGGTTTTCGTTCGCTATTCTGGATCACTGGGACCCTGGCTTTTTTTATTTCACCCATCGCGGATAATTTGACCACGGCGCTTTTGATGTGTGCCGTAGTAATGGCTGTGGGCGGTGACAACAGCCGCTTTGTTTCGCTGGCCTGTATCAATATTGTAGTTGGTGCCAATGCTGGTGGTGCTTTCTCTCCTTTTGGTGATATCACCACACTGATGGTCTGGCAGAAGGGTATCGTGGAATTCTGGACTTTTTTCGCCCTGTTCATCCCGGCGGCAGTCAATTACCTTGTCCCTGCAGCCATCATGCATTTTGCAGTACCCAATATTAAGCCAGAAGCATCCGGGGATCAGGTGTTGATGCAACGGGGTGCACGCCGGATCATTGCATTGTTTCTCGCTACCATCGCCACAGCTGTTTCGTTCCACAACTTCCTGTACATGCCACCCGTGATCGGTATGCTGACCGGTCTTGGTTTCCTCCAATTGTTCGGATTCTTCCTAAAGAAAACCGCTATTCGTGATCAACCAGTGAAGCCAGACAATATAGAGCATGACGGTCAACTGGGCATACCCGTTGGATTCGATGTCTTTTCCCCTGTGGCAAGAGCTGAATGGGATACATTGTTGTTCTTCTACGGCGTAGTGCTCTGTGTCGGCGGACTAGGTTTTCTTGGTTATCTGAGCATAGCATCCGAGCTGATGTACACAGGCTGGGGCGCTACCAATGCAAACATAACAATCGGCCTCCTATCTGCCATTGTCGACAACATTCCCGTCATGTTCGCGGTGCTTACCATGAATCCAGAGATGTCGACCGGTCATTGGCTTTTAGTGACCTTGACTGCTGGTGTTGGTGGATCTCTACTCTCCATCGGTTCGGCTGCCGGGGTGGCGCTAATGGGACAAGCCCGTGGCAATTACACCTTTTTCGGCCATATAAAATGGACGCCAGCAATCACTGCCGGCTATATCGCCAGCATCTATGTACATATGGTTATTAACAGCAACTATTTCACATGAAGCTGTATATTTTTTGGGACAACTGAAAACTGCCATACGGATGATGTGCCAAGGATTGGCTCTACACCGACGGGCATAACTCACCGATAACACCGCAACAATCCCGTCAACACACCCTGGACCTGAATCTCTTCAGGCTTGTAAACCATCGCAGCCATCGAGGCGTTAGCCGGATAAAGAATCACTCTGTCAGATTGCTGTTTAATTTTTTTCAGTGTCGCCTCTTCGTTATTGACCAGGGCTACGACGATATCTCCGTTGTCAGCGCTGTCTCTCTGTTCAATGACCACATAATCCCCGTCGAAGATACCCTCATCGATCATTGAGTCACCCGTAACCTGAAGCACATAGCAGGATTTGCCGGTCAACATCTCATCAGGCACTTTCATCAGGGCCGCCTGGGAAATGGCTTCGATAGGTCGACCGGCTGCGATGCGGCCAAGAAAGGGGATACCCTCCTCGACCTCTACTGACTCGACCAGGCGAATGCCTCGTTGCAATCCCTCCATCGGTTCCAGTAGACCTGCCTGAATCAGTGCCTGAATATGCTTATGCAGGGAACCCCGCGAGCTGAGCCCCAACAACCGGCAGAGCTCATCATAGGTGGGTGGCTGGTCGAAGTGATCGAGATTGTCTCGCAGGATGTCGTAAATCTCCTGCTGGCGTCGGGTCAATTTCATGATTGCACTTGATTTGTTCTCCAGTTGTTCTCTATTCTACACGAAGAGAACGGATAGAGAACAGTCAAATGAGCATACCTGCAGCGTCCTTTTCCATCCCGCGTGTTGTCAAAACAAACGATCCGGCCGATCAGCTGGCCACCCGGCTGCGGGCTGACTATGCAAACCGGATCACCGGTGAACTGATGGTGCCCGCCACATCAGGCCGATACCGACCCCTGCCTGCCGCCCTTGACCCACGCCTGACCGATGCCCTACACAGTCGGGGCATTGATCAGCTCTACACCCACCAGGCTGCCGCCTGGGAGAGTGTCCAGGCAGCTCAACACACGGTTATTGTCACCCCGACCGCCTCGGGTAAGACACTCTGCTACAACCTGCCGGTACTACAGGCTGCGCTGGAGGATCGTGCCAAGGCCCTCTATCTCTTTCCCACCAAGGCTCTGGCACAGGATCAGGTGGCAGAGCTGACAGCGTTGAATGAGACCGTTTCACTGGGAGTAAGGGCCTTCACTTTTGACGGTGACACGCCGGGAGATGCCCGCAAAGCGGTCAGGACACGCGGTGATATCGTGGTGACCAATCCGGACATGCTGCACCAGGGCATCCTGCCTCATCACACCAAATGGGCGCAGTTTTTTGAGACCCTGCGTTTCGTGGTGATCGATGAGATGCATACCTACCGTGGCGTGTTCGGTTCTCACGTGGCCAATGTAATACGACGTCTGCAACGCATCTGCCGATTCTACGGTTCAGATCCCCTGTTCATTCTCTGCTCCGCAACCATTGCCAACCCGGCGGAGCTGGCCGGTGAGTTGATTAATCGCGAGGTGTTTGCAATCACTGAGAGTGGTGCACCGCAGGGTGCAAAACACCTCTTGTTATGGAATCCCCCCGTGGTGAATGCCGATTTGGGTATCCGCGCCTCGGCCCGTTCTCAGACCACCCGGATTACAAAACTGGCGGTGAAGAACGGACTCAAAAGCATCGTCTTTGCCCAGTCGAGACTAATGGTCGAGGTGCTCACCAAGTACCTTAAAGATGCCTTCGATCATGACCCACGCTACCCGGCGCGGGTGGCCGCCTATCGCGGGGGCTATCTTCCAACCGAACGTCGCGCCATGGAGAAACAGCTGCGCCAGGGCCAGCTCGATTGTGTCGTCTCGACCTCTGCACTGGAGTTGGGGGTGGATATCGGCGCCCTCGATTTATGTGTGCTGAACGGTTATCCCGGTACCATCGCTGGCACCTGGCAACGGCTCGGTCGTGCCGGTCGACGCCAACGCACTGCCGTCGGGGTTCTTATTGCCAGCAGCCTTCCCTTGGATCAATACATCATCCGAAATCCCGACTTCTTCCTGGGCGCCTCACCGGAGCAGGCCCGTATCGATCCGGACCAACTGTTGATCCTGTTGGATCATATTCGTTGTGCCGCCTTTGAGTTGCCGTTCAACGAAGGCGAGGCATTCGGCAGGCAACAGCTGGCCGAGATGCTTGCCTATCTCGAAGAGCATGGGATCGTTCACCGGGAAGGAACGCAGTGGCACTGGATGGCCGATAGTTATCCCGCCAACAATGTGAGCCTGCGTTCGGTGGCAGAAGGCAATTTCGTGGTAATCGACACCACGGCGGGAGCAAAATCGGTAATAGCCGAGGTCGATTACAGTTCGGCGCCTATGACCATCTACCCTGGGGCCATCTACATGATCCAGTCCGCCCCCTATCAGGTCGAGAGACTCGACTGGGAGGGTCGTAAAGCTTTTGTCAGTCGTACCCGGGCAGACTATTACACAGATGCTATCGACTATACCCGGTTGAAAATCCTTGAACGTTTCGAGGAAAAGAGACCGGCACAACACGCTGTAGCACAGGGTGAGGTTCATCTGGTCAAGCGTTTTGTCGGCTATAAGAAGATTCGTTACTACAGCCATGAGAATGTGGGCTATGGCAAGATCAATCTATCCGACCAGGAGATGCATACCACCGCTGTCTGGTGGCAGCTTAATCCGCTTGCTCTCGACGAAGTTTTCTCTTCACGCCAGGCAGCACTGGACGGGTTCCTGGGTGCCGGTTACGCACTACACATCGTTGCCGCCATGCGTATGCTCTCTGAACCTGGGGACATCGGTCGTGCCGTGGGGGACGGGGATGCCAAATGGTTCGCCACCCTGGGCACGAGTGGCCGTGGCCAGCTACGTGATACAAGCGGTGATGCACTGGATCCAGCTCAGTTAACCCATTTCACGCCAACCCTGTTCCTCTACGACAACTATCCGGGCGGCATCGGTATCACTGCCCCGCTCTATGAGAGCCGGACTGCGATCGTGGCTGATGCAAAGCTGCTGGTCAGCGATTGTGAGTGCGCTCGGGGTTGTCCCAGCTGTATCGGTCCAATCCTGTCCAGTGATGAGGCGCGCGGTTATTCGCCGAAACAGGTCGCGCTGCAACTCTTGGCACTGATTTCTCATCATGAATCTTAAATCCAGGCTGGCTCGCTTACAGGCACAGGCGGGAAGTGAGCACACCTCCCCTGCCCCATCAAATAACCTGCGTAGTCGGCTGGCAAAGATCAAAACGATACGATTACACCGGCAACGCATCACGCCATGCTGCTCCATGTCGGATGCAACGCTTGCAGACAGGGTTCACGGCAAGCTGATTGCAGAGGGGGTAATCCAGATCAAAAAATACCTCCCACTGAGTGGACAACTCGGTAATGTTGAGTTGGCCGGTTTGCTGAATCAGCCACGTCTTCCAGGGGAGCCAAAGGTACGATGCCAACGCCAGGTCTACATCGACACAGAGACAACCGGCCTGTCAGGTGGCAGCGGCACCCTGGCCTTCCTGGTTGGAATGGCAGTCCTGGATGAGAACGCCATTCTACTATCCCAGTTTCTGATCACCCGCTTTGCAGCTGAGTCATGCATGCTCACAGCCTTTGCCCAAAGCCTCACGGACAATGACAGGCTGGTCAGCTACAACGGCAAGAGCTATGACCTGCCACTATTAGCGACCCGTTATCGCATGCATTCGCTCTCACATCCCCTTGAACAGCTGCCCCACGTCGACCTCCTCCATCCAACCCGGCGTCTGTTCCGCCGACAATGGCCGGATTGCCGCCTGACGACACTGGAAAAGAAACTGCTCGGTTTTAAACGTCGCAATGACCTGCCTGGTGCTGAAGCGCCAGCTGCCTGGTTCAGTTATATTCGACATGGACAGGGTGAAAATCTCATCAAGGTGGTGACACATAACCAGCACGATATCCTCTCTTTGGCAGCGGCCCATACCCGCTTATCGGAAGCTATCGAACAGCCACAACGCTATCAGGCAGATTGTTGCGCTATCGCCCGCTGGTTATCCGAAACAGATGAACTCGGTGCACGTCAGTTACTGGCGCGATGCTCAGCATCCCTATCCGATGATGCTAAACGTCTCCAGGCACAACTAGCCAGACGGCATGGAGACTGGTCCCAGGCCACCGAGATCTGGCGGGCACTTGCCAAGAGGGGGTGCAGCGAGTCTGTTGAACGACTCGCAAAATACCACGAACATATCAATAAGGATCTACACAAGGCAAAGTACTACTGTGAGTGTTTACCTGTAGGTGCTGCGCAGTCGCTTCGCTTGCGAAGACTGAATGAAAAAATAGACCGACAACCGATTCAATCCTGTGTGGATGATGCTATCTCGATGTAACTGCAGGGTGCGGTCCAGCCGCACCGATACCTTATCTGATCAAACGGAACAATAGCTGATATCCTAGGGCCTGTTAACACTAATCCAATACGCCCTGCTGAGGCTGTTTTTATGCCCAGCAAGGCAGAATGAGCGTGGTGTAGCCCGGCTACATAAGCGAATGATAACGCCGTTGGGCGCAAAAACAGCCTCAGCCCTAAGGGTTGCGTCTGCAAAAGCGACACTCGGCGTTGCTTATCGCTCATTTGGAACAACCAAACCCTGCTCCTCGCACCTTGATTGGCGCTTTTTCAGGCACAACAGGGCATATTGGATTAGTGTTAACAGGCCCTAGTGTGGTGTCTCAACCGGGTATGAACTTGTCTATGAACAACAGGTGTCGCAGGGCTACACCCTACATGATAATAGGGGATCAATGATGTGTGGTCGGTTTTATCTCGACGTACAGCAAGATGAGTTGATGAGTTATTTTAATTTGGCAACTGTCATGCAGCTCCCTCCACGGTATAACATTGCGCCCTCACAAAACATAGCAGCAGTTTTGGTGTCCGGCCGTGAACGAAGAGTGGTCAATCTAAGATGGGGATTGATACCTTTCTGGGCCAAAGACGAAAAGATAGGCTATCGCACGATCAATGCCCGTGCTGAAACAGTAGAGAGCAAACCGGCCTATCGCGCAGCCTTCAAACAGCGACGCTGTCTGATACCGGCCAGTGGTTTTTTTGAGTGGAAAGCGCAAAAAGAGGGCAAACAGCCCTACTGCATTCGCCCAAGACACAATGCCCTGTTTGCTTTCGCCGGATTATATGAGCATTGGCGAAACAATAAGGGGGAGCAACTTGATACAGGTACTATTCTGGTGACAGATGCGAACGCCGTTGTGAAACAAGTACATGATAGGATGCCGGTCATTCTAAGCCCCGAGCATTTTGAGAGCTGGCTTGATCCTGACAATCAAAACCGATCCGGGTTAAAAGAGATGCTCAAGCCCTGGCCGGAGGATGAAACCGATCTGTATGCGGTCAGCAGAAAAATCAACAATCCTGGCAATGACAACCCGGAATGTATCGCACCGCTTTCCTTGTAGAAAAATTCAATCTTATGAATGAAACAATCCTGATTGTAGAAGATGAAGCCGCAATAGCCGATACGCTGCTGTATGCACTCGAAATCGATGGTTTCAATAGCAATTGGGTAACGACAGCACACCAAGCATTGGAAACTATCGCCGTCGGAAAGACCGACCTTGTTATTCTTGATATAGGCCTTCCCGATATGAATGGCTTTGAATTACTCAAGGAAATACGAAAAATTTCAGATCTACCTGTAATTTTTCTTACGGCAAGAAGTGCAGAAATCGATCGTGTTGTTGGGCTTGAGATCGGTGCAGATGATTATGTCACCAAGCCCTTCAGTCCCAGGGAAGTTGTAGCCCGCGTTAAAGTGATTCTGAAACGTGTCTGTCGAACAGATCAAGCCGCCCATGATTCAAAGAAGCGGTTCGAGGTCGATATTGATGCAGCTATCATTCGTTTTTCAGGAGAGCCGCTACAACTGACCAAAGCGGAATTTATATTACTGCGCACGTTATTGGAACGACCTGGCAGGGTATTCTCACGTGCACAGTTGATGGAGAGTATCTGGCAACACCCACATCCATCAGATGAGCGGACCATCGATACACATATCAAGGCAATCCGGGCAAAACTACGTGACATAGATCGTCATGCAGAACCTGTTTGTACCCACCGTGGCCTCGGATACAGCATAGCCCCATGAAGTTTCGTCCCGGTTTCAGCTTCCGAATCGCACTGCTCTATTTTATTCTGATTGGTGGACTGTTCTGGTTTATGCTGCACAAAGCGTTCGATACCCTGGATGCCAGCGTCAGACAGGCTGCTGAAGACGTGATGGTCGATACCGCCAACCTGTTGGCTGAGCAAGTTACACAGCAGTCTGCTAATGGTGTAATCGATATAAATGTCCTGGCCGATTTGATTCCGGCCTATCTCAACCGCCGTCTTGATGCTCGTATCTACTCTGTGTTCAAGCCCAGTCCAGATATGCAAGTCTACGTTACTGATTCGGAAGGGATTGTTCTATTCGACTCAACCGGTCAGCATACAGGAGAGGATTTCTCAAATTGGCGTGATGTCTGGCTGACATTGCTAGGTCAATATGGTGCACGTTCCAGCGCGGTCGATATCACAACCAGGGTCTCATCCCCGGAAGACAGGGTGATGTATGTTGCGGCGGCAATCTATGCAGGTAGTGATATCATTGGTGTGCTGACCGTTTCAAAAGAGGTGCGCCACCTTGATCCGTTTATTATATCCGCAAGCAATCAACTGCAGACCTACGCGATTGTTGTACTGATAATATCGTTACTGTTTGGTGCTGCTGTTGTCTGGTGGCTTTCCCGCTCAATTCGTAAACTGGTCTCATATGCCGATGAACTGGCTGTTGGGCAGAAGGTCTCTGCACCCAAGTTGCAGGAGCATGAGTTCGATAAACTCAGTCGTGCAATGGAGCGTATGCAGGAAGAGCTTGAGGGTAAACGTTATGTGGAAGAGTATATCCATACTATGGCCCACGAACTCAAAAGTCCTTTAACCAGTATTCAGGCTGCTGTTGAGTTACTCGATAACGATGCCATGACAGTGCAAAAGCGCAGTCAATTCACCTCGTCAATCGGTGACTCAGCAGAACGTATGACACAGCTTGTAGCACGCTTGCTTGAACTTGCGGCCCTGGAGCAACGCCGACATCTGGAGAAGCCAGAGTCATTTAATCTGTCGGCCCTTGTCGATGAGATAATAAAAGAGCGTGAACATTCTCTGAATGAGAAGAGTATCGATATCATACGACAAGATTCAGACAAGATTAACTTTTTTGGTGAACGTTTACTGATCCGCCAGGCGATAACGAATCTATTCGACAATGCCATTGATTTTTCACCGACAGAAGGTGAGATTACTGTCGATGCCAGGTCAAATGGGGGTGAATGTACCTTTCAAATCCAAGACCAAGGCCCGGGTATTCCTGGCTATGCTTTGGATAAGCTCTACCAACGTTTTTACTCGCTCCCCCGTCCTCATGATCAAAAGCGAAGTTCAGGCCTTGGACTCAGTTTTGTACGAGAAGTATTACATCTCCACCAGGGCCGGGTAAAGCTCAGTAATCAGGCAGGTGGCGGTACAATTGCCACCCTGGTCTGGCCCTGTCACACTCTTCATAGAAACCACACAGACTCTTCACAGTAACTCCGTTCTGGCAGGTTAAATTACTCTTGATGTTAAAAACAACGAGAGTATAGCCATGCGAGATTCTGCTTTTCAGTACAGGCGTCAATCACACCCTACCATTCATGACTTTATCAATGAGGCCATCAGCCAGGTAAGAGAAGGCAGTGAAACCATTACCGCTGTGGCCGATCGGCTTGGATTGCGCCAATCGCTGTTACGCCAATGGCTTTCCGCCGGATTGCCCGTGGAACAAAAAAATAACAGTAGTGAGCGTGTCGAAGCACTGCAGCGTGAGAATCATGCACTACAGATGGAGTGTAACCGTTTACAAAAAGCACTTGTTTCAGTCCTGGGTCTTGATGAACAAACATTACAGGGAGGTGACCGGTGAAACCCCTGATAAAGCCGTTGATATTGATAGCAATGCTTATTGTACTACTCGTGCCTCTTGCAATGGTGGAAGGTGTAGTACAGGAAAGAGCTGCTTATCGTGACCATGCCGTGCAGGATATTGCCTCATCATGGACGGGTGCTCAGATAGTGAATGGCCCGTTTATTATTGTTGATTACCGGGTCATCGAGAAGCAAAGACGTTGGGATCAGCGGGCAGAAAAAACGGTCGTGACATCAAAAAGGGTCAAGAAACGTGCCTTGATCCGGCCAATAAAAAGCCTGGTTTCAGCCGACCTGGATGTCTCTTTTCGGCACCGGGGTATCTATGATGTTCCTGTCTATACTGCATCTATCAAGTTGGATGGTAACTTTGACCTGAAAGAACTGGATAAGGTACTTGAAGGAGAGAGTGAACCTGTTGTTGACAGAGTTGCCGTTGAGACCGGTGTCTCGGATGCACGTGGGTTCGCAGGTTCACCCAAACTTAAGTGGAATGAGGACACGCTGAAGGGGAAACCTGGTGTTAGCTACCGGAAAGATGCTCAGGGTTTTCACACATTGATAGATCAGAAAATAATTGAAAAGGGGAATAAGAAAGTCCGCTTTACAGGGGAATTCAAGCTACGTGGCATCAATGAGATGTTTATCAGGGCAGCAGGATTTGACAGTACAATAGAAATGAAATCGAATTGGAAGCATCCCAGTTTTCAGGGTGAATTTCTTCCCGATAAGCGGGTGATAAACAACACCGGCTTTCAATCGAGCTGGAATATCTCTTCACTTGCTTCCGGTAATTCATTGATACCGGAGGTCATTAAAAATGATACTGCATTCGATAGTGTGAATAAATTGCGCCACATGGGTGTTCAACTCTTTCAGCCTGTCGATATTTATACACTAGGTGATCGAGCAACCAAATATGGCGTACTGTTTATTATTGTGACTTTTACACTCTTCTATCTGATTGAAGTAATGAAGGGAGAACGACTACATCCGATTCAATACTCACTGGTTGGAATGGCACTGGCGATATTCTTCCTTCTGTTGCTGTCCCTAGCCGAGCATATAGGATTCGGTTTTTCCTATCTAATTGCTTCTACGGCCTGTATTGGAATGATCAGTCTCTATACCCGTTCAATGATATCTGGAAGGCTGGCAATTTTAACAGGTACTGTCCTTTCGATGTTGTACTTTACCTGCTACATCATCCTGCAATTGGAAGGTTATGCCCTATTGGTCGGCTCACTTCTGCTTTTCGGCCTGCTTGGCAGTGTCATGTATGTGACTCGTGGTATTGACTGGTATAAGTTTTCCACCGATCACCGCTTATGAGTATTGCAATCAAAAGGCAGGTCTATTTAAAAGTCCCTGGCATTCCGCTTATTCCGCATCACGGGTCGTGGAATGACTTGCAGGTCGACTGAATGTTGTATCGCATCTTGTATCACATGGTGCTGAGGCGACAGGCTGCATGCCGGGTCTGTTGCCTCAGTGTCGCCCGTGAGGAGATAGGCCTGACAGCGACAACCGCCAAAGCAGGTGCTGCGTTCATCACAACTGCTACAGGGTTCCTGCATCCACATCTCGCCGCGGAAACGATTAAAGCCTTGTGACTCTTTCCATATCCAATCGATGCTGTTCTCACGCACGTTAGGCAACTGAAGGCCGGGCAGATCTGCCGCAGCATGACAGGGCAGCGCTGTACCATTCGGCGAGATGCTGAGAAATACGCGTCCCCAGCCATTCATACAGGGCTTTGGGCGGCCTTCGAAGTAGTCAGGTACTACGAAATAGATCTTCATGCGATCGTTGTAACGTGTCTGATATTGGTGTGCGATGGCCTCTGCTTTTTTTAACTGTTCTCTGGTTGGAAGCAGAAAGTCACGGTTTATCAGTGCCCATCCATAATATTGTGCATTGGCCAGTTCTACATAATCCGCACCAAGATCGAGGGCCATATCGAGAATTTCACTGATGCGATCCAGGTTGTGTCGGTGCATTACGATATTCAGGACCATTGGATAGCCGTAAGACTTCACCAACTTGGCGACCTGACTTTTCTGGGCAAAACTATCACTACCCGCCAGCTTGTTGTTGAGGTCCGGATCATCGGCCTGGAAACTGACCTGAATATGGTCTAGACCGGCTGTTTTCAGGCTGGCTATTCGTGCTTCACTCATACCCATACCGGACGTCAGCAGATTAGTATAGTAGCCCAGTCGTCTAGCCTCTTTTACGATGATTTCAAGATCTTTGCGCAGCAGGGGTTCCCCCCCCGACAGGCCAAGCTGTGCGGCACCCAGCTTTCGTGCTTCTGCGAGTACTCGAAGCCACTCATCTGTCTCAAGTTCCTCTTTCCGGTCACCCAACTTCAGGGGATTGGAACAGTAGGGACACTGCAGTGGGCAACTGTAAGTAACTTCCGCCAAAAGCCAGAGGGGTCTGACCGGTTCTTGTACTAGATCTGTCATGGCTCACCTGAAGGAGTAAACAAAAAGGGCGGAAGAGCTACGCTCCCCCGCCCTCAATCTTCTACCCAAGACCGGAGTTAACGGACTTTTACATAGAGATTAATCTCAAAACCATAGCGCAGATTTTGAAACGTTGGTTTAGACCACTTAGTCATTGTCACTCTCTCCCATTCGCTTATCTGGTTAGTGGATTGGTTGCCTCTTTTAAATCGTTAGAGGTAACACTCGTTATTATTGATACAAGTAACATGCCAAAAGGTCTTTTGGTCACTATTCAGGGTATATGGGAACCTTAGTGCTGTTTTTTATGGATAAAGCCGCAGATTGGTTAATTTTATCCAACCAATAGCCGTTTTTCACTGTCTCAATGAGCCATCTGTAGTAACAAATGTGCAGATTCTGAACACAAAAGCACAGCAATGTCTTTACAGACGTCGCAACCAACCTTGATCCAGAGCAGCGGTGATAAGTTCTACAACATCCTTTGTCAAACCAGTTTCACCATAAGCCTGTTCCAAGTCGGTGATGACTTGTTCCAGCGGTGTTTCACCGTCACAGCGATTGAGTATTTCAGCAGCACTTTGATTGAGCTGCACCATCCCTTCAGGATAGAGGACAACCCATGCCTGTTGTGCTTCTTCAAATTGCAATCGATGCCCCATTGCAATGCCGTAACATTCGTTTAGGTTTAGTCCACTCATGATTGCTCCTCCTGGTTGAAATAGGGAGGCATCTCCAATACATAAGCCATGTACATCGCATCCAGCATAGACCAGAGAATATCCAGCTTGAGTTGCAGAATCTCCAGTGCCCGCTGTTGACGCTCAGGTGTGTTGAACCACGCCAGGGTGACTGCCAGACCATGTTCAACATCACGACTTGCCTGACTGACCCGCTTGCGAAAATAATCAAGTCCCGATGACTCTATCCACGGATAATCCCGTGGCCAGTTCTCCAGACGCTGACGATGTATCTTGGGAGCGAACAGCTCCGTCAGCGATGAGCAGATACCTTCATGCCATTCGGCATTTCGAACAAATTCAAGATAGGCGTTTACCGCAAAGCGTACACCGGGAAGAACATGTTCCTGTGACCAGATCTCTTCTCTGGTAAGACCGCATGCTATACCCAGACGAACCCACGCCTCTATACCTCCCTCTTCACCCTCGTAGCCATCATGATCGAGAATTCGCTGTAACCAGATTCGTCGCGTGGCTGGATCGGGGCAGTTGGCCATCAACGCAGCATCTTTACGGGGAATGGTGATTTGATAGTAGAACCGATTGGCAACCCACCCCCTTATCTGTTCAGGATTCAACGCTCCATTTGCCATCATCCGATGGTAGGGATGATGGATATGGTAGCGGGAGCTACGGGCTCTTAGCGCTGACTCAAATGCTTCCTGGCTCCACGGGTGGGTTTCCAAGTCGATCTCCTCTCATCAATAAAACGTCAGACATCAATTTCCATACCATCATGTGAGACTGCTATCCCCGCTGCGCTCAATGCAGCTCGTTCGGGTGAATCCTCCACTAACATGGGGTTGGTATTGTTGATGTGAATCAGAACCTTGTGTTGTCGTTGGAAAGAGCTCAATGACTCGATCATTCCACCTGCGCCTGACTGAGGCAGATGTCCCATGGCGAGCGAACGCCTTGTACCTACACCACGACGCTCCATTTCATCATCCGTCCAGCAGGTACCATCTACAAGCAGCAGATCGGAAGCGTGCATTACCGGTTCCAGGTGCGGTTCAATACAAGCCAGCCCTGGTGCATAGAACATACTTCGTCCCGTTGCTTTATCCTGAACATGAATCCCGATATTGTCACCAGGATGCGGGTCCTCCCTATGAGGAGAATATGGAGGGGCCTTGCTGGTCAGGGCCATGGCGGTAAAAACCAATCCATCGATACCCGTGATACCAAAACTCGTTCCATTAATCGGAATCTCGTTCCAGACTACCCCACAATAGTGTTCGAGCATATTCAGCACCGGGAAGCCGGTGGTTAAATCCTGATGCACCATGCGTGTGCAGTAGACTTCGAGAGGACGACTGTTTTCCCTTAACAGAATAAGACCTGTGGAATGATCTATTTGACTGTCGATCAGGAGCACGGCCCTGATACCTGTATCCCGTTTGTTCCGTGCTGGTTGTAGAGCTGGAAAGTCTATGATTTGTTGCCTGATGTCAGGAGATGCATTCACCAACAGCCATTCCTCACCATCACTGCTGATTGCAATCGAGGACTGAGTACGCTGTCTGGCGTTGAGATGCCCTGAACGCACACCGGTGCAGTTCTCGCAATTGCAATTCCACTGGGGAAACCCTCCACCTGCACCAGATCCCAATACCCTGACTTTTAACATTGACCTGAACCGTTCATATTGTATGTGATCAGGTTGAAATGCCTATCGTCGATATCACTGCCTGCCCGCCGGAGGTTCGACATAGGCAGGAATACCCTTGGTATCAAGTGATAATATCCAATGTACCAGATCGGCTGCATCCTCATTTTTCAAGGCCACATTGGGTGGCATAAACTGCATATTGACGTTATGCCAAATTTTCTGGTTACCCTGAGTACCATTTTTCACCGAGTCGAGGAGTTTATGCGGGCTGTTTGCTCTATCCTCATAGCGAGCGGCTATTTCCCTGAATGAGGGGGCAAGAGGGACAACACGCAGTTCTTTGACAGGGTCCATTCGATGACAGATTGTACAGCCACTCACTGTGGAGAGTGTCAGCATTCTGTCATGATGTAGCAGTCTTTTCGCCAATGCCGAATCGATATCCAGATCAAGTATCCAGTTGACCAGCGCCGCAGCGGTATCACGCGAGATATTGACATTCGGCGGCATAAATCTCATACCGACCTTGCCACTCCAGGCCTGATCCTGATAGACCGTTCCATGCATGACACGGTCAAGTAGACGGTTGAATGCATCACCATCTTTTTTATAACGTATTGCAATTTCCTGATAGCTGGGGGCAAGTGGTAGATTGTCTGTCGAAACAGGTGCTACCAAGTGACAGATAAAACAGCCGGAAGCATTGGCAAGAGCCAACATCTCCTCATCCTTCGCATGACTGACAGATGCCACTAAGATAAGGACTGTTGTAATAATGCCGCTAAAAGACAACTTTAGCCTTGCCATCATGAATCTCCCCTGGTTGGTATAACGCCGGTGTTAGTGCTGGTAATTAGTGTTTGTTCTGATCATAGCCAGATAACAGGCCAGAAGATAATTTTCAGCCGGTTAAACATCTTACTACGCAGTGCATTCATCTACTTTAATAAAGTATTAGCAACAACTGTGCCTATCTTCCATACCAATTTCCATTAATTTTTGTATTACTTTTTCCTAAACCCCAACCCACACGATAATAAAGCGAGGTGTTGTAAGGTGTTCGCTAGAATGAGAATGATTGGCGACCCCATCTGTGGTGTTCAATATTCGTAGTCAATGCCCCATAAATGAAACAGTCCCATACAATCATCTGGAGACTGAAGCTGGTTCAGTAGCGCACTCCTTTGGCACAGACTATGCTTTGTATCACTACTAGTTGTACAAGATTTAAACAGAATAAATAACGAGAAGATCAATTTGCGTCAATCCCAAACAACCTATGGACTGTTTCTTCAATGGCTACTGTTGTTCGGGTTGTTGGCTTTTATTACCTGGCTATTTTGGGATCAGGGCCTACTGCAAAAGGTTTTGATATCTGATCCTACGCATATTACCTTGATTATCTTATTACTGTTTCTCATTGCCACAGGCCATTGTGCAACACGTAGCCTCTTTTTGTCTCATGAACAGAATGCCCTTGGACAGATTATCGCATCTGCCGCAACCAATCCTCCCGGATCAGGTAGCAATCGGTGGTGGGCAGATCAACTGCCCAACAGTACATCGCTGTCAGGACAGTTGATAACTGGTGTAGTTGTCAAACAGGATGTTCATCCAGATATTCAGAACAAACCCGACACACAACTGCTTGCGCAGGTGATGGCAGAACAGGCAAGAGGCCAACATGAAGCAGGCTGGTTTGTCTGTGGCCTGCTGGTAAAACTGGGCCTGCTGGGTACAGTGGTTGGTTTTGTAATCATGCTCGCCCCGGTTGCTGAACTGGAGTCTTTTGACTTATCCGATATACAGGGTTTACTACAGCGTATGACTACCGGTATGGGTGTAGCCCTGAATACGACCCTGATGGGGCTCAGTTGCAGTATGTTGCTTGGTATGCAGTACTTGATGCTTGACCGTGCTGCCGACCGTCTGGTGGCTGAAGCCATACAGTTTACTGAAACACGGTTGTTTAACGTGACAGATCAAGGAAAGTGAATACATGGCCATGTTTCGCAATCCCCGTCAGTTTGATGCAGATCCATTTACCGACCTGCTGTTTAATGCCCTGCTTGCGTTTACCTTTTTATTTCTGGTCGCATTGATGTTTTTAAATCCACCCGCAAAGACAGGCGTCATCAATCCCAAGGCCGATTTTCTGATCTCTGTAACCTGGGCTGATAACAGTCCTGATGATATCGATACATGGATGGAAGGTCCCAATGGCCAACTGATCTGGTTCAAGAATCCCCAGGCGAATCTGATGCACTTGGACAGAGACGACCGTGGCATGACCAATGACACCCTGTTGATCAATGGTCAGACTATCCAGAATCCATTGAACCAGGAGATCGTAACCATACGGGGTCGCCCCCCTGGCGAATATGTGATTAATGTCCACTACTACAACAGCAAAACACAAAGCTCTGTTCCGGTAACTGTTTATCTGGCGGAAGTAAATCCTGCATTGAAAGTGCTGCACTATGCAACCCTGATGCTGGAACGCGTTGGTGAAGAGAAAACAGCTGTACGGTTTACCATCGGCACCAATGGCCAAGTCAGTGACATTAATACCTTAGAAAAGTCGATTGTCAAAGTAGGAAAGATATGAGTGAATCCGTACTCCTGCTGCTGCTCGCATACGTTGCTTTGGCCGCATTGGTAGCGGCGGCATTGATTGCAAGCCGATTTCCCTTCCTGGTCAAACTCATCATCCTGCTAGTGACCACTGCACTCTATTTTGTCAGTTACCAGGGTTGGCAATCAGCTCAAGGCTGGCCCGCCAAGGCAGATGTTCCTGAGCGTTTTTTACTGCACGCTTCAGTCGTCGATGAACCCGACAAGAGTACCGGATCTCCAGGCTCGATTACAATCTGGGCATCGGACCTTGGTAGCGGAAAACCGGCTGATGAACCCCGCGCCTACCAACTAAGTTACGGCAAAGCGCTCCATTCCGATTTAGAGGATGCGCTAAGAAACATGCGCAACGGCATTATTCAACTAGGACGGATTACGGTTTCCGACAATCAGTCTGACAGGCCCACAGACTTCACACGTTTCGGCGAGAAGAGAGAGAAGATCGAGATCTACTCCCTCCCCGATCCAGCACTGCCGGAAAAATGAGAATTTCTCTTACGATAGTATTGTCTGTTATTTTTCTACAATCGTGTTCGAATGCAGCGTTCGATACTCAGAGCTATTTCCCAATGCAGCCAGGTATGCGGTGGGACTATCAGGTCTCGACTGAAGTTGCCAATGGCAGAGAAAACTCTGAGTATACTATTTCCATTGGTGAAGCAGAGTTGGTTAACGGAGTTCCATACAGTGTGCGTATCACCAGTGATGGCACACGTTATTATGTAACTGAGAATGAAACCGGGATCTATCGTATAGCCAAGCGCACCCTGGTTGAAAGCAAACCCGTGTTAGATGATGCACCAAACTGGATTTTAAAATATCCCTATAAAATAGGTACCAGCTGGAGCAACAATACATCCCCTTTTGTATTACGTCGCATCCATCCCTATGAAGAGCGACTCACACGTGGCATGAACCTCAAGATGGCCTTCCAGATAGCTGCCGAGGATGAAACAGTGGTTGTGCCAGCTGGTCAGTTTAAACACTGCATACGCGTTGACGGAGAGGCGAACTTTACAATCTATGCAGATGCCAGTAGTGGTTATGAAGAGATATTGATCAATACGACAGAGTGGTATGCCCCCGGTGTCGGATTGGTGAAATTATTGCGTGAAGAACCCCTGGATAACGGTGTATTCGCAGGGGGGCATGTATTATTTGAATTGAAGAAGCTCATGTATTGATTGATTCCACCCATGATCAAGTGGACAGAGCAACCCTTTATCATTAAGAATTCAAAGACGCAGTACAGATTGTCACAGAACTAGTGAAATGAATAACTATGGGGAATGTGCCTATTGAATCAGTGTTTTTTGACAAAGTCACGGAAACCAATCTTTTCATAATGTGCACCTGCAACATAGTCAGCGAGACCACGTAAAACACGTTTATCGACAATAATACCGCTATGACGGTGTATCTCTTCACCGTCTTTTCCCAGGAAAATCATGGTCGGTGTACGTACCACTCTATGAAACTCCCTGGAATAGGCCATCATCGTTGTTTTAGTACCATCCGGTGCAATGAGTGGTGATTTGTTATCAAGGTCCAGTGAGAATGAGAGAAAATCTTTCCGGTAGTGACGTATCAGGTCAAGATCTCTCAATACACTCTTTCGCATGCGACGACAAAAGGGACAATCTTCTGTTTCAAAAAAAAACATCAAACCTTTTAACCCAGGCTCATCACGTACTTTGTTAGCAGCGATGGTGAGATCGTCATCCAAGCAGTCAAAGAATGCAGTTTCGCTACCTGTCTGGCAATCCTCAATTCCTGTCATGTTTGGCAGGGGGATGGGATGGCCGTGTACCAGCTCAAGTCCCGCTTCATCCCAACCATCACTTCCTTCCGGGTACCAGTACAAGTTGCGATACCCAATTTCATCGGCCCTTTTGACCGCATTCCATGACATCCAACAATCCACCACACAATAGAAGACCAACGGCCGGTCCTTATTGCCATCAGTAAAACGCTCCAAGTTACTTTCAAGATAGGTCATCATACGCTGGGTGAGCTGTCCATACCCAACATTCGGCAACCATCTGCTACCGGGGATATGCCATCGCTGTTTGTTTGGCAACCAGGCAATACCGAATTCTTCAGATTCAGGACGAATCGTTATCGCTTGAACATCGAGCAGTAACGGTTTTTTTATACGCATCAGCTCTACCAACTGCTCAGTATCAACCCGTTCTCCTACCGGTGGTGTTTCAGGCAGTGCCGCACGATAACGTGCGATACGATAACCTTCAGCTGAAAACAGCGTATTGTCATTTGCGTTGAGTACAACAGGCAACAGCAGAAAGATCAAACAAACCATTGCACTTGCATTCGACCTGCCCATCATACAGTTTCAGTCCTGTTCAACCCTGCCCCGGCCCAGGGCCTTTGCCTCGATATCAGGAAACAGATGAGCAACCGAACGTTGAAACTCTTCACGAAATACAGCCAGTTTTGCAATCGATGAAGGTGCATCTGATTCCAGCACTTCCGCCATAGTCTGACCTGTCTCTGCAGCCTGACTCAACCTGTTAATGAGCCATTCCAGATATTCACGTGTCTGAACAATAGGTAGTGAATCCGAAACAACATGACCATGTCCAGGTACCAGTAATTTGAATTTCAGGGAAGAGAGTGTATCCAATGCCTGCATCCACCGTGTTACATCCGCATGCGGAGTGGTGGGTGTACGGCCATGAAAGACAACATCTGCTGCAAACAGTACACCAGTTGTTTGATCCAGGATGACCAGATCAGCATGTGAATGACCATCCATCTCAATAAGGCGCAGACGGTGGCCACCCACATCAACAACACCGGGGTTCACTGATTGGGTAGGCAATACAACACGGGTACCCGCCATCCAGGCGCCCGCGAGGCGATACATACTGTCATTGAATAACTCACCCTGCTCACGTATACCTTCGATGGTACTCGGCAATGCAGCAATCTGGATATCCTCAAAAGCCTGATTGCCCAGGATATGATCCGGATGCAGGTGTGTATTAAAGACTTTGACAATCGGCTGGTCGGTAATTTTTCCTATCGCTGTTCGCAACTGTTCACCATACAGTCGAGAAGGCCCAGTATCGATAACAATAACCCCCTTCTCGGTAACAATAAATCCGGTATTGACAATATTGCCCCCATTGCGGAAATTAAAATGTTCATTCTGTCCAAGTAGTACATAAGTACCGGGGGCAATCTCTTTGGGTGTCAGGCCGTAGTCTTTAGCACCCCAGGCTGGAGAGATCATGACCATGATGACAATAAAGAGAAGCAGTTGTGTGACTGGCATCATTTTTTGTCACCGCTCAAGCCTGCCAATATCCGGGCCTGTACCGGATTTCCATTATTGTCTTCACCTTGAACCTTTACCACATTCAGCTTAGGTAGATCCAGGGTGATAACAGGATTTTCAGAAACAGGCTCGTATAAAAAAAGTCGTGTCAGCAGATCACCGGCATTATCCTGCAGCTCCAATCGATTTATAAAAAATGCAGGGATACCGGATACCAACCCTGTATCCATGGGATGCATGATGCGCATACGCAGACGAGTTGACTGATCCCCAGGCCAGAGTCGACCACTCACCTCCCCCATTCTGCTGGCCCAATCTTCATTGTCACTACTGAGACTGGGTGCAGTACAGCCGCCACCCGCAGCCTCGACAATATGGCCACCCACATGCCATTGTCCGTCGGGAGTAAGCGCTGCTGCACGAACCGGCGTGGCCTGTTGCACCTTGATACGGAATCCAATCAAAGGTTTGGATTGACGTGGTTCCATCTCCAGCACCTTATGGATTGGATTGAGTTCAGCAAAAACCAACAGACGAGTAACTTTACCGAGTGCTGTGGCATCCACCAACACAGGAACATTCATAGAATCTTCAGCGTCACCAGGTAGCAATACCCGCACCTGATCATCAAATACAACAGGTGCATCACCTAACAGCGATCGCCGCATCTCTTTCCACATCACTGAATCAAGAGGATCGGGCGATACCTCTTCTGTATGTGCAACCGGTGTCAGGCAATAAAGGAAAATAAAGAGCATGCCAGGTGCCATCAATTTAATCATGATGCCTCTCCCTTGGGTATGATCCTTTTAATAATAATACGCCGTAGCCAGTGCTTATCAGATGCTTCATACAATTCATTGGGATCGATAGGACGAAGATCTCCCTCCTCAGGTGGTGCCTGAAGCACATTCAAATCGGTTTCTCTCAAGTTTCCCTCAAAACCGTTATCAAGTTGCGTGAATTTGAAATAGAGTCCGTTCCAGGCGTTGATACCATACTCTTGCGGTGATTTATGCAGAAACAGCATGTCATATTCCAGATCAGTCAGATCATCGTTGCTTAGTTTACGATGTATTTTATAAGGGTATGGCAGGTGACAGATCAATTGAGTGGGATGAGGCAGACATTTAAATGGACGCATAGAGAGAAAATGATTTTCAAACTGAGAATCGTCCCAGTCAATGCGATAGTTTTGACTATCACCTTGATCGATTAATTCAATAGTGCCGAGCTCTCTGTAATCACCTTGCTGATCAACGGTAAGTATGCGGTAGTAGTTACTATCCGCAACAGCATAACCTCCCATTGTCACCACATACAGCAGTGCGTTTCCTAGCCAATAGATACAACGCTTCTTATCAGTTACGTTGTGCGAGTCGTTCATTCGACTCAACCTTAGCAAGTCTTAAGCGACTCGGTAGTTGATACGTGGAGTGGTATTGGGCAAAGATCTCATTCAATGAGCCTTTCTGTCGAAGTTGTGTCATGGCTTTTTCGACAGCTTGTGCCAGTGCATCATTGCCCTGTTTAACGGCAACACCAAGATCCCAACCGCTATTGCGCAGACCCGGCATCTGTACAGGACCTACAGCATAGTCTGTGTATTGATCACCTAGCGCAAATTCTATCTCACTGCGAGGCCCTGCGACACCCGCCAGATCTCCTTTTTTCAAGGCGGCAACCGCTTCGCCAATATTGGGAAAATGAACAACCTGATTTCGAATCTTTCCGTTGTAAGCGGTTAATAGATAAAAATCGGTTAAGGTATCCAACTCGACACCGACCTTCTCACGACTAAAATACTCAAGTGGATCAAGGTTTGCGCCCTGACCCTTTTCAACGGCGATCACAACCTGTTCCCGATAGTATGGTGCGACAAAGATCACACGATCATTCGCTTTGGCAAAGGCAGCATCATAGGGAACGTGCAGCATCACATCGGCAACACCGCCGCCCAGATAGTGACCTTTCCAGACATTATTACGTAAATCATCTCCCATGGATTCATCCGCACCTACCGCTCTGATAGCTGCTGCCACACCAAGACTTTTAGCGATGGCTCGCGCAATATCCGCATCAATACCAACGATCCTACCCTGTTCGTCACGATAGGAGAATGGAGGGAAATTGGTGTAGACGGCAACTTCCAAAACACCACGTTCACGTATCCGATCGAGTGCTGATTCACCTTCCTGAGCAATTGCGAAATTCTGCACTGCAAGCGAGGCTACCATAGTTGCAATGATAAAAAGCCTTTTGATCTTATCCATATTTCCCTCTACTTTTATTAACAGTGATTATTCATCCACAGGTAGGGTGACAAGCCAGGCTCGAATGGACCAGAGCGCCTCCTGCGAAAGAATGCCTTCAAACGGCGGCATATAAGTAATTCCATTCCGAATTGCGCCATTGCGAGTCCGATAGAGATACCACTCATCGCCTTCATCCTCAGCTGGAAGCAAGCGAAGATCGGGGGCGATACCACCGGAAACAGCACCCAGACCATGGCAACGCGCACAGTTTTGATTATACGCGGAAGCCCCTGTCTTGATTGCATCAGCATTGTCACGATAAGGATTGACCTCAAGCCACTCTTCACCCAGTTGCGGCAGATTCTTGGTATCAACGGCTTGTGGTGTCACATTGCCGTGCGCCATTACATTACCTGCAATAATAGTCGAGAGCAGTACACCAAGACCGACTTTTATTGATGTTGATATTTGCATGTGGAAATACTCCGGGTATTCGATCAGGAAATAGGTGGATGATCCGTGGCGTGCTTCCTGGTCATCTTCCAATTTCAGTATCAGCAATTAATACATCGACTTATAGATTACTGTTTTGCATAAAAGTGTTGCACAGGGTCGGTTTTGAACATTCAAAACCGACCCATTGTTTCACTAATTAGACATCAGACAACTTAAACACCCAGAGTGAGCCACCCTGGTTCAGATACTTGACCTTCTTAGCGACATCACCGCCCCAGAGAGGTACCGCACCACCCCAACCAGAGGGCACTGCGATGAACTGTTCACCATCCTGCTCCCAGGTAACAGGACAGCCAACCACACCAGAGCCAGTCTGGAATTTCCACAGCTCCTCCCCTGTCTTATCATCGAATGCCTTCAAAAAGCCTTCTGGAGTACCGGTAAATACCAAACCGCCACCGGTTGTCATTACACCACCCCACAGCGGTGCGTTGTTCTTGTATTCCCAGACAACCTTTCCACTCTTAGGATCAACTGCCCGTAAAGCGCCGATATAATCCTCGTTAAGTGGCTTGATTGTGAAACCAGCACCCAGATAGGCGGCACCTTTTTTGTAGGTGATGGGTTCGTTCCACAGATCCATACCCCACTCGTTGGCAGGTACATAGAAGAGTTCGGTATCAGGACTGTAGGCCATCGGCATCCAGTTTTTTGCGCCTAAAAATGAAGGTGCTACAAATACTGATTCACCCTTCTTACCGTCCTTACTCTTGGTCGGATCTCCAGCGCGCACACCTGTCTCGATTGGACGACCGGTCTTCAGATCAACACCCTTGGCCCAGTCAATCCGGTTAACAAATGGAAAGGCATTTTCTAAATTGCCGTTGGTACGATCCAGGACATAGAAGAAACCGTTTCGATCTGCATGGCCCGCCAGCTTCTTACCACCTGTATTGAATGAAACCAATTCATTGACGCCGTCGTAATCCCAGCCATCATTCGGCGTGTACTGATAATGCCAGGAGATCTTGCCGGTATCCGGATCAAGCGCAAGCGTGGATGTAGCGTAGAGATTATCACCGGGACGTAGATGAGCATTCCATGGTGCTGGATTACCTGTACCGTAAAAGATCAGGTCGACTTCATGGTCATAGCTACCGCCCTGCCATGTAGCGGCACCGCCTGTCTTCCACATATCACCTGGCCAAGTGGCGTTTGTTGTACCGGTTATACCGTTTTCAACCTTTTTTCCATCCTTCCAGATATAACCCATGTGACCTTCTATCGAAGGTCGTATCCAGCGCATCTTACCTGTCTTGGCATCACGCGCTTCTACACGCCCAACCACACCAAATTCACCACCAGAGACACCCGTGATGACCATATCCTTGACAATCAAGGGGGCGGCTGTCATTGAATAACCAGCTTTATAATCGTCCACTTTCGCTCTCCAGACGACT
Organism: Candidatus Thiodiazotropha sp. (ex Codakia rugifera); assembly: GCA_025656675.1. GTDB lineage: Bacteria > Pseudomonadota > Gammaproteobacteria > Chromatiales > Chromatiaceae > Thiodiazotropha. The sequence goes on from JAHXHN010000003.1 coordinate 103,850, forward strand.
TTTCCTGTTTCCTGGCTCAAGGCAATGATTCGTGCATCCAGGGTACCGAATATAACCAGATCATCGTAAAGCGCTGCGCCACGGTTAACTACATCACAACAGGGTAATATGCCATCAGGAAGGCGATGATCATACTGCCATAACTCTTCTCCGGTTTTACTATCGATGGCATATAGACGGGAATAGGATGCGGTTACAAACATCTTGCCATCTTTAATGACCGGTTGTGCTTCCTGACCTCGTTGTTTTTCACCGCCAAACGAGAAACTCCATGCGGGTACAAGTTTCTTTACATTTTTCTTGTTAACTTTATTGAGTGGGCTATAACGCTGGCCCTGCTGGCCTATACCCCAACTCAACACATCACCAGTACTGGTTGCATCGGCATCAATATCAGCCTGAGTTGTACGTGCGCTGGCAGAACCGGCAAACACAACAGCGGCACCAAGGCTGGCTATAGCGACCCTGTTGAGCAACGTCGTTTTTCGATACGGGGAAATCATATTTTCTTCTCCTCCAAGTTCAATGGATTGTTCTGTTCCCGAAACAGATCGTTGGGACTGATCCCACTACTCCTTCACAAAATCAGCAAAAAGCGGGCCAATTGATGTATTGTGCCTCTCTTTGCGCCAAAAAATATGATCATTTATAGATACTTAAGAAGTATTTACGGTTAAGATTCAGAAGAGAAAAAAAAGATCGGTACAGCTTGTCCGATCCATCTTGTCACGGTTTCGAGACAGTGGGTCAAGACTCATACAGCTGTAGTCTCGCTGTATCACATAGCTTGTTGAATAGTGGTTTTTAAAGTCTCACTTTCATCAAGTACGACAATGATCCAGTTGAGAAAGTGCCTGATAGGCCTCAATGAGACGACCCGGATTATCCATGAGTCTTTTCTTCCAGGATTTAAGCGGTATTTGCGAGTGAATCAATCTGGGTAGCAGCCTTATGTGCTCTGTATTACCAAGACTGGTTGCACCGATCAGCAAATCCTCTTTAAACTGGAGATTGAGATAAGTGTAGCTGCTTGAATCGGAATCGGTAACACTCTCACCACCATCCACACCTCCCCATAAACCAAAAGAACTGGAAACAAAACCGAGTGTGTCGAGTACATTCATTGTGATACTGCCAGGGTATTTGGCCTTGAGTCCGCACATATTGGCAGCTGCTATTCGGCCATGTTCACTGGCTGTCAACTGAATCGCCTGCACTCTGCGCTTGCCCACAGAGAAATCAATTCCCTGGCAGACATCACCAGCTGCATAAACTTTTGGTGTGGTTGTATTCAGACATTCATCGACAAGTACACCCTGCTTGTAGGCAATGTCAGAGCCCTCGAGAAATGCAGTATTCATTGTAGTACCGGTAGCAAATATCACCATATCGGCTGGCAATGATTCACCACTGTTTAAGAGTACTGATAATTGTTGAGAATGCGATCTATCGCTTTTTTTGATATGTGATTGTTTCTCGATAGCTTTGATATCCGTTGATGTCCTGACTGTAACACCCTTTGCTTCGCACCAGGATCGTATCAAACGGCTTGAGGCCTCGTTCATTAAATGAGGTAGTATATGATTTCCCTTTTCGATCAGGTTCAGACGTACACCTGTACGGGCAAGTGCATCAAGAATGATACATCCGATAAAGCCTGCACCGACAATGGTTATCTCGCTGTTAACGCCTGAGTAACCGGCAATCTTTCTAGCATCGTTAAGGGTCCAGCAGTTGACAACGCCGGGAAGCTCATGACCAGGAATAGCGGGCTTTTCAGGTCGTGTACCTGTAGCTATCAACAGACGGTCATACTCCAGGCGGCTGCCATCTTCAAGAATCACGGCATCCGCAAGGGTATCAACTTTAATTACACTCCCTTTACGTACATCGATTGAATGAGCGGCAAAATAGTCAGATTCCCTTCTAAGATAGGTCGCGTCTTCATCAATCTTTCCTTGAAGAAAATGGGGTATTGCCAACCTTGAATAGGGTCTGTCAGGTTCATTGCTGATTAAAGTGACTGTACTGGATGAGTCGTATTTCCGTATCGATTCAGCAGCAACCACGCCAGCGGGGCCAGCGCCGATGATCAGATGCTGCATGTTGGCACTTCCTGGCAGATTTCATTCACACTGATACATATCTGTCTATTTTGCATAGAAAAGATATTTCGTAACACCTCAACATTGCGTACCTTTAAATATTTTGGTTCAGCAACATCAGAGTGACTCATGGTTGCGGTTTGATGTAGCAGTATGTTGTGTATCAGCATTTTATTATTAACTCATCCGTGGAAAAGATACCCAAAATGTCGATAGTTGTTATGACGCCATGCCTAAACGACGCATCCAGTAAATAACAAAAAAAAACAGTAAATACTGAATGCATTGAATAAATAATATCAGCAAGAAATGCGCCACCCTGCAGGTTTTGTATCTAGATTTGATCACTGGATATTGAATGAGTGGTTTTCTACTATGCTATATCAGTAGCTTGCAACGATTGATATAAAGCTAAATTCCTGGATGGTATAGATAACTGTTGGCTTGGCTGATAACGAAAAATTCGTACAAACACGCAATGCTTGTAGGTAAGCTGCTTTAGCGGTTAAGCTAATCAGATTCCCCTATATATTTCTTGGTTATTCTATTCTGGAAGATCACTGCACTGAGAGGCTGGTACTGGTTAAACATTCTTGATGTATCGGAAATGACACAGTTATTGTGCAAATACCTGAAAATAAGAGTAGATTGATTTGCTATAAATAATAAAGATACTGCGGCCTATCCGTAGATCAATTTGGTTGGAGGAAATCATGGTTCAAAATCAGAAACTTCGTCAACATGCTCAGCGCATCACTACGGTGGCTGCCCTGACTGATGATACGGAGGATCTGGGTATTGAGCTTGAGATTATTAGATCTTGGCAGCGATGTCTCAACGATGAGCAGCTGGATCCATTCACACCTCGAGGACCTAACGTACTTGAGTCTCAATCTCTGCATGAACTCAAAGCCCGATTTGAAGCCCTGATCCATTTATCGGAACCTGAACTGGCAAATCTGGCATCGGCACTTTCGGGTAGTGGTTATGCCGTTATTCTGACTGACAATCAGGGACTCATCCTGCATCACCAGGTTGAAGACAATCTGAAACATGATTTTCAAAGTGCAGGACTATGGCAAGGTGCAGACTGGGGTGAGCAACACGTTGGTACCAACGGCATTGGAACCTGTATATCAGAAATGCGTCCAGTGACAGTACATAGGGATGAGCATTTTCTCAGCCAGAATATAGGACTTTCCTGCTCGGCAGCGCCCATACTCGATCCACATGGAAATCTACTCACTGTATTAGATGCCTCATGCTGTGGGTCAGCGGATACACGTTCATCGCAAATCCATACACGGGCATTGGTTGTTGGTTATGCCCGTCTGATTGAGGGCCGTCATTTCCTAAGGGAGTTTCGAAATCAGCGTGTACTACGTTTCCATAGTCGTGTTGAATGTGTTGCCCTACCTAACGAAGCGATGCTCGCACTTGGAGAAGATAATCGCATTCTTGCTGTCAACAGTGTGGCATTACAACTACTCGGTGTATCCGATCGCTCTCAAATAGTAGGCAAAGAGCTTTCAGAGCTGGTAGGAAACGACCTGGATAGTTTACTTTTTGCATCGATATCAAATGAAGGGACCGTATTGCCATTTCGCCATCTGGCTAACGGGGCTCGATTTTTTGGATTCATCTATCAATACCGGGAACCTACACCTATTCGTGGTCTGACCATTCAGCCTGCCAAGATGAGTCCAGATGAATGTCGAGGAGAGCTTTGTAATCTTAGCAAGCTTGCAGGAGAGGATCCGCAGATGCTTGAGGCAGCCAAACGTGCAATACGGGTGATTGACAAACGTATCCCGATACTGCTTCAGGGAGAGACAGGTACCGGCAAAGACCTTTTCTCACAAGCAATGCACCGCGCCAGTAAACGTAAGGATAAACCCTTTGTTGCCCTCAACTGTGCATCAATCCCCGAATCACTCATTGAGAGCGAACTATTCGGCTATAAACATGGTGCATTTACCGGTGCACGTCGTGAAGGGCGGCGAGGGAAATTGATAGAGTCTAGTGGTGGAACACTTTTCTTGGATGAAATAGGTGATATGCCACTTAACATGCAATCAAGATTACTCAGGGTTCTTGAGACAGAAGAGGTCGTACCTCTGGGTGCGGAAGAACTGATCAAGGTGAAACTCAATATTGTGGCAGCGACCCATCGAGACCTCGGACAGTTGATAAGTGAAGGTTCATTTCGCGAGGATCTTTATTACAGGCTGAATGGTATCACCTTGTATCTACCGCCACTTAGGGAGCGTCAGGATTTACGAAATATCATCCTCAAAGTACTTGAGGCAGAAAACGATACAGGTAGAAAATTACAAATCACACCCGCGTCCATTTCACATTTGCTCGAGTATCCCTGGCCGGGCAATTTACGACAATTGCGCAATGTAATCCGAACAGCAATCGCCTTATGTGACGGTGATGTTATAGATACTTCTCATATCAACCTGCCAACACTCGTAGGTAAGAGCAAACAACCAATCTATACCCCTCCTGTATATAGAGACGTGCCTGTTGAGGAAGCTCGCAGTGAGGTACACGAGACTTCTGACAATCCCCTGAAATCCGCAGAGCAACTTGTGATTCTGAAAGCATTGGATGCTCATAAATGGAATATTTCCCGTACAGCTGAAGCACTTGATATGAGCAGGAACACACTCTACCGTAAGATGCAAAAGCATGGCATAAATTCTGACAATCGATAGACAATAGGTTCAATTACAAGTGGAACTGAAGTCTAAAGTACCACCTATAAGCTTAAAAAAACTGTTGTTGTACCAACATCTTTTGTTGCTGACTATGTTGGCAATGAGCGCTCTACTGGGTGGCACCTGGATCATCATGTGGCAAAATGCATCGGCAGAGTCCTTATTGATCAATGGACTCCTCAGAGAATCTCAGCATCTTTATAGGGACATCTATAGACAGGCCCGTGAAGCCAATGTCGCCAGCCGAACTTCTGACCATCTATCTGTCACCCAATATTGGGATCATGTTTATGATATGGATGCAAGATTTGCTCGACTCGAGCAGGGATTGTATGACCAGGGTGAAACCCAGGCTATTCTGGCGATGCGTAACGCATACAGCATGATGCAGACACAGATCAATGTGCTGCTTACAGAACGGGAAAGAACGAATGCTCACCTACTCATCGACAATGCAGTTGAGCGCTGGATTAGTGGTGCTTTTAGTGATGCCTACTCAACCCTTTCTCGAATCCTTGATGCACGTTCCAAAAAGGTGAAAGAGCGACTGGAACATTGGAATCGATTGGCTATATGGTTGTTTCCAATACCCTTACTGACAGGTGCACTGGTTGTCCTGTTTACACATAAACGTCTGGAAAAGATGTTCTCCAAGCCAATGCTTGCTTTGAGTCATGGCGCAATGGAGATTGCACAGGGTCATCTTGAACACGCAGTATCAGAGACTGGGGTTACTGAAACACGTTCATTGGCATCATCGATCAATCACATGGCTGTAGATCTTAAGCAGGCACGTGAACAGATTCTTGAACAGGAACGTCAAACATCCCTACAACGGTTAGTTCCTATGGTTGCCCACAATATCCGTAATCCACTGGCAACTATCCGTGCTGTGGCACAGGCAGCAGATTCTGAAGACAGTCTTGAAGAACAGATTGAGACAAAACAGTCAATCATCTCTACTGTTGATCGCCTGGAACGCTGGACCACTTCTCTATTGGATTACCTAAATCCATTTAAACCACAACTTGTTGCCATCAATGCAGATGAGTTTTTAAAAGAGCTGGCAATGATGGCTGATACTCAGGCAGAACTGAAAGCGATTGAATTGGTCTATCAACGCAATACCGGTCTAGTATTCAATGCTGATCAAAATCTGTTGGAACAGGCGCTGCATGGCTTGTTGATTAATGCGATTGAGGCTAGTCCTGCCGGATCTAAAATATTTATCAGTGTGCTGGATGATGAACGTTCGACTACCCTACTCATCGAAGATCAGGGGCCAGGTATGGCCTATACCCCGGATGAGAACAGCAAGGGACCAGGCCCATCGACAAAAACTCATGGCACAGGAATTGGAATACCATTTGCAATACGTGTTTGCCAAGCTCATGGAGGACAGCTGCTTTTCGGTAAATCATCACAGGGTGGAACAGCAGTCAACTTTCAACTAGTAAAGGAATCAGTCTGAGACTATCTCATATGAGTGGAAAATCAGATATCTCGGTGTTGTTGGTGGATGACGAAAAACTTTTTGTCAGAGCAGCATGTAAACTGCTTGGGCGAGCGGGTCTGTCTTGTATCGGTTGCCATTTACTGGAAAAGGCACGACAGCTATTGAATGAGACGCAACCCAAGGTTGTATTACTGGATGTACGTCTGCCAGATGGTTCAGGCCTGGAGTTATTAGAAGAACTTTCACAAACGGTAGACCCACCTTCTGTCGTCGTACTTACTGCATTTGCAGATATTGAAGATGCTGTAACAGCCATGAAACAGGGTGCTGCCGATTATCTGCAAAAACCTTGTGATATGGATCATATCATTCAAATTGTCAAACGCCTGTTGAAAAATGGCAACACCAGTAAACAAGAAGTTTTACATAATATTAGTGGGAGACCAGACACCCAATTGGTCGGTGAAACAAGTGAAATCGAGGCATTGCGTCAACAATTAGATAATATCGGCAGACTCAGTCAACGCTCTGAATTACCTCCACCAACAGTCTTGCTGACAGGAGAAACAGGCGCTGGTAAGGGGCTGGCAGCAAGGCATCTACATGCAACCAGCGCACGTCATCCAGCCCCATTCATACAGGTAGATTGTGCCACATTACCACGGGATCTGATTGAATCAGAGTTGTTTGGTCATACCAAAGGAGCATTCACTGGCGCTCATCGCGACAAGGTAGGACTTATCGAACAAGCAACAGGAGGCACACTGTTTCTGGATGAAATTGGTGAATTGCCACTGGAACTACAAGCAAAATTACTGACCCTCCTAGACAGACGCTGCGCTCGACGAGTGGGTGCGACAGAGGAGTACTCGGTCGATGCCTGGTTTATAGCCGCAACCCACCACAATCTCAAAAAACTGAGTCAGGAAGCGAGTTTTCGACAAGATCTGTTCTATCGACTCAGCCCACTGACTATCCATGTGCCGTCACTTGTTGAACGCCGGGATGATATTCTTCTTCTGGCCAGACACCATTTGGTAGCGCTGTGTAAACAGTACAAATTTAACACAGTCTTTTCTACAGCAGCCGAACATACACTCGTGAATCACTCTTGGCCAGGCAACGTTCGGGAGCTGAAGGGTGTTGTTGAAAGAGCTTTATATGCATGCAACGGTGATCCTATTGATCCTATCCATCTTGGCCTGACGTCTCAACAGGAACTGGACACATCTCAAAACGTCCACGATGCCGGTTCACTGCAGCAGGCTGAAATTGAAATGGTTAGTCGTACACTGTATGAAACTAAGGGGAATGTCTCCGAAGCCGCACGTCGCTTAGGAATGACACGGATGATGCTGCGTTACCGTATCCGAAAATATGGCCTGTCAGAGAAGTCATCAGTCTAAGAAAAGGCCTGAAGGTGCGAGACACTCCCCTATTTCCAGAAATAGAAGCCTATCACCAGGAATACCTTTCCGTTAGCGATGGGCATACTATCCACTTTAAGATGTTTGGCCTCCCTCAAGGAGTACCTGTTCTTTTTTTACATGGTGGGCCTGGTTCAGGGTGCAATCCACAACATGCCCGCCTATTCCATCCACAGCGATACCAACTGATCCAAGTCGACCAACGAGGTGCTGGACATTCAAGGCCACAGGGTGGTCTACAGGGAAACAACCTCTCTGCTCTTGTGAATGACCTGATTCAGTTGAGACACCATATCGGAATCCAGGAGTGGCTGGTATATGGTGGTTCCTGGGGAGCCACCCTCGCTTTGGAGTATGCCAAACAGGAACCTGACAGGGTAAGTGGTTTACTACTGCGTGCTCCGTTTTTAGCACGAAGTGAGGATCTATCATGGTTCACGGAGGCAGGCGGTGTTGCAGATAAACTACCCACAGCATATGCCAACTTGAGACGCAACTTAGGCCTTAAGGCAGAAGCTAGTGTGATCAACCGACTCTACCAGATATTGTGTAATGGCCAGTCAGACAATGAACTGCGCTATACATCTGCTCTGGCCTGGGATAGCTGGGAAGCTGCTGTAATGGGTGTGCCATTACCCCTGTATGAAACAGAAAAGCAGCTCAGGATGGCACGGATAGATAGAAAACGCATCCATGTACATTACTGTAAACATGGATTCTTTCTGGGCGATCAAGGTGTATTACCCGGTCTCAATGCACTAAGAAATTTAAAAGTTTCTATTTTGCATGCCATAGGCGATCAAGTCTGTCGATTCAGTGGATCTGAAACACTTGCAAATGCCCTGGCAGATTGTGAGCTTAAGTCTATAGCAGACATGGACCATCGTCTCGACTCAGTTAAGATGCAGCTTGAAATACACCGCCTTCTGGATGCGCTGACACCCGATTAGACAAGCATCTCCTACGCGAAAGATTATCTACCAGAATGACTCTGCGTCATTTTGCAACACCTGTTGCATATTAGTACAGATAACTTGAATTCAGCCTGTTTCAGGATAACCACTGCAGGTAACCCATTCCAAACACCCTATCTAACTAACTGATATGACGAAACAATAGGCTTTGATGACAATGTAATAACGACTTTGGCATGCTCCCTGCTTGGATCAACATAATGAAGATAATATGGACCTCTATGTTGCTGAGGTCAGTGAGAGAAGTTAAGTATTGAGATAACAGCAAATCATGCATAAGAAAAATCTGATTTCGAGTGATACTTTTCACGCTTAACTCAGAATAATATCCAATTTTTTATACTCACTCACTTAGAAAAAGATCATTTTATACGAAACGATTCATACAGCTATGTCACAGCGATGTGATAAAAGATAATTAAGAGGAGATTCATCCGCATGATTTATGTTGAACCAAACGAAACCGGTAGCAAAGTTGAATTTAAATCCCGCTATGAAAACTATATTGGCGGTCATTGGGTAGCCCCTGCAGAAGGACGCTATTTTGAAAATGTGAGTCCGGTCAATGGTAAGAGCTTTTGTGAAATACCTCGCTCCTCAGCCCTTGATATTGATCTGGCTATTGATGCAGCCCATGCAGCTAAGGATGGCTGGGGTAAGACATCGGTTACTGAACGCTCTAACATACTACTCAGGATTGCTGATCGTATTGAACAGAATATAGAAACCCTGGCTGTAGCGGAGACCTGGGATAATGGGAAAGCGATACGAGAGACCTTGAATGCGGATGTGCCATTGTGTGTCGATCATTTCCGCTACTATGCCGGTTGTCTACGTGCTCAAGAAGGCACCATGAGTGAGATTGACGAAAAAACGGTTGCCTACCATTTTCATGAACCCCTCGGCGTAGTTGGACAGATCATTCCTTGGAACTTCCCATTACTGATGGCGGCCTGGAAACTGGCGCCTGCGCTCGCTGCAGGTAATTGTATTGTGCTAAAACCCGCCGAACAGACACCCGCTTCCATTCTGATACTGTTAGAACTCATAGGTGACCTGCTTCCAGCTGGTGTATTGAATGTTGTCAATGGCTACGGAAAAGAGGCTGGTCAAGCACTAGCTACCAGTAATCGTATTGCAAAAATTGCTTTTACAGGCTCTACACCGGTTGGCTCACATATACTCAAATGTGCCGCTGAAAATATCATTCCTTCAACAGTTGAATTGGGAGGAAAATCGCCTAATATCTATTTTGAAGATGTACTGGACCAAGAAGATGCATTTGTCAGCAAAGCAGTAGAAGGTGCTGTACTGGCTTTCTTCAATCAGGGTGAAGTGTGCACATGTCCATCACGCTTGCTTATCCAGGAATCCATCTACGATGAGTTTATCAGTAGGGTTATAGACCGTGCTCAACAAATTAAAAGAGGCAACCCTCTCGATACGGAAACCATGGTAGGTGCCCAAGCTTCAAAAGAACAGTATGAAAAAATACTCAGTTACATGAAAATCGGAGATGAAGAAGGCGCTGAAGTGATCGTTGGTGGAGGAGTAGAGACAATGGAGAGTAACTATAGCGATGGTTACTATATCCAACCTACCCTTCTCAAGGGCCACAATAAGATGCGTATCTTTCAGGAAGAGATATTCGGACCGGTTGTCTCAGTAGCCACCTTCAAAGATGAGGCTGAAGCACTGGAAATTGCCAATGACACGGAGTTTGGCCTTGGCGCCGGATTGTGGACACGCGATATGAATCGCTCATACCGTATGGGAAGGGGTATTCAAGCCGGTCGTGTCTGGACTAATTGTTATCATCTCTACCCAGCTCATGCAGCCTTTGGTGGTTATAAGAAATCCGGTGTTGGTCGCGAAACCCATAAAATGATGCTGGATCATTATCAGCAAACCAAGAATATGTTGGTGAGTTACGATATCAACCCATTAGGATTCTTTTAGGTGTTGAGTTTTTTAATGGGTTAGATAGATTCGAATTGATCTAAACGAGGAAACATGACAAGCGTGGTTAAATAGGGAAAAGGGATTGTTCCCTATTTAACCAGCATCCAATTTGATTATTCATTTATTTACTCTTAACTTTGAGAGAGACAATCTTTTAAAGCACATATGAGCATGGAACTTAATAGGTATGAGCAATGCTTGATAGGGTGAAGCTTCCCACATCAAAAAATAAACAGGTGTTGCGATATAGTCTGATACGATATCGCTTTTTATTATCGTGGTTATCACTTGCTGGGCTCTTGTCAGCACAGGCCCAGGTTTTAGCCGAAACCGTGTTGGATACTGTGACGGTAATTGGTATCACACCACTACACGGATCAATCCAAAATGTACAACGTATACCCAGTAGCGTCCAGACTGCGGACAGTGAAGCGTTGGAAAGAGGTCAGGCACTCAACCTGGCCGATCATCTGCGCAATAACTTTGCCAGTGTGACCATCAATGACGTTGTCAGTAATCCCTATCAGCCGGATGTGCAATATCGTGGCTTTACCGCTTCTCCCTTGCTGGGACTGCCACAAGGTCTTTCTGTTTATGTCGAAGGAATCCGTTTCAATGAGCCATTTGGTGATACGGTCAACTGGGACTTGCTGGCCGATGGTGCGATTGCGTCAATTAATCTCTTTTCCGGCTCTAATCCGGTATTCGGCCAAAACACACTGGGTGGAGCGCTGTCACTGAAAATCAAAGATGGATTCAATTATCCGGGTAGTCAGTTTGAATCTTCAGTGGGCAATGAAGGGCGCTGGAATATTGAGTTTCAACATGGCGACAGCAGTGACGACTTCGGTTATTATTTGATCGGTAATCTGTATGAGGAAGATGGCTGGCGAAGGAACTCCCCGACAGAAGTGCGTCAGGGTCTAGCCAATTTAAGCTGGGAAGGTGAAGAATCACGCCTTGGATTGATCGTTGCGGTCAATGATAATACCTTGACCGGTAACGGTGCGGTACCTATCAATCTGATGTCAATCGAAGGCCGGGAGACAATCTATACTTTTCCTGACGAAACAGAAACCCAACTATCCTTGCTAGGTGTTAATGGTGATATCTGGATCAATCCCGGTCTGCAAGTAGCAGGTAATGTCTACTATCGCAGTAACCAGATCGATACCTTCAATGGTGATGACAGTGACTACGAAGCCTGTAGTCTGACGACAGGACCAAATGCAGGTGATGAAACGCTATGTGAAGATGGCGATCCCAGTGAAGCAGTGGAGTTCCTGGATTTCGAGGGGCTCTCCCTCGAAAGGATTAATCCCAGCCTCGATCCAGATGAAATCGACGGCACGAACAATACCTCATTCACCGATCAGGACAGTTTCGGCCTTGCAGGGCAACTAACCTATCTTGATGAGATGAACTCTCATGAGTATCAACTTACATTTGGCGCCAGTTTTGATTATGCTGACATCCACTTCAAATCCCGAAGTGAATTCGCTGAACTACGCAACGATACGTCCGCAGATGATCGTGGGACTGAGGGAATCAATCTGTTCGATGCAGATTCAGAAGTTGACCTCGATGCTGAGACGCGAAATATCGGCCTCTTTTTCACCAGCACCATTGCACTGAATGAAACAATCGATCTTACCCTGTCCGGTCGGTACAATCATACAAAGGTTGAAATGTCTGACCAGTTGGAGGAAGGCCCTGGCTCACTTGATGGCAATCATACCTTTAGACGCTTCAATCCCGCTATCGGCCAGACAATGGGTTTAGGCAACGGCATCACTGCTTATATGGGTTACGCCGAATCATCCCGTGCCCCCTCACCCGCCGAATTGAGCTGCGCTGATGAAGAGGATCCCTGTAAGCTGCCGAACGGTTTCGTCTCCGATCCCCCCCTTGAGCAGGTTGTTTCTAAAACATTCGAATTCGGTGTACGTGCTGATCAACCGCAACTGCAATGGAATGCCGGTTTTTTTCACACCATCAACCATGACGATATAATTTTCCAACAGGCAGGCAGAACGGTTTCAGAGGGCTTTTTTTCGAACGCAGGCAAGACACGTCGTATAGGCGTCGAGTTAGGTGCTGCCCGTCAATTTGGCGCTGTCAACCTGACGGCTAACTATACCTGGCTTGAAGCCACATTTCGTGATCCTTTCGTATCCTTCAGTCCGAATAATCCATTGGGCGGTAATCGCCCGGTGGAGTCTGGAGACCACATCCCGGGAATCCCAGAACATGTTATGAAATTAGGCCTCGAATGGCTGGTCAACGACGCTCTCGATCTGGGAGCCGAGTTGAGCTACCAGGGCAGCCAGTACTACCGTGGCGATGAGGCCAATGAGAATGAGAAAATAGATGGTTTTACCCTGGTCAATCTACGCGCACGCTACCGCATAAATAAAAGCGTTGAATTGTATGCAAAGGTCGACAATCTTTTTGATACAGAATACGAAACCTTTGCTGTCTATGGTGAGTCAGAGGAAGTGCTGGGAGATGTCTATCCTGACTTTGATGACGAGCGATTTGTTGGACCTGGCAAACCGCGTACCGGTATGCTGGGAGTACGGGTACGCTTTTGAGTGAACCATTTCAACGACCCTGTTAATGCATACTTCTACTTACCCTAACCCAGGGTAGCTCTGAACAGGTCATAGACGGCCATCATGTGACAAAAAAACTTCTGCCTCTGCGTTGTCAATCATGACAATTGACCGGCTATTGCCTGCGATTGACGCCTTGACGCGAAAGTTTTCTGGCTCACAATCTGACTCGTCCAAACTTGTTCAGAGCTTCCCTGGATTCGGATTGGAAAAAGCAGCAATTCCCGAAAGAATATCAGGATGACGTTTCATCAATTCTCTACCCAATTCATCGGCATCACGCTTAACAACAGGATCGATACGGGATGGCAGCAGTGCTTCCCGGTGTACTATTCTAGCTGGTCCCTTGGATAGAAAGAGTATCTGATCTGCCAGCTCCAGTGCCTCTCGAAGATTGTGTGTAACCAATAAAACTGCACTTGAGTGGTCACGCCAAAGATTGAGTACCATCTCTCTTAAACCGGCCGCTGTCGGTTCGTCAAGCGATGTGAAGGGTTCATCCAGCAATAGAATATCCGGTTTGATTGCCATCGCCCTGGCCAGTGCCACCCGGCGCTGCATACCACCGGACAATTGACCGGGGTAGGCTTCAGCTCTATCTGATAACTCGACTTTTCTTAACAGATGATCTACCCACGGTTTGTCTTCATCAGCATCTGTCATTACCAGTTCAATATTCTCCCGTACCGTGAGCCACGGCATCAGCCTGGGATCCTGGAAGACATAACCTATTCGCCCAGGACCACCATCAGCCCACTCCAGACTGCCGGTAAATTCGGAATCCAATCCACTCAGTATATTGAGCAATGTACTCTTGCCAGCGCCAGAAGGACCCACCAGAGTGACAAAGGCATTGGTTAATATTTCGAACTCCAGCTGCTGTATAACAGGGATCTCTGCAAAACACTTTTTGGCTATATTTACCCGACAACCCCTCATGAACGCCACCGGGTAAGATGATTTTCCAATGGTCGCATCAGCATCGATTCGATGCTGTATATCACTAATACAAAGGCCAGTGTATAGGCAAGTATACTGGTGATATCGAAGAACTGAAAAAATGTGCTGAGCTGAAATCCAACCCCATCGCTTCGACCCAAAAGTTCTACAACCAGTACAATCTTCCAGATCAGGGAGAGTCCTGACCTGGCAGCTGTCATGAGATAGGGATAGAGTTGGGGCATGTAGATATGAATCAATCTTCGAATCAGCGAAACCTGGAAAACATCGCCGACCTGAAGCAGTTGGTGATCGATAGCTCGAACACCTTCACGTACAGTCACTGCGACCAAAGGCATTTTGTTGATGGCTACTGCTGCAACAGCGGCTGCCTCTACGAGACCAAACCAGACGTAACATAAAATGATGATGACCAAGGCAGGAATATTGAGTCCCATTATCAATACTCCGTCCAGTATGGTGTCGATGAGAGGGAAGCGGCCCATAAGAAAACCAACGATAACCCCCACCACCATTGCCAGAGTAAATGCCAGTAGAACCCTGCGAAGAGTAACAATGATACTCTGCAATAAGTCGCCTTCTATCAAATGAAACCAAAGTGACTGCAGGACTTCCAATGGACCGGGTAACTGATCACTCTGCAGCAACAGTGCTGCGACCTGCCAGATGCACAGGAAAACGCCGAGAAAAAGCCACCTTCCCCAGGTACTACCTTGCAACATCGTTATTGATCAACTCCGCGCTATTTTGAATTTGCCAGAAGGTACCAGGCAACAGTGCTGTCGCTTTACCTACCAATCGCCTGCCCCCTTCCCTGGCCAGCACATCAAAAACTTTGGTTGCAACGCTTGCGCCATTGTTTATTAGACCGCGTGGTATGCCATTTCTATAACCATCCCTCAGGTTTTTCAAGGTAGCATCATCTTTTGCCTTAGTCAGTGGTGCGATGGAATCCCACTCCTGATCACTTTCATACAATATCCGTTTCGCTGCATATGAAGCCCTGAGAAAGCCATCAATCACTTTAGGATGTTCGCTCGCCCATGTGGATGAGAATACCCAGCCAAGCATAGGGACAGTTTCCTTAATGCCTAGCCCTTCCATTATCGATCTGACATTGATTAAGGGGACCATGCCTAAGGCCTCCAAGCGAGCACCAAAATGCCAGAAATTCAATACCGCAGGCAATTCGCCTTTAATCATCAATTGATTGAGAAGCGGTGGTGCCGCGAAAGCAGGTTCAACCGATTTTGTGAGACTCACTCCCTGTTGACGGCTATAAGCCTGAAGTAGAAGCCAGCTCTTATCAACAGGTCCACCGGCAATCCCCAGTTTGCGATCTTTCAGGTCTTCTATACGATCAATCCCTGAATCGGGTCGGACATAGAGTCCGCCAACCGTGAGTGAATAGGGAAAAAAGCTGTAGTCTTTTCCAGCTGCACGTTGTCGATTAACCCAGATCCAATCACTCACTATAACATCGACAGCTCCTCCCTGAAGTGCAACGCTGACTGCATTTTTGGAACTCAGGGGCACTATTTTCAATTCGATATCATTTGCTATATCCAATTTATAGCGATCGATAACATCCATTTCCCAATTAACGGTTCCATATTGCAGTAAGCCAACTCGTACTTGTTCGACAGCATGGAGTGGCATAATAAAAAAGAACAATAATAAGCCAAGAGTATGTCTGCTCATGATACCAATTCATCTAAAAAAAAAGCATTCTCTAGCAAGTATGCTGAATGCTTTTTGCTACTGAAATATCAGGCTGAAAGAGCCAAATATACGGGTTATATCGTTAATAAACAACTTACCGATTCAACATCCAGTGCTGAAATGTATAAAGGTAAATTGATTGGTACTAGTATAGAACACTGCACTAGCATGTATTAAGAAATATTCAGAATGTTATGGATATAATTGTGACAAATCATTGAGCAGAGCCACATATATCCCATGGCAGAACTCAACAGCATCCTCAGAATTTGAATCCCATGACGATGACCATTCCACCTTGGTGCCAGCATTATCACCTGCCTGGCTAAGCTTTACGACACCAAAATAATTCGAGACTTCCTCTTTTGATACAGGTGAAGGTCCATCATCAATTGAGTATTTCAAATAGTACTCGGTCGGTAGATACTCAACCAGTGTTTCGTGAAAAACACCATTCAAAATTCGCTTGGCACCAACGCAGTCTCCATCTTTATTACCTACTTTTATATTTTTACTAATGACATTAGATGCCCAGGAGAGATCGTGAAAGTTGCTGAATCTTTTCCAAACTTCGGTTATCGGTGCATTAACAACGATTGATTGATCAGTTAATGGCATTACATATTCTCCAACGGCAATTTGTTATTGTTTGATTAAGCTTTTCCTATGACTTGCTACAGCCTTGTTTCCTAACAGGATAGGACAACTTTTTCAAATAGTCTTCTCAATAATGATGAACTTAGAGAAAGTAAACACCATCCGGAATTGATATCCATATCGTTGAGTCGAAGCACTCAAGAAAATAATAATAATCCATCTGAATTGGCAACCAGCAGAGTCCTGAGCACCCATACAATACGCTGTACCACAATAGCGCAACACACTCTCTGTGATTGTATTAAAAAAGAGACACTTCCATAGACATAAGCTTTTAAACCAAGGCAGACTCTAGCTATCCTGCTGTTATATCTATCAATAAATTTAGTGGCATATTCATTGCAACAATTGCCACACGAAGAGCTGTGTATTTATTTCGTATCAAAAACGATACAGGTCGGAAGACACATTCGGCCTTGAATGGTCGTCAATACATTAAAATCCAAGAGAGGAGTCCAACTCAACATGAACAAATCCAAACTCGTATTGGCAATGCTGGGGGGAGTTTGTCTGGCCGGTGCTGGCAGTGCGCAGGCAGTCAACTGGCAGACCGATGACTGGACCTTAGGTCTGGGCGGCAATATCAACACCTTCTACACGATCACCTCCTGTGACTCTGGCGATCTGAACTCAGGGGGAACTACACTGGCAGGCTTGGCCTGTGGTGGTTCTACCGACGATGACACCCACTCAGTTTCTAACGGATTATTGCCAGCCTCACTGAACTTCAGCGCCACCACCAACCAAAATGGCTACGATATCGGTGCTCATATCAATGTCTATTACGGTATTGCCTCCCAAGGTAATGGATCGAGTGACGCCCTCGCCTTCTCGACAGTCGATGCACGACAAGTCTACCTGACTTTCGGCAATGACAGCATGGGTAAAGTAACCATGGGACGCAACTTTGGTCTCTTTGGTCTCGATGCCATTCTCAATGACATCAGTCTGGTCGGGAGTGGACCGACATTCACGGCTGATAATCCAGGTCATACCACCTTGGGTGGCCTAGGCTATGGCTATGTCTATGTTGATCGTTTGGCACAGATCAACTGGACCACGCCATCGATGGGTGGATTGTCGGCAACCATTGGTGTGTTTAATCCCATGAATGGCAATGCTAATGGCAGTACCGCACAAGGCCAGGATGGCCCCGGCATACATGCTAAGGCCAGCTATAAGTGGGAAGGTGATCTAAGCGGCTATGTTTCAGCAACTGTTCTTTCCCAGGATGTCGATCTGGCTGGTGGTGATACCAGTAAAATGAAAGGCTGGGACCTGTTCGGTAAAATTGGTTTTGGTGACCTGGGTCTGATCGGCTATTACTATGACGGTGAGGGTATGTCTACCTTGGCACTCGGTGGTTTAGTGTTACCCGGCTTTGATGCTGCCACAGGTGATGCTGAGGAATCCAGCGGCTACTATTTACAGGGTACCTACGACATCGGCAATACCAAATTGGGTATCAACTGGAGCGAAAGTGAGCAAGAGAAAATCACTGTGGTTGAAAACACACGCATCACACTGGGAGTCTACCACCATCTCACACCTGCCCTGACGCTACTGGCGGAATATTCCGACATGGAGAGTGAAACATCAGTGGGTTCTGATGATACCAATGCTCTCAACTTCGGTGCTATTTTATTCTTTTGATTTGCAATAGAGGCATTTAATTGCGACATTATTCATCCCCTAAGTAGGTCGTTATTCGGCCGGGGTTCGCCCCGGCCTTTTTCTATTTAAACGACACAACCTGAAGGATAGAACCAATGTTCAGAACAATAACTTCATCCTTTGTAGCTTCACTGATAGTTATTTATTTTTTGCTTTCAGGTAACGTCCAGGCAAACTTGCTATTCAGTTCGAATCTTGCAGAAATCTATTCGGTTAAGGCAGAAGGTGAAAATATCAATTCGCATCCTGTGCAGCGAGTTGACAAAAGGGCATTGGGGCAGTTGTTTGCATCAATCCAGATCAACTCTGATGCTAATAACGAGGTTATCTATCTGATGAGCGAACTCGATGCTGCACGATTGGCTGAACAGGTTGCACTCTCGTTGATGCGTCTGCGACCCAATCAAGATATGCATCTGGTCATCTACCGCAGTGTTGGCGGTTTTTTAACAACCAAACGATTTTCCACAGGTATACGTCTGTTTGCCAATGATGCAGGATTAAACCTGATCTTTGGCCAGTTGGATACCTTTCAGAATGAGTTTCGGGGACCAGGTCGCAAGCTCGCCCATCCCGGTAGCCGCTCCAATACACGCATAAAAGGTGGCAGTCTGATGGCAGCTGACTGGTTCAGGTTTCACTCTGACCGCAAAGACTGGATGATCTATCCCATTGCCACCACACCCTCATTGAAACTCAGAATAAAACCAGGGCAACCGCGCACAAACTATTAATCAATAGGGTTCTTTTCCTGATCGAGTTTAAAAAGCAAGCCTCGTTAGAATAATTCGTGAGCAACCTTGAATGACAGCTATCGTTAATAATATTGAAAGATAATGATAATACTGAACATTTTGACTGCATCCTTTTCAAGGCTCAGGGCTGAATAAAGGATGCCATCAGAGCAGTAGATCTGCTGACAGCCTGTAACCTCGTCATTCGGGCCCATACCGAATTGATATAACCGCTTCTTTTGAGCAAATCCTTTGAATCCAGACTGTAACCGGCCACGTACCCTAGTGTATGAATGGTATATCCAGCTCAGCTGAGTGGAGCGGAAATAAATCTCAGTAGAATACTCACACACAGAAACTTGAATAAGAAATCTATCAAGATAGTTCAAGTTCTGGGGAGTCAAATCGAATCATTATATGAGGCGCAAGCCAATGATCAGTCTTCTACCCTCAAGCAAGTCATGGTTTGAAACAGAAAAGCACATAAAAATCAATCATCATGAAATAGAGCCCCTGCTACAGTCACTGATTGTGATGGCCTGGATGGTGGAAACACGTGATCCCTATACTGGCGGGCACCTGTGGCGGGTAGCCCAATACTGTCGACTACTTGCTGAAGCCCTGGGCCTGGAAAAGTCTGAAGTGGCTCGTATAGCGTTAGGTGGATTCCTTCATGATCTTGGCAAGATCAGTGTTCCTGATGCAACGCTGAAGAAACCGGGCAGGCTTTCCGACGAAGAGTACGAATCGATTAAAAACCATCCGGAAGTTGGTGCCCGAATCGTTGTCGGTCACCCATTGGCCGTATTGGTAAAAAGTGCCATTCTTCATCATCATGAACGTCCAGACGGAGCCGGTTATCCTTATGGATTAGATGATGGCAATCTGTCGGTGGATTCGCGGATTGTCAGCATATGCGACGCCTTCGATGCCATGACCAGTACACGACCCTATCGAAAAGGTATGTCACTGGATCAGGGGTTGAAGGGAATCAAGATGAACCTGCATACCCAATTCGATGGGAATTTTGGCCATATCTTTATCGAATTGGGACAGACCGGCCGGTTAAATCATATCCTTGGACATACTGATCTGGGGATCCCCTTACAGACCTGCTTAACCTGTGGACCAACAATGGTTGTACAGCGCAATCAGAAGCCGGGCGATCATGTTTATTGTCACAATTGTGCAGCTGAAGCTGTCATTGAAAAAACAAACGACAAAATCGAACTCACAGCAACCGGCCGAAAAGGTTCATCGAAAGAGCTCCAACCCAAGGTTGATTTTGATCTTATCGGCGAGTTCGTCACCACTTCCGCTTCGGCGCTTATAGTGCAATAGGGGTTAGCCAGATGGCAATATCTATCGATTTTATAAAGCTTGTAATCACCGTTCTTTTCGGTGGCATGTTGCTCGGGCAGGCAGAGGCAAGGACATATATAGGTGGGTTTGATGTAACCGATGCACAAGTCCCAATCGAGAACATATTACCTGGTGGACCGCCTAAAGACGGTATTCCATCGATTGATAAACCTCGCTTTGTAGCCGCTAACAAGGCTCAATTCCTCGATCCTGAAGACCGTGTACTTGGTTTAGCCTACAATGGACAGGTCAAAGCCTATCCCATTTCCATTTTGAACTGGCATGAGATTGTCAATGATCGCTTTGGAAATGAACGTGTGACTGTCACCTTCTGCCCATTGTGTGGCACAGGTATCGCATTCAAGGCGAAGCTGGATAACAAGCCGTTGTTATTCGGTGTCTCCGGGTTGCTCTACAACAGTGACATGCTGCTGTATGACAGAACGACAGAATCGCTGTGGTCGCAGATAAAAAGAGAGGCGATCACTGGTAAACACAAAGGAAGACGCCTCACCCCCATCGCCTTACAACATACGACCTGGTCAGATTGGCAACAGCAATATCCTGCAACTAAGGTACTATCGCAAGATACGGGCTTTTCACGTAATTACCAACGCTCACCCTATCAAGGCTACGAGACAAGCCGTTCAATCTATTTTCCCGTGGAATTTGCATCCAAAGGCTATCATCCAAAAGAACGGGTATTGGGGCTGGAGATCGGAGGTGTGAGTAAAGCCTACCCCTTTGCGGAACTATCCAAAACAACCGGGTTGATCAAAGAGAATGTGGCTGGTAAAGAGGTCGTTATTCATTACGATGTCGATAATCAAACCGCCAGCGTAAGTGATGGTAACGGCAACACAATACACTCTGTAATCGCTTTCTGGTTTGCATGGTATACATTTTATCCTGATACAGCGCTGTTCCAGGTTGAATGACGAATTCTATCGATGCAGGCTTAACTACAAGGTGGATGCCGTATTCAAGGCATAAGCCGTCTGCTTTCTACCCAGATAAAAGTAGTGCATACCAATTTTCTTGCCCAACCTGAGCGTTGTGCTCCAATCCGGATTGACATAATCAGCATGATACCAAAGGGCTCCCCCCGTAGGGTCATTGGAATGACCCATATAGATTTCATAAGCCAGCTGTAAGGACTTTAACCAGGCGGTACGATTCGTTGGCTGATCTGACCGTCCGTCACACCACCAGGAAAACTGGCAACGATTTCTTTTTTTCTCACCCCCCTGCCTGACAACACGACAGATCGAATCAGGATATCGGGTGTGTGCAACTCGATTCATGACCACATGCCCAACTGCCTGCTGCCCCTGTTCAGATTCACTCCGTGCTTCAAAATAGATATTCAATGCCAGACAATGGATCTCTTCTGACACCTCCACTGCCTGATGGTAGTACGATAAATATTGCCAGGGCTTTGTGCCCGCATTTTCTACCCTGCTACGGGTTGTCTGATTGTTGTTGTATTGAAGGAGAGAGAGCTCATCAGCCGACCCATTGCCTGTCATACCGCAACCAAGGGCCACTACCAGCAAGTAAACCGAGTGATATTGATGCGTTTTCCTGATGTTCTCTCTTTTCATTGTTATCGCTTTTAAAAACCCGACCTGCTTTTCGATTTTGACTGCATCAACATGTCAGGGTTTTTTCCACTGGTTGTTGTGATAGATCGTTTTATTTATCAGATGCATATCTTAAGCCATGAGGAGTCAAATACTTAACAATCAACAATATAGAAACTTTTTTTATAGTTAATAATAGGTAGGGCCGTAAAATTATTCGACATATATGCTGAAAATTCAGTGCGTTGATGAGCGACCAGCCAAAGATCCTTAGCGCGAGTAAAGAGCTCTGCACTGAACCTATACGATGGATTTGTACATTTAATGATGATGGGTTAGGTGACTTTGTGAATATTTCACCTTAAAAAAGTGAGCCAATCGTCTTGGCAAACAAGAAATAAATTCGCATACTGCAGGAAATTCGTTAATATATATCGTACAAGCGGTGCACTATAAAGACTTACAAACGATGCTCCCCCTTGTGCTGGGAATAATAAACAGATCCAAGAGGAAAACTTATGCAGCATTGCCTCAACATTTCAATGCTCGCGAAGTATTCATTGACCCTTCTAGTCTTGCTCATACCTGAGCATCTCTTAGCTGCAGAGTGTGAGCCTGTGGCTAGGTTGATTTCGCTGGAAGGTGCAGTCGAGACAAAAAGAGCTAGTGAAGAGACGTGGCACAGTGCAGCGCTCAAGCAGGGATTCTGTACAGGCGATACGCTCAGAACCGGCTACGACAGCAGGGCCGCAGTTCGTCTGACTAACGAAACCCTGTTACGACTGGATGGGGATTCTGCCCTCACTTTTACCCATGTAGAGAAGAAGGCACGCTCTATCATTGACCTGCTGCTTGGGGCTGTGCACTTTATCAGCCGTACGCCGAAAAGCCTTGAAGTGAGAACGCCCTATGTCAACGCTTCGATAGAAGGTACAGAGTTTGTCGTACAGATCAAAGACAGTGCCACCGATGTAACGGTCTTTGAAGGGCTTGTGGTTGCCACTAACGCGGCTGGATCAATCGAACTGACAGCCAACCAGGCAGCTCACGCAACGAGCAATCAAGCACCGGTACGTATCGCCAAGGCCATACCCATCGAGGCTGTCACCTGGGCGCTCTATTATCCGCCCTTACCCGAACAACCTGATGCCGCTGATACGCTGGCGCAACAGACGATCACTGCCATAGCCCAGAATCGTATTGATGAGGCCGCTGAGCTGGCGAAGCAGGCTCTGGCAAATGATAGCCAGTCTGCCGCAGCCTATATGGCGCAATCCTATGTTAATCAAGCCCAGTTCAATATACCCGCCGCTTTGGCCAACAGTCAGAAAGCTGCTGAGCTGGCGCCGCAAAGTGCGCTGACTCAGGCTCGCCTGGCCGAGGTCTGGTTAATGACCGGCAATACGAATTCCGCCCAACAGGCGGCAAATCAAGCTGTCGCCCTAGATCCCAAGCTCTCCCTCTCCCACACCGTGCTGGGTTTTGCATCCCTGCGAGAGGTCAACCTCGATGCGGCCATGGCTGCGTTCGAAGCAGCGATAAACCTTGATTCGGCTGCGCCCTTACCCCGATTGGGTCTGGGTCTGGTGAAGATTCGCCAGGGAGCATTGCAGTCCGGTCGTGAAGAGATCGAAACAGCCGTCCTGCTCGATCCTGGTAATG
Source organism: Candidatus Thiodiazotropha sp. (ex Codakia rugifera) (assembly GCA_025656675.1). Classification (GTDB taxonomy): domain Bacteria; phylum Pseudomonadota; class Gammaproteobacteria; order Chromatiales; family Chromatiaceae; genus Thiodiazotropha. The sequence goes on from JAHXHN010000003.1 coordinate 127,469, forward strand.
CCCTGCTGCGCAGCTACATGGGCAAGGCCTATTACGAAGAGAAGCGCAACGGCCTGGCATCTGAGCAATTTGCCCTGGCGAAAACCCTTGATCCGAATGATCCGACCGCCTGGTTTTATGATTCGATACTGTTGCAGTCCGATAACCGGCCTGTTGAAGCCCTGCAAGCGCAACAGCAGGCGATTGAACTGAATGATAATCGGGGTGTTTACCGGTCCCGACAACTTCTGGATCAGGACGAGGCAGCGAGAAATACTGCTTCTGCTCGTATATATACTGATCTTGGGTTTGAAAAGATGGCAATCAATGAAGGTGCAAAGGCACTGACACAAGCACCTGAGAACTCTTCCGCCCACCGCTTTATGGCTGATATCAATGCCACTCAACCACAACGCAGCCTTGCAGTAGATAGTGATTTATTGCAATCTAAATTACTTCAGCCACTTAATGCGCATACTCTAAGACCTCAGTTGAGTGACTTACAACTTGCTGATGGCCCGGCCAGATTCTCTTATAATGAATTTAATCCACTCTTTAATCAGTCAGGTCCTTCGTTATTAGTCGATGGCTTCGTTGCAGGAAACAATACCTGGGGAGAGGATATTATTGCTTCCTATTTAGATAGTCGTTTCAGTGTTAGCCTCGGGCAATTCCATTATGAAAGTGATGGCTTCCGAAAACTAGACTGGTTGGATAAAGATACTTTAACTGCGTTTGCACAAATTAATGTCACACCTGACACCATGTTACAGATTGAATTATCTGAAGATAATCAAGAGAATGGCTATCTCAACCAGCATTTTTTTACTGACAGTTTTGCAATCCAAGATTTTACAGCTGATGCAGAACGTAAAAATACCCGATTAGGTATAAGACACCAACATTCTCCAGACTCAGTAATAATTGCTAATGTTCTTCATTCAGATAGCTCAATTGATCAACAATTCGGCTTGGGATTTGAATCCTCTCATTCCCTTGCTGAGGAAAAAACAGATAACGGAGAATTACAATGGCTGAACACATATAAAGGTATAAAAACAATATTCGGAGGAAGCAAAATAAAATTTGAATCAGACACATCTGAGGAATTCGGTTTTACAGTAGATAAAGACAAAACAAGATTCAAGCAAAAGTATGATCGTTTGTATTTGTATGCCTATTTACCAATAAAACAAGCCGTAAATGTCACAATTGGTGCTGGCTACACAACATTTGAAGAAACACTTAGCACAAGGATTATTTCACCGAATGGCGATGTAATTTCATTGCCCACTACAAAAATTGATGAAGACCAGATAAATCCAAAGCTTGGTATTTCATGGGATATATTGCCAAATACAACGGTAAGATTTTCAGCATTTCGTGAAGCAAGAAGATTTGATGATGACTCCACGCTTGAACCCACTCAAGTATCTGGATTTAACCAGATATATAATGATTTTTCGAGTAATGTTATTGTTGACTCAAAGAGATATGGACTAGCCATTGATCACAAAATCAACTCATACCTCTTTACAGGTGCCTCTGTTTTACATGCAGATCTTAAGTCAAGTGTACAAACCTTTAATGACCTAACATTTTCATTAGAGCAAAAGGCACTTGACACACAACAGAATCTAACAGAAGCCTATATTTATTATATACCTAGTGAAAAACTGAATATTAAAATGGAATTGGACTATGAAGATTTTCAAGGTCAAAAAGAGGCTCTCCCACCCAACATTCTATCCTTAAAAACTTATCGTTTACCTGTTGGTATTAAATATCGTTACTCTGACAAATTAACGCTTGAAATGCTTGCCACATATTACGACCAAAAAGGTAAGTACCAAATATTTAATGAATCATTTAACTTAACTGAAGTAGATGGTAATGACGATTTTTGGTTATTTGACAGCAGCATCACGTATAATTTACCTAAACGTGTTGGTAAAATATCCTTGGGTGTAAAGAATATATTTGATACTTCATTTAAATACGAAGATAGAATTAATAATTCTGCATTTGTATCTTCTAATAAAGATACAAACTTTTATGAACTCAGCCAGGAAAGAATAATATATGGGAAGTTTATCCTGCACTTCTCTAGTTAAATCATTATTCTCCAATTCATTATTTATTAAATTGATTTAATCTAACCATCACCAATAACCATCATAGGAGAACTAAGATGAATCATGTAAAAATTCTATTGATAACAATATTGTTATTTCCTTTAGCTTCTTGTGCTCAAAAAACCATGCCAGTTAAACCAGGCAATTACGATAGTAATGTATTCTATAGCATTGATAAGGAAGGTGCTGTTTCTGCAGTCGATGCAAAAGGAAATATGGTTCCACTTGAAAGAGTAGAAATCCCATTTAAACATAATATTACTGAGATAAAGAGTATAGAACAGATTACCATCCTTGAATTACAAGGATCTCATTTTAGATTAATATGTACTTCATCACATCGTTGTTACTATCAGAGGCTACCTCACTGAGCTTGCTATAAATGGTTGGGGAATCGAGAGGAGCCATTGATATATAGCAACTCATTTATCGGCATTCAATATGGGGAGTCAAAGGGGCAAGTATTGCATTCTACAAGCAACCCTTAATCTAATCGAGTAAATAGACGGCTATCATCTTTATAAACAGTACCATTGTTCACCAATGGATATTGCCTACCTTGTTCATTGTCAAGACTCACCTAAGATTGCATTAAAAAATACTAACTTCAAACAGGGATGTTTGGAGGACTCTCAGTGCTGCAGATATTACAAATGTTCTCCTTTTTTCAATATTAACAGCATGGAGTGATGAATTTTCGATTATTTACATTCACTTTTAGACTATTCACCAACATAGGTTTCTTCACTTGAGCCTATTAAGGAACAATAGATCCGTATAGGGGAGTTGTTCGCTTTATCGTGGCTCAGCAACAACGAGCGGCACAAGCAACTCATCACCACTCAACCCACCATGCACCCCCACCAGTTCATAACGCCTCTCCTGTGCCAACCAATCCTTGATAGTGTAGTTCGACTGCATTAGCAGCAGCCGATCGCCTATACGCTGTATCAATTGAGGATGCGGCTCACCCAAACCGAACCAACTGTTCTCGATCAGTTCGGTGGCTGTATAGACTGCTGCCTGCTCTGCCAATTCGCTTTTCACATAATCATCAAAGGCATTTTCACAACCGGGACGCAGATAGCAGTAGGCAGCACGCGGTTCTCCACAGAGTGGCAGACTGAGCAGACTGAGCAGTTCCGGATGATCGTCGAGGCAGAGTCTGTCTGATGGTTTGGTATCGATCTGACCGTGATCGGCACAGATGATAAGCAGGCTGTCCGTGCCACGACAACGTTGCTGCAGATCGTTGAAGGCCTGATCTAGCTCCAACAGGTGCTGCCGCGCCGCTTCACTCCAGATACCATACTGATGTCCGATGTTATCCAGATCCGGCCAGTAGGCATACAGGTATCTCTTACCCTTGTTGTGCAGGGTATCAACAATCTGATCGGTCAGATCCGACAGATGACTGTGGCTCAGCAGACGGGACTTTCCCAGATGAGCCAGATTGAAATCCGATTGGGCAATAGGCTTGGGTGAGAGTGTGACACTCTCTACATCAATCCGGTCGGAAAAAGCGCGATGTCCCAGCAAGGCCCGGGTATCGATGCCGGCCTGCCTCAATCCGACACCGCCATATCTTGCCCTTCCCGGCAATACGGCCAGCAGTGCCCCCAGTTCCCTGAAGTAGATGTGCCAACCTGTGAGGCCATGCTGCTGAGGCGCCTCACCCGTGAGAAAGGTGGTGACTGCAGATGCAGTCGTGGGAGGGAACACCGAGGTCATACTACCTTTTAGATGGGCATTCAGATGGCTTGCTTCAGGGTGGGCCTGAAGGTAGTTCATGCCTAGCCCATCCACAACCCAGAGTACAATCTGACGGTACTCACCGATCCGCTCCGATGTGAGAGAATCGAGCTGTCGATAAGCATGCTTCGAACCGCCCATGGCCTCCTGCAACGAGGCCATCAAATTGACAATACTGCCACCACTGTAGTCAGGAAGACGCATGAGTCATTGTTACCCATAAAGGTGATACATCGTGATTCATTGTACATTTTTCGGTATTCTCTAAAACCATACGTTTGTGGGTTGTCTACTGAGGGTTCCAGGCTTGTGGCTACAAAAGATGATGATCGTCCTGCATCCATAGATGAAGCGACAAGACTGGCCACCACCAAGGGCTTGGATAATCCGCCTGATGTTGATTCGACCGATCCGATTACAGACTCGGTGCGATCCCCCACCGAGGCATTGACCGCAATATCAGAGGAGATAGCCAACTCAACATCAGCGGCTGTCACGGTCGGCTCGATGCTGAAAAACCGCTTTGTACTCGAGGAGATGCTGGGACGCGGTGGTATGGGCGTTGTCTATAAGGCACGGGATCAGCGAAAGGTCGAGGCGATGGATAGGGAACCCTATATCGCCGTCAAGGTGCTATCGAAGGATTTCCAGGCCAATCCCGACTCCTTCATTGCTCTGCAGCGAGAGAGTAAAAAAGCGCAACAGCTGGCTCATCCCAATATCGTCACCGTCTACGATTTTGACCGAGACGGTCCAAATGTCTTCATGACCATGGAATTATTGGAGGGTGAGCCGCTCGATCAGCTGATCCGACGACTTCGCCCTGGAACCTTGCCCACCGAACAAGCCCTTTCGATCATTCAACAGATGAGTCGTGCACTGGCCTATGCCCACTCGGAAAAGATCGTTCACTCCGACTTTAAACCGGGAAATATCTTTCTGACCTCAAAAGATGTCGTAAAAGTGGTCGATTTCGGTATCGCACGTGCGGCAAAGGGCTCTGACCGGGTTGTTGAGGATGCAACGGTATTTGATCCGGGTTCCCTCGGTGCACTGACCCCGACCTATGCAAGTTGCGAAATGCTCGAATCCGGGGAGCCGGATCCTCGTGATGATGTCTATGGTCTGGCCGTCGTTGCCTATGAACTGCTTGTCGGGAGGCACCCATTCGATCGTAAACCGGCCACTTATGCACGGGATCTGGAGCTAAAACCGAAACGCCCCAAGGAGTTATCCAAAGAGATCTGGAATGCTATCTCCCATGCCCTGGAGTTCGAACGGGAAAAACGTACTGCCGATGCAACCCAGTTCCTCAAGGAGATGGCCGGGCCTCGTACCGGACGGGACAAGGTACGACCCAAATGGCTGATTCCACTTATTGCGTCTGCGTCGCTCGCCCTGATTGTTATAGTTGGCTCACTGATTATTTCTGGTCAAAACAACGGCGTTCAACCGGAAGGTGTTCTTGAAGAGACTTCTACCCTTGATCCTGATCTACGAGATAGAGTGGAAAATCTACTTGAGGTGGCGGAGGTACATATGATGGTTGGCCGTATGCTCGAGCCACCCGGCAGCAGTGCCTACGATGCCTATCAACAAGTGCTGGTCATGCATCAGCGCAACAAACAGGCCAATCAGGGTCTGCAACAGCTAGGCGATCAAATTGAAGCGCGTGTCAGAGAGGCGATACAGGCGGGTAAGCTTGAAGCTGGACAAAAGCTGTTGGATAAGGCGCTTGATGCCCTCCCCCAACACCAGGGATTAATTGAACTGCAGCAAGAATTGTAAGACCGGTCACAAGAACAAACTGCCATTTAGAGAGGATTCTTCGGGAAATGCAGGGTGCAGCCCTGCGGCACTGTACATCGCTGTGGGTGTGTGGTTTTTAACCTTACTGCTTTGAAGCATCCGGCCATTCGCAGTCAGCATTGACACAAGCCAATACCGCTTTCCATACCTTCTCCCAACAACAGGCATGGGTAAAACCCTCTAACAGGATGAACTGGCTGCTTGACTGATTTTCCAGTGCCTCTCGAATAATCTGTGGAGGTATATTTTTATCCTTTCCCCCTGCCAAATGGTACTGCCGGATGCCGATTGGCAGGGTCTGCATCGATTTGGGGTTTAACGAGCCGTGAAGGGGATCATAATTGTGATAGCTGGCCCAGGCTTCGATATCCAGATTTCCAGCCAAGGAGACGACGGTACGGGTCTCAGGAAACCTTTGAGCCAACAACATGGCTAGTCCACCCCCTCCGCTGAAGCCAAATATTTTCAGTGTCGAATAGTCCAAATCATCCATCACGCCACGCAGTGCCAGCGCCATACTGTCGACCACCTGGGATGAGTAACGTGCTGAGGTCCAGAGTGCCGGAATACAGGGAGACTGACTGGACTGGCCGTGATAACAGGGACGTCCCAGATAGATACTGGGTGCTGTATCCAACGCCATCAGCTCCAATCCCACTGGATTGCGTGGTGTAGGGTCCTGAGCAACCAAAAATCCACCAATCCACGGTGTGCCATCCCCACCCAGGTAGACGTGTAGTGTGGATGATGTTTGCTGCTCATCATTATTGAATATGACATGGGTAAATCCCTTACCTGTAATCTCAGCTCTGTGGAAGCCGTACGCCTCTGCTACTTGGTCAAATCGAACACTCGGAGTCGTGCAAGCCGTGAGTAAAAGCGATGTTGCAATGCAAAAAAATAGTGAATATGTCATAGATAGTGTTGTTAGGCGTTTCCACGGGGATGTGAATTGTCTATCCTTATTCGAGAGGCTGAACTCACCGTATTGGGATATACCATGTTACATCTTCATTCAAGGAAGCAAACGCTTCATATCAAACCCCTGCCTATGATTGCCAGCACAATCCTGGCGGCCTTTATATCACTAGCCGGGTGTCAGTCTCAGACTACCCGACAGCTGACAGGCGATGCTACGGCTCCGGTTGCGGGCAATTCAGACAAGTTTCTGATTATCGACTGCCTGCTTCCGGGGCAGGTACGTAAGTTGGGGTCGAATATGACCTACATATCACCAAGAAGGCCGGTTAAAACGACCGCCTCAGCGTGTGAGATCCGTGGCGGTGAATACGTGGCCTTTGATCGGGCGGACTATAGAACCTCCCTGCATGTCTGGCTACCTCAGGCACAGGAAGGCGACCCCATTGCTCAGAATTATGTAGGTGAGATCTACGAAAAGGGTCTGGGCATCCAACCCGATTACGCTACGGCTGCTGCCTGGTACGGCAAGGCTGCCGACCAGGGTAACTCAAGAGCACGTATCAACCTGGGTTTTCTCTATGAAAAGGGACTGGGTGTCGAAAAGGATCTGTCGCAAGCACTCAACTGGTACCGCAAGGCATCCGGGCTGGAGGACGATAATCTTCAGTTTTCCTCATCTGTCGAGATCTCTAAGGCAGAACGTAACGAGCTTCGTCTGCTTAAACAGGAGAGACAGCAGCAGAAATCTGAAACAGAGAGCCTGCGCCGGCAACTCAAAAACACCAGCGGGCAATTGAAGTCTGAGCGGTCAAAACTCACCAAAGCGGAGCAACGACTGAGCAACCTTCGACAAACGTTAAACAGCCAGGCCCCTATGATTTCATCGGCTACAGTATCCACATCGACCGGGCCGGCACTGAAACAACTCAAGCGCAAGCTTATCAACAGCGAAAAAAGTGCCCAGCAACAACGCAACCAGATCGCAGCCTTGGAAAAGGCCTTCACTGACCAACAGACACAAATGGAGGGTGCACTTAAACAATCCCAGCAAGAGACGGTTCAGCAGCGAAAACAGGCGGCACTTCTTCGTCGAAAACTTGATGAAACCAACCAGCAATTGTTGAGTGAGAAGAGGTCTCTGGCCACGACCGAGACAGAACTCACTGCACTACGCGTGGAATTGAACCGTAGGGAGAATCTCTCCAAGGTTTCGAGAGACAAGGGTTTGAAGCAACTGCAGACTCAACTGGCAGAACAGGAAAAGATAGTACTCACTCAACAACGTAAGATTGTCGATCTTGAATCTTCCTTTACCGCTCAACAGTCTGAGATGAGTGAATCATTACGACTGTCGGCTCAGGAAAATGCCCAGTTGCAGGAGGAGCTCAAGGTCCAGACAAGTAAAGCGAGTCAACTGAAACAGAAACTCGATCAGGTACAAACTGAACTCTCTCTGGCTGACCAGGAGATTGGCAAGAGCCGCCCTGAGCTTGCAGAACAACGCAAACAGCTTGCGCTGGCACAAAAGTCACTCACTGAAGCAACCAGCAACACCCTATCCCTGGAACAGGAAGTGGTACGTTTGCAAAGTGAATTGGAGCATCGTGAAAGCAGCATGGGTCAGCAGGGCCTGGCGGTTACAAAACTCAGACAGCAATTGAGTGAGTATCAGCAACGCCTGCAGATGATTGAACAGGATAAGAGCACCACTCAATCCGCACTGAAGAGTGATGTGGCAAAAAGAGAACAGCAAATTGCAGATCTGCGTCAGAAGCTGCAGCAAACTCAACAACAGCTCGACATTAATCAAGAGCAGCTTGGTAAACTCAATCCTGATCTGGCCCGTCAGCAGACAATCCTACGACAAACGCAGAAAGAGCTGGTCGCTACCAAGACGGCTGCCGCAAGAAAAGAGAGTGAGGTCAGGAAACTGCGCAAGGCCGAGCAGAAATATCTTGATGAGATTCAGGCACAGCAGATAAAGATCGATCGCTTCCAGGCTGAAGCCCTCAGATACAGGACTCAGTTAGCCGATCTGCGGGCACGTAAACAGACCGCATCCCTATCAGGGCCAAGCATAGAAATCATCGATCCTCCGGTTGCACTTACCCGTGGCATTCCCAGTATCCGCTTGAGATCGGCAGCAAAAGAGCGACTGATTACCGGTAAGGTGGTTGCCCCGGCAGGCCTGCTCTCCTTCACAGTAAACGACAAAACTGAAAAGCCTGATGAACTGGGTATCTTTGCAACCAGTGTCAAGGTAGATGATGAACAGACTCCGGTGAAGATGGTCGCTGTCGACAAGAAAGGACAACATACCAGCCTGGAGTTTCTATTGATTCCAAAGCTTCGCTATGCTTCAAGAGCGAAAGATCTGCCCCAGTCAGCCAGCAACTCACAGATGTCGGCTAGAAGAATGGCTGGTAAAGTGGATTTTGGCAATTACCATGCACTGGTAATCGGAAACAACCAGTATAAGCACTTTCCCAACTTGGTCAGTGCCAGTGTCGATGCTCAAAAAACTGCCGATCTGCTGAGCAGCAAATACGGTTTCGAGACAACAACACTGATTGATGCCACCCGTTATGACATGCTCTCCGCTCTCAATGAATTGCGGGAGAAGATGACTGAAAATGACAACCTGCTGATCTATTATGCTGGGCATGGTGAATTGGATAGAGTAAATCTGCGCGGCTATTGGTTACCTGTGGATGCTGAACCTAACAGCACCGCCAATTGGATCTCGAATATCGCCATTACGGATATCCTGAACGCCATGTCTGCAAAACATATCCTGGTGGTTGCGGATTCTTGCTATTCTGGTTCGCTGACCCGCTCATCCATGGCACGACTGGATGCCGGTATGTCAGATGAGGTAAAGACCAAATGGTTGAAGGTCATGGCCAAGACCCGCTCTCGCACAGTATTGACCTCGGGTGGACTTAAGCCTGTACTCGATCAGGGTGGAGGCCAACACTCCGTGTTCGCCAAATCATTTCTTAAGACGTTAACGGAAAATGATACTATCCTTGAGGCCTATAAACTGTTCCGTGGTCTGGCCAAAGAGGTTCAGTTGACAGCTTCTAAATTTGGTATCGATCAGATCCCGGAGTATGCACCTATCAAACATGGCGGGCATGAAGCAGGCGAATTCTTTTTTATACCGCAAGGTTGATCGCTCTACTGGCTTACAACAGACAACAAAATATATAAAATCGGGGAGAATTGACTATGGTTCACTGTAGGAAAGCCACACGCTATCCCAGGCTGATTTTTAAATCACTACAATATTTCTCAGCATTGGTGCTTGCACTCTTCTCAGTGAGCGCTTCAGCCGTGTTTACTGTTACACCTACTACAGTTGACTTTGGCGGTATTGGTGTTGGCACTGACAGCGGAGTCATCACTGTCACTTTTAACAATACGAATACAGGATCAGCCATAGATTTTTCATCGATTTCAGCGACTGGCAATTTTAGTATTGCTCATAATTGTCCAACATTCCCAACACTGCTCGATGAACTCACTAGCTGTTCTATAGACGTAACATTTTCACCCCTTTCTTCAGGCGCGTTATCGGGTACTCTAACAATTGCTGGTCATGACCATTCCATTATTTTAGGTGCAGGCTTTCTTCCGTTTACAACGACGGTATCACTATCAGGAACCGGTCTGACAGGAGATCTGTCCATTGATTCCAATGGGGTGGATTTAGGTTCCATACCACTAGGTGCAACGAGCAGTCCAGTCCCTGTTGCCCTCTCAAATCCAGGTAATGCAGCAGTCAATATCAGTGCAATAACCACCACAGCACCCTTCACTCAAACCAACGATTGTCCCGGTCTTCTTGCAGCGGCCGGTAGCTGCACCATTATGGTCAGTGCCGCGCCAGGTTCATTGGGGACACTCTCTGGATCGTTAACTGCCAGCGGTATAGGCCCACAAGGTACAACCAGCCAAAGTGTATCCCTCAACGCAACGGCAGTTGGAGCAGTGCTATCCTCTTCGCCTACCAGCATAAGTTTCCCCGACACCCCCGTAAATGCCACCAGTAGCCCACAAACTTTAACCCTACGTAATCAGGGCAATACAACACTGCAGGCACTATCGGTATCAACGGCCGGTGATTTCATGCAAACCAATGACTGTCCAGCTGCTCTTAATCCAAATCTGAGTTGTACAATCTCAGTCACTGCATCACCCTCAACCCAGGGTGATTTGACAGGTTCGGTGGAGATAAATGGCACCAGTTCAGGCTTGGCTGTTGTCCATACTGTACCGCTCAATGTGTCAGCCACTGTTGGAGAACTGGGCATTTCAGATACACAGCTCACTTTTGCAGAATTGGGTGTCAACGCCTCGAGCAACCCTCAAGCTGTGACTATCAGCAATCAGGGTAGTGCACCGCTACAGATCAATTCGATTACAACCGAAGGCGATTTCACACAAACCAACGATTGTGGCGTTGAGATTGATGCGGGAGGCAGTTGTACCGCCCAGGTTGTTTTTGCCCCTCAATCCTCGGGTCCACAGACAGGTGCTTTGAACATCGATACCAGTAGCGGCATGACTACTATTGTACTCTCAGGCACTGGTGAAGCATCTCCTGGTAATCCCGTTGCTGGCCTACTCAGGCCCTACACCGGCGACAATCCCAATGTCATCTCCACCAGTGAGGTCATTGGCGAGGCCTGTCCGAGTGGACGAATCAGTGCGCGCATGCAGGAAGACTGTAATGCCGTTGTAGGGGCTGCGATTGATGGTGATTCCGGCACCCGCACCGCTCTGTTTCAAATTACCCCCGAACCGGCTACCAAAGCAAACAATACAACCCGCCAAGGCGGAGAGACTCAGACAAGAAATATTGGATCGCGTATCACAGCCCTGCGTGCAGGTGCCAGAGGTCTCTCATTTAAGGGACTTGACCTGCAGATCGATGATCAGAATCTGCCCATAGAGATGCTGGTACAAGCCTATAAGGATGGCCGTCGTCACGGTGGTGGCGCAAGTGCTGACAATCCTTTATTGGCTTCGAGACTTGGGGTGTTTATTACCGGTGATATAGCTACCGGCAGTAAGGATGAGACAGATTTGGAGTCCGGTCTCGATTTCGATACCTATGGCATTACCATCGGTGTCGACTACAGAATCACCGACCAGTTTATTCTAGGTGGTGCTGTTGGCTATATCGATACCGATGCAGAGTTGGAGAATGATGGTGGCGATCTGGATACCCAAGGCGTCAGTCTGAGCCTGTATGGCACCTACTACAGTGAACAGAACTTCTTTGTGGATTTCTCCGCCACCTACGGATCAAATGATTTTGATCAAAAACGCCATATCGTCTACCAACTCGCCGGCATGCCGAGTGTCAATCAGGCGTTGAAGGCCGATTATGACGGTGATATGACCAGCCTGTTCATCGGTTCCGGCTATGACTTCAACCAAGGTGTCTGGACCTTTGGACCTCGAGCCGATCTGGAGTATGTCAAATCGGATGTGGATGGCTTTACGGAAGAGATTTCCGATCCTTCTGCCCCTGGTGGTGGATGGGCCACCCGTATCGGCGGAACCGATCAACGCTGGTTGACCCTCAACTTAGGTGGCAAGGTCTCCTACACGCACGGTGCGGACTGGGGTGTACTGATCCCCTATGCCAGACTCGATTGGCTACATGAGTTCAAGGATGATTCACAGGTCATCACTGCCCACTTTGTCAGTGATCCTGCCGGTAATGCCATTCAGGTCGAGACAGACAATCCTGACCGGGATTATCTGCGATTGCGATTCGGCACTTCGGCACAGTTCCAGAACGGTGTGGTGGGCTTTATCGACTTTGGCACTATTCTCGCCCATAGCGACTGGAGCGCACATACCATCAGTGCTGGACTGCGCATGGCATTCTAGGCGCGCCTGTCCGTGAATCGATTGATCTGTTGCGGACAAGTGCCTAGCCGGCGAGTTTATTGAGGAAACTATCCAGCAATGTGCCCTCTACCGTCTCCGTTCCAGCCTTGTTCAAAAAGCCGGAACGGAGACTGCCTGGATCTCGCGATAACTCAGCAGGCATATTAGGTAAATTGAACAGAACTGTTTTTTCCAAAAAGGGGCAAGAAAGAATCAGATTGGAATAGGCTATACCTAGCCTATTGCCCTGAGCATATAATTATCACTTGCGACAATATAATAAATAATCGGGGAGAATTGAAAATGGTTTATTGCAGGAAGGACACTCAGCTACCCAGGCTGATATCAAAAACACTACAATATTTGTCTGCCTTACTGCTTACGCTCTTCTCGGTAAGTGCATTTGCAATATTTAGTGTGACACCAAACACTATCAATTTTGGCACCATCACAATTGGTAGTAGCAGTGGGGCCATGTCAGTAACTTTCACTAACAACAATACATCGGGCAATATTTCGTTTAGCTCGATATCAGTGAGTGGGAATTTTAGTATTACCAATAACTGCCCAGTACTAACCCCCCCTTTGGCAGCAGGTACAAACTGTACTGTCGATGTGGTGTTTTCACCTCAGTCTACCGGCACTAACAGTGGCCAATTGACCTTTTCGGGGTCTGATGAAGGAATTGCCTTTACGACGACGGTAGCACTATCTGGTACTGGGCAATTGAACCTGATTGGTAACCTGTCTATTGTTCCCAATGCGTTGGATTTCGGCTCGATCCCGGTAGGCAGTTCCAGTAGCACGGTACCTGTTACTCTCTCCAGTTCGGGCAATGCATCTGTGAGTATCAGCGCAATCACTACCGCAGCTCCTTTCGCTCAAACCAACGATTGCCCCACCCTTCTAAGCGCAGGCAGCAGCTGTACCATTATGGTCAGTACCACGCCAACATCGGCTGGGACACTCTCAGGTTCTTTAACTGCCAGTGGCACAGGTCCACAAGGAGCTATCAACCAAAGCATCCCTCTCAGTGTGTTAGCCACTGCAGGAGAACTGGCCGTTTCTGACACACAGCTCTCCTTTGCTGATTCGGGTGTCAATACATCGAGCGACCCCCAAATTGTGACTATCAGCAATCAGGGTAATGCTCCTCTACAGATCAATTCAATTACAACCGAAGGTGATTTCACACAAACCAACGATTGTGGCGTTGAGATTGATGCGGGAGGCAGTTGTACCGCCCAGGTTATTTTCACCCCTCAATCCTCGGGTTCACAGACAGGCGCTTTGAGCATTGATACCGATATCGGCATAACCTCAATTGTGCTTTCAGGCACAGGTGAAGATACAAGCAGTTCTGTCACAATGATCCTCGAACCCTACACTGGTGGAAATCCCAATGTCATCTCCACCAGTGAGGTCATTGGCGAGGCCTGTCCGAGTGGACGAATCAGTGCGCGCATGCAAGAAGACTGTAATGCCGTTGTAGGGGCTGCGATTGATGGTGATTCCGGCACCCGCACCGCTCTGTTTCAAATTACCCCCGAACCGGCTACCAAAGCAAACAATACAACCCGCCAAGGCGGAGAGACTCAGACAAGAAATATTGGATCGCGTATCACAGCCCTGCGTGCAGGTGCCAGAGGTCTCTCATTTAAGGGACTTGACCTGCAGATCGATGATCAGAATCTGCCCATAGAGATGCTGGTACAAGCCTATAAGGATGGCCGTCGTCACGGTGGTGGCGCAAGTGCTGACAATCCTTTATTGGCTTCGAGACTTGGGGTGTTTATTACCGGTGATATAGCTACCGGCAGTAAGGATGAGACAGATTTGGAGTCCGGTCTCGATTTCGATACCTATGGCATTACCATCGGTGTCGACTACAGAATCACCGACCAGTTTATTCTAGGTGGTGCTGTTGGCTATATCGATACCGATGCAGAGTTGGAGAATGATGGTGGCGATCTGGATACCCAAGGCGTCAGTCTGAGCCTGTATGGCACCTACTACAGTGAACAGAACTTCTTTGTGGATTTCTCCGCCACCTACGGATCAAATGATTTTGATCAAAAACGCCATATCGTCTACCAACTCGCCGGCATGCCGAGTGTCAATCAGGCGTTGAAGGCCGATTATGACGGTGATATGACCAGCCTGTTCATCGGTTCCGGCTATGACTTCAACCAAGGTGTCTGGACCTTTGGACCTCGAGCCGATCTGGAGTATGTCAAATCGGATGTGGATGGCTTTACGGAAGAGATTTCCGATCCTTCTGCCCCTGGTGGTGGATGGGCCACCCGTATCGGCGGAACCGATCAACGCTGGTTGACCCTCAACTTAGGTGGCAAGGTCTCCTACACGCACGGTGCGGACTGGGGTGTACTGATCCCCTATGCCAGACTCGATTGGCTACATGAGTTCAAGGATGATTCACAGGTCATCACTGCCCACTTTGTCAGTGATCCTGCCGGTAATGCCATTCAGGTCGAGACAGACAATCCTGACCGGGATTATCTGCGATTGCGATTCGGCACTTCGGCACAGTTCCAGAACGGTGTGGTGGGCTTTATCGACTTTGGCACTATTCTCGCCCATAGCGACTGGAGCGCACATACCATCAGTGCTGGACTGCGCATGGCATTCTAGGCGCGCCTGTCCGTGAATCGATTGATCTGTTGCGGACAAGTGCCTAGCCGGCGAGTTTATTGAGGAAACGATTCAGTAAATCGATAGCAGGTTCTGGTGGTGATTGTTCGTTTTGTAACGACACTGTATTTGCCAGAATTTGGATAAGCGGTAAAAAGCCTTTGCCTGTGTTGTTTTTTGACTCGCACATGGCATAAAGAATGGCTGATACCCGTTTTGGCAGTACCACACTCTCTACCGTCTCAGGATCCGGCTTTGCACAATGAGCCGGGTCGGAGACGACCAGAAACTCTCGGCAACTCAGTGGGCGGTCGGGATGGATTGAACAGGATTGATTTTCCAGGAATGGGCAAGGCAGGTTCAGATTGAAGTAGGCGAGACCTATTGCCCTGAGCTTGTCTTTATCGCCATCGATAATGACCCGATCCAGTTCATCGAGTAATCCGACATCATGCAATCTTTCCATACTCTGCGAAAAACGTGCTCTGACTTCAGCCTGTTTTGCCGAAGGCATCTCATCAATGAGACCAATTAGTGCATATGCTTCTGCCTTGCTGACCGGTACAAGTTGAGAACAACAGGCGCCACAGCCACTACGACAGGAAATCTGTTTACCTTTCGCCACCACCTCGTCTATCCCGATTTCAATAACCTTGTTGGTGATATTTTGAAATAGTGGAAGCATTTCATAGGGCTGTACAGGCTGATTGGAAACCTGAGCGGAGAAATGTATGCTTCTGCCGCCAATACGAATATCAGCTTCAACAATTTCAGATTTAGGGCTATTCTGTTCAGTCAATGTCTCTATTCCGAACACACTATATTAAGTGATAATGGGTAGGCTAAGATGGCAAATAATGACATGCTCATCAAGCTCTATGATTTAGAGTTCAGTTATGATTTCATGGACCAGCAGGAAAAAAAGGGCGTTATCATTCGTAAACCCATCGGCCCTGATCAGTCACTGATTCTAGCTTGGGCGGAACAGCAGTTTCCTGCAAGGTGGGTTGGAGAAATCCAGCGTGCTCTTAACAATTCTCCCTGCTCCTGCTTTATTGCGCAACGTGATTCACTATTACTTGGAATAGCCTGCTACGATGCCACAGCATTGGGTTATTTTGGGCCACTTGGCGTCATTGATAATTCCCGTGGATTGGGCATAGGCCGATCCTTAACCATGGCTTGTTTATTGAATATGCGCCTCAGCGGTTATGGTTACGCTATTGTCGGTATGGCAGGCAATACCGATTTCTACCGTAAGGTAGCTAATGCAGTAGAGATCCCCAATTCAAACCCAGGCATCTATCAGTCTACAATGAAATTAAAGAGCTGACTGCATACCATTGAAAAAAGACCAGACCCTAAATGGGTAGGTACCACCTCTGCCACTTATTACATACGCTGTTAATACTCCCAACGACCACCCAGTGTAAGCTGGTGGTCACTCAGGTTATCCAATCCCAGCAATGTATCGTAATTAGCAAACAATTGTATACCATCCTGAATTACAGATGAGATACCCAGTGTCAGCTCGAAGTAGTTTCTATCCGGATCATCAGTTAACACGCTAAGTCTATTATTACGTGGATCATTGACATAGGTAGCCGAAATTTCGCTGCTATCATTTTCAAACTGATGCACCCAACCCAACCTTACCTGAGGGATAATGACCGACTGTTGCTGGCTTATGGTATAAGCATATTCCACACCCAATACAGAGGTGAATGAGGTCCACTCCTGGTCAGTCACACTAAGATTTAATCCTGAGGTCTCTGCGCCCTGCTCCTGATAGCCATCAATATCCACCCGCATATAACTCGCTCGAAAGTAGGGTCCAAATGAAACTGGGCCTTGTCTTAATGCATACCCTCCCCCAACGCTCAATGTGTAATCGCTGCTTTCAGGACTTGCCTTGGCCGTATTACTGATTGCCGGTGTGCCGGTATTGGAGGGAATGGATATCTCTCTTTTGATATCATAATCTGAAACTGCATATCCGATCAGACCATCGACGTAGTATTGATCACGATAATAGGTTCCATAAAATACACCGCCCCAACCATCAGTATCAACATTTCCACCGGTGACAGTCGAACGCTTATCAAAGTCCGTATCAATACGGCTAAAGTTAACAGCGCCACCGATTACCAGGTTGGAATCGAGTCGATAGTCGACGCCTAAAGTGAGACGGGAATTACTGAAATCAAAGGCATCCGAACTGTCTGTGCTATCCCTGTCGCCAGTTCCAAAATTGATGGTTGCAAATCCACTCAGGGCATTATCCAGGAGTTCATCACCTGCACCGGCGCCACGACTTTTGTCTGCTCTACTCCAATACTTATCCGCTATCAGTGATTCGGCTCCGAGATTTCCAATGCCTGAGATTGCAAAACCACGTGCTCCGCCTCTTAAAGAGTGAAGACGTGAAATAACCGAATCCATTCTATTTGCTGCGATCTCATTGGCGATAGATTCGGTGGCTGCATATTCTTCCGTAGCAATCTGCTGGAGTGCGGCGGCAAGCTGATCGGCACTCAAACCAAGGCTACTGTCAGAGGAACCGAGACCCAGTAATTCATTCGCTGTCAGTACCATGGCGCTGCATGTATCAAAAAGAGGGATTGTGCCGGGCAATGCACCCGACTCAACAAAACCGATGCAGGTCCGTTGTACAGCGTCTCCTGTGTCCTGTTGCAGCTGCGTTTGCCCAATACTCCCCAGGTTGGTTTCAGCTGCGATTGCCCATTGTGTAACACTAACTGCAAACGCTAAAAAGATAATTCGGTTTATTATCATTGCTTCCCTACTCCCATTTTTTATGTAATAGCATCATGCTAAATGGTGACCCAGCAGCCAATAGCTATCCTGTATATAGCTTGTTATTCAGTGAACCTTCCTCAAGATACTCGTGCTGGGTGACAGGTGATACACATACGCATCTGAATACCATAGTTCAACAGTTGGCTATTACCAAGTATCCAAACTAGCTTTAATATCCATTAATTAATTGTGAGTATGACGACTGCGGAATACCCCTAGGGCGGCGCAGTCAATTGCGTTGCACTTTGCCGGCAGGCTTGAATTTGTCTCTCCCAGGCTTGTTGACGCGTACTATTACGTCCATGGTCAGTCTGTTGTTCGGAATCATATTGTCTCGTCAGACTTTCCGCTCGCTGATCGTGCTCACGCATGACACGGCGTACAGCGACAATGAGTCTACGTCTGGAACTGTCTCTTAAGGTTCTGATCTCTGCAACCAGGTCCCTGTAACAGAGACCAACAATATCGTAATGACCTTGCTCATGAGCAAGCAGTACAGCGGTCTTACCCGAAACAACGACCCAGGATCCAGATGCGTTCAAAACCATCCGGAATTCCACCTCACCCAGCCTGTATTCTGAGTTTTCCTGTACATAGGTCAACCGACCAGGGCGAAAACCCATGGAGATTCTTGCATCCTCCGACTCACCCTGGGGCCGGTTTTGAATGTCACTGAAATCACTCCAGGTCAACTGTCTGGGCCAGCCTACCAAGGTTGGACCCGGTTGGCCTGACGATGCACCTGCACCCTCGGTTTGTGCCGACCTAAAGCCTGCGTGGGGGATATCAGCTGAGGGTACAGCAGGGACCGGCCGGTTGTTTCGCGCAGGCGATGGATTTTCGCACATAATGGCCTCACATAGATGGCACTTTCAGTTTAGCTTCGCCAAACACAGTTTTTTATAATAGGGTACCAATGCATCCTCAGTTAACGATCTGAAATACTCATCATATCGTTTCAATTCACTTTGATGATCTTGCTGTGAATGGATTGCGGCAATCACATTGTCACAACACTGAAAAACATGTAACTCATTTTGTAAATATTCGGTCGTGCTCTTTTCAGGTGGAGAATAGCCTTTGCCAATCGGTGTATCTGCAGAATCGTTGATAGAAAAAAAGTTAGGTGAAATGGCCCTTAATTCATAGAATTGCCCATTGTCCGTATCGAAAAGTGCCAGCAGGCTGGGAGGCCAAATTTGATATCCAAATTCAGGATCGATCACTTCACCTCTACCTACTAAAAATCCTATAAACAGCTTCGAATTGCTTACAACGGGAATGGGCAGTGTTATATAGTTTGAAAAATTGAGAGATGGACAAACGAGATTCTTAGCCGTTGCCATAACTACTGAACTGAATAGCTGATCTGACATTATTGATACCTATAATCCCGCAGCTCTTTCCACCCACCGAATAAAATCACCACTGAACATCTCATAATAGGGAAGTAAAGACTTTTCTGCATGTCGATTAAAATAGTGGATGTACTCTTTGGCTAATTGCCTGATTTCATCGCTGCACCTGGAAGTTCCTTTCACATATTCCGGTATGAGTACGTCATATAAAGACCATATGCGATTAAATTCCGGAATAATATCCTCAGCCTTCTCAAAACCAGGTCTGTTGTGAATCCAGGGAGGGGGCTGAAGATTCGGTACGTCTATTTCAAATTTCTTCAGGGTAATGAAAGACCCATTGGAATAGTCATAGCTGGCAATATATTGTGGTGGTGTAATTGTTGTTCCTTCTTCGGGTGAAAGGCGCGTAAAGTAGATGAGTCTTCGTACGAGTATGCTGTTATTCTCGACCTTCACCATCGGCAGTGTGATACCACGCTCTAACGGCATCATGTTTGCGTGTTGTCCAATCTGCTGAACCGCATCTTTCATTGACATGGCAAACACACCCACCCAGTAAAAAGATAATAAGAATAGTGTGGCATGCAAGAAAACCCTCTTGTTCATTGATGTTACCAAATAGGATTATTGGTAACAGCCGCACCCGACGGGGCAAATCCGTTCGCAACTGAGTTATTTGCACCGGTTGTCAAAAAGTTTTGGAATTGAGCGGCCGTTGCACGCTGATTGCAAACGCCTATACCCGTGTCATTGTAGATAACATGAGTGACATTCCCGTCATCATCGTATTCATATCCGGTGACCATCACTGCATGTGCACCCGTCTGAGTACCCCAACCTGGCAGACCGGCCACATCGCCGTTAGCAATCACGCCTCGTCCCTGTGATAGCGCCGTCTCGAACTGGCCCACCTGTGCACCGGTCGCTGTTGGCGCCATCCTTGTGGAAGGGACACCATTGTTGGTTAGTAAGGAAGCTTGCTGTCCAGAGGTGGTCCCGCCACTGTGCCAGGCCTGATTCTGAGCCGTTACGACACCGCCTCCGGAACCGGTGCTGCCGATAGCAGGTTGGCTGGCATTTCCATTGGCAATGGCTGTATTCAACAACGCCTCTTGGCCCGGGTTTGTTCCAGTGGCTTGATTGATAATCTGTCGTGATGATTCAACACCGCAGTTGTTGTAACTTTGACCTGCTGTATTGGGAGCCAGGGGGGTGCCGCCTGCGCTGGTTGAACCAGCGGGTGGACTCCTCCCCGCTGCCATGCTCTGACAAGCTTGGTTGCCCAAACGTGGATTGCCGGTGGTTCCGGATAGACCGATCAGCACCGTAGGACAGCAAGGCGGCATGATGACTGATCCAGGATGTGTGCCAGAATCGGTCATTCTTGCTGCGGGCATATTCATGACCGGTACCGGGAAGGCACCACGCAGTATCGGATTGGGTGTGGGTACGGGTGCAATGCAGATACTAAAATCACTCATCCTTGCCGCCGGTTTTCCACCAATCCATACGGTGGGTGCGCAGGGTGGAACGATGGGGAGACCGGGTGGGGGCGCGTGAGGAGGCGGAGGTGTAGCGGGTAGCGCTTGTGGTAAGCTACACACTATTGTGTCACCCAGTCGTGCAGCTGGTTTTCCACTCATATCGTACGTACCTCAACACCTGACGATCCAATACTAAACATGTTGTGAAATCTCATATCTACTATCCCTGTCCTGGATTAAGTATTAATCTTAACCATCGTTCCCTTAATCGTGATGATGCCGCCGGCATCGATATGCACTTTGCCTGCAGCCGTCTTGAAGGTCACATCCGTACCGGACACCTCAATTTTACCGCTTGATTCCATACTGATTGATGCAGCGCCTGTCTTCAATACAATTTTACTAGCGGCGTTTACCTCATACTTATCATCTACGGTAATTGAATATTTCTTACCTACGTTGGTCAGTTTGTTACCACCTACCTCTTCTGTCAGGTCACCTGCAACAGATTCTCCGCGGTCGCCTCCAACAGAGCCCTTTCTGTTACCACCGACCGTCTCAATTTTATACCCGCCTACTTCTTCGGCTTTGGCACCGCCTACAGTTTCATTCATCGCGCCACCGACGGAGACCTGATACAGACCACCAATGGTGAGTTCCTTGGCGGCACCCACGGTTTCTGCACTATTGACGCCGACTGTTTCCGATTTATTCAAACCGACCGTTTCAGTTTTATTGGAGCCGACCGCTTCAGTTTTATTTAAGCCGACCGTTTGAGACATATCCACACCGATAGTTTCAGTATGATTTTTCACGATCGTTATCGTTTTATCGTTTTTAACATCTTCCTTCTTGTCGTGACCAACAGTCAGTGACCGATTGTATCCAACATTCTCCGTACGGCTGCTTTCTGTGATGTTTTTATGGTTCTTCTCCGCATGAATATAGAGTTCTTCCGATCCTTTTTTATCTTCAAAACGGATTTCATTGAACGTATTGGTGTTGCCACCCTTTGTGCTGCGGCTCTTTATGCCGCTTTGGGTCATATTTTCAGGCAGGCCATAGGGCGGCATCTGATCCGCATTGTAGACACGACCCGTTATAATCGGTCGATCCGGATCACCTTCAAGAAAGTCAACGATCACTTCCTGACCGATACGGGGAATATGCATTGCTCCCCAGTTTTTACCTGCCCACACCTGAGAAACACGAATCCAGCATGAACTGTTTTCATCGCTGCTACCGTAACGATCCCAGTGAAATTGCAGCTTTACTCTGCCATATTCATCGGTGTAGATCTCTTCACCCGACTTGCCTACCACCACTGCCGTCTGTGGACCCTGGACCATCGGTTTGGGTGTGATGCGTGCAGGGCGATAGCTCTCTTTACTGTCGATGCAGGAAAAATCACACTCATAGATGGGCCCCTCCGCAATGTCGGGTACCGCATCGAAGGCATCTGAATAGAGGTAATGAAAGGCACTGGTAATTAAATATTCCCGATTCTGGTCACCGCGTGGGTGTTCCGTGAGCGTGAACAATCCACCTGTACAGACCCCTCGTGCCTCGCCTTTTCCTTCGAGCACTTCATGCCCGGTCTGGATCTCTTCGATACGGTTTCTGGCATAGGTTTCGCCATCTGATGTCTTTTCATACTCGCCGGGATAGTCATAGATCTCATAGTCCGCATAGGGGTGGCTCCGCGGTAAAGGTGCATTCGAGGAGAGATCGGACTTCGGTTTCTTGAAGTCGTAGTCTGTGTGTGCAAATCGGCCAGGTTGTACAGACTTGGTAAACTTCCACCCATGAATGGTGTCTTTCCAACGGCTCGACCCAGCTTCAATGGGCGGTAGATAAGGTATTTCCGAGTAGGCCTCAAGAACACTATGGGAACTGTAGTCATCACAGAGTACTAAGGTGTGCTTTCCCGCAACATGGGTGAAATAGTAATAGATCCCCTCTTGCTCCATCAGTCGACTGACAAAGTTAAAGTCCGTCTCCCGATACTGGACACAATACTCCCATTCTCGGTAGGTACTGCTCAACCGATCCTCGAAATCGGTGAAACCGTTATCCCGAAATACCTCCTTGATGATATCGGGTACCTTCTTATACTGAAAAATACGACAGTCAGAAGTTCTGGTAAGCAACCATAACCAGGGTCTCAGGGTAGCGCGGTAGTGTGCAAAA
The DNA here is from genome assembly GCA_025656675.1 of Candidatus Thiodiazotropha sp. (ex Codakia rugifera). Classification (GTDB taxonomy): domain Bacteria; phylum Pseudomonadota; class Gammaproteobacteria; order Chromatiales; family Chromatiaceae; genus Thiodiazotropha. The sequence continues at coordinate 150,479 of JAHXHN010000003.1, forward strand.
TAGGCGATGTGACCGATTTGGGTAAACTGGCTCACATAACCGTCAAAATAGCGTTTGCTGGTATCCACCATATCCATTTCAACGGTCATTTTTTTGCCCAGTAGCGCATCATGCGCAACCGACTCATTCTCGCTCAGTAAATCTACTGTAAACTCAAACAATCGTCCTAACTCTTCTCTTGCCTCCATTTTGAGAATCAAGAGTTCATCAGGCCCCAGTGGGGTTTTAATCTGTATCTGTCGATTACTCTGTGTGAATGCCATCCAAGACTCCTGCCTGATCAGGTAAGCATAGCAAATAGATACTCCATACCCTTTTTTGTATTTCTGCCCATGACTATAGAACAGCAGGACATCGAGTGGTAAGGAGCAAGTTTAGATTAAGAGTATGTGTGTCAGAAACTCTCCGGTCAATGACATCTGATTGGTACTTTTTCACATTGACGTTCAGTATCATATAGTTCTGGCAGTTCAATACCGTTATATACAGAAGAATCCTGATATGTGTTTAGCAGTTTATTGGCAGACTCTAATAGAGCTTGGATGGCAGTCATCTAGACTGCCCAAATTTCAATCTTCTCCACTGTTGGGATATATTCGAACCTAACGAGTGAATAGTCCTCCACTCAGAATATTTCTCCATGGATTCGTATTTGTAAGGGTGAAGTGAAATGTCAGATCGATTGAACTTCTCGGTTGAGCTGGGAAAGCGACCTCATCAGAAATCCATAAGGGGTTCTGAAAAATCAAGTCTATCGGTTGTCATTCTGGGGGCATTTAGTGGCGGCACGGGTACAGGTAACCCGCTAAGTGAGCTGACACCCTCACTTCATAAAGTCGATATCGATACATTTGATAGTGTGATTTCCCATTTACAACCGACACTGGATATAACACTGAATGACAGTGATCAATCATTGAAAATAACGTTCAACTGCATGGAGGATTTTCATCCGGATCAACTCCATGCCCGATTGGCAATTTTTCACACTTTGGGAAATGATGACGAGGTGATCGGGTCTGCTGAAGATACCGCACAAGATTCACCTTTCAACAGAGAGAAACCTGACCAGAGAGAATCTGAACAGCAAACATTGTCGAGACTTCTTGGTAAACGTGCCCTGAATGTTGAGCAACGTCAGCGTGACACCTCGACAATATCTGATTCAAAACAGTCGAAGATAGAAGAAGTGGTACGGCGTCTTGCTGAAGCGCCTTCACTCTATGATGAGCAAAAAGAACCAGAGACAGGCAACCCTATTGCGGATTCTAGTCAGCAATCCACCGCTCTTCTCAGGTACCTGCTACACAATGGGGCTTTCCAGGCATTAGAGGCGAGCTGGCGTTCCATAGACTGGCTTCTTCGCAGTACAGAACCGGATGAAGCCATTCATTTCTATCTTCTGAATGCCCCCCGCCAAGTGCTGGAAGAAGGTTTGCTGGCCAGTGATAACCTGCACACTTCGCCTATCCGTCAACTCATTCAGCAACAGGTAATGAATGGCGCTCCATCAGAAGTCGATTTTATGCTAATAGATAACCATACCTATACCACCAGTAAAACCGACCTGATGATGCTGGAGCGCCTTGGCAGTTTGGTCAACTCATTCAATGGCCAGATGTACACAGCGGCAGATACTTGTTTTTATGGAGATGAGGAGTCAGACAATCTAGACCTGGAAGCCTGGCACGCCTTCAGGGAAACAGCTATAGCATGCAGGATATCGTTGCTGCTCCCACAAATCCTGCTGAGATTGCCGTACGGTGCTGACACTGATCCTATTGAGTCTTTCCCGTTCGAAGAGTTGGATGACAGCTGGCGTACAAAAGAACTGCTTTGGGGTAATCCGGCGTATGCCCAACTCATCCTCCTGGCGCAACAGTGGTTGAGTGACAACCCTGCGGATGACTCGATAATCACTGATCTGCCAGCCTACACCTACCAGCAGGATGGTGAACAGTATTTACAACCCTGTACTGAACAGATACTGGAGGAACGGCCGATACGTCGACTACTGGACCTTGGACTTACTCCAGTTATCGGCAGTCGAAAGACAAATAGTATTCAGCTTCCTTGGTTTCAGACGCTATGTCTCGATAGCAACATCTGATCGGTAAGCCACGGTTGCTCAAGCCAATGCAAATTCAGCTGAAAATAAGGCCAATAAAATTCGGGAAATCAATACATGCCATTCTCATGGAGCGTTAGATCTAAATACAATCGCTCAGAATGGTAATATTTCACTTCCACTTGAATACGATTCATGTAGTATCAAGTACAACAGTTTTGTGCTAAACCTACCCATAAACAGGGGTTAACAAAACCAATATAGAATCAGTAACAATAGATCTCTTGGCATTTTTTGAACCATAATTGAATTAGCTGTTAGAGAGGGATAATGCAACTCAACCCGATCAAGGGTCTTGACGTTCATTCATCGCTACTCGACGGGGGACTCGGGATTGACGGCAACCATTGACCTTGAGCAACTTCTCACCGTAGTTTCGGAGGAAACGCCGGCCGGTGAAGACTTGGAGTATGATCCGCTTTTCAGTGAAATGGAACGCGCTGCAGAAGGCAAGGGAGAACAGCAGTTTGGTGACACCATCATACCTGCAGAAGATCCCGACTGGCGTGAGCTGAAAAAGAAATCGCTACAGGTGCTGGGACAGAGCAAAGACTTACGAGCCGCCATCTATCTCACCCGTGCCTTAATGCATACAGATAACTTCGCTGGCTTATCCGACGGTCTATCGCTGATCAAAGGTTACATAGATGACTACTGGGAAACATTCCATCCACTGCTCGATCCGGATGACAATAACGATCCGACAATACGGATCAATACATTAATCAACCTCTGCGATCCCATCGATTCACTTGCCGCTGTCAACAAGATTCCCATTGTTGAATCAACAGTGATGGGGAAATTCAGTTTCCGGGATATCCAGATTGCTTCCGGTACTCTGCAACCCACTGATACAGAAAGCCAAGAGGTCACACTTGATCAGATAGATGCTGCTTTTCGGGAATGTCCTACGGAACAGTCGCAACAAACCCTTTCACTGCTACGCCATGCCATTGAATGTGTAGACGCTATTGAAAATCGGCTCAATGAACTGGTCGGCGTCGATCAGTCTCCCGATCTTCAATCCCTGGTATCGCTACTTAAACAAGTGGAAAAAGAGGTGGCGATGCGTGCTGGAATAGAATCACTCTCTGAGGGTTCAGACGATGCCGTGGATGGTGAATCCGCGCATCAGCAGGCAGCGGCACCCGGCGTCATCAGCAATAGGGATGATGTGATTCGCGCTTTGGAGAGAATCAGTCAGTATTACCAGAAGAACGAACCTTCCAGTCCGATCCCGCTTCTACTTGAACGGGCAAGGCGACTGGTGAAGATGGACTTCCACGAAATCGTGCAGGATCTCGCTCCCGGTGGCGTGTCCGAATTTGATTTTCTGTGGAAGCAAGATGATACATAGGATCGGTATTCCTCGTCGAGGAATGCGATTTGATTGGCAACCATACCGATAAGGTATTGAGAAATAATAGAGAGGTAGATCGTGGCAAAAGAGAGCAGCCAGAAGTTCGTAGCCCGCAACCGAGCGCCTAGGGTCCAGATAGAATATGACGTGGAACTCTATGGGGCTGAAAAGCAGATCCAGCTACCTTTCATCATGGGGGTAATGGCGGATCTCTCAGGCAAGCCGGAAGAGGCATTACCTCCCGTCACTGAACGAAAAATGCTGGAGATTGATGTCGATAATTTCGATGAACGGCTCAAGGCCATGAAACCACGTACCGCCTTCAGGGTGCCCAACACCCTGACGGGTGATGGCAACATCAACGTGGATATCACCTTTGAAAGTATGGATGACTTTTCACCTGCAGCCGTCGCGAAAAAGGTGGGTGCATTGCGCCAACTGCTCGATGCTCGCACCCAACTGGCGAATCTGCTGACCTATATGGACGGAAAATCTGGTGCAGAAGAGCTGATTGCCAAGGCGTTGAATGATTCGGCGCTGCTCCAGTCTCTCGCCTCTTCCCCAAACCCTGACGATGCAGCATCTGAGGAACCAACCTCAGACGAGGAGTAAAGAATGGCTGATACAGATACCCAAAAAGCACAGGGTAGTGAATCAACCCTAGGTGTGGCACCCGACGAATTCTCAGCGCTGCTTCAGCAGGAATTTAAGCCAAAAACAGAGCGGACCAAGGAAGCTGTGGTCACTGCAGTGCAAACCTTGGCAGAGCAGGTCTTAAAAGAGACCAGCACCATATCTGACGATGCGGTTGAAACCATTGAAGGCATCATTGCGGAGATCGATAGAAAGCTGACCGAGCAGGTCAACCTGATCCTGCATCATGAGGACTTCCAGAAACTGGAAGGCAGCTGGCGCGGTCTGCATCATTTAGTGAACAACACTGAAACCGATGAAATGTTGAAGATTAGGGTGATGAATATCACCAAACTGGAGCTGGGTAAAACCCTGAAGAAGTTCAAGGGAACGGCCTGGGATCAGAGTCCGATCTTCAAAAAGGTCTATGAAGAGGAGTATGGCCAATTCGGTGGCGAACCCTACGGTTGCCTGGTCGGTGATTACCATTTTGATAACACCCCACCTGATGTGGAGCTGCTCACCGGTATGTCACAGGTAGCAGCATCAGCCCATGCGCCATTTATCGCAGGCGCTGCACCGACGGTCATGCAGATGGAATCCTGGCAGGAACTTGCCAATCCCAGGGATTTGACCAAGATCTTTCAAACCCCTGAGTATGCCTCCTGGCGTTCACTCAGAGAGTCGGAGGATTCCCGCTATATCGGACTTGCCATGCCACGCTACCTGGCCCGTCTTCCCTATGGCGCCAAGACCGATCCGGTGGAAGAGTTCGATTTTGAAGAGGATACCGAAGGCGCTCAGCACGATAAATATACCTGGTCAAATTCCGCCTACGCGATGGCTGTGAATATCAACAAGGCCTTCAAGATGTATGGCTGGACAACGCGCATTCGTGGCGTCGAATCCGGCGGCGCAGTAGAGGATCTTCCAACTCATACCTTCCCCACTGATGATGGCGGTGTGGATATGAAGTGTCCGACTGAGATTGCCATCTCCGATCGTCGCGAAGCTGAACTGGCTAAAAACGGTTTTATGCCGCTATTGCATCGCAAAAACTCCGACTTTGCCGCCTTTATTGGTGCGCAGTCACTGCAAAAGCCATCGGAATACGATGATCCGGACGCGACCGCCAATGCCAATCTGGCGGCACGTCTGCCCTATCTCTTCGCCAGTTGCCGTTTCGCCCACTATTTGAAATGCATCGTGCGTGACAAGATCGGTTCATTCAAGGAGCGCGACGACATGGAGAAGTGGCTCAACAAATGGATTCAGAAGTATGTTGAACCTAGCCCGGGTACTGCTTCTGAGGAAGACAAAGCGCGCAAACCACTGGCTGCAGCTGAAGTGGTCGTCTCTGAAGTCGAAGGTAATCCGGGTTACTACACGTCAAAGTTTTTCCTGCGTCCGCATTACCAGCTGGAAGGATTGACGGTTTCTCTGCGTCTGGTATCCAAACTACCGTCTGAAAAGACAGCCTAATACCGCGCAAACCACTAATAGGAGAATAGAATCATGGCAGTCGATATGTTTATGAAGATTGAGGGAGTTGATGGTGAGAGTACCGATGATGCCCATAAAAAATGGATCGAGTTACTCAGTTACAGTCATGGCGTGTCACAACCTGTATCCGGTGCCAGCGGGACGGGTGGACGAACGGGTGGACGTGCCGATTTCAATTCATTCATGGCGGTAAAAACCATTGATAACGGTACACCGGATCTCAATATCAAATGTGCCAAGGGCGAACATATTCCAAAAGTGGAAGTAGAGCTCTGCCTGGCATCCGGGGATAAGCACACCTTCATGAAATACACCATGGAGGATGTTGTCGTCAATTCAGTGATACCAGGCGGTAGTGCGGGTGATGAAACCAAGCCCATGGAGACGGTAGAGTTTGCCTATGGCAAGATCAAATGGCAATACACCCCCATCGATCATACCGGTAAGCCTGGTGCCGCCACTGATAGAACCTGGAACCTGGAAACCAATCAGCAGGAGTAGGCTCCGCCATAATGGATGATCCCCATTTTGCGATTACCGCTGCTGACACAATCCCTCCCCATGCGGGGAGCGGGTTGGCGTGAGCGGCTGTTTTCATAGGTAATTGGGGGGATATGGCAACATACATGGTAGCCATAGCTGACTGTGCTTATAAAAAAGTCATAACAACAGCGTGTAGGGGTCGTAGCAGATTGCCGCGATCGCAGAGCAGATAAGGCAATAATGATGCGTGCAGAAGAACTCTTACAACAAGGTGAACTAGACGAGGCCTTACAGGCACTACAACAAGCAATACGCAAAGAGCCCTCAAACGTAAAGTTTCGGGTATTTCTATCCCAGTTACTGTGTGTCATCGGCGAATGGGAGCGTGCGCTGAGCCAATTGGATGTAGCAGGTGATCTCGACCCTCTCAATCTGCCCATGGCACAGACATACCGAGAGGCAATACGTTGCGAGCTGTTTCGCCATAAGGTATTTACCGGTGACAAATCGCCCTTGATCTTTGGTGACCCACCCGAGTGGACAGCCTTTCTCATCGAGGCACTGCGATTATCTGGCGCTGGTGAATACGTACAATCTGAAAAGCTGCGTGGCCAGGCGTTTGAGCTTGCCCCAGGCAGTGCCGGCAGCATCGACGAACAGCCTTTCGAATGGATTGCCGATGCCGATTCCCGGATTGGCCCGGTAATGGAGGCTATCGTCAATGGCCGATACTACTGGATACCGATGCAGAGACTGAAACAGGTGGATATCGACCCACCCGAAGACCTGAGGGACATGGTATGGGCACCTGCCCATCTGACTTTTGAGAATGAGGGTGAAGCCGTTGCACTGATTCCTGCTCGCTATCCTGCTACGGAATTGGATATCGATCCAGCTTTAAAACTCTCCAGAAAAACCGAATGGCAAGAGCCCTTCGAAGGATTCTATACCGGATTGGGACAGCGGATGTTTGCAACCAACCTGGATGAGTATCCCCTGTTAACTACCCGTCAAATTATTTTTCAAGCCCGTACAGACAGTGAGGCAGAATGACCCAAATTTCCAACCCATGTTTATAAAACAATCCATAACAGTACATGGCGGTCAGCAGAGGAACCTGGATTGAAGTTCTCTAGTCATCAAGAACTGTTACAGCCGTCGCTGTTTGACCGACTCACTGACGACGAGCCGGGAAAGACCCGTGAATCACAGGATAAACGGGCTATCTCCATGCGCCGACTGCGTCAAATGGTACTGCGCGATTTGGCCTCACTCTTGAATACAACCAATCTCGCCACCACTGAAGACCTGACCCCCTATCCGGAGGTGGAACACTCGGTACTCAACTATGGCCTGAGTGAGCTTTCCGGACATCTGGTATCCGGGATGGATCTCAATAAGTTGGAACGTATGGTACGTCAAGCCGTACAGGATTTTGAACCACGTATTCTGTCTCAAACGGTTAAAGTCCGTTCCATCAGAGACACCGGTAAAGAGAGCCACAATCGTTTGATGTTCGAAATAGAAGGACAGCTGTGGGCAGTCCCCACGCCCTCTCACATGTTGATCAAAACCCAGATCGATCTGGAGGAAGGCGGTGTAACCCTGTCCGATGCTTTCAGCACGGGTATGGAGTAATCCAATGGATCCACGATTACTCAAATACTACAACCGTGAACTGCAATACATGCGTGAGATGGGCGCGGAGTTTGCCAAGTCCTATCCAAAGATCGCCAATCGCCTCTCTCTCGACGAATTCGAGTGTGCCGATCCCTATGTGGAACGTCTGCTTGAGGGGTTCAGCTTTCTTGCTGCCCGCATCCAACTCAAACTCGACGAGGAGTTTCCCCGATTCACTCAACATCTGATGGAAAGGGTCTTCCCCCACTACCTCTGCCCAACACCCTCGATGATGGTGGTGCAGTTCCAGGCGGATATGCTGGAACCCTCCCTGGGTGACGGTTTTCTACTGCCTCGCCACTCCACCCTTCGCAGCCGTCTCGGCAAAGGGAGCCATACGACCTGTATTTACCGGACCGCACAAGATGTCACCCTCTGGCCTGTAGAGCTACAAAGTGTCGACTATCTGTCATCTCCAGCAGCCATCAATCTGGCTGGTATTGGCAGACAGAATAACGCCAAGGCAGCTATCCGTCTCAGATTCAATACCACGGGTGAAATCCCGTTCAACAAACTCGCACTCGACAGCCTGCCGATATTTCTGACCGGTGGCGAGACGGGCATGCGCATTTTTGAAGCACTGGCAGGACATACCCTGCGCATCGTTGGACGTGCCCCTGAAACTGAAACCTACAGGACAACCACCGAACCCAAACCTGTACGGATTATGGGTTTTGAGAAGGATGAATCATTGCTTCCTTACGGTCCTCGTTCCTTTCAAGGCTACCGTTTTCTGGCCGAGTACTATGCACTGCCTGAACGTTTTATGTTTGTTGAATTGAAGGATCTACAGCAAGTCATCAGTGGTTGTGAAGGTCAACTGTTAGATCTGTTCATCCTGCTGGATGAGAGTGATCCGGGTCTGGAAGGAAGTCTCAGCGAAGCAAACTTCCTGCTCAACTGTTCACCAACCATCAACCTGTTTCCAAAGCGTGCAGATCGTATTCATCTGACCGATAGCGAATCTGAATACCACATTCTTCCAGACCGGACCCGCCCTATGGATTACGAAGTCTACGAAGTCAGTGGAATTAAGGGGTTCGGCAGTAACACAGAGCAAAGTCAAACCTTTTATCCCTTCTATGCCTCCAACGATTTCATCGCCAACGATCAGCCACAAGCCTACTTCGCCATCCACAGAATGCCAAGACTTCTCTCATCCAAGCAGCAACGTGAAGGTGCAAGATCCAGCTATATCGGCAGCGAAGTCTTCGTCTCCATAGTGGATGGCGATGAAGCACCCTACCAAAGTGATCTGCGCCAGCTTGCGGTAACGACACTCTGTACCAACCGTGATCTGTCAATGCATATTCCATTGGGTCAGGAGGGATCGACGTTCACCCTCGACAGCAGTACTCCGGTCAATAACATTCGCTGCATCGGTTCACCCACCAAACCTAAACCCTCTACTGCCGAGGGATCTATCAGCTGGCGTCTTGTCAATCATCTCTCCCTCAACTATCTCTCACTGGCGAGTGAGGATCAGGAACAGAGTACAGCTGCATTGAAGGATTTCCTGCAGCTGTATGCGGACACCAGCGATCCATCATTACGTAAACAGGTGGAGGGTGTTGTCTCGATCAGCTCAAAACCGGTCAATCGACGTCTACCCAGCCCAGGTCCTATCGCTTTTGGCCATGGACTGGAGATCACCCTGACATTGGATGAAGCTGCCTTCGAAGGCAGTGGCGCTTTTTTATTTGGTGCAATGATGGAGCAGTTTTTTCGAAAATACACAGCTATCAACTCCTTCACGGAGACAGTCGTAGTCACACTTGAACGCGGAGAGATCATGCGATGGCCGGTAAGGCTGGGTCTGAGACAAACGCTATAGGTCTGTTTGACAGGCTGCAACAAGCACCCTATCGCTTCGATTTCTATCAGGCGATGCGCAGGCTTGAATGTGCCTATCCAGAAGAGCCCAGGTTGAGTGAATCATTGCATGCCAAACGCGATAGGATCCGACTCGGTCAGGATCCAACCATGGCCTTTCAACCCTCTACGCTCTGCTCATTCCGTCAAGGCAAGGGACAAATACCTCCGCGTCTGGGGGTCTACTTTTTTGGGTTGTTCGGTCCGAATGGTCCGCTGCCACTGCATCTCACAGAGTATGTCCATGAACGCCTGCACAATGACCACGATACCACCCAAGTCGGTTTTCTCGATCAGTTTCACCATCGCCTGCTAACCCTCTTTTACCGGGCTTGGGCCAACAGCCAGCCAACGGTCAGCTTCGACCGCCCGGATCGGGATAAATTCGGTAACTATTTGGGCTCTGTATTTGGTATCGGCTCACCCCACCTGCGTAACCGGGATGCCATGCCGGACCTGGCGAAATTGCACTATGCAGGACGGCTTGCCGATCAGACCCGGAATGCAGAGGGCCTGGAGGCCATCCTCCAGGATTTCTTTCAACTCCCTGTGCATATCGATGAATTCATCGGGACCTGGATCGACCTGCCTGAAAACAGCCGTTGTCGGTTGGGTGAGTCGACAGACATCAGTGCCTTGGGTGCAACGATTATCCTTGGTGACCGGATCTGGCAGGGACAACAGAAATTCCGCATCGTGATGGGTGCCATCAACTTTGCAGATTACCAGCGTATGTTGCCAGGCGGTGAGAGTCTGAAACGACTGATCGCTGTGGTAAAAAACTATATCGGTGATGAACAGGACTGGGAATTGAACCTGATCTTGGAAGAAAAAGAGGTGCCACCGCTCTGTCTGAATGGTGAAAGCCGTTTGGGCTGGACGACCTGGCTTGCTCAAGAACCCCTGGGACGGGATGGTGATGACCTGTTCCTACATCCCAATGAAATTAGAGGTCTTCAGTCATGAGCGAGATTAATCGTGCCGCCCTGTTTGGAAAGTTGAACAGCCTCGGTTACAAGGCCATAGAAAGTGCAACCGTATTCTGCAAAATGCGCGGCAATCCCTATGTGGAGCTGGTGCATTGGCTGCATCAGATTCTGCAGCTGCAGGACTCGGATCTACACCGTATCATCAAGCAATTCAATCTCGAACCTTCTCATCTGGCAAAGGACATTACCGAAACACTGGACTCCCTGCCCCGTGGCTCAACCTCGATTTCAGACCTATCCTCCCATGTGGAAGAGGCCACCGAGCGCGCCTGGGTGTATGGCACTTTGATGTTCAACGATGCTCAGGTACGCACTGGCTATCTGATCGTAGGTGTACTGAAAACCAATAGTCTTCGCAACGCCCTGCTACGGATTTCCGACCAGTTCAAAAAGATCAGTGTCGATACATTGACCGACCGTTTCACTGAAGTGGTAGAGGGTTCTCCCGAACAGGCATTGCGCTCAAACGATGGTTTTCAGACCGGAGGTGGCGCTGCACCCGGCGAGGCCAGCGATGCTATCGCCCCCGCACAGATGGGCAAGCAACAAGCACTGCACCAGTTCTCGGTCGATCTGACTGAGCGAGCCAGAAATGGTGAAATCGATCCGATCGTCGGACGCGATGAGGAGATCCGACAGATCGTCGATATCCTGATGCGCCGCCGTCAGAACAATCCGATCCTTACCGGTGAGGCCGGTGTGGGTAAGACAGCTGTTGTAGAGGGTTTCGCCCTGCATATCGCCCGTGGTGATGTACCGCCACCGCTCAAGGATGTATCCCTGCGTGTACTGGATGTAGGATTACTGCAGGCCGGTGCCAGCATGAAAGGCGAGTTCGAGAATCGACTCAAACAGGTGATTGAGGAGGTCCAGTCTTCTGAAAAACCGATCATCCTCTTCATCGATGAAGCACATACCCTAATCGGGGCAGGTGGCAGTGCCGGTACCGGTGACGCTGCTAACCTGCTAAAACCGGCCCTCGCCCGGGGCACCTTGCGTACTGTCGCGGCCACCACATGGGCCGAGTACAAGAAGTATATCGAAAAGGACCCGGCCCTCACCCGACGTTTTCAGGTCGTCCAGGTCGATGAGCCGGATGAGGAGCGGGCCATCCGCATGATGCGCGGAATGGCATCGACCCTGGAAGAGCACCATCAGGTACAGATTTTGGATGAGGCTCTCGATGCCTCGGTCAGACTCTCCCACCGCTATATCCCTGCCCGTCAGTTACCCGATAAGTCAGTCAGTCTGTTGGATACCACCTGTGCCAGGGTCGCCATCAGTCAGGCCGCCGTACCGGCTGAGGTCGAAGACAGTCGACGCCGTATCGAGGCCCTGGAAACGGAGCAGCAGATTATCGGCCGGGAAAAGGCCATCGGTATGGATACCGGGGAGCGTGAATCGGAGACGAGTGGGCAGCTGGAACAGGAGCGCACGCGTCTGGAACAGCTCACAGCACGTTGGGAGGTGGAGAAGACCCTGGTCGAAGAGGTGTTGCAGATACAAAACAAGTTGAAGGGGTTAAATGGTGACACTGGCGATGACGCCACCGATGAGTCGGGACAGGATACACCAGACACCGAGCAGGAGAGCACGGCGTCAGATGATTCGCCAGATGCGTCGGCTGAAGAACTGCTGAAACGCCTCACAGCACTCAAATCCGAGCTTGCCGGACTACAGGAAGAGAGCCCCTTGATCCTCCCCAGTGTGGATGCTCAGGCAGTGGCCTCGGTAGTCGGCGACTGGACAGGGATACCCGTGGGCAGAATGGTTAAAAATGAGATCGAAACCATCCTCAATCTCAGCGATACGCTGGCAAAAAGGGTGATTGGTCAGGATCATGCGCTAAAGATGATCTCACGCCGAATCCAGACCTCCCGCGCCAACCTGGACAACCCGAATAAACCGATCGGCGTGTTTATGCTCTGCGGTCCTTCCGGTGTAGGCAAGACTGAGACCGGACTGACCCTGGCCGAGTCACTTTACGGTGGCGAACAGAATGTCATCACCATCAATATGAGTGAATTCCAGGAAGCTCATACGGTCTCCACATTGAAGGGCGCTCCTCCGGGGTATGTGGGATACGGCGAGGGGGGCATACTCACAGAAGCGGTTCGTCGCAAACCCTACAGTGTGGTACTTTTGGATGAGGTGGAAAAGGCCCACCCGGATGTACATGAGATCTTCTTCCAGGTATTCGACAAGGGTTGGATGGAGGATGGCGAAGGGCGTCATATCGACTTCAAGAATACCCTGATCCTACTGACTTCGAATGTGGGTACCGAGATGATCGATAATCTGTGCAAGGACCCGGAACTGATGCCGGAAACTGAGGCCATCGCCGCCTCCCTGCGCGATCCCCTGTTAAAGGTCTTCCCGGCTGCCCTGCTGGGCCGTCTGGTCGTGATCCCCTACTATCCGTTGAGTGATGAAATCCTCGCCAAGGTAGTACGTCTGCAACTGGGCAGAATCGAGAGGCGCATTCAGGAGAATCATGGCATACCGCTCACCTATGACGATGAAGTGATCAAACTGATCATCAGTCGTTGTACCGAGGTGGAAAGTGGCGCCAGAATGGTAGATGCAATCCTCACCAACACGCTGCTCCCGGAAGTCAGCCGTCATCTATTGATCGAAAAGATGGAGGGACGACCGATTGGCAAAATCCATATTGGTGTGGAGAATGATGAATTCAACTATAACTTTTCCTAACCCTGACTATTCAATAGAGAGATAATCGACAGCCCCATGTTTTCTGATAGCGGCAGTATGAAAATCACCCTTACGGTCACCCAGGTCGCCGGGACTATCCCGTCGCAATCCCTGTCGGTAACTTTTGATGAACAGGGTGGCACTATCGGACGCAGGGATGAGAATGACTGGGTATTACCCGACCCGGAACGGTTCATCTCCGGACGTCATGCCCAGGTGGATTTCAGTGAGGGCGCCTTTCACCTTACAGATGTCAGTTCCAACGGGGTGTTTGTAAACCACTCAGCTCAACCACTCGGCATGGATAACCGGGTTGCCCTGCAGGATGGAGATATCATCAGCATAGGCGACTACGACATCGGCGTGTCATTACAGAAACCTGTCAGTCCAACCCTTGAATCGAATGGATTTGAAGGTTTGGATGACCCATTCGCACATATGGTGGATGAGAGTGCCGGACAGGAACTGGAGCAGGTCCTGTCTGAGCCTCCCGTTGAAATGCCGCAATCCGAACCTGTCATCGAAGAGCATTTCACACTCGAAGAGCCGCAAACGCCTAGTCTGGAGACGGACGAATCCTCCCTCGATATCGTACAATCCGGTCAACCCTCCCAAGCGGACCATACTTCAGACCTGAATGCCTACTTCAACCAACCGACTCCGATTCCTGAAGATTGGGATCTGGATGAGGACAACAGTGAACATGAGGTTGCACAGCACAGTGATCCTATACCGGAGATTATCCCGCCACTGGAAGAGCAGCCGATAGGGGATGTAATCCCTGCACCACCCACCGCTCAACCTGAACCGGCGGATCAGATGACACCACCTCCTGTCGTTAATCAGGAGGCGATCCCAAAGCCTGGGCAGAAGACAAGAGAGGTTGCGCCAACCCCGCCACAACCTCCCCTGAATGGACCAGTCCCAGCGCCATCCCCTGTTGCTACCGGTGATGAGGCTGCAATACGTAAGGCACTGGCTCAGGGTATGGGTATTCCTGAAGGCCATTTCGAGGCACTCCCCCTGCCGGCGTTGCTGGAAAACCTTGGCAAGGTACTACGAACCAGCGTCGATGGCACAATGTCGATACTCCGCGCCAGAGCGCAAATGAAGGGGGAGTTTCGTATGTCGCAAACCATGATTCAACCGGTCGAGAACAACCCTTTGAAGTTCTCCATCAATATCGAGGAAGCCCTACGACATATCGTCAATCCCAATCCGAGCAGCGGATACCTCACCCCGCTGTTAGCATTTGAAGAGGCCCATGAAGATATTGAAGCGCATATGCTGGCAGTGATGGTTGGCATGCAGGCTGCGTTGCAGGTAGTACTGCAGCGCTTCAAACCTGAAATACTGGAACAACGTCTGGGTCAACCCGCGCTGCTTGAGAAACTGCCTCTCTACAAACAGGCCAAAACATGGGAGCTGTTCACTAAACTCTACAGTGAGATCGCAAACGAAGCCGAGGATGATTTTCATCAGCTGTTCGGGCGTACCTTTTCTCAAGCCTATGAAGCACAGATTCGCCGTTTGGAATCTCTCAAACAATCAGACCCCGATCTACCAAACTAACAGGAAGCAAGCAGATGAAAGCAATCATAAAAAATGGACTGCTCACCCTGGGACTCCTCTACCTGTTCCTGACAATGGGTTGCTCAAGTGTCTCCAGTGTCAAAGTTTCAATGAATGCGGACAAGAGCGTTAATCCCGACATCAACGGTCGTCCATCGCCAATTGTTGCACGAATCTACGAACTGAAATCACTCAGCGTGTTTAACAACGCAGATTTCTTCAATCTGTTTGAGCAAGACGTTGCACTATTGGGTGAAGAGATGCTGATGCGTGATGAACTGCATTTCCAGCCCGGTGAAATAAAGACCCTGACACGGGATCTGCAACCAGATACACGATTCGTCGGTGTCATTGGCGCCTATCGTGATATCGAAAATGCCACCTGGCGCCGATCTATCGAGATCAACGTGCACGACGAAACAACCTTTGTGATAGAGTTTGGAAAGAGCGGCATCAATCTCCTGAAAAGTAAATAACTTACTACAAGAGCCGAATAAAATGTCTTGGATGTCTAGGATTGTCTGGTCGGAGGGTATGTTCCTCAGACCGCACCACTTTCAGCAGCAGGAGCGTTTCCTGGAACACATGGTCCAGGCACGTTGTGCCGATCTGACACCCTTCAGCTGGGGATTCACCCATTTGAAGATCGACAGACAGGCGCTGGCCCTCGGCAGATTAGCGGTGGAGTCCTGCCGTGGTGTGTTACCCGACGGTACGACCTTCGATATCCCTGGGAACGACAATCCGCCTCCTCCACTGGACATCTCTGCAGATAACAAAGGGGCCATTATCTATCTCGCCCTGCCTCTATCACGCCCCGGCATCGCCAATGTGCGATTTGATGATCAAGAAGAGGGATTGGAACGATATGTTGTCGATGAGATTGAAACCAAAGATGGCATCGCAGGCTCTTCCAATAGCTCCACGCTACAGGTTGCAAAGCCTACGGTCAGACTAATGATCGGCTCGTCAGAGCTTGAAGAGTTCGCCCATCTGGCAGTTGCCAAGATTATCGAACGCCGCTCTGATGACATGCTGTTGTTGGATGAAGAGTTCATCCCACCCTGTCTTGACTGCGAAGTATCTACTCGACTTTCGGGCTATGTAAAAGAGATCGAGGGATTGCTACATCATCGTGCCGACGCTATCGCTTCGCGCATTGTAGATGGTGGCAAGGGCATTGCAGAGGTGGCTGACTTTATGATGTTACAGGTGGTGAATCGTTTTGAACCCCTCTACACACATTTCAGCAGTACCACACTGTTACATCCTGTCGCCTTTTATGAAGCGTCACTGCAATTGGCAGGCGAATTGGCCACCTTCACCAGCAGCAACAAGCGGCCGCCTGCATTCGCCATCTACCAGCACCAGGCACTACAGGAGACCTTCACACCGCTGATACGCGAACTACGCCGTTCACTGAGCATGGTGTTGGAACAAAAGGCGGTGGCTATCCCCCTCGAAGAGCGAAAGTACGGTATCCGGGTTGCCGTTGTTCCGGATCGAAAACTGTTGAGCGATGCGGTATTTGTATTGGCGGTGAATGCCAACTTATCCGCAGACGCCTTGCAGCGGCGCTTTCCCAGTCAGACAAAGATTGGACCTGTGGAGAAAATTCGCGACCTGGTCAATCTGCAACTGCCTGGTGTTGGCCTGCGTATTCTATCCGTCGCACCCAGACAAATTCCCTATAACGCTGGCTTCAGCTACTTTGAGCTGGATAAGAACAATGAGTACTGGAATCTGCTTGAAACCTCAGGAGGATGTGCCATACATATAGGAGGTGAATTTCCGGGCCTGGAACTCGAACTGTGGGCAATTAAAAGGTAGTTAACGATGGATCATGACGACCCATTTGGCATGAAGCCCAACGAGACAGGTGACCGTACCGTGATTCGCCCAAGACCGGGTGGAAAACGTCCTGCTCAGACACCCCAGCCGGCAACACAGACACCAAACGCATCGCCCCCACCCAGAACGACGGGTGTACCAACCCTGCCGACACGTCAGGGCGCCAATAAACTGGAGATAGCGGCCTCATCACTGCTATCGCTATTGGGTCGCCTGCGCGATACGCCATCACATTCCGATCCGGCAACACTTAAAAACAGTATTATAGAAAAGTTCAGAACATTCGAGCGCAAGGCACAGGACCTTGGGGTGGATAAGGAAACGACCTTTTGGGCGCGCTATGTTTTATGTACCGCTATCGATGAAATGGTCCTCTCAACCCCTTGGGGTAACCAGAGTTTCTGGCGTGATCAAAGTCTGCTTGTGAGCCTGCATAACGAGGCCTGGGGCGGCGAGAAATTTTTCCAGCTATTGCAGAAACTATTACAGAATCCTGCCAAAAACATCGAGCTGCTTGAGTTGATGTATATCTGTCTTTCGTTCGGTTTCGAAGGCCGTTTTCGTCCGCTGCCAGATGGGTATGCTCAATTACAGACGTTGCGCGACAATCTCTATCGTACCATCCGCAATCATCATGATGAGTATGACCATGATCTCTCCAGTAACTGGAAAGGGGTCTACCTCAAGCAGAATGCGCTGGTTCAATATGTCCCTCTATGGGTGGTACTGGCTGTCTCCGGCGTGTTACTGCTGTTGATGTTCTTTGGTTTCAATCTCAGCCTGAATGTGAAATCGGATCCTGTCCACGCAGAACTGCACAACATTGCACGTAACGTACAGACTGTTGTGGAGCGTAAACCACCGCCAGCACCTGAGCCGGAGCTTACCCTGCGAATCTTGCTGGCGAACGAAATCTCCCAGGGTAAGGTCAGTGTAGAAGAGGATTATGCCGAGGGTAGTGTGAGTATTGCCGGTGATGGCCTGTTTGCTTCAGGCAGTGTCGATGTGAGCGACCAGTTTCTACCCCTGTTAAATCGTATTGCAGCGGCAATGGATAAACTCGACGGCGAGATTCTGGTGGCAGGGCATACCGACAACGTACCCATCCGCAGCCTACGTTATCCCTCCAACTGGCACCTCTCCCGGGCTCGTGCTGAATCGGTGGCAAAGATTATGGCCCTTGATCTCGCCCTGCCGGGCCGGATACAGAGCGAAGGAAGAGGTTCTGCGGAACCCCTGGCATCCAATGACACCAAGGAGGGTCGAGCACGCAATCGTCGTGTGGAGATCACCCTGATAAAACCATAGGTATTATAGTGCACCTCGTCATAGATTCTGCACCATTCAGAGCCAGCCCAATGCGCCAGGTCAAGGCGTGGCTCGCAGGGAATGACATGCCCTTTCCAAGGGCCGCAACGCAGAACTGGTGCATTGGGGTGGCTCCCTTCGGGCGGGTCTGCAAGGGGCCATCCACTGCGTTATGCCTCTTGGAAAGGACCAGGCCATTCCCGGCGAGGCATGCCTTGTGGCTAGCCCCTTGCAGACCCGCTGAATGGTACAGAATCTATGACGAGGTACACTTGTAACATGCAGGCAATCCTGAGAATTATTAAAAACCGCTGGTTAATTGCTGTACTGGGATTGATTGCAATCTCAGTTATCATCTGGCTGGTCGGTCCTTTAATTGCCATCGCCGGCTTTGAGCCACTGGGTTCCGTGCTAGCACGACTGATCACCATTGCTGTGGTCATCCTTCTGTGGGGGGCGATTCAGTTGCGCCGTTATCTGGCGTCACGTAAGAAAAACCAGCAGATGCTTGAGAGTGTGGTCGGTCAAAAAGTGCTGCCAGGGGATAACCGGTCCCATGAATCCGATGAGGAGGTACAGATCCTCAGCCAGCGTCTCGATGACGCTATCAGAATACTCAAAGAATCAAAGGTCGGTGGCAAACACAATCGCCAATACCTCTACCAACTTCCCTGGTATATGTTCATCGGTCCACCGGGCAGCGGCAAAACCACTGCACTGCTCAACTCGGGTCTGCACTTTCCCTTGGCAGACAAGCTGGGTAACGATGCGGTACAGGGCATAGGAGGCACACGCAACTGCGACTGGTGGTTCACAGATGATGCGGTCCTTCTGGATACAGCAGGTCGTTACACCACTCAGGACAGTTACGAAGAGGTCGACCGTGCTGCCTGGATGGGGTTTCTCGATCTATTGAAGAAACATCGTAAGCGCAGACCCATCAATGGCGCACTGGTGGCGATCAGTGTCGAGGATATATTGCAGCAGACCGAGTTGGAACGCCTCAACCATGCCAAGGCGATCCGCATGCGGGTCAAAGAGCTGATCGATCACTTCGGCATTCGCTTTCCTATCTATGTTTTATTCACCAAGTGTGACCTGCTGGCTGGTTTCAACGAGTTCTTCGAGAATATGGGCCGGGAGGAGCGTGGCCAGGTCTGGGGCATGACCTTTCCCCTCACAGACAAGGCCGATAAAGATACGGGTATCAGCCATTTCCAAGATGAATTCAGGAATCTGGAGAAACGTATCGATGTGCGGCTGCTGGATCGCCTGGAACAGGAGCGCGATGCCAAACGTCGAGTTCTGATCTACTCATTTCCACAGCAATTTAGCGCTTTGCGTGAGGCTGCTGAAAACTTTCTGCATGAGGCATTCAATGCCAACGTTTTTCAAGAGACCCCCATGGTCCGGGGTATCTATTTCACCAGTGGTACCCAGGAAGGCACGCCAATCGATCGACTGCTAGGGTCCATGGCTCAGGAGTTTGGCCTCAACCGCCAGATTGCACCGGCATTCTCCGGTACCGGCCGCAGCTTTTTCATCAATCGTCTGTTCAAGGATCTGATTTTTCCGGAATCACACCTAGCCGGTGTCAACACCCGGGTAGAGAAGCAACGCGCCTGGTTACAGCGTATGACCTATGTCGGGGCTATCTCGCTGGCTGTACTGGCAGGTATCGCCTGGTTCACCAGTTACAGCCGCAACCAAAGCTATGTGGATCAGGTTGCCCTGCAGGCCAATGCCGCTGACGAGAAAGTGAATGCTGTAGCGCCGGATGATCTGACCCTCACCAATGTAGTCCCGGCTCTCGATTCGGTTCGACAGATTCAAGGAGGGTACGCTGACCAGGAGGCCGATATACCCTGGCTGATGGGACTGGGACTCTATCAGGGCGACAAGCTTGGCAGCGAAGCAGTCAGTGCCTACCACAACAGTCTGAAAAACCTGTTCCTGCCACGCATCATTCTCAGCCTGGAGGATCAGCTGACACAGGCGGGGAATAATCCCGACTACCTCTATGAGGCGCTTAAGGTCTATCTGATGTTCGAAGACAGCGAGCATTTCAATGCTGAAACCGTTAAGGCCTGGTTGCTGCTGCAGTGGCAGTTGAATCTGCCCGGCGCAGAAAACGCCCAGGCGCGTCAGGCACTGACCAGCCATCTCGATGCATTGCTGGAAAGGATGCCAATGACACCGACCCTGCCATTGGATCAGGCCCTGGTCGGTAGGATTCGTAGTGATCTGTTACGGGTGCCTCTGGCAGATCGAGTCTACAACCGAATGAAACGTACCTCCCAGGGCGGCTCGATCCCCCCCGTGCGACTCACCCAGGTCGTCGGACCGGATGCAGAACTGGTGTTCAGTCGTCGCTCAGGGGAATCCCTGGATAAGGAAATCCCTGCCCTGTTCACTTACGAGGGTTATCACAAACTCTTTCTCAAGGATCACCTGGCGATCGCCAATCAGCTTTTAGAGGAGAAATGGATACTCGGCCCCGAACTGGAAAAAATCATTGGCAATACCGATCTGGTACGGCTCAGTGGACGGGTCAAGGCACTCTACTACGAAGAGTATATCCGTATCTGGGAACAGCTCCTGGCCGATATCAGGGTCAAGCCGTTCAGCAACATGCGTCAAGCCGTGGAGATCCTCAACATTCTCTCTGGCCCAAGCTCACCGTTGCGTCGCTACCTCACTCTGGTTCAGGAGCAGACCACCCTGTCCCGCCTGCCAGGTGGTGCGAAGAAGGCAGCCGAACTGGTGGAAAAGAACAGTTCGGGAATCACACGCCGACTCGCTTCGATCCTGCAAGTCGCACCGGATGAATCGAGTGACAATGCAGATGACTCACTACTTGCGACCCCGGTTGATCAGCACTTTGCCAATCTGAACCGGATGATCCAAGCACAGGAGGGTGAGCAGGCACCCCTTGAAAGAACCCTCGAGATGCTGAATGAGCTGTACGCCCATATGAGTTCCATTGCATCTGCGGGTAATCAGTCCAACCAGGCTTTCAATGTCGCCAGAGACCCTACCGCCGGCGGTAATGTCATTAGCCGTCTCAAACTGGAGGCAAAGCGTCAACCAGGCCCCCTGGCGGATATGCTCACTTCATTGGCAGACGGTAGCTCCAATTTGACAGTTTCCGGGGTCAGATCCCATCTGAACTCGGTCTGGAATACCCAGTTGCTCCCCTTCTGTCAGCGCAGCCTGGCAGGTCGTTACCCCCTCGATCGCAGCAGTAGCAGAGAGGTGACTATCAGTGATTTCGGTCGCTTTTTCGGGCCGGGGGGGATGATGGATAACTTCTTCAATACCTATCTCCTCGATTTTGTCGACACCTCCCGCCGGAGCTGGCGATGGAATGCCGCAGGTAACCGAGCACTGGGAATACCGACCGGCACCCTGAGACAATTTCAGCGGGCGGCAGTGATTCGTGATGCCTTCTTCAGTAGCAGCGGTCAGGATCCAAAGATCAACTTTGAGATCAAACCCGTGAGTATGGACACGACCATCACCCAGATCACCCTGCTGCTCAATCAGCAGCGGGTCCGGTATAATCACGGCCCCTCCCGCTGGAACAGACTGACCTGGCCGGATGATTCCGGCATCAGCGATACCAAGATCCTGCTTGCACCTCCTGCAGGAGATAAGCCCTCTGGTATGACAGAAGATGGCCCCTGGGGCTGGTTCCGTATCATCGACCAGGCAAAAACCACAGCCACCGACTCTCCTGAAACGATCAGTGTGGAATTCAATGTCGGTGGCCGTAAATCCCGATTTATGTTGCGCGCCAGTGGTGCACTCAATCCCTTCCAGCTTCGAGAATTGGCAGATTTCCGGTGTCCGAACAGACTTTAAATACAACACAAATTGAAGACTTCCCAGGCTTCTACGGCAAGATCCCATCCCTGGGCGATTTCGTCACCCGGCGTCTGCCACGTGGCTTCATCGCTCCCTGGGAAACCTGGATGCAGGAAGCGATTGCCAACAGCCGTGAACAACTTGGGGATTTCTGGTTGGAGAACTACCTTACCAGCCCCCTGTGGCGTTTTGCGCTGACCCCTGGTATCTGTGGCGAGCATGGCTGGGCTGGGGTTCTGATGCCGAGCGTTGATCGGGTTGGACGCTACTATCCCTTCACCCTGGCGGCAAAACTCGATCCCAAATCCAACCTGTTTCTGTTCATGGAGGAGTCTGAAGCCTGGTTTGCCCGGATGGAGAGCCTTGCGCTCTCCTGCCTTGAAGACGATTTCCAAATGGAGTCACTCGAACAACAACTCCGCTCGGTAGGCATGCCGAACACAGAGCGAGAGGAACTGCCCACACAAACAGAAACTGCTTCCACCCCGTTGAATAATGCCTGGCATGCCCATCTGGATGACCAATCCTCGCTACGTACCCTCTATCCCCTGTTTCTTCCACACCTGATGAAGAAATTGCTGTTTGCTTACAGCCTATGGTGGACTCAGGGTTCGGAGCGTATTTCCCCCTCCCTGTTGATCTGCCAGGGGCTTCCCCAGATCAAGGGTGCCAGTGCACTGATTGACGGTGCCTGGGGACAACACGGTTGGGATGAGATCGAGACCGGCGCCTATACTATGGGACTTACGCCTTCTGAAGCCCCCCAGTCTCAATGAGTCTGAACAATTTCTACTGGGTCTCTGCCCATCTGACCGATAAGGGCAAGGTACGTTCGATCAATGAAGACGCCTGTCTCGACCGGGCGGACCTGGGAATCTGGGCGGTTGCCGATGGCATGGGAGGCCATGCTGCAGGCGATCTGGCATCAGGCATGATCATCAACGCGCTTAAATCCACCAATCCGGGCGACTCACTTGGTTCACTGGCCAGCGATGTGGAACAACGCCTGCAGCAGGTCAATTACCAGCTCTTGATGGAATCTGAAAAGCGGGGTGGAGAAATCATCGGTTCCACCGTGGTGACACTGCTCGCCTACCAAGGCTACTGCATCTACCAGTGGGCTGGGGACAGCCGTATTTATCTCTATCGTCGCGGGGTACTGAAGCAACTCAACCGTGACCACAGTCAGGTCGAAGAACTGATTGAACAAGGCATAGTCACATCCGACCAGGCGGAACAATCCCCCATCGCAAACTACATTACCCGAGCTGTCGGTGCCACTGAAGAGCTGGAGCTGGAGGCAGAGATCTTCGAACCCTGTGATGGCGACCTGTTCCTGCTCTGTAGCGATGGTCTGAACAAAGAGGTCAGGGATGTTGAAATCGCTGAAATATTGAGTCTGTACAGTTTCCAGGAAGCGATTCAAAAACTGCTCAATCTGACCATGGATCGGGGCGCCCGGGACAATGTAACACTGGTTCTGGTACAGGCCCAATCAGCCAGCTTTGCTACGCCTGGTGAAACATGATCTGCTATATTGACCAAATTGACTATTTCAGCTTGGATCTAACCTATTCAAAATGAGTAAAATGCTGTGAAAGATGTAAAAAGGAATATTCAAGATTTCTCAAAAGTCCTCATCATTACCCTCTTTACCCTTAGCATTGTCGGCTGCGAAACCCTTGGCCCACCTAAGCAGCCGGAACAGGTGGAACCCGAACCTCAGGAAGAGGTACAGACAATCCCGCAACCGACTGACTCGCTAACACCCTCGCAACGGGTACGCAAAGCCCTGCAACAGTTGGAGCATGGGGATTATGAAAATGCCCACAATCAGCTCACTTGGGCACTACAGGAAAAACCTACCCTGCAGATTGCCACCAACCTTCTCCAACAGATGGAAGCCGATCCGATTGAGTACCTCGGATTAAAGAGTTTTTTCTATGACGTGGAACCAGGAGACTCCCTCTCGATAATCTCAAAAAAGTTTCTCAATGACCCATTGAAGTTTGTCATCCTGGCCCGATACAACAAACTGGACAATCCCAGCAAACTTGCACCAGGACAGCGCATCAGAGTACCGGGTGTAATGCCGGAAAGAAAAAAACCCAAACCAAAGCCAAAGCAATCACAGCCCAAACCTGAGGCTGTCTCTGACCCGGTATCAGTTGAATCCCCGTCCATGACAGAGACACCGGAGATGGCAACCTCGGATCCAGAAATTATCATGCAGCCCCAGGAAGTGATTCCAGCCGAAACGACGGATGTTCAACCTGAAGAGACATCAGAGGTGGTGGATGAACCCACAGAACCTGCAACTGCACAAGAGATCGTAAGTTCCGCCAAAGGACTTCGAAATGATGGCGGCCTCGACGCTGCAATCTATCAGCTGGAGAGTGAAAGCAGCAATCATCCTCAATCCAAGGAAATCCAATCACTGTTGGCCAGCTATTATAACGAGTATGCGGATCTACAGATCAGTCAGGGCAATCTGAATGATGCTCGTGTCACACTCGAAAAACTAATTATTCTCGACTCCTCCGATGAAGCAGCGATCAACAAACTGATCCTGGTTGAGGATAAGATTGAGGCACAGAAGCTCTTTCAAAATGCACAGGACCAACAGAACGCAGGCAAATTGGAAGAGGCCTACCAGACCTACGCACAGGTACTGACTTACGATCCTGACAATACCGCGGCCAAAGATGCACAACGGATGACCAGAGATAAGCTGACCGACAGTTACCATCGGCAGGCAATGCAGTTGTTTCGCAAGCAGGAACTGGATGAGGCCATTGGGTATTGGAATAAGATTTTAGAGTTGAATCCCAACCATTCATTGGCACCTGGGTATAAGGCACGGGCACTGGAGATGAAGCAGCAGTTACAGAAGATAGGACCAGAGAGCTAGTTGGCATGTTTTGCAGACCCTAACAGTATTCCTGGATTTGGTTTTTCCGCTGATACCATATTCAATCGCCACCATACAGTGATGCAGTTACCAATACAGTACGAGTGAATATGCCGGCACTGTTTGTACTGACGGATTTTGACAAGATGACCGCACTCTTTCCATTCCTGATTCGCGATTGGAACCATGGTTAGCAATTAAAAGAGTACCCTTTCAGACCGTATGGGTCAGGAACGAAGGAAAGTACCTTACACTACAAGATACCTAAGTATCAGTCCCGGACCAGCTTGACCAAGAAAATATTCAGGCACCCATTTGGCTGTCAAATTACGGATTCTCTTCCTGTGTGACAAGTGTGTTATCACATCAAACGGAAAAATTGATTATTGATAGAAATCAGTGCTTTCACTGACATCAGCATGATATCGTTCTTCACTATCAATAAAGTAATTGTCAAATGAGCACCGCCAACATGTATAGGAAGTGATCATGTTGTGTCGCTCTTGGTATTTTTTAGGAAACAGATATGAACAGTGACATGATTGTTAATCTCGGCCCGCTAGCACCTCTGGTGGGGATTTGGGAAGGTGACAAAGGGATCGATGTAGCAAGAATTCACAGCAAGGAGACTGAAACCAAATATCGAGAAAAGGCGGTTTTTGAACCACTTGGTCCTGTGAACAATGGTCCACAGGTGCTATATGGCCTCCGTTATTCAACAACTGTTTGGCGCCTGAATGAGAGTGATCCCTATCATGAAGAACTTGGCTACTGGTTATGGGATAAGGATAGAAAGCAGGTGATGCGCTGCTTCATGGTTCCGCGAGGCGTGCTGATCAATGCCGGTGGCGATGCCGAGATAGAAAGCAAGCACTTTCATCTGTCTGCTGATGTAGGTTCAGAAACTTATGGGATATTATCCAATCAATATCTGGATGAAACCTATAAAACAAAAAAGTACTTACTGGATGTCACAATCCATGATGATCACTCGTTCAGCTATGAGGAAGACACGCAGTTATGGATACCTGTCAATAAAGCCATTTTCCACCATACGGACAAAAACAGATTGGAAAAAACAGGATAGTTCATTCAACTCGCAACGCACTGAATATGCGAGCCATCGAATCAATCAGTATAATCTCCTTATACTAAATGAAGCTCCGAACAAGCCATGGACGGCCATCTTGAAGCCAAAAACTTCCACCTCTGCGTTGTCTATTTTCGCAATAGACCGGCTATTACCTGCGATTGATGCCTTGAGCGAAAGTTTTATGGTTCTAGGTCTGAGAAGCAGGGTACGTCACTACCGCACCCTGCTATGACAAATAAAGGAATAATACGCCATATATCCCTGGATACCATTCTGGTCAACCACAAGCTTTAAGGGCTTGCATAAACCTCAATCTCAGCCAATCCTATATTAATACTTGAGGGACTGACCTGATCAACAGTCAACCGTACGCTTGTTATAGTTCGTGGAGTAAATGCAATCTCAGTCGCACTCCCACCATTTTCAAGCGCCCCAGCTGACAATACAGACCCATCACTAAAGTTCAAAGTCGCTGCTGTGATCTGGTCATTTCCATTTGGTCGATCATGAAGTACGATGCGATCAACTGTTTGTGAATTACTCCAGGTTAACTCTATCCATGCACCGGCACCTTGCCCAACAGTGGACCATTCTCTTGAAAAGTCCATGGGATACCCCGATGCGACACCATCAATTGCCTTTACTGCAGTCTGGCTTGTTGAGATATTTTCCGAGGATGCAGTGATTGTTGCTGATTGGGCGATGTTAAAGTTTTGAAATGTATTTACCGTAATGGTAACTAAATCAGGTAAGCTGGTTTCCAGCCCATCATCAACCACCAATTCAAAAACCAGATCTTCATTTTGGGTGAGTCCCGTTGGCGCGATGAAGCTTGGGCTGACAGTCATGCTACCTGTTAATGCAATCGGCACTCCCGAAACCTGAGTCCATTGGTAGCTTATTGTGTCACCATTAGGATCACTGCTACCCGATCCATCCAAGACGATCAACTCACCCTCTGAGGTAGTTTGATCTGAACCTGCAACAGCTATTGGTGGCAGGTTCACGCCAACACCAAGAGATCCAAATACCTCTATCTCTGCAAGTCCAATATTTGCACTGGAAGGTCCAACCTGATCAATAGTAATTCGCATGTTGGACACAGTTCTGGCTGGAAACAGGATTTCGTTGACACCTCCGCCATTATCCAGTGGTCCAACTGAAACAGTAGACCCATCACTAAAACTCAGACTGGCAGATTCAATATGGTCCTGTCCATTCGGCCTATCGTAGAGGAGGACTCGATCAACTATATATGCACTACCCCAATTCAGCTCCAACCATGCACCAGCACCCTCTCCCCGTGTCACCCATTCTCGAGTGAAATCTACTGGATAGCCTGTTGCGACTCCATCTACTGCTTTTAGCGCAGTCTGAGTTGTTGACGTATTTTCAGAAGAGGCTGTTAAGACAGCTGAAGGAGCTATATTGCTATATTGGTTAGATGAAACCGTGATCGTTACTGAATCAGCTGTACTTGTCTCCAATCCATCATCAACAATGAGTTCAAAAACCAATAGCTGATTTTGTGTGACCGCTGATGGTGCAGTAAAGGAAGGATTTACAACAGTATTATCTGACAATGTAACAGCGATACCCGATACCTGAACCCATTGATAACTTAATGGGTCGTTATTAGGATCGCTGCTGCCTGAACCGTCCAACTGTACAGAAGCACCCTCCAGCACAATTTGATCATCACCAGCTACAGCAGTAGGTGCCAGATTAATACCCGCATCCATTTCACCATATACTTCTATTTCAGCTAAACCTGTATTAAGGGTCGAAGCGGCGACTTGGTTAACTGTAAATCTCACACTGGTTGTAAATCTCGACGGAAAGGATATAACGTTCGGCAATCCTCCGTTGTCCAGAGGGCCCACAGCCAGCGTTGATTGATCACTAAAATGCAATGTGCCTGCAATGATTTGATCAGCTGTATTTGGCCGGTCATATAATACAACCCTGTTTACTGCATAGATTTCATTCCAGTTTAATTCGATCCATGCACCCGCCCCCTCGCCCATGGTCGCCCATTCACGTCTGAAATCCACCGGCCATCCGGTAGCAACCCCATCTATTGCTTTAAGTGCAGTTTGAGTTGAACCGGTATTCTCTGAAGATGCAGAAATACTGCTTACCAATGGAGTAATATTTTGGCCAACTGCTGTAGTCATAACAGTTACTTCTACATGATCTGGAATACTGGAAAAATCGCTGTTATTTACGACTAATTGGAAGCGTAAAACCGTGTCTTCGAATAACCCGGCTGGTGCAGTAAACTGAGGTGTGGCTGATGTGGCATCTGATAATATAACTGGAGGACCGGACAGTTGGGTCCAGGTGTAAGTTAGTTGTGCTGCATTGATATCGAAGCTACCGGAACCATCAAGCTGAACCGTGTTTCCCATGATAACTGAAACACTTGGACCCGCATTAACCACAGGCGGCACACTGGAGGTTAATGGATTCTCGACCCAAAACACCTCATCCTTATGTATAAACTTACCTAGTATTCCTAAAATACCGTCTTGTGTTTGATGTGCATTGACAGCATTTATTTTTGGATTTGCGGTTATACTTATATCCTGCATTGCCAAGGGTACATTGATACTCTCTCGATCTGCCCATACTAATGTTGTTTGATTTAAGTCAGGAATCTCTACATGAAATGAAGTTGGGTCTAACGCTTCAGGCCATATTGACGGCTGGGTAGACCACACAACTGTTTTATGTACACTGGGAGTATATGAAGAATCAGTACTAAATACGTTTTGAAGAGCTAAAATAATAAAGTCGTATGTTTTTGAATGGTCAGTATGCTGATCAAATTCTGATGTTGTAAAGATATGATCCGGTCTGTAAGTGTTAATGATATCAGTTAAATCAGAAACTATATTGAATCCGTTATAATTAGCCGGACTACCAAAGCGGAACGAATGGTAATCACTCTGTCCAAGCCCTCTATTACCATAGGTAGTAGACTGACCAAAAGACGTTGTGAATACATCGGTTACATCGGGAAATAGGCGGTATATTTGGCCAAGACTACCATCTGGATACCCAAGAAAGATAAGATCATTTTCTGTCGTGCCAAGATAGCCTATTTGTGCGTCAACTGCCTCCGATTGCCTGACCAGGCCTTCTGCCACTCCAAAAATATCTCCATTTGTCATATAAACGACAGTTACTTGTTCACCACGACTTACAGCATCAGCTATTACACCTGAAGATGTAATGATATCGTCGTCTGGATGAGGTGCTACGACTAGAATGGAGGCAGATGTCTGCGACGATAGGCAGAACAAAGCAAGAAAAAAATGGAACATGCACACTTTTAGAATAGCAAGATTTTTCATAAATAGTTCCTCTTAGAAACTTTATGAGAAGACTTATTTACTCAACTATCTATGTGCATGCATATACGCTGATACGTCATCAGCTTGTTATTTGTATTTATTACAATACTTACTTAGCAAGTCAGCAAAAACTATACCAACATTTAGACTTTTCAAAACTATCAAGTAGTTACAAAAACCATAGTGTTTTCCACAGCTGAATTGTTAACGAATTGTAAATTATTTCGACATACCTTAGTCAGAATGATGTTCGCGTGAGATAACCTTTTTTTTTATGAATCTGGTATGGTGAATGAAACCTATACAAAGCTGTCGAGTGCAATATTAATCACCCTATTTGATCAAAACGCTTCGCTTGTTATTTTTCAAACACATTATGTAAATCTGCCTCACTCTATGTAATTGATGAATGAATAGAGCATGGCTTGAAGCAACTGTTAGAGGCATCACCTCTAGAATAAGGTCAACACGACTCATACTAGCCACTGTAACTCGCCACACCATGTCTTATTTTTACCGAATAGCTGAACAGAAAGATGGGCAGAGCATCTATAGATTATATCGCTTAGTCATGCATGATTACGTTTCTAAAATATGGAGCTGGAACGAGCAATGGCAAATAGACGACTTCACTGCAAACTTCGATCATAATAATATTATGCTGGTGCATGATAACCATGAGTTAATCGGCTACTCTCATGTCGAAAACCGGCGCACACAGCTTTATATCAGAATGATTGTTATCCATCCTGAACACCAACAGAAAGGCATCGGTACTAAGCTGCTCAAAGCAATTATCATGTCTGGCAAGGAGCAATCTAAAAGCATAGGACTGCAAGTATTCAAGATCAACGATAAAGCAAAGGCATTTTATGTAAGGCATGGTTTCACTGTAAGCGGTGAAACCACTTCAAGTTACACCTTGATTCATGACTAAATCATCGGCTACAAACGCAATCCAGTACTGATTGTAAGTTTATAACAGCATGACTCCTGGCCGGATAACCTATAGGGCACAAAATCCCATTCACACTCTATCGTATTCAACCTGCGATTCTGATGAAGACGCGGCTAAACAGCATTCGTAGACTAACGGCCTTCGGCTGGGCGGAAAACAGCAATGGAGATTCTGCTTAGTCGCCAAAAAACCAGATTTACTTCTAAACAGAGCATGTTTTTATCTTCAGTTTTTGTAAGATTTGCCGTAATGAAGAGTGAATAGCTCTCAAGACAATCCTGTTTTCAAAATAGTGAATCATCAAATACAGCTATCCAACGCGCTATTGTTATCGATTTGATGATCTCAACATGGAGTATTTTGTGTTCTTTAAACCGGGTCCTCTCGAAAATAAGTCATATCTGGTCGTCGATGATTATGGCGACATGCGCAGCATGATCAAGAATATGCTGATTGCTTGCGGTGTCAAAGATATTACCCTTGCTGTCAATGGTGCAGAAGCCTTAGCCTGTATGGCATCACAACGTTTTGATGTCGTGCTTTGCGATTATAACTTGGGCTCGGATAAGGATGGCCAACAAGTCCTGGAAGAGGCAAAACACCGACATTTGATAGGTCTGGGAACAGTATTCTTGATCGTCACAGCAGAGAATGCCCGTGAAATGGTCATGGGCGCAGTCGAGTATCAACCAGACTCTTATCTGACAAAGCCGTTCAATAAAGACCTTCTCAATGCACGTCTCGAGAAACTGATTGTAAAAAAACAGGATCTGCTGGTGATCGAACAGGCGATCGAGAAACATGAATATGCGCGTGCCATTGATATTCTCGATCTAAAAATTGCTCAAGCCCCTCCCAATAGCAATGAACTCAGGAAAATCAAAGGCGAAATATGCCTGTCATCCGGAAAAACAAAACAGGCCCGTGAAGTCTATGAGACCGTGTTGTCGATCCGGGACATACCCTGGGCATGTCTTGGATTTTGTAAGACCTTGTTTATAGATAAAAAATACGAAGAAGCTCAAGCACACCTTCAGACCCTGATAGAACATCACCCTAACTATACTGAAAGCTACGACTGGTTGGCCAAGACCTACAAAGCCCTGAATCAGTTAAATGAAGCTCAAACAACTTTACTGACGGCGACTGAAATATCACCCAAGGTTGTGCTGAGGCAAAAAATGCTAGGTGAAATTGCGCTGCTGAATGACGATATGAAAGTTGCCGAAGCGGCATTTACCAAAGCTGTGCATCATGGCCGTCATTCTGTCTACAAGCATCCTTCCAACTACAGCAATTTGGCAAAGGTGACAGCGATCACCCAAAAGGGGGAAGCAGGTTTTAAAGTCTTGAAAAACATGAAACGGGAATTCAGCAAAGACACACAGGCTCATCTCTATATGGCCACAGCAGAAAGTGTGATCCACGAGACGATGGGGAATCATGAAGCTGCCAATGCGTCACTGCAGCAGGCAGCAGATATTTTCGGTAACCTCGACCACAGTCTATCTTCCGACTGTGCCATCGAAATGGCGAAAACCTTCAATACGTTCAATATGACAGACAAGGCTACCGAATTGTTACAGAAAGCGGTACTCAACAATCATACGGATGAAAGTCTGTTGGATGAAATTAAGTTGACAATGGTGTGTATGGACATGCAAGAAGATGTCCTTGGTTCCATTGATACAATTAGACAAGAGGTCGCCTCATTGAATAAAACTGGCATTGAACTGGCCAGGAATGGAAAACTTGAAGAAGCAGTCACACTTCTGAAACAGACTGCAGAACGCATGCCGGCCAACAAAATAGTCAATTTAAATACTGCACTGGTACTGTTGATGGATATGGAAAGAAAGAACCTGTCGACCGAATGCATTGATGAAATACAGATTTACCTCGAACGTGTCAGCAGAATCGATCCGAATAATCAAACGCTGCGAAAATTAAAAGACAGACTCGAAACAGCAATCACAGCCCCGAAGCAAGAGGCATAAGATGCAATTTTCAGATATTTTGGCCTCGATCATCCATGACATGAAAAACTCTCTTGGTATGGTGATCAACACACTCGATGACCTTGCCGCAGAAAGTGAACATCAGGAAAATGGCAAGCTTGCCTCACTTCAACATGAATCCAAACGACTTAATAATAACCTGATTGCCTTACTCTCACTTTATAAAATCGATAAGGGACAACTTGACCCGCATATCGAGGAGGTAAGTGTGGAAGATTTTTTGCAAGAGATTGTGATTGACAATCAGATATTAGCAAAAATAAAAGGGGTCGATCTCAAGTATGAGTGTGAGAGTGACTTGGCCGGATATTTTGATGAATGGCTGATCAGGGGCGTTATAAACAACCTTATCGGAAATGGATTGCGTTATACCTCAGATAGAATAATTATATATTGTGAGATGATCGATAACTATCTTGTGTTGAGCATAGAAGATGACGGTGCAGGCTTCCCACAACGTATGATCGAGGCGCAATCTGCATTTAACCGTAATACCAGCTTGAATGAAGGCCATACACAATTGGGAATCTACTTTGCATCCATGGTTGCCTGCACCCATAAGAATGGAGATAGACATGGGCTCGTCAAGCTTTCGAATAACAATCGACTCAAGGGCGGGTGTTTTTCAATCTGGC
This sequence comes from Candidatus Thiodiazotropha sp. (ex Codakia rugifera), assembly GCA_025656675.1. Taxonomy (GTDB): domain Bacteria; phylum Pseudomonadota; class Gammaproteobacteria; order Chromatiales; family Chromatiaceae; genus Thiodiazotropha. The sequence goes on from JAHXHN010000003.1 coordinate 183,411, forward strand.
TACCTTGAAAAATTAATACTTAAATTCCCATCAGCATTAGATTATATGATAGTGCCCACAAAAAGGCATCATATTGTGATGTAGTACTTGCCTCTATTGCAGACCAGCAGGTATAAATCCTACACGACCTACCCTGTTTCGTAGCTTCTGAGGCTTTAAATGTTTAAATCCATACTCAAACGCTTCCTGATTCTCTTCCTTATACTCAATACCGCCATTATCGGTTTTCCCTCCTTTGTCCTGGCATCACCAATCAGCACGCAGACTGTTATAGATATGGATCAAAGGCAACTGCATATTGACCGTATCCGTACCAGTATGGCCCGGGAGGATGTTCGTATTGCCATGATCGACCTGGGAGTGGATCCAGCAGAGGCTGACCAGCGCGTGGATGCTCTGACGCTTGAGGAGCTGGTCATGTTGGAACAGCAAATTGATAACTTGCCTGCCGGTGGTGTACTGGCCGCACTGGGTGTTGTACTGGTAGTATTGATCGTACTCGAAGTGCTCGGTGTCACCAACATCTTTAATCATCTATAAATTTAGCTGGATAAGCCCGACAAGTATGGTGTCCTATATTGGTGTAGGGTCCTAAGCCTTCCCTTGACCTGTGATGAAGGTATCTTGGAGACAATTCTCTATTCTACTGATCCTGGCATTGTATGGCTGTGCCAGCCAGGGACCGCTCCTCCCTACCCTGCTTTCAGATGCAACACTCAGCTCTGAACTTGAATTGCATGAGACTCCATTTTATCCCCAAAAACAATACCAGTGCGGTCCTGCAGCACTGGCTACTGTACTCGACTATACAGGTATATCCATAACCCCGGACGAGCTAGTCCCTCTGGTCTATCTACCGGGAAAAGAGGGTAGCCTGCAGGTGGAGATGATTGCGGCAAGTCGTCGCTTCAACCGTATTCCCTATACCATCAAACCTGATTTAGAGGCTCTGATGGCGGAACTGCAGGCTGGGCGTCCGGTACTGGTATTTCAGAATCTCGGATTAAAATATATTCCGCTCTGGCACTATGCCGTAGTGATCGGTTACTCGATATCCCGGGACGAGGTGATATTGCGCTCTGGCATCACTCACCGAGAACGCTTATCAGCTCAGCGGTTTCTCAGCACCTGGGAGCGTGGTGGCCGCTGGGCACTGGTGTTGCTGAAACCGGGAGAGTTGCCAGAGAAGCCCGACCAGATGACATACCTGAAAGCAGTGGCCGCCATGGAACGGATCGCCTCGCCTGATGCACTGCTTATAGCTTATCAGGCAGGCCTGACGCGATGGCCGGATAACCCAGTGGCGCTGTTTGGAATTGCCTCATCCCAGCACACCAGTAATGATCTGTTAGCTGCAGAGTCCACATACCGTCAGCTCCTCACCCGATACCCCGGCCATACAGCAGCACGCAACAACCTGGCGGAAGTACTGGCTGATAGAGGGTGTTATGCAGATGCTGTAGTCCATATCAATCTGGCACTGAAGAGTGACAATGGCGACCTGCAGCAAATATTGCTCAACACACGCAGGGAGATCCTGAGAAGAAAAAGGCAAACGGAAACAGACCCGGCAATCTGCCAGCCGGCCCCATCACATCAACAGCTGAGCAACGACCGTTAACTCATTTTTGCCTATCAGGATGGCAATGTTATTTACTCGTGTAGTGTAAATACAGGTACTAGAGCCAAATCGAATTTCCACTTTACAAGGTTGATTACGATGAGTGTGCCCCCAATCCGCCCATCACCGATCTTGTAGAAGAATGGATAAGCTTTACTGATCAGGTACGGGTTGCCATTACTGTTTGAATTGGATCAATGCTTGCCAAGTATACAGGCCAATCACCCATTTCTAAGTGGGTGAAACAATGCTCAAAACAATTTTAAAAAATGGAAACCAATAATCACTTTGCCGATGTCATGCGAATAGGCTATTCAACGTGAGTAAACAGTTTGATCTACAATACGGGTATTGATGATCGATATAATTTCAATATTCATGGTATTGCAAGCAATAAGTAAAGATATGACATACACTTTTTTATAGATAATAACTACGTACACATTTTTTCAGTATATTCCAGGATAATTTTTTGGAGGCTCCACCATGTCGTCTTTTGCTCAGGATATATATCCTCATCGACTCAACAGTGTCTCCTTAACCCAAAATCTGCTTGCCAAACTGGATACAAACTGGACCCGCGTTGTTACTGTTGGACATGCGAGCAGTCCTCCTGGTGATGTACAGCGATGCGTTATTAATGGCAGTCGCATACAATGCAATTACACACCAACCTTTCTTGACAAGCGTCGTATTAGGGGATTACTCAAGGCATGGGGACGAACCATATCAGACCGTTATCTGGATCTTAACCGCATCGACAACCTTGATCATCGACGCCATGCCAGTGAGCAAGCTGCATTTGATCTATTACGGCAAAATGCGCCAACGGGTGCCGTAATGTTTGTCATGAATACCATCTCACAATCCAGACAGCCTTACTTTATTGGTCAGAACCTGTGGGAAGGATGGGGTTACAACGAATATTTTAGTGCATTGCTGAATTGGGACGACAGACACTGCTACGGCTTGATCAACACCTTACGTAGAGAACAAGGTCGTTACGGCGCAGGAGGTACTCCAGGTCATCTATGGGCTGCTACACGACGCTGGCTAGCATCGAATCAAGACAAGGGTATCTATCGCGAGGTCGGATTAAGCGTCGATTGAACCCCAATTGCGACATAATATGTCTTCTTATTAATCAAATGCAAGGTAAATAATGTGCTAGAGGCGTTTGTAAATTCAGACATTATGATCTACATCATCATTGGTATCGGCCTTGTCATGGCATTCGGTATAGGTGCCAATGACTTCAGTAATTCGATGGGACCAGCGGTTGGTGGAAAGGTCATTGGCTTAGGTACAGCGATGGTTTTGGCTGCAATATTTGAGTTTATTGGAGCCATGTTTCATAGCACCAGTGTTACTGAGACCATACGCAACAATATTATCAACTTTGACCAGTTGAATGATCAGTCTTCCATACTACTCTACGGAATGATCTCAGCATTACTGGCTGCTGGTCTCTGGCTGATATTTGCCTCAGCCAGAGGATGGCCTGTATCTACAACTCATTCAATCATTGGTGCTATTCTGGGTTTCGGTATCGCAGGGATTGGTTTTGATGCAGTACATTGGAATGATGTCTCAATTATTGCCAGTAGCTGGATTATTTCACCACTACTGGGCGGAGCGATTGCATACTTGCTTATGAAAGGAATCATTATCCTGATATTAGAGTCTGCATCGCCTGTTCAGTCCGCCAAACGCTGGGGACCAATGTACGTTCTCCTTACTGGCTTTACACTTTCCCTGGCACTCTTATTCAAAGGCATGACGCTGTTTGTTGACGATGCAATGGAAGCATATGAGATCTTCATCATGGTTATGCTGGCTGGTACAGTTATATCGGCAATGGGTCTGTTTGCCTTTTTAAACCTGGATGTGGACGAGGTAGAACATGCATTCTATCCCATGATCCTATTTACAGTCTGCACCATGGCCTTTGCTCATGGCGCAAATGATGTAGCCAATGCGGCAGCGCCTGTTGCGATAGCCCTTGATATGCTAAATAACGCTGAAAAGGGATTGAGCAACCAGTTGGCACTGACACAGATCTATCTCATTTGTACAGTTGGTATCATCCTCGGCATGGTATTATTTGGATCCAGAGTCCTGAGAACAGTAGGGACCCAGATCACAGCACTCTCACCATGCAGGGCCTTTTGTGCCTCACTGTCAACTGCCGGAACTGTCGTGGCTGCATCAACCATAGGACTGCCTGTATCTACAACTCATATTCTAATCGGTGCTGTACTTGGTGTGGGTCTTGCGGAGGCTAAGCATAGCGTTCATTGGAGCACTATCCGTACGATATTCTATGCCTGGCTGATTACCATTCCTATAACAGGCATACTTGCAGCACTTCTTTTTTCGGTTATTACTGCAACAAACTCAATTCCGTTATAAAAAATCGTATCGCAGTTCAATGCCGGCATAAAGATTCCTATCAGGTGCAGGTTCATAGTAACGACTACCAAATGCATTGATCCGGATGTTACTGTTATACTCTTCATCGAAAATATTGTTTACGCCCAGGAAAGGTGCTAACTCCCAATTCCCCATGAAATGGCTGTACCCCAGCTTTAGATTTGCAACTGTATAGGCATCACTTTCAACACTGTTGTCGTTGTTGGCAAATATCGTATCGGCATACAGTATATCGAATTGCCCATAGAGTCCTGATGTGTGTGTATAGCTAATGTCTACATGAAGTAGGTTTTCAGGTACACCTGGTATAGTTTTGCCACTGAAATCATTGTTCTCATCATCTACAAATTCCCTAAACTCAAAATCCGAATAAGTATAGGCCAATGAGGCGGTCAACCCATCAAATGGTTGCATAGATAGCGATAATTCCAAGCCTTGACGTCTTGATTCCCCTGCATTTTCGTAGAATGTCTCTCCATCTACCTCAAATGGAACCAGCTCATCATCGACACTAATATGAAACAGTGCCACCTCATATTGGCTTGTTTCACTAAAAAGACCCTTCACACCTATTTCATAATTAGTTGCCGTTTGTGGTTTTAACTCCTGGTTAAAACCACCACCATCCGGATTACCTAATTCACGGGCAGTTGGTGTCTCGAATGAACGTGAGATGTTTGCATAATAATTTAGGGATAATCTTGGGCTATAACGTAATCCAACACTGGGACTGAATTCATCAAATGTACGGTCCCCTGAGTCATCACCATCACTAAGAAACTTATCTGTCACATCGAACTTCACCCTATCGTAACGCCCACCCAAGGTCAGTTCAGCTTTATCTGACAAACGCAATTCATCTTGAATGTAGACACCCAAGCTGGAAACCTCTTCATCTTGATCCTGCGTTTGATCACCGACTCCAAGCCCATCCAGAATGAATCGCTGCCGCTCGTCATCCTGAATGTCCAGATCAATGCCTGCGGTTAAACGATTATCATAATCTACCAATCTATGTTTGCTGGTATATTGCACACCTCCACCAGCGGCAAAACGCTGTAAATTAATCCCCTCGCCAAACCGACCAGCCGGCGTGCGAATATCAAGGTCACGCCAAATATAGTAATTACGTAGCGTCAACTTATCTGAATTGCTAAGATTTTTTTCGTAGATCAATCCCAGCCGCTCCTGTTCAAGCGCCTCCCCCGAATCCACAGTGACATTCTTTTCCCTTGCCTGACTGGGATCTTCAGCGACCTCTTCCAATGTTAAACCACCTGGATCATCCGCAATTGGGGAATCTGTAACATTCAGTATTGCTGTAAGTTTGGAGCTATCATCAATGGTAAAACCGAATTTACTGTTTAAAAGGGTACTTTCCGTGTGGCTATGATCACGATAGCCGTCGTAATCTAGATCAGATATATTAATTAGATAATCCAGTTTTTCCTGCCTGCCGCCAAACTTAATCTGGTGCTTTTGAAATCCATTCTCACCATAACTGGGACGGATAGAGATGAAAGGTGTCTCAGGTGGTGATTCTGACTCTATGATAATTGCACCGCCAGAGGCATTCCCATAGAGAGAGGAGACGGGACCTCGTATGACTTGCATGCGGCCACTGGAACCGATATCTATACTGTCAACATTCGCCTGGCCATCAGGCGTACTTTCAGGAATGCCGTCAACAAGCACTTTGATACCACGAATACCAAAGCTGGAGCGGGCACCGAATCCACGAATTGAAATGCGTAAATCCTGTGCAAAATTGTATCGATTCTGCATGAAGATTCCAGGCATTTTGACGAGTGATTCATCAAGTCCTGTCTGTTGTGCAGCAAATTGGATATCCCGCTTCTCGATAACACCCACACTAGCAGGAATCTCGTCTGCTTTCTTCTCAATCCGTGTGGCAGTGACAGTGATATCATCCAACGATGTTACATTTGGATTATCCTGGGCAGGTAGATCCAGTGAAATGAATATGAAAGTCACTGCAGTGAGGAATGAAGTCAAATTAGTTTTTATTAACATTGTCATATCGGTTCATTCTCTAGTTACTGGCTTTTCTAGTGTGTTCACCCCTTCAATAATTCAGAAGGCGCACTAAGAGAACTACTACAATATGCATGCCAAAAAGAGAGAGCGCCAATATTTCAGGACATATACCCTTCCGTTTCATGAAGCAGTGCTCTGAATCTCACAAATTGGTTAATTTTATCCAACATATACCCGATTTTTACCAACCTGATTAGCTGTCTGTGCCTACTGTTGTGCAAATAATGAACACAAACCACATCAAAATTTGACAGTTAACTCATCTGATTTGTTAGTACGCTAAGGATCTCCTTGTGATTTAAATCATTCTTAATGCCCCATACCTGTAAATAATATGCGTTCGTATTCATTGCGCATTTGGTATTCAGAATGAGTAGCAGGTTCCAATATTATCGAGCAGCATCGTTGAGGTACCCTGTAAATCGTGGCAACATGCACGCTTGTAGCCACTTAAATCCGAATAACAACAATATTAATTGTGCCTGAGTCTCTTTCCAGTCTAAACCTAATACTTGCCACTATCGTAATCTGCTCCGCCTACCTGGTCCGAGGTATGGCTGGGTTTGGCTCTGGTCTTATTGCGATTCCGTTACTTGCCCTGATGATGCCATTGACAACAGTTGTCCCTCTGGTTGTATTTCTGGACTATATCGCTTCAGCAAGCCATGGCATTAAACATCGGGATGCAATCCAATGGAAAGAACTGTTGCCCCTGTTGCCATTTGCGATTATCGGTGTTTTAACTGCTCTTTACTTATTTGATTCGATCGAGAAAGAGATATTGCGCGTAGGACTCGGGGGCTTTGTTCTGAGCTTTGCCATATACTCACTTTTTTCGTTTTCACCCAATGTTAAGGCCTCTACGATATGGACCATTCCAGCGGGAGGAATGGGAGGGCTTATAGGTACACTATTTGGTACAGGCGGACCCTTTTATGTCTTATATTTAAAATTCCGTGGTCTTGATAAAACCCAGTTTAGGGCAACCTTCGCCACTATCTTTCTACTTGATGGTGCTGGTCGTATCTCAGGATATGCCATCTCTGGTTTCTTCAATCTGGATCTTCTCAAGATGATTGCTGTTGTAATTCCACTGATGATGATAGGCATGTATATTGGTGGGCAGATACACACCACGATGTCTCAACAGACATTTCAGCGCGCCATTAGTATATTACTGATATTCAGCGGTCTGGCTTTATTATTTAAGTAATCTCATGACTGCTTGAAATCATTGACCAGTGTACCGATCCCTTCTATCTTCACTTCAACGGTACAACCAGGGAGCATAGGCCCAGTACCAATTGAGGTACCGCATGCAATAACATCACCAGGATAGAGTGTCATGTCCTGGGATAATCGACTGACGATTTGGTGAGGTAGGAAAAACATATCGTTGACTGGATAGTTTTGTTGTTCGATCCCATTTACCAAAGTTCTCACTTCTAACGTGGAAACATTCAGATCGGTCGCAATAACCGGCCCTACCGCACCAAAGGTATCGAAGCTCTTTGCCCTCGTCCATTGTACAAATGAAGGATCCTCCCTCATCACGCCGCGAGCCGTCACATCATTGACACAGGTATATCCAAAGATGTAGTGCTCGGCATTGGTTTCACTGACATTCGCACATAGCTTGCCAATGACAATACCTAACTCACCTTCAAAGGCTACCGGCCCATCGTATGAAGGTGGTTGTCGAATAGTTTGTCCGGTTGCTGATAAAGAACCATTTGCCTTCATAAAATAGAGTGGGTGAAGTGGTTTCTCACATCCCTCCTCTGTCGCTCTCGAGTAAAAATTATTCCATAGCCCAATCATTTTAGTTGGATGACTCGGTGTTAATAGCTTGATATCATTTAATGGCAGTATCGTATCAGTTGCCATGGGCCTACTGTACATGTCGCCATAATGTGCAGTTACCTGATTCTCACACAAAGTACCGAATCCTTGTTCTCCCTGATGTTCATAACAAATCCACTACTCCATAATATTACATCCCTTTAAACAATCTTATTTTTCAGCATTATTCCCAATATGAGTTTAGAAATATTTCAGGTGATCAAAAACAATAGCTAGTTGTCGCTATAGGAGTTAATGAACAAGTTGCTTCAAAGCAACAGATCCTCATCGATACGATGAAAAACTGAAGCAGCATCAATGAGGCTGTTTGCAGTAAGGGCCGGTACGCCATAAACTTCGGCTGTAACGGCATAGTTACTTTTAATCTTTTTCAAAAGCAGATCGAAGTCTCCGTCACCCGATAGCAGTATTATTGTGTGTATCTCTTGCGCAGCTTCCAACACATCAATGGTGATGCCTACATCCCAATCACCTTTAGATGAACCATCACTACGTCGAATATAGGGCTTGAGTTTGACAGAAAAGCCAATATGCTTGAGTGCATCCTGGAATTTCAGCTGCTTCTCATCTCCACGATGTATAGCATAGGCAACAGCTGATACAATCTCTCCTTCCTTACTTACCTTTTTCCACAACTTTTTGTAATTAAACTGTCGCCCATAGGCTTGACGGGTTGTGTAGTAGATATTCTGCACATCAGCAAAGATTGCTATTTTCTTCACACGAATACCTCAAAATGCATCTGAAAATCCATGAACATCAATTCCGCAACTGTTAGTAAGATAGTCTAGTAATATACATTACATTAACTTATCTATGTATATTATTGTTTTTATTATATTATATATTACATTTAATCAAGAGGTATTTGGTCCTGCTGCACGCTACAACCACGCTCTCTTGTTGTTATAGTCTCATAACCTATTTGATAACAAAAAGTCCCATTAGCAGTGATTAAAAAACTTGAAATTTCTCATGACATCCACTCTATCAACAAACTTCTATCTCTATACTAATCCTAACCATCTTTGAAGGGATTAAGCTGCAGGCGCTGCACACAATTGACCACCCTGCTGGCAACAACTGACCACCTAAACCGGAAAGGACTGACCAGCCAGCTGCTATTGACCGCATCAATGAGACTAATTACTCCCTGTATAAAGTAAGCGAATGGTTTCTCCCCTAAAATTCTACGGACACCTCCCGCCACCCACTCAAGGCTTCTTCATTATCGGTGCATAATATTTGATAAAAGAACCAATATCCATTGCCATTATAAAATCACCAAAATCACTTTCATTACGCGGCAATTCAGGGTTCTCTCTCCATTGTTTTTCCCAAAGCTCTTTTTCACACATACTGGAGACATTCTCAATAATCTCAATGGTAAATGGCTCTAGAGATTCAATATCACCTCTAAATTTTCTTTTATACTTATATGTAAAGACATCTCGTAATTGCTGTTCAGGACTGAACTTTTCAACAGGAACATCAATCAAAGATGCAAAATAATTTAGTAATTTCTTCGCTTCTGGGTAGAACTTTTCATCCAAATGGCACCTTAATAAAGCATCATCAATTGGAGTATCCGTACGTAATTTAGCTCTTTGCTGAATATTTTTTTTTGCTACAGATAATAATGCGCAAGTTCTTCTTGTACGCAATTTAACGTAAAACAAGCTAAAAATAACAACAAAGATAAAAGTAAGTAGAATTAGTTCCATATACTTTATTTGCCACTCCTACACTCTACCCAACAACGACCGGTTGCCCCTATTGTATAACCAACTGCAAATGCAGCTGTAGCAGCGGCAGCCGTACCGTATCGGCCTAAACATTTAATACGCTGTACTTTACCAGCTCTTCGTACCTCTGGCCCCCAGTCTGGATTGGCACCCGGTAAATTTGGAAAACGACGATCGATACTACCCCACATCGATGCATTAGGTCTGATTTGACTTGGTGTTTTTACTCCAAACAATGGCGCTCCAACACCAATCATAAACACAGGTAAGAGTGGATCTCTAGCCATACACGAAAGCCAACATTCACATTTTTCTCCACATTCTCCATCAGAATTCTCTTGACCCCATTGTCCTGGCCCACCCCAATAACTATATAAACCTAAAGGATCTATTCCTATTAGTGGATTGCCTTTTACGTATGCGAATGTATTAATACTTCCATTCAAACCAATTGGGTCTGATTGAAGGTAACGCCCTGTGCTTGGATCATAATCCCTAAAGTAGTTGTAAACTAATCCCTTTCCTCACTATTTCTTGTCTTTCGGTGGACATGGATCACCGCCATGGCTGTCGGAGTTTTGGATAGTGCCATCCTGTTTATGGATAACAAATTCTGAGTTTTGATTCCGACTGACATTTCTACCGTAATCAACTGCTTCTTGTTTTTTGTCAAAATGTTTTATTGACCGTTGACCACCTCCTTTTTTGACATCCCAACCACCATCGGAATTTGGAACTATATGGTGTGTTTTTCTTGGCATTACTTAATCCCCCAATAATGTAAATAATCAATAAGACTGCTCAATCTAACATATTGTTTTCCTCGCCCCATTTTACCCAATCCACTTCTTTATCATCAATCAATTCCAATGCCTCTAAATGCATGATGTTGTCAGTGAAGATGATTAAATTTTCGCAATGCCATCGAGCAGAAGGAACTAGCAAACCATGAAAATCAAGAAATGCTGAAGCATGGCCAATCTTCTGCATTTTTTCATAATTCATCTGTTGGTATTCGTGGTCATGAATACCTAGTGATTCTAAATCTGTCCGAAGGATCCGCATGGACTGTGGCAAATCAGCCTTGATACGGCTTAATTTCGCTGGCTTTGACGGCCTGGGATTAAGCATCCCCCAGTGATAGGCCAATTCAGATATAGCTCCATCTTGTGTCAGAGACGTATAGAGTACATTCATCTCATTTCTTGGCATCCAACGGCCTCCATTACTGGAAGCAGCCAAAGGATCTAAATTTTCTCGCGTAGCCCTAAACACCTCGCCGTTAAAATGCGTGACCTCAAGATTCGATAATTTTTCTAACAGATCGGGATCATGTACCATCCATTACTCTCTACAGGTATATTCCATCTCTAAGTTGATCCAGAATCTGCATCACTGTATCAGTATCACCTTCTTGAATAAGATCAACAGGCCTTTTGCCATCTAATACTCTTTGACGACTAAATAGCCATACTCTAGCTTCCAGAGGCTCATAAAAGTCTGACAATTGATCCACAATATAATCGAGATCTAAAAGCAATTTTTCAGTATCACCTCTAGGAAATGCTTTTCCCTGATTCCAGCGCGATACAGTTTCAGGGCGGGTACCTAAAATATTGGCCACATCGGCTGACCGCATACCACCTTTCTCTTCAATGGATTCTATTTTTCGAGCAATCGCGTTACTCATTTTCTCACCATATTCATTTTAATCTCATCATATAAATAATTATTTCAGCTTCTTGCTGCTCTCATCTTGGGATGTAAAGCAAATGACTTTGGAGGATTTTTTTCAGAGTAATCCCCTAAAGCAATTCTCAACGTATCAAGATGCTTTCTATTTTTTTGCATCTTTTCCAAAACTTTTTTATCCGGCCACTCGATTTGAGTAGCAGCCACTGCTTTATCAGTCGCGGGTCTCAGGTGCTGATCTAAAAACCGTTGCGGCCTTAATGTTTCAGGCATGCGGCTTAAACCGGCAACTTCATGCATTCTCTGGTAAAGGTAATGGCGCGTATGATTATGTAGCATATCTTTCGTGCCTCGAGGGCAACAGCGGGAATCAGTGCAAGCAAAATGAGCCTTTGCCCTTCTACTTGAAAGCAGAATCTCAGCTTCTTTAGACGGTAACATGGCATCGATTGATGGTACATAAATTAATCTTTTGCGCCCAAATTTACTGAGTTTACGAGGCTTCTTTAAATGCGATGTTTGAAAAGATTCATGTTGCATCACTCCATGCGCAATCCCTCCGACTGCCCCAAAAGCAAGAAGTGAAAGACCGAACATGCCACCCATATGGTTGGCTACTAAAGGAATATCCAATGCATGAAAATCCCTGGCGGCATCAATATAATTTCTTGCCGCATTGGCAGTACTATTTCTTCCAACACCATCAATAGATAGCCAAATAGAGCTCACCGGAAGCTGCCGAATACGATCAATCAAAGCGTTTCTTTCATCAAAGTTTCTAAAGAGCCTGTAGGGGATTGCCAAGGGCAGAATTAAAGGGACAGAAGAACAGCCAACCTTATCTAGTGCTGTTCGAAAATTACATACCGACTCAATATCAATGTCCACCCAGGAATCATCGATATTTGAAATGTAATGAGATGGAGCCATGACTTGGGTAAATCCATGCTCACAAGCAAAAGCCGCTAAATCACCTATTAATCTACGCCCCGATAGACCTTTGAAGTCATCCTCATTATGCGGTCTGTTTTTCCCCCAGGGCAGTGCACTAATGGCATCAGAGTAACCACCAGGTGTTGCCGATCTGACAGTGCCCGGATCCAAAACCGCATCCAATTTGTTCTCAAATATCTGCTCACGGAGCTCTGCGTGTCGATCCATTTTTGTAGGGTCAAAAACAGCACCAAAAAAGGTCTTGTCACCGGTAGCCAACATATTGAGCAACGCTTTATGGTCATTGTATCCAGCATGTAGATACAAACCTAAGGGATCAGGTACAGCCCGCACAATTCTTGGAAATTTATTTTTTGGCACATCTTTCATCGCAATAACCCTAAATTCACCATCTATCACATAACCATATTATAGACATATTCATTGACATTACAATATACATTCACACCCTACATTGGATAGGCATATATATAGACTAACGGTATTATAGATGCTCACATACGCCACTAGCGTATATTTTTCAGCCAGCAGCACCCACTCAAATAATAAGCATCAGTCAGTACTACGCATTCCTATTAATAATCAATAAGTTACACGCATTCCTGACTAAGTAATATTCTTATATTTCCTTCGCAGCCGGATGAGTCTCATAGTAAACCCTATTCAAATCCAGAATGGTCACATGAGCATAGATCTGGGTTGAAGAGATATCACTGTGCCCCAGCATCTCCTGGACCTGCCGGATATCAGCGCCATGTCGCAGCATTTCTGTTGCCGTCACATGGCGCAGCAGATGGCAGGCGCCTTTCTTGTCTATTCCTGATCTGTCTATGCACTTGGTCACCATATCGGTGACTTTGTGGGGTTTCATTCGTTTACCTGCCTCGGTCAGAAATAACGCTTCTCCAGATGCTAGACACGCAAGTCTGAGGTGCAGCTCCTTCAGGTACCGCTCAACCCAGTCCAGAGCCCGACGCGCGATGGGGACATTTCGATCATTCTTGTTCTTACCTTCCCGCACCGTCAGAATCTGCCGCTGGAAATCAATATCTCGTACGTTCAAATTCACCAGCTCTATACGGCGGATCCCTGTGGCATAAAACACTTCAATGATTGCCCGGTTTCTGAGTCCCAACCGTCCCATAATTAGGGCCTGGTCCAGCACTCGTTCGATATCTTCAATCGTGGGAATGTCCTTGGGTAGCCGGCGCGGAATGCGGGGTAGCCTAAATTTCTTGGCAAAAGTGCCATCGATGACATCGTAGTAATCCATGGTTTTGACAAACTTGGTCACTGCCATCAACCGGGCACATTGGGTACTGATATCCAGTGGCTGCCCGTTGCGCTTACGGTACCGGTTGAGATAACGCCGGTACTTCTCAAGCACCAACAGATCCAACTCCTGAAGATCGTAAATGCCTTCACTTGTGACCCACTCGATAAATCTTGCCAGCAGTAATCGCTTGGATTTCAGAGTGGAATTACTCTCACCCAGCGCCATGCAGTCCTCAAAGTAGAACTCGGCGCATTGGCCGAGTTCTCTGAGCTTCAGCTTCCTTCTCAATGGACAGCTACACAGCTGTTTACAAAGGATATGGGTTCCGGAATGACATCGTAGTAATGCAGTCTTGCCAGCATCCGGGTAACCGCATCCATACGCTCAATCTGGGTAGTCAGCGAAATCACGTTATCTGTGAAGACATTTTTTTCACTCTGCAGGTATTGCTGATAGGACTCAAGCACAGTGGTGGTTAAATCTGCAACATCTTCAACCTCAATGATATGGCAATAGTCCAGGAATCGCTCAAGATGGATACGGCTGGCATTCAGTGTTCGGTAAGACTTTCCAGCATGTCGCGCCTCTTCCAAGTAGAACTGAATACAATCTTCCAGCGTTCCTAACTGCACCAACCAACGATCCATCACACCGGGGACCAGCTTGCCATAGCATTGTTTAAAGGGCACAGCTTCATCCATAAGTCGATTGAAGGCACCCACCACATCCGTTTGTGTCATCGCAAAGTGATTTACATCCTGACCCGTTGGTGGCTTGATGCGATAACATTGAATACCCATAGCATCCAAAGCCTGTGCCACCAACAGTGCATAGCGATTAGCGGACGGGGTATTATCGAATGCCACAAAGACACGACTAACCCCATCTTCATGCAATCGCGATAGTTGGACCTCATTAAATCCCTGTGTACCCATCGTGGCGACAACATTATTAAAGCCTGCCGTTAGCAGCGTTAAGACATCCAGGGCACTTTTACACAGTATTAGCGATTTGGGTAACCGCTGATCGGTAGCGTTAAAAAGTGATACCCGCTGCGCATTCCAATAAAGATGATAAGCAGGTTTTCGCCGCTGGTGTCGGGGACGCCGGCCATAGGCCCCGATAATCTGACCATCATTATTGCAGTAGGGTATCACCAATGCACCACGAAAGAATTCATGCCCCGAGTCCTTGAGCAATCCCAGTCGCTGTAAATGACCTCGATTCCGGGAACCTAAAAGGCATTTCGGTGACTTCAGTTCATAACCCAAGGTTCTGTCTGCAAAACCAATATGGAAGTTCTCAATATAGCTGGGATCCACTTTCCGGCTGACTAGCATCTTCGCCAGTTTAGGTTGTAGCTTGAGCGTATTGTGGTAGTGTTTGAAGACCTGGTCGATAATAAGCAGATCCGGATTATGGGCATTATCCACCTCACCAAGAAGGTCTTGTTGGAGGTGAACAAAACTCTTCGACTGTATCGCGCTTTTGTTTCCGTTCGTATTGTTCGTCTTATACATAGGGCCTCCTTAAACTGATTTTTTCAGTTTGCGCATAGATTCACCACGCAATTGGATCTTGTGAGAACGATGTAGAATCCGGTCCAAGAGGGCATCAGCGATAGTGGGTTCGCCAAAGTACTCATGCCACTGATCTACAGGCAATTGAGATGTGATCAGAATGGATCCAGAACCGATACGATCATCGATCAGCTCAAGCAACTCGTGCCGCCCTCTCTTAGTTATGGGGGCAAGTGCCCAATCATCCAGGATAATGAGATCCAGTTTTGCCAGTTTTGCCCGCACTTTCGTCAGACTGCCATCTCTATAGGCGATTTCAAGTTCTTCCAGGAGGCGAGACAGCCGTTTGTAGATTACCGACATCCCCTTCCGGGCAGCCTGCTGACCCAGGGCACAGGCAATCCACGTCTTACCAACACCAGTCGGACCGGTGATAATGGTGTTGAGTGATTTGGAGATCCAGTCGCATGTAGTCAAGTTGGAGAAAACCTGCCGATCAAGCCCTCTAGAAGTTGAGAAATCGATATCTTCCGGACAAGCCTGCACTTTGAGTTTTGCCTGCCGGAGTAAGCGTGTCAGACGACGGTCTTCACGGTGATGGCGCTCCGCATCCACACACATCCCGAGCCTCTCCTCAAAACTCAACTCCTGTAAACTGGTATTCACACGCATCTCTTCCAGCATATTAACTATGCCGTGAAGTTTCATCTCTTTGAGATCTTGAATTGTCTGTTGAATAAGCATTTTATTGCCCTCCATTCGCGTAGTACTCAGCTCCACGAAGGTTGTCATGGAGCGGCAAATTCACTTGGATAGAGAGTGGTTCATCTCGCTGTGATTCCAGGCCACGCTGTAGAATGGAACGAATACTTTTCACTGTTGGAGAATCAATCTGCTGTGCACGCCGGCATGCTGCCTCAAAGCGCTCATGGCCGTAGTCCTTAGCAAGACGCCGTAATGAAGCGCTTGCCCGAATAGCCAATAGTGCATGGGGACGACTATCAAATTGCTGCTGGACAACCGCTCCGGCTGCTGGCCCTATGGACCGAGCCCACTTGATGATCAATTCTGGAGTCTGCTCGGCATAGCGGCGATGTGCCGTAGGCTGGTGTTCGGGGTTGGTGGTATGTCCACCAACCTCATGGCATCGAGGATGACTGGCTACTCTCCTTCCCTTGTGGAAAAGTTCCACGACATTCGCGGTCACTCTTGCTTCTATACGCGAACCCACAAGGGCATGGGGAACCGAATAGTAATGGTCACGGACACGCACATGGTAGTCAGGCCCAAGCTTGTGTGCAGAAGTCCATTCTGCATATTCGAAAGGTTCTGCAGGCAGTGGGCGCAGAAGGGGCTTATCCAGTTCTTCAAATCGTGAGCGTCTGCATCCAGGCAGCCTTTTAAATGGCCTTTCAATAAATAGTTTGAGCATTTCGGCAATGGCCGCATTGATCTCTTCTATGCTGAAAAATTTTCGATGCCGGAGACGGGCCAAAATCCAACGGTATGCTAATTTGACGGTTAGTTCTGCTTTTGCTTTATCTTTCGGGCGACGAACACGAGCGGGTACTATCACCACCTGATAGTGCTTCGCCATTTCGAGGTAGGTACGGTTGAGTACTGGCTCACGTCCAGCACGGATCACAGCAGACTTCAGATTGTCTGGTACTACGACTTGTGTTGTCCCTCCAAAAAACTGGAACATCTGATTATGCGCCTCGACCCAGTACGGAAGGGCTTGAGATTTGACAGCATAGGCAAATGGATAACTTGAGCAAGCAATTACGCCTACAAATAGCTGGGCTTGCCTCTCCTCACCTGAGTGCACATCAAAATAAGGTATAGTACGCCCGGCAAAATCGACAAAAGTGCACTCTCCTGCACGGTGATCTTGCCGCATGGTGAGATCCAATTTACCCAGGTATTGGCGATAGTAGTGTGTAAACTGCGAATAGGCATAGGCATGACTCGGATTGGCCATTCGATACTCTTCCCAGAGGAGTTGCAGTGTCACGCCTCGACATTGCATTTCACGATGAACTGCTACTAAATCTGGCATGACTTTGTGTTGAACCCTGGATTTTTTTGACATCAGCAAATCCTCGAGCTGAGCATCATCCATGTCAATTATTAAAGACCAATCAAGGCCCGCTTTAGCAATACGATTCCGGTAGCGACGAATGGTGTTGTGTGCCAAATTAATTGCCCGACCTATCATCCGGTTGGACATTCTTGTGGTCGTGATCAACCTCAATGCTTCTCTCTGTTTATTCATGGTTATCAATTCCTATCAATAGGGACAGCAAGCCATTTCGGGCTGGCCAATAGATGGAAATTCAAGGTGTAAGGTGACCTGTCGGTTGGCCTAGAAAGCCAACAACACTTGACAGATCGCAGATGAGGATCGATACTTGGGACATCGAGGTTACACTTCGATACACCAAGAGAAAGGCTTGAGAGTTGCAACCTCTCAGGCCTTTTTCGTTTCCCTGCTCTGTATTCACACATGCTTGTACTGAATTAGATACTCGCTGTCACGCTACGCCATATTTTTCTCCTCTTTTTGCTGGTCGTGCTAGTTAATTGTCCACACGGTTTCTTTGTTCGGCGAGCCAGGCCGCAACATCCTTTGCTAAAGCAAACTTACCTCGACGATTTGGCAGAGAAAAAACGTGCACAGGTACTTTGTTCCGCGCAACTGCCTGACGCAATGCTTCGAGACTTGGATACCCAAGCGCTTTACGTAGCGAATTGCTTGTTAAGAGAGGCCCATACTCCCGTAACAGATCCGCTTCTAACGCTTTTTCTAAATCTGAGACTTGTTCGATTCTATTTTTCATCGTGATAAATCGTGACTACCCCTGACAATAAAATATTAGGATAGGGGCCTAACTCCTACCAGTAGTAACATAATTGGTTATTTCGTTACTCTAAAAATATACTATTATCGTTACTATATGTAACAGAGCGTTACTACAACAGGTTTTGGTGACTGAGTGACAATTTTCTATGGAAAAAACTGCTGGAAGACCACCCAACAAGAGCCCTATCAAGCCTCTCAGAGTGAAGAGTTGGTTCTACTATGTGGCCGCACGATTAGATCTAAAGCGCACAGGATATGCACTTGAGAGTTACTTAGAGCAGGAAAAGGTCAAACGAAATCACGAAGGAACTGTCAACCGTCCCTGCAAATACGACAGATATAAAAAAGGCCTGCATATTCCTGAGCTAACCTTGGTAGATAGAGTTGAGGATATTGTGCCAGGATCGAAGAGCCTCCTAAATCACCCTTTTTGGGAGGTGGCCAATCCTATTGAAGACATTGCTGAATTATATGTACATCTGAATAAACTCAGTCCTGAAGTCGTGAATCTTTTATTTCACCCTGGTACTGAGCCAGGAAAAATTCCAATCCGTCATCGACAAGACTATATAACCACTCTAGAAACCTTATCAGAAATTGCTGATCTGGATGCCTTTGCAGCCCTTATTGGTCTTCACCAAGAAGATATCCTTACCAACACATTTAAATCTCCTATGCTACATATTCTTTATATGAAGCCACTGTTAACTGCATTCAGAAAACTGATTTCTCAACCGCTATTTCCCGATATCGCTGATGAACTCTTCGAATATATAACTACCACATTATTCTCTGAACTAAAAAGTGAAACCGCTGATAAGCTCATTACTAAGATGAATATTAGCCAAGCAATCGACTACTCACGCTTTCTGTTATCGATAGTAGATAAATTAGAAATACTACAAAAATACACTTACCCACCTGTATCATGCATGCACATCATCAATCGCTACATGACTAAAAATATTTTAGCCATAGCCTTTGCAAATGATTCAGATAAGGATTGGCTTGCGTTTAAAAGGCTTCCAGAAATTAAAAACTTAACGAAAACCCTTAAGAGATGGGAGTTAAAACAAACTAATTTTTCTCCAATCCCATGGTCCTGACTGGTCAACAGCAGTTTGCTGGTCAGTAAATATCGGATTAACTTGTCAGAGTTAAACAGCGAAGGTGGTCAATTCAACCGGAATCACCAGTTGCAGGCGCTGCACCGAATTGACCGCCCTGCTGGTGAGGGTTGACCACCTAAACCGGAGAAGGCTGACCAGGGCGCTGCTGTTGACCGGCTGCACGCACATTCCAGAGTAAATTGCAGTCTTCGTTGAAATGAACTACAACGCGAAACCAAAATTCACTGCAGAGCACACTGGAACCTTTAGTTGATAGTACGATTGTTGATGCCAATGTCGCAACAAAATTGAAATATATGATAATTATTTAAGTGTTCATAATATTAGCATTGGCGCCAACTTATATTATGAAGCTTTAATAAACACGTGGGAATTATTCACTACAAGTACTCAATGCTCCATATCCGCATATTCCTTCTAATAGTAGAAAACTTTTGCTCTCTCGAGCTTTTTCGGATATAGCCAGTAGTCCCCTTTCATATGAGAAAAGGAACTCCTGCACATATTTATCATCTTGCTGAAAACTTGCTTTTATAAGCATCACGTCAGGTATTGTTTGACCAAAGACCTTCAGCATTTTTGTGGTTTCAACCGTGTAGTCAACCTTATTTTTAGTCCACTTACTCTTTTCTCCTGGTATTCTAGGTATTGAGAAAGAGATAAGGCCACTCATCAAACAGATGTAACTTGCATCTTCACAAGAAAACCATGTAAATTCTCTATGATTTAGACTGATCTTATTTGACGATTCGATAACTAAAACATGTTCTTCATCAGAAGGAATGTAACCCCTATAAATCCAAGAAGATGCGTTCACATGAAATGACACAAAAAGTACTGCAATAGCATAATATCTTTTATTAATCATTGGCATAATGAACGACCATTCGTCAAGGCATCAAGTATGTATGCTTCCATTTGATTTGCAGCTGCTTCATTAGGATTATTCCCAAATTTTTGCCGAACATCTACAACACCAGGCAACATGTGTCCATATTCGTGAACAGCAGTATTTCTTGGAGCAGAAAAAGCTTCATTATAGAAAACAGTAGTACCACCTGTTGCACTATTTCCGATCACATCATATGGTGTAAAAACGGGTCTTTGATAATTTATGTGTGTTTCAGCTGCTTTATTAACTCCATCTGACATTGAAATTTTTACGATCCAATTGTCATATATATTTTGTAACATCTCTTTGCATTCACAATCAGTTTCAGAGTCGATAGCATTCTCTAGTTGCCTAGCAATATCCCAAAGAATATTCTCTCGAACTCTTCTCGTTTTCCCTTCAGGGGTTCGATAGTATGCAGCTGTGTCACTAAATGTTGCTCCTCTGTATGTTACAACATTAAATAATCCAAATGGATCCATTCGTAATAATGGGTTCCCACCAACATAGGCATATGTATTTAGTCCTCCTCCCAGCCCAATAGGATCGGACTCCAGGTACCTCCCCGTGTTTGGATCATAATCCCTAAAGTAGTTGTAATAATTCCCGGTTTCCTGATCGAAGTACTGCCCCGGTTATTTTTTGCTCATAAGCATCAAGCTTGTGGCGCAAATAAGCACAAACCCAAGAAACAATAATGTTATATTCAGTGAATTGGGATAGAGATTTGTAAAATCAGGCTCATCCATACCTACAAACACTAGATATAAAACAAATGGCAAAAGAGTGGTAAGGATAACTTGTACAATATTCTGAGTAATAATTGATTCATTTGCCCACGACTTAGACATTAAGTAGCCAAAAGCAGAAATAACGGACCAAGAAATGAGTACAATTGTTGCTATGCTAATTAACGACAATAATGGGCGATCAGATTGGGACAACTTTCCAAGCATTAATATAAACAATAATATATGCGCTGAGAAGCTCAAATAAACACCTAGCTTCTCAGTAGCTTTTTTATACCTAACCTTCACAACTACATATTTCCTGCTTCTGACCCAATTCCACTGCCCACCTAACCAATCCACCCAGACTTTGAGTTCTACCCAAGAAAACCAAGTATATTACGAGTACAAGAATATAAAGTATAAGTGGGCATCCACTCTAAAGTTTACCAATTATTGTAGGAACATACCCATTCATATCGGGCCCGTATCAATCACTAAAACATTGAATATACTTGATTGCAGGATCAGAAATTCCAATTAATACTCTGAAAGTGGAACAGAAACCGTCCTCAACCCTCAGCATGAGGCTGATTTAGTATTTAAGGGTACTGACCCCTTTTCTTTCCCATCCCTTTAAACAATCTTATTTTTCAGCATTATTCCCAATATGAGTTTAGAAATATTTCAGGTGATCAAAAACAATAGCTAGTTGTCGCTATAGGAGTTAATGAACAAGTTGCTTCAAAGCAACAGATCCTCATCGATACGATGAAAAACTGAAGCAGCATCAATGAGGCTGTTTGCAGTAAGGGCCGGTACGCCATAAACTTCGGCTGTAACGGCATAGTTACTTTTAATCTTTTTCAAAAGCAGATCGAAGTCTCCGTCACCCGATAGCAGTATTATTGTGTGTATCTCTTGCGCAGCTTCCAACACATCAATGGTGATGCCTACATCCCAATCACCTTTAGATGAACCATCACTACGTCGAATATAGGGCTTGAGTTTGACAGAAAAGCCAATATGCTTGAGTGCATCCTGGAATTTCAGCTGCTTCTCATCTCCACGATGTATAGCATAGGCAACAGCTGATACAATCTCTCCTTCCTTACTTACCTTTTTCCACAACTTTTTGTAATTAAACTGTCGCCCATAGGCTTGACGGGTTGTGTAGTAGATATTCTGCACATCAGCAAAGATTGCTATTTTCTTCACACGAATACCTCAAAATGCATCTGAAAATCCATGAACATCAATTCCGCAACTGTTAGTAAGATAGTCTAGTAATATACATTACATTAACTTATCTATGTATATTATTGTTTTTATTATATTATATATTACATTTAATCAAGAGGTATTTGGTCCTGCTGCACGCTACAACCACGCTCTCTTGTTGTTATAGTCTCATAACCTATTTGATAACAAAAAGTCCCATTAGCAGTGATTAAAAAACTTCAAATTTCTCATGACATCCACTCTATCAACGAACGACTATCCTTATACTGATTCCAACCATCTTTGAAGGGATGAACCCATAAAAACAAAAAATAGATCCTATAGACGTCAATGCTCAAAGGCGATAATGCATATGATCTACTGCGCCAACTTAATGGATGAATACAATGCCGAAAAAAAGCAATTACAGTCGAGACCAGGATCACTTATTAAGCAGAGACAATAAATTCACCTTTCCACGTTGCTGTAAATGGTTATCTCTGACAGTCTTTGTGCTCACTCTTTCTGCATGCGGTGGTGGAGATTCAAGTGACGCTGTTACAACAATATCTGATGATACTGACCTGGATGGTTTGACAGATCAGCAAGAGGAGAACTTGGGTACGAACCCTACTGTTGCAGACACCGATAATGATCGTATTTGGGATGGCGATGAAGTGAGCATGTTCAATACAAATCCAACGCTTTCAGATACCGATAGTGATGGTATTGATGATGGCGCTGATCCACAGCCAACTGTTTTCAATACCATTCCGACTGATCCCAATTCTGGTCGATTTGTCGAATATGGTGTTTTTAAGACAAATACCACCAGTTCATCGACTCAGCGGATAACAAACACAAGACATGAAGAGAATCACGTAGTTTATGCACCATTGTCGACCTCAAATCAACCTCTTCTGATTTATCAAACCTACATTGAGGATACAAACTCGGACACACTCTTCAATGAGGGTGATTTATCGGGTAGTGTCATTGCAATCATGAATGTTGATGGAACAAGACCACGCTATCTTACCGATATTGACCCATCCAATGGAATGATTCAGAACAATCATTCCATTGACGCGACACCTGAACCCTCTCCTGACGGACAATATATTATATTTGTGAGTGACCGTGACAACCCAGGAAGCTTCCAGCTTAAACTGTATGTTATGGATATTCATGGTAACAACCAAACCCCTTTGAATTATGCGTCAAACCCACCTGCAAGCAATGAGATAGATGCCGACCCATTCTGGGGTGTTGACAATAAAATCACCTTCAAACGCCAACAATTTATTTCAGGTAGGGCTGGATTCAGTCGTGTCTTTACAGCCAATATAGATACTGCAACCATGACGATTTACAATTTAGTGGAAAGAACATCAGGATCTAACACACCATTGAATACACCCAATGGACCTGGTGATTTTGATCCAAAGATTTCGCCCGATGGTCATTTAATAGCAAGCTATCGCCATCTTTCCGATAGTGTTTCTATTTTCGGTGATTACGACCTATGGATAGGAGCCTATCACCATGTAGATGCACCCGCTGATTCTTCCATTACACTGTTTGATCAAGATACTTCGACTGCGGTCTTATTTCCCAGATGGAATATTAGTGGTGACAAATTAGCTGCATGGCAACTTGATGAAACGGCCCTAAGTATGGGTATGGATGCTATAGATTTAATTGTCTATGAGTTGGACCTGTCTGAGCAACCATTCTCTTTCTCCGCTACTAGAACGAACATCACACCGAATAATGATGGTTGGTTTGAGACTATGCCCTCGTGGAATACAGATCCAAATAGAGCTGAGGAACTCATCTATTCCGCTTCAAGACAATTTTAATGGTATAAAAAAACTGACTATTATTTTTTTTTCATTCTGATGCATACCAATATCCAGTAGTCCCCTGCTTCTAATACACTGGATGTCTGATCTACGTTCAGCCCAGACTGACGAGTATATTTGAGATGGAGAGGTATCATAGGTAATAAAGCAGTGTTACATTACTGACTGGGTCTATCCTTATTCATAGTTAGGCAACTGCAGAATGAGTACAGAATTCATAATCACCTCATTGGTAATCGTGTTGCTACCGGGCACAGGTGTCCTTTTTACCATTTCAACCGGCCTATTCCATGGAAAGCGAGCAAGTCTTTATGCTGCCCTGGGCTGTACTCTCGGAATCATTCCACACTTAATCGCTAGCATATTGGGACTGGCTGCAATCCTTCATGCGAGCGCCGTTGCCTTCCAAATCCTGAAGATTCTAGGCATCATATATCTTCTTTATCTTGCATGGGGAATGTGGAAAGAGTCTGGCGAATTGAAACTACAAGATAAATCGAAGGAAATGGAATTTGGGATGATTGCTGTAAAAGCATTTCTCATCAATATTCTGAATCCCAAGCTATCACTGTTTTTCCTGGCCTTTCTTCCACAGTTCGTCCCTAATAATTCTGAGTTTCCAATAGTGGACATGGCGTTTCTTGGCGCTGTCTTTATGTGCCTTACATTAGTAATATTTGTAATTTATGGGCAGTTTGCATACTACTTGCGAAATCATATAGTCAGATCTCCGCGTACTATGCGTTGGATACAGCGTACATTTGCAGGCATATTTGCATTTCTTGCATTAAAACTAGCCACATTTGAACGCTAAAGCGGCGTGGCACGACAATTGTGTAGTGTCCTGCATTAGAGCGTCATTTCTATCAATAACCAACCCTCACATTGTATTTATTTTCTGTATTCGTAATCGGGTTTTCTTGTCATTCGGATTAAACTTGAGCGCATATTCCCAATACTTTAGAGCTTGCTTGGGTTCACTACGAGAGCTTCTTAATCCCTTAATGTACAAACCCTTGCCATATTCCTTTCTGATTTTTGTGATTGTCTGGAGCTTCTTCTTGTCTCCATTTACTGCTGACTCAGCCTGCTCAAGGTAATTCAGTGTGTCGCTATAATTTTCGGCCTGAAAGGATTTTTCTGCTTGTCCCATGCGCGTTTTAGATAGCAAACTGCGCATTTCCAGGTCATTGGGATATTTGGTAATGTGTTTTTCAAGTTCTTTTATCAATCCATCGATATCTGCCGGTCTATTGCCAGCTTGAAGAATGGCCTGACGTGAATAAGTATAGGTCTCATCTCCATAGCCATTGTTAGCTTTAGCCTTTTTCCTTCTGCTTTTATAGTTACGTTGTGAAATCGCAACCTTTCTCTGCATAGACCTTCTGGAACTTTTCTCATCGAGCCGGCGCATGGCTTCCAGCGCATCTTTATTGATCGGCTCCAGCCCCAGTGTTTCAAGATAGAGCCTCCTGGCTTTACTGATCTTACCTTGACGAACGGCCTTGTTGCCCTGGGCGATCAGTTTCTTGGTTCGCTTGCTAATCTGAGATTCAAGATGTTTTATCGATTGCTTAATCTCTGAATCCTGTTTTGCCAATGTCCTGGCCACTCGATATTCGAATAGAGCTCCCTGAAAATCCCCCTGTTTTTCATGTGCTTCAGCAGCAGCAACCCAGGTTTTCGGATCACCGTAACCTCCAGATGAACCCTTCACTCTTTTGGAGTCAACAGCACATCCAGAACCTAAGAGGATGACAGTCGCCGAGAAAGAGGCAATTAAAAATGCAGTTACTTTCACTATTTTTTTCGTGACTTATAGGTTACCAGGCTCGCTTTGAATGCTTTTATATCTCGATCACCGAATATCATGGTCCGGTGTAACAGATAGGGATAAGCAAAAGCCGCATTGGTACGAGGCTGAACAGTCAAGCCCAAGAGCAGCCCGTTTGCCTGTAATTCATCTATAACATATTCATTGCTATCACCAAATGGATAGGCATAAAAGCGTGGCTTCTTTCCAATATATTGGGCCAGTTTTTCCGTTGGAACGACCACCTCTTGGCGTACTCTGTGTTGATATTGTTTATGATTTTCTCCACCTTGCTGTACTGCCAGATTGCCGTGTGTTTTGGAGTGAGGTTGGATGCTGATCAAACCGCTCTCAACCATGGTAGCGATCTCTTTTGTTCTCAAGCCGCCATTATTCATGTAGTCGCTATATACAAAGACAGTTGCAGGATAACCAAACTCCTTGAGAAGAGGAAAGGCTTCCTTGTAGATCGAACGGTGACCGTCATCAATGGTGATAACTACTGAACGCTTTGGCAGTGCTTGCTCGCCCTTGAGAAATCCCAGCAGACTGGCTAAAGGGATCACTCTGAAATCATTTTTCTTGAGATATTCCAGCTGTTGCCTGAACTGCTGGGGTGAGACCTCCAGGCGATCCCCTCGGTTGCCGAAACGATGATAGCAAAGAATAGGGATAGTCTGGTAACCGTTGTAATCGATACCTGTAGGATTGTCAGTTTTAAGGGGAATGATGATCTCATTTCCCGGCTTGATAGCACCGGATGGATTGGCATCCTCAATTCTCCAATAGAGGGCCTCATCACCAAGGAAATTGCTTGCCAGGGTACGTGCATCCTCTTTTCCAACACGCAATACGACAAACTCACTATCCTTGGCAATGATGCGACTTGAAGCTGAAAGAGCAGAATAGATGCCCGGTGAAGAGCAGCCGGCATTAAGCAGCATTACAAGCAGCAGAATTACAGAAATCTTCACTGGATTCATGGTGGACAGATTCCCCTCTATCTACACACTGTGATGACGAGCCTACTTTACTAACCTGCTTTCGGGTTAGTCGGTTTCATGATTCTGGTTGCATCATCGACATCCTCCTCGAGGATAGGCAGGCTTTCCTCATCGAGCGCTGTTATTTGTTTGCTATCCTGGGGCAGTGCCAGATTGGTCTTATCTTCATCAGGTTCAATTGATTGCGAAGCTGCTTCGTCTATGTGCTGGGTCTCCTCCTGCTCATTCAGGAGTGCCTCTGCCATTCTGTTGTACTCCACAAACAGGAGACCTAACTCATCATTACGTTCTTTTTTAATTCGATAGCCGTAATTGCCATGCTGGGCATGCGTAATGGCTCGCCTGAGTATTTTCATCGGTACCGTAATACCGGTTGCTAATAGATAGGCAACGATGGCAACCGTGAGGACCACAGCCACCAATAGTCCAAGCATCGTATAAAAAGTCAGATCGGCGGCTGCAATGAGCGGTGTTTGGGACAGTCCGAGCTGTATTTTCCCTATTTTCTTGTTCTGAAATACCAAAGGCGCCTGGAAATCGAAAACCATTTCACCATTCGACTCCCCTTCGGAAATGACAATCCCTTCATTCTCACGCAGCAGCTTCATGGGTACATCGTTACTTAATGTTTGACCCACTTCATCAATGGAGGTGCTGGCACGGAGAACTTTCTTGTGATCAAGAATGCGTAAATAGCTGATCTGCTGTCTTTCTTTGATCTCATGTACAAATGTCTCTATGGCAACCCAATCCTGTATTAAAACAGCCTCAGCACTCTCAATTGCAATGAATTCCGCCAGGGAGCCGCCGGAATCGAGTGCCAGTTCGATCATTGCATCCACCTGTTTCTGATAAACCAGATAGGAACCCAGGATCATCGCTATCGAAACTACGCCAGCCATAATGGCGGTCCATTTGATACGAAGCGGAAGAATATTTGTATCCTTGATATGTTGCTGCCTTTCATCGATTTCGTGTACGACACTACGAAGCGCTGTTGCCACTTCTTTGCCAGTTTGAAAACGATATTCCGGTTTTTTATTGAGCAGTTTCTCAACAACCTTGATCAGACTCTGAGGAACATCCTGAATTTTGCTCTCAATTGGTGCCGGATCTTCTTGTACTATCTTCATCAGCAATGATGTTAAGGTCTCGGATACAAAGGGTTTTTCGCCTGTAATTAACTGGTAGAGAATAACCCCCAGGGAGAAAAGATCCGAGCGTCCATCGACAGGCAGCCCTTCGACCTGTTCAGGTGACATATATTGAGGTGTACCCAATACTGCCCCCATCATTGTGCGATGCTCCTTGTTGGGTGAATCTACATGAGCGATGCCAAAGTCAGTAATACGAATGGTATGACCATCATCCGGTGAGATGATATTACCTGGCTTAACATCGCGATGTACGATGCCACGTGCATGTGAATAATCCAGTGCCTCTGCCAGTTGGATGCCATACACGACCGTTTCACGCGTGGAAATTTTAGCGTCTGAGTCCATCATCTGCTCAAGCGTCCTGCCCTCAAGAAACTCCATGGCAATATAGGGACCTTGAGCCACTTCACCCACATCGAAAATCGTCACAATATTGGGGTGAGTTAACTTACCGGCGGCCTTCGCCTCTTGCAGAAAGCGGTAGCGGTATTCAGGATCAGCTGCACACTCCCCACGTAACAGCTTTATCGCCAATGTGCGATTGATTTCCGGGTCGAATGCCTTATACACGATAGACATTGCCCCTTCACCAATCTCTTCAATCAGGCTAAATCTTCCTATCGACTCAGGCATTAGCGGTTGGTTGTCCAAATCTTCTCCTCCCCCTCTACCACATCTACTGGGATAGCCACAGCAGACATCAATATTCTTATGTCTCATCTATGCTATCCCTGATAGAGTGTAGCAAATGGCAATGAATTAAAAAAAGCCACTGATTTACTACCCCGGTCTTTGTGGCTGCAAACTCAGTTGCTTTACTCACTTTCGGAGCTTCCAACACAGACAACTCTTTTCATACCTGGAAAGCACATACTTACATATAAAATAACATTGACGCTAAAGCCTTCTTTTATTAGCTTTCATAGAGTGCCAGGGGTGAAAAAAGCACCTGGATAATAAATTGGACATAAAGAATAGCGGGCCAGCACATGACTGATACCTTCGACATCCCTAGAATACTGGAATTACGTAAGCTCACGAGATCGATTTCTGAAAAGATTGAAACCGACCTCAAGGGCTATTTGTCCACACTTGCTCCTCTATTTTCACCGGTGCCGATTTTAGGCGAGCACATCCGTGGTGGCTCCAAGGCACCGATAAAAGGCGCGGAAAAGGCTTTTAGGGATCTAAAAAGCAGATTTCAGACCATTGCAGGGCAAAAACCCTTTTCTTTGGCTACCGAGATCTCTTCACCCCTGGACGTATTTGCCGCTACCCCTACGTTGACTGCAGTAGAGTACCCATACACGGCAACACAAGAGAATAAGTCAGCTTCTCTAACAGTGACATCTCCCTTGAAATGGGTTCTCTCATATCCAGACATAAGCCCTAAAAAGGTTTTAGAACTGTTGGATGGCAATCGCAGCCAGCTCAAAGATGAGCTATCTCACACCCTACTTCAAAGTTTGACATTAGGCCTTGTCCTGGAAAACCGACCCGGTATTGTGACACTGCTCCAAGGCCTGCGCTTTCACTTGGAAACCACCCACATGGAGGGATTAGGTGATTTGCCTGTGATATTGGTCTCCTGTCCGCTTTCAACCATACTGCCACCAGACGACATAATCATTCAAAATACCGAGATTTCCGGAATTCCCTCTTTTGAAGAGATCATTAACATCAATGATATTCAAGCGTTGTCTGACCCCCTAAAACAGGGCATTTTGTCGATTACACAAGAGATTTCGCCGAATATTTTCAGAGAGATAGCTTAGGGGTGATCCTCTGCCTCACTGGCTCATAGGCATTGATAACGATTGATCTGCAGTTGAGCGGATCGTCCGCGCTATTTAGATAGGTTATCTAAACGACAAAAACGTTGTTCAGTTTAGGGTTTTTCCAATAACCCGATAACAATACAATCTGCACTTTTCCACAAACCATACTTCGTTAATTCAAAACCAGGAAAGAAACATGGCAACAATCACCCTTGAAGGTAATCAAATCAACACCAGCGGCGATCTTCCAGCCGTGGGTTCCGATGCACCGGATTTCTCAATGACTGCAGGGGATCTCTCCGACGTCTCATTGGCAAACTATGCAGGTAAGAGGAAATTGCTGAATATTGTACCCAGCCTTGATACAGGTGTATGCGCAACGTCCACAGTCAAGTTCAATCAAGCGATGGGTGATAAGCCGAATTCCGTAGCACTCGTTATTTCTGCCGATTTGCCATTTGCGCAAGGACGTTTCTGCAGTGCTGAGGGCATCGAGAACGTAGTCTCATTATCAATGATGCGAAATCGCAACTTCGCAAAAGACTATGGCGTTTTAATCAACGATGGGCCACTGGCTGGAATTTGTGCACGTGCGGTTGTCGTACTGGATGAGAATAACAAAGTGATCTATGCTCAACTGGTTCCCGAGATTGTACAGGAGCCGGATTATGAGCCAGCATTGGCTCATCTTAACTGACAATCCTGCATACACAATGCTATATAGTGTGTAAATCTGAAAACCTTGTCGTAAAAAAAAACGGGCACTAAGTGCCCGTTTTTTATGTCTCAGCGTCGATTATAGGGTGAGTAACCCTGGGACTGTGGGTAAGTACCGTAGGGTGAATAGGTTGGCCCACGTCCACGCCATGCTGGTGGATTAACTGGTGGGGGCGAAGCCATGGCTTCCTGTAGCTCACGTTCAGCCTGCATCAAATTACGCATTGCTTCCATCTCCGCCTTGGCAGCATCGCGAAGATCATCAAACTCCTTGAGTATTTTACTGACTGACTCAGCATGCAGATCACGAATTGACTGTGGGACATCTTGACTCTGTGATGAGGCAGCAGGTGTCGTCGTACTCTCACTCTGTTGTGATGTTACAGCCTGACCCTGATCGACACTACTCGAGGCCGCTGCTGCGGATGAAGTCTCTTGTGGATCTGAAGAGGTACCAGCACTGCCGGTCGCGATAGGCGCTGCTGCTGATACTGGGCTGGTATGTTTCTGTGAGCTGATGCTCGAACCGGAAACAAGGCCGCTATTCTGTCCGGCTTCTGTTGATTTTACAGCAGATTCATCAGTAGTGGATGTGGTTGCTGCTTGCTCATCGATCGAAGCTCCACCTGCAGCGGATGAGGAATCACCCGATGCAGCCATCTCTTCATGTTGCGCACCAGTGGTATTGGCTGCAGATTCAGTTACTGGGTTTTTAGCCAAAGACCTTATGTACATAAATGCAAGCACGATAATGACAAGCCAGAAAATGACTTTTACCCAAAAGCCACTGCTACTTTTCGAATCAGTTGACATCGATGATTCCTCCGGTGTGTTATCTTTTTTAATCTCTGTATGAATAATGACATTTGATGAACTGGTCTGGCCGGATGACGACACCGGCTTTGATTCAGCCGGTTTGGGCTTTGAAGCCAGAGCGCTCGCAGCCGCAACGGCTGTAGGTGTTGCTGCCTTAGATTCAGCTTTTGATACATCTGATGCTACAGGCTTTGTCTCTCCTTGTGGAGCCTTTGCTGTATCCCTGTTTGACACGGCTTTTTTAGGACTAGCTTTCTTTTTTGCCACAACCTTTTTCTTTGTCGTGGCTTTTTTCTTTGTGGTTGCCTTTTTCTTGGTTACTTTCTTCTTAGCAACCTTCTTCTTAACAGCAGTGGTTTCTGCTGCTGATTTGTTTTCTACATTGTCTTCAGAATTGGTTGTCTCGTCAGCCATCTTCACTCCCCTTCGGCATACAGATAATCATAAGAATATTGTACCCTAATCTTGTGATCTAAAAAATTTTTCTATCAATTTAATGATTTAGCTCTACCAGCCAATCGGCAATCCAAGCAAAACTCATATCTGCCGGGTCGACTACCCTGTACCAATCACCTTGGTGATCAATAGCAATCAGTGAGTGTCCGTTTGTGACATGCTTGACAATCATACTATCCATGCCAGGACTGGAACGTAGGTTTACCTTTGCCCCAGAAACTATAATACTTTTACCAATCCAGGACTCCTTCAGTAACACCTTAAGTCGAGGAAGCACTTCCTTTTCCCTGTTAGCTATTTTCTGTTTAATGATCTCTTGAGCATCTTCATGACCGTTTTTTGCTGCTCGTAGATACCAATCCAATGCTTGTTGATAATCCTTTTTTATCCCTTCTCCATGTGTATAGGCAAGGGCTAATGCAAACATAGCGTCGTTATGGCCATGATCAGCTGATTGCCTCCACCAATAGGCAGCTTTGGATATATTGACACGCAATCCGTTGCCATTGGCATACAGCCAGCCTAAGTGATAGGCAGCTTCTACATGACCCTGCATGGCCAGTGGTCGCCAGATACAAAATGCCTCTGCAAAATCTCCTGCATTCAGTGAATCCATTCCAAGTTCAAAAGCATCAGCATGAAGTTGCCGACCTGGAATTAGAATCAACAGTAAAACAGCTATTTTAGTTATTGTTTTTATTGAATAATTCAAGGTATGGCTATTGGAGAGGTATTTTCAACTACCTATCTAATGCGCGCTTAATCGAAGTAGGGCTAAGAGCAGGGACTTAACCTGGTCCATTCCGTGTATAAGGTTTTTTTCGATAGCCTTCATACTGATCTGTGTATCCACTTTGCCTGCAGCCCAATTTGAGACCACCGAGCAGGATGCATAGCAAAGATTGAATTCTCTCGCCAACGCCGCTTCCGGCATGCCTGTCATGCCGACAATATCACAACCATCCCGCTCCATTCGAACTATCTCTGCAGCTGACTCCAGCCTGGGTCCCTGGGTGGCTCCATAAGTAGCCCTATCAATAGGATTGACGTCACAAAGCCTGCCAGCCTCGATCAGCTCTTGTCTCAGGTTTTCGCAATAGGGTTGGGTGAAATCGATATGGGTTATGTGGCTCAAATCCGTATCGTAGATGGTATGATCGCGACCGAATGTATAGTCAATAATCTGATCGGGAATAACAATCCTAGCTGGCGCCATCTCCGATGTAATACCTCCTACAGCTGCCACACCGAGTACCGTCTCTACACCTAGATGCCTAAGCGCCCACAGATTTGCACGGTAGTTAACAAGATGTGGCGGTATCATATGCGACGCACCATGACGGGGAAGGAATACAACCTCCCGATCACTCATTATCCCGTGTGTCAACGCAGCCGATGGTTCACCAAAAGGTGTATGGCAAACTTCACGATGAGTAATTTCTAGATCCGGCATTTCATCCAGACCTGTTCCCCCTATGATGGCTAGTTTTGTCATCTACTATTTGCTTTGTCGCTGTAATATGAACGCAGCATTGTACCTTGTGATGAGAGGCAATAAAAACAGTGGCTCATCGTATCGTGCCTCTAGTGTGGTGTCCTACACCAGGGACGACTGGGCCGGTATATGCGACCGGCCCATGTCAGCGGGTAGATTTACAAATCACCTGCATGATTGGAGAGGTAGTCAGCCACTCCTTGAGGTGTATTTTTCATGCCATCATCACCCTCTTTCCAGCCAGCAGGGCAGACTTCGCCATGCTCTTCATTGAACTGCAAGGCATCGATCATGCGTAGCATCTCATCGATATTTCTTCCCAGAGGCAGATCATTAACCACCTGGTGACGCACTACTCCACTTTTATCGATCAAGAAGGAACCGCGAAACGCCACATTTCCGTTAGGCGTTTCAACATCGTAGGCTTTGCAGATCGCATGATTCAAATCGGCCACTAATGCATACCCAACCGATCCGATTCCACCGTCATTAATGGGCGTGTTTCGCCATGCGTTGTGTGTGAAGTGCGAGTCAACAGAACATCCAATGACTTCCACGTTACGTTTTTTAAATTCATCAAGCCGATGATCAAATGCAATCAATTCAGATGGACAGACAAATGTAAAATCAAGCGGATAGAAAAACAGAACCGCATATTTGCCACTAGTACTCTCTTTGAACTTAAAATCATCAACAATCGTTCCATCACCCAGCACAGCAGCAGCTGAGAAATCGGGTGCCTCACGGCCAACAAGTACGCCCACTGAATACCTCCACATGGGTAGTTAAAAAAAGAATCCACAGATATGGGATAGTTAGCTATTCACCAATCCTAAAAAAAAAGGGCTGTTGAATTGTTACCGGGGAGGTATCTTAGAACTTCTTTGGAGAGGATGCTATGCCTGATATGGACAGTATGGAAATAGCCTGTATTAACCGGAAGTGGTGAGTTACCCTGTTAATAGAAACCGAAAAAAAAAGGGAGCTGATAGGCTCCCCTGTATACTTCTCCTCCATCTATCCTGATGTTTATATTGCCCTAGCAAAAACTCCGGACTTTTCTAACGTTGGTATCAGGATCGTTTCTTCACGCTGTATGCGATCCTCGATCATGTCGAAGACCTCAAAAGTATCTGCGATAAACGCATCGGTGAAATTGAAATCGCAGTTCTTTAGCCATTGATTGTGGTACTGCTCAAACTGCTTCCTCATTGGTTTTTGACCATTCAGAAATCCCCATGCCATCGATTTAAGCTTTGGATCCTGATGGGTAAGCAGGTCAGGGTAGATACCTCTATCCTGCTCAGACATATGTACTTTCATCTTTTCCGCCAGATCACAGATCATTTTGTGTGCTGTCATGGCGTTTGGACGTATGCTCAACTGCTCCTTGGTCATCATAGCCCTGAGATCACTGATAATTTCCTGCATATCAGTATGACTGCCTTTCAGGCTTTCTAATGTACTCACACTCCACCCTCCTTCTTGATAACTTGCTCCTGGGTATCAATTGGAGACAAGTAAACGCTATTTTCAAAGTAAAAATCGCACCGCCTGCTCTCCGGCAGGTTCAGTACACTCATACCAAGCTTGTACCATTATTTGAGAAATGGCAATAGATACCTAATATTACTAGGTTTTTTATAACAATTCACACCCGGGATATCCCTCGTGTCTGTTATTTTTTTGTAAGGGTTATTACTAATCTTTTGGCACTGCATAAATGCCAGGCAGATTTCTGTGGTACTCCATATAGTCCATGCCATATCCAAAAACGTAACGATCTTCGACAGTCAGGCCTACAAAATCAGCAACAAAGTCATTTCCTCTTTTGTGTATCTTTTCAACCAGCACCAGGCTATACACCGCTTTTGCACCCGCTTCTCGACATGCTGCAACGATGGAAGAGAGCGTCACACCTTCATCCAGGATATCATCAACCACTAATACAGTCTCTCCAGTTAGCTTAGTACTCGGTCGACCTATCCATTCAAGCTCGGTGCCTGAGGTTCTTCCCCGGTAGCGGGTTGCATGAATGTAATCGTGACGTAAGGGAAAATTCAAACGTGTCAGCAGATGCCCTGTGGGTATAAGCGCCCCATTTAAAACGCAAAGCAGCAGTGGGTCTTCTCCCGAAAGTTTTCCGGTAACCTCCATCGCCAGCCGATCCAAAGCCGTCTCCACATCAGCTTGTGAATAGATCAAATCGGCTGTCGCCAATACCTCGGCTGCCTGTTGTTGTGTGATACTCATTTATGTTGTGCTTTTATTCCAAATCAAGATCAAGGCTTGCTTCTTCCGGAGCAACCGATAATCGATGAACAGCGCTTTTCCATCGTGGATCGAGATGTAACTGCTGTAGGGTTTTCTGTTTTCGGCCATGCATCCTCACCAATCGAACATGAGCCGCTGGATCATTGTAATCCTTTAGTCGATCCAACACCTCCATTGCTGCAGATCGATTGTTACAGACCAAAACCATATCGCAACCGGCAGAAAGCGCAGTAGATGCACGGTCTGCATGACCTCCAGCCTCCTTTGCTGCAGCCATGTTGAGGTCATCGCTGAAGATAACGCCCTGAAATCCAAGTTGCTTACGCAGTACATTGCCCAACCAGAACGGAGAAAAGCCAGCCAGATCCTTATCGATATGGTTATAGATGACATGTGCCGGCATGATCGCCTCCATACCTGCATTAATCATTCTTTCGAATGGCCGTAAATCTTCCATTTCGAGGTCTTCAAAGCGTCGCTGATCTACCGGCAGCGCCAGATGTGAATCTGCTTCGACAGCACCATGACCTGGAAAATGTTTTCCGACTACAGCCATCCCCGCACTATGACAACCCTGCATCCAAGCCTGCGCCAATCGGGCAACGATATCTGCATCCGGGGAAAATGCCCGGTCCCCAATGACTTCGCTGACACCCAGCCCCAAGTCGAGTACCGGAGCAAAGCTGAAGTCCACACCGCAGGCACGTAATTCCGAGGCCATCAGCCAGCCTCCCTGTTCTGCCAGCTTCAGGCCTTGATCAGGTTGGTTATGGTAGTGATCACCATACCAGGCCGCTGCAGGGAGTGGAGTAAAGCCCTCTCTGAATCGCTGAACACGGCCTCCTTCATGGTCGACTGCGATGAGAAGATGAGGGGTCCGAATGGCATGGATATCTGCACATAGTGCGGTGAGTTGCACTTGGGATTCAAAATTGCGACTGAACAGAATTACACCGCCAACCGCCGGATGACTCAACAAGCGCTTCTCATCATCAGAGATCGAGATCCCCTCCAGATCGAGCATGACAGGTCCCAGGCTCATCTTACTGATCCTGAAATATCATCGGATCTATAACGGTCTATCAGAATAATCATTTTCCTAGAAGAGAGGCAAAATCCAGCCATAACCGATTTCTTTTGTCAGATAGCCAAAACACGCCTCGCGTACCTCAACTGCTTAATATTTCCGGCAGTATGCCGCAAACATAGGTTGAGTGGAAACCAAACTGCCTCACCAAGGTAATAGCCATGCGTTTAGCCCAGATACTCATTGCGATGCTTATTTTTTTAGCTCTGCCACTAATGGCTGAGGATGAAAAAGATGAAAAAACCGAAGAAGAAGCACCGCCAACCATTAACTACTATCAGGTCAAGCCTTCGCTGGTAGCCAATCTGGCGACTGGTGGAAAATACATACGTTGCGACATCCAGCTTATGACCAATGATGAGCTGTTTCTTGAAGATTTGACTCTACACGGCCCGGCAATTCGTCATACATTGCTCTTGCTGCTGACCGAACAGGATGGTAGAAAAATTAAAACTCCGGATGGCAAGGAGGCACTGCGTAAAGAGGCCTTGTCCGTAATCAGCAAACTGATGCAGGATCTGAGTGGTAAAGAAGGGATAAAGGCCCTTTTCTTCACCACATTTTTAGTTCAATAGCGATTCTACAAGTCACTGCTTACTGAGCCCGATTCAGAGGCTTCCTGCAAAAAACTAATCGATTCGAATATCCAGATAATCACGTAACCGGTCACCAATCAAATTGAGTGACAACACCACCAGCAAGATAGCCATACCCGGTGCCAGTACCATATGGGGAGCCATCAGCATATAGCTGGCGCCATCACGTATCATGCTTCCCCAGGAGGCATGTGGTGGTTGAATACCCAAACCGAGAAAGGAGAGCCCGGCCTCGGCGATGACCATCCCTGCCATGCTAAAGGTGACTTCCACGATCAGGGGAGCCAGCAATAGTGGCAACAGATGTCGTGTAAGGGTAAACCAGCGTGAGCTTCCCAATGCGATGGCAGCGGTAACGTGATCACGTTCTCTGAGTGATAGAACCTGGCCACGGGTAAGGCGGGCATAACCTACCCAGCCCACCAATGAGAGGGCAATAATCAAATTATCGATGCCTGGCCCCATCACACCAGCCAATGCTATAGCCAGCAGAATACCGGGGAAGGCGAGAAAGATATCGATCACTCTAGTCAGTACCAGGTCAAACCATCCTCCCTGAATACCCGCCAGCAGACCAAGCAGGGTGCCGGAAATAGCTGATAGAGTGACCACCCCTACCGAAACAAGAAACGAAGTCTGTGCCCCTGACAGCAGTCGCGGGAGAATAGGACGGCCTAAATCGTCATAACCCAGCAGACTGGATAGACCGGGGGGATGTAGAATCTTATCGAGGGCAATAAGATTACCCGATTCACTGAACCAGGTCCCTGTAACAGCGGCTACTGCCCAGAGCATAAGCATGATGATTGGAAACCACCGGTGGATCATCTACCGGTTCCGTCACTGATGCGTGGATCAATCAGACCATAGACTATATCAGTCAGTGTATTGACCAAAACATAGGAGAGGCTGATAAACAATACACAACCCTGTACCACCGGATAGTCCCGTTTCTGGATGGATTCGATCATCAGTGACCCAATTCCCGGCCAATCGAATACCACCTCAGTGACGATAGCCCCACCCAATAATGCGCCAAGTTGCAGGCCAAGCAAGGTAATCACTGGCAACCAGGCATTTCGCATTGCGTGATGCCAGATAACCCTCGATTCACCCAACCCCTTAGCTCTTGCCGTACGTACATAATCCTCTCCCAACACCTCCAACAGACTGCTCCGGACCATCCGCGCCAGGATGGCGGCAAAGGATGAGCCCAATGTCACAGCAGGTAGTATCAGGCTGCTGAATCCCTCCCTGCCACTGACCGGGGTCCAACCTAGCCAGAGAGAGAAGCAGAGAATCAACATCGGCCCCAGCCAAAAATTGGGGATAGATATGCCCAGCATAGAAAACCCCATTGCACCCCAATCCCATGATCCACCACGGTTCACGGCGGCTAAAATACCCAAGGGAATGGCAATCAACAGGGCACAAAGGAGTGCCGCAAAGGCAAGTTGCAGGGTTGCAGGAATATGACCGGCCAACAGCTCAGTAACGGGTTGTTTCGTGTGTAAAGAACTCCCCAGGTCAAGCACCGCAATGCCTTTCAGGTACTGGCTCAGCTGAATGGCTATCGATTGGTCGAGTCCCAGGCTGACACGCAGTGCTTCCCGATCACTCGGTCTTGCCGATTCCCCAAGCATGACATCCACTGGATCACCAGGCACCAGATGGATCAACATAAAAACCAGACAAACTGTCCCTAATATCACAACCAGGGCACTCAACAATCGCGATATGAGAAAATCCCCCATCAATCGACAATCTCCACCAAGGTACCGTTTTCAACTTGCTCAAACAGTTCCAGCAGATCCCTGTTTCGCATCCGTATACAACCATGGGAAGCAGCTTCACCTATCAGCGCCTCATCCGGCGTGCCGTGGATATAGATGAATCGACGCAGCGTATCCACCCGGCCCCCTCTGTTCTTTCCCTTTTCTAAGCCGCTCAACCAGAGTATACGGGTAAGAATCCAGTCCCGATCGGGTTCCCGCTCACTCAGTTGCTTGCTGTAGCGTTCTCCCGTTGGACGTCTTGAAACAAAGACAGTGTTCTCTGCGCACCCCTCACCGATTTTCAGACGAATGTGATGTTTACCGCGAGGGGTACAGCCACTGTTACTCTGCTCTCCAGCCCCGTTTACCGCTGTTGAGACCTGGTAGCTATTGGTTATCTGACCCGCCACAATGCAAAGCAGACGCTGTTGCAACAGTTCAATACGCAGCTGCAGTTTGGGCATGCTGTAAATCCTCTGAGTGGTGAATACTCACCCGTTCAAGTCCGTCATAGTTTCCATCCATCATCAGTTCATAACCTGAAACCCGAGCTCCCAATGCAGATACCTGATCTTCATACCATAGCGGAACATAGGGTAGGTCATGATGGATCTGCTGTTGTATTTGACGATAGAGGCTTGCCTGTTGTGGCAAGGTTTTCGCTGCTTCAGCCTGAAGCAACAACCTATCAACCGATGGACTACTGTATCGCCCACGATTGGCCCCTATCGGTGGCAGTGAATCACTGGCAAAGATATACCTGAAAATATCCGGTGTACGGATACCGACCCAACTCAAACTATAGAGCTGGAAATTTCCTCGCTTAATGTCACCGAAAAATGTCCCCCAATCATAGCTACGCAGGTCAACCTCAATTCCGACTGCTTTCAACTGGCTTTGAATGATTGTTGCAAGCCGGATTCGATAGGGGTCACTGGAAGTTTTATAAATCAGACGCAAAGGATTTTCTGCATCGTAACCCGCTTCAGAGAGAAGCGCTCTTGAAGTGGCAGGATCATAAGTATACCTAGTCAGATCGCCGCTACCTGCCCAGTGTTCAGGTGGAAAAAGGGTTTCAGCCTGGCGTGCTGCACCGTGCATCACCTGATCGATGATCCCCTGTCTATCAATTGCATGAGCTATGGCCCGGCGTACTCTAGGGTCTCCTGTATCAGGATCCTGCAAATTAAATCCGAGGTAGGTGAAATTGCTTCCGTGGCGTCGCTGCAGATCAATCCCGGTCTGTAGCTGGAGGTATCCGATCAATTCTGGCGAGAGATCATTCTGCAGCATGTCAATTTCACCACGCAGAAGTTTCAGCGCCCGCACAGTAGGATTTTTCACCTCCAGCAACTCAATGAGTTGATGGTCGTGCCTTCTCTCCAATATGAGCTTTCCCGATTCCGGCCAAGCGTAAACGGTAAACGGACCGCTCCCAATCGGTTGACGTGTAAAATTGTGGGCTTTCTTGAGTAACTCAGCAGGCAGAATATCCAGTGTCATGTAGGCGGGAAACAGTGGATCAGCACGGGAAAGACGGAAATCGATCGTGGACTGATCCACTATCCTGACCGACTCAATCAGGGTCAGGCTGGCACGTCGAGGCGATGCATTGTCCGGATCAAGTACATGTTGGTAAGTCGCTATCACATCATCTGCTTCGAGCCGACCGCCATCTGTGAAATGGTTGGCACTATCATTCAAGTAAAACCGATAGTGTCGTGGGGATAGCTTTTGCCAGTCAGCAATACCGGGTACCGGCATGCTCTGTGAGTCAAACTCTACCAATCGTTGGTAGATCAGCCTGTTGATCCTCTCAGATGTCGCATCGGTGGCGAAGCGTGGATCGAGATTCAAAGGCGCTGATGCCAACCCCATTCGTATCGCCGGATAATCATCAGGTTGACTGCAGGCGGCAAGTAACAACAAAACCATTAATCCGATAGCGGGTAGCCATCCAGAAACAAGGGAGTTCTTTTTGCTAAGCCGCAAAGAAAAAACCGATAGGGTGAGAGATAACAAGCGATTGTAATTTTGCAATCTTAGCGTCGTTGTGAGCACTTCTCTTCCAGCTAAGTACTGCCATCTCATTTAGAGACCACTACCAATTACAAAATGGATGACTGACCAGGCTGGCATTGTAGTAGCGACTATCTGTTGAGACTTCCTTACCTGCCCATGCCGGCATGAGAAACGCCTCCTCCTCTGAGCTTAATTCCACTTCAGCAACCACCAATCCCTGGTTGGCACCATGAAAGACATCCAACTCCCAGGTATGGTCACCACACTGCACCTGGTAACGCACCTTGTCTATAACAGCCCCTGATACCTGGTTTGCAAGCAACGCCTCAGCATCCTGTATCGGAATGGTATATTCATATTCACTACGGCTGATGCCTTTCGTTCTGCCCTTTATGGTCAATCGGGCTTCATTCTCTGCTACACGCACCCGCACACTTGCATTGGGCGAGTTACACAGATAACCCTGTTTCATGACCGCTTTACTAAGAACATCGTTACGCCATTTATCGTTTATTACCAAATATTTACGTTCGATTTCTAAAGCCATATATTAACCACTTTTGTCATCATTCATTTACCCATTCCCTGGTAGCTGGTGAAGCACTCATATCCCCTTTCTCACTAACCGGTAACCGCTGCTATTGCAAGTAGTGATCTGAGTTATCAACGCTTTTCAAACAATGCAATCGACTCCACATGGGCCGTATGGGGGAACATATCCATGACACCCGCATGCACCATGCGATAACCGAGTTCATGCACCAGAATACCGGCATCCCGCGCCAGTGTGCCCGGATAGCAGGAGACATAGACAATACGCTGAGCACCCAGTTTAGGGAGGTGTTCAACGATTTCTTGAGCTCCACTACGGGGTGGATCAAGCAATACTTTATTGAATCGTTGTAGCAACCAAGGCTCATTTTCCAATGTTTCGTAGAGATTTGCTGTATAGAAACTTACATTGTCCATGTGATTGAGTTCAGCGTTCTCTCTGGCTCTTGCAACTAGCCCAGCATCACCTTCAATACCGGTAACATGCCCAGCGGCACGTGCCAGTGGCAGGGTAAAGTTGCCTAACCCACAAAACAGATCCAATACCTGGTCATCCCTATTCAACTGCAGCATTGTGATTGCACGCCGGATCATCTGCCGGTTGATATCGCTATTGACCTGGGTAAAGTCACTGGGCAAAAAATGCAGTTGCAGATCAAAGTCAGGCAGATCATAAGTCAGCGATGCTGCCTCACCATTCAATGGTTTGACGCTGTCTGGACCCGCTTCCTGAATATAGATAGCAACCTGATGTTGAGGGCCAAACAATGCCAGCTTCGACAGGTCCTCATGACTGGGGGTTGAAAGCATGCGAAAGATCAATACACAACTTTCATCGCCCATCGCCATTTCAATCTGTGGTATTTGATCGCGTATCGAGAGCTGGTCGATCAGGCTGCTTAGTTGCGGCAACAACTCACCCACCCGGGGATGTAAAATATGGCAACGATCGATATCAGCGACAAAGGAGGAACCGCGTTCACGGAAGCCGACCAAAGTACCTCCTTTTTTGGGCACATAGCGTACCCCCAATCGAGCTTTACGACGATAGCCCCACACGGAATCACCGACCAGAGGAGTGAGTACCTCTTCAGGTGTCACCTTTCCAATATGCTTCAACGCATCCAGCATCGCCTGCTGCTTACTCTCCACTTGTGCTTTCGACTCCTGATGCTGCAGACTGCATCCTCCACAGACACCAAACTGGTTACAAAGCGGTTCTACTCTTTGTGGGGAGGCGTTGATGACCTCTACCAGCCTGCCCTCATCGTATTTACGCCAGCGACCCGTATAGAGAAAACGCACCCGTTCCCCGGGTAGTGAACCATGTACAAAGGTTGCCTTGCCCGCTATATGTGCGACACCTTTACCATCATGTGTCAAAGTGTCAATCTCTGCTTCAAACGGTTCTACCGGAAGCTGCTTACGTCTACGTCTGCGCCCCATCTCAGCTACTTGGAAAGACGTCAGTCGAGAGGTAGCGATCACCTCGATCACAGACAATGGCAACGATTACGCCATTCTCCACTGTACCTGCCAGTTTTAAGGCAGCAGCAACCGCTCCACCGGAAGAGATTCCTGCAAAGATCCCTTCTCTGGCAGCCAATAGCCGTGTCGTCTCCTCCGCCTCTTGCTGCGAAATGTCGAGAATACGGTCGATTCGAGAGGCATCATAAATCTTTGGCAGATAGGCCTCCGGCCAGCGGCGAATACCTGGAATATTGGCACCTTCCATGGGCTGTACACCCACTATCTCTATGGCTGGATTCTTTGATTTGAGATAAATCGAGGTACCCATTATGGTGCCGGTGGTACCCATCGCACTGACAAAATGGGTTACTTCACCCTTGGTGTCCTGCCATATCTCCGGTCCGGTCCCATCGATATGGGCTTGCGGATTGTCCTGGTTTGAAAACTGATCCAGGATTACCCCCTGGCCGGTTGCTTCCAACGCCTGAGCCTTGTCAATGGCTGCCTCCATGCTGCCCTCTTTCGGCGTCAACACCAAATCAGCGCCATAGGCCTTCATCACCGCTCGGCGCTCCAGACTCATATGCTCAGGCATTACCAGGATTAAGTGATACCCCTTGATTGCCGCTGCCATAGCCAGTGCAATACCGGTATTCCCACTGGTCGCCTCGATCAGCGTATCACCAGGTTTGATGGTTCCACGCGCCTCCGCATGGCTGATCATGCTTAGAGCAGGTCTGTCCTTAACCGAACCGGCAGGATTGTTCCCTTCCAGCTTCACCAGTATGGTATTGCTGTTGTTCCCTGACAATCGCTGTAACCTGACCAGTGGTGTATTACCGACGAATTCTTCTATTGTTTTGTAGTACATAAGGGCAATTTTACCCTGTTTATTCGACTGAGATCAGCATTCTTTTACAATTCCATCGATAAAATTGACGTTAGATAGGCCGAAATGGTGGGATTGATGATCTATTATTAGGGAAACTCTGAAAATGTCAGGGATTAACTAGAAAAAACCATCAGGAGAGATCAGCATGCATACTGTCAATCAACTCTTACAAAGCAAGGGCTTCGATGTCGTGACTATCGATCTCAACGCCTCGGTTTTCGAGGCATTGAAGCTCATGGCCGAGAAGGGGATTGGCTCACTCGTGGTATTGGAGAATGGTAGTGTGGCAGGCCTCTTCTCCGAACGTGACTATGCCCGCAACATCATACTGAAGGGGCGTACCTCGAAAGAGACCAGTGTAGAAGAGATCATGACTCGCCATGTCATTGTGATCACACCCCAACAAAGTGTTGAAGAGTGTATGGCGATCATGACCGATAAACGTGTTCGTCACCTTCCG
The DNA here is from genome assembly GCA_025656675.1 of Candidatus Thiodiazotropha sp. (ex Codakia rugifera). Taxonomy (GTDB): domain Bacteria; phylum Pseudomonadota; class Gammaproteobacteria; order Chromatiales; family Chromatiaceae; genus Thiodiazotropha. The sequence goes on from JAHXHN010000003.1 coordinate 227,636, forward strand.
GTCATGCAGGACGAGAAACTCGTGGGTATTATATCTATCGGTGATCTAGTGAAAGCCATTATCGAGGAGCAGCAGTTTGTTATTGAACAATTGGTCAGTTACATCAACGGTTAAACCTTTTCCTGGAAATCTGCGTTAAATTCTATCCACCCGGAAGCTGCTCTTTGTCTTTAAAAGCATGCGAAGAAATGGAATGCTGAAAAAAATAGAGCAAGCACCCATTGATTTCAACCAGCTGCAGAATACTCAGGGGGAAACTGTAAAGCGTTATAACAAACAGCCCCAGCCATTTGAAATACGCGAACAGGGAAGTCTGCGCTGGATTCGCTTCTCTGACGGATCGATTCAGTCAGTCATGCTACTGCAAGAACCTGCCTACCCAATGCTTGATTACATTCAGGGTCTGCTCTGCTCACTACTCTATTCTCAGCAACCCGGCAGTTTGCTCAATCTTGGTTTCGGGGCGGGATCAATTGAACGCTTTGTGTTATCTCAACTGCCAGAAATTGAAATAGTTTCAGTAGAAATCGACCCAAACATGGTCAGTTTTAGCAGAGACTATTTCAATCTCCCCAAATCTCACCCTGTAGCTGTAAGTTCTGCTGAGCACTTTCTCGATACGAATCGGAAATCGTTCGACATTGTAGTGTGTGACATCTACATAAAACGACACACAGAAAACCCACTGCAAACAACATCCTTTTATCAAGATATTGCTTCTATTCTCAACCAGGGTGGGGTGCTGGCAATAAACTGCCTGCCAGTCTCGGAGTCCGAAATAATCGATCTACTTCTGAAGATACGCAAAGTCTTCCCATGGATTGTTTTGTTTGATGTCCCATCGCTACAAAATGTTGTCTTGTATTGCTCACTATCAGCACCTCCAGAAATTTCAACCCTGCTGATTCGTTCAGACCAGTTACATCAGTCATCAGGTTTGAATCTGTTACCTATATGTAAGCAACTTATCCGGCTTCCGGAAAGTAACCCGCACAGCTGTAGCGTGAAACTATAACAGGGCAAGATCTATCTATCTCCTCATACCTTAACCTGAGAGCAAAACTAAAATATGAAACTGATTGAGGTAATTGCAAATACAGGCAGCCAGGCAACAATTTCAATTATTGCAGAAAAGTACAAAGCAAGGGATTTCAGGCTTGGTCAGAAAGGAGAAGATGGTCGTCAACCAATTCGAATGCTGATCACGGATGAGTTTGTACAACCTACTCTTGATGCCTTACAGAATATCCTTGGCGCACAATCGACAGCACGGATCATCGTCTTTCCCATCGATGCCACCCTACCACGCGCTAAAACTGAGCAGGAGAAGGAACAGGATATCGCCAGCTCGACCAGGGAAGCAATGTATGCCTCTGTTGAAAAAAATGCCCGATTGGACAGTAATTTTATTTTTCTGGTTATACTTTCCACCGTGGTAGCAGCCATTGGTCTGGTGAAAGACAATGTTGCTGTTGTCATCGGTGCGATGGTAATAGCCCCACTGTTAGGACCCAATCTCGCATTTGGGCTCGGTACGGCACTGGGTGATGTTCGTTTGATGCAAAAATCGCTCAAGTCACTCCTCACTGGAATCGTAATCGCTATCGCTCTCTCCTATTTAATTGGTCTGCTGTGGCCGTTCGGATTAACCAGTCCTGAGTTACTGGCACGCACTGAAGTGGGCATGGACTCACTTGCACTCGCTCTCGCTTCCGGTGCAGCGGCAGCACTCTCGTTAACCACTGGATTGCCAAGCGTATTGGTCGGTGTGATGGTGGCAGTAGCCTTGTTACCACCGGCTACCGCTGTAGGTCTGACACTTGGCCATTCAAGACCGGACCTGGCATTGGATGCAACTCTCTTGCTTGCGGCGAACATTGTTTGTGTTAATCTCGCAGCTAAACTCGTTTTCCTGGTAAAAGGTATACAACCCCGCACCTGGGCGGAAAAGGCGAAGGCAAAGCGTGCAATGAGTATCTACATTGGCGTCTGGATCATCACCCTGGTATTGGTAACCATGGCAATCATCGCACGTTCACAACTCAGCATCTGATTTTCCACCTTCACCCTAATAAGTGGGCAGGTCATATGAATCACAACAAGTTATTTCGTCAGGAGAGAGAAATCCAAATCCACGGTGTTTGGAGATACCTCCTATCGTCGGCATGACACAAGACTTGAAATCAGAAATCCGTGATCGTTTCAGGAATCATTTACGAAGATTCGCATCTATTTACAGCATAGTCTTTTCATCTCTTTCACAGCTTTGTCCAGGCCGGTAAATAGTGCGCGACAGATGATCGAATGACCAATATTCAATTCGGTGATACCATCAATTGCAACAATGCTTTGCACATTATGGTAATCAAGGCCATGTCCTGCGTTGACCTGAAGACCGATACGCTTTCCATAATCAACTGCGTTGATTATCCGTTCCAGTTCTACATGCCGAGCCCGGTCATTTATGGCATCGGCATAGTGCCCAGTATGTATTTCAACTACAGCAGCCCCAGACTCCTTAGCCGCTTCCAATTGCTGAGTATCCGCATCGATAAAAAGTGACACTCTTATTCCGGCATCATTCAATTCACTACAATAGTCCTTCATGTAGTCCAGGTTTCCTACCACATCAAGACCACCTTCAGTAGTCAGTTCTTCACGCTTTTCTGGTACCAGGCAGCAATCATGAGGTCTGAAGCGTGTAGCGATCGATGCCATTTCAGATGTTGCGGCCATTTCGAGATTCATGCGAGTCTGCAATAGATCACTCAGCATTTCTACGTCCCTGTCCTGAATATGTCTTCTATCCTCTCTCAAATGGAGAGTAATGACATCAGCACCTGCCTGTTCAGCCACTATGGCAGCTTGTACAGGTTCCGGATAACGGGTCCCACGTGCTTGTCGTAGCGTCGCCACATGATCAATATTGACGCCTAGTAGGATCTCATTTTCAACCATCTCTATTCCTATCTCAGGGATTGAAATAACTCCCTGCTCTTGAGGGGTTTGTCGCCTATATAGAAGTTGATGACACGGCGCATGAGGCGTTTTGCCTCGAATGCACCTTGTTCATCTAACTTCTCTCTATTATGCAGACATATCAATGTTCGTCCACGTATCCCGGTCTCGGATCGACCTGATACTGTTCTCACAGGTCCATGCTCGATGTGATAATCATAATAACAATCAGGATCTATCAACTCGTCATTATCAGCAGTACGATCAAGCAGTAATCCATAGCCCAACTCTTTCATCAGTTGAATTTCAAAATCCCTCAAACATTGAGCAGCCAATTCTGTAGAAGTGAGTCGAACAAGTGTTTGATGATACTGTATGTAGAGGTAAGGATAAGGATCCCCCCGTTCCAATAGCCTCATCAACAACTCATTCAGATAGATCCCACAATAAACCCTATCGCCCGCTAAACGAAGCGGACGTCCATCGACCTCAACATGAGCAAGACTCTTTACCTCCCCCCTACCACTGAGAGAAACCAGCAAGGGAGTGAAAGGTTGTAGCAACAAGGCACGTGATGAACGACCTGATTTTGCACCTCGGGCAATGGCAGGCAATCTTCCCTCACTGGCGATAAACAGTTCTAACAGAAGACTCGTGTTGCGGTAGTCACGTCGATGTATGAGAAACGCAGGAATCAGTTCATTCCTCGACACAAGTCCAGTCCTCCTACATACAACCTATCGCCGTTTACCCGGCAACCGAATAGATTGCCAGGCTAGCAAAGTTATTCACCATATCCCAAGCGTACCAGGGCAGCCTCATCACTAGACCAACTCTTTTTCACTTTCACCCAAAGCTCCAAATGCACTTTGCAATCAAAAAAACGCTGCATTGCCTTTCTAGCCAGCGTAGCCACTTCTTTAAGAGCCTGGCCTTCCTTACCTATGAGGATCCCTTTTTGTCCGGGTTTCTCCACCCAAATCACAGCATTGATGCGATAAAGATCCTGTTTTTCTTCAAAGCGCTCTATCTCAATTGATACCGCATAAGGTAACTCTTTGGCGTATCGCCTCGTAATCTGCTCACGAATAAACTCAGCAGCGAAAAATTTTTCTGGACGATCGGTTATCTGATCACTGGGATAGAAGTTCTCACCCTCAGGTAGCGCTTTCAAGACCAACGCTTCAAGGGTTTGTAGATTTCTGCCACTTTTAGCGGAAACAGGTATAATTTCAATGAATGAATGGTTCGCCGCCAGCTCCGACAAAAAGGGCAGAAGTCTCTCTTTCTTCTTGACTTGGTCAACTTTATTGACCGCAGCTATGACCGGTATTCCACTTTGTTGAATCAAACCCAGCACCTTTTCATCCTCCTTGGTCCATTGCAGGGCTTCAACCACAAAGATCAATAGATTCACATCAACCAAGGCAGTTTTGGCAGTGCGATTGAGATAGCGATTCATCGCATTATCATGTCTATCATGAATACCAGGGGTATCCACATAGATCACCTGTCCATTGTGAAGTGTGTTTATACCAAGAATTGAGTGTCGTGTGGTTTGTGCCTTATGTGAAGTAATCGCCAAATTGATACCAAGAATACGATTCAATAGGGTCGATTTTCCAACATTCGGTCGCCCTACTATCGCAGCATAACCACAATGATTTGTCGGTTTAATCATGTTTGAGTACCGTCAGCATTTGCAATGCAGCATCCTGCTCTGCTTTCCTTCTACTGCTGCCCAGCCCGGTTGTCTTTTTATCAAGCTCTGTAATAAAACAGATCACCTTGAACAGCTGATCGTGGGGATCACCACTGATGTTAGAGATCTCATAGCTCGGTAGACCAATCTTACTCGCCTGTAAATATTCTTGAAGCTGTGTCTTTGGATCTTTCTGATGCGCTTTCAGGCTAAGCTTGTTCAGACGCGGTGTGAATATTCGCTGAATAACTTCACGAGTAGCCTGATACCCCCCATCGAGGTAAATAGCGGCTAGAATCGCTTCTACACCATCAGCAAGTATTGAATCTCGACTCTGCCCACCACTGCGCAGTTCTCCATGCCCAAGATGGAGATAGTCACCCAGCTTAAATTCACGTGCCATTTCGGCAAGTGTATCTCGTTTTACCAGGCTTGAGCGCAAACGGCTTAGTTGCCCTTCCGTAGCATCATGAAAATGGTGATAGAGTGCATCAGCGATGACAAACCCTAGAATGGCATCACCCAGATATTCCAAGCGTTCATTGTTTTTCCCCGCGACACTACGATGGGTTAGCGCCTGCTCAATCAGCTGTGAATCAATGAAGCGATATCCAAGATGTCTACAGAGCTTTTCGACATCTGCTCTCAATTGGCAGTCAACTCAACAGTTTCATCAAAGGTCATTATCAGCGAAATGTTATGAACAATTGGACGACGCTCTTCATAGGCAATGTTGATTGTTGTCATACCACCTGCGCGCTTTATGCTGAGATGATCCTTTTTAACATGCCGAATGCTGTTGATATTCAAACGATTGAGAATCATTTTACGTAATTCCTTAACTGACTTACGAGCAGAGAAGGGTTCGTTTTTAACCGATTCCATTACTGTTTTCACAGCAAAATGATCAAGATAGACAGGTGTTATCTTGATTCCGACTAGAATCAGAAAACCTGCAACAATCAGAATAATCAACCAGCTGATGAAGGTCAATCCACGTTGTTTCTGTAAAGTACGCATTCGAGGAACCTCGATATATTAATAAATATCAGAACTGTTCTTTAGATGATATTAGAAGAATAACAAGCTATTTATCCATTTCTTAATCGACATCCATCAATCAATACCTTTTCCTATCCGTTCCCAGGCAATAGGAGGAAAGCCATCAATCTCTGAATCCCAATTCATCCAAATACCAAAAGCCTTGCCAACCAGGTTTTCGTCAGGAACCAGCCCCCAGCAGCGACTGTCATTACTATTATCCCGATTATCACCCATCACAAAATAGTGACCATCTGGAATGGTAATCGGTCCTTGCCTCAATACACGGCACCCAGTAGGCAGATCGGGTGCCAGAGGATTAATCAAAATCGAATGCTCAGTTCCATCCAGGTTTTCAACTGCAGTAATGGCACCCGACATGCGTTCCCCACTGCCAACACCTGCGTATCGACCAACAGGTGTCTGAGGCATGGTGTCCCCATTAACATATAAGGTCTTGCCACGATAGTAGAGGGTATCACCCGGTACGGCCACAACACGCTTGATATAGTCTACCCAGGGTTGCTTAGGATAGCGGAATACAACCGGATCACCGCGTTGAGGATCACCCAAGTCGATAATCTTTTTATTCAGTACTGGCAGACGAATGCCATAGCTGAATTTGTTAACCAGAATAAAGTCTCCAACCAGCAGTGTCGGCATCATGGAACCGGAGGGAATTCTGAATGGTTCGACCAGGAATGAGCGTAGTATCAATACGGCGAAAATTACTGGAAAGAAAGAGCGGGAGTATTCAACAATCAGTGGTTCTTTCCGGACAGTCTGGGTTTGTGTCGTGTCTTCCCCCCCATCAGTCGCTAACTGCCGCCGCTTCGGTGCCAAAAAAATGCTATCCAAGAGCCAGATCGCACCCGTTAGGGCGCTGGCCACAACAAGAAATGTGGGAAAATCAAAATTCATTTTTTATCTATTTCCTCTCCAGGCATCCTAATTATCCTTACCCACTTGCAGAACAGCAAGAAAGGCATCCTGGGGGATCTCTACCTTACCAACCTGCTTCATACGTTTTTTTCCTGCTTTCTGCTTTTCGAGCAGTTTGCGTTTGCGGGTGATGTCACCACCATAACATTTGGCCGTCACATTTTTACGCAAGGCCTTTACTGTGGTCCGGGCAATGATTTTGTTGCCGATTGCAGCCTGAATGGCAACCTCAAACATCTGCCTGGGGATAATCTCCTTCATTTTCGATGTCAATTCACGGCCTCGGCCCTGCGACTGATCCTTATGCACAATCAATGATAGGGCGTCCACCCGGTCGCCATTGATCAGAATATCCAATTTTACCAGCGGAGCGGCCTGAAAATGGGTAAATTCATATTCGAATGACGCATACCCCCGACTCACCGACTTAAGGCGGTCAAAGAAATCGAGTACCACCTCATTCATCGGCAGTTCGTAATTCAACTGAACCTGACCTGCCAGATACTGCATATTTTTTTGAACACCACGCTTTTCAATACACAGTGTGATGACATTACCCAAATAATCCTGTGGAACCAATATGGTTGCTACAATAATCGGCTCGCGCACCTCCTCGATCTTGCTTGGATCAGGTAGTGCTGCAGGGTTTTCTATATGGATCAGCTCTCCATCATTCTTCAACACCTCATACACCACTGAGGGGGCTGTGGTAATCAGATCGAGGTTATATTCGCGTTCCAGTCGTTCCTGCACAATCTCCATATGCAGCATACCCAGAAAGCCGCAGCGAAAGCCGAACCCCAAAGCCTGCGAAGTCTCCGGTTCATAGTGCAAGGCCGCATCGTTGAGTCGCAACTTCTGCAGTGCATCCCGCAGGTCCTCATAGTCGTCTGAGCTGACGGGGTAGAGCCCGGAAAAGACACGTGGGTGCATCTCTTCGAAGCCGGGCAGCGGGGATGCTGCCTGGCGGTTCTCCAGGGTTATGGTGTCACCTACTGGTGCCCCATCTATCTCCTTGATACCGGCGATGACATAACCGACTTCACCTGCTCCTAAATGAGTCTTGTCCTGTTGTTTGGGGGTAAATACACCCACATTCTCGACCTGGAAGACCCGTCCCGTTGACATGATACGCATCTTGTCCTTGGGTTTAATGGTGCCGTTCATGACCCGAATGAGTGAAATAACACCCACATAGGGATCGAACCAGGAATCGATGATTAATGCCTGTAACGCTGCATCTGAGTCACCTGATGGAGATGGTATGATCGCGACAATCTGATTCAGTAACTCACTGATACCCAAGCCTGTCTTGGCACTGACTCGGATAGCATGTTCGGCGTCGATACCGATAATCTCCTCTATTTCATTGATCACCCTTTCCGGTTCGGCAGAGGGCAGATCGATTTTATTCAACACCGGCAGAACCTCCAGGCCCTGTTCGATGGCGGTATAGCAGTTGGCAACACTCTGTGCTTCAACACCTTGTGCCGCGTCCACAACCAGCAGCGCCCCCTCGCAGGCGGCCAGGGAGCGTGAAACCTCATAGGAAAAGTCCACATGACCTGGGGTATCAATAAAATTGAGCTGGTAGGTCTTTCCATCCTCAGCAGGAAAATCGAGTGTTACGCTCTGTGCCTTGATAGTGATACCGCGCTCGCGTTCCAATTCCATGGAATCACAGACCTGATCCCCCATCTCACGGTCGCTCAGCCCCCCACAATGCTGGATGAATCGATCTGCAATGGTCGATTTTCCATGATCAATATGTGCAATGATCGAGAAGTTACGGATATGTCGCAAATCAGCCATAAAGCCTTGAAATTCTCTCCGAAAAATGAGAAACGCCCCGTTTCGGGGCGTTTCAACAGTCGCTTGATGCCGCAAAAGCGGGATGATACCAAATCATAGGCCTCGCAAATAGCGCAGAAGTGCTGCTTGATCGAGATAATATGTACTCAAGCAGCCACCCTGGACATCTTCCAGGAGCGGTATCCGGGAATTGTACTTCTCTCGAATCTCAGGGCTCCGATCGATATCGACCTCAATCAAGTCAAAATTCCACTCCGAACGCAGCTGAATCAGCTCCTCCAGCATATCATCACAAAGATGGCAACCATCCCGATAATAGAAGCGCAGGAGTCGGCTCACTCTTCGGGTACACGCAAAGCAAGAAAGATCGGTCCAGTATCACGATGCACCAAGAGGGCAACTGTCTTGTCCGACGGTAACTCTTTCACCAGTTGATTAAACTGTTCGACACCCTCCACTTCTCGATTGTTGATCATGGTGATGATGTCACCTTGTTGGATACCCGCCTCTCTGGCAGACTGCCCGGTAACTGACTCGACCACAACGCCTTTACGACTGGTTAAACGTAGTTGTTCACGGAGTTGCTCACTCACTGAGGAGACCATCATGCCAAGGCGGTTTTCTGATACCTTAGGTGCCTGATTACTGGCCAATGCCATTTTGTCGTCGGCTGGCAACTCACCAATATTCACTTTAACTTGCTTACTCTTACCATTGCGCAAGATCGTCAGCACCGCTGGTTTGTCGACATTACTTCTGCCGACAAGTGGGGGTAACTCGGAAGAGGTAGCAATCCTGGTTCCATTAAACTCAAGAATCACATCACCGACCTGCAGCCCGGCCTTTTCCGATGGACTGTCCGGTAAAACACGAGCAATCAGCGCACCTCTGGGGTGATCCATAGCAAAGCTATCAGCCAAGTCATTGGTCACGTCCTGAATCAATACGCCCAACCAGCCTCGCGTGACACGCCCTCTGGTTTTAAGCTGCTCGGCAACATTGATTGCCATTTCAATAGGAATAGCGAATGAGAGTCCCATGAATCCACCCGAGCGGCTGTATATTTGAGAGTTTATCCCAACCACTTTACCGTCAAGATTGAATAGAGGACCCCCTGAATTACCAGGATTGATGGCCACATCGGTTTGAATAAAAGGGACATAATTTTCACTGGGCAAATTACGGCCTTTTGCACTGACAATCCCCGCCGTGACTGAGTGGTCGAAACCGAATGGCGATCCTATAGCCAACACCCACTCACCTACCCTGAGTTTTTCAGAATCACCAATCTCCACTACGGGTAAATCATCGGCATCGATCTTTATCAAAGCTATATCGCTACGTTCGTCTTTGCCTATCACCTCGGCAACGAATTCCCTACGGTCATTCATACGCACCAGAATCTGGTCTGCTTCATCTACGACATGGTTATTGGTGAGAATAAAACCATCCTTTGAGATGATGAAACCGGAGCCTAGAGAGCGCTTTTCCGGTCCTTCTTCCGGCATCTGAAAACCGTGATTCCCAAAGAACTTCTTCATCAGTTCACCCAAAGGACTACCTTCAGGGAGATCTTGAAATTCAGGTATATTGAAACGCTGCATATTATTACGCAGTGTCTTTTGCTTGGTACTGATATTGACGACAGAAGGGGCATTCTGTTCTGCAAGGTCTACAAAATTAGGTAGATCGCGAGCCTGTAAAGGTAGCGAAAAGATAAGTCCCAGAATGATCGTTGTAATGATTTGAATGGGGAATTTAATGTCTCTCATAATACAGCTCCTGGAAGAAACTATTGGGTAGTAGACCGGATATGTCATCTATGAAAAACGTCAGATACTCACTGAGTCGTTGGCTAGCTAACATACTCCTTAGTAAATTGTACTGGAGTACCTTTAGCCTGGCGCAGTATGACCGGTTGAAAACCTGGTTTATCACGTCTCTGCTCAGCAAGCCGCTTAAGCAGTAAAAATCCGCTAATCAGCCCCAATAGACCACCAATAACTTGCGGGAGTTCCCCTCCCTCCCAAGCAAACTGTGCTGCCAGACTCTGTGCAAGAATCGCCATCAGTATCATGCAGACAAGCGGAAGCAAATAAGCCATGAACGATACCTTGAGAAGGGCCTGCTCCTGTAACCCGATAATGACCTGCTCACCGGGTATAGCTTGAATGGGATTGGTAACCTTCAGTCGATTGTGTCGACGTTTAAACAGGCCGGAAAGCACTGTTGTACTACAACTACCGGCACTGCCACAACTTCCGCAGGCTGCACGTTGCTGTGTTTCGACAATTGCAAAATCATTCTCAATACTGATGACAGTGGCAGGTTCTTCAATCATTTATTTGCTTGAGTTGCATGCCTTGGACAACACCAAGAATTGTCGCAGCCGGCACTTCTCCTACAGCAGTAACCTGATAGCCATCAACCTGACCTCCCCAGGCGTTTATTGCACCCAGTCGGGAGACACCACTAAAGGCCTCTTCCCGTGTTTCTGCTTCGATAAAGACTGAAAGTGAGCTCAAACCGTCACTGAAAACGTACTGTTCAATGGGATCACTACCCAGCGGATCAGGCAGTTGATGCTGCATGCTTAGCCTGAAACCATTCGGTAATCGCATAAAGTCCCACTGACTGGGATTGACCTGAGGATTATCAATTGCAACACCCGGATTATTTTTAAGCCGGTAGGTAAAGAGTGACTCTCTATGGTGGAGTTCACTGATTTCTGCAATACCGATTTGCAGATTGGTAAACATCGTCTGTTCGACCAGTTCACCTTGTTCATCCATCAAATCGGACTTTAATGGAAACCCACTCTCAGTATCGAGGGAGAATCGGTAACCATAGCGCAGACGGTCATTTGGCATGATAACAACTATCTGGGCCTGACGATTGGCAATCCGAGCCTTACCCATATTCTGGAAGCTGTAGTGATCCTCCAACTGGGCCAGATCCTTGGGCAGAATGTTCAGAAATTTATCACTTGGCGTACGCTTATCGACTGATACCTCTTGTGAGTCGGGCAATACACAAGTAACTGACTCCGCATCACGTATCACTTCACGAGGCGTACCATTGAGTGACATCAGGCTCTCTCTCACACGATCGCCATCTACAGCATGGGCGATTTTCATGGTTTCAAGCTGATTATCATGCAGATAGATAAATGTTCCCTGGTAATTCAGCTTCTGTACCGCCTCCATCATCCGCTCCAGCCAATCTTTTGGAGACAGATTATCGCTACCGATAACCGGCTGACAGAACGCCACAGAAAGGCAGAGAACCAAACAGATTTGTTTGTATGTACGATTAACTGGCGCTGGACTCATTCCATATGCTCGTATGTTGCCTGTATTATTGCTTGTTTTCGTCATAGCTGACGAAGGTGGCAAAAGGCATAATACCCTTAATGTTGCTAGAAGGTGAGAGATCCTGATGATTCACCAGGTAGGCATTGAGCCGAGACTCAACCTTGGGTTTTTTGAGCAGTTCCCAACGCGTACCATCTTGCACCACATAGACTGTTTTGTTCTCTGGGAGCTGATTACTTACAATCGTCTGCGGTGAAGATTCGGAACTGCCCGGATTGATCATCTGTGGCGCCAATACAACAGCCACTGCTGTTAAAGAGGCTGCAACAGCCAACCCGGTTATGGCATGTTTCCTGGCTGGCACAGCGCGTTTAAGCGGCTGTGGAGCCAAAACCACGGGTTCATTTTCAAGACGTTGGCTGATGACGCTCGCCATATCAGTATTGTGCAGCTGGCCAAGTTCACTACGCATCGCATCTCCAATCAGATGGTAACGTGACCATAGATCCAGGTTAGCCTGTTTTTTTGTCAGCTTATTGATTTCACCTGGGATTTCGTCCTCTGATATTTCATCATCTACCAGTGCGGATAATCTTTCTAACTCTTGCTCAGTCATCTTTATGTGCCTGATATTAAGGTTTTAACAACGGTCTCAGTTTCTTATCGATTGCCTCGCGTGCCCTGAATATACGCGAGCGTACTGTCCCTACGGGGCAGGACATGGCATTGGCAATCTCCTCGTAGCTCATACCTTCAAGCTCTCTCAACACAATGGCTGTTCGCAGGTCCTCTGGCAGATCGTCAATGGCCTTTTGCACAGTCATGGTGATCTCTTCAGTCAATACATGGTTCTCCGGTGTGCCTGTTTCCTTTAGACGCACGCCGACATCCATTTGTTCAGCCATTTCAGCATCCACATCATCCGATGGAGGACGACGCCCTTGAGCCACGAGGTAGTTTTTTGCCGTATTGATGGCAATCCGATAGAGCCAGGTATAAAACGCACTGTCACCACGGAACTTAGGTATGGCTCGATAGGCCTTGATGAAGGCCTCCTGAGTCACATCCAGTACCTCATGAGGATCCCTGATGTAGCGGGAGATCAGATTGGTGATTTTCTGCTGGTATTTGAGGACCAGCAGATCAAACGCCTTTTTGTCACCCTGTTGAACTCGAGTTACGAGTTCCTGATCGATTAACCGCTCGCCCATCCGGGCTGTTACCTCCTCGTGACGGGCACATCCTGTGCACAGTCCCATTGACAGTCATAGTTTGGATTAGTTCTCGCAATTCCCCAGCCGCAATTGATCTAGTTCAATGAAACAGCAAATTAGGCTAGGATGCGATACATCTGGATGCGCATTATCACCATAACGACCCTACCCCGCAAATATGACAACTGATCACCAGCATGACGTTCTAATCATCGGCAGTGGCGCTGCCGGTTTAAGCCTGGCCCTGCAACTGGATGAACGGCTGAAAATTGCAGTCATATCCAAACGGGAGCTGGAAGAGACCAATACGTACTATGCGCAGGGGGGCATCTCCGTAGTCCTCGATGAAGCGGACACCATAGCATCCCATGTAAAAGACACCCTCGATGCCGGTGCAGGACTGTGTGACGAGGAGACAGTTCAACTGGTTGTGGAAAACGGCCCAATGAACATCGACTGGCTACTCAAGGGGGGAGTCAACTTCACCAAGGACGATACTGCCTCCTCCAGCGGAGGCTACCACCTGACGCGGGAAGGGGGACACTCCCATCGACGGGTGATACATGCTGCAGATGCCACTGGAAAGGAGGTTGAAACCACCTTGCAGGCACAGATCATGGCACGTCCCAATATCGAGGTCTTCGAACACCATATCGCCATCGATCTGATTACCAGCGAACGCAGTGAAAAAAAGCAACAGAAGCGCTGCTATGGTGCCTATATTCTTGACCATGAGAGCGGCCATGTTGAAACTTTTCGCGCTCGTTTTGTGGTCTTGGCAACAGGTGGTGCAAGCAAAGTTTATCTCTATACCAGCAATCCGGACGTCTCCACCGGCGACGGCATTGCCATGGCCTGGCGGGCTGGATGTCGGGTCGCCAACATGGAGTTCATCCAGTTTCATCCCACCTGCCTCTACCACCCGGAAGCCAAAAGCTTCCTTATCTCTGAAGCAGTCAGAGGTGAAGGTGCTCACTTGACCCTGCCGGATGGCAGCCGCTTCATGCACCTTTTCGATCAGCGCAAGGAGTTGGCGCCCCGTGATATCGTCGCACGTGCTATCGATCACGAAATGAAACGCATTGGCGCTGACTGTCTCTATCTCGATATCAGCCATAAGCCAGCGGATTTCATTAAAGAGCACTTCCCTACAATCTACAGTCGCTGTCTCGATTTTGGCATCGATATGACCCGACAACCGATCCCGGTAGTGCCAGCTGCCCACTACACCTGCGGTGGTGTGATGGCCGATCACCAGGCCCGAACCGATATTGCGGGGCTCTATGTGATAGGCGAAAGTGCCTACACCGGCCTTCATGGGGCCAATCGTATGGCCAGCAACTCCCTGCTCGAGTGTCTCGTGTTTGCCAATCTGGCTGCTAAAGACATCCATGCCCTGGACACCGAAACCAGTGAACCCCCCACCCTGCCTTCCTGGGATGAAAGCCGAGTCACTGAACCTGATGAAGAGGTTGTCGTCTCCCATAACTGGGATGAGCTTCGCCATTTCATGTGGGACTATGTGGGTATAGTACGCAGCAATAAACGCCTGGTACGGGCACGTCGAAGAGTCGATCTGTTACAGCGTGAGATTGTTGAGTACTACAGCAATTTCAGAGTCAGTATCGACCTCCTTGAGCTACGCAACCTGGTCGATGTGGCCGATATGATCATCCGTTCCGCCCAGTGCAGACGTGAGAGTCGCGGACTCCACTTTACGATCGATTTTCCCTATCTGGATGACCGGGTTCAGAAAAAACCCACCATACTGATCCCTGAAGGTTATTGTCCCTTCTGAACCCGGCTGTATCAGTCATGATAATCTGCCTTTTTTATGAACAGGGTACGATCCTACAGCACCCTTCCAACCGGTCGGCATGCGATGCAGCAGGGGTGCACCCTACCCTAACGACGCTGAATATCAGCCATATTTTTAACCTGGAATCCGCAGTTGAACATGGATTCATGGGAAATCCCGGCGTGCCCGGCAAGACATCTTTCGCCGTTAATTGTTGCTCCCTTAACGAGAACGACAGCACAGCAGGGTGCGTCGGGATTTTTCACAAATTCATGTTGTGCACCACATCTCACCAATGGGCGTGGTAAAAAAAACCCATCACTTGATACGGCATGTCATTACCTTACGTCAGATTACAGCGGTCAACTGCGGAACCTAGGTTTTAAGAGTTCTCGTAATTCACTGCCTTGAAAAGGGTTGTGCCCGCTGATGTTCAATATCCTGGGAAAACGAGGTTGCGCTACCCTTTTTCTGCGCCAGAAACCAGGTAATTGCATCGCTTGATTCAATGCCTGTACCCGTGTATCTCCCTGATAGCCGATGGCCAGTTGCTGTTGACAGGTAGAGAAGTGTTGTAGTGGAAGCCCCTGAACAAGCCAGTAGTAGTGATAATGACCCGGTGAAGTTTCAACCCATATATGGGGTTGCAATGGAAACCTTCCCGGGTCACCGCCTCCATCATCATCAATAAATACCGCCCGCACCTGATCAATATCGGAACTTTTCCTGCCCTCTCCATTGGTATGATTGATGGTCACACTGATTGCTGCTCCCTGTCGGTTGAGCCGTACGAGCTCCTTCCAACATGCCGCTAGTGAACCGTGAATAGTCCTCTCGAATGGATCGTGGGAAAGAGCAACTGTGTAATTGGTGTCTGAAAAGGTACGAAACGAGAAGAAATTCACTCGGGAATCCAGTCTCTTCAGGAAAGCCTCAGCCTGCCTTATATCCGGGTACAAATGCCGACCCTGGTCAGCAATCCAACAAGCGATATGAGAGATATAAGGATCTCGACTGAATCGGCCTGTCACCTAGCATTAACCCGAGTGGCATTCACAATGCACTGGAATTATACACGGGAAGACCTACCGTGAATGCCATGGGTAATAAACCGGTATCTTTTAAGCCGACCCAGAAAAAGCATACGCTCCATAACCAACGACCTGGTCTTTACTGCCTGCGGTATCTCCTGAATTCCTCAAATCAACCAATTCACCTTGTAGTCCAATCCGCTTTGCCTCCAGCAAAAATCCCTGTACCGGTATTCGACCGCAGGCATCATCGAATCCCAGCGCATCAGGATGTAGCGTTACAATTGCTTCACTGGTCGCCTGATCCATACGTTGCGCTGTCAAGTAGTCATGATAGTGGCTCAAATCAGAGCTGATCACGATGAGCGTCTCCTCGCTACCCCAAAGCCGGGTCAATACCTCAGCCACCTGACTGCCCGTTGCATCACCGACCACCAATGGAATCAGTTTGAATTGCTCTAAAACCAGCTGCAGGAAAGGTAGTTGCACCTCCAGTGAATGCTCGTTCGCATGGGCTGCCTCAAGACATATAACCTGAGATAAATCCTGCAGAGTCTTTATAGCTTGATGGTCCAGTGGAATATCGCCCAGCGGGGTGCGAAAATAATCTGCCTCACTGATGGCGAGACCATAGAAAGGTACACGATGAGAGGGGCCCAAAAGCACAACTCGGTTGATTTTTTTACGTGCTGAGACCAGACGTGCATAGACGCTGGCAGCAATGGGTCCGGAATAGATATAGCCCGCATGAGGCACTATTACCCCTTTCGGCGGATTCCCCTCAGGTTCCACTGACTCAAGATAACCCATCACCATCTGTTTCAGATGATCAGGATCGGCCGGATAGAATAGATCGGATACTGCAGGATTTCTGATCTTGCTCATTTCTAACCCCTGAAGAATGTTTGAGTTATGAGTTTTTGTTTTGAGTCTCAGTGTTTGTTTCGCTCATGTTTTTTGCAAATCACGTGTACAAGGCGCACCCATTTACTCAAAATCAAAAGCTCAGCTGCACTGCTTGCCGTCGACTACCCCACCCCCCGGGCTTGGTTTCAAAAACACCCGCCACCTTTACACCACAATGGTCACAACATCCATTATTCGTGAGATGCCAGTCACCCAGTTCATACCAATCTCTTTCAATCAAGCGTTTACCGCATTGATGACACCAGGTACTCGACTCGTTGGCATCATGCACGTTTCCGATATATGTGTAGTGAACACCATTATCAATGGCGATTTTACGTGCACGACTGAGGGTAGCGTGGGGTGTGGATGGAGTATCACGCATCTTCCAATCAGGGTGAAATGCAGTGAAATGCAGTGGTACATCTAGACCCAGGTTCGCTACCACCCACTGGCATAGTGCATCGATTTCCTGGTCCGAATCGTTCTCACCCGGAATCAACAGCGTGGTAATCTCGATCCACACCGACGTCTCATGCTTCAGGTATATCAAAGTATCAAGCACCGGTTGCAGATGGGCGCCAGTCAGCTTGTGATAGAAGGCCTCATTGAATGATTTCAGATCCACGTTCGCCGCATCCATGTGTCGATAAAAGGCCGCTCTAGGCTCCGCACAAACATAGCCTGCGGTTACTGCCACCGATTTAATTGCCCGCTCAGCACAAGCTTTGGCGACATCAATGGCATATTCGTGGAAGATCACCGGATCGTTGTAAGTATAGGCAACACTCCGGCATCCCAATCGCTGCGCCGCATCCGCTATAGTTTCCGGTGATGCCTGGTCTGCCAAGGTATCCATTTCGCGGGATTTGCTGATATCCCAGTTCTGGCAAAACTTACAGGCCAGATTGCAACCGGCCGTTCCAAATGAAAAAACCGGCGTGCCGGGTAGAAAATGATTCAACGGCTTCTTTTCAATGGGATCAATACAAAAACCGCTCGATCTGCCATAGGTATTCAATACCACCTCTCCCTGATAGTTTTCACGCACATAGCAGAATCCCTGCTTGCCTTCCTTGAGGCGACAATAACGGGGGCAGAGATCACATTGAACCCTGTCGTTAGAAACCTTGTGCCAATATTGAGTTGGATAATGGGTGTTCACCGGAACCTCAACCGATAAGGATCACCTACTTATAATCTAGCTTGTCGTAGTACTTCTTGCTGCACCTATTACAGCCTGTCCCAATGCAAGTCCACCGTCGTTAGAGGGAACCTTTCGATGTGATAACACTGTAAAACCAGATCTATCAAGTTGATTTGCCACAAGTTCAAAAAGAGTTCTATTCTGGAATACGCCGCCAGACAGGGCCACAGTTTCCAATCCATTGGCCTGTGCTAACCTTGTTGCCATTTCGCACACACCGGCTGCCAAACCAAGATGAAAACGCCAGGCAATCTCTTGTCGATCATGACCTGAACGAAGATCGTCTAGCAGACTTGACCAAAGTACCGCACCATCCAAGCTAACCATTTCGTTTTCGACTTGTGTATGTAATGTATAAGCGCCACTGGTAGACCTCACACTGTGTTGCGCGGCAGCTTCCAATTCGATTGCGGCCTGTCCTTCGTAACTGATCGACTCACGACAGATATTCAATAGGGCCGCCACAGCATCAAACAGGCGTCCGCAGGAACTGCTTAACGGTGAATTAACACCCCCTTCTATCATGCCAGTGAGTACCTTGACAGGTTGCCGATTCAGCCAGGCAATTGGCTCCAAATCTCCCCACTGTCGGATGACCTGTTGCCAGCCAAAATGGTGATGTAAATGACTGAAGGTATTTCGCCAAGGTTGCAGGATAGCCTGACTGCCACCCGGAAGAGGAATGGATTGCAGTTTTCCCAAACGTTGATACTGAAGGTAGTCAGCCAACAAAAACTCTCCGCCCCAGACTGTACCGTCATCGCCATACCCTGAACCATCCAGGGCAATCCCAAGCACTTTTCCTCCATGCAGGGGCCAGCCGTTGTCAGCCAGGACACTGGCAATGTGTGCATGGTGGTGTTGTACCTGCAACAGCGGCAGATCCCGTTCAGCTGCTATGACTTTTGCATGTTGTGTTGAGCGATAATTGGGATGCAGATCTGCAACCAGTCGAGCTGGTCTATGGTCGAAAAGAGCGGCATAGAGTTCAATATTCTTTAAATAGTCCTGATACGAGATCAGGTTCTCCAGGTCACCGATATGTTGAGAGAGAATAGCCTGCCCCTGCCTGATCAGGCAGAAGGTGTTTTTCAGTTCACCCCCCATGGCAAGTAATGGAGCTGCCTGTTCAAACCCATCAGGAAGTTGCAACGGCGCCGGTGCATAGCCTCGAGCACGCCTCAAACTTCTTGGTGCCCCATCCATGATTCTTATCACCGAGTCGTCAACCCGATTGGTAATCTCCCTATCATGCAGGAGAAACAGATCAGCCAGGGGCCGCAAGCGTTCAGCCGCTTCCTGGTTATCGATACACTGCGGTTCTTCGATACGATTACCGCTGGTCATCACCAGGGGGCTATCCCAATCCGACAACAGCAGATGATGCAAAGGTGAATAGGGCAGCATAAAACCGAGGGAAGTCTGTTGTGGAGCGATATTTTCAGGGAGCCTTGCTTCTACGATACGAGACAAAAGGACGATCGGTGCTGCTGAACTTGATAACAGTGCGGCCTCATCATCACTCACCACACAATAGTTCCGAATGACTGAAAAATCTCGAGCCATCAGAGCAAATGGCTTGTGGTAACGTCCTTTGCGCGCTCGTAGTCGAGCCACTGCTGTTTCATTGGTTGCATCACATGCCAGATGAAACCCACCAACACCTTTAATCGCGAGTATGGCCCCATCAGACAAATAGCGGTATGCCTCATGCAGAACATCCTCTGCCACCCTTGAGGGTATGATGTTTTTCCCTTGAGCGTCACAAAGCCATACGCTGGGTCCACAAACAGGACAGGCATTGGGTTGTGCATGAAAACGTCGGTTTACTGGATCCAGGTACTCCGCTTCACAGTCAGCACATAGGGGGAAATGGCGCATACTGGTATTGGCCCGGTCATAAGGTATACCCTCTATCAGGGTCAATCGCGGCCCACAGTGGGTACAGTTGGTGAAGGGATAGCGATAGCGCCGATTAGCCGGGTCAGCTATATCCTGCAGACAGGCATCGCAGGTGGCTGCATCAGGCACTATCCCGGTTTGTACTTCACCTGAACGACTGTCGGTAATGATAAACTCATACTCATCAGGTAATGGTGTCAGCGGCTGGCGATCCAGTGACTCGATAGATGCCAAGGGTGGTGGCTCCTTCAGCAGACTTTCGCAAAACCGATCGATTTGTAGCTGTTCACCGCAAACATGAATCTCAACCCCCTGGCTATCATTCCACACTGCACCACGCAGACCGATCTCCCTGGCCAGACGCCAAACGGTGGGGCGAAACCCCACACCCTGCACCAGACCCTGGACACGGATCTGCTCGGCTACCTCGATGCCAGTCATTAAGTCACACTGCCTGATTCCAGTTATGAATGATCCATGTTGCCATAGTTCGTGTCTGTTCAGAAACGCTGTATATTGACCTGGCTCCTTGCAGCTGGTGATCGTCATTTCATAGCATCCTGATTCGGCTTAGACGCGAAATCTCTGCTATCCCATTCAATCTATTCGGCATCGTTATAACCGATTGTTACAGAAGCATTTTAAAATTGATGAGGGTCATGTAAGACATGAAACTAAAAATGAGCGTCCCTTCTCCTTCAGGGAGAAGCACGGGATGAGGGGGGTTAAAATAATCAATGCGTTTGCTTTTTCTAGTCCCCTCACCCCAACCCTCTCCCTGAGGGAGAGGAAGTTAGCGGGACATTAGCAGTGGTGCAATATATGAATAAGACCCAGTTCTGCATATAATGTAATACATTATATAAACAATATAACTAACTTATTATTAATACTATATTCCCCATGAATCTAGCCTGCCAGCTACAGACAGCCAGTCAACAGAGACAACATCGAGCACTGCTTGTCCTGTCTGGAAAAGAGACCTGGTGTATCAAACAGGCCAGCGCAATAGTGAACCAGCTCAATGTGCCGGATTGTCTGTGGATAGGTGATCCGGGACCTGATGGCATCCATGCCTTGACGAATGCTCAGGCACTGGAACAGCTGGGCAGGGAGTGTGGACTGCTTGTCTACAATGCCTACGCCGGATTCGATCCTGATGCATTTGGGGCCCTTAGTGGCACCTTGCGTGGCGGTGGCCTGCTACTGCTGCTGACACCCCCACTGCAGAATTGGGCCGACTATGCTGACCCACAGGCTGATCGCATTGCGGTAGCGGGATATTCCGTTACTGACTTGAAAGGGCGCTTTCTACAAAGGATCTCATACATCCTGCAAACAGATCCCGCGGTAACGCGTATCGGCCCTGATGAAAACCCTGTTTTGCAAGCACCCTCCTTGCCCATCGTCCAGCCACAACCGTTTCTCCATCCACACTGCCGTACCCGGGATCAGGCTCTGGCGGTTGAGGCCATTGTCCATGTTGTGAAGGGACATCGGAAAAGACCCCTGGTACTCACATCCGACCGTGGACGGGGAAAGTCATCGGCACTGGGGATCGCTGCTGCACAGCTGATCCGTGAGGGTTATAAAAAAATCCTGGTGACCGCACCGCGACAGGGGGCCGTTTTATCACTTTTCGAACAGGCGTCCAACGGTTTACCGGGATCAAAATCGTCCCGTCTGACCCTACAGAAAGATGATGCAACCCTTCGTTATAGTGCAGCAGATCACCTGCTGGCAGATCCACAACCCGCTGACATCCTTCTTGTGGACGAGGCTGCCGCCATCCCTACACCTCAGCTTGAAGCATTGCTCAACCACTATCCACGCATTGTCTTTGCTACAACCGTACATGGTTACGAAGGCACCGGTCTTGGATTCAATCTGCGTTTCAAGGACCATCTCGATCGTAAAATGCCTCAATGGCGGGAACTCACACTCAAGGAGCCGATCCGCTGGGCACTGGAAGATCCACTGGAACAACTGGTTTTCAGACTGTTGGCCCTGGACGCCTCACCCGCCGACGATGTCATGGTTGAGGGTGCTCAACCGCAACATACCAAGTTGGAGTTCCCCAGCCAGCAACAGCTTCTCGAACAGGAGCGTGATCTCAACCAGTTGTTTGGCCTGCTGGTACTCTCCCACTACCGAACCACCCCCCTCGATCTGCGTCATCTGCTGGATGGCCCCAATCTGCAGATTGCTCTGTTGCGTTATGGAGAAGCCATTGTCGCTGTGGCGCTGCTGGCAGCGGAAGGTGAGTTCTCAGCACAGATGGCTGCACAGATCTGGGCGGGTCAGCGGCGACCACGAGGCCACCTGTTGGCGCAATCCCTATCGGCCCATCTGGGACTGCAAACAGCAGCGACCCTGAAAGGCTTGCGGATCATGCGCATTGCTGTCCATCCGGCTGTACAAGGTAGAGGACTTGGCAGCCAACTGGTAGAGGCAGTCAAACAACATGCAATTGATCAGGGTTTTGACTACCTGGGTACCAGCTTCGGTGCAACACCCGAACTGATTAAATTCTGGCGGGCAACAGGCTTGCATGCGGTGCGACTCGGTCTGCATGCGGGAGCCAGCAGCAGCAACCAATCGGTGATGTCGATACAACCGCTGACCCCATCCGGAGAGCAGCTGTATATAGCGGCAAAAGCGCAGTTTGCCAGACAACTTCCAGCCCTGTTAAATGACACCTTGAGACACTTTCCCACCCGTCTGGCAATCCCGCTCCTGGAAGGCATTGCACACCGATCACCCGCATCTTTGGAGAAACAGGAGTGGCTCGATCTGGTCGCTTTCGCCTTTGCCCGGCGTGGTTACGATCTCACCCTACATGCCATTGAAGTGATCAGTTTATCGGCCCTCGCCGAGGGTCGGATCAATGATGAAGATGCCACACTGTTGATCAAGCGCGTCCTGCAGAAACAACCTTGGCATGTCTGTGCGTCATCGACAGCACTTTGCGGTCGTGGACCAGTAGAGAAGCGATTGAGTGAACTGATAGGCAGGTTGGTGGTTCACTATGGTGACGATGAAATTCTCAATCTTGTCCACAGAACACAGAAATTATTAACGGAAACCACCCGGGAATGGCCGCGGTAACCGAATAGAAACGAAAAATTCACAATCATTTCGGTAATCGGCGTCCATTCATGACTCATGTAATTTAAACTCACTGTCCTCCTCAATAGCAATGATCTCAACAGGCCTGCCCTTTTTATGCTGCTTCGGCCAAACGGCGTAACGTCCCGCTTTTACACCTCGACCGCATTGTCGATTTATCATTTTCACACCCGCTTCCGTTAAGGTGAGAATCGGTAATCGTCTGCGGCTGCCATTGACCACGAACCGCTCTGTCTGCTGCAACTGTTCAGCAATCCAGACGGGGGTCTTGCCATTCACCAGACTGAACTGGCTGTAGTCCCACAAAAGCCATTCACCCAACAGGGGTTGCTCCACCAGATAGGGTAGAATGAATTCGGTCAGTCGGGCGAAGAGTGAATCCGGCTGCAGGTTATCGACCGCCAAACACGTTCCCAGCTTATCCATTAATCCATCGAAACAGCTACTGACATGACCCTTAAAACAGTGATCCACGAGACCCGCCAGGGTAGAGCGTAAATAGCCACTGTTCCAAAGGCGTTCCAGTAACTCGGCATAATGTTTAAATCGGGCGATCTCTCCGAATGTGAGCAGAGGATGGGCAAGCACTTCATAGGGGGGATCGGGGTCCCAACGATAGCCAAGTTGATGCGCCTGTTCCTGTAGCGGTGTACCAGGCAACAGCTTCAGCGTTCCCAGTTGCAAATGATCTGGATAGAGCAGAAACGTTTGATCCAACGATGCTGCACACTGGGGTGCTGTTTCACCGGGCAAACCGACGATCAAATCAAGATGGACCGGATGACGCCTCATCTCAACCAACTGACGGATATTCTCCAGGGCCTTGGTTATATCCATGCTGCGTTGAATGGTGTCGAGTACTCCCTCGTTCAGTGATTGGAGACCGATTTCGAATTGAAACTTACCCGGTTCTGCCTGCCGAAAGATCGTCATTGCCTCCGGTGAGATGCGATCAGGATTGAGTTCAAGGTGAAAGCGTAGTCCTGACGGTGTGGCTGAAAATCGTTTCAGTAGTCTGCTGCTCCGCTCCCTACCGAGATGAAAACTGCGATCAAGCAATTTTATGGTTTTGTTTTCAAGCTGCTCCAGTACCTGCAGATCGGCTTCGATCCGTTCCATTGGGAAGACCCGTAGTCGATCAGTGGCGCTGGTACAGAAGGTGCACAGGTAAGGACATCCCCTGGATGTTTCCCAATAGACAAGCGGCCTACTGACATCCACAAGACCCGCCGTCATGGGTGCGGGAATCTTCTCGACTGGGAGGCGTTGTACCGGGTTGCACTTAATTGACGCATTTTCCCTATAGATCAGCCCAGAGACGCTATCCAACTGCCCTTGGCCATACAGTAACAATTTGACCAGGTCGTTGAATGCGGCCTCCCCTTCCCCCTGTATGACAAAATCAAGGGTTGATTCCCTGGCCAGTAACGCCTCTCCCCTGGGGCCGGCCTCTGGTCCGCCAAATACGATGATCACGTCAGGAATCAGTTGTTTGACAATTTTTGAAATATGGATGGTCGCGATGATATTCCACAGATAGGTCGAGAATCCGAGTACCTTGGGATGGAATGCCACCAACGCTTCAATCAA
Organism: Candidatus Thiodiazotropha sp. (ex Codakia rugifera); assembly: GCA_025656675.1. Lineage (GTDB taxonomy): Bacteria > Pseudomonadota > Gammaproteobacteria > Chromatiales > Chromatiaceae > Thiodiazotropha. The sequence goes on from JAHXHN010000003.1 coordinate 252,182, forward strand.
TGGCTGAGGATTTTTATTCACCAGACACTCAAAAAGCTGCAACTGCTCGTAGTAGGGTTCGGTCTCGGCATAGGCGGCTATTGATTGAAGCGCCAATGAGCTGTGGCTGTACCCGGCATGGAGTGCGACCAGTGCAATCTTTTCCGGGGGGCTGTCTTGGGGTAAGCGTTTTAATGACATTGAGGCTGTTGTGTTGAGATGGATGCCTTATCACTGAATAGAGCTAATCAACCTAAGCGTATTCGCTGAGGGCACAATGATTGTAAACCCTTTGTCTGAGATCCTCATCAATTGCCTTGTCCTAGAAATCCCTCGATTTCATGCCCATGCCAAGTTATCATTTGGCTGTTTAGTAGGCTGGCGATAAGCGTATCTTTGGCCTGGATTTCCACTTTAGCCTGAAACGACGGCTCCAGATTTAAATTAACAAGGAAAAAGCATGTTTAATCTTGGGGAAGTACACATCGGTGTACTGGGCCTTGGTTATGTCGGACTACCGCTTGCGGTTGAATTCGGAAAGAAATACCCAACCATCGGGCTCGATATCAATAAAGCTCGAGTAGCAGAATTGAATGCAGGTCAGGATAGCTCACTGGAAGTCGATCCTGCCGAACTGAAGCAGATACCCTATCTGAGCTACACCAGTAACCTGGATGACCTAAAACCTTGCAACATCTATGTCGTCACTGTCCCTACCCCAATCAATGAACATAAACAGCCTGATCTTACCCCACTGATCGGCGCCAGCCATACCCTGGGCAAAGTCCTTAAACCGGGTGATATTGCAATTTTCGAATCCACAGTCTACCCCGGTGCAACCGAAGAGGTTTGTGTTCCGATCATGGAAGCTGACTCGGGTTTGAAGTTCAACCAGGACTTTTATGTCGGCTACAGTCCTGAACGCATCAATCCTGGTGATAAAGAGCACCGACTGCCGACTATCAAGAAGGTAACCTCAGGATCCACACCTGAAGTGGCGGATTTTGTCGATGAACTCTACCGGTCCATTATCACTGCCGGCACCCATAAGGCCAGCAGTATCAAGGTCGCAGAAGCCGCGAAAGTTATCGAGAATACCCAACGTGATGTCAATATCGCACTGATCAATGAACTCGCGCTGATCTTTAACCGTCTAGGCATTGATACCATTGAAGTGCTGGAGGCCGCTGGCAGTAAATGGAATTTCCTCCCATTCAGACCTGGCCTGGTGGGGGGGCATTGTATCGGTGTAGACCCCTACTACCTCACACACAAGGCCCAATCGATCGGTTATCAGCCAGAGATTATTCTTGCCGGTCGTCGACTCAATGACGGCATGGGAGCCTATGTGGTGCATAGCGTGGTCAAGATGATGATGAAGAGAGGCACGGCCACCAATAACTGCAAGGCCCTTGTGCTCGGTCTGACTTTTAAAGAGAACTGTCCGGATCTAAGGAACACTCGAGTTGTCGATATTGTCTCTGAGTTCGAGGATTACGGCGCCCAGGTGGATGTCTATGATCCCTGGGTCTCCTCCGACGAGGCAGAGCATGAATATGGCCTGCGTCCGATCCCTGAACTGAAAGAGGGAACGTATGATGCCGTCATTCTTGCTGTCGCCCACCGGGAATTCCAAGCGATGGGTTCTGACAAGATTCGAGCCTTATGTAAGGAGAATGGCGTGCTCTTCGACGTTAAACACATTCTCCCTGTTGAAGATGTAGACGCTAGACTATGACCCCTTATGACAAACTAAAACAAACACTCGTGTCCAATCAGTCCAGCTGGTTAGTAACCGGTGTTGCCGGATTTATTGGCTCCAACCTGCTCGAGACCTTGCTTACCCTTGATCAGCGCGTTATCGGCCTGGATAACTTTTCAACCGGCCATGCTTACAACTTTGAAAAGGTTAAAGCTGTTGTCTCCCCCGAACAGTGGGCCAACTTTACCTTCATAGAAGGCGATATAAGGGATCTGGAAACATGTCACCAAGCCTGTAAGGGTGTTGACTATGTCTTGCACCAAGCGGCGCTTGGGTCAGTCCCCCGCTCTCTCACAGACCCCATCACGACAAACGAAAACAACATATCCGGCTACCTGAATATGCTGGTTGCCGCTCGTGATGCCAAGGTCAGGCGGTTCGTCTATGCCGCCTCGAGCTCTACCTATGGTGACCATCCGGGACTCCCCAAGGTCGAAGCGAGCATAGGTAATCCACTCTCACCCTATGCGGTTACCAAGCTGGTCAATGAACACTATGCTCAGGTGTTTGCCCGCTGCTACGACTTCAACACCATAGGTCTGAGATATTTCAATATCTTCGGTCGCCGCCAGGATCCCAATGGCGCCTATGCAGCGGTGATACCCAAATGGGTTGCTGCAATGATCGATAAAGAGGAGGTCTTTATCAATGGTGACGGTGAGACCAGTCGGGACTTTTGCTATATCGACAATGCTGTTCAGGCCAATCTTTTGGCTGCAACCACTGACAATCCGGATGCGACAAACCAGGTTTATAATATTGCTGTCGGCGATCGCACTACCCTCAATCAGCTATTTACAAAGATCAGGGATATTCTGGCCGGCAATTTCTCTTATCTGAGTGATATCTCTGCCACTCACAGGGACTTTCGAGCGGGTGATGTTCGCCATTCGCTGGCAAACATCGGAAAAGCCAACCAGCTCCTCGGTTATCAGCCAACTCATAATATCGACCAAGGACTTGGCGAGGCCATGAGTTGGTATGTTGATGATCTGACCCGATAGTGTCTATCGAGCGTAGTGCCACATATAAATGGCCATGCTGACACGTAAGCGCCCAAATCAAACCTATCAGGAACACTTACCATGCGAGTACTTATAACCGGTGGCGCCGGCTTTATCGGTTCGGCATTGGCCCTACGTCTACTGGAACGTGGTGATGAGGTCATCAGTATCGATTGCCTCAATGACTATTATGACGTTGAACTGAAAAAGGCCCGTCTCGCCCGCACCCAGGATCACCCGAATTTTATAGATCTGCGTCTTGAGCTTGAAAACCGCGAAGGGATCGCGGATGTTTTCTCCCGTTACAAACCTCAGGGTGTGGTCAATCTCGCTGCCCAAGCGGGTGTTCGTTATTCTATTGAAAACCCATTGGCCTATATCGACTCCAATCTACTCGGATTTGGTCATATTCTGGAGGGTTGCCGACACCATGATGTTGAACACCTGGTCTACGCTTCGAGCAGTTCAGTGTATGGCGCCAATACTGCCATGCCCTTCTCTGTACATGATAATGTCAATCACCCTGTAAGCCTCTATGCCGCCACCAAAAAGGCGAATGAACTGATGGCTCACACCTACAGCCACCTGTACCGCATACCCACCACCGGCTTACGCTTTTTTACCGTTTACGGCCCCTGGAGCAGACCTGATATGGCGATGCTCAAATTTGCCCACAAAATCATGCGTGGTGAGCCCATCGATGTCTTCAACTACGGTAAGCATCGTCGAGACTTCACCTATATCGATGACATCGTGGAAGGGGTTACCCGGGTTTTGGACCGTATACCCGAACCCAATCCTGACTGGGACAGCGATCATCCTGACTCGGCATCCAGTACAGCCCCTTATCGACTCTATAACATCGGTAACAACCAACCAGTGGAGTTGATGCGCTATATTGAGCTACTGGAAGAGAGCCTGGGTAGAAAAGCTGAACTCAATATGCTCCCCTTGCAGGATGGTGATGTGGTTGCTACCTATGCGGATGTCGCTGAGCTGATCGCCGATACCGGCTACAAACCCGATACCCGTTTGGAAGATGGTGTAGCAAATTTCGCCCGTTGGTTTCTGGACTACTACGACTACTGAAAAGCACCTATGGAATGAAAAAAAACCGGCGGGGAAGGACCCTGGAGGCAGTTGGGTCGCGATTCCCCGCCAGACTAGCGCTTACACGGAAACGACCAACCGTGAGCGTAGGGAGAGACTAAAGACTCTTCATCGGTCAGACATTGATCTGAGTCAATAAACCATGATTAAGACTAGGTTATTAGTGGCTCTGTGACCTCAGATTATTTCAATCCAGAAACAACCTGGCAGGCTAACCCTCTTTTTTTGCTGTGCCTCCAAAGAGTTCAAACAAGCGGGGTAAAAATCGACGAAATTCCAGACTCATCAGGGTGAATTGACCATCAAAGGCATCGGCATCACTCTCCATTTGGTAGTCAGCGGCCTGTTCCTGGATCAGATCAAGAAATCTCAACCGTTTTATGGACATGTCCGCATCAATAATGCAGGAGAGCCGTTCATCCCACTCTACAGCGAGTTTGACCACCTCTTTGCCCGCATCGATATGTGCCATCATCTCATCTGCCGATAGGTCCTGACCTTTACAGCGCAAGACACTGGCTTCATCTGACCGGTCTTTCAGTTCACAACTGTCCAACAGGGTAAAATCCCGATACTGTTCAGGCCGTTTCAACCATTCAGTCATCACGTAGGTGGGCGCCAATTCCACCTCAAGCGGTTTTACCGGCAGACTTCCCAGGGTCTCACGTAATAGGGTTATCACCGCCTCAGCCTTATTGGCGCTGGCAGCATCTACCAATATCCAACCCTGCTGCTTGTCGATCATGGCATACTGTCTGGTATAGCGACTGAAAGCCTTTGGCAGCAATTGATGGAACACTTCCTCTCGCAGCTCACTCCGCTCCCTTCGAGCAACTTTTCTACCCTCTTCCTGCTCAATGGTCACTACCTTCTCATCGACAATCTCATTGATCACTGCAGCAGGAAGCAACTTCTCCTCCTGGCGAACACAGACCATCTGACATCCCCCGACCTCATGCACCAGACTCTCTGCCTGCCGACCAAGCGGGGTATCCCACCCCATCCCCATCAAATCATGGCTACCGCAGGGCTGAAAGCGTTTACTTTCCAGCACCCCTGCCAGAGCCTCATCGGAAAGATTGAAGGGTTGTTGTAACAGATAGACCCGAAGATTTTTAAACCACATTACGTATTCCATAGATTTGATCGAGGGGCGGATTATGGCGAACCATGCTCGACTAATCCAGTGCTAGTACAACTTTCTGGCAAGTTCTGTGAATGGCTCTTCTCATCATTTATCGCATCTCAGTTCGGGTTGCTATTTGACTGATTTGGATACATGGTTATAGCAAAACAGCAGTCACTGAAATTTTTATTTTCAGGTGCAAACTGAACAGCTATTCTCTTCAAGAACAACATTGGAATGGGAATCATGGACCACCAACCCCCCTCACCGCTTTCGCAAACAGATCAAGTCACCTTACTGGATATTGCAGCAGATTCGATCAGGCATGGTCTGAAATATGGCACGCCACTGTCTGTTGCTGCATCGGACTATTCTGAAGGACTACGCGCAGTAAGGGCCTCCTTCGTCACCCTACAGATAGGAGGCAATCTGCGTGGGTGTATCGGCCATCTGGAGGCACAGATGCCGATCGTGGAAGATGTTGCAGAGAATGCCTTTTCAGCCGCCTTTCGTGACCCCAGATTCCCTTCCCTGTCCACCAGTGAGTTCAACGATCTGGAGATTCATATCTCAGTATTGACGCCAGCTGAACCTTTACAATTTGACTCTGAAGAGGATTTGATCAGTAAAATCAGACCTGCTATCGACGGGCTGATTCTGGTGGATGGCCAACATCGGGGCACCTTTCTTCCTTCGGTTTGGGAATCACTGCCGGATACCCGGAGTTTCCTATACCATCTCAAGCAAAAGGCAGGTTTACCTGGCGAATATTGGTCAGACAGCCTGAAAATATTTCGCTATGAAACAGAGTCATTCAGTTAGTCTCCATCCAGAAACATCAGCACCCGCCATTCTGGCGCATACCCACTGCAGGGCAGATTGACTATGTAGCGGTACTGGGTAGGTCAGGTTGGCCCGAATGGCGCTATCTCAAGAAGAAAAGCCGCAAAAGGACGCTAATCACCGTGAATTAAACCAACTGTGAGATCACTTATATCGGTTATTCATGAATATTTGCAGTGATTAGCGTTTATTCGTGGCAAAACTTCTTGGGTGAGTTTCTGAGGTACTGCTAATGACGATGCGCATGTCTCCTAGCCAAGTACGACTGGGGTTAACGCTGATTATTCAGCGGTTCGGTCTCATGCCGGCAATGTCCGATGGAGTTGCTTCCACAGATCCTGCCATCCATCCAGATGGCATTATCCAAATGCGCACCGTGCAGGATGACGCCATCAAGCCGGCTATTGGAAAGATCGGCGAAACGAAGATCCGTTTGACTCATATCTGCATCACGCAGGTCGGCCATTTGCAAATTAACACCTACCATTAATGCACCACTCAAACGGGCATAGCGGAGGTCCGACAGGCTCAGATTGGCATAACGTAGATCCGCGTTGCTTAGATCAGTCGCGCTCAATTTGGCGTTACGCAGTACGGCACTGTTCAGATCGGCACCAGCCAGGCTGGCCGCACCCACGTCAAGATTCAGGATCAGGCAATTACGCCAATTCACACCGGCAGCTGGAGATGCATCACATTGAGGCTCTTCTTTCCCATCTGGCATGCCAAACCAGAGTGAATAGAACAAAACTGCACTGATGATCAACACCGATGTCACCAGTGGAATCATAGGGAAACGGCTTTCCTGCTCACTATCCCTGATATGCGCCTTTTCCCTGGCAGCCACCTGGGCCAGGGCTTCGCTATCACCGGATTCGGCCCTTAATTGCAATGGGACCACGCTTGGATTCTCTCGGATCCTTTGCCACTGCTGCTTATCAAAACTGATCTCGTCTCCCAGAGCCAACTCCCCATCCAGTAAGAGATGGCGTATCCGGGCACCACTAAGGGGACCAGTAATCAGTCCATCTTGCCTGATAAACCATCTCAGAGGCCTTTTTTCATCATTTTCCGGCATAACCTTATGATCCGTTGACTCACTGTCTATCCTATCGGCTGATAGAAGAAGAAGTGAACAAGAGCTGCCAAGCTTGCATATACTAGTGTGGTGTCTCATATTGTTTGACGATTATAGAAACCCGCTCAGGCCAGGTGTCAAGGCGCAATGCGCAGGAAAGGGCAGGCCATTCCCTGCGGAACGCGCCTAGCGGCTAGCCGCTTAGTGTCTCGCTATAATCGTCAAACAATATGAGACACCACACTCGCGTATGTAAATAGCCACTGAACGCCTGGAAGAGTGCATGCAGATACCCGGAACAAAAATAGTCCTGCCATTACCTATACAAACATCGGGTAAATCACTCTTACAGCATCTTCAACCCGGCCAGATTCTCCAGGGTACAGCACTGAGCGAAACTATTAACGACACCATTCGACTGCAGATTGGCGTCACACGGCTGATTGCACAGACAACAATGAAAATAGCCGCAGGCCAGTCATTAACCCTGCAGGTCGAAAAAGTGGGAAATCTACCGGAATTGCGAGTACTAACACTTCCAAGTCAGACAGAACTCAAAGCCGCTGCACTAAAAAATGTCCTTCCCCGTCAGCAGCCCCTTCCACAGTTACTCAAGACATTGACCCAGATAATAGCGGGTAGTAATAGTAATAGCACTAGCCCTTTACCCGCACCGGTGAAACAAGCAGTAAATAGCCTGCTGATGCGCATCGTTTCAATAGATGATCCTGCATTTAAGGCCCAAATTTCCAATGCGTTGCAGTTAAGCGGCACCCAGTCAGAAGCTCGTCTTCTAAACCAAAATATCGATACAACCGATTTTAAACTCAATCTTTTGCGTCTTATTGGGCTGATCAAACCACTGATCAGTCAGGGAAAGCCGCTCGAGCAGACTACCCTAGTACAACCACCACTGGTAAATCCGGCGCCGATACCGACGCCGACAGCCACTGCATCTCAGGAGACAAGTTCTACTACCAAGCTGCTATTGGATCTATTCAAGCACCTGGACGGTGCCGTTGCCCGTGTCCAGACCAACCAGCTCAGTTCACTTCCCACGGAAGACCCGGCCAGGCAGGTGTGGCAGTTTGAACTCCCTATCCGTCAGGGCAACGCCTTCGATCTTTTCCACTTCCGGATAGGTCGTGATGGGTCAAAGAGCGGGAAAGAGAGTGAAACGGCCTGGAACCTGACCCTGCATATGAATTTACAGCCTCTCGGCCCGATGAAAATTCGACTACACCTTGTGGGTGAAGTTATCTCGACTGTCATCTTGTCGGAAAAGCCTGACACGACATCCCTTATCAAGCAGCATCTTGGTAAATTGCGAACCGGCCTGGAATCCGCCGGGTTGGAGGTTAAAAAGTTGGATGCATTTCAGGGGTCGGCTAAAATCAAGAATGAACTGCCAAATGAACACTCGTTGCTGAATGAGAAAGCATGACAGATAGTGATGTAAACCCTCACGATCTCGCCATTGCACTGAAATATGATGGTGAGAATGCCCCACGCCTGACAGCAAAGGGACGCGGTGAATTAGCCGATAAGATGCTTGCCCTGGCTGAAGAACATGCGGTACCGCTTCATGAAGATGCCGATCTGGCTGCCCTGCTTTCGCAAATACCATTGGGTGATGAGATTCCTGAATCCCTCTACCGAGCGGTGGCAGAAGTGATTGCTTTTGCCTATCTGCTTTCAGGCAGAAGGCCACCTGGATATGAAGAGATCCATGACAAAATTTAAAATTGTTTACGCCTGAATCATCCCGTGATGGCACAACCTGGGAAGTGATGAAATGAAAAAAACAACACGCTATGCAACAATGCTAACATTTCTGTTCTGCAGCCTGCCTGCTTTCGCGGTTGATTCTAGTAGTAGTCAACAGCAGCAAAAGAAAAGCATGTCAGCTGCTCAGGTTAAAACCTATAGCAGCGACTCTACTAAGCAATCCCAGTTAAGCCGAAAGTGCGGTATCTACTCCGGCATCTGCCCAATGGGTAAATCGTTGGAAGTCGGTGCCTACTGTATCTGCCATACTCCTTCCGGACCCATCCACGGTGTTGTCGTGCCTTAATCCATCACGCTGTTTGTGAGAACCTAGGAGAATTCACTCCGAAGACTCTCTACCCTTACCAATGCGTCCACATACAGGCTGTTCAGTCTTTCAACCGGTACCGTTTGCGTTGCTTTTGTCAACCACTGACAATGTTCCAGATCGATGGCGCACTGTAAGCCAGTACCGTACGGACCAGAATGAGTCTTTAGTGCATCATTCAACTGTTTAGGTAATGGAAGGTCATTCAGTAATTCATCCATTGGTTTGGAAACCATCGCATCCAGAGTAGAGAGCAGACCGACAGTATAGCCACTGTCCGGTTGTCCAATTGATAATTCTTCAGTTAACGACTTACACAGCTCCGCCCGTACAAGGCTGGTGGTTATCAATTCAGGTGAAGAATAATCCATACTGGCCATTACAAACAGGGTAGACCAAGCTCGCAAACGTCGAATTCCCACATACACAACGGCTTCATGGATGGAGGTCACCTTTCGTGGAAGACTGATGGCGGCTGAGTTGATGAAGCGCAGAATCTTAACGCTAATGGCTGGATCCAGTTCAACCAGCGATGCAATCTCATCCACATCAACATTCGGATCATTGATGCGGGAGATCATTTTCAATAAGAGCTTCTTATTACTCGGCAGGTGTGTAGCAGTGAGTGTCTGTGGCTTCGCAAAAAAGTAACCTTGAAAAAGATCAAAACCAAGTTTTTTCGTATGCGTATACTGCTCGCGTGTTTCAACTTTCTCTGCGAGTAGAACCAACCCCTGTGCTTTTAACCGGCTAATCTGATCCTTGTGAGTATCAAGATCGAGTTCAAGAACATCGACTTTTATAATTGAGCAATAGGGCAACAAGGGATCCCAACGCGGCTCAAATCGGTAATCATCCAATGCTATGACATAACCTTCTTTATGCAGCTTTCGCACCCCATCAACAACGTCTTGCGTTAGCTCAATATCCTCAAGAACTTCAAACACAACTCGATTTTTTTCGATAGGGAGTGGTTGAAGATCAGTAAAAAAGACCCGGGTTAAATTAAAAAATATCCGATGTGGTCCGACCAGGCGCTTCAAACCGAATTCCAGGCAACTATTGAGCACTGTGCGTGCAGTTGCAAGATCACCATCAAAACCTGCTTCGGTAAAGGCATCATCTGAACGGTAGAGGAGCTCATATCCATAGACATGTAGCTGGCGGTCAAGAATTGGCTGACGACCGACCTGGACAATCCTTGTTGGTAGCATGGGTTCTGTATTGCCGGTCTGATCACTCATGATGTCATGGACTGTAGATAGTTTTTAGATCCGCACTCAAGAATATCCATTGCAGAGGCCATGCCATACTCTCAACATAAAGCGTGGTTGGAACGATTTAGGTTCGCATGTGGAAATCATGTAGGTCGAGGCATCGCTGCATAGTATCAATCCTTTACCACTATCGAAAGCTAACCTAGAAAATAAATAACGAAAAAAGCAATGACTGTTTATTATTTCTGCCTTTGAGAATGCTCATCACTCTCTTTTTGCTCTTGTCGATCGGCACTCTTCTGCTCTTGTTCACGATAACGATCAACAGCCTTATTCAGTGCCTGGGTACGACTGTGCTTTTGTTTCCAGTTAGTTTTACTGCTGCTATGGCTGACGATACTTGCGGCCACAACCTCTTCCTGTTGCCGTATCGCTTCATCCAGTTTGGCAAGAAAAGCCCGATACTCCTGGAGTTGTGTAGCACTTATTCCCTCCCCGGCCATCTGCTGAAATCGATCAAGGTACTCCTGATGGTACAACTTCAATTGTTGTAACTTGTCCTCTTCCTGTTGAAGGTTTTTTCTGGCCTGCCCCATGCTGCGTGCGGCTGTCTGCTCTTTCGAGTGGGCAAATCGTTGTACCGGTTTAAGTCGTTTTGAAGGCGACATTTCTGATTATCCAGTTATTGTTCAAATGGCTGGGGAAGATTGAGCCCCTCAGGTATCTCTACTTCATTATTACTTTCTGCAGGAAACAAGGCCTCAAGATCTTCCTGACTCTGTGCCAATGTAACCGGCGTATGCATATCCTGGCGGAGAAATTGACTCAACGCAGGCATTGCCGAAATAGCAATATCAATTTGTTCATCACTACCCGACTCATAGGCACCAACGCTGATGAGGTCTCGATTTTGCTGATAGAGTGAGTATAGATGCTTAAACGAGCGAGCAGCATCCTGGTGACTGTAGCTGGTGACATCATTCATTGCACGACTGATTGATGCCTCAATATCAATGGCTGGATAGTGGCCTGCATCGGAGAGCCGTCGTGACAACACAATGTGCCCATCCAGAATGGCCCTTGCTGCATCTGCAATGGGATCATTCTGATCGTCTCCTTCAGTGAGTACAGTATAGAATGCAGTGATCGATCCACCACCTTTATCCCCGTTTCCGGCACGTTCAACCAACTGTGGCAACTTGGCAAATACTGATGGCGGGTAACCTTTGGTCGCGGGAGGCTCATGAATAGCCAGCGCAATTTCGCGCTGAGCCTGAGCAAACCGGGTCAATGAATCCATCAGCAGCAATACATGTTTACCCTGCTCCCGGAAGTTCTCAGCTATGCTAGTTGCCAGCATTGCACCATGCATACGCCTCAACGGTGGATTGTCCGCAGGCACTGCCACCACCACGGCCCGTTTTAGACCCTCTTTACCCAGAATATTCTCGACAAACTCTTTTACCTCACGACCACGTTCACCAATCAATCCCACCACGGTAACATCTGCATTGGTATAGCGTGTCATCATGCCAAGCAGTACGCTCTTACCGACACCGGAGCCGGCAAACAGACCCAGTCGCTGACCACGCCCAACACTGAGCAGTGCATTGATGGCACGAACGCCCACATCCAGCGGTTCACGGATGGGAGTACGTGCCAATGGATTGAATGACGTACCCGTCAGAGGCCGACGCTCATCAGTATGGATGGCACCCAGACCGTCAAGAGGCTTTCCCGCACCATCGATGACTCGCCCAAGCAGGTGATCCCCAACGACTGCTTCACATACACGACCCGTAGGGATAACACGTGCCCCTTGCTCGAGACCGTGTATATCGCCTGTAGGCATCAGATAGAGACTCTCTTCACCGAATCCAACCACCTCAGCTTCTATATGGGTGCCGTTACTGCTGACCACATCGCATTGGCCACCAATCGCTGCACGGCAACCAATCGATTCCAGCGTCAGACCGACCATTCGGGTCAACCGCCCTTCAACCACCAAGCCTCGATCATCGCCAAGACGATCCTGATATTGACGCAGTCTTTCAGCCCACAATGCATGCCTCTGATGACCCTTGGTTGGCGAACTCATGTCATGCTACTCATTTTCAGCCGCCTCATCGACAGCACGCGCACCAGCCAGAAGCGGTGCAATTAAGCTGGTAAGGCGGGACTCCAGTGTGCCATCAATCTGTGATGTATCGGTCACAACCTTGCAGCCACCCCGATTGATGACCGGATCCTCGATCAGGCTCCAGCCAACCTCTGTATCTCCCAGGGCATAAACCTCTTTGATCAGTTCCGCATCTTCAGGGTGCAACAGTAGACGTACATTGCGTGAGGAGACCGGAAGCACTGACAGTGCTTCACGGACAACACCGATAATCAGGTTTGGGTCACTTTTTACCTCGCGGCGCACCAACTGTTTGACGATAGCGATGACCAACCCTAAAAGCTCTCTTTCCACCTGGTTATCGAGATCACGCAATGGATGCTCGAAGGTGTTAAGCATCTTGTCCAGCTGAGAAGTATAGTGGTTTAAGTCGCGCTGAGCTTGTGTAAGTCCCTCTTTATGACCAAACTCGAATCCCTCTTGTTTGCCTTTCTCAAAACCCTCTTCATAGGCTTGCTTCTGAATTTTTTCCAAAGCGGCCGCAGTCGGTGGAGCAGAAGGCGGATGCAACATGCGTTGGGAAACCACTTTACCGTCACTCATGTCGGGTGGAAGCCACTGTCTGACCTCAACCTGATCGGGATCGTCCACAGGTTTAGACGAACTCATCACCACCGCCTCCAAGCATGATCTCACCTGCATCGGCTAAGCGGCGGGCAACCTGAAGAATCTCTTTTTGTGAGGCTTCAACATCACTCAGCTTGGCTGGTGCTGCTGCTTCCAGATCATCCTTCAACATTTCAGCAGCACGCTTGGACATATTTTTGAAGATCTTCTCTTTGAGGGCTTCGTCGGCGCCACGCAAAGCCAGCAGAAGCTGTTCAGTGCTGACCTCCCGTAACAGGGACTGAATACCACGGTCATCCACATCGATCAGGTTTTCGAAGACGAACATATTGTCCTGAATTTCCTGTCCCAGATCACTATCAACTTCCGTAATCTCTTCCATGAGTTTACTCTCAACCGCGCCATCGAGCATGTTGAGTATCTCAGCTGCCGTCTTGACACCACCCAAGCTGGAAGATTTCACATTCGATGCACCGGAGAATTGCTTCTCCAGGATCTCGTCAAGCTCCTGCAGTGCCGCAGGCTGAATACCATCCAATGTGGCAATCCGCATGATCACATCGGTGCGTACACGATCGGGAAACTGACTCACAACCTGGGCAGCCTGATCGGGCTCCAGGAAAGAGAGTACAATGGCGATTATCTGCGGATGTTCGAGACGTATCAGCTCGGCAATGGCACGAGGGTCCATCCATTTCAGTTGCTCAAGACCTTTACTGTTTCGCCCTAGCAGTATTCGGTCGATGACACCACCTGCCTTATCCTCACCCAGGGCATTGGTCAGCATATTGCGAATATATTCGTCAGAGCCCAGACCCAAAGCCGTCTGTTTCTCCAATGTCGAGACGAATTGGCGCATCACCGCTTCCATCTGATCGGTGGTGACATCCGTCAGAGAAGCCATTGCCAGACCTACATCCTGTACCTCTTTCGGCCCCATATGCCGCAACATTTCCGCCGCATCCTTCTCGCCCAGGGCAAGCAACAGGATGGCAGAGCGTTCCACTCCACCGATCTTGGCGATAGCCTCTACTTCAGGTAGTGCTGTCTGTTCGGTTTCAGCTAGCTGATTTTTTGCCATCTTCTGCGATCCATTTTTTCACTACTTGAGCGACCCGTTTGGGATCTTCCTCGATCATATTGCGGGCCGCATCCAAAGTCTTCTCATAACTGCGTGGTCCGGGTAGATTGAGGGTTTCATCATCGCTACCCAAAGCTCCCATCTCACCGGCAGCTCCCATTCCGCCTTCCAATCCACCTGTAGCACCACCGGCTGCTGCCCCCGCAGTCGCCAACTCCTCAGACATCCGGGGCATAGCTACCTGTCTGGTGAGACGGGTCATGGTAGGCTTCAACACACCAAAGATGAGAAGTAGGAACAACAGAACGCCACCCACTTGACGCACCATATCCCAAAACCAGGATTCTTCCCACAAGGGTGTTTCCGGTAGAGGCGCTGGTGGTTCAGGCACATAAAAAGCTTCGTTGATCACTTGAACGCGATCGCCACGCTGGAGGTCGAATCCCACCGCTTCCTTGACCAGGTTAGAGATCCTTGTAACCTCTTCAGCGGTTCGTTCAATGGCCTCAATCTGTCCATCCTCCATCGCACGGAACCGGTCGTTGACCACCACCGCAACAGAGAGACGGCGCAACCGGCTGCTCGGTAACCGGGTATGGCTGATGGTCTTATCCAGTTCAAAATTCCGGGTTGCCCGTTTTGTGGTGTTGATAGGGGTTCCACCGGCATCACCTGTTGTACCGCCACCCGTCACTTGTGGGGCTGTTGCAGCGGCCGGAGGTTGATTGGTCAAGGCACCGGGTACACCCTGAACCTCATTCAGTACTGACTGCTGTTCATTGATCTGTTCTGAGCGCAATGCCGTTGCATCGGGATTGAAGAACTCCTGAGTCTGTTCGACATAGGTAAAATCCACATCGGCAGACACTTCAGCACGCAGGTTTTCATGCCCAACCATCGGTGCAAGAATATCCTCGATACGCTGTTTGTAGTGGTTCTCCAACTCCCGCGTGTATTCAAACTGGCTGGTGGTCAGCTCCATTTCACGGGAATCATCTTTACTGCTCAATAGACGTCCTTTCTGATCGACCACGGTAACCTTGGAGACATCCAGTTCCGGTACGCTTGACGCTACCAGATGAGTAATCGCCTCAACCTGGCCCTTCTCCAGGTTTCGTCCGGAATAGAGTTTGACCACCACTGATGCACTGGGAAACTTGCGCTTACGTATAAATACCGACTGTTTTGGATTGGCCAGGTGAACCCTGGCACTCTCCACATTGGCCAGGGTCATGATCGAACGGGCCAGTTCACCTTCGATAGCGCGCTGATAACGCGCCGACTCAACCAGTCGACTGGTAGAAAAACCGGTATCTTCCTGCATTAATTCAAAGCCGGCAGAGTCCGATTGCGGCAAACCTTGGCCGGCAAGCTTCATCCGCGCCTCTTGCAGGCTCGCACTGGGCACCATCACAATACCGTTGTTCTGGTCTATCTCATATTCGATACCCGCTTGCTGTAATGCCTGTGCTATTTCCACCGCATCTTTATGGGACAGGTTGCCAAACAGGGGACTGAAACTGGGTTTTTGTGTCCACAACACAACAGCCACACCCAGTGCGACACTCGCTGCGATACCCACCATGACAGCCATCTGGCGGATAACGGGATTGTCCTGAAGACGATTGCCCACCTGTATTTCATTTGTTGTCTGTTCAGTTGTTGCCGTAGCCATTTTAACCCTGCTTTTTCAATCAGTTAGATAGGCATATTCATGACATCTTTGTACGCTTCAACCAGTTTGTTGCGTACCTGCACCATGGCCTCGAAGGAGAGACTGGACTTCTGTGCGGCAATCATCACCTGAGCCAGATCCATCTCACCCTGTCCGCTTTCAAAGGCTGTACGCAAAGCACTGGCCTCCTGTTGAGCCGAGTTAACGTGGTCGATAGACTGCTTCAAGAGATCGCCAAATTCCGCACCTGGCGTCTCTGATGACTGGGTCGGTTTATCGGCTGCCTGGGCCGACATGACCCGCATCTGCGCCAGGACCTGATCGATATTCATGCTGTTATTCATTTTCTACTTCCCGTTTCACAATCGTCGCTTTATTTATACGCAGAATTCATACCACCTCACCTGGGGATGGCAACGCCGGCCTCACGCATACGTGCAATTTTATAGCGCAGGGTCCGTTCACTGATGCCAAGTCGACTGGCAACGGTTTTGCGGCTGCCCCGTCCCTCTTCCAAGGCATCTAAAATCATCTGTTCCTCAACGGTACGAAGATCTTCAGGCAGTCGTCCTGCACTTACCCGCTGAGGAGACTCATCAACGCTTGATTTAGTCGATTCCGCCTCAAAACAGAGTTCCTGCTCACCGATAATGCCATCACTATTGAGGATCAGTGCCCGTTGCATAAGGTTGTCTAGTTCGCGCACATTACCCGGCCAGGGATGAGCCAGTAAGCACTGTATTGCCTCATCACTTAAGGTTGGCATTGTCTGCCGAGGACTTAGATTCTGCTGTAACAGATGGTGTGCCAGCGGCAGAATATCCCGTTGACGTTCACGCAGTGGAGGAAGATTGAGAGGAAATACATTCAAACGATAATAGAGATCCTCACGAAATCGACCGGCGGAGACCTCTTCGCGCAACTTTCTATTGGTGGTGGCCAACACGCGTACATCCAGTTCAATCAGCTTGCGGCCACCCAGGCGTTCAAGTTCTTTCTCCTGCAAAACACGTAATAACTTGGCCTGCAGGGCGAGACTCATTTCAGAAATCTCATCCAGTAACAGGGTACCGCCTTGTGCCTGCTCAAACTTACCGGGCGTTGCTTGATAGGCGCCGGTAAAAGCCCCCTTCTCATAGCCGAACAGTACGGCCTCAAGCATATTTTCAGGGATTGCAGCACAATTGATAGCGACGAATGCACCATCAGCACGGGTTGAGTGTTGATGGATATAGCGGGCAAAGACCTCTTTACCCGTACCGCTTTCACCATTCAACAACACGGTGGCCTCACTGAGCGCTACTCTTCTGGCCAGTTCAAGGACTTCCCGACTACGAATATCCTCCACTACCGGACCATCCACTGTTTGCTCAACAACAGGGTGTATATGACCTGCAACCTTACTGACAAGCACCTCAGCTTCAAAAGGTTTCACCAGGTAGTCGACCGCACCATCGTGCATCGCCATTACCGCCTTTTCGATGCTGCCATAGGCTGTCATCAATAGTACCGGCAAGTCAGGATAGTCATCCCTGATCTGACGTAGCAGGCTGTGTCCATCCATGGGTTGCATTTGCACATCGCTTACAACCATTCCGATAGACGCTTGTCGCAGCAATTGTAAAGCTGCACCACCCTCTTCGGCCACACAGACGGGATAGCCCGCCAGCTCCAGTGTATCGCTCAAAGCTTCCCGCAGTGCGGGGTCATCTTCAACAATCAGCACCGTCGCAAGACTCATGACAGGCTCCTCGACATTTGGTTTCGCTCAGTAAGTGCCCTGCGCTCACCCATAACCGGGTTGAGTAAATCACTCTTTCGCAGGGCAAGTGGAAAGCGTAAACGGAACAGTGCGCCCCCGGTATCGGAACGGTCTGTAACGATCTCCCCACCATGATTGAGTACCAGGTTTTGTACTACGGTCAGTCCCAGGCCGGTGCCACCACTGCGGGTTGTGAAAAAGGGGTCGAAAATACGCTGATGAAGATCTTCAGGTATACCTCGACCGTCATCACTCACATCCAACTCGATCTCAGTGGTCACCCGAAGCGAGACCCGTACCTCACTTGCACCTTGTTGAATGGCGTTTTCGAGCAGATTGGTCAGTAAACCCTGAAGGGCATCCTCACGACCGATCATACTGGCCCGCCCCTGACTCCGATCGTCGATTAACAGTCGAACCTGTGATTCCTGTAACTCCTGATCGACTGAAGCGGCAAAGCTCTCTAACAGACGACTCAGTGATAATCTTGCCTCACCTGCATCGGCACCCCGTGCAAACATCAGGATGTCATGAATTTGACGTTCCATGTACTGCAGACGATTACGTAATTTTGCAGTGAATTTTTGACGCTTTTGAGGATTCAGATCGTCACTTGCAAGATGTGATACATAGAGTAATGCGGTACTCAGGGGAGTGCGCATCTGATGGGCCAGTTGTGCCGACATCTCACCCATGGCAGTCAGCCGTTCGCGACGATTGAGACGCTCCTGAAGTCGCCGGGTCTCAGTCACATCGAGCAATACCAGGATACGACCGGGAACCTGTTCCAGCTGACTGGAGGATAAGGTAAGAAGATGACCGTTACGCAGTTTCAGATCATCACCGCTAACGGTGCCTGTCAATGCTCTGCTGCGGACTATCTCTGGCCAAAATTGCAGAATCTGTAGTTTCCCCAGGAGTTGTTCTGCTGCTGGATTGAACTCCCTGATTCGCTCTTCACCATCCAGTACGATGACCGCAGCCGGCAAGGTCTCCAGTAGTCTCTCCAGACGATCGGCTAGACGTTCCTTCTCAGTCAGCTGCACCATGCGCTCGCTTCGTGCTGCTGCAAGTTCCTGACTCAATTCCAAAACCTGAGTCTGTAACTGCTGATAGGAACCTGTCAGCTCTTCTGAGAGCTGATTAAACAGCTTGAAAGCGGACTCCAAGGCGTGTTGTCGATCGGCAAGAGATGGCTTGGGTGACACGTGATTCGGCCTCTGTTGTCAGTGTTCACATTACACTCACAACAATAGCAAGATACGTGCCTATTTATTAATTCTTTTTATTTCAATTGGTTATCAATGCCACTCAGGATGAACGTCAAATTCCCGGCGACTCTGATTGACGCTGCAGACCGTATTTACGCAGTTTTTCCACCAGGGTTGTACGACGCATATGCAACCGCTTGGCAGCATGGGCGACTATCCCGTCCGATTCATCAAGGGCCTGTTGGATCAAACTTTGTTCCAGAGAATTCAGATGAGCCTTTAGGTCTAATCCGTTATTGGGAAGACGGGGCGCATTCATGGTTGTACCCGGTTCACTGCCCTCAAGGGTAACTTGTGGTAGCAGGGTCGTATCCAGTAAATCGCCTGCAGGACGAAACTTCTCAGGCAACTCACCCACGTCTACAACGCCATAAGGATACAAGATGGCCAAGCGCTCAATAAGATTTGCCAACTCACGTACATTTCCCGGCCAGCGATAGTGGCTCAGAGCGGCAATAGCCGCTGGTGACAACCTGACCGATCCTCGTTTCTCATGTTCTATACGGTGAATCAGGTCATTTACCAATACGGGAATATCCTCAACACGATCCCGTAAGGGTGGCATATCAATGGGAAATACATTCAAACGGTAGAAGAGGTCTTCACGAAAATCACCACTTTTTATAGCGGCCTCAAGATTTCTATGCGTTGCAGCAATGATGCGCACATTACAAGGGATTGTTTTGTTATTACCAACCCGCTCAAAACTTCTCTCCTGCAGTACCCTTAAAAGTTTCACCTGCATCGGCATGCTCATATCGCCGATCTCGTCTAAGAACAGGGTACCGCCCTCAGCCATCTCAAAGCGCCCCTGGCGGGCACTGATAGCACCGGTAAAGGCCCCTTTCTCATGACCAAACAGCTCACTTTCCAGTAGGTCAGCGGGAATCGCACCACAATTAACGGGTACGAAAGGTTTACCTCGTCTAACCGAGTGAAAATGGAGTTTACGTGCAACAACCTCTTTTCCTGTTCCTGATTCACCAAGAATCAGTACAGTTGCCTCTGAGTCCGCCACCTGTTCGATCATCTTATTGACTTGCCGGGTTGCACGACTGCTACCGGAGAGGCTGCGAAATAGTTCCACAGGACGTGATTTGCCGCCATCAGGCTTTTTCAACTCTTGGAATACCTGGGCCTTATGCGCAAGTGCCATGAGATCGTCATACACACTAGGCAGTTTAAAGGAACCGATCAGATTTTCGAAACCTTCAAGTTTCTCAGGGAGGTCGCCCTGCTCGTCATAAAGCTGAAAAATAGGAAGGCCGGGCGCCTCTTTTGTTAAAGCCTGGATGATACTGATTCGCTTATCCCTGTCTAATCCAAGACCTATGAATACAGCAACACAAGCACCACCAGTAGGCGTGGCCGGTAGCGTGATTTCAGATGGCTCCTTGACTATTCTCAACTCACCCTCGACAAAACCAAGGATGTGTTCTAAATAGTTATGCTGTTCACCATCTTGATCGAATAGATAGATACATAGATTTGGAAACACTGGACCATCTTTTTCAATAGTTTGCCCCATTCACCAGGTCCCTTTGCCTCGGTAGACTTCCCACCTTGATTCCAGCGAAGTTAAGCAGTAATTCTGTGAAATGTCAAAATTTCGTCGATCCAAGATTTCTTATCAAGAATTCTTATTAACATATTGTTATTGATGAAAGTTAATTGACTTCATGTGCTATTTTTTTCGAATACAACCCTCCTTGTTCAGTGTTATTTCATGCTCTGAATAAAAAAGTTGCCGTTAGATTATGAATAGTGAAACTGTGTATCTAGGAGTAAATGTCAAATTAACGTCAGCCAGATCAAAGAGGTTGGAAATGCCTCACCAAAAGATGAGCGATCCTGAAGACGAATGTCATACCGGATTAGAACAGTATCTGTAAAATAGGCTTTCTAAGATAGAGAACAATGGGGAGCGTCATGCTTCTCCCCATAGTACTATTCCCAATAGTTAAGAATTAAGAAAGTATCTCCTCAACAGCATTAAAAGGGGGAATGCTTAATAGTTTCGGTTTTTTTTCAATAAATCTGGATATATACTTAACTTTATACAGGTTAAATCTAAGACTGTCCGATGCCAAAACTAACCCTTACATTCAAAGGCCGTGTAATTGATGTCTTTCACCTTGAGTCAGGAACGACGCATATAGGGCGAAACGAGGATTGCACGATCCCGATTGACAGCCTTGCAATCGCTCCGGTGCAGGCAGTTCTCACGTTGAATGCTGATGAAACCTATCAACTCCAAGCCAAGGATGAGGCGTTTCCAGTCCTGGTCAATCACGAAAAGGTCGAACAGACCCTACTCCATCATGGTGATGTGATACAGATAGGCAAGCACACCCTATCTTTCGCTGAAGATGTCATGGAACTCGGTGCAGATCTGGGCCAATCTTCCCAACTGGCAGATGAAGAGCCTGATCCGAACGATGAAAATGAGGTTGAGGAATCAAAATCCAGCTCAGGTGTGCTGCAAATCATGAGTGGTGACAATTTTGGCCGCATCATTCCTTTGAAACGCAACTTGACCCGCATAGGACATGCCGGTGGAGATTGTGCAATGATTGCGCGTAGAGAAGATGGTTATTTCATCTCATTCCTTGAAGGCCCCAATCCTCCCAGCATTAATCGACAACCGATAGGTGATCAGGTCCAGATATTAACGGATGGTGATGTCATCGAAGTGGGTGGCACACAGATGCAGTTTCACTACTAAGGCGATCAATATGAGTGATACCGATAGCAGTGAACGCAGGCGTTTCCATCGCATTCTATTTGATGCACCTGTCAGAATGGAATTGAACAAGCGTACCTACCAGAGTAATCTCCTGGACATATCACTTAAGGGCGCCCTGGTAAAAATCCCTTCAGAATGGACCGGACAGGTGGGAGACAATCTGGTACTTCGGATCAGTCTAGATGATGCTGATACTGTTATCACCATGCAAGCCGTTTGTGCTCATATAGAGGAGAAACGAATCGGTGTATTGTGCAAAGAGATTGATATGGAGAGTATCTCATTGCTGCGTCGATTGGTTGAACTGAATCTTGCTGACCACGAAATACTCAATCGAGATCTGGAAGCACTTGGATAAGAATGCTGTCTCTAAGGTGCTTGTTAATCTCTCATAGATTTTAAAATGGCGTTCAAAACCTAAAGCGGATTAGGGTATGGTCCCGCCATACTGAATGCTTGCTTGGCTTGATGCGGCAGGACCACATTCTGGTTTTTCAAGCCCCGACATACCTTTATTGTTGCGAATCTTTCTTGTCTCGTTTCCGTTGCACAACTGCAGTTAATACCAAGGCACCAAAAAGAGCGCTGTAGATAGCCTCATTCTGTCCGGCCCCGAAAAAAAGCGCACCATAACCGCCGACAGCAGCCCCCATTCCCCCAAAGGCCAATCCGCGCATAACACGGCATAAGGTACAATTACTGGCATCTACCGGGGACATCAAAGCATCCGTTTGATACAGTCCAGATAGGCCTGTTCATCAGGCAATTGGTTAGCTGACTGAGCTTCCCAAAGCATTTGTCCAAGGCACTCCATCAGTTGGTGTTCGGCCTCATGCTCTTCTCCCATACGTAGGCAGAGGCTTCGATAGAGGCCGGTAATTCCAGCTGGCCGATCTGTTGTCACCTGCTCCATCAGACTGATATGCATCGCCATATGTAAAAATGGATTGCTTTCGCCCCCCTCAGGATGAAATTCCTGAATAAGCAGCTTTTCCCTATCATTCAGCATCGTATGATACTCAGGGTGTTCTATCACCACACTGGAAACCATCTCTTCAAGGGGTTCCATGGCTTCACCGGACTGATGCTTTCGCCAGGCCTCGAAAAAGACCTGGCGTAACTGATTGCGATCACCACTGATCATAGACTCAATCCCCTCAGGGTTGGGTGGCACTCTGAGAGAGTTTTGCCAAAGCACCAGTGATCTTCTTTTTTACCTTAGCTCTGTCATTGATGGCAAATCGGTTGAATAGGTAGTCAGGACTGCTGTAACTCAACCAGACTTTACCCTCTGCATCTTGCCATGCCAACGCTTTAAGCGGTAGATCGATACCGACACGTTGATCGCTGGTGAGTAGTGCCGTTCCAACCTTAGGACTGCCAAAGATAATGAGTTGAGTAGGTCGTAGAGTCTTATCCACCTTTGCTGCCCCCGCAGCATGATCAATACGGTTGAAAACCTTTAAGCCCGCCTTTTGCACAGCGGCTACAAATCGATCTGCTGTCTCCTGCACACCAAATTGACTCGAGACATTAATCAACCCTGCGTCAGCCTGGACCACATTAACAGTTAACAGTAAAAGTAGCGTTAACACTGATAGCGTTATTTTCATCTTTATCTCCTTCGGTATTCCCTGTTTATTGCCTGAATCCATAGATTCATAGTGTAGTCTGCTCATAGGCAGATTATTCTAACTGCTTTCATCTGCACAACCCTTTATTCGACTTTTTCTTTATATTCACATAGCTCTTCTATCACACAACTCCCACACCGTGGCTTACGTGCCAGGCAGGTATATCGCCCATGTAATATCAGCCAATGATGCGCATCCTGCATATACTGTGAAGGAATTGAGCGTAGTAACTTTTGTTCCACCTCTAGCGGAGTCCTGCCGGGAGCCAATCGGGTGCGATTGGCTACCCGAAAGATATGTGTATCCACTGCCATGGTAGGATGACCGAAAGCGGTATTCAGCACCACATTTGCAGTTTTTCGGCCTACACCAGGCAGCGCTTCCAAAGCTTTTCGTGCCTCAGGTACAACACTACCATGCCGCTCTATCAGGATACTGCAGGTTTCGATAATATTCTTAGCCTTGTTATTAAACAAGCCAATAGTCTTGATGTAGCGCTTCAATCCTTCAACACCCATACCTAGGATCGCTTCCGGTGTATTTGCCACTGGAAACAGCTGATCGGTCGCTTTATTCACACTCTTATCTGTTGCTTGGGCAGAAAGAATCACTGCTACCAGCAATTCGAAAGATGATGAGTAGTTGAGTTCGGTAGTTGGATTGGGATTCGCCGCCTTTAAGCATTCAAAAATTGCCTGGCGTTTTTGTTTATTCATAAATACCAGTGAGAAGCGTCTTGATCAGATGGACACGCTGTTTTCGAAAAAGTCCGAGTAACAGCTATTTTCATTCCGACACTTGCCGGAATCCAGTTACCCCGTAATAAAAAGCACTGGATTCCGGCTCTATACTTTGCATCTAGCGGAATGAGTGAATCTTCAAAGCACCCTCAGATACACTCTCGAGTGAATTGAATACTGTGATTCAAAACGCAGTATTTATCCAACTCTTGGGGCAGCGGATTTGATATTGTCTGATACCTGATCAGCGAAATGCCGGAAATTCTCACGAAACATGTCAGCTAATTTAAGCGCCTGTGCGTCATAGGCACCTTGATCCTTCCATGTATCTCTGGGGAATAGAATTTCCGATGGTACATCCGGTACCTGAGTCGGTATATCCACACCGAAGATCGGATCCTTGCGCATGGGTACGTTGTCCAGTTTGCCATCCAGTACCGCGTTGACCATGGCGCGAGTGTGGGGTATTGGCATACGATTACCTACACCATAGGGCCCCCCTGTCCAACCCGTGTTGATCAGCCACACACCGGATTTGTGACTCTCTATAAGATTACCCAGCAGCTCTGCATATCGCTGTGGGTGTAGTGGCATGAAGGGTGCCCCATAACAGGCGCTAAAGACAGGTGACGGCTCTGTTACTCCTTTCTCTGTGCCAGCGACCCGCGCCGTATAACCCGATATGAAATGGTACATGGCCTGTGCAGAATCGAGCCTGGAAACAGGTGGCAGCACACCAAATGCATCGGCAGTCAGCATGAGTATGGTTTCAGGGTGCCCCCCCACTCCATCTAGGGTTGCATTTGGAATCGCACTGATATGGTAGGCACCACGGGTATTTTCAGTGAGTGTGCCATCATCAAGATCGAGGCGCCGTGTATTGGCCATCATGGTGACATTCTCCAGCACCGTACCAAAACGCATGGTGGTACCGAAGATCTCTGGTTCATTTTCCGGTGACAGTTTGATCATTTTGGCATAGCAACCACCTTCGAAATTGAAAATGCCGTCATTGCTCCAACCGTGTTCATCATCACCGATCAGGGTACGGCTGGCATCAGCGGATAGCGTGGTCTTTCCAGTGCCGCTCAGTCCAAAAAAAAGTGCCGTCTTACCATTAGACCCTATGTTAGCCGAGCAGTGCATCGGCATCACATCACGTTGAGGCATCAGATAGTTCATCACACTGAAGATCGACTTTTTGATCTCGCCCGCATAACTGGTACCACCAATCAATACCAATTTCTTGGCAAAGTTTACGATGATAAAGGTTTCACTCCTTGTGCCATCCACCTCAGGAATGGCGTGGAAGCGAGGTACATCTATGACTGTGAAGCCTGGAATATGATCAGCTAAATCCTCCTCCTTCGCCTGGATAAAGACATTACGGGCAAACACATTGTGCCAGGCATTCTCGGTAATGATCCTCACAGGTAAGCGATAGTTCGGGTCCGCACCTGCAAAGCAATCCTGCACATAGACATCCTTATTTTGTAAATAGGACGCCAAGCGCGCATGTAAGCCATCAAAGGCTTCCTCGGAG
Source organism: Candidatus Thiodiazotropha sp. (ex Codakia rugifera) (assembly GCA_025656675.1). Lineage (GTDB taxonomy): Bacteria > Pseudomonadota > Gammaproteobacteria > Chromatiales > Chromatiaceae > Thiodiazotropha. Next base: position 277,594 of record JAHXHN010000003.1, read on the forward strand.
ATCGGTTTATTGATGTCACCCCACCAGATTTCACTACTGACTGATGGTTCATCGACGATGAATTTGTCATTGGCGGAGCGACCGGTGTGATGCCCGGTTCTGACCACCAGGGGTCCCAGATGACAGAGTTGTCCTTCACGGCGAAAAACCGCCTGTTCAATCAACCGCGGTGTCGGTAAATTCCAGTAGATATCGTTGAGATTGTAGAGACCGTGGTTTTCTAGTCCATAAGAGCTGTGGGTTTCCCCAGCTGTTTCTCGCACCATGTTCACTCCTCCCCGTTTGGAAATAGATATTTTAGATCAATATAGCAAATAGCTAGCCAATCCTCGATTGTTCTTGCTGCCTAAGGTAGTCTCATACCATGAACAGTTGTCTGAATAACACATTCAGCTTGCGAAGACTCAACCCTTTCAATGGCACGCTGCAGGTATTTAACATTGATTCTGCCCGTGCACTTAGCAGTAACGGTATTCATTGGGAAATTCAGGTTCTTAGCGATAGGCCCCAGGGCTTATGGGCAAATATGCCCTACAGTGGCCAACAATACTATACCTTTGGGCTTTGGTCTGTCTCTGCAGGATTAAAACAGGTACCGGTCAATCCTTTGTTCAATGTACGAGACATGATCATATCAGCTGAACAGCTGATCGGGCAGTTGGAGACGGTCGTTGAAGCCTTGCCTTTTCCACTCGCCGACAGGTATGAGTTATGGTTACTGGATGAGGAGGAAAAACAGCCTGTGACACTGTTGCAAAGTTGTCGCACTGAACAGGAGATGGCACTCAAACCTGCACCAAAATGGATCGCTGCAGCACAGGGTGACTTCTCATTCATCTCAAACCATCTATTAAAAAAGGGATTGACAAATAATGATGGTTATAACCCGAGGGTACATGCATCAGTGCTGGAGGCGGCGGTACGAGAACGGGGTGGACAAAACCCCACAACACAATGGTTTTTCAGCGATCAGGGAGGCCACACCGCCTATTCCCAGCCTAACGATGTTATGCACAGCGAATGGCATTTTCCCGAACTACCCATCTGCGAGGATTGGAAGGAACAGGAGGAGAAACAACTTATCACTGACTACATTACCTATAAAGCACCACAGATGCTGATGTTACCCGGTCTTAACTACGCCACCCGTGACCGACTTGAGCAGGTTGCAGTCAAACAAGCGGAAGTCGTTGAGCGCCTGTGGCGTCTCTATCCCAAAATACACAATAAAGAGCTGTTGAATAGTGCGCGCATAGAGGCAAAAATCCGTTTAGCTAATCGGAAATGAAGTTATGAAGTATATTAATCAGTCTGATCAATTGAAAAAAGCCGACGGCGGCCTTGGTGTTTTGATCATCAATCTGGGTACCCCTGACTCACCGACGACAGGCGCGGTACGCAAATACCTGGCTGAATTCCTTAGCGATCCAAGGGTTGTCGCTATCCCCTGGATACTTTGGCAGATCATACTCCACGGTATTGTGCTAAGGGTTAGGCCCAAACGTTCCGCTAAGGCCTATAACTCAATCTGGACTGAAGCGGGTTCCCCCTTGTTGGCTATATCAAAAAAGCAACATGCCGCACTGGAGGCTACGCTGGTACCTCGTCTTAAGGGTAAGGTTAGATTTGCCCTTGCGATGCGTTATGGCAAACCTTCAATAGTGCATGCATTGGAGGCCTTACGTCAGCAAAATATCCAGCGATTGCTGGTACTCCCCCTCTACCCCCAATATTCCGCTACCACGACGGCTTCAATCTTCGATGCAGTCACAGATGAGTTGCAGCGCTGGCGCTGGATCCCTGAAGTTCGCTTCATTCAACGCTACTACCATGAACCAGCCTACATCGATGTATTGAGTGAGAGTATTCGTGAATTCCGTAGCCAGTCGGGTAAGGCGGAAAAACTGCTTTTCTCATTTCATGGCATACCTAAAGACTACTATGAGTCTGGCGATCCCTATCCTGATGAGTGTTATGCCACCGCCAACCAGGTTGTGGAAACCCTGAGCCTGAAAAAGGATCAGTGGCATATCTCCTTTCAATCTCGATTCGGGGCCCAGGAGTGGGTCAAACCTTATACCAATGAGACATTGAAGCAGTGGGGTGCCGAAGGGGTCGAAAGTGTGCAGGTAGTTTGCCCGGCCTTCTCTGCTGACTGTCTTGAGACACTTGAGGAGATTGCAGAGGAGAATCGGGACACCTTTTTGCAAGCGGGAGGAAAAACGTATGCCTATATCCCTGCCCTGAATGACACTCCCGGCCACATCGCAATGCTTGCTGATCTGATCAGTAGGCATATCAAGGGTTGGCCCGAAGCAGAACCAATCACTGGAGAGAAAACCTGATGGCACAGCACCCCCACCCTGTTGATATAAAAGTACATCAACAAACCCGTTTTCTCGATATCGCTTTTGATGACGGCAGCCACTTCGCACTACCCTGTGAGTACCTGCGTGTCTACTCCCCCTCTGCCGAGACCAGAGGCCATAGCCCGGCTACGGCAAAACTGGAGAAAGGTAAAGAACTGGTCACCATCACCCAGATTGAGACAGTGGGTCAATATGCGATCAAGATCTTCTTTGACGATGGCCACAACTCTGGACTCTACGATTGGCACTATCTCTACAATCTGGGCAAACACCATGATGAACTATGGCAGGCCTATCTGGAAAAGCTCAAGGCTGTTGGTTATCAGCGTAATGAACCTGACCTGATACCCAGAGAGGGCGGTGCATAGTCATGCCTGACATGCCAGAACAAACAGCTAACCGATTCAGTCTGGATAGCCGTCTAACCCAGGATTGTTTCACCCTAGCCGCACTTGAACTCAGTGAGCTGCTGCTGATGGACAATGCGCTGCTTCCCTGGTTCATCCTAGTGCCCAGAGTGGAGGTTATTGAATTACATGATCTCTCACCCCATCAACAGTGGATATTGCTTGAGGAGATCAATCTCATCTCCCATTTCACTGAACAGACCTATACAACCGATAAACTCAATATCGGTGCCATCGGGAATATAGTACCTCAGATGCACATCCATATCGTAGGCCGAAAAACCGATGATACCTGCTGGCCCGGTGTGGTCTGGGGTACCCAACAACGACAAGCTTACAATCAAACCCAGCTCGATGAAGTCGCTCAACTGTTGAAAGCATTTTTACCGTCAGACACTCAGTTTCATAAACCTGTCATGAAAAGCTGAAAACTCACCGATTAGTCATCATCGGTGTGGACCTCAGGACCGTGCAACCCTTACCGGGGGTATCTGGCAATACCCTAGTCTGATTTAAATGCGGTGATATCATTGATATAGCCCAACCTTCTCTAGTTGTCCGATCAATGACCTGGCTCAATCGGCTTTTCGAATGAAGTCATACATTCACCAGCCAAATTAGCTACACTATTCGTGTACTGCAGGGCAGTTGAACAGACAACCCTGCTACAGATCCTCAGAAACAACAAACGATCCAAGCAAACACTGGGGGGTATTTGGATTAATGGAAGAGTCACTGCAGCGACTGCTCAACGCAGAAACCAAAGCACAGCAGATTCACAGCAAAGCCGAAGAAGCGCGTGAGCGAATGATCCAGGAGGCATTACAGGAGACAAAGACCAAGGAGGAGCATTTCGAGGCACGCATTCCAGAACTGCACCAGGGATTCATGGAAAAGGCCGATAGACGCGCTGAACAGACCATAGCCGAGCTGAAGAAACGGTTTAATGAACGTCATGCACAGTTGCGTGAATATGCAGAAGTCAGGGAGGAAGATGCCTTGGATGCAGCCTTTGCAGTACTGGTCGATCCCAAAGCAGACGAAGACTAACCGACAGTAATGAGTTCAAACAGGGATCAGGCCTATCTTAAAACCCGTGTCGGAGTGTTGTCGGCCCGGCTTCTATCCCCCCAACAGATCGATCGCCTGAAAGAGATGTCGCTCAGGCAGCTTGGCGAGTCCTTTGATCTGCTACCCATTTTTGAAGAAGCGATCGACAACCGTCAAAAGAGTCGACTGGTGGAACAAGCCCTGCTTCATCGCCTGATGCATGAACTCTCGGTCCTGCTTCGCCCACTCAGCGGTCGCTCCCGTGGCCTGATGCTCTACTGGCCAAGAAAGTTTGAGCTCTATAATTTAAAGACCCTGATCCGCGGCAAATTAAATGCCCTGGGGATGGAGGAGATCCGCGACAATCTTTTCGACCTGCCGGAAAATATCCGCCTGCCTCATGAATCCCTGCTGCAGGCGGAGAATGTACTGGAGATGCTGCGTCAACTCGACCAGGGACCCTATGCCCTGATCGCCAGGCAGGCTCGGAATGTGTTCGAGGAGCAACACGAAAACTTCTCACTCGATGCTGCCATCGATCGCCTTTACTACACCGGCATGCTGCGCCATGCCAATATCACCGATAGCATTGACAAACGCGGTCTGAAAAAGGTCATCGGTGTCATGGTCGACCGGCAGAATATCCTGTGGTTGCTACGCTACCGGCTGGTCTATCATTTCGCACCCAGTGAGGCCTACTATCTGCTGATCCCCTATGGCGGCCGGATTCAACGTGACAGCCTGATGGCACTTGCCAATCTGGATGGATTGGAGACCATCATCGATCATTTACCAGCCCCCTTCCAAGAAATCCTCGCCGACGCGAAGCATATAACCCAGGTAAGACAACGACTTGACCAGACCGTCTCAAGTGAGCTGCGTAAATTGATGCACTACAGCCCGGATGCGGTTGTCTCCGCACTCAGCTACCTGATCATTCGTGATATGGATCTGATGCGGCTCTATGCCATCATTCAAGGAAAATTACTGAAGATGGATCAGGCCATGCTCAATGAGGCCGTGCCATCTAATGCCATCGGTGCAAGATTGGCGGAGGCAAACGATGTTTAGCCCCCTATCGATGAAACACATCAGCATCCAGGCGCTGACTGACGACTTGCCAAGTGCCTCCGTGATTCTTGCCGGCCTCAACAGCTTCAGTCCGGATACAAGATCTTATGCAGAGGAAGCGCTTCCAAAGGTCCCTGGGCAACGTTTCCGCGAATGTTTTGCCCAAGCGAAGGCCCGTCTCGATAAAATCGCATCCCAGGTTGGCTTTTCTCCACCACAGACCTCCGGTGCCGTCACCCCGATTGCCGAGGAGGAACTCGAGCAGGCGAATCAGTGGCTAGGTACCGCCTGGGAGACCTGCTCCGGCTTCGAGGAGACACGACGACGCCAACTTGAAGAGCGACGCAGTATTGACCAGCTCGAAACCACCCTCGACAACTTCCGTAACCTGCATATCGACTTGGGGCAGTTACAGGGTGACAAGCAGTTTCTTGAGACCCGCATCGGTATGGTTCCCCGTGCACAGGTCAATCAACTGAAAGATGCCCTGGGACTTGATCATTTTCTTCTGTTTCCCTTCATGGAGAACGACAACGAGAGTCATGTCATTATTGTCGGCGCGGGAGGTAGTGAAATATCCAAACTGAAATCGGTACTCGATACTGCCGGCTTCCGACCCCTGGAAATTCCACCGGAACTGCATGCCGAACCGGAGACCGCCCAGACTCGGCTGATGCAACGCAGGGAGGCTGTAGAGATCGCTGCCGAGGCACTCGATGAATCGATCAATGGATGGAGTGCCGATTCACGGAAAGAGCTGGAAAATGCGGCTCATATCCTTCATTTGGCAGCCCCCTATGTCGCACTGGGTGAGGCAGCACGTCACCGTGGCAACCTGTCACGGCTGCAGGGCTGGGTACCCACCGAGGATCTTCCCCTGGTGGAACATGCCTTACACGACAAGCTACCCAATGCCTTCGTACTGGAGACCCGTGACCCGACCGCTGACGAGCGCCCGCTTGTACCCTCTGTGATGCGCCATAACAAACTGCTCAAACCCTTCTCCGCCCTGGTCATGCAATACGGTGTGCCCCGCTATGGAGAAGTGAATCCCACCCAGCTGTTTGCACTCACCTATATCCTGATGTTCGGTATGATGTTCGGCGATGTCGGTCATGGTGCTGTGATCCTTGGAACCGCCCTGCTGATGCACCGCAAGCTAGGCAGTTTCACAGCCTTCGGTATTGCCGCCGGACTCTCATCGATTCTTTTCGGTTTCCTCTACGGAAGCATCTTCGGTTTTGAACATATCCTGCATGCAGTATGGATTGCACCGCTCACTGATCCACTTTATATGCTGACTGTCGCACTGCTGCTCGGTATAGGATTCATCATCCTGGTGACACTGCTCAACATTATCAATCATCTCAGTCAGGGAGACCGAATCGGCGCTCTGTTTGGCGATAACGGCCTGCTTTCGCTTCTGCTCTATGCCGGCCTGCTGGGTAGTGGTTATAGTTTCTATGCCAATGGCAGCGTTGCCACCTTTTGGGCTACACTCGCCATCCTCACGCTGATCGGTATCTTTGCCCATAAACTGATAGAGCAGGAAGCCTCGATCGGTGAGCGCATACTGGTCGCCTTTATAGAGACCTTCGAGACGATCACCGGCTACGCCTCCAATACCCTCTCTTTCCTGCGTGTCGCCGCATTCAGTCTTAACCATGTCGCATTGGCGATCGCCGTATTCACCCTCGCCAACATGATGGGTGACACCGGCCACTGGATCACTGTGATACTGGGCAATGTATTCATCCTTGTCCTGGAAGGTCTGATCGTGGCCATCCAGGTATTGCGTCTGGAATTTTACGAGGGATTCTCCCGGTTCTATTCAGGGGACGGGAGGGCTTTTAAACCGCTGACACTGTAGTTTTGAATTATGAATTATGAATTGATGTGCTCGCTACGCTTACAACCTTTTTGAAATCGTTTAATAAAGTAGTGTGCGAAGCACACACATCAATTCAAAATTCGTAAATCAAAATTCAAAATTAAACAAAAAAGGAGCACGTTATGTACTGGCTTATTGCAGTAATGACCCTGGGCATCGCCGGCATCATCATCACCGGCGTTATCATGGAGATGCAACCGGCCAAGATCAGCAGGCCCTGGTTCAAGCCGACCATTGGCATCAATCTGCTGGTCTTTGTCGCTGCTCAGGCTGCCCTGATCTTTATGGGGGTCGGTGAAGTCATGGCCGCGCCGCCATTAGCCGAAGCGGGGGGTGAGATTTCCATTGGTCTCGGTCTGGGCATCATCGGTGTCGGTATTCCTACCGCCCTCAGCACCATCGGTGCCGGTATTGCGGTCGGACCCATAGGTGCCGCTTCGCTGGCGGTATTGGCGGAGAAACCGGAGATCTTCGGTCGCACGTTGATCTATCTGGGCCTGGCGGAAGGTATCGCCATCTATGGCCTGGTGATGAGTATTCTGCTGCTGGATAAGATCTGAAACAGCCGATGTCGGAAACTGCTACACATAACGTGAGGAAGATCTTTATCGGCAGCCATGCATTGACTGATGGCTTCCGGCTGATCGGTTTCGAGACCCTCACGGAACCCGATGCGGGAAGGCTAGACGAACTGCTTTCGGTGTTATTGAAAGAGAAGCAGCGTGCTCTGTTGATTATTGAGCAGTCAATCAATCAAGTCGGCTCCAAACTACTGGAACAAATCCGCAGTGAGGGAGGACGTATCGTCTTGTCGGAAGTCCCTTCTCTGCACGATCCCGACAATTTTCAATCGGGTCTGGACGGTCAGCTGAGAAAGCTGACCGGCGGTTAATTAAGGAGAAAGACATTGAATCAGGTCGAAGCGCTTGAAAAAGCGATCCTTGAACGGGCTGAACTGATGGCCAATGAGTGTCGAAGCCGGGCCGATTCCGGACGTAAAAATATCCTGCGTGAAGCCAGTGAACGACTCCATCTGCGGGAAGAGAAGGAGACCCTGCTGGCCAAGTCGCTGGCTGACCGGGCCTATCTACGCAAGGTCCAGGCCGATGAGTTGAAACTGCATAGCAAAATGGATCATATGCGTTGGAACCTGGTGCAGGTAGTCATCGACCAATTGCAGCAGCGCATGCAGGCCCTGAGCCAGGATGAAACCCACTATTTTGAACTGCTGAAGGCCTTTCTGCTGCAGGCTGCCGGTCAGATTGAGCAGCAGCGGCTGGAGGTCTCCGTCAATACAAACGATCTGCGGCGTCTGCAACCTCAATGGGAAGCAATGACGGCCAACCTGTTACCCGGCAAACAGTTCGAATTGATGGACGAGAGCATTGAAACGGTGGGCGGTTGCCTGGTCACCACAGCCGACAAACGGGTACAGATCGATCACACTTTTGAGGGCCGACTCACCCGCCTGGAGCGCAAGATCCATCAGGCACTTGTTGAACGGCTGCTGCCCCCCATTGGCGACGGACAGGCACTATAAACAATGAAACAAGAAGATAAAAAAGGCACCATTCAAGATATCAACGGCCCTATTGTCACCATCAAGCTTCCCGGCGTGCAGAATGGTGAACAGGTGCGAATCGGTAGCCTCGGCCTCTATGGTGAAGTGATCTCCCTTGAAGGCGAAGAGGCACTTGCCCAGATTTATGAATCCACCGAGATGGTACGTCCCGGCGAACCGGCCGAAGGTCTGGGACACCCCCTCTCTGTGGAACTGGGACCGGGTCTCATCGGCGGCATCTTCGACGGAGTCCAACGACCGCTGGAGGAGATGTTTCTCAAAGCGGGCGACCAGATCCCCCGTGGACTCAGCCCACTCCCCCTCGATCGGGAAAAACTGTGGCACTTTGTCCCCACCGAGAATCTCGAACCGAACATGCCGATCATCGGTGGTGCGCGCCTCGGCGTGGTACAGGAGACCGAGACCGTCGAGCACCGGATCATCGTACCACCGAACATTGAAGGTGAATTGATCGAGCTGGCTCCCGAAGGTGATTACAACCTGGAAGAGACCATCGGCCAGGTACGCGACCGTCATGGCAAGGTACACCACCTCAAACTTTACCATCGCTGGCCAGTGCGCAAACCCCGCCCCTATCAGAGCCGTGACAATGGTGTAGAGCCGCTGATCACCGGACAACGTATCCTCGACACATTTTTTCCCTTATTGAAAGGGAGCAAGTGTGCCGTACCCGGTCCCTTCGGGGCCGGCAAGACAGTGGTGCAGCACCAGGTGGCCCGTTGGGCCAACGCCGATATCGTGATCTATGTGGGTTGCGGTGAGCGCGGCAACGAACTGGTCGATGTTCTCGACAGCTTTCCGAAATTGAAAGATCCCTACACCGGTCGGCCCCTGATGGATCGCACCCTGTTGATCGCCAATACCTCCAACATGCCGGTGGTAGCCCGGGAGGCATCGATCTATGTCGGCATCACCATCGCTGAGTACTACCGCGACCAGGGCTACGACGTGGTCATGCTGGCCGACTCCACCAGCCGCTGGGCGGAGGCCCTGCGTGAGGTCTCCGGTCGGCTGGGCCAGATGCCGGTTGAAGAGGGTTACCCCGCCTACCTCGCCTCCCGCCTTGCCGCTTTCTATGAGCGTGCCGGCCGGGTCGAGACCATGGACTGCGGCAAGGGTTCCGTCACCCTGATCGGTGCTGTCTCTCCACCGGGCGGCGATTTCTCGGAACCGGTCACCAGCCACACCAAAGAGATCATCCAGACCTTCTGGGCCCTCTCCAAGGAGCTGGCCGATGCTCGTCACTACCCAGCCATCGATTGGGTCGACAGCTTCTCCGCCGATGTCGGTACCGCTGCCGAGTGGTGGCACGAAAATATCGATCGCGGCTGGGAGAAACGCCGTGCTCAGGCACTTGGGATGCTGGCCAGGGATGCGGAGCTGTCGCGTATTGTCAACCTGGTGGGACCCGAAGCGCTCTCATCTGCACAGCGCTGGGTGCTGGAGGGCGCCGCCCTGATCAAGGAGGGTGTGTTGCAACAGAGCGCCCTTGATCCGGTGGATACATTCTCCTCTCCGGAGAAACAGTTCATGCTGCTCAATCTGATCCTTTCGGTCTATGACGAGGGGGCTACGCTGATTGAACTTGGGATACCGGTTCAGGAGCTGGCTGAGATGCCTGTACTGGCCCGTCTTCGTCGTTGCAAAGAGCTCTACGATTCGTCCCAGATCGACCAGCTGAAGACCTTCCGTGATGAGGCACTGAACGACTTCAAAGAGATCCATTCCGAATACGCTCAACGTGGGGAACAGACAGCATGAGTGCCAAGGAGTACCGTACCGCATCGGCCGCCCGGGGTGGCCTGCTGACCGTCGCCAACGTACCCAATATCGCCTTCGGCGACAGGGTGCACATTCGCGATAAACAGGGTAACACCCGCAACGGCCAGGTCATCCGCAGTTCCAACGAGGAGGTGCTGGTCCAGGTCTTTGAAGGTACCGCCGAACTCGATCTTGAAAGTACCTGGGTGCGTTTTCTTGATGAGCCGGTCGAGATCGCCCTCTCCCCGGAGATCCTGGGTCGTGTCTTTAGTGGCCTGGGCGAGCCAAGGGACTTCCGGCCACCCATTGTCTCCAATCTGCGTCGCAGCATCAGTGCCGCTGCCTTCAATCCAGCGGCCCGTACCTACCCTAAAGAGTTTATCCAGACCGGTATCTCAACCATTGATGGCCTCAATTCACTGGTACGTGGTCAGAAGCTGCCGATCTTCTCCGCCTCGGGTCTACCCCACAATCGCCTGGCAGCACAGATCGTACGCCAGGCCAAACTGCCCGACGACGATAGCCGCTTTTCCGTGGTCTTCGCCGCAATGGGGGTCTCCTACGCCGATGCCCGCTTCTTTCAGGAGGAGTTTGCCTCCTCCGGTGTGCTGGGTAACGTGGTGATGTTCGTCAACATGGCTGACGATCCACCGGTGGAACGCCTCACTCTGCCCCGTATGGCTCTCACTGCTGCAGAGTACCTGGCATTCGATCTCGACCGACATGTACTGGTGGTGATGACCGATATGACCCACTATGCCGAAGCACTGCGTGAAGTCGCCACTGCCAAAGGTGATGTACCGGCACGCAAAGGTTATCCCGGCTATCTCTACTCCGATCTGGCAGAGATCTACGAACGCTCCGGTCGCATCAAGGATCGACATGGTTCCATCACCCTGGTGCCGGTACTGAGCATGCCCAGTGATGACATCACCCATCCGATTCCAGACCTCACCGGTTACATCACCGAGGGGCAGATCGTGTTGAGCAGAGAGTTGCACAATCAGGGCATCTACCCACCGGTCCACATCTCACCCTCCCTGTCCCGTCTGATGAAGGATGGTATCGGTAAGGACTTCACCCGGGAAGACCATCCCCATGTCTCCAACCAATTGTATGCCCTCTACGCAAGAGCCCTGGAAACCCGCAACCTGGCCTCGATCATCGGTGCTGATGAACTCTCTGCACGGGATCGTCGTTACCTGGAATTCGCTGATGCCTTCGAAGGGCGCTTTGTACAACAGGGAGAAGATGAAGACCGAAGTATCGAAGAGACCCTAAACCTGGCTTGGGACCTGCTCTCCTCATTCCCACCCCAGGCACTTACCCGGGTCAATGAAACCGAAATCGCCAAATACCATCGGCAAAGCGGATGACCGGCAAACGCATCAAGGCGGCACCGACCAAGAATACCCTGCTGAATCTGAAGCGGCAGCTGCAATTTCTTGAGGATGGGCATAGCCTGCTGGAACGCAAACGCGAGTTACTGACCCGCCTTGTTTACCAGCGCATTGGCGAATACCGCAAGATCCGTGACCAGTCCCATGAAGCAATCAAACAAGCCTACCACTGGCTCAGCATGCTGCAGTTGCGTATGGGTACCCGCGCTGTCAATCAGGCGGCACTCGGTGTACAACCGGTTCTTGATCTAAAAATCCTGCCACGTCGCAACCTGGGTGTAGAGTTTCCATCTGTCACTGGTGAGTTGATGCCACTCAATCCAGTCGGACTACTTGGCACGGATCCCAGCTTTGACGAAACCCGTCTTCACTTTGCGGAGGCCTCCATGCTGCTTGCCAAGATGGGTGAAATATCGATGAGTTTGAATCGGTTGATTGCTGAGCAACGGAAGGCTCAGAAGCGTGTTAATGCACTGAGGTATAACATAATTCCTCAGTATCGTAATACGATCCGGTTTATTGAGAATGCATTGGAGGAAGAGGAGAGGAATGCGTTGTTTCAGGTAAAGGTGCTGCGGGATCAGAATAGAATATAATCGGCTGATAGAGAACTTCAGGATAAATACAACCGCTGGAAAACCTGTTTTTTTTAGAAGACAACTCTCAGGGGTGTGCATGTACAAGGAAGATATGCTTTGAAATATATCCCCGCGCTCCGATGAGTAACTTTCTTAAATCACCCTTTCATTGGTGACGCTATACCTCGATATTAATGGCCACTATGTAACCACCGGCTATGGAATATGAAATCTGAGATAGATATGGATCTCCAAATAGAGATCAATGGTCATATTGTTAAAGAAGAAGTAATGGAAATATACCAAGCTATCGGTTGGTCTTCAGCAGAAAAGCCTGATAAATTAATTCCCGCTCTCCTGAACTCAGATACGCTCGTAACAGCACGAATTAAAGGAAAACTGGTTGGTATAGGCAATGCAATTTCTGATGGCCACCTAGTCGTCTATTATCCACATATGCTGGTCCATCCAACCTATCAAGGCCAGGGCATTGGACATAAAATGATGAAAATACTGCTATCAATATATAACAACTTTCATCAACAAATGTTAACTGCCGATGGTAAAGCAGTCGAGTTTTATAAAAAAATGGGATTTGAACACGCAGGTAATACAGAACCAATGTGGATCTATGCAGGTAAGGAGCATTAATGCATATCCATGCCAATAAATTCAATGCTCATAGCTCGCGCAGCTTATGCCCAGGTTATGCATGGTTTTTGGTTTAAATAGAATATCTATTGGCAGGAGTAAATAGATCACCATGATACTGCTTGACTTTGCTATAGATGGTTATCTGAAAATATCATGAGTTACAGGTGTCCTGTCTGCAGGGCTTCAATCGCCAATTGGCTTATAAATAAAGAACCTTTTGAATGCCCGGACTGTAAAACGATATTAATCTCAAACAGTAAAAAAGCATTAAGACAAAGTCTCATTGTAGCGCTGGTTGTCTGGATTATGGTTTTGATTGGAGTACAGCACTACAGTGGTTCATGGGTATATGCGGTAGTAGTCTCTATTGAAGCAGGTGGCATATTGGCGGCTATATTGGCTGTGTTCTATTATCGCCTTGCTGTACAGTTAAAAAAACAGATCAATTAAAAAAAGCTATAATTAAGGATCCAAAACCCTGCCAATTCACCCAAGTCAAATGAGGTCTGCATATTAAAATTTCGATACTCGCAAAGCTACTGATCTAACTGACAAATGGAGGTATTTATGACAATGCAAAGTCTGCAACAGAACAAGCAGAACGCGATTGCCTTTTATAAAACCGCATATGAAGGCGAACCTCGCAAAGCAGTCGAACAGTATGTCGGAACTGAATATATTCAACACAATCCCTTGGTTGGAGATGGCAAGGAGCCATTCATAGCCTACTTTGAAAGAATGGCAAAAGAGTACCCTGAAAAAAGCATTACATTTGTACGATCAGTTGCAGAAGGCAGCTTGGTGGCTCTTCAGACGCACCAAGTTTGGCCTGGCGATATTGAGTACGTAACCATGGACTTTTTTAGATTTGATGAAAATGGAAAAATAGTAGAGCATTGGGATTCAATGCAGGAAATACCTGAACATACTGAAAACGGAAATACCATGTATTAACCATTCAATTGATGAGCATCCCAATTTACTTCCTTTGGGCCTGTTAACACTAATATAGGGTAAAAATATGCCTCGATACTTCATTACTTATTTAGGCGGAAATCAACCATCAAGTCCGGAAGAAGGTAAACAACATTTTGCAAAATATAAGGCATGGTTATCTTCATTGGGCGATGCTGCAGTTAGTCCAGCTAATCCACTTAAGGATACGAGCACTGTAAACCCGGATGGTACTGTTATCTCTGGTGGTACAACCTCAATATCTGGTTTCACCATAATCGATGCTGACTCTATGGAGGCGGCACTGTTGATTGCCAAGGCCTGCCCTTTTCTTGATATTGGCGGTTCGCTTGAGGTATCAGAGCTGATGCAGATGTCTGGTTAAGAAAAATATCTTAAATGATTCAGATACAAACTGGGTGAAAGGAAACTGGGTGCATCATCTGTCAATTTATATTCTGAGCATAGCTATATGAAAGAGATTGTGGGCATTAATCATGTAGGAGTAAGAGTAACCAACCTTGAACAGGCAAGGACATTTTATGAGCAGCTCGGGTTTGTATTCATTGCTGGACCAGTTGGTCCCGAACCTGTCGCAATAATGGAGCATCCATCAGGCATCAATATCAATTTTATTCTCAATGCAGATTCAGAGGTCTCCGATAACATTCTTGTGGATAGACCGGAAAGGCATCCGGGGTATACCCATATTGCATTGGATGTCACAGATATTAACGTTATAGAAGAAAGAGTGAATCAGCTGGATATCAAGATCACAGAAGGACCTATAACTTTGCCCGATGGTGGCAAAATGCTCTTCATTCGAGACCCAGATATGAATGTTATCGAGTTCCACCAAAATCCATAAAAAACAGCCTGCCAATGCTTGCCGCAGGCAGCCAATCAGTCTTTACTTTTAAATCTGTAAACCCCATATCAGGTGTCTGCCACAGCGGCATACCATAAAGCCTATCAATGATTGACTGAGATAGGTGGCATACCAGAAACAGTTACATTTCATCTATCAATACAAAAAGCAATTTTTAAGCTATATGACCCTTTATAGCACGATGAAAGCACTGTCAGCTCATATAGCTTGAGAGTGCCTGGTTCCTGAATCTGCCGGATAAACAATGCAGCCTGGATGTTTTACTGCTTGTCGCCTAAAGTTTCCAATAGCGTTGTCTATAGTATGGAATCTGGGGGCTGGTGATGAGTGATCTATGGAGGAGAGTCGAAGGAGTGGATACCAATGCACCCCGTACTCATGCCTTGGTTATTGGAACCAGCCATTACATTCATTTACCAGACGCTCCTGATCAACCTGTTCCCAATGATGGCCGGGTAACTCTGGGTCTTGGCCAAGCGACCACACCAGCCACATCGGCAATGCTATTTGCAACTTGGTTGGATAAGGATTATCACAATCCCGATGCACCTATCGGTACAATCCGCTTGCTTTTATCCCCCTCTGTGGATGAACAGACACAGGTCGACAACCTGGTCGGTACCGATATTAGTCACACAACCACCACCAACGTCAAGGCTGCGCTGCGGGCCTGGAAGCGGGATTGTGAGACCAATCGCGATAATGTGGCAATACTCTATGTGGCGGGTCATGGTATCCAGTTGACCAAGGATGACAGTATCGTGTTGTTAGAAGACTTCGCAGATCCCAACGAAAATATTCTTCAATGTGCCATGGATATCGGCTCGATCTGGCGTGGCATGAATAACGCCAGGGCGGCCAAAACACAATTTTATTTTGTTGATGCATGCCGTATCAAACCCGATCTATTTAAAGATTACGCTAACAATCCGGTAGGGGTGACGCTGGATGAGGAGGACTCCGGCACTATTACTGCTGCGCCAATCTTTTTCAGTGCTGCACCGCGCAGTTATGCCCTTGGTGAACCAGGCAAGGGAACGCTGTTTTGCCAAGCATTGCAGGATTGTCTTAAGTCATATGGTGTCGATGCGCCTGATACCGATAATCGCTGGTTGGTCACCACCAGTTCGCTGCTCAAACGCCTGCCAGTCAGAGTATCTGAATTGGCCAGAAAATGGGGGGAAGAGCAGGATGCAGTACCCGGTGGCTTGCCTGTCGATGTTGCCTTTCATGTACTGAAAGGTCCACCGGATGTCCCTCTTCGCATTACCCTCAATCCGGCTACCGCTTCAGTCCATGCCTCTGCCAGGCTTTGGGATGGGTTCAGCCGCAGAACACTCTTCGAGAATGTCCGCTTTGAGCCAGATTTAACCCGTGAAGTACCCGGTGGAAACTATCTGCTGGCCGTTACCTTTCCCCAAAACCAACAGGACTATCGTGATCTGGAAGCGGCCCCAGTAATTGCCTTTCCTCCTGGCTGCGAAATGGAGATTCCGGTATGAGATGGGAATTTACACAAGACTTTGTCGAACCCCAGGGCCAGAACGACAGCGGTAAGTTGATAATAGAGTTCGAAGGTTATAACTACCAGCCACTGCCGCTTGAAATCCGTGAAGAAAATCTGCGTCTATTGGGAATGGCCAGGACAGGCGAACAACTCAGGCTCAATCCGGGACGCTATGCCGTACGCATGCTTCTGCCTGATGGGGAGACCGAGTCTGCCATGGTTACCGTACAAGCCGATGGATTGGCACGGCACAAGATGGGCTGGCAGCCAACGACCCTGTTGGCACGCAAACTCAAAAGCAAATACACAGAACGAAAATCGATCGCACCCATTCCACCAGCACCTACTTCTCCAAGCCCGATGTTGCCAGAAGATCACGAAACAGAGCCCGGCGACAAAGCGATTCCTGAACAGGCACCCATTACCCTTCCGGCAAGTTGGTGTGCACGTTTTCTTGCCTACGACATTGATCAAAAGTGCTGGCTTCCAGCTGAATACCCACCGCGTCTGGAACTGCAGGAGCATGGTATTGTGGGTGATACAGTCGCGTCAGAACTGCTTGTTCACGCCCAATATCCTGGTTTGTTTGCCATCGAGTTACGTGGGCGTGCCGGTGACCAAATCAGTGTTGCCCTGCCGATGGCAGCTCAATCTGATGCCATGAGCTGCCGTCTGGCAATCGTTGATGACGGTGAGAACATGCGCGCTGAAGCTTCCCTGCTGGGTTACGGCAGTATCGAATTGGTCAGTGACTATATGCAGACCGGTGCACTGCAGGAGGCTGCCGCATTGATGACGGATGCCGAGGAACTGCTTTGGGGGAAAATGAGTAATCCGATTGCCGCCGCCCTTGGGGGTTATGCATTGTTGCGCCTCGGAGATCTGGAGCGTCTGCACAACTGGCCCATGAACCTGGCCTCCTGGTTTGAATGGTTACCCGATGGCGCCGTCATTGCCGGAGAGCTGGCTGCACGCAGGAAGGATCATCCTTCGGCAGCCAACTTTATGCTATTGGCGGTAAAGCGGGGTTTGCCCCTGTTCAGTGAGGGATACTCTCACCTGCTGTCCCGATTACGTTATTACACACTTTATGGACGCAAGCTATTGGGTCAGGGTTTTTCAGCGGATCACGTTGAAGAAGCATTGGATACTGTCCAACAATGGTCACCCGGGGTGGATCTGTCCTATCTGAGCCTAACACTGGAACAGCTGTCACTCAGTGGTGATGATATTCCTGTACAAGGTCCACCAAGCAGTGAGGGCTGGATGCATTTTGCCCCCGAAAACCCAGATGTATTACTACCGCTGTAAGTGCAGGAGTCCAGTACCTGGAATCCGATGGAACTGATATCTATCAGATACCAATGAAGTCACCCCTGGTGCAAAGCAAGAAGTCCTGACAAAGTGCAGATCAGGTGAGGAATTCCAATATCCTTACCTCTATTCACAGTAAGTATAGAATGAGCAAAAGGAGGAGGAAAATGTTCAGGATAGAAATGCTCCCAGCCCGTCATGGTGATTGCCTATGGATAGAATATGGCGAGCGTACAGCACCTCACAGGCTATTGATAGATGGCGGAACATCCGGCACCTTCCAGGATATAAAAAAACGTTTCGAAGTAATTCCGGAGTCACAGCGGGAATTTGAATTGCTGGTCGTGACTCATATCGATGCCGATCATATCGCAGGGGTTCTCAAATTATTGGAAAGCGATTTGCCGGGGGTCAGATTCAAGGACATCTGGTTCAATGGCTGGCGACATTTACCGGATTCGCCTTTGGAGTCGCTGGGGCCGGTGCAGGGAGAGCGCTTGACTGATTTGCTGGCCAAACCCGATTACCCCTGGAATCTGGCATTCAACGGACAAGCGGTGAAAAATGAAGCAAACGGCAGTATGGCATACCGGGATCTCGAAGGTGGTATGCGCCTAACCCTGCTCTCTCCAGACCAGGGAAAACTTGCAAAACTCAAGCCCGTGTGGGAAAGGGAGGTAAAGGCTGCCGGACTCGATCCCAATCGGTTGCAACCCGAATTGGAAGAGGAAGATACCCGCCCTTCTCCGTTAGAGCGTCTTGGTAGCGATAACTTACCCGACATTGATGCTTTAGCCGACTCAATATTTGAGGAAGACACATCGGAAGCCAACGGCAGCAGTATTGCGTTGTTGGCGCAATACCAGGACCACAGTGCATTACTGAGTGGTGATGCTCACCCCGGCTTATTGGAACATGCCATTGATTGTCTACTGACAAAAACGCATGAAGAGATTCTATCAATCGATCTTTTCAAGTTACCCCACCATGGCAGCAAGGCTAATATCAGCCGAGGGCTTCTTGAGAAGTTGTCTTGCGATCGCTACCTGATATCAACCAGTGGCGCTTATTTCAAACACCCTGATCAAGCTGCAATCGCCCGCGTGATCAAATACGGCGGTAATATGCACTCACTCTTCTTCAATTATGAGACAAAATACAATAAAGTCTGGGCTAACACTTCACTGCAGCAGAACCGTGGATATCGAGCACAATTTCCAGTACATAATGAAAAAGGGATCAGCATCGAATTGTCGTAGACTTTTCATATTGCACCTATGCAAGACACCCTTGACTCGAATGGTAATAGTTAAATGAAACATGGGACTGTAATGGTTCAAAGCACATCTTTCGGAATGACATAATTTTATAGTACGATCCGCAATTCATTCTGAAGAGTCTGTAGAATATCCTGATTAAAAAAAACTGAGCGAACCCATCGAGTTGCTTAGCACACTATTTCTTATCTATAAAATTATGGGTATCAAGATAGCTCGGATGGGAATTTTTTATTGAAGTGGGAGACTTCCAATGGCAAAAAGAAAATTCAAGCCCAATGTCGTTACTTGGAATGATATTGACGACCAGAGCAGTCTAGCAAACACGGATCCCAGTCTGAATGATTACCTGGTTCTCGCTGAAGGAGACTCCTGGTTCACCCTTGGAGGCATTCCAACTTCAAACCTCCTATTTTCCTTGCGCTTTAAAAAGATGACGATGATACTCAATTGTGGCAGTCCGGGAGATACGATTAAGCATGTCTCTGATATCGAAAATAATCATCTGTTATTAAAAGCATTGTCACCGGATGGTTACAAATGGAACCTGATATTGTTGAGCGGCGGCGGGAATGATTTGATCGATGAAGTGGACAAAATACTGATTACTAAAGAGGAGCGGAGTTTAAAACCCGTAAAACATACTGCAGACTATTTTGATAAGAAGAAGTTAAGGAGACTAATAAAAGATATTCAAGACGGGTATAGACGAATAGTCGCTTTGCGGGATACAGATGGCAGCTTAGCTAAGCATAAGCCTGTACTGGTTCATACTTATGACTACGCCACACCAAGAAACTCTCCAACGAGATTTTTCACTATACCCACACTTGGACCCTGGCTGTATAAGGCTGTCACAAAAGCGGAAATCCCTAAAGATGATTGGATTGCAGTCTCAATGTTTCTCACAGACCAGCTTGCGGAGGGCTTGCTGGCACTACAGAAGGGTAAAAACAAGATAAAGAAGTTTTATGTCGTCGATACCAGAGGCACTTTAAAGATGGCAGCACTAAACACGACAGGTGATAATGGTGATTGGTTGAATGAGATACATCCCAACTCAGACGGCTATAAAAAAATCGCAAAAGTGATGGAAAAGAGTATAAGGTCACTTCTAAAAAAGAGGTAGTCACATTTACTGCTTGGATAAGGGACCCCTATACATAGCACTTTACAATGCACCGATTAATAGACGGCGCAATATCCTGGAACAGGAATTGATGAACTCACATTGACAGTTCAATTTGTATCGACCTGCTCAGGCATCTGGTGTTACACACGTCGGGCAAACAAGCATTCAGAAACCTTTACCATGAATTTCAGTAACTCAGTATAGGTAGATCTCATACTCAACGATCGATATACATATTTATAAGAACATGTGACTGCGCATACCTATACACCAATAATCAAAGTGGATGCCTAACTTTTAAATTAGAACAATCTGTAAAATATATATCTGGGTTAGTGCGAAAAGTGTGTATATACTTTAGATACGCCTGTGGGCTTAGTGGAATATGGATCAGTCCCCACTTTTTTTATATATTTCATATAGTGGAAGTGTGAAGTATTGCTGTTCAACTTGATGATGTAGATCGCAATTAATCTCACATTCAATAGAGGGAACTCACAATGATCAAGCTATGCGTATCCGTGAAATACCTTTTGACAATAGCTTTGATTGCGGGAGTTTTATCGACCCTGGGTTGTGACGATGCAAAGAAGCTCGTGATCCGGTCAGGAAGTGTTGACTTTAATGACCGAATTCGAGTAGATCTTGATCCCCTGTCTACCGAACAGAAAAATGATCCGCAACGCTTTTTTGCGAGCGGAATGCTAAATGATAAATTAACCGCATTGGTCAGCGAACTCTATCCTTCAGTATTATTAGAAACGGAACTGTCCAAGCTACGTGCCAGCGAAGTCTATTGGATGACCGGTATTGGAGGTCGGATTGCACCCACCCTGGCGCTATCATATGAAACCTTGTTACTCGATATTAAAACAATTAATGATGAAAAGTTTACCTATAGCAAATCCCATAGAAGCCAGGACGGCGAGTGGAAGGACTCTAAGCTTCCTGCAACAGTTCTGAGCATCCACAAAAGACTCGGCCTGTCTAATCCAGTTACCAGACAGATATTGTTGATCGATGGCAAAATCGCACATATTGAGCCTGCCGGTATATTAAATAATACCAGTCTTTGGATACAACGTTGCAGCGATAGTTCGTTGGTTAATCATCCCGACTCACCTCCCTATGGTATAGCAGCGGGTTGTACCGAGTTTAAGTTAACACCGGAGATCTGTGGTAGCCAGCCAACACGCATTGCGATCAATCATTACCCACCCTTTACAGTAGTGCGTTGTCAGTTGAATGTGGATACTGATGTCAGTTTTCGCTTGCGCCCAGAGCTTGCTAAAGCCACACTCACAAGTAACCTCAACTATCGACAACATACCGTTCTGCCACATATCAAGATTATTCCGGTTGATGAAGGTAGACGTTTGGTGAGGCCATTGCAGTTTGAGATGATGGATGATGATGACGGTGCCAATTTTTGGTATTTTGAGGTGCAAGATAATGGTCGGCGCTGGAAAGAAAACTTTGCGCCAAATCTCTTCGTCAGCCAAGTTAAAATATTTCATCGTCAAGGTGAGTTGCCCACAGATGAGCCGCGTTATTTGAATGCGAGTGAAATACGAAAACTGCGATTTGGTCGTGGAAGTTGGGGATGTAGTGCTGTCAACAATAATCAGGGACATGGTGTGATTGACATGCAGCGTGATTGCGAAATCAGCGACAATCGTGCAGTTTTATTGACTACGCCCTCCTATCAGCATGCCAATCCTTCAACCGCCTTGCGCTGGAGTCTGGAACTACGCGCTAGCGCCCCGAGCACCGATTTATATCTAGAATTCATGGTGAAGGAACGTCCGGCAACTGCTGCACGAGGATTACGTGTTGCTCCACCTGTCTTGGATATGGGTAACGTACAGGAAGGCGTAGACAGTAAGATTGGGACAATCCAGATTATCAACGAGGGGAATACGGCTGTAACAATTGAACGGCTCATATTACAGGGAAGCGATCACAATGCCTTTCAATTGGGTACGTTCAGCTTACCCCACAGCTTAGCACCTGGTGAACACGCCGGGCTTGACCTTACTTTCATGCCACACCGGGTAGGTCGTTTTGAAGGCTCGCTGGTTGTACATGGCGCCGATGTAGCGGGTGCCAAGAATATACAAACACAACTCTATGGCTACGGTGTGGATCTGGCTCTTGATCTTTCACCAGTGGAAGCTAACTTCGCTCGCCCAGGCAGGGCGGAGGAGAGTTATCGCAAGTATTTTCAGCTGGGGAATGTGGGTCACATACCCATTGAGCTTGGTGCGATTCATATAGTTGGGCAAGATGCAAACACATTCCATATTTTATCTGGTCGTTGCCTCGATACTGATCAGATAAATCGTTCAAATGAAACAAATGATATGCTCTCGGGAGAGTTCGAATGTATAGAGGTACTATACGTTCCATCACAACAAGGGGAGCATCGGGCGCAGTTATGGCTGGAAACCAGTGCCGGAGTAACGAGTGCGCAACTCTATGGCCACTGCATTGGTCATTGTACGATCGGTGCCTCTCCGGGACCGGACTCCCCACTAACACCTGTGAGTGAACCGGATGGATCCGGCCGGGTACTTGTACCAAGTACTAACGAAAGCCTACATCAAATGCAACCTATGTGAAGTTGTTTTGAACACTTGTTTTATCTGAACCACTGGATGTGGTTCCACTATTATTTGGACACCCGCATAAAAGAACATGTATCCGTGCATGCACTTGTAACTATCGTACTTGACCCGAGTAGAATAACTATAACTAACTATGATCAAGCCAAGAGGTGAAATACTGATTTTCTGTAGTGAAAACCATAACTAAAGACATGCTCATCATTTAGTTTTTTGCTAATCATTAGTATCAAATTACTAATATTTCATTATGTAATGAATATTTTATTGATGATTGGGTTTTAAACCATCAATTCCTGAATCTGCTCATTCAGCACTTCCGCACACGCAGGTTTATGTAGCACTCTAAGACCTGATGCTTCGAT
Organism: Candidatus Thiodiazotropha sp. (ex Codakia rugifera); assembly: GCA_025656675.1. Classification (GTDB taxonomy): domain Bacteria; phylum Pseudomonadota; class Gammaproteobacteria; order Chromatiales; family Chromatiaceae; genus Thiodiazotropha. Next base: position 300,419 of record JAHXHN010000003.1, read on the forward strand.
CAACTGTGACATGGTCAACTCCAAATCACGGAGAATGATACTATTGTCATCGATGACCAGGAGAGAGATGCAGGGGCTCTGGTGCCAATGAACACAACTCTCGCGACATAAGAATAGTTTCACTTTTAGACGCAACTGATAGCGACGCTCATATCGATAAATTATGTGAAATGCCTATTGGCATAGGGGTAACAAGGGAGTCCGATGATGATGCCTGGAAACCATATAAACTTGAATCATAATTAGCACATACCTGTAGTGACGGGGCTTTGGCCAGGTATTTATCTAATCGACCACAATCATCCGGGTCATTATCTGACTATGGATCTTGAAAATGTATTAAATTCAGCGCACGTACTTTTCCAGTAGAAAATTAAGCAAAATGAGCGCTTTCCGTCCTATATAGAAACAGCCCTGCTTGAACGAATTAATGAGACACTTGCAATTGATTCTGAAGAACGAGCCAATGCATTGAGACAGGCTGCGATTCAGTGACATGTTGAACATTTGACCAAACGGAAACAGGAAGTGATGGCACTGCTCGTCTCAGGGTATTCAATTAAGCAGATGGCACAAGAACTGGAAATCAGTTATCGGACTGTATAGGTTCACCGATGCCGAGTTTATGAGAAGATGGAGGTTGAATCGCTTACTGAATTGATAAAGATGGTACATGTTATCGTATTTTTTTTACGCCGAAGCAGTGCTTAGCCAGACAAAGTGCCGCTCTAACGCCTATTCCTTCAATACCTCAATCTGTATCACGATCCGCACTCAGTTCATTGGTGTGCACCCGGCAGGCCGCCGGACCTTTCAGACCCAACAGCATGGCATCCTTCAAACAAGTTCCGATACCCTGACCGTCGGAACTGCATTCACCCTGAGTACTCTTTCACACTGATTGTAGAACGTTGCGACAAAATCTTCGTTTTCAGTCAACTGATCTCGCTATAGTGCAATACGAATTAATATACATTCGCTATACTTCTTCGAATACTTATTTCACATGGCAATCCAATATGTCGCCGAGTAGTAAATAAGTTGACAGCGACATTGGAAAGCCAATCAAGTTTTCATCGCAGCAAGTCTGAATATTGACCAAATCGTCTAATCAGTTTGCAAATGAGGTGTATCGAATGAGCGAAGGGCCTGATAGAAAAGTCTATGTCGACGAGGGTGAGGATTTCTCATCGCTTCAGGCGTTCGGACGCCGGGTCGTTACTCCGGTACGCTTTTCCACTGACCCACGGGATATTGGCTGGGTAAAGGAAAATGTACCCTGTCAGGCGGCCTGCCCAGCATCGACAAACATTCCTGCCTATATCCATATGATCACAGAAGGGCGAGTCGGACGTTCCTACGAACTCAACCGCATCGCCAATGTGTTGCCCGGTGTGCTGGGACGTATCTGTTCACGCCCTTGTGAAGACGCCTGCCGTCATGGCTGGCCTGGCAATGGCAAGCCGGTGGCTATTTGCCATCTCAAACGAGTCGCTGCAGACTTCAAGCCCTTGGGACACCGTATCAGTGAGGATATGTTCACTCCCACCAGCAAGCGTGTCGCTGTGGTCGGAGCAGGTCCGGCAGGCATAGCGGCGGCTTACGATCTGACCACCCTCGGCCATGATGTGACCATCTATGAACGTGAAGAGAAGGCAGGAGGCATGCTTGCCTACGGCATTCCTGCCTTTCGTTTGCCCAGGGACGAACTGGATGTAGAACTGCGCAACGCTGTACGCCTTGGTGTCGACCTCAAAACAGGTGTTTCAGTGGGAAACAGCGAGGATGAAGTCAAGCTCGGCAGCCTGCTCGAAAGTTACGATGCTGTGCTGTTGGCCACGGGGTGTATGGCAGCCAGTCCACTGCCCCTTGAAACAGCGAGTGAAACAACTGATCCGGTGATGGAAACCCCTGGTGCGGAATATGGTCTCTACTTCCTGATGGAACTACATCGGGGTCTGCCTAAAACTGTGGGCCGGCGTGTGGCTGTCGTGGGTGCCGGGTTCACTGCACTGGACTGCGCCAGGGTTGCCAAACGGCTGGGGGCCGAAGAGGTCACCATCCATATTCGTACGACTGAGGAGTACATTCCCGTCACTAAAGAGGAGATCTTCGAGGCCAAGCGTGAAGGTATTCAAATCCTCGGACTACGCACACCGGTAGGGTTGCTTACTGGACCCGATGGTAAATTAAGTGGCTTGCGATTTGTACAGAACCGCCTGGGCGGTTGGCGTGCAGGTGGTCGCCGCCAGGCAATACCCATCGAGCATTCTGAATTCGAAGAGCCCTGCGATACCCTGCTGCTGGCCATTGGCCAGAAGACCGTCAACGACTACCTGGATCGTCCGCTGGACCTGGACCGCTGGGGTAACGTGCGGATCGGTGATGACGGCATGACCTCTGTAATGGGCCTGTTCGCGGCGGGTGACTATGTAAGCGGACCCTCGACCGCCATAGAAGCTGTTGGCCATGGCCGTCGAACCGCCCTCAATATGGACACCTGGTTAATGGGCCACGCTCGCCGCAAACAGGTGGTCAAAATCGAACCTGTAGAGGAACCTCTGCGAGAACGCCACTTCGATTTCATCGAACGCCAGGAGATGCCATGCGAACCCGTTGACAAGCGCGTTGAAAAACCGGGAACTGAGGTAGAGACCGGTCTTGATATGGAGCACGCGCGCGAGGAGGCGAAACGCTGTTACCTCTGCTACCTCTGCTACCAGATCGATGTGGACCGCTGTATCTACTGCCGTGCCTGCATTGAGGTTGCACCACGGGACTGTATCAAGCTTGTCGAAGGTGTCGCCATCAAGGAGGACGGTAGCTATGGTGAACTGATGGAAACCCGTGAGTGGGATCGGGTTGGCGCTATCTGGGTGGACAACAACGAATGTATACGTTGTGGGGCCTGCTACAAGGTCTGTCCTACCCAATGCATCTCCATTACGAAAAAGGAGATGTTCCATCAGGACATCGGTGGAGGCGCCTGAAGTGAACGATACCACACGCTATGTGATTATCGGCAACGGTGCTGCAGGTAACGAAGCAGCATTACACCTGCGTCAGCGTGATCCGGATAGCCGCATCATCATGGTTTCAGCGGGCAAGTTGCTGTTCCTTAACCGTTACCGTTTCCCTGAGGTTTTGGATGGCGTGTTCGACTGGCGGGAATTCCTGGTCAACCCGCCAGAATATTACATTAAGCAGCGAATCGAATTGCGGCGTTACACCTGGGTCAACCATATCGACCCACATAACAGAACCCTCGAGATGCGCCACAAGGAGAAGGTTGGCTACGACAAGCTGTTGGTGGCCAGTGGCGCAGGCGGCTATCTTCCCGAATATCTGGGTGAATATGCGCCGCTGCTACACGATTTCAACTCCTTAAGAAATGCCATGGAGATCCGCAGCGCATTACCGGCCAGTGGTGGCAAAGTGTTAATCCTGGGTGGTGATATCAAGGGACTGGACCTGGCTCATACCCTCGTACGTGGCGGCCGAGAGGTCATTGTGGTCGCAAGCGAACACCTTTTCTGGCCCCACCAGATACCACGCGAGGAGTCCGGTCGCTATATTGACGCACTGGAACGAGTCGGTATAGAGGTGATCCTGGATCATAAGATAGCCAGTATCGAAAAGGGGGCCAAGGGAATGCGTGCCCGTCGTGTGACACTCGATAACAATCATGAGCTGAACGCCGACGTGGTGATGGCATTTTATGGCCTTATGCCCTCCCTGGGCTTTATGCATGGTGCCGGAGTGGATATAGAACGTGGCCTGTTGGTAAACCCCCAGCTACAAACAGGTAACGAGCATATCTGGGCAGCGGGTGATGTCTGCCAGATCTGGTCACCAGAGGAGAACCACTACCGTTTCTACTATGGCTGGAAAAACGTAAAGATGATGGGACGGATCGCCGCCATCAACATGACCGGTGGTGACGAGGCCGTGGACACCTTCAAGGAGGATCGGCTTTTTATCAACGAGCAGGACGAAATTGACTCCACATTCTGGGAATATGAATAGGTTTGGACTATGAACCAGCAATTACCCTTCTCCACCGATATCCAGATCGCAATTTGCGGCTCTGCCGGGGACGGTACCATCGCCACCGGCGATATCCTCAAGCGGGCCATGGCCAGAGCCGGCTATAATGTCATCGCATTCGATCTCTATCCCCCGGAGATCCGTGGTTTTGGCAAGTGCATAGCACGAACCCGCATCACATCCGAACAGGTCTACGCCCTCAAGCCCCGCTCTGACGTACTTATATCACTGAACGATGCCTACGCCATCCCTCATGTGCATGAAGTTGATGATTTCGGTGCAGTGATCTATGACGATACACCCATTGCGGCGGTTCAGGAGGGTGAACACATATCGGGGCATCTAGCACCTGCACATTTACCCTATGCCATCCCCTTCCGTGAAATATCCGAACGTACGACCAGCGGTGCCAAATCCCGCAATATGGTGGCGGTGGGTTACCTGGCTGGTCTGTACGGTATTCCCCGTGAGGTTTTTCATGACATCATCCAAAGCAAATTCAAAACCAAGCCCGCTGCCCTGACCGAATCGATACTGACTGCTTTTGATGCCGGTTTTGTGGAGGGGGTCGCCACCTTCCATCTCGGGTTCAACGTCCCCTCAGAGGCACCGCAATCGGATGAGAAAGACGATGTCATCATGATGAGCGGAAACGATGCTGTCGTTCGTGGCTGTCTGGATGCAGGAATTAAGACCTTTTTTGGTTACCCCATCACTCCGGCTACTTCGATCATGGAGAAACTGGCTGTTGAGATGCCCAGGCAAGGTAACTCGATGGTCCAGACCGAAGACGAGATCTCAGCCATTGCCGCTGCCATCGGCGCTGGCTTTACCGGCACCCGTTCAGCGACAGCCACTTCAGGGCCGGGACTGGCGCTGATGACAGAGATGATGGGACTGGCAACCATCGCTGAGGTACCTGTTGTGGTCTTCGTCTCTCAACGGGGCGGACCCAGCACAGGTATGCCCACCAAAACCGAACAATCAGATCTCAATCTAGCTGTATATGGCGCTACAGGTGATGGACAACGGATCGTACTTGCCCCGACAAATGTGGAAGGCTGCTACTGGTGTGCGGGCAAGGCCTTCGAGATGGCGGAACGTTACCAGTGCCCGGTCATCGTATTGCTGGACCTCTATCTTTCCAACCGCTATGAGGCAGTAGTACTGTCGCGTATCAATCCCTTTGATCAAGACTGCAATACAGGGGTGCCTAAACACCAGACCGATAAGCCGTACCGGCGCTTTGAGATAACCGATGACTGGCTGAGCCCCCGGGCAATACCCGGTGAAAAGGGTCTCCAACATGTCATCACCGGCCTGGAACACAACGAGTTCGGGCGACCCAATGATCAGGCAGATGTTCATGCCCAGATGAGCCACAAGCGCCACCAGAAACTTCATGCGGCATTAACGCATCCCGATATCACTATCTGCAAACGCTTCGGTGACACCGGACAGGTGCAGATTGGACTTCTTGGGTGGGGTTCGAGCTTTGGCGAGATCCTGGAGGCCCTTTTCAAGGCCCAAGGTGAAGGCATTACCTGTGCCGCCATGAAGGTAGTCATGCTCTCCCCCTTTCCAACGTCTGAGGTTATAGCCTTCATGGATGATTGTGATGCAGTGCTAGTACCCGAACTCAACTATCAAGGGCAGTTCGCCAACCTGGTCGGTGCCATGGTGGGTCGTTCGGTACATCGCTTCACCCGAGTAATCGGTACACCGCTGCATGTGGATGACATCCTCGTCGAAGTCCGACGTCTTTGTGATGATCCAACTGCACCTCCCACCCCGGTTAACCCCGCGACAACCCAGGAGAAGCTGACATGACATCGGTTACACAACCGGTCTATCTGGAGGAGAAACTCGAGGATATCCGCGAAAGTGGTCGCCTGATCTATCGATCGAAAGCGCTGCCAACCTGGTGTCCGGGTTGTGGTTACTATGCCATCGTCGAAGCCATGACCGATGCAATGAACCGCCTTGGTATACTTTCCGAAGACACTGTTGTGGTATCAGGGATCGGTTGTGCGTCACGCTTTCCATTCTTCGTCGACACCTATGGCTTCCATACCCTGCATGGACGTGTCCTGCCGGTAGCGACAGGTGTCAAAGTCGCCAACGAAGCACTCAATGTAATCGGTGTAGGCGGTGACGGTGACGGATTCGCCATTGGTGGCGGCCATATTCCCCATGCGGCCCGGCGTAATGTCGATATTACCTATGTCCTGTTTGATAACGGTATCTATGGATTGACCAAAGGGCAGACATCGCCCACCTCAGTCACCGGATTCGAGACCGGCACCTCACCCTATCAGAATCAGGACAATCCACTCAATCCGCTATTGATGCTACTCTCTTACGGCGCAAGCTGGGTGGGTCAAGCCTATGCCGGCAATCCTCATCATCTGGCCAGCATGTTGGAACAGGCAATCGCCCACCGCGGCTTCTCCTACCTGCACGTGCTGTCCCCCTGTGTCACCTTTGACAAAACCAGCAAGACCTATCGCAACCTGGGCATGGCGATTCGTGATCTGCCAGATCAGCACGACAATCGTGACCTCATGGCCGCCATGATCGAGGCAAGGCACCAGGAGACTCCTGCCTTGGGTCTGTACTACAAAGAGGAGCGCCCTACACTCGGTGATGGGCTCAAAACGATCGTCGAACGTTCACGCAATAAGGAATAGCAAACAAAAACGCCACAACCCCCGCGCCTTGCAAGGCACTCACGCCATCCTGCCTATTCTGATCACACCGGACAGGATGATCTTTCACATTTTATAAACTACCCTCGACTGGGTGGCAGTATTTGCCAGGTCACAGCAAAAACCATCTTATCACTAAAGTTTGAATACCCAGTGCCGCAATCAGCAATATAGTGATGATGGAATGATTGACTCAATCATGAACAGGCATTCCGGGGCTTTTAATGGATTATCGCCCTGTATCACTTGTGCTGGAGAACACTCATCTTCATGGTAACAGTGGTAATAAGTTGACGATTTCAGGAGCCAATACCCAAGCTGCCGAACCTCATCAATAACCACTATCGGTCGGGATTCCGATGATATGACTAAATTCATAACAGATCGGCGTTTTTGGTTAATACCCATTCTCGCTTTCAGCCTGCTTACACTGATCTCCACTTATTGGAATCTTGAAAACCTCAATAGAATGGCTGAACAATTGGCCTATGAACGTGCTCAAAGTATGTTCAAGCTGGTTGAGATGACCCGTTTATGGAATGCGCGTCACGGGGGTGTCTATGTACCTGTTACAGATGAAAGCCCGTCCAACCCCTACTTGGAAGTGCCAGACAAGGATATTACGACCACAACAGGCAGGCGGCTAACCAAGTTGAATCCCGCCTATATGACTCGGCAAATCGCTGATATCGCGAGAGAATTCGGTAATATTCATTTCCACATCACATCGCTTAATCCAATCAATCCTAACAACATACCAGACCAGTGGGAGTCTTTTGCGCTTTCTTTGTTGGAAATAAACACTAAAGAGGTTCTTGAATATCGCGAGCGTGATGATGAGGCCGTATATCGATATATGGGACCACTTATTACAAAAAAATCATGTATGAAGTGTCATGAGAAGCAAGGGTATGTAGTCGGTGATATACGGGGTGGTATAAGTATTACCTTACCAGCCGCACCCATACTCGATGCACAATCTGCCACAAGAGATCAAATCATAGTGATACACCTGATTCTATTCATTTTAATTAACGGCATGACACTCTTCTATTTGAATAAGATGCGGCAGCAATGGTTATCGCTAAGCGATGCACAGAACAAAGCCAGGGAACCCAGCTCAATATAACTCAAGGCATAGTGGGATAGATTGAGTCACTTCCTGCCATCTTGTGGCTTTGAACGACTACCGGAAACCACGATGGCAAGAACAAACGGCAAGCTGAAGAAAAAATTTAACATTGTCGCCTTCCCCCTTCCACATTTAGGCTGATCCCTCTTAAAGTTCGAATGTTATCTCCATAGTCATGATAATATGGTGAGGGTTTGGATGGGGTTATATGCTGAAAATTTTAGGGGGATTTTTCTATGCCAGTTTGTCAGTTTTCTGGTAGATGTTCGATGCTATGTCGCTTAAATTTCATGGCCATTGGCCTTATGCTCGCTTTGGGTGCATGCTTTCCAGCCATTGCAACCAACGGCTATTCACCAACTGGCTTTGGAACCACCAACAAGGGTATCGCGGGAGCTGGGGTGGCCTTTCCACAAGACACATTGGCCGCTGCGACCAATCCTGCAGGCATGGGTATTGTAGGGCATAGGATGGATGCAGGTGCAGCACTGTTTTCACCGTCTGACCGTGGATTTACTGCAAATAATGACGCCCTCTCTCCGCTGCAGATACCACCCGGTAAATACAGCAGCGAAAATGACCTTTTTCTAGTGCCCCATTTCGGCTGGAATAAACCCTTGGATGATCACAGCACTGTGGGTGTTTCCCTCGGTGGCAATGGCGGTATGAATACAGAGTACAAGAGTGCAGTGTTCAGTAATTTCGGTGCCGCGTTCGGTATACCGACCAGTTCACCGACAGGAGTGAACTTCGAACAACTTTTTCTTGGCGTTACCTACTCGCATAAGGTGAGTGAAGGGCAATGGCTTGGCATTATGCCCATAGCAGCTGTTCAACGATTCAAGGCAGAAGGCCTGGAGCCTTTTGATAATCCCATGGCTACTACTGAAATGGGCAAGGTGACCAATAATGGCTACGACTTTTCATGGGGCTATGGTTTACGTATTGGCTGGTTAGGCAAAGTGAACGACAGACTATCCTTCGGTGCGTCATATCAAAGCCGTCTCCATATGACTGAGTTCGATGACTATCGGGGGCTGTTTGCGGAACAAGGTGACTTTGATACACCGTCAACATGGGTACTGGGATTGGCCTATTCGGCCAGCCCCACAGTTACCTTGATTCTTGATTATCAAAACATTAATTATGGTGAAGTGAAGTCACTGTCTAATGGTAATGATGTCAATTTCTTCGTCAACCCCAGTCAACGGCTTGGTGCAGATAACGGATTGGGTTTTGGTTGGGAGGATATGGGAATCTGGAAACTTGGTATACAGTGGGAATATGACCCACAATGGACATTTCGTGCCGGCTATAGCCATGCCGATCAGCTGTTTAAAGGTGGCCAAGCACTGTTTAATGTGCTTGCTCCGGCAACAATTCGTGATCACCTTAGCGTAGGTAGTACCTATACCTACAACAATAAGAATAAAGTAACCCTGGCATTAACCCATGCACTGAATGAAGAAATTAAGGGGGATAATCCGATATTTACACCAGGCCAGACAGGTTCGGTTGAAATGGAGCAGTGGGAAGTGGAGCTGAGCTGGGGCCATCAATTCTAAATTTAGAGCCTGATAAGGACGGGTCCGGCTCAAGATTAGGGGGAAAGAGACGGCACAGTATAACTAGTTATACTGTGCCGTCTCCCCAATATTCTAGCCTCACTTCAATAACTAATTCTCCAAATGATACTTTCGCTTTTTGTTGTCTGCCTTATGTATAACAGCCTGGGTTGCAACAAATCCATCATCTTTTTCGATAACCAGAAAATCTATGTCAAGCATTTTGCCTTTTGAATTCCTGAAATCAGCGCAGCTCACGTAGTAATTACCTTTTTTTACAATTCCATCATGCAGCCTCACTAAATCCAAGTCATGAAGCTCACCTTTTATAGGATCAAAGTGGCTGTAGACATTATTGATCGTATTGCGTTCAATCATCTCACTCATAGCAGACTGTATTTTGCTGCGTGTCTCGCCTGTGATTGAGGCATCATCAGCAGCAAAGGCTGCTCCACAGATGGGCAGTGCAGCGATTAATAAGCCTGAAACCAGATATTTTACTCGTATAGTCATTCTTCAATCCTCAGCAAAATGTTAAAACATGGATAATTGACCGAACTTTATTAATCCGACATTGATATATTCCTGTATGTGTCAATTTGATCGTAATGATCATTATTTATTGCCGTGTAAATGTTAAGCTCGGTGTGTTTATTACGGTTGGGATTTCATCTTGGTTTCATAAATAGCGCTGCCCTGATAAGGGTTTTTATCTACTGAGAAAATAATAGATATCATGGTATATCTTTATGGGAGAGAAAGTGTTTTGTCACAAAATGACACTAAAATCATAAGCGATTGATTTAGGCGGACATTGTCTATCCTGCAACCCCAACATATCAATCCATACCCGATTGAACAGGGATATTATTTACTTCTTACTGTCTACAATTGATATTAATAATATGTAACGTATGAATAATCGGGTATCTAACATTAATGAAAGGAAAACCTTCAATGAAGACTAAATTATCCATCTTTCTACTTTCTCTTTTATTGCTACTCCCGATAGATAATGTGTTGGCAGATGAATACCAGGAGACACTGGAAGTCTTTAAAGCTGCAAGTGAAAGCGGCAAATTCTTTGAAGACAATTACGGTTATGCGGTTTTTCCGACTATTGGCAAAGCGGGAATAGGTATCGGGGGTGCTTTCGGCAAAGGACGTGTCTATACAAAGGGCGCCCATATTGGCGACACAAAAGTCACCCAAGTGACAATTGGATTACAATTGGGCGGACAAGCCTACAGCCAGATAATATTTTTCAAGGATAAGCGTGCCTTGGATGAGTTCACAGGCGGTAACTTTGAATTTGGTGCTCAGGCTACTGCGGTAGCAATCACCGCTGGCGCATCAGCAGCTGCTACAACTACCGGTAGTTCTGTCGGCGCTAGTGGGGGTCAACATGATGCCATTACGTCCGGAAAGTATCATAAGGGCATGGCTACCTTCACTGTAGCCAAAGGTGGATTAATGTATGAAGCAAGTATCGGCGGTCAGAAATTCAGCTACACAGCAAAATAGATAGACAGGTACAATAACAAGTCGTGTAATATTTATGCCAGCCAAGCAATAGACAACCCGGACTTCTTTCCGGGTTTCTACTTTGAGTCTCATCTCCGGTCCCCCACACTGTCTCATCTGAAGCAGATGTTGAATATGTCTGCTCTCTTAGACCCCCTCCCCTATCTACAATGAAATTGTGTGAAATAAAATGGGAACCTAATAACGCCAGGATGCCTCTTTAGGGTTATGAAATGTAACAAATCTACTATAAGGGAAGATCTTCAGCTGTTTGAGACACTTAGCGATAATGAAGTGATTACTCGGATTATTGCCGGTGATCATCCCTTGTATGAACTGATAATGAGGCGCTATAACCGCCGATTATTTCGATTAGCATATGGCATATTGGGCGATGATTCTTTAGCCCAAGATGTGGTCCAAGAAACCTATGTCAGTGCTTTCCAACATCTAAATCAGTTTCGTGGGCCCGATGGATTTAGTGCCTGGCTTACGCGTATCGCTTCCAGAATCGCATTCCGCATAGCCCGTAAAGAGTCAGGACTGCACACTGTCAGTTTACCGATTGACAGCGTGGATTTAATGGGCAATGAGAGCACAGAGCCTGAACAGATCTCTATCAATGATGAAATGGTGAGGATGCTTGAAGAAGCTGTAGATAGCCTGCCACGTGATTATCGTACCGTTTTAATGCTGCGTGAATTCGAGGGCTTGAGTACCGATGAAACAGCCAAGGCACTTGATCTGAATCCAACCACAGTTAAAACAAGACTACATCGAGCTAAAGGTATTTTACGCACTAGATATAAACATCGATTGGATGAGATTCGACCACTTGCCTATCCATTTGCAGGTACACGATGTGATGCAATCGTTTATCGGGTGTTCTTGATTCTTAAACAATCGATCAACCTGCCATGATAGGAGAATAGGATATGGGTTTTCAGAATCTATTGATTGTTTTACAGGCCATTGCTTTAGCTTCATTAGTTACAATGCCGTCCCCGGGCTATGCATCTGACAAACATTTCCATGACACCAGGCTGTTATTCGATGTGTTTAAATCGGTATCTAAAGGACGTCATGTTTTTAGACATGACACCTTCGGTGATGAATCATTCTGGACAGAGAGACTGAGGCTGCATGAGGCAATTTCAGGCGAATCCCTGGGTGGTGTCGGACCTGGTGTCGACCCATCAACTGCACTTGCAGTCGGCTTGAAGGTAGATGTTAAGGCCCTGCCCAAAAAACTACTGCGTGGATTACAGAGCGGTGAGGTTGATCTAACTGATCCCGCTACAACGATTGCCTTACTTAAGCTCGATGCGGTGGTCGGTATAAAGGGTAAGGTGAGTGAATCCGGTCAGTTAGTGTCAGTGGGCATTACCTGTGCGCTTTGCCATAGTACGGTCAATGACTCATTTGCCAGCGGTATCGGTCATCGCCTGGACGGCTGGGCTAATCGGGACCTTGACCCCGGAGTAATCATTTCTCTTGCACCCGACCTCTCGCCGTTTACTGAATTATTGAATGTCGATGAACAGACGGTTAGAACTGTTCTCATGAGTTGGGGACCAGGTAAATTCGATGCTTCCCTGCTGCTGGATGGGAAGGCCTTTCGACCGGACGGTAGCTCAGGTGCAGTACTGATTCCACCCGCATTTGGATTAGCTGGCGTCAATCTGCATACATGGACCGGTTGGGGATCTGTCACTCACTGGAACGCCTTTGTGGCGACACTGGAGATGGGGGGTCAGGGGACCCTTTATGATCCCCGCCTCAATGACTTTGATAAATTTCCTGTCGCTGCTGCCAATGGATTTGGTGATGTCAGACCTGAGCGCGACCTTGTCACGCCGAAACTAGGCGTATTGCAGCAATATCAACTTGCACTGAAGGCACCCAAACCACCGCGCAGCAGTTATGATGCGAGTGCTGCCAAACGAGGGAAGCTGGTATTTGAAGATCAGGCAGACTGTGCACGCTGCCACATACCACCGCTATATACTGAACCAGGCTGGAATCTACATACACCGGAGGAGATCGGCATTGATGATTTCCAGGCTCGCCGGGGCCCTGAGGATAGATACAGAACAGCACCGCTTAAAGGATTATGGACTCACAGCAAGGGTGGCTACTACCATGACGGCCGGTTCCCTACCCTGATGGATGTTGTTGAGCACTATGATATCAACTTTGGCTTATCACTAAGCCCCAATGCCAAATCAGATCTAGTCGAATACCTTAAGTCGCTATAATCAACTGTGTAGCGAATGTGGATTAAGCAGAAAGTGGAGACGGGTGTATGACTTAGGCCACTTTAGTGGCCTAGCCTGTCTCTGCCGTTCAATTCTTTTGCCATGACCTGCCCAATAACAGATCCCAGTGTTAATAGCTGCTTGATTCACGCTGAGGGAGACTTCTGGTTGACCCTGGGAGGTATTTCGACTTAAATCCTGCTATTTTTCGATTCGTTTCGAAAAGGTGACAATGATTCCGAGTTGCGGCAGCCGGATGATATGACTGGTTGTATATCCTGATTTGAAGTCATTTGATCTTGAAATGGCTGTTCTGAAAAACACCGGTGACGGGATGTATGAGATATAATCCAACTCACTGGGCTATATATAATTACGAAAGTACCGGAAAACAGAATAGAACGTCTGCTAAGAAAAGTAACTCTCTATAAATTCAAAAGGTTAATCAGGAATTCAATGAAGCATTTCTTACTCATTTGTTCACTATTTTTTATATTTTCAACGACAACATATGCACGTAACATAATAACGACAAAAGGAAATATGCCATCAGGTACGCCTCATGTTGTCTTGATTGGAGCATCATATCTAAAAGGCTGGACCCTTGATAAAATCGATTGTTTACCTGTTGTAAATAAGGGTGTAAGTGGAGAAACATCGACCCAAGTCCTTGAGCGTTTTGAAGTAGATGCACTTACCACCCAACCAAAAGCAGTCATTATCTGGGGTCATATTAATGATTTTTCAAATGCGCCAAAGGAAAAAGAGCAGCAAACACGAAAAACAGCTATTGAGAACTTGAAAAATATGATTGATGGCGCTAAACAGCAAGGCGTTATTCCTATTGTCGCAACTGAGATCACGCTAGGTGTCCCGCCAGGTATCAAGTCCCAGATCATGCATTTCCTTGGAAAAATAAGGGGCAAACGCAGTCATCAGCAGTACATTAGTTCTAATGTGTTAGCCGTCAATGAATGGGTTAGAAGTTATGCGAAAGATCAGGGAATCAGCGTTATTGAAATTGAAAAATTGATGACGAACGAAGAGGGAAATCGAAAAGCGGGCTATTTCAAAGAAGATTTATCCCATATAACCGAGCAAGCTTATCGGGATTTACAGGCTTATGCATTACCCTTATTGCACGATGAACTCATCAATAAACATGGACTATGTAATTGAATGGCAAAACACTAACTGAGGCTAGTGCGGTGTCTCATATTGTTTGACGATTATAGCGTGACACTAAGCGGCTAGCCGCTAGGCGCGTTCCGCAGGGAATGGAAGTGTACTCATTTTTTTTACTATTGACGCTGTTCAGAACTCAATATCACCCCCTACTCTGACAGTTGACGGTACCCGTTTTATCTGGGTACCAGCAAGATAGAGGTCCCCACCCACATAAAGATCCTTGGGGAGTTTTTTTACATCTGCCGCCCGAAGATCAAGCCAATCACCGACGGATAGACCTTTTGGGAGACGCTTGATGGATGTACCTACAAGATTCAACCAACTACCAACTTTCAAATCTTTCGGTAGGTTTTTAATAGGTGTTGCGGAGAGATCAAGTCCCCCACCTACTGAAAATCGATTGGGTAGTTCAGTCAATTCTGAGTTGCTGAGATAGAGGTTTCCACCGACCTTGATATTATCTGGCAGTGAATCGATCAGCGTCCCAGAGAGTTCCAAATCACCTGGCACAACCAGACCTTTTGGCAACTGGACTATTCGGGTTGCCCGGAGATCAAGACCCCCTCCGACAACGATACCTTTAGGCAGCTTACGTATGCGTGAGCTAAACAGGCTGAGATTTCCATCGACACGTAGCTTGTTGGGTAGTGCTTCGATCAATGTCTCTGACAGGTCAAGATTTCCAGACACCCGCAGGCGTTTTGGAAGTATTGAAATATCAGTGCCAGAAAGATCGAGGTTACCATCAACAAACAGAGTTTTAGGTAGTTTTATCTCTTTAGATTTCCTCAGGTCCAGGTTGCCTTCGAATATCCTTCCGATCTGTATATCATTCACCGGCTTACTCACATCCAAATGGTTTTCTGCTTTACGGATTTATTACCTAGGGATTCTCTAATGAATTGTACTAGCATCGATTCGTTCACAACTAGCCTGCTTAAACCATTTTGCTATCAACAGGTTAGGTTAATTGTAGGTCTCACTATGCTGGAAATGACAATCATTCAGAAGTCCTCTAATATCCATTGCATAGACAATACTATTGTTTCTTCGTGTAAAACAGTATCTTAAACATGTATTGACCTGAATCAGCAAGTTCAATGTGAGCAATTTACCCCAATGTACACACTGTAATGTCAGTTGCTTTGCAATCTGGCACACTCTGCTAGCATTGATATATCCAAGCATAGTATTCCTTTGGATAGCTTAGGGTAATTATTTTCAGATAGTGCGGGTATCACTAAAAACATCTATTGGATTTCTAGCCGCCATAAGTAAAAAACATGCATTGTAATGGACCCAACGGATTTCGCTAAATCTATCTTTTTTCTATCGTATTTTACAACCTGCTTTAGATTAATGGGTTCAGAAAATGGGTATTAAAGGTCTATAATTTACCCTCTATATAGGGAGAGGAGATTGAAAATTACTATTTTTCTGGTCGTTGTCGCAGCTATTCTTATTGGTGCCTGGTACTTTGAAAACCAACGAAGGGAGGGACTGGATAAAGTTGCTAATAGCATTGGTTTTATCCTCGAACCAGGTCAACAACAATTAGGCGAATCTCTGGATTCCGTAAATTTCTATCTTTTCAGTCAGGGTCAACCGCTGGTACAGAACCTGATGCGTGGAGATCACAATGGTGATCACATTGAGGTATTTAACTACGCTTATACAGCCTCTGAAGGGTTTGAAGGCTCACGTGAACTACCAAATTTAAGTGATGAGGGCAGAATCACTACCTATATGCAAACCGTTGCCTGTTTTCTGGATATTAAGCCCATGCCGCATTTCGACTTGAGCCCGAATGATGGTTCCAAACGGACCCTGAACAGTGAATTCAGATCAGTCGGTTTTGATGATGCTCATGGATTCACTCAACACTATCGTTTAGCCGCACGTGAAGAAGCGTCGGTTCGGTTGCTTTTCAATGACCGACTGTTGGCTCACTTCGCGCAGAATCCGGGGTGGGTGGTTGAGAGTCGTGGCAGACAAGTCATATTTTATCACAAGGACGAACGACTAAAACCGGAACACATTGCTGAATTTATTGAACAAGCACAGGATCATATTGAAAGATTCCGTTTATCACTAAACAAGAGAGAAGCGTACTGACAGCTGCTTCTGAAATACAGCTTGTAATACAACGCCTGGTCAATATCCGACAAGGTGAGGGGCGAGCAATTGTCTGGTCCTTTATCTATTTTTTTTCACTACTCAGCAGTTACTACATACTTCGTCCCATTCGAGATGAAATGGGTATCACTGCAGGGATTGAAAATCTGCATTGGCTGTTTACCGGCACGTTTATCGCCATGTTGATGGTTGTCCCTTTATTCGGATACCTTACGTCACGTTTACAGCGCAAGCAGTTTCTTCCCTATGTCTACTATTTCTTTATTTTCAATATTCTGCTTTTCTATCTGTTTTTTAAGTCTGAATATTCGATAACCATTACTGCCCGAGCTTTTTTTATCTGGATTAGCGTATTCAATCTCTTTGTTGTTTCAGTATTCTGGAGCTTCATGACAGACCTGTATAGCAATGAACAGGCCAAACGCCTGTTTGGTTTCATCGCAGCGGGTGGGACAATAGGTGCAATTGCCGGTCCTCTTTTGACAACCATTCTGGTTCAGCAGCTTGGAACAAGCCCTATGCTGTTGATATCTGCCGGGCTGCTTGGATTGTCAGTTGTCTGCATTCGACAATTGTCAACCTGGCAGTATGCACAGCATGATCAGGAAGCTAAAACGTATCAGCATGAAAAACCACTGGGCGGAGGACTACTTGATGGTATTCGCCTGGTAGCCTGCTCTCCCTATCTGTTAGGGATATCCCTGTTAATGCTGTTATTTACCCTGCTCTCTACATTTCTCTATTTCCAACAAGCACAGATTGTTAAAGAGGCATTTACTGATTCTGAAACACGTACCGCTGTCTTTGCCGCCATAGATTTTACAGTCAATACCCTGACCTTAATTATCCAGACACTCATTACCGCACGTCTGGTAAAAGGGTTAGGCCTTGGCTTTACCCTAGCACTTATACCCTTGTGGCTCTGTCTGGGTTTCCTCTTACTGGGACTCTTTCCCATACTACCCGTCTTGGTTACCGTTCAGGTAATGCGGCGTGCTGGAAATTACGCCATTATGCGTCCTGCACGAGAGATGCTATATGTAGTGCTTAGTAGGGAAGAAAAATACAAGGCGAAGAACTTCATCGATACGGTGGTCTATCGTGGCGGTGATGCAGTGAGTTCCTGGATCTATGCGGGTCTTAAAGGAATCGGTTTTAGTCTGTCAACAATTGCCTGGATCGCTGTACCCATATCCCTGATATGGGCCTGGATTGCTTACAGTCTTGGTAAAAAACAGGAAGCCATAGAATGCCAGCTAACAGCTCAAAATAAAGGAGAATGATATGAGTAGAGAGGAATACCAAATAGGACGAAGGAAGCTATTGAAACTAATTGCTGGTTTGGCAGGCAGTTACTGGATCGCTCCAACGTTTACTCATGCAGCAGACAGAACTCCCATCAGCAAGGCCATACCCGCTACGAATGAGATGATTCCTGTCATCGGCCTGGGCACCTCCCGGACATTTGACTCAGCAGGTGATCTCGACGCGATCAATAATCTCGGAAAAGTACTGGAAACTTTTTTTCAACAAGGTGGGGCGCTGATCGATTCATCTCCCATGTACGGCTCATCTGAACAAGTAGTCGGCACCCTACTGAAAACCGTGAAAAAACCACAATCCTTGTTTGCCGCCACTAAGGTCTGGACCGACGGTAAAGCGCATGGAGTGGCGCAAATGGCACTCTCAAAAAAACTATGGGGCATTCAACATTTTGATCTGATGCAGATACATAACCTGAGAGACTGGCGTACACACTTAGAGACACTGAAGGTGATGAAAGCAGAGGGGGATATCCGCTATATCGGCATCACGACCTCACATGGGCGTTCTCATGATGAGTTGTTTGAAATACTCTCCAGTCACCCATTCGATTTTGTTCAATTGAGTTATAACATTGGCAACCGCGAAGTGGAAAAGAGACTATTACCCTTAGCAATTGAGCGAGGTATCGCTGTGATAGCCAATCGTCCATATGCCCGTGGCAGCCTCTTCAGACAGACCAAAGGCAAAGCGATGCCCGATTGGGTGGATGAATTTGGCTGCAATAGCTGGGGCCAGTTTTTCCTGAAATATGTTGTATCCCACCCGGCAATAACCTGTGCTATCCCTGCCACTTCCAAGGTACATCACATGATCGACAATATGGAGGCCGGATTTGGACAACTGCCTGATAAGAGGATACGGAGAAAAATGGAAGCCACATTTGAAGGGTTATAAGTTGTAAATAACCGCGTATCAGCCAGCTATTGTGACACGATTTCTGCCAAGTGCCTTAGATCGATATAGGGCCTTATCGCAGCGCTGGATAAAGTCTTCACTGCTTTCACCCAATCGGTAGGCAGAGACACCGACAGATACTGTGATACCGCCGATGACAGCACCTTGATTTGGGCGTTTGAGAACAATCTTTTGAATGATAATTCTAAGACTCTCCGCTAAGTTTTTGGCATTATCAACACCTGTCTCGGGTAATAGAATGGCAAATTCATCGCCACCAAAACGGGCACACGCATCCTTACCCTTCGTGTGGTGGGTTAATAGATTAGCAACACCCTGTAGCAGTTTGTCACCTAATAGATGCCCGTGAGTATCATTAATCTCCTTGAATAGGTCAATGTCCATCAACATCAAACTAAAAGTTGCCAGATGCTGCTCCTCTGCCTCTGCTATCATCGTTTCAAGGGATTGATCAAAGCCTCGCCGATTTAATATCCCAGTTAACGGATCCCGCCTTGCCTCCTGCCTGGCGTAATCCAGCTCCTCCTTCAACTTCTCCATCTCTTCCGTCGACGAGATCAGTTGGGCCTCAAACTTGCTGGTATCCATCACCAACGAGTGTGTCTCTGCCAAGATTGACGAGACAGCCTTCATGACACTCTCGACCTTTGTACTTTCAGCCAAAGTATTAATCTGTTTTTCAATATGCTGGTTGGTAACAGAGGTCTTACCTGTCAGATCAATCATTGTACCTAGCGTGTGAGCCACAATATTGAGAAGCTCTTCCCTCAGATCCCTGAGCATGGCCTCATCGCAATGACTGATGTATTGCCTAAAGAGTTTAAATGCCACTCGATCCGACCACTCACCCGGTATCAGCAATTCATCCATACGACCATTGAGTGCCGCGTCACTACCTGCAACATAGTGGTAGGCAAGCCCATAGTTTACCGGATGGATTGCCAGCTTATGCTTTGCGAGAAATGCGACTGCCAAGCGAAACAACTCACCTGCCTGTTGTGGTGTTTCAGTGTACTTCACCATTGGATCGTTCAATTCGTTTTGGTTCTTATCCGTCACTGATCAAACTCATTGTGCCTGATTAACCTATTTTAAGCTTACATACTGATTTGATGATTATAAAAAGTATCGTTTGAATATCAATCGCGCTGCCTTTGTTGTCACAAAATACCCATCTTTAAAGATAGTATATAGGGTGATTTCAAAATGTTGCCATGTATTCCCTACCATGGCAATCATTCTTCTCCGCTTGGTATAGCGTCTGGTGCAAATCCACGACGTAAAGTGTTTTCGGTCACATTACGTGCATTTAAAAACTGCAGAAGATAGTCCTGACCGCCAGCCTTACTACCCATTCCACTCAGTTTGAAGCCCCCAAAAGGTTGCCGCTTCACCATTGCCCGGGTTATTTTTCGATTGATATAGAGGTTCCCAACCATAAAATCCTGTCTTGCCTGTTCAAGATGGGATGGCAAACGGGAGTAAATACCACCGGTTAATGCATAGGAGGTGCTGTTAGCAATACGCAGTGCCTCATCAAAGTCTTTTGCACGAAAGACTGACACCACCGGACCGAATATCTCCTCCTGGGCGAGGGGTGACTCCTCCTCTACTTCGGAAAAGATGACCGGTGGCACAAAGTGACCATCTGTTGACTTCAACTCTCCGATATATACCGGTTTGGCTGTGATTCCGGCCTCCTCAATTACCTGCCAAATCCGTCTTAATGCCCCATTACTGATGACTGGCCCATACCGATTGCCCGGTATGAGTGGATCACCTATGCGCAAGCTACGCGCCGCCTCTACCAAACGTTGCACAAAACTGTCATGAATATCGCCTACACAAATGACTCGTGAACAAGCGCTGCACTTCTGTCCTTGATAGCCAAATGCCGATTCGATGACACCAACCACAGCATCATCGAGATCAGCATCAGTATCGATGATGATGGCATTCTTGCCACCCATTTCAGCAATCAACCGTTTTACATGACGCTGGGTTTCTGATTGGAGCGACATGATCTCGTGCAGATGCAAACCGACCTCTCTCGAGCCTGTGAATGCAACAAAGTGAGTGCGTGGGTCACGCACCAAGGCTTCACCAATCTCTGCTCCGCTACCGGGCAGATATGTCACCACCCCGTCAGGCAGTCCAGCCTCTTTCAGCAATTTGCAGAAGTGCCAGGCAATGACTGGCGTCTGAGATGCCGGTTTGAGAATCACACAATTCCCACAAACAATTGCCGCTGATAGCATGCCGACAGGAATTGCAAGCGGAAAATTCCAAGGCGGAAGAATCACACCGACACCCAGTGCATGGTAAGTCAGGGCATTATCTTCTCCCGGTAAGGAGAGATTGTGACGACTATCGAGCGCCCGTGCACACTCAGCATAGTAGTGGAGAAAATCTATCGCTTCCGCAACATCTGCATCAGCCTCTGTCCAACACTTACCCGCCTCTTTCACCTGCCATGCAGCAAACTGATCACGACGCTGTGTCAGCATTCCACCTACCCGTTCAAGATAGGCTGCACGATCCGTCAATGAGAGACAACTCCACACTTTCAACGCAGCTTTTGCATGACGAATCGCCATCTCAGCATCATCAGGGCCTGCACTCTGCACACAACCGACCAGCTCATCCGGGTTTGCAGGATTTGTGGAGTTGATTACCTGCTCTTGCAAGGCTATGTGGCCAGGCAAATTTAAAGGATAGGTTTTACCGAGTTGAGCTTCCACCTCTCGTAACGCTGTCTGAAAGCTCTCACGCTCTTTCCTGTGAACAAAACGATGCAATGGCTGGTTGATGAAGCCACTATCCATTGCAGGGCAATCATCATGAGACATCTCCGGTGGCAACAGTATTTGACCGATATCCAAATTCGGTAAAAGCGGTAGAATCGATTGATCGGAAGAGTTCTCAAGCAAACGCCTCACCAGATAGGCAATGCCCGGCAGAAGCTCACCTAACGGCAGATAGAGCCTAAAATTCATTGCTCGATTGGTTATCAGGGGTTCAAGTGCATCAGACATGCCGTATAGCATCTGAAACTCATACTCCTTGCGACCCCTCTTGGTCGACTCGGCCAACGCTATGGCACAGGCAAGGCTACGAAGATTATGGGTGGCCACCGCAGGACGGATCATTGGTGATGCGAACAATTTTACCAGACAACGTTCATAACAGGCATCGGTGTCAGACTTTGATGTCCAGACCGGTACCGGCCAGCCCTGCTGTCTGGCAATTACAGTTTCCATGTCCCAATAGGCCCCACGCACCAGGCGCAGCATGACGGGTGAACCCCGTTTCTCAACCCATTCTGTCAAGTCAGCGATATCAACATCCGCATCCCGAAGATAGGCCTGTATGGCAAGTCCCAATCCATCCCATTCGCGAAATGCCTCCTCCATGGCAAGTTGCTTGAAGAGTTGTAGAATAATCGCTTTATAGTCGTACTGTTCCATATCCAGGGTGATGCTGATACCCGCTGTCATTGCTGCGAAACAGATGGGTCTTAGACGTTCGGCCAGCACCATGATGCTGCCATCGCTATCGACCGGAGAAATCTGCGAAAAGAGGGATGAGACTTTTACTGAGAGGTTCAAATCGTTCAACCCTGGTGCTGCCCTGCTCACCTCTTCAATCAAGTTGAGATAGGCCTGCTGATAGCGTACAGCCTCGGCTTCACTCACAGTTGCCTCGCCCAGCAGGTCGATACTGGCATTAATACCCCTACCCTGCAGTTGCCCGGCAGCCTTGAGAACACCATCCGCATCTTCACCGGCAATAAACCGATGCGCCACACGCCGAATCGCTGCACGAATCACCGGCGCCACAAGGGTGGGCAATGAAAGCTTGGTACTCCGCCTGATCCCCCAGGCCAAGAGTTGAGGTAACTTCTGCTCGTCGATATCTGAAAAATACTCTCTGAAATGACGAACCATCTCGACGTCATCAACAAGTACCGGTGCAGTATCGACAAAACGCAATGCTTGAAGGCGAAACCGGCTGTCAGCCATCAATTGGACGATCAACCGGTTAATCCATCCCTGTCCTGCTGTCGTGGATTGTGATTGCATCTCAGCCCAAAGTTGATGGCCGATGACTTGAATACGTTCTTCCAGCTCTCTCTTCACCACAATCTCCCTGTCGAGACCAAATAGGGGTCCCTACCTGGAAACAATAGAAGAAATTACCCAAACTGCGTGATGAATTACAAAGGTCTCAAAGACAATTTCAAAGCTCCAGCATCGATGCCCTGGTCAGCTTTGAAAAACGTACTCCTCTCATACCACCTATCTTGGTTGCCAGTTGTTCGATCTCATTCGGTTTACCCCGAACTATGATGGTTTCCAGGCAGTGGTGGTGATCCAGATGGACATGAGTGGTGCAAAGGATGTTGATGTAGGTGTTATGCTGGGTATCGGTAATCTTCTCAGTCAGACCCCGTTGATGGTGGTCATAGCTAATGGTCAAAACACCGACCACCTCCCCATTGCCATCGGACCATTGCTCCTCTACCAGCTTCTCTCTGATCATGTCACGGACCAGTTCCGAGCGGGATGCGTAGCCCTGATCAACAAATCGTTTATCCAATTCGTGCAACAGTCCTTCAGACAAGGAGATTGTGACACGGGCAATTGCTTCCGCTTCTGTCATTTTTTAATTACTCCCAATCGTGAATATGAGGATGAGAATGGGTAACCTGACCATGTCTGTGTCGATGACGGTGCACCAGGTTGGCACTTTGCAGCAACGCCATATCAGCCAGTGCCTGCTTGACAGGACCGTCAAAACAGAGCGATCCCTGCTCATCCAGGATGAGGCAGCGTTCACCCAGTTCTGCAGCCATACTGAGGTTGTGGGTAGTGATAATCACGGTTGCCTCGGTTGTGAGCAGAAAATCGACCAACCAGCCACTACTGCGTGGATCGAGATTGGCCATTGGCTCATCCAGCAGCAGACATTGTGGATCAAGTGCCAGCAACGCAGCTAAGGCCACCTTCTGTTTCTCTCCACCAGAAAGGGTGTAGGGTGGTTTATCCAACAGCGACTGCAAATCCAGTATTTCCGCCCATTCCAGGATACGCTCTTCACTATCAGATAGGCCCAATTGACGAGGACCATAACCGATCTCATCTGCCACGGTCGGATTGAACAACATCGCCTCCGGATGTTGAAAGAGCAGTACCATCTCTCGCCTGAACATGCTTGCCCATTGGGGTGTTCGCAGTAACGGCTTGGATACCTCATCCCCTCTGTATCGATAGGTTCCCGATGTAGCGAAGAGAAGTCCGTTCAATAATTTCAATAAGGTCGATTTGCCACAGCCGTTCGCTCCCAGAAGGACCAATTTTTCTCCTGGATCAACCTGCAGGGTAATATCCTGCAGTACTGCAGGACCATCAGGCCATTTAAACCCAACATCATGCAGTTCAATCATCGAACACACCTCTTGAACGCATTGCCTGACTGATTTCTGTAGCGGCATGATGGGATTTTTCCATCATCACTTCAGTTTGTGCCACTGCAAGTTGAGCCCGCTCGCGCCATCCCGGCCGCCTTAGATTGCGGCTTTTGAAAGCAGCGCGAAAATCGCTTACCACACGACTCAACACCCTAAACTGTCCAGCTGTCAGCGTCGTCAGAAATGATAGGGAGGGTGAAAATCGCAAGGCATTGGCAATATTGATCCTTGCGCCCAACCAGAAAGCAAGCATGACCAGCAGCAACACACGACAATTAACCAACAGCAGATACTCAGCACGAAACTGATCCTGCATCCCCGCCACTATCAGATATCCGAGTGTGACTGTAGTATTAAAATACAGAATGGAAAACAATGATTTGCGCAACAGACGCCATCGAATAGAGCCAGCGAACAAGATCACCAGAAACAGACCCATCGCCAACCATAAAGGCTGATGCAACAGGCTGACAATGACCACTGCCAGCAGATAGAGAAGCAACCAATGAAGATCACTCAATGCAACCACCCCCTATCACAGGCATAACGCCACACAGCCAGGGTAAGCACCGCTTCAACAATGCCGATCAGGAGATGTGGCAGCATGATAGCAGGCACTACAATCTCAGACCGAAAGGGAAAAAACAGCGGAGTACCATCATCCTGCTGGGCAATAATAGGCTGCAATCCCAGTACCAATGCAATCAGAAAGGCGGGTAGAACGACAGCAAGAAAGGCACCAACAGCTATGGCTGGCAAGGGATACCGAGAGGACCGCCAGCGAATACACAACGCCATCGATGAAGCGCCGACTAGTCCGACAGCCAGGGCATTGACAGGTAAGGCGGTGATGCCGCCTGCACCAAGCAGCATAGCCTGCAGCAAAAGCACAAGGCTGTAGGCGAGAAAGGCGAGTCGGACACCAAACAACATGGCCAATACCCCGATCCCCAGCAGGTGTCCGGAAGTTCCACCTGGAAGTGGCAACATCACCAGACCAATGGCATACGCCAGCGCTGTAATCACAGCCAACCGGGGAATGGTCTCCTCATCGAGTGTTCGGCGTATACCACGGGCAGCCCACATCCAGGCGCCGCCCACCACTAGGTAGGCCGGTAAATAGAATTGAGGAGCAATAAAGCCGTCTGGTATATGCATCGAATTAGGACCAGGCGTTATTCATGGCTTACCTCGCTTTACAGTCAGCAACAATAAGCCGAAACCGCTTAGCAGAATGCCAATGCCCAACACCAGATAGGCAGTGGTTAAAACCGATTCACCACCCGGGTTCCGAGATATCGAATCAGTATCGACCTCCAGAGGTGTGTCGGTACCATGTCCATCTTTGCTGAAAACCCGTATTCGCCACTGCCGGATAGAACCTGGAAAAAAGACCACCCTCCCCTGAGCATCGGTACGACCCGATTGGTAGGGATGCTTCGATTCCGCTACGAAGAGCTCATAGGATACGTTGGCGAAAGGTTCATTATTGTGATAGCGCAGGGTGACGATACTTGCTTCTGCCCGGCCAATGCTCATATCAATGCCATGAGACTGAACAATTGATGTGTAGCTCATCAGCAGTATAAAAAGATATCGAGCCTTGTTGCTCATGATCACGGTAGATTTCCAGGTTCCAGTATGAAGAATATTATATTCCTCATAAAAATGTATTGCACATTTTTTGCTTACAAAGCTTAATTATGCGGTCTATTTGAACTTAATCAGGTTGGTGTATCTGGCCCTGCCACACCATAGGTAGGTCATGTCAGATGAACAGCAAGAGATTAAAATCGTTTGTACCATGGCGATGAAGCGTGGATATCAACTAACAGTGTTCGGTACGGCAGGGTCACACCCTTCTTGGTATTGGAATAGCGTTATCGGCAGCATGCACCACCACACCGGAGGATGAATTAAACCTCTCCCCTCAGGTACGCTAATCTTTGGTTCTGAGGAAATTTCTCTATCGCATAACGCAACATGGTTCGGGGCATCTGTTGATAGTGCCTGTTTAGAAATTTCTGCTCAACAGATAGCGCCCGGTTTCCAACTTCCCGAAGCATCCAGCCGACTGCTTTATGGATTAAATCTTGGTCGTCATCCATTAGCTGCAGCGACAACTTCAATGTGTCGTCAAATTGTAAACTTTTGATAAAATGCAATGTTGAAATAATCGCTATTCGTCGCTCCCAGAGATTGGCAGATCCTGCCATTTCGTACAGTACATGCCTCTCTTTATATTCCAGGTAGGCGCCCACAATATGATATGCCGTACTATCAACCAAATCCCAATTATTGATATATCGCGTATTATCCAAATAGCAGATAAAAATAGCCTCTCTATCCTCTTCACTACCACGTCTATATTTTTCCACCAACAGCAAGAGCGCACAAAGACGTTCTTCATGATAGGGGGATTTCAATACGCTTAGGATCTCATCGAGAGCCATTTCCTTGTGTCGCCTCGCCTGTTGCCTGAGAACAGGTACCCTTATACCTAGAAACCGATCACCTTCTCCATATTCACCTTTGCCAGTTTTAAAGAAGCGCTGGGAATGGCTCGCAATGGCAGGGTCCGCTAACCCATGCAAAATCCTACTCAGATTTTTTGCTTTCATCTCACATTCCTATCCTTTGCCATACACCACCCATGCATCGACACCTTCATTGGGTAATATCGCCTGTTCAATAGCCATGTTATTATATCAAGCACTCAGGATGACGACTGCAGTTTGACATCTATCCATTCGCTAGCATGAGGGAAAGACCATGGATTTATTGAAAAATAATGTTGGTAAGGTTGACCGTATAATCCGAATCATTTTAGGTGTTCTGCTAATCGGCAATGTCTTTTACGCACTACAGAGTCCTATAGGCTGGATTGGTGTTATTCTTCTGGTAACAGGGATATTCGGTATGTGTCCACTCTATTCACTACTGGGTCTCAATACAAAATCCACCGGTGAAAAAATAGGGCTAAAATAGTCTACTCTGTACTGTTTACAATCGAATAGGTTGTGAGACTCTGCCATCCTCTGGAGAGCAGTAGGGTATGACCCTGCCCTACCAAATAGCTGGGGTGTAGGGTGGAGCTCTGCCCCACCAATCACGACTGAATAAGGTCGCGCATATTCGATCTTTAGCCGTTAACTAAGTGCCGTTATTCTCAGAGTTCGAATTTGAACGCCTGCTCGGAGCACTGGGCATAATCGGTGAAAGTGAATCCACAGGAGCAGGAGTCTAATCGCTGGATCATTTTTGTGAGAAATGATACCTATTACCGTTTGTATTGGGTATGCCATTCAGCCAATGAAGGATAGCGTACTACGCCTCTATTTCTTCACCAATAAGGAGAATCAGAATACATTGTTGGCGAATCTGCTACCCTTTACGACTTCCGATCCTATTCACTTTAAAGAGTTGGAGGTGGTGTACTAGCATAAGAACTACTGGATATACAGAGTAAGTGCCAGGGAAATGGGAATGGCTCGGACAAACCTGAATCCACCCGCTGTCAGTGGTTATGCTCAAGCATCCGAAGACATTAGATCAAATCCATCAGGCTGATCAAGTTATGCACTTCTCCCTCTTACGGGTAATCGCAGATTAATATATCACCATCGCGTTCGTTTCAGTAAAAGTGTACCTTCACTTCGGTCACAAACTTGTCTTTGTACGCGGTTTGCACCTTCTCCTGGGCAAAACGCTGTGCTGGCTCGAGCAGCTGGCAGTGGGTTGAGCGTGCAGCTTGAATTGCCGATGGCTGACTGACACTATCTCACCCGGTTTTACTCATTTTTTATTATTCAATTGGGATGATGAGTCTAGCACAAGTTCCTCCACCATCATGCTCCAGGAGTTTTACTGTCCAGCCGTTTGCGTCGGCCAGCTGGCGAACAATGGCTAATCCAAGACCACTTCCTCCGGTCACGCTGCTGCGAGATTTTTCCAGTCTGAAAAACGGTTGGAATACAGCTTCGCGTTGTTCTGGAGGAATGCCTGGTCCATGATCCACCACCTGAATTGTGAGAAAATCTTTATCACAGTTGCATTCAACGCTTACCGGCTTTCCTTCACCATAGCGTATTGCATTTTCCAGCAGGTTAGAAACGATGCGCTGGAGTGCCAAAGGATTCAGCATAAAGCTGCAGGATTTATCAGTAGTCCATTCTATGGTCTGGTTTCCATGTCTTACAGCTACAATTATATGGTCCAGGGCCCCGGCAATCTGTGTCGGCTCCTTTTCCTGCTTATCCAGTTCCAGGCTGATCTGAAGTGCTTGTCCGATAAGTCGGTTAACAGCATTGAGATCTCGGTAAACACCATTCATGAGTTGAGTATCTCCGCCATCGTTTGGCAGCATAGCAAGGGCCAACTGGATTTGTGTGAGAGGAGTACGCAGGTCGTGTGAAATTCCCGCTAGCAGTGTCGTTCGGTTGGTGAGTAGTTCTCTCATCTGGATGTTCATGCGATTAAATTCCCTGGCAAGAACGATCAATTCTTCCGGTCCCTCCTCCCTAACAGGGTCCGGCCACTGTCCTTTTCCTATTAGCTGCGCTGCCTGGTAAAGACGTTCTATGGTAACTGTCAGGCGTCGGGTGAGTAGGGTCGCAGTGAAAAAGGTCAGACAAAACCCGGTGATCAGGACGACAAAAAAAGCTACCGATGGTTTGACCCCTATGCGCGAGCGTGAAAATCCAAAGCGTAAAACTGTATTTGATAGCGGGACATCAGCCCAGTACCACTTCTCGTCTTTTTGATCCCGACTGGTCTTAATGTGTATCTTGTTTCCCAACTGTTTCTGCAACGATGCCTCAAGGAAAAACAGATACGGCAGCAGGCTGGTAGAATCCGGTAGCGATGCCTCTGCGCTGGTTAACCGGAGATTGTGTTTATGCCACATCTGTTCAACAAATACACCACGCTCGCCAGTGGGTAAACTTTCCCACCTTTCAGAGGCATGAGAGATTATGCTGGCCAGGTCATCAGTCGCGCGTTGTCCAAGTGGAACCACCATATAGTAGGCTATGGTTGATAGCATAATTACCAGAAATCCAATCGATACGATGCCGATGGTAAAAAGAATTTTCCAGAAGTAGCTTCGGAATTGAAAAAAAGTCTTAATAATATTCATTACTCTTCTGATGAGAAGATATAACCTGCACCCCATATTGTACGCAAGTAAACAGGCTCCGAAGGGTTGGGTTCAATTTTTCGACGCAAACGTCCCACGCAGACATCGATACTGCGATCTAGGGGTGACCGATCATAACCTTTAGTCATTTCCAGTAATCTATCTCGATTCAACACATGATTCTGGTGCTTTAGAAAAATGCGTAGAAGTGTGAATTCACCCGTGGTAAGTGAGATCTCCTGATCACTTCTGAAGAGCTTATGCCTTTGCACGTCAAGCCTAAATGGGCCAAACATAAATTTATCACCAGTGGAGGGGGTTTGCTCGGTTTGATTACACCTGCGTAACACTGAACGTATTCTGGCCAGCAGTTCCCTTGGATTAAAAGGTTTTGTTAGATAGTCATCTGCACCCATTTCAAGGCCAACAATTTTATCCAGTTCTTCGCCACGTGCAGAGAGAATTATGATTGGAAGGTTTTTCTGGTTGCGTAATCGGCGGCCAATCGAAAGGCCATCTTCACCTGGAAGCATAAGGTCGAGGATGACCAGATCAACATCGTGGCAGGAAAGATACCGGTCCGTAGCATCAGCATCTTCAACCGCTTCAACGTCATATCCTTCTTTAGAAAGATAGCTTTTCAACAAATTCCTGAGCTCAGGTTCATCATCGACTACCAACAGTCGCCGTTTCAGCGTATTCAATTGATATCCCCACACTTTTGTTGCAATGACGCAATTCTGAAACAAATTCGTTACATCTTGTTACTGCTACGCCATCATCCAGATAAATATTGTGTTTATTGTATGCGCTGTAGAAAACGACGCCAACCTACTGAGGACAAGCCCCATGAAACACCAGCGCAATAAAGCTAAAAAATGCTTCGACCGTTTTCCAGGAATTCAGAAACTACGATATTCATCTATCGCAGCTGCGATGCTGATTGGCAGTGCCTTTCTGACATCCAATGTGAGCGCGGCTGATCCAGGTATGGAGGAATTAAAAAAAGTTTTGCAGGGACAGATTGAACTTATGACGCCAGAATTGCAGGAGAAGGTAAAGGGGCTGTCGATGGATACCAAAATGTCCTTAATGGCGATACTGGCTATGCACAACCGTTACAGCAAAAGCGTAACCATGCGCCAGGTGATGACAGAAGTTTTGTCTGATTTCCAAAGCATACTCGCGGGAATCATGACAGACAATCCAGAGCAGACTGCGGATAGCGCACGACGCCTTGCAAATCATCGTATCCCCGTTGGCGGGCTTCTTCCCTATTTGGGAATGGAAAATATCAGTGATGAGCGTTTGGCTGTTCTCGACGGGTTTAATACCAGCGTAGAGGGGAATGCTCTGAAACTTGCTACCGCAGCCGAGGCTGGCGACATGGCAACGGCGGCATCACTCGTAGGACCGATCAGCTCAGGTTGCGTGGCATGTCATGGTGTTTTTCGTACTCAGCCTGGCGTTTCGGATTTGCTGCGTTAATCTGATTTATCTGGCCTCAATCACGATAACTATAAAGACCTGATTGAGAATAGCCTGTCATCTAGGAGGAATGTTATGAAATGCAGGGTAACTTTGCTTTCCGCCAGTCTCGCGCTAGCTTGTATCATACCAACATATGCTCTTGCGGTTGGTGATGATCAAGATAGTAGCTCCACGCTGGAGCAGCGCCGCGCACTGTCAAATCGGATTAAACAGTTGCGGGCATTGAGAAAAAAACTACCCATTCCGGTACCCTCTGGGCTTTTTGGTATTTATGCTTTCCCTGAAAAAGGTCAGGGAGTTGCCGGTATAAACTACCAGCACCATGAGTTCGATGGGTTGATACAGGGCAGCAAATCTATTTCGGCTGAAACAGTAGTGACTTCGGCACCCAATCGCTTTTTTGGCAATCCCATGCAGCCGCCAACTCTGCGGGTCGTGCCGAAAAGTGCCCGAGCCGATGTGATATTCCCCTTTGCAAATTTTGCCTTCAACGACCATTTCGCACTGGTCGCTCTGGCACCCCTGATCCGTAAGGAGACTGTATTGGAGACCTTCTCAGGTGGCGGAGGTATAAACAGTCTGGGAACCAATACGGTTACCACAAAAGGATTGGGTGATATTAAATTCGGCACCATATTTAAAGCCTACAATAGCGATGATTATGGCCACAATATGTTATTTGACGCAGTATTGAGTGCTCCGACCGGAAGCATTACGGAAGAGGATTATAATCTGACGCCGATGAACACCAAGGTGAAAACCCGGTTAGCCTACGGAATGCAATTGGGTTCCGGTACCTGGGATGCTGTTGTCGGAGTAGTTTACTGGGGCAAGCAGAAACAATGGGGTTGGGGAGCACAATATCTGGCCACAATTCCCCTTGAGAGTGAGAACAGCGAGGGTTGGAGATTCGGAGATAAACATGAGGGTACCGCGTGGGTATCCTATGAGTGGCAACCGGATTTAGTCACTTCCGTTCGATTGCGTGGTGAAACTCAGGACGAGATACATGGAATTGATTCGAAGATCTATGGGCCTGGTTTGGGTGCAAATCCAGATAATTACGGTGGAGAAAGGGCTGAGATCGGTATCGGAATTAACTGGATGCCAGCGCTGGCAAATAATCTCAGTCTGGAACTGTTATTGCCAATTCACCAGGATCGCAATGGCGTTCAGGCGGAACACGAATTCAGCCTGGCATTAAGTTGGCGTACAGGATTTTTCTAGTCGATTTCTTTTTTCTGGAGGATAAACATGAAGCACAATGTTGGTGGAATCGATCGTACCCTGCGCATCATCATCGGTCTTGTGGTAATCGGTGGGGGCGTCTACGCCCAGAATTGGTGGGGTGCCATTGGTCTCATCCCCCTGCTCACCGGTGTAATAGGCTGGTGTCCGGCTTACCTGCCCTTTGGCCTGAGCAGCTGCAAGATCAATTCCTGATGGACCCAGGAAGAGCGGCCTGAAATCGTTTCGGTAGGCGATGTTAGGCCAAGCCCCCATTTATTCAGTTTCATTTCAGAAACCCTCCCTACAATCAAATTCACAGAGACAATTTTGCTTTGATTTATTCGACCAAGGTAGTGAGCGTTTGGAATCATGACAACAAGCACGTTAGCAATGATCATCTTTGCTGCAATCCTGATACAAACCACCATCCTTGTACTGATCGGTTTACATCATCGTAAAAAACTTCAGCAAAGCCAGCAGAATCAAGTCGCAAAGGTGGTACAGCGTTCATCCTCTCAAGAGGATGTATTATCGAGTGATCAATCATTCAACTCGGTATTTTTATGGAGCGGATACCGGGAGTTCCGTGTCTTACGGCGGAAGATGGAAGATAAAAACAATTCGATCTGTTCTTTTTATCTAACACCAACCGATGGTAAATCCTTACCCTCATTTGAACCAGGGCAGTTTCTCACCTTCAAGCTGCCGATCGACAACCCTTCATCAGGCCAACCGAAAACAGTGACACGCTGTTATTCCTTATCGGATAGACCAAGGCCTGACTACTACCGTATATCGATAAAGCGAGTCCCTGCCCCAGTTGGTCGGCCGGATCTGCCAGCAGGCATCGCTTCAAATTTCTTTCATGAACAAGTACATGAAGGCAGTAAACTACTAGCCAAGGCCCCTTCTGGGCATTTCCATCTCATGAATGATGAGAATTTACCCATCGTGCTTGTTGCTGGTGGGATCGGCATTACTCCGATGTTGAGCATCCTAAACACCCTCATAGAGGGTGGTTTGCGTCGGGAAGTATGGTTCTATTTCGGGGTGCGCAATGGTGATGAAGATATGATGAAAAACCATCTCCGTATACTTGCCGAGACCCACTCAAATTTCCATTTGCATGTCTGTTACAGTGCACCAAATGAAGATGATGAGGAGGAGATCGACTACCACCATAGTGAACGGATCAGCATCCCATTATTACGCTCCACGCTGAGCCTGAAGCGTTACCAATTTTATGTCTGCGGTCCCCAAGCATTGATGGAGTCTCTTGTGCCAGGATTGGAGGCTTGGGGTGTAGATACCAATGATATCTATTACGAATCATTCGGCCCAGCCACACTCATTAAACAGGATCGCTCTGAACAGAAGCGACTTGAAAGTGAACCCATGACGATTACCTTTAGCAGCTCCGATCAAAGCTTTCCCTGGGATGCAACAGCCGATTCCCTATTGGAATTTGCAGAAACCAATGATATTAACGTGCCCTCAGGCTGCCGGGCTGGTAGCTGTGGTTCCTGTCAAACATCTTTGATAAAAGGCGAGGTCAAATACAATCAGCAGCCGGATGCTGATACAGAACCAGGACACTGTCTGCTATGCATTGCAAGACCTAAGAGCGATCTCGTATTGGAGGCTTAGTGATGGAACACTCACTGGTACGCAAAGAAGTGATCCCCTTTTTACTGCTATTCGGTGCACTGATTGTGGCAACCGCCATCATCGATATCCTTCTCCATCAGTTTGAACTGGTCTGGATTGGAAGATACCTGGGAATACCAGGCACAATTCTGATTTTGCTCTCGTTTTTCTATTCCATGCGAAAACGTAAGATGATCAGTTTCGGCAAACCAAAGTCACTCCTTACACTGCATGAAACACTCACATTACTGGGTGCCCTGATGATCCTTGTCCATGCCGGCATCCATATCTATGTGATTCTGCCCTGGCTTGCGCTGACCGCCATGTTAGTCAACATCATCAGTGGTATGACGGGTAAGTACTTGCTGGATCGATCCCGCCGTCATATCAATACAAAGAAAGCACTTTATTTGCAACAGGGCCTGTCTGATGAGGCCATCGAAAAACAGCTCTTCTGGGATGCTACGGCCTTCGACATGATGAAGCAGTGGCGAGTGGTCCATTTGCCTATCACACTGGCTTTCGCAGTACTGAGCATCACCCATATTCTAAGCATTTTCCTGTTCTGGCAATGGCGATGAAATACAACACAATAACGCTGATCGTTGCCATCAATCTGACCCTACTGGTCCTTCTGGCAATACTCATTCCTCAATTTATGATCAGCCCGGGGAAACCAATTGATGCACATGCTGATCTTGCTACGGATTGCTTTGCCTGCCATACCCCGTTTATTGGCAGTACAGCAGACAAATGCATCGCCTGCCATAAGGTTGAGGAAATCGGTATTAAAACCACTCAAGGATTACCCATCGCTGAAGAGAAGAAGAATGTTGCCTTTCACCAACAGTTGATCGAAGAGGATTGTGTCTCCTGCCATAGTGACCACAAAGGCGTACAAGCCTTTCGCCCAATTGGTCAGTTCTCTCATCACTTACTTGAACCTGACTTACAGCAGCAGTGTGATGGCTGCCATAGCAATCCAGGTGATGCACTACACCTTAAGATTGAGGGCAATTGCGCAGAATGCCATGACCAGGAAGCATGGATACCGGCCACTTTTAACCATGCAGACTATTTCCGCTTCGACAGGCATCATGATACTGATTGTGTTACTTGTCATGTTAACAGTGACTATAGCAACTACACCTGCTACGGCTGTCATGAGCACTCACGTTCGAAGATACGTGAAGAACATGTTGAGGAAGGCATCTATGATTATGAAGTCTGTGTTGAGTGTCACCGAAGTGGCGACGAGGAAGAGGCTGAGCGAATCTGGCGCTCTCAGCGTTTCAAATCCTACCAGGGAAAAGGCGCAGGTTCATTCGAGAGTAGTTATCAGAGAGGAAAAGAGAGGGGGACATATTGGGATGACGATCGCGATGACGACGACTAATCACCCCTGTCTACTGACGTTGAATCATCTAGATCCCGGCCTTCGCTGGGACCCCAAGGTTCACACAAAAAATAAGTTTCTGGTCAGACGCTAACAACCATTTTCTATACATCCTTAGCCAGCAACCGATCCAATTGATTGGCGAAGGCCTGTCGGTCGGATTGACTGAGTGTTGGCGGTCCCCCGGTATTGATGCCACTACCTCGTAACGTATCCATGAAATCCCGCATATTCAGGCGCTGACGAATATTCTCTTCCGTGTAGAGCTCACCTCGAGGATTCAAGGCCAGACAACCTTTTGGAATCACTTCTGCCGCCAATGGAATATCGGCCGTTATCACCAGATCACCTGTTTTTACCTGTTGCACAATGTAGTTATCCGCCACATCAAAACCAGCACTCACCTGGACTGAGCGAATATATCGGGATCCCGGGACCTGAAGGGGCTGGTTGGCAACCAGTACTACCGGCACCTTCACTCTCTCCGCTGCACGGTAGAGAATCTCTTTAATCACTTTCGGGCAGGCATCGGCATCGACCCAAATCTGCTTTGAATTCATATATTGCACTAAGCTATTGTAATCATTAGACGAGGCATTATACTGCACCGCCCGGCTTTGCCTATGACTGCTTGTCTACCCTTCACCAGGAATCTCTGATGTCCGATGCCACCCCTGTTACCAGTTTTCGTGATTTAAACCTGCCGAAACCACTTTTGACGGCATTGGATGAGGTTGGCTACGAAACCCCCTCCCCAATCCAAGCGCAGACCATACCCTATCTTTTGCAGGGTCACGATCTGTTGGGGCATGCTCCCACCGGTACAGGTAAGACGGCAGCTTTCGCCCTACCCCTACTGTCGCGACTCGACACCAAAAAGCAGCATGTACAGGTTATGGTCCTGACTCCAACCCGGGAACTGGCAATTCAGGTTGCCGAGGCCTTTCAACGGTATGCCGGTCATATAAAGGGATTTCATGTGCTCCCCATCTATGGTGGGCAGGACTATTCCGGTCAGATTCGACAACTTAAACGGGGTGTACATGTGGTTGTCGGCACCCCGGGACGGGTGATGGATCACATGCGCAAAGGTACACTCAAACTGGACACGATTCAGGCGCTGGTGCTGGATGAAGCGGATGAAATGCTGCGTATGGGTTTTATTGACGATGTCGAGTGGATTCTGGGCCAAACTCCGGAACAGCGTCAAATTGCCCT
The DNA here is from genome assembly GCA_025656675.1 of Candidatus Thiodiazotropha sp. (ex Codakia rugifera). Taxonomy (GTDB): domain Bacteria; phylum Pseudomonadota; class Gammaproteobacteria; order Chromatiales; family Chromatiaceae; genus Thiodiazotropha. The sequence goes on from JAHXHN010000003.1 coordinate 336,807, forward strand.
CTTCTCCGCGACCATGCCAAAAGAGATCCAGCGCATTGCTCGACACCATCTCAACAAACCGCAAGAGATTGCAATCAAGACACGCACAGCCACCGCTGACACCATCCGTCAGCGCTATTGGTTAGTCAGCGGTCTACATAAACTGGATGCACTGACGCGGATTCTTGAGGTAGAACCATTCGATGCAATCCTCATGTTTGTGCGCACCAAGACCGCTACCACCGAATTAGCGACGCGTCTGGAAGCCAGAGGCTATTCGGCGGCGGCTTTGAATGGCGACATGGTACAAAAACAGCGGGAGCAGATGGTCGAACGACTGAAAAAGGGTTCGCTGGACATCCTTGTGGCAACCGATGTTGCCGCACGAGGGCTGGACGTGGAACGGGTCAGTCATGTCATCAATTTTGATATCCCCTATGATACCGAAGCCTATATTCACCGTATCGGCCGAACTGGTCGGGCCGGCCGCAAGGGTGATGCAATCCTGTTTGTTGCCCCCCGTGAGCGGCGCATGCTCAGTGCCATCGAAAAAGCGACCCGACAGAAGATTGAGCCACTTGAGTTACCCACCAACGAGATGGTCAACAACAAACGTATTGCCGATTTCAAACAGAGCATCAGTGATACCTTGGCCACCGGTGAATTGGATTTCATGCAGAGTCTTCTGGAGCAATACCAACAGGAGCACGATATACCCGCACTGGAGATAGCTGCCGCACTGGCCAAGCTCTCGATCGGAGATCGCCCCTTGCTGCTGAAACCTGAAAAAGAAAAACCTGTACGCCGTAAAACGGAAACAAGACAGCACAAGGAGAGAGGGGAAAGAACACAACGAAAACCGCAAACCCGTCCTGTGAAAGGTATGGAGCGATTTCGAATCGAAGTGGGACATGAACACGAGGTCAAACCCGGAAATATCGTCGGTGCCATTGCCAATGAGGCAGGACTGGATGCACAGCACATCGGTCATATTGATATCCGCACTGATTTCAGTCTCGTGGATCTGCCAGCGGGTATGCCAAATGATGTCTTTCAGGATCTGAAACGTGCCTGGGTGTGTGGCCAGCGACTGAATATATCCAAATTGGAGACAGCTCGAAAACCTAAAAAATCGCGAAACAAGGCAAAAAAGCGAAAGAAATCTGATTGATGGAAAAGTTTCTGGTATAGTGCCCCGCTTCGGGGTGCTTGACCGGTTAGCGCCCATTACGGTCTCATGATCGTCGGAACAGTTTGAGCCGTTCGCCTCTCCCTCGTCAGGGACAGTGCTTCCCGCTTAGTAACAGAATCCCTTTATCCAGCCCGGACCGGCTCCCGCTAGCATAGCCTGCTGCAGGGAGGGCAAGACTGGAGTATTATCCCAATGTCATTCGATAACCTCGGCCTTTCGGCTGAACTCCTGCGCGCCATAAGCGAGCAGGGTTACACTGAACCTACCCCTATTCAACGTAAGGCGATCCCTCTCATCCTTGACGGCAAAGATGTCATGGCTGGGGCCCAGACCGGTACAGGTAAGACAGCCGGTTTCACCTTGCCGCTACTGCAGCGGCTGAGTAACACTCCGATGAAAGGTGGTCGACGCCCTGTTCGAGCACTGGTTCTCACACCGACCCGGGAATTGGCCGCACAGGTAGGTGACAGTGTGGACACCTATGGCCGCCACATGGCGTTACGCTCGACTGTGATCTTTGGTGGCGTCAAAATCAATCCTCAGATCGAAAAACTGCGTCGAGGTGTCGATATCCTGGTAGCTACCCCAGGCAGGCTGCTTGACCATGCCGGCCAGAAGACAGTGGACCTGTCACAGATTGAGATTTTGGTGCTGGATGAAGCTGATCGTATGTTGGATATGGGCTTTATCCACGACATCCGCAAGATATTGGCACTACTGCCTGCAAATGGTGCACGCCAGAACCTGCTTTTCTCCGCCACTTTCTCGAGGGACATTAAAGCGCTCGCAGACCGTTTGCTGAATCGTCCGGAACTGATTGAGGTGGCCCGTCGCAATACAACCGCAGAGCGGATTAAACAAGTGGTTCATCCTGTGGATAAGAGCCGCAAACGAGAGATGTTGAGCCATATGATCGGTTCAAACAATTGGCAACAGGTATTGGTCTTCACACGCACCAAGCATGGTGCAAATCGATTGGCCCAGCAACTTGAGAAAGACGGCCTGACCGCGTCGGCTATCCATGGCAATAAAAGCCAGGGTGCTCGTACCCGGGCACTTGCCGACTTCAAGAGTGGTGAAGTACGTGTACTCGTCGCTACCGATATCGCAGCCCGTGGTCTGGATATCGACCAGCTGCCCCATGTGGTTAATTACGAATTACCCAATATCCCTGAGGATTACGTACATCGTATCGGGCGAACAGGACGAGCAGGTAATGAGGGAGAAGCCCTATCACTTGTCTGTGTGGATGAACACAAACTGTTAAGTGATATCGAACGACTTTTGAAACTGAAGATTCCCGAGGTGTTACTCGCGGGTTATGAGCCGGATCCAAGTATTAAAGCAGAGCCGATTCAGAAACGAAGAAACAACAATGATCGCACTCAAAGTAGGAAACCTGGCAATAGAAGAAACGGTATAAAAACAACGGCCAATAAAGCAGGAAGTGCTAGACCGCACTCGAATTCAAAGGCTAAAGATGAAAAATCGTCACAAGCAAGGCCCCCTCACAAACATAGCCGTCGAAAACAAAGTGAGGATAAAGCCCAATCAACTCATCGGCATGCACGCCCGGGACGTAGAAAAGAAACTGCTGCACTATTGGGCGGTGGTTTCAATGATGACTAACAGAGAGGGTAAAAACTTTGTCTTAATATAAAGATCTTCTAGCATTTTTCAGTCCGCTAGAAACGCTTTCTCAAATTGTTCAGCCGGTATGGGTCTACTGAAATGGTATCCTTGGAATACAGTACACCCATACCGTATGAGCATATCTCTTATCTCTCTTGATTCTACCCCTTCTGCTACAACCTCAAGTTGCAGCTGCTTGGCCAGGTTGAGAATGGTATTTACCAATGCAGCATCATTGGGGTCGGTGAGTATATCCTGGACAAATGAACGATCAATTTTGATTTCACTGATGGGCAGGCGTTTTAGATAAGCCAGAGATGAATAGCCTGTTCCAAAGTCATCAATGGAAAATCTTACACCTAGCTCTTTAAGCTGTTGCATCTTCTCTACTGTCTCACTCATGTTACCAATCAGCATGCTCTCGGTGAGTTCAAGAGTAAGCACTTTAGGGTCATTACCTATCTCTTTCACAGCCTGAATTATCGTTTCAACAAAATTCTTTTGTCGAAACTGTATAGCACTGACATTGACCGATATCCGTGCCACCCTATTCTCAGGGTAATTTTCTGTCCATCTCAATTGAGCTTCTAATGTTTGACGTAGCACATATTCGCTAATAGGATCAATCAGACCACTCTCTTCGGCCAATGGAATGAATTTGTCCGGTAGTACTATCGTATTGTCCTGTTGTTGCCAGCGTACCAGTGACTCAACACCAATCAACTGACCATCTCTGTCCACCTGTGGTTGAAAGTAAACCAGAAACTCTCCCTTCTCTACCGCTTGATGCAACTGATCCAGCATCCGTATACGTGCTTCCACTTTTTGCTGCATCTCGGGTGAGAAAAACTTAATCGTATTGCGGCCCGCATCCTTTGCCTGATACATCGCTGTATCCGCCTGTCGCAGGACATCGTCAGCAGATTCGTTTTTTGTTGGAAAAATAGTGATTCCAATACTGGCACTGATACGAATTTCATGTTTTTCAATGACAAAGGGTTCAGCAATGGTATGAAGCAGTTTATCTGCAATCGACTGTGCATCATTGATTGCCGATCCCAGCTCATCTCGGATTTCTGATAGCAGGATAACGAATTCGTCACCGCCTAAGCGTGCTACTGTATCTTCACTACGCACCGATTTTTGCATGCGAGTAGCTACCTGTTGCAACAAAGCGTCACCGATTGTATGCCCTAATGTATCGTTAGTATGCTTAAAGTGATCCAGATCGATAAAGATAACAGTTCCCAGCTGTTTATGGCGAAAACAACGGGAGATAGTCTGAGACAATCGATCCACCATTGTACGGCGATTGGGAAGACTGGTCAGGATATCGTTCGTCGCTTGAAACCTGATCAACTCCTCATCAGCGTGCTGTTTGGTTACATCCTCCGCCATTAGCATATAGCCTTTCAGCGCTTGTACATCATCCCAGATGGGTGAAATTCTGGCATCGATATACTGTTTTTCGTCATCTTTACCGCGCTTCAAAGAGAATCGAAATTCTCCTTCCTCCTCAGCAAGCTGTAGCGCTTTGATGAGACGACTATCGGCAATACTCCCTTCACCGCCATGAAAAAAGTGGATATCCTTTCCTCGTAGCTCGCCTGACTTCACTCCAAATATCTGTGTGGCTGTCTGATTGTAGTATGTAATATTGAGATCCGTGTCAGTGGCAATAATACCAACATTAATCGATGCGCTTAAGACACTATTGAGATATGCGGTTTTTTCACGCAGTCCCTGCTCTGCATGACGCCATTCGGTGATGTCGTGCCATACGCAAAACAGTGCATTCTTACCTTCATAGGGTATTCGCGTTAATGAAACTTCAATAAGTAGTGGCTCTCCGTCTTTTTTAAGGTGTTCCCATTCAAACCGGCGGTACCCATCCGTATTGGCTGCACTCATCACTTGATTTGCTTTCTCGAATGAATCCTGACCATCCGGCTGTCTGTCAGGTGACAAGTCAGATGGATGTATTTGCAGCAGTCTATCCATGGTGTCATAACCCAGTGTGCGAACCACTGCATCATTCGCAAGCACAAACATATTCTCCTGAATTACCAGCATGGGGTCTTCGGAAAATTCAAATAGCAATCGATACTTCTCTTCACTCTCTTGGAGTTTTTTTCCTTGCTGTCGCAGAAGAACCGATTGCTGTCGTAGTTTTCGGTTCTTATCTGAAGTTGCTACGCTATACAGAATCAGTGTTGCCACTAAGGCCAATGCAAGAAAGACAAGAATCGTTAATATTGCATTCCGGTGTTCCTGATAAAAGCTTTCACGCGGATGAAGGATTTTTACCTTATCACTGATACCAGCTGGTAGATTTAGATTTAGGGATTCAAGTACCTCTCCATCAATTACATATTCGTTTGGGCTTTTTGTAACAGGTGCTATCGACGAAACAGGTTGCCCGTCCAGATAAGAAAGTAACAGTGAAGCTGCAGCTAATCCCTGGGCAGGACCACTTGTAACAAAGCCACCTAAAACACCATCAAACAGGTAAGCATCTTCCATACTGATGACAATTTCAGTATTGGTTGAGGCTATCCTCGTAATTGTCTGACTAAGATTCAGTATCTCTCCCGTGTCATTCTGTACCGCACCCAAAGTAGTCAAAAGGACAATTGGCTGCTGTTCCTGTCGCAGGCGATCCAGTATGGCATCCAGTCGATTATCCGCCAGGTAAGTGATCTGCATATCCGCTCGTGACATCATTTCCTGTTGGATTTCACTCGCGATCGCCTGATAGGTATTGGAATCATCCCCTACGACAATGATATGACCTACTTCACCCAATAAATCATGCAGTAAATCGAGATTAGGGCCTATTTCCTTTTTTTCAAACACACCTGTCTGTCTGGTTTTATCCAGTTTTGAAATCATTGAGTAATCGTTCACCCCAGAGAAAAACAGCGGCGTGTCAGGAAATAACTCAGCTAAGTTCTGTACCCCGAATTTCAAGCCATTGTCATCGGTGACATAGATAGCCTCGGGCTGGAAGTCTTGATATTTATACCAGAGAAAGGTGGCAAACCGTTCAGCATAGTCCTGATCAAAATTGATCCGTTTTGTATCCAGGTATTCGGTTTTTATCGTAGGGGGAGTTTCTAAAGTGTGGTTAAGTCTGTCGGCAAAACCCTGATGCTGACCTTTAGTCCAGGGATATTCCTGACTGTATGCATGTACAACCAGAATTCTTACTGAATCTGACGCTGCGAGCATAGACGCCCACAACAAAAGGATGCAGGTAGAAAGCACCCGGAGAAGTAACCCATTGATTCGGAGTGGAAACATCCTGAACCTGTACTGCCTGCTTAGCCTTTTGTTAGTCCCAAATCAATAATCTCATATTGTCCTGTGAATCACTATTCCTGCCCTTCCCGAAGTCCATATTTATCATTAACCTAATAATAACCCACTGAAATTAAATGACACTGCACATCCCCTTCTTCTGACTTCAATCGTACAGAAATCAGGGGGAGCATCCCGGTATACTCCTCATCGCTCAATCACCGGTCCAATGAGATTCGAGGCTGCCAGGGATTTTACCCGCTATCTGGCTACCTCGATGGTTCGATCGGGCCGGCCTTTTGTCGCTGGGCCCTCCAAAATATGATTTCATCTCGACCCACATCCACATCGGAGCCGGTGTAAAGTATTTCGGTATTTGCCGTGAAGCCTGTCTGGATGACTGGATGAAACAGGCTGCTGAATGACTTGGGGATAAAAAAACGGCGAATAATTACCAAGCTGCAAGGTTGGTAATTACCTGAAATAGCCCCTTGAAATTGGTGTTTTGGTAGTTTCAAGGGGTCAAATGGCTATTAAAGAGCCCCCTGACAGCAGCTTTTTCCAGGTAGTCACAACGACTTGGGTGAGTCATGCAGTTTGCATTTCAATACTGGTCGATATATCGTGGGTTGTCTGCATGATCTTAGTCCTGCCTATAATGCCTGAAATTCGCTGTCTCCTTAACAGAAACATCCGAAATCGAGCTGCATAGCGCTTGTTGAGATTCGTGGGAATGGTTCGCCCATTGAGACGTACATATTTGCAATTCATTGAGGTATTTTACAGATGTCAGAAAGACAGACCGGAACCGTCAAATGGTTCGACAGCGGAAAGGGTTTTGGTTTCATCGAACGCGAGGGTGGTAAAGACTTATTTGTCCATTTTCGTGCCATTGTCGGTGAAGGGCACCGCTCTCTTGAAGATGGTCAAAAAGTTGAGTTCACTGAAGTCGAGGGTAAGAAAGGCCCACAGGCTGAAAATGTAGTTCCTCTGTAACTCTTTTTTTGTCCGCTGTTACTTCTCTCACGGGGCGTTCCATCGCCCCAATGTTTCAGCGGGTTGATATCCGTGCAGGGATGCACGGATCGATCTCCCTCCAGCCACACTTTTACAAGGAAAACATCATTGATTACCCTTTCAGTCCGTGGTCTCCCAAGATCGACCACAGAAGAGAGCTTGACCGCCCTCTTTACAGAATATGGCGTGGTCCGTTCTCTCAAAATGGCAAAAGACCTCTTCTCTGGTGATTGCAAGGGCTTTGCCACAATCGATATGGAAGGCCACGAAGCCCGTGCAGCTATCGCGGCACTTGATGGCAGCGAACTCAGCGGCAGTATGATTCGTGTCGGCCCCGACAGACCAAGAAAAGGACGCGGTGGCAAACGTCGCTGAAGAGTTTGGACCCTGGCCATTTGTACTTAGAAATGGCCATCAGTCAGGGTTTTCATGAAATTGACAAGATCAGCACGATCCTGGTCCGACAAGCCCAATCCAACGAATGTACCCGCATTTAGTTCAGCTGCAATATTTGAGTTATTGACTTCTGGTGTGATAAACAGATTTGCGACCTGGATATCATAGTGGAGTACAGTCTCCTCCAGCGTGGCATAGACGCCATTGTGCATATAGGGTGCTGTCAACTCCACATTGCGCAGTGTAGGCACTTTGAATTTTCCTAATTCGGCTGCCTGATCCGCAACAGCAATTTCACTACTGGCACCCAGTCCATTATCAACAAAATTGTTATCAGCGATATAAGCTGGATTCTGGAGATTTTTAGGCGTGCCGATATTGTAATATCGAAAATTGGTGAACAGCGATTCTTGTGATGTACTGCCGACTGTGTGGCAATTAGCACATTTTGTGATTTCGGCATCATTAAACAGGTCAAAGCCACGCTGCTCAGACGGAGTCATTGTATACTGACCCATCAGAAAGGCATCAAATTTTGAGGTGAACGGGTTAACTTCCGACGAAGCTTCAAAGGCTGCAATCGCAGTAGCGATATTATGATATGCCGTGGCAATATCATTAAATGCAGCAGCACCAAAAACAGCTACAAAATCGCCAGAATAGTTTGAATTCTGCACTTTGGCGACCACGTCAGCTTCAGTAGCATTATTCATTTCAACCGGATTGAGAAACGGACCTTTGGCCTGTTCTATCAAGTCAACGGCACGGCCATCCAGAAATTGGCCACCTTGATAATTTGAATCAGTTTCAGGTGTCTGATCCTGGTTCGCAACCTCGCCAAACTGGGGTGAAAATGATGCATAGGCTGCAGTCGGTGCGTTACGATCACCAAACCTGCCTCCAACAGAACCCTCAGATACAGGTGCTGTAACACTTACCCTAGGATCAGCAAAACCATTTGAGGGATCGTGACAGGTTCCACAAGATTGATTGCTCCCACTCGACAGATTGGTATCGAAAAACAGCTTTTTTCCCAACTCAACCATTGAGATGGTTGTGGTTGGGGTATTACTGTCATCTCCACCACCTCCCCCACCACAAGAGACTGCCACCACTGCTGCCACGATTGCAACGCCTACTCTTTTTAATCCCATGACTACTTTCCTCAACAGACGACATTGATTCTGAATATGTTTCGTAAGAATCAAACATCCTTGAATGGATAATTTGATATCGGTCAATGATTGGTGAATGGATGCTAAATTACTGATAAGAATTGGGTGCTGTGTCACACCTCTATCAGGGAGTGGGAATAAAAAGATTCCCTGCCTATTAAGATTGAAGAGCAGCGTCGGTAAGTTCTAACTGACTTTCGATTGCTTATAAAAATTCCACACGAAGATTAACCCTACGATTTTCAGCGCGACCATCCGGATCTGAATTATCAGCAACTGGATGGGCATCTGCATAGCTTATGGAACGTAAATGCTTTGCCGGTAAGCCATGATTCAGTAGGAATTGAGTCACCGCATTGGCACGTGCAGCAGCCAACTCCCAGTTGGATTGATAACGACCACCCTTGATCGGCCTGTCATCTGTGTGACCTTCCACTGCGATATCGGCATCACCGATCTCCAGGAGCGTCGATGCAAGCCGGCTAAGTACAGGCTGTGCTTCAGGAAGAAGCTCCGCCTTACCTGAATTGAACAGAATGGTATCGGCGATTTCGAGTGTTATGCCCTGCTCTCGCTGCAAGACCTTGACTTCATCTTGAAAGCTGTTCTCAATAGCCGCTACCAATCGCGCCTCTGCTGTAGGTACGGCTACGGATTTCGCCTCGGTTTCACTCTGCGTTGCAAGTAGTTGTTCCTCTATTGGCTCCACTACTACAGGAATTGCTTCACTGCTGGTTGGCATCCGGCTCTCTTCTTCCGGCGTTTTCAAATGCTGAACCGCCATTTGCCCCAATAGCACAACCAGCATAGCCAGTATGACACTCAACACGTCCACATAGGTTAGTAACCAACCGCTATCAACCTCATCTGTATCCCATGCATACCATGAGATGCTATCCAAGGGACCCTCTCTACCTGATGTTGATATCATGCCGCTATCCCATATATTTAGAAAAGCTAAAGAGTGCTTTGATCAGGCCGCATGCTGGCTCGGCGATGACACTAATTGCAAGGCTACCGCTGCCTGTTGCATATCCTGTTTCGAGTTGATCTCTTCCATCATCTCGCGGATCAGTTCTGCATGCTGTCTGTCGCATAACATCATGACTGCCTGTAGGTGTGCTACACGACGATTGATCAATTGCCTGCCACGCTGTTCCAACTTACTGGCTATAGGCTTGAGCAACAGATTCGCAATGACCAGGCCATACACAGTAGTCAACATGGCAAATCCCATCGCAGCTCCAATGGAAGCCAAATTGCCTGAACCCAACCCAAACAACATTTGCACCAGACCGAGCAGTGTTCCCAACATGCCGAATGCCGGGGCATACCCACTCATAGCGCGCAGCATTTCGGCAGGACGTCGTAGATGGTCCCGGTCCTCAGCAATCTGACGCTGCAGAGCGAGCGTCACCTGATCACGGGGAAAGCCATCCAGCACCAGTTGGGTTCCTCTACGTAACAATGGCTCAGCAATCCGTTGAGTGACCGCCTCGGCCGGCCGAATCTCGCCGCGGCGGAAGAAATTTGCCGCTTGCAGAAATAGCCTGAAACCCTCCTCATCATCGTCGACATCCCCCTGCGGTTGGCGAAAATCGGTCACCAATCCCCATAAAGCCATCACAGCATTCAGTGAATGACTCATGATAGCAGTGAGTAAAGTACCGCCAACAACAAGAAAAAGGCCTGAAATAATAGCGATAAGCCCAGAACCTGGCGCAAATAGTTGAATACTCACTGAGAGCAGTACGGAGAGTGACAGCAATCCGATCCAAAGATGTATGGCCAATGCAGTTCTCCTGATAAATGTATCTTTGATTTATCAAGAGCAAATTACAGGCCAGATTCAGTTGCTCTGAGTACCGCCAGGTTCCCGGCCTTCCCTGAGGCGATGCGGTAAGCATGAAATATGAGGTTCTGAACTATGACAAACTCACTGCGACCAGATCACTGATAACTTGGCAGCGTGTTATTCATATTGGAAATTCTGTATATTGATGAACCGGTAATTTGACACTGTCTGGCCAGTCCAATCAGCTTGTCTTTCAAGGGAGAAGGTTTATGAAAACACAATCCGCAGTTGCGTCACTTGCTCTACTCGTACTGCTCTCCAGTATCAGCGTCGCATCGGAAGTCAATATGAATCCAGGTTTATGGAAATGGACGGCTGTAATGGATATGCCGGGTATGCCAATGCAACTTCCCCCAACCTCCTATACGACCTGTATTTCCGAAGCCGATTTCGTTCCAAAAGACAGTCAACTGGGGCAGACCTGCGAAACTATTGACCTAAAGACCGAGGGGGATAGCGTCTCATGGAGTATCACCTGCACCCAACAGGCGGGAGTAACCAAAAGTCAGGGTAATATCACTTATCATGGCGATACAGCTGAAGGGATGATTCAAGTCAGCGTTGAAGGCATGCAGATGAGTTCCAAAACCACCGGGATGCGCTTAGGACCCTGTAAAGAATAACAACCCAGTAAACCACCCAGCGCAAAAAACTGAACCTTATTCCCAAAACCCTGATTATTGTGGTAAATTCTCTCGTCTTGAGAGATGACAGCTATTCCTTATGACAAGCATCACGCCGAGCAATCCCCATGGAACACCTTTGCCAGTGAAGACACCCTATCACATTGAATAGCATACATTATTTTTATCATGTGCTGCACAATCAGCTGACCAAACCAGGCTTACTTTTCACACCCCTTATACTTGCCTTATGTCTGCTAAGTTTTGACTCTTTTTCTGCAGGACCACCGACTATCGAAACCCTGCTTGAACGGAGTTATCTTGACGATTATCACAGTAATGTTGTGTTTGGATATCGAATCGTCACAGAGACTGAAACCTACGGTGCTCGTTATTCAGGGAATCATTTACGTTGCACCAATTGCCATCTCAATGCTGGAAGAAAACCCGATGCCATTCCCCTCAATGTGGCTGGTATGTACCCAAAATGGCGGAGTAAAAACGGCCGCCGGAATGGTATTGGTCTACGTATACGTGAATGCTTCGTGTATAGCCTTGACGGCATCATGCCCCCAGAGGATTCACCAGAAGTTCTAGCCGTAGCAGCCTATATCTCTTACATCTCTCATGGCGAGACGATTGGTGAAGCCCCTGCAGGCCGTGGGGTACCTACCCTGCCTGACACGGGTTACGATCCTAACCCAGCCAATGGCAAGGCGATCTATGACAAAAATTGTACCCACTGCCATGGTAATAACGGCCAAGGAATACCTGGTGTCCCCTCACTATGGGGAATGGATGCATACAATAAGGGAGCAGGAATGGCCAACACCAGTAAAGCTGCCGGTTTTATTTGGGCAAATATGCCGCTAGGACAGGAGCGCTCCCTCACCCACCAGGATGCCTTTGATGTAGCTGCCTATATCAATATGCAAATCCGCCCTGGAGATCCGAGGAAAAGCAAATTACTGAAACTTTTCGAAGCGATTACCGGACTGGCAGATTAGTTGAATGATGCCGCCATTCAACATCGAACTTCTGATTAGAAAAAGGTAAGCACACACCATGATCAAGTGATATGCGAAACCTTCGAATATTGTCAGAAATCATGCCATGGAGGCCACTATTTACAGGGAAACTGAACCTACCAACTGAGACGTTTGCAGCACTTATTGCAGCAATACTCGTGATCCCTCAGGGTATAACCTTTGCCTATCTGGCCGGCCTTCCTCCCGAGTATGGTATCTATTCATCGATATTTGTCACCCTGTTTGCCAGTCTGTTCGGTTCAAGTTCCATGCTGGGGGGACCCAACACCGCCGTCGCTGTACTGATCGGTGTTACCGTGGTTCCTTTCTCCGGCCGTGGAAGTCCGCTCTATATCGACTATGTCATACTGCTCAGCCTGATGGTGGGACTGATTCAGTTGTTTATCTGGCTGGCCAGGGGGGGGAAGTACTTTCAATACCTCAGTCCTGCCGCCATTACCGGCATCACTGTCGGTGTTGGCATTATCCTTATTCTCTCTTCACTGGACGGCATACTCGGGTTATCCCCCTCCGGCACCCTGTTCTTCTTTGAAAAGATCTATGTCATGGCAGGTGATTGGCATACTTTAATCAATCCCTACAGTTTTACGATTGGGATAACGACTGTAATCACAGGTATCGTTGCAAAAACAAGATATCCACGTTACTCAATATTGATTGCCATGGCAGTTGGCTACATTGTCGGCCTAGTACTGATGGGTATATTCACTCAAGTCAACACAGAAATCGAATTGCTTGGACACGTTCCTTTCCAGATCCTTCCCTTATCCTATCCTAAGATGGATTTGGAATATCTGTTGGTCGGTATTTCAATGCTGCCCAATGCGTTAACTATTGCCCTAATTGGACTGGCACAATCGATGGTGATCGTAAAGAATCTGCGAAGCGATACCGATCAACCTGTCAATGCCGACAAGGAGGTATTTGCCCAGGGTATCGCCAATACGCTTGCTGCTTTCTTCTCAAGCTTCGCAGGTTCTGGCAGTTTTAACCGGACAGCTGTCAATCAGTCATTGGGTTCTAAAACCCCGTTGGCCGGTATCCTTTCCGCAGTGATGGTCTTCTTACTGATTCTGTTTTTTGCGCCTCTACTCTCCTATGTACCGATGGCTGTTATTGCAGGGACACTGATGCTGGTTGGGATAGGCATGATCAAGCCCCAGGAGATTGCCCGTCTTTTTTCCTGGACCGGGGAACTGTCAGTATTTTTCGTGACCCTGTTCAGCATTGTTTTTCTAGGGCTTCAATCCGGGCTGATCGTTGCATTCATCTTATCAGTCATCATGTTCGTTCTCTCTGCATCAAAACTTGAAATCACGATCAAACATGTGAATGAATCAGTTCAAATCCGAGTCGAAGGGCATCTTTTTTATGCCTCGATCGATCAATTGAGCAGCCTGCTTAAACGTCATCGCCATGAAAATGTGCTTCTCGACCTGAGTGTGGTTTCCTATATGGACCTATCAGCCACGGAAGCGATTGCAAAGGACCTACAAAAGCGAAAACCTAAGGAAACCACGTTTGTTATTGTTCTAACCTCCCAAAAATTACTCGAACATTTTGAGCAACGTTTAGAGGGTATGCCGGTGCAATTCATTCAGCATCTTCGTACCCAGTGACACTTGTTATAGGGCGGAACTGCAGAGAGACGATTCAATCCATGGGTAATCCGCTGATACGCCCTAAAGGTCATATTTTATGAGTACCTATCTGTAACATTGCAACTTACCAACCCGTAACAGGTACCAACCAAACATATCCCAGCTGTTCCATCTGTTGCTCGATCCATTCAGCCCGCTCTGTAACATAGGGACTTGGAGGTTGTGCTTGATACCGCCATGGATTTGGAAGGATTGCAGCCAGACGTGCAGCTTGATTGACCGTCAACCGATCTGCAGAGACCTGAAACCAGTATTCGCTGGCAGCACCGACGCCATAGATACCCGGCCCGAACTCAACAATGTTTAAATAGACTTCAAGAATTCTCTGCTTATCCCATAACAATTCAAGCAACAGCGCCAACCCCCCTTCCAATAACTTTCGGCTCCAGTCTCTGTTTTGCCATAGGAAAAGGTTCTTTACCGTCTGCTGAGTTAGTGTGCTGGCACCACGCATCAATTTGCCATTTTCGGCTGCTTTCAGGGCATCTTGAATTGCCTCGAAATCAATACCATGGTGATCCGGGAATTTTTGATCTTCAGCCGCTACAACAGCAAGTTGCATGGCTGGTGCGATGTGAGCTATATCATGCCATCGATGGTGAGATTCTATCGGGTAGCTGGCTGGAGGAGATAATTCTCTTTGTATTTTCCAAGACCAGGTTGGGGGGTCAATATAACGTAAAATCAGAATCAGGCTAACCAATAGAAGTACACTGGTTGTGAGCAGTAAAAGAAACCATTTTATGAGCGTCCCGTATATTCGACTATACCCGTGTTTATGAGATGCTTTACGAGGCATACTGGGGCCTAAAATTCCCTCTCAAAAAAAATCGGATTTACAGCAAGTGTTTCCCATCAAACAGATCAAATTCCAATGAGAATGGGTCTATTCCTTCGATACAGCCTATGTTGGCCCTGAAATGCCCAGGTATTCTGGCTGTCTCATGAAAAACATAGATACCGCAATGCTTGCAAAAATAGTGCTTAGCCGTCTTCTCACCAAACTGGTAGAGTCCCACTGAACCCTTTTGCGCCTCAATCTCAAACTGCTGGGGCGGTATGGCCTGTGGCGTCATCATTGCCCCCTTACGCGAGCAGATTGAACAGTTACAACGCACGCCTCTCTCTATCCTGTCACATTCGAATGAGAAGTGAA
This sequence comes from Candidatus Thiodiazotropha sp. (ex Codakia rugifera), assembly GCA_025656675.1. Classification (GTDB taxonomy): domain Bacteria; phylum Pseudomonadota; class Gammaproteobacteria; order Chromatiales; family Chromatiaceae; genus Thiodiazotropha. The sequence goes on from JAHXHN010000003.1 coordinate 351,842, forward strand.
CGGCACCACAGTGGCAGCTACCCTGATAGTGTTCTGTCATATTCAGCTCCAGTTGATTGTTTTTAGTTTAATCCGGTAACTGAACAGGCTGCCGGATTCATAGCACCTTGCTAGACCACATGCGACAATGCCACACACTATAGTTGGATAAATATCACTTTTTTATCACAGTGGGAACTGCCGGCATGTTGTTAGGCTCTATTGAACAGATAAATTGATCGAGGATGCCGCCCGTGAAAAAGATCACCATTCTACTACCAGTAGTTTTAACATTCATTGGCGCCATTACCTTGTTTGCCCAGGCAGAGATCAAAACTGACAATAAACGTCCCATGATAACCGACAACCTGGCGGTCGCCACTTTTGCAGGTGGGTGCTTTTGGTGTACTGAGTCCAGTTTTGAAGAACTGAGGGGCGTCACCATGGTGATCTCAGGCTATACAGGTGGTCAGGAGAAGGAGCCTAGTTATCGACAGGTGGCCAGCGGCGCAACCGGTCACCTTGAGAGTGTAAAAGTCTACTATGATCCCATGTCGATTACTTACCAGGATCTGCTCCAGGCATTTTGGCGTATGATCAATCCGACCGACCCCGGAGGTCAGTTTTATGACCGCGGACACCAATATTCATCCGCCATCTTTTACCACACCGAGAAGCAGCGAAAGTTAGCTGAAGCATCGATCGCAGAGTTAGACAGCAGTAATCGGTATGATAAAGCTGTCGTCACGCCAATTCTTAAAGCAGGTCCCTTCTACCCAGCAGAGGATTACCATCAAGACTACTACAAAAACAATCCTTTTAGATACAACCTCTATAGATGGAATTCTGGTCGTGATCGATACCTGAAGAAGGTATGGGGTGAAGATCTGATCATAAGCCATAACATGAAATAGGGACATTACCGCCAGCCATTTCCACACATCCACCCAGTTAAAGTTGTGGCATTGCCCTGCTATAAATCTATTGTAGTCTCTTGAATCCTGGGGAGGAAAGATGGTCCCACTACCCAGTGGAAAACTGGCTGGTATAAGCAATATCAGAGCACGATATCACGCATTACGTCTAAACCGCTCAGTAAAATCAGATACATCTCATCACGATTTGTATGGATTAGTGGATATCATCGTTAGCCCTGACAGACACAAGCTGCCGCCCTTTAAACCGCGTTTTCTATTCACAGGACATACACTTGCTGACTTACACTCAATCACGCACTGGTCACCGGATGACCATAGGGTGTTCAAAGACTGGATAGGAAAAGAGCCCCAAATCAGAGAAATTGATCAAGCACGAAGACGCATTGTCAGTGATGAATTACCACTGATAGAAGAGGAGTATTCTTATCCACAGAGACTTTATAGCGTACTGCAAAAACGGATTGCATCTTTACCCTTGCAGCAAGCATCGCCACAACAATGGATAAAGACGCTCCTGAATATGAGGCGTTATGGTATCCGTGATGAGGAGATCACCTGGTCGGGTCTGTTGACGTTTCTAAACAGGAGGGAGGATGAGGATTCATCACCGATATCCCGAGAAGAATTACTCTCACATCTTGACTTCTCGATCATTCGATTGAGTCTGACCAATGAACTCGCCTCGGATAATACATGCAAGCTTGAATTTACAGAGATCCCTGCAACCAAATCACTCAACCGTTTAGGTACATTTCAGCAAATCACCAAGCCAAATAGTTTTTGTGTTCTGCGTTACGTTGATCCGATTCACTATTATAAAGTCGGTTATCTCAAGCATTCGAAAAGCAGAAATTATCACGCCTCAGCCCAGCAGTGGTTTGTACTTGATACAATCGGTAATCCGGTCGGCAACTCACACATCAGTCAGTGCCATTTTCCCACAAAAGAGCAAGCTTTCAATGCAGCTAGCCAACATGCGCTACAGCAGGTCGGCTTGCCCATCGATTACACACAATGCAGTCGCTATGAACACAAGACGCTATGTGGCGGGAGTGACTATCGAGAGTGGTTACTGACCCTTCCTGACTATCCTCTCTCTCACTTTACAAGTCACTATTATGCACGCAATTTGCTACTCCATTTTCGAACTAAAAAACGCCTTGATCGTCAGGGCAGGCAATTGTTGTTTATCGAAGAGATACAAAGTGACTGGCACCAATCAGGGGCCATACATGGCTATCAAAATCGTTGGCCAGGACGGATACCTCCTGCCCCTTTTCGTAAAGAGTGGGTTGGATTGGCGCTAAAACTCATACTCCTGCACGCTGCCCATCAAGACTTTGATGGTATTGCGTGGACGCATGGCAAGGTGCAGGAATTGCACTATTTCAAACAACTGAATTCTGTTAAGCGTCTGTATGACAAAGAGATACCTCGGGCTTTACAACGACTCTGTCATCAGTGGAGTATGGCTGTCAGCAGCACCACGATCTCCACAAAAGAGCCTCGTTTGCATATTCGTCGAAAAATGGATAAATGGTTGATAACCGATAAAACAGGAGACTTTTTTACACGGCCACGTTACACACAGCAAGAGGCCATGAAGGTCATGGCTCGTCACTGTAAACAGATTGATTTAGAAGTGCCTGCGTTGTTCCTTACTCATACAGTCAAAGCGCAGATACTGAGGGATGGGTTTCCACTGTTTGGTGAGAAGAGTGTGGCATAAAGCATAATAGAATACACTCTTGCCCTGATGAATTGACAGGACCATCAAGATACCTGAATTTCACTGATCACATGGGTCGTTATTCAGCAGAAATAAAAGCTAATCACTGCTAATAGCTTTACGACGCATGGTGTGCATCCCTAGTTTGTTTATATATGAGAAAGTGAATTGTTCGACATTTTCAATCCATGAAGTAATCCGGGGATATTTATACTGTGTTCTAAAGCAGGCCTTGCCAACCCGAACATAGGTTAATCAAATGGTGTGAGAATACCTTCTTCAGGCACTGACCGAATCCAGGGCTGATTACCCTTCAATTCTTCAGGCAACGAGTCCAGTGCTATAGTGGCTTCGCTGAAAGCGCTATAAATACCATACATCAGTATGTACCATTCCTTGCCATTCAACTCTGTCTCGATGTAAGCAAGCTCGCCTTCCAGATTGTGCTTTTTCGCAAAGGAGGCAATCGCATGTTTATTTGAAACACCTAACAGTTGAATGGTGTAGCCACCACCGCCTCTCAAAGCCTGCCACCCTTGTTCAGATTTCGGTTGTTGTTTAATTTGCTGATACTGCCCCTTCAGGCTAGCCAGTGAGGCAGACATTGTATCAATATTGTCAACTAACGCATTCTGACGGCTGAGATAGCTATCCCCCTGATCTTCAAGTGCATTGATACGCTGCTCCAAATCAACCCTGAGGGCGTTTAATGTTGACTCCATGCGTTCAAACCGTTCTTCAATCAATTGAATGTCTACACTTGCCTGTTCTGTAGACTCAGTCGAGCTTGCCGGTTGCATCTGCGCTTGTGTCATTCTCTGCTGGGCAGAGGGTGCAGATCTATCCCCAACTTCGTCAAACGATGCGGCGAACTGCTCCTCAATCTCAACCAATTGTTGTTCGAATCCCTCCTGTTTTCGTATTATCGCAGCGATGACCTCTGCATCGAAACCATCTGTTGACTGCTGCCCCGATATGGCACCTGCTCTTGCCATTGGCAGGCGTTCTATCTCATCTCGCGTCATATAGTTTTCACTATAACGTTCCAGTTCAAGATAGATTTCACGCTCAACCTCATCGATCCCATCAGATATAAACCAATATCCAAGCAGACCGAGTAACAGAAGTAAAACAGATATACCGACAATAGCCTTTGTGTGATATGTCCCGGTGGATTGTACAGATTCAAGCTGATTGTCCATCTGTCCAAGCTGCTGAGTCATTTTTTCAGACGCTTGCTGTCGCTTACCGTATTCGGCAGTCATTGCCTCCAGAAAAGTTGTCTGCTGTTCACTCTTTCCAAGCAATCCCTGATGGTCTGTCTGAAGCTCAGAGAGGGCCTCAGTGATGGAGTGACTGTTGCTCTCTTGAAGTGCCAATCGTTCTAGGTAATCTGATTCACTCTCCACCAATCGTTGATGTTTTGAGTCCAGAATACGAAATTGCTCTTCCAATGAGGATGCAAGATCATCCAGTCGTGTCGATAATCCATCGCTCAATCCAGATTGTTCCACCAGTTGTGCCGACAGTGTTTTCAACCGCTCTTCCAGGGAGTCTATCCCCAGATCACTCTGTTCACGTAGTGCTGTCTGTCCGTGTTCCACTGCCGCTAGTTGTTGAAAAACCTGATCCTTGCTCTGATTTTCCGCCTTGAGGATCTGTTCCACCTCATCCAGACGTTGATGCAGCTTGCTGCTACCCTCCTTTAAGCCGCCTGTGTCCTCCTGCAAGGCTGCAGTCAGATGTTTGAATACCTCAGCATTCCTGTGTTGATCACCTACCTCTTCGGCCAGCTTCATCAACTGCTGTGTCTGTTCCTGGGTTGCATTTCGCTGTTGTGAGAGAAGGCTCTCTGCACCCGTCAGACGCACTTTGAGTTCAGCAATGGTACGACTGATTTCATCTCTTGTAGATGTCAGCGCTTGCTGAATCTCATCCCTTTGACCAGCCTGCTGATCGACGCTGCCGGCAAGGAGATGAATACGATCAGAAACCTCATGTTCATCCGTATCGAGTGACTCTAGTTTCGATTGAAGAGCATCGATCTCCGCTTTTAGGCTATCTATTGCGGCATTGAATTGCTCCCTCTCCCTTTCAACCTCCTGGGATATCAATGCAATGGGATCAGGTTGTTCGGATTCACGCCCGATGTAGTCAGACAAACGTTGGTCAACAGCCGCAAGGCGTTCATCAACACCTTGTCTGTCACTATCCAGATTATTAGAAAGCGCGTTGAGGACATCCTGAGTGGATTGACTCAACTCAGATTGAGTCTGGATTGCACTATCAAAAGCATCCATGCGTGCAGCAATGTCATTGTCCCGATCAACCAGTAGACGATAGTTATCCTGTAATGCAACAACCTCTTGTATAACTCGATCTGTTTCAAGTCCAACTTGTTTGAGTCTCTCTGCCAGTGCTTCAGGTTGACTCTTGTCATCTTCAGCAACAGGTTTGAATTCTTCGATAATCGCTTCTAACCCTGAAAGCCGGTGCTCCAGGCTTTCATCGAACCGCTCTTTATCCTGTTGCAGATGGTCAATTCTGGCGCCCGTTTCTCCGATACGATTGGCGAGCTCTGAGAGACGTCGCTCAATATCCTTACTCTGACCACTATTCTCGGATATCAGATGACTAAGCTGATCCAGCTTATTACGCAGAGGTTCCGTGGTTTCCTGTAATAGTTGGGATTTGTCACTCGTTTGAGTCTCCCTCTCGCTGAGAGACTGCTCTAACTTACGTGATAGCTCGGCAATATCGCTCTGTAATCCATGAATCTGCGACTCATGATGGGAATCACTGACCGAGAGCTCACTACCGCTCTCTTCCAGTTGACGAATATGGGCTAACAGTTCATCAGTATCACGCCTGAGATCGTCTGATTTATTTGCAATATGATCTGAAGATTGACGATCATGCTCTATACTCTGCCTGGTCTCTTGCAACTGTTCCTGTAATGTCTGGAACTGCGACGTCAGTTGGTTGAGTGCCTCTTGGAATGGTTGTTGATCGGATGTCGAATCATCATCGGGAGCAAGACTGGAAATTTGCTCCTGCAGTACCTGACACTGTCCACTCAGATCTGAATCTGTCGAAGCCAGATGATCAATCTGCGCCTCTATGCCACTTAACCGCTGCTGCAGGATCGTACTATCCTCACTCAACTGACCCAGTTGAATGCCTTGTTTGACTTTATCGTAGGAAACTCGATTGAGTCGGCTGCTCAGATCAGAAAACTGATTAATCAGTTTTTCCACTCTGACCACGAGTTCTTTTTTCTTCAGCTTGCTCTCTTTCACCGGCTTTTTTGAGATATTTCCTTAAACAATCTCTCTATCTTAATAAAAAACAAGGATTATCTCACTATTTCTAGCACACATTCATGCACTTTAATAGAGCCACCGCCTCAAATAGAGGCAAGCAAGTCGTTTAATACTTATCTGAAAAATGGGTATTCACTCTCTTTTCCTATCCAAAGCAACTATCTACCCGGTTCGATTTCAGCTGTGACTTATTCACCTTTGTCTTTTATTGATCTCTGTAATACTCAGTTTAATTGATTGAAAACCGAAACGGACTGGGTAGTGGATAGGTGTATGGACACGATTTCACTAACAAATTGAGGTTAGTGAAATAGCACCTAATAGGATGGAGATTCCCAATCCAATCTGAATAGTTTTTTTACGGATTCTGAAAATGGAAAATCAAAGCAGGCCGTTATTCAAGCAAGCAATTACAGCATTAAATGGTCTCTCCTGTAATCAGGGACTGGAAAATGAACAGTTATTGGAGCAAACAGTCCGATATTTCTATTCACAACTCGCAGATCAGCACTTGTTTAAACAGCTGGTGAATGGGTCTGTAAAAGCTCAACCATCGCTGAGTTCGCCTTGTCACTGGCAGACAGTGGCAAAAACACCGGAGATGATGTTAGGGCTGCTTACCGTATTCCACATTGCACCCATTCCGCTTCATGACCACCCTGGCAGTAGCGGAGCTCAGCTTGTTCTGTCAGGACAGATCAATATTCGGCAGTTTGAAAAAAATGCAGCAATTGACAAAAACAACACCATTGTAACGCTCATCGGTGTAGCCGACCATGATTTGGGACGTGATGATTGTGCGACCTACACGCCAATGACCCGCAACATCCATGGTATGTCCGCCATAACAACACGATGTGTATTGCTGAGCTTGCAGATAAATCCCTTTGATGAATTTATACGTTCTCTCTTTTTTCCATTAAACATATTCAAGCAGGACAGAATCGCTTACTACAGGCGTCTTAGAAAGGATGGTTTGTTATGCCGTCAGTGAATCACTGACCTATTTTCCATGGAAAAGGATCTCTCTGATGAATAATGTAATTGGTGTAAAAAAGAGTCTTACCTTATCAGTGCTTTTAAGTACTGCTCTCACTATTTCATCCTCTATTGATCTGGCTGATGAACGACAATGCAGGTTATTCTCAGGTCACCGGCCAGAAGAACAAGAAAAAGCTTTTCAATGTCTCGAGGAGCACGCTAAACAGGGAGATATTCGGGCCCAATACTTAGTGAGCACAATGTATAATTCCGGTCATGGCGTGGAAAAAGATGAATACAACGCATACAAATGGTGTAGACAAGCGGCAGAAGAGGGCCTTTTAGAAGCACAATTCCAGCTTGGTTTAATGTACCTGAATGGTGAAGGCATAACGCCGGATGACGATGAGGCAATAAAGTGGTTATGGGCAGCTGCCGATCGCGGTTACCCGCAGGCCAGTGAGGTTCTCCAATTTATCTTCAGTGATGACTTCGGACTAGGTTGTTAAGACCTTCACCATTGGATCTGAAGCTCAAGGATTGTCCGTGCGGTACTGCGGTATACTGCCAGTGAGAGTCCCCGCTCTTTGATAGTGGCTAGTATTGGCGTAAAAAAGCCACCTAAATGTTGTATTTATTGCCCATTACTGCGCCAGAAAATATAAAAAGCCTAGCAACAATTTGCTAAGCCTTGTTTTATATTGGTGGGTCGTGCAGGGATCGAACCTGCGACCACCTGATTAAAAGTCAGATGCTCTACCAACTGAGCTAACGACCCGAAAATTCGAACGCGCAATACTACCCTAGAATTCCCCCTGAGTGAACCCCAATCATGCATCTATTTGCTACTGTCCATATAGGCCGTTATTTCATTAAATCAACCACCTCCCCCCTATCACGCATCTGCTCAGCCTTGATCTGTACAAATCGTTGGAAATTTGGTTGCTCACGGTAGCTACCGGAAAGTACATACTCCATGGCAGCTTGGGTGTGGAAGGTCCTCAAATAGGCTTCTGAGCGAAACACCTCCCGTCCCTGTGAATCAAAGAACAACATACTGGGTGCATAGTGAATACCCAACATTTCAGCCCAATCAGTGGCTTTGATTCGCATTCCGTCTGGACTGATCATCTCTTCAGCAGACCAGATATCGACCAGTGCCACATCAAATCCCTGCAAGGTCTTCTGCAGATCCGGGTTACTCAGAATCTCCTGATGCAGTTCATCACATGGAGGACACTGCTTCATCTCCATTAAAACCAGCAGAGGCTTCTCTCCTTGCGCTGCTGTACGGTGCAGATTCAAAGGTGGCTGCAGATATCCAGGTTCCCGATGCAACTTACCGCTGGCCGCAACAGGCTGCACCTTGGCCAGATAGTCACGGAATGTTTGTTTCTGCTCCTCCTTCCCAGCAACATAGTCGAGTGCCGTCATGAATCGGTGGGGCGCATAGTAACCATTGGCTCGCAGCACACTACGGCCCTGTTCATCAAGAAACAGCAGTGTCGGTGTGTACATGACCTTCAAGGCGGCAGCAAAACCCTTTTCTGTCATCGGTTCACCGGACAGTCCGCTGATTTCACGATCTCCCCAGATATTGATCGCAATAACCTGAAAATTTTGCTGGGTCTTCTCAACAACCGCCTTGATGGCAAAGTTCTCGTTCAATAGCTTGGCACAATAGGGACAGCCATCCTGGTGAAAAAAGAGGATGATACGTTTTCCCTCCTCACTCGCCTCCTGTAGATCTTCCTGTAGGTCAAGGAAGGAGTTTTTAAACCATTCCGGTTTTTCATGAAATCCTGGATTGACCAAACCATGAGCGAGTCCACCCTCAACCTCAGCCGCCAGTGAGGATGATGCGCCAGACACCAGAAATATTAATAGCGTGGTAAATTTCAGCATGTCTTTGTTCTCGTTTAGCTTTTTAACAACCGTGTATCAATAGAGGCGTCTCTATCAGAATAGGTTCAGTCAACTTATCCATTGGCGACATATTTTTGTCATCTATATTGCCAGCAATAGGAAATATACGCTTTCAATTCCGCTGTATTTTTGACGCTGGCTTGCCTTAGACATGCTATCTATTTGTTTTTAAATGTTATTTAAACAATTGGCACACAATTAGCATATTGCTAGATAAGATTCAGATTTTAGTGAGCCAGAACCATGACCGGAATCCACAGCGTCAATCAGGACCCTTCCAACCCTGCATCCAGGCTGACACCCCGTTATACAGCAACCTCTACAAATAATAGTGGTACGCTGGGACTGATCATGGAACTGAGTGGAAAACTGCAGACCACCCTCGAGGTGGATGCACTGATAGAGCTTTTTGCTCAGGTGATCGCATCCCACTTTCAGTACGACACACTCAGCTATTGTTCAATAGACAAAGCCATCGACATTAAACATGGAAAGAGAAAGGGTAGAAACAAGCTCCAATATGATATGAAGGTATTGGATACCGAGCTTGGCCAGATTACGATCAGCCGTGGCAGACGTTACGCTAAAGACGAGGTCAGTCAGATCGAAAGTCTGTTGACAGCACTGTTCTATCCTCTGCGTAACGCACTACTCTACAGGGCTGCTATTCAAAGTGCCTTCATCGATTCATTGACTGGGGTGAAAAACCGCACCGCCTTTGACTCCAATTTCAGTCGAGATATCGAGTTTAACAGACGTAAACAAACCGATCTGTCGCTCCTCGTTCTGGATATCGATTTCTTTAAACGAATCAATGACCAATATGGCCATGTAGTAGGCGATATGGTACTGAAAGAAGTGGCCTCAACAGTGGAACAGACCATTCGCAGCAGTGATGCATTCTACCGGTACGGCGGTGAGGAGTTTGTTGTCGTCCTCAACGATACGAATATGACAGGAGCCCATCTACTGGCCAAACGTATCCGAAAGAATATTGAAAATTTACGCATAAAATCTTTAAAAGACGTCCGTATCACCTTGAGCGTGGGAGTCACAACCATGGACCAGTATGACTCTCAGCAGAGCTTTTTCGAGCGGGCTGATGGGGCGCTCTATCAAGCGAAGGAGAATGGTCGAAATCAGGTGGTTACGGCGTAGTTGCAGATCTGGACAAGTGGACAGGCCCCACATACTGGGCGAGGTCTGCAAATCTCTTTAGCATGGATGACAATTAATGCGTGATATTCGTTATATAATTGGGCATCGGAATCCAGTACCCGTTCAAACCTCTCTTGCATCGACTCATACCCGATATCCGCTTCGACTAATCCCAATCTGTTGAACAGTCGTCTCGTATAGGCATCAATCACAAACACCGGACGATTGAATGCATACAACAGAATGTCATCTGCTGTCTCCGGCCCAATCCCATGAACTGACAACAGTTGTTGGCGCAATTGATCACTATCCAGCTGATCAAGCTCTGGATGCTGTTGCAGAAAATGGCAGAGATGCAGTAACCGCTTTGCCTTTATGTTGAAATAACCCGCAGGACGAATAGCCTGTGCCAACGCTTCGATAGGCATGGCCAGCATCGATTCCAGCTCTAACCCACCGGCTGCCTTGAGATTAGCAATCGCTATTTCGACATTGCGCCAAGCGGTATTTTGAGTCAGCACGGCACCGACCATGACTTCAAAAGGTGTCTCAGCAGGCCACCAGTGTTGCGGCCCGTGTCGATCATACAGTCGCTGGAATATTGCCAACAGCTGCATACCGGACCCTGTTGTCACCGGCTACGCTTACCCCCCGGTCGTCTGCCCTTCCATGGACTCGAAGGATTATGGGTAGAAGGTTTTTGACTGCGTTCAGGTCGTGCACGCCTTTTTTGACCATCGGAAGTTCGCCTATCCTTAGATTTTGCCGCCCCCCCTTTTTTATGGCTATTGGTCTGACGCTCATGCCTGCCAGATTGTGACTTCCTGGCCGATTTCAAACCCATGGTTACCTGCAGCTCACGAATCTCATCATCGCTAAGATAGCGCCAACGACCCACTTTCAACGCACTGTCCAGGATCACACTGCCATAACGCACCCGCTTAAGTCGGCTGACCCTGGCACCGACTGCTTCCCACATCCGCCGTACCTCTCGTTGACGACCTTCCATGATCACCACGTGATACCAACGATTGATGCCTTCACCACCCGATTCAACAATCTCCTCGAAACGGGCAGGACCATCATCCAGTTCAACACCATGGGTAAGTTGTATTAACTGTTCTTCGTTCACTTCCCCCATCACTCGCACCGCATATTCACGCTCCACCTGACGGCTTGGGTGCATTAACTGGTTTGCCAGTTCACCATCAGTGGTCAATAACAACAGTCCCGAAGAGTTTATATCCAGACGGCCAACCGGAATCCATCGTCCATGCTTCAGTTTTGGCATACGTTCAAAGACAGTACGACGTCCCTCTGGATCCTTACGCGTCACCAACTCCCCTTCAGGTTTGTTGTAAACAATGACCTCCCGGTCCGGTGCCTCAAGCATTCGCTTTGCAACCTGTTTGCCATCCACGCGGATGGCGTCACTGGGCAAAACCCTCAATCCCAATTTGGCCACTTCACCATTGACCTCCACCCGACCTTCACTAATCCAGCCCTCTATCTGTCGGCGGGAACCCATTCCGGCATTGGCCAATACTTTCTGCAGGCGTTCACCTGCCAATGGTTTATTCTGATTCATGTGCAGTGGACTTGGGCATCGTTTCACTATTCGAATCGGCACCACTCATCTGTTCATCCTCTATCTGTTCATCGTCTTCCATTACAGTACTGGATTGTTGGTTATCGATTGGAAGCGTGTCTTCATCTAGGTCAGATTGAGTCCTATCAGCAGACTCACCAACCTCGTTAGCACTTGCTTGATTATCTACGTTTTCATCTACATCGCTGGCCTCATCTTCAACCACCTTGTCTGGATCGAGCAGTTCCAACTCCCGGTTGATTGAATCGAGATCACGGATCTCCGCCAGTGTAGGCAGCTCATTCAATGTCTTTAAATTGAAGTAGTCTAGAAACTCTTTGGTAGAGGCGTAGAGTGCCGGTTTCCCAGGTACGTCACGATGACCTACAACCCTGACCCACTCCCTTTCAGTCAATGTCTTGATGATGTTGGTACTGACGGAGACACCCCTGATATCCTCTATCTCGCCTCGGGTAATCGGTTGCCGATAGGCAATCAATGCCAACGTCTCCAGCAGAGCACGGGAGTATTTTGGGGGTCTCTCCGTCCAAAGTTTCGAGACCCAGGGAGCGAACTCGGCACGCACCTGAATGCGAAAACCATTCCCAACTTCGATAACCTCAATGCCACGCCCATGAAAGTCATCAGCGAGTGATGCCAAAATCTCCCTTAGAAGTTTCTTTTCAGGCGCTTCATGCTCGGGAAACAGGGACTGCAATTGATCCAGATTAAGCGGTCTGCCAGCCGCTAAAAGGGCCGCCTCTACAATCTGTTTTAGTTTATCTTCATCTGTCATTTTTTAGGCCTGTTAACACAATCCGTATACCCAACGTCTACTAGGCGGTTTTGGCTTTGACATGAATGGGTGCAAAATCATCCGCCTGAACCATCTCCAGGAGCGTTGCTTTAATCAACTCCAATACGGCCAGAAAGGTCACCACTACCCCCAGGCGGCCTTGGGTGATATCAAACAGGTCGGTAAAAGCAGTAAAATCGTCGCCATTGACCTGCTGCATGACATACGACATCTTTTCACGTACCGAAAGAGTCTCTCTCTCAATCCGATGGCTGGTAAACATATCAGCACGGTGTAATACATCCTGAAGCGCCAACAGAACCTCGCGCAATGCCACATCGGGTTCCCGTTTCTCTACATGTCGATCGACCAGTTCAGCATGCCCTTGGAAGGTATTGCGGGTCATGTGATTCAGCCCATCCAGATCCTCTGCAGCCTGTTTATAACGTTCATACTCCTGCAGTCGCCGAATAAGCTCCGCACGGGGGTCCTCACCCTCCTCCTCATCGCTGACGGGCCTGGGCAACAACATCCGTGACTTGATCTCAGCCAGCATCGCCGCCATCACCAGATATTCTGCTGCCAATTCGAGGCGCAACTCATTCATCATCTCGATGTAATTGACATACTGTTCGGTGATTTCAGCAATCGGGATATCGAGAATATCCAGATTCTGCCGTCTGATAAGATAGAGCAACAGGTCAAGGGGCCCCTCAAAGGCATCGAGAAAGACTTCCAGGGCATCTGGGGGAATATAGAGGTCGGTGGGTGGTGTTGCCAAAGGCTCACCCAGCACCACTGCGAAGGGCATCTCCTCCTGCTCAGGATGGTAGTGAGGATGACTCTCAGTTTGTTCCATGGCTGGCCCTTGATTGGCTGGCAAACGGTAACAGGACAAAAACCGGTTCGACGACTATTGATTCAAAAGCCATCACTTAAAAGCTCTTCAGTGACATGGCCTGGCGAACCTCTTGCATGGTTTCCTGCGCAACAAACCTGGCCTTTTCCGAACCCTCCTTGACAATTCGCTTCACCAGCTCGGGCTCGGCCTCGAATTCTGCCGCACGTTGTTGCATAGGTTTCAGTTCATTCAGCACCGATTCAATGACCGGCGCTTTACAATCCAGACAACCGATGCCGGCAGTGCGACACCCTTCCTCAACCCATGCTCTCGTACCCTCATCGGAATAGACCAGATGGAATTGCCAGACCGGGCACTTGTCCGGGTCGCCGGGATCAGTTCGCCTGACCCGATTGGTATCGGTGGGCATACGTTTGAGCCGATTCTCAACATCTGCCGGTGTATCCCTCAGGGCGATGGTGTTCTCGTAGGATTTGGACATCTTCTGACCATCTAGACCGGGCATTTTTGATGCCTTGGTTAACAACGGTTGCGGTTCAGTCAGAATCATACGCCCACTTCCCTCCAGGTAACCGAGTAGACGCTCACGCTCTTCAACACTGATATTTTGCTGGGCCTCCAGCAACTCATGTCCTGTCTCAAGGGCCTGCAGATCGCCTTGCTCCTGATAGGCACGACGTAACTGGCTATATTGCTTAGCCGCCTTTTTGCCCATCTTCTTGCGTGCACTTTCTGCCTGCGCTTCAAAGTTCGGTTCCCGTCCGTAGATATGATTGAATCGGCGTGCCACCTCACGGGTCAGTTCCACATGGGCCACCTGATCCTCGCCCACCGGTACCTGGGAAGCACGGTAGATCAGGATATCCGCCGATTGCAGCAACGGATACCCCAGGAACCCGTAGGTGGCAAGATCTTTCTCCTTGAGCTTCTCCTGTTGATCCTTGTAGCTCGGCACCCGCTCCAACCAGCCTAAAGGGGTAATCATCGAGAGCAGCAGATGCAGTTCAGCATGTTCAGGAACAAGGGACTGTATGAACAAGGTTGCGGACTCACTGTCTACGCCTGCGGCAAGCCAGTCGATGACCATATCCCAGATACTTGCGGGAATAACACTCGGATCGTCGTAGTGGGTGGTCAGCGCATGCCAATCCGCGACAAAGAAGAAACACTCATGTTGATGCTGCAACTCCACCCAATTCTTCAGCACACCATGATAGTGACCAAGATGCAGGCGACCTGTCGGACGCATACCGGAGAGCACACGAGATGAGCTAAGCGTCTGATTCAAAACTAACTCCTTGAGGGACTGAGAATCACGGGAATAAGTTGGGTAACAATATCACTGGCTGGCAGGAGCTTGATCGTCAGTCCTACAACAGGCCAGAGGATAACACCCAATAAGCCGGTAGCGAGCAAAATAACCACGATAAAGAGACCGTAGGCCTCCAATCGCGAATAGGCCTGGGCCTGCTTGGGCGGCAACAGGGAATAGACCACACGTCCTCCATCCAGAGGTGGTATCGGCATCAGGTTCAGGGCCATCAAGACGGTATTGATAAGCACTCCGGCTACCCCCATCAATAAAAGCGGCAGGCCAAGCCAATCAAAATTATCCATAAAGATGGCCCCCACATAGATCAGGATCGCCCAGATCAGAGCCATCATCAGGTTTGCGCCCGGTCCGGCCAATGCCACCAATCCCATGTCTCGTTTGGGATGATTCAGATTATTCCAGTTAACCGGAACCGGCTTGGCCCAACCAAACATAAAACCGGTCATCAAGTAGACACCGATCGGTACTAAAATGGTTCCAACCAGGTCGATATGCTTGATCGGGTTGAGCGTCACCCGCCCTAACATCTCCGCGGTACTGTCTCCCAAACGCTTGGCCATCCAGCCATGCGCTGCTTCGTGTACGGTGATAGCAAAGACCATCGGCAGGATAAAAATCGACAACTTTTGTATAAGATCAAGTCCTTGCATTGGGGGGTTTTCCTGAAATGCGAAAATTCATCATACTTTCTAATGGCTTAGCTAATGGCAAAACGAGCACAGATAAAATCCGGGGATTATACCTCGAACAGAGAGGTATCGCCCTTACCGGCCCTCACCACCTTCGGTACCGCATCGGTCATCACCACCACAGTGGTTGGCTCAAAACCGCAATATCCGCCATCGATGATCAAGTCGACAGAGTGATCCAACAGATCGCGCATCTCATACGGATCAGTCAAGGGCATCTCCTCCCCAGGCATGATCAGTGTGGTACTCATGATCGGTTCCCCCAACTCCTCCAATAGCGCACTGGCGATGGCGTTGTCCGGGACACGTATACCGATGGTCTTTCGCTTCGGGTGCATCAGCCGTCTCGGTACCTGTTTGGTCGCATTGTGGATAAAGGTATAGGGACCAGGTGTGAGCGCTTTCAGAAGTCGATAGTCACGATTATCGATCTTGGCGTAATTGGAGATTTCGGTCAGGTCACGGCATACCAGGGTGAAGTTGTGTGATTCATCCACCTTACGGATACGTCTGACCCGTTCCATCGCACCCTTGTCACCAATATGACAACCCAGTGCATAGCTCGAGTCAGTAGGATAGATGACCAGTCCGCCATCCCGGATAATACTTACCGCCTGCTTGATAAGACGTATCTGGGGGTTGTCAGGGTGAATCTGAAAAAACTGGGCCATATGATCAAAATCTAGCCCGCTCGGCGGGTCGATAGGTTTTCAAAAGAGATTTCCCAGTCCGCCCAGAGTGGTTTGCAGTTGTCAGGCAGCATCGGCAGCCGACCCAGTTCGACCCAGGGGTTTTCAGGCGAATGGAAGTCAGAACCGGCCGATGCCTTCAACCCAAGATCCTGAGCATGCTTGGCCATAGAAAAACAGTCATCACGACTATGACTACCGGAAATGACTTCGATTGCATCGCCACCCTGTTCAATAAAATCCCGAAATAACCGGCGCAGCTTGGAGCGGGTCATCTTGTAACGCGCAGGATGTGCCACCACGGCCTGCCCTCCTGCCCCATGAATCCAATCCACTGCTTGTTCCAGACTGGCCCATTTACCGGCAACATGGCCCGGTTTGCCATTCACCAGATAGTGTTTGAAGACCTTTCGTTCATCACTCACTACACCCTGTTCAACAAGGAAGCGGGCGAAATGTGTGCGGCTTATCAGCACCCCATTGGAGTGAGCAAGTGCACCTTGATAGGCACCGACTATACCCACCTTTTCGAGCCGATCAGCCATCTCCCTGGCCCGCCAATCACGGAACTCCCGTAGTTTGCACAAACCCTGCTGCAGGGTCTGGTTGTAAGGATCCACATTCAGACCAACGATATGAACCGTTTGCTTGTTCCAGGTAACCGAAATTTCTACACCCGGTATTAATTTAAGACCACATGGCTTAGCGGCTGATAGCCCCTCTTCAATCCCGGCGGTGGTGTCGTGATCGGTTAGGGCCAACACCCGAACCCCCGCATTGGCAGCACGCAGCACCAGCGCCTGTGGCGAGAGTGTGCCATCTGAGGCGGTGGAGTGGCTGTGTAGATCGTATACGCAAAACATGGGGGCGGATTGTACCCATAGTGTCGTCTAACGGATAGGGAATTAACGTTGTTATATATTTTTGGCGCCATTATATAGGCCATCTAAAACATGAATGAGGGAAACTGCGAGTAAGCACCAGACGTCACCTAAACAGGCTGATACAATCCCCCACATGCTTTTTCCAGGCCTAGATCTCAACTATATCAGTCATCGTTTCGATGCCATCACACCCGCTGTTGTGTCAGCCAGCAAGGTCCTCCCCGTAACTGATCCTGGCCGATCCCCTCCTGCGCTCCAGCAGGCGATGCATCGGTTGATTGAATTGCTGGAAATAGTCGTCAGGCAAATTAACACCTCTTCTGACAGCACAAAGGTCTCCCGGGAGGAGCTGAATGAATTGGGGGATTATGGGATCCAACTTCTGGCAGATTTCTCTTCCATTGCCAGTGCACTTAACATGCCGCAGCAGAGCCAGGAGCTGGAAGATCTCACCTTACCCATGGCACTCTGGATCCTGCGCCAGCAAGGGGAATTACTTACCCTGGAGCCAATTGTCAACTCACTAGCCCGATTGGCAAATAGATTGCGGGAACCTTCTCAGCTGCAGCAGCTCTATGATGTGGCCGTTGAATTGTTACAAGCTGTTGAACACGCGATGCAAAACGACCAGGAAATACCCTTGAATGCGCACACCAGGCGCATCCTGTTGATGAATCAAGCTATCATTGCCACTCGCAGCCATCAACCAGCTTTGATAGACGAAGCCTATCAAACCCTCTGTCGCCTGCTCCCGGATGAGGCAGCGCAGTTTTTCCGTGAAGGAATGGAACAGATGGATGCCCTCGATTATCCACAATCTGTTCGGGAAGTGGTTGAAAAGTATTACAATCTATGGTGTTTACCCAGAACACTCCACTAGGATTTATAAAGACGCTATTGCTGCTATGCTGACAGCCACCTATAACGGCCACTTTTATTTATCAGAACAATCGAATTTGGTATGAAATTTCTTGCAGACTTTTTTCCGGTTATTCTCTTTTTCGTAGCTTACAAGTTCTATGGCATCTATATCGCCACCGGTGTAGCCATCGCCTCTTCTATCGTCCAGGTGGCTTACGGTTGGTTGCGCAAGGGACATGTTGAGAAGATGCACCTGATAACCCTAGCCATCCTGGTTGTGTTCGGTGGACTCACAATTCTGCTGCAAGACCGTACCTTTATCATGTGGAAACCCTCTGTGATCAACTGGCTGTTTGGTGCCGCTTTCCTTGCCAGCCAGTTTGTGGGTAAAAAACCACTGGTTCAGCGCATGATGGAGAGTAGCATCGATGTACCCGATCCTATTTGGATACGCCTCAATCTTACCTGGAGCCTGTTTTTCATCATTTTGGGGTTTCTCAACCTCTATGTGGCCAACGATTTTTTCGTGGCGGAACAGCAACTGACAGCACTCACCGGATTACAGCAGATAGACTTTGATAACTGTGGCCAGCATTTTCAGGGGAATGAACTGGAGATGTGTAATACTGCACACTCCCTGGAAGAGAGCTGGGTCAATTTCAAGTTGTTTGGCATGATGGGTCTGACTATGGGTTTTATCATATTGCAGGCATTCTACCTGGCACGCCATCTGCGTGAGAACGAACTGGAACATGAGGGGAGTTGAGTGTACTACGCGATTATTGCTGAAGATCGAGAAGACAGTCTGGAGCAGCGTATAAAAGTACGTCAGGATCACCTGACACGACTGCAAGCACTGCAGAGCAGCGGGCGTCTCTTACTGGCCGGGCCTCACCCCACGATCGATGCTGAAGATCCTGGCCCTGCTGGATTCTCCGGTAGTCTGATAGTAGCTGAATTCGACAGCCTGGAAAGCGCCAAACAGTGGGCTGACGATGATCCTTATATCAAGGCTGGCGTCTATGCCCGAGTTATTGTAAAACCCTTTAAAAAAGTGCTGCCAGCTTGATGACTGCAGCGAATTCACCAAAAAATCCTTCAAACACAATAAGGTAAGTTCAACGATGAAAATGAAGATCATTCTAGCTGCATTATGCAGCGCCGGGCTGCTGACGGCCTGTAATCAGACCTCAGAACAGACTGCCACAGAGGCTGCCTCAGAGTCCGGGCGTCCAGCCACGTTACCGGCAAAAAGTGAACAAGCCTCTTCTGATGAAATGGATATCGAGACCCTGTTAACTGTCAATGGAAAACCGGTCACTCGAACCATGTACAGCCTCTATTTCCAGGATCGCATGCGCAACGTCGCTGATGCAAAAAACTCCCCTGAAATGCAGATGAGTGTACTCAATGAGCTGTCCAATATTCTCATTGTGGCCCAGGACGCGGAAAAAAGCGGTCTCCACGAACGTGCCGATATTGCAGCCTCATTGGAACTCTTGAAGGCAAAACTCCTGACCCAGGTGGCTATACAGGAACACGCTACCTCTCACAAACCTACCGATGAGCAGGTCCAACAAGCCTATGAGGCCGAGTATGCAGGACAATCCAATACTGAATTCAAGGCCAGACACATCCTGGTAAAAGAGGAAGATGAAGCCAAATCACTGATCGAAAAACTTGCAGGTGGAGCTGATTTTGCCGAGCTGGCTATAGAACATTCAACAGGTCCTACGGGCAAAAACGGGGGTGATCTAGGC
This sequence comes from Candidatus Thiodiazotropha sp. (ex Codakia rugifera), assembly GCA_025656675.1. GTDB lineage: Bacteria > Pseudomonadota > Gammaproteobacteria > Chromatiales > Chromatiaceae > Thiodiazotropha. Next base: position 371,338 of record JAHXHN010000003.1, read on the forward strand.
TGGTTTGATCCTGCACAGATGGTAAAACCTTTTGCTGATGCCCTGAAGGGTATGGAAAAAGACAAGTACACAACAACTCCGGTAAAGACCCAGTTCGGCTGGCATGTCATTCTCTTAGAGGATAGCCGTGAAACAGAGGCGCCTACGCTGGAAAGTGTGAAGGGTAAAATCCTAACCAAGTTACAACAGGGCTCCCTCTCAGAATACATGCAGGGGCTACGTGATAACAGCACCCTTGTTTTTAATGAGAAAAATGCAAAACCTGCAGCCGCTGAGGAACAGACATCAGAGAATCCAGCGGCTGAAGCCCCCACCGAGGAAGCGATGGAAGCGACAACAGATAAAGAGATGGCATCCGACCAGCAAACCGCTACCGATGCCCCCACCAGTATGGAAAACCAAGCAGAAGAGATGAAAGAAGCTAAAGAGTAGTCTCTACCGATTCAGTGTCCGCTTGCTTTAGCGGCGGACACTGGTTGATTGCTAATTGAGTGTCCGCAAATGAACGCGGATCAACGCAAATATTTTTTAAATGCTGTAGTAGCGTTGAAACAGGCCATACTCATTTGGCCTTATCTACCTGAATGATGAACCTGACGAGAAGATAGTCCTCGTCGCTTGATTGGCCACAATCAAGATGCCACACGAGAGGAAAACCCTAAGCGTATTTGTGTTAATTCGCGTTCATTTGCGGTCAATTTTCTAATCTATTGCGCTATTCTTCACTCTCTCGCTTGACCTTGCCGATTCTTGAGATAGGAACTGTTTTCGTCTTTGGGGGTTCATCAGTGAAATAGGGGCGTTCTTGAACCTTTCTGCCACTATCATCGGCCAGCTCCTTTTCACGTGCAGTGATCAGACCTAAACAGCTACGAATATCCTGTATTGTCTGATCCGACAGGGGATGCCTCAGGCCCTTATGTTCGGGGGTTACTTCACGCACGATAGTGGTTAGCAGCTTGCGCATCACCATCATGATTTCCTGCTCTTTCTTAGATTCTTGGTTCATTGATTTTCCATGGGACCCTGGTATGGGTTGGTGAAACTAGCATGATAGCTGTGTGGAATAAACGGGCAACCTGAAACGTTATTTTAAAGATTCCAACAAAGCGTACAGTGCTGCCTCATCGAGGATTTTCACCCCTAGTTGCTCCGCTTTAGAGCGTTTCGATCCCGCCTCTTCCCCTGCTATCAGATAATCGGTTTTTTTTGAGACACTGCCTGTAATCTTCGCGCCAAGCACCTGCAGTTCCTGCTTGATCAGGTCACGGGAGCGACTCAGAGTACCTGTAATGACGATCGTCTTACCCAACAGCGGTTGCTGATCAGCGGCCTGGGGCTCGACTTCCGGCCAATGAACCCCCACTTCCAGCAGTTGTTCAACAACCGCCCTGTTATGTGCTTGTCGAAAGAATGAAACAACGTGTGCAGCAACTATCGGCCCCACATCAGGGGTTTCCTGGAGACGGGCCTCATCTGCCTGTTGCAGGGCATCAAGGGTAGAGAATTGGTTAGCCAGGGATTGCGCTGTCGATTCACCAACTTCCCGAATGCCCAATGAAAATAGAAAATGGGCGAGTGTAGTCAGCTTGCTCTTTTCGAGGGCATCCAGCAGATTCTGTGCTGATTTCTCGGCCATTCGCTCCAGACCACTCAGCTGCTCCTGGGTCAGACTATAGAGATCCGCAGGATTATCGACCAGACCCTGTTCAACCAGTTGATCCACCAATTTCTCTCCCAGACCCTCGATATCCATCGCCTTGCGCGAGGCAAAATGCTTGATCGCCTCCTTGCGTTGTGCCGGGCAGAAGAGCCCACCAGAACAGCGTGCCACAGCCTCTCCTTCAGGCTTGATGATGTCTGAACCACAGACCGGACAGCGTGTCGGCAGCGTGATTGGAGCAGTACCACCCATACGTTTCAGCAACACCACACTAACCACTTCAGGGATGACATCCCCTGCCCGTCTCACCACGACCGTATCACCAGGTCGGACATCCTTACGCATCACCTCATCCATATTGTGCAGGGTCGCATTACTGACAGTCACGCCACCGACAAATACCGGATTCAGGCGAGCGACTGGGGTAATGGCACCGGTCCTTCCAACCTGGAACTCGATTGATTCAACCTGGGTCATCTCCTCTTGAGCGGGAAACTTATAGGCAACAGCCCATCGTGGTGCCCTAGAGACAAATCCAAGTTGCTGCTGTCGATTCAAATCATCGACTTTGAAGACCACACCATCGATATCGTAAGGGAGTGCATCACGCTGTTGTACGATTTGCCGGTAGTAGCTGATGCATCCCTGGATACCTGTCACCACTTCCTGCAACGGTGAAACAGGTAGCCCCCACTGACGTAATCGGTAGATAGATTCGCTTTGAGTGGAGGCAATCGGTGCCGGGATCACCTCGCCGAAACCGTAGGTATAAAAGGAGAGTGGGCGTCTTGCCGTCAAACGTGGGTCGAGTTGCCGTAAGGAACCGGCAGCTGCATTACGTGGGTTGACAAAGCTCTTTTCCCCCAGCTCCTGTGCATGCCTGTTAAGTGCTTCGAAACCCTTTCGAGGCATGAACACCTCACCCCTGACCTCAAGAATAGGCGGCCAGTCATCCCCCTGTAGCTTGAGGGGAACTGCGTTGATGGTGCGGACATTACTGGTGACGTCCTCACCCCGGCTACCATCGCCTCGGGTCGCAGCCAGTACCAAACGACCTTGTTCATAGCGTAGATTGATAGCCAGACCATCGAGTTTCGGTTCAGCCAGATAGCTGATCTTTTGATCCCCATCAAGCTTCAAACGATCGCGTATCCGTCGTTCAAACTCACCCATCTCCTCCTCACCGAAGGCATTATCGAGAGAGAGCATGGGTAAGCTGTGCGAGACCTCATTAAAACTCGCTAACGGGGTATCACCCACCCGCTGTGTCGGAGAATCGGCAATAATAAATTGTGGATATTCTGACTCCAGATCCTGGAGTTCGCGAAACAATCGGTCATATTCCGTATCGGAAATGACAGGCTCATCGAAGACGTAATATTGCCGGCTGTGGTAGTTGATTTCGTTGCGTAGTGTCTCAATACGTTCCACCACGGCGGCGGTTGTATTCAACCCTTACTCCGTGCCAACTGAACCTGACGCCTGTGTTCAACAATCTGGCCACGCAGATGCTCAATGGTCTGCTTGGTCAAGGCGCTATGGGTGTCATCATGCAGCTCTCCATCCAGCATGGCCGCCAGGCGCTCTGCTGTGAACAACATATCTGAAAAGATGGCCATACCGTCTCCGGGACCGGGTAATTGGGTAAATAGGGTCAAGCCGGGCGTAGAGAAAGACTCAATGTCTTTTTTAGGAAAGATACCGGGCTCTACCATACTCGCCACACTGAAGAGGGGTAGATTGCTGCCATCAGTAGCTGTCCGTTGATAGATTGGCATCTCCCCCATCTGCAGACCCGTATCCTTCATCGCCTTCTCTATCGCTGGGCCAGGAAAAGCAGTTGACTTGGAACGCAGGTTAATCTGAATAATCAGTTTCGGTACATCAACCGGAGACTCTTCCCGAGCACTAAAGCTGAACAGGTCCTGCTGTTCAGGCATTGATGCCGCCACATTTGTCTCATCCATCTCGTTTTCGGATAGGGTGTCATCATCCGCCTGCAGTGTTCCGATTTCCTTAAACTCGCGATCCAATAACTCGGTATCCTCCTCATCCCAATTGACCCAGGTATCATCGCTGTCCGGGGAGTCAATCATTAATTCATGATCGGATTCTGGTTCAGCATCAGGCTCAGATTCGACTTCACCCACCGGGTCGACAGCTGCACTGACTTCCGGCTGGATTCTTCTGCGTGCCTGCGCTGACTCCCGTTTACGACGCTTGGTCTCATAAAGATAGATACCAGCCAGAAAAACAAAGCCGGCAATAAGCAGAACGATGCGCAATGTCATGGCATCCATGGGCTATAATGCGGCGAGTTGTGCCGCCTCCTCCACATCGACAGTAACCAAACGAGAAACACCCGGCTCATACATGGTGACTCCGGAAAGCTGATTGGCGATCTCCATGGTGATCTTATTATGGGTGATGAATATGAATTGTACCTGATCCGACATAGCCTTCACCATATCGCAAAAACGTCCAACATTGGCATCATCCAATGGCGCATCGACCTCGTCAAGCATACAGAATGGTGCCGGGTTGAGTTGAAAAATCGCAAATACCAGGGCCACTGCAGTGAGCGCCTTCTCACCACCGGATAAGAGGTGAATATTGGTATTGCGCTTGCCCGGTGGGCGGGCCATTACCGTGACACCCGTATCCAGCAGATCCTCACCCGTCAGTTCCAGATAAGCGTGTCCACCCCCAAATAAACGAGGGAAAAGCTCTTTGATACCCGAGTTGACCTTATCGAACGTCTCCTTGAAACGGGTACGAGTCTCACGGTCTATTTTTCGTATAGCATTCTCCAGGGTCTCCAGAGATCGAGTGATGTCCTCATCCTGCTCATCCAGGTATTTTAACCGTTCAGACTGTTCCTGAAACTCATCAATGGCCGCCAGATTGATCGGACCCAGGCGTTGAATACGAGAAGACAGACGCTCAACCTGCTCCTGCCATGCATCCTCATTGGCCTCTTCAGCCATGGTCTTGAAAAGCTCCTGGGCATCCAATCCACCTTCATGCAACTGCTCCTGCAAAGTCTTGCAACGAACACTGATTTCCTGGCTCTGCAGTCGTGCCTGATTGAGACGGTCACGCCGCTCCTGAACTTGCTGTTCCGCTTTGTGGCGCTCCTGTTCCATTTCACGCAACCGGCCATCCACATCCTCTAGCCCCCGACGGACTTCATTCAACTCCTTGTCAACAGATGTCCGCTCTGTCAGCTTTTGATTCAGCATCGTGACCTGCTGCTGCAGAGGAGCCTCACTGCTTTCCAATGTGGCGTTCAGCTCATCACGCCTTTGTGACATTTGAGTCAACTGACTACGGGTGCGTTCAAGACTCTGTGTCAGTGAAGTATGTGCGGTGCGCATCGATTCAACCTGCAGGGCCACTTGATGGGTGGAAGAGCGCTGATTGTTGAGACGTTCCCTGGCCCCAGATAGATGCTGACGCAACTCATCCCGCTCTATGACCAATGACTCACGGCGGCTGCCCAGCGTTTCAATAGCCTCCAAGGCCGCATGCAGGCGTTGACGCGTCTCCTCCATCAACTCGTGATCTGCGCTTATCTGTTCCGCAATCTCTTTCTGTTCGTGCTGAAGCTGTTCACGCCGTTGACGCAGGTGATCTGCTCGGGTGCGTTTACCACTCAAACCGGCTCGGATTTCAGAAAGCACCCGATTGACCTGATTGAAGCCTGCTTGTGCCTGTTCTCTGGTCTGTTCGGACTGCTTCAGCGCCTCTCTTCCTTGTTCCAGACTCTCCGAAAGTCCGGCAACCCGCTCCTCCTGCTCCTGTAGGATCAGTTTAAGGTGGCGGATCTCCTCTTCACGCGCCAATACGCCTGCACTCTCATCGGACTCACGGGTAATTCTCAGCCAATGTCGGCCAAGCCAGATTCCATCAGGTGTGACCAGTGATTCCCCAGGCTGCAGTGTATGGCGCTGATGCATGGCTGTCTGCAGATCCTCGGCCAGTTTAACACCGCCCAGCAGACTCTGGAGATTCAAAGGTGCATCGACTTTGGATAACAGGTAGTGACTGGCTGATCGTGTATCGCGTTCATCAGCGACACGGGTATCCCAAAAGGTCAAAGCGCCCTTTTGCAATTGCGAAAGTGGTTCCTGCAGTTGATTCAGATCGTCGACACAGACCGCCTGCAGGTGGAATCCCAGCACCACTTCAACCGCCTGCTGCCAGCGAGGTTCCACCTTGAGTTGTTGAGCAAGACGTCTGGCCGATTTTAATTGACTGTTTTCCAGCCACTGAGCGGCTTCACTACCCTGTTTTCCAAGCGCTGCCTGTTGCAGGGCTTCAAGTGAGGCCAGGCGTCCTTTTTTAGACTGAAAATCCGCTCTTGCCTGGTCCAACTGATTGGTGTGTTGGTGATTGTTCTCTCGTTGTTGATTAATCAGCGCTACCGATTTAGCAAGCTGTCCATGCAGGGTCTCTACCTCTGCCATTTGTGCAGCTTCATTGGACTCCAGTTCAGCAATCTCGCTCAACAGACGGCTGTCGTCAAGACGACCCAACTCCTCATCGAGGCGTTGCAGTCGACGTTCCAGATTACCGCCCTGCTGTTCCAGATGGTTGATTCGGGTACGTTCTACCTGTGCGGTCTGGGCCGGTTCTGCTGCCTGTTGATTGAACTGATCCCATTCACTCTGCCAGGTTTGCATGGCCTGCTCTGCCTGTGACAAAGCCTCAATCAATTGTGTTTCTTGACGACGCGCCTCATCGAGTTTCGGCTGCTCCTGCTGCAGATTGTTGTTCAAATCTGACAACCGCCCCTCGTCCTGAGCGCGATGGGCCTCGGATTCCTGCAATGCATGTTCGACTTGCTCAAGATCCTGTTGCTGCTGACGTTGTGAATCCCGGGCGAACTGGATTGCCTGTTCCAATCCACTGATCTCTGCACCCAGTCCATAGAATCGCCCCTGCACCTCGTTAAACTGATCATTCACTTCTGTGTGCTTTTCCCGGTCAGTTTCGATCTCCGATTCCAGCTTGCGCTGCTCAGCAACAGCTGACTCGAGACGGTTCTGCAATTCTGCGATTTTACGCTCCCGCTGTTGCAACTCCTCATCCAGGGTACGCCAACGCAAGGCCAGCAACTCGGCCTTGACCTGCCGCTCATGCTGTTTCAACGCCTGATACTTTTCAGCAGTAGCCGCCTGACGCTTTAAGTGTTGCAGTTGTTTGGCCACCTCTTCGCGCAGATCGGTCAGACGCTCCAGGTTTTCCCGGGTATGGCGAATACGGTTTTCAGTCTCCCGGCGACGCTCTTTGTATTTTGAGATACCTGCCGCCTCTTCCAGGAAGCTGCGTAGATCTTCCGGACGCGCCTCTATCAAGCGTGAGATCATACCCTGCTCGATGATGGAGTAACTGCGTGGTCCAAGACCGGTACCCAGGAAGAGATCGGTAATATCCCTGCGACGGCAGCGTACACTATTCAGATAGTAGAGAGACTGGCCATCTCTCGATACCAGACGTTTTACGGAGATCTGATTGTATTGTGCGTATTGACCGCCAGCCTTACCCTCAGCATTGTCAAAAAGCAGTTCAATGGTCGCTGTGCCTACAGGTTTGCGTACACTCGAACCATTAAAGATGACATCCGCCATTGATTCGCCACGCAACATTTTGGCCGAGCTTTCGCCCATGACCCAACGGACGGCATCGATGACATTGGATTTTCCACATCCGTTTGGCCCAACGATACCTACCAGATTGCTTGGGATCGGTACAGTAGTTGGATCGACGAACGACTTAAACCCGGCGAGCTTGATTTTCTCCAGACGCATGGGCGGCTAAGATACACCAAAGAGGGTGATTATTACAGGGGACAGTTCAATTTTTTACACTTTAACTAATGATTATAAGTTATTGTTTTTATTTGAATATAAAAGTCATGCTTTTGACCGGGCACAGGCTCACGTATAATTCCCGGCCATTTGACTGATGAGTGAAGAAACCATGCCCAGCCAACCAAGCAAAGATCTGGAAACGTTTGATAATCCCCAGCCTGAAAGAGACTATACCATCCGTATTCATATCCCGGAGTTTACCTGCCTCTGCCCCAAGACCGGCCAGCCGGACTTTGCCGAGATGACCCTGGAGTACGTGCCTGACAAACGCTGCGTTGAGTTGAAGGCATTGAAGATGTATGTCTGGTCTTTTCGCGACCAGGGTGCATTCCATGAAGCGGTTACCAATGAAATCCTGAGTGACCTGGTCGGTGCAACCCAACCTCGTTATATGCGACTGACAGCCGAATTCAATGTCCGCGGCGGTATTTACACCACCGTAGTCGTCGATCACAGGGCTGAGGGCTGGACCCCTCCCCCACCTGTATCCGTACCCTGAATGAACGGGCATGTTTCCATACCGATGCTGAATTGCCCAGTACGCACTTGAAAATTTTTATTGGCATTGATCTAGGCACTTCAGGCTGTCGCGCCATTGCCATCGATAACACCGGTACAGTCAAATCTGTCATGACCAGCCCCTTACCGTTGTCGGTTGGGAAAAAGCCAGGGCAGCGTCAGCAGGAACCTGAACACTGGTGGCAAGCTGTCATCAAGCTGTTGCGCAAGATCAGTGAAGCTTGCAGTAACCACTCGATTGCAGCGATCGCTGTGGATGGCACCTCCTCGACATTGCTACTCAGTGACCGCCATGGGAATCCGGTCACCCCGGCATTGATGTACAACGACAGCCGCAGCCGGGAGTCACTGAGTACGTTGAAAAAGTGGGCACCCGAGGGAAGCCCGGTACTCAACGCAAACTCAAGCTTGGCCAAGCTGCTTCATCTGCGACAAAACCTATCCACAAACCACTACCTCGCCCTCCATCAAGCTGACTGGATCATAGGCAAGCTGTGCGGTAACTTTTCTGTCAGTGACGAAAACAATGCACTGAAGTTGGGCTATGATCCGATTCGACGGGAGTGGCCTGCCTGGATGGATGCATTGGCCATCCCACAGCAAACCCTGCCAAAGGTTGTACCCAGTGCCACGATCATTGGTCGGCTCAGCCAACAGGCAGCCACAGTCACCCATCTGAAATGCGGCATCCCGATCGTTGCCGGCACGACGGACAGCAATGCCGCTTTCATTGCCGCCGGTGCAGTAGAGATGGGTGATGCAGTTACCTCTCTCGGCAGCACACTGGTATTGAAGATCCTCTCTGACAAACCGGTGTTTGCAGCTGAATACGGTGTTTACAGTCACCGGTTGGGTGAACAATGGTTAGTCGGTGGCGCTTCCAACAGCGGTGGTGCCGTGCTGAGTCACTACTTCACTGATACTGAGATAGTGTCACTGACCCAAGATCTGCAACCGGACAAACCCACTGGCCTCAACTACTACCCTTTACTGCAACCTGGTGAGCGTTTTCCCATCAGCGATGCCGATTATTCCCCGCGACTACTGCCTAGACCCGAGAGCGACCTGCTCTTCTTTCAGGGAATATTGGAAGGTATCGCCAGTATTGAAAACGAAGGCTATCGATTGCTGCAACGTCTGGGTGCACCGAAACCCCAACGTATCATTTCAATGGGGGGTGGTGCCTTCAATGAACCCTGGCGAAAGATGCGGGAACAGATAATGGGTATCCCAGTGGTTAGAGCCAACCAACAAGAGGCAGCTTACGGCACTGCACTGCTGGCAATGAAAAGTATCGTTAAATAACCTTCTCTAATGTATGGATGAACAAAGACGCATGAAACGCTGAACGAGTGACAATTCACTGACCCTGGTCTATATATTGAATCTAATAAGAATTTAATATTTGACCATGGAGCAGGCGCAATGCGAAGAATCATTATATGTCTCGACGGAACCTGGGCCAGCCCCGACAACCTGGTGGAACGAGGCGACGGTTCAGAGGTTCACAAACCGTCCAATATACTCAAGACTTACCGGGCTGTGATGCCAAGATCCGAAGATCGGATCGACCAGATCTCATACTACGATGAAGGCGTGGGAGCCTTATCCGCCCAACGGGGTCTTCGCAACAAGGCGCTTGCAAAACTCGATTCACTGCTGGGTGGAGCATGGGGTGCAGGATTTGAGCAGAACATCGAGTCTGCATATAGCTTCATCGTCGGCAACAAACTGCCTGACGATGAAATTTTTGTATTTGGTTTCAGCCGAGGTGCTGGTCAGGCACGCAGTCTGTGCCGTTTCATCGACTGGATGGGCGGCACCCTACAGAAACCGGATGCCTATTTTATTCCGGACTTTTTCAAGCACTACATCGAGACTGAAGCGGCCGAGGGGGCTGCCCAGCAATTCATGGATCAGCTGATTGCCACAGGTAAAAAGATTGCACCTCCAAACCCAACACGGGTCCGGTTTCTGGGTGTCTACGATACTGTACTGGCGCTGGGTTCCCGGTTACGCGCCGATTTTGATAACGATAAGAGAACCACGGCCCCCGGCCTGAGCTTCCATGTGGGGGAAAAGCCTCCCAAGATCGTCTCTGTGGCAAGACAGGCTCTCGCCATCGACGAACGTCGTACTGACTTCCGACCTGAAATCTGGCGAGGCGCCCATCCAGATCAATCGGTTGAACAGCGCTGGTTTCCCGGGGTACACACCAGTATTGGTGGAGGCTACGCAAATGATGGGCTTGCCAACGGGGCGCTGCGTTGGATGATCGAGGCCGCTGAACAGGAGGGTCTCGCTGTCGACAAGAAATTTCTCAGTTTCTATCGACCCTGGTTTGGTGATGAACGCAATGAGTCCTACACCGGCTTTATGAAGCTTCGTGGTTGGATAAGCAGCCTCAAAGGTGAAAGTGGAGATCGTGACCTGCTGGCCAGTGCCAGCTTTGCCGGACTGGATGTTCACGAGACGGCACTCAAGCTGCTCGCACATGACGACTCCTATCGACCGAAGAACCTGCTGGCACTGATTCGCAGCCGCCCTGACCTGGTTTCCCAACTGCCGACAGGCATTGTCTAACCTTGCTACTGGCCCGCCGTTAATCCCCGCTGGCTTCTATCAAGAAAACAATACGATAAGGGATGACACGATATGTTCCGACTTGAGGTGCTCCCTGCACGCTACGGTGATTGTATATGGATTGAATACAGCGAAAACCCGGTACGGCGCATGTTGATCGACGGCGGTGCACCCGGTGTCTATAAAAAGGCGCTCAAACCAAGGCTCAAACAACTCCCAGATACTGACCGGGAGTTTGAACTGCTTGTCATCACCCATGTCGACTACGACCATATCCGCGGCATCATCGAACTGGCCCATGATGACAGTATGCCCTTCAAGGCCAAAGATGTCTGGTTCAACGGCTATAGGCACCTTCCTAAAAAGGATAACCCTGAAGTCCTGGCAGGCAAACACGGCGAGGAACTTACCGACTTGCTGTTGAAGAATGGCAACAGCTGGAATAGCCAGGGATTCGATGGCAATGCTGTTGTCATTCCGGATGATGGGAATCTGCCACAAATCAAATTCGATGGAGATCTAACAGTAACCCTGATGGGGCCGACGATTCCGATGCTCGCGGATCTACGCAAAGATTGGGAGCACTCCTGTAAAGATATCCGTATCACCCCAGAGGAGTTGGAAGAGGCACGCAGAGAAGGTCGATACAAAACCCTCGGCGGTAAAGAGGTGGCAACAACCAAGCCGGAACGCCCCGATATTGAACAACTATTGAGGACCGATTTTGAGGAAGACCCTTCTTCCGCGAATGGAAGCAGTATCGCACTGCTTGTTGAATACCAGGGTTATAGGGTGCTACTCGCCGGTGATGCCCATCCGAGCACGCTGGTCAAATCGATCGATCGCTTGGGAGAGGAGAAACTGAAACTTGATGTCTGCAAGCTACCCCACCACGGCAGTCGGGGAAGTGTTAGCGCTGCATTGATCAAACGTCTGGATTGCAAACGCTACATCTTCTCCTCGAACGGCGATCAATTCTACCACCCCCATCCCGAGGCAGTGGCGCGAGTCATCGAGTATGGTGGAGATCAACCGAAGCTGCTGTTCAACTACCATACCGACGAAACTGACATCTGGGACGACGATCTGCTGCGTAACGCCTATGGCTATGAAACGGTATACCCGGATGGTGAGAAAGGTGGGATTGTGATTGAGAAAGGTGGCGACAAATGAAGTCAACCTTAGTTGAATTTGCCCGCTTTAAACATTTAGGGACAGGTATTCTGAGGAAGGGTGACGAGTATTTGCGAACGGTCATTGACCACCCGGTGCAGCAGGTCTGCATGGGCATTGACCAATTGCCTTTCAACAAACTGATGCATGAGCTGCGCTATGAAAACGATTCCGAGGAAGCACGCATCGATGCACTGGGTACACTTTCAGCGTTGGTCACAGATCTTCTGCAAAGACATGATGATCACAAGGATATAACGGACCGGCTCGATGCGCTCAATAAAAAATACCGGGGCGATCCGGTTGCGTTATCAAAGCACATCATGGAACTCCTGCAACATCATGACAATGGCAACAGGATGGTGGATGGTCCTCTGCTGAAAGAGATCAAAAAGGGTTGCAACGCACTTCAGCAAATCGATCTGGTAGCCAATGCCACTGAACTCTCAGCACTTCCCTTCGAAGCGGCCTTGTCAGATGATGGTATACCCCTGTTTCGAAGCGGAGAGGGCGTTGTATTGACCCGACGGGTACGCGGTGATTTCAACGAGAGCCCGGCTCATTGGCCTGTCACGCCACGCGTCCTTTTTGTCTGGTCTGCAGCAGGTGGAGAGGTACCTTACAAAGAACACCGTGAAGTCCTGCTCGAAGCACTCAAACCCTGGTTGCCACCAGGTGATCTTGAATCGGTTTTTGTTGAGATCGGTAATGCCAAACGCAGACAGATCGAACAAGTTACCAGAGATGGGGGATTCACCCATTTCCACCTGCTGGCCCATGGCCAGCGCCTGAAGGATGAGAATGACCAACGGTTTGGTATTGCATTGAATCATCCCATTGAAGGTGCCGATGTGGTAACACCCGAACAGCTTTCAGAAACACTGACGGGGATTCGCAGCAGTGCTGCGGTCGTTACCCTGGCTGCCTGTGACGCAGGTAATCAAACCGACGTCATCAATCCTGAAAAAAGCCTCGCACACATACTCCATACTTCTGGCTTTCCAGTCGTTGTGGCCTCACAACTGCCCTTGACAATAAAAGGTTCAAATATCCTTGTGCAACGCTTCTATGACGACCTTTTCGAGGGCCTTGATGTACGAGAGGCACTCCATCGCACCCGGGTTGAGCTCTATGAAAAGGAGGAAGCAGGACACGATTGGGTCAGCCTGGTGGGTTATGTACAGCTACCTGAAGGCTATACCCATTTTTTAGAGTCAGTTAGGCTGAAGTCCCACCTCAGCTCACTTATGAATCTCCGTGATCGGGCCGAGGCGCTGGCAGAAACCGGTGCCAGCCGTGATGATTTTTTTGCCATTGGGTCAGATCTCAAGCGACAGATCAACACACTCAACAATCTACTGTTACAGACAAAAAACAAGAAGGCGCTGAATGAGAATCTTGGCCTTCTTGGGAGCGCTGAAAAGCGCCTGGCTGAATTACTTTTTAGACATTTAGGGGATGAAACAAGCAAACAGGCATCGCGCCAAGCACTGGATCGTGCCTGCAATTGGTATAGACAGGCATTCGATGCCAATCCCTCCCACCACTGGAGTGGGGTTCAGTACCTCGCTTTGCACGCTGCCCTCACGGGCGAGGTGGATATTCAAAAGTGGAAGACTGCTTATCGTGCCGCAGAGGTTGATCGTATCCGCCCGACTGAATACTGGGCACAGGGCTCCTTGGCTGAACTCGCGCTGCTGAGTCAGTTAATTGGCGTATCGACTGACGAGACAGCTGAGTTCTATCTACTAGAGATGAAGGCGCGGTTTGAGTATGTTACGTCAATAAAGCCCAATGCAGATAAACCATTCCAATCCACGGAGCTGCAACTAAGACGATACATAGATTGGTGGCTACCTGTTAACGGTTTTTTCTCAGGTGCTCCAGATCTCGTTCAACAAGCCAGGAAGCTGGTTGAGTTACTCGTGGAATAAAAACCCTGTTTGGTACAGCTATATATAATTGTTGTCTCGTTTAAGTATTCAGCTGTTGATACATCATCCCACTAAATAACGATCCAGCCCCTTCACCGAACTGTCACGCAACAGATAGCTACTGCGATTACTGCGACGTGATCGCTGTCCATCCAGACTGACCGAGACAGGTTGTCGTTCCAGGATACACAACCGGCGACTCAGGCAATCCGCACGCCAACGGGGTGAGGCCTTTTTGGCACGCTCCTCTACAGCAATACGGGTCAGGGTGAATTCATCGGCAGGCTGCTCGGCGACAACACGTCTCTTTATTGCATGGTGGGCCTTGCTCAGACTCCCCTGCTGCACCCCCATGTCGTAGAGTGCGGCAAGACAGCGTAGATTGTTGATCGGAATGGATGATACACCCCTGAGGAAGGCCAGTGCGGACATCAGCAGTTTGCCATACTTATCGTAGGCGTAACGCAGCATCACTTCGCGGAATAGCTTCTCTCTCCCTACTGCCTGCAGATAACCCTTCCAGGGCTGCGAAAAGCCATGCTTACCCGTTCCCGTGCTCAAGCCATCGGCCCAGATTATTGCCTTTTTACGTGACCCGTCCAGGACTTCCCAGAAAATCAAATAGTCGTCTTTGTTTTCAAAACAACGCTGCAAACGACGTTCGTCTTCACCGCGCATACGCCGAAACAGCTCTTGCAGGGTACCTGATTTCAGATTGCATTGAATCGGACCGAACGAGAGACCGGCAAGATCAAAATTGCCCGTCACCTCCTGGTAGGGATCACCCCTGGTTTCAAATGCAGCTGTCACTTTCATACCGCAGTCGAAGGCAACTTTAGGTGCAATATAAGGAAGCTGACTCGGATGATGCATCTCCAGATAGAGGTTGTTCCCGTTGCGATTGCAGCGACTGAAATAGTCCAGCCTGACGAGCTTTTGCGCCTCTTTTTCGAGAGTGGATGGATCATTTGCCGTGATCACGATACAGAGGCCATCGTCACCAGGCTGATAGGCTGTTGCAGGCCTTTCAGGATCGATTTCAATCGGCATTGAAAAATTATCCCGTAAAATTTGCAACCCTGCCACCAGCTCTCTATGCACCCGGATTTTTCCATTCGCCCGGATGAACTCTTTGAGCAGGAAATTGGGTGTAAGGTATGCGGTGGATTTACCTCCAATGATAAAGTTTTCCTCAAGCTGAATTGAATTCGCCATAATGCCTCCTTGTTGCTCGATCTTATAATCATTAACAGAGTCCTGAACCAGGCCTTGGCTCGGCATAGGTGACTATGAATAATTATTGTTGGTCAAATTATTTATTCAAGCTATGGCACTTACCCATCTTCCTGATTAATCCCTCCAAATTTTAATAAAACTCTCAGCTGTCGTCTCTGTTCATGAGGCAAAGCATCTTCGAACAATACCATTGTCGGTGAAAGCCATCCCTGCTTGAGATCGAAGCGTAAAAGTATCAACCAGGGGGTAACGACGCTATCCGTTCGGATCTTAGCGTTTAATCGTCGTCCATCACCCATGGTTAATCGGGATCTGCCATCATGTTCTATTCTTGCCTTGAGGATATGATTACGATTGCTTCTTTGAGATTGTCGATGTGAATATAAAATATACATTGCCAAAAACAATAGCAGCAGTAACTTATGTAACAGTATCAGGGGAGCGAAGAGTGTGACCAGCAATGCCAGCGTATGGGTGGTCAACTGCCAGATATAAAGTTTTTGCGAAGGTTTGGGCAGCAGTGTGACCGCTTGTATCTTTCCCCGCATTGGTACCACCTCCTTGTGGTATATCGATGGTTTGTATATTCCTGTAAATTCAACCTTGTGAGCAGTAGACTGGCATATTGGTGGGGCCCTGCCCCACCACAGATAGCCAGCTGATAGACATACACAGACAAGTTATCTTATACCGATTGGCAATTGCAATCGATCAGCGTGCTTAGTTATCGGTTACGCTGCCGTCTATGCGCCGCCTGGGCAGCTGTAAACTCATCCGGTGTTACCTGACCATCTCGATCCCTATCGATCGCGTTAAAGGTGGGTGCGTTACCCAGATTCCTCATCATATAGCCCTGGCTTGCCCGCTCAGCGATACGCTTAGCACGGGCCTGGTCAAGCTCTTCCTGAATCAGTACGCCATCTTGGTTTAAATCGAAATCGCCAAATGTCGGCATATTACGCCCCAGCCCCATACCACCGCGCTTGCCACTTCGGTTCATCATCATCCTGTTGTGCTGACCTGATAGGAGCTCTTTCTGGCTAAGCTGACCATCATCATTACTATCAAAGTATTGGAACTTAGGGCTGGTTGCCAGCCCCCGCATCGGACCACCCTGATTGATTCTAGCTGATCGCCTCTGGGCATGTACCGTCTCAAATTCCTGCCTGCTGATGGAACCGTTCCCATCAACATCAAAAGTTTCGAATGGAATTGGCCCAGGCGATGTCAGCGGAGTTTGTGCAGTGACCCATCCAGGAATCACTAACATCATTCCCAGTACCAGGGTTATGTTCAGCTTCTTCATGGCTGCAATCCTCAATAACGACGTGTTTTAGAATCACTCCCTGATCCCTCTCACTCAACTTTAGGATACCCGCCTTGGTATCCGCCTATCTTCAGTCTAGAGTGGCAGCCTTAACTCACGCTGAAAATAAGTAAAAATACAGCCGTGTTTATGGCTGAATAATAATTGAGATGGCACATAATGATAGCATTTTTTTAATTATCCGAAGGGCTTTTGGTACGGCAAGGCCACACCCTACAAATAAGCAACCACAGTATTAATCGGTAACATTTTTAGGTTACCGGGTTAATATTTATGTTATTTGGAGAGAATTGAATCTGAGTCGGTGATTATATCCTTGCAATCAACACATTTTACCCATTCGCTTTTGAGAAGAGCCAAGCATTTCAGTCAGACCACTGCCCTGTCCATAGTCAGATTCTGTTTTAGATAATCGGTAAAGCGATCAAACGGCATCGGCCGACCAAACAGGTAACCCTGTGCATAGTCACAACCGCTGTCACGTAAAAACTGCCACTGCTGATCTGTCTCGACCCCTTCCGCCACCACTTCAAGACCGAGGTGATGGGCCATCGCAATAATCGCCTCGCATAGGGCGGCATCTTCAGGATCACTGGTGACATCACGCACAAAAGAGCGGTCGATCTTGATCTTGTCAACAGGGAAACGCTTCAGGTAGCTCAACGAAGAGTAACCTGTTCCAAAGTCATCAATGGCAATACCTATACCCTGTTCCCGCAATTTGCCTAGCCGTGCCCCAGGCTCCCTGTGTTCATCCATAAACACACTCTCTGTAATCTCGAAAAAAAGACGGGATGCCAGGTGTGGCTGGTTGTTGAGGATGTCTAGGATCTTTCGAGTGAAACCCTTCATTTGAAACTGGACGATTGAGACGTTAACCGATAGCTTTTGCAACACCAATCCGGCATGATCCCATTTCGCCAGATCAGCAGCCGCCTTTTTCAGCACCCAATCACCTATTGGGACAATCAGACCACTCTCTTCAGCCAAAGGGATAAATTCATTGGGTCCTATCAGGCCCAACTCTGGAGACTCCCAGCGTATCAATGCCTCAGCACCGATCAGGTTGCCATCGGAAGCAGTAAGGATTGGCTGGTAATGGAGTTCAAACTCATCACGTTTCAATGCACGCCGTAACGCTGCCTCCAGGGTGACGCGTCCACCGGCTTCTTTATTCATCTCCCAAGTGAAGTAACGGAAAGTATTCCGTCCTTCCGCCTTGGCCCTGTACATGGCGGTGTCAGCATTCTGTAACAGCATCCCAGGATTCTCGCCATCATGGGGAAAGATGGTGATACCAATACTGGCGGAGAGTTGGGCCTCTTGTCCATCCATTTCGAACGGACGTGACAGTGATGTCAATATCGTACCGGCAACCATCGTGGCCGACATGCCATCGACAACTTCAGGTAAAATGATCGTGAACTCATCACCGCCCAGGCGAGAAACTGTATCCATATCTCTCACACAGCCCTGCAGACGTTTTGCAGCTTCCTGCAACAGAAGATCACCAACCGCATGACCCAAGGTATCATTGACATCTTTGAAACGATCAAGATCAATGAAAAGCAGTGCCAGTTTGTGTTCATGCCGCCGTGCATAGGCAAGGGCACGATCCAATCGGTCCATAAACAGACTCCGGTTGGAAAGTCCGGTCAGGGAATCGAAGTTAGCCTGATGCCAGATCTGTCCCTCGTAGTTTTTACGCTCTTGAATACGTTGTTGGCTTCGTTTTCCAATCAACCACACACCCACAACACCGACTCCCCAGATCATGCTGAGGGCAACCAAAAAATTCCGCTTGCGGCTGTTGGTCACAGAAAGATAGCCGGCAAGAGGCACTGAGACGCCGACGCCACCGCGAATAGATCCCTTGGTGAAACCTTGATGACCGTGGCACTTCAGACAACCCTCAGTAGTTACCATGGGGCGTATCAAGCGCAAAAAAGGAGCTTCATTGATCTCGGTTACCTCGAAACGTTCAACTTCTCCCAGCTCAAATGCCTTGAGCGCCTCCCTCTCCCACTCATCTGGCGCATTCTCAGGATTGAGCGGGTTGAGACTGGTAATTCTCCCTTTCACGCCATACAGTTCGTTATAGTCGTCCATCATCTGTCGCAGCATGAAGGCTGGATTCATCAATGTCAGCCGGCGTCCCGAAGACGTCACCAAATCACGTTCAGAAATATGGCTTAAATAGGGACTTGGCTGAGTATGCTCACTGACAGGAACATAGATACCGCCATGTTTGGTGGCCCATACACGAAATGCCTGGTCCTTATTGAAGTTGGCTACCGCCTCTTGCCGTGCCAACTCCAACATTTCAGTATCTTCATTTCTCAGTAGCCAGAGCAGTAGGAAAAGTATCAACAGGGTCCACACACCCAGCACTATCCACATTTGGATGTGCAATCGCCTTTCGTCATTCTGAAAATTGGGAAAGAGTCTATTTACCATGTATCCAGCGTCACTGCCTGTTCTAGTAGACTAAGTACAAATTCATTGATTGATATATAGAAAATATCGGCCTGACCAGCACCAACTTTAACGCTAGGCTGCATATCCCGTATGGGGTGCAACCAAACCCATGTTGGTAGGATATTCAGTGGTTAATTTTACCTATATTTCATGGTGTTATAGATAAAAGGAAGTAACTGATTATTAGGCCTTTCTCACTGTTAAAATTCGATTGTTACCTTCGCACTGACTGTGTGTACATGCTGTATGGGAATATCATCATCAAGTTCTATGTCAAAGGATCCTGCCTCGAATTGTCCATGTAAGTATTCCAGTGTCAGACTGGCATGCTTACCTTCATAGCGAGTAACAGCCAATCCATACTGATATTTCGGTGCATCGGCTAATTCACGGCTCTCCTCAAAGCGAATTGCCAGCTCGAATTGAGACTTCGGAAAAAAGTATGCTAATTCAGCATTCCATGCCATCGGTCGGTTTTGATGTTTTTCCAGTTCCCGAAAATAATCTGTAGCGGTAACCAGTTCGAATGAGAATTCAAACTGTTTACTGACCAGTAGTAGATAACCGCTAATACCTGAGACACGATCTGTGTAGCGGTCGTCCTCCTCTTCAAGCAGACGCTCATCCGCATCTGCAAGATCGGATTGATAGCTCAAACCAAATGAGAAACTGTCTGTCGGCCAGGCTTCGAATCCAACAGCCCAGTCCCACTCTTTCGCGTCATTACCCAGCGCTGTTGCCCGGCCCCGATAGAGTGCGAGGGAGAGATCAAACTCATCACTGGGTCCATAGGTAAGGATTGCGGTTTTTCTGGATCGGGTCTCTCCAAACTCCAGCAAAGGACCACTCACAAAATGGCTGAAATAGACACCAAATGGTGTGTATTGCTTACCCAGGCTCAACTCCCAAGGTTCATATTCAAAGGTTAAAATGGCCTCATCAGCAACAAATTTGTCTAGATCGGTATCGTATTCGACGATCACCTCAGCCTCTGCCAGAGCGAACAGATCTGCAATCAGTCCCAGCTGTAATGTTGCATTACTCTCGCTGGCCTTGATATTGGGATGTCGTTCCCGTGGATCAAACCTTTCAGAGAGGACTTCACCTTCCAATAGACCCGAAAGTGTAAGCCAGGGAGTAATCTCTCTCTGCAGACCCGCTTCACGCTGTTCATCTCGTGTACGGTAGATCCTGGCTGAATCTGCCTGGTCTGATGGGATCTCCGTATGTACATCATCATCACTCTCATCAGCGAAACCATACGAAATAACCATTGCCAGGATTAGAAAGAGAAATCCGGATGAAAAACCATGGTCACTCTGAAACATGCAGATGAATTCCTAAGGGTTTTGCTGAATCACAAAATCAATTGAAACTTGTAATCGATCATCCCGCAAGCCAGTAGTGTGGTTAAGTAGTCAAATAAACGTAGGACATTTGTTCTATAGATGGCTGCTATTCAATGAACCACTAATATTCCACCATCGCGACGTCTATGTTGTTAAGCTGATCTGACTCGCTGTCCTCTCTTCCCGGATCTCAGGGCTCTGTTTATTTTATTCTTATTTTCAATATGTTAAGCCTTACTCCTCCTAACATACAACATCCATTCTATAGTCCGATCACTACCCATCACTTAAATTTTCACTCATTCACTGCTGTATCACGTGACATGTTTGTTCACTACAGACCAGTGAGTATTTCAATTGTGACTTATTTGCTGAATAAACAGATCTGAATAGTGTGAGGAGAATTGAAATGAAATATCTAGATACCAGGTAATGATTCCTGATCGTTATCAATCGAGATGAGAACCACCAACCAAAGAATAGATTCAATAAATCGGGAGTAGATTATGAAACACACACTGCTGATGGGCACATTGGTTTTCTCTGTGTCATCACTCTTTTTCGCAACGACACTATTCGCACAGGAGGATGGCCGATCACCCTGCGAAAGGACCGCAAATCAAATGTTCCAGGCGTGTAAATCCGATGTTGTAGATGACTACAAAACCACCCTGGCGAATTGTACCAATCTGGCACTACGCAGTGAACGTGTGGCCTGCCGTGACGAGGCAAAACTGGTACGGATGGAGGAGGCAGCGTTTTGCGGTGATCAGCGCGATGCTCGAACGGATGCCTGTGAGATTCTAGATGAGGAGCGTTATGACGCTGATCCCCTACTCGATCCAGCCATCGTCTTTGTCGATCCTGATGATGTCGATCACTCAACAGCAAACCCCTATGTATCAGTTGTCGCTGGTCATACCTATGTGCTGCGGGCTGGTGAAGAAGATGAAGAAACTGTGATCGTTCACGTTACTGAAGAGTCTCGTGAGATACAGGGGGTACGCTGTCGGGTTGTCGCAGATGCCGTTGTGATTGCTGAAGAAGATGAAGAGGATGGTGGTATTGAATATATAGCTGTGGAGATCACCGATGACTGGTTCGCCCAGGACATAGACGGCAATGTCTATTATTGCGGTGAAATTTCACGCAATTTTGAGGATGACGTTCTGGTTGATGTGGACGGTTCCTTTGAATCAGGCAGGGAGTTTGCCAAAGCAGGCGTGTTGATGATGGCATTGCCAACAGTAGGGCTTGCACACAGGCAGGAGTTTTCTCTGGGTGAAGCCGAAGATATCGTTCAATACCTTGATCTGGCAGCTGTGCCCAGCGTGGAGAATGAGCGTTTTCCCTGTGCCGACGCCGGTGGCTGTCTGATGACATTTGACTTTGCACCACTCGAACCTGAATCCACAGAAAATAAGTACTATATTCCAGGTATCGGCTTTGTCCTCGCAGAAGCAATGGAAGATGGTGTATTAACCGGTGAACGGGAAGCACTGGTCTGTGTCGGTGAATCTCTTGATATTCTTGAGGATCCGCAATGCGAGATCGAGGATCCGGAAGAGCTGCTTGAGGCGTTGTGCGAACGCTCTCCTGACGCTTTTTGTGAATAGTATATGAGAAAGCGTTAAGAGCCAATTACACTGATCGACCTGATCGTATAGCGTTAATACGAGCATGGTTGCAGAACGGCCATGCTCGTTGACGTGATGGCACAAAACATTTCATCCGAGCAATAGATATCATGAACAGCTATCTAAAAAGAATGGGGCATTGGAGCAGTATATTGGTCATCGTGGCCGGTAGCATCTTGCTTATTGCACTGGAAATATTTGAGGACCCTGACCTGACTCTCGGTGAGATACTCATCGAGATGATTCAACCAACGCTGATCGTCATCATCGCGGTGGGTATGGTACGTCTAACCGAGCAATTCAATATTCAACACGAAACACAGATGTTGCTGATTAAAGATCTTGAAACAGCACGTATCGAGGGTATGCAATGGCGAAGTGGCATGAGTGACCTGATCAAGGGATTGAGTCAAGGTATCGCCAGACAATTCAATCAATGGGCGTTAACTGCTGCAGAACGTGAAGTGGGCTTGTTGATATTGAAGGGAATGAGTTATAAGGAGATTGCCATTATGCGTGATGTGAGCGAGAAGACGGTCAGACAACAGGCCCATTCAATTTATCGTAAGGCAAAGTTGAGTGGTCGGGCTGCCCTTTCCGCTTACTTTCTGGAAGATCTACTGTTACCCGCAACCTCCAGTGTTTATCATGAATCCTGATAGGTTGCTTTGGACTATCATGCATACGGTTCGCTATTGTTCAAATTCCTGACGTAGTCGAAGCTGCAATACCTTTGCCTGCTTAAAGGCTTCCTTGATCATCAGACGTTGTGTTGAACTGAACTCGGACGGATTGACCCGGTTGATTTCATCATAATCCCCGCCTGCCAATTGTCGTTGCATTCGAATGCGCTGGATCAGATCAAATGCCTCAATCGAGGCAGCAGTATCAGCTGGAGACCGATTCATCTTAGGTGCGGCTGCGCGCAGACGTTCGGTCGTATTGGTTGACCAGACACCATGCTTAAGCGCCCAAATACGTGCAGCGTCAATAAACAATCGTGCACCACGTTTCTTCATATCAATGGTATGTGGATAACGATTTCCGCCATCATAGGCAAACCTTCCAAACAATCCCAAAGATGGTGAGCAGCTCAATGCCTCTGTTGCAAGTGCGTGAAGAAAGCGTGGATGCTCGGGAGGTTTTGGTAACAACCAATTGTGCAGCTCATCCACCAATTCATCCTGACCATACAGGGGACGAAAATCAAAGAATATTGTGGCACTCAATAAGGATTTGGGATCTGGCGTGGATAACCAATGTTGAAATCGATCGCGCCATTCCCTCACCGACAGGCATAACTGCGGATTACCGGCCATGATATCACCATGACACAGTGCGAAACCACAACGGTCCAGTGCCTTATTAACTGCCTTGGCAAAGGGTATCAGGGCTGCACGTATGAGTGGTGTATCCTCTTCGTTGTCAGGCATAAAAATCAGACCATTGTCCTGATCTGTCGCAAATGTCTGCTCAAGTCTTCCCTCCGATCCAAATACCATCCAACACCAAGAGACAGGTGGCAGGTCAAATTCATCGGCGATCAGTTCAATCACGCGAATACTGAGCAGATCATTGAGTCCTGACATCCATTGACACAATGCCTCAACAGCCATGCCATTGACGAACAGCTCACGACCCCGTTGCCGAATCGCTTCGGCTGCTTTTGCCATGCTGTCGACATTACCGGCATGTTCAATGTTGCTAATCAGGGTTTCCGCCCCTCCTTCACGAAACCCCGGCAGATCTGAATGGGATAACAGATTGAATAGGCGACCATCGGGTTCAAGCAGTACCAGGTGACTCAGTCTACTACGCGTCAATGCAACCTTTGCCCGATGAGCAGGTGCATCGACCGGTAACGATATAGGCGCGGCTGTCATGTAGGCGATGACCGGTTCATTCATATCGGCACGTTTCAGGGTGATAGCGTCGATCAAATCACGCAAGGTAACAATACCCAGAGGATTTTCTCGATGTTCTGCGATCACGCCTGCCTGGACATCATCTCTGTTGAGTTCAAACAAGGCATCACGGAGTGTCGTTTCAGGACTTATGATCAAGGGTTCGTTTTTGGTAAGCTCACGTAACGGAATATCACCCACACCTGCACCAGCAAAGGGGGATCGAAACTCGGCAAGGGGCTTCGGTGGTCTGGGAGGTTGTGGTGGTGTCGGCATCATGACAATCTCTCCAGTCACTCCTGTGACTTTAGTAGCTTATTAACCATGTTGACCAGATCATGGGTTGAAAAAGGTTTGGTGATGTATGCGTCAGCACCCAATGAAACGCCTTTCTTGATTTCCGCTTCACGCCCTTTAGCACTCAACATCAGTATGGGCAACCCGGATAATGTTGGGTCAGCACGTATCTCGCTACACACCTCAAAGCCGTTTTTACGTGGCATCATGACATCCAGAATCAGTAGGTCGGGTGTAGTCTCGGAAAGCAGCTCCAACGCTGTCTGCCCATCATTGGCCGTTGCCACCTGATAACCCTCGCGCTTCATCAGATATTCCACTGACAGTACGATATTCGGCTCGTCATCCACGATCAGAATCTTTTTCGGCATGAGTCTCTCCGGGAGGTAATGCGTCATTCTGTTTTTTGGGTATCGCAAAGGTAAAGATAGCACCATTCTCAGAGCCGCTTTCAGCCCAGAGCCTACCCCCTAGATGTTCAATAATCTTTTTACTGATGGGTAAACCCAAGCCGGTGCCTATCGGCTTGTTGCCTGTGCTACCAGCCTGGCGAAATTTCTCGAAGATATTCGGCAGCTCTTCTACAGCAATACCGGTACCATTATCAGCTACACTGACCTCGTATCGATCATGATAGGAATGCAGACCCACACAAACGATGCCAGACTTCTCTGAAACGAATTTATTGGCATTCGACAGTAGGTTGACCAGAACCTGCATCAGACGATCCCTATCACCTGTTACCATGCATGCACTGCTGGGTGTCTCGCGAATGACCTGGGTTCCACGTTCCGCAAAAAGCTGCTCAGTGGAGGCCAAGGCCTGATCGACGACCTCCAGAAGATCCACATCCTCCGCATTCCAGTCAGCTCGTCCGGACTCTATCTTGGCAAGATCCAACACCTGGTTAACCAGTCTTGACAGCCGTTTAGTCTCACTTACGATGATTCCCAGAAAACGTCGCCGCTCATTGAGCTCAATTTCCGGGTCATCATTCAAAATTTCAGAAAATGCACGGATCGATGCAAGTGGAGTCCGTAATTCATGAGTGACAGATGACATGAAATCGTCCTTTACCCGGTCAAGCTCTTGCAAGCGCTCATTGGCCTCCTTCAGTTCCCGGGTGGCTGCCTCCAATTCCTGTGATTTCTTTTCCAGTTCATGACTATAGGCACGAATCTGCGATGCCTCATCCAGAATATTAAGTACCTCATCCATGCCCAATGACTCTTCAGCGGTAACCGATGAGACCATAACCCGGGCAGATGCACTGCCAATTGCACCAGCCAGCAAGGTTTCTGCGAAATGGACGGTCTCGGCATCTGCCGGCAATTGCTTGATATTCTGGATCTTGCGTCGAGTGGCATAGGCCTGAAATACCGCTTGAGCCCGCTTGGCACCCAGGAATCTTTCTGCAAGATGGAGTAATTCGTCAATCTCAGCAGTACCCCGCCATAATCCTGCACCCAGGAACCGTTGGTGTTTCAAGGCATCAACGAACAGTGTGGCCTGCGTCGCTTCATTCACCCGGGGGGTTCGCCAGAATGAAAATAAAATATAGGCACCGATATTGAGGGTCATGCTCCAGAACAGGCAATGCGTGATTTCATTCAGTCCTGTCAAGCCAAACAGGGCCTGCGGTTTCAGTAACTCGATGCCGAAAGGTCCGTCTTCAAGCAAACCGACCGGTAACCAACCCGATTTGGCAAATGATGGCAGCAACAAGGTGTAGATCCATATGCTAAAGCCTGTCAACAGTCCAGCCAGGGCACCGTCACGGGTGCCACCCCGCCAATAGAGACCAATGATCATTGCAGGGGCGAATTGAGCAACTGCGGAAAAACTGATCAGACCGATACTGACCAACGCATAGGCCTCACCGGCAAGACGAAAATACAAGAAGCCCAGTAACAGGATTAGGAGAATTGCGCCACGTCGTATCCGTAACAGTAATTGGCTCAGGTCAGCATTTGGCGGTATCTGTTTCCAACGTCTTAACAATCCTGGCATGACCAGGTCGTTACAAACCATCGTAGACAATGCGATGGTCTCTACAATCACCATTCCGGTTGCTGCAGACAACCCGCCAAGAAAAGCAAGCAGCGTCAGCGTGCTCTGATGATAGGCCATGGGAAGCGTCAGAACGAATGTGTCAGCATCCACTTCATCACCGACAAAGGTCAATTGGCCGGCAAGTGCAATCGGAATGACAAAGATATTGATCAGAAACAGATAGAGTGGAAACAGCCATATGGCTCGTCGCAAATGGTGTTCACTACTGTTCTCGACGACGGCGACCTGAAACTGGCGTGGCAACATCATTACGGCAAGTGCTGATAACAGGGTCAGTGAAAACCAGTTTTCGTACCCATCCATACCATCCACAATCAGTGGATTGAGTATGCCCGCCGCTTCAGCCTTGTCAAACAGATCAGCGAACCCGTCGTGCAATTGAAAGGTTACGAACAACCCCACCGCAAGAAAGGCAACCAGTTTAACAATGGACTCAAACGCAATAGCTGCCACCATGCCTTCGTGACGTTCACTGGCGTCCAGATGACGGGTTCCAAACAGAATAGTGAACAGTGCCAATAACAATGCAACATACAGCGTAGTATCCTGTAACAGAGGCAGGGAGTCGGTGGCACCCGGCATGGTGACTTCCGGGTAGGTCAGAAGTATCGTAAAACTGCGTGAGATCGCCTTCAATTGCAGGGCGATGTAGGGGACTATGCCTAGTACGGCAATAATCGTCACTATACCGCCCAACAGATGACTTTTTCCGTACCGCGAAGCGATGAAGTCGGCAATAGAAGTGATGCGCTGGCTTTTGCTTACACGTACCATCTTCAGTAGCAAAGTACCCCATAGCGCAGCTATCAGAGTCGGCCCCAGGTAGATCGGAAGAAACCCGACTCCAGTCGCCGCAGCCCGGCCGACGCTGCCGTAAAAAGTCCATGCGGTACAGTACACGGCCAAGGAAAGTGCGTAGATCGTAGCATTTGAAATGACAGAACGATTTTGATCGGCGCGTCGGTCTGCCCAGTAGGCGATCGCAAACAGCATGCCCAGGTAGCCAAGTGAGAGGACAACGATAAGTGTAGTTGTCATCATGACACCTAATGAGAAGCTATGGCTTTTTACCCTCGACCATCCAAGCGGCCAAGAGGATCAATGCCAGCCAGATGCCAAAGATATAGAGATAGCTGATGGGATATCCGGCCCACTCAGTCGTCTTGTCGAATAGGGTCAAAATTGGCGAAAAATAGAACAGTAGTCCTAACAGGGACACGCCAACCAATCGTTGTCGGGTGCGGATCGAACGGTTCATAGACTGGGTCCTGATCGTGCAAAAGATACTATGGATAACAGCAGTTATGTCACTTTCAAGAACTGGTTTTTATTTCTACTAGATATCCACAGTATATGTCAGTTTTCCGATTGTGAAGAAGAATCGTCTGGATGTGGGCTTTTAGATTAGCCGGCTGGCCGTTTTACAGGTGATACGAATTGTATTGATTATTATTTATTTATGAACAGTGTTTCATCAAATAATAATTTCTGAAAAGGTCACAAATGATTCAAAACAACACGAACCCTAAGCCCATGAAGTTCAGGTGAACGATCGAATTCTATTTGCCCGTTGTAGAGTTGGACCACATCATAAACGATAGCCAACCCTAATCCATGGCCTTCTATATTCTCATCCAAGCGACTGCCACGTTGAGTCAATCGCAGTACATCCTCATCCACGAGGCCATGACCGTCATCTTCAACAGAAATAACTAATTGGTTGATACCCGATATGCTGCAATACACCCTACCTTCTGCCCATTTACAGGCGTTATCCAGGAGATTACCAAGTAACTCCAGAATATCTTCCCGATCTCCAAATGGCTGCTGATCACTCGACACAGACTGGGTGAATTGCAACCGCTTCTCGTGATAGATTTGTTTTAAGACATCCAATAAGTCCTGCAGATCGCTATGCGCATCAAATCTTTGACTCATGGTGCCAACACCCGCCAGGCGGGCACGCTTTAACTCTCTATCAATCAGTAATCGTATTCGTTCAACCTGTTGGCTTGCCTGTCTACTTTCAGTCTTGTATTCAACCAATAGTTGCTTGTCTATATAGCGGGTTAGAAGATTGAGTGGTCCCTTGAGAGCATGTGCAAGATTACCCAGGGCGTTGCGTGATCGTTCATTGCGTCTTGAGAGTAGCTGTAGCAGATGATTCACTTCCCTGACCAATGGTGTCATTTCACTCGGCACATCTTCACGCAACAGTTTCTCCTGTCCCGAAGAGAGACTTTTTACATCCTCTCTCAAGGGTTTGAGTCGGTGAAATGCCTGACGCACGACCACACCCTGTACAGCCAGCAATATCACAAGACTTACCAATGCCAGCAATGCAAAGTTACGTAAAAAAAGATCACGTTGCATTTTTATCGGCATTAAATCTTCTGCTACAGCCACTGTCAGATCCATTCCCTGCTTTTTAAAGCCAACAACCCAAATCAATAACTGCTGTTTTTCAGGTCCATGCAGGTAGAGGCGTTTACTCTTACCGACTTCCATTGAGGGTATCTGAAGTTTAAAATCCCAGAGTGAACGTGAGGTTATCTCACGTCCATTCGACTGACGAATAAGATAGTAATGTCCGGAATAGGGGCGAAGGTAGATCTGATTGATACGCGCAGGTCTTACCTTGAGATGTTGTTTTTTTAAAACGATCGCACCCAACAATGCTTCACCATCGTGTTCCAACCTGGATGCAATGAAATCTTCAGTGAGATCTTCGATTGATCTCGCTCCAAACAACCATAACAATCCCATCAATATGATGAGGCTGATTGCCAAACCAATATGCAGGCGATGCTCAAGGGAATTAAGTCTCAACACCGACATAGATATAGCCTTGTCCGCGACGGGTTTCTATGACTTGACTCCCCAATTTATCACGCAAGCGTCGAATATAAACCTCGATCAGATTGCTGTCACGGTCGAAGTCCTGTTCGTATACATGCTCAGTAAGACGGGTTTTTGAGAGTATTTTGCCTTTGTTCAATATTAAACAACGCAACAGTCTAAACTCAGTGCCGGTGAGTTCGAGTCGCTGCTGAGATGGGAGTATCACCTGCTGCCGCTCTTCATCGAGCTCCAGCCCGCCTGACTTCAGTCGATTTCCAACCATTTCATGACTGCGCCGAATCAATGCTTGAAGCCGTACTACAAGCTCTTCCACATGAAAAGGCTTACCCAAATAGTCATCAGCTCCAGCCTTGAATCCAGCGACTCTTTCATGCCAGGCATCACGGGCTGTCAGAATAATCACCGGTGTATGATTGTCTCTCGACCGCCAATTCCGCAGAACCTCAATACCAGATCGAGTTGGCAAGCCTAAATCCAAAACAATGAGATCATATGCCATCTCATCGCCCATGAACTCTGCTTCAACACCCTCTTTTGCAAGATCCACCGCAAATCCTTGCTGCTCAAGATCGTGTCTTAACGAAGTGGAGAGTAGTTCGTCATCTTCAACCAGCAGTAGACGCAATGGTCAATCCTCCAACTCTCGTTTGAGAATTTCACCGCTGGCTGCATCGACCTTGAACTCCCACACAGCACCCTGTTTATCGAGTATTTCTATCTCATACAGATAGAGGCCATCTTCGTGTTCAAACTCCACTTCAAGGACTCGGCCGGATTGCTCTGCTTGAATGACCTGTAAAAGTTCTTGCAAGGGCAGAATGCGACCAGATTCTGTTAACTGTCGCGCCTCTTGATAACCCTCATCGGCCAATAACAAGGCTGTCGTCATGAAAAAAAAGAGCGGCCATAGTCGTGTTGGAAACTTGCTCATCGACTAATCATCCCATTGCCCGATACCCGGTATATTGATTTCGTTCTCCTCATAGGAACCCTGCATTGCTTTGGTATGGCAGGTATCGCAGTTACTGAAAGAGATCTTCTCACCATTGCCATCCAATATTCGAGCGGGTATTTCGTTGTGTTCGTGTTTAAAAAAAGCTGTTTCGGTGATACGTTGCGGTGATGGCACATAGCGTAGAGACCACATCACTTTATTGGGTATCTCCCGATCGACAACATCCGCAGCGTTTACACTAAGATAACTCAATAATCGCGCATTATCCTCTTCACTCAGCTCCGCGTTTTCACCAAAATGATCATCCAGATTGGTCATCATTGTCTGCCAGGACACTGCTGGGAGAAAACCCGGTTGAAAGGGAAAATGACAACTTCCGCACTCGTCCTGATAGCGTTGGCTCTCCTGGTTGTTATAGACCATAAAATCCGGTTTAAACCAGCGGGAATAGAATCTTTCACCTCTCTCATCATCACGATCGGCCATTGCCACTCCAGCACCCAAAACTGTCAGGCTAGCCAAAAGAAAGAATAACCAATATAACCGTACTTTCATATCTCTTCTCCTCGTCAATATTGTTGTAAGTAGCGTAGAAAATCACCTTTCTCCTGCGCAGTGCATACTCTTCCCCATGTCCATTTACAGTTTCTCTTGAACCATTTCTCTATCTTTTTCGGATCCTTAAAGCGTTGCGGGTTAACAGAAGGCGCCATCGGCTCGATACGCTTGCCCGTCTTTGCATGTCGACCAACCTTGGTCAGATCCGCCCCATGGCAATCACTACAACGCCTTATCTGACTGCTTTTTGCATGAACGACAGTTCGATCCCAGGCAACGCCGCCCTGCTCTGCTGTAAATGGCCCTGCACCTTTGGCTTGATATTGATCGATCAGCTCCTCCATAGCACCTGCCTGGAGTAAAAACGGGGTGTAAAGCAGCAACAGAAAATATGTGGATGTAATCTTCATCTCAATCTTTACCTTTATGATTAGCCCTGCTTCGTACCTGTAATCATTGACCGCACCAGATTTTCCCTATGAACGAGAGAGCCAAATGCCACGCCCGCCAAATGAATCACCACAAGTAGAAGGGTGAGATTGGCAAAAAACTCATGGACCTCTTCAAAAAACTCACTGCCATAAGATGATTGAGAGAAGAGCAAGCCTGCCATTGGACCTGCCCCGGTGGCGCCGTAGGCGAGTAAACCGGTAAAGCTGGTTATCAGGAGCGTAACCAACAAGGCAAGGATCATTGCACCACCGGCAGGGTTGTGACCGATGGTACGCTTCGCCCGTAAATGCCGCAGATCCTGCAGATAGCTGATAACACTGGCAGGCGACTTCACAAAATCACTGAATCGAGCATAGCGAGTCCCAAACACACCCCATAGGAGACGAAACAGCACCAGTGAGGCAATGACATAGCCAGCATAGGCATGTAAATTCATCCATTCGTCTTCTGTCAGCCAAGCAATTGCAAATGCACCTACCAGGGTCCAGTGAAACAACCGGACCAGCGGATCCCATACCTTGATTTCATGTTCATTGTTCATCGCTTTTCCCTCATTTATCTCAATTTGAGAGAAAGCATGGCAGAAGGAAATGAAATGAAGCTGAAAACCGACAGCCCGGACAGATCAAGATGACCTGTGCTACTGGACCACACCCACACTGATTCAGGCTATTGGTTAGATAAAGAGGAAAAATAAAAAAAGTGTGAGCGAAGCGAACACTAAAACTCAAAAAAAAAAGCCTCTACCCATTCAGGCAGAGGCTAAATTATCGGTGAGGGAATTGGACTTTCAGGTCACTTTTAGCTGCAACATCTCCTCACCGTCTTCATCAGAGAGATGAACGGCACAAGCGATACAAGGATCAAAACTGTGTATGGTCCTGAGAATCTCCACCGGCTGTTTTACATCCGCTAGCTGGTGATTGTCCTGTAACGCGGCCTCGTATGCGCCGGCCTGTCCCGTACTGTCCCGGGGACCTGCATTCCAGGTACTGGGGACCACGGCCTGGTAATTGGCAATCTTGCCATCCTCGATGACGATCCAGTGCCCCAGGGCACCCCGTGGTGCCTCCATGAAACCAACACCCTTACACTGCTTGGGCCAAGTAGCAGGCTCCCACAATGTTTCATTGAAAGTCCGGGTATCGCCTGCTTTGATGTTGGCGATCAACTGGTCATACCAGCCCTGCATGGCATCGGCTAGGATTTTGGTTTCAAGGGTTCTTGCGGCAGTCCTGCCTAAGGTTGAGAAAAGTGCCCGAGCCGGTAAATCCAATTTACTCAGGGTCATGTTGACCAATTCCTTGGTCTGCTCATGTCCCTTGGCATACATCATCAGGACACGCGCCAAAGGCCCCACTTCAACAGATTTGCCCTTCCATCTTGGCGCTTTTAACCAGGAGTAGGACTCATCCACATTCAGATGTTCATAAGGTGGTTCAGGGCCTGTGTAGTTAAGTGTCGTTTCACCCTCATAGGGGTGCAGTCCCTGCGCCTTACCTCCGGTATAGTCATACCATGAGTGGGATATGTGTTCCTGAATCTCTTCAGCACTGTTCAGATCCAGTGGATGTACGGTAGAGAGGTCCCGATCGAGGATAACCCCGCTTGGGAAAAAGAAACTGTCGGGATCATCCATCGATGTGCCTGGCAGATCGCCATAACACATGAAATTACCCAATCCTTCACCACGCTCACCCCAATCCTTGTAGAAGCCAGCTATAGCCAGGGTGTCAGGTACATAGACCTGATCTGTAAATTCACGCATCTTGTTGATGACATTCTGCACCTGAGACAGCTTCTTGCTATTGATGGCAGAGTCAGAGTTAAGATCGATGGCAGATGCAACACCACCCACTACGAAATTGGGGTGGGGATTCTTACCACCAAAGATGGTATGCAGCTTGACAACATCCCGTTGCCAGTCAAGGGCCTCTAAATAGTGAGCAACCGCCATCAGATTGGCTTCCGGCGGTAATTTGTAGACTGAATGCCCCCAATAGGCCTTGGCAAAAATGCCTAACTGCCCCGCCTCGACAAAACCTTTCAGTTTCCTTTTTACATCCGAAAAATAACCAGGAGAGGCCTTTGGCCAGTTGCTGATAGATTGGGCAAGTGTTGCAGTCTGTCCTGGGTCTGCAGAGAGTGCTGACACCACATCTACCCAATCAAGTGCATGTAGATGATAGAAGTGCATCACATGATCATGTATATACTGGGCGCCGATCATCAAATTACGGATCAGCTGGGCATTTGCAGGAATAGGATAGTTGAGGGCATCCTCCACTGAACGTACCGATGCGATACCATGTACTAAAGTGCAGACACCACAGATACGTTGAGCGAAAGCCCAGGCATCACGAGGATCTCTGCCTTTGAGTATGATCTCGATGCCACGAACCATGGTGCCTGAGGAATAGGCACTGGCTATCTGATCGCCCTCCATCTGAGCCTCGATGCGCAGATGGCCTTCGATTCTTGTGATGGGATCAACGACGATTCTGTCACTCATTTTCTCTCGTCTCCTAACGGTACGATAAAGCCGTACTCAGTGGGGCTACTCACTTTTCTCATCAACCAGATGTTCCGCAATCATCTCCGTCAACCCCACTACGGGAATCTCCATGCGGTACTCTTCAAGACCCTCTTCAATGATCAGTCTGCAATTTGCGCAGGCCGTGACCAGGGTGTCTACATTCAGTTCGTCCAATTGGGATTTCTTGCGTTTGAATACCTTGATACGCAACTCTTCGGCTCGCTCATTGGCACTGACACCGCCGCCACCGCCACAGCACCAGTTCATCTCTCTGGGATCCTGCATATCGACAAAGTTACTGGCTACCATATTGAGCAGATTGCGTGGTGGCTCCAACACACCACCCTTTCGCACGATCTGACAAGGATCATGAAAGGTCAGACGATCATCTTCCATACCCTCCGTCTTTAAGCGGCCACTGGCACGCAACTCATCCAGCAGTTCCAGGATATGAACGACCTTAAAGTTATAGGGACGACCAATGAGATTGGGGCCTTCCCAACGGATTGCAGTATAGGCATGTCCGCACTCAGGACTGATGACATACTTCACTTTTAATTTATCAGCAGCGACCACGACCCGGTTGACGAGTTCTCTCGCGATATCGGACGACCCGATCTGTATACCGGAATTGGTGGCTTCAAAAGCTTCGGAGCTGATTGTCCAAGTCACACCGGCCTGTTTAAAGATACGGGCCAAAGCCTCCATATATTCTGGAAAGTTCATGATCTCCATGGAAGAGAGCAGCGCCATGTAGTCGACGCCCTCGACATCGACAGGAATCGTCAATCCGGTATCGGCCTCAATGTGCTTGATTTGTGCTGCTAGTGCGGGATATTTAACACCCATGGGACTACCAATGGTGATAGCTCTGCGACTTGCACCTTTGATACCCTCCGGTGCATAGCCTGCTGCAACAAATCCCTCTCTGGCACGCCTGATCATATAGCTGATATCGTTACCTACCGGACAGACCATGGAGCATCGCCCACACAAAGTACATGCATCGTAGACCAGCGGTTCCCATGCTTCGAGCAGTTCATCGGTGACGGGCTTACTCATCCCTAGCAGCGATTTCAGCTTGCCCCATAGGGTATACTCCTGCTCCCAAACGCGACGAAAAGGCTCCAGCTTATTGATTGGTGTATACTTGGGATCACCAGTCTCGGTATAGAAGAGACAGGCTTCAGCACACATACCGCAGTTCACACAACTTGAGAAGAAGGATGCAATCGGTGCATTCATCTGCTCACGAAAGGCATTCAGGCCTCTTTCAATTGTTGCCTTGCTCATGACTGAACTCCTCTGCGACCTGCCATGGCACCGTTATACCAGCGAGCAAAGATAAAGGTGAAGGCATGCATCAGCTTGGTAAAAGGAAATACCACCATCAATAATTCCACGCTGAGGATATGCAATCCCAGTACCAGCGGATAGGGATCGATCATTCGATGATAAGCCAGATAACCGGTCAACATCGGCAGAAATGTCACTAACCATGTGAGGTAATCTTCAGGCCCGCTGAGAAACTGCTTTACCGGATGACTCAAGCGACTGAAAAGCATTGCCAACAGGGTGACAATCGTTACGGCTGCTACCGCATCGATCAGGTTACTGGCTATCCCTGGCCAACTGAGACCCAGTGTGGCATTGATCAATTCAATATGCGGTACAAACAGAAACAGGGTGATGAAGAAGCCGATATGCCAGATATAGCCACCCACAACAGTGAATGGGGAACGCTTGAACGAACCTTGCTCCGGTAGAGTTCGAGTCATTAGGGTCCGCAATCCTGCACCCAGCTCCGCACCTCTAGGCTCCGAGTGGTCGGGTTTACGCCCCAGTATCAGAACCTCAAGCAGACGGATTAAAATGCCAATCAAAAAGACGACCAATGCGATATCAAAGCCTGGTCCCCTCACCCACAAAAGAAAGTCCATTGGTGTACTCATGATTGCTTATCCAAGTCGTCTATAGTTACGGTCTCATGCGCTGAAGCTGCCTTGGACTGCTTGTTACGATTGATTGCGCCGGCAGCCGCACCAAGCGCTACACCGGCACCTGCAACATAGGCAGCTTGTCGGGTGATATCGCTGTCAGGTATTGAGAGTGCATTATAGAAACCGCCGGCATCCCAAAAGTTGGGTTCGGAACATCCTAAACAGCCATGACCCGACTCAACAGGCCAGCTGGCACCTTGGTTCCATTTTGTGGTGGCGCATGCGTTATAGGTCATTGGCCCCTTGCAGCCCAGCCGATAGAGACACCATCCCTTACGCGCGCCTTCATCATCGAAGGTTTCAGCAAACAGTCCCTTGTCATAGAATGGACG
Organism: Candidatus Thiodiazotropha sp. (ex Codakia rugifera); assembly: GCA_025656675.1. Lineage (GTDB taxonomy): Bacteria > Pseudomonadota > Gammaproteobacteria > Chromatiales > Chromatiaceae > Thiodiazotropha. The sequence goes on from JAHXHN010000003.1 coordinate 407,083, forward strand.
ACGGTAGCATCGGTCGTGAATACTCTTGCCGAAAAAGACCATTGGCCTCCCAAGACTATCCAACTCAGGGAGCGAACCGAAAGTTAAAAAGTGGGCCAGTACACCAGTGATGACTGTAGGGATAGGTGGACAACCGGATACATTGACAACCGGCTTATCCTTAACGATATCTGAGACCGAAACAGCGCCGGTTGGATTGGGGCTGGCCTGGGGAAGTCCACCAAAAGCGGCACAGGTTCCTACCGCAACCACCGCAGCCGCACCGGCAACCGTCTCTTCCAGCATCTGCAGATTACTGATACCGGCTATTGCAGAGTAGCCCGGATTACCCAGTGGGATGGAGCCGTCTACCACAACGATATACTGACCTTCATTCTCATGCATTGCCGCTTCACGAGCTGCTTCGGCAGCGGCACCAGAAGCGACTTGCAAGGTATGATGATAGTCGAGTGAAATGTGGTCGAAGATAAGGTTCTCGACACTGGGTGAGTGGCTGCGTGTCAGGGATTCGGTACAGCCGGTACACTCCTGAAATGAGAGCCAGATAACCGAGGGTCGCTTCGCCTTCTCAAGCGATGCAGCAATAGCAGGCGCCATTGCGGGAGGCAGTGCCATCAATGAGGCAGTGGCGCTACAGAATTTCAGGAAACCCCGCCTCGATACGCCCCTTTCACGTAAACTCTCTCCAAGAGTTTTACCGATACGTTTGAGTTCTTCTGCCATCACTACTCCTCCCGTAAAGGATTTAACAGGCGAAATTCTCTGAGTTTAGCTGTCTATTAAGCCTGATGATTGAATCTGAGATATCCTCAGGTTGAGACTGGACGATCTCGGGCACACGGTTGATCTCGATGTTCAAGGCAATACGTTCACCCTCGGCATTGTAATGATCAATCACCCAGACACCGGGATAGAGTGTCTCGCAGATAGTACTCTTTCCCAAGGACTGAAGTTCAATGCTGATCTCACCACAGCCGAGCTGTCTTAACAGCGCTTCCTCATCCCCGGGACCGAATGGGATGGATCGCAGATCGATCGTGGTTGTCTCTCCCTTCTCGTGGAGACGTTTCAGCCCATGCAATACCTCATGCATAATTGGCAGCGCATTAGAATGATTGATGACTGGGTCAGGATCATCCCTCTCCTCAACCCGTACAACGATGTCTCGCAGCTTTTGCATCACGAACACTGATAATTTGGGCTTATAAAAAGAATATCACTAAATACTGATGGTGGTGCTGATCTGGATCATAATTAGGTATTGAAATCCTGTTTCTAGTGCTTTTTGTTCATCAAAATGATGATTGCATCAGTCAGTCAAGACACCCCATGTTTTCAGTATTGAGACGATTTCAGATATCCCTTTCTCTATTGCCGGCTCAACGGCTTCACTCAGTGTTTCGCCCCAATCCAGATTCTCCGGCTCTATACCTACCAGGCAGCGTTGATCCGGCAGAGTGTCTGATAGGCGCGCAATATCAATCAAATCACCCAGGCTCACTTCATGGACACTGGCACGGTTACCTTTCAGGTAACTATCCATCTGCTGATTGTGGAAGACCTGCAATGTGCCAGGTTTCTCTCCCATACGTGCCGCATCCACTACAATTAATCCATCAGCTCTCGCGATCGGTTCCGCAAGGGTAAAACTGAGCGTACCCCCATCCAGATACTCAACGCCCGCAATCTTGCCGGTCTGTTGCTGCATTCGATCAACCAGCTGAACGCCTATACCCTCGTCACTTAACAGGGTATTACCAATACCTAGGATTAACACAGATTCGATTGACAAAAGCGTACTCCTTGCGAGAATGAAACCATTCGGATCAGTATCCGAAAAAACACGGTTTCCGGTTAATGACCAAAGGGAAGAGTCAGCCCCCTCCCCTTTGATCCCTATAAGCTAACAATGAAGGTTATACCATGTGTCTGGGCATACCCATGCAGATAAAAAAAATCGACGGCTTTACTGCTCACTGTGAGGCAAAAGGCATACAGCGGGAAGTGAGTCTCTTCATGCTGCAGCATGAAGCGCTAAAGCCTGACGATTTTGTCGTCGTTCATGTCGGGTATGCGATTCAGAAGGTCACCCCCCAGGAGGCACGCTCGGCCTGGGAGATCTATGACGAAATGTTAGCGAAGATGGATACCCCGCCCGATGCATGAACTCTCGGTCTGTCAGGCTATGCTGACACAGGTCGAGGAGATTGCACAACGGGAGCATGCTGCGCAAGTGACCCGCATCCTAATACACATCGGTCCTCTCTCTGGCGTGGTACCTGAGTTGCTTCAGCAAGCATTTACCGTTGCCCGAGCAGGTAGTGTGGCTGCGAATGCCGACTTGGATACGGAGCTGCAGTCAATACGTATTCGCTGCCAGCAGTGTGGCGCAGAATGCGATACAGTGGCCAATAGGCTGATCTGTTGTGAATGCGGCGACTTTCGAACACAACTCATCAGTGGCGACGAACTCCTGCTTGCCCGTGTTGAGCTGATACGTGACCCTGAGGTGGAAGGAACCGGCGACAATTAACAATGACACTAGGAGCAATCTCATATGTGTGACACATGCGGCTGTAATATCACCGATGGAAACCGGCATCTGATTGAAGAGGGTGGAAAGCACGCTCATACGGATGATGGCAGTGTAGCCGTGGAAGTCCTGCAAAATCTCCTTAGTGCTAACGATCATCAGGCTGCTCATAATCGTGAGCACTTTGATCGTCATCAACTGCTTGCAATCAATCTGATGTCCTCTCCCGGAAGTGGTAAAACCCGGTTACTCGAAACAACCATCGACACGCTTAAGAAGCGTTACCGAATAGGTGTTATTGAAGGTGATCTAGAAACAGAAAATGATGCACAACGCATACGTAATAAAGGGGTAGAGGCGATACAGATCACTACCGGGACGGCTTGTCATCTTGATGCCCACATGATTCATCATGCACTGCACCAGATGAATCTGGATGAGTTGGATATCTTGTTTATTGAGAATGTTGGTAATCTGGTCTGTCCCGCCAGCTTCGACCTGGGTCAGCATCTCAACATCACCCTCCTGTCTGTCACAGAAGGTGATGACAAACCAGCAAAATACCCTGTCATCTTCCGTGCAGCAGATCATGTACTGATCACTAAATCGGATCTGCTGGCGGTGCTGGATGATTTCAGTACGGAAAAGGCTGAGCAGGCTGTACGTCACCTGGCTGTGGATGCACCAGTCACATTGACTTCTGCAAAAAACGGGGAGGGTTTTGAATCCTGGTTAACCTGGCTTGACGAACAGGTTCAAAAACAGGCGGAAAGACGTACCAAAGGTAAAACCGCCCACCCAAAACTGCAGCCGGACGGGATCCATATGCATGCTCAAGGCACACGATAACCCTGTTGTCATCACATACATCTGTCGCAGTGATCGTCAAAAATACCCACCGCGGACACAGCATGATTCATCGGGTTTCTTTGCACACTCTTCGTTATTAAGGTACCGGGTCAATCATGTCAATCAGTGCAAAAACATGGCTGCAGCAGTTGCATGGGTTACCACTGGACAGGCCTGTAAAGGTAATGAACGTGTGTGGTGGGCATGAGCGCTCCATCACCCAAGCCGGTCTGCGCAGCGCCTTGCCAGCTCAGATTGAACTTATTCCCGGTCCCGGCTGCCCGGTATGTGTCTGTCCTGAAGAGGATGTCTACCAGGCAATACAACTCGCCTTACATGAGCCGGTCACTCTCGTGGCATTTGGTGACATGCTACGCGTACCGGTGAATGTTGCCAAAGGGAAGCCCCGCTCCCTTCATCAGGCCCATGCTGCTGGAGCGGATATTCGACCAATCGCATCACCACTCGAAGCACTACAGATCGCTCAGGCATCACCACAGAGAGAAGTGGTTTTTTTTGCAGCCGGATTCGAAACAACCATCGCGCCCGTTGCCTCATTACTTGTTGAGGGTATTCCGAAGAATCTCTCTATCCTGCTATCCGGTCGTTTGACTTGGCCGGCAGTCTCGCTGTTGTTGAGTGGCGAGGCGCCTGGATTCAATGCCCTGGTTGCTCCCGGTCATGTCGCTACCGTGATGGGGCCTGAAGAGTGGTCGTTTATTGTAGAGCAACACCATATCCCTGCGGCAGTTGCCGGTTTCACGACAGAGAGTCTGTTGGCCGCCACTTACTCAGTCATCAGACAATATCTGGATAAACGGATCTTTCTTGATAACTGTTACCCTGAACTGGTCAGGCCAGGTGGAAACCCAAGTGCCAGAGCGCATCTGAATCAAGCGTTGGATGTGGTCGATGCCAACTGGCGTGGCATCGGCATCATCCCCGATTCGGGATACGCCTTAAATAGGGACCATGCCCATTCGGATGCACGAAAACGTTTTCCGGATTATGCCATCTCTGAACGTATGCGGGCTGGCATGATGCCTCCTGGCTGTGACTGCTCTGAGGTGGTTCTCGGTCGAAAATACCCGAATCAGTGCCGACTCTATGGTGAAGCATGCACCCCGAGATCACCGATCGGTCCCTGCATGGTTTCAGATGAAGGTGCCTGCCGCATCTGGTGGAGTGGTGGGATCCGGAATCACAAAGTGTCACTTACGGACTGATCCCCCAGATTGGTTCATTTCTACCGGTTTTTTAACTGACATGGTTTCGATCCTTGAGATGGATATACCGATAATTAACATTAATTATCTTATATAACTTATTTATATTTTTATTAATATATTTATGTATATAAAATTTAACTGTACTTCCATCTGACTTACAGACAACTGTTACCCCGTTACAGTTATTTGTCTCAATAGACCCCACACCCAGCTATACCATTATGCTATTTGAAACTCACCCACTATAAATACGGTCTATACTGGCTAGAATACACACTATTTTACTGGGTTATAAGGATGCGTAGAATCGGGCAGAAAATCATGCAGTGGATCACTGATTGGTTGACCAAAGAAGGCCCACCTTCTACCTCTCCTCTTTGTGATTTCAATCGACTTAGCTACGAACTCAGGCCGGGCGATGTCCTGTTGGTGGAGGGCCGCAGCCGGGTCAGCAATGTCATCAAGACTATTACTCAAAGTACCTGGACCCACTCAGCGCTCTTCATCGGACGCATTTACGATATCCGCGACCCACAACTGCAACAACGGGTGCGCATGGCCTACCAGGGCGATCTCGGCGAACAGTTAATGGTCGAGGCTTTGTTGGGTGAAGGTACGATCATCGCCCCGGTATCCAAATACCGCAAGGATCATCTGCGTATCTGCCGACCCACCGGTCTGGAGCCCGTCGATGCCCATAAGGTGGTGGCACATGCCATTCAGCATATCGGGTTTGACTACGATGTGCGCCACCTGCTTGATCTAGCCCGGTTCTTCTTTCCCTGGACCATACTCCCCAGACGTTGGCGATCGAGTCTATTTGAACACAATGCCGGATCACCGACACGAGCAGTCTGCTCCTCACTGTTGGCATCCGCTTTCAACAGTGTCAACTTTCCCATACTGCCATTCATCGATCGTGATGAAGACGGCAGTCTACGTTTCTTTAAACGCAATCCTCGCCTTTTCACACCAAAGGATTTCGACTACTCACCCTATTTCGACATTATCAAGTATCCCTTCCTCGGCCTCGACGACCTGGGTGTCTACCGTCGACTCCCCTGGTGTGACGAGACCATCCTCTACAATGATGATGAACGTGCTTTCGTTGCAGCCACGAAAGGTGATGGCATACCCTGCCTCGATGATCGGACACTGTTCGGCTTGAAATCGAAAAAGGAACAGGCAAAACAACATGATGATCAGGATGAGGAGATCCAACATCCAGTACAAAATACCCTGCGGGAGGCAGACTAATGACGCTGCTTGGACTCTTGTTACTCATGGTGACCTTGTGGGGACTGGCTTATGGATCTGCACGTGCCATCGTTTGGATAGTGTTGCCACCGGTATTACTCATCAGTTTGCAACTGGCAAACCTGCTAACACCCGCCTGGACGATCCCGTTATGGGGGTTATTTGCAATTACGCTCTTCTTCTACCAGATGCCAGAACAACGTCGGCAATGGATCACTCAACCTTTGTTAAACGCTTTTCGGAAAGTGATGCCATCGATGTCGACAACAGAGAAGGAAGCACTGAACGCGGGAAACGTCTGGTGGGACGGTGAACTCTTTTCCGGTCAGCCCAACTGGAGACAACTGCTGCGTCAAACACCATGCCACTTGACTGAACGTGAGCAGGCATTCCTTGATGGTCCGGTACAGCACCTCTGCGAAAGACTCGATGATTGGCATATCACCCATCAACAAAAGGATCTGCCCACTGAAATCTGGGACTTCATCAAGCAATCCGGATTGTTTGGCATGATTATTCCGGAATCCTATGGGGGGCTCGGTTTTTCCGCTTATGCTCACTCACAGGTAGTGATGAAGATCGCCAGCCGAAGCATCACAGCGGCAGTCACGGTGATGGTACCCAACTCACTGGGACCGGCAAAACTGCTACTTCAATACGGTACTGATGCCCAGAAAGAACAATACCTTAAAAAGCTGGCCAGCGGTGAAGCGGTCCCCTGCTTTGCCCTCACCAACCCACAGGCTGGTAGTGATGCCGGTGCGATACCGGATCTAGGTGTGGTCACTCATGGCCAATATCAGGGAAAACAGGTGCTGGGTATCCGGCTCAACTGGGAAAAACGCTATATCACCCTGGCTCCTGTGGCGACCCTGATCGGCCTGGCTTTCAAGCTCGAGGATCCGCAGGGTCTACTGGGCGATGATCCTCAACCTGGAATTACGGTCGCTCTCATACCCCGTGATACCCCCGGGATAGCGATTGGGGATCGACACATGCCTCTCGATATTCCATTCCAGAACGGCCCGATCACAGGAAAAGATGTCTTTATCCCGATCGATTGGGTGATGGGAGGTGTAGAGGGTGTGGGTAAAGGTTGGCAAATGCTGGTCGAGTCCCTCTCTGAGGGGCGGGGTATCTCTCTGCCAGCACTCTCTACAGGGGCAGGAAAACAGGCAAGCCGTTACACGGGTGCCTATGCCGCAGTTCGCAGCCAATTCGGCCAGCCCATCGGCCACTTCGAAGGTGTGGAAGAGGCTCTTGCAAGAATTGGCGGCTTGACCTATCAAATGGATGCGGCAAGAAAACTGACCCTCAGCGCCCTCGACAGCGGTGAATCGCCATCAGTTATCTCCGCCATCATCAAGTATCACCTCACGGAACGTTATCGTCTTGCTATCAATGACGCCATGGATATTCAGGGAGGCAGTGGTATCTGTCTTGGGCCTGATAACCTGATTGGCAGAGCTTACCAGGCTATTCCCATCGCCATCACGGTTGAAGGCGCCAATATCCTGACCCGGAGTATGATCATCTTCGGTCAGGGAGCGATTCGGTCCCATCCCTATGTTCTGAAAGAGTTCGAGGCGGCAGAGAACCCGGATTCGCAAGCTTCGTTGATTCAGTTTGATCAAGCACTGTTCAACCACATTGGCTTCGTAGTGACCAATTTTGCACGTACATGCTGGTTGGGTATTACTCATGGCTGGCTCTCCGAGAGTCCGAAACGCGGACCCTCACGTCGCTATTTCCAGCGTCTCAACTGGATGTCTGCAGGGTTTGCCCTGACCACCGATATTGCCCTCATGACCCTGGGAGGCTCACTCAAACGAAAAGAGCGCCTATCTGCCAGGCTGGGGGACATACTGAGTAACCTCTATATCGCCAGCGCCAGCCTAAAACGTTATATCGAAGAGGGTGAACGTCAGGATGATCTCCCTTTGATGCAATGGGCTCTGGATGATTCACTCTATCGTATCCAACATGCTTTACGTGGCTTGTTACGCAATATGCCGTTTCGCCCTCTAGCCTGGTTACTGCGCATAGTTATTTTTCCGACCGGACTCCCTTTCCACAAACCCACAGACCATCTCGATCATCAGGTTGCGCGTCTCCTGTTGAGTCCCAATGAGGTACGAGAGCGGCTTACCCAGGGCATCTATACCACAGAAGACCAAAAGCAGCGTGTAGGTCAGTTGGAACAGGCTCTATTTGCCGTCACGGCCGCTGCTCCCCATGAAAAAACACTACGTCGTGCCAAGCGGGCCGGCCAACTTAAATCGCGCGGTATGCGGAACTTGATTAAGGAGGCAGTCACACTCGGCATCTTGAGTGATAGTGACAGAGTAGCTCTGGATGAGGCCGAACGTTTACGTAATCAGGTCATCCAGGTCAATGCCTTTGAAAGATTAAGCAATGCTACAGCGGGTAAGCAGAGAGAGACTGCAAGGATCGCCAAAGTCAACGAGCTGGGTGCTGCATGAATGTCAAACTATTCCATCCCGATACAGGATGGGCTAAGTTAGGGGGTGTGTAATGTTACTCTTTAATAGCGCTCACCAAAATGAGCCCATCGAAACCACCGTTGATCCAGAAAATGATAACAATGAAAATAGCATGAATAAACCTAATACAGATTTGATACGTCTAAAACATGCCGATACCCTTGCAGGTGTCTTTCAGGAACGCGTCAAACGTACACCTGATGCCATCGCGTACATCCAGTACCAGGAAGAGAGTGATACTTGGGAGAAAACCAGTTGGCGGGAAATGGAGCAACTGGTATCACGTTGGCAAGCCGCATTTCGCAATGAAGACCTTCGACCGGGGGATCGGGTCGCTTTAATACTGCGAAATTGCCGTGAATGGGTCATATTCGACCTGGCAGCACAAGGATTGGGCCTGGTTACGGTTCCCCTTTACACCAATGATCGTCCAGAGAACATTGGTTACATCATGCAGGATGCCGGGGTGCGCCTGTTACTCCTTGAAAATGACGAACAGTGGCAGGAACTTCAGCAGATACGCAACCAGCTTGCCGGTCTGAACCGTATCGTCACCATGCAACGGGTCGATCCCATGGGACTTCAGCCCCGCTTGGTTACGCTTGAGGATTGGCTGCCTGATCAAAGCAACAATAATTTACAAGTAGTGGATATTCCAAGTGAGAGCCTGGCCACCATTGTCTATACCTCCGGCACAACAGGTCGCTCGAAAGGTGTCATGTTGAGTCACCGAAACATACTGTGGGACATCGATAGTGGTGTTGAAGTTATCCACATCTATCCTACAGACACCTTTCTCTCCTTTCTGCCCTTGTCGCATACTTTGGAGCGAACGGTTGGTTACTACCTGGCTATGGTTTCCGGGGCCACCACCGCCTATGCACGCTCTATCCCGCAACTAGGTGAAGATCTTCAGATTATCAAGCCCACCATTCTAGTTTCCGTACCCCGTATCTTTGAACGGGTGTATTCCAAGATACAGGAAAAACTGGAGAGTGACTCCGCCATCGCCCGTACAATTTTCAACCTGGCTGTAGAGACCGGCTGGCAGCATTTTGAGTATCAACATCAACGCGTCTCCTGGTCGCCTAAATTTTTACTGTGGCCCCTGCTGGAAAAAATGGTTGCCAGTAAGATTCAGGATAAATTGGGTGGACGACTGCGTATTGCTGTCTCGGGTGGTGCACCACTCTCTCCGAATATAGCCAAGGTCTTTATTGGCCTGGGGGTTCCAATTTTGCAGGGTTTTGGTCTGACTGAGACCAGCCCGATCATATCCGCCAATACCCATGAAAAGAATATCCCTGCCAGCGTCGGTACCCCCTTTCCCGGTATAGAGGTCAAAATCAGTGAACACGATGAACTGCTGTGTCGAGCTCCCAATGTCATGATGGGTTACTGGAACAATCGCCATGCCACAGCTGATGTAATCGATAAAGAGGGCTGGTTCCATACCGGTGACAAAGCAAAAATCGAAGATGGCTTTATCTTTATAACCGGACGTTTAAAAGAGATCATTGTAATGGCCAATGGCGAAAAGGTACCACCAGCAGACATGGAGATGTGTATCGCTATGGATGCCCTATTTGAACAGGTACTGATTGTTGGCGAAGGCAAACCCTACTTATGCGCTATGGTTGTCCTTAATCCGGAGAATGCCCAGATGCAGGGTTTTGATCCCACCAATCTCAGTGAACAACAGGAACAGGAATTGCTGAAACGCATGAATAATCATCTCGATAACTTTCCCGGTTACGCAAAGATCATCCATATGGCTGTTATCCCGGAACCATGGAATGTAGAGAATGGACTGATGACACCGACCCTTAAACTACGTCGCAGTAAAATCCTGAAGCAGTATGAAGAGCAGTTTGACGCGATGTATGTCGGGCATTGACGCTGCTCGGAAGATAGCATTCACCCTATTGCATCCTGGCTGTTAATCGGGCAAAGGCTGGGGTCCGGGAAATTCAGTATTTCACTGGATGGCTGCACACGCTAAAAATGATCATTGTTGATTATCGCAACAGTCATACCCGCCATACAGGGTGCCGGCAGGGCCACTCTCTGCATGATCAAAGATGAAGATAGGCTTAATATTATCGTGCATTAAAATCATCTAAAGAAACCGGTCCACTACAATAATAGCCCTGATATTCCTGAACACCCGCCTGATTAAGCCACTGCAGCTGCTCCATTCGTTCAACACCCTCAGCGACCACGTTCAGATTCATGACTCTGGCCATTGCAATCAGCGCTGTGCATATACCAATGGCATAGTTATCAGTAGGAATGTCCTTGATAAAGCTATAGTCCAGCTTGAGGCTGTCAATATCAAAATCCCGGAGATAGGTAAATGTGGAATACCCTGTGCCGAAATCGTCTACAGCAATGCGAACACCCAGCTTTTTCAGACTTCGTACGACATTTCTACTCAACTCAATGTCATCAACCAAACTGCTCTCGGTAATCTCCAGCTCCAGTCGACAAGGATCAAAGCCCGTTTTTGTCAAGATAGATTCTACCCGACTGGAAAAATCGCCTTGATTGAACTGGTGAATGGAAACATTAACATTCAAACGCAATAGTTGATCTGTTGAATGATCATTGGAGAGCATATCGAGACAAGCTCTCTCCAGTATCCAATCCCCCAATTCAATGATCAGGCCGGAATTTTCCAGAAATGGGAGAAACTCTGAAGGTTCCAAAATACCGCGACGGGGGTTATCCCAACGTAGCAATGCTTCCATCGAGATGGGAGTGTTCGATTGAGTATCAACTACCGGCTGATAGAGCAGATGAAAACTTTTTGACTCCAAGGCCTCAATCAATTCATTCTCAAGCTGTAAAACGCCATCTTCATTGGCACCTAAGAGGTGGCTATAGACACAGTACTGCCCACGGCCGCTTCTTTTTGCCTGATACATGGCCATATCCGCCTTTTGCACCAGGCTACCAAGATCATCTTTGGCAAATGGATAGAAAACTATTCCAATACTACAACCGATGTAGAGCTTTCTACCCTCAATCTCGAAGGGTTCTTTTATGGTCTCAATAATAGTTTTCGCAATATTAATACCATCGTGAATAGATTTGATCTGCTCAGCAATTACAGTAAATTCATCACCACCCAATCGTGCGACAGTGTCACCTAAGCGAAGCATTTTTTTAAGCCTCAAAGCGGCCTCTTTCAGTAGACGATCACCTGCCAGATGCCCAAGACTATCGTTAACCTTCTTAAACTGGTCAAGATCGATAAACATTAAAGCGATCAGGTATTCACCTCGCTCAGCTTGCTCCATCGCATGCTTAAGACGGTCACGAAATAGCTGTCGATTTGGTAAATTGGTGAGGCCGTCATACTGTGCAAGATAACGAATATGTTCCTCATTTCTTCGACGTTCACTGACATCCTGTGCAACACATATGATCTGCTTTGGCATGCCCTTTAATTTAAGATAGGCGCCTGATAATGAGACAAGTATCTGTTGACCGTCCGCTGTTATATATCGAGCATCCATACTGTCTGCCTCTTCTTCCATGACCAGCGATAGCCATTTTTCTACACGCTCACCATCCTTTCTATCAATCAATTCAAGGTAAGGTTTGTTTTCCAACTGATCTCTGGCAAAACCCAACATCTCAGAGGCCGCCGCGTTGACCATCAAGATCATTCCCTGTTCGGAGATGACAATTAATACATCCCGCATGTTATTGAGAATATCGTTCAGGTATTGACGTGACACTGTGGTACTGGAAAGGTCTCTACTCATACGATTGAAGGCATGGATCAATTGTCCGAGTTCATCCTGGCGGTTTTTTGGCAACTCAATACCGTAATCTCCCTGACCCACACGAACAACATACTCTGACAACTGACGAATAGGAGATACCAGCCGTCTGGATATAAATGCGGCCAAAAACAAACCGAGAATAAGTAAAAAAAGAGTAACGAGAACGGTTAGATATCGTCCTTGCCGCTCAAACTCCGATATCAGATTGGTCAGGCGATCTGTCATTTTCACCGTATTGATCAATTGATCTTTTCTGGATAGACCAACACTCACCCATCCCAATAGCTCATCAGCAATAAATATGGGAGAGATAATCTCCATGGCACTCTGTGACTCCATTATCAGAGGTGTTGTTTCCATTGATATCCAGCCAAGGATCTCTTGATTTTCAAGGTGTGTACCATATTCACCCAGCACCTCTGTCCCATCGTGGACAATCACACCTTCAGGATCGATTACCATGACATGGTGTATATCATCCAGTTGGGCAATACTCTGCAACAATTGCAAAATAGCCAGCATATCAAAATCGTATAGCGGATTAGCCAGGTCCTGGCTGAGAATCTTACTTAAGGTTCGAAGACGTTTGGTGGCTTCACCATGCAACGCTTCACTCATGGTGTTAGTACTGGTATTTTTGATAGTCGTAAAGAGATCGCGTGACTGAAAGAAAAACAATGCCGCGAGAATAACAGCCACAAACACAATGCCGCCTCCAATGGCAACTGTATAACGAAACTGCAGATTCTTAGTCATGCCAGGCTAGAGCGCTTGATCAACTACGTCCACTATATGGCGTAGGTTATATATGGAATCTATTTGATCGCTACTCAATTTGTCGAATTTTTTCGTTCTCTGATACGCATGCAGGACAGATACACCATGCGGGTCAGTACCTGCGTGCAATAGGATTTCTTCAAGACGCTTACGAATGACTGGATCAATATCCTGGCGCACCATTTCAACTGCGCGTATTATTGAGGGGGTACGTAAAAAGATAGAAAAATTTGTTCGATATTTTGAGGGAAGATGATCCTCCTTGTCCCAATCCAGGTTACTAAAAGCGCCTGCATCGACGATACCCTTATCTACCAGGGTTGCAATATTGATCTCTTCCCTCGCAAAAACAAAACCGACCCTATCGGCTGGCGGTTTTTCTCTGATGCTACTCAGTTTAATTAATCTCAATCCCTTTTCTAACATGGCGTTGACGGGCAGGTAAAAGGCTGATGTAGAAGCAGGATCCTCAAGTGCGATAACCTTCCCCCTCAGATCTTCCAATTTATTAATATTTGATTGTTTTCGTGAAAAAAATACAGAGTGGTATTCAGGGACACCTTTTTTCCATTTTCGCAGCAGTATTTCTGCTCCACTTTTGTCGTGTAAATATGCGGCGGCAATGGGTGTTTCGGTCACCCAATCCACTTCACCTCTACGTACCATATCGGCCAGCTGTTCCTTACTCCTGGCCATCCTGATCTTGGCCTTTCTAATACCTATGTCATGCATTCTCTTAACTACATACTTCACCATAGGCTTAAGGTATCGATAGTGTTTTTTTGGATTATGGCTGATTTTTCCTATCACAAGGGTTTGGGGATCTTTTGAGCCTGCATGGGTTTGCAATGCCGCCACAGAACATCCGAGCATCAGCAGCAGGAGCAACCCTTTGCTAAAAGTCCCATGCCTCATTCAGAAATCTGCCTGAGCCCTGAACTGGATTAAAGTCGGCTCATCCTCACCATTCACATCACCATCTGCATCGGCAAAAATATCGTTCTCCACAATGATGTAATTTGCCATAAAACGAACTTGAGGATTGAGATACCAATTGATACCTAAGGTAATATTGTCACTCGATCCACCTTCAATCCCAGCATCGTTAAGATCCAGTGTGCTATAACGGGCTGCCAACTCTACAGCACCGTAGTCATTGAGCGGTCTAATACGTCCGAATCGGCCTGATCTCTGTTTATAGTGGCGGCTCTCACCTGTCAAAAACCAACTCCCCTGAAGGTACCAACCACTGAAACCAGGGTTTTCATGTTCGTCACGTTCCAAAAGTGCTTGAATCCATTCACCTTGGAATGAAACTGACCCCGATACCCACGCCCCCTCTAAACCAAACAGGGTTATGGAATCGCTCATGTTTAGTTTTCCGGTATCCAGATAACGTATATCGGTTAGATGAGATTCAGGGCGGGAATCAAAACGAAATTCCTGCTCATCATCTATTTTTCTATAGCTTGCGGCCAATCCCATGTGTACCACCGATCGTTGGTCAGCTAAGGGTGCGTAAGTCAATCGTCCTGTAGCTCCCCACCCTTCATCACCTTCATCATCCGCATCATCATTATAGTCATCGCCAAATAGTCCTACAGTAATGGTGGTCTGCTCACCCACCCAGTTCATCCCAAACCCCAGACTTCGCCCAGGCGCCATAGCATTGGGTAATGCTCGTTCCATGAATGTAAGATACTTTTTACTGGTCATCTCCTCCAGACTGAAAGGCTCCTTAAAATGGCCGATGGTGTAACGCCAGGGATAGTTGGCATCGTATGCAAACCAGGCATCTTTGATATCCGCTTCTCCATCGGAAAAATCGATACTCAATTCATAGATAAAATCAGCATAAAACCGCCCTTCCAAATCCAATCGGATATCACGCAGTTCTGAGCCATTACCCAGGGTGTTTTTGTCCTCACTATAGACTGCTGCATCAACGATAATCCTACCGCCAAGTTGAAATGAAAATTCACCGTCATTGGTCGTGAATTCAACGCCACCTTTTGTCGATATCATGACATCCTGAGGTTGCGATGTGTCGTAAGCACCTGATAGTCCATCATTCTGTAAGGCAACTGTTTCACTCTGATGCTGTTGCAAAAAGCGATTACCGCTTGTCTGTGGGTCATGATCCACTGCATGAGGTATCAATACATTTTGATGCCCGAATAGCACTGAAGAGAAACAGCTGAATAACAGCATTAATATTATTTTTTTCATGAATGGCCGTTGACCTTTAAGCATGCCTGATTTTTAGCCAGTGGAAAGCACTGGTGGAAATTGGTGGTTGTCTGATCGGCAATGGCATCAAACTCCAGACCTTTCAACTGCGCCACGCATTCCGCAACATGTTGAACATGCATGGGTTGATTGGGTTTACCTCGATGAGGTACCGGTGTCAAATAGGGAGAGTCGGTCTCTATCAACAGTCGATCCATTGGCACCTGTTTTACCACTTCCCGTAACTCCACAGCATTCTTAAACGTGATAATGCCGGAAAATGACACATAGAATCCCATCTCCAAGGCCTGCGCTGCCATCGGCCAATCCTCTGTAAAGCAGTGCATCACACCGCCAATCTCATCGGCTCCCTCCTCTCGCATGATTTGGAGGGTATCTGATTTGGCATCCCTGGTATGAATAATCAGTGGCTTTTTGGCCGCTTTTGCAGCATGGATATGTTGGCGAAATCGTTCCCGTTGCCAATCGAGATCACCCTCTCCATGAAAATAGTCGAGACCAGTCTCACCGATCGCAACGACCTTATGGGTATGGGATAATTCGAGTAATTCTTCAACAGAGGGTTCTCGACGCTCTTTATCATTGGGATGTACACCAACCGATATCGAAATCTGTGGGAAACCCGCGACCAGGGCCACCATTGCAGGCCAGGATTCCAGATCAATGGATACACATAGCATATGGCTGATTCCACTATCGAGTGTGCGGGTCACAAAGCTTGCAAAGTCTCCTCCAAATGGTTCAAGGGAGATACGATCAAGATGGCAGTGGGAATCGACTAGCATGCTCAGAGCCTATTTAATTTCGCTATAGAGGATTGGAAGCGTTTGATTGTACATGTCTGTTACGATTCAGGACCAATGAACGTATATCTGACGGATACAGTTCACCACCTGTGTCTGCAGATTCAGGTAGTCGCCAGTATTGTGTCTACATTAGAGGGTATGCGTAGGACGGTCTGACTTCAATGCGCCAGCAAGATAGGTCTCAATCTTATTACGTGCAGCACCACCGTCTTGATCGCTGAACTGTACACCTATACCAGCTGCCCTGTTCCCTTCTGCTCCCACAGGCGTGATCCAGATTATTTTTCCAGCTACTGGCAAACGCTCAGCTTCATCCATCAGCGTCAATAACATAAAGACTTCGTCACCGAGCCTATACTGCTTAGTCGTGGGTATAAACAGTCCGCCAAATTCGACAAACTGCATGTAGGCTGCATACAAGGCGTTTTTATCCTTGATGGTAAGCGAGAGAATACCTTGTTTGGGTCCACCAGCCATACAATACCTAATCTTCTATCTATGCCGCCTGTACAAAACAGGTATGCCAATCGATAAGTAGTTTTTCCAGCATCAGTTGCGGGTTCAAATTACTGTCCAGCAAACCCCTTGCCTGATAAACCTGGAGCAGATAGCCCTGCAATACGCTAGAGTTTAACTTGTCGGCCGTATTCTGCAAAGCTTGAGAATGATCCTGGTTGAAGAGTGGTACGGCATTCCCGCCCTCCTTCAGACGGATGAGATCAATCACCCACCCCGTCAGCCATTCCAGCAGCAACCCCCTGTCAAAGGCGGTCCACTGTCGGGCCAGACTGACCGGGTCCCGATGCTCTTCACCACCAATCCCCAGAAAGCCACTCAACATCGCCTCACGGGCCTGTAGTAGTTCAGCACTATCCAGCTTCAGTGCCTTCAGTGGTGCACCGTTGGCAAGTGAGAGCAATATCCCGGGTTCGGCGTGAGGTACCTTTTCAGCTAACCAGGCGATCGATTGCTGCCTGTCAGGGGAGTGAAACACCACTTTCTGGCAACGGCTCCTGATTGTGGGAAGTAGTCTGGTGGGCTGATCGGTCAACAGCAGAATCACTGTCCCTGGTGCAGGTTCCTCCAGGGTCTTTAACAGACTATTGGCAGCGGCATTATTCATACGATGAGCCGGCTGTATGATAATGATTTTGTTACCACCCGAATACGAGGTCAATGAGGCTCCGGCGGTAAGCCTGCGGATCGCTTCAACCTTGATCTCTCCACTTTTGCTCCCCTCATCCGGTTTGAGCCACTGGAAGTCGGGGTGGATAAAACTGCTCATCAACTGGCAGTGTCGACAAATACCGCAGGGATAGCCTTGGTTATCTTTATCAGGACACAGGCAGGATTGTGCAAAACTGAGTGCGAACTGTTCTTTTCCTAACCCGGGAGGTCCTGAGAGCAGTAAGGCATGAGGCAATCGCCCCTGCGTGTTGGCCTGTTGCAGGTGGTGCCACTGCTCCATCTGCCAAGGCAGAGGATGGTAATCTGTCTCATCCACTGAGATTTTCCAGATAGCCCTGAATAACTTCAGCGATCTGATCCTGTACCAGCTGTAAGCTTGGCGAAGCGTCAATCACCCGTACCCTATCCGGCTCCCTGGCAGCGATTTGTAAATACCCGGTTCTGACCTTCTCAAAAAAGAGCTGTGCTTCACTTTCGAACCGGTCCGGATCTGAACGCTTACCTGCACGTTCCAATCCTCTCTCGACGGGTAGATCAAGCAGTAGTGTTAGATCGGGACGCAGTGCGCCCTGTACAAACTGCTGTAGGGTCGCAATACGTTCTGCAGATATACCACGTCCAGCCCCTTGATAGGCAAAACTGGCATCGGTAAAACGATCGCAAAGCACCCACTTACCCTGCTCCAGCGCCGGGAGAATCTTATGCTGTAGATGTTCGGCACGCGCCGCAAACATCAACAGCAACTCCGTGTCATCTGCCATGCCGGTATGTTTGTGTCCCAATAACAGCTCACGAATCGCTTCACCGAGTGGTGTTCCACCGGGTTCACGTGTAAACAGCACCGACTTGCCGGCCGCCTCCAGGAGTGACTGTATAAAGGCCAGGTTACTGCTTTTCCCCGCGCCTTCACCACCTTCGACGGTGATGAAGCATCCTCTTCCAGAGGTTTTTGTGATTGTCTTTGTCATCGCTTCAACAGGTACTTGCGTACTGCCTTATTATGTTCCTCCAGTGTCGCAGAGAAGGTGTGTCCACCATCTCCGGTTGCAACAAAATAGAGTGTTTTACCCGCTTCCGGATGAAGCGCCGCTTCAATCGCCGCACCACTTGGCATGGCAATGGGTGTGGGTGTCAGCCCTTTATGGACATAGGTGTTATAGGGCGTGTCTCGAGATAAATCCTTCTTGCGTATATTGCCTTTATAGCGATCACCCATTCCATAGATTACCGTGGGATCAGTCTGCAGAAGCATGCCGCGATTGAGGCGACGAACAAAAACCCCGGCGATCTTCCCACGTTCTTCAGGAATGCCTGTTTCACGCTCGATGATGGAGGCCAGAATGAGCGCCTCGTAGGGGCTCTTCAGGGGGAGCTCTTTTTCCCGCTTTTGCCAAGCCTGCGCCAATGTATCCTCCATGCGGCGGTAGGCTCGTCTCAGAAAGTCTACGTCAGTGGTGCCAAGCGGAAAATGGTAGGTGTCTGGATAGAAACGCCCTTCCGGGTGTAGATCGTCCAATCCCAGGTGTTGCATAATCTGTTCATTCGCAACATCTTCAAGGGTATGGGTCAGATCTGGGTTACGTCTAACGGCAGCCATCATCTGTTTGAATGTCCAGCCTTCGATGATGGTCAAGGCGTGTTGTACTACCCGTGCAGAGGTCAGAATCTCTAGCAGTATCGAGGGCGTCGTCCCTTCCGGTAAATGATATTCGCCAGCCTTCAGCTCACTGGCCTGTCCACTCCAGCGTGCCATAAACCTCAACAGTAAGGGTTTATCGAGTATTTCCCGTTGCTGAAGATCATCCGCCACTCCCCTGATAGTCATGCCCGGTTGAAGTAGGTAGCTGACCCCCTCTTGTGGCAGTGCAAGCGGTTTATTGATGAACCCATCATACTCCATCCACCCCCAGGCCAGGAGAATGCTGACAGCAAATATCGCGATACCGAGCAGACGATTAAACATAGCGCCATTCTACTGGAAAAATAGCCTGGATGAACCGTACATAGGTCAAAGAGCCGACCTGAGGATCTCAGCAACTGTCTGGTGTAGTCTTTGTGGAATCTTCTCAATGTTAAAACGCCGCTGATCCAGGATTGCCACAGGACAGATTCCCATCAGGGAATTGGTCACAAAAAGCGCATCGGCCTGTTGAAAATCATCAAGTACCAGGTCGGTGATTTGTACCGGAAGAGCGAGTTGTTCTGCCTGTTCTATCACCAATTCTCTTACAACGCCGGAGATACCCGCCTGACTGAGATCCGGTGTCAGGATTGTTTCACCCTGAATCATGAAGAGATTTGACTGAGTACCGGAAATCACCCTTTCCCTGTCATCCAGCATCAGGCTTTCAGCAATCGCTGGATCCTGCCACTCACTACGGGCCAAAACCTGTTCCAGACGGTTAAGGTGCTTTAGTCCGGCCAACTGCCTGTTTAGACTGACCCTGGTATGGCAGATGCCTAAGCGGATACCTTTGGCGAACCACTCATGAGGATATTCTGGCCAGGGATGAAGGGTGAGAATGCGTCGCGGATCAGTTGATAGCGGGGGTCTGTATCCCCTGCCCCCACTGCCGCGGGTCAATATTATTTTTAAAACGGCACGCTCATGACAGGCGCACAGGGAGAGTGCTTCCTGTTTGAGTAATTGCTTGTCGGAGGGAGGAAAGCCAAGTACCTGCTCTCCTCGAGAGAGACGCGCCATATGACGCTGCCACAGTCCCGGTTGCCCATTAATGACTGCGAGGGTCTCAAACAGGCCATCACCATACTGCAAACCACGATCCGAGAGTGGAACCTGATCACCGGGAATGCCGTTAATCAGCAAAGAGCATCCAGCGTCAGATTAACCGACGAAATGCAAGCGTTCCATTGGTACCGCCAAATCCAAATGAGTTGGATATCACCACATCCAGCTTCATTTCTCTTGCGCTATTGGGCACATAGTCAAGATCACAAGCTGGATCCTGGTTTTCCAGGTTAATCGTGGGTGGTACCACTTGATTGTAGAGCGCCAGAATTGTAAATACTGCCTCAGCACCACCCGCGGCACCCAACATATGGCCGGTCATCGATTTTGTAGAACTGACACACAGCTTATGAGCATGATCACCGAATGCACGCTTTACAGCCATGGTTTCGGCCACATCGCCAGCCGGGGTAGAGGTACCATGGGCGTTGATGTAATCAACTTCCTGCAAATTGATACCACCATCCTTGAGCGCCAACTCCATGCACTTTGCAGCCCCAGAACCATCGACTGACGGGGCTGTCATATGATAGGCATCGGAATTCATGCCCATCCCAGCCAACTCGGCATAGATTTTCGCACCGCGCGCCTTAGCCTGCTCATACTCTTCCAGCACAACCACGCCGGCTCCGTCACTCAGCACAAATCCATCTCGATCCTTGTCCCAAGGACGACTGGCGGCCTGAGGATCATCATTACGACGAGAGAGCGCTCGTGCAGCGGCAAAGCCACCCAGGCCGACAGGTGATGTTGCCATTTCAGCACCACCGGCGATCATCACATCAGTACGACCATGACGTATCATCATCCCCGCCTCGGCGATACTGTGAGCGCCGCTACTGCATGCAGAAACAATAGAGTAGTTAGGCCCTTTCAATCCATACATGATCGAGAGATTGCCGGACACCATATTGATAATACTGGAGGGTACAAAAAAAGGTGAAATCTTTCGCGGACCACCATCCAGGTAGGACTGATAGCTGTTTTCGATACCCGTGATTCCACCAATACCTGAACCGATCAGAACACCGATACGCTCTGCATTGTCATCAGTTACTTCCAACCCCGCATCCTTGATCGCCTGAATACCTGCTGCAAGACCGTAATGGATAAACTTATCCATCTTCTTGGCTTCTTTCTTCGGGATGTAGTCAGTGATTTCGAAATCGTAGATCGGACCACCAAATTGGGTCGTGAATGTTCCAACATCGAAGTGGGTAATTGGTTGGATACCGCTTTTACCGGCCAATATATTGTCCCACGAAGTAGGAATATCCAGTCCAACAGGCGCTACCATGCCTAATCCAGTAACGACAACCCTTCTTGCAGTCATGTAAGACTACCCCCAAATATCAGTGGTATTGCTGAAAAGCAAAAAGGCCGCACCCCATTCCGCAGAGCTTGGCGGCCTGATTATAAAAACTTAGCGTCCGGATTAACTGTGCGCGTTGATGTAATTGACGGCCAACTGCACAGTTGTAATCTTTTCAGCCTCTTCGTCAGGAATCTCGGTTTCGAATTCCTCTTCGAGTGCCATCACCAACTCCACTGTGTCGAGAGAGTCTGCGCCAAGATCATCAACGAAGGAGGCTTCGAGAGTCACTTCTTCATCTTTAACGCCCAGTTGTTCTACGACAATTTTACGAACTCGTTCTACGACATCGCTCATGTTATTAATTTCCTCTGAATTAACCGTCGGCCTCAAAAGGACCGATGCGGTATTGTAGTAACAAAAAACACTCGAGAAAAGCGCAATCCTCAGATGAGTCCTAGACTGCTTAATCTGTATTAAATCATTATATAACATTAAGTTACAGAATATTATTAATGTAATTCATTACAAGATATCACATACTCTTCACATCAACTCATGTACATTCCACCATTAACATGGAGTGTCTCACCCGTTATGTAGCGTCCAGTTTGCCCCGCTAGGAACAGGACAGCATTGGCAATATCATCTGGCAAACCCAATTTCTGCAATGGAATACTCTGCTCAAGACTCTTACGTTGCACCTCGGGAAGCTCGTTTGTCATATCTGTCTCGATAAAGCCAGGCGCGACAGAATTAACAGTAATGCCTCTTGAGCCCACCTCTCGAGCCAACGAACGGGTAAAGCCGTGGATACCGGCCTTGGCGGCAGCATAGTTGGTCTGCCCGGCATTCCCCATCGCACCCACAACAGACGAGATATTGATGATGCGTCCTTTACGCGCCTTCATCATGCCACGCAATACCGCCTTACTGAGTCGAAAGACTGATGACAAGTTTGTATTGATAATACTCTCCCACTCATCATCCTTCATACGCATCAGGAGATTGTCCCGGGTAATCCCAGCGTTATTGACTAAGATGGTCGGATTGCCAAAATCTTTGGAGACTGCCCCGATAAGGGCATCGATTGAACCACTTTCTACGACATCCAATACCATGCCACTGCCTTTATAACCTGCTGCCTGCATCCGTTGCGTGATCGCTTGCGCCCCCTTTTCCGAGGTCGCAGTCCCGATCACGGTTGCACCTGCCTCAGCCAGTGTATCAGCAATGGCGGCACCTATCCCACGACTGGCCCCGGTAACCAGGGCGAGCTCATTTTCCAGACTCATCTCATTGCCTCCAAAGTTTGATTCAGGCTTTTTGTATCGAATATCGGCATCCCTGTGAGACCACGGTCGATTCTCTTGGTCAAACCGGCAAGCACTTTACCAGGACCTGCTTCCAACACATTCGTACACCCTGATGCTGCCATCTTTTGCACGGTTTCTGCCCAACGCACCGGACTGTACAACTGCGCAGTGAGGAGATCACGAATAGAGCCGGCATCACTTGCCTGTTCCACATTGACATTGTGTAAAACGGGAATGGATGGAGAGGAAATGGATATCGTGCTCAATTGCGCTTGTAAACGTTCTGCAGCTGGTTTCATCAGTGCACAGTGAGACGGTACGCTGACAGGTAAAGGCAGGGCTCGTTTAGCACCTGCAGCCTTGGCAAGTTCACAGGCACGATCGACTGCACGTTTATCACCGGCTATAACGACTTGGCCCGGCGAGTTGAAATTGACGGCTTCGACAACTTCACCCGATGCCGCAGCGGTGCAGACCTCTTTTACGCTGTCATCATCGAGTCCGAGGATGGCCGCCATACCACCACTACCTTCCGGTACTGCCTCCTGCATAAAGCGTCCACGCTCAGAGACAAGTTTGACAGCATCGGTAAATTCGATTGCCCCTGCACAAACCAGTGCCGAATACTCGCCCAGGCTATGGCCTGCCATGAGCTTAGGCTTGGCACCACCCTGTTCCTGCCAGACACGCCACACGGATACACCGGCAGCAAGCATTGCTGGCTGGGTCTTTGTGGTTTGATTCAATGCCTCTACCGGACCATTTTGGGTCAAACTCCAGAGATCATAACCCAATGTATCAGCAGCCTCGGTGAAGGTCTGGCTTATAATGGGATGGGCCTCTGCAAGTGCGCTCAACATACCGATGGATTGAGAGCCTTGACCTGGAAAGACGATACTGAATGAAGAGTTACTCATATACAAGCCGCTACAAGATTAGAATTTTGCGAGCACGGAGCCCCAGGTGAACCCGCCACCAAAAGCCTCCATTAGGATGGTTTCGCCCCGCTTGATTCGGCCGTCTCTAACAGCCACATCCAGGGCCAAAGGAACGGATGCCGCTGACGTGTTTCCATGCTCATCAACTGTTACAACAACACGATCCATCGGGGTTTGTAATTTTTTCGCTGTGGCATTGATGATTCTTATATTGGCCTGATGGGGGATCAGCCAGTCGATATCAGATTTTTCCATGCCATTTGCGGCCAGTGTCTCGTCGACGATACGACCTAAGGTAGTCACAGCAACCTTGAAAACCTCATGGCCCCGCATTTCCACATACGCCGATCCCTGCTGTAGTTCACTATAACCCCGTGAGATACCGGACGGTACACGCAACAGGCTCTCATAGGCACCATCCGCATGCAGATGTGTCGAGATAATACCTGGTTCATCACTGGCCTCGATGACAACAGCACCGGCACCATCACCAAATAACACACAGGTATTTCGATCATTCCAGTCAAGGATACGGGAGAAGGTTTCAGCACCCACCACCAGGGCCCGCTTGGAGGACCCGGTACGTACGAATTTATCAGCCACACCGAGTGCGTACACGAAACCTGTGCAAACAGCCTGGATATCGAACGCGGCTGGACCGCGAATACCCAGTCTGGCCTGCAGCAGACAGGCGGTGCTGGGAAATACCTGATCAGCCGTGGTCGTGGCTACAACGATCAAATCGATATCGCTCGGCTTAAGGCCAGCCATATCTATTGCATTACGGGCTGCCTTTTCTGCCAGATCACAGGTATATTCACCCTCTTCTGCAATGTGGCGTTTGCGGATACCTGTACGCTCGAAAATCCACTGATCAGTGGTATCAACGATTTTTTCCAGATCTTTGTTGGTCAGTATTTTTTCAGGCAGATAGCCACCTGTACCTGTGATACGCGAGTAGATCACGCGATTTCCTTTTTTTCCATATGAGTTTTAACCTGCTCTGCAATACGTCGCGGGACATCACTCGAAACTTCTTTACGTGCGATACTGATGGCATTCATGAATGCTAACTTATCAGCACCGCCATGACTTTTGATCACAATCCCACGCAGCCCTAACAGGCTGGCGCCATTGTAACGTCTGTGATCGATACGTTTACGAAAAGCCTTTAATACTGGCATAGCAAGTAATCCTGCCAGCTTTGTGAGTGGGTTTTTCGTAAATTCCAACTTGATGAAGTGGCTAATCATCTTCGCAACACCTTCACTGCTCTTGAGGGCGATATTGCCGACAAAGCCGTCCGAAACAACGACATCAGTACCCCCCTGGTAGATGTCATCACCTTCCACATAACCCACATAGTTGAGTGAACTTTGTGTTAGCAGTTCATGGGCACCTTTGACCTGCTCGTTACCCTTTATCTCCTCCTGGCCGATGTTCAACAATCCAATCTTAGGGTTGGCGATATCTGTTACCGCAGCAACGGTCTCACTACCCATGACGGCAAACTGGAATAGATGTTCGGCGCTGCAATCCACATTGGCACCAAGATCCAGCATAAAAGTCTGGCCCTTAATCGATGGTAAAGCGGAAATAATTGCGGGTCGGTCGATATTCGGCAGCATCTTCAACACAAAACGCGATGTCGCCATCAAAGCACCTGTATTGCCTGCGCTAACGCAGGCATTGGCCTCACCAGACTTAACCAGATTGATAGCAACCCGCATGGATGAGTCCTTCTTGTTTCGCAGCGCCCTAGAGGGTAACTCATCCATGGCAACTGTTTCAGACGCATGTTTGACGTGCAGTCGTTCACCGAACGGGTGATGTCCCAGCTTTTTCTTTATCTTATCCTGATCGCCGACCAGGACTAGCACGGTCTCCTTGTCCCATCTGAGATATTCCAGGGCGGCAGGTATGACGACATCCACGCCGATATCCCCTCCCATAGCATCCAAAGAGATTGTAACTGGCTTGCTCATGCGTTATTGAATCGCCCATATATGAAAGAACCCGTCAAAGGAGAATATCCTGTACGGGTTTTCATATAGAAAAAAAGGAGGTTAGGGAGATCACTCGCCCTTGGTATTAACTACCTTACGGCCTTTGTAGAAGCCATCTGCAGACACGTTGTGACGCAGATGGGTTTCACCTGAAGTGGAATCGATTGAGAGTGTCTCATTCGTCAAGGCATCGTGAGCGCGACGCATGCCACGTCTGGAGGGAGTCTTTCTGCTTTTTTGAACAGCCATGGCTGATCTCCTGAATATTTTTTACGTTAACCAAATTAATGCTTGTCTCGCTTGAGTTCAGCTAGAACTGCAAACGGGTTTTCTCGCTCTTGTTCGCTGCTCTCTATCGGCATCTCGTCGGACGTTGCCAACAGGGATGCAGGACAGATTCCTGAGTCATGCATCGCCACTTGAGGCAATGCCAGAAGCAGCTCATCTTCAATCAAATCCGTGAAAGCCACCTGTTCCTCTTCAACCAGACAGGGATCCAACGATTCGGGCAGCAGTCCAGCCTCATCCAATCCTCGGATGAAAACCTGAGACAGGCGGATATCGATCGGCAGAATCACCTCTTCGAGACACCGCTGACACTGTAATGACAACGCCGTCTTAAGCCAACCGCTGAGCATTGCCCGCCGTTGCGGATCACGGCTGAAAATCAGCTCGAAATGGACCACTCCAGCAGGATTCAGCAAGCACGCACTCAGCCTTAGCAAGGCATCCATAGGAAGTTGGCCGCTGAACGTTTTACCGAGATCAGCGCAACGCCATGGATCCAATCGATCTGGAAAGCGCTTCGACATAAGCGCGCAATCATATTATGAGTAGTACATCCATGTCAAAATGACTTGGATGCACGCATGTAGTGCCCCATACAGGAATTAGCCACCGACCAGGGCAAGCAGGATACCGGCCGCTACTGCGGATCCGATAACACCAGCCACGTTGGGCCCCATGGCATGCATGAGTAAGAAATTATGGTGATTGGTTTCAAGGCCAACCTTATTGACCACACGAGCCGCCATCGGCACTGCAGAGACGCCTGCAGCCCCAATCAGAGGATTAACTTTGCCTCCGGTGACCCGATACATGATCTTGCCCATAATGACGCCAGTCGCTGTCCCTATACAGAAAGCAAATGCACCTAATGCTAAGATGCCCAGGGTTTCTACGGTGAGAAACTTATCTGCTGAAAGCTTTGAACCGACAGCCAGCCCCAAAAAGATCGTTACAATGTTGATAATCTCGTTCTGGGATGCATGACTCAAGCGTTCAACAACGCCGCACTCTCTCAATAAATTGCCAAAGGTAAGCATACCGATCAGTGGCGCAGCCGATGGGAGGAAAATTGCGCATAGTAGTAATACCGCAAACGGAAACAGGATCTTTTCCAACTTGGTGACATGGCGCAGTTGCTGCATCACCACATTCCGCTCGGTTTCGGTGGTCAGCAATCGCATGATCGGTGGTTGGATTATCGGTACCAATGCCATGTACGAGTAGGCGGCAACCGCAATTGCACCCAGTAAATCGGGGGACAGCCTCGAAGCCAGGAAGATAGCTGTGGGACCATCAGCACCCCCAATGATCGCAATTGCAGAGGCGTCCGCCAATGAAAAATCGAAGCCGGGTATAAAATTGAGTGCCAATGCTCCCAACAGGGTGACAAATATGCCAAATTGCGCAGCAGCACCCAAAATCAGGGTCCATGGCATGGCAATAAGGGCACCAAAGTCGGTCAGTGCACCAACCCCCATGAAAATCAGCAGTGGAAATACACCGGTTTCTATACCGACTTGATAGATATAGCCTAACAGTCCCTCACTACCACCGATATCTGCCAGCGGAATGTTACTCAGAATGGCACCAAATCCAATTGGCACCAGTAGCAATGGTTCGAACTTTTTGACAATCGCAAGATAGATCAATAGCGAGCCGACACACATCATCAGCACCTGACCCCATTCCAGATTGGCTATCCCGGTGGACTGCCATAGTGGTTCAAAGCCAAATTCAATCATCCAAAAATCCTCAGTTGAACACCGTGAGGGGTGCACTAATGGTGGTACAGGGGTTCATATCAGGACAGACTCAACAGGGGTGATCCTACCTGAACCGCTTCGCCCTCTTTCACCAGCACCTGGGCGACTGTTCCTCCTGAACTGGCACGCACTTCTGTCTCCATTTTCATCGCTTCGAGCACCATCACAACATCACCCGCAGCCACCTGGTCTCCGACTGCCACCTTGATAGCATGGATATTACCGGATAGTGGGGCAGCCACGGTTGCACCACCACTCGATGCAACAGCTGTTTCAGGAGCTGGTGTAGATGCTTGAGCAATATCTGTCACAGCACCGGCAGAAGAGACTTTGACATTGTATGTGACGCCATTGACCTCAACCTGATAGGACTCAGGTCCACTGCTGACCGGTGTAGCAGGCGCAGGTGCTTGGGGCTGGGCAGGCACCGGTTGCTCAATACCAGGAGCCGGCTCAAAGGCATCGGGATTATCACGGTTTTTGAGGAATTTAAGGCCTACTTGCGGAAAGAGAGCGTAGATAAGAACATCATCAACCTCATCTGCAGCCACTTTAATACCATGCTCTTCGACCAATCCATGGAACTCTGCAGTGAGACTATCCATCTCATCATCGAGTAGATCAGCAGGACGACAAGTAACAGGTTCCGCTCCCGGCTCGAGGACTTTAGCCTGGAGTTCACTGTCAACTGGAGCCGGTGTAGCGCCATACTCGCCTTTCAGAACGCCTTCTGTCTCTTTGGCAATGGTTTTGTAACGCTCGCCCATCAAGACATTGATCACTGCCTGGGTACCGACGATCTGCGAGGTCGGAGTAACCAGTGGAATGTATCCCAGATCCTTCCGTACCTTGGGAATCTCTTCGAGAACCTGATCCAATTTGTCGCTTGCACCCTGTTCCCTCAGCTGATTTTCCATATTGGTCAGCATGCCACCAGGCACTTGTGCCACCAGGATGCGGGAATCAACACCCTTCAGTGAACCCTCAAATTTGGCGTATTTTTTCCTTACTTCACGAAAATAGCCGGCTATCTCTTCCAATAAATTGAGATCAAGCCCGGTATCACGATCACTCTCTTGCAATACAGCAACCACCGATTCGGTAGCCGAGTGGCCATAGGTCATACTCATCGCAGAGATGGAAGTATCAACCATATCAATGCCTGCTTCAGCCACCTTGATATTGGTCGCAGTGCTCATGCCGGTCGTGGCATGGCTATGCATAGCGATCGGGATTGAGATAGACTCCTTCAAACGGGTCACCAACTCATAGCCGAGATAGGGGTTCAGCAGACCCGCCATGTCCTTGATGCAGATAGAGTGGCAGCCCATCTCTTCCAGACGCTTACCCATATCGAGCCAATAATCCATGTTATGCACAGGACTGACGGTATATGACATAGTCCCCTGTGCATGCTTGTCCACCTTCAGCGTAGCCTTGATCGCTGTCTCAAGATTACGCAGATCATTCATGGCGTCGAAGATTCGGAATACATCCACACCATTGGTGGCTGCTCTCTCAACAAACTTATCGACCACATCATCAGCATAGTGTCGATACCCAAGAATATTCTGACCGCGAAAAAGCATCTGCATGGGGGTTTTAGGCATGGCTGCCTTTAGGATGCGTATGCGCTCCCAAGGGTCTTCACCAAGAAAGCGTATACAGGCGTCAAAGGTAGCGCCTCCCCAAGTCTCCAATGACCAAAAGCCGACATTATCCAGCTTTTCAGCAATTGGCAGCATATCATCGATACGCATTCTGGTTGCAAACAGGGACTGATGGGCGTCACGTAGTACAACATCAGTGATTCCAAGTGGTTTCTTTTCGCTCATAAGCTAGCCGCCGTTGATAGGTAAACAGCCTGATTAAGTTGTTTATTTAAATTACAAGGATGAAAACTTTAACAGATCTATTGGTGAGTAGTGCGATAGGTATTGATTGCAGCCGTAATGGCGGCAACCAGATCACCCCGCATTCCTGCCTGCTGCCCCTGTCCAGTAGTCACAGGATGTGATGATAACGTCTCAGAGACTCCCTGTCGCTCAGAAACGAACAACGCAAACTTCGACATGCCTTTCATGGCAAAGACAAGCATCAGCAGGAAGGTGAATACAATCATCATTCCGATGCCCATGAGATTAATACCTGACATAAGCAAGTCTGTTATTGGCATATAGATCTGAACTCACGGTTATTATTTCTGTCTTTCTACGTTGAGTTGACGCCCCTTGTCAAGCAAAGCGTATTATCTGATTATCATCTATCACTCTGTATTTAGTATAAAAACGCTGTTTTTATTGAGAATATATATGGTTAGTATTGAATATATAAATGATTATTGGTAGACCCCCCCACAATATCTACAATGAATAAACATCTCTTTTTGCTACTATGCGGCGCAACCCCACCTATGCAGCCTTGATGAATCATGCCATACGCCCATTTTGCACAACATCTACCACTGATCCTGGCATCCAGTTCCCCTTTTCGCAGGGAATTACTGAGTCGACTGGGTTTGGAGTTCGGTACAATTTCACCAGATGTAGATGAAAGCCATCAGCAGGAAGAGCCACCTGAGCAACTTGTTACCCGATTAGCTGAGAGCAAGGCTCGAGCCGTTGCGGAAACCCATACAGAAGCACTTATCATCGGCTCAGACCAGGTTGCTACAGTTAACGGCTCTATTCTTGGTAAGCCGGGAACGCACCAACGGGCCGTTGAACAATTACAGCAAACATCGGGTAAGCAAGTGATTTTTTTGACCGGACTTTGCCTACTAAACAGCAAGACGGGACAGACTCAGGTCTGTTGTGAACCTTTTCATGTCACCTTTCGTCAACTGGAGAAGGGGGAGATCGAAAACTACCTGAAGAAAGAGAAGCCCTATAACTGCGCGGGTTCATTCAAGTCTGAAGGTTTAGGTATCTCGCTGTTCGAACGCTTGGAAGGCGAGGACCCAAATGCGCTGATCGGTCTACCGCTGATACGCCTGATAGGCATGTTACGCAATGAAGACGTGAACGTCTTAGCCGGTTAAACTAAAAAAAGCTGTTGACTGCCCCAACCTGTTTTTAAAAATTCCAGATTTTAGTAAACAAAGCGTTTGATAGGCATTGTCACCCATTCGGTGAGCCACGCCATAGGGTGCATAACACGCTTGTGGCGGCACATGGCAGTGTTGAAAACCCCTTGTCCTGCATGACCACAAACGCCCACTTAACCCTGTCCAACTGCTCTTTTCAGGTTAAAAGATTGCGTCTTCGACCTTTTTTGTCTCCTCATCCAAACCACCCTCCTCCCCGGACTGTTTGAGACGGGAAAAAGCCTTGATATTTGAACGATCAATGGTAGCCAGTGGGTGTTCAGTACCTTCATGGACCATGATATTGGCCACCTGCACAACATCCACATAGTCTACCGGTGCATCACCAGGGTCACGATCCAGATCTTCATGCTCGGCTGCCACATCAATGACATGCTGATCAAATTTCCATAGTTTCAGAATACTGCCCCCGAGTTGGGGATGCAGTTTTTGAAGCACTTTATCCAGATAATCCGGATTAGAAATCAGCTCTTTGTATTCACAGGCTTTGATAAGTAATGGAATGTGGCCGATATCATGCACCAGACCCGCCACCAGCGCGACATCAGGGTCAAGTCCCGATTGTTCCTTGGCGAGCATTGCTGCCTGGGCACCGACTCTCACAGAGTGGGTCCATAATTTGTCCATTCGTTTCTCTATCACCTTTTCGGAGGTCCGAAAGACCTCTTTCATAGAGACTGCATAGACGGCATTTTTCACACGTTGAAATCCGATTCGTGTTATCGCTGGACGTATAGAGGCGATCGTATTCAAGCCTCGATAAAGGGGACTGTTAGCATAACGTATCAGTCTGGCGGTAAGTGCCGCATCACGTGAGATGACCTTCTCCAGATCGGAGGCTGAACTGTCTACATCATTTATAATCACCAACGCTTCCAATGCTAAGGCCGGCAGCGTCGGCAGATAAATATTATTGGCACGAAGATCTTCTCGAACTGCATCGACAAAAGCCTTGGTTGTAGAGGCTTCTCTGTGCTTTCGTTCACGTTCCTCTTCGGTCTCGGAGTCAACCGGAGCACCATCCGAAAGAAAAAAGACTGACTTTGACATCTATTCCTGAATTGACTCTTGATTAAGTGATCAAGGTACATAGCGACCAACTACCGGAAAATCTTCAGTCCCTTTCCGCGATCATTCTGGTTCAGTGACAAGTTTGCGCCAAGGATCACATTTGTCAGGTGACGAAAAAAGTACCCATTCGGTCGCAGTTAAGGCGAACAGACAACCCTGAATTACTCATGGCATTAATCATAAAATATTTCGATCCTGTTCCAGAACCGTACATTAGAAAGAGAGTAATATTGATTTCTGATCCCAGCCTTCGGAAGGGGCATTTCATGGCTACTGTCGCTGCCCCTGAAAAGTGATAGCTAGATGATACTCAATGATCACCTGGGAACAAAGTAGTGATGTGCCTCTCAATTTTTTTATTTATGTGGTACCGAAAAAATATCATTTTTTAATGTTTACAAATATTTACAAACGCTTTTAATTCTTTACTTTAATAGTTGTTCCCTAAAGATTTTCTCTAACCAGTCGAAGCTAAAGGTAGACCGAATTACCCATGCTCAAGCAAGAAGAATCAGACGGAATGGCAGAACAGGCGCTCCACAGCTTTTCTCATCATACCGGCGATAAACCATTAGTGCTTATTGCCGATGACTCCCGTGTGGTAAGAGTTTCACTGAAGAACATATTGAAAGATGGTTGTCAGCTGCTCGAAGCAGAGGATGGTCAGCAGGCATGGGAAATCCTACTGGAAAATCCATCTGTGGCAATGATTTTCAGTGATTTATCAATGCCTAAACTCGATGGCAGGGGACTGTTGGCCAGGATCAGAGCATCTGACGACGAGTCTCTCGCAAAACTGCCCTTTGTTGTCGTCACAGGGAATGAAGAGAGCCCGGAGATACGCCAAGAGCTACAGCAGCTTGGTGCAAATGAAATTATCAACAAGCCCTTTGATCCATCCAATATCAAAGCCTTCGTAACCACACTTGCCTGTCAACAGCAGGAAGAAGAATCCCAGCTTTCACATGACGTCGAGACCCAGTCAGAATTTTTGGAGAATGTGGCTGATAGAGCGCACTTCATGGAGAGCACAAGCCGAGAGCTCTCTTTTGCGATACGCAATAAGAATGAGCTTGCCATTGCACTCGTAAAAATTGACCAGTTCGCTGAGATTGTCTCCCTCTATAGTGAGTCAGCAATTGATCACATACTCCATTCACTCGTTGAGATTGTTCGCCAGCATATCCACCCAGATGACATACTGGCCTATTTCGGTGAAGGCCTGATTGCCATTTTACGTCCCGCTTCCAATGCAATCGGCACCCGTTATATAGGTCGAAGGATCCTTGAAGATTTGGCATCAAAGCAATTCTATCTGGGTGAATCGGATCAGGTAGTCACAGCCAGCATTGCTATCTCCGCACCTGATATAAAGCCTGGTACGCGGCTAATGGATTTGCTCACCCTGGCTGAGGGTCGACTTAAAGCAGCCATGGACAACGGTGGTAACAAAGTTGTCGATAAAGGAAATGGAAATCTCACCCCAGTCTCCTTGTCAGCAGATACATCAGAGCTGATTAATCCATCCATTTTGTCCAATGATGACACGACGAATAATTCCAGCCTCTCACCCACACGCAGTCCTACCGAAATTCACCGACTTGCTGCAGAGCATGTTGCCCAGATTAAAGCAAAATATGGAAATGACCTTACCAGTCAAGACGATCACATCAATGAAATTGTGGCGCATGAACAGACAATAGAGCGTCTGATGAGTGAAAACCAGCAACTGATAGATGAGGTTGCACGCTGGAAGAAACAGTCTACTGAATCTGAAAATCTACGCAGGCAACTGTTCGAAGTTGAAAGCCAGCAACAGCAGATGCAGATCAAGCTCAACGAGTTGCAGGATAGCAACCATAAACTCCAGCAACGCGCAGAATCTGCTGAGCATGAAAACCATGTCCTCATCGAAGAAGAAGAGACCCGTACCCGTTCAATCAAACAGACCCAACAGTTTATCGAAGATGAGAATAGACGCCTCGAGCAAAAAATCACCGAACTGGTGAATCGTGCAGAAAAGGCTGAGCTGGAAAATCGAAAATCTGACCAATTGGTAAACAGCCTCAAAGACAACATTAAACTCTTACGCATGCAGCTTGAACAACTGCAAAAGCAAATAGAGGATGAAAGGGAAATCCGAAAACAACTACCTGATAATATTGATAAGAATGGTACTAATAGCGCCTATGAGCCCGTCTCACAACCGCAATATGATTCAAAGATCGTCAATGAGGAACAGCACTCAGGTCTAACCCTCAATGCAATGCCCACGGCGGCAAGTCCAACCAGTAGCGAGCCCCCAACAGTCCACCTCTTTCCTGAACAGGACCAGGTGCAATTTAAAAAACAAACGACAAACAACACCAAAATCCCACCATTTAGGATCGAACCGGAACCCTTTCTTTTCAAAAACGGATTACATCTATCCTCCTTTACCATTGCCAGTATCATTTTCGTCTTAATGCTATCGATTGCAGGCACTTATCTCTTTCTGGTAATGGACGATGACCCGTCTTCCGAACCGTCCACATCCAGTCAAGCTGCCAGCACCAATCAACCACAGCCTGTCCTGGCAACACAGACCGGGGTAGTGGCTGGAGAAAAGGGACATTCCAACCAGGCTGAGGTTCCTGACAAAATTGATGCAGCATATCAGCCTCAGGAGCAGAAATCTGAAAATAGAAGCATAACTGTTTCGGATGAGATAAGACTGGAAAAGGAGTTGACATTGCGCCGGATGGCTGAAGAGGAGTTCAGTATCAAGGCACAGTAGCACTAATCCACAACCTCTCCCTGCTGAAAAATAGTTGCATGCAGAGGCCAGCCTGACTCATCGATAACAAACACTGTCCACTTCCCAGACGTGCCTGGATTCAGGCTCTTCACCGAATAGGCCCGCCAGCGGGGCCCACCCACCTTGATATCAACTTCACTGACGATCTCTCCTTCGAATTCCCATCGGTGGGTAACTGTACGTCCCTGGAGATTTCTCAGGTCAGTGAAAAAAATAATCCTTGTTGCCTGGTCGTGCAATTTAACAACCTGATCGACAGGTTCTTTGTTGACAATGTCATTCGTAAACAGCGCACGCGCAACATAAGCGTCTGGAACGGGGGACTCCTCCACCTCCTCAGCATTGAGATCAACCAAGTAAAACAGGGTGGTGAAAACGAAAATGAATCTGAAATTCACCTGATATTTTTCTAAATAGCCGGTCATTTACATCCCCACTAACCGTTCAAAATTTATTATAAAGCGATAAGATCATATACACAGACTAAATGCTGTTCATTAGTCTAATCAAATACCCATTCAATATAACCTCAAACCCTCCAGGATTATTAACGTTTCAGTACACGCATCCACTGCCAGAAATTGAGTAATCCGGCTAGTGAGGCAGAGAGATAGGTGAAAGCTGCAGCACGCAATATGCTTTCCGCACCTTTGTATTGATCAGGGGTTAAATAGCCCGATTTGAGTAGTGGAAGAGCCTTCTTAAAACTGGCATCCAGCTCTACTGGAAGGGTTGCCAATTGCAATAGTATATTTGAGCCCATGACAAGAAAAGCGGCCAAGGCACTTACCACTCCCGCAGATGGTGCACGCGTGACGACTGAGAGTATCGGCGCGGCAAACAGTAAAAAAGATCCAATTCGCTGGGCTCCGACAGCTAGCGAACCAAGTCGGGAGCGCCAGCGAAACAGTGGCTCATCTGCTGCATCCTGCAACGCATGCCCTACTTCGTGGGCAGCCGTTGTAATCGCAGTCAGTGTTCTACCCTCCAGTTTATCCTTTGATAACCGAACCGCTTTTGTTAGCGGATCATAATGATCCCCGCTATCAGTTACCTCCACTTGCACTTGTTTTAATGAGAGATTATCAAGCAGGTGTCTAGCGAGTTCACCGCCGTTACCAGGGAAATTCTCTTCCGGGTGACGATTGTATTTGTTCATAATCCGTTGAACCAGGAATTGTGGCCCTAAAATCAGTAACAATAGGATCACCAGCAGCAATAGATAGGCCATCGCCGGTTACCTGAAAATCAGTCGTAGAGACCGCAGCTGCCTCCCGGACAACAACCACCGGTAGCACATGCAGGTTCTGGATCTGCTCGGCTTGTACTGCTTATGACGGCCGCACTGGAGATCAGTTTTCGTACCGGTTCATCTTTTGAGGTATCACCGAGAGGTCTGTTTAACTTCTCACACAGCGCTCCCCAACTATTGATCGTTTCGCTCATAGGGTGAAAAACTTCATATTTCTCGCCATTTGCGTCACAGATGTAGTCATAGGTCGGCATAATATCAACTCCAATTACAATTGAGATCTATGGCCATTTTACCGAATCAGGTAGATGAATAAAAAGAATCATCTCATGTGTGATTGTCCATAGAGAGCCATCGCAAGACTATACTCTCCGAGAAACACGCAACGGATACAGGATACTGAAATACTGATTGATTCTGTCAGGAAGCGCTGATTGACCGAGGGATTGGTGGGTCAGTCTCACCCCAGGGCACCTTTCCCAAGTGCAGGGTGAAGCCCTGCCCCACCGTAAGACACTGAAAGATTAAGTCTCATCTACCTGTCTGATAAGTTTCTAGCATCAAGCCAAAAAAAGCCGCTGCATCAAGCAGCGGCCTTCTCCGTTTTCACCATTTTTTTGCTATTGTGGCAGTAGATTTAGTAACTGCCTAGCTAGGACCTGTCAGTAGGTAACCACGCGGGGCAACTGTTTGGCCTCTGCCACCCACTTCTCGACAGCAGAAAGACTGGGGGTTGCACGCACCAGGTTTTTCGCCTCATTCACCTCGACCATTTTCTTGTGCAGATTTTCCGCTTTACGCTGGGCCAATTCTGGAACAGTATCTACACCTGCCGCCTCTAACAGGTCGGAATACTGCTCTCCAATACCTTTTATGCGGAATAGATCAGCCATATTGATCCATCTTAAAATCAGTTTACCGCTGATGGCGGTTGCATCCTCTATCTCCTTGCGGCCTTTTTTGGTACTTCCCTTTTCCAACAGCTTTTCCAGGTTATTGATATCAGCTGACTGTAATTTTGCAGCATAAGTTGCACCTATACCTTCGATATCGACTAGCTTTGTCATTATTGTCTCTCTATGGTTGGTTTTGGGTTGGTTTGTCCGAATCTAGCGTAGTGTCCTACCCTAGTGCTTGCATAATCCTCTCGATAGTCAAGATTTTAAAAAAAATGTAAATTCTGTATCCCCACGCATCTGCCATCAGGTAATTATTTGTTCGATCAACCCGTACTATCGACTATCTGACTCACCAGATTGCCTCGCCTTCGGTCCATTCTTCTACGCTCACCCGGAAACAATGCCACTTCACCCAAGAGCTGACTACGGCGATCACGTCCAGTGAAGCGTCTGATGTAAGGATGAGCCTGCAAGCGCTTCCCTTCAATAGTGGTTGCATTCAATCGACCGATGACCGAATGGACAAGACTTGGGGGTTTGATATAGACCAGCCCATGATATTCCCAGTTTCTGGATCGGGTATACATGATCTTCAGAATTTTACTGCGTGCTATTTTAGCCCCCCTGATAGGCATGAGAGCCCATGCTGGTTTAAATCGTCGATTGACCAGCTTATTCAAATCCCGAACTGTGTACTCTCCCGGAATTCCCTTGATAATCACCCACATATCTCGCCTCAAAGCATATTACTGGCACAGACCCACTATAGCAGGTCCAGCATCAGATGGTCCGTAGCCATCTCTGAATCAGGCAATAGTGACCTGCTCATTCATATAGACATCCTGAATGGCATGCAACAATTCAACACCCTCCACCATCGGCCGTTGAAATGCTTTGCGACCGGAGATCATACCCATGCCACCGGCACGTTTGTTAATGACGGCAGTACGTACTGCTTGCGCCAAATCACCTTCACCAGAAGAGGCTCCTCCCGAGTTGATAAGACCTGCACGTCCCATATAACAGTTGGCTAGCTGATAGCGTACAAGATCGATCGGGTGATCGGTAGTGAGTTCTGTATAGACTCTATCATCGGTCTTGCCAAATTTAATTGCCCGATAGCCTCCATTTCCCACTGCCTGCTTCTGTTTTACAATGTCAGCCTCGATTGTCACAGCCAAATGGTTAGCCTGCCCGGTCAAGTCAGCCGCAGTATGATAGTCGACACCATCCACCTTGAAGGATGAATTGCGCAGATAGGCCCATAACACTGTAACCATGCCCAGTTCAT
Source organism: Candidatus Thiodiazotropha sp. (ex Codakia rugifera) (assembly GCA_025656675.1). Classification (GTDB taxonomy): domain Bacteria; phylum Pseudomonadota; class Gammaproteobacteria; order Chromatiales; family Chromatiaceae; genus Thiodiazotropha. The sequence continues at coordinate 445,058 of JAHXHN010000003.1, forward strand.
GTGCATGTTGAAAGGCTTCCGAAACCTCCAGAATCTGTCGTCTTGACTCTTCAGATCCAAAGTAGATTGTGGCACCTACAGCTACCGCCCCCATATCGAAGGCTTGATCTACCGAGGCGAATAGGGTCTGATCATAAAAATTTGGATAACTCAGAATCTCATTGTGGTTAATTTTTACTAAAAATGGGATCTTATGAGCATATCGACGAGCAACCGATCCCAGCACACCCAGTGTAGAGGCGACAGCATTACATCCCCCTTCAATGGCCAACTCTATAATATTGGCCGGATCAAAATAGATCGGGTTTGCTGCAAACGATGCACCTCCCGAGTGTTCCACACCTTGATCAACCGGCAAAATTGAGAGATAACCCGTCCCCCTCAGACGCCCTGAATTAATCAGCCCCTGCATAGAACGCAGGACCCCGGGTTTCAGATCCTTATTCCCAAGAACCCTGTCAACATAATCACTTCCTGGCAGGTTAATCATCCCTTTGTCAATACAGCCGCAGGTATGGGTGAGCAGGCTTTCCGCCTCTTCACCGAGCAGGGGTACGATATCAGTCATGCCGTGTCTCCTTGAAAAGTATGCTATGCAACTACACCGGTGTAGTGTCCTATACTAGATTCAATATCTGAGTATAGATTCATGACACTGTCATGAAAGAGAAATGACAGCAACCTGCTGCTGCTCATTCATAGCAATGCACGAATAGTGGTGGAACAATTTGGTTATTGGTAACTCTTACAGGCTAAAGGAGTCCTATCATGCCAAACCCTTTTATTCCGGAGTATGAGCAGCTGCCCACCACGCTGCCTGTCTTCCCCCTGATCAGTGCCGTAGTCATGCCTGGGGCACAATTACCACTCAATATCTTCGAACCTCGTTACCTCAATATGGTGCAAGATGTGCTCGCTAGCCACCATCTGATCGGCATGGTTCAACCTGACGAGGACAGCCCTTCCAGCAGGCACCAACTCCACACTACAGGGTGCGCAGCCCGTATCTCCTCATACAGTGAAACTGCTGATGGACGTATTGAAATCATTCTTACCGGTGTCTGTCGATTTGATATCGATAGTGAACTTCCTACCACCAGGGGTTATCGATTAATAACACCTAACTGGGATCGGTTTATTTCAGACTACGACTTTAACAACAGAACGACGAAGGAAGATCGGAAATTGTTCTATTCCACGCTTACTCGCTATCTCAACACCAACCAACTCCAGACCGACATCAATCAATTGGAAAAACTGACCGTTCCACACCTGATCAATATCCTGACAACCAGCCTGCCCTTGCCCCATGAAGATAAGCAATCCATTATTGATGCCGTCTCATTTACTGATCGCTATCAATTACTTTTGACAAAAATGGAGATGGCCAGCACTACGGGCCCGAGTCATTTGAAACATTAACCTGACTCGTATTAGGGTGAAGGCTTTAAATTAAAAACCCCCGAGCATGGCACAACTGATTAAAAGTGACTTCAAACCTGCCTGGTGGCTCGTTTCCCCTCATCTCCAGACCTTATGGCCCAGTCTGACCAGAACACGTCCAAGATTGGATCTCCGCATGGAACGCATCGATCTACATGATGGGGATTTCATTGATCTCGCCTGGCATGATGCAGAGGGCCCATTAGTCATGTTGTTGCATGGGCTTGAGGGTTCTCTCGATTCGCATTATGCACCTACCATCCTGCATGCGCTCAACCAAGCAGGATTCAGCGCCCTGTTTATGCACCTGAGGGGCTGTAGTGGAGAACCCAATCGATTACAGCGAAGTTATCACTCAGGCGCTTCCGACGATTTGCAGGAGATTCTTCAGATCCTACAGAAAAAAGGATGCCCGCCTCAAGCCGTCGTTGGCATCTCCCTTGGTGGTAACCTGCTACTCAAGTACCTCGGTGAATCGGGCCACAACTCACTGCTGCAGGCCGCCGTTGCAGTATCAGTTCCCTTTCATTTAGCCCATGTGGTACAGCGGCTAGAGCAAGGTTTCTCACGTGTCTATGGGCGGCATTTACTAAGAAAACTACTGAGCTCATATCGACAAAAGTGTCGCCGTTTATCACTATCAAGTGTGGAAGACGTTGCTCCCATCCGCTCTATCTTTGAATTTGACGACAAAATTACAGCGATTCAAAATGGATTCACCGATGCTGCAGACTACTATAATCGTTGCAGCAGCAGTTCATTTCTTAAACATATAACAACCCCGACACTTATCCTGCATGCACAGGATGATCCATTTATGCAACCTGAGGATGTACCAAACATAGATGATCTTGGCCCAGGAGTTTCATTGGAGTTGTCAAGCAGAGGGGGTCACGTGGGTTTTGTCCATGGCAATCTTCCATGGCGGCCCGGATACTGGCTAGATCAACGGATCCCAGCATTCCTGAAGGATCGCCTTGCCTGATATCCCGCATCTATGACTTGCATTTAAATCATTACTCACACACGCTAGACTAGTGCGCCATCGAAATGATATTGGTGGAGTACCAGCTCATTCAGCATGTATTAATGGTATCTGATAGATGCAGTGTTCAAATGAAAAAAATTCAAGAAACTGGCATCGTAGATATTGCCTGCCTAGATCACAAACGCTTAAGACCTACCTTGGTCTCCACCATCGGGAGTCACTGTGAAGTCTGGCGAAGTAACAAACGTCAAGAGATCACTTCAGAGGCTGGAGATGAGGTTCTCTATACAGAATTTGTAATAAAGCGGCCTTTCACTGACTATTCAGAGAGTGAGGCCAAATTACTCGCACGTCACTACCGTCAGCTGAAGGATACGCTTGACGAAATCATCCCAGATGCATTGTTTGTAGTCACTAAGATCAATGGCAGACCCAGCCTCCTTGTACTGGCAAACGCGATCAATGTCTGGTTCAACATCGCAAATCAGCAGAATGAAGAGGAGGCGATGAAGTTGCTATGCGCCAATCCAAAAGCACGCATTCAGCTGGCCCGTTTCGTGCGGGCTGCTCAAGCATGGCGTATTTCTGAGCATCCCAAAATGATTGATCTGTTTGGTATCGACAACTTGATAATGGATACCAACCGTGAGATCCGTTTTCTCGACAGTTTCTTTGTCTACTTTTTTGAGGATACCTTCCACCTCATCGATGGAAGCGATGAGGATTCGGAATTGAAAGATAAGGTTGAATTGTCCGTGAAACGCCTGCTCTACTTGGAGCACCTATTAGTCATTGCAAAAGAACACTGTGAAAATCAACGCTAAGTGTGACCTGAATTTTCAATCTCTTTAACCTAGTGGGCCATGTAGTAAATTCTGTAACACTCAGCCGAACCACTTGGGCCTGGCAATTACTCATACCAGCTTTCGCGGGAATGTAATAGAAACACGTAACCCAGTCTTATCCTTGCGATTACTCATTTCAATAGTTGCATGGTGAAGATCCACAATACGCTTAACAATAGAGAGTCCAAGGCCGCTCCCCTCCGTATTGGTTGCCTCGCCACGTCTGAAACGCTGATAAAACCCCTGTTGTTTCTCTTCAGGAATGCCTGGACCGGTATCTGCCACATCAAGTCGAACCCCGGCTTCTACCTCTTTCAGCATTACGCTCACCTCCCCATTTGCAGGTGTATAGCGAATTGCATTGTCGATAAGATTACGCAGCAGTATCTGTATGCCAGGTGTGTACCCGGGTATAAGAACAGACCGTTCAATACCTTCATAGGAAAGCTCAATATCCTTCTCCAGAGCCATCGAGCCCAAAGAGGCAAGGACATTGATCGCCTCACCATGAAGATCCGCTTCCTGAGTATGAGATTTATCTACTGATTGACTATCCATACGTGCCAGCGTCAACAACTGCTCCAGTAAATGAGTTGCTCGATCAACACCACGAATCACCTGACCCAGGAAACTACGATGCCCATTGTTTTCGTCAATCAGTGACTTAGCCTGAGCCAGCGTTTTAAGCGCAGCAAGTGGTGTTCTCAATTCATGGGCTGCATCTGCGGTAAATCGACGCTCGTTCTCTAAAGCACTATCCACTCGAAGAAACAGTCGATTCAGTGACTCTACCATCGGTACGACTTCCCGGGGCACTTCTTGAGTTGAGATAGGCACCAGAGAATTGGGATCCCTGCGTTCGACTTTGTTGGCAATTACTTTCAATGGTTTGAGCCCACCACCAACCATTATCCAGATAAGCAGCCCAATCACAGGTAGAAAAATGATAATGGGCCATAAGCTGCTAAAGACGATTTCTGAAACCGTTTCCTCACGAACCGATATCAACTCCCCAACTTGTACGTGAAACTGTCCACTCGGTTCCTTTAGGCCGTACATACGCCAGGATTTCCCATCCACAGTCTGATTGTTGTACCCCTCTGTAAAGGTATTGAAAGAGGTGGGTAGATTGGAACGCAAATAGGTCTTTCCATTGACGCCTTTGATCAGAAAAGCAATCTTAACCTCATAACGGTGGCCTGTTACCTGCTCACGGGGAACCAAGGTCAAATAGTCCTTTTCACTCTCGTCTGCCATATACTCATTAAGGAGTTGTTTGAGAAAAGCGGAGTTATCTATGACATCATCACCCAACTCATTTACAAGTTTTTGCAGGCTGTTCTTGACCGCTGTGTCCTCATCCACCTCATGAGACATTAGCGTGGCAAGGATGCGGGATTGTTGTGCGAGTGTTGCATCATAAATCTCTTCAACCTCATGATAAGCAGCACGATAGACAAAGAATGCAGCTATCAACCAAAGGATAAAAATGGTCGATATCAGGCTGAGCAGGAGCCTTCTGCGGATCGATGCGTGTGTGGTCTGTTGCACGGGTAATTCTCAAATATTTGTAATTTTCTGTATGGTATAGCCGACCCCACGAATAGTCCGGATCAGCTCCTTACCCAGCTTCTTGCGCAAGTGGTGTATATAGACTTCTACTGCATTGCTCTCCACACCTTCATCCCAGCCATACAGAGACTCCTCCAGGGACTGACGGGAGAGAATACGTCCTTGATGGGTCAGGAGATATTCCAGAACAGCAAATTCATTAGCCCCCAGTTTTATCTCTTCTCCCGCTTTCATCAGACTGCGGGCTGCTGGATCCAATTCCAGATCAGCATAATTGATAACCGGTGCTGAACGCCCTTCCCGACGTCTTGTGATTGCACGCAAGCGGGCGTTCACCTCCAACAGATCAAAAGGTTTGACTACATAGTCGTCTGCCCCCAAATCGAGACCCTCGATACGATTCTCCACAGTATCCCGGGCAGTGAGTATGAGCACAGGCAGGTCCATACCCTCCTTACGTATTTTTTGCAGCACATGCAGACCATCCTGGCTGGGTAATCCAAGATCGAGTATCAGCGCATCTAGATTCTCGGTCGACAGGGCCTGTTCAGCGGCTAAACCATCCAGCACCCAATCCACGGTATGACCCAATTGCTTTAAACCTAATGTGAGCCCCTCACCCAAGTGCCGATCATCTTCTGCCAACAAAATACGCATTCTTCCAATTCTCTATGAGTCCTGATTACAGATCATAAAATGCTATCGGGTCGATACGATATATCGACATCCCAAACTCAATTCTCCCTGAATCTGACAGTATAGACTGCCAAGTTAAGTGTAGATCGAACTGTAAAAAAGCATTTGGATTGATTGTACAGGTCAATTTATCGCTCTATTCATACCTGGTCGACTTATAGGCGGTAATTTCATTATTGGAATTATCGTCCCTCTCCTGCTGAGTAAACACTATCATTTTGCATTTTACTTATGCACAGCACCATCAACCAATCGTGGCAATAGTGCACCAATAGGGACAAACTGGGCCCCAGAAATGTTTCTATTTGTCTGTAGGACAAAGTACTAATACAGTTTGAAGCACCCCATTAATTGGATTGAGTCCCGTCAGCTAATGTATGAAATTACCAAATTCAGCGTTATCTAAAACCATTTAAAACATCGGTTGATAAAGTCCTTGGCAACCCTTCTGCACCAACTGTTACAACTGTAAATGCATCTATGGCAGCTCTACCATCTGTTCACGCTTTAATTGCTGACAGGAAGAATAGTGTCCCAATCGATGATGGGCTAAATTAGCCATGCATTCTTAATGGAAACTTAATGGCAAGAGAAAACTGGAATTATGATGTCGAATAATGAGCATCTACACGTACAAGCAGTTATAGAGACCGCGCAAATAAAGACTCCTCTCTAACTTGATGCCTACACGATAAGCGAGAAAACTTCAGCAGCTACCACCCTATTTTGAACCTGATCACTAGCAGGGTCATTCAGGAACCGGAAATAGCAAGCCCTAGAGCCAGGAGCAGATAAGATCGTTTGGTGCCAATTTGGGACAAAAATAACACATAGGTTGGCAGGTAGATTTCATAAAAAAATCATTGGCATATTGTTTTTTTCGGGGGTATGATTTCACTCACGCTACGAAACAGACCCATACCCGCTTCCCCATTTGATATATCTTCAGGTCGAGAATCGGAATCCTTCGGTTTCCAGGCTGATTAGCATGACGAAGAAGCCATGCCTTTTAGCGTTCATGGTCTGTCTGGCAGGTTTACGCATGGGACCGTCAGACCCTGGACTTGAGTATTTTTTTGTTAGGAATGTATATCGATGACTAAATTGTATGTTGGCAACCTGCCTTGGTCTGCCACAGAAGAGGATATCCGCGAGCTTTTCACCGACATTGGTGAGGTTCACTCTGCAAACCTGATTCTGGATCGTGAAACCCGTCGTTCTCGTGGCTTCGCCTTCGTTGAAATGAGTCAAGCCGATGCAGAGCGTGCAATTTCTCAGCTCAACGGCAAGGACTTCCAAGGCCGTGACTTGAGGATCAATGAAGCACAGGATAAGCCAAAACGTAGTGGCGGTGGCGGTGGCGGCGGTGGCGGTGGCCGCTGGTAAGCACCAGCTTACATTCTGTTGACGGCATCCTGAGCACTAAACAGATTTAATTCAACGGCCGGACGGTAGATTATCGGCCGGTCGTTGAAGTCGATTAAACACTTTCTAACAGCCTGCTGCTTGTAACAGTACAAGCGGGTACAGATGGGCTATTGCTACAGTCTTCCTTTTAGACTCACTCTAATTCTTAATCTGGAAGATTTATTTGTAGCTTATTGATAGCTAGCGTCATGCTGCGATTCAAGCGCTGCAATACGTGCCTCTAAAGGAGGGTGGCTGGCAAAAAACTTCTGAATTTTTCCACCACTAATGGCAAATGCAGCCATCTCCTCCGGCATTGGCTCAGGTTCATGGGCCTGCTGCAGCCGCTTCAGGGCTGCAATCATCTTCTGCCTGCCGGCAAGGTTCGCTCCCCCCCTGTCGGCACGAAACTCACGCCAACGGGAGAACCACATTACGATGGTCATGGCCAAAATTCCCAGCACAAACTCAGAAATCATCGACACGACAAAAAAACCAGGGCCATAGCCACGTTCAGTCTTGAACACCAATCGATCGACTGTATGCCCAATAATTCGAGAGAGAAATACTACAAAGGTATTTATCACACCCTGGATCAATGACAGTGTCACCATATCCCCATTCGCCACATGACTGATCTCATGCGCTAAAACAGCCTCAACCTCATCCCGGTTCATTTGCTGAAGCAAACCGCTGCTCACCGCCACCAAGGCACTATTCTTATTCCATCCTGTCGCAAAGGCGTTGGCTGAGGCATGTTCGAAAATCCCCACTTCAGGCATGCCTATATTGGCTTGTTGCACTTGCCTCTCAACAGTACTGATCAACCAGCGCTCAACCTCGCTACCCGGCTGTTCGATGATCCTTACACCCATACTGCGTTTAGCCATCCACTTGGAGATAAACAGGGATATCAACGAACCAGAAAAACCGATCACAGCTGAATAGACAAGCAGCGCATTGAGGTCCAGATCAACCCCATTCTGCATCAGCAGTCCATCGATACCAAGAAGTCTGAAGGTAATGCTGATTAATACCAGGATAGCTAGATTCGTGCCCAGGAAAAGTGCAATTCTCATCATCTCAGATTTACCAATGGATAGATTTCATGTTATTTGAATATTGGTTCATTGATGACCGATTTCAACAGAAGTTCCCGTTAATGGGGGGAACTTGGGGGACTGTTGGGGGCTCATGAGGGATTTCTTACTTGGAAGCTAACTGCACTGCAGGGATTACTCGGCCACTTAGTCTCGCCCTACGAACCATCATTGTTTCGCTCCAATGTTCAATGCTGTTATATGTGGCCTGTGATTCGCCTTCAGCTCACCCCTTTGGGCTCCCTTTTTAATTCCCGAAGAAATTGGGATTCGAACCCTGGGAGGGCTATTTACTTTCAAAGACGTTCAATTCCATTATTATCTATTGATTACAATTACTTACAACACACTATAGCAGTAACTTCAACATCCTATCTGGCTTCATTTATTGAACTAAATTGTAGATAACTGTCACTTTTTGAACCTCAATGGACCTAAATCGGACCAATTCTTTACTAAAAAAAACAGGTTGTCTCATTAATTTTTTCTTCTGCTACCTCCTGCCAGATCATTGATTCGCTACAAAGATACATACAAGTATCAAGTGAGACAGGAATTCTCTTAAGAAATAGTAACTTTGTACGCTATTTCATAATAAGAAAGACAGCCTACAACTCAACAGAATATTTGTAGGACAAAACGCTGCATCGTAAATGGATAGTCAAAAGATAATTACAGATATTGATCAACAGCTAATCAAACAGCTTTTTGATAATGCCTGGGCAACAATAATTGCAGGGCAAATTGTTGCAGTTCTAATTTTTATGGGTCTCAAGTCACATGTTAGTTCTACTAATTTGTTGATTTGGGGTGTCATTTTTACCACCATTACAGCTATACGGTTGACCCTAGTAGGCTACTGGAAACACCATACAGGCAACCTACAAAATAGAGTTAAGACCTATGCAATGGGTGCTTTATTTGCAGGGATATGTTGGGCAGACCTGATCTTTTTTTTGACTCAGCCTATGCCTGTCTATCAGCAACTATTTATTATGATTACTTTAGTGGGTATGCCAATGGCCGCTATGCCCAGTAATTCTATTTACATACATGTCTATGCAGCCTTTGCCACACCAATTATGATAGCTTTAGTCTATTGGTCGCTATTTATTATTGATGATTTAAATATATATTTTTTTGGTATCGCTGCGGTCTATAGCCTGATACTTTTTAAAACAGCACTGATTTACCAAAACAACCTACGTCAATCTCTTACAATGGGGTTTGAAAACAAGTCACTTGTTGACAAACTGTCTGAGGTAAACAAGAAACTCGAAAAAATCGCCTATTATGATCCGTTGACCTGTCTGGCTAATAGACGTTGGTTTCAAACACGTGCTGAAGAAGCCTTGTCACGATGTGTTCGTAATAAGGCACGACTTGCGTTGTTACTAATTGATGTAGATAACTTCAAGCAAGTAAACGACCAGCAGGGACATGCGGCTGGTGATAATTTACTTATATCAATAGCAGACCGATTGACCTCATCGCTCCGACAAACTGATACGGTAATTCGAGGTGGTATTGAGGCAGCACGCTATGGTGGTGATGAGTTCGTTGTGTTGCTTGAAGATATCAGTGATAAAGAAAGCGCGGAGCTAGTTGTAAAAAGAATCTTTAGTAAACTTAACGTACCAATTGATCTTTTTGGTAAACCATGGCCAGTAACCGTTAGTATTGGGATTGCAATTGCACCCGACGATGCAAACAATCTCACTACTTTAACCCGTTCCGCTGATACAGCCATGTACCGAGTGAAAGAGAATGGCCGAAACGGGTACTGCTTTTTCAATATTAACGACCAAACTGTTGTTTAGCAGAAAGACTGAAAATATAACGCTATATCGGGACACTCTGCAAATCATGCATCATCGGTCAGCTTTTATACTTTACTAAGCGTTTTCCTTTGGTTTGAAAATAATTAATTATTTTAACCTGACACTATATTCTTACTACCTTTTATTTCTAAATATCGGCAGATTCCAGCCGATGTTTAGTGTATGCCTCTAAGCACACTTTATTTTTACTTTTCCTATAAGCCAGCTTTACGACCAATGCTCGGTTTTGGGATTTTATTCATACTGCTATTTTCAGTATTCTGTGTGAAAGCTGCAGGCACAATTAATCCTGTGGACTATACAGAATACTTGCTTGATCCTGATCAGAAACTACAGGTAGATTCGCTGCATGATCCAGACCTAACTGCAAAGTTTGAGCCACTAGCTAAAGTAAAGATGTATTCAGTGTATAGCGATGCCGTTCATTGGTTTCGCCTCTCACCACCTCCCGGAGAATGGTTGCTGGAAATTGCTTATCCCTTACTCGATCATGTGGCTCTTTTTAAGTCAAATGGTAACGGAGGCTTTGACGCGAGCTATGCAGGGGATACTCGACCTTTCTCAGACAGGGAAATACCTTATCACAACCCATTATTCCATATAAACCAGTCAGGAAATGACTACTTTTATCTTCGGATACAGACAGAAGGCTCTGCACAGATACCATTGATGATCTGGTCTCCATTTGAATTTACAGAGCATTCTGTCAAGAATGGCCAGCTGTTTGGCCTCTATTTCGGCGCAATGCTGGTTATGGTTCTCTACAATTTGTTTCTCTATTTTTCTGTTCGGGATATCAATTACCTATATTACATTATTTACATCTGTACCTTTCTGCTGTTTCAGGGTTCCCTAAGCGGCTATACCTTCCAGTACCTCTGGCCTGAATCACCTGTTTGGGGCACCAAGGCTACAGCCTTTTTTGTTGGGGTGGTGGTTATTGCAGCTATTCAGTTTTCTCGCCATTTTTTACAAACTTGGGAACATGCACCCCTTCTTGATAAGCTTATGCGGATTCTATATGGGGCAGGAATCCTCTGTATGTTGCTGGCAATACTTGCCCCTTACCCAATAGCTGCTCTGTACGCCAACTCGATGGGAGTTTTATTAGTGTTGGTTGTATTGCCTACTGGATATGTAGTTTTTTTCCGCGGCTATAGACCAGCCCGTTTTTTTATTATTGCTTGGACGACATTTCTTGTCGGTATATTTATCAATGCGTTAATGTTGGCTGGTGTAGTTCCGCTAAACACCATCACAGTCAATGCTATGCCGGCTGGCTCTTTCATTGAGGTGGTCCTACTTTCTCTAGCTCTTGCTGACCGAATTAACCGTCTTCGACAATATAAGGAAACAGCACAAGTCCGTTATAACCATGAATTACAGGTCATTAACAAGACACTTGAACAAAGGGTAGAACGGCGCACCTATGACCTGAACAAAGCAAAGGAGCAAGCTGAGGCAGTCAATTATGTGCTTGCAGAAAAAAATAGGGAATTGGCACAAATGGCTAGCCATGACATGCTGACTGACCTGCTTAATCGACGTGCTTTCAGGGACCATGCAACACAAATGCTAGCTGATGGGGTACGTAATAGTTACCCCCTTTCCATAGTGATGATTGATCTAGATCACTTTAAACAAATAAACGATAATTTCGGTCATCAAGTCGGTGATCAAATCCTAATAGATTTTGGGGAAATGCTAAAGCTAAGTAGTCGTACATCAGACCAGGTAGCACGTTATGGGGGTGAAGAATTTATTCTACTACTATCACACACGGACTTAGATGGTGCCATGCAAAAAGCGGAAAAACTACGAAATTTGCTAGCTGAACATGAATTTAATTATTTGTCTGGCTTAACGATCAGCGCAAGCTTTGGCGTCTACTCGACTGAGCAAGGAAGTGTTGAGTTAGATAAGTTGATCTCAATGGCAGACATGGCTTTATATGAAGCTAAACATCGAGGTCGTAATCAAGTCTGTTTGGCAACTTAGAAACCCTGATAATCAGCAAAAGCGTCATACAACAATATAGCTTTATGTAGATAAAGTGTTTTTATAGCCTGCGACAGCTTTCCGGATCAAGAAAAGCATGTTACTACAGCCCTCTAAATTGGTTCTGTAAAACTTGAAGTATACTCTCCCGACTTACCCTGTCGATACCAACCTTACAATACTCTTTGAACATCTAATATCTTACTGAGGTGTGCGTTCCACACACTGGCAATTGAATTTTGTATTCAAGAATCTGAGTGTGAGGATGTGGTTTCCTGGCCAAGCATACCGTCACTCTCTCGTCCTTCCCATGTAACCTGGTTGCGTCCCCTTCTCTTTGAGGTGTATAAAGCCCGATCTGCTCGACCCACGAAGTGTTCAAACGATTCGCCTTCTCGGTACCAAGATCCGCCGAGAGACATCGTTACAGATAGCAGATGTTTCGTGTTGTTATCATCTGGCAATCTTATCTGGCAGGACTCAATACCGGCACGAATGCTCTCCGCCACAATATTGCAACCTGATCGTGGAGTATCACGTAACATAACCACAAATTCCTCCCCCCCATAACGTGCAACAACATCCTTACCCTTAAGATTCTGGGCGATTGCCTTTGCTACATTTTGCAATACTAGATCACCGGCCACATGGCCATGGGTATCATTGACTTTCTTGAAAAAGTCGATGTCCATCATCATAAGACAGAGGGGGTGAGCATCTGTACTGGTCGTTTGACTGAGTCGACCTAACTCTTCCTGAAACGCCAATCGGTTTTGCAGCCCTGTCAAAGGGTCAATCCTCGCCTGTTCTTGGGATCGTTCTATCTCATCGCGAAGGTCCACGATTTCATTGCGCAGCGCCCCAAGTTGCTCCTTAAGTTTAGCGCCCTGATTTAATGCTATGGCAGTGGTATTTAATGCGCGATCTATAAGCACGTTGATATCTTCGGCGGAGCCATCACTGGTCAGCTCATCGGAAATTAAACTAAGTGTCGATGAAAGGTCACCGTAATTTCCATCCGCTTGGGTGATTTCATTGAGCAATGTCACAATCATCTGTGATAAAGCACTCTTAGCTGCACTGATCTGTTCCCCTCGCTGGTTCAGGTAGCGAGTATAAAGATCACCAATTTCATGCTCAGTGATCGGGGTGTCGCGAGTGAGCAACGCTTCCATTTCCTTTATCAGCGCTTGATTGGTTTTCGTGAAGTATTCGAACCAAACAGCATAATTTCTCGGGGTGATAGGAATCCTATACTCCGACATTCGTGGCAAAATAGTACGAATAATGTCTACAGTCTGATCATAGTGAATTGTGGTATTTTGGGATTGCATAGGGACCACCCAGATACATTTTAAAAATTGCTTGGTCCCTCAGTGTCTGCGTTTGATAGACAGTCTCCTTTATTGCTCCATTCAAACTACTAAATTTCCCCTAGGTGAGTAGCCCGCTTACGAGTGGAATATTCCACATAATTATGCAGCTACTACTACCAACATAGTTCCGACTGACAGGTTATTGCACCTAACCTTCTAATTACACTATGCCTTAAATCACCTTACATTATCCAATGTTATTGTGAAAAAATGTGACTCAAGGGTTGCTATAGATGGGCGATATCAGAAATCATCACTTTCTTTCTGAACATAACGTGTTCTCTATATCATCAGATCACCAATGCCCATTCAGAGAAAATAGGAAGAATGAGAATTTAGATTATAAAGAATTTTTACTATACCTAAGTAGATATATCCTTTTGTATTAATAGGCATTATTTACCGTAGATATCAATTTTGCGGTGGTAAAACACCACTGAACAATTTTATTAGCCAATTTATAAATCCTGTGTGAATAACGAGCGGTCATCCATAGAAGCTAGCTTGATTTTCATGCTTTTAGATCGCTCCTGGCAGATCGCACGCTGCGCTTATGATTACAACTACGTATCGAAAGCGATTTATTGGACAGCTTCCCAGATTTAGTCCTCTTTAGGTTGCGGGTTCAATTGATGGATGTTACTCACTAGGTTCTACATAAGTAGAAGGTGTGTTGCAGATGAAACAAAGACCACGGAATTCTTACACAGAAAGTTGTGAGGACCTTAGGTGGGACTGTTAGCAGCAAGTGGAATCTTTCCACCAAATTGCCCAACTGTTTGACAAGTATTTCCCATCGATAGGTAAAATATAGCCAGCACAGATGGGATACGCCCAGCACAGCACGGTCCTTCCAAGTTAGCTCTAACCTTTACTGAGCATGAAGAGAATTCACGATCATTGATTGCATCCATTCGATACGCTCCATTGCAAAATCACTCATACGTACACTATCCATTATCATTCACGAAATTAGCGTAACGACGTTAAGGTATGCTACCGAACTAGTCAGGCGGATCAGGCTGCTTGGGATCGGGGTAAATAGATGGCTGACCACACGCGCTTCTTGCTGGCAACCGACATAAAGGTGACTTCTGAGACCCTCAGAATCCTAGGCAGCGTGGATCTATCGAGAATATGAACGGGCTATAGAGGCAGTATTTTCCATAAGGAAACGACCTTTCGGGTTACTCGCAAGTTAAACTGAACGTGACGGCCAGGCGATTGAACAAAAGACCCAGGAAAAAACTAAACTAAGAAACACCAGATGAATAGCTGAGTCAATGTTTTTGCATAGATCCATTAAATCCGTAGTTGAAAGCGGTTAGTACAACCTCCCTTCAATCAGATTTTCTATAGAATTCAAGTATTAAGATCAGCTTCTTCAAATACAAACTATTATTTTATTTATTATTAAGTTTATAGGCTCCATCAGAAACAGATTTCATGCGACCGCATTCCTTTTGAGAATGGCGGAGAGGCAGTCCGCCGGGTTAGTGTTTCATAATATCCAATGCATTCCATATTTTCGATGTTATACATATAGTTACAATCCTGCAAAGTCCAACGCTATCCGTTATAATCTATGCTAATTGGGGGACTGATTGGTGATCTTCCCCCGCAGTCCCCCACTTAGATTAAAGGACACCAAAATGGCAATTCACAAACTCGCTCCACGAAAAGTGGAAACAGCAAGCCCAGGTAAGCATGAAGATGGGGGTGGACTTCGACTGGTGGTTTCCAAATCTGACGCAAAGAAGTGGGTACTGCGCATCACCATCGAAGGTAAGCGCCGTGAAATGGGCTTAGGTAGCTTCCCAGACGTGGGGCTGGCCGAGGCACGAGATGAAGCCAGCAAGTATAGAAAACAAGCCAAGAGGGGCATCGATCCCATTGAGGCACGCTTGGCCGCACTGGTGATGATACCCACCTTCACCAAATGTGCAGCACAATACATCAGGGCACACCGGTGGAGCTGGAATAACGCCAAGCACGCCCGGCAGTGGGTAAGGACACTCAAGACCTACGCCCGACCGGAAATCGGTACAAAAAAAGTGGACATCATTTCCACCGAGGACATTCTGAAAATACTAACCCCCATCTGGACCACCAAAACCGAAACCGCCAAACGAATACAGGGACGGATCGAAAATATCCTCGACTTTGCTGCCGCCCATAAGTATCGAGACCCATTGAACCCTGCCCGCTGGCGTGGCCACCTGGATAAGCTACTACCGAAACCCTCGCGACTGAAGAAAGCCACACACCAACCCTCCATGCCCTACACTGAGGTTCGCGCCTTCATGGTAGAGCTGTCAGGTAATAACAGCA
This sequence comes from Candidatus Thiodiazotropha sp. (ex Codakia rugifera), assembly GCA_025656675.1. Classification (GTDB taxonomy): domain Bacteria; phylum Pseudomonadota; class Gammaproteobacteria; order Chromatiales; family Chromatiaceae; genus Thiodiazotropha. Next base: position 460,655 of record JAHXHN010000003.1, read on the forward strand.
TTTCGGCTCTGGCACTTCGTTTTCTGATCCTCACTGCTACCCGCACCAGCGAGGTGTTACAAGCAAAATGGAGTGAAATTGACCTTGAGGCAGCTGTCTGGACCATACCTGCGGAAAGGATGAAGGCCCGGCGCGAGCATCGTGTACCGCTCTCAGATGAAGCCATGACAATCCTGGAGGCCCTGCCCCACATCGAAGGCAATCCCTTCCTATTCCATGGTGCTCGCAACGGCCGTCCCCTGTCGAACATGGCGTTGCTGCAACTGATGCGCGGAATGGGATTTGGTGTAAACGGAGATCGGGGCAACTACGTACCTCATGGATTCCGCTCCAGCTTCCGCGATTGGTCTGGTGAGGTATCGAACTTTCCTAGAGATGTCGCTGAAATGGCGCTTGCCCATTCGATTAAAAACAAGGTTGAAGCCGCCTATCGACGGGGTGATCTATTCGCCAAGCGCCGAAATATGATGCAGGAGTGGTCTAATTATATCGTCAAAACATAAAACAGGTTAGAAAATGTTGCGTCTTAATATACCCCCTTAAGCTATCGTATAGTGATAAACATCTAGCCTGGATGTATCTGCATTCATCTTATCCACCATGCATTCTGGCGCAGTAACAATCCCTGGTGCTTCCATTCACGCCCTATCCGCTATAGTAGTTCTTAACATTCTCCGCCTGCCCAAAGGTCATTTTGTAAACCTCATCCTGGTCAACAGGCGGATAGCCATGCTCAGACAGCAATAGAATTAGATCGATCTTCAATTAGGATCGCTGACTACCCATGGATTTATTCTATCATTAAAAGAAGCCATCGCACTCTTAACCTGAAACAACATCCAGACTGAGGTGTTACTCAGAATCGCTGGTCTACTATATTGTTGTCACATTCCAGTTGAGTGTTAACCGTAATTATTTTCTGGTTGGACCATAACCTCTATCCGCTTAATACTAAGCTCGTCAACCAACAACAGTTCAAATCTTGCGCCAATTGCCACAAGAACCCGAGATCCATCCTGCTCTCCCTTATTGGTAACATTTCCTAAAGCTATTTTGATTCGTCCCTTCAATACCTCTGACAAAACCTCATCTTGTAAGACCATCAGCTCCTCGGCTCGCTCCCACTGGAGTTGCCCAAGTGTCTGCTGATTTACAATAAGCAAACAGCTTTCCTGGCCTTGCTCGTAGACCGAAAGATATTCTATTTCAGGATCATTTCTCAAAATTTGAGAAATTTCATGGGCTTCGAACGGCAAATTTACACCAATAGCCAAGCATGCGTCACTAGGCAGCTCTAGCGATTTCCAGTTTTCTATGTTTATCGGTATTGCCCTACTGCTTAAGACATCAATCAGCTTCTTATTTTGTCCTCTTACGAAAATTCTCGCGATATCGCCAGAATTTTGTATGTGGTGGACACCATCGACTGGAGGCAAAAACATTCTCTTGGAAACAGCGACCCTAAGACCGAAGTAACCCTCCTCATCTCTGTTTAGCGCCACTTCAGTCTCCTCGAAAACCGAGGACAAAATCATTTCACCATACAACTCGGAAGAGAACCCCTCAACAAACTCCTGGAAAAGACTTTCATCAAGGTCAGCACTAATCACCTCTTCCTGTATTGAACGTTCTTTTTCTTCCTTAAGCTTCTCAAGGGCATTTTGTACGCATGCTACCTGGTCCACTGTAGATTCCAATAAGCCAAAAACCTTCTCGGCAAACTCATCATGAAGCATCAAAAGCAACTCCTCAATACCATGCATTGACAAATCCGATGCATTAGCAATATCACAACGTTGAGCAGCATGAGCTAAGAACGCCACCTTAATGTAACGATCAAAAACCAGGAAAACGCCTTCACCTTCATCACCTCTCTTATCAAACTCCCAAAAAGTCCAGCCATACGGCAAATCATCAGCTTTCAAGCAAAAAACGTACGCAGCTTCCCCTTCCAGCTTATCCAATCCTTGTCGAAGCTCCCTTAGAATGACTCGTACTTGATCGTCATCAAGAGACTTGTGCTGCCAACGCATCAAAGTAAAAGCCTGAAGACCTACCAATATCGCCTTAATCAAGGTGTAATCGTGTGTATTCCAACGATAACCACATTCACGAACTAGACTGATAAATTGTGTAAGGTAGCGATCTACACGCTCAACATCATAATCCTCAGTCCCAGCTTTTATGAATCCCTGATAAACCTTCGCAATAGCAACTAAGTATTGATCAAGCCTAGATTGCTCATGAGGCCAATACAGCGGCATTTCCTTGAGTCTTAAACTCAAATATTTGTCGTTATCAACATCATCCCCAGTGACCGCCTGGTGCAATTGCGATGTAAAACGCTGAAATCCTGCCAAATATCCCTTGCGTCCGCAGCTGTTTGCAGCTGATACGGCAGTTTCTAATACCCCACGAACGATTGACTTCGTATTAGCTTTTTCTCTTACGATAAGCAAAAGATCGCTAACGAATTCGAAAGGCCAGTTTGCTTCGCGAGAGTTAGCGATGAAGACTTCACTGGGATAGCCTCTCTCAGTCCCTGTAAAATAATCACCAAGGGCACTATCAATTTCTAGCGTCTTATCAATCCAAGCACTGAGTGTTTCAAGATAGATGTCTCTGATTTGCTTCAACTCTCGAACACTTCCCAAACTAATTACCGATTCAGCAGCTAGTTCAAGCTCATTTATGGGACTTGATATCTCCTCACCCGAAGATTTCTCTCTTAGGGCAATCGCTGCCAACAAATAACGCCTGGCCCGCACCAATCCATTGTCATCCATGCCATTAACCCAGATCAATGGATCAGCTTCTGCTATCGAGCCTCCAAGTAGGCTACGCAAACGAACTCTTTTTTTAGGATCAACATCCTCCTCAAGAACCGTATTCTCAGCTGAAACCGACACCACTACGCTACCTAAAACGACTGTAAAAACCTCTCGCAACTTGAGCAAGTCAATATCATCGACTTCACCACCCACCCCAAGGGCTATTTCTTTTCCACTATCGCGTGTCGAACTCCCATAAAAATCTGTCTTAATCCCAAACTCTTTCGCTAAGTCGTAGACCGCTGCTCGAAAGCGAACTGACCTTATGTATTCCCTATAATGTGATATCCCTCGATCTTTCAGTAGGTCAAGAGCCTTCTCGTTCAATAGCTCATTATCGAAAATGTGCTCCATAACGGCCTGGAACACTCGGATTACGCTGAAAATGACGAAAACAAGTACACCAACAGTCACGGCAACCCCAAAGTACGAGGGGATAAATACCAAACCAAGTATTGAGACTCCTGTTAGCAGCAACGCGTCTGTCACCCTCCTAGCAATGTCTGTCTCCCTGATAAGCACTTCATAGGAAAGACTTGGAAGAAGTCCCTCTTTGCCTTTCTCAAGTAACAAAGAAGTCACAGGAAGAGCAAGTGCAGATATGCCCGCCGTGATGGAAACCAAGCCGATCCAGATATCCTTATATTCGTTGTAGACCAGCAGTCCGAAAGTAAGCCCAGTGAATTCTGATAATCGACCAACTAATTCACGGAATGACGCATCAATCCCCGCTTGGTCCCACACAACCCCTAGAAAGAAAATCAGTACCGGTGCAAGAAAGCGTGGCCCAGGAAGAGCAACCTTCTTAGTTTTTTCGCTGACAAGGTCTTCCACATCTCTCTGGATAGAGTTCCAGAGCGATGGAGTGCTTAGAAGTTCTTTATTGCCAGGTCTCATCCGTGAAGTGTCCATCCAACGTCTCAATTGGTTTATGATTCGCAGCATTGCCCTCTCGAATACTGAAAATAGTTACGTGGATTGACAAAGTAAGACATTAATAATGCTCTTCGATATAGGCGTAAGCCTTATCGAAGAGCTCCTTGTCTTTTCCTAGGCCAAACTGTGCGAGAGTTACGACAAGAGCCCTCTGGATTTCACGTGGCCCTTTCTGAGTATTCTGCCAACCATCGAAGCGAGTCGCTTTCACAATCTTGTCGATCTGCTTCACGATGTCATGAATAACTTTAGGTGTACTATCTGGTCGTGTCTCGAGAAACAATTTCGTCAGTGCTTGGATCTTGTCTTCTTCCGTGACGACCTTCTCGTCTGTTTCACGCTCTAGTCGAACAGTGTCTTTAGCAGCATCAAGCAAACCTTTAAGCCAATCGATAGCTTTAATAACACCTGCTTCATAATCTTGACGGAGCTTTTCAAGGCGCTCACCTAGCGCCACAAACTTGGGGTCAGGGTGCCCACGCAAACGTCCCATCAGGTTAATTTCTAACTTGCGGGCACGCTCTTCCTGCTCTTTTTCTGTTAGTGCAAAAATGGCGTGCTCATCCATCACTAGATCATCGATATCGTCCCGTATACGGTTAATATCCGTGTTCTCATGGATCATCTTTATCGTATCTGGTCCCAAAGCGGCCCAGACCAGCGCACCGGTCTGCCCTACTGGGCGTACTGATTCGTATATCTGTGCCAGCCACTTGTAGTCATTACGGTAGGAGCTAAGGAAGGGATCGGGGGTAATAGCCGACCACAATTTGTTCACCACGCCAAAGGCGACTGCGAACTCATCACGTTTCGTATTGTTAGGCAGGCACTCCTGTGCGGCCATGATGCCTTCGAAGCCTTCCAGGCTACGGTCTACTTCAGGGAAGAAGGCGAGACACTTCTTCAGCTGGTCCGGTAGCAGTTGCTTGAATACCTCAATCCCCTCAATAACCCCTTCAATCTCCTCGGGGTTGTAGGCCAGTGCTGTCCGCAGGTTCTCGAATACACCCAGGTAATCGATGATCAGCCCCATATCCTTACGCATCCCATCGGCCTCATAGAGGCGGTTGGTACGGCACATGGCCTGTAGCAAGGTATGGTCTCGCAGCGGCTTGTCGAGGTACATGCAGTAGCAGATGGGCGCATCAAAGCCTGTAAGGAGCTTGGCGGTAACGATGATTAGCTGGATCGGTTGCCTGGGGTCTTTATAAGACTCTATCAGCCCCTTTTGTTTCTGGTCATCACCATCGAGTGACTGCCAACGCTCAAAGTCTACCTGCTCAATAGGCAGCTCAAGCTCCTCTTTCCACTTCACCCAGTCTTTGTTCTTTTTACCCTTCTTATCTCCCTCCCTGGTCTTAACCGGGGCCTGGTCCACATTCATCACCACCTCGATGGCGTCGGCTCCCAGTCGCTCTCGTAGTAGGTAGTACATTTGCACACAGGCTTCACGGTCATAGACTGCCACCATTCCCTTCAATTTCTTCGGCTTAACGTGGCTGGTGAAATGTTCTGCAACATCATCGGCAATCGCTTCCATGCGTTTGGGGGCCTTGAGCAGGATGGCGAGTTTTCCAGCACGCTTGGATAGCGCAGCCTTTTCATCATCATCCAGATTGTTCTCTTCCACCATCCGCTTGAACTCTTCATCGATGGCTTTCTGATCGACTCGCAACTCTGCCAGGCGAGGCTCAAACTTGACCGGATTTGTCGCACCATCCCGAATCGATTGTTTGTAGCTGTAGCGATTCATGTAGCGCCCTTCGTCCTCCTCAGCACCGAAGAGTTTGAAGGTGTTGCGTTCAAGACCAGAGATTGGCGTCCCCGTAAGACCATAGAAGTAGGCTTTAGGTAGCGCCCAGCGCATTTTGTCTCCCAATGAACCCTCCTGGGTGCGGTGAGCCTCGTCCACCAGTACAATAATATTCTCACGGTCATTAAGGCCTTCTGTGTTGCTCTCGTCGATCTCCACCTCTTTGAACTTGAACACCGTGGTGATGAGAATGCCCCGACTATCCTGATCAATCAGCTCGCCTAGCTTCTTACAGGACTTAACTTTGATCAGGTTCTTAACATCGGCCCCACCAAAGGTCTCATTGATCTGGGTATCGAGGTCACGCCGATCCACTACGATCAATACCGTTGGATTCTTCAGCGCATTGTCGGCTCGCAGCATTCGGGCTGCATAGAGCATCAGCAGCGACTTACCCGATCCCTGGAAGTGCCATATCAGGCCTTTGCGCGGATAACCAGCCTTCACCCGCTCTACAATCTGCCTGGCGGTTTCAAACTGGGGGTAACGAGGAAGTATCTTAGTCCGTTTAGGCGGCGTCTCTTTTCCGGTCTTAACCGTAGAGAAGAGCCCAAAGGAGTGGAGCAATTGCAACAGGGTTTGCGGATTTAACAGGCCCTCCACACTATCCAGCACCGAAGAGAGACCAGGCAATATCTCCTCTCGCTGATCCGTGCTGTGCCAGGGCCCCCAATCCTTAACTCCAGCATTGATAGCACCATAGGAGAAGGTTTTACCCTCACTGGCAAAACAGAAGAGATTAGGCACAAAGAAGGGCGCAACATGCTGCCAGTAATGCTTCTTACCACCCATGAAATCAGCCGCACCATCCTGCCACGAAACCGAGGGCCGGGTTGCAGACTTTACCTCCCCCACCACCAGAGGGATACCATTCACATAAAGGACGATATCGAAGTAGGCCTCACTAGAAGCGATAAAGTGTACCTGCTGTGAGACAGCAAAATTGTTGTTATCGAGATTATTGAAATCGATGAGATTGATGGTGACATGCTCGCCATTCTCACCAAAAGGCAGCGACTTATCCGCCAGCAACCAGGCACTAAAATTTTCATTACTCTGCACCAGCCCGGTATGGCGTGACTCCAGCAACACCCCGCGCAGCTTGTGGATCACCTGATCGGCATAATCCGGATTGGCATCAATGGCCGGATTCAACTTGCAGAGCGCCTCTTTCAGCCACTCATCCACAAAGACATCGTTCGCCTGCTTGGGGAGTGACTCACCGTGACAGTAATTCCACTCTACCCAGCTGAGATGTTTCAGGCGGTCGATAATTCCATTTTCGGTTACGGTTTGTTCTGTGAACATAGATAATCCTAGCTAAACGATATGTAATTATTACTCAGCCTTAAAAGTTTGTTACTTTTCTCTTCCAGTTCTGTTCTCGTATTAAACAAAGATGTGGATGAATCAACATACGATTCCTGCAGTTCTGGCGGTGGAACAGGAATCATCAGACCTTTCAGGTTGGTTAAATTTATTCGTTGTCTTGTAACTCCTTGAATAAGGGGTTTCATTTTATATTGCAAAAGGACGCTATTAAGAATAAAGCACAGGTACTCTGCTGTAATTTCTTCTGCATTAACTCTCAACCGAAAACAGTCTGCCTTGTTTATTGCAGGATCTATCAAGGTGTATATACAAGATCTACCAACTGGAAACGAATCATCCCCCAATCCAGCAATTAGCACATCACCACTTATAACCTGATGTTTAGATAGAACATTATTCGCATAATCTGAATCTATATATGCTTCGTCTGAGTTATCAAAATAATTTTTCTGTATATTCTGAAGCCTAACAACTCTAGTCCCAGGAGTATCTATATAATGTTCTGTTTTGAGTTTAGAGCCAAAAGGTCCATCATCAGCCTTAATAACTAAATCACCTAATTGCTTTAATGGGAATTCAAAAATCTCCTTGGACAAATGATAGTCAAAAGAATCATAAAGACGAGATGACGATTGGATTGCATAATCGATGCGATCAAGCACCTTTTGTGTGAGCATCAAAGCGTTTCTGATACTTTCTTGGTTTTTTTTCAATTCACCATTGATTTCGAATTCTTTAACAGAAGAGAATTTAGTCCTAGGAGACAATGAACCTGACGATGTTTTCACTGCCCACTCCCAAAACCCATCAGACTGCACCACAAACGGCAGTAGCTCAGGCAACATCAAATCCCCTTTCGGCTCCATCACAATAATGTCACTCGAACAAATTCCATCAAACTCAGCAATACTCGCCTTTTTTAAATAGGGCCGGCGCTTACCAAAGAGAATCTGCCCCTTCTTAAATACACGGGTAAAACTGGGGCTATCTTCCTCCACACTCCCCCAACGCTTAATCTTCAATGAACCAGAATCAAGGTGCTCCAGACCAATATATTTATCATAGCCATCGGCAAGCGGGTCTTTAGTAGTCAGCTTCACCTCACGACAGATATCGCCAAACTTCACGGTCTGTTTTTCTGCTGTCTCTTTCATTACCGCACTATTCATAACCCAACTCCACCAGACTCTTAAACAACTCACCCGTCTGCTTCTTCAACCTCACCCGACTGACCTTCCACTCTTCTATGGCGTGCTCGATATCGTGTGCCGCATGGCCATTGGTGTCCTGCACGTAGAGTGGAATGGAAAGGTTGTGCTGATTGGCACGGATCTCTTCGAGATCCACCAGGGCGGTGATATCGGGTTGCTTCTCGGACTTGAAGTAGGCCTGGGTAAGAACCTCCAGGTTCTCATCGGAGAGGCGGCTATGAGCCCGCTCACGGGTGACCTGCTCTACCCCATTGATGAAGAGGATCTTATTTTTTCGTGTCTTGGGTTTTTTGTGGCGTAGCACCACCACGCAAGATTCCATGGGGGAGTTGTAGAAGAGATTAGGCCCCAGGCCAATCACCGCTTCGATAATATCCGACTCGATCACCTGCTTGCGTATCGCCTGCTCGGAGTCCCTGAACAGTACTCCATGCGGCCACAGCATCGCCGCCCTGCCCGTTTTCGGGTTCATGCTTTTGATGATGTGGGTGTAGAAGGCGTAGTCGGCACAGCCCTGTGGCGGTACGCCATAAAGGTGTCGGCCATAGGAGTCGGCGCTAAACTTGTCACGGTTCCACTTTTTAATGGAGTACGGTGGATTGGCGAAGATGACGTCGAACTGTTTGAGTTGATCTTTCTCTATAAATTTGGGCTCGGCCAGGGTATCACCACGCATCACGTCGAACTCTTCGATGTCGTGCAGGAACATGTTCATGCGGGCGATGGCGGAGGTGAGCAGATTGACCTCTTGCCCATAGAGTTTAACGCTGCGCCACTCTTTACCCTCGCTACGTAAATCCATCACTGCGTTGAGCAACATACCGCCGGTGCCGCAGGTGGGGTCGTAGGCGGTCTCGTTGGTTTGCAGGCCCATGATGCGGGTCATCAGGTGAACCACGGTACGGTTGGTGTAGAACTCGGCGGCGGTGTGACCGGAGTCATCAGCGAACTTTTTGATCAGGTATTCGTAGGCCTCGCCCAGGTCGTCCTGGTCTACCGAGTTGATACCCAGCGGGATTTTGCTGAAATGGCCAATGAGGTCGGCCAGCAGGTGATCTGGCAGGCGATCTTTGTTGGTCCACTGGGCATCACCAAACACACCGTGCAGGCGTTCGTTCTTCGCCTCGATCAGTCGCAGGGCGTTTTGAATCGCCTCACCCACATTCGCGGAGGTGTTACGCACCACCTCCCAACGGGCCTCTTGCGGGATATCGAAACGGTGGAACATGGGCATAGCAGCATATTCGGCATCTCCTTCATTCACCTCCAGCGCTTCGGTGTACTCTTCCAGGTAAACATCTGACAGGCGCTTATAGAAGAGCAGCGGGAAGATGTACTGCTTGTAATCCGAGGCGTCGATCTGGCCACGTAGGTGCTCCGCGGCACCCCAGAGGAGGTCTTCGAGTTTCTTTTTATTCATGACCGGCAGTCCATGTACTCAAAAGCTTTGAGATAAAAGTTTATATACTTACCTTTTACAGGCCTTGGGCCAGTGTCAGACCACAGATATACCGCTTTAGGCTGTTTGCCCTTGAGTTTTTCAATATTGGCACGACAGAATTTTTTGAAAGGACTCGCCTCAACAGCATCATTACCAATAAAAAACGACGGCCTCACCTCCATTTGTTCTACTTCATCACTTCTCAATTTATTCGCAAATCTGACAGTAAAACCCTTCTCATTTTCATTAAACCAGGCCCTCCCGAAATATATCCTCGGCTCATCCGGGAACACACCAACGTCTTGACCATCAATCTCGATAAATAGGTCGCATAATTCAATTAACTCGGAGCCCGGCAGTTGCACAGTAAAATTTTCACCTGATAGATAGTCATCAACAAGCGAGCTTATTGTTTGACTTCTCTGGATCTTTCTCTTCCCAGCTCCTTCTCCCGTTTCTTTTCTTGTCAACCTGACTTCTTCATTCTCATCTCTATTGCCAGTATCCGTAGCATCGTCTGGGCGGCGGTTACTGTGCGAGTTAAGGTTTACGCGAACGGCATGATCAATATACTCATCTTCATCACCATACAGTTCATCCAGCACACGGCGTCCCTTGCGTTTACTCGCAATAATATCCGCTTTAATTTTGCAATCTTTAGAGTGAGTGGATAAATCACCAACTAGCTTATGGTACGGTTCTCTTCTTCTTTGACTGTCTGGTTTATCAAGGTTGGCGCATGTGACCGGTGAATCGCATGTGTCATCGGGACATGTGAATTCGTACTTTGAGGTTATCACCCCTTTTTTATACAACTCATCCGCTTTTCTTGCAGTTACATTCTCCCTAAGCTCTGTAGAGTTGGCTTTTTCTAACTTCATGCCTCAAAGCCCTCCTTCACCAATAACTCCTCAAGTTCCTGCTCGGCCTGCTCCAGGGCTGCCAGCTTTTGCTTGAAATCCCGCAGGGCATCTTCAACACTTATGGTCTCTTCCTCCAGGGGCTTTTGCACATAGCGGGCAATGTTGAGATTGAAGTCATTCTTTTCAATCTCGCACAGACTCACCCAGCGGGCTACGCCTTCCAGCTCTTTGGCCTTGGATGGCCCTTTTTTCACCTGGCTTAGGTAGATGTGGTAGATCTCATCGGCCTGTGCCTCTGAAAGAGTATTCAGAGCACGGCCTTTGGTGAAGATCTCTTCAGCATTGATGATGAGTAAATGTTTCTTATGCCCCGCCGGGCGCTTTTTACGCAGGACGAGTATGCAAGCTGGAATACCGGTGCCGTAGAAGAGGTTTGATGCGACACCAATAATGGCCTCGATGCGGTTCTCTGTTAACAGCTTGGTGCGGATCTTGCCTTCTGCCCCACCACGGAATAGCACACCATGGGGTAACACTACCGCCATGCGCCCGGTTATATTGAGCGAGGCGAACATGTGTTGCACCCAGGCGAAGTCACCATTGGTCTTGGGCGGCTGACCGTATTGATTGCGGCCATAGATGTCACTGCCCCATTGGTTGAACCCCCATTCCTTGAGGCTGAAGGGTGGATTGGCAATCACATTGTCGAAGGTTTGCAGTTTGTCGTTCTGAATGAACTTGGGCTGGCGCAAGGTATCACCACGAATGATGTCGAAATCTTCCATACCGTGCAGGAAGAGGTTCATGCGGGCGATGGCCTCGGTGGTGAGGTTTTTCTCCTGCCCCTTGATGGTAAGCAGTCGCGGGTCGCCACCGTTTTCTTTAACGTGGTGAATGGTCTCCAGAAGCATCCCGCCAGTACCACAGGCGGGGTCATAGACGCTCTCTTTCGCCTTGGGATCTAGGATGTTAACCATCAGACGAACGATGGTACGCGGTGTATAGAACTCCCCTGCCTTTTTGTTGGCCTTATCGGCAAAACGCTTGATGAGGTATTCGTATGCGCGCCCCATGTCATCATCACGAACACTGGCTACCCCAAGATCCACCTTGTTGAAATGGTCAAGGAGCGTGGCAAGCAGCTCATCTGGAAGGCGTTCTTTATTAGTCCACGAGGCATCCCCAAAGATACCATAGAGAGATAGATTGGCCTGCTCTATACATCTAAATGCATTGGTGAGCGACTGACCGATATCCTTGGAATGGCTGAATACATGTGTCCAATGGCATTCATCAGGAATCTGGATGCGGTGGAACATGCTGCCTTTAGCCAGCTCCTCATCCCCAACCTGCTCCATGGCGGAGGTGTACTCTTCATCGTAAACATCACAGATGCGCTTAAAGAAAAGGATGGGGAAGATGTAGGTTTTATAGTCTGAAGCATCGATGGGGCCGGTGATGATGTGAGCGGCGTGCCAGAGGTGGGCTTCTAGTTCTTTTAGAGCGATATGACTCATTGTTTTAATTGACTTTTTCCTGCTATGCGCATACTCAGATCAGAACATTCTATACAGAGTTGCTACATTATTCTTCGACTGCCGAGTGACTCACCTGTGTCATTTGAGGGTGTTTTCAGCCACCACCATAAATGGGCACTGGTACAGATCACGACAAATGTACTGTAATGCCCAATATAATCAAATAGCAAACAGGGACAGTCACTATTTATTCACGGTTGTGGACAGAGATAATCGTTGGATGTCCCCGTTCTTCCTTGGCGACCGCTTCGACCGTTCGGTTGATGGCCTCGACCTGGTAATAGCGGGGCTCTTTGCCGCTGCTATCCAGGTGATAGGGCTGGACGACCAAGTCCTCGGACTTGTCTTCGATGCCCCGGAATTGCTTGTATCGCTGCCAGAGGGTTTCCAACGGCGGGAAGGTTTCCAACGCAAACTGGGTTTCTATGTCCTCCCCTGTCCCTGGCACTTTGTTGTGGGAGGCGAAGGCATCGCCATTGGAACTAAACGCACAGGGAACCTCCAGGATTTCAGCATAGCCAAGAGCCTGCTGGATGCCGTGACTGACGGTGTAATTGTTGTCTTTGGCCTCGACCACAGCAAGCGGAATGCCCGGCTCCCAAGACAGCACGTAGTCCGCGAACTTTTTCTTCTTCTTATTGCGAGCAGACATATTGCCGCGTACGACAACCGGACCGGGCGTCAGGGTGACTTCACGACGAATCTGCTGCATTTGATCCCAGCCAGCGTCTTTGATGGCAGGGGTTATGAAAAGGTCGCAGATGTCGATTTCGCTGAGTTGCTGTTTGTCTTTTTTGTCCATTGGTACTCAGCCTTCAAGTTCCATGAATGATTTTGTGAATTTTTCTGCGCGCAGTACCCATTCGATCTTCCTTGCTGAAACCGTTTACTTGCCCTGATTAGTCGCCACTTCGGGTATATGCACGCCCGAATGGTCGCAATATTGGCGAATCATCACCTCAATCATATTGGCTAGGCTACGACGTTCCTTCTCGGCAACGGCCCGCAAGCCTTCCTTCACTTCCGGGTGGACTCGAACGGTCAGGGTTGTCGATTTGGTTTCAGCCATTAGTAACCTCTATTCAAAGATGGCTTTCGGATGTACTGCGGATATACTACACGGGACGTCCTTGGATTAGTATGGCCTGGATTGACTCGGGGCAGTAAAGGTAGAAACCGAAATGACAAAACCTTGGGAAACTGACAGCTGCGCGACCATGAAGGCCCATTATGCGGTCTTTTCAATTCCGCAAGCGGCGGCACTTTGGTGTGGTGTACCTGAAAACCAGATACAGCAAATTGTTCATGAAGCCACACAACTATCTCATTCAGGATTAGGACGGAGTATTTGGGTACACCCCTCCGTCCCATGTCTTGAGCCAAGATGCCGAGCTATATCTGAGGCAATCGAGAAGGGGGATTTACCACACGGGAGAGAAGACGCTGATCCGGTTCCCACTGGTGAACATGTAGCCTATGAACGCAGGCACTTTTTCGGACGTGATCTTAGAAAGTGGATGGAGAAGGCATTTCCAAATGAAAAACCTGCGTTTCTTTTCGATGACATAGAACGAAGCACACACACATCCATCAGCACAGACGCCTACCGCGCATTGAAAGCAGAACGCGATACTCTACTGACACGCTTGGAGAATGCAAAGAGCGAATACAAGAAATTGAGGCAAGAAAAAGATGAACTGGAAAGCATTAACCAGTCCCTCATAGCAATAGCCAAGAAAGCAAACACCCCTGGTGAACGAGCGGAAAGCACCTATCTGAAGATTATCGGGGCCATGTTGGAATTGATGCTTAGTGAATCACCGGGTGGGCAGCCATATTCCTCATTCACGAGCCAATCAGCTATCATTTCAGCACTAACAGCTCATAACGAAAAGAAACCCGGCATTTCACAGCGCACTCTGGAAGACAAGTTTGCAGCTGCAAAACGCGAAATTCATTCAATATAATCTTTTACCGCAATTGCGGTAAGCCCGATCGCAATTGCGATGACACAGTGTAGCTGTGAAATAAAAATAGATAACCATGTTCCACAGAGCCTTTAGGAGGCACTAACATGGTTACGACAATTCTACGACTACCTGCCGTCAAGGCCAGGACAGGGCTTTCTCGCAGCACAATCTATCTACGTATCTCGGAAGGTAACTTCCCAAAACCAGTATCTCTCGGCGGTAGAGCTGTGGGTTGGGTAGAAATTGAAATCCAGGCATGGTTGGAGAGGCAAATTGAAATGAGTCGCAAGGCAAATGTATGAAACTGGTAGTCTCATTTTTCTGCTTTGCAACATGGCATGAGGTTGAGTGATGGGAAACCGACACCCAAATCCTCGTCTTGCCAAAATTCACCGCAACTATACGGTTGAAGAAGTTGCCATCTTGTTCAGTATTCATAAAAACACTGTTCGGACATGGGTCAAGCAGGGATTATCGACCATCGATGACAGACGACCGATGCTGATACATGGCCGTGACCTTGCAGAATTTATTCAGGCGAAGCGTGTAAAGAACAAACAGTCATGCAAACCTGGAGAAATCTACTGCGTTCGCTGTCGCAGTCCTAAAACACCTGCTGGTGATATGGCTGATTACGAGAGCTTGACTGAGTTACAGGGGAATCTAGTAGGCATTTGTCCAAGCTGTAGCATCATGATTTATAGACGCGTAAATCTAACCAAGTTAGATCAGGTTCGCGGTCAATTGGACATCACAATGCCGCAAGCACTGTTACACATAGACAAGAGTACCTAACCCTCCGTAAACAGTGACTTGAAATAGGAACCATAAGACCATGAATAAACACAACCCTAGAAATGAGCGAATCAAGCGCCAATACTTCACCTTCCTGAAGGAGGCTAAGCGCCAAAGTGAATCGAGTGTTGATGCAGTTGCCAAGGCACTGAATCGTTTTGAAGTTTACACAAAGTACCGCGACTATAAGGCTTTTCACTTCCAGCAGGCGGTTGCGTTCAAGAAACACCTCACAGAGCAAAAAGGTCATCAGTCAAGGAAGAAACTGAGTAAAGCAACCTTAAATTCTACGTTGTCACATCTGAAGCGATTTTTTCAATGGCTCGCGGGACAACCTGGGTACAAATCCCGTCTCCAATATTCGGATGCAGAGTATTTCAATCTTTCAGAAAAGGACACGCGCGTGGCAACAGCTCAACGGGAAAAGCCTGTTCCAACATTGGAACAAATCAATCACGTCTTAAATACAATGTCTAACGACACTGAAATCGAAATGCGTAACCGTGCACTTATCGCTATCACACTCCTGACGGGCGCACGGGATAGTGCCATAGCCTCAATGAAACTGAAGCATATTGATCTCTCAACGGGTAGCATATTCCAGGATGCCCGTGAGGTTCGGACGAAATTTAGCAAAACATTCACGACTTATTTCTTTCCTGTTGGTGAGGAAATTCGGCAAATTGTTTCAGATTGGGTAGACTTTTTACGTGAGGAGATGCTTTGGAGTAACGACGATCCGCTGTTTCCTGCTACGTGCGTGGTACAGGGTAGCACACGCCGGTTTGAAGCTGCTGGACTAGAACGGAAACATTGGAGTACCGCAGCGCCAATCCGCACAATATTTCGCAACGCATTCAGCAATGCCGACCTACCCTATTTCAACCCGCATAGCTTCAGAAATACCCTAGTGCGGCTTGGTGAAACTATCTGCCAAACCCCGGAAGATTTCAAAGCATGGAGTCAGAACTTAGGCCATGAGGGTGTATTAACCACTTTCTATAGTTATGGTAATGTCTCTACACAGCGACAAGGTGAAATTGTCCAGCGTTTGGCATCAAAGAAACTTATGTCACAGCAACCCGCAGTAAAGGAACTCGCAAAAGAACTTGCCCGCGAAATGGCTGAATTGAGATAACAAGATGGCATAGATTCGTGAATGCGTTACTTTACTGGCAAGGCCTAAGCAGCTTAATGATATTTAGGAAACAACCAATTCCCAAGCCCTCATCGAACTGAGATACAAATTTCGATTGGCACGTGGCATGGCACCCACCTTGGAGAGTAATTTCAGGGTGAAAATGCGTACTTTAACGCCTTTATCAGTTCCATAGAGATGAATAGATGCAAAGTTATCTAAGCATTACACAGGTCCGACCCAACCATTATTGGTCCGACCCAATCATTTTTCTACTGAAACCTTTGAGAAGATTAAACATAAGCTGTAGATTAGCTATTGAGAACATTACGTGCTTACGGAGTAATCAATGTCGCTATCGATGGATTTATGGCAGATCAATAATGAACAACTCCTACCCATGGAGCAGGCCACACTCGATTTGGAAAAGCGCCTCGAAAACTGGATCGAGAGAGATATTTCGATGCTCGGAATTGACGCCTTGATCATTGGCCGCCAAGTACATACGAGTTATGGCGGGTTTCTTGACCTTTTAGCGATTAATAGTGACGGCGAACTCATTATCATCGAGTTAAAAAGGAGTAAGACTCCGCGTGACATTGTTGCTCAGTGCCTAGATTACGGAACCTGGGTCTATGACCTAAGTTTTAAGGATATTCTAAGTATCTATGATGCCTACAAGAGTGCTAGCTTCGAAAAGGATTTTGCGGAATATTTCGATACCCCCGTACCGGAGAAAATCAACAGCTCCTACCAAATCATAATTGTTGCTGAATCTCTCGATGACTCGACTGAACGCATAGCCAAGCACCTCAATGAAGTCCACAAGGTCAATATTAACGCCGTGTTTTTCAATATCTTCCAAAAAGATGGCTACGAATATATTGGTCGATCCTGGCTTAAAGACCCTGTTGATGTTGAAGAGCGCTCTGTTTCAGGAAAAAAATCTAAATGGACAGGGTATTATTTCGTCAATACCGGAATAACAGACGATAACTTCCGGGGATGGGACTTAAACGAAAAATATCACTTCGTGAGTGCTGGTGGCGGTCCTCGCTGGATCAATGCTATAAAGAAGCTCAAGAAAGGGGACAAGATTTTCGCCCTGACAAAAGGCAAGGGATATGTAGGCTATGGCATAGTTGAAGAAGAAGCTGTCCTCGTAAAGAACTACAAAATTGATGATAAAAATATCATTGATGATCTACCTGAAGACCATCCCTGGCGGCAGGAAAAAGACCCGCTTAGTGATGAATGGCTGGTCCATGTGAATTGGCTAAAAACCTATCCTGAAGAGCAAGGACAGTGGTTTAAAGGTGCTTTTGCCAACCAAAACGTCGTTTGTAAGCTACGCGATCATAATACTTTTAAATATCTTGCTGAGAAGTTCAATGTAGATACCTCAGAGTAGAGCATCGCCCCCCTATGCAAGATCAGCTGATATCGGCAAGATTCCTGAACGAGTTAAAATAGCGGCGATTAACTATTTTCGTTTGACGGAAAATAACACTATCGTGGATGGCTTGGCCTGATCTCAATATTCAAGTTTGGAAATACATTCATTAGTGAGTCGACAGCATCTAACGTCTTCTTGCCCCACTGATTGGTAAAGACATAAGTTTTGCCATTTACATGAAAGACCTCGCCGTCGCCACAGAAGTACCTTTTCGCGCGAGGAACCGTACCTTTAGGATCATCCTGCATAATTAACTCGTAGACCTCATCGCTACTCAGAGTACCTTCAAAGATCTCGAATAACTTATTCTTACGCCAGGGAATAGCGTCCATGATCTTTTCAGGAGTGCCCCCATTTTTCAGGATTCCTGAAACCAGCCTGAACATCATCCAACGTTTACTCAGGGAAGCATATTCGTGATCTTCTATTACGACATCGTACTTTGTAAAATCACGAGCACTGTTTCTGGATTCCCGTTCTCTTTGCTTTTTTTCACGGATGCGAACCTGGTAATCGGCAACTTCAGGTATTGGGATAACCGTCTGAACGTCAAGAAAAGTTTGGCCTTCACTAGTATAGGGGTGCATGCGTACACATCTGATATCCATTCCGTAATCATTCAGCCACATGACAGAGGTCGTCAGTTCCTTCGAAAATTCAGCGGATGCAAGTATAATTTTTACTTCTTGTCCGAATTGCTCCTCATCAGGGTCGGTCCAGTCTAGAAATTCCAGCAGAGATTCTGTTGCGTCCTTATCAAGGTGGTTTTCTTTGAGATACTGTGCATAGATTGCAACCAGTCTGTCGAAGGTCAAGCTTGAAATCATAGCAGCGTAACGTATGGCCTGTAGATCCATATGACCGCCGTCTTCAGTGCGTTTGAGTTCAATCACAAGCAGGTTACCGCCTTTGTCGATTCCCAAGAGATCAATGCGGCGTCGACTGTCCTCCCATGCTCCAAATTCCTCAGCCACGATCAGTGTATCTGGCGAGATCACATCGATCTGTGACTTGAGCAGGGCCTGGAGATCATACCTCTCGCGTATGCCTTGTTGCGCGAAGGTCGTACGTTGGATTGGAACAATCTTTTTATTATCAATAAGGTAAATCGGCATTACAGAACCCTAACTTGCTTTAATCGTCTGATTTATTATTACCATGAGCATGGATTTATTCCATACTTAAGATAAAGTCTATGCACGTTGAGTTTTAATCACATAGCTTCAATGTTTTGATAACGCCTGACCGAATAAAGGAGATACTACGAAAGTATGGTTTTTTCTGCCTGTCAGATCTCTAGTTACGGGGGCTAATTGGGGGACTGACGAAAATAATAAAGCACTAACTTATTGTTTTATATGGTTATTATTATTTATTATGGCGGAGAGGCAGGGATTCGAACCCTGGGAGGGCTATTAACCCTCAACGGTTTTCAAGACCGTCGCATTCAACCGCTCTGCCACCTCTCCGAAGGGGCGCTAGGATACACTATCTAACCTTGAAATTTCTAGTATTATCACCAATTAATAGTGTGTTGACCTTTTTATCTGGCACGGTATCCTGTGCTGAACATTTTGAGACAATGACTGTCTCATCAATCAGATTGATTTTAGGGAACAAATCAGGAGATTAATCCAATATGAATCGTATCGATATTACAGCAACCCGGTCATCTGAATCGGTACTGTCAACTAATAAGCTGATAAAAAACACGTACATATTGTTGTCGATGACGCTGCTATTCAGTGCGGTCACAGCAACAGCTTCTGTTTTCCTCGCCGTGCCAGGCTGGACTTATATGGCCTCTTTGATCGGTGCAATCGTGCTGATCTGGTTCGTATTGCCTCGTACAGCCAACTCCTCCGCTGGACTGGGCGTTATTTTCGGTATTACCGGCCTGATGGGTTTTGGGCTCGGGCCCATCCTGAATGCTTACCTGAGCATGGCCAATGGTCCTCAAATCGTAGGAACCGCCATGGCTGGGACCGGTATTATATTCCTTGGGCTGTCAGGCTATGCGCTGACCAGTAAACGTGACTTCAGCTTCATGGGCGGATTCCTGATGGCTGGACTGCTGGTGGTCTTCATCGCTATCCTGGCGGGTCTCTTCATCGATTTACCTGCTCTGCACCTGGCCATTTCCGCCGTGGTCATCATGCTGATGAGTGGCTTCATTCTTTATGACACCAGCCGCATGGTACATGGTGGTGAAACCAACTACATCATGGCCACCATCGGTCTTTATCTGAACATCTACAACCTGTTTGTTCACCTGTTAGCGCTACTCGGAGCACTCTCTGGCGACGATTGACAGGCATTTGATATTGTTACTTAAACCCCGGCTATGCCGGGGTTTTTTATGTCGAGGTTAGTACGATGGATTGGTCAAAAATCATCTGGGCGGTATTGCTGGGAGCGATGATTCTATTTCTCTGGCCCCGAGCCAAACATATGCTGAAAAACAGCCCCAGGGCAGAACAAGGGGATTGGCAGTCGGTGCTTCTACCCATCGCTTTTGTAGTCGGCTTTGTCATCCTGCTTATCATGATGGTCTAACAGGGGCGCTAAATCTTCTCCAGTCCGCCCATATAGCTGCGTAACACCTGCGGAATAACGACCGATCCATCTGACTGTTGGTAATTTTCCATGACAGCAACCAGCGTACGTCCAACAGCCAACCCCGAACCATTCAGGGTATGCAACAATTCAGGCTTGCCTGTCTCAGGATTGCGCCAGCGCGCTTGCAGCCGGCGAGCCTGAAAGTCGACAAAGTTTGAACAGGAAGAGATCTCCCGATATTGACTCTGTCCCGGCAGCCACACCTCCAGATCATAAGTCTTGGTGGATGAGAAACCGATATCACCTGTGCAGAGGGTGACGACCCGGTAAGGTAACTCAAGCTTTTGAAGAATGGCCTCAGCGTGCCCGGTAAGCTCTTCCAATGCTTGAAATGAGTGACTGGCAGCCACCGCCTGGACCAGTTCAACCTTCTCAAACTGATGCTGACGAATCATACCCCGGGTATCCTTGCCGTATGAACCGGCCTCGGAACGGAAACAGGGGGTATGAGCCACCCACTTGCGGGGCATGTAGTCCGCCTCGATGATCTGATCCCGTATCAGGTTGGTAACCGGCACTTCCGCTGTAGGAATCAGGTAGTACTCTGACTCGCCACAGAGTTTGAAAAGATCATCCTCGAACTTTGGCAACTGGCCAGTACCCCGAAGACTATCCTTATTCACCATGTAGGGTACATAGGTTTCTGTGTAGCCATGTTCTGTTGTATGGGTATCGAGCATGAATTGAATCAAGGCACGATGCAGCCTGGCAAGGGGACCCGCCATCACGGCAAATCTTGACCCGGTAATACGGGCTGCTGCTTCAAAATCGAGCAAACCACTGGCATCTCCGAGATCGACATGATCCTTGGGTTCAAAGTCAAATGAGCGTGGTTCACCCCATCGCCGCTCTTCACGGTTATCCGTCTCATCCCGTCCATCGGGAACCGACTCATGAGGTAGATTCGGTATCCCAAGGGTGATGTCGGAGAGTTCTCCTTGGACCTGGGTCAGCGCCTCTTGCAGCGCTTTCAGTTTATCGCCCAACTGTGCCACTTCGGCCAACAGGGGTTGAATATCCTCCCCTGCAGCCTTGGCTTTACCAATTGACTTGGATCGGCTGTTTCGGGTGTTCTGCAACTCCTGGGACTCGACCTGTAGCCGCTTACGCCGCTCTTCCAGCTCACTGATTTGCTGGGTATCAAGCTGATAGCCCCGGCGTACAAGTTGTTGGGCGACCTCGCCCAGGTTATTTCTTAACAGTCGCGGATCCAACATTGATTATTCACCCATATTGACGTGTGCGGACCAGCTCACCACATGGTCCGGTTCTACCCATTGATTTAAATCCTGCAGTACCTTCTCCACCCGCTCCGGCAGATCGAAGAACTCCACCACCAGCGGCAGATCCATTGAGATATCCAGTAAAGACGCCTCATGTGCCTTACCGGATCGACCGAAGCCGGCAATGCCGCGGAACGCAGTCACGCCCCTCACCTGCTCATCCTGATGTAAAAAATCGAGCAATTTACGCAGTTGATGATCGCCTTCGGTCAAATAGACCCGCACCATGGTTACCTCACGCTTTGTCATAACTGCCTCCCAAGCACCAGGCCGAACCAGCAGGCCATCACACAGGCAGTCACGCTGAGCAGGATATTCAATCCCGCCTTAAGCAATTCCGCCTGTTCAAGCAGGTTAATTGTCTCAATTGAGAATGTTGAGAAGGTGGTAAAGGCACCGAGAAATCCAATCAGTAAGGCACCGCGCAACTCAGGTGAGACAGTTGTACGTTCCAGCAGCAGGACATAGAGGAAACCCATTACCAGTGATCCAAGAACGTTAACAACCAGCGTGCCATAGGGAAATCCGCGACCCAACAGGCCATACACGCCATTGGCCACCCAAAAACGGAACAGTGCTCCGATAGCGCCACCCGATGCAATGGCTATTAACTGGTTCAATCTCGATTCCTAGATCCGATGCAAAGGCGGGATTATAACCACTGTTGACCGGTTTTTGGTTAGAAATCTCAATGGTATGGAGAGAATTCATGAATTACGGTGAAATCGAAACGGTTTAACCGAAATTCAGCACCCTCCACCGCTGACCCGTTCTAAACTCAAATACCGTACTAAACAGTATGAAACCTGCTATCCGATATCAGTTCGTGCAATAAAGACCATCGGCTCCATTGTGTTATATATGATCACGCGAGACAAAAAGTTAGGGTGTGGCCGGGCCGCATCTTACCCAGGGCCTAGGCTACAAATCGGATGTGAGACAATGGTGCTTTCGAGCTGACGATCAACCGATATTCAGAAATCCCACCGGTAACCGGCAAAGATGAAATAGTCGGTAAAGGTGGTCACTTCCGTACCGTCATCTTCCTCAAACCAGTTTAAGCCCCCTTCCAATTCGAAGGTAAGACTTTTTCGGAAACGATAGTCCATCCGGATAAACGGACTGATCGTCTTGCGCGTACCGTTGTTGTCGTCATTTTGACGATAGGAGAGATCCAAGCGAGGGTTAATACGCCAGGCATTGGTAATCGGGTAGCGACTACTGATACCAAGCCTGAATGTATCCGAGGTATTGGCGTCCGAATAACGCAGACTGAGGACACCGATATCACCCTGTTTCAATAGATCGTTTTTAATCACCTGGAAGGTGTAGAAAAACTCATTATCTGTTGCATCTATCGCTAATACGCCACCTGATGCGGGTGTTTCACCGGTTTTACTGACTGTAATGTCACCACTCAACTGCAGGGTTTCAGAAAAGGGGCGGGTTACGCCGAATGAAAGGGTTGTGGTTTCAGCGGTGCGGTCTTTCGCCAAATCATAGATCTCTTCATCCGAAAAAAAGTTTTGCAGTTCCTCGATGGACTCAATCGGTAGTGAGGTATTGGGATCAGTCTGACCGCTCAATGCATTGGAGGTACTCAAGATGGGGCTGTTTCTGTAATCGAAATTCATGTAAAACCGGGTATCGTCCTCTAATCGCCAGTTGCCCTGTAACATAAAGATACTCAGTTCGTTATGAAAGATATCAAAGTCAACCAGACTGAATAGTGACCTGTTTGAATCAAAGTAACGTACTTCACCACCTACTGCTCTCCGGTCAACCAGGTCATCGACTCTTTGCTCAACCAAGAACAGGCTGAGATCCCATTTTTCGTAGAGACTTGAAATGTCTGCACTGATCCCTGCA
Source organism: Candidatus Thiodiazotropha sp. (ex Codakia rugifera) (assembly GCA_025656675.1). Lineage (GTDB taxonomy): Bacteria > Pseudomonadota > Gammaproteobacteria > Chromatiales > Chromatiaceae > Thiodiazotropha. The sequence continues at coordinate 483,750 of JAHXHN010000003.1, forward strand.
AATTGTTTATGTTTATGTAGAAAGGTGTCTCGCGAACGTTCCACTGGCAATCCGGCTGTCGCCCTAAGACTGATGTCAGGGGTCAACTGGTACCCCAGTACAAGACCATCAAATCGATTTAAAATACCACTTGACCGAAGTCGCTGACGTCCTATACGTGCACTGGTGTGGCTATCCAGGTGCTCCACATCGATATAGGCATCACTCAGTGTCGAATCGTTACCATCTCCATCATCCAGGAAGTCGGAGATATAACTGCCGGTAAGTTTGAGACGCAGATCGAGATCCTTACTTCTACGCCGTGAATTCAAATCGATGAAGGTCTCTACTTCAGAACGTGTAACACTGTCCTCATCCTCAACGAAGGGGCTGTCGATACTGTCTCTGCGATAGTTCTGGGAAAGACTGCCATAGGTATCCCATACGGCTTTGGGGCCATCCTCGCCCTCTTCCGCCAACTGCTTTTCACGCAATGATTCACGGGGCTTGTTGGGTGCGGTCTCCAATCCGAGAAGACGCTGCCAGACACGTTCTGCATCCTCACCCTCGGGATACTTCTCCAAGTAGAGACGGTACTCTCCCTTTGCATGCGCTATCTGATCATTTCTTTCACGTGACAATCCCAGCAGTTCCAGGGCCTCTTTGGAATAGATATTCTGGGGTTCTTCAAGCAGTGCCTCAAGAAGTCGAACCGCTTTCGCATAGTCACCGGCCGTGATTGTGCGCCGAATCATCTCCATCATTTCGGTAAGACGAGGATCAACATCCACCAGCTCAGGCTCTTCCATCAGCTGATCGTTAAATGCCCGGTCTATTCCCCGGTCGAAAAAGGCTTGGCGACGCTCTGCGATATCCGCTGTATCGATCCAGGCATCGGGATAAAACGCTTTTACTGCCTTCAACTGTTCCCTGGCTTCTGTCTTGGTGCGAAAAAAACCCAGGCGTAACCGATAGAGGGTACTCTCCTCCACCTTTGCCTTGGTTGTGTAGAGTAATTGATTTTCACCGACAGGTACGGGAGCAATCTGTGTGAAATCTATCGGTTCAGATTCAGCGCTGAGGTTAATGACATAGATGACCAGCGGTAGTGACTTAAAGTTGAGCGGGGCGCGGGTTTCCGGTACCGGGATATCGACCGCTTTCTTTCCACCACCGGGTAGACCCGATGCTGCGGTACTCTCTGACAGAATGAACTCCATGACATAGAAATCACGTCCCTGACGAATCCTGATATCGCTGACCGATGTGGCAAATGTGACTAACAATGTGGACGTGCCTATCCGGTTGCCCTCAAATTCCACTTTTTCCAGTGGAACCGCGGCCGAAGGGCTCCAGGTCAGCTGATCGCTCTCCACCAGTTCACTGAGTTCAATATCTGCAGTCTGCCCAAGTTTCAGCTGGACGCCCACTTCACTGCTGGATTCGTTAATCAAATGTGACACATACCGCACTGGTACATTGAAATAGACGGAGACGACATTGGCCTCACCCTCAGACCCTATTTCGATACGATCAAGTACCCGGGTTGCTGCATAGAGCTGCCCGGAAAACAGCATCATAAGCAGCAACAGCCAAAGAGAGATACCTGATTGAATTTTGAGCTGCACTCGTTTTTACCTGATCTGAACGGATTACTGTACTAGGGCCTGTTAACACTCATCCAATCGGCCCCGCTGGGATTAGTGTTAACAGGCCCTGGGGTATTTTTGGCTTATCCAGATTCTGGGGCTGACATTCCACCCTTTTCCCAAGGATAAGCAAATTAAGGAATTAAGCGAGAAACCACCCAATAATCTCCACAAATCAGGGAGATTACTGGGTGGATTGGCATAGATCAATCCCAGTCTCGATCTGAAACCCTATGACACCCACTGGCCCCACAATTGCGATCATTACTGAGGCCGTTGTGGTCATCTTCGCCATTATCATAATCGTTGGCATGGCAGCCCGCACAAGATCTTGCATATGACGGGAACCGCCAAGGTATGGTTTCCTGGTTGTTGGTGTGACAGTCATTACAACCTAAATTGGCTCGGTGATCGCCTGGATAGTTGCCGGATACATGCCGGTAGTTGGTCACCGGTAGCCAACTGTTCGTGGTATGACAATTATTACACTGCTGAGTAGTGACAAAATGGCCATTCGGCTTGCCGGTTGCTGTCGAGCCATTATGGCAGGAGTCACAGTTATCCGTCACACCAGCATGATCAAAGGTCACACTGGTCCAGTTGGTCGTGGAGGTATGGCAGTCATCACATTGTGCATTGGTTGTCAAATGCCCAGGCGGCTTGCCCGTTGCGAAGTTGCCGTTGTGGCAATTGGAACAGGTGCCAGCCACATTGGTGTGGTTGAAACGCACACTCAGCCAGTTGCTTGTCGATAAGTGACAGGTATTACACTCCGCCGTAGTGGGTATGTGATTAACCGGTTTACCCGTAGCCAGGGTGCCATTATGGCAACTTGAACAACCGGTAGTGATGCCCTGGTGGCTGAAGTTTACGTTCCTCCAGTCAGTCGTGGAGACATGACAGGTATCGCACTGTGACGATGTCGTGATGTGATTGGCATGTTTGCCTGTCGCGGTCACACCGTTATGACAGCTGGAGCAAGTCCCGGCCACATTGACGTGGTTGAAGCGTACACTCAGCCAGTTCGATGTTGAGAGATGACACTCATCACACTGGGCAGTAGTCGGAACATGTCCGGGGTCCTTACCTGTGGCCGTAATACCATCATGACAGTTCGAGCAGTTGCCCGCCGCATTGGTATGATCGAATTGTACAGCCAGCCAGTTGGTCTGTGATGTATGGCAGGCATCGCACTCTGCCGTGGTAGGGACGTGGTTACCCGGCTTGCCTGTTGCAGTGACACCGTTATGGCAACTTGAACAGCTGCCGAGCGCAACCGAATGGTCGAAGTTGACGGCCGTCCATGTGGTCTGCGACGTATGACAAATATCGCATGCTGCGTTGGTGGCTACATGGCTGGCTGACTTACCGGTGGCAATGACACCATTGTGACAGCTCTGGCAACTGCCGGTAACGGTACTGTGGTCGAAACGTATCGATGTCCAGTTGGCGGTCGATATATGACAACTATCACACTGACCGTTGGTAGCGATATGGGCTCCATGCTTACCTGTTGCTGTTGTGCCATTGTGACAACTGGAACAAGTCCCTGCCACACCTGAATGGTTGAATGTCCCGGTACTCCAGGTCACCGTTGTATGACAATTCTCACAAGGTTCATTGGTCGGAATATGGTTGGCCGGCTTGCCGATCGCATCCACATTGTTATGGCAGGTTTCACAACCACTGGTAATACCGGTGTGATCGAAGCGTATGCTGGTCCAGTTGGTATTGGATATATGACAGTTATCACAGGGTGCATTGGTCTGTATGTGATTGGTCGGTTTGCCTGTGGCAGTAACACCGTCATGGCAGCTCTCACAAGCACCGGTGACCACCGCGTGATCGAAGCGAATCTGTAACCAGTTGCTGGTTGATGTATGACATGCTTCACAGGAAGCTGTCGTGGCCACATGCGATGTATGCTTGCCAGTCGCCCGAACCCCATCGTGACATGACTGGCAACTGCCTGTCACACCCTCATGGTTGAAGTTGGTGATCGTCCAACTGTTGGTATTGTGGCATGTATCGCAAGCTGCGTTAGTCAGCACATGAGATGGGCTTTTTCCAGTTGCGATATCGCCGTTATGGCAGGACTCGCATGATTCCGTAACACCCACATGTGAAAAGCCGGTCAATGTCCAGTCATTTGTCGTATGACATTCATCACAAGCTCTGTTAGTCAAAATATGCGCTGCATGCTTACCGGTAGCAATATTGCCGTTATGACAGGATTCACAAGCACCCGTTACCCCTTCATGGGAAAAATTCGAAATGTTCCAACCATTGACGGTATGGCAGGTATCACATTGTGCACTGGTCAGAATATGAGCATCATGCTTGCCGGTAGCACGGACGCCATTGTGGCAACTGGAGCAGACACCGGCCGTCGGAACCGAACTGTGATCGAAACCGACCCTTGTCCAGGATGTAGTCGAGGTATGGCAGACATCGCACTGCTCATTGGTTGTGACGTGTGTGGCATGCTTACCGGTTGCAATTGTGCCGTCATGACATGAAGCACAGACACCGGCGGTAGTCACGCCACTGTGATCAAAACTGGTATCGGTCCAGTTTATGGTCGAGAGATGACAGGTATCACATTGAGCCGTGGTTTGAATATGCTGTGCATGTTTGCCCGTGGCCAAGGTTCCATCATGGCAGTTCGAGCAGGCGCCACTCGCCTGGATGTTGTCATGATTAAAGTTGATGGACGTCCAATCGATCGTTGACGTATGGCAACTGTCGCATTGTGCATCGGTTGGAATATGTGTTGTGGATTTACCCGTTGCAATGGTGCCGTCATGGCAGCTCGAACAGGCACCGGCCACACCAGCATGATCAAATCTACCGGTACTCCAGGTCACCGTATTATGGCAGTTTTCACAAGGTTCATCAGTCGGAATATGGGTGTCAGGCTTACCGATCGCATCGACATTGTTATGACAGGTCTCACAATCCGTTGTAATACCGGTATGATCAAATCTGACACTTGTCCAGGTGACATTGGAGATGTGGCAGTTATCACAGGCCGCATCGGTCTGAATATGATTGGCCGATTTACCCGTGGCGGTAACACCGTCATGGCAACTTTCACAAGGTCCGGTTGCGATCGAGTGATCAAAGGTGACTTCCGCCCAGTTTACTGTCGAGGTATGGCAGCCTTCACAAGCAGCGGTAGTCGCCAAATGGGCCTCATGCTTGCCGGTTGCACGAACACCATCGTGGCAGGACTGACAACTGCCGGTGACACCCTCATGGTTGAAAGTTTCAAGGTTCCAGCTGTTGGTGTTATGGCAATTGTCACAGGATGCAGTGGTTGGAATATGATCGGTATGTTTACCTGTGGCGATACTGCCATTATGGCAGGACTCACAAGTACCCGATACACCCTCGTGATTAAAGTTTGAAACTGTCCAGCTCGCTGGTGTATGACATGCTTCACAGGGGGCGGTGGTTATTATGTGGTTGCCATGTTTCCCGGTAGCTATCACGCCATCGTGGCAGGACTCACATCCATCAGTGATACCGGTATGATCGAAAACGGATACATTCCAGGCAGCAATCACATGGCAGGTATCGCACTCAGAATTTGTCGGTAGATGGTTAGTATGTTTTCCAGTGGCTTGTATACCATTGTGACAGCTCGAGCAGCGGCCCGCCGTGTCAGACGGATGAATAAAACTAACTGAACTCCAAGAGCTGGTGGAACTATGACAGGTATCGCACTGCTCATTGGTTTGTATATGGCTGGCATGCATGCCTGTCGCTATGGTGCCATCATGACAAGTCGAACAGAGTCCGGTTGTCTCAACACCACTGTGATCGAAACTTGTGTTGCTCCAATCATTGGTGGATATATGACAGGTATCGCACTGCTCGTTGGTTTGAATATGAGTGGCGTGTTTGCCTGTTGCCTGAGTTCCATTATGGCAGGATGAACAGACCCCGGCTGTCTCTATGTTCTCATGGTTGAACCTGATCACATTCCAATTAGCCGTTGTGGCATGACAGAGATCACAGGATTCAGTTGTGGTGATGTGGGTTGCATGTTTTCCTGGCGCTTGAACACCGTCATGGCAAGTTGCACAGGTGCCCGCTACCACCTCACTGTGATCGAAACCGACCGACTCCCATGAATCGGTAGAGGTATGACACCTATCGCACTCTGCCGTGGTAGGTATATGCTCAGCATGCTTACCCGGTTGGGTAATACCATCATGACAGGTAGAGCATCGGCCGAATGCCTCTTCGCCATGTATGAAGTTGACCGATAACCAGGAGTTGGTAGAGGTATGACAGACCTCGCAGGGAGCACTGGTTACCAGGTGACCTACGTTCTTTCCGGTTGCACTGACCCCGTTATGACAGCTTTCGCAATTACCCCGGACACCGGCATGAGAGAAATTTGCTACCCGCCAGTTGGCCGTGGTATGGCAGAGATCACAGGCTTCTGAAGTCAGTATATGGACAGCAGACTTACCGGTGGCACTCACCCCATTGTGGCAGGTTTCACAAGTACCACTGACAACATTGGAGTGGTCGAAATAGACCAATAACCAACTATTGGTGATATGGCAGGTATCACAGGGTTCATTGGTTGCAATGTGACTGGCGTGTTTACCTGCCGCGATATCACCATTGTGGCAGCTTTCACAGGTACCGGTGACCTGTGAGTGATCGACATGACTAACCCGTCCCCAACTGAAGGTGGAGTGACAGAATTCACAGGTGTTTCCCGATAGAATATGCTGATTGTCCTTACCTTGCGCAGCACTGCCGTTGTGACAGGCAAAACAGTCGCCTGAGATACTGCCATGGTCAAAACGGGCCACATGCCAACCCACAGTGGTATGACAATCATCGCATTGATCATTGCTACGGATATGATCCATCGTCTTACCGGCTGCATCAGTATCGTTATGACACCCATCGCATAACACCGGTGTACCGGCAAACTGGCCTTTGTCATGGCAACTGTCACATTCAACGTTACGATGCTCACCGGTCAGGGGAAAACCGGTTGAAAAATGATCGTATTCACTGGTAGCTGCAAACAAAGGATTATTCAACAACCCTGCAAACAATATTACCAAAAGCAATGTAAACCAAGGAAACTGATGTACAGCTTGGCTGATTCCCGTCTTGCTTTGTTGAATAGTATTCATCATATGGCTATCCAGATATCAATCATCGAATGATTGGATCTTTGAATGTTTCGGTACTATGGCAGCGATCGCAGTGACGCCCAAAACCACCACGGTGAATATCATCACCACGGTGGCAGCCATAACAATGATTGGATGACTGCTTGTGTTCTGTCAGTAACGTTCGATGGCAGTTATGACAGTATATTTCACTGTGTTTACCTTCCAGGGGAAAATCAGTCTGCGTTTCATGGTCGAATGTCCACAACAGCCAGGCATTTGGATTATGGCATTCACCACACTTGTCACCCATTCTGCCATCGTGAGAATCATCTGCTTCGTGACAGGCGAGGCAGGCTGTCTCAGTTTGCTGAAATTCAGCATTCAGATGACAGGACTCACAAGTCGTAACGCTATGAATGCCGATCAGGGGGAATCGGGTAATGTCATGTTCAAAAAACAGCTTCACATTCCAGCCATTTTCATTGTGACAATAGCCACAATTCTCTCCGAGTTCGTTTTTATGGACATCTATCGCACGATGACAGGTAATACACTCGGCTTCCTCAAGATCATCCATTTCAACACTACGGTGACAGGCATTACAGACAAGATCCTCGTGTTTACCCTTGAGAGGAAATTTGGTGTCGTCCCCATGATCGAATTTAACCTTTCTCCAGTCTTCCACACTATGACAATCCTGGCACTCCTTACCATTTCGTCCCTTATGCTCGTCATCTTTTTCATGACATGAGAAACAGGTTTTAGAAGGCTTTTCATCAAACGGGCCACGTTTGTGACAAGTATCGCAAGGGACGTCTTTATGACGCCCCTCTAATGCAAACTCAGTATCTTTTCCGTGATCAAAGAGCAGCTCTTTCCAGTCTTCGCTGCTATGGCACTTATCACACTCCTTGCCATACCTGCCGTTGTGGGCATCGTTGATCAGATGACAGCCAATACACTCTTTAGGGGTATTCTTGTAGTGATCACCGGCATGGCAGAGCTTGCAATCAAGGTCTATATGCTTACCGACCAGTTCATATTCTGTATCGATACCATGATCAAACTTACGCTCTTGCCAGTTCTCTTCGGTATGGCACTTTTCACACTCCTCCCCGAGTTTTCCCTGGTGAGCATCATCGGACTCATGACAATCAAAGCACAACGAAGGGGCATGACTGTATTTCTTCAACTCATCGGTATGACAGAGTTGGCAGGCCAGGGAGCGATGAGCTCCCTGTAGTTTAAAATCGGTTTGTGTATGTTCAAAGGATTCACTGTCAAAGTTAATGATATCCCTATCCCTGCCCTTGTGCTCAGTGTGGCAATGTTTACAGTCAGTAGCCTGCTCCTTGTCAAGCTTGCCGTGAAAACCCATGCCTTTCTCAATATCCTCTGCCACATCGCTATGATCGTGGCATGAGAGGCAGCGTTCTACCTGGTCGGCCTTCTTCAAGGTCTCATGACAGCTTTCACACTTCTCCTCAAACTCTGCATGACCCGATATCACAGGCCCGGGCATTAGCAACAGATCAAGCTTTCCCGCTAAAACTGGAGAAGTTGAGAAGAACACTATTAAACAGAGACAAAAGGCATAGTAGCCATTTCGATTTATCACAGATATAAGACGTATACTTGAGAATCAATAGGCATGTACGGCATAGACATGAACAAAGCCGGTGATCACCATCATGACGAACAACGGCATATGAAGCAAATGCCAAATAGCAAAAAGCCTCTCGTAGAAATGTAGTTCGAGAATTTGCCTAAGTATACTGCGATGAGTCAATAGCGTCTGCCGGATACGCAGCTGTTTACGACGTACCTTAGCCCTGTCCCAGCCCTTTCGGTAGCCGGCTGCCAACAGTTTTTTGTTCAACGACCGCATCACCATTGGATAGAGCCTGGCCGACATAAGACGCATAGTTAACCAGTGCCTGGCGCTGGCAAACGAGTTTTCGGGTGCTTCCATTACCTTCTGCTCATACTGCTTGAGCATTTCCCTGGCTTTAGGTTGCACTTCAAATAGACGGCCCAGTTTTTTCTTCAGTGCCACTGAATCAGCATGTAGCGAAGCGAAAGTGGCTTTTCTACCATACAATCCGTAGTGGATACGGGTATAGAAATAGCGACCGAACAGCCCACTAATAGCCACAATCACCATACTGAATAGGGCAACCCGACCATTGAGAGAACCGAGATGGAAGCTTGAATGCATCATGATCAGCACCGGCCCCATCACACCAAACACCATATGGGTACGAAACCAGAATTTGACCGTCAGCCATTTGTTCATGAACTGTAGGCGCTTACGCATCGGATAGAGCAGCAGAAGCAGCATCATGCTGCCGCCAACAATGCCAAGCCAATAACCCCAACCAGCTTCCGCTGTCCAAACCGCCTCAGTGCGATTCAGCCAGCCCATGTAGAGCAGGAGAAGGGAAAATAGGGTAAAAACTATGGTTGTTATGAGACCGGCTCTGCGTTGTAAAGCGGAGAAAATGCCATCCAACACGGTCTCATTGACATTGGGCGATAGTGCAGCAGTTTCCATCTAGTTCACCTATAACCTGGTATAAAATCAGTTACTTAATCTGGTTTTTTATGTGCAATATTGAGAATGAGAATTAAAATCAACCTCGATATTTCTTAGTTACCTATAGTATGTTGGGATAAATTTCCCATCCATGAAGAACTTCACAATTTCACATTCCAAAGACAATTATCTTTTCGGCAGATACACCCGTTTTTAAAATTACTCTGTAGAATTAGTGCACTATTACCCATAAATTGTGACTCATGACACTATCTGGTTATCCGAGACTAAACTAAGCGATGCAGTATACTTTTGATCTCTATCTGATTTATGCCTTACCCATACTCATCGTGTGGGCAATTTACGTATTGCATGGCAAACGAAAAAGCAAAAGAAATCTGGCCCTCAAAACTGAGGAGTTCGAGGCCGGACTTACCGAACCGGCATCCCTGCATCCCCTCATCGATCCCGCGAAATGTATGGGCTGCGGTACTTGTGTCAAAGCGTGCCCAGAACAAGTAAACCACCCTGTTCTTGGGTTGATCGACAATAAAGCAGAATTGATCGCACCGACTAATTGCATCGGTCATGGAGCCTGCAAAACCGCCTGCCCTTTCGATGCAATAACCTTGGTATTCGGTACAGAAAAACGCGGTGTGGACATACCTCTACTCAAATCCAATTTTGAAACCAGTATGCCGGGCATCTTTATTGCCGGTGAACTGGGCGGCATGGGTCTGATCAGGAATGCAATCGAACAGGGATACAGGGCACTGGACCATATTATCGAATCGCTCAATCAGGAGGGATCAGCCCCCCTGGATGTATTGATTGTCGGTGCAGGACCCGCTGGTTTCTGCGCTTCTCTTAGAGCCATGGAGAAGAAGCTTAGCTACAAGACTGTCGAACAGGAATCCTTGGGCGGTACTGTTTTTCAATTTCCACGGGGTAAACTGGTAATGACTGCTCCGGTCAAGTTACCCATCATCGGCGATGTAAAATTCACCGAAACCACCAAGGAAAAGCTGCTCGAATTTTGGCAGGATGTGGAAAAGAAAACCCAAGTCCAGATCAGCTATCATGAACGGGTGGATAAGATTACACCGAGTGATAAAGGCGGTTATGAGGTCAAAACAAACAAAGATACTTATCATACTCGTACCGTACTGCTCACCATTGGTCGTCGCGGCACACCGAGAAAACTGGGTGTACCTGGTGAGGATTTCAGTAAAATCACCTATCGCCTGATCGACCCGGAACAGTATAAGAATCAACATGTGCTGGTTGTGGGTGGAGGGGACAGTGCATTGGAAGCCGCCCACAGTATTGCAGATGAGCCAGGTACGAATGTGACACTCTCCTACCGAAGTGGTGCCTTCAGTCGAGCCAAGAAAAAAAATAGAGAGAAGGTGGAGAGATACGCGAAGAAAGGAAAAATCAACCTATTGCTCAGCACCAATGTTATAGAGTTCAGTAAAGAGAGTGTCGTCATCGACAACAAGGGAGAGAAGATTGAGATTCCAAATAATGCTGCAATCATCTGTGCCGGTGGTATTCTCCCCACGGGCTTCCTTAAAGATACCGGCATTAACGTGGAAACCAAACATGGAACAGAATAATCCGCCAGGTTGCGAAAATAAATATCAATCTCCGGTGATAGTTCTGCTGCTCACCCTACTCTTATTGCACCCTCTTGTGCTCGCTGCATCCAACCATGATGAGGCGGAAGCGGCAATACGCATCAGGGACTTTACCAAGGCAGCTCAAATCTATCAGACACTGGCTGAGTCAGGTGACCTGGAGGCACAATTCGCCCTCGGGGGATTCTACCGTTCCGGTCGTGGTGTAAAAAAGGACCAGGCACAAGCCTACCATTGGTTTCTGCAAGCAGCACAGCAGGAGCATATCGATGCCCAATACACAACCGGCACTATGTATGAAAACGGTTGGGGGGTGAAAGCCGATACGACAAAGGCCATAGCCTGGTATGAGAAAGCATCCCTTCAGGGACACAAGCTGGCGGCAAAAAAACTAGAATATCTGGCCACCTCTTCACCCGCCGCAGGCCTGGACGATACCCAGACATCGAATCTACTCAATCGTGCTGCAGCTGCGGGCAAAACAGAATTTATAAAGCGCATGCTAGCGACGGGGATTTCACCGGATACAAGAGATCAGTTCAGTCGCAGTGCGCTCCATGAAGCTGCCATCAACAATCGTCCGGATGCCGTCAATCTGTTACTCGCTGCCGGTGCCAATCCCAATACAAGTGACAGCCTGGGCGATACACCTCTCCACTCCGCAGCAGGACTTGGCTATGCCTCGATCGTACGCGGTCTCATCAAGGCAGGAGCTAAACTTGAGACCAACGACGCCAACAGAAACACACCTTTATTGGTTGCTACCGGCAGAAAGCAGGGCGAAGCTGTTGCAGAGCTGATTCGAAATGGCGCCAAGGTGAATGCAAAAAACCGCAACAAACAGACTTCGCTGGATATCGCACAGTTGCGGCAATATACAACCATTGCCAACAGACTGAAGCGAGCAGGTGGTATTGCCACGCAGATAAAGAATCGAACATCGGATTTCCCTGACCTCGCGAAGATCAGTCAATCCGTACTGCCTTCAAAGAATGAGGAAGACGAGGAGAGAAATCCCTTTGCTGACTGGAGTACCCTACACCTGGCTGCATGGCGAGGGCAGCTACCGCTGATTGAGGCACTTTTGGAACAAGGTTCTGAGATTAACAGCCTCGATCCTGAAGGACTCTCCCCTCTTAGCCGTGGTGTCTGGCAGGGACATAGTGAAGTTGTGACCCTGCTACTCTTTCAGGGTGCAGATCCTAACCTTGCTTCATCAGGCAGCCCCACACCGCTGTTCCTGGCCTGTCGGGAGAATAACCTGGATATGGTTCAGCAATTGATCGACCATACGGCACAGGTCGATATATCCGGCAAAAATGGAATAACGCCATTGCATATGGCCGTTGAGCATAGCAGTGAGCCGCTCGTGGATTTACTTCTATCCAAAGGTGCCAATGCAGCCAAGCCAACAGATGACGGTATCACACCATTGATTCTGGCGGTTGCCAAACAACAATCGGCTATTGTCAGCACCTTGATCAAACATGGGGCAACTGTCGATCAGGCTGACCTCAAGGGCCGCACACCCCTCTATCACGCGATCGATGCAGGCAATAAAGATATCTTCTATCAGCTGTTGCGTGCAGGAGCAAAGATCGATGTGCAGGCAAAAGACGGATTAACGCCGATGATGCGAGCGGCCTCCTTTGGTCATTCGGCATTAGTGAATGAATTGTCTAAAAATGAACAACAGATTGACAGGCAAAGCAACAATGGCAATACGGCACTGATGCTGGCCGCGAGAAATGGATCATTGCGTACAATCAATATCTTACTGCGTTCTGGACCGGATATTGATCATCGTAATCAGGCGGGAACCACCGCCTTGATGTTGGCTGCAGAACAGGGACACATGGACGTTGTTAAGCGGTTGCTGGATGTTAAAGCCAACGCACATCAAATCAATCTGCGTCGAGAGAGTGCCGTCGATCTGGCTAGACGTAGTGGGCATGATAAGGTCGCGGACTACATTGAAAAGAACAAAGGTAGTGGAGGACTACTGGACTTTATGCGTTAGCTAAGGCCTGTTAACACTAATCCAATACGCCCTGCTGAGGCTGTATTTGTGCCCAGCAAGGCGGAATATATACGCTTTCATTTTGGCTTTAAAAACAGATAGAGGGTGCGGCAGCGTCGCACCTTCTATGTTCAGCAACCGGAAACATACATTTTACTATAACCATTTGAGATGGTGTTCTTCTGATAAACACTCACTCCCCCCCCGCCTCTTCATCCAGCTTACGCAGAAACTCAAGCTTTTCGCCAATCTTGATTTCCATACCCCTGTCCACGGGTTGATAGTAACTGCGGTCACACAACGGCTCAGGCAGATAACTTTCACCTGCCGCATAGCCATGAGGTTCATCGTGAGCGTAACGGTATGCTTTGCCGTAGTCCAAAGACTTCATCAGCTTTGTGGGTGCATTGCGTAGTGCGAGGGGCACTTCAAGGGAGCCGGATGCTTTGGCATCGGAAAGCGCCGCTTTCCAGGCAGTATAAACAGCATTACTCTTAGGCGCGCAGGCCATATAGACCACAGCCTGAGCGATGGCTAATTCACCTTCTGGACTGCCAAGTCGCTGCTGTGTATCCCAACTATTGATTGCTATCTGCAAAGCTCGCGGATCGGCATTGCCGATATCCTCGGAGGCCATGCGAACCACTCGACGACATATATAGAGTGGATCGCAGCCACCATCGATCATTCGCGCCAGCCAATAGAGTGCGGCATCAGGCGCAGACCCCCTGACCGACTTATGCAACGCTGAAATCTGATCATAAAAGGCCTCTCCTCCTTTATCGAAACGGCGCAGCGTACCACTGGCCACCTCCTCTACAATCTGACTACTGATCTCCCCCGACTCGATCAAATCAACTGCAATCTCCAACAGATTCAATGCTCGTCTTGCATCACCATCGGCCGCTTCCGCCAATAAGGTTCGGGCTGCTTGGTTAATACTCAGACCCTGTCTACCTAATCCATTTTGGGTATCGCTCAAGGCCTGATCGATGATGCGCTCCAGCTCATCCGAGGTCAGTATCTTGAGGACATAGGTACGGGCACGTGAAAGCAGGGCATTGTTCAGTTCGAAAGAGGGGTTTTCTGTAGTGGCACCGATAAAGACCACTGTGCCATCCTCGACATGTGGTAGAAAGGCATCCTGCTGAGACTTGTTGAAGCGGTGTACCTCATCGATAAAGAGGACTGTAGGACGTTGCTCCTGCTGTTTAAACAGCCTTGCCTGCTCTACGGCAGCACGAATATCCTTAACCCCCGACAACACCGCCGAGAGGCTCAAAAACTGCGCCCCCGAGTGACGGGCGATCAATCTGGCCAGAGTAGTTTTACCGGTGCCTGGCGGACCCCAGAAGATCATTGAGTGGAGACGATCCTCCTCAATAGCGCGCCTAAGGGGTTTACTCTCCGAGATGATATGTGATTGTCCGACAAACATCGCCAATGTCCGGGGACGCATACGATCAGCAAGGGGACGGTTCTCTCCGGCCCCTTCATGGGCAAAGAGATCCTGGTTGTTCATAGGTCTCCGATCAGATCCACCATAGATGGAGGCACAAACTTAAACAGCGCGTCATTGAGGGTTGGGTTACGCTGAACATTGTCGAAAAAAAACCGGGTTGTCTGACCGAAGTTATCAATCATGACCATACGCTGCAGGTGGTTGTCATTGAGCGCCAAATGGACAGATGCAAATTGAGCCTCCTTCTCATTTGGCAGCAACTCAACCCAGCTAAGGCCATCCTGCTCACCCAGATCATTGACCTGAAAATGTTCAGTGATAGGAGCTAGATCACTGAGCAACTGCGCCGGTGTACCCTTCAACGCCGCTTGCTGACTACGGTGGGAGACCTGTTCCAATTCGATGTCATGCAACCAGATGCGATCTCCATCCGCCACAATCAGCTGTTCACCTGGCGCCGCATACTCCCACCGTAACAGACCAGGACGTTTCAGGTAAAACACCCCATGACTGGTGTAGACAGGGCCATCATCCTGCTGCTCCAAAGTCTGACGAAAATCAGCCTGCAGCGTATTGAGATCCTTGAGGAAGCGCTCAAGTTGTTGCGGGCCATCATCTGCCCAAATTGTTTGCGTCAGAGTCAGTAAAAAAATTAATAACGACGATTTAAAGCTCAACTTCATTCAACTGCCCATGGTTAGGTGATCATTCAGTCTTTCGGCGGTGGCGGTGCCAACACGGTGCGACTGCCATTCGTTTCCGCTCCGCCGACAATACCGGTACGTTCCATCTCTTCGATCATGCGGGCAGCACGGTTGTAGCCGATCTTCAAGCGGCGTTGTACACCGGAGATCGAGGCCCTCCGTGTCTCAGTGACAATGCGAACAGCCTCGTCATAGAGTGGGTCGTTATCCTCTGTATCACCACTCTCGGCCGGGAAACCGGGAATGGATTCGGTGGCCTCCTGGAGGATCTCTTCCAAGTAGTCCGGTTGACCGCTCTCCTTCAGATGCTTCACCACGCGGTGCACCTCGTTATCATCCACAAAAGCACCATGCATGCGCTGTGTGATATTGCTGCCGGTCCCCATGTAGAGCATGTCGCCATGGCCCAGCAGATGCTCCGCACCCATCTGGTCGAGGATGGTACGCGAGTCAACCCGTGAGGAAACCTGGAAGGCAATACGCGTGGGTATGTTTGCCTTGATCAGGCCAGTGATCACATCCACTGACGGTCGTTGCGTGGCAAGGATCAGATGAATACCCGAAGCACGAGCCTTTTGCGCCAACCTTGCGATCAGCTCCTCAACCTTCTTTCTGGCCATCATCATCATATCGGCCAGCTCGTCGATAATGACCACGATATAGGGCAGAGGTTCCAAAGTGGGATGGGCCATCGCCTCAATAATTTCGGTCGGCTCAAGCTGAAACAGGGGGTCTTTGATCGGTTCCCCATTCTTGATAGCCTCTTTGACCTTTCGGTTGTATCCGATGATGTTCCTCACACCCAGGCTGGCCATCAGTTTGTAGCGTCGCTCCATCTCTCCGACACACCAGCGCAGGGCATTGGCTGCCTCCTGCATATCGGTCACAACCGGGGTTAACAGATGGGGAATGCCCTCGTAGACCGACAGCTCCAGCATCTTTGGATCGACCATGATCATCCGTACTTCATCAGGTTTGGATTTGTAGAGCAGGCTGAGGATCATGGCATTGATGGCCACCGATTTACCGGAACCTGTGGTACCGGCAATCAGTGCATGGGGCATTTTACCGAGATCGGCGCACATGGGATTACCGGCAATATCCTTACCCAAAGCAAGGGTTAGAGGCGACTTGGCAGATTCGTAGGTAGCGGATTGCAGAATCTCGCTGAGAAACACCATTTCGCGATATTCATTTGGGATCTCCAGACCAATCACCGATTTCCCCGGAATCACCTCTACCACCCGCACTGCAATGGTGGAGAGCGCACGCGCCAGATCCTTCGATAGGCTACTGATCTTGCTTACCTTGGTGCCTGCCGCCAGTTGTAACTCATACAGCGTCACCACCGGGCCAGGATGTACGGCCACCACCTGCACCTCAATATCAAAATCGGCAAACTTCAACTCCACCTGGCGCGACATAGCCTGAAGCGCCTCGGGTGAGTAGGCCTGGACTGTCTGTTTGGCGGGGTCAAGCAGTGCCAAGGGTGGCAGTTCACTATTGGGATCGGCTTCAAACAGGGGAACCTGACGCTCCTTCTCAACCCGTTCACTGGCCTTTGGCGCATTAATCACCGGCTCAATTCTGGGCTGTTTTCGGGAAACCGCCTTTTTCTGTTCCCTCTTGATCAGATCCACCCGCTCCTGCCGGGCCTTTTTCGCAGCCAATCGCTCTCGCGAGTGGGTAAGAAACAGCTGACTCTTACGCAGCAGGGCCAGCACCATGCCTCCAAGAAAGTCCATTACCGTAAACCAGGAGACACCTGTAAACAGGGTAAAACCACTGAGAAACAGGGCCAACATCAACAGGGTACTACCTGAGCGACTGAACGTGGCCTCGAAATAACTCCCCAGGGAAGCACCCAAGGCACCACCGGTCCCTGTTGGCAGGTTTCCAGCCAAATGCTGGGTGTGCAGTGTCGCCAGGGCACAGCCTGACGCAAGGGTGACAAAAAAACCCAACCAGCGCACCAATATAAGATTGATATTGACCGTGTCGTCCGGATTGCGGCGACGAAAAACCAATACGGCACTCCAACTCATCATGATCGGGAAAAGATAGGCGAAAATACCGAATAAATAGAGAAATACATCAGCAAACCAAGCACCTGCCGGACCACCCGAATTAATCACATTTATCGCAGGGCCGGTGTAGGACCAACCCGGGTCTTGGGGTGAGTAGCTGAACAGAGAGAGCAGCAAGTAGCCACTGAGACAGAACAGGCTCCACATGATCCCTTCACGCATGGCATGACTGACATGGCTGTGGAAGGCATTTTGGGCTGTGTTCTGTTGGCTTTTAGCCTGTACTGTCATGTTAATAATCTTTTTAAATTAAAATGTTACAATTATTTATTATTGTAAATTCACAGGTACTGCTCACGCAAGGCCGGATAGATCAGCTCACCGGCGGAAAGGTTCACTGCAGCCTGCAACTGCGGGTCAGTTCGCCAGTTTGATGCCACCAATCGTTTAAGATAGGGCATCATTGCTGCAGAGAGTGCCTGGCTTGCGCTTCGTGGCACCGCACCTGGCATATTGGTGACACAGAAATGTGTCACCTCATCAACCTGGTAGGTGGGATCCTGATAAGTCGTTGCCCGGGTTGTTTCAATGCAGCCCCCCTGATCAACGGAGACATCAACAATCACACTGCCCCCTGCCATACTGGAAACCTGCTCGCGAGTGATGATCTTCGGGGCTTTCGTCCCAGGAATAAGAACTGCGCCTATCAATAGATCAGCACTGGCCACCGCCTCGCTGACTGCATCCCGATAAGGATAGAGTGCAGTGACATTATCACCTAAATTGCGCATGGCTCCCATCCGTTCGCGCAGTCGGTCAAATACCGTTACCCGGGCTCCCATGGCTGCCGCCAGATGAGCGGCATTACCCCCTGCCTGACCGCCACCCAGAATAACCACATGACCCCGCTCTGCAGCCGGCAATCCACCTAGCAATAACCCCTTTCCGCCCTGCTGATGGTGCAACAGGACCATTCCATTCTGTACAGCCAGACGCCCGGCAATATCACTCATAGGCGCCAAAATCGGAAGCATGCCCCGCTCTTCAAGAGTCTCAAAGGCGATGGCTGTGACACCGGACTTCAGCAACTGATCGGTTAATCCCTTGTTCGCTGCCAGGTGCAGAAAACAGAACAGTAATTGGTCTTCGCGCAGCATCTCGGGCTCGGACCCGTAGGGTTCTTTAACCTTGACCACCAGTTTCGCCTCGCCATAGAGATGCTCGGCGTCGTTGACAATCTCTACACCTGCATCCTGATACACAGCGTCCTTGTACCCGCTCGCCACACCCGCACCCTGCTCCAACATCACCCGATGGCCAACCTTGACCAGCTCAGCACAGGCCTCAGGTACCAATCCCACCCGGCCCTCCAGGGGTTTTATCTCTTTAGGAATTGCAATTTTCATTGACAGCTTCTCTTGGTGTTTCTTTACCCCGGGGGGATGATTCCGTAGTATTCCCGCAATCCGATTTTCAGACTTGGATGCGGGTCACCTATTCCGGACGCGTCATCGTCAAGTCATTCCGTTTACTGGGTCCCTCCACCGTTGTATGAGGCAAACCCGAGCTGGAGTAAGTATACATGAGCGAAACCAAGCATTGCCGTCTATTGATCCTGGGTTCTGGTCCTGCCGGCTATACAGCGGCTGTCTATGCTGCCCGTGCTAACCTGGAGCCTGTTCTTGTCACTGGCATGGAACAGGGTGGACAACTGATGACAACCACCGAGGTGGACAATTGGCCAGGTGACAATGAAGGTGTACAGGGTCCTGACCTGATGGAGCGCATGCGGCAGCATGCTGAGCGTTTCAATACCGAAATCATCTTTGACCACATCAACAAAGCTGATCTTGGACAACGCCCATTCCGTCTGACGGGCGACCAGGCAGTCTATACCTGTGATGCATTGGTCATCTGTACAGGAGCCTCCGCCAAATACCTGGGAATGGAGTCAGAACAGGCCTTCCGTGGCCGGGGGGTATCTGCTTGTGCCACTTGTGACGGATTCTTCTATAAAAACCAGAAAGTCGCGGTTATCGGTGGAGGCAATACAGCCGTCGAGGAGGCCCTCTATCTGTCAAACATCGCCGCAGAAGTGGTGGTCGTGCATCGCCGCGATCAGTTTCGCTCCGAGAAGATCCTTGCCGACAAACTGAAGAAAAAAGATGCAGAAGGGAATGTCACCATCGAGTGGGACCATGTGCTCGACGAAGTACTGGGCGACCAGTCCGGCGTGACCGGTATTCGGATTAAGAACGTTAAAGATGACACAACCAAAGAGATCGATCTTCATGGTGTTTTCATCGCCATCGGCCACAGTCCCAACACCACCCTGTTCGAAGGACAGCTTGAAATGACCAATGGTTACCTGAACGTCACCGGTGGTTTGGAGGGAAATGCCACTGAGACCTCTATACCCGGCATTTATGCCGCAGGTGATGTTATGGATCATGTCTATCGGCAGGCTATCACCTCAGCCGGTACGGGTTGTCAGGCCGCATTGGATGCAGAGCGCTTTCTGGATGCACTTGAAGAGGAACAATCAAAATAAACAGCTGATAAAAAAACCCTCAAATGAATGCAAAAAAACATAAATGGACTTTTGCATTTAAGCACATTATCAGGATGTGCAAATTTAGTTGCAATCTCATTGGCCGGGTGTACAGACTTACCAAAGGGCATCCAGCCTGTTGATGATTTCAAGATCAACCACTATCTTGGCACATGGTACGAAATTGCACGGCTAGACCATGCTTTTGAGAGTGATCTGGATAGTGTGACGGCTGACTATACATTTCGAAAAGATGGCGGCATCGATGTCATCAACAGAGGACGCTCAACCAGGGATAATCAATGGAAAGAGGCCGAAGGTAAAGCCTATTTTGTCGGTGACAATAAAAAAGGTCATTTAAAAGTATCGCTTTTTTGGCCGTTTTATAGTGCTTACGTCATTTTTAAGCTGGACAGGGAGCGCTATAAATATGCGTATATCAGTGGCTATAACCGGGAATACCTTTGGTTATTGGTGAGGTCGCCAAGGATAAGTAAGGAAGTAATTGGCGATTTCATGACAGTTTCTGAATCGTTTGAATTTAACACCAAGGATATCATAATGGTTGAGCATGACCTGCCTATAGGTCATTAGCAAGTAAAAAACACCAGGCTATCGGTTAATAATCAACTGTTCTATATTTTGACTTTACGTCTAAATATCCAAGTTCCATATATAGTTTTGATTATTTACATCCTTTGGCTCATCCTCATCCATCAGCTGACGCAGCTTCGCATCTATTTTTTCTTCCTTATTATCCATTATATTCTGATAGCGACTCACCACTTCTACCTCTTTTCCTTTTAAATCATCGGCATTGAAGTCCACCATCTTTGGCGTGATAAGCACTATTATCTCAGTGGTAGTGATGCTATTAAGGTCGTTAGAGAACAGTGGCCCAATAAGTGGCAGGTCACCGATAAATGGCACACCCTCTTTCGTGTCTCGCGTACTTTGCTTTATCAATCCACCTAGGAAAATAGTTTGACCATTTGGCACGAGCATTCTGGTTGATACCTGTGTGGTTGTCTTGGAGGGAAGCCCATCAAGCACGTCTCCATCACTCACTTCTGGTTTAATATCAAGCATGATCCGGTTATGCCTGTCTACATAGGGTGTAACTTTGAGGATAATGCCCGTCTCTATAAACTCAATACTTTCAGATGTCACCTGGTTAATCGTTGTTGTGACTTTATACCCGAGACGTTTTCCGACTACGGCTTCCGCTTCCCGACCCTCCATAGCCAGCAGCTTCGGTGTTGACAGTGTTCGTAATCTCCCACGCTCCTTTAGCGCATTGAGTGCAATACTGACATTTGAGTTCAGATACTGATAAAACAGCCCTGGATTCGTGGTGTTGGATAAGTTTTGAACGCCGAAACTCCCCTCTCCTCCATCTTTCGAAAAAAACTTTGTCCAGTCGAGACCGAATATTTCATTGTCAGTGAGCGTCACTTCAAGAATCTTTGCTTCGATTAAGATCTGATTTGGTTCGCGATCTATTTCAGACAGAATTGATTCTATTTTTTCGAGAAATACAGGCTGATCTTCGACAATTAATATATTCCTATTCTCGAGCGTAGTGATTTTCCCATAACTTGACAGGTAGTCTTTCAGTATACTTTCAACCTGTACAGGCTTTGTATACTGGACTTTAAATGAACGTACTTCTGTTATACCTGATTGGGCATATTTACCGACTTCATCTCGATCAACTATGAAATAGCTGCCATTTCGTTCCTCGACCGCATATCCTGCCGCCTCACTGATAGACTTAACAGCATCAATAACATCCATATCGTAAAGATTGATTGACACTTTTCCTTCAACCCCATCGGAAACAAAGATATTCAAGCGTTGTTGCCTTGAAAGCATCTCCATCACTTCCTGGATTTCAACATCCTGTAACGATATGGATATTTTTTTGGATTCAGCCAGTAAAGGAGTCCAACTCAATATAAGTATAAGCATCAAAAACAATATGCATCTGTTACCTATTGGCATGTAGTCTGGTCTGCTCATTGTTTTACTTCTACTCCACTATCTACTAACAAGAATTTATAGGTTTGTCCTTTTTTAGTAAATATTGCACAATCCTCTTTAACGGCGATAAGACTATAGCCACTAACATGTTCACCAACGCCAACGATTTCACCGTCTGCGATCACCATGGGCATAGATTCCGAAATCAATATTGCCGTAACCTCCAGTGGCTCCTCTTCCTTCACTGGTGACTCTTTTTTTGTCGCTCGCTTGGGTGCTTCCAGTATCGACGGCTTGGCAAACGGGTTATTTTGCAAGACCGCAACCGCCTGATCCGCTAAAACATAATCCATCGAAACAATAACCAAAATAGTGCCACTGAACAGCGTCATCAGGTTCATGACTCGACCACCCTGTATGAAACCATTGTTAAAACAATCTTGAGTTCTGGATTCGACAGTTCTTTACTAATGGTATTGATTTCGTATTTTTTAACCACGATAAATCCCAATTCACGACCAATCGTCTGCAGCCAATTGAAAAAATTGAAATACTTTGCATGTATTTCAACTTCAAAAAGACTCTCTTGAAACATCTGGACTTTCTGCCCATCACCGGGTTTAACGCTAATCAGCTCTACATCTGTCTCCCAAGAAACCTTCTGCAATCGCCCAATGATGTATGACTCCATCTGCTTTGCAGGCAATCCAGCCATATCACCATGAAGTTGATGAGCCAGCATCTCCACTTCCGTCATGGCTTTTTTCAACTGTTGATCAAGCCCATCACTACTGTTTACTACATCAATTAGCACATTGTGACTTTTATTAACCAGGTTGTACGCTTTGATTTGCGGGACAAGCAGATAAGAGACAAAAGCTACACTTACAAGCAGCACAAATGAGCCCAGTATTAACCGCACTACTCTTGGTTCTGCATTTTCCAGAAACTCCTGCATCAGCGTTAAACTCCACCTGCTGAAACAACTACATCGAGGATAAAATTAACCAGTTTATTTTCATACAAGCTGACTAAATCAGTTCGTACGACACGTACATGCTGTATTTCAGGTTGCGTGATAAGATTTGAGACAAATTCTGATAAGGCCGCATGATCCATGGCCTGACCTCTTATTGACATATGTGTCTCTATTTTCCATGTCTCTTTTTCCTGGTCTTTCTTACCATTTGGTATAACAACAAAGTAGCCTGTATTCACCATCTTTGGATCTTTTTCCACTGCGGTGCCTGCTCGACGAAATCTCCAATTTGTAAACCAGACATTTCCCTTTGATATCGCTCTGTCAACAGTGATAAACATCTGTTCTGCAGCTGAACCGCTACGAAGGCCTGCAAGCAAGTCCAGCTGTTGTAATAAATCCACCTTGCGACTATTGAGTTTTTCCAGCTTATTCCTTTGCTGTGTCGATATTGCTTTCTGCGATTGCAATTCCTTTAACTGGTGATCTATTGTTTCAGTTTGAATTTGCAGAAAAATAAAGATGATGATGACCGAAACTGAAATCCCAGCCAGCAAATAGATACTATGCTTGATCCATTGGTTAAATAACCGCTGTTTTCGATAAAGCTCTGGAATTAGGTCGATTTCATTCATGAAAATCCAAACCACGTAATGCCAGGCCTGTAGCTACCGCTAATTCAGGCACATGATCCGACAATCTCTGCCCACTCTCATTATCTTCAATAAAATATTCTTCGAACTCCATCTGACCCGTTGAAAAAGGAATATCTATCAAATCTCGCAGCAGTGAACCAACATCAGGCCACCTTGCAATACTGCCTAACAAACATACTCGACTTACAGGGCTACCATGCGTTTCAGATGCAGTAAATATCAAAGTACGGTTAATCTCTTCAACCAACTTACTAAAGACAGGCTTAAGGATTTCAACTAATGTATGCGATATTTCTCCATCGGAAACCATTCCAAATTGCTCTAATTTGCCATGAGCATTTGCAAGACCATGGTCAAACACAAGTTCCCTGCTTACATTTTCGGGTAACTCCAATGTCTTTGATAGATGCTCTACAAGTAATGTCTCACCGAATTCAACCTGTTGATCAAAGAGTAATCTGCGCCCCGAAATAATTGTTAAATAACTTTTCTTCCACCCTGCATTAATAACCAATACCGTTTCTGGTTTATCCTTGTTATATAAAGCGCTGATTAACCGCTTCAATGCTGCGGGTCCAATATCAAGTGCACTCACTTCAAATCCTGACTTTGTAATAACCTGAAGATAATCCATTACATGATCACGTCTGGCGATCGCAACTAATGCAAGATTGTCATCCTCACCTGGATTTGAGCGTACTGGAAGATAATCGATCAAATAGTCGGAAACATCTCCATCCACCCGACTGCTAAGCATTCTGAGTATTTCTTGATCCACGTCACGCGCATTGGATTTATAGGTTACGAGTGTAATCTTTAGCTTATCTGGTGGCATTACCGTAACGATCTTCCGGCCATAAAAACCTTTTTTCTTTATCCCCTCCAATAGCAGTCTTTTAAAGCGCTTAGGTGATGTCAGTACTTCTTCACGGGTACCTGAGAAAGGAATGATTGCCTTTGCAACGACTGAATAATGCTCTGAATCCAAGGGCTTTAACTGACAAAGACGAATAGCACCAATACCTATATCCATGCCGATTGGTCCAACACTTTTCATATTCGCCATCGAGGAGGCAGCTTTATTGAAGGTTGGTTTAAAAGAAAACATCGATCAAACACCACTTAAGACGGGAGCTTGACCGGAATATTTACCCGCGCTACTTTTTCTCTCCTTTGCCTGGTAAAGCTCTTCATCAACTTGCCTATAGATGAGGTCCAGAGACTGATTCAATTTAGCAGCAATCGAAACCAACCCAACGCTAACATTGACCTGACTGTCCGCACTGCCGGAAAACAGTTGCGGATCTGTACGCAGCGCTAGTGCGCCCTGCTTTAGAATACGTTCCGGCTCATCTTGAGATAAAATAAGCAGGAATTCATCGCCACCCATCCTGATCAGATGTTCATCACCAGAAAATAATGCGAGGAAATTCGCCACAAGACGACGTAGAACCAGGTCGCCATAATCATGTCCCTGACTATCATTCAGCACCTTGAAATTATCCACATCAATTAAGGCAAGATGCATGGTTTTTCCTTTCAGATCATAGGCTGTCCGGATATCCAGGTATTTCTGATCCAAAAAACGTCGATTCCAGGCCCCAGTGAGGGGATCTTTTAATGACAGCAGCTCCATTCTGTCATGGGCCTTTTCCAGTTCGAACCGGGTTCTGATATCAATCTTACGCACCATTACATTGCGACCGATGACCGTCAACGTCGTCAGCCCCGCACCCAGCATGGAAAATTGCAGCATCCACAGCGTCTCTTTCTCGAATCGTCCATCGACACTGATGGTGGAAAGCGTAAACAGTAAATAAACCAATAACACGATGAGCAGTGCCTCACGAATACCCCAAGGCACCAACGGCATGACAAGAAACAACAGAATCACACTGGCAAACAACGCCGAATTCAATGATCCCGAATGATGAGCGAGCAGAACAAATGCCACTCCGTTCACGACCAGCAGAGTGATCCCGAGAAGATAGAGTGTATTAATCTCCTGGACAACTCTTGCTGAGACTGCCACATGTAACGAAAGCACTGCCAGAACAACACAGGAGTAGACATAAAGCGCATCAAAACCAAGCAGTGCATAGGCGAGCGCTGATGTGCTCAACAGGAGAAGAGAGACCAACCCCAGGATCGCAATCCCTTTCCGGGTTTCCTGGAAGACCAGTGACTCGGCATATTCCGATAGCTCTGCCCCCTCATAACGGGTCAGAGACCATAGCTCATTGAGCTTTGCCAGGGATTTCTCAAACAATGTCATAATACCGGTTAAACCCTTGATAATTCTTTAATACCACCAGGGTTATCGGCAAATGAGACAATTACTTTATCTCAACACAGTCAAGTCAATCACCGGGTTAAGTACAAGCTAAGCTAGGCAGGTTAAAAGTCACTCATGCATAAATTTTTTGCTGATTGGGGAAGATAAGATTCATCACAGCATTTAGCTGCCCACCCACTCGTTCGGGCATATCAATGCACTGCTCCAGATGTAATCCCGTTGTCTGCCAGGCATGCTGGTCCACTTTTTTCAAGACTGATTCAAACCCAGCTTCGGACTCCATCCCATCCGCAATCATCACAGCAATGTGCACCAGTGAAGTAATCATTGGAAACTCCAGGGCCACCCCAGGCTCGACATGGAATTCAGTAGGCTCCCAGAGGCTACGGGGAAGATTCCACTGACGCATCAATGCCCCGCCCACCTTGGCGTAATCGATGCCTAACATGACCCGTTCGACTTTAAACAATGGTGCGTCCTGCTGTTCGGCCTGCTGTAGTGCCTGCTGAGCAGCATCGGGAACAGACTGATACATGATTAAGTGTCCGATATCACTCAGCAAACCGGCGACAAACACGCGCTCACCATCCAGCATATTGCACATCACGGCCAGCTCACGACAGGCGATGGCACGGGTCACACTTCTGAGCCAGAAACGTTCCATATCCATCACCTGATTGGACATACCTTCAAATCGCTGTGCGACCGATGCGGCCAACACCAAATCATGCACTTGCTGACTGCCCAACATCCCCACAGCTCTGTTCACCGTATCAATTTTTGAAGCAAAACCAAAGTAGGCGCTATTAACCAAGCGCAGCAGGCGAGCAGTCATTGCGGGATCCTGACTGATAACGTCTGCAATATCACTCATAGCAAAATCCGGATCATCGATCACTGACTTCAAGCGTAGATAGACATCCGGCAATGAGATCAGCTTGGCATTTTCCGTTACCTTTTCCCAGATCGTTGGCATAGTAATTCCGCAAAAGCTTCCTGTTAAAAATTAACTGTAGTTTGAATGGGGGGTAAAAAACAGTATCCTCTTCTCGTTTTTATCAACCGATAATGTGTGCATAGCTTCCCACCCAGCAAATGCCCACTGGGATGCCGTCGCTGAGATAATTATTCGACGCATGGCTGACTTTTAAATTTGCTCCTGTACCTCGACAGTGATTCACATGGCCTTTCCAATTTCTATACCTGTTTACCTAACGACTGGAGTCGGTTCTATCGGATCAATTGGTACCACAGCGAGGCTTACACACTCGACCTGGACGTTATCAAACCACACCGTATCGGTACCGCCCAAGTTGGGTGAGCTGCGAAGACGGATTACAGTATTGGCAGAGATATAGTCACTGATATCCCTGGAATAGGTCTGATAGGTGGAATCATTGGTGGCGCCTATCTGATCCAGTGGTGTCCAGGGGCCACCGGTGCCGGTTGACGAGATAGAGAGTTCCACGTAGTCAGTGCTGCGGTCCAGATTCATACGACGGTAGTAAAAGGTCAATGCTGCCTTGATCGCACCGCTCAGATTCACCGACCGCTCCACTCCCTCACCACCATTGTTGTTGTCGCGGATGCGTAACTGGTAGTCGCTCTGATCGGCCATCACCCGTACATCTCCCGATGTAGCACCATCCGATTCACCCACTTCACTCCAGGATGTGCCGCTCCAATCGAGAGTGCCGTCACTGCCGGAGAAGTTTTGTGCATTGAATTCATCTCGGTAGGTACCATTGCACCTGCCGTCGACAGTTGGCGGCTCCGGTGTCCCACCGCCACCGCCTTCACCACCCCCCTCGGCATACAGTTCGGCAATCTCACTGGCTGGCAGTACACTGTCGTAGATGCGCACATCATCCAGCAGACCCCGCCAGTACTCCCCAATCGGTGAACGACCAATCGCCACATCCGCCGTCGTCACGCTCGGATTGAACGCAAGGGTGCCACGATGAACCTCTGCACCATCGACATACAGACGCACGGTATCGGTTGCATTGTCGAAACTTGCCGCCAGTTGATACCAGGTACCGGCCTGCAGGTTCAGACCTGTGGGGAACACTTCACGAAAGCTGCCATTCGCAAAGAAACCGAACACGGGTTCCTGCTGCCAGGTGCCAAACCAGAAGTTGGAGCCGGGTGATACCCCGTCATCCTTGCTGATGATGGTCTGGTAACTGCTGCCATAAGACGAGGCATTGACCCAGGCCACAATGGTTATGGTATCGGTAAGTGACAGGCTATCCGCATGGGGCACACGGATCGCATCATTATTCCCATCAAAATTAAGTGCCCCTCCGATCTGGCCGGTTGTCCAGACAGGCCCGTTATTCAGGGTACCATCATGCCCCCCTTCGGAGTCCACAGCGGTAATCCCGCTGGTCTCATCCAGTTCCCAGTGTGCAATGGGCAGGGTTGATTCTGATTCCGCAGGAGAAAACGTCAGCGTCAGCGCCTGTATGTGCTCCTGTGTGGTATTGAGATTCACATCGCCACCATCGAACAGCAGGGTGGCATTGGCTGCTGAACTTGATCCGGTCCGCGTGACGGTCAGATAAAAGATATCCTCACTGTTGACTGTAATCCTATTGTCACCTGCCCGGGAATTGTCACCATCCAGCTTCATCAGGATTGCACCGGCAGGAATCGTATGGCCACCGAGTATATTTTCATCCTCGGCAAGCTCAAGGCCACCGATTTCATCGTCGAAATCGAGATCCGAACCATCGATGAGATCACTTAAACCACCGGCTGTGGTATTGAGACCCACATCATTGGCCGGAAAGAGCATCACATCACTGCCATCGTCGATCGCCATGAGAAATGACCCTGCTGCCAATGTACGGTCACCAACCAGGGTATCTTTCTCTACCAGGGTAATCCCAACGGTGTCATCCCCCTCATGGATCCGTGAGCCATCGATGAGAAAGATAAAGGTACCAGAGCTGTAGTCCCCCTCAGAGACAGGCCGGAATACAAACACATCCTCGTCATTCACTGAAAGCGAATTCAGGCTGTCCAATCTCTCATTGTCAGCTGTGGATAACAACAAATCGCCTGTCTGCAAATCCACACTGTTGGTACTGCCCACCGTAATATTGCTACCGACATAGTGCATGGCGTTAATATCGACGTTACCAGCAAAATCATCGAGATTCAGAACAGGGGAGAAAGTACCATCGGTGGTGCCCGGTTCCAGGGTCAGATCAGGGTCTGCAAAGGCTATGACTTCACCATCCGTCCAGTCATCCAAACCCGGCGCACCACTTCCCGAAACATTATCCAGAGTCGAGAGCCAGATACTTGATCCGATTGAAATTGGGTCTTTATACGCTCCCCACTCAATCGCACGCTGAATAATCAACAGGCCGTTGTTATTGAGGTGACGCCAATCGCCATTGATAGTTAGACCTACTGGCAGCATCACACGGCGACCGGCAGCAAATTCACCGACGGCATCACCGCCAAGTGCGGCCCCGGTTTCAAGGGCAATCAGACCACCAGCACCACCCACTTCCGCCAGAATCTGTGCATCGGCTGCGACCTGGCCATTTAATGTCGATAAGTGACTGTCAGCGGTTTTTATCGTCAGTGGCCCGGCTGCGAAGGGTGCTGTGATTTCATGGCTGGTATCAACAATCGTGATATCTGTGCCAACTGGCCAGTCAACGCCACTCGCCATACCCAAGTCATTATTTTGCTGGGTGAGTTCGTAAACGATACCATTGGTCTTATACTTTAATTGGTCAACGAGAACATTGTCACTGGCCGTGGCTGATATATAGATGACGTCGAAGTTGTTGAAGTTGACTAACCAAAGAAAATTGTCGTCGTAGGCATCAACACTATAACCCCAGGACTCGATCAGATCTTTTTTGTGCTGATCCGCAGAATTCAAGTTTAAACCGACATAATCCACTATCATCAATACCTTGCCCGAGCCTTGCGGTGTGAGACAAGCCACGCCACATTCACAGGCATAGGTAATGCTCAGACTCGGCCACTTGGAGGAGTCCGCGTCGTCGCTGGTATGGAATCGCTCGCCAGCCATTCCGGCGATCGCGCCGATCAGTGCGACGCCATAGTTCGGGTAGCTGCCGTCAACCCAACCTTGTACCAGCGGCGTGATGTTCCATGTATAGCGCGTATTTGCTGGGCCAACCGGTGTCGTTGTAACCGCCGTGTTATCGAAATCGCCGCCAGGTGTGTCCCAGTTTATGCCGGATTCACGACGGTTCCAGGTCACTGCGCCTTCGCTCCAAGGATTCTTGATGCGATGCGCTGACACCGGCTGCTCACTACCAGAGCCGCTCTGGCGACGCAGGGACAGGGTCGCCTCCAGAATTCTCGCACCGGCCGGTATCGCGCCCGTATTGAAATGCAGCAGCGAACGCGTCGTATCGTTGCTGGCGGAAGAGACCCACATTTCTGCCACATCGCCATAGTTATTGTCGGGTGCCTGAGCCCAGATCTCGGCATCCACACCCAGCGATGCATCATGCTGCCAGTGGCTATAATGAGCGGGCTTCTGCCGTAAAACCACGTCGTTACGCTGAATCGTACGTGCCACACCATTGGCCAGCGTGCCCACTGCTGTAAGGGTGGCGGGTGAGCTTGGCGGTATACCGACGGTGACCTCCAGGTAGGGCTGGTTACTGGTCTCACGACTCGCGTAATCGCCATGGGTGCCCTCACTGGTGGAATTCAGGGCAATGCCGTAGTTGGCTTCACCATTGACCCAGGCCTGTACCTGGTTGGTGAGATTAACGGAAATCCAGACACCGGCTGTTGGCTGGGCGGGAATGGTGGCCAACACGGCGCTATCCATGTTAGTACCCATGGTCTGCCAGGTAGCATCAGTCTCGGTCCAATCCCCTGTAAGGCGATGGATATCCACCGGCCCTTCCGGGTGTTCCTTGCTGACATAAAACCAGGCTATGGCAGAGTGGATGGCGGCATTCACAGGCAGTGAAGACAAATTATACCGAAACATGGGGCGTTCAATAGCGCCACTCTCAAAGCGGATGTGCAGCTTGCCATCACCGCTGTTGTTATTGGTCAGGTTATCACTGCGAATCCAGGTATCCTGATCCACTGTGATGGAGTAGCTGGTAATACTACCCAAGTCGGTGGTCAATGTTGTAGTGTAACGGTGATTACCAATCGCCTGGTTGGTGAAATCAGTGTAGGGACCACAGCCCTGTTCTGAAGTTTGCCAAAGGGCATGTTGCAACCCAGCTTCAGTAACATAGCGAGCCTTTTCTGCTTCGAGTTCGCTGCTGATACTTTTTACACCAAGTGCACCCTCAAAATTCATCATAAATGCGATAGTCGCTATGAGGACAACTCCGAGTACCACAGGGAGCATAATGTAGCCCTTTGCGTATCGGCTGCCCCCCATCACAGCATCCCACCCAGCCTGACCTGGGTCTGAAGACTGAACACTTCCCCAGTATCCGGGCTGGTCAGTTCGAGGATCAGTTCGACCATCTGATAGCGTTGATCGGATTGGGGTATTCGTTCCACGCGAAAGCGAGTGACGTTTTCAGCAAGCACTGAGGTGATGAAATCCCGCCCATCCACCGGCCCATCCGGTGTATCGATACCATCCTGATTCCAGGGTACCGGCATACGCTCCATCAACTCACCGTTGTTCAGATAGAACACAAGAGGGTTGTAGGGATCATCAAACAAGGCACCATCCTCGTCATCATCATCACTGCCGGAACCATCCACAATGCCATCCATGTCATCATCCACTCCACAGATTCCGGAGCAGCCATCGCCATTGGTGTCGGATGCCGGATCTTCATCGACACTGCCATCACCGTCATTGTCGATCCCATCGATGGGATCCTCGTCTTCGGTGCCGTCTTCATCGTCCTCAGCCATGCTGGCACCCTCATCAACTGTCCCGTCTCCATCATCATCGATCAGCACGATGCCCGGGGAAAAGTCATGCTGGCTGTCATTGGGTAAGTCTTCATCGATCAGGCCATCCTTGTCATTGTCGGCATCCGGCCAACCATCCTTGTCAAGATCAACAGACTCGGGCAAGGTAACGGCCAACACGGCAGTAGCGCGGGTGCTATTGCCGATGGGTGCGGTAGCAGGGACAGTCTCTTCACGAATATGCTCCGGCCAGTTGGTATTGGGATTGTCGTTCAACGGTAACAGCAGACGACGACTCTGCAATACAGCACGCAGCATATGTTGCATGGCTTCTGTACCCTGACGTGTGAGACTGTTCTTTTCATGGGCGACATCCTGCGTCTGCAAGGCTTCTCCCACGACTCCGGAAAGACCCAGTACCACAATACCGGCTAATACAGCCGCTATGAGCAGTTCGATATAGGTGTAACCCTGGATGTGGTTCTCTGCAGCTATCATCTGGTAATTGTTCAATCAGATCGTAAGGGGTGTGCATACCCAACACTATCCGTTATCGGCAGAACCTGATAAGTATGTAGTGCTATCGGCTTGTCAGGCTTTCGATTGCGTTGTGTGTACCATCGATCTCAACCTTGACCCACAGGAGGCCATCGTCAGTGTCTGTAAAGGGATTGTTGTCACTGTCTGCATTGTCACCATCATAGCGTGACAGGTAGACAAGACAGCGACCATCAGTGCCGCTTGCGTCGGAATAAGTATCGACTATCGTCGCAGGCCCGGCGACAGCATCGGCCTCCTGTTCCAATTCAATAAAGGGGCGAGCCAGAATCTCTTCCATCCTACTGGTAAGACGATTGCGATGAGCTGCCTCTGTGGTATGAATTTCACTACCCCGTATACCGCTCTGGAGGGCATTGAGTACAGGCACTAAAGAGATAGCAATCAGGAATACAGCAACCAGAACCTCCGTATAACTGAAACCGGCCATCCACTGTTGCGGATAGCTCTTTTGGTGGTGTGACAATGCTTGAGACAGGTATGTCTTACCCATCTCAAGATGATAACTGGAAACACATGCTCGCTCGGTGTCGCTTGCAATTCTTGTCATTGCACTGTCACTCTGCCGGTTATACCATCCAGATCTACTCTCCGTATATGCTCGCCCAGTGTGAGCGTCATACTCCCCTGTAGACAAATCACCGAACTCGGATTCCAACAATAGGCTGTTCCAGAGGCATCAAACAGCGTATTCATCGGATTGCTGCAGCTACCTTGGTAGCTCGAGTTGTTAGTCACTCCATCCACACGTGTAAAGGGATGTTTTTCAAGATCAATATCGTAGAGTTGCTTGCTGACAGGATGGTAGACATCATAGATGGGGGCTGGCGGATTAGTATCCATGTCCGCTCGATAAACTCGAACCCGTTTTTCAGTTGGCCAGACAATGCCGTAGGGTGTAGCAGTTCGTATCGATTCGTCACGGGCAAAACGAATAGCTTCAGCCACTGTTTGCGCCGCCAGTTCAAGTTTGTGTGGATCGGTTGATAAAAGATTGGGGATCACCACCAGTGCAGTGATCCCCAGTACTGCGACAACTGCAGTCAGTTCAAGCAGGGTCAGGCCTCGTTGATACTTCATCTTCTGACCCCTGCCGTTCAATCACCTTTGTTCTGCTGCTGCCTTTTCCTGAACTGTTATAGGTGAGCCTGAATTAATCAATTAATGTGTGTAGTAATCATTACCGTCAGGATCCAGATTGTTAGGATCTCTAATATCAGCTACAAATTTCCCTGACACATTGTCAAATCTCCAGCCTGCCAAGGTATTGGCAGGAGGAATCAGGCTTAAATCACCGTCTGAGACGATAACCAGAGTATTATCTTCACTGATTGCATTAGCTGAAAGTTCAGCCTTCTTCAGATATGGACCGTACGGGAAGGCACCTGCATTTTGTTGGGTACAGGCAGCACCATCACGATCAGTATAATAGGCCAGTTGCTGAATAAACGCTTCTTCTGTATCAATCGCACCATCACCTGCCGTGCCCGCTGCACAAGCCACACCACCTGTTGCGGCAATGGCGCTTGGGTATTCACCATGCTGCTGATGGTAAAGATCCAGTGCAGTTCGTACAACAGATAACGATGTATCTAAAGAAGAAATCTTGGCATCCTCAGTTGAAGAGGCAAACTGTGGCACAATAATAGCCGCAAGCAGCGCCAGAATAATCACCACAATCAGAAGTTCAACTAATGTAAAACCCTGTTGCACCAGTTTTAAAGCTCTCATTTCTGATTCCTCAACTCAGTAAATTTAGTACGACGAGTAGATTTACCCGCCTTACTGTTTTTTCGGCTGTGTAGCAGTTTCCTTTAGCATTTTTTCAAATCTGGGAAGCTTTATCCCACTGCTCGCGAAAGTTTAAATATCGGTAGGATAAGGGAACTGACCAACAAACCTACAACCACCCCCATCACGAGTAGCATCACCGGCTCTGCGAGTCTTGAAAGTGTTTGGAGGCGGCCAGACAGATCACGTTCATAATAATCTGCCAATCTGGACATTACCTTAGGCAGATTTCCTGTTTCTTCACCTGTTGAGATCATCTGCCCGACGATAGGAGGTATAAATGAGGTATTTCTGAAACCAACGGCAATACCTTCTCCCTCTTCAACTCGCTCTTCGACATTGCTGATAAACTGTTGAAACAGACTATTGCCAACCACATCCTTACAGGCACGCAATGTATCGATGATGCCTACCCCATTACTGAGTGACAAACTAAGCACTCGCAGTGATTGCAATAGATAGAGTTGTATAAAGACACTTCGCACTACGGGCAAGTGCAACTTGGCCCAATCAAGCTGATAACGGCCTCTCTCGCTTACAGCCCAGTATTTTAAGCCAATAGACAACAGCACCATACTCGCCAACACATACATCCAGTTTTCACGTAAAAAACTACTGATAGTCATCAAAAAAAGTGTGGTGACAGGTAGCTGGTCATGTATCATCGAGAACATATCCATGAACTTCGGGAACACAACAACCAATACAAATACCACGACGCCAAGTGCAAACAACAGCAAAAATACAGGGTATGAGAGGGCAGAAAAAAGTGTGCGTTGCAGTTTTTCACGCTTCTCTTCCATCTCCAGTAACTGATCGAGAACTTCATGCATGAAACCGCCATTCTCACTTGCTGCAATTAAATTGGTATAGGTTTGTGAAAACACATCCGGATGCTTCGCAAGTGCATGGGAAAATTGCTTGCCCTCCCCAATATCCACTATCAATGACTCAACGAGTAAGATCATTGCCTGGTTATCAAGCTGTTTCTTTAGTGCTTGCAGGCTGATGTGTAGATTTGTACCAGTGGCAAGCAACAGCGCCAGCTGCTCAGTAAAGAAGCGACGATCTTTACTACTGATCTTACGTTTTTTAAGCGACGTGACTAAATCACCTATTTTATTAGCCTGAGCAGGCTGTGGAGCTGTTTTTTTCAGTTCAATAGCCATCGGTATAGTTACTTTGACAACCACTCATGCATGATCATTATCCGTTTACCACTCTAGAGATCTCTTCGATAGTTGTCTTGCGTTCCAGCACTCTATCCAGTCCATCATCGAGTAGCGTCTTAACTTTTTTCTCGCTCATGAACTCAGCCAGCTTCTCCCGTGAAGGATTGGAAATAATCAGCCTCTGCAATTCATTGTCTGTCTCTACAATCTCATGTACACCCATCCGCCCCCTGTAACCCGAGTCATAACATTCCGGGCAGCCACGTCCCTTGGAAAGACGCACTTTTTCATGCTCTTGCCAACCATATCGAGTAATTAATTCTGGGTTTGCGAGAAAATCTGTTTTACATGCAGGGCAGATACCTCGAACCAGGCGTTGTGCCACCACACCGATAAGTGCTGATGAAAGCAAGTAGGGTTCGACACCCATGTCGATCATGCGTGTTACAGCACCAACACTGTCATTGGTATGCAAGGTGGATAGCACCAAATGACCGGTTAATGCAGCTTGTACGGCAATTTCAGCCGTTTCCCGTTCACGGATCTCACCTACCATTACAACATCAGGATCCTGACGAAGTACATGCTTGAGCATTTTTGCAAAACTCAGGCCTATATTTTCCTTAACTGGATTCTGGTTGACGATATCGAGTTGGTACTCCACCGGATCCTCAATGGTTACGATGTTTTTTTCGATACTATTGAGGTAGTTGATGGCTGAATAGAGGGTAGTTGTCTTGCCACTGCCGGTCGGACCGGTTACCAGAATCAGGCCGTAGCTTTGGTCCAGCAGGTTCTTGAATGTGTCTAGGTTGTGGTCATACATGCCGAGTTTAGAGACATTCAGAATAGCCTGATTTTTGTCCAGCACCCGCAATACTACCTTCTCACCATACAGGCCTGGCAGTGAACTGAAGCGTAGATCAATGGGGCGCCCCTGAGTATGTACCTGGATACGGCCATCTTGTGGCAGGCGTCGCTCGGCAATGTCCAGATTTGCCATCACTTTTAGACGTGATATCAGTGCAGGATGCAAATCAAGACGGGGGGTCATGACCTCGTAAAGCAGACCATCGATACGGTAACGTACGCGTGATTTTTTCTGTGATGGTTCGATGTGTATATCACTGGCTTTATCATGTACTGCACGCTGAATAATCGAGTTGACCATATTAATAACCGGACTGCAGGCAGCCAGGTCATCAATAGCTGCATAATCTTCAGGCAGGTTATTCTCAACCAGCTCAAGGTCATCATCCATACCTTCAAGCATCTGTGCATCAAAACCGTTACCCGAGTGTGCTTCATGTTGAGTCCTGACAATATCTTCCTTCCGTGCCAATACGGGTCGTACTCTAAGGCTGGTACGCTCCTCCACCTCACCAAAACTGGGTACAGCTTGTGGATCTGAAGTAGCAAGAAACAGGGCATTGTGTAACCGAAACAGGGGAAGCATCTTCAGACGTTTTGATACGTCAGGGTCAAGTAGCTTTACAATTTCAGGGTCATAAAGGCCTGGGCGCAAATTGGCGTAGGGAATAGAAAGCTGCTCACTCAACACCTCGAGTAAAGCCTTCTCACTCACCCACCCTTTATCAATAACAATCTGGCCCAAACGTATACCACTTTTTTTCTGCTGGATGATCGCTTCACTCACTTTCTCCGCATTGAGCAGACCTTTTTCAACCAATAGATCGCCTAGCCGTACATTCCTTTGGACAAAGGATTGTTTTATCGTTTGCTCCTGATCACGATCCACTTCAACAAGGGCAATCGACTCAACCAGACCTGTCAGGGTAAGGATCTCCCGAATCAATGGATTGACATTTGAAACCTTGAGCCAGCCGCCCATCTTTGCCAAACGTTCCTGCAAATCCAACAGGGTTTCAAGTGCTCTGCTGTGTAACAGGGGTACCGCTGTCAGATCGATAACAATTTGGGTTTCCCATTGATTAAGACAGACCTCAACAGCATGCTGTAATGGCTGCAATTCATCCTCGGAGCTGAGAACACCTTTTGGCGCAAGATGGGTCATCACACCGATACGGGTCCGTATAACCTCGCTGGGTGCAGTCCCATCTTCAATATTGATAACATTTGAAAAAGTCGGTTCCACGCTCGCTTCAACCTGTGGCCGCTTGCTGTTTACTGAATATTTCTACTAATTGCTGCATAAATGGTTTGGGTTTGGCTATACCGAAGCCTTGAGCAAAGTCGACATCCATCTCCATGAGTTGTTCAAGAATCGATTGATTTTCGACAAATTCTGCGATGGTATTTAAGCCCATTGCATGCCCCACCTGATTGATGGCTGACACCATGGTTTTGGCTACAGGATCCGATTCTATTTTCTGGACAAATGAACCATCGATTTTAAGAAAATCAACATCCAGATTTTGTAAATAGGCAAAAGAGCTCAGTCCAGTTCCGAAATCATCCAGGGAAAACCGGCATCCCAATGCTTTGATGGATGATATCAACTGACTGACATGTGAAAGGTTAGCAATGGCAGCCGACTCTGTGATTTCAAAACAGAGATGTTTTGCATTTGTACCCAGACGTTGTACCTGTTGATAGAGATAATCATGAAAACTTTCACTACTCAGTGATTGCCCAGACAGATTGATTGCGATGTTGCAGGGCATGCGCTGCTGTTCATCGATGACAACTAATAATTTATCTACAGTCTGTTTTACGACCCAGCTATCTATCTCTGGCATCAAGTGGTACTTTTCAGCAGCGGGTAAGAACTGGCCGGGTAACACTAACACATCCTCATCATCCAACATCCGTAGCAGAATTTCATAGTGGGATTCATACCCCCCTTTCAAACCTTTTATATACTGACAGTGGAGTTGAAAGCGGTCCTCCCGAATGGCATTTTCGACACGACCAATCCATTTCATTTCGTTGCGTCTGCGCAACAATTCAATATCGTTCTGCTCATAGACTATGATTTGATTTTTACCACGCTCCTTAGCTGCATTACGCGCCATCTCTGACGAGCTTAATACACCATTTACCGACTCACTCTCCGATGTAATGGGTGTAACACCAATACAGGCAGTGATGTCAATCGCATCATCACCATATTTAAATGGCACTTTGCTTATTTCACGACTGATGTTCTGTGCCAGTGCCTTACCTGTCTCTAATGGACAGCTATCGAGTAGCACACCAAACTCATCACCACCCAATCGCGCTACGACATCCCGCCCACGGACCAAGTTGCTGATTATCTTGCCTACCTGACGGATCAACGCATCACCCACTTCACGGCCACCGAGATCATTGATAACCCCAACGTGGTCGAGATCAATGTTTAAAATCACGTGATTCAATCCTTGATCCTTAGCTTGGGATATTGCCTCTTTAACATCACCCTCAAAACACTCCTTATTCTCCAAACCGGTCAATGTGTCAAAATTTGCCTGGATGACTTTGGTGACCTTCTTCGACATCACTTCCATAAGATTCCGGTCACTATTGGTGAAATCATGTTTGTGACTGTTATTGATGACAACCAGCATTCCAATCACATTATTCTCACTGGCTTCCACTGGTGTGATAATGATCTTTTGTGGTGTATGTGTGAACACCCTGTATTGGACAGCTTCAATAATACTGTTGATTACCACTGATCGATTTTCAGTCTGCAGCCAACTGAAAAATTCATCTCGGAGGTTGGCCAAAAGACTTGATGGACAGTCGGGGGGATCAGTTTTATTAAAGTCCTGGATTGTAATATTTTTGTCCGGGATAATGAGCGCTGACATACCTATATTGAGAAAATCAGTGCAATTTGTTACCAGATGGCGTAGTGAATCCAGGCCGCGAAATGAGAGCATTTTACTTTCATCCACCGCATAAACCAGATTGAGTTCCTCATATCTTTCACTTAACTCATCTGCCATCGCGTTCAACTCGTCTTCCTTCGTCACCAGCTCCATGTTAAGTGTTAGCGCATGATGAATATTCTTTGATATTGAATGCAGCAAGTCCTTCATCTTTACCGATTGGGTGGCATACGCCAAGCTATCTTCCTTAATCAGGATGGCAACAACTACATTACAAATTTGAGTTTCATCCTGAAGGTAATACAGGTACAGATTTTCACCATCAGGTAGCTGATAAATATCAGCACCATTATCACTGGCATGCCAAACAACTGCATGGTTGTTTATGTAACTCACAATCCTGCCTGTTAAACCAGTCTTGTTTGATGAATAGGCCCACAAACAATCCAGTTGTTTGTCAAGCACACATAACTCAGCAACCTGCACAGACATATGGCTTAGCAGCTGTAAGTAATGCTCAAAGTCAACTTGTTTAATTGCCCTGTGTAACATCTCTATTGGCTTGCCTGTATTTGCTGATCAGTAAAATAACTTTCGAGTTTGTTGATCAGTTTTCTAATGCTGACAGGTTTCTCCAAAAACTGGAGGTTATCAATTTGACGCGACCAATCCCGATGTTCAATCTCTGTTCTGGAGGTAAGAACAAAAATCAAGAAATCCCTCTGAGGTATCTCCTCCTGTATCCGCTTGCACAAAACCTCTCCCGTCATCTTGGGCATCTGTATGTCGGTTATCAGAACATCTGGCAACTTTTCATAGATCCTCTCAAGCGCCATCTCACCATTCCGCACCGTTTCGACCTGATAACCTTGCCGTTCAAGAGATTGCTTAAGTACCCGGGTCACATGGGGCTCATCATCAGCTATTAACAAACTTCTCATGCTGCCCCTTCCTGAATGTTAGATCCGATCTCTTTATCCAGCCTGATGATGAATGTAGTCCCTTTGTCATATTCACTCTCAAGTTTCAGGCTGCTGCGATGCATCTGTATAATCTTTTGTGCCAGTGGCAGGCCTAAACCGTGCCCTGTCTGCTCTCTGACTGATTCATCATTCGACCTAAAAAATTTCTCAAAGATATGTTGCTGATCATTGAGACTGATACCGATACCGGTATCCTGGATCCTGATTTCTATGACCCCGTTCATCTCTTCTGCAGAGAGTACGACCTTGCCAGCAGGACGATTGTACTTGATTGCGTTGGTGAGTAAGTTATTGATCGCGATACGGAGCAGGTCCTTATCGACATACACAGCACTCATTTCTTTCGGAAGATCCAGCTCGAATACCAGGCCTTTACCTCGCCCACTCTGAGAAATATTATTGAAGGCATCCTCAAGTAATTCATGTAAACGCACTCGGTTCCGGTTCAGTTGCATGCCACCCATATCAAATTTGGTCAGTGCAAGCATGTTATTGATCAGGGTGGAAAGACGCTCAACTTCATCGTGGATAACATTGACTGCATCAACTCTAAACGATTCAGAATTTCCATCTTCTCCAAGTAAGGATTCACTGTACATGGCGAGTACATTCAATGGCGTTTTAAGCTCATGTGCTACTTGTGCAACAAACTCACCACGTCTACTTTTTGCCAATTGCTCTTCTGTACAGTCTTTAATAACCAACATATTCCCAAGCAGATTGCTATCATTCTTTGGAGAGAATAATGGAAATGTTTTTACCTCAAGGGTTTTATCCGGATCTTTCTTAGAGGCAATCTGGATAGAGTCGGAGATATAACCTATCTGACTACTTTTTGCGTTATATCGGGACAGGTAGGATATTACATTTGGATTACTGCACCATTCTGTGGGTTTCTTTCCAATTACATCTTTTTTTTCAACACCCATCAGATTGGAGATCTTGTCATTGGCGTAAGTTGCAATACCCGTTTCATCAAAGACCAGAATGGCATCAGGTAGCGTTTGCAAAATTGACTCAATCCTGGACTGCTTATAAGAGAGTAATTTGCTGGATGTCAGCAGCCCGCTCTGCTCATCTTTAAGATGTTTAATCCGATTTTGAGATTCGTTAGCAAATTGTGTAAACCGTGCTATAAAATTACCCAGTTCCCCACTGGGTTGAAGTTCAATTTTATTGATACTCTCCCCTTTAACTATGCGATCCAGATTTTTACTCATTTCACGTAGCGGGCGTATCTCGTGACGCAGTAAAAAATAAAACAGCGTCATCAGCAAAAAAACAGGCAATGCCAACATGGCAAAAAATGGCAAATCCTCATAGGGCAGCCTGAATTGTGGTTGAATATAACCTAGACGAATATATCCTTTGAGATTTCCTTCGCTGAACACTGGCGCATGGAACTCCAAAAAGGACCCATTGGCTCCAGTCGAGCTAATGGTTCGCTCACCCAACCAGGCTGTTGGTTCATTGGGAATCGACTTATTCGGGATTATGACACCAGGCAGGCTAACCTCGCTGATCGGCTTACCTTCCAAATCGACCAGAATTCCATAGG
The DNA here is from genome assembly GCA_025656675.1 of Candidatus Thiodiazotropha sp. (ex Codakia rugifera). GTDB lineage: Bacteria > Pseudomonadota > Gammaproteobacteria > Chromatiales > Chromatiaceae > Thiodiazotropha. Next base: position 525,142 of record JAHXHN010000003.1, read on the forward strand.
CAAAATCAGGGTTACTCTGTCCATGGCGTACAGCCTGTAAAATACCAGGCCCCTCCTGTTTGGGTACAAGTTCCTCCCATGACATCCCTCCCAATACTCTTGCCAGACCAATACCCTGGATTCTCACTTGTTCCAGACGTGAGTCTAGCTGGTAACTGAACGAGATTAAGACAACCACCCCCATAACGAGGAGAGATGCCACTATCATGACAAAACCTATGCGTTCATTACGCCACATCGGACAACTCTATTACTAAAATCATTAATCCAACCTAAAAATTCACTTCTTGTATTCTCTACTCCCCATAGCCTGTTGCGGCTTGTAGCTAGGTTTCTTTAGGCTGGTTAACATAGTCTCAACCGACTGAATCCAGCCGGAATGAGACATTTCATTTTGTGAGGAAAATTGGCTTGGGCAGGTGGATTGTTACTATCTTGTGTGCCAGTTATAACCGAATAGAGCTGCTTGGTCCTTTTCGATGTTGAATCTACAACCAAGGTGTCATGCTCTCTAACTATCTGATATTACGGTACATATAATGCTGCGATCAGGCCTAGGACCGTCAAACTCACAGAAAAAAACATTCTGGATATATAGCAATTTTACTAACGATAATAACGACTAATTAATATAATTATGCGTTAACTCATAATTTAATAGTTAATGTGTAAACTCCTATTTACTCAAGTTCGCGCATATTTCTTGACCACTTCTTGACCATTTTGACCTTTTTCAATGGTCAAATTACACCTTATATATAGGCAATCAATGCCAACTTCTCTGATGCTGAGTTCAGCGCTAACGCATTACCATTTTCATTGATCCATAACGGGTATTAGATGATGGCAAAACGTTGGACCACACCTGAAGACCGAATCATCATTGACCATTACCAAGACCAGGGTCTGACCTGGGTAACCTCACAGTTCGAAGGACGCTCTCGTGGGGCTGTCACAAAGCGTGCTATGCAGCTCGGAGTTAAAGGCCGACTCTGGACCACCAAAGAGGACTACGTCATCCAGCAATGCTATGAGAAGTACGGGACCACCTACTGTCGGAGGTATATGCCCCATCGGTCTGAGATTGCGATCATGTCACGTGCCAAGCGTCTAGGTGTCATCAGAGATAGGAAACAGATCGGCCAGGATCGAATAGAGACTCACGATGAAATCGGCTGTATGCAGGCGGCGATAAAAACCGGGTGGATGTCAAAGCCGTCTGATCTGCCTGAGGGTTTTTTTGAGTTGGTGGGATCGGGTTGAGTATTGAGCAAAAGAAAGGCCCGTCAGCTTTTACCCAGGTTAGAAGCCCGGGGTGCTGGCGAGCCATTATGCATCCCCAGCCTGGTGGCAACAATCGCCAAGGCGCTAAGGGATACACAGGAAATATAGTCGATTTGTTCACCACAGTGGCGGTATTTCACGTCCTTATTTTGCTTGTTCTTCAATATATACATTATTTGAGAAGCTAACTGCTTTGGGTAGAATTTATTAACGTCTAAGCTTTTTGTCTCTCAAAATTTAGTATATTTGATAGACAAGTACTCTTGATATGAATTGGTGCATGCCTACCACCATTGCTTCTCATAATTAAATAATAATGAGAATCAAGCATTTTTGATGAGAAAGAATGGCTATCTACCGCTTTTGTTTATCAAATTTCTCCTTTTATTGTATGCTAGCAAGTTTATTGCTAATATATTAATAATTATTAACGTCTAGTTCATAGGTATTTGATTATGGAGCTAAATTTAGAGAATGCTGTTGGTTATCACTACGGTGAATTCCCTCCAAGTAATCTTAATTATAAAAAGTTTGTTGAACCTTTACTGAAAGCAACAGATGCAGTGGCTCGCTATGATCAAATGCTAAAAAACATGTACAACAGCGAAATACTGCTAGCACCTCTACGTAACCAAGAAGCTGTTATCTCCTCTAGGATGGAAGGAACGGTCAGTACTATGGATGAAATTCTAAAATATGAAGCTGATCATGAGGGTAATGAAGGTAATGTCACTAATGTTAGATCAGAAGTTATTGAGACTCTCCTGTACCAAAGGGCATTGCAATTAACTCAACAAGCGATGGAGGATGGCTATCCGTTGTCCCAATCACTTATTAAGGGTGCACATGAACGTTTATTGTATTTTGGTCGTGGGGCATCAAAATCCCCTGGCATGTTTAAAAATGAACAAAATTTTTTAGTAGATAAGTTAAAGAAAAAAGTATTATTTATTCCAATTAGCCCTGTGAAGCTAAATGAAGGTTTAGACAATTTATTTGAATATATAGAAAAAAGCACTGACCCACTGCTCATTAAAACAGCGTTGACTCATATTGAGTTTGAAGCATTGCATCCATTCAAGGATGGGAATGGGAGAATAGGTCGTATGTTGATTACATTGATGCTTTGGTCATCAGGAGCAATATCAGCTCCTCACTTCTATATAAGCGGATATTTAGAAGACAATAAAGATCTATACATCGATACAATGAGAAATGTATCTGCTAAAGGTGATTGGGAAGAATGGTGTGTTTTTTTTCTAGAGGCTATTGAACAACAAGCAATTAGAAACCTCTCTATTGCAGAAAACATTCATGATTTGTACGAAGAGATGAAGTTGAAATTTCAAGATGTATTGTCATCTAAATGGAGTTTAAATGTGCTAGATTATTTATTTAAAAATCCTGTATTTCGTAACAATAAATTTACGGTTAATAGCGGCATACCAACAGCTAGTGCTGCTAGATTCACAAGAATACTATTAGAAGAAAATATGATCCACATAATCGAAGAAGCATCGGGAAGAAGAGCTGCACTGTATTCATTCGAACCGTTGATGCAACTTGTTAGAGTGTAAGTATAGTTTCCAACGCTGAGGTAAAGAAGTAGTTGATTAAAATACATGCAAATGCCAATCAAATTGATTCTAGTATTAGATATATCATTTATGTCAATCCTTAACAGGCACTTTTGCTGAACAACACACGTTCTGATGTACTCTTTATCCAGTTAACTAATTCTCTGGAGAAATATCTATGTGTGAAGCAACTGCAGTATTAGGCGTTGCAGGTCTGGTGTTTCAACGAAATGCTTCCAAACAACAGAAGAACGCTTTAAAACGGTCCAATAAACCTGCACCGTCGGCGCCCACACAAGCCAGTGTAGGTGTTAGAGATGCAGCACTCCGCGCTCGACGCCGGGCAGCAGCAGGCGGTCAGAGCTCAACTCATCGCACCAATCCACTAGGCATTACGGGTGATGCCCCGACGATCGGTAACACGCTCTTGGGTGAGTAGATTGTGTATCTCGACCGACCTCTGGTATTGAGTCTAACCACAAACGCTCAGTTTGCCTTAAAAGGGGATCGCTGGTTTATTGTAGGTATTCCAACATCAGACTCAGGATTATTAATATACGTCCCTACATAAGTATTAAACACATCCTTTATTTTCATAACTGGGGTGTGGAACCAACCGAATTCACCAAGCACTAACCCTAATAATAAAAAAAATATACTACTAAATAATGAATATTTTTTAAGTTTTCGTATTTTTTTGTTGTATTTCTTCTTCTCTTGTTGAAATCTATTCTCCACAATTGTAGTAGAGGGATAACTGTCACGCTTCGTGCTCATTGTTAATCTCGTTTATCTAGAGTCCATATTGAAAATATTCCCATACTTGCACAAATATAACTACAGCTGCGATCATAGTAAATAACCACCAACACATGGAGCATTTCCACTGTGCATACCTACATCCTTTACGGACTACTCATCACCCTAATTGTATTGGTATTAGTGCGGTGCAGGCAGATAAATCGTCCCCCTGCAGGTGAGCCTAAACAGGGTATTTTCTATGACATCGAGATCAATTCAGAGGAGAAGGCAGGCGAATTTTTGGATTTTATCTTTGAACCTGAGGACCCAGCTGTACAAATATTATTAAGGAAGTCCACTAAGTTAACTTGCGCTCCACCATTAAAAACCACTACCAGCGATATAGAACCACTCGAACCAAGAGAAATAGAACAGATATTTATTCGTTATGATAATGTGCTCATTAGTTTCGGAGACATCACGTGCAAGCTTGAGCATATGAAATTAAATGTTGATGATTTCATAGATCACGGTTGGTTTGTTGCAACGACACGTTTCACAAAGGGTACAGAAAAAATATATGACCACGAGTTAGCGGGTTCTCAGGAATCAGAATCACAAAAAGCGAGCCCTGGGTAAATTAAGCAGCCCGCAACTCCCCTTCCCTGTTCAGCACCTGCTGTTTTATCCAGGTCTCAGCCTCCGCCCGTGATTCGAACGCCAGACCGCAGACGTCATTACACACGCCTGTCTTTGTATCGAGCACCACACGGGGCGTGGTGGGTGAGAAGTCCGTGATCGTCACCGGTGCCAACGCCCTGCCCCCGTGCTCGCCTGTCGTACTCTGCCAGCCAAGTATGGGGAAGGTGTTGATCTGAGGTCTACCGCCGTAGAACAGGCCGACGAGTAGTACCAATTGGGATTGAGAATTGATCATAGGCTCGGGCTCTTCAGGGTTCAGCCCGTGGACCTCGTAATCTTTACCGTCTACGGCTTTGATCCAGGGCTGTGGTCGCTTACCAGGGGTCGACTTGTAATATACCCGGGCGACTTGCGACTCAGCGATGAATTCATTTGAACCAAGGTCACCAATCGAAAAATAACGCATCTCCATCTCTCCTATTCTGCCAGCTGCTCAGCAATCTGTCGCAAGTGCAACAGGTTCTGAAATGGCATCAGCCTGGCTAATTGTTCCGGGTCCAGCTTGCCCTCAGCAGCACCCAGGCCAACCCTGACGGCACGCTCACCCTGTTCCGGTGTTGGTCCCAAGAATGTGCCGGTGATGTTACGAGCGGCAAACCTCGAAGGTGTATCGCCCATGGTCATGCGCCCCCAGTTGAAGGGGTACGTCATCAGCCCCAGGACACCAGATCTATCTACCCCTTCAGCAATCCATTCCTGTGGGTTCTTGGGCTGCTCTGCACCTCTGACAGCGTTCTTGACGTAGGCCGTCAGCATGCCGATGAAGACACTTGCCAGGATGCCAGTCATGAATGCCATATCGTGGCGCTGCAGGCCGTTAATCAGCATTCTGTTCTGGGCGCTCATGATGAAGGACTGAAACTGAAAGGTGAGCTTGCCGACCTCAGTACTGGCCACAAGGGGTTTGTCACCAATACCCGGCTGAATGATGGTGTGCTGGACCTCAGACCGGACAGCTGCCTCAAAGATCTCAGCCGCTTCGGAGTCGGTCCACTCGGCAGTGTTGGCGATCCTCAACCCACCATCAGTGATACCGTGGACTTTAAACTGCTCATTGATTCGGGTGAGCATGTTCTCATCCAGACCCGCCCGAGCCATGATCTGCTTTTGGTGCTTGGTACGCTTTGCCAGACTGGCCCAATTCAAGAAACTGTCCACGGTCATGACACCACTGAATTGTTTCATGCCAGCGTTCCAGGCATTGAGCAGGGAGACCTTTCCAAAGACATTGAGCGCCTTCTGTTGGCCAGCCTGCATCATGTCGGCCGCGTCGGCGATTGCAGCCATGCGGGAGCCGGTAGTCATATCCAAACCAACACCCCAACGCCTAAGTTCAACACGGGAGAGGTTGAACCCTTTGACGTTGCCGATCATCTGAGTCATGCCCTTCATGAAAGGACGCAACCCCAGCTCCATGATCGGTCTGGCCATGTCTGGCAGGTTAGACACAATAGCACCGCCTAGCATGGTCATGGTGTTCCAAGCCCGGATCGATGCACCCGCCTTCACCAATCTTGATGAAGGATCTTGTGGCCGTTCATATTGACCGGTGAGGCGATCACGCATGGCCTTCAAATCACGAAAAACAGCCGTGCGCTCCTGCTTTAATCGTTTGGCCTCTGCCCCGGTGCTATCAGCGATCAGCCTGTCATATTCAGTGCTGATATTGGAGAAGGCTGCACGCATGTTTTTTGAACCAAAGACCTTGGTCAGTTCGATATCAGAGCCAATCTGCTTGAGATAACGGGAGAGTAGCACCCGGCTATCATTCACCAGATACGGTTCGAGAAACACATCCGGAATATCAATGGTCCGTTCCTGCAAAGCCCCAGCTTTGGGCACCAGGTACTTCGGCAGATCAGTATCTTCAAGTCCACCATGTAGGAAGACATTGCGGATGACGGATTCAGCGATATCCTCAGCCTCATCGCGGGCGATCAGTTCACCGTCTGGGACGTTGTACTGCAAATAGTCGGTGATCAGTTTCTTGAAACCCTGCAGATCTGCCGCCAGCTTTTCATAGTCATAGACTCGCGGCGCATAACTGGCGCCGTCTTTGGTCAGTGTGTCTGGGGCTTCGGCATAGCGTTTGAGTAGATCATCCGTGTTGGTGCCTTTTGCCTGGCGTTGTTTGATGAGTTTGGCCAGAAACTCTCGATCCTCAGGCAACAGCTGCATGGCCTGTGCTTCATATTTTGTGGAGTTCAAAACGTTCTTGCGCACGTACTGCGCCGCCAGCTCAACTTCCTTGACCCGGTGCTTGTCAAAACTGCGAAGCGCTGTAGTCACCGCTTCGAAGAATTCATCCTCTGATAACTTGCCGCCCGATTTGGTGTGCTGCTTATAGAGATTATTGAGTGTCTGCAGGGTCTCGCCTTCGGTCGCCTCAAACCGGCCCATGCGGGCCTCTACGGAAGGACCAAAGGATTTACCCTCTCCATGCTTGCGAAGGATAAAAGGCAAGTCCGCCAACTGTTGGCCGATCTTTCGAGCTTCCAGGCTGGTAGCACGCATGACACGCCCCAGTGGGCCGATGGTGGCATGTGTCACCGCATCACCACCCACCAAGGTCTCTTCCTCAATCGTGGTTTCATTGACACGTTGCGCACCGGCTGAGTCCAGGTTGGTGGCCCGTTTCATCTCATTGGCCATGCCTTCATCCAACCGTTTCATCTGATGCTTGGAGAGACCCTGAGCAGCGGTACCCAGTAGTCCTGATACGAAGGCAGCAGCACCCACATTGATGGCTGACTCGGTGAGTGTGCGCTCGGGCTGTTGACCATGGAGACCAACTTCATTTAATGATTCTCCCCCGGCATTAATTAAGATCATGGCAGGGATAGACATTTGCGGAGAAATTACCATTGTCGCTAACAATGGAGGACTTGTTATTGCCCCAACAATGCTAGCCGCAGTTCCGTGAAAACTATCGTCTTCAGCCAGCATCTGCCGGTCTCGGTTTTGGTAGTCAATACGACGTTTGAGAGCCTTGGTTTCTTCCGGTGACCGTGAGAAGGCGAACTCTTCCGGATCGTAACCTTCCAGATCTTCAACTACTAAGGGGTTGTAACCAGGGTCTCCCTGAAAATCCGGTTGGAGACCGTAACGTACTGCACCACTGAGCAGGTTTTGTGATGCCATACCTGCTGCCCAGATATCCAAGGTATCAGCATCTGGCTTTTGTTCAGGCTCATACTGACTACGTGACTGAGCGGTGACAGCATTCTCATCAACTTCAATCAGAGGCATGTTTGCCATTCCTCTGATTGTATATTGTGGCTTCAGATCGCAACAGCCGTTCAAATGCTTGACGACTGAACATCGAATCATGACACCCTGTAGACGTTCGCTGCCGTATCCAGCCACCCAAGAGTGCTTCGACCTCTACTGCAGTTAGGTGGGGCTTGTCATTGCCACCAAGCTGTTGGGAGACATAAGCCGCTTCTTGCGTTTTTACCTTCATTGTCGATTAACCTCCATCAGGAAAATGCTGTCGCACTCGCTCCATCTTCATATGCTGTTTTCTCTTTTTACCTGCTCGCTTCAGTCCCTCTTGGTGCTGTTTCTCTAAGATGGTGTGAGGTTCCGGCACCCAACGCAGGGGCATGTTATTGGGTCCACGTAGGATCTCTGGCAAGCCATCAGGACGGACCTTGATCACTGCATAAGATCTCTGCCCTCGTTTTGATCGGGCGGTGATCACATCAGAGACGATCTGCACACTCTCAGGCTTGACCTTGATCGCTTCGAGCTGGGTATCCAGGTCTTTGCGTAGCACCTTGGTGGACACGCCCAGATCAAACTCAGGGGCATATCTCATCAGTTCACCTGTACCATTGATATCTGATCTGTTCCAAGATCGTTTTAATATCTTCCACGCCAGTTCACGAGCGCGATCAATATCACCACCGGTGTGGGTGTAAAAGGATTCAGCCAAGCGTTCATAGTCGGCTGTCATCGATGCGGGAGGAGTTGGCGCCCCGGAAAAGATTTCAGTGTCATAGTGATCATCACTGTTAAGGGTATCCTGCAGCCAGGTCGTGTCTTTGGCTGCTTCCTCTTTGTAACGCTCTTTGATGACCTTACGCTCACTCTCGGGTAGGTTAGCCTGTGTGCGTGATATCTCAAGCGCCTCCTGTGTCATCAGTCCACCTCTCACCAGTTCGCTGGCGTTATCCAATACGGCGACATCCTTGTCACTCATGTCATCGAGGACAAGAGGTATTTGATCATCAACAGCGGAATAGAGCTCAAGCACCTGGTCAACCTTTGGGCCAGTGCCCGTGCGTGCTGTTGATCGAAAAATAGATTGCACCTGCTTGGGCAATAGCCCGGTCTGTTTGGCCAGCGAAAGTGCGACAGGACTACTCCCACCCAATCGAGTGAAAGCTTCATCAACAGCCAGGCGATGGTCTTTGTTCTTTGGGTCGAGTGGTAAACCTGAGGTGATGAGTGTTTCCCTGTTCTTGCCGGCAGCCGCCTCATCGACTTGTTTGTTAATCTCCTTGATCAGTTGTGTCCGCTTAGCACCGGAGATAACCTCTTCTTCAAAGGCCGCATCTACTTCAGGCACCGTGGCCTCACCACTATAGACACTTAACTCCAGATCGGAGGCGACCTTCTCAAGGGCACGGTCTTCAATCTCCTGGAACTGGGCTTCTAGCTTAGTGCGTGATGTGGGGTCGATCTCGTTAATGTTTTCCTGGTAATACTCCAGTGCCACATCAAGATCATTACCCGCCAAATGTTCAATCACAGCTGAATGAAGCTTTGTGGTGAACGCTTGCCTTCTGAGATCACGTTCTACCGGTGACCAGCCTTTACGCTGTGCCGTTTCACTGACCTCTGCCAAGCCTGTGCTGATCGATTGCCGAATTAACCTCGGGTCATTGGAACTGGCCGTGGCGTCATCAATGGCCGTTTCGAGTCGGGCATCATAGGCATCATCCTGCCATTGTTTAAGCTGCTTGCTGGCATGCTTTGCAATACTGTTGAGTGAATTTTCAACACGACGATCCGCCGCACGACTGAATAAATCAGCACCGGGGCTACCGGGTTTCATCGTCATCTGATGCTTTAACCGCAGTGCCTTGATCTGTTTAGCCGTATCATTGTGTGACTCATAGGCTGTCTGTCCCTGCTGGTTCAGATAGCCTTTATCAGGATCATCCAACAAACTGCGAAGATCATCGGCAAAGGCGACATCTGCTGACTTGGCCTTTGTCTCCGCTTCTGCCTTTTGACGTAGCAGGTTGCGTTTACGCAGTTCGTCTTCTATTTTTCGGAGTTCTGTACCAACCTGATAGCCAAAGTGATCCGGAGTCGTTCTGAAATTGAAGGATGTATCAGGTCCAACCGTTGGCAAGACATGGGGTTGCGCTTCAGGGACTTTCATGGCTATTTATACCAGCGTGAGTGAACACTTTGACCGCTAAGAATTGGCTTATTGCTCGATTCGGTAATTGCACCCCCAACCATTGACGTGAATGATGAGAGCATATTGAATTTTCCCTTCTGCCGTTCATAGGATGCCATTGCTCTGTACTGACTCGCTTGAGTCTCAAGACCTTGCGCATCTAGCTCTGTGTTATATCGGATTGTCAGTGCATCCAACTCACCAAAGGCAGCAATATCACTCACGCGATCCAAGGCACTGCCACTATCAACAGCAAAACCATTGGATGCGATGGCTGTTTTGGCACCACCTATGGTGCGTTTGGTGTGGTATCGACTGTATTGCTCTTCTGCCCGGCCTCGGGCACGTACCGCATTAGCACGTACCATCGCCATCGCTGCGTTGTTACGCATGATCCGTGCGTTGGCTTTACCCGATTCATTTTGCGCTATCGCCTGCATAAAAGTGCCAAATTGGGGAATACACATATCAACTCTCCTCAGTGAATCTTATCGTCTGTTTTTGGACCAAAATATTTCTCACGCAGATCTTTTATAAACTGTTCATAGCCTGTATTTTCTTCTGTACATGTAATTCGAAATCCCATGTGATCAGGATTGGTGACATCTGCCCTTAAAAGTTGATCAAAGGTAAGGGTTAAAAAACGATCGATCACTTCATCAATAATCTTCTGCTGTTCGAGTTGAGCTGTAACATCTAACCCGCGTGTCGTCAGTTCATTGATGTGCTGCTCATGAGAAATACTAACACTTAACAAGTCACCTAGCTTGACTGGGCGGTCCGGATCGGGTGTTTTACTACCATCGGTCATAAGATCACCCCTTCTTGAGTTTCTTTTTAATACCTGGAGCCTTTTTCACAACCAGATCGATAATCTTTGGGTGATAACTTAGATTGTGAGTGTGTAGGAATTTCTTCAGTCCAGGATTAAGTTCTAGTACCTCTTGAACCTCCTTTAACCTGGCACTCGCTTTGCCGCCATAGGTACGGTTCAATTCAAGTCTGGATTGTGACTCCCAGCCTTCACGATCAGTATCGCGGAGTCCTGCAGTCACCGTATTTAGAAAGTCTTTTTCCTCACCAGGGTCCAGCTGTAAAAAGCCCATGTGTAGCTTTAGATCATCGCTGGCTTGCTCACGATCAAGATCGAGAAACTTATCGGAAGACTCAACCAGTCTATCCAGCACCGGTTCTGTGTCAGCGTCCATTATGTGGCTCTGCACGTCGCCATATAGCGTTTCTGCACGACCACGTTCACCCGCCATGTGATCAGGTAGGAATAGGTGCTTTGCGTCTTTAGACATCGGCAGTATCCTCATGCTGACTGAGGACTAGCTGGACCTTTTTACGATACCGAAGGTTTTCGTGCTGCTTGGCAATACAATCTGCTAGGGTTACGTCTTTAAATGCATCGTTACCACCAAACTGAGAGCTAAACGCGGGCCCAGCCATTTCAGTGAGGCCTGCCTTTTTGATTGCATTTTGCCAACCGAAGATTTGAGGCGGTTTTCCAAAGATTGAATGACCTGTGAATTCATACCCAAGGGTGATATCCATTACACCAGATGTAACAGCACGCGCCTCCTCAGTGACAGCCATAAACTCATCCATCACTTTACCCAGTGCCGTAAACTGCTTATCAAGCTTCTTGGCAACCTCAACACGCCTGGCAAGTAACTGCTTTCCTGCTTCGACTTCATCAAGAATGCGTTGGATTGCTGATGCATCGTGCGCCTTGGCTTCTTTCTGCTGGGCGTACTCTAGAGCGGCCTCATTATCACGAATGACGCCTTTGAAATAATCCACTTGGGCACGTTGCTCAATCATCTGCTCTTGAACGGCTTCGCCTTCTGCAAAGCGAAAGGCTAATTCTTTATGTTTTTCTTCTGCCTCGCCAATGGCGCCTTTCAACGTTCTGATCTCTTTTTCAATATCGGTGCTATGGAGTGCCATATCGTTTCCTCATTCTGTACCTAGTGCTTCATATTCAATTCACCCCCCGTATTCACGGGTGGATACACCCAGCATTCTTTACAAGCTGCTGTTAACTAGATTTGAGGTTAGCGCAGAACACGCGGGGACAGAAAAAGACAGTTCTAGCCTATGGTGAATGATCCACTGTTTAGCAAATGGCTAACCGAAACAGTGCCATCCTTTTTTTTAATTTCTATTGCATCTCGCAAGTAATCAGCCACACAATCCGCTCCTACTTTTTCCAAGGTTTGTAGCGCTCGGTCTTTATTTTTTTGCAGCGCGTCAGCAGAAGGGGCGAACTTGGTAGCAGGGTGGGTGCCTATCCCTGCATACAATACCGTCCTGATAACATCAAATACTTTACCTTGATGTCTGAAACGAAATTCACGGGAATCTTCCCTAGCGTACCACCGGCCAGGTGCTTCCTTTATCAATCTACGGGTTAGGCACACCTTGAAGGGTTTGAGGCTCTTACTCTCTTCAATTGATGGGATATCAAAATAGTTGAACGCTTGCTCTTCTGCGATGGATAAACCTGCACCACCGGGCCCTATGCGCCGGCGTAGCGCGTCCGCTAGAGTCTTACCATAAATCCATATTTCAGCATCGTTTGCGGCCATCGGAATTCCTCTCTATTTCACAACCCATTTATAGGCTAGCCAGTACATAAGTCATTGATTATTGGTAATTGCAGTGTTTTGAATGTTAGCATTTGTTAGCATATCCCCTACTTAATTACTCGGTTATCGTTCCCACAATCCTGCACCATTAACACTCTGATTCATTTAGAAACCACTGTTTTGAATGACAACATTTGACAACATATCCCTACCCACCATTGCGGTTTCTCTCCCTTAATCTCCATGGGTCTAACTGACTGATTTTGCAGAAATCCAGCATTTTGAATGTTAGGTTTTGTTAGGTTTTGTATCATAAGTTCTGGTTTACTGTGCTAACTGTAAGTTGTTGATTCTTGGTAATACCATCAATTTGAATGTAAAGTTTTTTCAATAGGGCATGGCCCTGTTGTTGGTATTCAAAATCACCGATTCACCACCGTTCAGCGTCTACCATTACTTTTTTCTCTACGTTCTTGAATTAACTCAGCTATCGCTTTTTGAATGGACGGTTTTGACAAGTTTTCAGTTGATATCTGCCTTGCTGTTTTTTCACCTCACTTGTTAAGTTTTTTTAAATTTCAGGCTGTTAACAATTGTTAAGGTTAAAAAACGCCATGACCACCAAAAACCAAGGGGGTTACTCCACCCTGCAGCAAACTGCTGGCGGCATAGTTTTCCCCACCGTGGGGAATACGGATCACCGTGTCCCGCTCCAGGGTGGCGCTTCGCAGCGAAGCGTACTGATGCGTTCCACCGTGGATCGCTACCAATATTTATTTCTCCACCCATCATTTGAAGCCTTAAAGAGGGGATGACCGCCGCCGCTATGCGGCGGTCTAGCCTCCTCTTTAGAGGCGGAAAGGACCGTAAAGCGGAAAGCCCCGTAAATACTGGATTTGCGGGTGGCTTTCCGCTTTCCGCCAGCCGGAAAGTCCGGAAAGCAAAAGTGAATTCCAACGCAGCATAGTAATTACAGGGCTTTCCGCTATGCGGTAGTGGTTCATTTGTAAAGCCCGCGTTAGCCATCCTTCATCTCCGCTTTTTCACGGAAAATAGTGATGGCTGACCTTGAACTTTGACCTGTTTTCACTTTCCACAAGCGCCAATCTTGATTAAAAAAGCTCTTAACTGTGACGGCACTATCCTTCTCATCGGGGATGAGTTTATTAAGACGATCTCGTATGGCTGTGCCCTTTATCCCCCACCGACTTTCCAAACTTTGAATTATTGGTTTGATTGGCATTTCATCAGCGGTCATAACATCAAGTATCTCAATCAATTGACCCTGGTGCTTCTCAGCCTCTTCTCGCTGTTGGATTGCTGCGAGCTCTTCGCAACGGGCTTCCATATCAAACGGAACCGGTACACCAACCGGGTCACCATTTAGTAAAGTCACTGTATCCATCCGGTACCAGGTTGAACCTTCAGGTGGTAACGTATAGTTGGATTTAGCCCAATCCATCCTGATCATTCGCCGGCACTCTTCATTAATGAACCCCAGTTTATTTGCAGTTGTTGGACTCATACGCGCGAGAGTCTGAGCATTTCGAAGAGCAGCTACAACCGCGGACGCACCCCTTGAATAATCCGCAATTCCCGCATGCGCCTCAGAGTCTCCACCTGTTTTTGCGGTGTGATGGACCAGGAGGACCGCACAGCCTGTTTTGCCTGCTATGTGTCGGATATGATTGATAACCTGCTGTTGCTCCTCATTGCTGTTCTCAGGTACTGAATGCATACTGACAAAAGGGTCCAGGATCAGCAGAGTGATGTTGTTTTTTCTGATCTCCTCAATAATGTGATCGACTATCGCCGTCGCGGTTACGCCCTGATCGGTCTTTTTGGCGAGTAGATAGGATTCTGTAAACCCCGAGTTCATAAATAGCTTCCCCTCAAGGGCGTGCCATGGGATTTCATGTCGCTGACAGATAGCCATGAGGCGGCGCTGCAGTTCATCCTCAGGCTCTTCGTTGTTGATCACCCAAACATTCCCTTGGGTGCGAACAGTATGCCCTGTAATCTCAATACCAGTGGCTACAGCCACGGCCATGGCTAAGGAAAGACTCGACTTCGATGTTCCACCTGGTGCAACAATGGATCCCAACAAACCTTTCTGGATGATCGAATCAAGCAGGAATACCCGCGGGGGGATATCAAAAGGCTTCAGGTTCCTGTCGATCGTCTTGGCACCAAAACTTTCAAACTTGATGCGGTGTACCCGGGCCGGGATGCAATGGTGGCGCCATAGATATGTTAGAGCTTTGCCGTAGTCATCACGGCGATGGTCGAGAGCAACAGCCATGGATCCGTGGTTCTCAGCCAGGATTGATAAGACTTGTTGGTCATCGAAGCCCGCAGTGTATAAATCTTTTGAAATAATCTGCAGCCGTTTAGATCTGTCATCACCTTCAAGACCTTCCTCAAGTTCACGGGATACACCCAGTGACACTCGCTTATTGATATCAGGTAGATCCTCAGTTGGCAGCCGCTCAGGCATCGGGCAGTTGTAATCTTGCGATTCACTTCTCTCTGGTTTGTATCGGTCATAGAACTGCAGCAGTGTTCTCGGGTCAGCCATAGTCAGGCCAGAAGTACTGCCATCCAACTTGTGACCGGTGACAGTAAAGAACCGCGCACTGGATCCACCGTAGAATTCAACACCTGCAGCATTGTTGATATCTGATCCTGGCAAAGTCCCTTTGAATATTCCTCGATAACCCCTTCCAGATGGCGAATACTCCCAATAACCGGGCAGTGATTCCACGAACTCAACAGCGGTATTACTCAATTCTCCGGTTACAAAATCAATACAGTGATCGAGATCGATTACCACAAGGTTTTCTGAATCAGTTATGGCAAATCCTAACCCATCGAACTGAGCGTTATTACATGTGGTGCAGGCTTCTTCATAGGATGCGTAGTGGCTGTAGTTGTTTGTGCTCGCTTTTCTATCAGGATGCGCTGGCTGATATGGGATCTTGTCATATTTGTCTGCTCTACCCTTTCTCGGTTGGAGTTTGTACACAAGCCATCGAGGAAATTTTTTCAATTCCTCAGGCACACCTTCGAAATTCATAGACAGCGCTGCATAATCCCCTAATGTACCGCGCAGCCCTTGCGCACTAACTACCACACTCTTGCTGAGTGCCTCACCGGCGGGTTGTATACTTCTCACACGCATATTCTCCATTTAAGCCCACCGTGGTCCTCGCAACCCGATGGGCTTTTTCATTTAATTTGGCCAGATCATCTGTGTGGTTCCATCGCCATTGATCCGCTCGATCTTCAACGTACCCGGGTTAACCTCAACACAGGCAATTGCATCGTCATCATCGCGGAGTTCGACAACGTAAAAGAACTCTTTACGGTGGAAGATGTAGGGGATCACGACTGAGAGGTCCGATCGTTAACCTTACACATGGTGCATTCCATAAGCGGTGCAACATCAAGGGCTTCGGCAAAATCCATCAGCGCACTAATGCTATAACCTACCTTTGAAACAACGTGGGCCGGGGGTTCATACTCACCCTCAACACATGTTGATGCAGACAAAAGATCTGCCAGTATCTTTGCAGCAAGGCGCATATCAATAACAGCGTCTTCGAAATCACTTGTGGTTGCTTGTTGAGCGAATAGCTTGATGTATCTGCTTCTATCCATTTCTTGACTCCTTCTATTGTGCTGGTTTACCGGCGAAATACCGGTCAGGGATAGGATCTCCGCGAAGAAATTTTTTCCATACTTGTGCAGGGCAGCGAGGGCGACGAGGCCCTAGCCATACAGCAGGAAACTTGCCATCACGCATACAGTCGACAACAGACCGAACACTGGTTTTCTCATCGAGGTCCTCCTTCATCTCTTGAGGATCAAGCAATTGCGGCTCTCTCATACTTACTCCTATTTGCCTTTAATACGCGTATTTTTGTCTTCTGGTATTAATAATATAATTGAACTATTGTTAATGTCAATGAATTAATTTACTCTTAATTGCATATATTTAACGTTAGTATGGAGAGCGTTGATGATAAAAAAAGCGCCTGAAGGTTTGTGGCTAGCGCTTGCTTTAGCCCCAGGACCTGAGGAAGTACAAGAACTGGTGAAAAAATATGGCCGGCTTGGGCACGGCAATCAGAGTGAAGGGAAGATTATTTTAGAGACAGTCGGGGGAGGATTTAGGCATGCAGTGGCATTATCACTCAATATGTTAGGTAAGGATTTGCTTAAAGAGTGGGACCCTTACATAGTCAAATATCTTTACTCTGAACGGACTACCCCCACCGACACGATACGTTTACAACTGAGAGACCTTATTAACCACGGTTTACAGCAAGATGCTGTTCAATCCCATGTTGAATGGGTAGGGAAGAAACTTGTACTAGGCGGCATCCCAAATTCATTAATAGGGGTGGCGTGGATCCAACTGTTAAAAAATTTCCGCGAGCCTCGACCTTGGCTAAGGTGTGAGTATTGCAGTATGCCTTTTCCAATACGAAGAAAAGGTGCGGGGCGATTTTGCAGTGACTCTTGCCGTGTTAGTAGCTACCAGAAACAACAAAGGCAATCGAAATGAAAGGAACTCTTTTAGAACGCTCACCAAGGCGTTGGCGCCTTCGCGTCTACCTCGGTGTAGACAGTAATGGCAAACAGCGCTTTCTCACAGAAACATACCGGGGTGGAAAACGTGGCGCTGAACGTCGCCTGGCCGCGCTTGTAACTCAGGCAACAGAAGGTCGTGTTGGTGCAGCAGACAAACGACTCACTCTCTCCAACTATCTTGACAAGTGGCAAGCAAAACGCAGAATAGAAGTATCAGAGCATTCTGTACTGACTCAACAGCGCATAATCGATAAGCATATCAACCCAGGCATCGGGCATCTAAAGTTAAGCAAAATTATTGTTGCCGATATCGAGGAACTCTATGCAGATATGGTTACTTCTGGCCTGAGTGCATCCACTGTCAGGGGCGCGCATGCAGTCTTGCGTACGGCGCTAAGGGACGCATCACGAACTGGGCTATTGATGAGAAATCCTGCAGCTGATGCAAAGACTCCTAAGGGGAGGAAAAAACAGGTTCATGTGCTATCTGACATTGACTTGGCCGATACATTGGAAGCAATGAAAGGGCATTGGTTAGAACTGCCATTACTTTTAGCACTCGCCACCGGTCTTCGACGAGGTGAGCTGTTAGGACTTCATTGGGATGATATTGACTTCAATAAGGGTGAGATAATTGTCCAACACAACTTACAGGACATTAATAATCAGCGGGTCATCCTTGATGTGAAAACAGAATCATCGCGCCGGCGTATATCCCTTCCCTCTTCAATACTGGACAGGCTGCATCAGTGGCGAAGAGATCAACGCAAACAGCAATTAGCTACTGGTGTTCGACCTGCTCTTGATCTCATCTTCTACGATCGACACGGGAAGCCTCGATCAGTGAAGAGTTTCTCACATATGGTTAAAAAACTTGGTGACAGCATCGGTGTACGCCTCACTCCTCACATCTTCCGTCACCAGCATGCTTCACAGCTACTCCGCTCTAGCGTACCGATTAAAGCAGTGCAGATGCGTCTTGGCCATGCCAGCGCACAAACTACACTTGACGTGTATGGCCACTTGATACCGGATGATGACCCAGCCCTTGCAGTAGTGGAAAGCTGGATGGATGGAATGCTATAAGATCAAATTTTGTACTTATGGGAAATTTTCACATGGTAGAAATGAAATTACATTATACAGGGGAAACGAGAGATCTTGTTTATGGTTTTTTTATGAAGTTTTCTCGCTTTGAATTCGCACTTAAGCAATCCGGGTATGTGTACTCTGGAATACGAGATTCAGCACAAGTCGATTGGAAAAAGTTTAGTCAGGCATTTGGTGGTGATTACGTAGCAGATCAAAGGGAAACGCTATTACTTGAAAAACCACCCAAAAAACAGATTTACACTAACGACAACATTTCATGGGTAGATTTTGACTTCACAACAACATCTTCTGATTTGGAGAAATTGACACTCGTCCTTAGAACCATGCGAAATAATTTGTTTCATGGTGGAAAGTATGGTCTTAAAGAAGAGGATGTTTCAGACCGCATACATTTTTTATTGCCCCATGGTATCCATACTCTAGAGCGAATGGTGAAGCTAGATAATAACGTGAAAATACATTTTGACGGGATTTACTAAAATGTCAGACTTTATTTTTACAAAAAATACTTGACCATTTCTTGACCACTTTGCCGCATTAGTAAAATACCTCCGCATCTAACTATCTGATATTACAGTACATATAATGCTGCGATCAGGCCTAGGACCGTCAAACTCACAGAAAAAAACATTCTGCCACCGAGATAAACCCAGCTTTCCGTCCATTAATGGTATGGACTCCGAAGGTCCGACCAAACCTGCCTTCAGGTGGCTATCACCATTGCCATCCTGTGCGTCATGTAACCAGACTCCCTGGGGAATCATCCTGCGTAAAAGGTTGATCACGTCGGTCTGCACGCTCTGATCCCAGTTCTCCTGAATCATAATGGCTGCGGTTGCACCTTGCGCATAGACATTGACCAGGCCATTTTTTATCCCACTCTGATGGACTACTTGCTCTACCTGATCTGTCAAATCGACAAGGGTTTCTCGACTGTCGGTTTTCACCATGATGCGCTTGCGCATGATCAGTTTCTCCCTAGTGCTTGATGTAATTCAATGTCAATCAATCGGCCTTCTGCTGGAATACCGATTCCTTTAATTTAGAACCACTATGTACGAACTTAACGCTGAAATCGATATCCCTATGCCGGCACCCTCCTCCCCTGTAGTTTCATTATGCGGGCAGTCGATAACGGAAATGTTGCAGTCGGCTTTCTGAATCTGGAAACATTACTGGGACACGGCCCGACAGATGAACCTATTAGGTCCCCACTAAAGCCAAGCAGAAACTACAGAGTATGAATCTAATACTCAGCTCCCAACAGCTTTGTGAAGCAGCAGTGATGTGCGGTAGGCCGTACCCTAACAGGAGTAGAATCCCAGATGGCTATTAATTGATTTCTGAGAAAAGCCGACGAATCGCCTTCCGGTTTGTCCAGGATGATGCAAGCCGTAAGGCTTGCGCATAAGGGACCCAACGGTATTCAGCGTGCTCATTGGCATGCAGTCTTGGCTGACGTCGGCAAGGTACTCTCAAAGCAAACCAGTGCTCCGTATTAATATGGGCATTGGTGTGATAGCGGGAACGCCAGGCCGGAAGTATGGGAAAGCTTTCCTGACAGTGGAGATCGATCAATCCATTGCCGGCCATCATCCCAGTCTCTTCATAGAGTTCCCTACGGGCAGCCTGTATGGCGGACTCTCCCCACTCAAGACTGCCGGTCACTGATTGCCAGAAATCACGGGGGACAGTACGGCGCAGCATTAGAAATTCGCCCCTGATGGTGTAGACCACCACCAGGACCGATGCCGGTCTTTTATTTGCTGTCTTCACTAACCGGCTTACGTACCCGGATTGAGAGTTCACGCAGCTGGTCCGCACCCACTTCCGAGGGTGCTGAGGTCATCATACAGGCTGCGGTCTGGGTCTTCGGAAAGGCCATCACCTCTCGGATAGAAGCAGATCCGGTCAATAGCATCACCAGGCGATCAAGGCCGAATGCAAGACCACCATGGGGCGGACAGCCGAATTTAAGTGCTGATAAAAGAAAGCCAAACTTCTCATCAGCCTCCTCCTCACTGATCTCCAGCAACTGGAAGATCTTCTGCTGCACATCCTGCTGGTGAATACGGATAGAGCCACCTCCCAACTCAACCCCATTCATGACCATGTCATAGGCACGGGACTTGCAATTACCCGGATCGCTATCGAGCAGGTCGAGCTGATCCAGTTGTGGGGAGGTAAAGGGGTGGTGAAGAGAGTTCCAGCGGGCGTGCTGTTCATCCCACTCAAACATCGGAAAATCAACAACCCAGAGCGGTTCCCACTCCCCTTGCATCAGGTCCAGATCCTGACCAACCTTGACACGTAACGCACCCAATGCTTCATTCACCACGTGGGCTGTGTCAGCACCAAAGAAAATCAGATCGCCATCTTTAGCGCCAGTCCGTTGTAAAATGCCGTTGACCGCTTCATCCGGCAGAAACTTAAGGATGGGCGACTGCAGTCCCTCAATACCTTTGGCCAACTCATTGACCTTGATATAGGCCAATCCCTTGGCCCCGTAGATGCTCACAAACTTGGTATAGGCATCAATCTGCTTGCGGCTGAGTGAACTGCCACCTGGCACCATCAACGCTGCAACACGACCCTTCGGATCTTTGGCAGGACCTGAAAAGACCTTGAATTCGACATCCTGCATCAAATCACGCAGATCAATCAGTTGTAATGGAATACGGAGATCGGGACGATCTGAGCCATAACGTTCCACCGCTTCGTCATAGGTCATGCGCGGGAAGGGATTCGGTAGATCAACGTCCAGAATCTCTTTATACAGCTGGCGGATCATCTCCTCGTTGAGCTGAATAATCTCATCCTCGTCGAGGAAGGAGGTCTCGATATCGAGTTGGGTGAATTCAGGCTGTCTATCCGCCCGCAGATCTTCGTCACGAAAACAACGTACGATTTGATAGTATCGATCCATACCCGACATCATCAGCAGCTGTTTAAACAACTGTGGTGATTGCGGCAGTGCAAAGAATTCGCCTGGATGGGTTCGACTGGGCACAAGATAATCGCGCGCGCCTTCCGGCGTCGCCTTGGTCAGCATCGGCGTCTCTATATCCAGGAAACCTCGGTCGTCGAGAAAACGGCGTAGCACCTGTGTCACACGGGCACGGGTGCGGATCTTTTCCAGCATCTCAGGACGGCGCAGATCGACATAGCGATAACGCAGACGAATCTCTTCGGATGCCTTTTCATGCTCATCAAGCTGAAATGGCGGGGTATCGGCACGATTGAGAACCTCCAGTTCCAGGCCCAGGATCTCAATCTCGCCGGTTGGCAGGTCTTTGTTCACCGTACCTTCAGGCCTTGGCCTGACGCGTCCCTTGATCCGTAGCACAAACTCATTGCGCACATGCTCGGCAATACCAAACACTTCGGGTAGATCAGGATCATAGACGACCTGTACCAGACCCTCACGATCCCTGAGATCAATAAAAATCACCCCCCCATGATCACGACGACGGTGTACCCAACCACAAAGTTCTACTTCCTGGTCGATATGGGAGCTGTTGATCTGTCCGCAATAATGGCTGCGCATGGATGTTTCCTGTGAGAATCCGCTGAAATTGCTCTTCAGCTGGCTAAAAAGCGGGAATGTTACGGCTTGACCTCTGCCTCTGCAAGCCCATCGCTTTCCCAACGTTTCATCCAGGTGTCTGTCCGCTCGGGTGGTTGTCGCGATGGAAAGTCATTTTGAGTCTGATTTTCCCCAAGTCCGACGGGCGTCTCAGTGGACGATGGTCATACCGAAACTGATGCGAGGGTGTCTAAAACAACCCCTGACAAGAGATTTTTAACTGACCGAGCCCTCTGAAATAGACTTATAAAAACAATATGTTGAGTTTATTTAGTGGTTTATAGATTTATCCTGTTGCGAAATGGCTTCAGGATTGACCGCCCCCATCGAAAGTAGCATCTTCAGTCCATCATCGACGCTCATATCCAAGTCCCGGATATCCTCCTTGGGTACAAGGACAAAATAGCCACCAGTAGGATTGGGTGTGGTCGGGATATAGACATTGACCACATCCCGGTCAGTAGCCTGCTGAACGATGCCGTTCTCTTCACTGGTTAGAAATGCCAGTGTCCAGAGTCCTCGCCGGGGAAACTCTACCAGGACCACTTTGCGAAAGGACTTGCCATTGTCGGCAAACATGGTCTCTACCAACTGCTTGACTGCTGAATAGACCGATCTCACCAACGGGATGCGGGACAGTAACCTTTCCCACATGCTCACCAGCTTGCGTCCAAATAGATTGGCCGCCACCAAACCCGTGATCAACAGAATCAGCAAAGAGAGTACCACCCCCAATCCCGGGATATGGAAGCCCAGCAGATTATCAGGCCGATAGGCCTCTGGAAGTAGCAATAGGCTGTTATCCATCCATCTGACTAACAGCTGAATCACAAAAAAGGTTGCACCAAGCGGTAACCAGACCAACAGGCCAGCCACCAGATAGCGACGAAGAAAACTCATCTATTCTGTCCGGTTAGGTATCAGTGACAACCGCAGGAACCACCGCCACAGCTGGACGACTTACTCTCCGACTTGCTGGGCTTGGTCTCCTTTTTGCCACTGTCGTGAACATTTTTCTTATTCCCACTCTTGAAATCGGTCTCGTACCATCCACTGCCTTTGAGACGAAAACCGACCGCTGAGATAACCTTTTTCAGGCTATCCTTTTTACATTCAGGGCATTCGGAGAGGGTCGGATCACTCATCTTTTGCAAGGCTTCCAATTCATGGTCACAAGCTTCGCAGCGATATTCATAGATAGGCATGACAGGTTCCTCAATAGTCTGATCGGGTGGCTATCAACCTAAAAGGGACCACCAAATCGGGGAATCCTACCATAATGGGGGCAGTGGATGACTATTCAACCTAGAATCCGCAGTTGAACATTGATTTGAGGGAAATCCCGGTGTATTCAGAAAGGCGTCGTTCCTGTTAATGGCTATTCCCTTAACAGGAACGACAACGCAGCAGGATGCGTCAGGATTTTTCTCAAATTCGAGTAGCGTGGCTGAACTCACCCAGTGGGTGAGAGGATAATCCATAATTTAGTTTGTCATATCATGAACTTACGTTAGATTTCAGCGATCAATTGCGGAATCTAGGTTTAAGTTCTAATACCTTGATTTTTCTTATCCTTCCTCCCGGTTGCTATGTGCACTTCTCCGGGCGAAACCCTGATCAATCGTATTCCTGATCCAGCTGTTCACGACGTTGTCTCAACATTTCACCCTGACGACGCATGATATGTCGGATCAATGCATCTTGGTCGCTGTTGCGGATTAGTGAAAAATTAATCCTGATATGAAACGGATAGGCTGCATCTCCGCTTGTCGAGTTATCCACCCCGACCACTTCGCCATAAGCGACGACACCCGTATACGAGGGTAAAAGCAGCAGTTTTATCTCAACAAAATCCCCCACCTGTAGCGACTCGGTGATATCCATCGCAAGACCACCTGCACTCAGGTTGACCGATCGTGAAGGCCGATTTAACAACTCTTTCTCTTCGGTGAGGAAACTCTGACCCAATAGATTGATCTTTTCATCCAGTGCCTTTAAATAATCGGCAACATCCGGGTCACGTTGCTCGATGCGATGAAGCGGGGCCGACAGATGCTGGCTGATTGTCTGCAAGCGGGTCATTACGGTTAATCGATCATCGTCCTGAAGATGTTCATCAATACTTTCCGGTAACTCTTCAGGCGTTATTACCCGATAGCTGACCTGAATCAAATCATCAATACGGAAGAACTCTCTGCGTTCATCCTGGGTTGTATCCGGCTCATCAATAGTCATCTATCTAAACTCCTCTCTCCATCTTACTAGTCATTCACTCTTCACTAGCCTTGATCACCTCACCACTATCCGTATCCTCTCCACGTTGAATGACAAGCTCAACGCGCCTGTTTTGTGCTCGATTCTCACTCGAATCGTTGTCTACCAATGGCCGTGAGTCTGCATACCCTTGAATAAGAAACCGGCTTTCATCCAGCGCCGCATTGCTCAACATGGCATGTACAACAGTCACTGCTCGTGCTGAAGAGAGCTCCCAGTTGGAACGAAACCGTCTGGTGGATATGGGAATGTTGTCAGTATGACCCGCAACAATAATTTTACCCGGGGTAGTGGCTATTACCTCGGTGATCTTGGAAATCACTTCAAAGAAATCCGGATTCAGATTGGCGCGCCCTGATGGAAACGAACCTTTTTCCTGAATACGGATAATAATCTTGGTGTCTTCGGTCTCCACATCCAGTAATCCGTCTGCAATTTCACTATCCAGCATCTCCTGTAATTCGGATGCCTGTTCCTTGACCTCCCGCTCCAGTTCAGCCTGCATTGCCGCCTTCGCAGTCTCGATATCCACATCCTGCTGGGATTTCTCTTCTATCTCCAGAAACTCTTTCTCAATATCGGCTGTCTGCTGGCGAAGCTCCTTGATGGGTGTCGGCTCCGGCTTGCCAGGACTGAACTCCTGCATAATAACACTGGTACCTTTGACCACCTCCATCACCGGAATCTCACGCTGCACACCAAATGCATCCTTCATCGAGTCTGCCATCTTTTTAAAGCGGGTCGCATTGATCTCAGCAAAGGAGAGCAGCAGTACAAAAAAGCACATCAACAAAGACATCAGATCAGCGAAAGTTGCCAACCAGGCTGGCAGGCCGGCATCACATTTCGGACACTCGTCTGACATCGTCTAGGATTCCTGTACCGGGCGTTTGCCTGTCGGAAGATAGGTGCTGAGCAGCTGCTCAAGAACCCGTGGGTTCATACCCTCTTGAATCCCTGATATCGTTTCAATAATCAGTGACTTATTGGTCTTTTCCATGGTACTGGCACGAGCCAACTTGTTAGAGATGGGCTGAGCAAAGGCATTTGCGATTACCGCACCATACAAGGTAGTTAACAGGGCCACCGCCATGGCAGGACCGATACTGGCCGGATCTGACATATTTGCCAACATCTGCACTAGCCCCACCAGCGTTCCAATCATTCCCATCGCTGGTGCCATGATAGCCATATTCGAGAACATCGTCTGACCGACTTCATGGCGCTGGATGGTCAAGTCGATATCCTTGGTCAACAGCTTGTTGACAAGCAAAGGATCATGCCCGTCGACACAAAGGCCGATGCCTTGCTTGAGGAAATTATTGCCGATCTCCTGTCCTTCGAGTGCCAGCAGACCATTCTTGCGTGCGATATCGGCAAGCTCCACCGCCTCTTCAATCAGTTTCTTCGGATCATCGGTTTTATAGAAAAAGGCCTTCATGCCAATGCTGAAAGAACCGAGAAAATCGCCCAGAGAGACTTGCATCAACGTCACCATGAAAGTGCCGCCTACAACGATCAAAATGGAGGGGACATTGACGAACAACATGACATCACCACCCGAAGCGATCGCTCCGATGATAATGCCAAACCCACCCAATAGACCTACCAGAGTAGCAATATCCACCGATTATTTCTCCGATTCCTCGTTGCTGCTTTTACAGACTAATAGAGAACCAGACTTAATCCGTCCACTGTCAGTCTTTAAGCCTCTTTCACCACTATAATCTGATTGTTTTAGCGGTCAGACAGGGCCAAACTTTAATTCCTCAACCCCACTGTAGTGATGATTTTTTCGGGTTAGGGTGTACGACAACTGATATCCCTATCCTGTATCCTATCCACCATGTCAGAAGTAAAAAATGTGCTTATCACCGGCTGCTCCAGCGGTATCGGTCTTTGTGTGGCAAAGGGCTTGAAATCCCGAGGTTACCGAGTATTCGCCACTGCCCGAAAGGAGCGGGATGTAACTGACTTACGACAGCAGGGATTCGATGCATTACAGCTTGACCTCGACGTTGGTCAATCCATCGATCATGCCGTTGATCAGGTATTGGATCTGACAAACGGGGCCCTGTATGCCCTGTTCAATAATGGCGCCTACGGCCAACCCGGTGCTGTTGAAGATCTGACCCGCGATGTATTAAAGCAGCAGTTCGAAACCAATCTGTTTGGCTGGCATCAACTGACCTGCAGGGTTATTCCGGCAATGCGCAGACAGGGTGAAGGCCGTATTATCCAAAACAGTTCGATACTCGGTTTTATGACGCTCCCCTATCGTGGCGCCTATGTGGCCAGCAAGTTTGCCTTGGAAGGACTGAGCGACACATTACGTCTGGAATTAGCGGGTAGTGGCATTCACGTATCGCTGATCGAACCAGGTCCCATTGAGAGCCGTTTTCGCACTAATGCACACGCTATGTGGCAAAAACATATTGATCCAGAGCAGTCAGCACACCAGCCCTACTATCAGGCAATGCAGAAAAGATTGGAAACAAAAGGCCCAGCAGCCCCATTTACCCTACCTCCCGAGGCTGTGTTAAAAAAGGTCATTCACGCTCTGGAGAGCCGAAAACCCAAACCCCGTTACCATGTCACCTTCCCAACTCATCTATTCGCTCTACTTCGACGCATACTGACAAGTCGGGGTATGGACAGCGCACTGAAAAAGGTATCGGGTGGTGGTAGACGCTGAAGAGAATCTACAGAGAGAAATTTCTCGATTATAAAGATATTTTACGCAATTTAGCGACAAATAAATCCAATTTCCGTGAAATTGATGCTGGCAAGTAGGGCTTGGACAGGCGCCAGGAAGAATAGCAATAACAGACTACCGCCTACCAGGTTGAAGCCTCAAGCTGTTCTGTGACATCATCCATGCCCAATCAGCTACACGCCAGCATTAAGAGACTATGACGAAACAGACCACCCCGACGCCGATTGAGATCAATTTACATCAAAAGTCTCGGCTTCTGGCGCTCCGATTCTCCGATGGTGCCAATTTTGAACTGCCTTGCGAATATCTACGCGTTTACTCCACTGCTGCTGAAGTAAAAACCAGTGAAATTCCAATCACCGGCAAAGAGTCAGTGAACATAGAGAGGATTGAACCTCAGGGTCAATATGCCATTCGTCTCATATTCGATGATGGTCACGACACTGGCATCTTCTCCTGGGAGACGCTTTACAAGCTCGGCCGTGAGAAAGAGAAAAACTGGAACAGCTACCTGGAAAAGCTCCAGGCCTCTGGATACGAACGTCGGGACGATGTCGACAGCGAGCGGCGAATAAAACTTTTCTACTTTGCCTGGCTGGCCAATAAAACCGGTAAGGAGAGTGAAGATATTGTGCTGCCACCGTCTGTGACTAATATCTCGGAGTTGTTAAAACTATTAAGAAATCGACGCAATGAAATAGCTCCGATCTTTGATGAATCGCTTCTGAGACCGACCATCAATAAACAGTTTGCTGAATATTTTACGCGCTTGGAGGATGGTGACGAGGTTGCACTGGTACCAAACCGTCCTACCCCGCCTGCAACACCTGGTGAGTAAACTCAAAAGTACTTACTAATCCGTAAAACCGGCTAGCAACAAGCCCTAGTTTAAGTCAAAATTGAGTGATTGCGGTTGACCATTGCGTACGATATCAACCTGTATCGACTGTGCATCTTTTAGTTTTTCAATCAGTTTCATGGCCTCTTTGTCATTAGTCAACGGTATGCCGTTGACAGAAGTCACCAGATCGGAAGGACGCACGCCCAACTGATTGTAGAGTTCCCGATTCTTTTGCGGTAAGACACGGTAGCCTTTCATACCCTCTCTCGACCTGACGGGCACAAAGCGGACATGTTCAAATATTTTTAACGGCTCGTTTTTCAACATCTCTCGATAACGACTGAGATTTCTTCTGGAAACAGGGACCGCATTCGGACCAGTCGCAACTGTACTTTTGGTATTTCTAGTGGTTCTTGAAACCGAGGGGGACTTTTTGTTAGAGATTTTAGGAAAACGCAATACCTCAGATTGACCATTTCTCAATAAAACCACCCGGTCTTCAAATACAGCCTGCAGGGTAACACCTGACATCACCGCACTGCCGACTTTATAGTATTTTTGCACCGACCCGGAGGTTCCAATGATGGCTTCCCCTTTACTGGCATCGGCGGATACGAAGACGCCATGCAGGGTCAGATTGAGTCGGGTATCCGGTGCCTTCTTATCGATAGTCTTTTTCGGTTTGGTTGCTCCCGCAATACCGAACAGATGTAGTTTTGCCACATTTTCGAGCTGGTTTGCTCTTGCTTGTCCACTGTTGCCGGATGTCGATTTAGAGACATTGAGAGGTCGGACTTGTTGTTGAATCTCAGGTTCAGGCAGCAAACGCCAAGTCAGATCTGCCATCCTCCAGCCAATCAGTAACAGCAGTAGCAGTGCAACAGCCAGCGGTAGTTGTGATGAAAGGAGTTTCTCCAACCACTTGGGGGTCGGTTTTTCTGCCATCCAGTCATTAAGATAGGCCTGTGCCTGTGCAGCGATATTCATCTCTCTCCCCACTCGCGTGGAAATCTCCTCATCTATTCCGGGTATCGCATCAGCTTTGGATGCAGCTTGAACGTTTTCTTTATCTTAGCAAGCATCTTCTCTGCCAATCTGTGATCTACCTCCGGACCAACCCTGACACGGTAGTGTTGTTTGCCATCCAGTTTCACCTGCTCCATCTGTGCTGGCAAATCGGCTTTTCGTAAACTGGCAACCAGTTTTTTTGCATTCTGCTCATTGGTCAGACTCGCTACCTGAATCATCCAGGCAGTTGGAGAAGACTGACTTTTAGCGGTTGACGCTTTACTCTCTGGCTTTGGCTTTGGCTTTGTCTGAGACTGAGGCGTCGCTTCGGTAACCGGTTTCGAAGCCGGAACTCGCTTAGGCTCTACCCCTGGTGTTGTTATACTGGGCGTCGATCTCTCAGTTTTTGCTGGCGGAACCGTTCGAACTGTCGCCTGCTCCTTAATGGGTGGTTTGGCAGGAATAGTGTGATCGGAGACTGTCCGAGTTTCAACCGGATCTTCAATCAGCATGGGCACAAATATCACAATCAGTGCAACGAGCACCGCACCACCCAGCAAGCGCTGTTTAAGTCTCTCCTCCAGGGCCATATCTACTTTTCCATCTAACTGTTCAACGAATCACCCAGCACCGGCCATCCTTTAGATCAGTGCTGCATTCAGCCAAGTATATCAGCTCAATTCTCGATAACCTTCATTATCCCAGGATTATGCTAACCCGACCGCGGATTAGGCGGCATTCAGATCGGTAAGTCCAAGTGTCCCATCGCCTCTCCGACAATCAGAAAGGACCCAAACACCAGAATCAGGTCTTGAGAGTTTACCTCATCCAGGCATGCTTGATAGGCTTGGGGAAATGTGTGGAAACAATTGATGGGTTTATTCACTCCCGCCTGCCGAAGTGTGATAGCCAATTGTTTCGCTGAGCGCCCTCTCTCGCCAGGTAAATCGAGCAGATACCAACTCGAGATTTGCGGCCCAAGTAAATCGGCAACAGCTGCAACATCCTTATCCCTCAACATGCCGAACAGGGCATGAGTCTGGCCCTGCCAACCCAGTCTTTTCAGCGCCTCACAAAGCGTTTCCAGTGATTGCCTGTTATGCGCCACATCCAGAAGAAGACTGGGTTTGCCTGGCACCCATTGTAACCGTCCTGGCAGTCTGACTTGTTGTAATCCATTTGCAATGAGTTCCCAACTTAGCGGAAAAGCATCCTCCAGAAGCTGGCAGACCATTACCACAGCACTGGCATTGACTAACTGTTTACTCCCACTTAAATTTGGTATTGGCAGTGTCTGCTTAATGCCATCGGGCCCAGACCACTGCCAACTATCATTCTGCAGGTCAAAATCAAAATCGCGGCCCGACAAATAGACCTCTGCCCGAAGCTCTTCAGCCTGCTCAGATACTGAATGAGGCATTTCCCGATCTCCCAGTACCACCGGCCTGTAAGGACGGATAATGCCCGCCTTCTCTCGACCTATTGCTTCACGGTCCTCTCCAAGCAGATTCGTATGATCCAGATCGACAGTAGTGATTAACGCGACATCCGTATCGATAATATTTACGGCATCGAGCCGCCCGCCAAGACCGACTTCCAAGATGACCAGATCGGGCTTTTCGGCTGCATATATGATCAATGCTGCAAGGGTAGCGAATTCAAAGTAGGTCAAACTCACTCGACCCCGGACCTGATCAATAGCTTCAAAGGCATGGCACAATTGCTGGTCGGAAACAGCCTCACCGTTCAACCGTATGCGTTCATTGTAGTGAACCAGATGAGGAGAGGTGTAGGCGCCTACACTAAAACCTGCCTGACGGTAGATGGTCTCCAGCATGGCCACACTGGATCCTTTGCCATTGGTACCTGCAATGGTGACAACCTTTGAGTGCAGACCCTCTGGTTGCAGTCGCTGCCATACAGCAATAACCCGATCCAGGCCCAATTCAATCTCTTTCGGGTGTAGGGTCGTTTGCCAGTCGAGCCACTGATCCAGCGTATCAAAGCGCATGACTATTAACCCGGCAACCAGCTTATGCTTGATGGATGCAGCGTACCGATATCTGCAGTCGTTTGTTCAACCTAGAATCCGCAGTTGAACAGGGATTTGCGGGAAATTCCGACGTGACCGGCAAGGTACCGTTTGCCGTCAATGGCTATTCCCTTAAAAAGAGCAATAACACAATTGGGTGTGTCGGGGTTTTTCACAAATCCATGTCGCGCTCCACAACTCGCCCATTGGGTGCGGGAAAAATCCAGTCTTTGATTCAGCATTACATTACCTTGTGTCAGATCTCAGCGGTCAACTGCGAAACGCCGCCTAGCGGCTAACAGCTTCTCGTCACGCTAAAATCTTTAAACAATATAGGACACTACACTAGGTTCAAGCCCTTGGTTTACTCATCAGGATACTGATCAGATCGGCAATGCGATCCCGCATATCCCGTCGGTCGATAATCATATCAATGGCGCCATGATCGAGTAGAAACTCACTGCGCTGAAAACCTTCCGGCAGTTTTTCTCGTACCGTCTGTTCGATGACCCGTGGACCTGCAAATCCGATCAAGGCATTCGGCTCGGCAACGTTGATATCACCCAACATTGCCAGACTGGCAGAGACACCCCCCATGGTTGGATCGGTCATGACAGATATAAAGGGTAAGCCTCGTTTTTGTAGACGTTCCAGAGCAGCACTGGTCTTGGCCATTTGCATCAGAGAGAACAAGGACTCCTGCATGCGTGCACCTCCGCTTGCAGAGAAACAGACCAGGGGAGTATGCCGTTCAAGGGCCATATTGACGCCACGTACGAAACGTTCACCTACCACAGAGCCCATCGATCCACCCATAAAACTGAACTCAAATGCTGTCACAACCAGGTCTATCCCTTTCAACTGACCACGCATGGACACCAAGGCATCCTTCTCACCGGAGCTTTTCTGTGCCTGACTGAGACGCTCCCTGTACTTCTTACTATCCTTGAATTTCAGGGGATCAACTGATTCCAGATTGGCACCGATCTCCTCCAGGGGTTCCGGATCAAGAAAAGTCTCCAGGCGTCGCCGGGCACTGATCCGATTGTGGTAGTTACATTTGGGACAGACATCGAGGTTCCTCTCCATCTCTGCCCGGTAGAGGATTGCGCTGCATCCAGGACACTTGGCCCACAAACCTTCGGGTACCGCACGCTTGTGTCCGGCATCCGTACGGATACGGCTCGGCATCAATTTTTCAAACCAACTCATAGATGTACTCGACCTTTATCGCTTATATTCCCGAATCCAATGATTCTGAGGGCTGTTAACAGCCCCTGACCCAAAACAGGACTCATGCCATCACCGACACTAGTCTACCTTATCCATCGCCTGTCTCATGGATGAAATCACTTCCCGCAGGGAGGCACCTATTTTTTCAGGCTCATCAGCCAAAGCCTCAATGCGGGAAACCAAAGCACTGCCTACCACCACCGCATCCGCTAATCGTGATACAGCCGCTGCGGTTTGCGCATCCTTTATACCAAAACCTACACCTACAGGCAGATCGGTTCTGCTACGAATCTCTGCCAGTTTATGCTCCATCGACGATAGATCCAGATGGTTGGCACCTGTGACACCCTTAACTGAAACATAGTAGACGAAGCCACCTGACACATCACAGATGCGCTGGATTCGATCAGGTGTACTGGTAGGCGCCACAAGGAAAATCTGATCGATCGATTGAGCTTTAAATATGCGTTGCAGCTCCTCTCCCTCTTCCGGGGGAATATCAACAATCAGTAAGCCATCCACGCCGGCATCCGCAGCCCGATCGGCAAAATGTTCATAGCCCATCACTTCAATAGGATTCAGGTAGCCCATCAGAATCACGGGTGTCTCTATATCCAGCTGCCTGAACTGAGACACCATATCCAACACATCCCGCAGACTGACATGGTATTCCAAAGCACGTTCACTGGCCCGTTGGATAACCGGCCCATCCGCCATTGGGTCCGAAAAGGGTACGCCCAATTCGATGAGATCGGCACCGGCAGCAACCAAATCATGCATCAAATCCACTGTAATCTCAGGAATGGGATCTCCGGCAGTGATGAAGGGTATCAACGCCTTCTTACCCTGTGCCTTGAGATGAGCGAATTTCCTGCTGATCAGACTCATAGATGAATGCCCTCCCTCGCAGCAACGGTATGCATATCTTTGTCCCCTCGCCCCGAGAGATTAACCAGAATTATCTGATCAGGTCTCATGGTTGTTGCCAGTTGACTGGCATAGGCAAGGGCATGACTCGACTCAAGTGCTGGGATTATTCCCTCAATGCGTGTCAAATCATGGAATGCAGCAAGCGCCTGATCGTCTGTCACAGCGACGTAATTGGCACGGCCACTGTCTTTCAACCAGGCATGTTCAGGTCCTACACCCGGATAGTCCAATCCGGCAGAAATAGAGTGGGTCTCAATGATCTGACCATCAGCATCTTCCATCAGATAGGTACGATTGCCATGTAAAACACCTGGTTTGCCGGCACAGAGTGGGGCCGCATGTTGCCCCGTTTCCAGGCCGTTGCCGGCCGCTTCAACACCATAAATCGCAACCGCTTGATCGTCCAGATAGGGATAGAAAAGACCGATGGCATTTGAGCCACCGCCTACACAGGCTACCAATGCATCTGGCTGACGACCTGCCTGGTGTAGCATCTGGGTACGCGCCTCTCTGCCGATGATTGATTGAAAGTCACGTACCATCGCCGGATAAGGATGCGGCCCGGCCACCGTGCCAATGATGTAAAAAGTGTTATCTACGTTTGTTACCCAATCACGCATCGCTTCATTAAGTGCATCCTTGAGCGTTTTTGAACCAGACTCCACCGCTCTCACTTCTGCTCCAAGCAGACGCATACGATAGACGTTTGCCTCCTGGCGAATGATATCCACAGCCCCCATATAGACCACACACTCCAACCCTAGCCTGGCGGCGACTGTCGCACTGGCCACCCCATGTTGGCCAGCGCCTGTTTCAGCGATGATACGACGCTTACCCATATGCCGCGCGAGCAAGGCCTGTCCGACAGTGTTGTTCACCTTATGCGCACCAGTGTGATTCAGATCCTCTCGTTTCAGGTAGATCTGTGCACCACCCAACTGTTCACTCCAGCGTCTGGCATGGTAGATAGGTGATGGACGACCAACGTAGTTAGCGAGATCCTCATCCAACTCCTTCAGGAAATTCTCATCTGCCATGTAATGATTGTAAGCAGCGCGTAACTCTTCCAGAGGCTCCATCAACGTCTCAGATACGAACAGCCCTCCGTAGGGCCCAAAATGCCCTCGTTCGTCAGGTAGTGTCCCAATGATATTTTCAGTTATCGCCACGCTTTACTCCTGCAATGAAGGCTTCAATCTTTGCGGCATCTTTCACCCCTTTCGATACTTCAACACCACCACTGACATCCACGGCATAGGGATGCACCTGTCTTATCGCCTGAACCACATTCTGCGGATTGAGACCACCCGCAAGAATGACCTTCGAAGCCAAGGCTGGTGAGATCCTGTTCCAATCGAAGCACTGCCCCGTACCCCCGGGCGTACCCGCTTGATAGCTATCGAGCAATAACCCTGAAGCAGGGTTAAATTCACGCTCAACCATAGCCAGATCAATCCCCTCACGCATCCTTACCGCTTTGATCCAGGGTCGGTCATAACCACTGCAGTCCGCCACAGTCTCATGTCCATGGAACTGCAGCAGATCGATAGGTACCTCACGGATACAGCGTTCGATCTGTGAACGAGTCTCATCTACAAAAAGACCTACCACTGTAACAAATGGCGGCAGGGTTTTCACAATGGCCTGAGCCTGCTTCAGCGTAACTGCCCGAGGACTGGGCGGATAAAACACCAACCCGATCGCATCAGCACCGTGCCGGACAGCTTCAGCAGCATCTTCCACTCGGGTGATACCACATATTTTTATCCGGGTTCTCATGATCCTGTAATCCTCAGTTGAACACCATGAAGAGCACATTGGCAACGTAACGCCGTTCAGCCAATCGATTTAATCTTTGGGCAGTCAATAAATTCATGTTCTCAAAGCGATTTACGGAGTAGATAGCGGCCAATTGCGGATTCTAGAACGATCTGCAGAAAGATACAGCATGCCGATCGCTTGTGCTATGGCAAACGCCATCATGAATGTCATTTCTCGCGTCAAATACTGGATGGCGACGCATGACATAGATCATTGATCTGCTGTGCGCCTGTAGATGCTGGAATATTGAATGTTGCCGGGTAATCAACCTTGGTAAGGTAGAGTCCTTGTGGGGGAGCCGTGACGCCACCCAGCGTACGGTCACGTAAGCAAAGCACCTCTTCAGCCCACGACACGGCCTGCTCTCCTTTGCCTATGGCAATTAACACGCCTGCGATATTTCGAACCATATGGTGTAGAAAGGCATTGGCATGCACCTCGATACTCACCATGCTGCCTTGTCGTTTGACAGTCAAACTATGGATGGTTCTGACGGGGTGTTTAGCTTGGCAACCTAGGGCACGATAAGAAGAGAAATCATGGGTGCCAACTAGCTTTTGAGCCGCAATATGCATACGAGACTCATCCAATGGCTGGTGAATCCATACAGCGCGTTTACGCCATAGTGCCGAGCGAAATTCCTGATTCAGGATCAGATAGCGATAGTGCCGCCCAACGGCTGAAAAGCGAGCATGAAACGCCTCCGGCACCTGTTTGGCCCAACTGATGCTGGTATCACCAGGGAGATTGACATTAGTTCCCAAGACCCAGGACCTGTTGGATCGATCTGCACCGGTTTCGAAATGGACCACCTGACCAGTAGCATGTACGCCACTATCAGTACGTCCGGCACAATGCACCGTGACATCATGATCGGCAACCCGGGATAGGGCTAGCTGCAATAATTCCTGTACGCTACGAACATCCCCCTGGAACTGCCAGCCATGAAATGCACTGCCATCGTATTCCACCCCAAGTGCTATCTTCATGCACCACCCTGAAATAAAAAAAGGGGCGCACTCAGTGCGCCCCTCTGAAGTTAGATACCCTTACTGTCAGGAACCGAGATTATTCAATAACTCCTCGGCCTCTTTCTGCTGCAGCTCGCTGCCTTCACTGGCAACTTCCTCTAGGATGCCTTTTGCACCTTCATTGTCACCCATATCGATATAGGCACGGGCGAGATCCAATTTGGTTGTAATCTCATCAGTAGAGTCAAGATCCAGATTTTCGCTATGACTGTGTAACAGGCTTAGCTCATCAATTTCCGAATCTTCATTGTCCAGATCAGAAGAGAGACCCTCCAACTCCTTTTCTATGCTTTCTAGATCGAGGTTGTCCAATGACTCGGAATCCTCAAGTTCGATCGCATCTGAAGCGGATTCTGCAGACACAGAATGAGAGGGGGACTCATCTTCCTCTATGTCAGCCAGGTCAAAAGGTAGAGGCTCGTCAGTCTCAGCCTTGGCCTGCTCTGAATCAACATCCAGATCGCTCAAATCAATATTCAGCGCATCCGAGTCATCATTGACCGCCTCACCTGATTCCATCTTATTGAGAAATTCTGAGTCCAGCGATAGATCGGCCTCAAGGCTTTCCGAGTCAAGTCCATCAAGATTATCCAGATCGCTGAGATCCATCGAATCGATCTCAACTTCGGATGTTTGTTGTAATGCCTCAACCTGAGGCTGCTCTTCCATACTACTGAGAGCGTCCGAACTGAGATCCAGTCCCAAGTCATCCACTTCATCCGCGTCAGAAAGAGCAGCACCGGCAGCCATTCCCGCTGCACCTGCAAACAATGCATGGGCAGGATCCAATTCCTGACCCATGGCAGCTATTTTCGACCAGGCATCAGGCTGTCGATCTTCAACACCCGCATCATGCAACTCTTGGGCAAGTGATGTGAATTCACTGGGCTTTTTAGCTGAAAAGTAGATCTCAACCAATTTGTGCTTGAGCTCTTCCCGCTCAGGAAATTTATCAATGGCCTGCTTTATCAGCTCTTCAGCTTGTTGATAGCGACCATACGCTATATAGACATCAGCTTCGGATAAGGGATCAACTTCACCTGTTTCATCTTGTAATGCATCGATATCACTGGGTGAGAAATCACTCATAAACGAGGTTTCATCGGTCGGTGCCGTGAGTGAGCTGTTATCATCCTTACCACTGACGACTACACCACTGTCAGGTGAAACCAATATACTCTCTGCAAATTCGGCCTCAGCCTCTTTGCGACGACGCATAATCATCCACAATAGACCGATCAACAGGACCGCGACACCTCCGACGATACTCAGGAGACTGCTGTTTTCTTTCAAGCCATCGAAGTAAGACACCTTCTTTGGTGGCATTTTGACAACAGGTGGTGCTACCGGTTGCTCAGCGGTGACAGGAGGCTTGACTGTGGCTGTCGGTGCAGGCGTTGGCTCAACCACTGGCGCTGGAGCTTCCTCTTCTGCTGCGGCCTGCTGCTGTGCTGCCTCGATTTGTGCCTCGATATCGACTTCTTCGATCAGCGTACCTTCTGGAACCGGTACCACAGGCAGCTCAGCCTCAACCATGGGTTGTGGCTCAATCTCAGTTTCAGGTTCTGCCGCTACTTCTGCTTCCACAGGTGCCGGCATTGACGCTTCCGCAGGTTCAGGTTCAACCGACTTCATCTCCTCCATTTTCTCAGAGGCGATATCCTGAGCCGTTTGGATCTCAGCGAGTTGATCACTCTTCAGTGTCAGCAGACGCTGAATATCCTGGATCTGTTTCTCAAGCTCCTGAACCCGGGTTCGTAATGTGTCATTCTCCTGCAGAGCCCCTTCATTGGACTCCTTGACAAGCATGATCTCCTGCTTCAGTCGGTCAAGCTCGTTACTGGATTCAGCCATACCCTCCCGATCAGCCGCTTCACCGGCACCGGGTTTGGCAGAAATTAATTTAAGGCGGTCTTCATCTTTTGGCTTCGCTCTACCGGGCTTCTTGTCAGCCGATGGTTTTGCAGAGACACCCGCGCGGCCCGAGCGCCACGCCTGGGTCTGCGCAAGAAACTCATTAAGTGCCTCACGTTTTGAAAGAGAAGTGACATCAGCATCCTCAGGCAGGCGCAATATCTTGCCCACTTTAAGGTTATTCACATTGTTTTTGATAAAGGCCGACGGGTTATGGCGTTGCAGTGCCATCATCACCTGCTCGACAGACTCCTCTGACCGCTGCATCTGCTTCGCAATTTTCCAGAGATTGTCATTGGGCTGCACAGGACCATATTCTCTGGCATCGCCACTACTCATGGAGGAACTCGCCGTCTCTGTCCGTGCGATGGCTGTCCGGCGGGAAGGTGCTGTTTTCGTAACCGGGGAAGAGACCGGTTGCGGTGACCGTCTTAGTGTCACTGGTGGATCCAGCAGCACCGTATATTCACGCACCAACCTTCCCTTAGGCCAATTCACTTCAACCAGGAAATTCAGGAAGGGTTCCCGTATGGCATCAGAACTGGAAATTGTTATCACCGGCTTACCTGATGGCGACAACATAGGCGTGAACTTCAGACCGGTCAACAAAAAGGGTCTATCCATACCCGCATTGTTAAAGGCCTCTAGAGAGGCCAGCGAGACACGAACATCCTGCAGTTCTTCCTGGGTGACAGAAAGCAGATCGATATCGGCCTTAAAAGTCTGGTTGAGCGCCGATTGGGGATGTATTTCACCCAATCCGAGAGCCAGAGCACCCATGGGTGATAGGGCTGTTGCGACAGCCACTGCCAGAGACAGCTTACGAATCATGCTTCCTCCTTGCCAGAAAACATACCCTACCGGTCAAACTCGTTCCGACACAGTGGGCAAAAAGGCCCGCTGAACAGTCCCGATAGGTTTAGAATAAACTTAACAATTAGTCGCTAACTATAGCTGATGAATGATCTTTTTACCAAAACTTCAATGATCTTCACACTATTTTCTGCATTACTACTCCGCAGCTAGCCCACGACTGCCCAAAGTGAGAAT
This sequence comes from Candidatus Thiodiazotropha sp. (ex Codakia rugifera), assembly GCA_025656675.1. Classification (GTDB taxonomy): domain Bacteria; phylum Pseudomonadota; class Gammaproteobacteria; order Chromatiales; family Chromatiaceae; genus Thiodiazotropha. The sequence continues at coordinate 563,601 of JAHXHN010000003.1, forward strand.
CAGGTCGGGTTTTTCACCTTTAAAATTTGCCCAAGTTACACGCCAAATAGAAAACCCCGTCGTCAGTCGATCGACTCTACGACGGGGTTAAATGTGCTTCTCCAGATAGAATCTGTCAGCAATTTATCCTTCCAGCAGAATCCTCAGCATTCGTCGCAGTGGTTCCGCAGCACCCCATAACAGCTGATCACCTACAGTAAAGGCATTGAGATACTCATTACCCAGGTTCATTTTCCTCAGACGTCCCACCGGGACGGTCAATGTACCTGTAACCTGGGCCGGATTTAATTCTCGTACTGTGATATCCCGTTCATTCGGAATAACCTTTGCCCAACTATTGGCGCCGTCCAGCATCGACTCCACTTCGTCTATCGGCACATCACTACGTAACTTTATGGTCAATGCCTGACTATGGCAACGCATGGAGCCGATACGCACACAAGTTCCATCAATTGGAACAGGATTATCACTGCGCCCCAAAATCTTGTTGGTTTCAACAAACCCCTTCCATTCCTCTTTGCTCTGACCGTTATCCAAGGGTACATCGATCCATGGAATCAGGCTCCCGGCTAAAGCGGTACCAAAATTGTCAGTTGGAAAACCATCACTTCGCAGCGTCTCTGCAACCTCTCTGTCGATCTCGAGGATAGCAGAGGCAGGGTCTGCTAGTTTTTTCTGTACAGCCTTCTCGACAGCACCCATCTGACTGATCAGCTCGCGCATGTTTTTCGCACCCGCTCCCGAGGCAGCCTGATAGGTCATTGAAGTGACCCACTCTACCTGGTCCTCTTGAAACAATCCGCCGAGTGCCATCAGCATTAAACTGACCGTGCAATTTCCACCAATGAAGTCTTTTTTGCCGTTAGCCAGCCCGTCACGAATCACTGCGTTGTTGACCGGGTCGAGGACAATCAGCGTGTGATCTTTCATACGCAAGCTGGAGGCTGCATCAATCCAATAGCCTTTCCAACCGGTAGCACGCAATTTTTCGTAGACCTGATTGGTATAGCCACCACCCTGACAGGTCACGATCGCCTCCATCTCCTTCAAGGCATCGATATCGGTAGCATCTTTCAACGGGGCTATCTCCCTGCCAATATCCGGTCCTGGCAGCCCTACCTGAGAAGTCGTGAAGAACACCGGTTCTTCAATCCCTGTAAAATCGTTCTCCTCCAGCATACGTCCCATCAGGACGGATCCCACCATGCCTCGCCAACCAACAAATCCAACTCGTTTCATCTTAAAAACCCAAAAAGTATTTTTGAATCCTGAAATTAGAATAGAACGCGTACATATAAATAGAGCTTACGCGCGCAATAACTCAAAATTCAACATTAAAAAATTCATAATTAACCTATTGCCGCAACGACAGCATCACCCATCGCCTCACAGCCCACTTCGGTCATCTCATCCGACATGATGTCCGGTGTGCGCAAGCCATCATCCAAAACCTTATCGACAGCGCGTTCAATACGATCTGCCATTGCCGGCTCATCCAGGCTGTATCGCAACATCATTGCCACGGAAAGAATGGTCGCCAGTGGGTTGGCTGTCCCATTCCCCGCTATATCTGGCGCCGATCCGTGTATCGGCTCATACATACCCTTACCCTGCTCATCCAACGATGCAGAGGGCAGCATACCAATAGAGCCTGTTAACATCGCCGCACAATCGGACAGGATATCGCCAAACATATTGGTCGTCACCATCACATCAAACTGTTTTGGCCATTTCACCAACTGCATGGCCGCATTGTCTACATACATGTGACTCAATTCCACATCGGGGTGCTCTTCGCCGATCCGGCTCACCACCTCACGCCATAATTCTGTACATTCAAGCACATTCGCCTTATCAACAGAGCAGATCCGCTTGCCCCTTTTTTTCGCAATATCGAAAGCCACCCGGGCGATGCGGTCGATTTCAGGCTCACTGTAGACCAGTGTGTTAAAACCCTGTCGTTCACCACTATCTAATTCCCGGACACCGCGTGGCTGACCAAAATAGATGCCGCCTGTCAGCTCACGTACAATCATGATATCAAGACCTGCAACAATATCGGCCTTAAGACTGGATGCATCCGCCAGTTGTGGATAGAGAATGGCAGGACGAAGATTTGCAAAAAGATTGAGCGTGGATCGCAGACCCAACAATCCCTTTTCCGGACGTATTGAGATATCCAGTGCCTCCCACTTCGGGCCCCCGACTGCACCGAGTAAAATGGCATCCGCCTCTTTTGCCAGATCCAAGGTTGCATCAGGCAACGGTCCGCCGGTGGCATCAATAGCCGCACCGCCAACCAGTGCCTCATCCAGATCGATGTCCAGCTCATAATTATCGCGGAGCGACGCCAACACTTTAACTGCCTCAGCGACAATTTCAGGGCCTATTCCGTCACCCGGCAGTATCAGAATACTCTTACTCATTATTAATCACCTGAAGTAGCCCCACCGCACACTGAGAAAATGTTAGTGGGTGATTTACGTTGTAATTCAACCTATTAAATGAACTTATTTGCAATCCACTTAAAGACTGCTGCGGTATAATTGATCACTTGCCATGAAACAGCCAAGGTGCCTCACTTTTTCTTTGCTTTTCATACGCCTTGATGGCATCGATTTTTTGCAGTGTAAGACCAATGTCATCCAAGCCATTAATGAGACAGTGCTTTCGAAAGGGATCCACCTCAAACAAAATCCGCTCATCACCTATAACCAGTGCTTGCTTGTGCAGATCAACAGTCATGCCCAACGCCTGGTCATCACTGGCCAACCGAAAAAGATCGTCAATTATTTTCTCTTCTAATACAATAGGTAATAGACCATTTTTAAAGCAGTTATTAAAGAATATATCTGCATAACTTGGCGCTAGAATAACCCGAAATCCGTAATCCTCCAGAGCCCAAGGGGCATGTTCACGGGATGACCCACAACCAAAATTCTTTCGTGTTAACAGAATCTGTGCACCTATATAACGGCTGTCATTAAGTACGAAATCCGGATTTACAGGTCTTTTACTGTTATCCATTCCCGGCTCACCCTGATCAAGATAACGCCACTCATCAAACAGGTTGGGCCCAAAGCCTGAACGTTTAATCGATTTCAGAAACTGCTTCGGAATAATCGCATCTGTATCTACATTGGACCTGTCCAAGGGACAGACAATGCCTGTGAATATCTCAAATTTTTGCATGATATTTTCCTCGTTTCCGAACTGTTTCTTATCTATTGATCAGGCTAGCCACATCGACAAAGTGACCGCTCACAGCGGCGGCAGCAGCCATTGCCGGACTAACCAGATGGGTACGACCTCCCTGCCCTTGTCTACCCTCGAAGTTTCGGTTGGAGGTGGAGGCACAGCGTTCCCCCGGCGATAGACGATCCGCATTCATGGCAAGACACATGGAGCATCCCGGCTCACGCCATTCAAAGCCCGCATCGGTAAAGATCCGATCAAGTCCCTCCTCTTCCGCCTGAGCCTTAACCAGACCCGATCCCGGGACCACCAGCGCCAATTTAATATTCGCCGCAACTTGCCGGCCATTGGCTATTTGTGCCGCTGCCCGCAGATCTTCTATACGTGAATTGGTGCATGAACCTATAAAAACCTTGTCCAGAGCGATATCGCTCATAGGGGTGCCGGCTTCAAGCCCCATATAGTCTAATGCGCGTCCCATCCCTTCCGCTTTCACACTGTCCGGCTCATCCGCAGGATTGGGTACCGAATCATCGATACCCACAACCATCTCAGGTGAGGTTCCCCAGGTCACTTGGGGCTTGATAGCAGCCGCATCCAACGTCACTACACGGTGAAACTCAGCACCTTCATCGCTATGCAGTGTCCGCCAGCTGGCCACAGCACGCTCCCATTGATCGCTATCAGGGGCATAGGGACGCCCCCGGACATAGTCGATGGTCTTGTCATCGACTGCGACAAAGCCTGCTCTTGCCCCTGCTTCAATTGCCATGTTACACAGTGTGAGCCGTCCTTCTATGGAAAGATCCTCAATTGCGGAGCCCGCGAACTCTATCGCATAACCGGTCCCCCCCGCAGTGCCAATCTCACCGATAATCGCCAAAACGATATCCTTGGCGGTCACTCCAGGCCCTGTCTTGCCTTCAACCCGGACCTGCATTGCCTTTGATTTCTTCTGGATAAGGCACTGTGTAGCAAGCACATGCTCGACCTCAGATGTCCCGATACCAAATGCCAGCGCGCCCATCGCACCATGGGTGGATGTATGAGAGTCACCACACACCACTGTCATTCCTGGCAGAGTTGCACCCTGCTCTGGACCTACAACGTGGACAATACCCTGGCGTGTGTCGAGCATCTCGAACTCTGTGATACCAAATTCAATACAGTTTGCATCCAGTGTCTCGACCTGAGTACGAGAGATGGGATCCTCAATGGCTTTTACGCCACCGGCACGCTCGGTAGTCGGTACATTGTGATCCGGTGTCGCCAGATTGGCATCGACCCGCCAGGGCTTACGTTCAGCCAGACGCAATCCTTCGAATGCCTGAGGTGAGGTCACCTCGTGAACCAGATGACGATCGATATAGATCAGTGCGGTGCCATCTTTATCAGTCTGCACCAAGTGGGATTCCCAGAGTTTATCGTAAAGGGTTTTGGCACTCATCTCTCATAACCTCATATTTTTTAAATGATCACCTGGACTCAGGTTTAAAAACATAGGGCAGTGTGCTACATAATACAAATTCATAATATTTATTTTTTCCATTCTTTACAGGAATAGATATGGAATTAAATGCCCTTCGCGCTTTTGTACAAGTCGCCAATGACGGATCATTCTCCCAGGCTGCAGAATCCCTCTACTTGACCCAACCTGCAATCAGCAAACGTATTGCCGGATTGGAAAATGAGCTCTCCATCCGGTTATTTGATCGCATGGGCAGGCAGGTCTTTCTCACCGAAGCCGGACGTCATCTACTGCCCAGAGCCAAACGGATCATCCATGAACTTACCGATATTCGGCGTGAGCTGTCCAACCTGTCGGGAAGGATTGCCGGTCGACTGGCCATGGGCACCAGTCACCATATCGGTCTACACCGACTGCCTGCTGTGCTGCGCAGTTATACCGATTCCAACCCTCAAGTCGAACTGGATATCCATTTCATGGAGTCGGAAAAAGCCTGTCAATCAGTCGAACATGGCGAGCTGGAACTGGCCGTTGTGACACTGCCGTTGAAGCCTGCCGAGGCCTTGCGTAGCAAGACGATTTGGTTAGACCCCTTAAAAGTTGTCGTTGGCATGGATCATCCATTGGCAAAACTTCATCAAGTGAGCCTGAACGAGCTACTACACTACCCGGCCGTATTACCAACCCGTGGAACCTATACCCGAGCATTGGTTGAGCAACGCATCTCAAGCCACTACAAACAGGTAAACTGTTCACTCGCCACAGATTATCTGGAAACCCTGAAGATGATGACCACAATCGGTCTGGGCTGGAGTCTGCTGCCGGAGATTCTCCTGGATGACCATCTGGTATCTTTGAAGGTACCCGAGTTGGTGCTGAGTCGCTCGCTTGGTATTGTCACACACCGAAAACGTACCCTTTCAAACGCTGCACAGGCAATGCGCGAAATGTTGCTGTTCAGGGGAAATCAACATCTTTGAATCAAATTGGGGCAATTAACAGATCACAATAAAGGCCTGTAAACACCCGTCAAAAAACCGCGTAATTAGTCCAGCGTCTGGTTGGTATCTTTCTCTGCCACTCCAGCGGCACATCCCTGTGAATTGCTGGAATTGACGTCCAGATAGACCTAGCGAGTCCTCTTACAGACACCCTCTGGAAAGAAGAAGTTGATCTCAACTTTTGCTGTATCCGGACCATCAGATCCGTGCACAGCATTTTCATCCACAGTTTCGGCGAAGTCGGCTCGAATAGTACCAGGTGCAGCCTCTTGAGGATTGGTGGCACCCATGATTTCACGATTACGGGATATAGCACCCTCTCCCTCGAGGACCTGAACCATGACGGGTCCGGATGTCATGAAATCGATCAGATCATTGTAGAAGGGACGCGCTTTGTGTACGGCATAGAACTCACCGGCCTGTTCACGACTGAGATGAAGCATACGGGAAGCTAAGATCTTCAATCCGGCCCCTTCAAAACGACTGTAGATCTGACCGATCAGGTTCTTCGCAACAGCATCCGGTTTTATTATGGAAAAGGTTTGTTCAATGGCCATTGAGTAGCTCCTGGGTCAGTCATTACAGATGATGATCAAATGAAAACCTGAATCCACGGATTCAGATTAAATGCGTATGTTGCAGTGCAACAGGCGGGCAACTTACTGCGCAACCCGGCAACTGTCAAGCGATGGCTAGTGCAGTGTCTCATGATCAATCCACCGCCAGGCTATGACAAGAGCCAGCAGTGCATAACCCGCGGCAACCCAATAGGTAGCCTCAGCCCCAATGCCAATCCACAAATAACCACTCAACAGGCTGCCAAAGGCACCGCCCGCACCAAAACTGACACTGCTATAGAGTGCCTGACCTCTTCCCTGATGGCGTCCGACGAAGTAGTGATGCACCATATGGATGGCTGCGGCATGAAAAGTGCCAAAAGTGGCTGCGTGCATCACCTGCGCCAAGAGCACAAGCCATAGGTTTTCCGGTGCAGAACCCACCAGTATCCAGCGCACCACAGCCATAGCCAAGCTGACAACCAGTACCTTTCTTGCACCCCATCGATGCAACAGTTGATGCATGACAAGGAACACAAGCACCTCTGCAATGACCCCAAGTGCCCAAAGTTGACCAATTACACTACTGGAATAGCCAACCTGTTCCATATAAATGGAGTAAAAAGCATAGTAGGCGCCATGGCTTGCCTGCATGAAAAAGCAGGCCAGAAGAAAAGCGATGATATCGCCACGCTTGAGCACCTGTAAAATGGATCCCTGGTCGTGGGCAGGCATATCGGCGTCATTTTCAGGCACTATCAAGCTGAAAAGAAAGATACCGAAATAGAGGAGCAGGACAATTTTCGGTACCCATTCGACACTCCACTCATCCAACAGAAAGCCCAAGGCAACAACGGTAAGAATGAAACCGATCGATCCCCAAAGCCGGACTCTGCTGTAGTGTTGAATACGCTCCTGCAGATAACTCATGGTAACCGCCTCGAACTGAGGCAGCGATGCATTCCAGAAAAAACTGAAAAGCATCATAATCAGGGCTAGCGAGAAGAAGCCATCAGCAAAGAAGATCCCAAGGAAGGAGATCGCAGAGAGCAGAGAAGCCAGCCGTACGATGGGCATACGATGACCAGTATGATCACTGATCCAACCCCAGATGTAGGGTGCAATCAATTTGGTGGCCATGATCACGGCCATCAGCTCGCCGATCTCTACGGGTGAGAAATCCCGTGCTTGCAGATAGAGCCCCCAGAAGGGCACCAAGGCACCTAACGATGCGAAGTAGAAGAAGTAGAATCCGGAGAGGCGCCAGTAAGGCATCCTTTTATTGATTCGATCCAAGATCCATCAAACCAGACTGGACATCCATATTCTGTCCACGATGGCGTAGCAGGTGGTCCATCACGACAATGGCCATCATCGCCTCTGCAATCGGTGTGGCACGAATCCCGACACAGGGATCATGACGTCCTTTCGTTACCACCTCAACCGACTCACCGCTACGGTTTACAGTCTGACCTGGCAGACGCAGGCTTGAGGTAGGCTTGAGTGCAATCGATGCCAACAGATCCTGGCCGCTGGAGATACCACCCAGGACACCACCGGCGTGATTACTGAGGAAACCCTCAGGCGTCATCTCATCACGGTGTTCAGTCCCTTTTTGCTCGACGCACCGAAAGCCATCTCCCAACTCCACTCCCTTTACTGCGTTGATGCTCATCAGGGCGTGCGCCAATTCTGCGTCCAGACGATCGAAGATAGGCTCACCCAGTCCAGCGGGCATGCCGCTGGCAACGACATTGATGCGTGCCCCGACGGAATTTCCCGCTTTACGCAGGGTATCCATATAAGCCTCCATTTCCACGACCTTGTCCTCATCGGGCGAGAAAAACGGATTCTTCTCCACTTGATCCCAATCGAGTTTCTCCACCTTGATCGGTCCAAGCTGGGAGAGATAGCCACGGATCTGAATGCCATAGCGTTCGCGTAGATATTTCTTGGCAATACCACCGGCCGCGACGCGCATAGCCGTCTCGCGTGCCGATGAACGACCACCGCCGCGGTAGTCACGAAATCCATATTTCTGGTTATAGGTGTAATCAGCATGACCGGGTCGGAAACGGTCCATGATCTCGGAATAGTCCTTTGATCGCTGATCGGTATTGTGAATGATCAAGCCTATCGGTGTACCGGTGGTTTTACCTTCGAATACACCGGAAAGAATCTCTACCTCGTCTGCTTCCCGTCTTTGAGTGGTGTGACGGGAGGTACCAGGCTTGCGCCGATCCAGGTCGTGCTGAAGATCGCTGGCTGAGAGTGCCAGTCCTGGTGGACAACCATCAATAATACAGCCGATAGCCGGACCATGAGACTCACCAAACGAAGTCACTGTAAACAGCTTGCCGATACTATTGCCAGACATGGGAAATCCTACTTTTCCAACCAGCTGTTGACCCGCTGCAGGTCAGATTCACTGAGGGTACCGGCCGCTGATTTCAGCGAGAGTCCATTTATGATGTAGTCATAACGTGAATTGAGATAGTCCCGTTGGGAGGAGAATAGATTGCGTTGCACATTCAGTACATCGACAATTGTCCGGGTTCCCACTTCATAACCAGCCTGGGTTGATTCCAGAGCACTTTGTGCGGATACGGTTGCTGCTTTCAATGCCTCGACCTGGCTGATTGTTGAGAGTACACCTCGATAAGCATCCCTGACCTGCCGATTAACTGCACGTCGCGTTTGATCCAGATTTTGTTGGGCGGCACGATAGTTTGCCTGCGCCTGGCGGGTCTGGGAATTCACGGCTCCTCCGGTATAGATCGGTACTTCCAGTGCCAATCCGATGGTACCGGTATCGGATTCAGTCGCCGTATCGGAATCACTGCGATTCATATTGTAGCCACCCACCAAATCCAAGGTTGGGAAGTGACCTGATTTGGTGACATCGATATCCTGCTTGAGTACCTCAAGGTTGGCTCGTGAGGCAATGATGTCATAATTCTGCTGTTGAGCGATATCTGACCACTCCTGGAGACGGTTAGGTACCGGTGGATTAAGTGCCAAATCCTCTCCCAATTTAGCCAGGCTGTTCTGAGGTTGTGGACCGATAATTTCGAACAGTGCCTCCCAGGCATTGTCGAGGCTGTTATCTGCAGCGATCTCTGAAGCCCGGGCTGCATCAAAAGCTGCCTGCGCCTCATGCACGTCGGTAATCGCGATCAAGCCCACATCGAAGCGTTGCTGTGCCTGCTCCAGCTGGCGCCCGGTAGCCTCACGCTCCGCCTCTGCAACACGCAGGTCATCCTCAGCAGAGAGAATATTGAAATAGGCCGTAGTACTACGTGCCATCAGATCGATCTCCGACGACGCATACTGGGCTTCAGCCTGCGCGATTGTGCTGTCGGCCTGCTCCAGTTGCAGCAACCGGTCTCGGCGATAAATCGGCTGAGTCAGATTCAGACCAAGCGCCTTCTCACGATCGGTACTCTTATCATCTATCGGTACACCTTGCAGTGTTTTGAGATCTCTGCGAACTATGTCGTAATTGACACCCAATCCCACCGTTGGCAACAGTTGAGAACGTGCCAGACTCTTCGATTCACGGGCTGCACTCAGCTGCTCTTTCGCAGCTTGAAGCTGTGGATCATTCTGCAGTGCCAATTTATATATGCCCATCAAATCCTCAGCCTGAACCAACATTGGCATGGAGAGAGAAAGCATAAGGATGAGCAATCGCTTAATTGATTTCATTGTTGTTCCATCGTCATAGCCGGTTGTTTAGACCGTAGAAAAAATTACCGGCCAACTTTACCACAGATAGCTTGGCTGACCTGTATCAAAACGTATCAGACACCTATTCTGCATCAGGCATTGGAGGCACCAGAAATTGAGGATCGATACGCGCATTACGCAGGTTCATACGCCAATCGAGATGGGCACCGGTCACCCTACCCGTAGCCCCTATCTCAGCAATAGGTTCACCCTGTTTAACCCGCTCTCCCTCCTTGACCAGAATTTTATGCAAATGCAGAAACGAGGATGAAAGCTGGTGACCGTGATCGACGATCAAGGTTCCACCTGAGTAGAACATATCCGGATGAGCGAGGGTGACGATACCATCTGCCGGTGCGACCACCTTAGTACCCACCGGAGCGGCAACATCTACCCCGAAATGAGGCCGTTTAGGTACACCATTGAGTACACGCTGGCTGCCGTACACACCCGAGATAATCCCCTTCGCCGGCCAGATAAACCCTGTCAGGAAATCATGACGGTCATCGTCGAGCCTGCGCGCCTTTTTCACAAGGGCAGTCTCACGTTTGATTCGATCCCAATCCCGCTTGGGGGGGGTCACCTTACTGGGTGGCAAACCGTTAATCTGTTGAATCCGGTACTCTCTTTTACTGATTGATACCCGCTTCTGTTCGATCGTCTTACCGTCCCTGCTCACAGCAAGATCATGGTCTAACTTGTCGTCACGACCGAAGCCAAGCAGAAACACCCCATCGTGAGAGACCCGTATGGCCTGCTTGTTGACAGTCACCTCATCACCAGGAGTAACACGCCCGATCACCATACCACCCTGGGTAAGGTCACCCTCCAGGGTCACCGACCAGACAGGAAATGGCAACAATAATGAGAAGCACAATCCAATAATAGTGTGTCTCAGACTGTCGGGTATATAGCGTATGAATTTCATGGACAACCACACTGCGGTAATTTTGTTGGTAAATATCTGAAGCGTACATTGCCCTGCAAAGGACATTAAAACTAGATTTCTGTGCATCTGTCGTGTGGACTGCATCCAAACCACCAACACACTAATGAGCTATGTCTGCTTTGTCACTCTCTTAATTTGCAACTGCAAACTAACATAGCAAATTCCAGGAGCCAACACGCCTAAGAAAGAAGATTGACAGATAAAGGAACTGGTTGTAGAGTTCGCGATCTCTAGGCCGGTACCACCGGAATTGCCACATCCGCCGAGGTGGTGAAATTGGTAGACACGCTAGCTTCAGGTGCTAGTGGGGGTAACCCCGTGGAGGTTCAAGTCCTCTCCTCGGCACCAAAACATAACCCTCTGATTTATCAGGGGGTTTTTTATTTATATTCTCTCCACAATGGCGGTGATTCAAAAGGCTCATACAAGGCAGTGGTTCTCAGGATGAGAACCATAATGAATACCCTACTTCTATCTTCATAACAATCGATGCGGACAATACGACTTCCGCCATGTTGTTCCAAGGCATCACCTGGGCTCAATGGGTAAACGCAAAATCATTCACTCACTCTGTACGGTTAACACCATCATGCCCCCCAAAAAAACCCGTTTGATGACAATACATATGATCCTGAAGACATCCGGGCCATACTGATGATTCAGATCAAACAAACAGGTCGTCAAGAGACAGATGTCGTTGTCTCGTTCTTGGTGTTGCAGTAAAATCGGGGAAGTAAGAGGAGATCCTTGACATGTTAACTTATGAAGATTGCGTGGGGATGTGTGATCTTACCAATGAAGAAGTAGATGCCATTGCGGAGCATGAGCACATTCCCAATATTGTAGCTGCCGAGTTGGGAAACTATCTGATTCACGAAGAATCAGGAATTCCGAAGATTCGTCGTATCATTCTGGATGATATCGAAATGGCCGAGAAACGGGGAGACGAGGAGCATACACTCGTATTGAAACTCGTACTTAGGTATTTTGTTCAGAATCACCCCAGCGCTGCCAGCAACGCTGCCTGACTCAGCTTTCTGAGCTTATACAAGCCGCAAGTTCCTTGCGGCTTTCATGCCCCTTTTATTACACTTTTACCAAACCCCAAGAACCTGGGGAGACCAGGACTATCGTTGCCGACACCCAAACTGGAAACAGTAATGCCTGATCATAAATCGATCTCGCCGACATACACCCAATCTGTCCCCCATTGAGGGAATGCCGAATGGCTAATGATCACTATTTTTTCAATCTATCCACATCCGGTCTGATGTTTCCGGCTGCCACTCATTGAAAACTGTTAGCTAACAATAACGCTGCACCTTCCTTAATTCGTTGACTTTTTTACCCTAGCTATCGTACGGTCATGATATTAAGAATGTTTACCTTCTCTGCCTGACATGCTGCTTATACTGTTTCAGACAGTACCTGAAACTGATACAAATCGAGCAATCTCATGAAAAATCTTCTGATAACCACATTACTCGTTTCATCCATTTTGACTGGTTGCGCAGTCAACCCTGTCACAGGAAAAAACCAGTTGAGTCTGGTTTCCGAAGCACAGGAACTGGAGATTGGTAAAAAAAATTACGCTCCTTTACGCCAGTCACAGGGTGGTGATTATGTGGTAGACAAGAAACTCACTGCCTATATCAATGAGGTGGGACAAAAGCTGGCTGCCGTCAGTGATCGGAAACTACCCTACGAATTCAAAGTGCTAAATAACTCTGTACCCAATGCATGGGCTTTACCAGGCGGAAAAATCTCACTTAACCGCGGACTCCTGACTGAACTGGAAAGTGAAGCTGAACTGGCAGCAGTCCTCGGTCATGAGATTACCCATGCTGCGGCAAAACATACAGCAAGCAGTATGTCACGCGGAATGCTGATTCAGGGTGCAGTCATGGCGACGGTTATCGGCACGCAGGGAAAAGACTACGCCCAGCTGGCTCAACTGGGTGCAGGGGTCGGTGCACAATTGGTGACACAAAAATATGGCCGGGATGCTGAACGCGAATCTGATTTTTACGGTATGAAATATATGTCTAAAGCCGGATATGACCCTCAGGGTGCGGTTGATCTGCAACGCACATTTGTACGGCTATCCGAAGCGAAAAATCAGGACTGGCTCAGTGGTCTTTTCGCCAGTCACCCGCCATCACAGGAACGGGTTGAGAATAATATTAAAACAGCAGCATCACTACCCCAGGGTGGCAGTCGCGGTGAGCATCAGTTCAAGGCCAGGACAGCTCATATAAAACGCAGCAAACCCGCCTATGAAGCCTATGATGAGGGTCGTAAGGCATTTCAGAAAGATGATCTCAGTAAGGCCAGATCCCTGGCAAACAAAGCTATCCGTCTTGAGCCACGTGAAGGGCATTTTCACGCCCTGCTTGGTGATGTTGAAGAAAAAAAGAAACGCCATAAAACAGCCAAGCGACACTACGATAAGGCGATCAAGCTCAATGATGATTTTTTTTATTACTATCTGAAGCGCGGACAAGTCAATGAAAACCTAAAGGCTTCTGCTAACGCAAAACGTGATCTGGAGAAGAGTATTAAATTACTTCCAACCGCAAATGCCTACAATTCCCTCGGTAACATTGCAAAACTGGAGGGCAACCTGAAGGCTGCCAAATCCTACTATAAAAAAGCCGCCTCCAATAAAACCGCTGAAGGCAAAGCCGCCTATGGTGCATTAATGGCGCTTGATCTATCCGAGAATCCTCAAAAATACATCAAGCTGAGAACAGGCCTGGACAATAAGGGCAGACTTAAAGCTGAAATATCCAATCCAACTCCACGAAATGTCAGAGACGTTGTGATTGCCATTCAATACCGTGACAGTCATGGAAAAATCAGAAAAACCAAACGTGCTTATAAACCTGTTCTGGCTGCCGGTAAAAAAACGGTGATTGATTTGGGAATAAAAAATATTCCCAAAGATCAGCTTGCCAATATAAAATTCGGTGTCATTGGTGCTCGACTGGCAAAATAGTTCGCATCAGGCGCCACAACAAGGATGCAGTGTATTATAGGGAACAGATTCGTTCGACAACATTACAATACAGACTACAATGTATGTATCTCATGTGATGGTGAAAAAAGCACTATCGCCTGACAGCGTGCAATAAAAAACAAGAACAAGGGATTCCACTAGGTCGATTGACCGGTGACTATAAGGGATGTCGGGTTAATAGCAAACATGCAAGAAACTGAACCTGCTCAGATCGACCCGCCAGATTTTGAGAGAAAAATCGAACTTAGCCAAGTAGAACTCTCCTACAAGGGTCTACCCCCCGCTCTATTGGCAATCATGATGAACGCTACTGTCATCATCATCGCTCAGTGGTCGGTTATTCAACAAGAAATTCTTATTGGCTGGTATTTAGCAGTATTGATACTCAGTATCATACGCTACTTAAATTATCGCGAGTATCAAAACCAGGAACCATCAGAAGCTACTGCCCACATCTGGAAATGGCGTGCGATTACCAGTAGTTTGGTCTCCGGTGTGATTTGGGGCTCAGCGGCTTTTCTACTGGTTCCTCTGCAGCACCAGTTCCATCAAACCATCATTATTGCTGCGCTGATCGGTATGGCGGCTGGTGGTGTTTTGACTCAGGCCGCCTTACTAAAGGCATCTCTGGGCTTCCTGATGCTGGTTATTATCCCCTTGATAATCCGGTTATTCACACTGGGTGGTACAGCCAATGTCGGTCTTGGCATCATGACCACCCTTTTTCTTGTCATCATGTGGACAGGTGCACTTCGAATCCACCGCACGATTTATCAATCGCTTTCGATGAGTGAGCAACAGCAACACTCCCGCATGATCATCGAACATCTGGCCTATCATGACTCCCTCACCAATTTACCGAATCGCCGTCTACTATACGAAAGGCTGGACAAAGACATTGCCAGGTCGATCCACCACTCCCATATTGGCGCACTTATTTTCCTCGACCTGGATAACTTTAAAACCCTTAATGATTCATTAGGCCACCAGCAAGGTGACAAGCTACTCAACCAGCTTGCAACACGACTCGAGTCCTGTCTACGTGAAGAAGATACCCCAACCCGTCTTGGTGGTGATGAATTTGTGTTGTTACTACCGGAACTCGCGGATGTAGAGCAGCTTGCCACTGAACTGTCTGAAGGAACAGCAAAGCAGGTTCAAGAGGCAATTGCTCAACCATTCAATCTCGGTACCAGTGAATTTCATATCGCCGCCAGTATTGGCATCGTATTATTCCCTTGTCATGGTGATAATGCTGATGATCTGCTAAAACGCGCTGATTATGCTATGTACCAAGCCAAGGCAGCAGGTCGTAATTCAATACGGTTCTATGATCCCGATATGCAAGAGAAAGCCAATTTGCTCATGACCTTGGAGCAAGGGATTCGAAATGCCCTTAAACAGGGTGAATTGACGCTTCATTACCAACCACTTGTCACCATTCAAGGCGTATTAGTCGGTGCTGAGGCACTGGTACGTTGGCAGCATCCGGAAAAAGGGTTGATCGATCCCAATCAATTTATTCCGTTGGTAGAACAGAGTGGTCTTGTCAGTCAATTGGGTGAACAAGTCCTTGAGCAAGCCTGCCTCGATATCACTCAGTTGATCGAAACCGGCTTGATCGATGATTCATTCAGAATTTCAATCAATGTCAGTCCTATGCAGTTCTCATCAAAGGAATTCGTCAATGAAATGATCGAAAAAGTTACTTCCCAAGGGATTCAACCCAATCGGTTTACCTTGGAAGTCACTGAAAATTCCCTCATTTTGAACCTGAAGGAAACTGTCGACAAGGTCCAGCAATTACGCAAGGCCGGATTTTCCCTCGCCATAGATGATTTCGGCACAGGCCAGTCATCTCTTGCCTATATCAAGGAACTACCCATTGATGTCATCAAGATAGATAGAATACTGATAAAAGACATCCATACTCAAAAAGCAGATGCAATCATTGTAGAAGGCACCGTCAGTATGGCCCGAAATTTAGGCGTGACCGTTGTGGCGGAAGGTGTTGATACTCAGGAGACACTTGAGAAACTCGATGACTTTGGATGCCATATCATCCAGGGCTTTTTAGTTGCAGAGCCAATGGCGTTTGAATTATTTAAAGACTATCTTCAACAGTATAACAAGCGGGATGGTACTGAAAATCCAATCCCACCCCCCTTGTGAACACGCTAAATCGCATACCTCACTATGCGGCAAACTTTCATCCACCCAGGAGGGCTGGGTAATCCTGGCAATGCCCTGGATCCAGGGCTTGCCAGGTTAATATAAAGGCAATGTTTGTTTCCGGGTGAAAATGACCTCGTCGATTTTACAATCAATACGCAATGGTGTCAGGCTTTATAGATAGGTTGGGCACCAAACTGCTCGTGGAGCATATTACTGACTTGAGGTGTTATTCCGGTAGCCTGCGCCAGTTTGTGCAGATACTGCGCTTCAGCATTGCTATCCAGATCGATAGCCATCAGTGAAAGTGCATAGACCTGTTGTTCCATCCCTTGAGGAATAGCATGCACAAAGCTGTCCAGATCCAGAGGCTGTGCAAGTTCATTGCGTACGAAATTGAGCTCATCCTGAGTGACCTCACCCAGTTTACTGACGATCTTCTGTTGCTCTTCCCGGTCAACCTGACCATCGGCTTTAGCGGCATTGATCATTGCCCGAATCAGTAGCGTGGCTTGATCGGTCGCCTGCTGGTATTGCATTCCTTGAGGCAGATGATCACTGGACTTGAAGCTGGCTCTGGGTGAACCACCGCGCTGTCCTCCAAATTGAGACATGGCGGCCCCAATCAGCCCCCCCAATCCAGCGCCGCCTGCACCACCACCCATCAGGCCGCCAAGAATATCAGCGATATTCCCACCACCTGTCTGACGCTGTCCACTGGACTGGTTACCACCTCCAAATATATCACCGATGCCACCACCGCCACTCTGGGAACCTCCTCCACCCAGCATGCTACCCAGGATATTACCGAGTCCCCCACCACCTGAGGATTGTCCACCACCTGTCATAGCGCCGATTACCGAACCCAGAATATTTGAACCCGAACCTCGTGATAATGCGCCGCTATTTAAAATACTGCCCAAGATTTTAATTGCATCGATGTTAGCCATGTTTTCGTTCCAATTAGTTGGTACTGAATTAAGACAATCCGCTTCGTCAAACTGTAACATACACTATAGCAGTTGCTTGAGCCCCACTATGTCAATAAATATTAACATTTATAGAGAACATCCATAGAAAATCAAATGCCGATATGATGGCTATCAGCAGCTTGGGTTTTCATGTTCAAAAAAGACATGGACAGGCACGATAGCAATCAATACTTCCATCCATGGGCTGTTTCTGATAGGAATAGCGTTATCTTGAGTGAATCATCAAATCATGGAAATCATGCCTGATATCTTTAGTTGGTTATCACGTGATGCTGCAGATATAGTCAGTCGACTCGGCTTTATTGATTATATGGTGTTGGCAATCAATATCCTGTTGATGGTATTTGCCCGGCGTATTTTGAATCTCATCTATCACGATAAAGTCAGTGATAGCCGGCGCCTGAACCGGGTGTATGCCTTCAGGGCGCTGAACTTATTGATCATACTTTCCTTTGGATACTACCATCTGTACCTCCCCATGAGCGACCGCGGTGTGGGATTGAAGCTGGTTTCCGTGTTTGTCGTTATCTATCTGGGTTATTTGTTCGCACATATCATCGGCTATCTGGCAAGGCAGAGATTCGGCAAGACCAGGGAGGTAAATGGCGTAAAAAAGAGTGTGGAAACATACAATAGTCGCCTACTTGGTTTGTTGTCTGGTATTTTTATTTTTATCATAGTACTGATTTCCATCGTGCAGATACTTGGCTTTAGCGGATTGCTTGAAGCAGGCGGTGTGATTGGCTTTATCGGGGTGTTTCTTGCCTTAACCCAAAATGCCTGGGCACCGGATATATTCAGTGGACTGATCATTCTCAACAGCGGCATGGTTGAAGAGGGGGACGTTGTGGAGATCGCAGAAAGTACCCCCTATCTGGGTATGGTCTATAAGACAAAAATGTTCCATACAGAGATTCTGAATATCGTAAACAATCATCGTATTATGCTGAAAAACTCCAAGCTTAGAGAGTACACGATTCATAATCTATCCAAGTTTGCATCTGCAAAAGGCTTAAGGGAGAAGCTGCATTTTAAGATTGGCTACGATGTAGATGCCGGTAAAGTACGGGCAATGTTTGGTGAAGCCTTTAATGTGGCAAAGGATGATACCTCTAGCAGTATAGAGTCGCAGTATAATCTTGAAGTGGGCGTTTGCGATACGGGTGACCATGCAATTGAATGGACGATATATTATTACACCAAGGATGTAAAAAATCTGATTAAAACCCGTCAATATTTCCGTGAACTAATATGGATCACCGCGCGAAAACATGGCATTAGTCTTGCGACTCCATTGACCCACAATATCGATATGATGAATCCCTGATTATGTTGTCTCCTTTTGTGATGACAACCTATTAAAGCTAATCTTTAAAGAATAGATCCCCCTTTTCATCAGGCGCCTCTTCCTCAATCACATGGCTTGACTAGTCGCTCGGAAAGCATGACATCCAAATCTATAAAAACCGGTTGC
Organism: Candidatus Thiodiazotropha sp. (ex Codakia rugifera); assembly: GCA_025656675.1. Classification (GTDB taxonomy): domain Bacteria; phylum Pseudomonadota; class Gammaproteobacteria; order Chromatiales; family Chromatiaceae; genus Thiodiazotropha. Next base: position 582,157 of record JAHXHN010000003.1, read on the forward strand.
TGACGACGCCAAGCAGGAAAACCCACAAGACGCTTCCAGGCCTCACAATAGATGGACCTTGCCTGGACCGGGCTGCCCGCCTCACGTAGCAGGTCACCCTTGAGCATCAGCTCATTCGGTAAAATCTTGATCATCGACGGCAACCGTTGGAACCATTTCAATGCATAACCGGGTCTACCCTGACCGGCTTCTAATTCAATTGCCATACGGATTACTGGCAGAACGGCCATACCGAGTCGGCTGATGCTATGTTCAAGTACCCTAACGGCCTCGTCCGATCGACCTATTGCTTCCAGCAACTCTGCCTGTTCGATGAACAAGGTCGCTTGAGGTTTTTCAGTTATAGCGATGGACTGAGCATAATCTGCTAGTGCAGCATGAATATTATTTAGGTCACGGTACAGCCGGGCACGCAATAGGAATGCATTTCCATCTTTTGGCTGAAGGATGAGATAGCGGTCTATCTGGTTTAAGGCCTCATGGTAGAGACCAGTACCACCCTCTTGTTGTCCTCGTTGATGAAGCAGCAGAGCACGATCAAATGCAATACTGTCTGGATTAGCACTATGTTCTTTAGCACGATCCAAATCGGCGAACGCCCTTTTCCAATCACCATGCTCAGCGAGAATGTGCGCACGATGAATATAGACGAGTGGATCACCCGGTTGTTCAACAATGCGCCGACTCGCTGCCTCTATGCGCTCATGGATACCCGAATGCGCATAGACCAACAGGCTGTTGAGCATACCGAGAAAGCAGCTCAGTACAACCTTGAATAAAATCGGCCTTATGCTCAACAATGTTGGCGCCCGAGACAATACTCTATGTATTAAAGCGATTAAGTCAGTAGGGTGTATAGGTTAACGACAATTTGGGACGCCTGTCTGCAATGCCATAATCACTGGAACGAATATCCATACCATCGGCAGTTCCCTCTGACTTCAGTATAAGGCCGTTATTGATACGACTGTCATCTACCCATGACTGAACCAGTGATATCCCAGCTGCATTCAGATTGATGGTATGGGTACCGGTACTTGAGGGTATCAAGCTGCCCACCCTGGTAACATCGTGATCGATTGCACCATTAATACTGTTCCATGTAACGTTTACTTCGCTCCATGAAGATTGGAAGCCATAGACCCCGTAAGTACCTGGACTGATATTGAAAACATCCAACTCAATGGATGCATCCTCGACCTGAGCCTCAGCTGGGATTTCGCTGAGATCCCATCGTATCACCCCACGCAATTCACCATTAGCACCGTCATTCATATCAACCAGAATATCCTGGGAACTGCCATAATTTGAATCTGATTCACCACTGGCGATGTGACTGTCCTCAGTTCCGGCATAGCCGTTAAGGCCATCCTGAAGCGTTAGTGTTATGGATTGGGGAGGTGGCGGATTGAAACCACCAAGCTTATAGGTCACGCTCATCATAGGACGATCAGTCACTGTAGCGTAGTTGCTGGAGCGAAATACCACAGCATCGTTACTGCCGTGATCCACGATCATGAATCCATGGTTAGCCAAACTGCCATCCACCCAAGCCTGTACCCGATCGACACCATTCTGATTCAGCCCCAGTGTATAGCTCCCTTTGGCTGCAGGTGCCAGCACACCGAGCAGTGTGGTGTCACGCAAACTGTCACCATTGATGCTGTTCCAAGTCAAATCACTCCCCTCGCTCCAGGCTCCAGTCATGGTATACAAGCCATATACACCTTGAGTCGCATTGGTAATCTGTAATGTAATGCTTACGCTCTCTATCCTTGCGTCGAGGGGGATCCCACTTAAATCCCATTGGATTAGGGAATATTCTGTGCCTTTCTTTTTATGCCAACCATCAGTGACGATATTCTTACCATTGTATTTTCTGTCAGGTTTGAGACTGGCGATATAACCATCTTGTGCACCGGTGTAGTTATTCAATCCATTGCGCAGGTTGAGTGTCTGTTGTTGTGACTGGCTGCCCTCGGTAGTCGCATAAGCGCTACCGGACCAGCCGGATACACCGACAGAGTTGACGGCTGCAACACGATAATCATAACGAGTCGAAGATGTGAGTCCACAATCACTGTAACTCACGACATCTGCAGCAAGAATAGCTACATTGCTCCAGGCACCGCTACCAATGGCACGCTGTATTTCAAAACCAGTCTCGTTGTCAGCATTATCTATCCAAGCAATATCGATACAGACATCACTGACTGTTACAGCACGCAGGTTTGTTGGTATTGCCGGGATCACTTCCGGTACATCATCGGTAGTGGCCTGGCTCACATTGGAGTAGCCAGAACTCCCGGCACCATTGTCAGCCTTGACCCGATAGTAATAGGTTGTTGCCGCATTAAGATTGGGGTCGGTATAACCGCTGGTATTGGCATTGAGGGTCGCTGCGCTGGTCCATGCAGCTGCATCCAGAGAGCGTTCAATCACATACTGTGTCTCGTTATCAGCGTTGTCGCTCCAGCTCAGGTTGATGCTATCCGAATCTGCTGTTGTAGCTGTAAGGTTGCTGGGCGCAAGCGGAACAAGCGTAGTCGTCTGTTCGTAGCGAATCTCCAATAGTGCTGAATTTCCACCCTCTCGGGAGGTGATATCAACACCATCGCTGGTACCTGTGCTGATCAGCACCAGTCCGTTGTTGACGCCTCCATCAACCCACTCCTGTACTGCCTGAATGCCGGTACTGTCCAGAGCCACCAAATGGCTACCGATAGCTACCGGGGAGAAACTGCCAATACGGCTACCCAGTGTAATGGCATCGCTCCATTCAGCATCGGCCTCTGTCCAGCGGCTGTTAACGGTATAAAGATCGTAACTGCCTGAAGAGGGATTGACCACGTCAAAACGCACAGCGGCACGAATCACGCTGGCACCTGCATCCAGTCCGGTGGGCGTCCACCGAAACAAGGCACGCAGCTCCTCACCGGCATCCGCACCGTCAGCATTGACGGTTGTACCGTCATTTCGGGTTCCACCACTGCCCACGTAAACATCAGCGTCGGCACTAAAAGTTGTATCGACATAGTTGGGTGGAGGAATGCTTGAATCCTTGCTGATTGTGAACTCATCAAAGATCGCACCTGTATGGGTTACAAAGCGAGCATCCAGACGATCCCCTGTCACATCCAGAACCATTGAACCCAGCATGGCATTCGAAGCAATCATGACCGGGTGACGTCCTCTCATACTGCTGATCTTGCCCGATGAACCTGCAACAACATACACAGCTCCCAGGTTGCCGCCGGAGCCCTTGGTATATGCACCATCACCGCTTACCTGACCATTGCCACCATCCACCAGGTGGCTGCTATTGAAACTGCCAGAATTCCCATAATGGCTGTCGATCAGATAAGAGCGCTCATAGGAATGACTGTGGCCTGAGAGCACCAGATCAACACCATACTGCTCCAACAGTGGATTGAAATTTTGCCGCATATCGATCAACCCACCTTCGCTATCGGAATCATGAGAGCCCTTCGTGTAGGGGGGATGATGCCAGAATGCGATTGTCCAGGGTTGAGTATTGGCTGCTAGATCCATTTCCAGCCAGTTGAACATCGCCCCGGAAGTAGAACGGCTGGTTTCATAAGAATCAAGGCAGACAAAGTGGATATTGGCATAATCAAATGAATAGTAGGCCTCGGTGCCTGAAGGGACGCCACCGGCTTCACCACGGGTAGGCAGATCGAAAATATCATAATAGGGGCCTGACTGGCTGGCAGAATCAGCACTGTGACCATCATGGTTGCCAAGGGTGGACCAGAGAACGGTCTTTTTCAGCATCTCCGGGTAAGTGTTAAATACCGCAGCTTGATATTCACTATCGGTGCCATTGTTATAAGCATTATCGCCCAGCATCAACCAGATATCTGTGTGATCGCTATTGGGTAAACTTTTATAGGCGTCGCGTACTGCCCGGGCATTGCTGTTGGCTGTACCTGAGTCGCCGATGGCCCAAATACGGATGGGTTGCTCAGTACCCACCTCAGGTGCTGTCATAAAGCTATTACTGCTATCCCCGATCTGAATGTTCCCAGCCTGCACCTGATAGTAATAGCGGGTATTGGGCGTCAGCCCGGGAAGGATGACACTATGCTCAGTCCGGGTGCCTGAAACAGAGGCAACCTGGTCCAGATTTTCAGCAGTGGTACCGTAGACGACACGGGATAGGGAGTTTACGTCAGAGCGCCAGCGTACAGTTACCCTGTCAGTTGACCCCATCTGCAAATAGGGACCGCGAATGACAGAATCTGCCTGTGCGGGGATGACAAAAGTGCCTACCATGGCAATAACTGCAAAGAACACGATATTCCGAAGATGATATTTCATGGCACGATATTGCATCACTGAAAACCTCATTCGTTGACACTTGTAACGATTTAGCGTTTAAGTCTATGCAATGATAAAAATCAGGGTTCTGAAACAGGTCACCTTTTACTTATTAATATTTCTGTTTTTACAGTTCAGTTGCAAAATCAGGAACCGGTTCTCCCTCGCTTTATGGCACCACCTGAGAAAATGGGCAGCTTTATTCTATGAATAAAGATTGTATTCTCCCATTATTATTACAAATACGATGCCTGCCGATCAGATTGACAGTTATATTGCTGATCTCTTTTTACTCGCTGTTGTGCCCTGCACCACCATGGTATTTGCAATCGCACCGGTCGTCGGATTGCTGTTGGGTCTTTCCGCCATTACTGTTCCCTGGGATACACTGATCCTTTCAGTCGTACTGTACATAGTGACCCCTGTAGTTATTGCCCAGTTATGACGATACTGGTTACTAAAATCAGGGGATACCACTTCATTTCAGCGCACACTTGCTCAATTTGGTCCTATCTCCCTGACAGCATTGCTTGCAACTCTGGTTTTACTGTTCGGCTTTCAGGGTGATCATATCCTGTTACAGCCATTAATTACTGTCCTTCTTGCTTTTCCGAAACTGATTCAAGTCTATTTCAACTCGGCCCTGGCCTACTGGCTCAATCGCACATTTGGTGTTGCTCATTGTGTAGCAGGACCTTCGGCATTAGTCGGAGCAAGTAATTTTATAAACTTGCTGTAGCAACTGCTATTGTTTGGTTTCGAATCAGGAGCCGCACTTGCAATCGTGGTTGGTGTTTTGATTGAAGTACCGGTGATGTTTTCAATCGTAAAGATCGTCAATAACACTAGAGATGAGCAAGAATCAGGCTTACCCTAAAAACAGGGTCATATAGTTAATAAATCTCATTTCCTCAATTCATTGTAAATCAAATCTTGTCATAACATGGACAGTAACTCATGAGTAAATTAACTCATTCATGCCATATGCATTGATTAAAGTGGTATGTTAGTACTAATTGTGAGACTTATATCCAATACGAAAACCACCCCAGTGCTGACCCTGTACCAGGATCGGTACTGAGAGATCGTGCATTACTTCACCGGTATCTCGTTTATAGGTCTGCAATAAGAAAGGAAATTGATGATTACCGCAACGGGAACCGGTTCGGTCGTCGAATATTCGTTTGGTCCTGTTACCCGCCAAGTCCGTCTCATAGTTACCCGTCAACTGCTTTGAAAAGCGTTTGTTGTGCGTGGGAAAATAGCCATTATTATCCACAGTACCCGCATAGATCATATGGGGGTTTTTATCTAGAATGGGCTCCTGTATCGCTGGTAAAAAACGATCTGTAAAGTCGTCAAACTTAGTCTTATACTTTTATGGATCAGTACCAGTGATTGGGCGGTAATCACGATCAAACAGATCAGAATTCCGGATATCCCCACGAACACTGGCCTCTTCAAATAGAGTGCTGATACGCTTGGCAGCTTGGGTTGCTTCTTGCAATGCACTGGCATGATGACCGTCAAGCCCCAGGGAACCGAAGGCACCATAGATCTGCTCAACCAACTCGGAGAGCGTCAGTAGTTGCCGATTGATCTCATCAACTTCCCCTTCAGTATCGGTAACATAAGCCCGTAAGCTATCTACCGATGCCATAATATCCACTTGATGCCCTTGGTTTTGTTCTGCCTGACCAGCCAATTCAATGACTTTTGTCTCCATTACAGCGGACTGCTCCAAGATGATCCCAAGTTCAGAGTTCGCGGTACCAACCTGGCCCCGACTCTCCTGTACCTCAGCCACCAGGATGTCCATCGCAGCCACCGCTCTGGACACCTCGTTGCTAATTTCTGCCGCCATCTTGCCAATTTCCTCTGTAGAATCTGCAGTACGCTCTGAAAGTGAGCGGACCTCATCTGCGACCACAGCAAATCCACGCCCCTGATCCCCTGCACGAGCTGCCTCGATTGCAGCATTGAGAGCAAGCAAGTTGGTTTGACTGGCGATAGCGTTAATGGAGACCGTTATCTCAGAAATCCGGTCTGACTGCTTTTCCAGATCTTGCATAAGTTCAGCAGCTTCAGAGACATGATTCGATGTTTTATCCATACGCTCCAGCGCGCAGCCGATAGCAGATTGCCCGCTTAGACTGGTATCTCGCATATTTGAAGCAATGGTACGCAATTCATCCGAACTATTAGCGGAATCGGTTACATTGGTCGAAATGCTTTCACTGGAGTCATGAATCTCTTCAATCTGTTGCACCTGAGCTTCCATACGATTATGCAATCTGTCCGCAGCAAAAGAGACCTCGGCCCCAGAGATTGAGATATGTCCTATCTCGTTCACCACTTTAGTATTCAGATCTTGGATCAAATGTAGTCTCGATCCTATCTCTTGCTCCGCATCACGTAGATCTGCTTTACTCTCAGTGACTCCATTGTCACGTACCATTCCATGCATTCGATGTATTATGGAGATAGCTGGGGAAGCAACCAAAACGTATGCTAAAACATAGCCGCTGACAGCCGTAACACCCCCTCCAATCAGGCTGAAAACGAAAGTAGGACTTTGAACTCCATCGAACAGAGTAAAAGGGAACTGTATAATCATCCCCAAAACGGCAGAAATAACAAGGCCTCTGATAATATGCTTTGACATGAATACTACATCTCGTTACTTACAATTATTCTATCTTCTATCTTCTATCTTCTATCTTCTATCTTCTATCTTCTGTCGGCACTTATTTTGAAATCTTTATATGTTACAGCGCTGCCAGATTGTAAACTTGAGTGTAGATAACTGAAATCTAGCCGATTAGAAACTGGCATTCCTATTGAAACCTTGTCAAAAAGTTCTTATTTCCCTCTCCTTATATTTACAGTTTTACCAAAGGATAAAAAAACACTGATGAAGGGGGAACGGACAGATAGATGCTGTGTCATGGTAACGGATATGACAGCAGCGTTTTGAATGGTGTGGATAATACGATACACAACTCGGGTTGTGGAGCAATGATGTAAATTGTCTGGTGGAGATTGAAAATGCTACGAGTAGACATACATCCACTGGCAAATTTTGCCATAACTACCTAAGTGCATATAAACCAGCTATAAAACTGGCTTTCCAGGCAGATAAGAATGCCTTATTGTTATGGCTTTAAAGTTAACTATATGATTGTTTTTATTTGATATTGATAGGATTATCTAGCGTATATTTGACCATTTCAGGCTATGCATCTTGCATGAAAAGAGTACTAAAAAATACAGAACACTAAGAATACCGGAACTGAAAGAGGAAACGGTCAAATAGATCGTAGACCTTGATATCTCTCTGCCACAGTCATTGGGGATGGCCATGTGTAACAAAGAAGTTATCAGAAATTAAAGTGGGCTAACTGCAAAAACAGCTAACCCTTTGATTTAATGGCGCGCCCGGAAGGATTCGAACCTCCGACCCCCTAGTTCGTAGCCAGGTACTCTATCCAGCTGAGCTACGGGCGCTTTTTGTGGAACGCGAATTCTGAAGATTTCTTGTCCTTTTGTCAATGCAGTAAGAGAAGGATTATTACCCAGCATTCACTCATTCTCTACCGAGTAGTCATGCAAAACAGGCTTCTACCCACAATTCTCTTGTTTAGGTGTAGGAATTGGTTGATAGGCTCCTCCCTAGGTTGCCAACTGCAAGGAGGGATTACTCGGCCATGGCCTCGCCCTTCGGGCCATCGTCGTCGAACGACGATGTTCTGCGCCGCCATGAGCGGCTTGTGATTCGCCTGTGGCTCACCCCTTCGGGGCACCTACGCTGCGCTGCGGTGTCCTGCGTCGCTTCGCGCCTGGTCGAACGAAGGGGTTGAATCAAATCCTCTCACACCGCCAAATAAAAAAGGGGCTCTAATGAGGGACTCCTCAACTTGGAAGCCAACTGAAGGGAGGGATTACTCGGCCGTGGCCTCGCCCTTCGGGCCATCTTCGCCGAACGACGATGTTCTGCGCCGCCATGAGCGGCTTGTGATTCACCTGTGGCTCACCCCTTCGGGGCACCTACGCTGCGCTGCGGTGTCCTGCGTCGCTTCGTGCCTGGTCAAACGAAGGGGTCGAATCAAATCCTCTCACACCGCCAAATAAAAAGGGGGCTCTAACGAGCCCCCTTTTTATTTGGCGGAGAGAGAGGGATTCGAACCCTCGATACGCTATTAACGTATACACACTTTCCAGGCGTGCTCCTTCAGCCACTCGGACATCTCTCCAGATTTTGGAGGCGCAAGGTTAAACCAGTTCTTGTCTGGAATCAAATGGCTAAAGATGTCTACTGAATTCTGCAACGACCGCTTCAGCTTCCAGCTTGCGAAACTTTTCAACACTGATGTGAATCAATTTCCCATGATCACCGGACTCAAAATAGAGATCAGGCTGTTTCAGGAGACTGGCGTCTACCAGGGTCTCAATACCATATGGCATACCGGTAGGCGGTACAGCACCGGTCTCGCAATCGGCAAAGGCTTGTTGTAGCTCTTCTTCCGATATGAGAAACAGTTGACGTCCCGTGAGTTGGTGAAGCTGATCAAGCTCTACCTGATGGGTTGCCGGGATCACTGCCAACAGGTAACTGTCATCGTCCCCAAGCAATACCGACTTGGCCATCCGATCCCCAGGTATATGAGCCGCTTCCGCTGTGTGTAACGCCGAATCAGTACGGCGATGCTCAATGACTTCAAAATCTACCCCATGGTTTAGCAGATACTCTCTAAGTGTGATTGCAATTGCCACCTCATCACCTCCTATGACCTCTCCTCTGATTAGTAGTATAGTTCGCCGGTCAATACTATTGCGTATCCCTACAGAATCTGACCCAGTAAAAAAAACACTTAACCAATAAACAAGCAGCAATGGCGAAAAGAAAGAAAAAATCCCAATCCATGGCCAAACTGGCCGACCGTCACCATCTCTATGAACTCTCCGTGCAGTGCTCCGAGGCCGAGATCGATTTTGTCGACGACACATACAAGAAACTTCGGGGTCGACGCGGAAAATTGTTAAGGGAGGATTTTTGTGGTACCGCCAATGTCTGTTGTGAATGGGTGCGGCGACGTAAAAACAACCATGCAGTAGGGGTCGACCTGGACACAGAGGTACTCGACTGGGGTCGAAAGTATCAATTGGGAAGACTCAAATCCTCACAACAGAAACGAGTTACCTTACTGGAAGAGAATGTACTTTCAGTTGATACGGAGCCGATGGAGATCATCTCGGCGATGAATTTCAGTTATTGGCTATTCAAGGAAAGAAAGCAATTAAAAAGCTACTTTCAGCGCGTTCACCAGCAATTGGCGGATGATGGCATTCTTTTCATGGATGCCTATGGTGGTTATGACTCCTATAAGGAAATTGAAGAGGAGCGTGAAATCGAGGATGGCGACAGCACTTTCACCTATATCTGGGAACAAGAAAAATATGATCCCATCAGTGGAAATTTGATTTGTCACATCCACTTTGATTTTGAAGATGGGTCGTACCTCAAAAAAGCATTCAGCTATGACTGGCGTCTCTGGAGTCTACCGGAGATCCATGAATTGCTCGAGGAAGTCGGTTTCAGCAAGATCACATTCTACTGGCAAGGATTCGATAAGGATGGTGAACCGGATGGTGTGTTTGTGCCTGTTGCAGAAGGTGAAGCGGACGCGGGCTGGATCTGCTATATCACTGCGGAAAAATAGCCGCCAGTTGCAGTCACTGCAACTTGATATGAAAGACATTATTGATTTTATAGCTTTGCTTGAGGAACTTGACCCCACTCATCAGCGCATCACATCCGGTACAACGAAATCCATGACGAGGTACTTTAATTCAGCTTCCTTTACTGAAAGCGTGTGCAATACTCCATGATAAAAGCAGCAATGCCAGGGATATCATTGAGATCAAGATGAGGCAGTTCGTCGACTTGCTCGATCCTGGTATCACTTGCAATTGCAATAACAGAACTATCTTCTGGAAATATCAGGGGTTTTCCAAGCGATGAACGGTGCAGTTCAATCTTGGGGAATGACAGATGTCTGAAGCCTTCTACCAACACCAGGTCCACTGTATCACAATCCAGCCGTTCCAGTAGCTGCGCAAGCATCGGCTCACGTTCCTCCACCTCATCGACCATCAGCGCCCAATGTCTGGAGCTGGCAAGGAGCACTCGCCCTGCTCCTGCCTTGCGCAGTTCATAGCTATCTTTTCCTGGTGTATCAACATCAACCTGGTGATGAGCATGTTTAATCACCCCCAATCTTAAACCAGCCTTGCGCAGGTGTGGGATGAGCTGCTTGAGTAGCGTGGTCTTTCCTGTGCCACTGTAAGCGGCAAACCCAAGTACAGGTATCGTACTACCGATCATAGTTTCAGCAACAGACAGTGAAGTAGCAGGGTAACACCAGCACAGTTTGACTTGTTTGAGGTGAGCTAAGCATCTTCCTGCTTCATACCGTGGATCATGATGATCAGATCGGCGGCATCCCTGCTGATACCCAATTCCGATACCAGCTGCTCAGGTCCTGCTCCAGCATGCACCATACGGATCGCGTCACTGTAGGGAGGTTCTCCCTGTTGATTGCTCTGCTCGATACTCTCTTGACGCTCTTCCAGGTCGCGACCATGTCGTTCCAGACGATTTACTCGTTTGTCGACTCCAACAGCACTGGAACAGAGTGCACTGACGGTCTGTTTTAGGGTCTCAATCTCCCGCTGATGCTGTTGCAATTTCTCACGTCGCTGGCGATCCACAATATACTGAACCACCAACAGCACCAGTAAGAGCAGAACCAATGGAACCAGGCCAAACCAGAGGAGTGCGGATTCACTACCTTGCATATAACATCACCTCACAAGATAGACAGGCACTGAAGGCGTAGTAGCAGAAAACCTGCAACTGTACGACCTCGTAGAAAGTGAAGAGTGGAATGCTTATTGGTAACGGGCCGAGAAAGCAGAAGATTAGTCATCAAGCATACTCATCGATGTGCGGCTTTCCATCATCCTCATCTTTTTTCGGTGTCCTCTTCTGTCGTTGCTTACGTTCATCTGCCGGTTTTGGTCGCTCACGCCGTATCGCCGGTTTACTCGGATTGACCGGAGTAAGTGGATTGAGTGGGTTATTTTCTCCAATTTCAGGCATACCTAGGACCTGTTGACACTCATACGATACGTGCTAATTATTGGAACAATATTAGTAGAATAGCTGAAAACTGTTTCCAGGAACAAAAATAGGGGCAGGTGTCAAAACCAAGTTAACGATCATCCTATAAGCATTGACGCCAAAACACAGGACTTTCTATTAGACCAATCTGCTTGATTTCAACACCGCCCCACCCATCAAACCTTGCAGTTCAATCAGTACATACTGATCTCCTGCCACTCCTCATCCGTTAACAGCTTGTTTAGATCAACCAGGATCAGAAGACTATCTTCCTGCGTAGCAACGCCTTGAATGTAACGGGAACTCTCTTCAGTACCCACATTTGGCGCCGCATCAATTTCAGTCTCACGCAGTTCCACCACTTCTGCCACTGCATCGACCAGAATGCCGACAACCTGCTTTTCAGATTCGATGACAATGATACGACTGGCGTCATCCATCTCTGCAGAGGGCAGTCCAAAACGTGTTCGAGTATCGATAACGGTTACCACGTTACCACGCAGATTTATAATACCCAGTACATATGAGGGTGCCCCAGGCACTGGAGCGATCTCTGTGATACGAAGTACCTCCTGTACTTGCATCACATTGATACCGTAGACCTCGTCCATCAGGATAAACGTCACAAATTGGATCAGTGGGCCGCCCCCACTCTCATCATCATCGTCAATAGTCATGTTTATACCTCATCGAGTTATCTACTGCCTACATCCGCACATTGATGACGGATCGGCTGCTGTTCCAATTCAATCAAGCGGCAAGTATCTCCAGCACACCATCCACATCCAGCAATACGCTTAACTCCTGAATGATGATACCCGCGTACCAGGGCCTTAACCCATTCCCCGAGCGCCACCGAACTGCTTCTTTCTCTATGGTCAGGGTATTGCAGATACTGTCAACCGCCAATGCCCTGAGTCCATCACCAATCAGTAATAAATGCTGAGGATGGGGAGCCTCATTTCCAGTTAATCGTTCCGGCATCAGTAAACGGGTGCTGTTAATTATGATGACTTTTTCATCCCGATTAACCACTACCCCTAATGACCAGTCAGGCTGTCCTGGTAGCTGACTCGCCTCTCCTGCGTAACTGAGAATCCCCATCAAGGATGAGAGTGGAATCCCCAATTTGATGCCATTCACCTTGAACAGCAATACCTGAAATGCACATTCCGCCCAGTCTGGCGCACTGTTTTGCTGAGAGAGCTGTTCCTCATGAATAGTTGGCTGATGCACAGCAACAGCGGATTGTTCAGTCACTTCAACTTTGATATCGGCATCTGCGGGAGGCTCTTTAACCTCGACCTTAGGCGTGGCTGTCAGGGGATCATCAATCTCCAACAATAAGGTATCCAGATAGCTTTTCAAAGCACTGTCGGGTTCAGCTATCTTGCCGGCCACCTCCCGAGAAGGCTGTATTTTGTCTACCCGCTTCACCGTCCGACACCGGCTTGTGACAGCAGCTGTTCATCTTCGCTGAGTAAATCCTGTAACAGTTTTTCATAAGCCATCACACCTCGACTTTGCGGAGCAAACAGCGCAGGAGGTATACCAGCCTTGCTGGCTTCCCGGAACAAGGTATCGATGGGTATCAGGCTATTCCAAATATGCCCGGGATAACTCTCACGCATCACTCTTACGCTATCAATGGAGGCTCGAGTACGACGATCGAACATAGTGGGTACAATGAGATAAGGGAGTGGCGTTTGTCGTGATTTCGTCACCATCTCCAGGGTATGCAGCATACGCTCCAGTCCCTTAAGGGCAAGAAATTCTGTCTGCACGGGGATGATCAGCTGTTCACAGGCTGCCAATGCATTGATCATCAGTACCCCAAGAATCGGTGGACAGTCAAGAATCACATGATCGTAGCGATTCTGAAGCTGGCTGAGTGCCTGCTTTATCACCAAACCCATCCCATCCAGCTTACCTGCTTGTCGATCGAGGGTGGCCAGAGCCATCTCAGCGGGCATCAGATCCAGGCCTTCGGTACCGGTAGGGTAGATCAGGCTGAGCGGATCAACTTGCCGATGTTGTGCAACACCTCGAAACAGGCTGTAGACACTCTCCTCGAGCGCATCAGGATCGTATCTGAAGTAGCTGGTCAATGATCCATGGGGATCAATATCGACCAATAACGTGCGCATGCCCCACTGAGATAGGTGTCCACCCAATGAGACTGTGGTGGTAGTCTTCCCCACCCCCCCCTTCTGATTGGCGATAGTCCAGATTTTCACCGGCCACCTGCTGGAAGATCGATGATTCGATCCTCTCTACCGTTGATGCCTAAAATCACCAGAGAAACACGTCTGTTTTTTGCCCTACCCACCTCGCTCGTATTTTCAGCTACGGGTCTGTGCTCGGCATATCCAACCGCTGACATACGGCCCGGCTCCACTCCCATGCGGGTCATCAAGTGTACAACGCTTGCTGCACGGGCCGCCGAAAGCTCCCAGTTTGATGGAAACTCTTCTGTACTGATCGGACGGTTGTCGGTATTCCCTTCCACCTGAACCTGATTGGGTACTGTTCCCAGTACTCGGCTAATGCTCCTGAGTGCTTTTACTGCCGCCCCTGAAAGGTGAGCGCTGGCACTGGCAAACAGCATTTTGTCCTTCATATTGACAATAACTCTGTCCTGCGTGAACTCGACATCGACCAGTTCCTGATCGATATATTCACTCAGCATGTCCTCAATGGTTGCGGCAAGAAAGCTGAGTCTTTGCCCTTCATCAGTCGGCATGGAGGGAATCGACTCTGCCTCCGTCCCCCGCTCCTGGTAATGTCCTGCACCATGACGAAGTTCACTTTGAATCAGTGCACTCTCCTGTTCCACCCCGGGTGTTTGCCCTGGATTGCGGCTTATCTCACCGACCTGAATAGGATCGAGACTGCGGCTACTCTCCTGAAAAGCATCGGTGAGTGTCCGTGACAGTACCCGGTATTTGCCCTCATTGACGGACGAGATTGAGTACATGACCACAAAAAAGGCAAACAACAGGGTAATAAAGTCTGCATAGGAGACGATCCAACGTTCATGGTTGACATGTTCCTGTTTACGTTTGCGTCTTTTACTCATTGGAGAAAACCTTTGAGCTTGGTCTCGATACTGCGTGGATTATCACCTTCAGCTATACCAATCACACCTTCGATGACCATCTCACGGAATTTCGCAATGTTCTCTGATTGTGTCTTCAACTTTGCTGCGATTGGCAGCAGAAATAGATTTGCCAGACCTACACCATAGATAGTAGCTACGAAAGCAGTGGCGATACCACTTCCCAGTTTGCTAGGGTCGGCTAAATTCTGCATGACATGAATCAGTCCCATGACAGCACCGATTATCCCGATAGTGGGTGAGTAGCCTCCCATCCCTTCATAAACTTTGGATGCCTGAATATCATGTTGCTCACTGGCATCCACCTCCATTTCAAGAATATCCCGCAAGGCTTCAGGTTCGCTACCATCAACCAACAGTTGCATCCCCTTACGAATAAATGGATCGGGCTCTTCATCAGCAATGGTCTCTAATCCCAGTAACCCCTCTTTTCGGGCGATATTGCTCCATTTCACCAATTTGTCTATGGTGCTGCGCATATCGAGTCTTGCCGGTAGAAATACCCGCCCTGAGAGGCGTAGCGCATGTAAAAATACAGGTACGGGTGTCTGTAGCAGGATGGCACCGATAGTACCACCGGTCACAATTACCATGGCCGGTCCATTGACCAGGGAATCGATGTGTCCCCCCTCAAGCCAATTGCCACCCAGAATCGCTAAAAAAGCGACCAGAATACCGATAAAGCTTAAAAAATCGAGTCTCATATCAATCTCATCGGCATGAAAATCTCATCTTGAAGTTTGGTCATGTTTCATTCAATCCTATCAACTCGCCTCGTGCCCAATACTTAGATCCTGGCTAATAGAGGTCCTATCTCGTCCAGCGTCAGTACCCGATCAGTCAGTCCCGCCTTTTCCACTGCCTGGGGCATGCCGTAGACGACACAGCTCCTCTCATCCTGACTCCATAGTCTGGAGCCCATCTGTTTTAATTGTTTAGCGCCTTGCAAACCATCTGCTCCCATACCTGTCAGAATCAGACCCAATGCCCGATCCTTATAGCTGTTGGCAACCGATGTCAGCATCAGGTCCACACTGGGATGGTAGATTTGTCCCGGCAACGGTTCTGAGATACGTACCTGGTAGCTGGACGGACTACGTTCTGCCTGCATCTGTTTACCACCAGGGGCGATCAGACACTCGCCAGCAACAAGTGGGGTACGATCCGTAGCCTCCTTAACCTTAATCGCACACACCGAGTTCAATCGCTCTGCATAGGCACCGGTAAAACTGCCTGGCATGTGTACTGCAACCATCACCGGAAAGGGGAAATTTCGTGGCAGAGCACTTAAAACCTGGCGTAGCGCAACCGGACCACCTGTTGAAGCGCCAATCGCCACTAGCTCCGGTCTCTTGCCTGGTTTGATAGTCGCTTGCTGGGAAAGTGATGGTCGAGTGACTTGGCTGCGATAGCTGCCAGATATGGCTCTCGAACTATTTAGCCGGGAATGTCCCACGGCCAGTACACGTTCAACCAGCAGCCTATTGGACTCCTCAATACCATTACCCAAGCTGCTCATGTCCTTGGGCAGAAAATCCATTGCACCCGCATCCAGGGCATCCAGTGTCTCCCTGGCTCCCTCTTTTGTCAGTGCTGAAAACATGAGAATGCGTGTCGGTGTTTCCGCCATGATTTTACGTACTGCTGAGATACCATCCACGACCGGCATCTCCACATCCATGGTAATCACATCGGGTCTTAGCGTACGGGCTCGCTCGATTGCCTCTTCGCCATTTGCGGCAACTCCAACTATGTCAATATCATCAGCTTGGGACAGTGCCGAAGAAATACGGTTTCGGAAAAATGCCGAATCATCGACAATCAATACTCTCAGTTTGGCGCCCATTATCCTCTTTTAACCTAGTCGCTTTGTCCGTGTACGGGACCGCCTACCATGTTGCTTTCTCCCTATTCCGTTGCTGTTAATTACTGTGCTTTACTCAGTATTTCTTAGTATATTTTCGCATCAGACCCGGCACATCCATGATCAAAGCAATTTTCCCATCACCGGTAATCGTAGCCCCGGCCATACCATCCAGTCCTTGCAGGAGAGCACCCAATGGTTTGATGACCACTTCCTCCTGTCCTATCAGGTGATCAACGACCAAACCGACCTGGATGTTCCCCACATTGACAATAACAACATGTCCCTTAGACCTGTCTTCATCCGACATTGGTTTGTCAGGTATCAACCAATTACGCAGATAGAAGAGCGGCAGTGCTCGGTCACGCACCATGATAGTCAGTTGGCCATCGACTACATTGGTTCGTTTTAGATTGAGATTGAAGATCTCTACTACACTGGCCAGAGGCAATGCGAAAGGTTGGTCACCAAGTACCACCATCAGCGTCGGAAGAATAGCAAGGGTCAGTGGCAGCTTGATGATGATGATACTGCCTCGCTCCCATTCTGAATCGATCTCTACAGAGCCGTTCATTTGAGCGATACGGGTCTTGACCACATCCATCCCAACACCACGCCCTGAAACATCTGAGATTTCAGCCTTTGTGGAAAAGCCGGGAGCAAAAATCAGATTGAAGCACTCTTTATCATCCAGACGAGCCGCAGCTTCGCTATCCATCATGCCTTTCTCTACAGCCTTTTTACGCAGCACTTCAGGGTCCATACCTTTGCCGTCATCGGCGATTGAGAGCAGGATATGATCACCCTCCTGAGCGGCCGAAAGTACCACAGTTCCACGCCTCGGTTTACCTAATGCTTCACGCTCTTCAGGCTGTTCAATACCGTGATCAACAGAATTACGTACCAGATGGACAAGGGGGTCAGCCAACGCCTCGACAAGATTCTTATCCAGGTCAGTATCCTCTCCCTCCATCTCTAGATCGATCTCTTTTTTCAAACTCCTCGCCAGGTCGCGTACAACACGGGGGAATCGACCGAATACCTTCTTGATAGGCTGCATCCTGGTCTTCATAACCGCCAGTTGCAGATCTGATGTAACCACATCCAGATTTCCTACCGCATTGGCCACATCCTCATCATTCATGGTGGCCTTCAGCGTTGCCAATCGGTTACGTACCAGCACCAGCTCTCCAACCATATTCATGATATCGTCAAGCCGTTGTGTATCCACCCGTACCGAGGTCTCAGCCGACGGCTTGTTTGGCGCAGCTTTTGGCTGCTTTGATGATGGCTGTGCCGCAGGCTTGGCCACCGGTTTCGTTTTCGGTTTCGGTTTGGCTTTCGCTTCAGTGACTGGCTTGGCTTTAGCTTTGGCAGCAGGCTTTGCCTTCGTCTTTTTCGATGCCTGTTTAGGGGGTTGTTTTGCTGCTTTTTTATTGCCACCGGTGGGAGCGGCTGCTTTAACCTTACCCGGGTCAAACTTACCTTCACCGTGAATTTGATTCAACAGCTCTTCAAACTCATCCTCACTGATATCATCATCATTTGCCTTCGGGGAAGCCTGTGATTTTGCTGACGTTGTCTTTTTCGCAGATGATTTCTCTGCAGCTAGCTTTTCGGGTTCGAACTTACCCTTGCCATGGATCTCGTCGAGCAATGCTTCGAACTCGTCTTCACTGATATCATCTGATTTGGCTTTCGATGCTTTATCGGGTACTACAGGAGTGCCGGTGATCTTACCCTTGCCGTGCAGTTCATCCAACAGGGATTCAAACTCATCCTCAGAAATATTCTCATCATTGGAATCCGATGCAGGTTCTTGAATGGCATCCAGCAGATTTTCAAATTCATTATCGCTCAGATCCCCCTGGGTCGGTGCTTGTGCCGAAGCTGCAGACTCAACAGCTTCCACAGGGACATCGGCTGCAATCTCAACCGCTTCATCTGCTGCTTCTTCAGAGGCCGTTTCACCGCTTTCTTCGGTATCTGGTTCCTCAGAATCCTCGGCCTCAGGCACTGCGTACCGATTAAGACGTTCGATTAATTCCGGATCGGCATGATCAGGCATGATACCTTCACGTACCTGCTCGAACATGACGTTCACAATATCCAATACCTCGAGTACTGAATCCATCAGGTCAGGTCCGACACTACGTTGTCCCTGACGAAGGATATTGAATACATCTTCCGCGCGGTGGCACACCTCTACCAAAGGCTCTATAGTCAGAAAACCGGCTCCACCCTTGATGGTATGAAAGCCTCGAAACACCGCATTCAGCAGATCGAAATCATCCGGTTGTTGTTCCAGATCCACAAGTTGCTCACTGAGCAGCTCCAAAATTTCTCCAGCCTCGACCAGAAAATCCTGTAGGATCTCGTCGTTGACATCGATGCTCATCTATTGCTCCCGGTAGTTCACCGAACATTGCCGATTGTTACTGAAAACTATATCGGTCTGTACGCAAATAACTAAAATCCAAGACTGGAAAGCAGATCATCCACATCATCCTGACTGGTCACTTGATCCCCCTGATCCAGACCTGGTATTGCCGGTCCGGACAACTCATGAGGATCATCTTTTTTCTGGCTGGCGTCATCCATTTTGCTACCGGTAATGCGTACCAGCATAACCAGCTTCTCTTCCACGTCATGCACCAGGGTAATGACCTTGCGTATTATCTGGCCGGTGAGATCTTGAAAGTCTTGCGCCATGAGCACTTCAGATAGATTTTTATGCAGTGCAGTAGCATCTGTCTCGCTCTTCTTCAGAAAACTGGAGAGGGCATCGCTCAAACCCTTGAAATCTTCTTTGTTGAGCAGTCGCGAACGCAGGTTATCCCACTGTTCGGCAAGCTCGGCGGACTGCTTTTCGATCTGTTCCACCAGTGGCAGGCTTTGTTCGACTGCTGTAAGTGTCCGATCTGCCGACTGCTCTGTCATGGTGATGACATAGGTAAGTCTCTCCTTGGCATCCGGTATCTCTACATTGGTCATATCGGAGATCCTGGCATCGAGCAGAAAGCCGTTTATCGCATCGTGTAATTCACGGGTAAGTCGGCCGACCTCAATGAACAGGTCATCGTTCTTCTGCTTCGGCGTCAATGTTGAGATCAATCGATCTGATTCTGCATCGTCACCGGCTTCCAGGCTGGAAACAAGGGCCTTGGCAATCTCTAGTCGTTGTTGGTTATCTTGTTGTTGCCCCATCATCTACTCCAGGCACTGTATTGTATTAACCCACACGTTCGAAAATCTTACCGATCTTCTCTTCCAGGGTAGTGGCTGTAAAAGGCTTGACTACATAGCCATTCACGCCGGCCTGTGCTGCTTCAATGATCTGCTCACGTTTGGACTCGGCAGTAACCAGTAACACCGGTAGTGAAGATAGTTTCTCATCAGCCCTGACTGCTTTCAGTAGATCGATACCGGTCATTCCTGGCATGTTCCAATCGGAGACCAGAAAATCAAAGCTCCCACTCTGCAACATGGGGAGTGCCGTAAGCCCATCGTCGGCTTCCTGGGTATTGTTGAATCCAAGATCTCGTAACAGATTCTTGATAATGCGCCGCATGGTGGAAAAATCATCCACAATGAGGATCTTCATGTTCTTATCCAATGCTATCTCCCTCCTGATTTCTGTTAGCTGATTTCAACCAACCGATTTCAGTCCAACCGTTACTCTTCGTCATGTACCAATGAGAGCCAATCCGTAAGACGTGAACGCAAACGTAGTGTTGCCTGGCTGTGAATCTGGCAGACCCGGGATTCACTGACACCCAGTACATGTCCTATCTCTCTCAAATTCATCTCATCGTCGTAATACATCGCAATAACCAGTCGCTCCCGTTCGGGCAGACCGGCAATTGCCTCCGCTAATGCTCGCTTGAAAGCATCCTTTTGTAACCCTTCGAAAGGGCTGTCCATCGGACCTTCCCGGGCAGCTGGAAAGCCATCACTTACTGCAGTCAATTCGTCAAGACTGAAGATACGACAACCAGTCGAATCACGTAGAATCTGGTGATAATCCTCCAGGCTCATATCCAGCGCATCGGCCACTTCAACATCCCGGGCATCCCTACCCTCGCTGTTTTCAATGGTCCGCATCGCTTCTGCAACCATCCGTGCCTTGCGATGAACTGAACGTGGCGTCCAATCGCTACGTCGTATCTCATCCAGCATGGCACCTCTAATGCGGATACCAGCATAGGTCTCAAAACTGGCACCCTGGGTTGGGTCATAATTTCTACTCGCCTCCAGCAGACCCAGCATCCCTGCCTGAATCAGATCATCCGCCTGCACATTCGGTGGCAACCGGTTCATTAAGTGATAGGCAATCCTTTTCACCAGTCCGGCATGCTGATCCACCAGATCATCAAAGTTCTGCTGTTGCTGCATGGCGGTGTATGTCGCTAAGCCGTTCACCGTCATACCTCCCCGTAATGGCTTGAAAATTGGATCAAACGTTCAACGAAAAACTGCAAATCGCCACTCACGCCAGAGGGTATAGGCCAGTTATCGGCCTTCTTGGCCAAATTCTTGAATGCCTGTGACACGCGAGAACGTGGATAGGCCTCGACAACCGGTTTCTGACTTCTGACGGCTTTACGGAGTTGTTCGTCGTATGGAATGCTGCCCATGTAGCTCAGCATTACATCCAGGTACTGATCGGTTACCCGGCACATCTTGTTATATAGATCGCGCCCCTCTTGCACGCTTTTAACCATGTTGGCGAGTATACGGAATCGGCTGACCCCATGCTCGCGGTTGAGTAGTTTAATAATGGCGTAGGCATCGGTAATTGAAGCCGGTTCGTCGCATACAACCACAATCTGTTCCTGTGCTGCACGACTGAAACTGATCACCAGGTCAGAGATACCAGCAGCCGTATCAATCAACAACACATCCACATCGTTGGCCACTTCACTGAAGGCATGGATCAAACCTGCATTTTCAGCCGGGCTCATCTCAGCCATGTGTTGGATACCCGAGGCACCGGGTATGACTTTCAACCCTTTCGGCCCGGTAACCATGACCTCTTCCAATGAGCACTCACCCCGCATGACATGAGACAAGTTACGTTCAGCATGCATGCCGAGAATCACATCCAGATTAGCCAGGCCCAAATCGGCATCCAGCAACATCACTCGACGTCCAAGTTCCGCTAAAGCGACCCCTAGATTTGCCGAGATATTGGTCTTACCGACACCCCCTTTTCCACCCGTTACAGCGATCACTCTCACCGGTTCCGGATTGACCATCCTTCGCAGTCCTGTCGCCTGATCTTCGATCTGTTCAGACATGTGCATGTTCACTCATTCCTCCGAAGGCCATTGCCAGGTACTCCTCATCGTGTCCTTCCCCCATTGACTCCGTCATGTCCACAGCCTGCCTGACCAATGTATCGGCATGTGCTATCTGAATATCCTCCGGAACCCGTTGACCGTCGGTTACGAAAGCCAGGGGCAGTCTGGCTTCTACAAGGGAAGAAACGACGCCACCGAGAGAGGCGGTTTCATCCATCTTGGTCAAGATGGCACCCATCGGCTTTACGATGCTGAAGGAACGGATCGCATGACTCAATGCAGAGCGTTGCGTGGTAGCAGAGAGTGTCAGTAGTGACTTCACCGGATGATTGCCGTTGTTCAACAGCGCCAAACGTTCGGTCAGTTTGAGATCTCTCTGACCCATCCCCGCGGTATCGATAAGTACCAGTCGCTTCTCCGTGAAGGCATGCAGTGCATTACTGAGCTCCTCAGGGTTGGATACGCTACGAACCGGCACATCCAGAATACGTCCATAATTTTGAAGTTGCTCTTGAGCACCGATGCGATAACTGTCTGCTGAGATCAGTGCCAGATGGCGATTACCATGACGCAGGCAAAATCTGGCGGCCAATTTGGCAATTGTAGTGGTCTTGCCAACGCCAGTCGGACCCACTAAAGCCAGAATGCCACCTTGATCGAGAAGATCTTTTTTGACAGTAGGGATTTCATTGATTAGTTGCGTCACTGCCTGACGCCAAGCCTGCTCCGGGGTTTCCGCATCTTCTACCCGGTAGGCCAGCTCTTTGCAGTGACTCGCATCCAATCCCAATCCCATCAGACGGCGCATGAGGTCTTGAGTCTGTGGACGGCGATGGCCAAGATCTCGCCAAGTAAGCTCGGAAAGCTCATTCTCCATCATGCGACGCAGTGCCTGCATTTCCCGGCGCATCTCTCTCAGAACCGGGTCTTGACTCCACTCTACGCGAGGCTGCTCCTGTCTGTGGTCTGGATTGGATTGCGTATTGTCGGGGGCTGGTTTAGGTAACTCATCGACAGCATCCTGCATCGTTGCATAGGGTGCTTTGATTGCAGGTGAATGGCTTGGTCTATTGTTTGACGGAGGCGGGGATTGAGTCTCAATGGAGGTGGGCTGTGTGCTGTTAAAGGCAGACTCATCGTAATCCACTGCCGCCACCAATTCGACCCCACCCTGTACACTCTTATTGGAGAGTATAACGGCGTCCGCACCCAGGGCCTCGCGTACATGGCGTAGTGCCTGTCGCATATCAGAGGCAAAAAAACGTCGTATCTTCATAGTCCACGATCCCCGGCGATCGCCCGGGATTGAGCTAGCGCCTATCAGCCTTCATGTCTACTCTCCAGCTTGGGCGTTACTTTGCCGGTCTCAACCAGCGCTACACCTGAGCCTGTCGCCTCCTTCAGAGGTCTGAAACATACTCTGCAATAACCGTTCCAATCTTGATATTCGCACGGATAATGCAATTAGTTATTTATTTTCAATAAGTTGCGGATAAATACAGTGAGATGGCGCAACCTTGACTGTGACCGTCAAAACGTCGGTCTCTTGACTCCCAGCTTCAGCTCCGCCAAGGTTCCGGCGTAAGAGGTACATAGAGGATAGTGGGGTTGCCGTGCACGCTTTACTCATATGTCCAGGTTCGAATTCAGCGTCAGGCGGGGCATGTGTCTCAAGGCGGAGGAGATAGAGTAGGACCCGATGCAAGGCATCAGATGCCAACAACAGGGTTAATAACAGAGGGTATCCCGTGTCGCTCCAGAAACAGCAGTGCTCATCATTCCAACACTCACGGGGAATCAGTGAGTCGCTAAATGTCCTGGATACCGGTATTCGTCAGGATTAAGTGAATCAGAATAGTTATTTGCTTCTGAGCGATCACATCTCTCCGGCATTGCCACCAATCGTGGAAATGACTTTGATCTGACGGTTATCCGGTATTTCGTTATAGGAGAGGATATGCATACCCGGTGCGGCATGTTTCGCGAATCTGGCCATCCAGGGTCTGATGGGCGCCGCTACCAGGAGTACGCTCTCCTGTCCCTGGGCTTCCATCGCAGTACTGGTCTCAGCCAGTGCATTCTGTAGTCGCTCTGCCAATCCCGGTTCGAAACCCGCCTGTCCCTCTTCCGAGGCCTGCAAGGTTCTTTGTAATAACTGCTCCAGTGTCGGATCAAGCACCGCCACAGGAATCTCTTCAGTGGTTCCGATCAGTTGCTGCACAATCCCCCGGGAGAGAGCAACCCTGACTGATGCCGTCAAAGCACCAGGATCTTGGGTTCTGTGAGCCTGCTCCGCCAGGGTTTCAGCGATGGTACGAAAATCGCGGACCGGTACATGTTCGGCCAACAAGTTCTGCAGTATCTTTGTCACTACGCTTAATGAGAGAGTCTTGGGTACCAGGTCTTCAACCAGTTTGGGTGCACTTCTGGCCAGCATATCGAACAACTGCTGTGTCTCCTCATGGCCTAAAAGTTCGTTGGATTGGGTTTGCAGCATCTCGCTCAGATGGGTTGCCACTACGGTGCTGGCATCCACTACTGTGTAGCCCAATGTCTGAGCATGATCCTTCTGTTCAGGATCGATCCAAACAGCATCAAGGCCAAAGGTCGGATCCTTCGTGGCCGCTCCCTGTAGCTCGCCGAACACTTGTCCCGGATTGATCGCCAACTCCCGGTCAGGAAATATATCCGCTTGCGCCATAGCAACGCCGTTGACCGAGATCCTATAGCTGTTTGGGTTCAGATCCAGGTTGTCACGAATATGAACCGAAGGAATAAGAAATCCTAACTCTTGTGAAAGCTTGCGTCTGACACCTTTAATACGGTTCATCAGCTGCCCACCCTGATTTCGATCCACCAGTGGAATCAAACGATACCCCACTTCAAGCCCGATAAGATCAACCGGCTGAACATCTTCCCAACTCAGATCACGCTGTTCCGGTTGTTCGGCCAGTTCTTCGATGACCGGTGCTTCTGCCGGTTTCATTTGCCGTTGCCAGATCATCCAGGCCCCTGCTGCTGCCGCTGCTGCAAGTGTAAGGAAAGCGAAGTTAGGCATACCGGGAATAATACCCATCAGAAACAGTACTGCTGCAGCGACAGCCAATGCTCTGGGACTGGTGAATAGCTGGCTGATTATCTGCCCGCCAACATCCTGTGTACTGGCTACCCGGGTGACGATAATCGCTGCGGATGTAGAGAGGAGTAAAGATGGGATTTGTGCGACCAAACCATCACCGATGGTTAACAGCACATAGTTCTGCAATGCAGTCGAAAAATCGAGATTGTGCTGGGCCATGCCAATCGAGAGGCCACCAATGATATTGATGAAGAGTATCAGAATGCCTGCAATGGCATCGCCACGAACAAACTTGCTTGCGCCATCCATAGCACCATAAAAATCCGCTTCACGGGAGACCTCTTCACGACGGGTCCGTGCCTCATCCTGATCGATGAGGCCCGAATTGAGATCGGCATCGATAGCCATTTGCTTACCCGGCATCGCATCCAATGTAAAGCGGGCACTGACTTCAGAAACACGTCCCGCACCCTTGGTTACCACCACGAAATTAATGATCACCAGGATAAGAAAAACCACCAGACCTACAGCGTAGTTGCCCCCGATGACGAAGGCGCCAAACGCTTCAATTACCTTTCCCGCCGCATCCCCACCGGTATGACCTTCCAGTAATACCACACGGGTAGAAGCCACATTGAGCGCAAGACGCAGCAAGGTCGCGATTAACAACAGACTGGGAAAAACGGAAAATTCGAGTGGCTTGCGGGTATAGACGACAACCAGCATAACAACCAGAGCGAGTGTGATATTGAAGGTAAAGAACATATCCAGTGCGATCGGCGGCAGTGGAATCACCACCATCGTCAACAGCATCATCAACACCAGCGGCGCACCTAGGCCACGTGCCCCTACCTGCTTTACATTGTCGAGAATTGCTGTGGCATCCATTGTTATTACTCGAAAAAGTTTTGAGTTTTGAGTTTTGAGTTTTGAGTTGAATGAGTGCACTCCATGCACGACCTGTTTAGAGGTCCTAATACAAAGCATGAGCAAAGCGTATACATAAACTCAAAACTCATAACTAACAACTCAAAACTCTATAGTTAATCATGCTGATACTCCTCCGGAACCGGTAAATCATCCGGCAGCTCAGGATACTCTCCACCCTCAGTCCGGTAGGCGCGCAGTTGAAAGACATAAGCCAACAAACGGGCTACTGCGAGGTAAAGACCAGCTGGAATAAATGCATTCAGTTCTGTATGGAAATAGATTGCCCGTGCAAGCATTGGAGACTCAACAACCGGTACTTTGGCCTCGCCACCTACTTTTCGGATATTCATAGCGACCAGGTCAGCACCCTTAGCCAATAGTTTTGGCGCATGCATCTTCTGTGGATCATATTTCAGTGCAACAGCAAAGTGGGTCGGGTTTGTAACAATCACATCGGCCTTGGGTACCTCTTGCATCATCCGTTTCTGCGCCATCTCACGCTGCAGCTGGCGAATACGGCTCTTTACCTCAGGTTTACCGTCGGTCTCCTTCATCTCGTCCCGTACTTCCTGGCGAGTCATCTTCAGCTGACGTTTATGATCCCAAAGCTGGAAAGGCACATCGATGGCCGCTATCAGAATCAGTGTTGCGGTCATCAAGATCACCGACCCACCGATCATCCCGTTCAAACGCTCAAGTGCCTGGGCGATCTCCATCCCGTGTAGTGCTAGAAACTTCTCCATAGAAGTCCATAATAAAAGAACGGTGGTTCCACCGATAAAAATAAACTTTGCCAACGCCTTCAGCATTTCAACCAAACCACGTGGGGAGAAGATACGCTTCATACCCTTCAATGGACTCAATTTGCTTAGTTTCGGCGCCATTGCCTCAGCGCTGATAGAGAAGCCACCCAAGGCGACTGAACTGATGATTGCAGCAATGATTACCAGTAGAAAAAAAGGTACAAGTGCCAACAAAACCTGGCCTAGTCCGACTCCCAGTTGCATTCCCATGGTAGCGGTATCGAAGATCTGTTCTCTGGTCAGAACAAAGCTCTGGCTCATCATATCTGAAAGACTGCTGCCGATGGTATGACTCATCATTACCAGTGCAACCACGCCTATCATGGTCACTGCCATACTATTCAACTCTTTTGAGCGAGGTACCTGTCCTTTGCGCTTCGCGTCAAGAAGTCGTTTCGACGAGGGTTGTTCTGTTTTTTCCTGACCGTTGTCATTCTCAGCCATGACTTACCTCGTCACTCGCAGGCTCTGCATCAGATGCTGGAAGGCTTCATCCAATAGCTCATTAAAGACAGTGAAGACATTTGGCAGGGTTACCCAGATCAATACAAATCCAAGCAACATGGTGATAGGAAATCCAATTGAGAAGATATTCAGCTGAGGTGCAGCTCGCATCACCACCCCCATCCCCATGTTGACCATTAACATGGCACCAACAATCGGTAGTGCGATCAGTAAACCTCCGGCAAATAAACGGCTACCCCAGGCAACCAGTTCAAGTAACCCATTTCGAGACAGGCCATCTGTTGCTACCGGCATGGTGACAAAACTATCCACCACCAGTTCAATCGACAGCAGATGGCCATTAAAAATCAGGAAAAGCAAAGTCGCGAGAATCAGATAGAATTGAGCCACCACGGGCACCTGGACACCGTTGGTCGGATCAACCATCGATGCAAAACCCAGTCCCATGCTATAAGCGATCACTTGACCGCCAAAAACAAGCGCACCGAATACCATTTGCAGAATGAATCCCATCATCACGCCAATCAGTATCTGCTGTAACATGATGATGAAACCGGTGTGACTCAAAACATCGGCCGGTGGCAGCTGGGGTAGGTTCGGCGCTATCAGTAAGGTAATCAGCAGCATCATAAAGAGTCGCAACCGTACCGGCACCTGGCGTGAACTGAACAGTGGAGCGGACAGCAGCATGGCGCTGATACGCACCATCGGCCAAAGATAGGCCGCTAGCCAGATGTTGAGCTGCGCTTCGTTGAAGATCATGACGTTTCTGTATCGGCCTCATTATCTTGATGCAACGACAAGGTGCTAAAAAATCAATTCCGGAATACTCTCGATCAAATTCATCGAGAAGTTCATCAGCAGTTGCAACATCCAGTTGCCAGCGAACATCAACACCAATCCCACTACTACCAGCTTGGGGATGAATGTCAGGGTCATTTCATTGATTTGGGTAGCTGCCTGGAACATGGCAATAATCAGACCCACAGCCAGGGCAGGCAGTAACACCAGACCGGCTAATATGCCAATCACTTCAAGGGTGTTCTGGCCGATAGACATCACTGTATCCGGACTCATGCTCCCTCCTCCCGGCTATAGCTGGAAACTCGACGCCAGGGTGCCGAACACCAGCGCCCAACCATCAATCAATACAAACAACATAATCTTGAACGGCAAGGAAATAATCATCGGTGAAAGCATCATCATGCCCATCGACATCAGGATGCTGGCCACCACTATGTCGATAATCAGAAACGGAATGAATAGTAGAAATCCAATTTGAAAACCGGTCTTCAATTCACTGGTCGCAAAAGAGGGCAACAACAGGGTAAAGGGAACATCGTCCGGTTGTTCCAATTCAGCGAAATCACCGATCCGAGCAAACAAGGCAAGATCATCTTCACGGGTCTGTGCCATCATGAATGATTTAATCGGTTCGGCTGCTGCCTGCAGTGCCTGCATGCTATCCATCTCTTCCGCAAGATAGGGTTGCAGTGCCACCTGATTCACTTCGGTAAAGACTGGCATCATGATAAACAGGGTAAGAAACAGCGCCAGTCCGACTAATATCTGATTCGAGGGTGTATTTTGAGTACCTAACGCCTGCCTGAGTATCGCCAACACGATGATGATACGGGCGAATGAGGTCATCATCATCAATGCTCCCGGAAGCAGTGATAACGCCGTCATGAAGAGTAGGATCTGGATAGTCAGCGTATAAGTCTGGCCACCTTCACCATCGGGAGCGACGCTGAATGCATCCACTCCCGGTGCAGCCTGCAGCAGGCTGGTGCAAAGCAGACCGAATATTAGTAACCATCCCCTCATGATCGACTCTCTTGGTCATCATGAGGGATCTGATGCTTGTCTTGTTCCCTATCCAACTGAGTACGAAAGCTCTGTTGGGACTGTTGTAGAACATGTAGTGTACGAATCTGACCGGGAGCCACACCCAAAAGCAGCCGCGTATTTTCCACTTCCACCACAACAACCTTTTCTCTGGTACCGATTGAAGTGCCTCCCACTACCCTCACCATGCCTTTACCGCCCATGGGTAATTGGCCATATCGTTTGAACAGCCAGGCACCACCGACGATCAGTGCCAACACCAGCAGTAAGCCGCCTGCCGTGTTTAAAAGGCTCTCTGTTCCCAATGGCGCAATCTTGACTCCCACCGGCTTCTCAACCGATTCGGCTGACAGCAATGTCTGGCTGAAGAACAACATGATGAGGGGCCAACGGGACATCAGCTGAGCCTCTTTACCCGCTCTGACGGACTGATGATATCGGTGAGACGCAAGCCGAATTTCTCATTGACGACCACAACCTCTCCCTGGGCAATCAGGGTGCCATTTACCAAGACATCCATGGGCTCACCTGCCAACCGATCCAACTCGACGACAGATCCCTGGTTCAATTGCAGCAGATTGCGAATATTGATCTTGGTGCGACCGATCTCCATTGAGATGGTGACTGGCACATCAAGAATTGAATCCATATTGACCGCATCGTTGCCGGACTCATCCCGCAACTCATCAAAAGTTGCAGCAGAAGCCTCGTCTCCTCCCTCTGTATCGGCTTGTTCACCTAACGCGGAGGCCCACTCGTCGGCTAATGCTTCATTTGGATCTGTTACTTTCTCTTCACTCATCTTTATGCCCTCTTGGGGAATATTTACAAGGCTGACAACAGCAGCAAAGCTGTAGCCGGCACGCCCTCACGAATCACTTGAGGCCTGTTCGGTCATTTTCTCCATTTCAAGATAATCATGCAGACCCTTGCTTCGGTTGTGTTGAATCCACTTGTTTATCTTCAGGGCATAGTTCCCGTCTGAAACACCCAACTTGGCCGTGAAGACCGGTACATCAGAGGCCTCCACTTCAACCTCTTCCGGCATTTCAATGGGAATGATGTCGCCCTTCTGCAGACCAGCCAGTTGCTTGACGCTCATCTGCACTTCCGTCAAATTGCTACAGAGTTCGACCTTTGCTCCCATGATCTCCTCTTTCAGCGAACGCTCCCAACGTTCATCCCGTTCTCCACGATCGCTCTGTACGCCTGCATCCAACAACTCACGAATAGGCTCAAGCATGGAATAAGGCATGCAGATATGAAAATCTCCCCCACCACTCTCTAAATCCACGTGAAATGAGGTCACAACAACAACCTCGGATGGACTGACGATATTGGCAAATTGAGGATTGACCTCCGAACCTGTGTATTCGAAGTTAACTTGGAAAACCGGTTTCCAGGCAGCAGCGAGATCATCAAATGCACGGGCCAGTAATAGTTGAACCACCCGGTTTTCAGTCGGTGTAAAGTCCCTGCCTTCGATCTTCGTATGGAAACGGCCCGAACCACCAAAGTAGTTATCAACAACACTGAACACCAACTTGGGATCAATGACGAATAACCCTTTTCCCCGCAATGGGGGCACCCGGATCATATTCAGACTGGTAGGCACAAACAGGCTATGTACGAACTCTGAGAATTTTTGCATCTGTATCCCAGATACAGACAAATCAGCGGTACGCCGCAACATATTGAAAAGACTGGTGCGAAAAAGACGAGCAAAGCGCTCGTTAATCATCTCCAGGGTCGGCAGACGACCGCGAACTATCCGGTCTTGACTGGTAAAGTCGTATGAATTGACTCCTCCCGCATTAACCGCTTCCGATTCAGTGGCAACATCGCCATTATCGACTCCATGCAATAGGGCATCGATCTCTTCTTGTGAAAGTAAGTCGTTGGCACTCATGATTTTACTGCATCACAAAACTGGTGAAGTAGAGCGCATCCACCTCTCCCGGGCCTTCCAACTCCTTAACCACCCGATTGAGTTCCTGTAGCATTTCCGCTTGTAACGCTTCCTTGGTTTCACGCATCTTCAAGGACTTGGCATCTGTGGCAGAGATAAGATTCAATAAATTATGACGAATCATCGGATCATTGTGTTTGATGAATTCAGCCAGTGGATCTGAAGTAACACGCACGCTCACGCCGATCTGAAGAAGACTCGGGCGGCCCGGTAAATTAACAACAAAGGGTGGTTTAAGGTCGATGTACTGGGCTGGTCCCTGTTCGGCAGCCGCCGCTTCTTCAGTCGCCGCCGCATCTTCCTCAACAACCTCTTCATCGTCTCCCATTAACAGAAAATAGGCTGCAACCCCACCACCAATCAGTAAAACTG
The DNA here is from genome assembly GCA_025656675.1 of Candidatus Thiodiazotropha sp. (ex Codakia rugifera). Classification (GTDB taxonomy): domain Bacteria; phylum Pseudomonadota; class Gammaproteobacteria; order Chromatiales; family Chromatiaceae; genus Thiodiazotropha. The sequence goes on from JAHXHN010000003.1 coordinate 613,432, forward strand.
CGACAATTGAAATGATGATGATGAGTTTTGATTTACCCGACTTCTCTTCACCCAGATCAAGCTCTTCAGCTGCTTGTTCATTTGCCATTATGTGGTTCCTCAAAGTTTGTACTCAACAGCTATGCAATTTAAATGCCACACACAGCAGGCCAATTAATATCTTTAAAAACATATAGTTATTTTATCCACTGCAAAATAAGACAAAATATTGACTCACCTGAGAGGCCACATCAGGCAAATTTCCGACATTGTGAATTGAGTGCAATACGGGTTTCCCAGCTCCAAGTGCAGCGGGGTTGATACCCATAAAACGGATGATGACCCTATCTTGATTGGGTAAGACCCTAAAAATTGCTTTATCAGTTACTCATTAAGTGCTATTAATTACATCCATAAACAGCTGTTAATAAATAATATTTTAGGATCTGCGTGCCTAACCATTCGGAGCAAAAACCATTTATAGGAAGATTCAGCAATCTCCCTAGCCCACCAGCTATTCTCATCGAGTTAATCGACAGCTGTAACAATCCTGATGTGAGCTTCGCTCAACTGGCTGAGACAATAAGAAAAGATGCCGGTGTCTCCTCTCAGGTTATCACCGCCGCCAACTCCCCCTTTTATCGCCAATGGAAAGAGATCAGTGATCTTCACCGCCTTCTGGTTGTACTCGGCATCAGGAGTGTCAGGACAATTGCGATCAACAGCGCCGTTCAACAGTTCTTCGCCAAACTGAGCAAGCAGACTGGCCGTGTCCTGGACAAGATCTGGTATCAATCACTGATGTGTGCAGAAACCGCCAGATCATTGGCTGAATTGACCACTTACCCGATCCCGGATGAGGCCTACCTTGCAGGACTGCTTCATCGCCTCGGTCAACTTGCACTGCTTCAAGCGTATCCAGATGACTATCAAGCCATCCTGGACAAGGGGCTGGAGGGAGAGGCACTGGTTGCAGCAGAAAAAGAAATGCTCGACTTTACATCACCGCAAGTCGGATCACAGATGATTGATAGCTGGGAGCTGCAATCATTTTTATCCGATGCGGTGCTCTATCAATATGAGCCCGCTGACACCATCCTCGACAGCTCCCACCTGGTAAAGCTGATCAATCTCGCAAGTCAACTATCCGCCAGCGATGCCAAGCCCGGCAATGAGGCATTGGAGCGGGCTGATTCACTGTTTGGATTAAATCAGACAGTCATTGAGGAGCGACTGCAAAAGGCCCAAGAGAAGGCAGCCAAAGCAGCTCAGAGTCTAGGCATTGCCCTACCCTCACAAAAGAGCGACCAACATGCCCAGCGTCACCAGGACGCATTGGCAGAGCGGGTCAAACAGGCAGCACTGTTTGGCGGTGGCTTGGAGCCTATGCCTGAAAAGCCTGACATGATCGCCACGATGCAACAGATCCAACGTGATCTCGATCTGTTATTTGGTATCAAACAGATCTGTTTTCTATTGCAGGAGCAGGATGGAACAGCACTGCATCCGCTCAGTCCCACAACGACAAATAGCAACCTGCTGGATGGGATTACCCTATCCACAGCATCTGATCGCAGCTTAGCCGCCAGTGCCTTCAACCAAAGAAAGGCCCTGTTTTCGCGGGATGAGGAGAACCAGACATTAGTGACTGTTGTAGACCAACAGTTAGCGCGTTTTCTGAAAAGTGATGGCGTACTCTATCTGCCACTTTCTTCACAGCAATCGACACAGGGCTTGATTGTTGTTGGGATGAGTCAACATCAATGGCAGAGCCTAAGCAGTCAACATGCTCTGTTGAACCTGTTTGCACGTGAAGCAGCTGAAATGCTTCAACGTCAACACAATATGCTTGGCTCCCAACAGCAAATGATAGATGACGAACGGGCGGCCTTTCATCTGGAAGCACGCAAAGTGGTTCACGAAGTCAATAACCCGCTGGGAATCATAAATAACTATCTACATATTCTTGGCATGAAGCTTGGGGAAGACCATCAGGTACAGGAAGAACTGGATATAATCAAAGAGGAGATCTCGAGGGTCGGCAAGATTATTCTGCGTGTTCGAGATATTCCCGATGAACTGGAACAGCAAGTCAAAAGTGTTGATATAAACCAACTGATCCAGGATCTTAATAAACTTTTTCAATCGTCCCTGTTTACCACCCATAATATTGTAACCGAGCTCGACCTCGACCCGAATATCCCTCAGCTGGGTACCAGTCGCGGTCATTTAAAACAAATACTTACAAACTTGATAAAAAATGCTGTTGAAGCCATGCCAGAAGGGGGGAAACTGAGTATTGCCTCCCGCGACAACGCGTATCTAAATGGCAAGGCACATATTGAGATACAAATAACTGACGACGGCCCAGGTATTGACAAAGAGATCATGGACCAACTGTTTTCTCCCGGTAAAACCACAAAAGACAGCTCTCACTCCGGTTTGGGGCTCGCCATTGTCAAGAATCTCATTGATGAACTGTCCGGTTCCATCAACTGTACATCAAATACAGAGTCGGGCACCCGTTTCCAGCTGTTCCTGCCACGTGTCGGCTAGGAGGGAGTAGGCAATGCATTCATACTATCCGGCTCCGTGGCGTGGCATAGAGGGAAACTTCGAATCCATGCCTAAAAAGATCAAGGTTAACCCCACAAAACACAACTTTAATGCCCGCATCCTGATTGCAGATGATGAGCCCAGGGCAAGGGCCAGCCTCAAGGAGATTCTGCGTTTCTCCGGCTATGAGACAACGCTTGCTGAGAGCGGCAGTGAAGCAATTGAGTTACTTACCAGCAGTAGTTTCGACCTGATACTACTCGACCTCAACATGCCTGACCTGCATGGTCATAAAGTGATGGAGCACATTGATCACTACAGTATCGATTGTGACATCATCGTGGTCAGTGGCGAAACGACCTTTGATCATGCCACTCAAGCATTGCGCAAGGGTGCCCAGGATTTTTTGCGCAAGCCCTATGCACCCGACGAATTATTGCGTTCTGTCTCTAATGTCCTTGAACGTCGGCAGCTGAAAGCAGAGAATCAAGCGATAAACCTGCGCCTGAGTGAATCTGAAGCCCTACATAAATTCATAGTCAACAATTCTCCTGATATGATTTATCTACTTGATCAGGAGGGTAATTTTGCATTCATAAATGATCGCATAGAGACATTACTTGGATACAATCGAAATGAGATTATCGGCCAGCACTTCAGCAAACTGATCCATACTGAAGATATCGAAAGAGCCAATTTCACCTTTAACGAACGGCGTACCGGCGACCGGGCCACTCGCAGTACAGAATTGCGCTTATCCAGCAAAAACAGCAGCGGGCCTCGTTATTTTGAATCCCGCGCTGTGCCAATTGAACTCAGCTCAATTGGCATCTACACCATGAATAATGACAACAAAAAAGCATTCATTGGTACCTATGGTGTGGCCCGGGATATCACAGAACGAAAGCAGGCTGAGGAGCTGATCAAATACCAGTTGTATCACGATCTGTTGACCAACCTACCTAACCGCAGCCTATTTCGCGATCGTCTGAACATGGCAATGGCCCAGTCCAAGCGCAGCGGAAAAAAGCTGGCCATCATGTATCTCGACATGGATCGCTTCAAGATCATCAATGACTCCCTCGGTCACTATGTTGGAGATGAGCTGCTGAAATTGGTGGGCCAACGTCTGAGGAGTGAGTTACGCGAAGCGGATACCCTGGCGCGTGTCGGCGGCGATGAATTCAATTTGTTGATACCGGAAATCAACGACATTCAGGACGCAAGAAACCTTGCTGAAAAAATCCTTCGTCTTACCACAACGCCATTCATCATAAAAAATGAAGAGATCTTTATCAGCTTCAGTATTGGTATCTCGATCTATCCAAGTGATGGCGACACCAAGGATACGTTGATCAAGAATGCCGATATTGCAATGTATAAAATCAAGAATACCGGCAAAAACGGTTACGCATTCTTTTCGCAAAAGATGAAGACCCATTTCTCCCAGTCATTGGACATTGAGAACGGTCTGCGTAAGGCCATCTCCACCAACGAGCTCTGTCTCTACTATCAACCGCAATATAATATTAAGAATGGGGAGATGGTTGGTGTGGAGGCCCTTGTCCGCTGGCAACATCCTGAAAAGGGCACCATCCAGCCCAACGAATTCATCAGTGTCGCTGAGGAATCGGGACTTATCATTCCACTGGGTGAATGGGTTTTGCGAAAAGCATGTATCGATATCAAACGCTGGATGGAGATGGAGGGCATTTCGTTAAGTCTCTCTGTAAACATCTCTATGCAACAACTTGAGATGGATCAGTTTGTCGCTAAAACGTTAAAGATCATCAAACGTCATGCATTACCAAAAAATACGCTGGAGCTGGAAATCACTGAACATGCCATCATGCAGGATATGGAAAAGGCCGTAGACGCTCTAACAAGGCTGTCCGATAAGGGAATACGTATCGCCATCGATGATTTTGGTACAGGCTACTCATCCCTGGGATATCTGCAGACATTGCCTATCAATACGCTTAAAATTGACCGCTCATTCGTACAGAGCATTAAATCGTCTGATGGTAACTCAATCATCGATGCCATCATCGCAATGGGTAAAGGACTCAACCTGGATCTGATTGCTGAAGGTGTAGAAAACCAGACCCAAATCAATCACCTCACCGAGGCAGGCTGTGGTTTGGCTCAGGGCTTCTTCTACAGCCATCCCATTCCAGAAAACGAATTACTGAAACTTATAAGATCAAGTGCTCACAGTACGAGTGAGCCACCCACTCAAAACAATCAGTTCCGTGATGAAGGTTCACCGGTTCCATAGGCAAAACACTGTGGCAGCAACTCGCTATAGCGTGTCCGCAAAGCAATGCGAACAGGTTGTTTTGACGATATAAATAAAGGGATTAAAAGGACATATTCACTTGTCTTCGTCAGTCTGGCTAGCAAAAACTGACAAGAAAAAAGTCACAGTAATTTGATTGATCACAGTCAAGAAACTGTACGAGATAAGCCCCCTATTATTTTTTACATAAATCTGCGTTCACTCTGATGACTCATCCACTGAACAGGTGAAATGACTTGTTGTGATGCCAGTGATTTACCCACCCTATCAAGAGGAAGAACCAATCTGATTACATTAAAAAAACCCCGCCGAAGCGGGGTTCTTGTTGGCTCAGTGTAGAAGATACAAGCTTAATCCTTTGGATACACCAACCTGGGTCTGATAGGCTGTTATACTATTCAACTGTGATGATGGTAGTTACCTGATCACACTCTTCTTAAGCCTATGCATAAACCTAGCTGGTAAAATCCGGTATCAAGCTTTTCTTTTGAGGTGAATACCCTAGTCTCCTCTTCAACAGGTTTACAAAGATACTCAGCTACGGTCATCATCTCAGTGGCTCTACTCCGTATTGGGTAACAACCACAATGCCCCGTAGTGTCTCTACCGCGTTTGTAACCTTCATTATGCGTCAAGACGTTTTATCGAAGGTTACACAAGCCAATTAATCACTAGAGACAATAGTAAGTGTAATCCAACTTACATGTATATCAAGGTACCCCAGTTATTTAGTTCCTACCTGTAGAGTGTTTTGTATATTCCTGACGTTTTCCATGTACAGTACATCCCTCTATGTCGGGAATATCTATCTGATTTCCCTCCTCTCATGCTAGGATATACGCACTAGTTGCGCCTTATGCGCCATCCGACTCTTAACAATTTTTTTACGAAATCCAATGGCCCAGTACATATACACAATGAACCGGGTGGGTAAGATCGTCCCACCAAAAAAGCATATCCTGCGTGATATCTCCCTTTCCTTTTTCCCCGGTGCCAAGATTGGCGTACTGGGTCTGAATGGTGCGGGTAAGTCAACATTACTGCGCATCATGGCCGGCGTTGATACCGATATCGAGGGCGAGGCACGACCTCAGGCCGGCATCCGTATTGGCTACCTGCCGCAAGAACCACAGTTGGATGAAACCACCGACGTACGTGGAAACGTTGAAGCTGCCCTGGCAGAGGTCAAACAGGCCTTATCCCGCCTCGATGAGGTCTATGCGGCCTATGCTGAAGCAGACGCTGATTTCGATGCCTTGGCCAAGGAACAGGCTGAACTTGAGAATATCATCCAGACCACCGATGGACATAATATCCAACGTCAATTGGAGATCGCTGCTGATGCCTTACGCCTCCCCCCCTGGGATGCGGATGTAAAGACCCTATCCGGTGGTGAGCGACGTCGTGTCGCACTCTGTCGCCTGTTGCTTGAAAATCCAGACATGTTGCTTCTCGACGAGCCCACTAACCACCTCGACGCAGAGTCGGTTGCATGGCTGGAACGCTTTCTACACGAATACAGCGGCACAGTGGTTGCCGTCACCCATGACCGCTATTTTCTCGACAATGTCGCAGGATGGATACTTGAACTAGACAGAGGGTATGGCATTCCCTGGGAGGGCAACTACTCTTCATGGCTGGAGCAGAAGGAGCAGCGTCTGGAACAGGAGTCCCGAGAGGAGGCAGCCCATGTTAAAAGTATGAAGGCGGAGCTGGAGTGGGTACGCTCCAACCCCAAAGGTCGCCATGCAAAGAGCAAGGCCCGCCTGCAACGTTTTGAAGAGCTGCAATCTCAAGAGTTCCAGAAACGTAATGAGACCAATGAACTCTATATACCACCCGGTCCGAGATTAGGTGATATGGTCATCCAGGCAGAGGGACTGAAAAAGGCCTTTGGTGACCGGGTATTGTACGATGACATTACCTTCAACCTTCCCAAGGGTGGCATAGTCGGCATCATTGGTCCCAATGGAGCGGGTAAGACCACCCTGTTTCGTATCATCACCGGGCAGGAGCAGCCAGACGGTGGAGAGATGCATATAGGCGAGAGCGTGGAGATTGCCTATGTGGACCAGAGTCGTGACGCCCTGGACGCAGACAAGACGGTTTGGGAAGAGATTTCGGATAGCCAGGACATCATCATCGTAGATCGGTTTCAGATGCCATCCCGGGCTTATGTTGGCCACTTCAACTTCAAGGGCTCCGATCAACAGAAACGTATCGGCGATCTCTCCGGTGGAGAACGCAACCGGGTACATCTTGCGAAGTTGCTAAAGCGTGGCGGCAACTTGTTGCTGCTTGATGAACCAACCAACGATCTTGATGTAGAGACCCTGCGTGCTCTGGAGGAGGCCCTGCTCTCTTTCCCCGGTTGCGCGGTAATCATCAGCCATGACCGCTGGTTTCTCGACCGTATCGCCACCCATATTCTTGCTTTCGAGGGTGATTCAGGGGTGGTCTGGTTTGAAGGCAACTATGCCGACTACGAGGCGGACCGCAAACGCCGTCTTGGGGCCGAGGCTGATCAACCCCATCGCATCAAATATAAGCGTCTGGGTGGTTAGAATTACAGTCACAAAACGATCGCCAGACGTTTACGCGTCTGGAGGTGGTTTTTGGCATACTGTTAACCTGGTAACCTAATTGTGTTGCCGGGTTAACAACAATCTGACGGTGTCCACATCGACGCCCCATCAAACTATCCACGAATAAATACACCCCACTCTGCTTCAACGCCTGTACTTCATAATCAACCCTCCCCTAGCACGTTATATTTAGAGGGTATGTACAGATTAATGTTTATCCTGGACAAGAAAAACACTACTGATCATATGTGAATCATTACCCGCTTTCTTAACCATTCCTTAAGCTTAAGTGGCTATTTCTATGAGTTGATACCCTACTTGTATTCAAGTACAGCGCCAGCATAAAAAGTCATCTGGCGATCTGTATTTATATGGAAATCTATCAAAAACAGATAGCGAAAAAGCGTACTGACCGTGGGGAATCAATGCACCATAACCAATATAATTTGGAGAAGAGGATGGGTATAGAGACACGCACGCACATACGTACACCAATACTCGCAACACTGGCCTTTACAATCAGCATCAGTGTTAACGACCAGGCCCTCGCTGCAGAGGGTGATTCAGACGGCAACCGTTATTATCTGCAACGCTACTATCTGGAGGATATCAGTGCAGCCAAGGCCTATTTGGGTATGCTCGGCAAGCATCAGGACAAAGACCGAGAAAAGCATGAAGAGAAGAAGCATGATTTTGACAAACTAACCATCATCGATGTCAGGGATGCCACCGAATACCGTATGGGACACCCCAAAAAAGCGATTCACATGCCTTATCCCCGAATATATCGGGAGTGTGTCGATAACCTGCGTACCGAGGATGGTGCCTGCTCTGCAGGAACAGTCTATCAAGTCAGGCAGGATCCTGAATCGCTGTTTTTGCAGATTGAAGAGAAAATCGAAGATAAGGCCACACCTATTGCAACCTTGTGCCGCACCGGCTTTCGCAGCGTCCTCGCTGCAAACATCCTTTCCAAGCCAACCACACTCTGTGACCTAAAGGCATATACCGGTGTGGAGTATGATCAGTGCATCACTACCTATCAGGGACGGGGATATGAAAATGTATCCAATATCTGGCAAGGTTTTGTTGGCCAGCCTATGGCCGGCATCGTCAGCACTGGGGGCAATCGCTTTGTTGTCGGGGATGATCAGATTTTAGCGGACCTGATCCTCAATGATGGATCATCAGCCAAAGGATTCGTCGCCTTCGACCTGGATCTGAATAATGATGGAGCCATTGGCGCTAATGATAAGGATGGTTGGCGCTATCACCAGGGACTGCCTTATAACACCAAGTTGCAGAAGAAACGCATCAATAGCGAAGTCGATGCAATGGGCTATTACGATTTACCTTGAAACGCTATGTTGTCAACCTGAACCCTCCCTTGGGGGTTCAGGTGTAGTAGAAAAATAACTGAATACGTAGTAAATATTGTAAGCGGTTTTTATTGCTCAATTTTTAATTATATTTTTTAAATTGCGGTTCAGCACACGTCAGATTTATTAAGATTGCCTTAAATCTATACTATGCTGCATCTGTTTCGGAGTCGGAGGGATGGGGGATGGAAGCTGACCTGTCTCAAGCCAGTTAATCAACATAGACCATTGTTGCTGATCTTTTTTGAACGCGGGCTGTTTTAATTCAGCAATTGCACAGCCAGTCTCAGCTGTATGAACATAGTTTTGAGAATCTCTCAGATAGGCGACAAGGGGGATATCAAAATCCTCCAATGTCTCTTTGAGCTGTTTGAATGAACGCGTATTGATACGCACACGATTGGCCACTATTCCAATCGGTAAGTTGATCGCCATCTGGCGACACAGTGTTGTCAGCTCATTGAGAAAATCCAGTGTGACATGGCGATCGATGGCTGAGGGTAGAACAGGCACAATAACGGCCGAGGCTGTCCTCAGCATCTCCATCATTTCCAGGCGTTTCATCGACGCGGGTGTATCGACGACGATACGCCGGGTATCCCCAGGGACACGGAGTGCAAATGAACGTGTTACCCCACCCTGGGTAGGCTTGCCGGCAAAAACACCATGAATATTCGAGCACTTGTCAGGACGTAGCTCCAGCCAGCGCTGACTTGAACCTTGAGGATCGAAATCGAGCAAAGCAGTCGAAGTACCTGAAGAGGCATAATGCCCCGCCAGATTTGTCGCAATGGTTGTCTTCCCACAGCCTCCCTTGCTGTTAAGGATCAATAGCCTTTTCATCACACGGAACCTGTTCCAGTGGTGAGTTGCTGGCATATTCCTCCTATTGGAGACTAAATACAACCTAATCCTTGGGTTCAGGTTCTAGTCAACATCCATACGAAGAGGACTCTATAACCTATTTAGCAACATCACTCTTTGAGTAAATCCAACAACTGCTGTAACAGTGCAGGATGATTAAACTCACGGCCGCCTACAGCTTGGTAGACAAGATGACCATCCGGACCCACCACAAAGGTTGTCGGAAGCCCTCTCACCTTCCATTCAGACAGGCTATGGGAGTCGTTGTCGAGCAGTATCGGAAAACTGGGTGACGGATCGACCGTACCGAGAAAGGGGAAGATAGTGTCGACATCTTCACCGATATTCACCGCCAGCACGACCAGCCCCTTCTCTTTGCTCACCTGGTAAAGCCGTTCGAGAGATGGCATCTCCCTTCGACAGGGTGGGCACCAGGTAGCCCAGAAATTAACCACGACAACCTTTCCCTTGAGTGCCGCGATATCGATTGTCTCATCGTCCATTGTAGGCAGTCGCAGAGCGGGGGCTGCACGGGGCTGTGGTACTAACGTCAATCCGTGTGTCAGTGGGGGTAGATCGGCATAGACAGGCAGCAGCCATATGCCCAGCAGTAACCCGATCCATTTCAACCGGTCAGGGTGCACAACGAACACTCCGTAAGACGCCTTGATATGGCTCACCTGCTACATCCCAGCGGGCAACCAAGTCAAAAACAGTGTCTGCCTCGAGTCCAGTCGTAAGCATGCCTTGATTCCAATCACCACCTGGCTGGTACGCATGCTCAGGGGGAAATTGAGCCCACCGGAATGCAATCGTTGCAGCCTGGGTCAGATCATACGCCTCTAAGCGTTTGAGCCACGCCTCAACACTCAATGGCGGACGTGACTGGTCAGCACTGACCACTGACCAGTCCTCCAGCTGAAAATGGACCACACCTGGCGCTGCATCATTTCTCAATATCGTCATATAGACACAGGCTTTGGCATAGGTTTCGGTTGCGACCGCCGGAAGACCTCGATTGAGATAGAAGGCCCTCGCTTGATCAGGCAGGATTTGTGTCAATGACAAGGTCACACCGTGCATCTGAGTTTCCCATGAAACAGCCCCTGTAGTCGGATCGACACGCTTTGATTGAGCCGATGCAGTACTGCTCGTCAATAGCATTGACAGCAAAACAAGGCTGAATCGGATTGCTGGATTCACTTCAGGCTTCTCTGCACTGTCTTACCTATCTCTGCGGCATTCTGTACCACACTGACACCCAGTTCCGCCAAACGTTGCATTTTTGCCTGGGCCGTATCCGCCTCACCGGAAATGATCGCACCGGCATGGCCCATGGTACGCCCTGGAGGGGCTGTTGCCCCGGCAATAAAACCGATTAACGGTTTCTTCAGATGATCCCTTGCCCAGGCAGCCGCCTCAACCTCCTGGGAACCGCCAATCTCACCAATCATCAACACCGCATCGGTATCGGCATCCTCGGCAAATTTTTTCAACAGTGTAAGGAAATCACAACCGTTCACCGGGTCCCCCCCGATACTGATACTGGTGGAGATCCCCAGTCCCAGTTCACTCATCTGATCCACTGCCTCATAGTTCAGGGTACCGGAACGGGAGACCACACCGATCCGCCCCTTGGGGTAGATATGCGCCGGCATGATCCCGACCTTGCACTCCTCCGGGGTGATGACTCCTGCAGTATTGGGACCGATAATAATGGCATCATGACCGATCAGGTAGCGTTTCACACGCACCATATCCTGTACCGGCACACCATCGGTAATCACCACAATGACCTTGATACCGGCCTCTATGGCCTCCATGATTGCATCGGCACTGAATGGTGGCGGCACAAAAACGACACTGACATTCGCGCCGGTCTGCACCACGGCATCCTTTACCGTATCGAATACAGGCCGGTCGATATGGGTCTGCCCACCCTTGCCTGGTGTGACACCACCTACAACCTGAGTGCCTATATGGATTGCATCCTGGGCATGAAAGCTGGCATGTTGCCCGGTAAAGCCCTGAAAGATGACCCGAGAATCTTTATCAACCAGGATACTCATACTGCTCCCCCATTCACTGCCTTCACCGATTTCTCCGCTGCATCACTGAGCCGATCGGCATGAATATAGTTAAGTCCCGACTGCTTCAGGATCTCCCTGCCCGCCTCCAGATTGGTGCCCGCCAATCTCACGACAACGGGTGTACTGACAGCCAGATCCGTCATGGCCTTGACAAGGCCTTCCGCAATCCAGTCACAGCGGTTGATACCGGCGTAGATATTCAACAACACGACTTTCACATGCGGATCCTGCAGCACAATGCGGAAAGCATTGGTGATCTTTTCGGGTGAGGCGCCACCTCCGACATCGAGAAAGTTGGCAGGTCTGCCGCCGTAGAGGCTGATGGCATCCATCGTAGCCATGGCCAACCCGGCACCATTGACAATGCATCCAACGCTGCCATCCAGGGCGATATAGTTGAGATCATGGCCCGATGCCTCAACCTCTTTCGGGTCCTCCTCCTCGAAATCCCGCTGATCGGCTATCTCCGGCTGACGAAACAGCGCATTGCCATCAAAAGACATCTTCGCATCGAGCGCCAGGAACTGGCCATCCCTGGTTGTCACTAAAGGATTAATCTCGACCATCAACGCGTCTTTATCACGAAAACAGCGATAGAGGCTCTTCATGATACGTCCCGCTTTGACAATCTGTTTACCACTGAGACCGATGCCAGCTGCAACTTTACGGCACTGGAAATCCTGTAACCCTACGGCAGGATCGATAAGTTCGTTGATCACTTTTTCCGGTGTTGCGGCAGCGACCTCCTCAATCTCCATGCCACCGGAGGCTGAGGCAATAAGGGTGATGCGCTGACTGGCACGATCGATCACCAGTCCAAGGTAGTATTCTGTCTCGATCTGATGAATCTGCTCAACCAGTACCCGGTTGACCATGCGACCAGACTCTCCTGTCTGTTTGGTGACCAGCCTTTTACCGATTAGATTCTCTGCATGCTGCTGGACCTCGTCTGGAGTCTTTGCTAACTGCACACCACCCGCCTTTCCCCGACCGCCGGCATGGATCTGTGCCTTGACGACCCAACCATCGCCCCCCAATTGCTCCGCCATTGAGAGGGCCTGGTTTGCTGAGTGAGCCATACGCCCATCCGGGACCGGGATCTTGTAGCTGCGAAACAACTCCTTTGTCTGATACTCGTGGATATTCATGCAACTGCCTCTCGGCCGGTGATGCGTTCAATCTGCGCCATCTTTTCAATCACCACCTCCGCTTGCCGGATCGAAGCGGCATCGATCATACGACCATCGAGACTGACAGCCCCCATACCCGCTGCAGTGGCTTCCTGCATCGCCGCTATGATGCGTCCGGCCCTTTCCGTCTCTGCCTTACCGGGCGTGAACACCTGGTTGGCCAGTGCTATCTGTGACGGATGAATGGCCCACTTCCCCTCGCCACCAAGGGCGGCAAACGCCCTTGCAACAGCCAGATAACCTTCCGGATCATTAAAATCACCAAATGGACCATCAATAGGCCTGAGTCCATAGGCACGGCAGGCCACGATCATGCGTGACATGGCAAAGTGCCACTGATTACCCAGAAACGCGTGGCGATGACCCTCTCCATCAGGGTCTCCAAGTACCAGATAGTCCGGATTGATTCCCCCCATACTGACAGTGCGCGCCTGCGTAGAAGCCGCATAGTCGGCAACACCGAATACCAGTGCCTCCAGCCTGTCGGGACAACTCTGCGCAATCGCTTCCACGTTTGCCATACCCATCGCCGTCTCGATCAAGGCGTGTAAATTGATCGGCTTAAAGCCTTTTGCCGCCTCGATCTGTTCCAGTAAAAGTGCCACAAACTGTAGATCGGAGGGTTGATTGACCTTCGGTACCAGGATGGTATCGAGCTTATCTCCAGCCTGCTCGACCACATCGATGATGTCCCTATAGCAAAAATGGGTATCTAAGCCATTGATTCTGATGGAAACAGAACAACTTGACCAATCATAATGATTAAGTGCATGGATGATGTTTTTCCTCGCCTGTTCCTTATCCTGAACGGCCACTGCATCTTCCAGATCGAGAAAGACCAGATCAGCACCTGCATCAGGGGCCTTTTCCAGCATTCTTGTATTACTGCCTGGTACAGCCAGCTCGCTCCTATGTAGGCGATTCTTATAGGCCATATGTCATATCTCCGTAGTTATTATCGGTTACTAAGTATTTACCTGCCCTATTATGAGAATTGATAAATCCCATAATGAAGGCATGTTATTTACCACAGGAACCAGACGATTTACAGACAAGGTTGTTTATCTGCCCATGTAATTGACTGTTTAATCGATACAGGTAGACAGAATTGATTGAAATCAAAGCCTTATTCTTTAAGAATGATGAAATCACGCAATCGCTTGCAGTCTTTGGCGATTGAACCCGTTCCTCTCAATACAAACCTGAATCCATACAGACCATGCAACGACTCAAGCAGTTGTGCTTCAGCCTATTAATCATTCCCACACTCGCGTTTGCCATCGACATGGAAAACGGTGAAGAGATCAATGAAGTGTGCGCGGGTTGCCACGGCGAGTATGGGCAGGGAGGTAAAGAGGGTGAATATCCCAGATTGGCGGGGATGCCGAGTGCCTTTATAGCAAAACAACTTCACCTGTTTCGTGACCGCCTGCGCCCGAATCTTGCAATGGTTGAGTATGTAGACGATCGTCAGATGCCCGATGCGGACATCCAGGACATCGCTCACTATCTCGAACAGATTGTACTCAAGACAAAACTGCCGCCTGCCGATGAAACCTCACCCGATTTCAATGCCTACCAACGTCTGCTCGAATCGAAACGCCTGATGCAGATACCCCTTGCTCCGGGCGATGTTAAAAGTGGCAAGAAACGTTACAAGAAAGAGTGTGCCTCCTGCCATGGCCGTGAAGGCCTGGGAGATATGAAAAAGGCCGTGCCTATGCTGGCTGGACAATACACCAACTATCTTTGGCGGCAAGTGAAGAAGTATCGTGAGAATATCCGAATCCACGACGAGGATGCACCGGATGATGAGTTATTGTTGGAATTCAGCGATCAGGAGCTGACCGATATTTTTGCCTATCTGTCCACTGTGGATGATTAGCCTAAATTAGGCTCTTGTGTCCATTTTACCGGGGAGTGTTCAGTGGTAATTCTTGAGTGTCAACGATACCGGGGGAAGTCCATACCATTCTATCATCCCTTATACAAAATTTTGGGTTTTTCTACAGCCTCAACGTCAAGGTAACGGGCAGCCAAAGCACAGTGTAGGCTGTCCTAGCAAGCAAATTCCAGCGGTGTTTAGCACCTTCTTATGAGCTGCGCGGCACATAGACAACCCCCTTCAATTTTTTAATACCTTGCTGCCATCTAGTTCACTTAGAGTCTTCTTGAAAACCCCTTCACGCTAGTATCACAATGAGAAAGCATAACTTCAGGATCGATACCCTTGAGTCGCAGGAAGATGGCTAGGGAATAACTATACTCAGCCTCCGTGAGGGAACCCCCACCAGATGTTCGCCAACCAATGGCAGGGAGCGCCTGCACTTGATCGTATAGGCGTCATTGACTGTTGAAACCGGGTGCTGATGCAAGTGCCGTCTATCTTATTTTCCACAAGAAATGGTCAACGGAAATCTTACCGCCTCCAAACCGGATGAGATAGAGCAACACCAGTGCCCACCACATGTGCACATTCCATGCATCAGGGTAGACAAACAGCTGGATAACTGCGGTCATCATCAATAATGAGAGGGCGGCAAAGCGGGTAAAAAGACCCAGTACCAGCAGTATGGGAAAGATGTGTTCGGCATAGGTCGCCATATAGGCGGCGATAGTGTGCGGGATCAACGGCACACCATATTCATGTTCGAAAAGTAAAAAGGTCGAGTCCGATAAATCCAGAAAACCGGATACCTTGCTGCGACCCGATGTCCAGAACGTATAGGCTATGGTTCCCCTGGCCAGCAGTGACAATCCCCATTCGGGAACCAGTCTACTGATCAGATCGAAGAGACGTTGCAGATTGTCTATGAATACGTTCATGGCGAAATCAACCTTGTTTTATTGATTATGAAACTTTGAAAGGTAATACGTGGCGATGCGGGATTTGGATGCTATGGCTCTATCGCGCAAAAGGTACCGTCGAACAGATGCTCGGCAAAGAAGCGGTTCAGATCGAAGTCAGGCACGCTCTCCAGCGTGTGTGCATAGGCAGAGCCGATGGTTTCATTTGAAGCGAGTGATTCCAAAAACCGCAACTCGCCGAGCCCGACTTCCCTGACCTCCACTTCCCGTTGTGGGCGGATGACAACGATGTGTGACCCACCTTCATCCAGAGAGATGACATCATCCATCGGTTCACCCTGATTGACAGCCCAGATCCGATAGACCGGATAGCTGGAGTTGATAAAGTGAATCGATGGGTGAGGGCGCAGACGAAGATCCCCTTGCGTCTCAGCCGGTATATTGACCATTTGTACCTCGTCCAGCCTAGTGGCATCCTCGGCATGGTAAGCGGCGGTCCAGGCATATTCGATCCTGGCGACATCCGCAAGGTATGGGGCGCCGGATAGTTCCGGTATGCCTTTAAGAAAGTCGGGGAATGCCTCTCCGTATAACAGCAACGCACGATCCATTGGGGGAAAGGTCCGAACATAGGCCGTTGCCAGCATGCGGAAAGCCTCATCGCCCACCAGTTGTTTGATCACCGGGTACATGTCGGCCAGGGCGTCACCGTTCAAAACAATGAAATTGTTGCGGTAGACGTTGAATCGTTCAATCCGCAGTCCGTCATCCTCGATCTCATCAAGCAGTGCCTGGGGCGGTGAGTCTGAGGAACGTAGTGCATCGCAGAACAGTTGCTGCAGTTCAGACAATGGCTTCATCGTATCGATCTCTGGTTGTCTGCAAAAACTTCTCGGCAAAACAGACTTCACGGTAGAGTTCCGGGAATTCAGGAATGTTGGTGTCCCACTCGATCAGCGTGGGTACAGTGCCATGGGTATTGATGTAGTCCCGGTAGAGCTGCCAGACTTCCTGACAAACCGGTGAACCGTGATCGTCTACCCGCAGCTTTGTGTCACCGAGGTCCTGTATGGAGTGCCCGGCAAGATGTATCTCTCCCACAAGCTCGTGAGGCACAGCTGACAGATATTCCTGAATTGACCATCCATGATTGCTGCAGGAGACAAAGACATTATTGATATCGACCAGCAGTCCCGCACCGCTGCGTTTGGCGGCTTCCACGTAAAATACCTGTTCGGGTATTTCGTTCTGTTTGAACTGCAGATAACTGGACGGATTTTCGATGAGAATCTCTCTACCCAGAAAATCCTGCACCTGTTCGATATGCTCGACAATCAGGCTCAATGTCTCTTCCGTATAGAACAGAGGAATCAGGTCGTGGGTATACCATTCGTAGCCATGACTCCAGGAGAGATGTTCTGAGATCAGGCCCGGTTCGAAACGATCGACCAGGGCCTTCAACTTCTTCAGGTGGTCGAGATCCACCGGCAGATGGCTGCCGAGCGAGGTACCCACACTGTGCAGTGACAGCGGGTAGTCTGCACGGATTCTCTCCAGATAGTGCAGCGGCGGTCCACCTCTGCCCATATAGTTTTCGGGATGAATCTCGAACCAGCCAATGTCAGGCAGTTGTTCAATGATCGATTGATAGTGTTTCGGCTTAAGGCCGGCCCCGGCCCTTTTGGGTACTGGAGCCGCCACCGATCCAAGTGTGTTTATTGTATCCTGCATCGGTAATCTGCCTGGGTTATTTCGCAGCCATGCTACCGCCAACGATCTTTTCACAGGTACCCTTCAGTACCAGCATCCAGGCATTGCCTTGGGCATCAACAGTCGAGGTGCCGGCACAGCTGGTACCTGGACCGGCAGCACAGTCGTTCTTACCGGCTTTGGCGACGCCGAAACACTTCTCTGTGTCAGCTGCGGTTGCCATACTCAAGGGAGACATGGTCAGTGCAGTGGTAATGGCGCCGGCAACGATTGCGGAAGTAGTAGACTTTTTCATTTTTTCTCCTCCAATAAGGATTCAATGTGTTGATAATCATAGCGGCGAAGTGGCTGTCACATTCGCCGTTGAAATTATTGTATATCAAAAAAATGCCGTTCAACTTGAGGGTACACTGCGTGTTAAGGAGCAGTCAGTGTGCTTAATATACGGTTGATATAACATTAAAGATTCATAAAAACATATGCTTACTAAGAGCCACTGATCTCTCATGATAAACAGGATTTAACTGAGAGAGGTGGTGTTGTGATACTTTCGTTATTTAATTGTTATAACCCTATGACCTTCGGTCTAATTAAATAGAGGGCATGTCTGCTTTAGTTGTCATTATGCAACGCTTGAAAAAGTTGAAGACCAGTACAGTGACACGCGAGTGTGTACAACAATAACAATATCCGGAGACGCTGATGAAAGCTTCTGATCTAATGGTAAGGTGTTTGGAAAATGAAGGCATTGAATATATCTTTGGCGTGCCCGGAGAAGAGAATGCTGACTTCATGATGTCGCTGGAGCAGTCTGAGAAGATTAAATTCATCCTCACGCGGCATGAACAGGGCGCGGCATTCATGGCGGAGATCTACGGTCGATTGACAGGGAATCCGGCTGTTTGCCTGGGTACGCTGGGACCCGGTGCAACCAATCTCATAACCGGAGTGGCGGATGCCAATATGGATCGTGCTCCCATATTGGTTTTGACCGGCCAGGGATCCACTGCCCGGCTGCACAAAGAGTCGCATCAGATCATGGACGTGGTGGATATGTTCACCCCCGTCACAAAGTGGGCGACAAGTATCTACAACGCCATAACCATACCTGAGGTGGTACGCAAAGCCGTGCGTCTGGCCCGTACCGAAAAGCCGGGTGCCGTTCATATCGAATTGCCCGAGGATATCGCCAAACACCATGTCGAAGCTGAGCCGCTCGAGCCCCGCCGGTTTCGCCGTTCTGTAGCCGACGACAAGATAGCCGATCAGGCGTTTGAGTTGATCGCTAACGCCAAGAGACCGGTCATCATTGCCGGTAACGGTGCCATTCGACGTCGTGCTGCAAAACAGCTGCGGTTATTTTGTGAGAAGACAGGGGTGGGAGTCTTGAGTACCTTTATGGCCAAAGGTGCCGTCGATATGGATGCCGATTACTGTCTCTATACCATCGGACTCGGCAGCAAGGACTATCCAACGTTGGCCATCGACGAATCCGATCTGGTGATCACGCTGGGCTTCGATATGGTCGAGTACCATCCGAAGTTATGGAATCCCCAAAAGAGCAAGACGATCATCCATGCCGATTTCATGCCTGCGGAGATTGATGAGTATTATCATCCAAAGGTGGAATTGGTCGGTGACCTCGCTCACACGCTTTGGATGCTAAATGAGCGTCTGGCGACTCGGGGTAATTTTCAATTCGACCTGACGCAACAGGCAGAGACGCGACGTTTGATGCAGGAAGAGCTGGCCGAACATGCCGATGACGATACTGTAGGGACGATTCGCCCACAAAAGATGTTGTGGGATATCCGCAATGTATTGGGTGAGAGGGATATAGTTCTGTCTGATGTGGGTGCACATAAAATGTGGATTGCACGTCACTACCATTGTCATGAACCCAATACCTGCCTGATCCCTAACGGCTTCTGTTCCATGGGGTTCGCGCTGCCCGGTGCCATCGCTGCCAGCCTGGTCATGCCGGATCGGCGTGTTCTCGGCATCTCCGGGGATGCAGGATTTCTAATGAATGTACAGGAGATGGAGACGGCCAAGCGACTCAACAGCAATCTGGTAATGCTGGTGTGGGAGGATCACGCTTACGGACTCATCGCCTGGAAACAGGAGAGCGAGTTCGGACGGCATACCGATCTTGCATTCAACAACCCTGACTGGATGCAGTTGGCAGATGCATTCGGTTGGCATGGCTTTCGGGTCGAGCGGAGTGGAGACTTCAGCGACACACTGGAGAGAGCATTCCGTCAGCAGGGGCCGTCACTGGTCATTGTGCCTGTCGACTACCGGGAAAACATGGCGTTGACAAGGCGCCTCGGCGAGATGACCGAGCCCTGTCCAGTCGCCAGCTGAACGCTGCATCCACTAGAGCTCACATAAACCGGAGAGAGATACTCATGATGACAGCCGTGACAGAAAGCTGGGTATTTACCTTGCTAGAGGTGCTATCGGTCATATTTATATTCCTGATAGGACTGGGGCTTCTTACCGTCACAGTGCTCTATATCATCGATGTCACACAGACTCAGCAGACGATCAGGCGCAACTACCCAGTGATCGGCCGCTTCCGCTACTTCTTTGAACATATGGGGGAGTTTTTCCGTCAATACTTTTTCGCCATGGATCGTGAGGAGATGCCGTTCAACCGAGCCGAAAGATCCTGGGCCTACCGTGCCGCGAAAGATGAGAACAACACTATCGCCTTTGGTTCGACACGAGATCTTCGCCCCGCCGGCTCCATACTGTTCGTCAACTGCCCCTATCCAACCTTGGGAGAGGACGCAGTACCTGCGAGAGAGGTTGTCATCGGACCGCAATGCGCCAAACCCTATGCAACTGACTCTCTGATCAATATATCCGGCATGAGCTTTGGCGCTTTGTCGGTACTGGCGGTACGCGCGCTCTCCACCGGGGCAAGCAAGGCCGGCTGCTGGATGAATACCGGAGAGGGGGGACTCTCTCCCTATCATCTTGAAGGTGGTGCCGATCTTGTGTTCCAGATCGGTACGGCGAAATTTGGTGTGCGCGATGAAGCGGGCAATCTGTCCGACGATAAACTCAAGGAGATCGCAGCGCATGAATCGGTTCGTATGTTCGAGATCAAGCTCAGTCAGGGGGCCAAACCCGGAAAGGGGGGAATACTGCCGGGCGCCAAAGTGACGGAAGAGATTGCCCGTATCCGTGGTATCAAAGTGGGTCAGGATGCCCTCAGCCCCAACCGACATCCTGACATCAACAATGCAGACGAGCTGTTGGATATGATTGAGGGGATACGTCGTGTCACCGGCAAGCCGGTGGGTTTCAAAACAGTGGTCGGTGCTTATGGCTGGTTGGAAACCCTGTTTGAAACAATCAATCGAAGGGGCAAGGAGAGTGCACCCGATTTTATTACCGTGGACGGTGCTGACGGTGGTACCGGTGCAGCACCCATGGCGTTGATGGACTATGTGGGACTACCACTCAATGAAAGTCTGCCGATGATGATCGACATGCTGTGTCGATTTGGTCTCAGGGACCGAGTCAGGGTTATCTGTTCGGGCAAGTTGATTACACCCGCTGGTGTTGCCTGGGCACTGGCGGTCGGGGCCGATTTCGTTGTTTCCGCCAGAGGATTCATGTTCGCACTGGGCTGTATTCAGGCGTTACAGTGTAACAAGAATACCTGTCCAACCGGCATCACCACTCATAACCCCAAGTTACAGCGTGGGCTTGTTTCCAAAGATAAGGCGGAACGCGTTGCCAACTATGTCAAAAACATGAACTACGAAGTCGGCCTGCTGGCTCACTCATGCGGTGTCAGGGAACCGCGTGAGCTGAAACGTTTTCATGCGCGTATCGTGATGGAGAATGGTAAATCCGTTCCGCTTGATGAGCTCTATCCACCGGTCACGCAGGATGCCGGGGCATAGTGCGCTCGCCACCTCGTATCATTCCTATCCGACTTGAGAAACACGATCACACCAGACGGAAAATAGATTTGTTGCTGGCGTGTATCGTGCTTCGATGTGACAGACCGGTTAAGTATCTGTTATTTTTTTGTGTATCTTCCGTGAACGATTACTGATCTTTCTCCCTTTTAATTGGTGTTGAAACCGGCCGGTCATTGCCCCCGGATCAATACACAGTCACAACTCGATAATTAGGAGAAATCAATATGAAAACCCAACACCCCAAACGGCTGAAACTGGCAGCCTCTGTAGCTGCACTGTTTGCAATGCCGCTCTCTCTCAGCGCCGAGACGATCACCGGCAAAATCAATGGTCATGAGTGCGCCCACCACGGTGCAAGCTGCCCGGTGGAGAAGCTCGATCCGCATATCGCGCTTGAATCGGACTTCGTGCTGATGATGGATAACGGCGAATATACCTTCATGCCCAACCTGAGCCGCGATATCAAGGTCAGGTATGTTCTGGATACCGTTCAAGTGGAAGGGAAAAAACACCCCAGGTTCAATGCGATCAAGGTCGATGTCTTTCGTGTCAAGCAGGGCGACAAGTTCGTCACCGTATGGACCCAAAAGCAGGCGGACTTCGAATACAAGGCGCTTTACGAAGACGGATATGCTTGGCCGGGTCAGCAAATTGAGTCACTGAAAAAGTATGACAAGCCAGCGAGTTGAGCTGGATATAACAGGATTGCGTCAGACCCGGATCGATCTAGGTCTGACGCTGGAACAATAAAGGACAGACCACGATTGTTAAAAAACTTCCTGATTACCCACCAGATGCAGCTTTCGCTGCTTGGGCTACGTCTGGCGGAGAAACGGCAGTGTTGCTTCGGGTTGATCAGGCTGGTTTTTCAAAGAAAAGGGGGGGTATACATCCTATACTTCCTCCTTGACCGTACCCCAGCCATTCCGTTAAACATTTTTTCGTTGCGATGGCAGTCTGTTATGTCTGACAAACCAGATTCGATATCATGAAACTATACGACCTATTCTATCGTCTCCCGATCATCACCTTCTTTATATTGATCGCATCCGGTTTCGTTTTCGGGGCGATGACGCTGAACATTTTTCGCCTTTTTGCGGCCAACTGGAACTTCATAAAAACCTACGGGATTATCGCGCTACACGAAGGTGCACTGATACAGACGATGGAACTGCTCCTGACTGGCATACTCTCGATGATCATGTTCCTGACCTTTAAATTTTGCGAGAAGATTCTGATCGATCGGATGAGTGCGATAAAGCTCAAGCGTCGCAAGGCATCATCAGAAGACTGAAAAAACCAAGGCAGACAACGCCAGAGCCTGTTGACTCTGGCAGCTTTGGTCATGTCTGCGCAGTGACTCACTTCGTCAATGGTGCAATGCTGTCCAAGGAAATAGCATAATCTTGGCTGTCTCTTTCTTCTGCAAGCGTTGCACTGAGAGCAATACGTGGAGAGTCTTCGAAGAACGGATAATCGACGATCCTAGAAAATTCAGCGAAGAGATTCTCAACTTGGTTCAGTTCCATTGCAGCGGAGTACCCTTTTCATTTAACACTACAATAAGCGGCGCTGAGCAACAAGGCTGCGGAGCGTCCAAGCGAGCATAGCGAATGACTTAATTGAGTGGTTATTGCTTGCTACGTAATTCACTTGGTTTCTTGTAACAATTATCAACGCACTCACAGCATATGCTTAGGTTCTTCTTTTCATGTTTAAATATGTGTTCTACCTCATTTGTTTTTATGCCGCAGTATGTATAAATCGGATTCTTTTCTCGCTCTTCTAGTTCCTTTTGTGCTTTTGCTGCTATTTCATGAATCTTAAGCAAGATTCTTCGGATTTGGTGTTCTGTGAATCTTCAGGCGTTCTACCTAGCTGTTCATTCAAGTCTTGAAGCAATACCGCTTCTTTTCGTTTCATTGTGCCTAGCAACTTTCTAATTCTGTCATCCGTATTGATTAGCACATTCTTAGTATTTATAGGTGATTATCTAGCCAGCACTGATATGGGATATGCTGCTGGCACTGTCATTGGAATATAAAGCTCCGTAGATAATTCTCATTTAGGTGTAACTGGCAGGACGCCGGGGGTATTGGATATCTTATTTAACAGTCCTAACGTAGCATTATAAATACCAGACTTAACAAAGACTGCTACGTCTATTGAACCTACTCTGCACCCGGTAACGGCACACCGGGACGAACGGTAATAAAACGATACGGGACCGAAACCAATCCTTGTTGAGTGTCGATCAGAACCTGGGCTTCCCACTCCATGGCATCCCAGACACAAACAGGCAGCATGCCGCTACCGGTAAATTCACCCGCTGAGCCATTCTTCAGCTTTATCCGATTGAATCCCATGTTCATATCCACGCCACTGAAGTCGACTTCGATTTGATCCGCCTCCAGACCCTGCAGACTCACTTGTAACTGAAGCGGTTTCACAACCGGGAGTTCTCTGGGTTCGATGGAGAAACTGACAAGACTGCCATCCTCCAATTGTGTCACACAGGGTCCTGCTCGCAGATCGCATGCGGGGTCTACTGCAGCTTTTATGTTGATTGTGGGAAATAGCATGGGCCAGGCTTTGTAGATGGCCACTGTGCAGACAGCGGCAATCAGCAAACCGAGAAGCACCCATAGGGTTGTATTGCTTTTGTTTGAGACTTCCATCAATCGATCCTATGGCAGATCACTCCGCTTAAACAGAACAAACCCCAAACCGGCACAAACCGTACCCAGAGCAATGGGGTAAAGAACGGCATAGGCGATGTACCCTAGCTGCCCGAAATTATCCAGTATCACATAGGCGGTAGGACCCAACAGCACCAGTTGCGGATCAAATAACATCATCGTGGCGGTACGAAAAACCTGCATCGGATTCGCCAGGGCAATCGCAACGGCTGTTTCCGGTGGAAGATGTTCCTGAATCAATACGCCCAGCAGTATAAGATCGAGGAACAACAACAGGGTCAGCCATACTACAAAAGCAGCACCTTGTGCCACATCGGCACTTCGTGCCAGGGTGGAGATCAACATGCCGATGCCCAAAAAGCACCAGGCCAGGGCCATCAACAGGCCTGTGTAGTAGATCAACAGCTGCCAGGGTACATCAGCACCCTTTGCCATACCCCAGACCGTTGCGCCTATCATGGCAAGAAATACCGGTAGAAAGACCACAAAGAAGCGGCCGAACACACGTCCCCAAAACCAGGCACTGAGCGTGATAGGCAGGGAGAGAAGGTATTCAAACACACCGGCCTCACGATCGCCTGCCACCGATCTGACGGTTGTGATCAACACGAAGATGGGCAACATGGCCATGGAAAGCTGGATATAGGTAATCAGCAAGCGTGACAGGCCCGTAAAGCCCATGATACGCGACTCAGCAAGACCAAAGGCAAACAGAATCACGACCAGACCGCCAAATACCATGGCGTAGACCATGAACCAACGGGCACGTAGGGATTCGATGATATCGGTATAGGCCGCCAGCCAGAGATATTTCATAAGCTATCGATTCTCGGTCAGTTATGTACAGCAGTTTATTTGTGGGTCCAGCGTCATCCCGGTGCAGACCGGATTGATGATTAAGCTGTTTGAGTAGGTCTACCTTAAATCAGTATCCTGTTGATCAGTGTTGATTGTGGCGATGATCATTCTGCTTCTCAGCTTTCCTGATCTCTGCCTGCTCTTTCAGTCGTTCCAAGAGGTGTACGCCATGTACATTGAAGCGCTTTTCCACCTCATTGATATGTTGCTTGGCCTGATCGAAAGTGAGTCCGTCTGATATTGTTTCGGACTGCGCACCCAAACCATACTCCATGGGCGTGAGATTACCTTTCACATAGGTTGCGAGACGTGCGTCAATCCACTCACCTGTACGATGATCGGCAACCCAGATCTCGGTCTGTTGATCCCTCTCCCAGGGTTTGTCCGCCAACCATAGGACAGCGCAACCGATATCATCAAAAAAGGCAACCACTGATCTTTTTTTCTCGGCTGGAAAGTAGCGTATCTGTGCCGCATGAAATCGATCACTCAATACCATACGACAACGTTCACAGGCATCCCTGTCCCACTTCACTTCTTTGGGGCCAGTGCCACTATCCCCGGAACAGGCAACCAGCAACAGCAGCGAAAGCAATGCGTAATGCAGTAATAGCGCTTTAGACCACATTGACAGAGGGCTCCTTGTCCTCGGCCTCGATAATCTCCATGCCAGACAACAAAGCGGCATAGCGGGAAAGCAGGCCGAGAAAACGCAAACGGTCCGGTCCGGCGATAAAACCATCCCATACGAGCCCGCCATCCGATCCGTTGAATCCCCATTCACCAATCGCCTTGGCAAAGGCCGCTTCAGGTTGTATCAGTCGGATACGGCAATAGAGACGCGAAGAGAGATCCACAAGATCAGCCACCTTGTCGTCCAGCACGATCTCCCCCTGGTCCATCTCGACAACCCGATTCACCAAGCTTGCCACCTCGTCGAGGCGATGGCTGGAAATCAACATCGCAGCGCGCTCTTTTTTCTCTGCCAGCAGGGTAAAGAAGATATGCCTTGCCTCAGGATCGAGATTGGCGGCAGGTTCATCCATCACCAGCAGCTCACTCTCCCGGCCAAGGGCAATCGCAATCAGCAGTTTCTGCTTCTGACCGCCGGAGAGTTTTACAAACGGCTGGCTGTGGAAGTGATCAGCATCGAAACCGAGTTTTCCCGCCACCGCCACCATCCTTCCCGGGTCGGTGTCACAAAGGCTGGCGGCAAAGCGTATCAGCTGCCCGACCGGCATCCGCAAGGGGGGTGGTAACTGCGGTACAAAGCCAACCTTTGACAGAACTTCACGGCGATACTGCCTGGGATCCTGGCCATCCACCGAAACACTGCCCTCGCAGTTGTATTCACCCAGGAGGCAACGGATAAGGGTGGTCTTGCCCGCACCATTCGAACCGACCAGTGCAACCCGGTGGCCACGTTCAATGGTCAGATTGACACCCTTCAATACCTGGTGCCGTCGAAAGCGCTTGACGATATTTTCAAATTGAATCATTGGATGTTTGGAACTCTCATCATCTACTTGAGCATCTTGCTCAGACCTTTGACCTCGTAGGTCAATGAATCTGTGGGACAGACATCCACGCACATACCACAGCGAGTACAATCAGCGGCCACATCCTGATTAACGTCTTCAGCACCGCCACGGATGGTCAAATCCAACACATGCGGCACCAGGCAGACCTTACGGCAATCACCCTCATGGTGACAGGCTTCCGCATTGTATTTTACCCGTACCGGTGAAAAAAGACCGACCATGCCATAAGTGACACCAATCGGACAGACATACCGGCACCAGGCCCGACGTGAGTAGAAGACTTCAACCAGCAACAGCAACCCGACCCAGACCAGCGCGATACCGGGACCATAGATCAATGCACGACTGAGGATACCTGTTGGCGAGATGGTTTCGAACACGGTGTAACCCGTCAACAGTGCGAGCAAAGCAAAAATGATATAAAAAACACTGCGTACCTTACGACTGAAGGTATGGTTTTTGACGATTTTCTTTTTCGCCAACCAGAGATGGAGATACTCAGCCCACTCTGACAACAGATGATAGGGGCAGACCCATGAACAGAATGTACGCCCACCGAGCAGCATCCACATCAGGAATACGGTCACCATACCGATGACCAGATTGAGCACAATATGTTTATAGGCCAGTGCAACCTGCAGGGCGGAATTGAGATCCGCAAAATGGAAACCGATAACACGTGCGCCGGTGAGTGACCCCTCCACCAGTTGCACGTCAAAATAGAATGAGGCGACAAACAGCAAATTGACAAAAATCAGGGTCGCCCAGCGACGCTTCTGCCATTTGTTGAAAAAGGTGCCCTTGTGTTCATGTCGAACCGCCTCGACATCCGCCTTGGAGAGCTTGCCTACTTTACCTTCATAGATCTCACGTACGGCCGGACTCAGTTGATCCTTTGTGGGTCTGGGAACCTTGTAGCCAAACAGCTGTACCAGAGAACGCTTGATATATCGCATGCTAGCCTCCCAATGTATCCGCGTTCTTATCCAGATCGACCACAATGGCAGCACTTTCAACTGGACAGATCATTTCACATACACCGCAGCCGACGCAGCCCTCTTGTACAATTGGTTTCATGCGATCAATGCCATCACCAAGATCTACAGGTTCAAGGGTTATGGCATGCTTGGGCGGACACTCGTTACCAACTTGCTGCGCAACCCGTGCCACCTGTTGCTCCTGGTCATCCGATGCAGCAGCGGTCTCACACTGGGTAATACGGATCTCTATCGGACATTGACGCACGCAGAGATCGCATATTTCCAAGTCATAAGGATGTTCTGATACTGGAATGGGCGTCCAACGATCGACCTCCTCATAACGCAGCAATCCTTTATAGTCCGGCCCCCTGGCCTGCCCTTTAAAACCTTTTCCTTGCATCGCCAGGCAGGCTTTTGGACGTGACAGACGTGCAAACCCCATACGCGTATCCGCAGGATAGTCGAGCTCATGCGTCAAAGCACCCGTTGGACAAGCCAGCACGCACTGCAAACCGTCACATGAGAAGTCACAAGCCTGCTCCCGTGCATCGATATAGGGTATGCCGATCCCGAAGCCTTCAGGCAGGTCCGCCAGCTTGATTGCTTCCACAGGGCAGACCTGCACACACTGGCCACATTTGATGCAGGAGGCAAAGAACTCCTGCTCGTCTTCCGGCGTCTTCAAGGCACCGGGGGGGCGCAAGTGCAGGGTTTTTCCCTGCATGACGGGGATGAATCCCATCAAAGAGATACCCACTACACCGACAGTCAGTGCCGATGCTCGCAGGAACTCCCGGCGGCTCTGTGCTTTGCGTTTAGGTGTCAGTGGTTGTTTTTGGCGTTTGCCGACAGACTTTTTTTCACTCATTTTGACGCTATCCTTTCAACCTAGAATCCGCAGTTGAACATGGACTTGTGGGAAATCCCGGCGTGCCCGGCAAGATGTCGTTTGCCGTTATTGGCTATTCCCTTAACAAGAACGACAGCATCGCTGGGTTCGTTGGAATTTTTCACAAATTCATGTAGCCCGCCACAGCTCACCCAAGGAGTGGGAGAAAAATCCAGTTTTTGATTCAGCATTTCATTACCTTACGACAGATATCAGCGGTCAACTGCGGATTCTAGATTCAACGTCCCAGCGACTCACGTAGCGCCTTATAGGCATCGAAGATCTCCTCGGTCTGTTTCATCTCACTATCCAGTATTTTTTCAGATTGGGTAGATTTAGAGGACTCTCCCGACGACGCCGAATCAGACAGGATGGTTGACCTGCTCGCAAGTTCTGCCGTCATATAGGGTTTTTCATCACGCACCAGCATATTGGGCTGTGTGAACGGTGCCAGACGCTCAAGAAAGTCCATCACTTCCAGCACCGGCGAGCCTTTGAAAAATCGTGCTGATGGCACATCCATCCAGATTCTATCCGCGTAACTGAAAAGCTCATAGGGTTTGTCTCCTACCTGATCCTGGTTCAGGTCGAAACCTTCATAGTCATCCCAGTAGTTAGCCTGCCAGAGATTGCGGTTTGCAGTCTTGCCGCCACCCGAGACAGCCACCTGAGTGATATTCCCCTTAAAACTGTTTCCGATCAAATTATTACCGGTCCAGTCATTCAGAAACAGTACCCCGATACCGCTGTAGGCAATTAAATTATTTTCGATACGATTGATGGTATCCGGTTGAAATGGTGATACATCGAGATAGAGCCCGGTTGCACAGTAGAGTATCTGATTTCCGATCACCTCCACGTCCGAGGTCTCCTTGAAGCCTATCCCCATCCCGGTGGCGCCGGTTGCATGGGCAATGTAGTTGTTCTTCAAGTGAACTCCGTCACTGTACATGACAAAGATACCCACGGAATTGTCCTCATAATGATTGTCCACCACCTCATTGTATTGCGCATACATGAAATGGAGTGAGTAGCGACCACCTCTGGCATCGTTACGAGCAATCAGATTATCTCTCGAATACCAGACCACAGTATCCCTTGAGTCTCTGATGATATTGTCTGTTATCTTGTTTTCAAAGCTGTACCAGAGTCGTATCGCGTCACCACGCACACCCAATTCAAATGGCTTGGAAGAGATGTGATTACCACGCACGATATTGTTTTCTGACTGTTGCAGATCAATACCGAACAGGCTGTTGTCAATCACATTATCCCTGATGACATTGAAATTGCCCCGTACCTGCACACCGGAATCGATATCGTTGTGCGATTCACCGGAGTTGGTCAAACGTAGGTTTTTTAAGGTGGCGCCATCGGTTTCAAGATAGATGACTGAACCTTTGCCACCTGCATCGATCGTCACCTCTCCCTGACCATCAATTGTAATGGGTTCACTAATCGTTACGGGACCGGCATAAGTACCCGCTGGTGGAATCAGAACCCCTCCCGACTCGGTGTCATCTATGAGGTCCTGAAATGAGGGATACTCTGCCGATTGGGCAAATGATTGAAATAACGTAATAGATAGCAGCAACGCAACTACTGCATTTAAGAATAAACTATGAATGGTGAATGTTGAATGTTGAATTGATGGGTGTGTATACACACACAACTTCTTAAATAAACCCGAACGAAGTGAGCTCTTCAATTCATAATTCATAATTCAACATTCAAAATTCTAGTTCTTTAGCTGCTTGAACCGAATCAGTGCCGCCACTGCAAGAATCAATGAAGTCAGTCCCATCAGTCCAAAACCCTTATAGGGATAGGAGTGGGTCGTAAACTGTGCCACCTTGCCATCGCCGAATACGGTTGGCATAAAGGGCTTGACAGAGAAGGCACCCATATCATTCAACGTATGCCCGTACCACCAGAGCCAGGCCGAATAATCGATGAGAAAAAACAGTGGCAAGGCAATAGGTACCAATATCAGTAACCAATAGAGCAGACCACCGTTCTTACGTGAGCCAAACACAACCAGTACCATTGCGCCCAGTATGCCAACGAATACCACATGAATCGCCAGCTCGAGGTTTTTCACCATCGGCACGATCTCTTCCTGGTTGTTGAAATAGCGACCCAGGCTCTTGGCATAGTGCCATGACATTACCTGAAAAGCACTGCCGTCCCATGGTGACAAAGCATCTGATTTTACCTGATCGATATCGTAGGTGAGTTTTAGCTGTTTAATCAGATGCGCTTTTTCTGCACCGGTCGACTTGTCCTTGGACTTATTCGCCGCCGCCACTTGAGAAGGGAGAATGACTTCAACCCCTGACTCTTCCAATGAATCTTTGAGAACCCCGGCCACACCACCGATGACTATCTCAGGTTCACTTGTCTCACCGGATGCTTCCTGATCCAGGGATGTTACCAAAGCACTGACATAACCCGCATTCTGAAGGCTGAATCCATCTTTTCCATAGAGTGTGGCCGCCATCCAAACTGCAATTCCAGCAAACCCCACACTTAACAGGGTCATGCGTAACTTTGGTTTCGTGCAGATAAAACCAATCAGCATCACCCCCATAAAGGCCATAAGAAATTGACCAAATCCTCTTTCTACAGGACCACCAGCCGCAATTGGATACATGCCGACATAGTGGTTAATGGTATCCATCTCATGTACACAGTCCAGCGCTTCATCCTCAACGATTTCAGTCTTTACCTGTTTCTGACAACCATTAAATACACCATTCATGTGAAAATGGATGCGTACACCATCCGGGAACGACTCTTCCGGATAGTTGGGGGCTGTCAGCGACACCCACCAGATCGGTGTGTAGAAAATGACGGTTAGAAGTCCCAGCGCCACCAGGGTGAGTACTGCAACTTGAAGGGTTTGCTTAGACTGCATAACGGTTCTCTTGAATACGACTCATTATCCGACACCGCGAAAGGATGCTAGACATGTGGGTAGGTTGGGCTGAGGAAACAAGCCCAACCTACCTACGGCACGGACCAATAGATCAACAGATAAGACAGGTCGTCGAATCAATCGTAGTCGGGATTCTGGTAATCCTTTGAAGGAGCAAGCATCTCTTTAGGTACCTCGATTCGGGATACATAGTTAACAACCATCTGCATATCCTTGTCTGAGAACCCTTTGATCTGTTTGACCATGTCTGGGTTGGCATTACGCCGCTTACCGTCACGGATCCATTCGAACTGGCGCAGCATGTAGGCATAGTGCTGGCCGTGAATCTTGGGATAGAATTTTTCGTCATCTCCCTCACCGTTATCACCATGACACTGCACGCAGTTATCGTCATACAGTTTCTTGCCCTGGGCAAACTCCGGAAACAGCTTATTCCAGGGACCTTTACCGTTTTCAGGATTCATCGGTAACTTGGCGATGTAAGCGGTGACATCGGCAACCAGTTGAGCAGGATTTATTTCCCCCTCGTGGTAACCGGATGCAGCCAGTATCTGATCATCCAGCGCGAATGGATACATGGTTGGATTGTCACGATTCTGGGCACGGATATCAGACAGCTGTTTGATCAAAACATTACGATGCTGACCTGCGAGCTGTGGGAATGTACCATCATCAAGGCCCCAACCCTCCAGCAAGTGGCAGGCAGAACAGACCTCATAGACAGCAATACCTCGTTCACGATCCGGGGTCAGCAGCATCGCCTCATCCTTTTCGCCGCCAGCTTCGTTCCATCCAGCCAACGCACTGCTGCAAATCACAGCACTCAAAGTGGCAGTCAGCGTTTTCAACATCGGTTTCAGATTCATAATTTGCTTCTCCAGTCCCAACATTTATCGAAGGGAACAATTTGGATATACCATGAGCACCTAACAGACCCAGCAGTCATGCCGATGTAGGTGCACACGAGAGATGCTGCAGTGTGTCATAAGGTATATTAGGACACTTTGATATACATCAACTGTCTAAGCCAGACGTATCTCAGGATGGTCTATCCAGGTAATATAATACTCTCTACAGCGTACCCAACCAGTCGGCGATGGCACGCATCTCCTCTTCAGTCACCAGACCCATCACACCCTTCATCGCCGCTGTCATACCATTACTGCGGGCACCTGACTTGATGTCCTTCATTTGATTAAAGGCGTAGTCGGCGCTCTGTCCTGCCAACCGGGGATAGACCGGCATAATCGGCGTATTGGCATCTTTACCATGGCAGGACCAGCAGGTCTTGGTCATATAGAGTTCTGCGCCATCAGCAGCTTGTGCATTTGTAACAATCCCGGTAGCAAACAGGAGTGCAGCGGCTGACAAAGTGAGTTTTGCAAATTTTTTCATACTGATTACCTCATAATTGTGAGAGGGCCACATGGGCCATGACTATCCAATGGGTCAACTTTAAGATATTACACGTTTAGTCAACTTGAGCTATGTTAATTCACAATTTGTAAAAAACCTTGGCTTTTTCAAGTGAATGGTAGGGTTAAACGTAGAAAGGGGCCAACAGGCCCCTTTCTTCCTCTTACACTAGACTATTAGTGATTACTTGACCTTTTTAGCTCCATGCTCTTCCAGGAAGGTCTTGGCACGTAGTCCCAAATCAGCGGTCTTAACCTGATACTGCCACCATTGACCGGCCCATAGAGTGGCATTCTGATAGTCACCCTTGCCAGCAAAGGTCTCAGACTTCTTCTTCGCCTCTTCGGCAAATCCCAGCTGATCAGTGGCATCTTCCACCAAGGCTACAACTTCAGGGAAGTCCTTATAGTTGTGACTGGTGATGAAGCCGACCACAGAGTCGATGACTGCCTGCGTATCCACATTGGTCTTAACCTGCTTGTCGTAGTCAGCCTGAGTATATTTGGTACCTTCCTGGAGCTCAGTTGTCTTGGCGACATACCCCTTAGGCTTGACCAGCAGATAACCCTGCATCTCCAGATGCAATGCTGAGCAGAACTCGGTGCAGTAGTACGGGAAGACGCCGGCCCTTTCCGCCTTGAAGGTGGCTGATACGGTCTTACCGGGCTCGATGGAAAGGTTCACGTTCTGGCTATAGAGCGCAAAACCGTGGGTCTCATCCTCTGCACGTTCGAGATTGGTGAGGTGAATGGAAACGGTTTCACCCTCTTCCACTTCGATAATCTCGGGCGTGATATGCGAGCGAATCACTGTACCGTAAACATGCACCACACCGTCTTCGCCACGCACCACCTTTTCACGACCTGCACGGGTCTTGTAAGGAGATTTGGTATCTGTACGGCTGTTCCAACCTGATTTGTAGCGCACCGCAGGCTTCAGCTTATCGGCCTTGATCGCTACCACATAGTGGGGTTCGCCCAGAGGTAGTGGCATATCGTAGAGCAGTTGCATCTTATCGCCGCTGATATCAATCAGCTGATGATTCTGTGGATGCAGCGGACCGACCGGATTAAAACGATCAATGGCCAGCTTGTTCAGAGAGACCAGGTATTTACCATCAGGTGAGACAGAATCACCCTCCATCGCAACCAGATGGCCGATGTTGTAATGGATGTGCAGTTGATCCAGCACCTTGCCTTCACAGTAGTCCCACTTGGTCACCATCGAATCCACGTAGATCGAGGTATAGACCACACACTTCTTGGCATCGTACTGAGTATGCAGCGGCCCCAGTCCCACCTGTACCTGGGTGTGCAGCGCATCTTTCATGGCGATGATTGGAATACCATAGGGGTCTTTGCCTTCGAACTTCTTGTTCTTGATGGCTTTTTGGATCTTATCCCAACTATAGACCCAGGCATGGCTGTCCAGTTTACCGGAAACGATGATATGTGTTCCGTCAGGGCTGACATCGACACCATGTGGACTCTTAGGCTCTGGAATCAGATAGAGCAGGCCCTCTTTCACAGCCTGGTCCATGGGAATCATATAGGAGCCTTTGGACTTCTTGATCTTGCCGGCAGCAACCAACTCGGCAGCCTTCTTCCAATTAGTGACATGCAGGAAGTCGGTATCCTTCTGAGAACAACCCGCCTCAAACGGAGGACGTCCGCGCTCGATACCGCCCACATAGCGCTCTGAGCAGAAAGAGTTGGTGAAGCCCCATCCCATGGAAGGTCCCTTACCTGCATCGGAGAGATCCTGGCTGTAGGGTGGCAGTTCGAAGGTGAAAGACATTTCCGGATCGAGGCGACCCTTCTTGTCGTCGAACTTCCAGTAGGTTACGGCACCACGATACTTTTCGTTGAACTGTTCCAGCGGCACGAATTCATCTTCGAAAGGTGCTGCATATTGTGCCGCTTCCATAACATATTCGGTATTCGGTGTTACGAAAGCGCCGCCATGCTCAGATTTCATGAACGGGTTGACAACAATCTGCTTAGTCTCGAAGTCGTGCAGATCGATCACAGCTAAGCGCGGATTGGCCTTGTCATTGATGAACAGGTAGCGGCCGTTGTACTCGCCTTTAGTTTCAGAGAATGCCGGATGATGCGTATCGCCGAAGTTAATATCCTTACCGTGAATTCTACCCTGTGCCAGTACGGCTTTGGATTCATCATCGAACCCATAACCCTGCCAGGGTTCCGGGGTAAAAACACCAATATACTTCAGGATCCTCATGGAGGGGATACCGTATACAATCACCTGTCCACTCTGGCCACCCGAGCTGAAGGCCAGATACTCGTCGCGTCCACCCGTTGGTGTGTAAGTTTTAGCGGCAGCCAACAGATCCTTTTGTGTCAGGCCACGCTCCTTCATGACCTCCTCAAGCGACGATTTGGCAAAGGCATTGGAAGCGGCACCCATGCCGATCCCCAACCCTATAGCTAGCGCGGTTATGCGTTTAAAGCTGTTTTTCATTATTCCCCGTCCCCGTGGTTGGAAGAGATGTGAGATGCCTATCGGCATTACAGCGATAATGGTCGCAATATTGCGTGATATGCCACATTGATGTAGGTCAAAACACACACTTATTGGTTTTAGAATTTTTCGTGAGAAACCTGAATGGATATTCACAATGAGATAGGCGAGTTATTCCATTACCTATTAATAGGTAGAAATGGCTAGCGCTCCAGAAAAACAAAGCCGATCCGTATAACCACCCGATTGAACGTCATCGTACGGTGCTTTCCAGGTGGCGTCACTATTTATCTACAAAATCCGTCAAACGTCGAGCAAGTTCCTCAGGAGAGATGCCATGGGCAAACTTGGTTATAAACCGGCCTTCCGGATCGAGCAGATAGAGACTCGCCGTGTGATCCATGAGATAGATATCCGGTTCCATCGCATCCTCCACAACCTTCTCATATTTCGCCTTGAACTGACTCGCCACGCGATCGATCATTTTTTGTGAACCTGTGACACCGATCAATCGCTCATCATAATAGGTGACATAGTTTCGCATCACCTCAATTGAATCCCGTTGTGGATCGATGGTGATGAAGTAGGGCTGAAACAGGTCGGCGCTCTCCCCCAACAGGTCGAATGCCTGGAATAGAATCTGCAGCGAGGTCGGGCAGATATCCGGACAAAAAGTGTAACCAAAATAGACAATCTGGTACTTTCCCGACATTGTCTGCTTGGTAACCAGACGACCCAGATGATCGGTCAAGAGAAATTGTCCACTTCCAATGCCATCAATCACCTTTTTCGCATCCTGTTCGGCCAACTCCCGAGCAGCTCCTGCAGCCTGCATATCTGCATTCAGACAGCGTTTTATCTCATCGGTATTGTGGTCCATCAGGTTGAAATAGAGATCAGGACCCACTGTCAAACCGACCCCGAAACTATTGAGAATACCGTGATTGATCTGGCTTCCCTCTATGATCAACTCCATATTATCAGTCGGCAATCCCTTCTCCGATAGCAGACAGATGGCCTCTCCGGATATAATCCTCTCTCTCACCTTCAGCAGAGAAGCGGCATTGATTGACTCTCGAGGCGAGCCCGATACACGTTCAAGTACCTTCAGTGCATAGGCCTGCTCAAAATATTGCAGGGTATCGAAGTATTGGACACCCAATCCGGCTTTCATCCCTCTGTAACCGTATTCATACTCCCTGTCGATGCGTGCCAGCCGCGCCAACACCTTTCTTCTGTTACCTTCATACAGGTGTGAGCGTTTTGGATCGGCCTGCTGTAACAGACGGGTCATATCATCAAGAATGATCATGACATTACGGTTATCAAGCCAAAAGAAGGGATCTCGCTGATCAGAGGCTATTCGTGAAGGTAGAATCTTCAGTCCCTCATGGGAGAGAAGTTCAATAACCTGGACCTTGGGTGGTAGCGCTTCAATCGTACCGACAAGCCCCTGTTCAAGTTCCGCTCCAACCCAGAATAATAAATCCGCTTCTTTTATCAGCTGTTGTTGTGCCTGAGTGGGAACATAGCCATAAGGTGTACGCTCTGTCCCGATCAGCAGCTCAGGGCCATCAGTACCCTCCATTAAGCCGGCCACAATGGAATGGATCGGCTTGATACTGACAACCACACGGAATGAGTCGAGTTTCTCTGCCGAATAGACGACAGAGGACGAGATAACCGAAACAAGAAATAATAGGGCTCCAGACCAACGCATGCTGTTACTGCTCATTGTGTTGCGTATGCCGCCTCCAGTCTTTCCAATGCCTCATCCACCTGTTGAGCGAGCGACTGCGGACTGGGGCAAGTGCCTTTCTCATTGATGAATGCCATGAATGACTTATTGGTGTGATAATCAAAAAGTTCCCCCAACTGACGCCGTTTGGGAAGCGCTAATACCAATGCACGCTTGATACGCTGGGTATCCGGCAGCGCATTGCACTGCAATGCAATCCCATTCAGTTCACCCAGTGCCTTGATGGCTGCCAGTTGCGTGTCGTTTACCCCGTATGCCTGAATCTGCCAGAAGAACAGCAGGAGCAGTGAAATTAGTCTAAAGCGTTGAAACATATTGGTGCTTATCCTTTTTGGATCAAGTCTCTAATCATTACCTGCTTGTAAACAACAATGCCCGCCAATCCGGCGAACAGCGGAGTAATCTTGCATGGTTGCACCGTTTACGGCATACAGGATGCAATCCAGTAAGATGTAGCACTCGGTAAGCAAGGCTCATAGGGCAATATCAGACATGATACCTATAATAACCAAGATTGGCGTCATCAATGTAACAACAACATTTTTGCCCAATTGGGGTACCAGTTTCTTAACATCTCCCTGATAGACACTGATATTTTTAAAAATCTGGAAAGTAAATCCTGCTGTCAAAAGCCCGAGCAATGCAGTCAAGGGTAAGCTATCCACCAACACGCCAAGAATAATCACCAAATGAGTCATCATCCCAAAACCCAGAAAAATCCAAGCGCTCTTTGCTGGACTCCATGCGATCATAAAGTTATCTCTACCCACGCTGCGATCCGCATCTACGTCCGGCATCTGATTCAACAGCAGTAAATTGTTAACTAAAAAAAAGGGTATGAGCGACAACAGAAAAGCGATTGGACTGTAAACACCGGTTAAGGTGTAGTGTGTTCCAACCACCATCAAGGGACCAAAACTGAGGCCCGGGGTAATGAGCACTAACAGCCGATGACGATTGATCCAGGTGGTATAGGAGATAATGATAAGTATCCCCACGATCCCAATAGGCATCAGACCCCAGCCTGTCCGCTGTAAAAGATAGAGGCCGCATATCAACGTAACAATCAATGATGTGACCCCTATGGCCAACGCATAAGGCGCCAGGCGTGGTTGAATAATCAGTGTTCCGCTGCCACCACTGAATGGTGTACGATCTGTCTTGAAATCAAGCCCTGATTGGAAATCGGTATACTCATTGAGGGCATTTACGCTGATATGTGCCATCAGTGCTCCCAAAAACACAACAGTGAGTAGATTCCAATCGACATCGTGACCAACCAATAGGACGCTGGACAGGCCCAGTGAGATGCAGATTGGTGTCAACATCAGAAAGCTGGGTCTTGCAACACCTAGTACGGGAAATGGGATCATCGATATTCCTGTTTTTACCCAAATTTCAGCACTACAGCCTACTGCAAAAAATCGGTAGCATCAAAACCCACAACGCTAAATAAAACAGTCATACAATTAGAACGCAACTCCATTATTGTGTGCTTGATCGATATCAAATCTAACCTGTTGATATGCTCAAGTGCGCAAAGATATTGCGCTGCTCACTCCCCCTTATCTGGGGGTAAATCGGTGGGGATATCCTCTGCATCGGTAAAATCGACAGCTTGTAACCGTGCATTGACAAAACGGGTACCGCTGAGTTTTGCACCGCGAAAACTGGTATCTGTCAAGGTTGCACCATTCAGTAGTGAACCGGACAAATCCGCATTAGAAAAATTCGCCTGTTCCAGGGCAGCACCGGTTAAGGTCACCTGACGAAGTGAGGAACCTGCCAGATCACTACCGATAAGCACTGCACGCATCATGAATGCCTGATCAAAATGGCAGTTTGTTAACTGACTCTCCTCCATCGAAATATCCTTTAGATTTGCATGGGCAAAATTTGCGCTGTCTGCCTGGGCTTCATTGATGCTGGCACCGAACATGTAGGCTTTATGGAAATTCACACCATTTAAACTCGTCTCATCGAAATTGGTGTGAAACAGATCCGCATCGGAAAAATCAGCTGTATCCGCTACGCAACCTGCCAGAACGGCCCATTTAAAATCTGCACCTGTCAGGTTTGCCCCAGTCAACTTACAATCCAAGAGCTTGGTATTCTGAAAATTGACACCCTGAAGGTTACTCCCCTGGAGATTGGCGCCAGTCATG
Organism: Candidatus Thiodiazotropha sp. (ex Codakia rugifera); assembly: GCA_025656675.1. Classification (GTDB taxonomy): domain Bacteria; phylum Pseudomonadota; class Gammaproteobacteria; order Chromatiales; family Chromatiaceae; genus Thiodiazotropha. The sequence goes on from JAHXHN010000003.1 coordinate 652,562, forward strand.
TCTCTGCCATTGAAATCGCAGTGCCTGTAGTCATGAAAAGCTTTGGGGGCAGCACACTCCCCTTTGGGTAGCAACTCCATCGAGTGCACATTGGCATGACATACTATTGCCAATGTGATTGACAACAGATATCTCATTGCATCATCCCCGTACTTTGTCATGTTTTGTCGATATGCCTCTAGTATGGTGTCTCGCCCTATACGATCTGGTGCACTACGAACAAAGAATGTTTTGCTCCTCATGATAGGCAATATAGGCGTACAGAATGTTTTTAAACAGATAAAGCGATGAGCAGGTAAAAAGCACACCGACCAATATTATAAGTTCACTCGATATCAGCAATGCTCCAAAAAACAGACAGAGCGCCGAAAGATGCAGAAAGTATTGGTACTTGGCATGCTTCTCTTTAATGAAATACTTCATCGATGGCGCTGAATAGTCCAGTTTTCTTTTCTTTATCTGTAACGCTTGCAAATGAAACCAACAAAGAAAGGGAATAACCTTATAGATAATCCCAATCGGAATCGTCATACAGACACCGCCGAGCAGTAGTCCACCAATCAGGAGATCACTTCCGGCACTCAACCAAACGACAGTTGCTATAAGCAGGCTGGCAATACCAGTCCATATGTAGAGTAATGTTGTATCAATGATAAGGCGTTTACGGTTATAGATATTTTTTAATACTGAAAGCCCAATAATGAAGAACACCAGTGCAATCAGTAGCAGACTATTGTCTAGATATTCACCTAAAAAATAGTTCGAAACGGTAAAGATAACAAGACAGAGAAAGACAACAGGCAACAGCCACTGTTTTAGGACCTTGTTAAATGTTGGCGTGACATAGAACATCGGTACCAATTCAAATATTGTTGCAAAAAGAATAATACCTACCCAGCCCAATATACCCCATGACAAGTGCAGGGTAATGATTGGCTGTAAATCATCGACATGAATTAATCCAGACAAACTGGCAACCAGATAGCCACCGAACATCACTGTTGGGATTATCGACACCCAACCTATACCTAATGAACGCGCTCTGCTCTGTTGCCGCACAGATTTCAGTAACGCAATACCAGTACTGGTAAACAGCACTATGAAGGCCGTGGTAAGAATACCAGCACCCAGGATTAACATCAGGTGCTGTGACTGCAAAAAACCTATAACCAATACGCCTGTCCCAGCCAACAGTGTAATATGTATGATCCAGTTTACGGCAACCACAGCGGAAACCGGCGTACCGGCGAGTACCGGTAGTAATTGCATCATTGCACCAGTCATTACCTGAGCAAGAAAACCTGTAGTAATCAAGTGTGTCAGGCCTAAAGCTGCAGGACTCCATCTTGAGGTCACCAGGTCACTACCCTGCACAACCAGTAATAGACTTGCCACAATTAATAGCAGCGATGCAGTAAAAAAGTATTTAAAGGGTATGGAAATGGGTGGGGCCTGTTCCAATGACAAACCGGCGGTCTGCAACACAACCTAACCTACTTTCATTGGCTGTGAAGAATCAGCATGCCAAATACGGATAATACATTCACCGTTTTGCCAATACGTATCCCAGGAAAAGTCCATCTCCTTTAACAGGCTATAGAGCGGGTATGGCTCACGGCTATGCTGAACTCTTAACCAATCATCTTTGGCAAGATCAGCCAAAGCATCCAGGATACGCTCTAACGGAACCGGTGGCTCCAATGCTCGCACATCGAGTCGCTGCTCCACTAAGCCGACTCCGTGAAGCTATGAGCAATCTCCTCTGCCAGGTTGGAAACAAATCTGTCCGCCAGAGGATAGAGAATATTCTCCTCTTTCATATTGTGTTGCTGCATGGTAACAAGCAGTGTTTCTGTGATACCAAGGGCGGTCTCTTTTGACTGCTGTGCAATTGCGTCACTGAGCTTATTGAACAAGTGTCTCATCTGATCGTGCTCCATCACCATAACCCTAACAGGTCCATCCGCTTGACTCGTTTTCTCTTCCAACGCAGGAAACAGTTTCTGCTCTTCGACCTGAAAGTGACGTGTCATAGCAGTAATAAAATGTTCTGCAATCGTTTCCGTTTTACGCCATTCACCCCGCACGACAGCTTGCTCCAAATCCATGAAAATCTCATCACAATGACGATGATCCTGGCTCATTGGCTTTGAAATATTTTCCATGGTGTGGCTCCCTAGTGTTTGCTCTATTCTCTTAGCTGAAACCTATCACTCCTTGACATGCATCAATCACTCACCATAAGCATATTATGATTAGTCGGTATAGGTTCTGCGGGTTATCCAGCAATATAGTCATCAATTGAACAGATTAAGAATCTCCACTCACCCAGATATAATGTCTCAAAGAGAAAGAGATTGAACGAAATGTACAACCTGCGCCAGGAAAGACAGGATGATAAGAAAAAGGAATTACGCCAAACCACAAGGATGCTGGACAGTCTGTGAATAAATTATCGATAGCTATTAAACAGCGCTAAGAACCTCTATTTTCTCATTTTTTCAAATTGATCATTGAATCATTGAGCGTAGTGAGGTGAGACAGGCACCCTGCGTGCTTTCGCTCACCAGACCCAGTGAGGAGCTGCCTATTGATCACAAACCATTCATTGCACTGCTAGCACAAATCGCTTTCTATCTACGGTGATATAATTGAGATATAAAAAGAATCCACTGGCTATAACGAATGCAGTATCGAGTCGATCACTCTCGAGTAAGCCGGGCATACAGCAAAGGTAATTTTCGAGGCAGCTCCTGCGGTTTATGTATCACCACATAACCACCACTGCCAAACAGGTAAGGCAGGTAGTCATTACCCTTTTCGTCGATAGTGACACAAAAAGGTTGAATACCCGATTTTCGCGCTTCACGAATAGCCTGCCGGGTATCTTCCACACCATAACGCCCCTCATACTTATCCAGATCATTGGGTTTTCCATCACTCAATAAAAGTAGCAAGCGTCGCTGTGCAGGCTGACCATTCAGCAGCTGATGTGCATATCGAACAGCTGCTCCCATGCGCGTATAGTATCCCGGCTTTATTGCATCAATACGCCCCCGTGAAAAGGCTGAATAGGGCTCATCAAATGATTTGATTTGATGAAAACGGACAGGATTACGTTTTCTGGATGAAAAGCCGTACAAACCAAAACGATCCCCTGTAGCAGAGAGGGATTCGGCAAACAGATACAGACTGTCCCGAATGACATCGATTACCCGATGATAATTGTCAATCCAGCTGTCAGTTGAAAGTGAAAGATCAGCCAGCATTAGACAGGTCAAATCTCTCGCACCTGTACGCAGTTCCCGATAGAGATTATCCGGATTGGTCAGATGACCACTGTTTCGTTCTGTGGAGAAACGCAGGAAGGCATCCAGATCAATTTCACTGCCATCTGCCTGACCACGTACCCAGACACGAGCAGGCATAAGTTGCTGAAACTGTGCTCTCAACTGTTTGGCTGTTTTTTTTAAGTGCGCAGGCAATTCTCGAGGTAGTGCATCAGTAGCCTGCAGGATCTTAATTCGGCAGTGCTCCTGTTGCATGACCTGGCGTCTCCAATCCCACTCAGGTAGCAGTATGCCCTCATTCAACACTTCGTCATCACATGCATCGGATGGTAGATCAAGGTCGAATCGTAACTTTGAGGCAACGGATTTGCCATCGCGGGTCACATTGAACTGCTCCATCTGCTCAGCTGCATCCTTGGCTTGATCGAGGTCCTCATTCTCCTCAGCACCTCTATCGAGACTGGCAAACTCTCCCCAGGTCAGGATATTTTCCATACGGATTGTGATTAAACCACGGTCTGATTCTTGCGATTCCGTCCGTTTACCGCGTCGACTACGTTCATCGTCAAGTCGCTTCGCATCGCCACCAGAAGCACTTTCCGGTTCAGCACTGTCTGACCCCCCCCAAATGACACCCGGCGGGGAGGGATGCAGCCAAAGTGGCACCGGCCAGGGTGCATGACTCGCCGGTGACAAACCTGAAACACTGTCAGGCTGAATCAGTGCCGCTCTAACCGTGGTTTCCTGATTTGCCTCATCAGGCTTCATATGTTCTGGATCGGGACGTTGTAAGAGATGCATCTCCAGCAAACGCCGGTAACGCCCTATCATGCCTGGATATCGTTCCAGTGTGATCTGTGTCAAGCGTTGGTTTTTCTCAAGCCAAGGTTCAATCCCCCCTTGATCACAGGATGCCAGTGCCGCAAGCCAAAAATAGAGATCGCGATTCAATGATTGCTGGGGAAATAGATCAATCACCTCAGGCAGCCTGAGAGCGTGTTCATCCCGCCAAGCAAGCTCGATCTTGGTTGAACTGCCCGCGATACGTTGCATAATGCCACGCCGCGCATGATGTTGGGTTGCCTCTGCCGCCTCCACCCTTAACCCACCATCACCGCCAAAGGCACGAAACACGATACCCAGGGTATTGTTAAGATCAGATAAATGTACAGCCGCTTGTGGATAGCGGTCCTGTGCAAGTCTTGTGATCAGTCTGTGCCAGAGCTCACCTACCTTCTCTTCCATGATTTAGAACCGATTGGGTCGATGTGAGCTGGTGGAAAGAATCATTACAGCATCCCTTTGCAACCTGCTGGCAGCGCTCTACCAATAAGCGGATAGCGAAAACACTTACCGGCTAATGCCTTTGCCAAACCGAACATCCCGATCAGGATCAGAGTGGAGTGACAGAGGGTAAAGTAGATGATGACAGCCATCCAGGTGTTGGGACCCTCATAGCCACCCATCAGGATAATAAAGAGATTCACCAATACCAGCAGTACCCCTGCCCAAAGAGAAGCGGAGAAGGTCTGCTGCAGATGGGATAACGCCAGTGGAGGGGTCTCTTTGCCGTGTTTGAAGAAGATTACCATTAATAGGACAAAGGCAAGTCCGGGCACCAGCAACAGATTGGCCAGATAGAGTGACTCTGCAATGATCGCCAGGCGGGTACCCGGAGGATTCTGTGAGGGATCGTCACTGCCCGATTGTGGCATACACCACCTCCATCAAGGCTGCAGCTGTTTCGGTATCATCTGTCAGAGGCTCGACCAAAGCTGCCCGACAGGCTTCAACCGGTTCATAGCCACCTAGAATCAGGGTTGCCGCATAGACCAACAATCTTGTCGAAGCGGCCTCTTCCAGGTCATGATCTTTAAGGGCACGCATGGCATTGGCCAGTCGCACCAGATACTGAGCCATCTCAGTATCGATGCCTGTCTCACCGATAAGAATCTCTTGTTCCAGGTCAGGTGCAGGAAAATCAAATCGAACTGCGATGAATCGTTGTCTTGTGCTGGGTTTCATTCCCTTCAAAAGATTTTGATAACCGGGATTGTAGGAAACCACCAGCATGAATTCCGGTGGAGCCTTAAGTGTCTCTCCAGTACGTTCCAAGGGCAGAATACGTCTGTCATCGGTAAGTGGATGCATCACAACTGTTGTATCCTTACGTGCCTCGACAACCTCATCCAGATAACAGATGGCACCCTCTCTGACAGCGCGGGTCAAAGGACCATCCGACCAGTAGGTGCCTTTGTCGCCAATCAGGTGACGACCCACCAGATCTGCAGCACTCAGGTCATCGTGACATGCCACTGTATAAACAGGCCGATTGAGCCTGGCTGCCATATAGTTGATAAAACGTGTTTTACCGCAGCCTGTAGGCCCTTTGATCAATACCGGTAATTGATGTCGATAGCCATACTCAAACAGCTCCACCTCTCTTGCTTGAGGCTTGTAGAACGGGAGATCCTGATGTAGATCCCTAGCTGCTGCGTTTATGGAATCATCCATCGCCATCTCCTCATCCAACAAGCATAAAGGCGGCGCTGATTAAGCCGCCAGGTAGAAACAGCCAAAGGCTGACGGGCCAACGCCAAAAACCGCTAAGTCGCTTCAAACCCATAAAATAATCACCAAGCATCTGCCCTTTTATCAAGGCAAAACCCAATACTGTCATAGAGGCACTCACGCCTCCAACACCAACCTGCCCAATCATGTAGGTAATCAGTGTCAGGCTCATCATCAATAGCCACACCCAGGTGCAGGCACGGATACCCAAAACAGTCCGCTTCTTCATTTCACTAACCCGGTAACCAGATAGATTGCATTCAACTGACGTGTACCTCGGAAAAGATTCCGTATCATTCTGCTATCTCATGACATAGACAAGTGGAAACAGAATCAACCAAACGAGATCAACCATATGCCAGTAGGATGCACCTGTCTCTACACCAGTATGTTTATCTGCACTATAGCATCCCCGTTTCGCCTTCACTGCCACTGCAGCCAGTATCACCATACCCATGATGACATGCATAAAGTGAAAAAAAGTGAGGGACAGATAGAACATATAGAAGGTGTTCGTACTCAGGGTAATACCCTCTCCTATATGATGGGCGTACTCCTGTGATTTCACGACCAGGAAGATCGCGCCCATGACAAGTGCTGCCACCAACCAACGTACACACCCCCGGCTATCACTGTCACGGATGGCGGCAACCGCCCTGACTACAAAATAACTACTGGTAATCAATGCAAATGTATTGATCAATGCAGCATCTTTATCAAGGGTCAACTGATAGTGATTGAACAGTTCGACGTTATTCATGCGTGTGAAAGCATAGGAGCCGAAAAAAGCGGCAAATGCCCCTAATTCAGCCAGGATAAAGACCCAGATAGCCAGATCCCCTGGGGGATATCTACCAGACTCAACTACTGCGTCTGTCTGCATGAGTCTGTCAACTCCTGTCGTGAAGTGTTACTGATCATTTCCGCAGCGCGATGAGACCTCAAGTCAAGGCTCAATGCGCACGTAATGCTAAATCAGAGGTCATCAATGACCTTGATGAATATCAAGCTTATCACCTGACGAAAATGTGGTTGTGACAACTTCGAACTGCACTTTTTGACTGTAGTCAACGTGTTACCGATAGATCATACGACAAGGGTCGACGCAGTAAAGTGTCAAAGTTGCCAGGAGCCTGTCTGAGAATAGCGAAGGCAAGACTGATCGAGCCAGATTTTCGATCATTTGCAGGGAATAGTGGGCCTGTATTAGCAAGAATGATCGTTGACCGATTTTTGGAACTGGAAAATTCCAATCGGTTGCAGCGTGACTGTTTACGTCATTAACTTTTATGTCATACCTTCATTGATTGTTCTGGTCTGCCACTTTCCAGATCTGATATTCCGCATCACATCACTGTCGGGATGATTGACCTGACTCCATTGGATGGCTTGAATCGGTGCATCCCTGCACCCACTACCCTGTCTTCGCCGATGTGAAACAGCGGAAAGATAATTTTCGCTTTAGACAGAATAAGTTAGATCCTTTTAATGACACTCGATCAAAACTTCAGACTGCCTCTCACCCAGGCTTCGCGACCAGGCTCATTGACCTGTATGGCTTCCGGGTTGAAAGGGTCGACGTTGGCGCGGTTCACATGATAGGCGAAATTTTTATCGAGCAGGTTGTCTATACCAAACCGAATATCGGCATTCTTCGCGATATCATATTTGCCGTACAGGTCCAGAACACCCCAACCGGGTGTCTCCTGAACATCCTGACCACTTCCGTTTTCCAGATCCGCCCGGGTCTGTTTGGCATTCATCCTCAAGGTGCCCCCCAACTCCCAGTCACCACGCGTGTAATCCAATCCCAGGGTTGCTTCGAGAGGTGCAATTTGGGCAAGCGCCCTGTCGTCAGTGGTGTTTTCAGCCCGCACATAAGCCAGACTGGCTTTTGCCGCTAGCGAGTTCGACACCTGATAGCCCCCTTGCCATTCGATACCATACAGTTCTGCATCCACATTGCGATAGATGGTTGCTGTACCGTTCGAGACCAGGATACCATCCTGCCCTCTCGCTCTATCTCTCAGGATAAAGTCTGAAACATCATCGTAGTAGAGCGTGATATCACTGTCCCAGCCAGCACTTTGCCATTTATACCCTACCTCCAACTGATGATGTAACTCTGGCTCCAACTCAGGATTACCCACCCAGCTGGTATCCATGCCAGTCATCATGTTGCGTGCAAAACTAGCCAGGTAGCGTTCGCTTGCATCTGCGGTTCTGACACTGCGACTGAATCCGGTAAACAGGGTGCCACCGCCCAGCGAGTGCTCATAGTGAATAAACCCACCCACATTGTTTTCCGTCTGACTATCCGAGCTGTCCGCATAGTAGACGGCATAGAGATTATTGGGTGTCGGACTCGGCCCCAGAGTCGGCTTTTCATCGCCACGGGAGATAGAAGCATCGACCTGATCGTAGCGTAGTCCGATCTTCAGCGTATTCTCAGCCCCAACCGGCATGGCAAGTTCGGCGAACAGACCGGTCTGTTCCAACTCTGCACCCGGCCACATGATCGACTGAAGTGTTGATGGCTCCATTGTCGGCATGCCGGAAAGACGATCGGCATCCCGTTCATTGTTCTGGTAGTCGATACCAACGGTGAGACTGTTTTCCCCTATCATCAAATCACCGAGCAATCGGCCACCTGTCGTATCCGAACTCGACGGCACACTCATGCGCATCGGAGCGGTCAGCTCTCTGAGAGAAAAGTTATCCATCACATGATCTACCTGACTGGAGTAGATCTCAGCTTTCACACCAGTGAATGGCCCCAGCTCATCATTTTGTTCATACTTAAAGCGCAGATTATCTGCATCACTCAGAGGCGAGTCCATACCCGCACCGGCATACAGGGTGTCATCTTCCCGTGTAGCTTCCACATTGAGTTCGAGACGCTTCGACTGATCGGGTGTGTATCCCAAGATCAAGTTACCACTGTTGTTCTCGTAGGCTGAGCGTACCTCATTGCCGTCACCATCTTCATAGTTGTCAGCATCCTTGTAACCCACAACAGCTCGTATATAGCCAGACGCATTACCGGCAGCGATATCAGCGGATAAATCCTTGGTCTGGGAGTTACTTTTGTAGCCGGCATCGATTTTACCCAGGTAGTTTTTCCCCTCTTCAAATTGTGGGGGGATACGCTCAAACAACACGGTGCCACCACTTCCACCACCACCGTAAACTACAGTCTGGGACCCTTTGATCACTGTCACACTGTCGTAGCTCTCCATGGCTGAATAGGCAGTTGGCGGGTCCATACGATTCGGACAACCACCATGAATATAGGCACCATCGAGAATGATATTGAGTCGATTCTGGCTCTGCCCGCGGATCACAGGATCGATGCCGTGTCCCCCCATACGAATACCTGAGACACCATTGATATTGCGCAGAAAATCTCCCCCATCCGCAGGAATACCCTGTGAACCAGTATCTATGGGTAATACCGTAACGGCTGGCGCAGTCTCGGCATCTCCTTCGACATGTACGTCGGTGAGTATTTCAGTCTGTTTTTCGGCCAACAGGGAAGGGGAAACCAGTAAGGAGCTGATCGCTAAAGAGAGCGCTGTAAGTCGCATCGTTTTTACCTCATATTTTCGTTATTCGAACCGATGAGGAAATGCAAATTACGCACCAAATCATTAACTAGTTGATTTAGAAAATGAAGTAATGAATAAGGGGAAGAAGTAATCGATTATATCGAGTCATATGACATAGACTCCCTGGCAAATGACTCAATTCGAAACCTGGAAACTCACCATGCTCAGCTATTGTTTAGGTACCTAATGAGATCTGAATCGTCAATCAGGGGGCTTGTGTGGACCTCCAGTGTTACGGTGGGGCCCTGCCCCACCAATCCCGGCTGAGTGATCAGGCACTGAAGAGACCCTACTGCGCCTGATCATGCGGTGTGAGGTATTTAAGCCAGCTATCAGCCAGTTCACGCTGCTTCGTGTTACCTGCCAGTAACCGAGCAGCCTCGAAAGCTGACTTTGCAGCAGCATGTTTTTGAATACGGTAATTGGCATTACCAAAAATCACCCAGTCATCAAATGAAGGTTTGTCAGACAACTCAATGCCCCGCTTAAGCTGAGCCGCAGCGGCCTTCCATTGTTCGCTCTCCATCAATACCCTACCCGCCCTGAGTTGCGGTTTACCGGAGTTATCGATAGTTGCGAGCTGCTCAAGCACAACCAGGGCCTGCTGTTGATCCCTGGCCAACATCCAGGCATCCACCAGGAGGTTGAGATTTTTACTGGAATATTTGATTTCACGGCTGACCAGTTTGGACTGCAACAACTCTGCAGCATCCATCGGTCTGTTTTGCGAGATAGTCAGGCGTGCCAGGCGCAATAGACCCTCCTCTTTTAACAGTCCCTTTTCAGCGGCGAGCGACAGCATCGCTGTGGCCTGGGAATCTCTACCAAGATGTAATAACACCCCTGTCAGTTGCTGCCAATACTGCGCCTTATCGGGAAACAGTTTGACCATCTTCTGCAGTATAGGCGCCGCCTGCTTTAGCCGTTCCTTCTCAAGATAGATACCAACCAGCATTTGATACCAAGATTCATTGGGTTGATCTACTTCGGAGATGGCGATTTTTAATGCTTTCACCGCTTTTTTCCAACGATTCAAGGCATGGTAGAGACGTGCCTGCAATACTCGGGATTGGGGATGTGGCTTTTTTTCCTGAACAAACCATTTATCGAGTTGCTCCAATCCCTCCCTGGATCGTCCTTCTTGATAGAGTAGCTGTGCCAGGGTATAGCGTAAGCTGTGCTTGATATTTTCAGGCAGCACACCCGAATCGATAGCAAACAGAAAGTGATCAATCGCCGCCTTATAGTCATTCACGCCGATACTCAGATAGCCATAGGCCTGTCTTACCAAGGCGGTCTCATCGGGTTTTTGTTTCACTCTATCCAGCAGCGCATCCAGCTCTTCTCTCGCCTTCTGGTAACGTTCACTGCGTATCAAGGCATCGATCATAAACAGATAGTCGTAGGTGTATCGATAGGCTTCCGGCTCATCTTTGGGTTGTTTGGCTGCACAGAGAGGCATCCCAAACCCAGTTATCAGGCAACACAGCAGGAGTGACACACCCCTGAATGACGTGAAAGAAGAATCCCTGGTCATTTCTTTAAACTGAACTTGATTGTTTGTGTTGCGGTACGGGCAACGGCTACACCATTCTCAACCTTTGGATGGAACTGCCAACGTCTGATTGCACGTAGTGCAGACTGCTCAAAATAACCAGGCGGATCTGCATCGACCACCTCCGCCTGACTCACCGTACCATCCGGATTAATTGTAAACTTCAGCACCACTCTGCCTTCAACATGACGCATCAGCGCACGCTGTGGGTAGCTTGGAGGAAAACGAAGACGGGGGATGGCCTCACCGATCTCAGCCTTCGGCAACATCGGTCTCGAACCAATATAGGGACCTGATCCAATATCCAATGGAATATCAAACTCAGGTATCTGCCATTCAGGCAGTTCAGGTCTCGACAGGCTGACCTGCTTCAACAGAGGTTTGGGTGTCGAGGGGGGAGGCTCAGGTTTTTCATCGGCAGGTTCAGGCTCCTCTTCCGGTAGTGGCTCCCGCTCCCGCTTTATCCGGACAAATTCAACCAGCTCGGTATGCCTCACCCGTTCTACCTGGATCTCTTTTTCCTTTAGCATCTGTTCGAGTAACCAGAATAACGCCAGGTTTATAACCAAGGCGATCAGCAGTGCTGTCACCAATCGCATTAGCCATCTTCCAGTGATGCCGCAATGGAGACACTCTCCACGCCTGCCAAGCGTGACTGATCCAAGACCCGAATCACTATCCCAGTGGGGGCCTTCTGGTCTGCCAGAATGACAACGGCACCCTCTGGGTTCTCTGCATGCAACCGCTCTACATTGGCCCTGACAGCCCGGACATCCACTCGCCGTTTATCGATCCACACCTCACCCTGCTCGGTTACTCCAATCAGAATGGTTGCCTGCTGTTTAAGCACTGCGGTAGCTGCACTGGGGCGATCAACATCAACACCGGTCTCTTTAACAAATGAGGAGGTCACCATGAAAAAGATCAGTAGGATGAATACCATGTCGATTAATGGGGTCAAATTAATCGCCACCTCTCCACTCTCATCATCCACATGACGATGGCGCATCAGATACCCTCCTGCCGGCTGGTGTCAGATGCCATTCGATGCTGCAGGTCGCTGCTGAAGTAGTACCCTGACAATGATGCAACCAAACCGGCCATGGTAGTGATCAATGCCTGTGAGATACCCCCTGCCATGCCACGGATATTGCCGGTACCATGACGGGAGATGACATGGAACAGGTCAATCATCGCCTCAATTGTCCCCAACAGGCCTACCAGAGGGAGTATCTGTACCAGGGAGGTGATTAGTGGCAGCCATACCTGGTCGCTGTTAAACGGATGACTTGTACCCTGACGCCGGAATTGCAGATAACTGTAGATGATCAGCGTCCACATCACCATCGACAGGATCAGAATCACTGAAAGGATGAATCCTCCCCGTTCAAAAAGGGTGATGGCATCCACCGGCAGCCAGAGCATTAGCCTGTCCACATCAAATGCCTGCCCGGGCTGCGACCAACGCAGCGCTTTGCTGATCCATCAGCTGAACCAGACGATTGCTACGGCCGGATAAATAGCTGTGCAGCAACACCAGAGGGATCGCCACAGCCAACCCCAATTCGGTCGTCACCAGGGCCTGGGATATTCCACCGGACATCAGTTTCGGATCCCCTGTGCCAAAAAGCGTAATCGATTGAAATGTCTCGATCATGCCGGTCACAGTTCCAAGCAGACCGAGCAGCGGTGCAACAGCGGCAAAGATTGCCAACAACCGCAGCCCCCTCCTGATAGCGGGTATCTCACCTAAGATGGCTTCATCGAGATGCATTTGCAGGGCATCGGGAGAGATCGACTTGTGCTGTGCGTCGATAGCGAGCAACCTGCCAAGTGGATTGTCTTTAGATGGTTCGGATTGACCCTGTTGCTTTCTTACCCGTCGACCAAGAAGCGAGAGCTTCAGTAACCGCTCTATAACCACAATAAATCCGAGCAATCCAAGCACAAGAATAACGTAACCGATGTATCCTCCTTGTTTGATACGCTCCACAAAGGTTGGCGATTGTACCAACAGAGAGAGAATAGCGCCGCGAGAGGGATCCACTGCCACGCTGACCAATGCCTCATTGCTCTGCTGCATATTTTTTGCCATCAATTGAAAGCGTGGAGCGGGTTGTCGCCCCAACTCAACCAGCCTGGCTGTATCGGGAAGGTAGCGAAGATAGCGTCCGTCGGAGATGGCATTGAAAAGGCCGATGACAGTCACCTGCTCCTGAAACTCTTCACCTGATGTACGAATCACCGGCAGTGTTTCCTGCCAGATTTGCCCGGAGGCCACTGTGCGTTGTAAGAAAATCTCCCACAGTGTCTCAAGACGCTCTATGGAAGGTAGTGAACGACTTGTGGCAATTTCTTGTAGTACCGTCAGATCATTCTGCCGGTTAGCCGAGGTGAGATCATTCTTGAACAAGTTGAGGTTCTCGGAAGCTACCTGTCTGACCACACCGAAGAGTTCACCAAAGGTTCCAGTCTTCTCCTCCAGCTGTTGACGTTGTGCTGTCAATTCCGCCTGTTGTTGATCATGGGTCGACTGCAGCACCTGTTGATGTTGCATTGCTGCTTCCAGTTTCTCCTTAATCGTTTTCAACTGGATCGCACGCTCACTGTGTAATGCAAGAAAGTGCTCCACTCTGGCCTGATCCCGTTTTTTTTCCGCCTGTCTTGATTCACGTACCTGTTGTAGCAGATCCTGTAAAGGATCGCGCTGTGCGGCATACGCATCGGGTAGTTGCATGACACTGAAAAACAACCCGAATCCTAGTAGTAACGCCCTCATGGTTGTACCCCATTTCCAGGCACAATCAGAGGTAGTGTCATCAGATCGGGGGGGAGTTGCTTGCGGGCAATACGAATAGCATAGGCAATATCAGGTAAGAAGCCTCTATCCAGGTGTTGCCAGTCCCGCTTGCGATTATCCCAGATAGCGGCTTGTTCGCCATCCAGGGTAAGATAGAACAGTGCGACCCTGCCTAAACGTAGGAAATCGACCATTTTCGGACTACCGTCCAGCTGTAGATTCCCTTGATAAGCCTCTATGTTGCGCCCATAGTCCGCCTCGATCTGATAAGCCTCAAGCAGACGACGGAACCGCTCCGATATCGTGCTGCTACCTTTATCGAATTCCTGTTTCAGAGAGGCATACCTGGCCCCCCTCTCTTCAGCTAAAAAAGGGCTGTCCAGCTCAATGAACTTTCCAAGAGTTTGCAGCATATTGTCCATTAAGGGGTCTATTTCACTGCGTATCTCATCAATTTCATTCAGCTCTTGAGCGATCCTGTTGATCTCAGCGTGCTGCTGATCAATTCTGGATTGCAATGCTTCATTTGTCTGATTGGTACGCTCAAGGTCACTTGACAGTTTGCGGTACTGTTCAAGCATTTGACGGGACTCATCATCAAGATCATCGATCTTCTGCTGTGAGATTTTAGCTGCTTTGTGTGCCGCAACCTCTACCCCTATCGCCTGATCCAGGGTATCTTTTGCATAACTACTGCTACCGCTGAACAGGAGCGCAAGGGTAGCTCCAATTGTTATAATTTTTCTCATCTTGTGTGCTATAACCGTATTAATCTGAGATGTGGTTTTGACATGCATCATACGGCCCTGTTTCATTATGCTCAAACTGGTCGAATATCGAGATGAGGTTACAACACCTCCCGTGCCGATTAAAAACACCTTATCAGCAGGTGGTTAATCTCTATCTGGTTTTCTGAAACAATCTGATTCTATATAAAACGGAGATGCCGGCCATGCATGATCGCCAATCCCTTGCCAGAGCGTTTCGCCAGTTGTTGCCTGACGAGTGCGTAATTTTTCGTGAGGAGGAGCTGATCCCCTACGAGTGCGATGGCCTGTCCGCTTACCGTCAGGTACCTCTGATCGTGCTCATTCCTTATACAGCCGACCAGGTTCAGGGAATCCTGAAATACTGCAATCTACATCAAGTACCTGTTGTAGCGCGCGGATCAGGCACAGGATTGTCAGGTGGCGCACTCCCCCATGAGCAGGGTGTGTTGCTCAGCCTGGCAAGGCTCAATCAGATTCTGGAAGTCGATTGCGACAATATGCAAGCGCGGGTACAACCCGGGGTGCGCAATCTGGCCGTCAGTGAAGCAGTAAAAGCCTACGGTCTCTATTATGCACCTGACCCATCATCCCAAATTGCCTGCTCCATTGGAGGCAATGTGGCTGAGAATGCAGGTGGTGTTCACTGTCTCAAATATGGATTGACCCTACACAATGTTCTGCAGGTCACCCTGCTCACCATCGATGGTGAGCAAGTAACACTTGGATGTGGAGGATACGATGCACCTGGACTGGACCTGTTGACTCTGATTACAGGGTCTGAAGGGATGCTGGGCGTTGTAGTCGAAGTGCTGGTCAAACTGTTGCCGATCCCGGAACGCCAGCAGGTGGTGCTTGCTGCCTTTGATGACATCGAAACGGCAGGAGATGCTGTTGCTGAAATCATTGCGCAAGGGATTTTGCCTGCCGGATTGGAAATGATGGACAACCTCTCGATTCGTGCATCAGAGGATTTTGTACACGCTGGCTACCCCACTGACGCCCAGGCAATCCTGCTGTGTGAAGTGGATGGAACCGATGATGAAGTATCAGAGGAGATCTTGCAGGTTCGAGAGATACTGCTCCAGGCAGGAGCCACGCAGGTCAGGACGGCTGTGGATGAACAGGAGCGCACACGATTCTGGGCAGGAAGAAAGAATGCATTTCCGGCGGTAGGACGACTTTCACCCGACTACTATTGCATGGACGGCACGATCCCCCGCAGCCAATTGGGCAAGGTATTGAAAATGATCGGTGAGATGTCCGAGCGCTACAACCTGCGTTGCGCCAATGTCTTCCACGCGGGTGATGGCAATCTACATCCGCTGATTCTCTACGATGCAAACAACCCGGGCGAACTGGAAAAGGCAGAGACCTTCGGTGGTGAAATCCTCGAGCTCTGCGTTGCTGTGGGTGGCACGATTACCGGTGAACATGGGGTTGGGATGGAGAAGATTAATCAGATGTGTGCCCAGTTTCCGGATGAGGCATTGCAAACCTTTCATGACGTTAAAGGGGTGTTTGATCCACACAGTCTATTGAACCCGGGCAAGGCAATCCCAACACTGGCTCGCTGTGCTGAGTTCGGGGCGATGCATGTACATGCCGGGAAGTTGCGCTTTCCTGAACTGGAGCGTTTTTAATGACTATGGATAGGGACTGTTCAGAAGCATTGCAAACAACAGTTTTGGATGCCATGAACAACACAGAGGCCTTACAGCTTGTCGGTAGCGGCAGTAAGCAGTTTTTTGGCAGGGAAGCTCAGGGAGCGATACTGTCACTGGCCGATCACCGGGGAATCATCAGCTACGAGCCGACAGAGCTAGTCATCACCGCACGTGCCGGGACACCGCTGAATGAGATAGAAGCGGCACTGTTGGAAAAGGGACAGATGCTCCCTTTCGAACCCCCACATTTCGCTGGAAGAGGAACTATCGGAGGGGCCATAGCCGCGGGACTCAGTGGCCCAAGGCGTCCATGGGGTGGTGCCCCCCGGGACCTGCTCCTGGGGATCAAACTCCTTGACGGTAGAGGCCGTATTCTCAGTTTCGGCGGCCAGGTGATGAAGAATGTTGCCGGTTACGATCTTTCTCGTTTAATGGCAGGCGCCTTGGGGACTTTAGGCATACTGCTTGAAGTATCGATCAAGGTGCTGCCCAAACCACCGCTCGAACACACCCTGACATTCTCATCTAAAGAACAGGATGGCTGGTCCCTGATTCACACCCTGCTGCGTAAGGCGATACCGATCACAGCAACCTGCAGCCACGGAGAGCAACATAAACTGCGTCTTGCCTGTAATGAACAGCGTCTGAAACAGATTCAAGGGAGCTATGGCATGCTCACGGTTGATCCACAAGATGGGTTCTGGCAGGCATTACGCGACCAGGAGCTGGACCTGTTTCAGCAACAGAAGCCCTTGTGGCGACTCTCAGTGCCGCCGGCAGCCAAACTCAATCTGCCAGGAGAGCATTTGAACGAATGGTCAGGGGGTTTACATTGGCTCATCTCCGATCATCCCGCCAGCGAGATACGCACGCTGGTGGAAAAACAGGCAGGCCATGCCATACTTTTTCGCAATGGTGATCGGAGTAGTGAGGTATTTCACCCACTCCAGCCAAAGGTAGCTGAGTTACAGCAGAAGCTAAAACAAGTATTTGACCCAAAAGGGATATTCAATCCGGGGAGGCACTACTCCCACTACTGAGGAGAAGGAAATTGTCTCGACAAATTGGCTGCCCCGGTTAACACAATTTGTACGATGAGCAAATCACGAAATAGATCAATCATCATCTTAGTGATGTGTTGCTGGCACCTTCCTGCAGAGGCATTCTTCTGCCTCTCTTTCGGCAGCCATACAGGCTCCCGTGATTATCGTCCCCCTCATCGGCCTTTTATCCTTCCTCCGCATAGGGTCTATCATCCCGATACATACGTCTATCCTGCTGACGAACGACTATCCCAGCAAACGGATGTAATTCCTGTCCAGCAAACGCCAGAAACCATACAGGGTTATAGATTCAGACCTGTGCAGAAGCGCAGTGCACCCCGGAAACAACCACTACCCACATTCACAAAGCCGATTAACAATTGACATAAACCATCAGGAAAAAAAGCCATAAACGTCATTGCTTCGGTCTGGCCGCCTGCATACAACTTTGCATCTGCTCCATCGTGCTGCTTCCTGTGAAGCACTTGGTCATAACCGAGCCGATCATGATTGATCGATCAAGAAACTGCATCATACTTTTTTTGGTTTCTGCATTGAATTTGATATCTTTCGGACTCTTGACTGGTGCAGCTTGCCCTTCCGGCATACCCGGGACAGGCCCCATCTTCTCCTTAATCTCCTTCTCCATGGCCGTCATTATCTCGGCACACTTTTCAAATCCTGCCTGGTCCTCCACCTTTTCAAGGCAACGCTTGGTCTCTTTCATGGCTGGTATGCTCTTCTCCATCATCGGTAACATCCGTTGTTTCGACCGTTCAAAAAACTGCTGCTGGTCCATTTGCGTACCAACCGGTTGCTGCGCGAAGGCCAACACGGGTAGCAGCAGAAAAAATTGAAGCCATTTCATTTGATATCTCCTCACCATTGTCATTCAGAAATAGGACCATACCGCAATCAGCTTGGCTGAAACAGACACATCTGGATAACCCGAGGGTATTAACCCAGAATGCAATGGGCTGTATTTTATGCGTCGAGCCGTTAGAATCCCGAACTGCAGCCATCATCGCAGGAGATTTCCGTGGCAGAAAAACAAGTAGACGTCGCCATCCTCGGTTCGGGAACCGCCGGACTGAATGCAACCAGCCAGGTTGGACCGAGTGGTAAAAGCTTTCTCCTCATCAACGGTGGTGAGCCAGGAACCACCTGTGCACGGGTTGGGTGTATGCCATCCAAGGCCTTGATTCAGGTCGCTGAGGACTACCATCGACGTACTCACCTCAATCGCTATGGTGTCGATGGCCACACTGAATTAACCATCGATATTCCAGAAGCCTTGGAGCATGTTCAGGATCTGCGTGACAATTTCGTCGATCGGGTGCTAACCAACAGCACCGATAATATGGGGGAAAAATTTGTCGAGGCCTACGCGAAATTCACCGATCCACACACACTGGAATTGGATAATGGTGATAAAGTGATAGCGAAGAATATCGTTATCGCCACAGGATCTCGTCCTATTATTCCTACTGCCTGGGAGGCCTTTGGCAACAAAGTATTGACCACTGATACCTTCTTCGAATTGGAAGACCTGCCAAAATCGGTTGCCGTCATCGGTTTAGGTGTAATCGGTCTGGAACTGGGACAATCACTCAGCCGCCTGGATATTGATGTTTGTGGTTTTGATATGGCACAGACCATAGGCGGCACCAGTGATCCCGAAGTTTCGGTGATGGCCTTTGAGGCCCTACAGCGGGAATTCCCAATCTACTTGGGAGAGACTGTGGAAATTACTGAAGAGGGCCAACAGTTACGGGTTACTGCCGGAGAAATCTCAGTTGTAGTCGATAAAGTACTGGCGAGCCTGGGTCGAACCCCCAACGTAGATAACCTAGCGCTGGAAAATGCAGGCATCGAACTCGACGAACAGGGTATACCCCTATTCAATCCCAACACCATGCAGTGTGGCAGTTCCCATATATTTATCGCAGGTGATGTCAATGGTGAGCGTCCCATACTGCACGAGGCCGGTGATGAAGGCAAAATAGCCGGCTACAACGCCGCCCATGATGAGGTTGTTGGATTCAGACGCAAGGTGCCTTTGGCGATCAATTTTTGTGATCCCAACATTTGCCTTGTGGGTGCTAGCTATCATGATCTGGATCTGGAAAAAACAGCCATTGGCGAAGTCAAACTGGCTCCTGTGGGTCGTGCCCAGATTATGGGCCAGAGTCGGGGTATCATTCGTGTTTACGGCGATAAAACCACTGGCGTTATTCTTGGTTCGGAGATGATCACCACCCGTGGCGAAAACCTGGCCCATCTGCTCAACTGGGCAATTTCACAACAACTCACAGTGGGTGATCTGATCCGCCTGCCCTTTTACCACCCGGTCATAGAAGAGGCACTACAGGCTGCGCTCAACAATCTCTATGCCCAGGTAGACACAAAAAACGAAAGCCCAATAAAAGAACTCTATCCACTATAAGCGATACGCCAATCATGGAATCTATACAAGTCGAATTCCCTGGAGGAAAGTGCATCGAAGCCAACGTCGGTGCATACACCATCCAGACAGATCAACCGGTCAAGTATGGTGGAGAGGCGAGTGCCCCAGCACCCTTTGATCTGTTTCTCGCTTCGTTGGCAACCTGTGCAGGGATCTATGCCTGGAATTTCTGTGAATCACGCAAACTCTCTACAGAAGGTCTGGGATTGCGCATGGAATGCATTGATGATGAAAAGAAGAAGATGATCGTACAAATCAAATTTCATCTATCGTTACCGGAAGGGTTTCCCGAAAAATACCGTAGTGGCATTATCAGGGCAATGGAACTCTGTGCCGTCAAACGACACATGCAGGATAGCCCTGACTTCACCATCGAGGTCACTATGCCGTAGCGACAAAAATCGCCCTGCGGGGTGCGGGATAACCCTCAATGGTCAAACGCTGTTCAGCCGGATCGAGATAATCTGCCAGGGATTCAAAGTGCATCCACTCTGTAGCACGCTGCTCTTCGGTTGTTGTAGCAGTAACATCGATCAATCTTACATGAGTGAAGCCCGCTCGCTGCAGCCAATTCTGTAAGGTCTTGGGTGTCGGTATAAACCATACGTTACGCATTTTTGCATAACGTCCTTTTGGCACCAACACCTCATTTTCACCACCTTCCATCACCAACGTCTCCAACACCAGCTCCCCGCCTCTGCGCAGCGCACCCCTCAGTTCGGCAAGATGGGTAAACGGAGACTGTCGATGGTAGAAGACACCCATTGAGAAAACCGTATCGAATGCCTTCAAATCAGGTGGCATCTGTTCAATACCGAGCGGAAACAGGTGTATTGGATGATGCTCACCTAGAAAGTACTTGATCGCCTTAAATTGCATGATAAACAGTTGAGTCGGGTCGATACCAATGACCAACTTTGCCCCATCTCCAAGCATACGCCATGCGTGGTAGCCATTCCCACAACCCACATCCAGCACAATCCGGTCATGCAACGGTTTAATCTGTGACTGAAGTCGATCCCACTTGAAATCGGACCGCCATTCACTATCCAGGTGGACGCCGCAAATCTCATAGGGTCCCTTTCGCCAGGGATGAAACGCTTGTAATCCATGTACCAGACTGTGCCTGCTTGACTGGTCACAATCATCCACTTCGCCCGCTCTTATTCTTGCTGTTCGAAGGTCGATCGATGATATATTCAAAGCTGGTAATTGAGATAAGATTTGGTGCCACCCAGCCAAATCCCCATGAGACCTTTCGCGCCAGACAGAATCAACTTGCTGTGGTAGTTGTTCCAGCCATGCAGCTAGCGGTCCATCCATGAAGGATTGTCGCCATTCCCACGGTTGCTTCATTTTATTGCCAGTAAGGAAGCAAAATTAAAACACTGAAACCAGACTTCAACGGTCGTAAAACCCACCTTTTGCAGCCGTTCCTTGTGACAAACCAGGGTCTCTGGTATGAGTACATCTTCTAACGCTGTCCGTTTCTGACTGATCTCCAATTCAGAATAGCCCTGGGCCTTTTTAAACCCATGGTGCATCGCTATGAATATTCGCTGAGCCGTATCGTTCGGTAATGCTATTTTCTCCGACAGGAGCAGCAATCCACCTGGCAGCATACCCGCATGAATGTCTGTCAATAGCGTGAGGCGGTCAGCCGCAGGAACAAACTGCAAAGTAAAATTCAACACGACCATAGATGCCAGACGAATCTGAATATCCCTGATATCAGCGCAAATTAATTCTACAGTCGGACCTCCATCCTGTTCAGCAAGATAGTGTTTGGCCTTGGACAACATCGCTGACGAATTATCAACTGCAATAAGGTGACAATCGAGATCTTCCACCGCACGCCGGATCGCCAGTGTTGCCGCACCGAGCGAACAACCCAGATCGTAACAATTTGAATCTCGCTTGATGTATTGAGCAGCCAGTGTCCCAATCATATTGATGATCGTTCCATAACCAGGAACCGAGCGGTTTATCATGTCAGGGAAAACACGGGCAACCCGCTCATCAAACACGAAATCAGGAATGATTTCATGCGCATCCGCATATAGCTTGTCTTTAGTCACATTAATCAGCCATGAATGCATAGAAATATGTGTAGAGAAATTTTGTATTCGATGATAATTTTTTTGGCTCTTCACCTGATCGGGTGGGTAGGCCATCTAAACCGCAACAAGTCATTTTATCTGTTTATGGGATTTGTCCGCAAATAAACGCGAATGCACGCAAATAGGATTAGGAGTTTTCTCTCGTGTGTCATTTTAACCGGAAAGGTAAATCTTAAACCGCAAGTGTTTAAGATACCTCGTATCATCGGCATGACACAGGACTTGAGCACCGTAACTTGAGGTCATTGAAACAATTGCGTTGTTTGGCGTTATTTGCGGACATTCGACAGAGCCATTGAATAAAGCCGCTGTATGTGTCCATTCTTACCCATGTGACCAGGGAAAGAGCCATTTTATGACTTGCATCTATAGACACAAGGTTAAATGTTACTTCTCTGCTTGAACAGCGAGCTCTCCTTCTGTTACATCTACAAAGCTGAGTAACACACCGCCTATAATAAACAGTATACTGACCGAGAGGATCGATAGACGGGTATCGCCTGTCAGTACCCCAATCCAGCCCATCAACATCGGCCCAACCACCACCGCAAATTTCCCCAGCATATTGTAAAACCCAAAAAATTCTGCAGACTGATCATGAGGAATCAATCGTGCATAGAGTGAGCGGGAGAGCGCTTGTATACCACCCTGCACCAGGCCAATTGAGATTGCCAGCAGGTAGAACTCCCATACATCCTCCATATGATAGGCCCATAGCAGGATAAGCAGATAGACGAAAATCGCCAACATGATCCCCTGCTTCGGTCCATGTTTATTACCTATCCTTCCAAATACGATAGCAGCCGGAAAACCGACAAACTGGGTAATGAGCAGAGCCACCATCAGATTGTTTGCATCAAACCCGATAGAGAGCCCGAAATCTACAGCCATCCGGACAATAGTATCGACACCATCGATGTAACACCAATAGGCTAAAAGAAAAAGAAAGGTCATTCGCAACTGTTTGAGTTTACCGAAGGTGCCGATCAGCTGGCGAAACCCTGCTACTAACCACCCCTTTTGAGCAGAGCCTGTAGAAGGTTCCTTAACCAGCAGGAACAGGGGAATGGAGAAAACCGCCCACCACACTGCAACAGTCACAAATGAAACTCTTACCGCCTCAGCCGCATCTGCGAGACCGAATGATTGAGGATAGAGCGTCATCAGGACATTGAACGCAAACAATAGACCACCACCCAGATAACCAAATGCAAAACCGTAGGCGGACACCTTGTCGTAGTGTCGCTTATCTGTCACCGACACCATTAACGCATCATAAAAGATGTTACCACCGGAAAAGCCAAGTAAGCTCAGGCCATACAGAATCAGGGCCATCATCCAGTTCCCCATCGCCACCAGATAGAGCGCCCCGGTCATGACAATACCCATTCCGGCAAAAAACAGCAGAAAACCTTTTTTTGCACCGGCCTGATCAGCCAGCGCCCCAAGTAGTGGAGCCAGGCATACCACGATCACACTTGCGAGAGAGTTAGCCATTCCCAAACGGAAAGTACTATCAGTGACAGCTGCGTCCACGCTCCAATACTGTTTGAAGAAGATCGGAAAAAAACCAGCCATTACAGTTGTGGCAAAAGCCGAATTAGCCCAATCATAGAGACTCCATGCGAAGACCCCGGGTTTGCGTAGAAGAGCGTGACCTCGCATGCTATTAAATATAAATAATATCTATTCTTCCTGCTGAGGTTCTGAGAGTGTGAGATTGGCATTGATCGCCATCCTCACCAATTCAGCAAGTGAATCAGCCTCCATCTTCTCCATCACTCTGGCCCGGTGTGCCTCAACGGTTTTTGCACTGACACCCAAACTCGTTGCAATCTCCTTGTTCGCCTTGCCATTGGTCACCATCACCATGACTTCATGCTCTCTTGGCGTCAGACGAGCCAGGCGGGTCGCTATTTCAGCCCTTTGAGACTGCATGTCCCGCTGTCTCACATCCAATGCCAGGGCATGACGAATACTCTCAAGCAACAGTTCATCATTAAACGGTTTTTCAATGAAATCGATCGCTCCCGACTTCATCGCCCTTACAGCCATGGGCACATCACCATGACCCGTAATGATAATCACTGGGATGGCTATCTGATTGGCCCTCAAATACTCCTGCAGCTCAAGACCACTCATACCAGGCATACGAACATCAAGTAACAAACAACCCGAGCGTCCCGGATAGTAGCTATTAATGAACGCATCAGCTGATTCAAAGGTCTCCACTTGCATGGAAACCGATTCAATAAGCCATTTGAGAGAATTCCGCATAGCCTGATCGTCATCTACTACAAATACTGTCGGTCGTTTACTCATTGCTAAAAACCTGGTAATTCGAGTGTTGAATCGGTTGGCAGGATGACATGAAAAGCCGCGCCTTTACCCACTTCAGAGACGACTTCAATCATACCCTGGTGATCCTGCATAATTTTTTGGCTGATCCTCAGCCCCATACCCATACCGCTCTCCTTGGTAGAGAAAAATGCATCAAATAAATGGTTGAGTGTTTCTGCCGGTATACCTGGACCTGTATCCTTAACCAGGACTTGCACCATCTTGCTATTCATCTTCTCAGTCTGCAACAAGAGTCTTCGCTGGCTGGTATCAACCTGCTTCATAGCATCAATCGCATTTCTTACCAGATTCAGTAAGACCTGTTCAATCTGTACTAGATCGACCCTTACCGGTAACACCTCATCACTTAACTCAACAGAGACTTCAACTTTCTGCCGATTGGCTTCAAATTCGATGAATGATGCCACTTCCAGGACCAAGTGATTGAGGTTTGCCACCTCTCGTTCCTGTGGTCGTTTTCCTACCAGGGCGCGCAGTCGCTTGATGATCTCTCCGGCCCTCTCCGCCTGTACTGTTATCTGGGCCATCGCATCTACCAGTTCGGCTTCTCCACCACGGCCCGATTGCAGACGCCTGACACAACCACTGGCAAAATTGATAATAGCCGAGAGTGGCTGGTTAAGCTCATGCGCTAAGCCAGTTGACATCTCCCCCATTGTACTGAGCCTACAGACATGTACTAATTCAGACTGATGCTGCCTACTCTGCATTTCAGCCATGCGCATTTGAGTAAAATCTCGTCCGTAGATATTGACATAATCCAGCTCTTTGATAGAAGCCAGTTGCAAAGAGAAGATCTGATCATCCAGATTTATTTCATATTCTTTATTGACGCCCTCTTTAAGTACACTCGCTACCAGGTTTCTCCAATACAGGGGCAAGGTCTGGCCACGCTCACAGCCCCAATAAGCCATCAGCGGCTCACTGGCAAGATTCGCATAGACGATGACGCCACGGTTGTTGATACGCAAAACGGGATTAGGGTTTTCACTGGCAAGTTTTGCCAAACTGGTAATCTCACGCTCGGCTTGTTTGCGTCCTGTTACATCATGCAGGTAGACATTGAAGACCATCTGCTGTTGTAGATGAATCGAAATAACTGAGCACTCGACAGCCCTCTCTTCACCATGGATGGTTTCTGCAAGCAAAGGTTGGCCACGACATATGGCGCTACTGGCACTCTTCCTGATGCATCTACCCAGCATAGAGCGAAAGCGCTCACGGTGTTGGGGATGTATCGCAATTTCCTCCAGTCGCCGGCCAATCATCAAATCCCTGGGGTAGCCGAATGTTTTCAAGGCCGTGCCATTCACCTCGACGACAATGCCTTGTTCATCCAAGGTAACAATTGAGTCCATTGAGTTGTCGAACAGTGCACTCTTCAGGACTTCAGTCTCCCTTATCCGCTTCTCCTGCTTATCACGCATAGAGTCCCGTGCTGTAATCAACTGCCGAAAAAATGCCTTTACCCAGTCCTCCAGCAATAGCAGTTGATTACCTTTTATAATAACCGGCTGCTCAACACCCAAAGCCTGCTGTCCATAGCGGGAAATACGCTTCAGAACATGACTGATCTTGGTCGAAATCAGATAAAAGATGATGGAAAAAGCAATCACATAGACCAATGCAGCCAACAAACGATCCAACTGAGCGAGTTTAGTGATATTGCGGATGGTCTTCTGCACGACATCACGGGATACAAGGGTAGAGAAGAGCAAACTCTGTTCCATGGACTGATAGCGGGTTAGCGCCTGCGATGTCAGTAGATAGCTTTCCCGCCAATCCCAAAGATAGGAGTCTTGGGGTATTTGCTGGCTGTTGCTGCTGACCAACAGCTTTTGATTCTCCGCATCTATCAGTGCGATCAAGGTATCTGTGCCATGTGCCATTTTCTGGGACTCAGCAAGAAACTCTTCATCAACAGCAACAATCAACAGAAGAACAGCAGGATCAGATGTACGCTGATAAGTTATTTTCGACCATACCAACAGATAAGGTGACTGATCGATCAGGGTAACCACAGCCTCGTCATGCCCGGTATACAGCTCAATAATACGCTCCAGTTCGAAAGGTAATGGTTTTTTTTGGTAGATCTCCCTGGCATCACCCTGGCTATCCAGCAAAACAACATGACTGGGCTCAATCGAACTCAGATTGGGGTGTCCAGGCTCTAGCCACCGGGGCGTTAGCTCGCGATAGTATTTGGGATCGAGTTCTGACTCCAGCCATTGATAGGAGTTGAGGTAGGTAATGATCTGCCAGTGATTGGAGAGACCATGCCCAGCCAATTGCCATTCACGTAAAAACTGTTCAAAACGGTGTCTTGTCTCTACGGCTCGAATATCCAGTCGTCTGACTAATTCATTGTGAAAAACCTGTTCCAGGCGTTTATCTTGAACAGGATCCAACAACAGCCAGGTGACCAGACCGCATAGAATACCGACGAATAAGGATAGCGCAGGCAAGGGGATGCTGATCAGCCAGGCACGCCACTTTGATGATCGGTTAGTACTCATATTGCAGGCTTATCGAGATGAGTAGAGACACCGTACAGATGTACTAAAACTCTCTGCGTATACTTTTTAATTAAATTCATGGAATAGTTTCACAAGGCTTTCTTTTTACTCTTGTTGTTACCTTGAATCCAGTCCGATGCACAACAAACACATATACCCAATGCAGAGATAAAAAAAAAGACGCTGAATGCGTCTTCTTACAAGTGATATCCAGCTAGCTGGAGATTATTATTGTTTTCAGGAGGTTCTGTCAGTTCAATAGCGTACAGTGGCCTGTTTAGGTAAAGTATGGGAAGTACCACTATAACCTTGATACATATAGGCTCTTTCGGCAACTGTAGCGTAGCCATACAGCATCTTGCGCAGCATCTGTCTAACGCCGGCATCAAGTTCACTGAACATCAGGCCCAGACAGCCGGATTGTTGGTGTACAACATAGGCCTTGGCCTGGCACTGTTTGGTGCCGCCACAGGCTTCAACCGGGAAGGAGACATCAACAATCGTGTTCAGCTGCTGCGAACTGTCGCCAATATCGACTAACATGCCGCTCAGGCTGATATTTCGTATCTTTCCATTTAATATGCCGAGATTTCGATCGTTGATGACGATTTCTAAAGATAACAACTTGCGATGGTCACGTCTGTGTTCCATGCTTTCGCTCCCTAATAATCGCTGTTATATCGGGGTCTAAAAGTATGGACCCTGTTGGAAAAATTACAAATCGGGAGTATCGCTCCTGGATATTAGGGTTTGCCCTAGGTTTTACTGTTCTCTTATGCAGAAATCATGCTCAATGAAGTGAGAAAATATGACAGGAAATCCATCTATTGACCTCGCAGATTACGTGGCTCCGGGTTTTCTACGTCGCTTGGCAGCTATCCTCTATGACAGCTTGCTATTGGTGGCCCTGCTTTTCGTGGCAACGGCGGTTATCACCTTACCCCTGGGTAGTCTGGAAGGAAGCAATCTACTGTTATTCCAGTTTTTTATCTTTGAAATCATACCCTTGTTATTCTTTACCGGGTTCTGGACCTGGGGTGGACAAACACTTGGCATGCGGGCTTGGCGACTCAGACTGGTGCGTACGGATGGTAAAGCAGTCAATTGGGGGGACGCCATGAAACGTCATATGGCTGCGCTTTTATCACTCTTGTTATTTGGTCTTGGTTTTATTTGGATTCTATTCGACTCACAAAAACTTGCCTGGCATGACAGGATCTCAAAGACTCGACTAATAGTTGTCAAATAAGTGAACTGGATCACCTTTTTCAATCGGGCCCTGATGGTCAATTCATCAATGACGGTTCAGCACCCAAGGCCGTGAAAATCGCTGACGCCTTATCCAAAATCTCCTGAAATTCATCCTCTTCGTCGGAATCGGCCACGATGCCACCACCGGCCCAAAATTGGAGATCCTGGCCCGCTATAACCAAGCTACGAATGGCGATATTACTGTCCATCGAGCCATCCATGCCGATATAAGCGATACTGCCGCAATAGAGTCCGCGTCGGCTCTCTTCCAGCTCATCGATAATCTCCATTGCACGCAGTTTTGGCGCCCCTGTGATTGAACCTCCAGGAAAGCAGGCGCGCAAAAGATCTGCGGTATCCTGACCGGTATCCATTTCACCCGATATGGTACTCACCAGATGGTGCACTTGGGCAAAAGATTCCACCTCAAAAAGAGCAGGCACCTTCACACTGCCTGTCCTGCAGACCCGGCCCAGGTCATTGCGCAGCAGATCGACAATCATCAGATTTTCGGCCCGATCCTTTTCACTATTTACCAGGCTTGCACGTAACAACTTGTCCACTTCAGGCTCTTCACTGCGTGGCCGGGTACCCTTGATCGGGCGAGTTTCCACCTTGCCATGCCGCAGATTTAGAAATCGCTCAGGGGAGGAGCTGAGAATAGACGCAAATGGATAGTCCAAAAAAGCACTGAATGGAGCTGGATTAGCTTCGCGTAGCTGTCGATAGAGCGCCCAAGGATCGCCTTCGACTGTCGCGCTGAACCATTGGGCGAAATTCACCTGATAGCAATCACCTTCACGAATATAGTGCTGAATCCTGTCAAATCGTTGAGCATACTCCTTACGAGTGAGATGACTTTTAATGGGTGAGGTCAGTTTAAAGGATGCCGTGAGCTGGCGGAGGGGGTTGGAAAATCCTTCCACCAGGTCAGACCAGGCCTGCAGGGTTCTGGGGTCTTTTCCACGGCTGACCAACCAGCTTTTTTTAAACTCGTGATCAACCACCAATGCCCAGTCATAAAGAGCAACAGCCATCTGCGGTAGTTTTTCCTTGTCCGCATCCAAGGCAGGTAGTCGCATCCAGCGACGGGCAAGATCATAGGAAAAATAACCTATCGCACCCCCGGCAAAAGGTATCTCCGGGTGTTCCTGAATATCAACTGATTGCAGGTATCCCCTCAATAGATCCAAAGGGTCCTGATCCGATAGCTGAGCGCTGTTTCGATCCCGTATCTCAGTCTCATCTCCCTGTGTTGTCAAAGTGAGATATGGCGATGCCGAGAGGATGTCATATCTACCCTGACTCACCATCGGCCTGCCACTGTCGAGAAATACCGGCCAATCCAGGTGCCGGATCGTTTCGAATAAGTCTGCGCTATCGGTATGATAGGGCAGGCGTTGAATATGGATCGTCAATAGTTAACTATCAAAGGGATGCCGACGAATAATTGTTTCGGTTCTGTCAGGACCGGTGGAAACGATATCGATAGGTGTCTCGCATAACGCTTCAATTTTAGCCAGGTACGCTTTTGCCGTTTGGGGTAACTGATCAAACTCAGTCATACCGACAGTAGACTCCTGCCAACCAGCCATTTCGATGTATACCGGTTCGCACTCCTCGAAACGGTCAGCACCGGAGGGGGGCGAGGTCACTTCCTGGCCATTCAGCTTGTAGGCCACACAGATCTTTATCTTTTCCATACCATCGAGTACATCGAGCTTGGTGATACAGATCCCGCTTACGCTGTTGATCTCAAGTGAGCGACGTAATGCCACAATATCCAGCCAGCCACAGCGGCGTTTTCGACCTGTAGTAGCTCCGAATTCATGACCTTTGGTACCCAAATGATCACCATCTTCGTCAAACAGCTCGGTAGGAAACGGACCAGCACCAACACGGGTTGTATAAGCCTTTACGATTCCCAGCACATAGTCGATATAGCGCGGACCGACGCCTGTACCGGTAGCTGCTCCACCCGAGGTTGTATTGGATGAGGTGACGTAAGGATAGGTACCATGATCGATATCGAGCAGCGCTCCCTGTGCGCCTTCGAACATGACATGCTTACCTTCTCGGCGTAACTGATGAAGGGTACCGGTAACATCTTCAACCATCGGTTGCAGGCGTTGTGCCTGTTCAAGCAGTTGATCGAGTACCTGTTGATAATCAACCTCGCCATACTTAAACAGGTGCTTGAGCGCAAAATTATGGTAATCCATCACCTCACGTAGACGTTCAGCGATATGTACCTGGTCAAATATCTCTCCCAAACGGATACCACGCCGAGAGATCTTGTCCTCGTATGCTGGACCGATACCACGACCGGTGGTACCGATGGCCTTTTTACCACGGGCCTTTTCACGGGCGGCATCAAGTGCAATGTGATAGGGCAGAATCAATGGGCAGGACTCGGATATCCCCATCCGGCTGGAAGCAGGTACATCCCCCTTCTCCAGCATCTCAATCTCCTCCAACAGGGCATCCGGTGCCAACACTACGCCGTTGCCAATCAGGCAACGCACACCCTCTCGTAACACACCAGAAGGAATCAAATGCAGTACTGTCTGCTTTCCATCAATGACCAATGTATGGCCTGCATTGTGACCTCCCTGGAATCTGACCACGGCAGACGCTTTGTCAGTCAGTAGGTCAACGACCTTACCCTTCCCTTCGTCTCCCCACTGTGTTCCGATTATTACGACGTTCTTGCCCATGGTTCTCTCAAATCGTTATATCCAGCTGATGCCGGAATAGTATTGTCACAAGGTTAGTGATTTTTGCAGAATTCCTTACAGAATCAAACAGAAATCAACTGCCACTGATCGGCCTTCAACACCAGCCGTTGATCACACCCCATCTCTTTGGCCTCTCCATGCTGTCCAGGCAGAGCACAGATTACCCTTCGTCCCTCAGCCCGCAATCGTGCTATCGCTTGCTGTAGACGAGTATCGTCTGACCAGGGAGCAAAGATGGCGGTCGGCACTTCGCCCTGCACGACCGGCTGTGCTACTCGAATAAGGGTTTTCAAATCACTGCTGAAACCGGTAGCTGGCCTCGACCGACCAAAAACACGCCCAATCGCATCATATCGCCCCCCTCTGGCGATCTCCTTACCACTGCCAGGGACGAATGCCGCAAAAACAACACCGGTATGGAAGTGGTATCCCCGAAGTTCTGCAAGATCAAAATGGACAGGTATATCAGGGAGCCAGACGGCAATCAGATCGGCCATCTTCTGTAGATAGTCCAGTGCCTGCATGACCGGTGGAGCGGCGTCCTTCAATAACTCCCTTGCCTGCAGTAAAGCATCGTTGCCGCTCAATTCACCCAGGCCAGCGAGCATATCGGCATGCAGCGGGGCAATTGAAAAGGAGGTCAGGAGTGATTCGATCTCAGGCATGGCCTTGCGCTGCAAAGCATTGAAAAGCTCAGTTTCCTGCTGTTTATTGAGACCGGCCTGCGCTGCCAATCCCTTAAAGATACCCACATGTCCCAGATCGAGATAGACCTCCTGGACACCGGTTTTCTTCAAAGTCTCCATCATCAGACGCAGAATCTCGATATCACTCTCTACGCCACTGTGACCATACAACTCAGCACCAATTTGCAATGGGCTACGGGTACCGGCAAAACCATCAGAACGTGTATGTAACACGGTACCGAGGTAACAAAGGCGGGTAGGACTCTGGGAACGATTGTGGTGTGCATCGATACGCGCTGCCTGCGGTGTAATATCCGCACGCACGCCCATCATGCGACCTGTCAATTGGTCAGTCAGCTTGAAGGTATTCAGATCCAGGTCACTGCCTGTTCCCGTCAACAGAGAGTCGAGGAATTCGACAAATGGCGGAATAACAAACTCATACCCCCAACTACTATAGAGGTCTAGCAATTCACGGCGTTTTCGTTCAATTTCACCCGCTTCAGGAGGGAGCACTTCATCGATGCCGTCAGGCAAAATCCAACGTTCATTTTCCATCTTAGTCACAATTAATTCACAAGATAGAGCAGGATTACTCCGGTAACCATGCTGACCAGACCGCTGATTCTCATTGAGCGGTTGTCATGCTGAGCGATCATCAGTAAGACTTCCCGCATGCTATTGGGGCTGAGGAAGGGCCATATGCCTTCGATCACCAACAACAAGGCCAAAGCCACCAGCAAATCATGCCACATCCGCGCATTCCCCATAAAAAAACCGGGGATCATCCCGGTCCAGAGCATGCGGTCCGCCTGGACCGCCGGTCATTTTCCCAGAGCAAGCACCTCTTGTCTATCGGCACAGCCCATTAACTGCCCCTACTTGCCAAAATAACAATCAAAAATGATCGCGTTATCTCGCAGAGAGCGCAAAGCTTGTCATCTTTACGAAAGCAACAACCTTGCGTTCTCTGCATTTCTCAGAACAGGTCTGTCCGTTACTGATGGTGACATCTTAACGGATATGTGATGACTGTTATTGACCCGTGCGATTTTTTAAGTAACGAAAGAAATCGGAATCGGGTTGTAACACCATCACGTCGGACCGGTTCTGAAAACTGTTCTTATAGGCATTCAGACTCCGGTAAAAGGAGTAGAACTCACTATCCTGCTTATAAGCGCCTGCATAGGTTTCTGCCGCCTTTCCATCACCCTCACCTCGCAGCTTTTCCGCTTCGCGGTAGGCATCAGCCACAATGACCACGCGTTCACGATCCGCATTGGCCCGAATCCTCTCTGCAGCCTCAGCACCCTTGGCTCGGAGGTCTCTGGCAACACGCTCACGTTCAGCACGCATTCGCTGGTAAACCGATTCACTCACCTCGGGTGGCAGGTCGATCTGCTTGACACGCACATCTAGAATTTCCACCCCCAGCTCCGCCGCTTTGGCATCGGAATCCTTGGTCAGTTTATCCATTATTTGAGTACGTTCACCTGAGATAACCTCTTGCACCGTACGCTTACCAAATTCATCACGCAGACTGGTGTTAATGCGCTCTTGCAGCAGGCGGGCTGTCTTATCAAGTCCGCCACCGGTAGAACGAAAATACTGGGCTACATCGGCTATTCGCCATTTAGCGAAGTAATCGACGATAACGTCCTTCTTCTCCGCTGTAAGAAAACGTTCTGGCCGGGCATCCATCGTCTGGATTCGAGCATCAAACGTCTTAACGTTGTTTAATAGTGGCACCATCCAGTGGAGTCCGGGAGTATAGTCGGTAGCGACTATTTCACCCAGACGCAGCTTCAAAGCCACTTCCCACTGATTGACGATAAATGCTGCCGAATAAAGAATCACCGCAGTGACAGCAACAATGGGGATCAGTAATTTGGATGTTTTCATCAGCGTACCCCCCTTGAGCGGTCAACATTACGTAACTTGCCGGTATTGGTCTGGTTGCGTGTACCATCATTTGATGAAAACGACTGCTGGCTGCTCTCTTTCCCCTGCTCTGCACTCTGTATCAACTTGTCGAGTGGTAGATACATGAGGCTGTTGCCTTCCTGCGTATCGAGCATCACTTTACTTGATTGGGCTAACATGGACTCGATTGCATCCAGGTAGAGGCGTTCGCGTGTCACTTCTGGGGCCAATTGATACTCCTTGAGAACCGCCAGAAAACGGCTGGCGTCACCTTCGGCTTCGGCAATCACCCGGTCCCGATAGGCATTGGCATCTGCCGTACGACGGGCTGCCTCACCTCTTGCCTGCGGCACCACTTCGTTGGCGTAAGCTTCGGCCTGATTTTCCAGCTTCTCCTTATCCTCTCGTGCCTTGATAGCGTCATCGAAAGCACTTTTCACCTGTTCAGGCGGCTTGGCAGGTTGCATATTCACACTGGTGATAATAAGGCCCGCCTTATAGGTATCAATCAGGCCCTGTGCACCGCTCTTGATACGATCTGCAATGGCTCCACGACCCTGGGTAAGGATAAAATCCAGATCACTCTTACCGATGATTTCGCGGACTGCGGTCTCAGTGGCATCCCGCATCGTCTTATTCGGATCTCGATCCTGAAAGAGATAGTCGGCCGCATCCTGGATACGGGACTGGATGGTGAATTCCACATCCACGATATTCTCATCGCGTGTCAGCATCGTCGCCTTATGACGAAATGAGGTAATCTGGTCAACATTGACTGGAATGACCTTTTCTATAGGGAACGGGATATGCCAATGTGGGCCAGGTTGAGTGGTCTCAGAATAGGCGCCAAAGCGTAAAATTACCCCACGCTCAGCAGGCTCGATAATGTAGATTCCACTGGCTATCCATACAATCAGTGCAATAGCGATTACCGCACCAATTGATTTTGAGCCAGGTCCTGAGCTGCCTCCAATCGGGCTATCACCTCGGGATGGCTTACCACCACCACCGAAGATGCCACCAAATTTATCCTGAAGTTTCTTAACCACTTCGTCCAGGTCAGGTGGCCCCTGATCGCCACCCTTGCCACTCCAGGGATCTTTACCGTTTCCACCCGGTTCATTCCAGGCCATTGAACACTCCAACTTAGTTACTGGTTTCGTCTGTTACATTTCAGACAACCGAAATTCGGATATGGGGCTGATTAATCATCTTTCAATCCCCCCATCTGATTCAAACAAGGCTTTTTGCCTTTCGTATCACCTTAACACAGGCGGCATTCTAACAGTCTGTAAGGCTCTAGTGTACCTCGTCATAGATTCTTTGGCATGCCACAAAAGAGGAAAAGTTTTTTTACCAGCTTATTGGAATTACCTTGGCGATTTCAGGTAGGCTTACTCGAGAATGCAACGCTGCAAGACAGGCTCTTCCTTCAATAGTTTCAGGAATTCTCGTTCAGACATATCAACATCCATTTCCCAACCTCCCTCTTCTGTGCTCGCTTCATTGAGTACCGAGCCCCGCTCAAACAGTAAGGCATGCAGTCGACCATCGCTCGGATTCAGACGCAAACGTTGCTGCACATGGTTTTGGCGGAAAAAATCAGCCAGTGCCTCCATCAATAATTCAGTCCCTTCACCAGTGATAGCAGAGAGCCATATTCTGATTACCTGACCATTTTCATCCCGATCGACTCTAGGCTCAAAATCGTTAAGCAAATCTGTCTTATTGAAGACCTCTATTTGATGGACCCCCTCTGCACCAATTTGATTCAGTACATCATTGACCTCTGCAATACACACAGCGCGCTGATGACTGGACGCATCGACGACATGTAGCAATAGAGATGCATCCGTGGTCTCCTTCAAAGTCGATTTGAATGCAGCCACAAGGTCATGGGGTAAATGACTGATGAAACCGACAGTATCGGCCAACACGACAGCACCCTCCCCTTTTAGCTCCAGTCTCCTCAAAGTTGGATCCAAAGTGGCGAAAAGCTGATTTGCGGCGTAGACACTGGAGCCCACAAGCTTATTGAAAAGGGTCGATTTACCTGCGTTGGTATAGCCAACCAGAGAAACGGTAGGGATATCAGCCCGCTCCCGTCCTCGTCGACCCTGTTCACGCTGAGAATCAACCCGTTTCAAACGCCGCTTAATCTGGTTGATACGCTGATTCAACAGACGCCTATCACTTTCCAGCTGTGTCTCACCCGGTCCCCGCAGGCCGATACCACCCTTCTGCCTCTCCAGGTGCGTCCAACCTCTGACGAGTCGTGTCGAGAGATGCTGCAACTGGGCCAATTCGACCTGGAGCTTACCTTCAAAGGATCGAGCTCTTTGACTGAATATATCCAATATCAGCCCGGTCCGATCCACGACCCGACAAGCAAACTCTTTTTCCAGATTTCGCTCCTGACTGGGAGACAGGGTATGGTTGAAGATCACCAAATCTGCACATTCTGCCGAGACGATCTGCTTGACCTCTTCCGCCTTACCTCGTCCGATGAAGAGTTTTGGATCGGGTTGCCGACGACTTCCCGGAACAAACTGTACAATCTCTGCACCCGCCGATACCGCTAAATCGCGAAATTCATTAATCTCATCGGGGTCACTTGGCCCATTCAGGTCAATATGGACCAGAACGGCACGTTCACCCGCTTTGGGACGTTCAAACATGTTGAAATTGAGTCAAAGGATAGGGAGTAATCAGCATTCTCTACCGAACACACCCCCCAACCTGAGATGTGTCCGATACTGAAATAGTGTGTGATGGCCTAGAAATTACCGATTCCCGACTGTTCGGGTTCTTCAGTTTGGCCATTGGCATGCTGGATGCGAACATTCCGCGCGGGGACAACAGTTGAAATTGCATGCTTATAGACCATCTGACTGACACTGTTTTTCAAAAGCACGACAAACTGGTCGAAAGACTCGATTTGCCCCTGCAGTTTAATACCATTAACGAGAAAAATTGAGACTGGCACGCGTTCCTTCCTCAGTGCATTCAGAAAAGGGTCTTGTAGACTCTGCCCTTTAGACATGGAGGTTCTCCTTATTGTGTTTGTATTGTAAGCGGTGATATCAAGGGCAAAAAGCTGCCGACGGTAGTTAAACTACTCCAATGGCGAAAGTGTAGCACAATGTTTTTTTTTCCATGTATTCAAAATATCAATAGCTAATCACGGTAAAACCCTATCCATGCTACTAAAAACCTCCCATGTGCGGCTATTTCAGACAGGGAAACCGACTGGAAATCAGGTTTAGTGCTTGTTCCAGCACATCACCCTCTTCGTCCAGCCAACAACATGCCTTGTCACCTCGTAACCAGGTAAATTGGCGTTTGGCCAGCTGCCGGGTAGCAATAATACCCCTTTCGATCATCTCATCGCGAGACAGCTGCCCCAACAAATAGCTGAGCATCTGACGATATCCTACCGCTCGCATCGAGGGTAAGGACGGTGAAAGATTTCCCCTTTTGATCAATCCTTTAACCTCCTGCTCCAACCCCTGATCCAACATTTCAATAAATCGCTGCTCGATTCGGGCATGTAACAAGGCACGATCTTGTGGCGCTCGAACTAATTTTAACACTTGGTATGGAAAATTATGACCTGCATTCCCCTGTTGAAGTTCACTCATCGTTTTACCGGTGATTTCAATCACCTCTAAAGCGCGTATTGTCCGCTGAGGATCATTGGCATGGATACGATTTCCTGCGATAGGGTCGAGTTGCATGAGACGTTCGTGAAGTCGGTTTAGACCCAGGCGGGATTGCTCACCCTCCAATCTGGCTCTGATGACAGGATCGGCTTCAGGAAGATCTGATAATCCCTGTTCCAGTGCCTTGAAATAGAGCATGGTGCCCCCGACCAACAGTGGTACTCTACCTGCTTTGGTGATTGTGGCCATTTCTGCCAGGGCATCATCACGAAAAGCAGCTGCTGAGTAGCTCTCAGCCGGGTCTCTGATATCAATCAGCCGGTGCGGGGCAATCTGCAAGATGTCCTGATCAGGTTTAGCCGTGCCTATGTCCATTCCCCGGTATATCAGTGCTGAGTCGACACTGATGATCTCCAACGGCAGATGCTGAACCAGTTCCACTGCCAGTTCGGTCTTACCTGAAGCAGTCGGACCCATCAGGAATAGTGCTGGTGGCTGTTCATTTTCGAGGTGGTTCACCATCACCTCAGCGTCCCCTCAAAAAAAGCCTATCGAGCTCAGCTATCGACAATTGCACCCAGGTGGGTCTGCCATGATTGCACTGGTCTGCGCGTTCAGTTCTCTCCATATCACGCAGCAAGGCATTCATCTCATCTAATTCCAGACGTCGATTTGCCCTTACTGAAGTGTGGCAGGCCATTGTGGCCAATACTTTGTCGATCTCATCCTGCAATCGTTTCGTCTGGCCATGCTCTGCAAGGTCAGAGAGTAGATCACGCAAGAGTTTCTCAGCGTCAGCACCCTGCAGGAGAGCTGGAATTGTCCTAATCGCCAGCGTGTCGTGTCCCAATCGACTGACCTCTATGCCAATCTGGCTCAAGAATGCCTCAAACGTTTCAACCAGATCGGCTTCAGACGCACTGACTGCAACCCTCACAGGGACCAGTAGAGGTTGGCTAATTATGCCACTCCCGTTATGGGTCTGTTTAAAACGCTCATAGGTAATGCGCTCATGAGCGGCATGCATATCAACCAGCACCAGACCTGACTGGTTCTGAGCCAGAATATAGATACCGTGTAATTGCGCCAATGCGAAGCCTAGTGGTGGTACCTGCTCAGTCTGTGGCGTCTCCACTGATGAATCGACCGGTTGTTGCGCAACAAATCCAGCCCGATATGCAGCTGGGCGTTCAGCCAGCCGCCAGTCGATTCCTTGCTGTTTCGGCACTCGATAGCCATGCTGTTGATCAGACTGATCGGCAGTGTTTTCCTCACTGAACCCTGACGGTTCAACTGACACGCTTACCGCCTGTGGATGTGTCTCCGCCAACACATGGTGAAGCCCCCTGTAGATGAAATCATGAACTGATCGTGAATCTCGAAAACGTACTTCATGTTTGGTCGGATGAACATTGACGTCTACCTTGCACGGATCCATGCCAAGAAAGAGCACATAGGCAGGATGACGACCATGATAGAGCACATCCTGGTAACTCTGCCTGACAGCGTGCGTCACCAGTTTATCCCTTACCATGCGTCGATTGACATAGAAGTACTGCATATCGGCTTGTGAACGGGAGAAACTGGGTCTTGCCACCCAGCCACTCAGCGACAGATCGCCCGCTTGCTCGTCGACAGTGAGTGCCTGATCAAGAAAAGCTGTACCCAGCAACTGGACAATCCGTCGCTCTCTCTCTATCTGGTCTTCACAGGGTGGTAGCGAGAATAGCGGACGGCCATTGTGTCGCAACGTAAATCCGACATCAAACCGTACCAATGCAAGGCGTTGAACAAGTGAGTTTATATGGTTGAATTCTGTCTTTTCCGTTCGTAGAAATTTACGCCTGGCCGGTGTATTAAAGAAAAGATCACGAATCTCAACACTGGTACCTTGCGGATGAGCCGCAGGTTTAGCCTGAGATGAGGTGTCGGTACCATCACCTGTTACCTCCCAGGCCTCCTGTGCCTCCTGGTGTTGTGAGATCAATCTGAGTCTGGAGACCGAGCTGATACTCGGTAGCGCTTCACCACGAAACCCCATACTTTGCAGTGACTCAAGGTCTCTGAATTGACTGACCTTGCTGGTGGCATGGCGTGACAATGCCAAAGCCAACTCATGCTTGGCGATTCCGACACCATCATCTCGCACTCTGATGAGTTTAATCCCACCCTGCTCTATTTCGATTTCGATGCGTCGGGCACCTGCATCGAGACTATTCTCAACCAGCTCCTTAACCACCGAAGCCGGGCGCTCTACCACCTCGCCAGCTGCGATTTGATTAATCAATTGTGGTGATAAAATGCGTATAGACATATTTACAAATGAGTGTCCGTTCAGAAGCCAATCATTATAACGCAAAGCTAAAAGATCGAATTATAGAAATCGCTGTATCCTTTATGCTTCCTGACGACCATAGCGTTAGGTTTTTTAAGTATCTCGATAGGGCACTGAATGACTGAAGTCTTTATAAACGCGATGGTATGAGGATATGAATACTGGATCGATGGGGTGAACAAAGATACGGGGATATTGAGCCACGCATTAAGGTACTGGACCAGGGCCAGGTGACACCGCTCGGAAATCAACAAACAAGAGCGGTGAGACGGGATCAACCACCCGGTATCTGCAGGACCTGCCCGATGCGGATGGTGTCACCCTTTAACTCATTGGCATGACGCAGGCGATTGACACTGATGTGGTAGCGGTTAGCTATGGCAATCAGGGTATCGCCTGAAGAGATCACATGTTTACGAGGGGCTTTCACAGCTTGGCTGGCCGCCAGTAAGCTGCCAGGAGGGGGCTGGAACTTGAAGTAGGCCCGAATCCCTTTCATCAAGGCCTTGGCTACTTTTTGCTGATGCCCGGTATCTCTAAGGCGCCGTTCCTCATCCGGATTAGAGATGAAAGCGGTCTCCACCAGCATGGAGGGAATGTCGGGTGATTTCAAGACCACAAATCCGGCCTGTTGTACCTTACGCTTATGGGTTTTGCCCAAACCTTTAAGTTGTGACAGCACCCGGCTTGCCGCCTCCGAGCTGGCTTGCAGGGTGCCGATTTGGGAGAGATCCAGCAGTACGGAAGCGAGCATGTCATCTTTATCTTCCAACGATACACCTCCCACCAAGTCAGCACTGTTTTCCCGTTCAGCCAACCAACGCGCTGCCTCATTTGAGGCTCCGCTACGTGAAAGCGTATACACAGAGGAACCCCGCACACGGGGATCATGGAAGGCATCAGCATGGATTGACACAAACAGATCGGCCTGATGTTCCCTTGCTTTCGCAATCCGCTTACGTAATCCAAGATAGTAGTCACCGTCACGTATCAGTACAGCGCGCATACCCTTTTGCTTATTGATCATCCCAACCAGTTTCCGGCCGATTGCGAGTACAACGTCCTTTTCGTAGGTACCTTTACGCCCGCGAGCACCAGGATCTTCTCCACCATGCCCCGGATCGACCGCTATTACGACATCCCTTTGCCCCATAGCCTTTGCGGTCTTCACAGGTTTATTGCGCCGGCTGGCAGGACGCTTGTCATCATAGAGGTCGATAACCAGTCTATGTCCATACTCCCGATTGGGCTTGAGTGAGAAACTCTTGGGTTTGACTGCGCTGTTCAGGTCAAACACCACCCGCATGTCACGTTTGTTACGCGATGCAGAACGCATTCCCCTGATAATCTTGTTCTCTTTGGTGGGGTCGGGCAGATGTTTGGTCAGGGTGGTATTTTCTAGATCGAGTACCAGTCGATTGGGAGCCTGCAGGGTGAATATCTTATGCGTTATCTGTGCATTCGCATCGAATACCAATCTGACATGATCAGGGGCAGACCAGATTCGCAGCCCAGTGACTTCTGACTGCTTTGCATAGAGAGGGAAGCTGCTGAGCAGCGCCAGGAGTAACAGTACGAGGTTTTTCCCCATTTCCCAATGACCTGATGAATATAAGAAATTCACTCTAAAAATAGCATGTGACAAATATTTTTCCAAGGTTTTCTGTAGGATAGGCCGATTTTCTTTAAAAACAATTAACCTTTTGCCAGATCCCCCTGTAGTGCCTCGTAACTTTTGGCTCCCTGCGCACTCTCTGCAGAGAAAACCAGGATCCGTCCCTGGCCCTGATGTGAAATCCGAACCTTGAGATCTGCGGGTGGTAATAGACCCTCACCCCTCTCCGGCCATTCAATCAGTAAAATCGCATCAGAACCCAGCAAATCTTCGATTCCAAGATATTCCAGCTCCTCAGGATCCGCTAATCGGTAGAGGTCGAAATGATAACAGGATAGTGGGCCCAGCTCATAGGGTTCAAGCAGTGTGTAAGTTGGGCTTTTGACCCTTCCCTGATAGCCAAGTTGTCTCAGAAAGCCTCTAGCCAGGGTCGTCTTGCCCACGCCAAGATCACCTTCGAGGTAGACAATACAAGGCGGGATACAGTTCACTGCCAATCGTCGACCAATAGCCTCTTGTTCAGCTTCCCCCTCCACTTCAATCTCAAACACCACCACCCTCCAGGTTAAGCAGGGTCCGTAATTCAGGTAACAGATCACTGGCCAACAGGCCTATTTCACCCTTGATTGACGCCCTGTCGCCTGCTGCCGCATGTAGACAGACCCCAAGCTCGGCGGCATCGCGAAGTGAATAACCCTGGGCAATTGAAGCACCGATAATACCACTCAATACATCGCCGCTACCGCCTGTAGCCATACCAGGGTTACCATCGCTGCACAATGCAGGCGGGTGGCCGGCACCTTCACTAATCAGGCTGCCAGCACCTTTTAGCACTACCACCCCGCCAAATCGAAGCTGTAGCTCTTCACAGGCGGCGAATCTGTCATTTTGGACCATTTGCGTGTCACAACCCAGAAGTCTGGAGGCTTCACCGGGATGGGGAGTCAGCACCCAGTTTTCACGATGCATGGGGTATTCAGCCAGCCAATACAGGGCATCCGCATCCAAAACGGTGGGTAAACTACTCTCGAGTGAAGCACGATAGACCCTTTGCCCCCAATCAGAACGACCCAAACCCGGTCCCAGGACTAAACAGTTAGCACGTTTCTGCAGCCTGAGCAGGTCCTCCCTGTCAGTCACCCCATTGACCATCAATTCAGGGCGCCCCTGGTTGATGAAAGGAGCATGGTCCGGGTGGGTTGCGAGCGTCACCAGTCCGACGCCACTCCTGGCAGCTGCCTCAGCAGCAAGTCGCGCTGCCCCTGAATACCCTTGATCGCCTGCCACCACGAGCAGATGACCAAAATCACCCTTGTGCGCACTACGCTGTCGTGGAGAGACCAGGTGGGACCGCTTTTGCCAGTCAATACGCCGGGCTG
The DNA here is from genome assembly GCA_025656675.1 of Candidatus Thiodiazotropha sp. (ex Codakia rugifera). GTDB lineage: Bacteria > Pseudomonadota > Gammaproteobacteria > Chromatiales > Chromatiaceae > Thiodiazotropha. The sequence continues at coordinate 694,916 of JAHXHN010000003.1, forward strand.
CAACGACTTGTCGCGCATAGATACGTGCCGGAACATCTAACGCATCGAATGTGACCTCCCCACAACAATCAGGGCCACGCCCGGTAAACATCCCCTGTTTGAGGCCGATAAAACTGATAGTCACATCGGCTTCTATGGCACAACCCATGACACGTCCACTGTCTGCATGAAGCCCCGATGGGATATCGACGGCAAATACCGGGGCCTGATGACGATTGATCTGTTCTATGGCTGATGCCCACCGGCCGACAACTTCACGCTCAAGTCCCGTGCCAAGAATGGCATCGACAATCAAACCTGGCTTTCCTGTCACTCCTTCAAAGGGTTCGATGTTTTGGCCTAAACTTGACCAGGCCTTGGCCATTGTCAGTGCATCCCCCTTGAGTTGATGCACATCCCCGAGTTGCAATACCCGCACCTGGAGACCCGCTTCTCTCGCCAACCTGGCAATGACATAGCCATCACCACCATTATTGCCCATGCCGCAAACCACCAGAACCTCAGATAGATCCGGCCAGTGATCCTGCATGCACTGGAATGCGCGGCTACCGGCACGTTCCATCAGCTCAGCCCCGGGAATCGCGAACTCCTCTATTGCAATTCGATCTAACTCGCGCACCTGCCCGGCCCGATAGAGGGCATAGGGTAGTTCTTCGGTATATGGCATTAGGCGCATCAGTCCATTCTCATAAAAAAACCGACCCAACAATACCGTGTTGCCGGTGATGGTTCAAAGCGCCACCCCCATAAAACCTGCAAGCATTTGGCATCTTCACCTTTATCGACAGCCTTAAACAGATTCATATTGATGACTGATATATAGTGCTTGATTATCCTAGATTCCGCAGTTGACTGCTGATATCTGACGTATGGTAATGAAATGCTGAATCAAATACTGGATTTTTACCGCACCCACTGGATGAATTGTGGCGTGCTACATGGATTTGTGAATAATCCCAACTCACCCAGCTATGTTGTCGTTCATGTGAAGGGAATAGCCATTAACGGCGAACGACGCCATGCCGGGCACGCCGGGATTTCCCTCGAATCCATGTTCAACTGCAGATTCTAGAATTATGAATCAGAAACTCAATCATGCCGAACTATTGACTTTAACCAAACAGATAAAGGATTGGGGGCGAGGGCTTGGGCTAAATGGAATCGGTATCACCGATACGGACCTGACCCATGCTGAGGCCAATCTTTTGGAATGGTTGGAAAACGGCTTTCATGGCGAGATGAATTATATGGCAAAGCACGGCACCAAGCGTTGCCGTCCTACGGAACTGGAACCTGGCACCTCACGGATCATTTCAGTGAGACTGGACTACCTTCCGGAACCGCTAGCCAAGGCCGAACAGGCATTGCATGATCCTGATAAGGCATTCATTGCACGCTATGCACTCGGACGTGATTACCATAAATTGTTGCGGAAAAGGCTTCAAAAACTGGCCGATAGGATCAAACAAGCTGTACCTGAGGCTCAATACAGGGTTTATGTGGATTCAGCGCCGGTTATGGAGAAACCATTGGCACAAAAGGCCGGATTGGGCTGGATTGGGAAACACACAAATCTTATCGCTAAAGATGCAAGTTCCTGGTTTTTCCTTGGTGAAATCTACACCAATATCCCATTAATTTGTGATCAACCTGCCCGGCAGCACTGTGGTGACTGCGAAGCCTGTATCAGAAGCTGCCCAACGCAAGCCATCATCGCCCCTTATCAATTGGATGCAAGACGTTGTATCGCCTATCTGACCATCGAACTGCAAGGCTCGATTCCCGAGCATCTCAGGACGGCCATTGGTAACCGAATATTCGGCTGTGATGACTGCATGCAGGTCTGTCCATGGAACCGTTTTGCCCCACTCACGAAAGAGAACGACTTTCTCCCTCGCGCATCCCTCGACAGCTCCACCCTGGTACGCCTGTTCGACTGGGACGAGGCCACATTTCTGAAAAGCACTGAAGGTTCGGCAATCCGCCGCTTAGGACATCTGCGCTGGCTGAGAAATATTGCAGTAGCACTCGGGAACGCACAGACCACAGCTGAGGTTATTTCCTCACTGAGTCGCCGACTGAACCATGATTCGGCACTCCTGGTTGAACATGTCGACTGGGCTCTGGCACGCCATCAAGGTAAACGTAGAAAATGGTCGCGGTAGTAGCGTAATTCGTCAATGGAATCCTTAATATCATCCAGTGCCAGATGCTTACCCTCCTTGCTAAAGCCTTCACTCAGTGAGGGTGACCATCGATTGACAAGCTCTTTCAAAGTACTGACATCCAGATTTCTATAATGGAAGAAAGCCTCAAGTTTTGGCATGGTCCTGGCCAGAAAACGTCTATCCTGGCAAATACTGTTGCCACACATGGGGGAGGCACCGGCAGGCACATATTTCACAAGAAAATCGAGTGTCTCGGCTTCTGCACTGGCCTCGTTATAGTCACTTCCCCTGACCCGTTCAAGCAGTCCGGAACCACCATGCTGGCGCTGATTCCATGCATCCATCGCATCCAGTCTTTGCTGGGATTGGTGAATTGCAATCATCGGTCCTTCAGCAAGGATATTGAGTCTGGCATCGGTTACAATAGTCGCGATTTCAATGATCTCATCCTTCTGTGTATCAAGCCCGGTCATTTCCAGGTCGATCCAAATTAGATTGGAGGCATCAACAGGCATCTTATTATCCTTGTTCAGTGACGGGTTTAGCATGACCGCCGGATTCTAGCAGGAACCCAACGGAGACTGTATCCTTGGAAGCGAACTGGCCAGAATCAACTGATTCTGGATGGACACTATTTACCCAACTGTGATATCACAACGGACCTTAATTACGACTGATGTCTCTTTTTACACAACTCTTTCTTATATGCTTAACACTCGGCACACTACTCCAGTTTTGGTTGCTAGTGCGCCACCTCGGTCATGTCGCTAAAAATCGTGGGGAAGTACCCTTTGAATTCAGCGGTAAAGTCGACCTCAGCGATCATCAAAAAGCAGCCGATTACACCCAAGCCAAGGGTAAAATCGCCGCTATAGAGATTTTTCTGGGTGTGGTGTTGCTGCTATTCTGGACACTCGGAGGCGGACTCGATCTGTTGGACCGCTATTGGCGGGGGTTTGATTGGGGAGAGATCATCTTAGGGATGATATTTATCTTCTCCTTTTTCTTTATCAGCAGCCTGCTTGACCTTCCGTTCAGCCTATATCGCACATTTCGTATGGAGGCTGCATTCGGTTTCAACCGTATCACTCCAATCCAATACCTCAAAGATCACCTACTCGGTATCCTGCTTGCCCTCTTGCTGGGAGGACCATTGCTGTGGGTCATCCTGCAATTGATGGAGAGTGCCGGCAGCTACTGGTGGTTAGCAGCATGGGCAGTCTGGATGGGCTTCTCTCTGACCTTAAGCTGGGCCTACCCGCGTTTTATCGCACCACTCTTCAATACCTTTACCCCACTGGATGAAGGTGAAATGCGCGATCGTATCCAAGGCTTGTTACAACGATGTGGATTCACCAGCGACGGGATCTTTGTCATGGATGGTTCGAAACGATCAAGCCATGGTAATGCTTACTTCACAGGCTTTGGAAAAAGTAAGCGTATTGTCTTTTTCGACACCCTGTTGGAGGCCCTGAGTATCGATGAGATGGAAGCTGTCCTGGCCCATGAACTGGGTCATTTTCACTACAAACACATTATCAAGCAGATGGTACTGATGGGATTTCTTTCGCTGGTAGGTATGGCGCTTCTTGGATGGCTATCCCAGCAGCCCTGGTTCTACAGCGGACTTGGCATTACCCATCCATCGAATTCAGCCGCTCTGCTGCTGTTTATGCTCACTATCCCGGTATTCACCACTTTTTTCACCCCATTCGGGAGCTACCTCTCCCGTCGTTACGAGTTTCAAGCCGACGATTACGCCATCAAGCAGACAAATGGGGAGTTTCTTGTGCAAGCACTGGTCAAACTCTATCAAGACAATGCGAGTACACTGACGCCCGACCCGCTCTATTCGCTGTTTCATGACAGCCACCCGCCAGCTCCAGTGCGCATTGCCCATATTTCTCAACAAAGCTCAGGTTAAAGGAGATACCACATGATTCAGATTGTTATACCGGCCGCGATACTGATTTTGGCCGCAACTTCTTCACAAGCTGCCGATCTGGCAGTAGGCAAGAAACTGAATGATGAGCACTGTGTAAAATGTCACGGCAGCGAAGTCTATACACGAACTGACAGACGAGTAACCTCACTTCCAGGATTGCATAAACAGGTACGCTTCTGTGAACAGAACTTGGGGCTGACCTGGTTTGATGACGAAGTGGCCAATACTGCCACTTACCTCAATCTGGAGTACTACAAATTCAATCAATCCCCTTGAGTCTTTCACTTCGTGGCTAAACGCCGTCTGACAATTCAGCAGAAAAGCCGTATCCAGGCCATTCAGGAGAAGCGTCGGCAGCATCTTGAGAAAAAGGCAAATCAATCCCTCACCGAAGCTGCTGATAATCCCTCTCAGGAAGGACGAGTCATCATTCGTCATGGTGCTACGTTGGGTATTGTGGATAAGGAAGGGAGACTGTTTCGCTGCCAGACTCGCCAAAACATCGGTCATCCTGTGTGTGGTGATCAGGTGATCTGGCAACCCGTGGACAATAAGACAGGTGTTGTCACGGCTCTCATGTCGAGAAAGAGTGTCCTTAGTCGTCCTGACTACAGTGGTCGGCATAAACCCCTGGCTGCCAATATCTCACAACTGGTAATTGTACTCGCACCAAAGCCAGAACCCAGCGGCTACCTGTTGGACCAATACCTCATCACAGCCGAGACTATTCGTATCCCACCCCTGATTGCCATTAATAAGATTGACCTGTTGCAAGATCAAGAAGAGCAACATTTCTTGCAGCGCCTGCAACCCTACAAAGCAATCGGTTACCCGGTCATTGGCGTCAGTGCCAAAAGTGAGCATGGACTGGACTCATTGATCGAAAGGTTAAAAGGGGAGACAAGTATTCTGGTGGGGCAATCGGGTGTTGGAAAGTCGTCACTGATCAATAGCTTGTTACCCGATCATGAGGTAGATACAGGCAAACTTTCTGAAACTACGGGGCTTGGTAGACACACCACATCGGCTGCTACCTGTTATGCTCTTCCCCAGGGTGGAGAATTGATCGATTCACCCGGTGTCCGCAGTTTCCGTCTTACCGACCTCTCCCGCAAGGAACTGGAACAGGGTTTTGCGGAGTTCCGTCCCTTCCTTGGCCACTGTCGTTTTCATAACTGCACTCACGCTCATGAGCCTGACTGTGCCATTCGAGCTGCCGTGACCAAGGGAGATATAACATCGCTACGCTTGGAAAACTTTCTCAAGCTGAGCCAGGCCGTTACACGTTAATGGAATGGCTATCGAATTAAAGCTTTTGTTACTCCTGGTAGTGGCAAACGGTGCACCTATCCTGGCAAGACATCTTTTTGGCGCCCGTTTCAATTGGCCACTGGATGGTGGTTATCTGACCTCCAAGGGGCACTATCTTCTCGGTCCATCCAAGACGGTTCGGGGTCTGATTGCAGCCGTTGTAGTGACCTCGGCAATCGCTCATATGATAAAAATTGATTGGCAATGGGGAGCGATGATTGGTGCTGCAGCCATGCTCGGTGATCTGGTTGCCAGTTTCATTAAACGACGACTCGACATGCCACCTAGCAGCCAGGCATTTGGCCTGGATCAGATTCCTGAAGCATTACTGCCTCTTCTTTTCTGTGTCACAGTATTCGATCTAAGTTGGTGGAGTGTCCTCTTTCTGGTTTTGGCTTTTTTAGTGGTGGTGCCTTTGCTCTCACGACTGCTCTTTCTGCTTGGCATCCGCAGACGGCCTTATTAGGGTACAAAACAGCCTCAGCAGGGCGTATTGGATTAGTGTTAACAGGCCCTAAGGAAGCGTCAGCTTTTAACCACTAATGTATGCAGCGCAATCTCCGGTGGGCAGTTGATGCGCACCTCTACAATTGAGGTGCCTGTTCCTGCAGTGGTATATCCTCGCATCTCACCATGTCGCCAATTCCCAAATCCGAGACGCCTGGGGCAACGGGCATCCAGAGTGAGCGGGTACCCCCCTGGTAAGCAGATCTGGCCACCATGGGTATGACCACAGAAAAAAAGATCAAATCCGGTGTGGGCCGCTTGGCGATATATCTCCGGGGTGTGAGAGAGAAGTATCGATACCCTCTCCTGTGGAATCCCCTCTGCCGCCTTTTCAATATTATCGACCCGATAGTAGTGCGCATCATCAACACCAGCCAGATGAATGGTCTGACCTCCCCGTGTCAATTCCACCGATTCGTTGAGTAATATCCTGATACCCATTGATTCCAGTTCAGGCACCATCCTAATCGTATCGTGATTGCCTAGAACCGCATAAACCGGCTGCTTTAACTCATCACACAATGCACGCATACCTCTCATCGAGGCAGCGATATCGCCAAACGTCCAAGCGCGATAATCACCGGTTAAGACGACTGCATCGTAAGTCATGCCACTGATTCTTTTAATCAACGCTTCTGTGGCAGGCTGATGCATATCAGTATGCAGGTCACTGAGATGCAACAGAGTAAAGCCATCGAAGTCAGGGGGGAGGCGAGGTATTTCGAACAGATTGCGAGTAACACGAAAATTCTGTGTATTACTACGTCCTCGCCAATAGAATCCAGTGATTTTCAGCAAGACGCGTAACAAACCATGACTGGAATACCAGTTTTCTGGATGAAAAAAATTGAGCCCTTTACCAAAAACACTGGGTAATGACTCTTCTTCGATACCGATACGCAATCGGGCATGCACCGATCCCAAGCGTCTCTCCAAACTGGTCCGCAGGTCTGAATCCATCTATAGAGTATATCCTGAATCAAAAAGTTGATGCCCAACGAAGCATACGGATAGATGATTTGGATACAGTTCAATAAGTTACACAATAACCTGGCCATAGAACTGCGTCTTATGATTAGAGAGATGGATATGACTTTTTCTACCAGCAGTTTTTTTTCAACCATTCTCTGTCATGCAGTGACCCTTCAAGAATGGTAATTTATTAACCCAAGCCATAGACATAACAAGAAAAGACTCTTAGGCTTGATCTATACCGTAACGATTATTTCCTCATTCTTTCTCAATAACATCATCTAAAGCCAATAGAATGGACAGCGTGGATCTTGACAAGCTGCAACGTGCTATCCGTAAAATTGGTATACCCCAACAACCCGACATTATCCTGGAACTGGCGAGAGAGCAGCTCAAGAGTGAGCCGGATTTTACGCGTATCGAAAAGATCGTCATCAGGGATGTGGGTATTGCCAGCTATGTTCTGAAAGTCATTAATTCACCCTTTTTCGGCGTGAGTAAACCGGTGGACTCCATTCATCAAGCATTGATCATGTTGGGATTAAAACAGATCAATAATCTGGTGACTGAGAAACTATTGAGTAACATTCTCAATACTAAAAGCACCCCCCTGTCGAGATTGATCTGGGAACGCTCCCGCAAATCCGCGATGATCTGTTCTACACTGGCAAGCAAGATCAGTCTGCCTTTTCAACCGGAAAAGGAGCGTGCCTATACGCTTGGGCTTTTCCATCACTCCGGTACGCTGCTGCTCATGCGAAAGCATCCTGGTTATATGGATATCTATAACCGGTCACTCGAAGAGAATACCCCATTACATGAAGTAGAACTCGATGAGATCGGCATTGACCACCGGATGATTGGCTATGCCATGGCCCAGGCATGGCAACTCAATCCTGATATCGCGCAGTCGATTCTCAACCAGCATGAATCCAGACCATGGCTATCGGGTGCAAGTATACAAGACGAGGTAGATGCCCTTGGGGCGATTCTTGAATTAGCGAATGTATTTATTCATGAGGTGGATGTCGAGCCTGCTCTACTGACCTATTTGGATTTACCTGAACAGCAATACCTGGAAATAGAGGATAGATTGTTAATTGACCTGGCCATTGATACGCAAGGTGTCAATCGCCATTAGTGAGCCCTGGATCCACGGATTCATATGAGGCTAAGGGGAGTGTGTTTTGGGCGAAAATAAAACAGACGAAAAGTTAAAACGCGCCCTCGACTTTCTTGAGGAAGAGACGCAGTCCATAACTGCCGGTCTTGTATTGATCTCTGTGGATACTCATCAACAACCACGCTTTCTGGTACTTGAGCGAAATGATGACGACTGTGCCTTTCCAGGAGGTCGGGTAAATACAGGAGAGACACTCTTGGAAGCTGCTGTAAGGGAAACACGGGAAGAAGTTCATGGAACAGGTGAAATTGACTTTCCATGGGGTATTGAATCAATAAAAACCAAGTATTATGGAAAACATAACCTTAAGCAGGGAGTCTATTTTCTCGCCAGACCTGAACTGATAGATCTAACAATAGGCTTCAACTTCTCAAAAGGCAGACCTGAGCATCAGCACTACCGCTGGCTTCCCTACACAGAGGCAAGAGGTATGATTAAAAACAGACTACAGCCCGTATTGGACTGGGCCAACAATAAAGTGAAAGGCGACGATTGAATGGGAGACTGAAGCTCATCCGACAGGCAAGTGGATGTGGATAGCCACGCCTCCCAACACTTCTGAACGACCGATCTTTAACCCACCACCATAAGCACTGACAATATCAGCGGCCACTGCCAGGCCAATACCCTGGCCGGGTTGTTGGGAATCGACCCGGTGCCCTCTTCGTAATACGGCATCCGCTTCGTCATCGGGAATACCCTCTCCGTCATCCTCGACACATAAATGGAGGTACTCATCCATTGTTGCACTCACATGAACATGACCCGACCCATATTTACAGGCGTTCTCCATCAGGTTACCAAGCAGCTCCATCAAGTCACCTTCCTCACCACGAAAACAACTCTCTTCCACCACTGACAACTGCCACTGGATCCCCTTCTCCAGGTAGACCTTGTCAAGTGAATTGACAAGACGCTCCACCACGGGCTCGATCAAAATACTCTGGGTCAGAATATTGCGCCCAGAGGCCGCTGCTCGCTGGAGCTGGTGGCTGACGATCTGATTCATACGGTCCACTTGCTCACGTACTGTTAACGGAGAGTTCTGCATTGATTTGCTCCCTTTATCAGCAACACCCTGCAAAATCGCCAGTGGTGTCTTGAGACTGTGCGCCAGATCGCCAAGGCTGTCACGATAGCGCTGCTGTCGTGCCTGAGCGTGACGAATCAGGGAGTTGATATTCGAGGTCAAACGACTTAACTCTTTCGGATAGACACCCTCCAGTTGATCCGCACGGCCTGATTCAATCTCCGTCAGTGCCTGTTCCACTTCTCTTAATGGGTAGAGGCCCCAGCTCAATACCCAGCCCTGGACCAGTAATAACAATATGGCAGCGCCGCCGAGCCAGAGAAACAGGGTATCCCGGAATGTACTCACCTGTTCCTGCAGCGGCTTCAGATTCTCTCCAACAGCCAACACATACTGCAACTCACGTCCTTCAAAATCTTCCCAGACAACGCCGAAGCTGAGTCCCATGGCATCGCCATCAGCAAGCTTGAAGCGTTTAATTTTTGATTCGCCTGGAGCCATCTTCTGAAAAAAATCGAGTCTGCGACCCAGCGATGAAGCTGAGTGCCAAAGGTATTGGCCTTTCAAACCGCTGACCTGTGCATAGAGGCCCGAGTCGGGTCGGTTGAAACGGGGATCCGTCAACACTTCAGGCATCCTGAGCTCACCCACCTCGCTCTCCTCCGCAGCAGCCAGCAAAGCATAGACACTGCTGAACAGGCGTGCTTGCAGCGCATCTTCGCTGGCAGAGCGGAAAGCCTTGTCGAGGGCCAATCCGGTAAGACCGAGAAAGGCACTTAACACCAGGCTCGCAGCCAGTAACAAGCGTTGATGTATGGAGAGGGTACGCCTCGATCCCATGCTAGGAGCCTATCGGACTTAGGATAAATCGACTGCGGAAAAGCCATATTGGCCGGATTTCCCGATTAAACCCGTTAAATATACTCAATATTTACCTCAATTAATCGATAAATCTGACTCAGCATGGCTTTCCCTCGCTACGATCAACTAAGTCTTAACAGGTCCTATATTAGACGTTCCGCTCCAAGGCAAATCGATAGCCTCTGCCACGCAAGGTCTCAATAGGTTTATAGCGTTCATCCGGATCGAGTTTCTTGCGTAGACGGCGTACGAAGACCTCAAGGGTATTACTATCCCTGTCCCAGTCCTGGTCGTAGATATGTTCGGTGAGTTCAGTCTTTGAAACCACTTCACCGGCATGCAACATCATATATTCCAGCACCTTGTATTCGTAGGCAGTCAATTCCACCGGATCGCCGTTCAAACTGACTGTTTGAGTCCTTGTATCAAGGGCAACAGGACCTCCGGAGAGGATCGGTTGAGACCATCCACCAGACCGTCGTAACAGGGCATTCAGTCTGGCCAGCAACTCCTCGACATGGAAGGGCTTTACCAGATAATCATCAGCTCCTGCCTCCAATCCCTCAACCTTGTCCTGCCAGTTACCCCTTGCTGTGAGAATCAGAATTGGAAAGTGTTTATCCAGATTTCGCAGCTCACGGATCAGTTCGATACCGGAAAGCTTGGGTAGTCCGATATCGATGATACCGACATCAATGCCATACTCTCTGCCTAGAAATAATCCTGCAGCACCATCCTCGGCACTATCCACGCTATAGCCCTGACTACGGAGTTTTTCCGCCAGCGGCTCGCGAATTGCGGCTTCGTCTTCAACCAGTAATACACGCATAGGGTTTGCCTTAACGTCGTCTGCCATTCTGGCGGCGGCCGCCTTCGGCATTGATACGCAATCGACGCACCTTACCCTCCTTGGTCAGGATACGGACATTATGTATCTGCCGACCGTCACGTTCACGGGTCTCGGCTGAAATCACTCGTCCACCCACACGTTCTTTCGCCTGCTGTACTGCCTGATCAAGACTGATATCACCTCTGGCATAGACTGAGGATATCAGCAACAGAGCGAACAATAGCCTATTGAGTATGGGTCGAGATAGTCTCGTCATAACATTACAGTCCTGAATTAATCGTCATGCACCGGTCTGACATCTACCGCAATTGGGATACGCTTCCCGGGATGTTCTCTGGTGCGGGTGGTGAAAACACGCCCTTTGTACCGGTATGTTACATCATAGCCAACCAGCTGTTCTTCAAAACGCGATTGGTGTGTAACTTCGCAACGGCGTTCAATAGAGGTAGTGTAGCGTCCTCCCCTTTTTTGATGACTGATATCATGGCCGATTGCACCACCGAGCAGGGTACCTGCCAAAGTGGCTGCATCTCTGCCACGACCGCGCCCACGACTGACACTATTGGCCACCACACCTCCAATAATACCGCCCAATACAGTACCCGTGTAGCGGTGTCCATCCGGTCGATAGTGACTGACTTCCTCATCCCAACACTCCCTCTCGGGATAGGAGATCTCCACACTACGGTAGATGGGATCCACATCGATCACCTTGGCGGTATCACGATAGTGGTCACGATGACCGGCATTGGCTGCCACCGATATCACCAATAACAATGTACCCATAGTAAGCGCCGCGCTTTTCATCTTATCTCTCCTGGCTTTATCCTGGTTAACCTGACACGAGGGACTGCCCTCTCTTTGGTTAAAGCTTACGAGATCTAAACTGAACAACGCCTGAATCGGAAAAATCCATTTTTATTACTTAATAATCAACAGATTAAACTGGCTCTGCTAGAGAAACTCATACAACACCATCGAATATGAAAGAGATATCGAAACCATGCGTGCACAGGGGTGGACTATCAACGCTCTCAAGAAGCATCTATCCTGGACCAAACAAGAATACGGTTATTGACTGGCATCTCAATATCTTCGTTGAATACCAGACCCTGCAATTCAGCCAACTCGTCCAACGCTTCGAAATCGCGAATGCCACTCAATGGATCTCGGTTTTTGAGCCACTGATCAAACCGCCGATTACTCTCACTGGTATAACTGCCTCGGAAATTGAATGGTCCATACAGCACAAAGCACCCTCCATCGTTGAGCAGACGACCCACACCCAGAAACAGCAGCTCTACCTCAGGCCATGACATAATATGGGTGGTATTGGCACTAAACACCGCATCAAATCGGGTATCAGGCCATCTATCGCCGACATCAAGCCTGATGGGGCTTTTCAGGTTGGGGAGTGCCGCCTCATCAAGCCAGGCTTGGATACCCGGATGATTTTCAACTCTGTCACTGGTTTGCCAGATTAACTCAGGCATCGCAGCGGCAAAATGGACCGCATGTTGTCCAGTGCCGCTGCCAATCTCCAAAACTGTACGATGGTGTGTGAAGAGTCGCTGTAATATCTGCAGAATCGGTGCCTTGTTCTCTTCACAGGCTTCTGAAAAGGGTTTCATGTCAGAGATATCGAATCTTCTTATTCAACCCAGTTTCTGGGTTTCAGATAGTGCTCATAAAGCAGAGCTTCAGGGCTGTCTGGCTCCGGTTGCCAGTTATACTGCCAACGCACCAGAGGCGGCAGGGACATCAGAATCGACTCCGTACGTCCGCCTGACTGCAGCCCAAAAAGCGTACCCCGGTCATAGACCAGATTGAACTCTACATAGCGACCTCGCCGGTAGAGCTGAAAATCACGCTCCCTCTCACCATAGGCGGTATCACGACGCCGCCGAACAATGGGGATGTAGGCGAGTAGGTAGTGATCTCCAACGCTCTGCATGAAATCAAAGGATCGCTCAAATCCCCACTCATTGAGGTCATCGAAAAAGAGACCACCGATACCGCGGGGTTCCTGGCGATGCTTGAGATAGAAGTACTCATCGCACCAGGCCTTGTATGTTTCATAGACCTCATCGCCAAAGGGCTGACAGGCCAGTTTGGCCATCCTGTGCCAATGTTGACAATCCTCATCGTTGCCGTAAAAAGGGGTGAGATCAAAACCACCACCAAACCACCATACCGCTTCTTCCCCCGGTTTTTCGGCAATAAAAAAACGCACATTGGCATGGGAGGTCGGTACATAAGGATTGCGGGGATGAATAACCAGCGACAATCCCATCGCCTCAAAAGCCCGACCTGCCAGCTCCGGACGGTGAGCTGTTGCCGATGCAGGCAATTGGCTACCTGTCACATGGGAAAAATTGACGCCTGCCTGCTCGAAAACCCCTCCATCCTGTAGTACCGCGCTGATTCCACCTCCCCCCAGGTGGTCACCCGGTTCACGTTGCCAGCTATCCTGAATAAAACGTGCCTTTGTATCTTCCTCCTCAAGCGCACAACAGATCGTCTGCTGTAGTTCCAGTAGATAATTTTTAACCTGTAATATATTTGGTTCATCCATTGTTGCTGTCTTTTTTATTGAGTATATAAAATTATCCAAGCCGCTTTAGGAAAACCCGCATCTCCTTGGCAGCCTGTACATCGCCTCTGGCATCGGCAACGGCGATACCTTTTTGATAAGCGTGCCTGGCCTCATCCACACGCTTCAACTGGGCCAGAGCCTTACCATACTGTTTCCAACTGGCCGAATGTTTCTGATCCTGCCGCACGGCCTCTGCCAAGTGCGCTGCCGCCCCTTCCGGATCACTTTGTTTAAGGCATAGGGTACCAAGAGTGTAGCGTAGCAGAGCATTGTCGATACCCTGCTTAAGCATTTTTTCCAAGGCTTCACGATCCATATTGCCACCTCATTCAACGAGTCCACAAGCCTGGTTGCCTGGAACAGCACTATCCATCATGTCGGGTTTTGTCAGCTTCATGGACTGCATTAGTCGAATATAGTCATCCCGTCGAGCACCATCTCCTAACCTGGGATTGTATTTTTTCTCCTCACCCACGGTACTGCATGTAAAGCCGTTATAGTCATGCCCCGGATAGATCAGGGTTTCGTTTGGCAAGGTAAATAGCCGATGGGTAATGGAATCGTAGGATTGCCCTGGATCACCCGACTGAAAATCAGTCCGGCCACTACCGCGGATCAATAAAATATCACCACAAAACACGACCCCATCACCAAGGTAGGAAATATCGGTATTGGTATGTCCGGGTGTATGGATCACCTCGAGTCTCACCTCACCCAAAGCGATAAGATCACCATCAACCAGTTTAAGATCTGAACACTGACTGGCGGCATTCGCATGCACCCCTATATGGCAATCCAGAGATTCACGAATCAAACCGCTGCCTGTAATGTGGTCAGCATGAATGTGGGTTTCCAGCGCATATTTCAGGATTAGGCCCAATTCCCGGATCAATTTCAAATCACGCCCTACCTGCTCTCTGACCGGGTCAATAACAGCCGCCTCGCGGCTGTTCGCGTCCCAAACCAGATAGGTATAGGTACTTGATCGATTATCGATGAGTTGTCGAATGTGCATTTTCACAAGCGTTGTCACCATCACAGTTGCGATATTGAGGTATGCCAAATAGATCGATAGTTAAATGTGGGAATGATAGTCACTATTCAACCCAGGATTAATTGGGGATATATCAGGCATATAACTCGTTAGTATCCGTAATGAGCAGCCAATTCTGGTCGACAGGCCCTAAATGAAAACAGCACAGGATCGCATCATGACCCTTGATAAAGCACGCGAGATCATTAAACAGCAAATCAGCTTTGGTAGCGGTTACAACCGCAATGCAGTTCGTCTCCTGTTGGGTGAAATCCAGCGGGAATATGGTCTGCAGGCAGGTGATCAACTGATCGAAGAGTTGGCTCTGGGTGAGGTGTTTGGTCTCGAACCCGGAACAGATTTTACACGTGTCGGTCGTTAAAATCAGGTTTTCTCTGCAATCAGCATCGCTACATCCCGGGTGCCATGGGTTATATCGCCCAGCACATTCTCCTCACGGTAGTAGCGTAGTTTCAAAGCAGTAAACAACCTCAACAACTCATTATCATCCAGTCGAAACGCTGGGTTTTGCGGCCCAGTTGCGGAAACGGCTATTTGGGTAAATGTCTGATAATAGATCAGGCCACCCGGTAGCAATGCATCGATCAGTGACATGATCAAAGTCCGGTCGAGATAGTAACTGACGATGATCAGATCAAAACTGTTCGGCTGTGGCGGATTGATCTCCACGTCATGCACTTCAGCTGAGAGATCCCCCAACCCTTCCTCTACGGCATACTGTTGAAGACGTTCGATGGCAACCGGTGAGATATCCCAGGCACTGACCTCCAGACCTTGACGTGCCAATGTCAGTGCGTTGCCTCCCAGACCACAGGCAAGATCCAGTGCCCGCCCCCTCTCCGGCAGAAGATGCAGGTTACGTTGCAGTACTTCAGCCGCAATAGGGGCCTTCTCTGCATCCGCATGGCGTTTGTCCCATTTTTTTCTGATCGTTTGTTGTTCGTCCACTCCGATAGAACCTGTTACATTCAGAGGCTATCGAGACCACGCGCCAGGTCGGTCTGAATATCCTCGATACACTCTAATCCAACCGCAATTCGCAGCAGACCGCTTCCAATACCTGACTGACTCAGTTCCTCGGGCGTCAGTCTGCCATGGGTTGTTGTAGCCGGGTGAGTGATCGTAGTTTTGGTATCCCCCAAGTTGGCAGTAATAGAAAGCATCCGCGTGGCATCAACAACCGTCCAAGCGGCAAGCTGCCCACCTTTGACGCTGAAAGAAACAATGCTGCCAGGTTTGCTCTGCTGGCTCATGGCCAGTAAATGTTGGGGGTGACTGGTAAGACCGGGAAAATGGACCCGCTCAACTTGTGGATGTTGCTCCAACCATTCCGCTAACTGCTGTGCATTGCGTGAATGGGCCTGCATGCGAAGATCAAGTGTCTCCAGTCCCTTCAAAAAAACCCAGGCGTTAAAAGGGCTCATTGTAGGACCCGTTGTTCTTAGTACACCGAACACCGCTTCACCCACCACCTCATGGCTACCGACTACAGCGCCACCAATACAGCGACCCTGACCATCCAGGTATTTGGTGGCAGAGTGGATGACGATGTCCGCACCAAGGCTTAGCGGTCGCTGCAGAGCGGGTGTACAAAGGCAGTTATCCACGACCAGTAAACAGTCATGGGCATGAGCCAACTCACTCAGCTTGGCGATATCCGCCACATCAGTCAATGGATTTGATGGTGTTTCCAAAAACAACAGTTTTGTGCCCGGTCGAATGGCCTTTTCCCAAGCCGTCAGGTCGGTCAGATCGACAAAACTGGTTTCTATCCCAAAGCGGGAAAGGTACTTGTTGAATAGGATGGTGGTAGTACCGAAAACACTGCGGGATGAGACAATATGATCCCCTGACTGCAACAGTCCTATACAGGTTGCCATGATAGCTGACATACCCGAAGCTGTTGCGACACAACGCTCCCCCCCCTCCAGGGCCGCCAGTCGCTCCTCAAAATTCCTTACAGTTGGATTGGTGAAGCGGGCATAGATGTTACCCGGCTCGTCTCCACTGAATCGCGCTGCAGCCTCAGCCGCACTACTGAACACAAAGCTGGATGTAGGAAATATCGGCTCTCCATGCTCGCCTTCGGGCGTGCGATGGTGACCCACGCGTATAGCCTGGGTTGATAAGCCCCAGCCGTGCTCTTTATGTTCCTCCATTTACAGCATCCTCGTTGTTTTCTACTGACAGGAGCGTTGGTTAAGACCTGACGTTGTGGGCTTAGTACCAAGCGAACACCTTAGGTGGGAAGACTCTCTCAACGATACTGCTTGTGATTTTAAAACTCAACGGGCGGATAGCCTTCTTTTTTCATTCTCAGTCAGGGACATTGAGTCGATTTTTTGCGAAAAGTAGTTCTCCAGAAACTCATCAAAACTGACGCTATCAGCAGCCTCAATATCATGTTGACGCTGCCAGGAATCCTTGGCCTCCTGCTGCAGTAGCTGCTGATCCTGGCTTGAGTGCGCCTGCTGTGTGAAGTAGTGCTGATGTTGCTTAGACATACGTTGCGCAAATTGGAAAAAACTCTCTCCCTTGTCACGCATCTCTGCCAACATACGTGCTGAGGGTGTTAGATCAGCATCTTGCAGGCGATGCACTTGCAGTTTCAGACTCTCACTATAGGGTTTGTCATGCATACCACTCTCCAGTACCTCGCAGATTGGCTGCAATGCTTCACATATTTCCAGTCCCCAATCCTGTAGCGAGACTTGTTCCCCGCGACGTTGTAACATCAGTCCAGGCTTTCTCCCTTGATGAGCGGCAGTCAGTTCATTCCAGTCAATCTCCTTCTGCTCTGCGACATTGATTGCCGGACTCCCCTGCAGCAGGCACGTCAGCATCAGTGCCTCTACGAAATAGATCTGCTCTTCTGCAATCCCCAAAGGATGGAAGGCATTGACATCCATTGAGCGCAACTCGACATAGCGTACACCTCGTCGCTGTAGCGCATGAATTGGCTTTTCCATCATCTCAGGTATCTGTTTTGGGCGTACCGTACTGTAGTACTCATTCTCTATCTGCAGGATATTTGCATTCAACTGCTCATAGCGTCCATTGACCTTCACCCCCATGGCCTTGTAGATGGGGCAAGGTGTCTCGATGGCACAGGAAAGTGTTTCGATATAAGCGTTCAGGCAATCGTAACAGGCTTTTATTCCTGTCCCCTGCTCCTTACTGTTCTGATAACCGATATCCCCCATCCGCAACGAGGTAGCATAAGGAGAATAGTAGCTGTATTCATCGAAGGTTTGCAGGCTGGTCGGTCTTCCCCCGAGAAAAGACTTACATACAGCCGATGATGCGCCAAACAAGTAGGGAATCAACCAACCTACCCGCTGCAGATTCCTCAACATCGCAAAATAGGATTCTGATATAAATGTCTGTGTCGAACCCTGGTCCTGCTCAATCAGTTGGTAGGCTTGCCAGAACGGCAGCGGCAGCGAGTAGTTGAAATGAACACCGGCAATCACCTGCATAACTCGGCCATAGCGGTGCCCCAGTCCTCGCCGATAGACGGTCTTCATCATCCCTGCATTGGAACTGCCATATTCTGCAATTGGTATCTGTTCATCATCCTCAACCACACAGGGCATACTGGTAGACCAGAGAATCTCATCACCGAGATGCTGATAAAGAAAGTGGTGGGCCTCAAACAAAAAACGCAAAGGTTCATCACGATCCGCTGAGGGCGGCGTAATGATCTCAGTCAGGGCTTCCGAGTAGTCAGTTGTGATGTAGCGATTGGTCAGTGCTGAACCGAGTGCCTCAGGGTGCGGCTTTTGAGAAATACAGCCATTGGGAGAGACTCGCAGTCCCTCTTTTTCGAGACCAATCAAGCCACCGCTTAGTAACTCAATCTGATCTGCCTGATGTAAGCGTTGTAAACGTTGTTCGAGTATTTTATACAAACCAGGGAAGTTCCATGAAAAAGAGATTCAGATCAGAATCAAGACACGGATTCTGGTTTAATTCCGGAAACCGCTAAATATGCACCAATACCGGCAAAAAATAAAACCCAATATGAACGGTTAACCGCTATGGGTATAGTTCAGCAATTTTCACACAATGAGCGATTAGCGCATGACTGCCATTGGTGCCTGCATCCGAATCGAATCCATCAGGATACGTGCTGCTTCATTCAATTCGATACGCTGAGTCGCTTCTGACTCTTTGTCATCAGCATCATTATCCTTTTCAGCCTGTTCCATGGATTTAATGGACTTCATCCCCTGGGAGGCCCGGAAACGATTTTTATGCAGCAACTGCTCATGTTCACGATCATCCCACTCAGTGCGGCGACGGCGTTCTAACAGACTGACCTCCGTGCGCTTATCCAATTCAAGAAAACGTTTCTCCCGGTCCACTAACATTTCGAATCCGGGATCTTTCTGAATTCGACTCATATGGTTATCGACAAGATGAGGTAAAGAATCCTTCCCCTTCGGCAGATAATTGGCAGGTCTGATTTGTGCCCAAGGCAGTGCATTCTCCAATGACCGCTCACCATACTCATCTGAGTACTTTGCAGTGGGAAACTGAATATCGGGCACTACACCGCGGTGCTGGGTACTGCCGCCATTGATCCTAAAGAACTGCGCCATGGTCAGTCTCAACCGCCCCAGATCCTTTTTGCGTCCTGGAACGAAACGCCCCAGATCCACAAGGGTCTGGACTGTTCCCTTGCCGAATGTAGGCTCACCAATCACGATACCCCGTTTATAATCCTGAATGGCCCCGGCAAAGATCTCTGAGGCGGAGGCACTGTTGCGATCAACCAATACCGCCAGGGGTCCTTCGTAAGCTATGGCCTGATCCGGATCCTGTTCCACCTCTATCTTGCCGAAGGCATCCTTTATCTGCACCACGGGTCCTGAATCGATAAACAAACCGGTTAGTTCTGTCGCTTCGGAAAGTGAGCCACCCCCATTTTCGCGCAGATCGATGACAATCCCATTGACACCCTGTTTTTTAAGATCCACCAGCAGGTCGCGCACATCACGTGTGGTGCTTCGAAAATCTTCGTCTCCTCTCGCCTCAGCAGAAAAGTCACGATAGAAAGTAGGTACCTCTACGACACCAATACTGTAGTTATCCATACCATCCAATTTGTCGATGATATAACTCTTGGCTGCCTGCTCTTCGAGCTTGATCTTGTTGCGAACAAGGGTAATGGTCTTTCTGTTGGCCCCTGTCTCATCCCCCTTTAGAAAGATTCCCAGACGTACAACAGATCCCTTTGGTCCACGAATCTGTTCAACTACATCCTGCAGACGCCACCCGACTATATCTGTGATTTTACCTTCCAGACCCTGCCCCACACCTACGATACGATCACCTGCATGGAGCAGATTGCTCTGTTCCGCGGGTCCGCCAATGACCGTCTTTTGTACAACCGTGTAACCATCTTCATCTTTGAGCACAGCACCGATACCCTCCAGGGAAAGTCGCATGCTGATATCAAAATTCTCGGATGTGCTGGGCGACATATAGCTGGTATGGGGTTCCAGACTCAGGGTATAGGCATTAATAAAGGTCTGGAAAATATCATTGGCATCAAACTGCTCGACCCGGCTTAGCAAACGTTGAAAACGGTCATGCAACGTCTTCCGGATCTCTTCATCTTTTTTATCCGTCAGCCGCAAATTGAGGAAGTCGTTCTTAACCCGTTTACGCCAGATATCGCTCAGTTCAGTACGTGTCTGGGCCCAAGGCTCCTCTTCCCGCTCGAATACATAAGTCTCATCAATTGTGAAGTCGAATTCACTATCCACCAATTTCTGAGCATGCCCCACTGCTTCCGCCACTCGCTTACGATAGAGACGAAAGATCTCAAAGGCCGGCTCGATTCTGGCATTTTTCAGATAGTCATCCAGTTTATCCTGATAGCGTGCAAACTGGACAATATCCCTGGCCAGGAAAAATGAACGATTGGGATCAAGCGCATCGAAGTAGCGATGGAGTATCATCTCCGACATCGCATCATCGAGGGCAACATCTTTGTAATGGTACTTATCAATGACCTTGACGATCACATTGGCTGTCTGCTGTTGTTCAGGTGTCGGTTGCAGCTCACTGATCGGTACAAGCTGGCGATTGGCCCAAAGCGGTGTACTACCCAAAAACAGCAGTAACCAACTGAGCAGAATAACCTTGAATATTTTCATGAAACTACCTGATCATTATTGAAACAGTAATAAAAGCACTTGAATATCATAATAATAGTTAATTGGAATATGCTTTGGACTGGATTACCAGTCTCCTGGTTCCATTAGTTGCTAAAAAGGTGTACTGGCACTCAAGAATTTACCATGAAATTTCATATATTCTCGTGCAGACCCTGTACCAGATCCAGATAACCAGGGGTTTCAGGATTTATAATCCCATGTCGTAACAAAAAGTCAATTACAACCAGATTGCAATTCAATTTGAACTCATCGGTCTCTGAGACCAGCCTGGCTACCTCCAGAACAGGTAATAGCATGAACTCCGCCACTTCGCCATCAGAGTTCTGGGGTTTAAAGTCACTAGGGAGTTCCAGATCGTAGCAATAGAGGGTATCAGGCCTTAGGCCTGCGGGGGTCTCCCTACAATAGGTTAATGCACCAACGGAAACGGCTCTATTAGCCAGAGCAGCCGGTACGCTTGCTTCTTCCATGCACTCCTTACGCAGGTTCTCCGCCAGGGAAAGGTTATGAGGAAGCCCCCCAGCCACCATATTGTCCAGACAATCGGGAAAGATGCGCCTGTCCGCCGCCCGCCGGGCTATCCAAAGTTTCAACCCCTTCTCACTACGCACGAATCCATTCAAATGCTGACCGTAGGCGCGCAAGCCCAAATAGGATGCTGTCGCACGATCGACAGTTGCAATAGCCGTTTCTCTACCGCTATGAGTTACCGGGTATTGTTCACCATGAATGTGTGAAATAACGCCCTCGTCAACTAAGGTTTTCGTTACCTCCATCAGTAATTGAGTGCGTAGCTCAAAGGTGTCATAACGCTCTAACAGGTGAGCGCCTGTATCGTCAATCCGGAATGCCTCAGGCCAATTGCCAAGGGCTTCCCAGACAGGCTGTTTGAGATGTCCTATCTTCTGCCCTAAAAAAAAGAGTGATTTAAAATTTCCCGGTTCCCAGCGGTTGAGCGCCTCTATATGACGCAGATAGCCATGCATGTTCATAGTTCAGTGTTGGTCTCTTCTCAGAGAGACAAGTTGCTCCTGCCTCTGTCATCACCTCAATTGGATTCACAATCCAGGAATATACAGTCCCGGATGAGATTCACCTAAATAATAAGTTGACAAGAGGCAAATACTTTACTAATTTCTGTAATAACAGAAAATACTGAAAGATAAAATATGGAACTTACACCTGTCATGGAAAAATATATTCTTCATTGGGGCGAAATGGGTACCCGATGGGGCGTTAATCGCACTGTTGCTCAGATCCATGCCTTACTTTATCTCTCATCCAATCCGATCAATGCAGAAGAGATTACTGAGACACTGGGGGTGGCACGATCCAATGTCAGCACTAGCATTAAAGAGCTGCAATCTTGGAAACTGATCAAGACAGTCCATTTATTGGGTGACCGGCGTGACCATTTTGAAACCATGAAGGATCCCTGGGAGTTATTTCACGCCATCATGGAAGGACGTAAACAGCGAGAGTTGGACCCTACCCTGTCGCTATTGCGCGAGTGTGTACTTGACGGTGAAGAGGATAAGCAGACTCCTGCAGAGGTTAAGGCTCGAATTAAAGCTGTGTTGGATTTTATGGAAACGCTCGACACTTGGCATGGACAGATTAAGGTACTGCCCAAGAACACACTGTTGAAGTTAATTAGACTCGGCGCAAAAGTTCAGGGTTTCCTTGGAAAAACTTGAAATTTTTTATCCGTTAATTTCTGTGTTTTCTGTAATTTGTGAAATTTGTTACATAAGGAGATAGGCAAATGAATCCAATCATCTTTTTCACCCTTGAAGTGACCCTTTCTCTAATGATCTGCCTTGGACTCATTAAGCTGATAAAGCCAAGACTGAGAGATATTCTATATGAGACTTGCGGCACCCAAAAAAGAGCCGAATTTTGGGTGACTTTCACACAATTAATGATGTTGATAGCCCCACTTATGATTGTAATCTATTTCGCACCTACCACCCCGGTGACGGAAACACTTCTAATCGTCTCGGTTAAAAATGTGTTATTTCAAACCCTATTTGGGCTGTTCTTTGCACTTGCCATAACCGGGAAGGTCATTTGGCGGTCAATTGCAGAGGACAAGAGTGCTCCTATTTCGATAGAGAAGGGAGTGATATGAAATGCGAATCCTGATTACCGGTGCGACCGGTTTTATTGGTAGCCACCTGATACAAAGACTGCAATCTGAAGGCCATCAGGTGTTTGGGGCGGTTCGTAATCAGGATGCGGCAATGCAACGCTGGCCCAATCTTGATTTTATTCTATCCGATTATGTTACAGATCATGCAGCAGCTGAATGGGTTCCTCGCGTTGAGGGAATGGATGTAGTCATCAATGCTGTTGGTATTATTCGTGAACAGGGTAATCAACGATTCGCCTCTATACATACAAAGGCGCCTATTGCCCTGTTTCAAGCTTGTGAGAAAGCTGCAGTCAAAAAGGTCATCCAGATTTCTGCCCTGGGTGCTGATGAGGGTGCATTCAGTCAATACCATCTAAGTAAAAAAGCGGCAGATGAATATCTATCAACACTGGATCTGAATTGGCTGATACTGATGCCCTCTATCGTTTATGGGCAGGGTGCCAAAAGCATGGCCTTTTTCAAGGCGATCGCAACCTTACCATGGGTTCCACTCGTTGATTCTGGCAACCAACCGATACAACCGATTCATATCAGCGATCTGATGAAATTAATCTCAGGCGTTGTCGAATCGAAATCAACATTTAAGCGAAGAATGGAAATTGTCGGGCCAGTCCCGATCACAATCAAAGACCTCTATTCAAAACTAAGGCATTGGTTCGGCATGGGATCACCCAGATTTTTTTCCATGCCCTATTCCGTTGCTTTACAGCTTGCATATTGGGGAGGGTTTCTAGGCAATACTCCCTTCTCTACAGAAACTGTGGCCATGTTAAGTAAAGGCAATACCGGTGATGTCAGTCAATTTGTGGGTCAAACTGGCCATTTGCCCATATCGATCGATCAACAATTGATTCACACACCCTCGCAAGAAAGTGACAGGTGGCATGCCATGCTCTATTTTCTGCGCCCCATTTTGCGTATGAGCATTGCTTTTGTCTGGTTATTTACCGGCATTATCTCAGTTCTAGTGGTACCTATAGAAACAAGTTATGCCATGCTATCCAAGGCAGGAATCAACGGGCTGTTCGCACCGGTCATGCTCTACAGCGCAGCAACCATTGACCTGCTATTGGGTATTGCCACGCTATTTCGATACCGAACCTCCTGGACTGGATGGATACAGATATCCATTGTTCTTTTGTACACACTGATCATCACTTTCTCTCAACCTGAACAATGGGTCCATCCATTTGGTCCGGTGACGAAAAATGCCCCATTTATCCTGGCAATCCTCGTCATGATGGCGTTGGAGAAGAGAGAATGAGTGAGTATTTATTGATTAAATGGATTCATATTTTAAGTGCAACATTTCTATTTGGGACCGGTTTGGGGAGCGCATTTTATAAATGGCTTACTGACAGGGGAGGAAAGCCCGCAGCCATGGAACAGACCAACAGAATTATTGTTATTGCCGATTGGGTATTCACCACCCCTACGATTATCATTCAGCCATTAACAGGTCTATGGCTATTACAACTTATGGATATCCCTTTGAACCAGGGATGGGTCGTCTTAACAATAATTCTGTATTGTATAGCTGGAGTATGCTGGTTACCTGTTGTTTGGCTTCAGATTCGTATGCGTGATCTATCTGCGCAGGCAAGCACCAACATGCTTCCTATTGATCAAAGCTATCACTATTACGCACAGATCTGGTTTTGGTTGGGTATCCCTGCATTCGCAGCCATGATCATCATCTATTTTCTGATGGTTTTTAAACCAGTAATCGACATATAGAGGGAACAAGCATGTCACGATCAACACCACTACCTGTTATTCAAAAGGCACTGGGTGCTCGTTTTGATCATCTTGGATCAATTGTCAAACGCCATTACAACCTGGTACCAGGCACATCATCTACGGTTAAGATCAATGGCACCATGAGTGAGGTCTATCACTCAAAAATCGCCAAGCTGTTTCTTTTACCAGGACGATTGTTCGGTGCATTGGTCCACTATAAGGGAAAAAACATTCCAACAGAAGTGAGAAACTGGACAACGTATGATGATAGTAAGGCCATGTTCTGGTATCGAACCCTTCACTTTCCAGGCAAGTCACCAATAATTTTTCATTCACGCATGGAACATATCAACAACAATGAAATTATCGAATATGTGAATTACGGTATGGGTATTCGAATGTTGATATCCGAGCATGATGCAATACTCAAATTCATCGGTATTGGATATTTGTGGAAAATCGGGTCGATCACCCTTTCCATTCCCAACTGGATGATGCTTGGCGATGCAGTCATCACTGAAAAAGCAATTTCTGAAAAGATGTTCACGATGGATTTCAAAATAACCCACCCACTGTTCGGCAGGACATTTTCCTATCATGGCGATTTCTCCATCGTTGAGTAAAGCTAGAACATGTTGGCAGGCAGGTACAAACGGTATTTATGCATCAACTGAGGTCAATGTGTGGCAGTTTCCGCAAGTTCAATGGCTTGTCTCACATACCCTTTGTACCAATGATTGAGTCGATTGATAAAAGCATATAGTGCTGTTGGATCTTCTCTGTCCTTGACATGATCAGAGACTCTGAAGGATGGAAACACAATAGCAGCAGTGGTGGTACGTGTGAGACGTTTGTCAAAATTGGCCACAGCGACAGGTACGATCAGCGGCTCCGGATCGGCTTCCAATGCAAGCCGGAATGCCCCGGATTTAAACGGCCCTGGCGACTCCTCCGTATAGTAACATCGCCCTTCCGGACAGATGATTATATTTTCACCCTGCTTTAAGCGTGCATGAGCCTGATCCATAAAACGTCGATTCCGCGCCTCTCTGGTCAGGTGGAGGTCACGATCCTCATCGTCAACATCACCAGGATAGACATAGAGGTATTTAAGGCGATCAAAATATTGCTGAAATCCATACCAATCAAGTTCGGGTTTTCGTATAACTCTGATCGGTGCCTCACCATACTTTGGATAGATCAGCATACTGGATACAAAATGAGTATCCAGGGTAAGACGGAAATCATTTGGCAACAGGTTATCCGTATGATTTTCCAAATGATTCATGATGAATATCTGTCCCGGACAATCAGGCAGATACTCCTCCCCCGCAACGCGGAACTCAGTCTGACTGAACAGCGCCTGGAACTCCTCCATGCAGTGACTTCGGACCTGTTGAGGTAACTGCACCGCCGGCGCATTGGCAACGCTTTCATAGATGCGTTGCAAGCCTTGATAGAAATGGAGTTCTGCATGAACCTTTTGCAGAATTTCCAGGGCCAGTCCAGCCAGGTTTCGCTCATTTTCATCTTCTCCATGATTGCGGAGCAACTCCAAGGTGCCAAAGGCATCCGAGAGAGTTAATCGGTTTTCCAGGAGATAGGGGATTTTATGCATGGGTGATGTCACATGCAGGGTATCTGCATTCTGCTCCAGCAAGGCCGAAACCGCGAGGGTCTCTTTTTGATAACGCTTAGCAATCAGCTGGGTTCTCGCCATGCGTAAACGGTTGCCTATCAGCCAGATTACCCGCTCCATCAGCTGCATGGCGAATCGTGGGTCCTGCTGACACAATTCGTCGAGTTCATCTGCTGTAAATACCCAGGCACATACCGAAGTATTTGCCATCGCACATACCTGATATTGATAGGGTTTCACCAAAGCGGACCAACCAAATGCCTGTCCAATATTTTCCAGGCTGTTAAGAAAAAAACAGACCTTCCCGTCACTTCCGCAATACCAGAGTTCAACCCGCCCACTGACAAGCAGGTAGAACTCCTTGGCCTGCTGGTCCTGCTGAAACAGCAGGGTTCCCCCTTCTATCCTTATCATGCGACCCAAACCCAGCATTGATCGTAGATAAATATCGGGCATCGCTTCGAAAAAGGTTGTATGGCGTAAAAACCTGAATGTTGATTCCTGGTCACTACCAAGGGTTTCCCTATCGAAGTGCATGGCTGATGATGAAGTCATTTTTGCGCTGCTCGTTTCCACCAAAGCACGGCCTTCAGCACCACTGGCGGTAAGAAGTCGATCTCTGTTATTCACAAGGCGATGAGCCAATACTTCGGCAACTCGTCGCAATAAGGTATGCGCCACTTGCGGTGATTGCTCGAATAGCACTGTAAATAGTGTGCGAGGTATGCGTAAAAAACGGCAATCCTGCTCGCACCGAACAGTCACTGTATGGCGATAGGGAGCACGGAACACCGACCAGCCGATCAAGGCACCTGTCTCATTATCTGTGCCCACCAGGAGATCGTCCAGTCCTGCAACATGGATTAAAAACTGTACCTTCCCGGTTAAAAGAAAAAAAAGTGCAATGGCTCGATCGTGTTGATGCAACAAAACCTCACCTTGTTCGGCATGCCGTACTTCTGATCCCTTTGCCAGGTAAGCGATAACCTCCTCGTCGATATCCTGAAAAAATTCAAGTGCCGACAGCTCGGAAATTTCAGCCATAATAGTAATCCGCATTTTTATTCAAACACTGATCTCTGTGACTGCGGCAAAATCTTGCATTGTGGCAATCCCGTTATAGAGTCAGTGTGCTTCCAACCAGAGCATAAGATGGTTTGGTCGGATTCACCCCTGAGATGAATGTTTCATCACCCCCCTTACTTATCTATAGTAGATACATGCGCCGTCTATTCAAACCACAACACACCAAACCAAAGGATTTTGATCTTTTCTGGCAAGAAACCCTGACGGAACTGGACCATGTCGATCCAGACCCTGTTTCAACTGAAAAGCAATATGCTGAGATTTACCCTGGCCTCGTATCGGAGCAGATTCATTTTCGCTCATTGGGTGGCGTTCGGGTAACGGGTCTGCTAACTCGCTGGGAAGACGATATTGCACGACCACTAGTGGTCCACAGCCATGGTTATGGCTGTCGTTGTGAACCACGCTGGTCCTGGGCAAAGGCCGGCTCCAATTGCTTTGGAGTGGATATTCGCGGCTTCGGTCGATCTCATGATGCCCTCATTGAACCATCCCATTGGGGCTGGGTATTGACCGGGATTCAATCACCGGAAACCTCGGTCATCAGGGGAGCCGTGTGCGACTACATTCAAGGCGCAAAGGTTGCAGAACAAATACTATCCGGTCACACCAGCCACCGCACCTTTCAAGGTGTCAGCTTTGCAGGTGCATTAGCCCTGAAATCAGCCTCTGTACTCGACTCACCTGATCTTCTGGCTGTAGGTGTACCTACATTCGGCTGGACTGAAGGGCGCTATATCTTTGTTAAATCAGGATCTGGCGCCCAAATTAACCATTACCTCGCCTTCCACCCGGAAAGGTTGGATGATGTGATGCTGGTGATGCGCTACTTTGATCCTGTTAATTTTGCCGATGCTGTTCACTGTCCATCGGTGGTAGGGGTTGGATTGAAAGATGATGTGGTGCCCGCTAAGACCGTCTACGCTATAGCCAATCATCTTGCCGGCCCAAGTGAGATCATGGAATTTCCAGTCAGTCATACCGACTTACCTGAAGAACAACTCTGGGAAAGATTTGAACACTATTGGTTAACCCTTACCCTGGAAGGGATAGATAGGGGATTTGGAAATCGGCAACTGACCTGAATAGGTGTAAAAAAACTGGCAATTATAATCCCCGGCTTTCTTGAACTGACTTCCTATACGCATTCCAGGCATAGAAGGAAATCGCCGGTAAGAATAAGATCTCCAGGGGAAACAAGAGTAACAGATCCACCCTGATATTGCACTCGCCTGTACAGGTCTCCAATACCCAAACCTCATACACAATAGGTAATAACCACATAGCTGCGCTAATAACTTCTATGATCAGCTTAGACCGGATAAAAAGTGCGAAAAAGAAGACGCTTAGGGCTGCCCCTATAAGAATGAATAGATAGTAGGCAAGTATCAGCATCTTTTATAACTGCTGCTCAAAGAGCCTGATTTAACACACAAGTTATTTAGCTTCAGCCAGATCGCTTTCAACAAGCTGCCACAAATCCGTCTCACCACTACCCAGGTCATACCTAACAATGCGATGGTTGTTGGTATCTGCAATCAGAAGTTTATCACCAAGCAAGGTCAATCCGCCTGGTTCGTTCAATTGAAACTGCCCATCTCCTATACTGCTCACCCCAGGCTTTCCATCACCAACAACCGTCTCAATAACACCCTTCTTCAAATTAATCGATTTCACTTTGTGATTATAGGTATCTGCAATGAGTAATTCGTTACTGTTATAGGTTGTAATGCCAAGCACATGTTGTAGTTTTGCCTTGGCCAGCGTTCCATCCCGGTCGCCAAAATCAAATAATCCGGTTCCGATCAGGGTCTCAACTCTTTTCTCTTTAAGGTGAATTCGACGCACAGCAGAATCTTCTGAGTCAGCTACATAGAGCCAGGCTCCATCCAAGCTTAAACCGCTGGGTTGACTGAATGTAGCAGTTCTGACAGCTCCATCGTCAATACCCTCACGTCCCGAACCTGCAAAAGGTCCAATTTTCCGTGTGCTTAGGTTATATCGCCAGATCTGGTGGCTTCCCGCCATTGCGATGTAGAGCTGATCCTCATCCAATGCAAGGGCCCAGGGAGAGGCAAGTCCTACTGAAAGTGGGTCGAATTTGCCTCTACGTTTACGTTCCAGAGAGCCATCACCTGCTACTGTCTGCACATCGCACGACTCGAGATCAATATATCGAATCAGGTGATTTCCAGTATCAGCGACGTAGATCCCGTGATCATCGAACACAATCCCTTGCGGCATGTTAAACCGAGCTGTGGCACAGCTACCATCTTGTGTACCAAGTTCTTTGTCACCAATAATCCTTTCAATGACACCCTGATGATCTGCCACGATGATACGGTTATGCAGCGTATCGCTGATAGCCACATACTCCCTGGAGGCGGCTATCTTTCCTGGTGCGGCCAATAGGGATGATGCAATACGATCTCGTTCTAGTTTTTGGGGGATTGGAGTCGGATCTAAAATTGCATGATGCTCTTCTAAAAGCTCACTGATCGTTTGATCAAAAAGATCATACTTACCTTCCCCAGTTACACGTCCAAGAACGTCTCCTGCCGGGTCAATAATCACCCGTGTTGGCCAGGCACGCATGCCATAAGAGCGGGCAAGTGTGGAATTGACATCATTTACCACCGGATGTTCGATACCGTACCGCACAATAATATTGCGCAGGGTCTCCAAATTTTTCTCATTATCGAATTTTGGCGTATGCACACCTATCACTAATAATTGATCACCATGCTTCTTTTCCAGTTTTTTCAGGTCGGCGAGTACATGGACACAGTTGATACAACCATAAGTCCAGAAATCCAGGACCACCACTTTTCCAAACAGGTCATCGAACGTTAATGGCTTCTCAACATTCAGCCAGGGTAAACCTGGTGCGAACTCAATGTCTGACAACGAAGATTTTTTCTGTCTCTCTGTCTGTTTTGAGTCCAACTGAGGCGATTCTGCAGAGCAGCTGGCAAGAAAAAATATCAGGAAAAACGCAAGTAACCCTGCTTTGATCGAATCATAGGTATAAGGAAGCGTATTACAGAGCATTGTAGACAGTCACCTAAATCCAAGTATTAACAATACTAGACCATGGATTTTCAGCTTTGTCTCCATCTGAATCATGGATGTTATGAAATTGTGACATTTCTCTCTTTCACCCATTGAATACAGGCCAGGAGTACATTGAATTGTAAGTATTCGCAGGAATACAGATCAATTGAAGATAGACCTAAGTCACTATAAACATTTGTTAATTGGTGTTTATTTATGGACTATAAAGGAGAAATCATGCGGTACCAGTTTGTCGCTAATTGAATACTTGATATAGTTTTTCATGGTGATTACGTTGCGAACAGATCTGACACAGATTTCCTATATGTCCTGATTGCACTGAAGGCAGGTGGAATTGAACGCCGCAACTGTGGCAGTTGTTTTTTTCCAGCATGACCACCTGCTGCTCAACCTCTTTCCATTTGTGAAGCGTAACAGCTTGTTGATCACAGATATCGGCACATACACCACAACCTGTGCATAGTTCCGGATACAATTGGTAAATCGCCTTATCTTCGGATTCAACCAGTTGGATTGCCTGGTGAGGACAAGCTCGTGTACAGGCATCGCAACCATTGCAAACACGACTATCGATGATTGGAAGATTGGGCCAAGCCTGGGAATCTGTTGATTTTGGCAGCAGTTGGCCTGGAGGTACAAAAGCGTTCTTACCATCGGCAGGGGGTTCAAGAAGTTCCAGCCCATGTTGTAAACTACTGTTAAGAATGCCCCTTAAAAATCCTCTGCGACTGAGCTGCGGTCCAGCGGCATATTCGCTGATTGACAGTGTTATCTTTTGCCATTCGAGTAGTGATCGACGACTGAATCTTATTCTTCTGTTTCCACGCTTCTTGAGGATGCGATTCAAAAGGTTGAGCCTGTCAAATAAATGGGGTCCCTGACCGCGTTCACAAACACTACAATTCCCTGCAGTAACAACCCAATTCATAATACCCTGTTGATACAAGCCCAATATTTCCTGTAATCCTATAGCATGCAGGCAATGTATAACCCCATCTTTTACTGAACTGTGTGCATATTCACAGGCACATAGCGCTAAACTCGAACCCTGCCAGTGGCCAATCATCATCTGCTGCTGAATGGTGATCGCACCTTCCGGACACACAGGTGCACATAAACCACAGCCATCACAGGCTGCTGTATCAAGATGAAGTGCTTCATCATCAAGTGCCCACGCTCCTTGCGGACAAACCTCAACACATGACTGGCAGTTTGCCACTTCGATAATCGAGTGAACGCATCGATTGCTGATAATGCTTGGCAGTTTTTCCTCCTGCCGAGCATGCTCAACCAATTCGTGTAATTTAGGCATCATCTTTATATCTTGGAAGTCAGCCTCATATCACCTGAATTATACCAGTCATTGAGTGAACAACGCGTAACAGTTGATCTGTAGAGCAAATACCGCATGTCCAATATCAAAATTGTACTGATTTACGCTGTGTCTATCACTTTACGGAGCAAACAGTTACGCGAAGTATATGAAAATATCTGCCGAAACAGGCCGTTATTTTTTCATTGTACGTATATAGGCTACAAGTGCCTCGATTTCACCATCAGGAATATCTGCACGTCCTGGCATGGTTGCAGCACCACCGTACTTCGCAGAACCATTCTTGATGATATTCACCAGGTCTGCATCTGTCCCCGTTTGGCCATCACCATCTGTATCATACTTAAACACACCGTCTGTAAAACTGCGTGGTTTAGGATCCATAGCCATCGCAGCGGGACCATCACCCATACCGGCCGGGCCATGACAGCTACCACAAGCGCCTTTGCCGTCATATATCGCTTTTCCTGCAGCCGCATCCGCCACAGCGTTTGGTGAAAGGGAGACAAGCAGCAACCCTCCGCACAGGGCAGCTAATTTATCCGTTTTTCTATACATATCGATAAACTCCTCTGTCAACATTATAATCGCAATAGATACTATGTTCAGTGTGATATCTCCAGCCAATACTCACAGCATAATAAACAGCGCTACCAATCAAAAAACCGGAGATAGGGATGCATTTGTTCTGGAAAACAGCTGCTTTCGGCTCAGCTTTACTACACAGCCGGACCCATCCCAGGCATGAAACTGACGGGCACTTCTTCCATTTGCTTCCTTGGCTTCATTCTCTCTTCTATCTCTTCCTCACTGGGTCTTGGCTGGTCAAGAATGGTCACCATAAGGTCTCTCAACTCGTCGCAATAGGCGTCTGTTAAAAGCGCAATACCGGCAAAGTAAGGTGTTGCACAACGACTGGAAACGCGTTGCGCAAAGATGCCAAGCCAACGTAATAGATGTTCATCCATAAACCGGGCAGCCTCTTCAAGATCAGACTCACTTTCAGCAACAGCAAATAGATGAGAGAGAAACTGTAGCTGTAAAACCAGGTGGTCATCGGGCCTTACACGCCAGTTTTCAGCCATCAATCCATATTGCTCATACCAGGCTCTCACCTGAAACATACTGTCTTGACACGCCAAGCTCTCTTCATCGATCCAAACAGACTCTTCAGGGGAAGACTGAATACTGTAATTCAGATAGATATCGGCATAGTCTGCAGCGAGCTCGTCAATGACTGTCTCATCAATACTCTCCGGGAGCGCCGCAAGTGAACGTCTCATCAGGTCTAAGGCCTGTAAGCCACTACTCCCAAGCAGCTTCAAGCCCAGGCCGTTAGGAAAATCACCCTCACGTAAGGCTTGTAACAGGATTCCATCAGGCTCCTTATCATGCAGAAGCACCAACATTTCCATATCGTCCGCAACGGCCTGGTAAAATGCCTTGAGTACTTTAATGGGTCCCTTTCCCTGATTTTTTGCCTGTTTTCCCATTACTTGACCTTCCCTTTACTGTGCGCCACAAATCCTATCGATGGCTTGGTCAATTCAATATCAGACATATTCTTCACTTGCCGCGATACCTGGTCATTAGGACCGACTGCTACGGTTTCCAGTTCTCCAGCCCAGATCTTATCAATTTGACCAATGTCCAAGACGCGCATCATGCAGGCCATGACACAGTATGGCTTACGACCTGCCTCGATCTCATCGACACACATGTTGCACTTTTTGACAATGCTGTCACTGGGATCGAATTGAGGCGCACCAAAGGGACAAGCTGCTTCACAGCGCCGGCAACCGATGCAGAGTGTGGAATCGATATCGACGATTCCATCCTGTTTACGCTTAAAAATGGCGCCAGTCGGACAGGTCGGCAAGCAAGCAGGTGATTCACAATGGTTACAGGACATGTTGACTTTATAAGCAAACACATCTGGGTATCTCCCCCCTTCAATGTATTGCACTCGTCTGAAGCGGGGCCCTGCTGCCAGGCCGTTTTTGTCCTTACAAGCGATCTCACAGGCACGACAACCTATGCAATCCACATTATTGTGAACGAATCCCAGCTGTAGATCTGGTTTGACCGGTGTATAAGTCTCACGCTTACGACGCTTGACCGCTTCCTTGATCTTGGCTTTGTCTTTTGATTCTGACATGCGTATTTCCTCCAAGATTAAAGATCACGCCGGAACACATGGGCGCGTGATGTCGCCAGCTTGTCCCAGCCCGGCCGATGTTCCAGATCCGTCTTCTTGATATTGCAAAGTACCGTATTGTATGCAAATGCCCCTGCTGGACTTGGTTCATCCAATGTCAGCATGTCCGGGTTACCTGCGCGGTCAACACCGTTCTCATCCAGTTCGATCCAGACCCCTTCATGCAACACGGCGACACCGGGCATACAACGTTCAGTTACGTAGGCCGGTACAACGCACTTGCCACGATCATTCCAGACTTCCACCGTATCACCGGTCTTGATACCCAGCTTCTTGGCATCGGAGGCATTCATTGTCACCTCCTGCTCATAGGTCTCGCGCAGCCAGCTACAGTTATTGAAGATCGAATGCGTTCGCCAACGCGGATGGGGAGAAATCAGATGAAACGGATGTTTCTTGGTTTTAGGACTATTCAATGATTCCCAAGGCTCGATCCACTTGGGTATGTAGGGAATCTCATAACCATACATGGTCTTCTTCCAATCCGTGATCTGTGCCAACTGTGTCGCCAAAATCTCGATCTTGCCAGACGGAGTCTGAAAGCGTGCTCCATTCTCTATCTGATCCCGGAAAGCCACATGGGGCTGATCGAAAGTGAATTTATAGACACCCCGTTGTTTGAACTCATCCCAAGACATATCGACATGCTGATGGGGAATCACCTTGGTCTCCCACCACTCGCGCAAATAGGCTTCGTCTACGTTTTCATTGACATGAAAGTAGTCCCTGTTGGCTTTCGGATTGTAGGCCTGTCCGAACACATCACCACCGATACGATAGGCCAATTCTGTAAAGACCTGCATATCAGTCTTTGACTCACCCATGGGTTCGATCACCTTGGGTCGATGGATATAGTAGTGACCCTTATACCAGGGCAGTGCCACATCATGCCGCTCGAAGTGAGTGGCAATCGGTAGCAGGATATCGGCATACAGACCGGAGGGTGTGATGGTTGAATCCATACACACTACCAGCTCCAATTTATTAATCGCCTCTATCTCTTTATTGATATTGGTGAGTTGATTGAACCAATCGGAGCCCTGCCAGAAGATTCCCTTGATGTTGGGTATCTGGCCGTCTGTCTGGTCCTCACGCTGCCACAGCCCAATCTCTTCACGTTTGACATTGGGATAATTGAGCACACAGTGCGCCCAACGGTCCGACTTGATTGCCTGGAACCAGATGTTGGAGTATTGATCGTAGGGATAGGCGACTGCTTCTGCATGCCACGCCTTACCGACACCTTCAGCGCAGCCACCCAGAATACCGATATTACCGGTCATCGCCTGAAGTGCTGCTGCCATACGATTGTACTGTTCACCATAAGCATTCCGTCCCGGTGCCCAGGACGCTTTAAGTGCGGCGGGCTTGGTCTTGGCATACATATCGGCGAGTTTGATAATGTCCTTGGCTGCCACACCACAGATTTTCGCTGCCCATTCAGGGGTCTTTGGCTCGCCGTCGTACTTGCCCAGGATATAGTCTTTGAAGTTCTCCTTGCCTTGCGCCCATTGCGGCATCGTGCCAGCATCCATACCCTGACAAAAACGATCAATGAATGATTGGTCATGCAGGTTATTGGTAAAGATATGGTGAGCCATACCGGCCATCATTGCAGCATCGGTGTTAGGACGGATAGGAATCCACCAGGCATCATAGGCTGATGCAGAATCGGTATATTGCGGATCAATAAGGACGAATTTGCAACCACGCTGTTTTGCCATCCGCATATACATGAAGGTGTTGCCACCATGAAATGTATAGGCTGGATTCCAACCCCACATAATAATCAGTTTTGAGTGTGCAAAGGCATCGTCTTCATTGCCATCTTCGATGGTGCCGAAGGTCATTCTTGAACTGAACGTGGTACCTTGATAGGAAGGTACAGACCAGGAACTGGTACGACAACCAAACATACCCAGGAAGCGACCTAACAACCCCTCAATCTGATCCGACTTGTGTAAAACGCCGTAAGAGGCCCCAGCGTAGCTTTGATCCACCAAGGCGGTAGGTCCATATGTATCCTTGAGATAGACCATTTTCTTAGCCACGAAGTCCAAGGCTTCATCCCAGGAGATGCGTTTGAATTTACCCTCTCCCCGTTCTCCCACACGCATCATGGGGTAGAGTAACCGTTCAGCGGAGTAGAGCCGCTGACGATAGGAACGACCACGCAGGCAGGCTCTTAATTGCGGCTCCTCATTCGTGTCTTTACCGAAATGCCCACCCCGCTGATAACGACCATCATCAGTAGACAGGCGCACAATCACATCCTTCCACTTGTGTGCCACCAGCATGTGGCGTGAGCCACAATTGTGAGCGCAACTGGTTACCACTGTTTGCAATTCATCATCTTTAGGATATGGCTCATAAGCGAATGCCTTCGCCTCTTTTGCCGTCTTCAACTCAACCAAACCACCGGCAGCTACTACAGCACTTCCCGCTGCGGTTGTTTTCAAAAATGATCGCCGTGACAGATTCAAGCGCTCATAAAGGTTGTCTTTCATTTTCTTGATGCTCATCCGTACCTCTCCGTCAACAAGTCGCTATTTAGCCGCCTGCTTGGTTTTTATGCGGAACCTTGGATTTGACTCTGTCGGTCGATTCTTGGCCCACTCAGGGATCTCACTCGCCATACCTTTCCATGCATGACGCGGATAAGGAAAGGGAATGCGATACCATTGACGCCCACCATGGCAGCCATAGCAGACATCTGAATCCTTCTTTGCCGCCTCTTCGATAGCATCCGCTTTTAGATAATTAACCTGGTGTCTAACGTTGCGGATATTGGAATGGCAAAGCAGGCAGTTGTCCTGAAACATGCTTCTGGATTCATGCCAGGGTTTGGGCAATCCCATAATCTTGTATGGATTGGCTCCATGACACATGAGACAGATCTCTGCAGGGTTTACAGACTTACGTAATGTGAAATCCTTGTTTGAATGGTCTGGTGGTAACATCGCCTCTTCACGCAGATCATTTCCCTGATGACAAGTGTTGCACTTCAAGTCCATCAGTTGCTTTGCCAGTGGTGTAACCAGATGGCGTCTATGCAAGGTATCCTGCGCACCTTCATAGGTAGTCAAGGTTTGATACCAGGCTAACACGTCAGCGGATTTAACCCCTGCCGGTGACTGCTCCAACACCCTTTTATCCAAGACTTCTTGATGACAGCTAAGACACTGCTCGTCAGTCGCATCATCGATTGCCGGCTTAAAATGGATTGGATGCCATCTTGACCTTTCATAGTCACCGGACTTTTTTTCATCAGCCAATAAGTGACTGCCTGATGTCAATAAAACTATTAGCAGGGATAATAATATGATTCGTAATTCCAACTTCATTGCATCCCCCTCGTCTGATGCGATCCAAAGAACCTTGTCTCTGTGGGAATTGATTCAGGAAAGGGTGCTTCCCTGCACCCTGTAACATCCATGTGGAATTAATCCATGATACAGACTGAGAGCTTAGCGCCAGCCACTCATACCGGACATACCGCCCATGCCGCCCATGCCGGACATACCACTCATGCCGCCCATGCCGGACATACCACTCATGCCGCCCATACCACTCATACCGGACATGCCGCCCATGCCACTCATACCGGACATGCCGCCCATACCACTCATACCGGACATACCGCTAGCGGGATAGAAGAAGATCTGGCCCTGTGGCGTGATCTGGAAGTAACCGGACATGCCACTCATGCCGCCCATACCGGACATGCCACTCATGCCGCCCATACCGGACATGCCACTCATGCCGCCCATACCGGACATGCCACTCATGCCGCCCATGCCGCCCATGCCGCTCATGCCGCTCATACCGCCCATGCCGCCCATACCGGACATTCCGCCCATGCCACTCATGCCGGACATACCGCTAGGCTGCCAAACCCATTGACCGCCCATGCCGGACATACCGCTCATGCCGCCCATGCCGCCCATGCCGGACATACCGCTCATGCCGCCCATGCCGGACATACCGCTCATGCCGCCCATACCGGACATGCCACCCATGCCGCCCATGCCGGACATACCGCTCATGCCGCCCATGCCGCCCATGCCGGACATACCGCTCATGCCGCCCATACCGGACATACCGCTCATGCCGCCCATACCGGACATGCCACTCATACCGGACATTCCACTAGCGGGATAGAAGAAGATCTGACCTTGTGGCGTGATCTTGAAGTAACCGGACATACCGCTCATACCGGACATACCGCTCATACCGCCCATGCCGGACATGCCACTCATGCCGCCCATGCCGGACATACCACTCATGCCGCCCATGCCGGACATACCGCTCATGCCGCCCATGCCACTCATACCGGACATACCGCCCATTCCACCCATGCCGGACATACCGGACATGCCATACATACCTGCTGAAGCCAAAGGCGCAACTGCGAGAGCAGTGGCAAAACCCAAGGCTTTTATTACCCCTTTCAAACTAGGCATTCGAATTTTTTTCATGGTGCTTACCTCCAATGTGGATTTAGTTATTCGGTCTCGAGTCGAGACCCCCTTTCGTCTCTCCTATTTGAAGAGTGCAAAAGCCGTTATATGCAGCGCGTTGATCAGGGATGCCATCCTCGAAGATCGTAAGGACCTGTCATACCGGGACGATTAAAAGGTGTGTACCAATTACCCTGGTTATCGAGAAAATAGAGGCTGCGTGGATAAGGTTGCTGAATACCCGTCAGCGCATGTTGATACCAAGCCTTATCGTTATTAACCCATTCTATGATCGGGGCGCCGCTTGGTCTTAAGGAGGGTTGAATGCCAGCAATGGGATAATCCGCTATCACTGAGGTTGCCATCAGCCACAACGCGCCACCGCAGACAAGTAGAGAAGTCCGCATCCTAGTACCCTCCTAAAATTATTCTTAAATGCCAGAACAGATAGGCATATCTTGGAGAGCAACTGCTGTGCCAACGCTGTTAATTATTTGTTTAGTAATTGTTTTTTAAAGCTATTTTTGATTTTCTAGTGTGCTTCCATATGCATTTCGGAAAAAGAAACCTGCCTATCTGTCAGGTATTAATGGTACGTGACCTGAGTCACATATTTATTTGAGCGTGAAAATCCAATAAGGAAAACTATTTTTGTTAGGAATTTCGTTCAGTTAGATATGAGGTTTCATGAAAAGTATGGCCCTTACCCATGCTCCAGAAAGTATCTGACAATCTGTCATAGAACACTATTTTATCAGCAAAAAAAAAACGAAGGCCCATACAGAAGACCTTCGTAAATAGAGGAACCGAATCCTCTCTGGCTTGTTGGCTAGCGGATGTGCTGGTCAGTAACCAGCGAGCGAATGTCAGCCATCGTTTTTATTCCAACAACATCACTTTTCCATCTGATGCACGAACTGCCAATTGATGTACAAGCCTGTAGGGTGCTACCTCTTCAACCAGGCTAACGAGATAGATGCGTAAGACCTTACGTACTCGTCCCACTTGTAAACCCTGAAACCCTGAAAGCTGTAAATAGTCTCTTGCCAATTTCGTTATCTCTGACCATTCATCAATGGGCAGTGAAACATTCTCAAGTTGCAGCTGATAGCCTTCACATTGTCCCAAAACAGCTGAATCGCTATTTGAAGCCCCAGTAACAGGTGATATTTCCACGGGATGGAAACGCACTGAACCATCATCATCCCGTTCAATTCGCCAGTAATCAAAACCAGGCAGATCCGGGATCACATCAACTTGAGTGTTGGCAGGACTCGGCTCCTTTACAGTTTCAAGTGGTTTGTTACCCGCTTGTGGTCTCAAAATAAGGCTACCATCCTCGGACCATTCCGCCTGCCAGCCACTCTGTTCCAAGGCACTGCCCAGTTGATTTCTCTGTTCATCAGTTGAGGATACGTCCTGATTGCCAGCTTCTGCCCGAATAGTGGGCAAATGATAGATAACACTTCCATCTGCAGCCTGATACTCTTGCCATCCTTGTGCTTGTAACGAATTGCGCAAGCTGTCAGAGAGCTGCGTGTTTTCATCAGCTAAAGTCACCCCTGTAAAGAAAAACAATAATAGTCCATATGCCAATAGGACTGAGTTGTATCCGATCTTATTTTCTCTATTCACGTTTAGAGTCTCCTCCACAAAATAATGCATGGTTAGCAATCCAAGAC
Organism: Candidatus Thiodiazotropha sp. (ex Codakia rugifera); assembly: GCA_025656675.1. Taxonomy (GTDB): domain Bacteria; phylum Pseudomonadota; class Gammaproteobacteria; order Chromatiales; family Chromatiaceae; genus Thiodiazotropha. The sequence goes on from JAHXHN010000003.1 coordinate 734,969, forward strand.
CAACCTGCAAAACTTAAGCCAAGCCTTATTTCTAGGGGAATAAATTGAAATGCGGGATCAAACAACCGGTAAAAACATGACAAATTGTCAACCGATGTTGTTTGGAACTGAGTAATAATTGCCTATTAATAAATCAGTAAATGAATGAGCACTGATATAGTGTTGGAAGCGATTTTTTTTCGGAAGGTAAAATTTGTAAATAAGCTGTAATAAGATCGTAATATATTACATTTTCATTACTGGTTCATTAACCAAATAGAATCTCAATTATAATTTTTTATAGAGAGAATGTGACACAATATTCTTAATCTAAGTTTGCACTCATACGCATTTGTACATTCGATCATCCAATCAACATGAAATAAAAAATCCATTGAAATCTAACCACCTGAATAGCGCAAGTATTTGAAGGCGCTTGGGTAGTGCAATCTATAAACTCAACCTCTCTCATGAGCAATGCTGCCCAGGACATAGGAGCATAGTATCAACTGCTGAAAGCGATTCAGACCTCGAAATTCTAATCCATGTATATAGCGACTCCCTCCATCCTGTCCCGCAATCTCGCGAATATTGCGTATCACACCCATGACCTTGAGTTGATCCTCACCACCACACACCGACAAGGTATGAGATACCTGTATGACTGAACCGACCTCTCCCAGTTTCTGCCGATCGATAACCCTGGCTCCGGTACTACTGATATCTGTAATGATGACTGGATGCTGATCCTCTCCCCCAGATGCGCCCTGCGGCTTTATGATTACGGCCTGTATCTCAGTCGGCACACGGGGTGCATTTCGTACAACAGCACTCTCGACATCTGCAGGGTAAGCAAGATGAATATGTGGATAGGGCTTGGATGAGGCATTCAGTACCCGTGATACGAATCCGAATATGTTGCTACCTTGCAACATACGAACAGTAAAGCTCTGACCATCTCGAACGATAATTGGCTTTCCATTCTTGCGTGGTGTGGTAATCACCAGACTCTGTCCCGGTAGAAAACCTACCAGAGTGGCCGCATAGCGATCCATATTGTCACTGGGTGGCGCGTTCTGTAATTGTAATACATCGCCAATCTGCAGGTGTCTGACGGGATCTGGCAAGGCCTCACTCCAATCTGGGTTATATTTAGTGTTGAATGATTGATCGGTACAAAAGAGATAAAACCCATCTGTCCAATTAGTCTACCCTGTCACTTACCAATATATGCTTTGAGCTACAACCCAATGATGCAGATCACCGCATTGGTATTCAATTATACGCGATTACCCTTATTCTAGCCTGTGAATGATGCGAATTTTTTGTTGTTAAAACAAGTGCCTGATAACATTAATTGAAGCCCTTTGAAACAGCAAACAATGATTTTTCTGCTTGACGATAACCCTAATACACCCTTTCCCGATGTCTCCCTTGCCGAGAAAGAGCCGGATGGGTTATTGGCTGTGGGAGGCGATCTCACCCCTCAGCGGCTGATTCAAGCCTACCGGCTGGGTATATTTCCCTGGTTCACTGACGGTGAGCCAATCCTCTGGTGGTCACCGGATCCCCGCACTGTTTTGTACCCTGAAAAGATAAAAATCAGTCGCAGTTTGAGAAAAACAGTGCGAAAAAAGGTCTATAAGGTATCTTTTGACCATGATTTTGAGGGTGTAATCAGAGGTTGCGCCGAGCCAAGAGACAATTCTCCAGGCACTTGGCTTGTCCCTGAGATGATCGATGCCTATCACCAGCAGCATCAACTGGGACTGGCCCATTCAGTAGAGGTATGGGAGCGGGAACAACTTGTCGGCGGACTCTACGGAATGGCTATCGGCGGAGTCTTTTTTGGTGAATCGATGTTTAGCCGAACGGCCGACAGCTCCAAAATAGCGCTGCTGCATCTCAGTAGAAAACTGATCCACTGGGGGTTTAAAATGATCGATTGCCAAGTCTACACATCCCACCTGGCCAGCCTGGGTGCGGAAGAGATACCTCGGGTGGATTTCTGTGGTGATCTTGACCGCTGGACCCGACTCGAAGGGCGGGCTGGCAGTTGGGCTGACGAAGGTAAGATCTACCCCGAGTGCGAAGGATGCTGAACGACCCACCCGGTTTTGAACAGGAGGGGACCTATGCGCTCTACATGAGTCAGGTGCATGACTGCTCCTATCTGCCAGGACGAGAGGCCCGCAATCTGTTTCTCGATCCTACAGCCAAAGTCAACTCAGATCTTTACCAGCAACTGATTGATCGTGGATTTCGCCGAAGCGGTTGTTATCTCTATCAGCCAGCCTGTCCACACTGCAACGACTGTGTCTCTTTACGTATACCAACAGCGGCATTTGAACCGACACGCAGTCAGCGCCGGGTCTGGAAGCGCAATTTACAGGCCTATGAGGTGGTTCCAGGTCCTGCAACCTTCAACGATGAGCACTATGAACTCTATCAGCAATATCTGTTACAGCGTCATCCTGACGGTGCCATGGCCTGTAACAGTCCCGGACAATACTCCCAGTTTCTCACTTGTGACTGGGCCGAAACCCAGTTCATCGAGTTTCGCAAGGCCGACAAACTGGCTGCAGTAGCAGTCAGCGATCTACTCCCGAATGGCACCTCCTCTGTGTACACCTTCTATGATCCCCAAATGGGGCGTGATGGTCTTGGTATCTTTGCCCTCTTGTGGCAAATCAACCACGCCAGAGAACTTGGCCTGCAGTGGGTCTATCCAGGCTTCTGGATTGAGACGTGTAAAAAAATGAACTACAAGTCCCGTTTCCGTCCCTTCGAGGCATGGACCGGCCAGCAGTGGGTCAGTTACACCAAGCTGATTGACCTCTAGCTATTCATCAACACAACTCTATCTGAATGCTTATCCCAATGGCTCTGATAGCATTGACAACGCGACAACAGTTTTACCCGCTTCTGATAACGACTATTTTTTCAGAAGCGGTTCTGGGTATTTAATCAACCAGATTATGCGATATCACCCAGGGTGTGTTATTTGGCTCATTTCGCTTTCTCACCTTAGATAATTACCCCATAAAAATCTACGACTTACCATTTGGTCTGATATTTGCCTTCCTTTAAGGGATGTCTGTCCATGGAAGATGCAGTCTATCGGACATGGGTCCTAAAATAACAAATCAGAGATACAGCTCGGATTGCAACTGTTGGGCAATGAATCACGCCCATCGGTTTATAAAACAATAGCAATCTGGGTTGTACTCCCGATTTCTGATTACCCTGCTCATGTCCGACTGGCCTCTTTGTACAGATTTTTTTTATTCGACAGGCCCGATGTGCACTGAAGCTATCGAATGCATGTCATAGCACGGAATATTAGTTGTATGAAGTCCCTGGTAAATAAACACATTATAAAACTCGCCCTTACCACCCTCCTGTTTATCCCGCAACACAACAGCTATTCGGCAGAAGAGACTGAAACCAATCAGCCCTTGGAAGAAGAATATGATGTTATCAGTGTCACCGCTTCACGTACCGAGCGACACACTCAAGAGGTTGCCGGTTCCATTGATGTTATTGACTCTGAACGCATCGAAAGCGAAAAGATGTTCAATATCAAGGATGCCATTCAAGGCAGTCCTGGTGTGCTAATTAATTCCAAGAACTCAGCATACGATAGTCGTCTGATCATCCGTGGTGCGGGCCAAAAGGCAAACTATGGGGTCCGGGAGATCATGGTCATCAGAGACGGCGTACCGATGACTGATCCTGACAGTTTTTCCCGCTTTGACTTTATCGATACCCAGGATATCGAACGTATCGAGATCACCAAGGGGCCTGGCTCTCTATTTGGCGCTGGTTCTTCCGGTGGAACCATACAGATCATCTCCAAATCAGTTTTTGATACAGACAACAATCGCATCAAGCTGGGTGTCGGAGAATTTGGACAAAAGAATCTGCATGGCCGTCTCGCAGGCGATATAAATGACAGCAATGCCTTCTCACTCACGGCCTCCTACCGAAAAGCGGACAACGACTGGCGCGAGTGGAATGAGTTCGAATCCAAACAGCTCGCCTTTAAGCATGGCTACCTGCTTGATAACGGTGGCACCCTGGAATCAGAGCTGAGTTATCACGAAGCAGATCTGCAATTGCCCGGTTCCATGGATGAGAGTGAATTCGAGCGCTATTTAGATAGCGGTGAACAAAAGGACACCAGCAGCAGTCCCTGGCAACACAGTGGTCGTTACTCGACAATCTGGTTCTTCAACTCACGCTATGAGCAGGAGATTGATAATCTGACACTGAAGCCTCGCATCTATGCCAATCGTTGGGATCACTACCATCCGGTCACCGGGGCGATCAATGATAACCCGGGCACTACCGTGTTGGGAACCGATCTGGAAATGGCCTACAAACACCAACTTTGGGGCCCCAGCACACTGGTTGGTGGGCTGACGGCACGCCGTGACGATACCGAAGGCTCGAAGAAATTCACCTACGGGGATATTGAAACCAGTCCGCCACCTCCCTGGAATCCGATGGGTCCGGAAACCATACTGCGCACCAACTCGGATACAGCGGGCGAGCTATTGGAAGAGGAGGATGCAACCAACACCCTGTATGGTTTTTTTCTCCAAGAGACCCTGCGACCCAATGAGCGAACCACCATCGATATCGGGTTTCGCTATGACCGAAATCATTTCGATATTGACAATACAGCCTATGGCGAATACAGCTATGGTGCAGGCAGCTATACCTTCTTCTCCACCCCGGAGCTGACCAAGACAGACAAAACCTTCAACCTCTTTTCCCCAAAACTGGGGGTGACTTATGAAATCACCCAGCTATTGAATGTTTATGGTGTGATCGCCCAGTCTGGCCAAGTGCCTTCAGAATCTGAGATTCAGAGTAACCCGACACTGGATGCCGCCACTGCCCGCAATATTGAGGTTGGTTTAAAAGGACGCGCTCATGACTGGTCATTCGATATCGCTCTCTATCGTACTACGGTCAGTGATGAGATTGTTTCAGTACTCAACGAAGATCTGACCACTGAGTTTCAGAATGCAGGTAAAACGCTCAAGAAAGGTCTCGAGCTCAGCGGCCGTTACGACCTCGATCGACACTTCTGGGTTGAAGGCAGCTTTGCTTACAGCGACTACACCTTCAGCGACTTTGAGGAATTGGTACGTACAGGTCGGACCCAAATCCCAGTTGATCGATCGGGAAACCAACTCCCCTATATCCCAAGACAGCAATATGGCCTTGCCTTGGGCTACAGCCACCCTACCGGTTTCAAAGCCGTTCTGCGTAGTAACAGCTGGGGCAGCTATTACATGGACAACGCCAATACGGAGATCTACTCAGGCTACGAGTTTGTCACCAACCTGATGCTGGGGTATCACACGGGTCCGCATAATATCTCACTGAATGTTGAAAACCTGTTCGACAAGCTTTACGCCACAGAAGTTAAGAAAAGCACCAGTGGCAACAAGACCTATTCAGCCGCCGCGCCACGCAGTGCCATGGTGAGTTACACCTATAGCTTTTAATAACGGGATCAATGAAAAGGAAAGATGGCTTATTGAGTGGGTCAACGGCATGGAAGCCGTCATCAGGCGTACAGGGACCTATTCACTACCTCACTCAACGGACTATGTCCTCTTTTCCATGTACCAGATTATAAGGATCATACCAGATGCAAAGGCAACTCTTTCGATCGTTCATCGCTGCCTGTCTACTGCCGCTTCCCGCCATGGCAGTCGATACCGACGGCCCTGAAACAAAACCTATTGAACAACCCTCCCATGATCATCGCGGAGCCAAACAGATCGCATTGGAAAATGGTGAAGGCGCCACGATCACACTTTGGAAACCGGACTTAACGACTCAAACGCTGATCCTTGAGCATGGGGGTATCACCATCCCCAAAACAGGTATAGATAACTACCATGTTGTGGTGGCAGAAAAAGACTGGGGTAACCAGAAGGAGGCCGTCATTCGCTATGAGTACATGTTCGGTCGCCCCAGTAAACAGAGTCCCAGCAAACTGACGACTGTTGAGAAGACCGACTTTGAAATCGTTCCCGATCCCATTCCCCGTGAACACTATCGCTATCACTCAATGCAGACCTGGGGTTTCCTGGTACGCCTGCACGGCAAGCCGATCCCCAATCTCGAATTGATTTTACAGACCACCAACGGCTCTCAGCAAACAGCGATCAGTGACCGGAACGGGCGCGTTGAATTTCAGATCCCTGATGACTTCCCCAACATTGTGGCTGGTGAGCGAGATAAAAGAAGTGCTCAACTCACCATCAGTAGCAGATACCGCAAAGGTGATATCGCTTACCAAACTCAGCTCAATGCCGATTACCGGGTCAATCCCACACATTGGCAATCATCTCAATTGGGTTTATGGGTTGTAGGGGTTGGGATGCTCGCAGGCGGTTATCTGGGTCGTACCAGGAAGATCAAGGAGAAGCGAACATGACCACCTGGATCAATCTTTCGCTGTTACGCAAACTGGTACAGCTCAGCGCCTTTATCTTTTTTGTCTATGGTGGCCTCATCACCGGCTACTATCTCGAAGATAAAATCAGCGGTGCATTGCCCGCATTGAGCTGTGCATATGACTTCCAGGGCTCCGATCTCTGTACCCTGATTCCAATCCAGCACCAGATGGACCACCGTCTGGGCGAGGTGATCGCCAAAGGTGGTAATCTGATGATGGGCATCATGCCTACCCTGATTACACTGGGTACCTTCCTGCTTTTTTTCGTTGTGCTCAATAAAGCCTTTTGTGGCTGGGTCTGTCCTGTTGGCACCTTCCAAGAGGTAATGCAGCTGATTGGACAGAAACTCGGCCTGCAGCGTCATGAGTCCCTGTCAAAAAAGCTGGTCATCCGACTTCGCCCGGTGAAGTGGTTCATGCTGTTGGTACTGGTATTCGGCCTTCCCCTGCTCACCGGCATCGGCATGCTGAATCATGATATGGGCGATCCGTTCTGCCGTATCTGTCCCAGCCGGATACTCACCACATTGGCTACCGGTGAGACCTCACAACTTACAGTGGATACGGCAAATACAACCACCCTGGTGCTTTCAGTCCTGGGGGATTTTCTGTTTGGCCTGATGATTGCCCTGGCGCTAACCGTGCGGCAGCCTTTTTGCAGAATCTGCCCCATGCTGGCTCTGCATGCGGTGTTTCGTAAGCTCGGATTGTTGCGATTGATAAAGAGTGCCACACCCCGTTGCGATCGCTGTGGTCTATGTGCCAAGGCATGTCCTATGGATATCCACGAAATCCACACCGATATGCAGCATCCCAATGTCACCTTCGAGGATTGCACCCTCTGTGGTCGCTGTGTGGAGTTCTGCCCGGACAAGGATGTATTACAGCTCAAATACACCTTCATCCCGATCTTCAGTTCGAGTCCCCAATACTTCAAACAACGAAAAAAAAGCCAGACTCAATGGGAGAGGAAAAATCTCATCAGCTGGTTCAAACAGGCTAGATCAAAAACCGAGGCCAAGGCGCAATGATTCCGATAGAGCCTGTCAGCCTCAGTTTCAGTGCCGCCCTGTTATTGGGTCTCAGCTTTGGATCCGGCCCCTGTAACATTGCCTGCCTGCCCTATCTTGGGCCGGTCTTTACTACCAGCGACCAAGGTATAAGGGGAGCATGGCGCACCCTACTCCCCTTCTCTCTGGGAAGGGTCACAGGTTATACCCTGCTGGCAGGCGGTGCCGGCTGGGCAGGTTTATGGGTGGAAGAGTTGGTCTCCGGGCCATGGGTTCGTTGGCTGTTGGGTGGTGCAACTATCCTGGTTGCCCTCTCCATTGTTTGGCGTCGTCGAACAGCAGGCTGCACTACCAACTGCCAAACGCCGCCGCAGGTGACTTTCGACACGGCACCTTCAACATCAGCGACAAAGGTCGCTATTGGCAGTCTGCCCGGAGGCCTCTATCTGATGGGACTGGGCATGGCTTTCAACCCCTGTGCCCCTCTAACCACTTTGATACTTGCAGCAGCTACCAGCGCCAGTTTGCTTGCCGGCATTTCCCTGGGTGCCGGTTTCGCACTGGGTGCGGTGCTCCTGCCCACACTGATTTTTGCCTTCGGCGTTGCCCACTTCGGCCAACAGATCAGACACCACCTCAGCCAGCACCGGATAGCCTTGGAAAACACCAGTGTCGGACTGCTCATACTGATTGGCGGTGCCACTGCAATGGGATGGATCACACCATGAATCTTGCTGAACTACTTACAAAAGGCGGACCCGTTATCTGGGTCCTTGCCATCTACTCATCCATCGGACTGGCCATTGTGCTGGAACGTTATTTTCTGTTCCTGCGTTTGAGGCAACTACCGAAAGTGTGGTTGGAGAAACTCAATCAACTCCTCGAACAGACGGATGCCAAACAGCAAATTGCCACACTCAAAGGGCCCGAAGCCAACGTCATTCAAGCTATTGTTGAGGCACATGCTGAGGGTGTCAAAGATCTCCATGGTGTTGGAAATCGGGTACGGGGTGAAGAGATACAACGTATGGAGTTTGGTCTGCGTACCCTGAGCATTCTTGGCAATACCGCTCCCCTGCTCGGTCTGTTAGGTACCATCACCGGCATGATCAAGGCTTTTATGGTCATTGAACAGGCTGGTGGAAAAGTGGACGCACAAGCCCTGGCAGGTGGTATATGGGAAGCCATGATCACCACTGGCGTGGGACTGGCAGTAGCCATACCCTTGCTGCTGTTACTGCATTTCCTGGAAGGGAGTGTTGAACGAAGGGCGCTGAAAATGAATCGTTGTATCTCCCTGTTGCTGGAACGCCGTACGGAGTCGCCCACATCATCCTCTCTGACAGAGCAAACACACCATTGGGAGAACATAACCGATGGCGTTTGAGTATAAGAGGCGCTCCAGCCAAGTGCTCAATCTTACCCCTTTGATCGATATTGTTTTTTTGCTGTTGGTCTTCTTTATGCTCACCGCACACTTCATTGAGGATCAGGCCATTGATATCCAACTGCCGGAGGCCCAGAGCAGCAATCCCAGTCAGGAGGACGACACAGTCGAGGTTGTAATGGCGCCAAATGGCGATTTGCTGGTGGATGGTCATGTCTCAACACTGGATAAGCTCGAAGAAACCCTGCGAGGCGCCCTACATGCACCTGATAAACGATTTGTCAGACTAAAAGGCGATCAGAACGCACAGTTCGGACTAGGGATTAAAGTAATCGACGCGGCCCGTAATGCTGGAGCGGAGTCTCTCGACATCCTCACTGAAAAGCCATGATCCAAACTAACACCAGTTGGCGTCTACTGGCAGTAACCATCTCTATGCTGTTGCATCTGCTGATCGTGATGGAATGGTCTGACAAACTGATTACCCGATCAGCGATTGAGGAACAAAAGCGATCTCCCCTGTTTGTGCAGTTGAATTTTCCTCAACCACTCCCTGAAGTGATCCCGGAAGTCATTCAACCGGTAAAACCGGTAATCAAACCTGTGGCTCGTCCAAAACCCAAACCCAAACCCAAACCCAAACCCAAAACAAAGCCCAAACCTAAAAAGAAAAAAGTAAAACCTGTTCTTGAACCTGTTATGGAGAAAGTGGTTGAAACCGAACCGGTTAAGGAAGTGTTAACAAAGAAAGAGGCACCACGACCTCGTGCACAGCCCCAGGTAAATCTGCGTGAACTTTTCCTGGCAAAACTGCTGGCAAGCATTGAAGAGAAAAAATACTATCCGAGCATAGCCCGTCGCAGAAATCTGGAGGGAAATATAAAAGTCAGTTTCAAGCTGGAGTGTGACGGAAAAGTGGTACAGCTTGCCATCACCGGACAACACAATCTGCTGCGAAAAGCAGCAGGTAAAGCAGTTGACGCAGCACAGCCGTTACCTGAAATACCACCACAAATAAAATGTCCCATGCAAATCAGCTATGCCATGGCTTATAAGTTAGATAAATGAATACCCAGCAGATAAAATAATGTTGGTCATCTGCAATTACACATAACGCCAATTTATGCGGGCCATGATGAAGCCATGAGTCCAAGTGAGGAATAACTTGAAAATCGGTTTCAACGCATAGTAAGCCTGCTCTACTCCCGCCAATGCTGAGGCTGATTTAGAACCTCTGAGCACTGAACCTTCCCTTCGATACGGCCGATCACGCCAGCCCTCAACGCCTGTACCATCCATGCATCAGCCTTCTCCGAGGGAATTGGATGAGGCGCCTCATAACCAAGTACGCCTGCGGTTCGAAACCCGAACTTTGGGTAGTAGCTGATATGACCAAGCACAAAAACCAAGTCCACACCTGACTCTGCCAACTGACTCAAACCTTCTCTAATCAATGCGCCTCCGATTCCTGTGCCTTGAAAATCGCATGCCACGGCTAGTGGGGCAAGAATCCGAACTGAGACTGCTTTATCGGATTGGAGTTTTGCCTGTGTGAAGAGAATATGGCCTACCAACCTTCCAGCTGATTCTGCAACCAACGATAGCAAAGGCTCTGCCGTTGCATCGTCCAGCAGACCATTGACAAGTTCCACAATTTCCTGGCCTTGCTCATCCCCGAAGGCACTCATGTGGATATCACTAATCGCAGCACAGTCCGATGTTGTAGAATGCCTTATATTCAAGGTACATATCCCTTTTGGTTTAACAACGCCATAATGTGTGGATTATAAAAAGTGGATAGAGAGCCAGAACCGTTAAATATTCCAACCATTTGCTGTGTCAGCCATTCAGCTTGTCTACCGTAAATGCCAATTTCCGTCCAAGCTCCAAGACAGCCTTGTGTCGTTGAGTGTCAAGCAGCGAACCATCAGCATTGAATGCTTTAAATGCTTGTGGAATGGCTTGCTGATCGGGTAAAACCATAACCCCAATATTCGCCAGTAGCATTCTCAAAAATACTAACCCACGAAGTCCACCCAAAGCACCTGGGGACGCGGCTAGGACTACAGCCATTTTACCTTTGAAAGCCATCAGTGGTGGCTCATCATCCGACTCGGCACGTGATGCCCAGTCAATTACATTTTTCAGCAATGGGCTAAAAGCACTATTATATTCAGGCGATGCGATTATAAATGCATCGTGGTCAATCAAAAGCCTTTTAAATTTAAGCGCATTCTCTGGAATCCCTTCATCACTCTCCAGGTCCTGGTTAAAGAGTGGCATTGGATAATCAGCCAGATCAACCAGCGTAACATTTGCTCCCGCCTCTTTGGCTCCTGATACCGCTATTTCCAACAACCTCTTGTTGAAGGACGCTTTCCTGCTGCTACCCGAAAAAGCCAGTATTTTTGGCTTCATATTAACCCCTTTACTCGAATAAGTTTTGGCTCGGTGAAGCGAGTAACCTTGAATATACTCTGAACCGGAAAACTCGGGCGAGTGTCCGCCTGAATAAGACTATTACAGCATCCACTGTAGACCATGTTTATGTGATTTGCTTGAGATATGAAATGACTCCATGATTATGACGACTTTTAAGCCGCCTCGGGTACTATGTGATCTTGACTATCGCTTGTTTTGGATCAGCACCAGCTGCTACAAACGTAGTAATTATATCGGCACACCCGTGACTCGCCACCTAGAGAATAGGAGCTAATCCATCATTACCTTTAAGTGTGCAGTCAGAAACAGGGCTTGTCGTAAACCTGTTATCTTTTTGAAGAATAATGCCCTTCACCCAGGGGTGATTCTCACCAAAGAGCCTATTCAAATATTTCGGTAGCCCTGTTGGTTCAATCATGGCTGACCACTCAAAGTCCTGACCCGCAATTGAGTTTACTGTTAATGTGCCATGGGCAGATTGAATCCTCCCTGGTACTCAGGAATAAATTCAACGCCATTCACACAGGCCTGTGTGAAGTGCAATTTTCCATCTAATTTGAAAATGTACGTTTTGAGTACAGCTTTCGCAATGCACTTTTATGACTGGTTGATTTCAGGATGCAACACTTTCAAACCATAACGCTATAGCTATCTTGATCACAAATACGGTACAAATGAAAAGCGCACCGAATTTGTGCTCAAGATAAGCGCATTAATTTTTATTGTTTATTGAGATACCAAAAGTATTTATATTGAGCGTTTTTTTCTTGATATGCCAATTAAAGCTATTAAGCCAGTGCCAAAAAGCCAAATTGCCGCTGGAACCGGCACTTGACTCAGCGGTTCACCAGTAAGATTCAGCGCCAGGTTTGAGTTAATACGCAAAGATCCAAATGTACTCGCACCAAGCATATCTTCACTCTCATCAAACTGACGAAAGTCTATGGCCAAGCCTAATACATCATTTCCAGTGCCATATTCAATTGCAAGTACGTCGAACCACCCGCCAAGCGTGTTATTTCCTCGACCATTGCCACTAAAGTCCAAGCCGGGACGTGTTGGTGAGTTAAAAGGATAGCGTGTTGCATTATTGTAAAATCCAGTTTCTAAACGATTCCCTGTATTGGTATTGCTGATAGGATCATAAGTGGGCGCTGCAAAATCGAAACGCCAATAGTTGCCATCATCAAATGTTACAGACGCACCTTGGTCAAAATTACCAGTAATACTGAATAAGCCTTCTATACCATGCGTCCAGGTAACTTCACTGGCACCAATACCGCCACCAACCCAGCTTCCAGGTTCAGCATTTAGATAGACTGACCCAGTTGATGCTAGTGCTGCTGTTGCTTGTTTAGAAAAAATTACAATGGTTGATATAGCAATGATTTTTAGTATGTGATTTAACATTTTAATCTCCATAAGAATATTATAAATTCTTCCATGACATACACGGGAATATATGCACCATTTGAGAATTTAATGATAGTGGAAAGCGTTTTCTATTTGTAAACATCCATTTGTTAATACAATTCCATCCAAATATGTGGTCTCCGAGTGTATAGACAGGGTTATCGCACCGTTCTGGATGCATTTCACCGATCTGATTAAGCTTTTTCGCATGCCTGAAATGGCTATCCCCTGATATCAACATCATGTTCAGACACTTTTTAGTGACCATCCTGAAATCCGGTTGCTGGCAGAGACCACTGAAACGCAGCAGCATTGGCTGGAAAACCTGTGACCCATTTATCGTGGTACTGAATGGCCATATCGTCCGAGGGTGGACGCCTTTTGACGAATGCTCTGCCATCTGCAAAAAATACTTTGGGCAGACTTGTTTGATTGGGGCTATTGATCTGCTGGTAAGCAATCTTTGGAAAAAAACCAACCAACGGTCGGCCATGGTTATGAGATGGTCGATCAAGCTGTTGAAAGTTTGAAGTACTTTTTGGGAAATAGATTCCCGGATTTTTACCGATATGTCCTGGTTGCAATTGTTAACCAGGATGATTCTAAAAACACTGAGAAGAGTTACCTTGGCTCGATAATTCGATTCCGTCGTTTCCACCCCAAAAAGCTCCCTGGTGAATGCTCCAATACTGAACCAGCCTCCTTTCTAGAGCATTTGGCCTTTAAACGCAAGGCCTCAGGGTCAACTCAGAGACTGATTTTAAGTGCACTAGCCATCTTTCTCCTTCACGGGGTTTTACCCAAAATTCACGGACACATAAAAAAGGGCCGATAATGGCCGTGGAGGTGTGTCATGCAGAAACGTAGAAAATACTCAGAGGAGGAGTATAAAAAGAGAAGCTGTAGCTGTGACCATGGCCAATCAACCTGGCGTCACACTGAAAGAAATTGGAGAAACACTCGGTATTAATCCAGGCATGATCTGTCGTTGGCGCGATGCCTTTCCGGTTCGCATGATGTGTCTCTGCCTAAGTGTTTCACCCAGTGGCTACTATGATTGGCGGTCCAGACCGCTGAGCAATAGAGAAAAAGGCAATCAGCGTTTGCTGGACCTTATCAGGGACTTGCATGCAGAAAGCGATGGTGTGAAGGGTGCACCCCGAATCTGGGAAGATCTTCAATATGAGGGAGAGCATTGCAGCATGAGTGGTGTTGGCAGTTTTGCTGATAATGTGGTGATGGAAGGCTTTTTTGGTCTACTCAAGCGTGAGCGCGTAAACCGTAAGATTTACCAGACTCGTTCAGAGGCCAGAACCGATGTATTCGATTACACTGCGCGCTCCCACAACCCAAGGCACAGGAGAAAACTTGATGGGCTTAAACAAAAGAAATTACTCTTAACTCAACCGTCCGTCGAAACTGGGTAAAATCCTTGCCCGGTGGAGCTATTTGTTAAGCGTAACCTCACTTCGAGCCTGCAGCATAGCCAATAGCATAACCAATGGCCCCGAGAATAAAGCAATAAACCGGCAGAACTGCGAAAATTAATGCACTTGTCGAACTGCCCGTAGCCGCACCATTTATATCAAAATACCATTGCATGTGAACAAACCACATTAGAGGTATCACTGGTATGAGAAAACCGACAACAGCCGCAATTTGACGTTTTTTCCTTTTCTTGCCTGCTACTATGGTTTGTGCATAGATCACTATGAGGGGTAAAAGTACCCAAAGTGAAAATATATTAGGAACAACATTAGCCAAAAACAAACAGGCTACTACAGTAACGCCGATTACTATCTGAATTATTTTTGTGTCGATACGTTCCATGTTTTTACGCTTAACGCCACAATTCACCGGAAGGAAAAAGCATAGCGAGGAACGAGCGGCGCTATTGCCGTCCGTGTGAAATTGCCTTGTTATACGCCACCATTTATTCAAGCTCCTTTTCGAATACTGCGATGTGTTCTTTTACCGCAGGATGCCTACGAACCCATAATTCACCTAAATATTGACTTACGTTCAAGCCTTTAAGAACGTAGGTGACTTCATTTTTCTTTGCAGCTTGAAGAAGGTCGTGGCCCTTACCCATAACATCTTCACTTACTTCTGCGGTAAACTCACCTAGTTCTTCACCCCATTCCTTTTGAATGGCTGAGATCAACTTTCCAGCCGCTTTTTCGAGGGGTGTTTTCTTCTTTGCCATATTACGTATAACATTTAAGTAGAAGGCAACTTGCTTCCTATCCCACCTATTTCCTGATTCAACAGGCAATCTGCCTTCTATCCAGCCTAATCAGGTAGAATCAAAGGCAATATGCATGAAAATAATTGTGCAGTTTGCCTGCTATTTGCGTTTCAGGAAGGGGTCGAATAGAAGAAACCTCCCTGTTTAAACTCACTTTTACCTCATTTTTCATCTTCTTACCAATATCTTTATCTTAGCCTCGCAGCTTGCCCAAAACCTACTATTCAGTAAATACAGGCAACTTGTCTTCTATCCCCAAACGATTACCCAGACACTCATCCTAAAATATTGCCAGATTCAACACTATGTTGGATTCTACTGATAACGAACCTTATCGATATTCAGGAGCGATATCATGTCCAAGCCAAGAGCAGGCTTTTCTGCAAGCTACCCCCTATTACCACCATGTCTACAGTTGTGTAAGACGTGTTTACCTCGGTGGTGAGGATGTAATAATCAGGTAGCAG
Organism: Candidatus Thiodiazotropha sp. (ex Codakia rugifera); assembly: GCA_025656675.1. GTDB lineage: Bacteria > Pseudomonadota > Gammaproteobacteria > Chromatiales > Chromatiaceae > Thiodiazotropha. The sequence goes on from JAHXHN010000003.1 coordinate 750,399, forward strand.
TTTCGAGCACCGCCACCAATGGATTCAGGATAAGCTATTCGTGCTGAATTGTGTGTAGCCTTCCCGCACCTCTATGCTTCTGTTTGGTGCGGAGGATCACACCTTTCTACATGCGCATCATCTAAAAATGCCGAGCATCGTCTGGGCAAAGGACGTGAAGATGAGCTTTGATACAGTCTTGTTATATAGAACTCAATGATTCAACCAATACCTGACATCCTGACTTTTCAAGAAGGCCTCGGCATCCGCTCCTTGCAACAAAGCAAAGGTTGCCAATACCCCTGCCTCGGTACAGGTGTTTGCGGCAACGGTTACAGAACGAGGTGCATGCTCAATGGGCCAACCTGTTTTGGGATTGAGCACATGTCCGTAGCGTTTGCCGTCATGCTGTAAAAAACGGCGTGCATCGCCACTGGTTGCAAGAGCACCTTTGCGGATCTTCAGAACACCGGCTGCAGCGTCGGGCTGATTCGGATTTTCTATCCCTACCGACCAGTGTTTAGCAGATTTAGTTCGGCTATTGGCATGGATATCCCCACCGAAATTAACCAACAATCCCTCTTTTGTCATTTGCTGTAAGAGCAGTAGTGTTCTGTCTACTGCATACTCCTTGCCTATGCCACCAAAATCAATCTCCATGCCTTCTGGTAGTGTAAAAAAAGGACGTGACCAGTTGACATGTTGCCATCCAACCAGGGGTAAGATTGCTTCAATAGCCGCCTGTTCAGGAATATCGCTGCCACCGTTAAATTTCCAGACACGCCGTAACACGCCGGATGTTATATCGAACATGCCTTCGCTGAGCTCCCAACACTGCTGAGCAAAATCGAGCAGGTGAGAAACTTCATCGTCCACTTTAACTGGCTGACCGTTGCTATTATTGAGTTGATGAACAATATTATCCTCCCGGTACCGGCTGAATTTTTGTTCAATTCGCCAGGCTTCACCGGAAGCTATTTGAAGTAGTTTATTGGCAAGTGATTGATCATCGACTTCCATGAAAATATCACAGGGACTGGCCATTGCCTGAAAATGTCCTTTCCAATAGCCATCAGCCGATTCAAGTGTGGGTGGGCTGTTTTGATTGTTGAATTGTGATTTTGATTGAGGCCCTTCTGAAGGCGTAACCACTATTTCAATCCTTACTGCGTGTTGTGATGTTAATTTCCCTGAATACCATCCTTGGGTTCGAAAACGGTGCATCCCTGCACCACCTCTCCGGCATGACAATACATAAATGCAGTGATATCGCTTTGTTCAAGCAACAATGCAGAGCTGACTGAGTCAATTAAAACGTATTTTACGAATAGTCACCCGCTAAAAATTGTAGCTGAACTGAACGATGATTGCCTCGACATCCGGAAACAGTTCCATGTCACTTAAGATACCGGGTGCATCGCCTTCCGGATTGTCGCCACTTTGCAGGTAGTATTCCAGACGCAAACTCATCTCCTGTTCGTTCGCCAGTTTCATACCGTATTTAAGACCCAGGGTGATACCGTTCAACTCACCGAGACGGTAATCCGCCGAGGCATATTCCGGTAGTGTTTCTCCCTCTCTTAAAAATCTATGATAGAAATCAGCTTCACTCTGGCTGTAGTATCGGAAATGCGGTTCGAGATAACGCTTGCTGTCAAACATCCAACGATAGCGGAGATCGATGGTATGGGAGGTAATATCCCAGTCATCCCAGAAGAGGCGATAGGAGATATCGAGAACATCCTGGGTAAAGTGGTGCTTTGTTTGCCAATAGATACTCTGTTTATTACGTGAATCCGGACGCTTCTCATAACGATAATCGACAGGACGACCATCGTTTCCCACCACACTGACTATTTTGAAGGGGTCTGTTAAGTAGCCGCTGGAATCGCTGATCGAATAACTCAACTGCATGACCGTCTGTGAACTAATCACTTGGGTGACACCAAATATCAGATCTACCGTCGTTTTCGTATCGTCACCCCCATCCCTGGTTGCATTGAATTCACTATCGAAGCCTGCCTGTCCGCGATCGATAGCCATGCTGGAAAAACCGATGGGCAGATCACCCTCCGGACTGATGGTGTCATTCGCAACAGAGAGACCGGCGCTGACGGAGGTGTTGCGTTTGTTGAAATCACGGGTCAGTGAACCGTTCAAACTCAGGGAAAGATAATCATATTCTGTTGAAAAGTTAGCACCAAGACTGGTTTTATAGTCGCTGTTGAGCGGCTGATCCCATTGGGTACTGAAGGCGACACGCGTATCCTTGAAGGTATCATCCAGGGGTGTTTCATCAGCTGATTCAGTATAGGAACCCTTCCCGGATGGTCGCGTGAAGGTCTGCGGCTGATCGCTAGGGGTTGCACCATTTGCCGATGCACCGGTCAGCACGTCAATGACAAGCTTCAGATTCAGCGATTTTTCATCACCAAATTCACGTTTTGCGGTTATCACCGGTTCTATGGCACTGACACGGTCGACTTCAGAATAGTAGAGAATGGCGCTGTCAAAATCCCAATCACCCTCCTCTGCCACTGTATCCGCCGCATTGATACCTAACAGCGTGCATGTTGCAGCAGTCAGCGTTGTCGTTATTTTATTTTGCTTCTTTAGTTGCACCCGCAACCCCCTCCGGCAAAGCTACGTCCACCACTAGAGGCCTCTTTACTGAAGTAAATATGGTCGTCCAATCCCGCTTCAATTGGATCGGCGATCAGTTGCATCTCAGGTTTGGCAAGGAGGTTGCGTTCCCAGGGTTCAACACCAAGATTTGTACAGCCACTGAAAAGGACAGTGATAGGAATAATAAGAGCAGCCACTTTGAGCATCATAACAACACACTCCATTGAATAATGTTTCACTTGCAGCGGGGGACGCTGGATTAGATCAGAGCTTTCTTAAAGAAACCTTAATTCAAAATCCCTGCAAGGTAGACATCTGGTTTTAGGATGTAGCCCTAACGTACCAATTACCTGGTTTCCTGCACCACCTCATTGAAACGACGCACTATGACAACGAATCTTCTGTTTGATCAGACAGTCTTAATCATACGGCAGGGCCGCACCCTACACAGGACCCATGGATTCTGGAACTAGCGTTTAAGGATTTCCCTGATTTCCAGTTCCCGTTTTTCTTTTTCCGATTGAAAAAAACCGATGTGCGATTTCAGAATACGTCCCTGTTTACCGATGATGTAGGAGGCAGGCATCCCTTTTAGACCATATTGACTGGCCACATCCCCCTTGGGATCAAATGCAATCGTAAACTCGGCCGGTACTTTCGAAAGGAATGCTTCAGCCAATGAGAGATCTTTATCGACATTAATGGCGATCACCTCCAATCCCAGAGATCGATACTTGATTTGCAGTTCACTCATCCAGGGAAAGGACGCTCTACACGGAATACACCAGGAAGCCCAGAAATCGAGCAGCACAACTTTACCTTCGTACTGACTCAAACTGACAGGTGCTTTCTCTCCCTGCAGATTAAAATCCGGTGCTGGTGGGTATTCATTCCCAGCATGCGCATTTTCATGTAAGAAAATGAGCATAATGATCAAATAAACAATGGATTTCACTTAACCATCACTCCAAACGTCATACAGAAGTTTCATTCCTGTTACTACCTTGAATAAAGATCCGCAACATGATCCAGACAAAGAGAATCCCGCCAATCACGGCAAGTAAACCACCTATACCCATCACACCCATTGCCAGCTTGGCTGAGAGTGTATCCAGCCCCTGGGCAGCCCCAGCCGTCTTGCGCTGAATTCCCATCGCCCCTGAAGCGGCCAATCCACCGATATGCAGCAGTTGACCAACACCGTAGATCCAGGGCTGCAGCTCAGCCATCCGGCCTTGTACCGGCGGATAACCCAACTTGGGAAGCGCCAGATAAGCCAGCCCCATCAGTCCCATGGTAACCCCCACAATGGAACCGTGATAGTGAGCTGGAATAATGGTATTTACACCTGAGATGAACAAGGCGATGGCGCCACCGGAAAAAAACAGCAACATCGACATCCAGAGGGTTCGACGAAGCGGCTTTTCTCTCCCTTCAGCCTTCTTGGATCGTAACAGTCCCAACAGAACCAGCATGCCGATCGGCGTCACCGCAAGACCGCCGCCATACTGCATCAACTGGGTGAAGGCTGTCCTGGACGCCAGGCTCACTGTCTGATGCAGCAGATAGATCAGGGGCACCAGCAGCACAGGGGCAATACCGATGATCAATAACCAATAATACCAGCGTGATTCTCCAGGCAGGGCCACCCCGCTATGAACGGCCAGCCACAACCAGGCCAGGATTATCAACTGAGTATAGGCAAACTGCAGGGTATGACCGGCACCCCAGAAGAGGTATTCATAGTAAGCCTGTCCATCCACCCCTGCTGGCATCTGAAGCCAGGCTGTCACCAGTGCGATAATTGACATGATGACCGCCAGGGAGACAGTCAGTGCAGCCAGGCTCGGCAGGTGACCTGTTGCGTTGAATCTCAGAGACTGTCGGGTTGCATTCAGACTCACGACCGCCTGGGCGGTAATACCCAGACCAAACAGGCCCAGCATCATAAAGAAGATGGGGCGTTGCAGCACTGGCACATAGTTATTCATCAGGGGAGCCCCGTCGCCGATAAAAGCGGATAGGGCAACACCCAATGTCCCGAACAATGCCAACAGGTAAGCCAGGCGTTGCACTAGCAACAGAACAGGTGCCGAAGATGCAGTCAGGCACCAGACCATCCCGGTCATCGCAAGAAACCAGATCAGTACCGATTGATCCACATGTACGACCAGGGCCGTTCGAAAGAAATCCACCCAGGGGAAGAATGCTTCGCTGCCAGGGGTACGCGAAAGCACAAGTAATATCGCGAACAGGCCGGCCAGTCCCAATGCCAAAACACCCAACTGCAGCCATTGCAGGGCCAGTCTTCGCTGCCCACGCTCCGGCACGACTATGCCGATCACTGCCTCGTCATCCGATTTTAACAATCTACAATACCCCTGGTTTGTTTAAGACTTTTCGCTGATGTATGAATGGAGATCAATCACTACCCGCGTAGGGTAAGGCCCACCACACCATACCGGCTATTTGTCGGTGTGGCAGGTCGGCACCCTACCTGGATACCACACTGAAAAACAGGCCATATAGTACTTGCTATTCCAAACTCGCTTATCGTACCTTGGGGAGATGTTTAAGGCATACTATTGTGGAAGCCTCTGCGCCTGGATAATAAAATGCGGGATTTTGATAGGTTTAATTTGATTCAGCTCAGCCACTCAACCATCCAGAGTAAGCCTTATCACCTGCCCGATATGAGGGTCACTCCAATGCCATCACCCGAATGTTGCAGGTAACGTTTGAGCGTAGATGAGATGACCACGCATAATCTGGCCAATTTCCCCTTTTCATTACAGTACCGCCTGGCACTCCTCACCTGTCTACTCGCCTTCTGCGTAGTGCTTGTAGGCGCCTATGTGCGCCTCTCGGATGCAGGGCTGGGCTGTCCTGACTGGCCAGGCTGTTACGGCCAGATGGTGGTGCCTTCGGGTGAAGTAGCGGTTGCTGATACCGAAGCATCCTTTTCCGACCGCCCACTCAATAGCGACAAGGCCTGGAAAGAGATGATCCATCGCTACCTGGCCGGGAGCCTTGGCCTGACCATTCTGCTACTCGCAGTCCTGGCCTGGCGTGGTAGACGTCACACGAGACAACCCCTGTTGTTACCGACACTACTTTTGTTGCTGGTCATCTTTCAAGCGGCTTTGGGCATGTGGACCGTCACCTTGCTGGTAAAACCGATCATTGTCACCGCCCACCTGCTTGGCGGCTTTGCCACTTTTGTTCTGTTGTGGCTATTGGCGCTGAAATTGAGGCCTGTCGACGCCTTCCACACCCTCGAAACCACAAACTCAATGCGTTGGTTGATTCGCTTCTCTCTTGTGATCCTGTTGCTGCAGATCTCATTGGGTGGCTGGACCAGTACCAACTATGCCGCACTGGCATGCAGCGAATTTCCCACCTGCTATGCAGCCCAATGGTGGCCTGAGATGGATTTTCGGGAGGCCTTCGTGCTGTGGCGGGGTTTAGGTGTGAACTATGAATTCGGTGTGCTCGAAAATGATGCCAGAACCGCAATACATGTCACCCATCGACTGGGTGCTTTGCTTACGGTCATCACCCTCGGACTGCTTGTATGGCGTCTGACCCGCCCTCGTTCGGCCACTGCTTTGAAAAAACTGGGCATACTTCTTTTGATGCTTCTCGCACTGCAGATTGTACTGGGAATCAGTAATGTACTCGGACATCTTCCTTTACCCGTCGCGGTAGCTCACAATGGGGGTGCCGCATTGCTGTTACTACTCCTAGTCACGCTAATTTGGGTATCACGACAACGCGAATAACAAGACAATGAAAAATAACGACACACCTCGCATGGGCACTTTTTCCCTGCTAATCGCTCTAGCCCTTACTGCCGGTTTGCTTGCCTGGTACTACCTCACTGCGCCTCCTGTAGATACACAGCCCGAACCTTTGAAAACCCAACAGGCACTGCTATTGCCTGAACTCAGGCCGTTGAAGCCCTTTTCACTCTCGGATCATCAAGGCAGTCAATTCGACAATCAGAGTCTGCTTGGTCAGTGGACATTCCTGAGTTTTGGTTATACCTACTGCCCGGATATCTGTCCAACCACCATGTCCCTATTCTCAGAAATGCATGATCAGTTGCAGACTCAAAAGGCTGCCCACCCCTATCAGATCACATTCGTATCCGTCGATCCTGAGCGCGATACGCTGGAGCGATTGTCAGAATATGTCGCCTATTTCAATCCCTCCTTTATCGGCGCAACCGGCCCTGAAGCCGCACTACAACAGTTGACCAAACCACTGGGCATCCTCTATGAACGGGTTGAGACAGAAGATAGTGCAATGGGCTATGTGATGGACCACTCTGCTTCAATTCTTCTGGTCGATCCACAGGGGCGCTTCCATGCTTATTTCAGCCCCCCCCATGACGCCGAAAAGATGGCCAACGATTTTATTGCTATCAGCAACCATGCAGAATGAGTCTAGCTAATAATGAACGACACAATCAAAGGTAAATGTTGGCAATGCAGCACAGCACTAGAGGCGGCTGACTATGGCCGGGAAACGAATTGTAGAATGTGCGGCAAACCGACAAGGGTATGCCGTAACTGTGGATGGTACGCACCAGCCCGACCCAATCAGTGTGAAGAGCCAATGGCCGAGCCCATTATGGATAAGGAGAAGCCCAACTTCTGTGGCTACTTCGAACCCACCATGGATGTAGCTTCAGACAAGGGTAGTCATGCTGATGACGCCATACGCCAAGCGGCAGAGGACCTTTTCAAGTCCTGACTTGAGCAGGTCCCGCCATTCCCAGCGGAAAGCGCCTAGCGGCGAATGGTTTCTCGTCACACTAAAAAAATGTTAAGCAACATAGGACACAGCACGAGTGCTTCACCAAGATAATATTGATGGAGCACTACATTGGATTGGCAGCTTTGACGTTGTGTTACCCATCCTCACTGTCCGCCAGACCAATATAACGATAGATGCCCGCACCGGCCACTGCGCCAATGACGGGCGCCACCCAGAACAGCCATAGCTGTGCCACTGCCCAATCACCGGCAAATAGAGCCACACCTGTACTGCGCGCAGGATTCACCGAGGTATTGGTGACCGGAATACTGATCAGATGAATAAGGGTCAGACAGAGACCGATTGCAATGGGCGCCATCCCCTTGGGTGCTCTTGGGTCTGTTGCACCGAGGATGACAAGCAGAAACATCATGGTCATAACAATCTCAGTCAACAAGGCTGCGAATAATGAGTATCCACCAGGTGAATGGGCCCCATAGCCATTCGATGCAAAACCACCTGTTATATCGAAGCCACCCTTGCCTGTCGCAATAAGAAACAGCACCCCGCCGGCAATCAGTGCACCAATCACCTGAGCCACAATATACGGCAACAATTGATTCGCAGGAAAACGACCACCCGCCCAGAGGCCAATAGAAACAGCCGGATTCAGATGACAACCGGAGATATGCCCAATCGCATAAGCCATAGTCAATACGGTCAGACCAAAAGCGAGTGAAACGCCCAGTAAACCTATACCCAACTCAGGGAAGGCAGCTGCTATGACCGCACTGCCACATCCGCCAAGAACCAGCCAAAAAGTCCCAAGTGACTCTGCAACATAGCGTCTCATCCTATCCCCCATTACGATTCCGATTATGATGTCTACTGTATTTATTCACGACATTTTAATCGGAATCTGGATAGATGAGTGACGCAACACTACAGAGTTAACGTAAGTTCACTTAGACAATCCATTACCATCGCCTGAATTCCTTTGCTATCGATCGGGTCTGAAGCAGGTACTTCATGAACCTCCACTTTAGGGCCTGTTAACACTAGTGCGCTATTCCATGGGCACCTTCAAGCAGGTTCCCACTCAGATCAACACTATCGAAAACAGCTTCCCGTAAATTGGCTTTACGCAGATTACATCGATGCAAAACCGCACCGGTAAAGTCGGCACCATAGAGATTGGTTTGCTCTAAATCGACAAACGCCAGTCTGGCCTGTCGAAAGCTTGCATCTTTCAGATTGGCGCCACTGAACATGACCCGTGATATCTGAGCATGGGAAAAATCCACACCGACCAAATTACCGCTGATTTCAACACCCTCCAGCCTTGCTCCCTGTAATTTGGCTCCGTTCAGTTTGGCACCATGCATACGGGCACCTTCAAAATTCGCCTGTTGAAGATCTGCGCCTACAAACTGTACCTTTTTCAGCTCGGCATCGATGAATAGAGCATCCCTCAAACGGGTATTGGAGAGATCCGCCTTGAGCAATTTCGCTTGGCTAAAATCGATACCACTCAAATCGAGGTTTGTAAGCTTTGCTTGACGTAGATCTGCCTGTTTAAAACGTGCACCTGTCACGGAAGCCACCCGTGTCATATCAAGACCACGAAGATTGGCGCTATCGAAAACTGCATCTGTGAATAGGGCACCCTCAAGCTGGCTGCGTTCCAATGAAGCTGAAGTAAGGTCTGCGCCACTCAGGTTGGCACCGGTCAAATCCGCTCCTTCAAGATTTGCTTCACGGAGATTGGCATTTCTGAGATCTGCACCTCTCAACACTGCACGACTGAACTTACCCCGTTGCAGATTATGTCCCTGTAGATTCGTATCACTGAGATCAGCTCTCGCAAAACTTGCCCCCTTCAGACTGGCCCCTTCTAACTGTGCTCCTTTGAGATCGGTTTTGTAGAGAATGGCATAGTCAAGTTTTGCGCCACGCAGATCGGCCTGATGAAGATCCATTGATCGCAGGTCAGCCTGCTTCAGGTCACACTGTTGGCACGCCCTATCGGTTGTTAACTGATTGACTGCCTGCTCACTTGCCGATAGCAATAAGGGCATTGATACCAGAAATAACTGAATCGTCACGATGAATAATTTAGCCAATACAATACCTCTCTGTTCAAGCTCGCTGATTGAGACCCGATGATCGTAACCATAGCATGACTATCATCATTGCCAGATATTCGTATGATCTCTGGAACAAGTTATGAGACAATCGCCTGCTTTTTAAGTCAGTCCAGCCTATTCCTCGCATGAGCAAACAACCAGAACGCCTGCACTCCCCATTTTCTCCCCGGTTACCGGAAGCGGTCGATGAGCGACTGCAATGGGGCAGATTATATGGGTGTAGTGCCTCCCTGGCGATCGCCAATGCTGCCAAGGCTTTCCAGGGACTGCTGCTGGTTGTCACCCCTGATATGCCATCAGCTACCCGGTTGGAACGGGAGCTGAGGTTCTTCCTTGATACAACCGATGTGCCGGTCATCAATTTCCCGGACTGGGAGACGCTGCCTTACGATCTCTTCTCTCCTTTACCGGAGCTGATCTCGCAGCGACTACTGACCCTCTACAGACTGCCACAGATCTCCCATGGCATCCTTGTTGCGCCGGTATCCACTCTGATGCAGCGCCTGGTTCCACAGCATTTCCTGGATGCCCACTGCCTTATCGTAGAGACCGGACAGCGACTCAACATTGATGAAACCCGTCGACGTCTTGAGCAGAGTGGGTATCAGTGTGTCTCTCAAGTACTTTCCCATGGAGAATTTGCGGTCAGAGGTTCGTTGCTCGATATATTTCCGATGGGTAGCCAATCCCCCTATCGTATCGACTTATTTGATGACGAGGTCGATACCATTCGTACCTTCGATCCTGAGAGTCAGCGTTCCGCTGAAAAGTTCGAACGCATCGAAATGCTACCGGCAAGAGAATTTCCATTGGATGAAGCCGGTATTACCCAATTCCGCCGCAACTACCGAACCCAGTTCGAGGGCGATTTACAGCAAAGCCTGATCTATCGAGATGTCTCTGATGGCAAGGTTCCAAGCGGCCTGGAGTACTATCTACCACTATTTTTCGAGCAGACCGCAACCCTCTTCGACTATCTGCCGACACATCACATTCAGATACAGCTGGAAGAGGTCAGAGAACAGGCGACCACCTTTTTCGCTGGTGTAGAGGATCGTTTTGAGCAGCGGCGTCACGATATCGAGCGTCCAGTACTTACACCACAAAGCCTCTATCTTCCGGCAGATGAACTGGCCTCCATGCTAAAGAGAGGTAACTCAGTCACCCTGGGCTATCATGAAGTGCCGGTGCGTAGCAAAGGCTACGCTGATCGAGTCAACTTCGACACCCAACTACCCCCTCCGGTCGCTTTCCAGGCACGCAGCAAGGAACCTGCCGGGGCACTCAAACGCTTTCTCGATGAACAGCCGATGCGGGTATTGTTCATCGCCGAAGGTGCAGGCCGTCGTGAAATGCTGTTGGGCACCCTGCACGATCTCAACATTCAGCCCAAAGTGGTCGAGAATTGGGACGCCTTCCTCAACAGCGACATCAAGATCGGTCTCTGCGTGGCCCCGATGGAACAGGGACTTGTGTTGAAGGATCAGGGTATTGCTCTAATCACGGAGACCCAGCTCTATGGCGAACGAGTCCGACAGGAACGACGCCGGCGCAAGGTCAGCCAGGACCCCGATCAGATAGTACGTAATCTTACTGAATTGCATATCGGTGCACCGGTGGTACATGAGGATCATGGCGTCGGCCGCTATCTCGGGCTGCAAGCCCTGGATGTGGGTGGAATGGATACCGAGTTTCTGACCCTGGAGTATGCCCGGGGAGACAAGCTTTATGTACCGGTTTCATCGCTGCACCTGATCAGTCGTTATGCCGGGGCATCACCGGAACATGCCCCACTTCACCGTCTCGGTGGGGATCAATGGGAGAAGACAAAACGAAAGGCTGCCAAACAGATACGCGACGTTGCTGCAGAACTGCTTGAGATTTATGCCAGACGTGCAGCCCGTCAAGGTGTGGCCTTCCCAGCCCCTGATGCAGAGTATCAAGCCTTCGCTACCTCATTCGAATTTGAAGAGACGCCTGACCAACTACAGACCATCGACGCGGTTTTACAGGATATGGTATCACCTCAACCCATGGATCGCGTGGTGTGTGGGGATGTTGGTTTCGGTAAGACCGAGGTGGCCATGCGTGCCGCTTTCATGGCGACACAAGGCAACAAGCAGGTCGTCGTCCTGGTACCAACCACGCTATTGGCGCAACAGCATTTCCAAAACTTTTCAGATCGGTTTGCCGACTGGCCGGTCAAGGTTGAAAGTCTGTCGCGTTTTCGTTCCGGCAAACAACAACAGCAGGTTATCGATGGCCTCCAGAATGGTACTGTCGATATTGTGGTCGGCACCCATAAACTCCTTTCGGAAGGTATCAAATTCAAAAATCTTGGCCTGGTGATCATCGATGAAGAGCATCGATTCGGTGTGCGCCACAAAGAGAAACTCAAGGCTTTACGCAGTGAAGTCGATCTTCTGACTCTTACCGCCACCCCCATTCCTAGAACCCTCAATATGGCTATGTCGGGTATGCGCGACCTCTCGATCATCGCCACCCCACCGGCACTCCGTCACCCGGTCAAAACCTTTGTCAGCCAATGGAATGACAGTCTGATCAGCGAGGCCTGTCAGCGCGAACTGAAACGTGGTGGTCAAATCTATTTTCTGCATAACGAGGTCAGCACCATTGAGAATATGGCGGAACGACTTGAAGCCCTGCTGCCTGGAATCCGCCTTCAAGTGGCGCACGGCCAGATGCGAGAACGGGAGTTGGAAGGGATCATGCGCGATTTCTACCACCAGCGCTTCAGCCTGCTGGTTTGCACCACAATTGTGGAGAGCGGCATCGATGTACCCACAGCCAACACGATGATCATCAACCGGGCCGATAAACTAGGATTGGCGCAACTGCATCAGATTCGTGGCAGGGTCGGACGCTCCCACCATCGTGCTTACGCCTACTTGTTTACACCCCCGCCTGGCAGCATCACATCTGACGCAAAAAAGCGTCTCGAAGCCATTGAATCCCTTGAGGATCTCGGTGCCGGCTTCACCCTGTCCACACACGATATGGAGATCCGGGGTGCAGGTGAGTTGCTGGGTGAAGAACAGAGCGGCCAGATTCAGGAGATAGGTTTTTCACTCTATACCGAGTTACTGGAGCGGGCTGTTGCCGCCCTGAAGGCAGGTAGACAACCGGAGCTGGACAGACCTTTGGATCATGGCACGGAGATTGAACTCAACATTCCCGCGCTGCTGCCTGAGGACTATTTACCTGACGTCCATTCTCGCTTGGTACTCTACAAGCGTATCGCCAGTGCCAAGGACGAGACCGATTTGAGGGATCTGCAGGTAGAGATGATCGACCGATTCGGCTTGCTGCCAGTTGCCACAAAAAATCTGTTTGAGATTACAGCACTGAAACTGCGCGCCCACCCCCTGGGTATTCGCAAAATCGAGGCTGGGCCCAAAGGCGCCAGGCTGTTGTTTGACGAGAGCCCCAAACTTGACCCCTCTAAACTCATCAGCCTCATTCAGCGTCAGCCTGACAGATACCGCATGGATGGGAGTGATAAGCTCCGTTATAGCACCGATCTTGAAGAGGTCGACAAACGGGTAAATAAAATACACGATCTACTCGACAGCCTGATAGACTGAGGCCAGATAGGGTAGCCCAGAAATCGTTATGGAAAGGTTTGTTAGATGAGCACTATTCGGGAATCGCTTACAAGGCTGCTTTTTTGCGTGCTACTCGTACACCCCTTGCTGTTACATGCAGAAAATGATCAGACCGACGCACCTCAAAACTGGTATCAGTTTGAGGTACTGGTGTTCGAGCGCATCGCACCGGGTGCAGGTTCAACAGAGGGTTGGTCCAGCAACCCGGGCAGACCCCAGCCTAAGCATGCGACATGGCTTTCCAAGGGCAGTCCCATGCGGGACAATAAACCCATCGCATTTCGTGCGCTACCTGCCGAGGAGAGAGTGCTTAACAATGCCTGGGGTGCAATGCGTAGATCCCGCGACTATCGCCCTCTCTATCATGCAGCATGGCGTCAACCCGTAAAGGACCCTAAGCATGCGCAACAAATCCATTTCTCTCTGCGGCCGGCAGATGGTGGCCAATCCTCGGACCTGAATCCACCGAAGCTTGAGGGTAGCCTGAAGTTTGGCGTCAAGCGTTATCTGCATCTCGATGTCGATATTGCACTGCATAAGACAGTGAGTGGAAATACAACGCATTCGAGTGGTGACGACTTTAACTTCGGCCCCAGCTTCAAACATTATCGATTGCAGGATAGCCGACGTATGCGCAGTGGTAAACTCCACTACATCGATCATCCCGTCATTGGCCTGCTGACTATCGCCAAGCGCTATGAAATGCCACAGCCGGAAATCGCTGAACCCGCCCCTCTACCGATAACACCCCCTGTTAATGTACCTGTACAGACACCCTCACAGGACAAGGTCGAAGAGAAACCTGCAAGCAACTAGCCTGAAAAAAAACAGGCATGATCATCAACCTGGCTGCATGTAGGGCATTGACACAAATGGCACCTATTTGACCGCAGAAGATCGAATATTCATCCACAACCTTATTCAACCATGACTGGTGTGGCATGGCCCCACCATAACCTACTGGAAGCTTACCAATTCCTCGTATTAACGATTCAGAACCCTATTTAAGTAAGTACTAATTGTCACTTACACAATAGCTCTGTTTGGTAAGTAACCAGGATGTCTATTGAAATAATGTTACCCCAGCTGCACCAGGCCTGAAACGTAATCGGTGCCGTACAGCAGGGACGGCACCCTACGGCTGTGATGATTCAGCCAGAGACTGAATAGTATCTGCTATCTGTTTTGCCAACTGCCCCATTGCACGATTCGCAGCCATCACGCCAGCTTCAATACCGCTCCCATCGATTACCTCTTCAATCACCAGCTGTTGCATTTCAACCAGCTTATTGGCATGGCTCTCAATCAAACTCCAGCGTACTTGCAACCAAATCCTGTCACGCTTCTGTTCAAAGCGACTGATGTAGAAAAGTACTTCATAATCGGGATGCACACTACCATGCCAGGGATAGGAGATGACCTGCATGTTTTTTAGTTTTTGGCGCAAGAAATCGCTCATCACCTGAAGCATATTCTCTTGCAGAGAGCCAGCCCATTGGTCGAATTCATGGAGCTCAAGCTGATGTGATGATAGGCGTTTAATTATCTGAGGGCGGTCAAGATACCCTGCCAGCTTAATCGGCCCAACACCTATCAGGGTGTGGCCGGCTTGTGGTTTAAAACGAACTATTTCAGCCACATTCGGTTCGCCATCCAGACGATAAAAACGGGTCGGTTGCGAGGGGCCCGCACACCCTGCCACAAGTAGTGTCAGCAATGCAGCGACTATCATCAATCTTGTCATGATCTTCTGTATCATCACTGCTTCCCTCGTAGTAGTGCTTCCGGATGACGTTCCAAATACTCTGACATAATACGAATAGAGCGGGCCGCCGCTCCCAATTCACGCAGGGTAACTGTTATCTCGTTCATCACATGAGAATCCTGACTGAGGATCTTATCAGCCGATGTGGCCACCTGCCCTAACTGAGAAAAGGCTGCGTCACCACTGGACATCGTCTGTTCCCAGCTGCTAAATGCCTGCGCCAGTTTCCCTTCGGATTCGGCAATCATTTTCTGGGATTGAACGGCTGTCCTGGTCACTTCCGCAAGCATCACCTGGGCATTCTCAAGGGTGATAGCACTGCTATCAAGTAGCTTGGGTGTATCTTCCAACAACTGTTCAGTGACCGTTTCCAGCCTCTGGGTAACCTGGATGAGTGATGTCTTCAATTGTAATAGTTCACCGCTCTCCACCATTTGATCGATACCATCCATAATCGCTGCAAGACGATGGGTGATACGCTCTATCGGCATCGCTTCAATAGCTGTGGCTATTCTCTCCATGCTCGATTGAATAGTGGGGATTTCCGGGTAGTTGTTATCTGTACTGACAAACCTGACCGGTGAATCCGGATGAAAATCGAGTTCGATTTCCAGCTTACCGGTCACCAGACTTTGTAAATTGAGTCTCGCTCTGAGTCCCTGCTCGATCAGCTCATCCAACCCAATCAAACCACCACCACTGATTCTTACACCATCAAACCCAACCCGGGTATCGTCGATGCCAATAATCACAGGAATCCTGAACTCATTATTCTGTTGTAGATAAGTGATCGACATCGATTCAACCTTCCCCACATTGACACCGCGGAAATTGACGGGGGAGCCAACCTGCAAACCTTTTACATCACTCTCGAAGAATAGAATAAAGCGAGTGGATTGATGCGACAAACCACCATTCGACAATAGAAAAACCGAGCCCAATCCTAATGCAAGGGTAGCTAGAACAAAGAAGCCGATGAGTGCGGGGTTGACTTTTGACTGCATGATTATCAGTTTCCTGTGGTTTGCGAGAGGGTGTCACCCCGGGTAAGAAATTCATGCACCCTGGCATCACTGGAATTGTGGAGTAAATCACCTGGATCGCCATGAGCAATCATGGTTTTGGATTCAGGATCGAGAAATACTGAATTGTTACCAATGGCAAAAATACTGGCCAATTCATGAGTGACCACCACAATGGTGGTACCCAGACTTTCACTTAACTCAATAATCAAGTCATCCAATCGCTTTGCACTGACAGGATCCAATCCGGCTGATGGTTCGTCAAAAAAAAGCAGCTCCGGATCAAGAGCCATGGCCCGGGCTAATCCTGCACGTTTTTGCATACCACCACTGATCTCCGCAGGATAATAGTCCTCGAAACCTTTCAGCCCGACCAGTGAAAGCTTAAAGGATGCCAACTCCCGGGCCTGAGAGGCTGACAAGTCAGTGTAGGTCTCAATGGGTAAGGTGATATTCTCAGCTAACGTCATGCTGGTCCAGAGCGCTCCACTTTGATAGAGCACACCCATCCGCCGCATCAAGCCTTGACGTTTTGAACCATCAAGTTTCCAGAAAGAGTCGCCCTCATAGCGTATGTCACCCTGTGCAGGTTTTTTCAGTCCGATCAGATGACGAAGCAAGGTGCTTTTTCCACAACCACTACCTCCCATGATAATAAAAATGTCACCTCGTCGAATGGTGAAGTTCAGATCTCGTTGGATCACAAAATCCCCATAAGCCATGGTCAGATCTGTCACTTCAATATGAGACCCTGCTGCAGGAGGGGTTAGCGACACCTTATTTTGCTGCATGCTTCAAAAGCCTATTTGATTAAAGAGTAATGTGGTAATGGCATCCCAGATCACAATCAACAGGATGGACGTAACCATGGCTGAAGTAGTGGCATGACCTACAGCCGAGGAGTCACGACCACTCTGTAGACCGCGCAGGCAGCCTGACATGGCGATCACAATAGCAAACAGGAGACTCTTCACCAGGCCAACGGTCAAATCGGGCCATCCGATTGAGTCACGTGTCTGAATCAAATACTCCAGCAAAGAGATATCCAGCACCCCTACACCGACCAGCAGACCACCGAAGATGCCAAGAAAATTTGCCCATAGCGTGAGTAGTGGCAGCATGATAAGAAGTGCCAGGAAACGTGGCAGCACCAGAAAGTCCACGATGGAAATCCCAAATGTCTTGAGGGCGTCAGTCTCGCCGTTTACCTGCATCGTACCGAGTTGCGCCGCATAGGCCGAACCGGTACGGCCAGCCATGATAATGGCCGTCATCATGGCACCCATTTCCCGCACTGAACCCAGTCCGACCAGATTCGCTACATAGATTTCAGCGCCGAACATCTGTAGTTGCACAGCCCCCACGAAGGCAAGCACGGCACCAACCAATACAGCGATCAGACTGACGATAGGCAGTGCATCAGGCCCTGCTGATTGCAGAAATCCCATAAAATCGACACGCCGAAAGCTGGCTTTTCCAGACAGCAGACGTAGCATGGCGAGTACCAGCTCTCCTGCGAATTCTGTAAACTGGACCGACTCCCGCCAAGCTTCCAGGGTCGCTATTCCGACACGATAGACCAACGAGTGTCCCTGTTGCCGGCGTCTTGCACCCTTTCGTTCAGGAACAGCCTGTCCTAACTTGAGTAGCCTGTGTGCCCCTTCAGGTAAGGTATGAGGTTCAAACAGCAAGCTATATTCCATGGAATAATCGCGCAAGTGCTGCACCAGGTTGAGAAACTGGCTGTCCCAACGATTCAGCTGATGTGTATCGAGTTGTATCTCTTTCAGACCGTTCCGAGACTGCAGCTCTTTGTGTAGTAACGCCCAATCATAGGTTAAATCCTGAAGTGTCCAGTCACCAATAAACGCGAGTACCACAGTGGCATCAGTCGGATATGAGATGATCAGTGAATCTTGCGTCACGAATTAGGTTTCCGGTTTATTTTTGCGTTATTTTAGTACTCCATCAAGGCGATATTGATGGGTTCAGAGCCGCCCAGGTGATCCAAGGCAAAGCAAGGTGCGCCTTGCGCTCAACCGCCTCCCGGCCCGCTGAATCCATCAATATCACCTTGATGGAGTACTTGTCTATCCCAGCACACAATCAGACACTGTCAAGATTTGTAAATGCTGGACTGAATCCACTCAATGCCAAGGAACCCCAGACTTATTCTTTAATTTTATGGTCAATGAATCAGTGGCTCTCTAAGCTTTCATCATCTAACGCCGCTATCTGAATCAATGGTCAACTCGAATATCAACACCCGTTTCCGGCAGCCACTATGCAAAAAAATGCAAATCTTTCTCAAAATCATGGCCTTGCACTAATTGTAGAGGACGAGATCACCAACCGTATGATTCTCAAGGCCTTGTTAAAAAAACGAGGCTACAAAGTCATAGAGGCTGAAAACGGGGCCGATGCAATCCAGCTTTTCCAACAGCATGGTCCAGATATCATCTTTATGGATGTAATGATGCCGGTGATGGATGGTTACGAAGCCGCAGCAGAAATCAAGCAGCTCTCTGGCGACCATTTCGTACCGATCATCTTCCTCACGGCCATGTCGGATGAAGACGCTTTGGCCAGATGCGTCGAGGTTGGCGGCGACGACTTTCTTTCAAAACCTTACAGCTTTACCGTACTCTCGGCCAAAGTGAAGGCAATGGAGCGTATTCGAATACTGCATCAGGACACCCGTATGCTCTACAGCCGCATGCAGCGTGATGAGGAGATTGCAGAACAGGTATTCAGCGGGGCCGTCATTGCCGGAAACGTTGCGCTTGAGCACATCAGAAGTCTACTCAGGCCTGCCAGCGTTTTCAGCGGCGATCTGATGTTAACGGCATTTGCCCCCTCACACGACCTGCATGTTTTACTGGGTGACTTCACCGGTCATGGTCTAGCAGCGGCCTTGGGTGCACTACCCACCTCTGAAGTATTTCGCTCAATGACAGCCAAAGGTTTTGCTCCACAGCAAATTCTGTTTGCTATCAATAACAAGCTGCATAACCTGCTACCTACCGGTATGTTCCTGGCAGCCCAGTTCGTCAAAATCGACCACCACCTTGATCAAATTATGATCATTAATTGCGGCATGCCCGATTGTTATCTCATTGAAAAAAACAGTATGCGAGTCAAGGAACGCATCGTTTCCCAATCCCTGCCTTTGGGCATCGCACCCGATATCGACCTAAAGGATGATTTCTATCATCTACGTGTCGAAGAGGGAGACCGGGTGATCCTCGCCACTGATGGCGTTACCGAAGCACGTAATTCTAAGGGAGAACTGTTCGGACAAATGCGGTTTATTCAAGCAATCAGTGAAAGCAACACACACGCCTATATTTTAGATAGGCTTGCT
The DNA here is from genome assembly GCA_025656675.1 of Candidatus Thiodiazotropha sp. (ex Codakia rugifera). Lineage (GTDB taxonomy): Bacteria > Pseudomonadota > Gammaproteobacteria > Chromatiales > Chromatiaceae > Thiodiazotropha. The sequence continues at coordinate 769,688 of JAHXHN010000003.1, forward strand.
CTTGATCTAGAGGCATTTTGTCAGGATGCCCCTCAAGATGATGATATCAGCGTAGTAGAGGTGCCCCTGATCCCCGAACTCCTGCCGGGATGGGAGGCAACAACACCCCATTCTGAGGTACGCAAGGATCTATCACGACACCTCCTCATGCAGGACCATCCAGACTGCATCGAATTTCAACTTACCCTGCACGGTACCCAGTTACGCCAAGCTGATCCGGTACCCATACTGATTAACTATATTCAAGAGACTGCCGGTCTCCATGAACATCGTCGGCCGCTGTTTACAATCTTGACCGAACTCTATATCAATGCGCTGGATCATGGTGTACTGCATCTGGACTCCGCCCTCAAGCAGGGTGAAGATGGTTTTACCAACTATTTTCAACAGCGTGAACAACGATTGCATGCTTTGACCGAAGGACAGATACACATTGGATTGAGAATCCATCAAGTGAATGATGGTGGCTATATTGTGATTACAGTGGAAGATAGTGGCGTTGGTTTTGAATTTGCAACTTTGTCACAGAATGTGACAAATGAGACTATATACAGCGGACGAGGACTCATGTTGGTAAAATCGCTGTGCAAACAACTTCGATTTTTCGAACCGGGAAACAAAGCTGAAGTTATCTACATCTGGAACAATAACCAATAATTTCAGTTAGTTAAATATTGCTCCTACCTACTGTATGTATGGATCGATCAACACAAAATTATTCATGATATGGCAAAAACACTCGTAATCGATCCATCGGATGGGATTCGAACACCCTTTCTAAGAGGTATATTGACCCGGTCACTGACTGATGCCGGGCTTGCCTTTGAAACGGCTTATCAACTCTCTTCCGATATTCGCCAGCAGATCAGTGGTGATGATGAAATCTCAACTGAGGATGTACGTCGAAGGGTGTTGGCTGAATTGCAGAAACTGGATGAAAAGGAGGTTATCGAAAACTACGAGAGCATTAACCCTGCTGCCACTAAAGTCATGGTGATCGAACGTAAGGGCGATATACAGCCATTTTCCATCGTCGAACACCGCCGCACACTCGAATCGACCGGCCTAAGTTCAGACAAAGCAGCCTATATCACTCAGAATGTTTTTAATGAACTGGTAGAGTCCTATCAGGATGCCATACAGAGTACAGCGATCGGCAGACTGACCTACGATAAGCTCAAGCAACACTATGGCAAAGAGGCCGCTAAACGTTATTTGGTATGGATCGACTACAAGCATACCCAGCGTCCTCTCATTCTGCTGATCGGGGGTGCTACCGGTTGCGGTAAGAGTACGATTGCGACAGAGGTGGCTCACCGTCTGAATATTATCCGCACCCAATCTACCGACATGCTGCGAGAAGTCATGCGCATGATGGTGCCTGAGCGATTGATACCCGAACTTCACACCTCCTCGTTTAATGCCTGGCGTAGGATCGCCGGTTCGAATGAATCCAGCACTTCATCAGAAGAGATGATGATCCATGGTTACATACATCAATCCGAACTGGTGTCTGTGCCCTGTGAAGCGGTTGTGCAGCGCGCCTTGAGTGAACAGGTTTCACTGATTCTGGAAGGCGTTCATGTATCACCCGCTCTGGTGAATCGGTTTAAAGATGAGCAGAATGCTGTCATTGTTCCCATCATGCTGGCGGTTCTCAAACAAGAAAAGTTGAAACACCATTTAAAAGACCGTGGTGTTACTGCTCCTGAGCGAAATGCCCAGAGTGATTATCTTTCCAACTTTGAGTCGATCTGGATGCTTCAATCTCATCTGCTTTCCGAAGCCGACAACAACGCCATGCCGATCATTGCAAACGATGATACCGACAAAACAACTGATCGGGTTATGCGTTCAATCATAGAGGTGTTGGAAAAGGATTTTCATGATAAGGTTGAGGATGTTTTCGGCGCAGATTGACAACCGGGGCTAATGCTGACAACACACAAAGGGCTGATGATTATCCTTGATGGTCTGGGAGATCGGGGCATTCCTGCGTTTGGTGGAAAGACGCCTTTGGAAGCTGCAGAAACACCCAATATGGATAGCCTGGCAAGTGCGGGCCAATGTGGTCTGGTCGACCCTCTCTTTCCCGGTATGCCGGTTGGTACCCATACCGGCATCTGTTTATTGTTTGGCCTGTCCAAACATCAAGCGATGAAACTGGCAAGAGGACCTGTCGAGGCCTCAGGTGTGGGTCTGAACAATAATGATCAAGCACTCTTTTTTCGCTGTAATTTCGCCACGCTGGAAAAAACCAAAGACAGATACAACATCCTTGATCGTAGGGCGGGCCGGATCAATACAGGGGCAGAATCCCTGGCTGCGGCGATTGGACAGGTTGACTTAGGCGAAGGCATCACAGCCAGTCTGCATCCTGCCACCCAACACCGGGTCGTTCTACAACTGGAGGGGACCGGACTCTCCCATGACATCAGCAATACCGACTCTGGCAACCAATACCAAAGTAAAGGTCTCTTGCCCTGTCACGCAAATGACCCTTCTGACAGTGCAGCCGTAAATACCTCTAAGGCTGTAAACAGATTGATGGATATCATCTATGAGAAGCTATCCAACCATCCGCTTAATCTCAAGAGAATTGAAAAGAATTTACCCCCAGCCAATGGCATCATCTGCAGAAGCCCCGGTAAACTGCCAAAAGTAAAACCCTTGCTAAAAAACCTAAAACTCAAGACTGCCGTAATTTCAGGTGAGCGAACAGTTCTCGGGCTTGGAGAGCTGCTGGGTTACACCCTTTTCAAGGATAACCGTTTCACCGCAACCTATGAAACCGATTTGAACACCAAAGTAAAAACGGCAATGCGGGCACTCGATGATCATGACATGGTCTATCTGCATATCAAAGCCACAGATATCTACTCTCATGACCAGAATCCAGCCGGTAAACGGGAAATATTGTCAAAAATTGATGATGCCATTGCCCCTATAATCAACGACTCTCTGGTGATCGCCATTACTGCTGACCACTGTACCGACACCAACACGGGGCGACATACTGGTGACCCGATTCCCAGTCTGATCTATAACCCACTGGGTAGAATAGACGGGTGTCAGCAGTTTTCCGAACTGGCCTGCGCAATGGGGGGGCTTGGGCGCATCAACAGCAGCGGCTTTCTGTTGACCATGCTGGATCAAATGAATCAATTGGAAAATTTCAGACCGAAAGACAGCAGCTTTATCTCATGAAGCGCTTCCCCTGATCAGGTGGCCAGTCGTACAGACTAACCCTAACTTAGTCTAGTGTAGTGTCCTACACGAGTGCCTGTTATCACCCATATCACATTCATTTGCGGACATTCGATAAATACCCACCGAATCTGCCGATCTGCCTATACTAGAAGTAGCGAGGTTTGGCCCACCCTACCACTTCTTATACCAATACCATGTCACAGCCAGAACAAATTTCACCCAATAGCGAATTCCACTCCACCGATACCAGCCATGAACCCCCCGAATTTGACCTGGATGACTCAAGCTTATACCTGAACAGAGAACTCACCTGGCTCTCCTTCAATCGACGGGTACTCAATGAAGCTGCTCAGAAACATACCCCTTTACTGGAACGGGTCAAGTTTCTGGCCATTGTCAGCAGTAACCTGGATGAGTTTTTCATGAAACGTATCGGTGGTCTTAAGCAACAGGTTGCAGCAGGCCTCACCACACCAACGATAGATGGCAGGACACCTACTCAGCAACTAACCGAGTGCCATCAGGTCACTCGCGAGATGCAACGGGAACAGCAACGTATCTATCACCAACTACAAGATCAACTGGCAGCATCTTCAATACAAATTGCAAAATTTGAAGCCTTGAATAAGTCCCAACAACAGCAGTTGCGAGACCATTTTCAGCAAAATATCTTTCCCATGCTGACCCCTCTGGCGATGGATCCAAGCCATCCGTTTCCCTTCATCTCAAATCAAACCCTTAACCTATTGGTCACACTTCGTTATCCCAATGGATTTGATCTGCACATGGCGAGGGTCAAGGTTCCAGTCAGTAAAGAGGTTTCACCACGCCTGATCCAGGTGGATGAAGACTACACCTATGTCACTCTTGATGATCTGATCGCCAATAATCTTGACATGCTGTTTCCGGGGATGAACATAGAATCCTGTGATCTGTTCCGAGTCACTCGCAATGCCAACCTGGAACTGGATCAGGAGTCGGCAAGCGACCTGCTGGAAACCATTGAGACTGAACTGCGAGAAAGACATTTCGCACCCATCGTTCGGCTAGAGGTCTCCACAGGGATGAATCCCACGCATCGCGGTATGTTGGCAGCTGAACTGGGGCTCGATGAAGAGCAGGATGTTTTTGAAATTGACTGTATGATGGCCCTACGCGATCTGTTTGAACTGGCGACGTTGAATATCCCGGAATTACGTGATGTCCCCCACTATCCGATGGATCACCCGCAATTAGCCCATGATAGACGCAGTATATTCCATATCATACGCGATCACGGCTCTCTTCTTTTGCAACACCCCTATGAGTCCTTTAATACCACTGTCGAGCGTTTCTTGCGAACCGCGGCAGAGGATCCTAAGGTACTGGCGATAAAGATGACACTCTATCGCACTTCGGCTGAAGGCAATGTGCTTGACTCACTCATCAAGGCGGCTCGTAACGGTAAGCAGGTCGCCGTGCTGGTGGAGCTCAAGGCCCGCTTCGATGAGGCAGCCAACATCCGTTGGGCAAGACGTCTTGAGCAGGCGGGCATTCATGTCACCTATGGCGTACTAGGATTAAAAACCCATAGCAAACTGATCATGGTGATACGCAAGGACTACTCTCAACTGCGCCGATACTACCATATCGGCACCGGTAACTATCATGCTGGAACCGCCCGCCTCTATACGGATCTGGGACTGCTCGGTTGTGACGAGGAGATCGGTCAGGATCTGACTGAACTATTCAACTATCTGACCGGTTATTCCCCGCCACCCAGTTACCGTAAAATTCTCGCAGCACCCTATACACTGAAACAGTCTCTGCTGAATAAGATTGAGCGTGAGATCAGGATTCATAATGAAGGCCATTCCGCACATATCCAGATGAAGATGAACGCCTTGGAGGATCACGATATCGTTAAGGCGCTCTATAAAGCTACCCATGCTGGTGTAAAAGTCGAGCTGATTGTTCGGGACACCTGTCGTTTCCGTCCTGGTATTCCCGGCCTGAGCGAAAGCGGGAGTGTGGTCAGTATAGTGGGACGTTTCCTGGAACACGCACGTATCAGCTATTTCCTGAACGGTGGTGATGAAGAGTACTTTATTGGCTCTGCCGATTTAATGCAGCGTAATCTCATGATGCGGGTAGAAGTATTGGCACCAGTGGAATCACCCGCTCTGCGTCAAGAACTACGATTAATTCTCGATGTTCAACTTGGTGACAAACACAATGCCTGGGACATGCGTTCCGACGGTACCTATGAACGACGCATACCCGCCGAGGACGATAAATCACTTAATTGCCAGGAAACCCTGATAGGTGTTGTAGAGCGGCGCCTCGAGGCGGCAAAAAAACACCGTGAAAAGCGTATGCGTGAGAAGCTCATGTACCATTTCAAACAACGTCTGAAAAACAGCAATCAGGATTCCGCTTGAGTATCACTGTGTTCACCCTCTTGATTAATGAGGGTTTTCTGTATAGTCACTTGATGAATGCGACGTGATGACGCATCCTGAACGCGCACGATCAGACCATCCAATTCAAACTTCTCATCCTTCTCGGGAATCCGTTCAGTATGTTCCAGTAACCAACGATTAATCGTATCTGTCGGCTTACCTGGAATATCCATCGCATAATATTCTTCAACAACACGTAACTCGGCTGTACCTTTGACAAGCACCTTACCTTCACCCAGAACCGTCAAGTCATTTGGCTTTTTATCGCTTTCGTCGTAGATCTCGCCCACCAGCTCTTCCAGCATATCCTCCAGCGAAACCACACCGATCATCGCTCCATGCTCATCGACCACCACAGCGAGATGAATACTTTTTGTCTTCAGCGTACGTATCAACTCATCAATGGTTGTGTTCAATGGCGTATAGAGCGGTTCTTGTCCCAATTCCGAAATCGGCATATCCAATTCGCCGGAGACGATGTTATCGATCAGGTCACGCAAGATCACCAGGCTGACGATCTCATCCGGGTCCTCTTTGTAAAGCGGAATACGAGAAAATCCCACATTGAGTATATCGGGCAGAACATCCCGTAAGGTTCGGCGACCGTCCAGACGAAACACCTGCCTTCTGGGGGTCATCACATCCTCGGCCTTCAGGTCGTTGAAATTGAAGATGCGTTCGATCATTTCACGCTCACCGGTATCGATCACACCCTCTTCTTCACCATGCTCGATGAGTGTAATGACCTCCGACTCCGTCACCATGGGATCATTCATCGCGTTGGTAGTGGATTGAACCCAGTTGGTAAACTGAAGAAATAACCACACCAGAGGATAGATCAAGCGCATAAAGCCATAAATAACGGGCGCGATAAACAACGAGATCCGTTCAGAAAAACGGGTAGCAAGGCTCTTTGGGGTTATCTCTCCAAATACCAGGATCAGGATGGTAAGGACGCCTACGGCGATACCTGGTCCCGAATCACCAAAAAAGTCAGTCGCGATAACAGTCGCCATTGCAGAGGCAGCTATATTGACTACGTTATTGCCGATCAGAATGGTAATCAGCATACGGCTCGGGTCTTTCTTGAGAAGATATAGGGCATGAGCACCCCTTCTACCTTCCTTGTACAGTGACTCAGCGCGAGCCATCGACAGGGTGACCAGAGCAGTCTCTGTACCGGAGAAAACGCCAGACAGTACCAGTAGCACTGTCAATATCAGGTAACTTTCCACGAAGTTTCTTTGTTAGTCTCGCCAAATGTGGCCCAACTGGAATTATCACTGCTAAGGCATTGAATCACAAGCAGCCTAGTAAAATATTTTTATTGCCTCTGATTACCAAATGCCACTTTACCAATCCGATCACAAATCAAGCAGATGGTAGTTTTTCCAGACTTTACAGATAACTAGTGCTTATATACAGGTGATTATATTAAAATTGGACTAGATTTTAGGCAGCTAAAACGTACTGAGACAAGAAGAACAGCCCCTCATGACTTGCTTGGGTTTGGTTTTTTCCTAGGAAATAGGATAGGCAGAATAACCCAAGGGGGGTTATAAAGTAACCAGCTTCCCATTTACATTAAGGCTCACACAGAAATCGATGCAACGGATACTGATTGTTGAAGATGAACCCGAAATCCGGGAGATGATTCGTTTTGTCCTTGAGCCTAAGGGTTTCCTGGTCGACGAAGCCGATAATGCCCAGGACGCACGTAAACTGCTGTCCAAACACAATTATGACCTGATTCTCATGGACTGGATGTTACCCGGTCGTTCAGGACTTGATTTGACACGTGAACTGAAACAAAAGGCACCCCAGAACACACCCCCGGTCATCATGCTGACAGCAAAAGCGGATGAATCAGATAAGGTAAAGGGACTTGATAGTGGTGCGGACGATTACATCACCAAGCCCTTTTCACCCCGAGAGATGTTGGCGCGTATAAAGGCTGTCATCCGCAGATCCAGTAGCGACAAATTAACGCAGCCCATGGACTATGCCGGATTGAGCATTGACCCTGCACGCCATTGGGTGTCGATCAATGATGAGCCTCTCCACCTCTCTCCTGCAGAGTATCGCCTGTTGCTCTTCTTCATGACTCACCCTGATCGTGCCTATAGCAGATCACAGATCCTAGATAATGTATGGGGTGATACAGTCTATGTTGATGAGAGAACCGTGGATGTTCATATTCGACGCCTGAGAAAGCTGCTCACGCCCTCCGGACACCACCGGTTTATCCAAACAATACGCGGTACCGGCTATCGATTTACACCCACATCACTCTATCATGAGTCAACATCTTCGTGAGGCAGTACCTTAAAATCGAAACCAGTCATCTGCTCGGTTCCCTGCTGATATTCATTCCTGTTGGCTATCTACTCCATCAGGTTGCTGCTTCAATCATGCTTGCCGTCGCCGCCTATATGTCGAAACACGGCTACTATCTGGTTAAGCTTGCATATCTGATCAATCAGGATACCCGGATAGATCCTCCCTATCCGGCAGATATTTGGGGGCTGGTCTATAGGGAGTTATCGAGATTCCGTTCACGGAGTCGAAAACGTAAACGAACGCTGAGTCGCTTCGCATCTCGTTTCAGAAAGGTAACGAGTTCGATTCCTGATGGACTGATACTATTGAATAAACCCGGCTTTATCGAGTGGGCTAATCCAGCTGCAAACCAATTATTGAATATCAGCTGGCCTCGGGATGAAAATATTGCATTCACAGATCGAATCAAACAGGAAGGCCTTAATGAATACCTGATAAATCCGGATTACTCCAGACCTATGGAGTTTCCTTCTCCTGCCAATAAAGCAGTTGTCATCTCACTACGCGTAACGCCTTTTGGTGGAAAAAAGGCACAACGTCTGGTGGTGGTTCGAAATATCACTGAAGTCTATAACCTCAATCAGACCAGACGTGATTTTGTATCCAATGTTTCTCACGAACTACGCACACCACTTACTGTAATCACTGGATTTCTGGAAAATCTAGGTGAAAATGAGATGCTGCCATTTCAGAAACGGCCTTTTACACTGATGCATCAGCAAGCTGAACGGATGAACAGCATCATCAATGACCTGCTCACATTATCACGACTGGAAATGGGGGTAGCACCATCAGCTGAAAAACCCGTTGCCATACCCGAGCTATTAGCGAGAATTGTCGATCAAGCATCATTACTTGCTGATCAGAAGGGTGGCTACAAGATCTCAATGGAGGTGGATAATAATCTCTGGTTGCTGGGTGAAGAGAGTGAGTTGATGAGCGCTTTTTCCAATCTCATATTCAACGCCGTCATTCATACTCCACCAGGTACACAGATTCTTGTTACATGGAAACGACAAGAGAATGAAGCATGCCTGATTGTATCTGATAAAGGATCAGGTATAGAACAGCGTCACATACCTCGATTAACGGAGCGTTTTTATCGAGTCGACAAGGCACGCTCCCGTCAATCCGGTGGAACAGGTTTGGGGTTGGCCATCGTCAAACACATAATCGGTAGGCACGATGGTGAGTTGAGAATCTCAAGTCAGTTAGAGGTGGGTAGTAAATTTACCTGTGCATTTCCTGTAAATTTAACGCTGGATAAGGCTGTTGAAAAACCTTTCGAGCAGCATCAATGCCCTTAGAAAATATTTTGCATAACTGCGTAGGCAAAATAAAAACCACAACTAATCACCAATTTGCGGAAATTGGTGCGAAGGCCCGCCTATTCGGCACCAGTATCTAATCTTCTGGATTAGAATGGTTAGTATGATAAGTCTCGTTCACACGATCCCGAAGTTCCTTGCCTGGTTTAAAGTGAGGTACATACTTACCGGACAAAGCTACGGTCTTGCCTGTTTTTGGATTACGCCCCATTCTTGGCGGACGGAAATGAAGAGAAAAGCTGCCGAAGCCACGAATCTCAATTCTTTCCCCTGATGCCAGTGATTGACTCATGTGCTCAATCATACACTTCACAGCCAGCTCTACATCCCGATAGGCAAGATGGCTCTGCTCCTTGGCAATAATCTCAATCAATTCGGATTTTGTCATTCTTGTCAGTTCTCCAATTTGCCGATTACTAAGGGGTTGCACATTTGTCGTACAACCCCTTATTTCCGGTTTCGGAGTCTATTGATTCAGACTCCAGGCTTCAGTCGCCCTGATTATCCATCTGCTCTTTCAACAAATCACCCAATGTCGGAACACTGGTTGCCGCATCCCGCGCATAACCTTTGATGGCAGCCGCTTCTTCATCGGCATCCTTAGCCTTGATTGAAAGCGTAATGGTACGGTTTTTACGGTCTACACCAGTAAATTTCGCCTCAATCTCGCTACCCTCTTTGAGTACGCTGCGTGCATCTTCCACGCGATCCCGTGAAAGTTCTGAGGCTCGTAAATAGCCCTCGACACCATCAACAAGCGTAATCACCGCTCCTTTGGCATCGACTTCAGCAACGACTCCCTTGACAAAACTGCCCTTTTCATTGGCCGCCACAAACGATGAGAATGGATCCTGTGCAAGCTGTTTGATACCAAGCGAAATCCGCTCACGCTCCGGATCAACAGACAGCACCACAGTCTCGAGCTCATCACCTTTCTTGAAGTTGCGGATTGCATCTTCACCTTCATCATCCCAAGAGATGTCAGAGAGGTGAATCAAGCCATCGATACCGCCATCAAGCCCAATGAAAATACCAAAATCGGTGATCGATTTAATATTCCCTGAGACATGGTCACCCTTATTATGGGTAGCCGCAAATTCATCCCAAGGATTGGCTTTGCACTGTTTAATACCAAGTGAGACGCGACGTCGCTCCTCATCGATATCCAATACCATAACCTCGACCTCGTCACCGAGAGAGACGATCTTGGAAGGGTGTACGTTTTTGTTGGTCCAATCCATTTCTGAAACGTGAACCAATCCTTCAACACCTTCTTCAATCTCAACAAAACAACCATAGTCAGCAATGTTGGTCACTTTACCGAATAGGCGGGTGCTCTCAGGATAGCGTCGTGCCAATGCAACCCATGGATCGTCACCCATCTGCTTAAGACCCAGTGAGACACGATTACGTTCACGATCAAATTTCAGGATCTTGACGCTGATCTCATCTCCGATCTCAACCACTTCAGAGGGGTGTTTAACACGTTTCCAGGCCATGTCTGTAATATGCAGCAAACCATCGATGCCACCAAGGTCAACAAATGCACCGTAATCGGTGAGGTTCTTGACCACACCCTTGATTTCTTGACCTTCCTGTAAATTTTCGAGCAGCTTATCCCGCTCTTCACTGTACTCTTGCTCAACGACAGCACGGCGTGAGACCACTACATTATTACGACGGCGATCAAGCTTGATTACCTTGAATTCAAGATCCTTACCTTCCAGGTAGGCGGTGTCGCGTACAGGACGCACATCAACCAACGATCCCGGTAGGAACGCACGGATATCATTGAGTTCAACAGTAAAACCACCTTTGACTTTACCGTTGATCCGACCGATTACGGTCTCTTCTGCTTCATGTGCTTTCTCAAGCACTTTCCAAGCCTGATCACGCTTGGCTTTTTCACGGGAGAGCCTGGTTGCACCAAAGCCATCTTCGACAGCATCCAGCGCGACTTCGACCTGATCACCGATCGCGACTTCAATATCACCATCGTTATTAAGAAATTGAGAACGTGGAATAACACCTTCTGATTTCAGGCCGGCATTGACAATAACTGCTTCGGAAGTGATATCCAGGACGGTGCCGATAATGATGGCGCCACTGCGAAGCTGGGTACTGGAGAGGCTCTCCTCAAATAATTCTGCGAAACTTTCGGTCATGGGATTGGGTTTCCTGCAACACTAGGTTGCACAGGCGGGACGAAACATATAAAGATCTAGTCCGCCAAGTTGTTTGAGTGAAAAAATACAGCCGGCTATAAAAACCGACCACCTAATCTTACTGTCAAAACAGCCGATTAATGGCGAAGATTCGGCAGGGTTGCAAACACTTTCTGCATCACCTGCTGATAGACTTCATCCATAGACATGGCTGTCGAGTCCAGCTGAAGTGCCTGATCTGCTGCCATAAGTGGCGCCGCAGAACGATTACTGTCACGCTCGTCTCGCTCTCTGATCTCTTCAGTAAGACGGGCGAGATTAACACCCAATCCCTTTTCTTTCAACTGTTTATAGCGTCTTAACGCCCTCTCCTCAGCGCTAGCTGTGAGAAAGATCTTAACCTCGGCTGTAGGGAAAACCACAGTCCCCATATCACGCCCATCGGCCACCAGACCAGGTGGTTTGGCATAGTCTCGCTGCCATTCCAGCAACGCATCCCGTACTTGTGGAATTGCAGCCACTTTCGATGCCGCATTGCCTGCAGTTTCAGTGCGGATAAGATCTGACACATCCTCCTCTCCTAGCAGGGCTCTGGCCTGAATGAAGGATACAGGCATGTTGACAGCAAGTTCGGCTATTTTATCTGCACGATCAACACTAATACCAGCTCGTTCAACAATAACTCCAAGTACACGATATATTGCACCACTATCCAGAAAATGCCATCCCAGGGTTTCAGCCACCCGCTGAGCCAGCGTTCCCTTACCTGACCCTGAGGGACCATCGACGGTGATGACCGGTACTTTACCCATTAGCTTGAGACCTCGGTAATCGTTAGACCGGACTTTGAGGCCAGTGGAACAAATCCAGGAAATGAGGTATTTACATTGGCACAGTCGACGATCTCAATTGATCCCGCTGATCGCAATCCCGCCATCGCAAACGACATTGCAATTCTGTGATCCCCGTGACTTTCTACCTGGCCGCCCTCTATTGATCCACCTTTAATCACAATGCCGTCAGCAGTAGGATCTGCATGGATTCCGAGCTTTTTCAGACCCTCCGCCATAACTTGTATCCGGTCACTCTCTTTTACACGTAACTCCTCAGCCCCACTCAGGCGAGTCTCACCTTCAGCGCATGCCGCTGCAATAAACAGGGCGGGAAATTCATCGATCGCAAGTGGCACCAGTGCTTCAGGTATCTCTATCCCGTGCAAGTTACTGGAACGCACCCGAATGTCGGCAACGGGTTCACCACCCACTTCTCTCTCATTGATAAGTTCAATATCCGCACCCATCAATCTTAGGATTGATATCACGCCATCACGGGTTGGGTTGATACCCACATGCTCCAACACCATCTCGGAGCCTTCCGCTATGCTGACACCAACCAGAAAAAACGTTGCAGAAGAGATGTCCGCCGGCACATCAATTTCACAGCCATTCAATCTGCCGCCACCCGTTACACAGATCCTGTTTGCGTTGCGCCGAACCGGATAGCCAAATCCCTGCAGCATGCGCTCCGTATGATCCCTTGTCGGTGCGGGCTCGGTGACACAAGTTTCACCCTTAGCATAGAGACCCGCCAGCAGTAGTGCCGATTTGACCTGGGCGCTCGCCATTGGCAAATGATAGTCTATGCCATGCAGTTGATTATTGGCAGCTATCACCAGGGGTGCCGTAGCAGCTTCTGTCGAGCCGATTTTTGCACCCATCTGAATCAGCGGATCGATCACCCTTTTCATCGGCCGACCCGATAAAGAGCTGTCACCGATCAGCGTTATCGAAATACCTTGTCCAGCAAGCAAGCCTGATAAAAGCCGCATCGAAGTACCTGAATTACCCAGATTCAAATCTGACTTTGGTGCACTCAGGCCATGCATCCCAACACCTTGAATGGTCACTCGACCCTGCTTCGGTCCATCGATGCCAACCCCCATCTGACGGAAGGCATTCAATGTCGCCAGGCTATCCTCACCCTCCAAAAAGCCGTTAATGACTGTCACCCCATTGGCTAAAGAGCCAAGCATGACGGATCGGTGGGAAATCGATTTATCACCCGGTACACGCAAGCTGCCTGTCAGCATGCCACCGGGCTTTACTAGGTAGTTGAGTTTTTCTTGCAAGTTAATACCACTCGTTCTCTTTCAACCTGAAATCCTGTGTAGTGTCCTACACTAGGCTCTGTTAACACCATCTACATATCTATCACGTGCCTGTTTTGCGCGTTCAAAAACCTCCAGCAGTCCCTCTTCATCACCACTTTGCAGCAGTGCGGCCAGTTCATGCAGCTCATTGGCAAACCGGGTCAGCATCCCATTTAATGATTTTTGATTGGCAACACAGATATCCCGCCACATGACAGGATTACTCGATGCAATTCGGGTGAAGTCTCTGAAGCCACCCGCTGCAAAGCGAAAGATCTCATCATTCTCTTTCATGCGTGCAAGACTGTCGACCAGTGTAAAGGCAAGCATATGAGGGAGATGACTGGTGGCAGCCAATACTTCATCATGGTGACCAACTGACATATGGGTTACCTCTGCACCGCACTGCCTCCACATCTTATCGACTCGATTCACTGCATCGGCATTCGTCTCGGGCAAAGGGGTGAGAATGACCCGACGGTTACGGTACAGCTCTACAAAGGCAGCCTCCACACCACTACGTTCGGTCCCTGCGATAGGATGCCCCGGCACAAAAAAGTCCGGCACCTCCTGAAAGACAGCTTTGACATCGTCCACAACACTGCCTTTAACACTACCCGCATCGGTAACCACTGCATTTTCCGCAAGCTCTCCCCGCATGGCATGAAGGGTATCTCTCATCGCACCCAGCGGCACAGCGAGTAAGACCATATCGGCACCTTTGACAGCTTCGCCTGCATCGTGGGTGAAATGATCAATCACACCCATGGCTTGTGCCTTCTCTAAATTGGCCCTGCCGCGCCCGCATCCGACGACCTCTTTTACCACACCCTCCGCTTTCAGGGCCATGGCGACAGAACCTCCAATCAAACCCACACCAATTATCGCGAGCTTTTCAATCATCCTAGAATCCCCAGTTGAACACCATGAAAGTGTGCACTTTGGCGGTACAGGGCAAGAGATGCTCCTGCACATCCTGTGCTCGCGACACTTGTGCATCCCTGCAGGGTGCACAATGAGACAGATTGTTTATTCTATTGCATCGATGCTCACCAAGAAGGTGAACTCTTCTGGCACGAAATAGAACCCTGTGTTTTACCTTTTTGATACTATGCATATTGGTCAGCTGGGGAATCAAGGATCATCGCTTGAGTACCTTTTTAAGTGTCGTCAGTAGACGCACGTTCTCCTCCTCCAACCCTATGGAGATACGCAGGTGATTGGGTAAGCCATAGTTCGCTATCGGCCTGGTGATACATCCCTCTTGCAACAACGCCTGATCTACCGGGAGGGCTGCCTGTCCTAAATCGACGGTTATAAAATTTGCAACCGACGGTATGTAGTTTAAACCTACTGCTTCAAATTCATGGACATATTGCTGCATACCGGCACTGTTGATCATGACCGAACGCTGAATAAAGGCCTGATCCTCAAGTGCTGCTTGAGCAGCAACCTGAGCAAGACTGTTAACATTGAAAGGCTGTCGCACCCGATTTAACAGATCCGCAATGGTCGAACTTGATAATCCATAGCCAATTCGTAGTGATGCCAGACCATACGCCTTAGAAAAGGTCCGGGTTACAATCACATTTGGAAAGACATCCAGCCACTGCGTTCCATCCGGATAATCACTCTCTTGGACATATTCAATATAGGCCTCATCCAGGACCACGATGACATGCTCAGGTACTTTGACCAGAAAGGCATTTAACTCATCCTTGTTTAACCAGGTACCTGTTGGATTGTTCGGATTTGCAATCCAAATCACTCTTGTCCGGGGCGTGATCATCTGTAACATACGATCAAGATCGTGCCCATAGGCATTGGCGGGCGCAATGACCAGTTTGGCGCCAACAGCTTGACTGCTGATAGGGTAGACGGCAAAACAATACTGGGAAAACAGCGTTTCCATACCAGGCGCCAGAAAGACCCGTGCAACCATATCCAAAACATCGTTGGAACCATTACCAAGGGTGATGCAGGAAGGATCGACAGCATGTTTTTCGGCAAGCGATTGCCGCAGCTGAAAGCCACCACCATCCGGATATCGGGCCAGTTCGCTATAGCTTCGCGTGATTGCCTCGATCACTTTCGGACTCACACCCAAAGGGTTTTCGTTCGATGCCAGCTTTATAGAATGACTAATACCCAATTCACGCTCTAATTCAGAAAGTGGTTTTCCCGGCAGATAGGGCTTCAACTCTCTGATACCGGGAGCTGCAAGCTCAAGAAATGGGTTTGTCTGACTCGTCATTTTCAGTGCGGATCACTAGGCGTATTGGATGGGACTGTTGTCACAATTTTGCATATCGTCTTTTTAAAACGTACATAAGATTGTGCTTGTGACATATGAGCAGTTGCAAGTGCAGCTGTTAGATAACAGCTTTCGGGTATGAGCCAAGCACTTTGAATTGGGTGGCCGACTGCCCGATTTTCAGGAGTGCTTTTGCAAGATTGGCATCACTCCGGTGTCCCTCCACATCGATGAAGAAAACATAATCCCAGCGACCACGGCGGGAAGGTCTGGATTCTATACGTGTCATACTGATGTCGTGTTCAGCAAAGGGTGTCAGCATCGTATGTAATCCACCGGCCTCATTATGAATGGAGAACATGATACTGGTTTTGTCATCACCACTGGCAGGTGCATCTTGTTTGCCGATCACGAGAAACCGGGTTGTATTTCCAGGTTCATCCTCTATATTCGACGCCAGTAGGTTGAGTTGGTAAATCTGACCGGCAGCCTCGCTGGCAATAGCCCCCGCCCCTGGTATCTCCGCTGCCAGCTTGGCGGCTTCAGCATTACTCCCAACGGCAACCCGTTCCACATGAGGCAGATGCTGATCAAGCCAGCCCCGGCACTGGGCCAAGGACTGGGCATGCGAGTATATGACTTTGACCGCTTGGATCGTTGTCTCACTACCGAGCAACTGATGATTGATCGGTAGTGATACTTCACCGCAAATATGCAGTGGTGAATTAAGAAAGGTATCCAGCGTATGGGTGATAACACCTTCAGTTGAGTTTTCAATAGGCACCACGCCATAGTGGCAGGCACCGGCCTCCACTTCACGAAAGGTATCGGGTATTGAACCCATGGAAGTGGTCCGAACTGAATGACCAAAATGTTTTAATACCGCTTCCTGCGTATAGGTTCCATCCGGCCCGAGAAACGCCACATCCAAAGGTTGTTCCAAGGCCAGGCATGCTGACATGATTTCCCGAAACAGCCGCGCTACTTCCTCTTCCGACAAAGGTCCTTTGTTTCGCTCCTTGACTCTGCGTAACACCGCAGCTTCACGCTCAGGACGATAAAACTCAGTCTGTGGATCCTCATTCAGCTTGATGCGTGCAACTTCCTGCGCTGCCTCTGCCCGTTCGTTGATCAGCTGTTGCAGCTGTAGATCTATCTCATCGATCCGAGTACGAATAGCATTCAGTTTCACATCATCATTCATCGATTGACCCTAGCCCGCGTCAGTCAAAGAGCGTACCGATAACACGCCATCGATGGAATTCAAGGTATCCAACAATTCATCTGATGGCTGCTGATCCACATCGAGCAGGGTCACTGCCACATCATCTCGGGACTTATTGAGCATGTCCAGAATATTCAATCCCTCGTTTGCCAGATCGGTGGATATCTGACCCACCATATTGGGTACATTGCTGTTTACCACGGCGATTCTATAACCACCGTTACGGGGCAGGTTGATGGCAGGAAAGTTTACTGAATTGGTGATATTACCATTTTCAAGAAAGTCTTTGACCTCTTCTGCCACCATGATTGCACAGTTGTCTTCAGCCTCTTTGGTGGAGGCGCCAAGGTGCGGCAGGGTAATGACTCTCGGATTGTCTTTAAGCTGATTACTGGGGAAATCGCACACATAGGCATAGAGGTGTCCACTCTCCAATGCAGCAACGGCCGCTTCATCATCGATAATCCCATCTCGCGCAAAATTGAGCAGTACTGATCCTGGCTTCATCAGCTTCAGACGATCAGCATTGATCATGTTAGCTGTAGAATCGGTGAGTGGCACATGGAAAGTTACGAAATCAGACTTAGAGAGCAGGTCATCCACACTCAACGCCTGTTCCACCTCAGAGGCCAGCTTCCATGCACTCTGAACAGTAATGGTGGGATCATATCCAATCACATTCATGCCTAGTGCACGGCAGGCATTGGCAACCTTAACGCCAATGGCGCCGAGTCCGATGACACCCATTGTGCGACCCGGCAGTTCAAAACCGACAAAATTCTTCTTCCCCGACTCAACTTGCTTTGAGATGCCGCTATCATCTCCGGACAGATTGGTCGCAAACCGCCATGCCTGCCCTAGATTCCGCGCTGCCAGGAGAGCACCTGCGAGCACGAGCTCTTTTACGGCATTGGCATTTGCGCCAGGTGCGTTGAACACGGGTATACCCTTTTCAGTCATTTTCGGTACAGGGATATTGTTGACCCCTGCACCCGCCCTGCCAATCGCCTTTACGCTTTCTGGGATCTGCATATCATGCATTTTATAAGAGCGCAGCAAAAGTGCATCCGGGTGGGTTATTTCAGAGGCAACTTCGTAACTATCACGTGGCAGGCGATCCAAACCAGCTACGGAAATATTATTTAAGGTTAAAATCTTATACATGTTATTTCTCTGCTAGTTAACCATTGACTCGTTCAAACTCAACCATGAAATCTATCAATGCCTTGACGCCTGCTTCCGGCATGGCATTGTAAATACTGGCACGCATACCACCCACAGAGCGATGCCCCTTGAGTGTCTTGAGTCCTTCCGCACTCGCGCCCTCAATAAACTTACTGTCTAAAGCGGCATCAGCCAGAATAAACGGAACATTCATCCAGGAGCGACTATTAGGGGCTACAGGATTGGCATAAAAGTCAGAGCTATCAATGGTGTCGTAGAGGGCATCTGCCTTGCGTTGATTAATCGCGGCCATGCCTGCCAGGCCACCTTTTCCCAATACCCATTTGAAGACCAGTCCGGCCAGATACCAACCATAGGTAGGTGGCGTATTGTACATAGAACCGTTTTCGCTATGCGTCGTGTACTGAAACATCACCGGCGTGTCATCAACCGCATTTCCGATCAGATCTTCGCGTACAATCGCCAACGTCAGCCCGGCAGGTCCAATGTTCTTTTGTGCACCGGCGTAGATAATCCCAAACTGGGAGACATCGATAGGACGCGAGAGGATTGTTGACGAGAAATCAGCAATCAGAGGAACACTCCCGGTCTCCGGCACATAAGGAAACTCCACACCCTGTATGGTCTCGTTGGGTGTGTAGTGAACATAGGCTGCATCGCTGCTGAGATTCAGTTCTGCCTGCTCAGGCGTTGTTGTAAACTTTGTCTGTTCCGTGCTTGCCGCCAGGTTGACATCGGCATAACGCTTGGCTTCAGCAATCGCTTTTTTCGACCAGGAACCGGTATTGATGTAATCCACCGTACGATTGTCACGGGTCAAATTCATCGGCACCATGGCAAATTGGCTCGAGGCACCCCCCTGCAGAAACAGCACCTTGTAGTTCTCAGGTACCTGTAATAATGCGCGAAGATCAGCTTCGGCCTGCTCTGCAATGGACATGAACTCCTTCCCACGGTGGCTCATTTCCATCACCGACATTCCTGCGCCCTGCCAATCGAGCATCTCTTCCCTGGCTTGCTGTAGTACCTCTTCCGGCAACATCGCAGGACCGGCGCTAAAGTTAAAGACTCGTGACATCTATAGCCTCTCAATCTCTTAAATAGTTAGGGTTATTACGCTAAAAAAATATTTTCAAGGGCACACGCCACTGAATGGCTTAACCCAGGACTTCAACCTGAACCCAAGGGTTCAGGTTCAACTCGTTCGATTCCGTCGTCACCATTCGGGACTGGCCTGCGGACCTGTTCCAATGTCCAAGGAGAGCGTCGGGTATTTTAGCCTGGAAACAAGGCTAGGAATGGGGCGTATACTCGGTCTATTCAGCCCTTGTCTCAATGTTAAAAACAGAGAGAATAAGAAAACCAAAATGGAATAATTCATTACTCCAGAACCCTTTAGCAATAGTCAGTCGCTGTCGGTGATACCTTCTGAATTCTCCTCGCCACCTTCATCTGAGTCGAGGTTTTCGATCCGCTCGACACCGATTAATTTCTCCTTCTTGCTGAGGCGAATCATAATGACACCTTGGGTATTGCGTCCCATCTGCGAAATTTCGCTGACTCGGTTACGTACCAGCGTCCCGCCGTCTGAAATCATCATAATCTCGTCTTCATCGATTACCTGAACCGAACCGACAACATTGCCATTGCGCTCAGAGGTCTGAATCGAGATGACTCCCTGACCACCCCGGCCATGGATTGGATATTCCTTAATAGGCGTACGTTTACCGAAACCGTTCTCAGTCACAGTCAGGACATCACCTTCGTCAGCAACGATCAGGGAGACGACATGATGCCCCTCTTCCAAACGAATGCCACGGACACCACAGGCGGTGCGTCCCATTGCCCTGACCTTGGACTCTGAAAAGCGTACGGCCTTGCCGGTACTGCTGAAGAGAAGAATATCCTGCTCCCCATCCGTGACGGCTACCCCAACCAGTTTGTCACCATCACGAAGATCCACGGCAATAATGCCATTGCTACGTGGTCGTGAGAAGGCCTCTAAAGGTGTCTTTTTCACGGTACCTGAACTGGTCGCCATGAAGACATAGCGGTCAGCCTCATAGTCACGCACAGGCAGAATTGCATTGATCTGCTCATCCCCATTCAGGGGCAATAGGTTGACGATCGGCTTGCCACGGGCATTGCGTCCCGCTTGAGGCAACTCGTAGACCTTCAGCCAATAGACCTTACCCATGTTCGAGAAACAGAGAATGGTGTCATGGGTACTGGCAACGAAGAGTTTGTCGACAAAATCTTCATCCTTGGTTGCTGTTGCAATTTTGCCTTTGCCGCCTCGACGCTGAGCCTGATAGGTACTGATCGGTTGGGCTTTGGCATAGCCTGCATGAGAGAGTGTCACCACCACATCCTCTTCAGTGATCAGATCTTCCAGCGTGAGGTCAAGCCGGTTCTGGATGATTTCAGTACGACGCTCATCGCCATACTGCTCACGTATACTCAAGAGTTCTTCACGAATCACCTGCATCAGTCGATCAGGGCTGCCAAGAATATCAAGAAGACCGGCAATTTTATCCAGTAAATCCTCGAATTCCTTGATTATTTTATCTTGCTCTAGACCTGTGAGTCGGTGTAATCGCAGATCCAGGATCGCCTGGGCTTGGACCTCAGTCAGGCGATAGCCCTGTGTAGTGAGACCATACTCGTCAGACAGGTCTTCCGGCCGGGTACTGGAAGCACCGGTCCGTTCAAGCATGGACTCGACCGTGCCCGACTGCCAATGACGTGCCAACAGTCCTTTCTTTGCCTCAGCCGGACTTGCGGCCTGCTTGATCAGCTGGATCACCTCATCGATATTGGCCAGCGCCACGGCCAGGCCCTCCAGCACATGGGCGCGATCTCTCGCTTTGCGCAATTCGAATAGGGTACGGCGGGTTACCACCTCACGACGGTGGCGGATGAAAAACTCCAGCAGCTGCTTGAGATTAAGCAGGCGCGGCCGGCCATCCACCAAGGCCACCATATTGATACCGAAGACACTCTGCATAGCGGTCTGTTGAAAGAGGTTATTGAGCACCACCTCTGCCACTTCGCCACGGCGCAGCTCGATGACGATACGCATGCCATCCTTGTCGGATTCATCACGCAGTTCAGTAATACCTTCGATTCGCTTATCTTTTACAAGCTCGGCAATCTTTTCAATCAGGCGGGCTTTGTTGACCTGATAGGGTAGCTCGTGGACGATGATCGTCTGTTTACCATTGCTGTCGTTGGTCTCTACCTCTGTGCGAGCACGCATATAGATTCTGCCGCGCCCGGTATGATAAGCCTCCTTGATACCGCTTGCGCCATTGATCAGGCCAGCAGTAGGAAAATCAGGGCCCGGTAGATAGGGCATCAACTGGTCGATGGAAATTGAGGGATCATCGATCACCGCAACACAGGCATTGATCACTTCAGTGAGATTGTGAGGTGGTACATTGGTGGCCATCCCCACTGCAATACCCGCCGAACCGTTGATCAGCAGATTGGGTATGCGCGCCGGTAATACCGCAGGTTCACGCTCGGTTTCGTCATAGTTGGTAACAAAATCGACCGTCTCCTTGTCCAGATCATCCAGCATGGTGTGGGCAATGCGGGCCATGCGTACTTCGGTATATCGCATGGCTGCAGGGGAATCGCCGTCCACGGAACCAAAATTACCCTGCCCATCGACAAGCATGTATCGCATTGAAAACGGCTGCGCCATGCGCACGATGGTGTCGTAAACTGCAGTATCACCATGGGGATGATATTTACCGATCACATCACCCACGATGCGTGCAGACTTCTTATAAGCCTTGTTCCAATCGTTACCCAATTCGTTCATCGCGTAGAGCACACGACGGTGGACAGGTTTAAGTCCATCTCGAACATCTGGCAGTGCCCGACCCACGATAACGCTCATTGCGTAATCCAGGTAGGATTGTCGCATCTCGTCTTCGAGATTGACGGGGAGTACTTCTTTGGCGAATTCGGTCATCTGTTTTTACTTACTTTCGCAATCGCCCTAACCGATTCTGTAGGGCGTCAGAAAAAGCGCATTGTATCATAGCCCCCTGACACTGTGTTGTATAAAAAACGCCTGAAATCTAATTTCAGAGGCTCTCAGGTTAATCCATCAGAAGTTTTTGCATCTTTTTCTTATTTGGCGAGAATACAACCCCCCTCTCTGTAACGATCGCATCCACCAATTCAGCCGGGGTGACATCAAACACCGGATTCCATACTCCCGCACCTTGTGCAGCAATCTGTCGGCCACCACAAAACAGCAACTCATCTCCGCTCCTCACCTCGAGCGGTATCTCCTCCCCTGAAGCGAGACTCATATCGATCGTTGAGGTCGGTGCTGCCACCATTACCTTAACCCCATGATACTTCGCAGCCACTGCCAGACTATAGGTACCTATCTTATTGGCCACGTCACCATTGGCAGCAATCCGGTCCGACCCCACAACCACCCAATTCACCCCCCCTTGTGCCATACGATGTGCAGCCGCACCATCGGCCAGCAGGGTGACCGGTATACCATCTTGCAACAGCTCCCAGGCAGTCAATCGAGCCCCTTGTAACCAGGGACGGGTCTCATCGGCAAAAACCTCCCGGATCAAACCCTTGCCATGTGCGGCACGTATAACACCCAAAGCAGTCCCATAACCACCCGTTGCAAGTGCTCCGGCATTACAATGCGTGATGACGCCTGCATTGGGTTTAATCAGGGCTGCACCCAGCTCGCCCATTCTCCGGTTAGCCTTGATGTCTTCATCATGGATCGAGATTGCCTCTTGCAGCAGTGATTCAGTAGGATCCTCCATTGCTGACAGGTCATTGATCAATCCCTCCATCCTGTCCAACGCCCAGAAGAGGTTGACTGCTGTCGGCCTGGATCGTCGTAATCTATCGAGATCGACACGAATCGTGGATTGCCAGCGTTGCGTTGATGATTGATAGGCTGCCCGCCCTGCCAGAACCACCCCATAGGCTGCAGTGATGCCGATTGCCGGTGCACCACGCACAACCATGTCATGAATAGCCTGTGCGGTTTCTGATGCACAACTCAGCTCAATAAATTCCACCCGCTCGGGCAGCACCCGCTGATCAAGTAAAAAAAAATGCCCATCATGCCAGATGATCGCATCATCGGCCGTTGCCTGGGCGGCAAAATCGGTTAGATCCATTGTGAGACACCATTAAGATAGGTTGTTATTAACCCAACGACCTTATCTGTCGCATTCAGGATTAATACAATTGCATTTTTAATTGAACCAAGTGTAGTGTCTCATATAGTTCATTGAATTCAGAGACACTCGATGCCAGTACAGGTTGATCAACTTATTCACCCCGAATGGATCATTCCGGTTATTCCGGAAAACCTGATCCTGACTGAACATTCCCTTGTTGTGAAAGGGGGGCGAATCGATGCCATCCTGCCGACAGAACAGGCGAAACTGCACTACCAAACTGATCAAGATATTGCCTTACCTGGGCAGGTTCTTATACCTGGACTGGTCAATACCCATACCCATGCAGCGATGGCCCTGCTCAGAGGCCTGGCCGACGATATGCCGCTGATGACCTGGCTGAATGAACATATCTGGCCGGCCGAAGCAAAATGGGTGAATGAAGAGTTTATCCATGACGGCAGCCAACTGGCGATTGCAGAGATGCTTCTCAGTGGTACCACCTGTTTCAACGACATGTACTTTTTTCCCGATATTACAGGTCGTGTTGCCAATCAAGCAGGTATCCGCGCCGTACTCGGCTTGATCGTCATCGATTTCCCCTCTGCCTGGGCCAGTGACGGCGATGATTACTTACATAAAGGGTTGCAGGTACATGATCAATTTCGCACCAACCCGCTGATTCATACAGCTTTTGCACCCCATGCACCCTACTCTGTCGCCAACCCGGTGCTGGAGCAAATTCGCACCTTTGCAGATGAACTTGAAATACCGATCCACATGCATGTCCATGAGACCCATGATGAAATCGTACAAGGATTGCAAAACCATGGCAGCCGCCCACTTGCACGCTTAGACACCCTGGGTCTGTTATCCCCGTCACTGGCAGCCGTGCATATGACCCACCTGGAGAAACAAGAGATCGACCTGTTTGCCGCAAGTGGCGCTCATGTTGTGCATTGTCCTGAATCCAACCAAAAACTGGCCAGTGGCTTTTGTCCTGTAGCAGAGCTTATTGGGGCTGGCATCAATGTAGCGCTTGGTACCGATGGCGCTGCCAGTAATAACGATCTCGATATGCTCAGTGAAATGCGCGGCGCAGCACTGCTGGCAAAGGGTGTTGCAGGCAATGCCAGTACACTGCCTGCCGCCAAGGCACTTTCGATGGCAACCATCAATGGTGCTGCGGCACTTGGTCTGCAGCAGGAGACCGGCTCCCTGGAAGTGGGAAAATCGGCGGATATGATCGCAGTCGATCTGAACCGGATAAACACACAACCCGTCTATCATCCCATTTCCCAGTTGGTCTACGCAGCTGGGCGCGAGCAGGTCACCCACGTTTGGGTAGCAGGACGCCTACTGGTCAGCGAAGGCAGACTCACAACGCTTGATGAGGACCGGCTGATCGACCGCACAAACCAATGGCGGGATCGTATTTTGGCTGCAGATGCCGACCAGTAAGGAGATTAAGCCTCCGCCACCATCCTTGACTGACGGGTTATGGAGTGTGACTGGCATACAATTCCTGGGGTTTAATGCTTGGCCAGGGACTCCCTAATAAACCGTTTCCATTCATCCAGACGCTTCTGCAGCAGCAGCATGCCGTCAAAGTAGGGGACCACTTGGTTCTTGCTGATGATCTCCCGGCCTTTTGGGCCCAAAGCGAACTGAATAAACCGATCGGCCTCCCGACTGTTGGGAGAGTTCTTGCTGAGTACCAGAAATAATGGGCGATAGAGCAGATAGTTACCCGTACGGATGTTCTCAAAACTCGGATCCCTGCCTTCCAGCTTGAGAATCTTGAAGTTCCGCTTATGGGCACTGGCAATGCCGGTGACCGCAATAGCATTGCGATTCTGTTCCACGGCTTTCTCCAGGGGACCTGAAGAAGGGAACTCATACTCACTCTTGAATTCAACCTCCGGGCTTTCGAACAGATGCTTGCGCAGGGTGTAACCAACTCCTGAAATCTTCCCCTTGCGGATCAGCAGCTCCAGTGGCTGATCCTCCCCACCCAGTTGCGACCAGTTGGTGATCTTGCCCAGATAGAGATCACGCAGTTGCGGCAGGCTGATCGAATCGAGGGGATTGGACTTGTGCACCACGACTACCAGTGCATCCCAGGCTACGGGAATCATGCTGGCTCCGGCTTCTTCCCGATTGCGTTTCAGGGTGTAGCGGCAGGCCCCACCGATATCCGCTTGCCTGGCGGCAATGGCACGAATCCCTTTGGTCGCCCCCCCTCCGGAGATGTTGATGCTGACCCCAGTCTCCAGTTCATAGGCGGCAGCCAAATCGGCCATAAAGGCATTGCGAGTGATGCCACAGCCTACCCAGGAGAGCTCCAGGGCTTGTACGCTAAATGGTAAAAGTGCCAAAAACAGCAGGCACAATAAAAATTGACGACTCAATATAGTACTCCGTTTCAGAAAGAAGGATGATCCATTTTCTACCCAAGTCTAGTGGAAATATACAGTTTCGAAACACCCAGTCGCCCACTTATCACCCAGCGGCTTGATAGCATTTTATACTGTTAACTCAACAATACTGCCCTGATGAACCCGTAAAAGTAGCCACTTGAAACAAAAGATGATTCATTGGGTGTCAATAGGGTTATTTGGATTGGCCCACTAACATACTGACATAGGGTGAATTACCAGCTCCCTGGGAACTGTTTGAATACCTTTGCGCCCCTCCCTGCGTGAAGACAGATGCTACCTCTTTCAAAGTGTAATTGTTTGATTGATAGTGGATAATGAGATATACGTCAACTTGACCTCCCGGTGTCATAGCTTTGTCATTCCGGTGTCATAATAGGGTGAAACCCATAGCTAACTGTACACGGAGCACCGGCAGAGAAAAGCACTTGGTGATACGATATAGTGCATCATGCACTTGCCGATATTCGAAAGCTGTTCGTCAACGCGCAAAGTGCTAAAGACCCGCTACTGGAGGAGCCACGCCACATCGGCCAACAAGAGACCGGAGCGGTCATTGACATGCTGGTTCAGTGGTTACAACTGTGTGTCAGCATCACTCAACCGGTATATCAATCCGTTTCACAACTGGATAATGCGGTGGCCCATGAAGCGTATATGTTTTGTATGGGTATGAAAATGCGTATGTGTACTGTCGAAACGGTAACAAAACCATACTGTAAAAAATGAATGATTTCATCGATTATCCAAGTTACAAGTTGAAGATTGGTCACAGGAATTACCTAATACGATGAGCACTGAACAGATAAATGTCGACCATGCAGAGGTTAGCAAGTTCGAAGAGCTTGCATCACGTTGGTGGGACCCGCACAGTGAATTCAAGCCACTGCATGAGATCAATCCTCTCAGGCTGGACTATATTCAGCAGCTTGCACCTCTGGCCGGTAAAAAGGTACTCGATGTTGGCTGTGGCGGTGGTATTCTATCGGAGAGCATGGCTGCTTGCGGCGCCCATGTAACGGGCATCGACATGGGCGATGCTCCGCTTCAGGTTGCCAGATTGCATCTCTTGGAATCGGGATTAGAGGTCAATTATGAACGCATCCCAGTTGAGCAGCTTGCAGACAAACAACCAGACAGCTTCGATGTAGTCACGTGCATGGAGATGCTGGAGCATGTACCTGACCCGGCATCTGTAGTAAAAGCTTGTGCAACAGCCGTAAAACCGGGTGGCAACCTCTTTTTCTCTACCATCAATCGTAATCCTAAAGCCTATTTGTTTGCTATCGTCGGCGCGGAATACCTATTGAAATTGCTGCCCAAGGGCACTCACGACTATGCGAAATTCATTCGTCCCTCTGAACTTCACGCCTGGATGCGTGATGCTGGACTCACCAGTTGCGGTATGACCGGACTGAGTTACAATCCGCTCACCCAAACCTACAAACTGGGTGAAGACGTTGATGTTAACTATTTGATAGCTGCATCGAGAGAACGCTGACCAACAATGCCTATCAAGTGTGTTCTATTCGATCTGGACGGCACCTTTGCCGATACCGCAGCTGACCTTCATTTTGCACTGAACCTGGTTCTCACCAGGCAAGGCCGAGAGACCGTTTCATTTGAAAAGGTGCGTCCTGCGGTTTCACATGGCAGTCAGGCGATGTTGAAAGTAGCCTTCGATATCGAACCTGATGATGTTGGCTTCACTGATCTGCAGAAGGATTTCCTGCAGATCTATCTGAACAACATCGCTGTCTACACCAAACCCTTTGATGGTATGGAGGCGTTGATCAAGGAACTGGAGCAACGGGAAATCCACTGGGGGATAGTCACCAATAAGCCCGCCTGGCTGACAGATCCTCTGATGCAAAAACTGGGGATGAACAAAAGGGCCAGTACCATTGTCAGTGGCGACACCACCCCCTATGCCAAACCCCACCCACAACCCATTCTGCATGCCTGTCAACAATCAGGGATAGACCCTGCACAAACACTCTATGTGGGTGATGCCATCCGGGACATCGAGGCCGGTCGTAACGCCGGCACCAAAACACTGGTCGCCCTATTTGGTTATCTCGGCGAAAACGACCATCCCGGCGAATGGCAGGCAGATGGCCAGATCGAGCATCCCCTTGAGATACTCCAATGGCTCTAAAAAGCCATCCTGACGATGATTGTCAATATCACAACCCACTTCAGCCAGTTATAATGCGCGACCTAGTTTTGATCACAACACACAATCATGCAAGAGAATCATCCCGAAAAAGAGCTCCTTAAGGCGCGTATAATCCTGGTGACCGGTGCGGGTAGCGGTATCGGACAGGCAGCCGCAAAAGCATTTGCCGAACACGGCGCAACAGTTGTGCTGCTGGGACGCAACGAGCGTAAACTCGAAGCGACCTATGATTTGATCGAAGCCGCTGGCTGGCCCACCCCTGCGCTTATTCCCTTCGATCTGGAGAAGGCTCCCGTTGATGATTACTATGCACTGGGTGAGAGCCTCTATCAGGAATTTGGTCAACTGCATGGACTACTTCACAACGCTGCACAGCTCGCTCTGCTGAGTCGTATTGACGATTTCGATCCTGAGACCTGGAATAAGGTCATCCAAGTCAATCTTACTGCAGCCTTTATGCTAACCCAGGCTTGTCTACCGCTTTTACGAAAAGCAAATGATGCCTCGATTATCTTCACTTCTGATCAGTTGGGACGAAAAGGCAAAGCTTACTGGGGAGCCTATGGTGTCTCGAAGTTTGCAATAGAAGGCCTGATGCAGACACTGGCTCATGAGCTGGAAGACAGTCAGATACGCGTCAACAGCATTGCACCGGGACCCACCCAAACAGCGTTGCGCGCCTGGGCCTATCCTGGTGAGGACCCAAGCACACTACCGTTACCCGAATCCATTATGGCAAATTATCTTTACTTGATGGGGCCTGAGAGTAAAAAGACCAACGGCCAGGCGCTATCAGCCCAGCCGTAAAAATCAAACACTTCAAGCATTACTAAAAATTATCCAGAAAACTGATGTTTTTTATGAAGCCTACCCTGTTGCAGAGTACACTTTAGCGTCTTGAAACTCTCTTGTGATTCTTTCGCGATAGAGCTCCAACACATGCTTTTCGTGAGCATTTTGCGCTGATTTGATCATATCGATGGACTGGATCACCTTGAGTCGTTCTTTCTGTGTCAAACCACTGGTTAGTTTTGGCATATTGATCCCTCTCCGATCTTTCTTGTGTTCTTCAGCATAGCCCTGTTCGATCTCCTCCGGTATCGGATAAAGCTGATCCATACATAGGATTTATCTGACAAGACTTTTGCATACTGATAATACGGGCAAAGACATCTTTTCAGCCTACTTGACTACTTGTATTTCCTACCATAGCAGTCAGGTGAATAATCATGTGTGAAAGTATGTCAATATTACCCGCACAGGTAATAGCTGAATATAACTAACCTATTGAATACATTAAAGACAGGGCGATATGTGCCTACCTGGCCGACGCTTGAACAGGGACATCCAGGTGTCAGTCAACCCTTTCCCTGAGTATCTTCATCAGATGCAACCAGTGTGTAGTTGTCCTGCCTCACGCCCTGTAACAGCAGATCCACATTATCTTTCGGCACATCGATCATCTGCAGTGCGATTGCGCCTAAGCGAAGACTACTCTCCAGCGCCTCAGGAAACGCATGACTTGCACCGGCTTTGACCAAGTGACCACAAGCCTCCAGATCCCGTGCTCTGGAAATAACCTGAACATGCGGGTACGCATTCCGAACGTGTGACACCGCTTTCAAAGCCGTCGGTCCATTATTGACGGTCAGAACGACCAGTGAAGCATTACCGACATTGGCGGCATCAAGCAGATCGGGGTCACTGATGTCGCCATAATAAACCGGGAGGCCATCCTTTTTACCTTGTGCCACCCGATCCGGCTGGGTATCGAAAACAACGATCGGTACACCGCTGGTATGCAGCAGTACGGCAACCGTATGCCCCACACGACCATAGCCGCCTATAATGACACGCTGGCTCGCATCGCCATGATCGGCCGGATATTGCAAGTGATCGGCTTCATGTTCACTCCTGTCAAGCTGCTTTGCCAGTCTGTCGCTGGCGCGTACCAGCAAAGGGGTAATCAACATACTCACTGAGATCACGCCAACTGCCATGACGAAGGTTCCATCATCAATGACTTGCAATGCCTTTGCAGAGCCAATCAGTACAAACCCGAACTCCCCTCCCTGAGCAAGAAAGAAACTGACTCTGACCGCAATCTGTTTGGAAAAACCGAAAGCGAGGGCAAGCAGAAACAAAATCAACATTTTAATGGCCACAATGGCAAATATGTGCTGAATAAATATCAAGGCGTGTTGAGCGATTGAGGCAAAGTCGATCGACATGCCTACCGCCACAAAAAACAGACTCATCAGCAGCCCTTTATAGGGCTCAATAAAGGCTTGGATCTGTAAACGGTAACTGGACCCGGAAAGCAGCATACCCATGACAAAGGCCCCAAGCGCCATTGAGAGCCCCGCCTGATCCATCACCCATGCAGCCAAAAATACTGCAAGCATGACGACCAGAAAAAAACCCTCACGGTTACCCTGTTTGGCCAGTTGATTAAGTACGAAGGGTAAAACGTAGCGTCCCACTACAACGACCATGGCGATCATGCCAACTTCGATCATCAACTGCTGCCAGACCGGAATCTCAGCCGAGAGTCTGCCTGTATCAGAAAGGATGGGGACCGCCGCCAACAACGGTACAATGGCCAGATCCTGCATCAATAGGATTGAAAAAGCGGTCATACCGTGTCCACTGGCTATCTCGCCACGCTCCTGCAGGATCTGTATGACAAAGGCGGTTGAGGATAGCGCAAAGGTCAGGCCTATCAGCAAAGAAAGTGCCCAGGATGACTGGTAGAGACGGAAATAGAGAGCAATCACCAAGCCTGTCAGCAATATCTGTAACAGACCCAGGCCAAACACCTCTCTGCGCATTGCCCATAGACGGCGTGGCCTCATTTCCAGACCGATGATAAACAACAGTAGTACTACACCAAGCTCAGTGAAGTGCCGGACATCCTCAACATGTTCGGTGACATAGGGGCCGGGAGAGTATGGCCCCACAATCATTCCTGCAACAAGAAGACCCAATACCGACCCAAGCCCCAAATGCTTAAACAGTGCGACTGCGACAGATGTTGCAATCAGCAGCAACAGCGCAGAAAACAGAAATGTGTCAAGATGCATGAGACCTCGCAGGATTTTGAGCTGTGCATTCTCAATGCAAGTATCCAGGTAGTTTATCCAAACAACAACCTGGGGAACTCAATCGTCATTATTCAACGCTCCATCGCGATTAAGTGAAGTATTTTATTAGTAACCGTCTGAATTAACCCTGAAAAGTGTTGGGATATCTACTCATTGTAATCCCAGCCATCTGCGCTAGCTTCATTCTAATGAGTATCCAACTCAGGAGGAGAGAATGATCAACTTCGACGTCAACGCAGTCGTTCACATCAATGAGTCACTATCAGATGAGCAGATTCACGGTATCGAGAAGGAGCTGTCCGGTGTCAGGGGAGTCGTGAGTGCCTGTGCACATATCAAGACACCTCACCTGATGGTGGTGGATTATGATCCACAAACCCTCCACTCCAGTGACTTGCTTTATCATATCGAAAGAAGCGGCGTACATGCTTCACTGGTAGGCGGTATTTAAAGATCTCCCACCCCACCTGAAAGCGGGACATAGATCCTGCAATAGGTGAAACCCTTTAGCATAGTGTTCTATCCAGAGTAGTGCACTATACTAGCGTGGAGAGATGGTTTTTTATTAAAGAGATGCACAGTACAAGAAGGTTCAACATACCCCTTGAAATATTACTCGAGGCAAAAAAATGCACTAAGCATCATGCCTGCCTGACAGATAGCGAGTATGAACTGTGCGGCATAAGAATCACTGCTGAAAACCGGGCACGTATGGCCTGTGGCAAAGGCAAGGCGTGCCCTTACAGTTCCCAACTTGGGACTGAGATTGTCTGTACCTGCCCAGTCAGGCATGCCATACACAGTAAATATGATGTTTAAAGATGGAGAGATTTAAAGGTTTCCCTCCGCAATCAATCCCTTTTCTCAGTGACTTGGCGCGCAATAACAATCGGGAATGGTTTGCCAACAACAAACATCATTACGAAGCCTCCATCAGAGAACCTGCACTGGCCTTCATCGAAGAGATGGCGCCAAAATTACAGAGCATCTCCAGTCAATTCCATGCGATAGCTAAAAAATCGGGTGGGTCATTGATGAGGGTCTATCGGGATACACGTTTTTCCAAGGATAAGACACCCTATAAGACCAATGTAGGCATCCAATTCAGACATGTTTTAGGCAAAGATGTACATGCACCCGGCTTTTATCTGCATATCGAACCGGGCGAGTGCTTCCTGGGTGCCGGGATATGGCACCCGGAATCAAAGACACTCACTAAAATCAGAAACTTTATCGCAGACAATCCAGCAGCCTGGCA
This sequence comes from Candidatus Thiodiazotropha sp. (ex Codakia rugifera), assembly GCA_025656675.1. GTDB lineage: Bacteria > Pseudomonadota > Gammaproteobacteria > Chromatiales > Chromatiaceae > Thiodiazotropha. Next base: position 802,144 of record JAHXHN010000003.1, read on the forward strand.
GGCGGCACTGGACGAAACCCCCTTTCGAAACAGCTTTCAACTTGTCGGGAGTTCCCTTATAAGACCACCAAAGGGCTTTCCCGCCGATCACCCCCTCATAGAGGATCTGAAGCGTAAGGATTTCATCGCTCTCAAGGCCTTCGATTGTGAACAGATACACAAACCCACCTTTAGCAACTTTGTCATCAAAGGGTTCAGACAGACAGACTCGTTGATGAGCTATCTCTGTGCCGCAGTCGAGGTCAACTACTGAGGGTGGCGTTGTGCAACATATCCTAAGTTTCAGCAGGTCACTCAATCCCTGATAAGGGGTGCAGGTCATACCCATCACAGCAAATCATTTCACCCGCTCATGGATGAATTGTCCGCAAATGAACGCGAGTCGACGCAAATGTTTCAATGACCTCGATTTACGGCATTCAAGCGCTGTGTCATACCGACAATAAGCGATATCTTAGGGCCTGTTAACACTAATTTGATCGTCACTGCCAAGACCATTTTTTTGTCCGGCAAGGCAGAAGGAGTGCGGTGTAGCTCATCTACATAAGCGACTGATAACGCCGCTGGGCGAAAAAATGGCCTTGGCCCTTCGGGTTGCGCCTGAAAAAGCATACTCATCTGGAAGGTGTAGTCCGCAGTCGTTGTCGTATATCCTCCCTCGCCTGCTGCAAAATAGAGTCCTTATCCACCGATTCAAGAATCTGCTGCACGATGGTTTTTGGACCGCCACTTCCCCATGAGCGCCCCTGGGCAAAATAACGCTGTGCTGCCTGCCCGACAATATAGGTGGTGTAATAGCCCATCGCTCCCTGGGCCGCGGCTGTTACCAGGGTTGAGAGACCGGCACTGCCGGCCTTCAGGGCACTGGCCGCTATATTCACCGTCCAAACGGTTGCCATCAGTAGCGCCATCTGTGCACCTATTGTTTTAATTAATTCGCCTGCCTCACCCCGGGAAACCGTCATACCGTAGACCTGCGCCAGATGCATAACCATTGAGGCATCCAGGGCCAGGGCCGCCACCAGGTCAGCAACCGGTATCGGATTCACAGCAACAGCAATCCCCTTGCCCAGGCAGTAACCGCGAATCACCCGCTCCGCCACCTCTTGTCGCGCCTGTACGATTCGTCCCGCCACGTCGTCACTCAGTTGACCGGCAAAAAGACTGGCGTTAAGTGCAGAGAGGACCATTCCCTCTTTTTCAATCAGTAACCACAGACTATCGGTCAACTGGGTCACATCCGGTGATGGTGATTTGCGAATCTCCTGCTCCCGGCCCTGTTCATCCAACTGCAGATAGACACGTTCCGAGGGTCGTGCGGCCACAGGTACGATATAGGTCGGGTTGACAACATCCTGTAACTTCTCCTTGAGGCTGGTTAGCAGCAACTCGAGCTCATCGCTTGTATAGCGGTCTGTTTTATTGAGCGCTACCAGTATCGGACGATTACGCCGTTTCAGTGTCTCGATGGCCTGCAGCTCGGTTTGCGTCAGATCGGCATCCAAAACAAACAGTACCAGGTCAGCACGACCTGCCACATCCTCAGCCATACGTTCCCGTGCTTCACCACTGACCTCATTGATGCCTGGGGTATCAATGAGGTAGACCCCATTGGCCTCGACTTCGTGCCAGGCCGCCATGTCACTATGGCGCGTCTCTCCATGCAATGCGCTGACACCAAAGCGTTCCTCACCCAACAGGGCGTTCAATAACGCCGATTTGCCAACACTGACCCGGCCGAAGACCGCAATATGCAGATGACCATGCTCCAGCTTCTCGAGCATCGCCTGTACTTGCTGAAAATCATCCTTCAGACTGTCACGAATAGGATCGGGTAAGCGCTCATCTTCGAGTAGTTCACGCAGGTTATCCCTGGCCAGCTGCAGATGCTCTTCCCCCTGCCCCTGATTGTGGGCACTATTGTTTTCTTCTGAACTCTTCCAAAGCCAGTCGGGCAAAATATTGTGCACGACTTTCCAGATTTCCACTGATCGTCTCCTCGAAATAGTCCAATGCCTGGTGGGTCTTGAGCGTACCGCTCTCCTGCAACGTCTTTAATACGGCTTTGCCAAGGCTCTCAAAGATCATGCCATAGGCTACCGCATGGATCAGCCCCCCGGTGACGGTACCCACACCGGGAAAGGCCTTCAGTACATTACCCGTCAACGCCAGAAGCAGGGTTATACGCTTGCCGACATTCTGACTGGCCAGATCGATAAAATGTTCAACATCGACCTCACGGGCTTTTACTTCATAGAGGGAGGTGAGGGCCTTCACCATCTGAACGCCCAGGTAGCCCTGAATCAACACATCCGTTCCAGGACTGACCGCTGCCATGGCACCGATCATGGCCTTACCCGTATACTGCTTGACCTGTTTTTCCCCCTCGTCCAGACGGTGTTCCATGGTAGCCTGGTGCAGTTTTTCCGCGCCCAGACGAACCAGACTCTCATCCCGCTGTACTTCAAGCCCTTCCGTCTCAGTCGCAATTCTGGCTTGAATCGCACTCATCAGGTCGTCGATCATCGCAACCCGCTCACGCATCACTGGCTGCTCCTTGCCATCAGCATCAATACGGATCACCTCCTCTCTGCCTCCTGCCTGGACTGCTACCACCTCTATCCCGGACAGTTGTTCATTCAGACGGGCAAGGATCGCTGTGAGCTCTTGTTCACTGTAACGATCCTGCTTATTCAATGCCACGATCAGGGGACGTTGCAATCCTTGCAGCTCAGCCAGCTCTCGGTGCTGATCACGGGTCAATTCACCCTCGCACACGTAGATGACCAGATGAGCGCGTCGTGCCTCATCACGGGCAATGCGCACATGTTCCAGGTTGGTATCGAGAATGCCTGGTGCATCGGTTAGATTCAGATCGGCACCTTCGCCATTGGCGAATCGATAGTGGGCAACCTGCCGGGTGGTTCCTGTGCGAGGATCGACCTGGATAGCCGGTTCACCGGTAATGGCCCTGATCAATGCACTCTTGCCTGACGAGACTGCACCAAAAAAGACCACATAGATTGAGGGTTGCTGCGTACGCTGATCCAGTTCCTGTAATTCCTGCTGGGCTGCGACGATGTCAACCCCTTTTGAATCTGCTTTATGGAGCGCCTCTTCAAAGGCATCTCTATCTTCCGGAAGATGGATTGTCTGAACCTTGTTCCCCGTCATAGGCTTTGCGGGGCGCAATAACAGCCAACTCACGACCAACACAACCAAACTGAAACCTATTAGACCAACCGCATAGAATAACAACAGTGCTGGAGAGAGTTGATCCAGCATCTGCCACACACTCAATGCCGATTCGGTGAGCTGTAACAGCAACAGAAGCATCAACAAAGAGAGAAAAAGTAACGCCAAAACCAGTAGCAACCGCAATAGACGCTTCGGCGATGATTGACCCTGCTGTTCTGTCATTGCAAAAAACTCTTGAAGAAACCATCCAAAACTAGTCTGATCAAAGAGGATACGGTAGAAACAGACCCTAAGCCACCCATGGAGAACTGATGATCCATCTCCCCAAATCTCGTGATGCCTGGCCTTCAGCCCACTTCAATACGACCTTGAAACATGAGCTGGAAGCGGCTGATGCCGGACAACTCCCGCTACAGAAAGGCTTAGCCCTCAGTAGCTACGTCAGCGAAGAACCCTTTAGTGTGATCATTATCGATGCAACCGATGACGCTGCGACCATTCGTGTCAAGGCTTCTATTCTCTATGCTGGAATCATTGCAGGTTGTAGTTGCGCCGATGATCCTACACCACTTGATACACAGACTGAATATTGTGAATTACAATTGGAGATTGACAAACTCTCTGCAGAGACAAAGGTCAAATTGCTGGCTACCTGAATCAGGACCTGTTAACACTCGTCCATCCGGTTTAGCCCAATCAGGGCGCAGTCATCAGTCGCTATAGTCGGCTTGAACATAGTCGGCTACCTCTGACCAGTTCAAACTGATTTGGCCAAATTCATCTACTCTCGGGAGTATAATCTTTGCATGGAGAGAATGGACATGTGTTGCAATATTTTGAACCGTCCCTGCATCGGCCTGCAATAAGGATGGATGAGGCCTTATGGCATTAGCCTTCAGATAAGCAAGTACTTTGTAGGCCGTATCGTTACAGGCAAAATTACCAAGCAGGGTACTGATTCCCAATGCGGACAGCTCTCCAAGGAAGTGTCTTGCCTGCTTCAAATCAGAAGCCAGTGAAGGCAGGTTGAACTCAATCATCAATCCGGTGCCCACGACCTGTAACCTTCTCAGTTCAGATTGTATCAACTCGAGAATTGTCTCATCTTTGGCAGTCTGTGCTGAAAGACGGATAATCAATCGGGTCATATTTCCCTCAAGCGAATATTCACCAAGTCTGTTAATCGCATGTTTACAAATATAATGATCGAGGGCTTCACCGATACCATACTGCTCAACGGTGAGGTAGATATCATTCCCAACCAGTACTATATCTGTCGCTGGTTCGGGCAGTGGTATCTGCTCTCTTATCTCCACATCACTATCATACGAGGAGGTAAATCGTTGCTCATGAAAGGATATAAGACCGGTATGTATGGCATTCAGAAACTGTTTTTTCTGGAAAGTATCCTCCTCACTTTCATTATCAGGAGATGCGCTCACCTGCTCCTGATAGCGGATATACCCAGAATAGGTTTGCTGCAATGCCTGTACGGCACTTATTTCCGCGTGTTTGAGGTAAATATACGCACCGAATGGTTTGCTATCGATCAATTCCAACCCAATCCCCAATCCTCTTTCGTCATCTGTTGCAGAACCTCTAATAAGCCCTTCGCTAAGTTGCACATAGAGCCTTACACCCAAATCTTCAATCTCTTCTTTAGAACGGCGCTGAAGTAATATTGCCAGGCTTTGATTGCCGGTTCGTGCGATGTAATCACGTTTGCTGAATAGTGCTTCTATAAGATCGGCTGCATCCCTGATACGTTTGCTTTCCACTTTATGCTGGTTACTGCCATGACCGAATGCCTGATCACCCAGTACAATTGAAAAAACTGCACAAACAGATCCCGTTAGCTGTATATCGTTACAGCTCATGTCCAGTTGCTGTAATAACTGCCGCCGGTTATGCAATCCGGTGGAAGCATCGATTAAACCTTTTTTTCCTGCTGAAAAAATTGCTTTCGCTCGGTTGATTCGTGTTTTTACTGTGGCTAACAGATGCTGTGGGCGTACCGGTTTCGTTAAAAAATCATCTGCGCCTGAGTAGAGGGCCAACAACTTTTTTTCCAGGTCATCTTCACCTGAGAGAAACACAATAGGAATGGTCAGCGATTCCTTTCTTTCCCGAATCACCTGAGTCAATTCAATACCATTCGCTCCGGGCATATAGAGGTCCATTAAAATAAGATCTGGCTGGAACCCTTGAACCGCATCCATTACGTTAAGTGGATCGGTTATTATTAGGGTCTCAAGCTCACCTTTACGTAATAAACTACTCGTGAATTGTGCCTGTGACTCATCATCCTCTACAATCAGAACACGGAAATGGGGTTTGGCACCGGGTGCGATGATCTGCTTGATACTCAACATCAAATCGTTGATGTTGATCGACTTGGATAAACACTGGGTAGCACCTGTGCGTAACACTTCGAGGCGGATCTCGATATCACATTGATTTGATAGAAAGATCAACTCCGGTCGGCTTTTCTTAAGGAGGCGCAACTCATCAAGAAGCTGGGGCACTATACTCATCTCCTGCAGATATTCCGTATCGATCAGGACAACCTTCGCTTTCTCACTTGCCAGGGCGACACTCAGTGCGGCTGCGTCCGTCAGGCTTAGGACCTGCCAACCGTTATTTTCAATAGCACGGGAGATTTGATCCTCTTCACCACTGTGCCGGTGCAGATAGATCACGTCATAGGCGACAACTTCGCCAGGTACAGGTGTTTCAGATGGTTGTGATGCTTCAATAGCCTGCTTCAATTTGCTGAAGAGACTATTCAGTTTTTCTATCTCTTCCACATCCGGCTGCGTGTTCTCCTCAAAAACGTCATTGATCAGCTTATCAATCGTACGACTCAGTTCATATATATTGACCAGGCCTGCCTGTTTACTTTTTCTTGCCAGTACCTGGAGATGGCGTAGAACAGACCTTATGCCTGAACCATTCCATATCCCGGAAGGCAAAACAGGCCAGTTACCCTCAATACTCGCTAGTAGTTCAGGGAACTCTGCCGGCATTTCGCTTTGTAGCGAACTCTCAGTGGACGTCATCACTATTCACTCAACGGTTAATCATTTCCCTTCGTATAGCCACACATTATTGATGGTTATATGTAGATTAGCTGAGGAATTATCTTTAGTCACCTGAAATATATAGAAAATATAACTGTTGTTAAGTCAATTCTATACCATTGGTGATATTAACTTACTAAATCCATCAACTATTTTTATTAATACGGATAAGAATCATTCACATTAATTTTGCATTCAACCCGTAAATCTATCCCTACTATCAATCCTGGTCCTGAGGAGAGATATCGAATGAAAAAACACCAGACACCGATGCTTGACCAATTGGAGAGTGGCGAGTGGCCAAGCTTTATCACTGGCATTAAACGTCTGCGAGATCATCATATCAACCAGCGTATTCGTGAAACCAATAACGATCTGCTTGGGCAATTGGAGCATTCCTATCAGACGATCAAAGGTTATTGGAAAGGTGGAACAGTCAGTGTATTTGGTTATGGTGGCGGTATTATTCCCCGTTTCTCTGAAGTAGGTGAGTTATTCCCTAAATCGAAAGAGTTCCATACCTTACGCGTGCAACCTCCTGCCGGTAACTACTACACAACCGATTCCCTGCGACGCCTGGCTGACAGTTGGGAAAGATGGGGATCGGGTCTGGTCACCTTTCATGGTCAGACTGGAAACATAATGTTCATCGGCGCGAGCACGGAAAATACCCAACATTTTTTTAACGAGATCAACGATTATGGTTTTGATTTGGGTGGCGCTGGTCCCTGTGTTCGTACTGCTCAATCCTGCGTGGGTTCAGGACGTTGTGAGCAGTCCTGTACCAATGAACACAAAATCCACCGCAAACTGATCAACAATTTCCTTGATGAGATGCACCGTCCTGCCCTGCCCTATAAATTTAAATTCAAGATCTCAGGATGTCCCAATGATTGCATGAATGCCATTGAGCGCGCCGATTTTGCTGTGATAGGTACCTGGTGTGATGAGATGCAGGTGGATCAGCACGAGGTCAAGGAGTATGTCGCAAAAAAAGGACGTAAGTACATTATTGACAATATCATAACCCGTTGTCCAACTCGTGCATTGTCTTTGAATGATAATGACACGCTGAGTGTAGACGATCGCAACTGCGTACGTTGCATGCATTGTTTGAATGTCATGCCCAAGGCACTCTCACCAGGAAAGGACAGGGGCATCAGTATACTGATTGGCGGCAAACGCACCCTGAAAATCGGTGATCGCTTCGGCACCGTCATTGTGCCTTTTATGAAGCTGGAAAATGATGAGGATTATGAACGCCTGGTTGAACTCTCTGAGGAAGTCATCGATTTCTTTGCTGAGAATGCCCTGGAACATGAGCGCATTGGAGAGATGATAGAGCGAATTGGACTGGTTAATTTTCTTGATGCACTGAGTATTGAAATGGATCCCAACATGATCGTACATCCAAGGGAAAACTCATACGTCCGCACCGACGGCTGGAATGAAGAGGCTGCCAAGTGGACTGAACGCCAGGCACGCGACAAGCATAGCGCTGATGCAGCATAAGGAGAATTATTCATGCCACACATTGAACGCAGGACCCCGATCGAAAGCGGTTGCCCGGATGGCATTCAGTACATGCATCCTGTCATGCAGAAAAACTTTGGTCAGTGGAAATACCATGACGATCCGAAACCTGGTGTGCTGCGACATGTTGCAAACAGTGGTGATATGATCTGGACAGTACGTGCCGGGACTCAGCGGATACTGGATCTTTTTACCCTGCGTAAACTCTGTGAAATCGGTGATCAGTTTGCTGACGGTTATGTACGCTTCACTATTCGTAGCAATATAGAATTCATGGTGGCGGATGGCGAAAAAGTTGAGCCACTCATTCAAGCACTGGAGCAACATGGTTTCATTGTTGGCGGCACCCGAAACGCCATCACGTCCATTTCACACACACAGGGCTGGTTACATTGTGATATTCCAGCCACTGACGCTTCCGGTGTGGTTAAATCGATGATGGATCAACTGATTGGAGAATTTCGTAACTGGAATATGCCGAATCGTGTCCATATCACAACCTCATGCTGTCAGATCAATTGTGGTGGACAGGGCGATATCGCAATCAATATCCAGCATACCAAGCCGCCGAAAATCAATCATGACCTGGTAGCCAATGTCTGTGAGCGCCCATCTGTCGTAGCGCGCTGTCCGGTTGCCGCAATTCGGCCCGCAATGGTCAACGGCAAACCGTCATTGGAAGTGGATGAACGAAAGTGCGTCTGCTGTGGTGCCTGTTATCCACCTTGCCCACCGATGCAGATCAATGACCCTGCACATTCAAAATTAGCCGTTTGGATCGGAGGTAACCACTCAAACGCCCGCAGCAGGCCTACCTTCCAAAAACTTGTCGCAGCAGGGATACCCAACAATCCACCACGTTGGCCGGAGGCAACAGCCATCGTCAAGCAGATAATATCAACTTATCAATCAGATGCTCGTGATTGGGAACGGATAAATGACTGGGTTGAACGCATTGGCTGGCCTCGCTTCTTCGAATTGACCAAACTCCCCTTCACCAAGTTCCATATCGACAACTGGCGCGGTCAGCAAAAAAGCTTGAATGCTTCGAGTCATTTACGGTTTTAAGAAAAGTGTCTGCACGATGCTCAGTGCACAATTCTAGCGGCTATTAATTCATCAATAATGACCTTGAGGCTTTCACACAGGCTAAATAGGTCTAAAATGTGTGGTGTTCCAAGTACTACACATTGATAAAGTTATTGGTATTTTATGACCTCCAAGGCCACCCCCATCGAACGATTGCGCAATATCGGCTTGATTGCTCATATTGATGCAGGCAAGACGACAACCACGGAACGTTTTCTCTACTACGCGGGCCGCACCCATCAACTCGGTTCAGTCGATAGCGGTACCACCGTCACCGATTGGATGGACCAGGAGCGTGAGCGAGGTATTACCATTGTCGATGCTGCAGTATCCGCTTTCTGGAACGATTATCAGATTAACCTTATTGATACACCGGGACACATCGATTTCACAGCAGAGGTGCAACGTGCTCTGCGTGTACTGGATGGGGCTGTGGTCGTGTTCGATGCTTCACAGGGTGTTGAACCCCAGAGTGAAACTGTTTGGCGACAGGCAGATAGATACAATGTCCCCCGACTTTGCTTCATTAACAAGATGGACCGCATCGGTGCCGATTTCCATCACTCGGTCGTCACTATTCGTGAGCAGCTTGGCGCCAACCCGGTCCCCCTTCAACTCCCTCTTGGAAAAGAGTCGGAATTCGAGGGCGTCATCGATCTGATCAGTATGCGTGTCATTCGATGGCGTGATGAATTAGGTGCACACAGAGATTTCGATGAAATCCCTGTCAGCAGTCTCGACACTGCCCGGTCCGCCCGGGCATCAATGATTGAGATGATCGCCGAACAGGATGATGCGCTGCTCGCAATCTGGTTGGAGGGGAATGAGGCTGATGAGGATGCCATCAACTCAGCACTGCGTCGTGCCACCCTGAAAAACAGCATTGTACCGGTTCTATGTGGCAGTGCATTGAGAAACAGAGGCGTTCAACCACTGTTGGATGCGGTCATCAACTATCTTCCCTCTCCTCTCGATATTGGAGAAATCGAAGCCAGCCACCCGGAAACGGGTAAGCCAATAATCTGTCATCCTAATGATGATGAACCTTTAAGTGCACTACTCTTTAAGACAGTGACTGACGCTTACGCCGGTCGACTCTGTTATGTACGTGTCTACTCCGGTTCCCTGAAATCAGGCACAAACATCCTCAATCCGCGTCATAAGCGACCTCAACGTGTCGGCCGCCTCGAGCGGATGTACGCTGAACGCAGAGAGGATATCGACACCATCCATGCTGGTGATATTGCCGCTGTACTCGGTATGAAAGAGGCTGTTACTGGGGACTCGCTCTGTGACACCCACCATCCACTTATCCTTGAATCAATCAGTTTTCCGGAGCCGGTCATTCAGATTACCGTAGCACCCGTCACTGCACAGGACAACGACCGGCTTGCCGACGCTCTACACCATCTTGCTGAAGATGACCCGACCTTCAAAGCCGACACCGAGGAGGAGACTGGACAGACAATCCTGTCCGGGATGGGAGAGCTGCATCTAGAGGTTCTGTTGGAACGATTGAAACGGGAACAAGGTGTCAATGTCCGCACCGGAAGACCTAAAGTTGCCTATAAGGAGACGATTACCCGCCCAGCTACAGGTGTTGAAGGGCGTTTTGTTAGACAGACCGGTGGCCATGGACAGTATGGCCATGTTGTTATCGACATCGCACCCGGAGAGACCGGCCAAGGCCTTTTTTTCGAAAACAGTATCTCAGGCGGTGCCCTATCAAAGACCTATATTCCAGCTATCGAAGAGGGGATCCGGGAAACTGCCAGAAGTGGCGTCATTGGGGGATATCCAGTAACCGATTTAACGGTGACTTTGATTGATGGATCTGAGCATAGCGTGGACTCCAACCCTCTGGCCTATAAAGTGGCTGCCGGGATGGCCCTACGCAGTGGTCTGGAGGAGGGTATCCCCGTCCTTCTGGAACCGATTGTTCGAAGCGAGGTCATTACACCCGAGGAACATTTAGGTGATGTTCTGGGACAGCTGGCCAACAGACGGGCTGAAATTGAAGGTGTCACTGATCGACCCGGCCAAATCAAAGCGATACGCAACCTGGTCCCCCTTTCTGAGATGTTTGGATACGCTACAGAATTGCGTTCTGCAACCCATGGCCGGGGCTCGTTCACCATGGAGCTTAATCATTTTGCTGCAGTACCGGCAGCGATCATGAAATCAATGGGTCGGTAATCAGTCAAAACGCTGAATCACGCATCCAATTATTCAACCAATAAATGCTTCCTTAGAACTCAGATAGGTAAGTTCTTCAGTGGAGCTCTCTCGACCCAGTAGGGTGTTCCTGTGAGGAAAGCGACCGAATCTTTGTATCAGGTCGCGATGATGCTTTGCCCATTTTAGATTATCGTTCAATCCTGCAGATTCAAACAACGAGACTGACCGCTCCTGATCAGACAGGGATTCGCTGTGCATAAAAGGAAGATAAAGAAAGGCTTTCTGATCCAAAGGTAATTGAGCATCGAATCCACAGGCAATAGCATGTTCCGCCACATCTCGGGACTGCTGTTCCGTGGAAAATGATTCTGCCTGATTACGAAACATGTGCAGAGGAAACTGATCAAGAACAATCACTAATGCGAGACAACCCTCTTTTGTTTCAAGCCAATGATCTAACTGTCCGTTTTCAGCGTTCTGCCACAGAGGAAGATAGTTATCGCTTACCTCCTGGTCAAACGCCGGTGTTGAATTAAAACGTAGTGGTGCAACCCGCTTTGAAAACCAAAACTCGATGATTTGATGTGGATATATAGCTGTCATTATTACCTGTCTTATACGCGATCTGGTCATATCATTTTACTGACATCATGAAGTTCATTCGCCTCGTCTTTTTACAAATTTTATCAATTACCATCACGATTAAACTATAGCATTTTGATAGACTGAATCTATTCAGTCAGATCATTAATACATAATAAATAGATCGCTGGGGAATGTTGTTAAATCAAGAGGCTGATATCGATGAAAATCATGAAAACAATCATTCCATTAAGTCTGACAGGTGTTTTCCTTGTGACACTGTTGGGTTGTTCTGCAAAAGTAGGCAGTGAGCAGTGGTGTGATGCCATGAAGGAGAAAGCAAAGGCGGATTGGACGGCTAATGAAGCAGCCGACTTTGCCAAACACTGTATTTTCAAATAAGGAGACTATGATGGATTTAACATCACTATTGATATTCCTCGCGATTGGTGCTGTTGCTGGATGGATAGCTGGCACCCTGATGAAAGGTGGCGGCTTTGGCCTTCTAGGAAATATTTTGGTCGGTGTGGTTGGTGCCATTATCGGTGGCTGGGTATTCGGTCTGCTGGGATTGTCAGTGAATGGCCTGATTGGTTCTCTAATTACGGCAGTTGCAGGTGCTTCGCTGCTTCTTTTTATTGTTGGTTTAGTGAAAAAATAGACCTGTCACAAAGCTCACTCGGTGGTGAAAAAAGCGATACTGGTCGTTCTATCCACCTTTGCTACCGAGTGACCTGCATCCTATCATGAGATGATGCTTGACAAACGTGTTGTATAACGCACCTCTGAAGATCCCTCTCACTGAGCCCTAAATACACTGACTGCTACCATTACATTGGTTGACATCACACGCATCTTATCGAACAACCCACTACTAACCCGCGGGTTAAACGCTTAATCGAGCCAATCATTCAAATATCTAGCCCTGCTTGATAGGGACATTGTTCTGCTTTTTGCAACAAAAGGGAGCAGAATCCTTTTACCCTGCACATCTGATATCCATACCCAACCAGAACCAAGACACCATTGATCGGTCTATTATCAAACAACGGCGGGTAACCTCTATTGAATGAGACAGATAACCGTTTCTGGAATCAGCATAACCTTCTCAATACTCGAGATATCCTGATATATTCTATTTCCTGATCTTGAAAAGAATGAACATTCATTCTATTATGCCTTAAAAACAGGACCAATCGATGCATCTTCTTATATCTTATTGTTTTTAAGGGTGTTCTTGTTGTAGGCGGCTATCACCCAGTCAATAGGATATGGCATGGTCCCAGGGTACGTATCATGATCAGAGCATTAAGGAATCCATCCATGACCCTATCTATTGAGCAATTACCAGTTGAATGCTTGATTGGCAGTAAAGTCGGATTAGAAAAAGAGGGTCTCAGAGTCACGCCTAACGGCCGATTGTCAACGGCTGATCATCCATCGGCTCTTGGTGCATCCCTGACACACCCATGTATTACAACTGATTTCTCCGAATCCCTGCTTGAGCTGATTTCACCACCTTTTGAAAACAGTCTAGAGGCACTCAATTTTATCAGCGAGGCTGAAGCCTTTGTTCACAGACATTTAGGTGATGAATTGATCTGGTCTGCAAGCATGCCTTGCCCCATCGAAAATGAGGACGATATACGTATTGCAGAATATGGTTCCTCCCACCCGGGAATGCAGAAAACAATTTACCGACGCGGATTGGCCCATCGGTATGGTAAACAGATGCAGATTATTGCCGGGGTGCATTTTAACTTCTCATTTTCTAATGAACTGTGGTCATGGCTCCAGATGGAGTCAACTACTTCAAAGGGTAGTACAACTGCATATATTGCAGAACGAACCCTGTCAGCGATACGCAATGCACAGCGTCATGATTGGTTGTTACTCTTTCTGTTTGGCGCCTCACCTGCGACCAGCCGCTCATTGTCCGGTGCAAATGGACGCCTGATTCCCTATGACAAGCACACGCTCTACCTACCCTATGCAACGTCATTACGTATGGGCGATATTGGCTACACCAATTCACCACTGATCAATCGGGAAGTCGTTATAAACCATAATTCACTATCGGGTTATATTGACAGCCTTCGAAGCGTTATCAATACACCCTACTTGGCCTATGAACAATTTGACGGGCTGGGTGGTAGTGATCAGCAACTCAGCAATACATTGCTACAGACAGAGAACGAGTACTATTCCACAGTACGACCGAAGCAAGTCACCGAGTCAGGTGAATCCTTGCTGGATGCCCTACAGCATCGAGGCATCAGTTATATTGAATTACGCTCAATTGATATAAACTCATTTGTACCTTCCGGTATTGAGCCCACTCAATTACACTTTCTTGAGCTCTTCATGTACCACTGTCTATTCTCTGAGAGTCCCTGTTTTGACAATCGGGAAATGGAGACAATCCGATTCAATCGCAATGAAACAGCCTATCGGGGTCGTGACCCGTCTTTGAAGCTGATCCATCGACAGGAAAAAATCGCACTCCATCAATGGGCCAGTCAACTTATCGACGAGATGCAGCCTCTGGCCGAAAAGCTCGACCAGGCTCACCACACAAATCACTATTCGAAAGCACTCTCCCACTATAGAGAGCGGGTATATCAACCGAATCTGACTCCCTCTGCGCAAATGCTGGACACGATGCAGCGTACAGAAAAAAGCTTTTCCAGCTTCACCCTGGGCAGGTCGCAGCTACATCATCAGCACCATCTTGCGTTAAAACTTGCAGATGAGCGAATTGCATTTTTCAAAGCCATGGCAAGACAGTCTTATCGTCAGAAAAATGCCCTCGAAGGCTGTAAAAAGTGTCAAGTAGATAAAAACAGTTTCTGTAAAGATGGTCATGGATCCTACAGAGCTCAAGCAATTCGGTGTGCCTGTAACTGATCCTGTTCGTCCCAGACAGTCACTAAAGCAGTCGATTATTTTCTGGCTTATCTCCCGATATTGGGAGTAAGTATGGCCATACATAATATATTTATTCAACAACCCGCTATTATGCGTCCATGAATCAACGCAGTGTCCTATTTGACGGTATAACAGGGTTAGGAAAGACTATGTGCGCTTGGCTATATCAGACTGATATGATGAATTTTATATGAAATATTTGCAGTAGTAATTTTATTGAATAAACCAAGATGCCGCACGAAAGGAAATCCCTATTCATAAACGCATTTGCTTACATTCATTTACGGACAAATTCACTGGGCTTGCAAAATAACTCGCTATGATTCTTATGATCCACCCAAACGCAGCAAGATATCAATATTTGAATGTCACCATACGCTAGGGCCTGTTAACACTAATTTGATTGCCACTGTTGTGCCTGAAAAAGCACCCATCAAGGCACGAGGAGAGAGGTTTGGTTGCTCCAAATGAACAACGAGTAACGCTGAGGGGTGCTTTTTCAGACGCAACCCGAAGGGCCAAGGCCATTTTTTTGTTCAGCAAAGCAGAAGGAGTGCGGTGTAGCTCATCTACATAAGCGACTGATAACGCCGCTGGGCGAAAAAATGGTCTTGGCAGTGACGATCAAATTAGTGTTAACAGGCCCTAGAAACCCTGCTCCATCAGAACATCCATAATAGCACTCACACGCTCATCGATCTTACGTGCAACATCTTCCAGGTTATCTCCCTGTCCAAGCTTTTTATCAGACAACTGTTGTGCCTCCTGTAGTAAGGGGACCAATGTCAGAGCAAGGTCTGTTGCATGGCCGTGTTCCAGTGCCTGCAACAGAGACTGGTCAGCATTTTGGTAATCCTTCAGCATGCAGTAACTACAGGATGAGCGTAAATACACTGCACAATTCTTCTTTTCAGCTTCTTTGATGCCATGATCAAGAACTGCATAGTGCTCCTTTGCTTGATAGTAGTCAGCTGATTTGAAAGAGGTATCCGCTTCTTCAAGTAATCGAGTATTACACTTCTTTATCCAATATATTATTCGGTCACCGTACAGATTGGATTTACGATTTCTAAATTCCGCTTTTCTCAGCCACTTCCGGGCATCCAAATAATTCCCCAGTCGCATGTAGTGCCGCCCGATGATATAAGCACTTTGCGCATATCTCATCTTATCCTGTTCAAAATTGTCGATCAGGATGTTAATGATTCCGAGGAAGTTTCTTTGTTCCGCCTCCAACTCCAAATCGGTAATCATATCCCGATATTTACGAAAGTTAGCACGCATTTCATGTAACGCTTCTCTGGCCGCCTTGTGAACCGCCTCGGCCTCCTCTTCATCTAAGATGATATCCACCAGAACCAGAAGTGCACCAGCATCTTTTGACTCACCAAGGGCTGTAGCAAAAGCGCATCGCTCCGCCTCATCTTCGGATCGAAGTAGATACTTCATGCAAAAGTGCATCATCTCACCAATATGTTCTTGTTTTCGTCCCCAGTGGACGAGTCCGATGATGAGCAAAGCCCCCAGCGCAACAGCCACAAGCAGGGCAGTGGCTAACGCAGTTGCTAACCCACCATTGTCCTGGCTGGCTACAGATTCCGCAGCTGCAACTTGGGCCGGAACCGTCAGGGATACAATCAAACCCATTGTTAGAAATATTGGGTGCGCCGAGTCCAGGCACAGCTTAGAGTGGGTGGAAGGATATGGATAGAACATAGTCGTTATCATTGTTGTTCTGCCTTCATTTTTTTTCGCTAGCGTGGCTGGTAACTTGAGCAAGATCACCAACAAGCTAAGTACAAAGCGCCAGACTAGTCAAACTGGGCTTTGATCCTGACGTATCATAAAAAATCATCCTGTGTAACCTGAATCTCCTCATGGAAGGTTAGGTAGCGCCATTCCTGAAGCAATTTTTTTGGACATTTGCCAACCCGGCACCTGCTGCAATCCATGGAATTCAATGACTTACTGGATTCCAACATGTACTGGAGTGACAGTAACTGTTGTTTCTGGATGGATACCCGTACTCCATCTAGGTGATATTGAGGAATACTAGCCAGCTGACCAGTAGTCTGTCGCTATCCCCTCCCCCAAATCCGCTTCAGCAAGACGACGCCTGACTTCCAACAGCTTTTCGAGCAGCGCAGGCTCAGCATCTTTGTAGGTATCTGCATCAGGTACGCGCTTCACCACCACACCCAGTAGTTCAGTGATTGCATTCCCAATTGAGTTCTGACTGATGGTAACAATCAGTTTTCCCGCCTCGTTTCGATAAATAAGCTGTTTAAAAGCAGGCTGCCATCGTATTGAGTTAGCGTACTTTGCATCGACGATACATTGATCCCTTACCTTCTTGGCCGTACCAAGAAAATCATTATTGAACAGTAACACGCTCTCGACCTGCTTAGGATAATAGACATCCCTTGGCATGGGTGCGTTACGGGTTGATACCTGGCTGAAAAAGGTTCTGTAAAAATCGATAAAACCCTCAAGTATTGCATCATATTCATGCCAGAAACGAATATTTTTCAGTGCTTCCACACCACCCCGAATTTCCCAACAGGGTAAGCCATGAGGATAGCCGGTGAGTTCAATACCCGACTCATCGGAGCTGATCGGCTTCAGCACCTTGAGTTCCAGGGCTCGATCGAAAAAATCCCTGTAGACATCCCGCATGTAGGATTGAAAAAGGCTGTGTTGGCCACCATCAGACAGGTTGGGGTTTTTTGGATCAGCCAATGCTGCCTGCCTGAGCTGCTGCATGGAAAAAACAATGAAGTGGTTGTGCAGCATGCGAATACTCGGGACACCCGGCGAAGTCAATGGCCAGGTTGCATCGAGACTCGCTTCACCCGCCAGCAACAAGTGCGCATCAGGATTCGGAAACTGCTCTAACATAAACTCAATGATAATCTGGTTCATACGATTCCAGACATGTCGCACATCGTCCGGTACCTGGGTACGACGTACCGGTCGCCCCAGCGGATTGAGTATCACCTTGGAAGTGTTGTAGATAATGGATGTATCGAACACATTGCTATGGCCCAACGCCTTCCGGTAGAGCAGAAGATTCTCCGGATTCATCAAAAGGCCATTATTATGGACCAGGTCATTGAGGTTTTCCGTGCTGTTGAAAAACTCATTGGGCTTCATCCCCTCCGGTACTTCCAAAGGTATGGGACGAAAGGGTGTGGTGATTTCACGTGGACCGTACTCCATAAAAAAACCTCCTATTGATGAAGTGCGTGCAGGACCTGTTGTACCACCACCCTAAACAGACCTATGGTCGAAAGCAATACTATCCCTGCAAGACCCGCCAAATGTTACATAAGCTATGACGAGGTACACTAGCCGCTTCTCGGCTATGATGGCACCAAGATGTGTATCGGTATGCATAAATCAAGGTGGTCGCTGTGGTAATCATTGTTATGGGGGTCTCAGGCTCTGGAAAAACCACCATCGGTCAATTACTGGCTCATCAGTTGGGATGGCGGTTTATCGAGGGTGACGACTACCATACGGCAAACAACAAGGCGAACATGTCAGCCGCCATTCCTCTTGATGATATCGATCGTCAGCCATGGCTTGACAGACTCGCGCTTGTGATCGATGCGCATTTAAGAGCAGATCGTGACGCGGTACTCTCCTGCTCTGCCTTGAAGCACCAGTATAGGGTAGAACTTCTGCGTGATGCCGAGCAGGTTCGCCTGGTCTATCTCTACGGATCGTTTGACCTGATATTGGAACGGCTGAAACAGCGTCGTGGTCACTTCATGAATCCAGCACTTTTAAAAAGCCAGTTTGAAACGATTGAACAACCCGATGATGCCCTGACAATCAAGATCAGCCAACCAGCTGAAGCCATCGTTACGTACATCATTGAGCAGTTTAATCTGTCACCCTCCCGCATCGACACCCAGGTATTGCTCGATGAACTGATGTTCCCTGAAGCGCCTCGTTGGCGAGCAGGCTGGCTCTGGTTTACCGATCAGCATGCTCAGCGGGTGGTTCGAGTCAATCCACAGGGGGTCTCAGAGACTTTGGCGATACTGGATGACTTGCCGGGTGGATTGGGTTGGTTACCGGATGGTCGCTTACTGGTAGTCTCGATGACAAAACGACAACTCCTTGTGATGGAGCATGCAGTGCTAAGCACCTATGCCGACCTTTCACACCTTGCCTCATTCCACTGCAACGATATGCTTGTAGATTATCAGGGGCGTTGTTATGTCGGTAACTTTGGCTTTGATCTCCACAGCGGTGCTGGGCAACTTCCTGCCGAACTCATCCTTGTGGACACACGGGGTAAGTCAAAAATTGTGGCCGATAAGCTGATCTTCCCCAATGGCTGTGCATTGTCCCGGGATGGAAAGACCCTGTTAGTCGCAGAAACCTTCGCTTCCCGTATCACTGCCTTTAATGTCGAATTGGATGGATCATTGAGTAATCGGCATCTATGGGCAACCCTTGACGGCGCCTATCCGGATGGGATATGTCTCGATCCGGAAGGCAATCTCTGGATTGCAGCACCTAATCTTTCAAAATTGCTGCTTGTACGGAAGGGTGGAGAGATACTTCGCACCGTAAAACCCTTGGGTGACCCCTATGCCTGCATGCTGGGAGGCGATGATGATAACGTGCTGTTTATCACCAGCTCGGAGACTGACAATCCGGAACAAGCCCGGCAACAACGCAGTGGCCGTATTGAAATACTGGCCCTATAAGGGACTCACACTGATCAGGAACCATGTCTGGCAGGGCTTGATCATATTATCGACTCCAATGTACGCATGGATGATGGCTATCTCGCCATTGACTCATCCTCATGTCCGAGAAAGACCGGTATATCCTTGCGATAGTGGCGCATTACCAGATTGGCCAATAGCCCGGTCCAGCCAGTTTGATGCGCTGCACCAAGCCCCTGGCCCGTCTCTGCATGAAAATATTCATAAAACAGATTGAGATCACTCCAGGCTTCATCAGATTGAAACGGGCTGTCACGACGTAGTGCGGGAATATATCCCTGCTCATCCCGTCGGTAGAGGTTGACCAGACGCTCAGAGATCAGGGTAGCGATCTCTTGCAGGGTCAGGGATTGATCGGTTAAACAAGGTACTTCGTACTTGAACTCATCACCCAGAAAACGGTGGAATTTCTCCAGTGCCTGAACCAGGGCGTAGTTGGTGGGTATCCATACCGGACCACGCCAGTTGGAGTTTCCGCCAAACAGGCCACTCTCCGATTCACCAGGTAGATAATCAATACCTGTCTGCCCTATTCCCGGCAGATTGCCAAGATCCTGGTAGTGTTCATGCAGCTTGCTGAGACTGCGCACCCCATAGGGAGAAAGAAATTCATCTTCATTTAGGAGACGTTTAAGGATACGCGGCAGCATTGTGTGATCGACCAGTGCCAGGAGGTGTTCTCCTTGATCATTTTCCCAATCGGGACAGGCACAGACATAACTGCCTTGGAACAATCCTTTCTTATGCTTTTTAAGCAACTGTTGAAAACGGGGCACATTTGCCAACAAGCGTTTGTCCACCACCTCGGTAGCAAATAACGGGATCAGGCCAACCCATGAGTAGACATTGATACGGTGATGGGTACCGTCTGGTGTAATCAGCAGATCCTTGAAAAAACCGGCATCAAGGTCCCATAGCGAGGGACCGTTTTCATCACCACCGCCAATCGCCTTGGCAATGGAAAGAAACTGTTCATAGCACTGGATGGCGATATTCTCATAATCGGCATCCTCTATTGCAAGCTCCAATGCCATCACGGTCATATTCAGTGCAAACATGGCCATCCAACCCGTGGCATCAGCCTGCTTGAGCGTATGACCAGGCGGTAAGGGTTTCGATCGATCGAAGACGGAAATATTATCCAGCCCCAGAAAACCGCCTTCAAACAAATTCTGGCCCTGTCTATCCTTGCGATTGATCCACCAGGCGTAGTTAAGCAACAGTTTATGGAATATCCGCTGCAGGTAGCGTCTGTCCCCCTCCCCTCGTTGAACACGTTCCGCACGATAGACCTTTAATGCCCCCCAGGCATGTACGGGCGGATTGACATCGCCAAAAGCCCATTCGTAGGCAGGTATCTGGCCGTTAGGATGAAGGTAATGTTCACCCAATAGCACCTCGATCTGTTGCTTAGCAAAGTCCACATCCACCAGGGCCAGTGCGACGCAGTGAAAAGCCAGATCCCAGGCAGCAAACCAAGGATACTCCCAGGTATCCGGCATTGATAGAATATCCGCAGCTCGCAGATGTCGCCATTGATGATTGCGGCCACCCTTGCGTGTTGCAGGCGGCACCTGCTGGTCGCCCATCAGCCAACGCTGCACATCGAAGTGGAAGAACTGTTTACTCCAGATCATACCGGCTAGTGCCTGGCGCATGATCTTATGATCCTCCAATCCACCCTCCGGCAGCAGCTCATCGTAAAAGATATCCGCCTCCGAACGGCGCAGAGCAAACACCTTTTCGAACGCTTTGAAGGGATGATCCAGGGAGTCCGCACTAAGCACAAGATCGATCTTTTTCGTTTCGCCAGCACCCACGTTGAATCGATACCAGGCTCCAACCTTGGTCCCGCATCTGTCTGGATTGATTGCGTTGGATTGTCCGTTAACGATCAAGCGATGAAAGGCATCTTTTACATAGGGGGTGGTTAGAGGCTGACCCCAAAGTCTCTCGGTGTTGGACTCGTTCTCTGTAAACAACAGCTCTGCCTGCTGTTCACCGTATAGCTGATAGTTTCCCAGCGCACTGTGTTCAACCTTGACAGACCAGTTTGCCCCGGCAGGGGGTTCATCAAGATACAGCTTTGGCTTGTCGATGGCGTCTCCCCATGACCAGGTATTGCGAAACCATAATTGGGGTATCAGATGCAGTTCAGCGCTTTCACTGGAACAATTCAGAAGAGCTATACGTATCTGAATCCGATTTGGGGAGACCTTGGCATAGCAGACATCCACATCCCAGTAGCGGTGTTCGTTAAAGACAGCACTATCGAGCAAATTGAAAGGGGGCTCGAGCCGACTACGATGGCGGTTTTCCTCAACCAGCCGTGTATAGGGATAGGCTGATTGGGGGTATTTATAGCGATAACGCAGCCAGCTATGGCTCGGCAATGCATCGGTGTAAAAATAGTACTCTTTAACATCCTCGCCCCGATTACCCTGATTACCCGTCAGGCCAAAGGCACGCTCTTTGAGAATCGGATCGTTACCATTCCACAGTGCCAGCCCAAAACAGAGTTGCTGTTTCTCATCGCTGATACCACCGAGTCCATCTTCATTCCATCGATAGGCACGGGAGCGGGCCTGGTCGTGGTCAAAATGTTCCCATGATGTACCATTGGGGCTGTAATCTTCACGGACCGTGCCCCAGGCACGTTCAGAGAGATAAGGCCCCCATAGTCGCCAATCCGCCACCCCCTGCCGCTGTTGTTCAAGTCGTTTGCGTTCTTCATTGAGCTGCTGATGATTCAGGCTCATGATCACTCCTGCTTATCCATTGATAGGGGTAAATTGCTGTTATTCATTGCCTGATGTTTAGCTGGTAAACTCAAGCCGCCTTCTCAAAGTGTTGTCAACATCGCAAAGTCAGTCTAGGTGATACGCACCTGTTGATGGATCAGATGCTCATAGTTGGCGTATCTCGTACACATAAGGTTTATATATTTAAGTACCATCCAGAAACACCGCAATCGTCACCTGGTAAATACTGAAATCCGGAATGCCATAGAAATCACTGGATCCCTGCCTATATCGGGACGACATGGCTTTGCTATAAATACAATTGCAGACGGGTACTGTCGATCAGCTTCTGTCAATTGCCTTACTTCGCTTCGCCTGCTCAAGCCGCCACCAGGCTTCCAATATGCAGGCTACCGACCAAGCCTGGGATGGTGCACCTCTGGGCTCATGTGGTGGGTCACCATCGAAGATTTCACTGATAGTGCCAATACCCGCATCGCGTATGTGATCGGCCAATGGTGACAATCGTTGCTGGGCTGCAGCTGCATCGCCGCTCACACGATATTCCGCTAGTGCGTAGTGTCCCAGCAGCCATGCCCAGGCCGTACCCTGATGATAGGCACCATCACGATCGGCAACCCCACCTTTGTAGTGACCACGATAAGCCTTGTCGCGGGGACTCAATGAACGTAGTCCATAGGAGGTGAGCAGTTCACGACCACACAGTTTGACGATATCCCGACAGGTTGATAGGGCAAGCGGTGTATGCGACAAACTGACCGCTAGGATCTGGTTAGGACGCACTGTTGCGTCATTCCCCATCGGCCCGTCAATCAGATCATAGAGCCCCTCACCCTTGTCTCGCTGGAAACGTTGAAAGCTTTTGTACGCAGCCTCTGCTAACCCGCGATAGGGCTGTTTCGGTTTAGACAGGCGCTTCGAAAAGTCAGCCATGATACAGAGTGCATTGTACCAAAGTGCATTGATTTCAACCGGTTTGCCAATCCGGGGTGTAACGACCCACTCACCTACCTTGGCATCCATCCAGGTTAACTGCACACCGGGTTCACCTGCACTTAGCAAATAATCCGCCGGGTCCATACCAATCCCATAACGAGTCCCCTTGAGGTGACAGTCGATTATCTCCTGCAGTACCGGAAAGACTTTTTTAAGGGTACGTTGATCCTGTGTGGCTTCTATGTAGATTCGCCAAGCCTCAAAGTACCAGAGGGCAGCATCGACAGTATTGTATTCCGCCTTCTCACCTGATCCCGTAAAGCGGTTTGGCAATTGTCCACGGTCAGCAAGATCCGCGTAATTGAGTAGGATCGAACGGGCGATATCACGACGCCTGGAAGCAACCGCCAGACCAGGCAGGGAGATCATTGTATCTCTGCCCCAATCACCGAACCAGGGATAACCGGCAATGACCGAGTCCCCTGTTTTTCCCGAAGGTAGGGGGCGTTGTATCAGAAAGTCATCTGCTACCAACAACAATTGGCGAACCCAGTCGGGGGCAGCAGTAAAAAGATCACCATCCCCTCCATTAATAAGCAATGCATCCCGATCGAAAAAGCGCTGCATGGATGCTGCCAGATCGAAGTTGGCAGTAGGCTCCAGCGTCACGGCAAAGCCACTCCACTCCCCAGGTTCAAGTTGATAGAACAGACGACCGACCGAAAGATTATTATCAACAGATGCAAGTCCACGCTTCTCTTCGCTTTGCAGTTGAAAACCCTCGTACCAATGTTGCCATGGCTCAATGCTGGCCGGTGTGGTGTGTAGATAAAGGCTATCGCCTTCAGGCCATTCAATGCTTAGGCCGTTATCCGATTCAGTTACTGAGGCGGTTGTATCTCTGATGTGCATATTGCCATGGTGATCGCGCCGATTCGCCAACAGATTGATACTTAAACTGGCTGCCTCATCACCACCTGTCATACGATAGGCCACGTAGGTAGTCATCTGCCCCCACTCCATCCAAATTCGCATTTCAAGGATTAAATGACCAAAGGCAAAGCGCCACACCGGCATGCGACCCTCTAAATGAAAACTTTCTATGTTGCGATAGCCGGGAGGATCAATCACATCACCAAACCAGCGATTCGTAAACAGTGGCCATTCTCGGCCCTCAACACGCAAGGTCGCATCAGCCTTAGCCATCATAAGGTGACGATCGAGTGCACCAGACAGTGGGGCAACCAGCAAGCCGTGGTAACGACGTGTCAGACTGGTAGCGATATTGCCGGCTGCATAGCCTCCCTTGCCATTGGTCAATAGCCATTCACGACGTTCAGCTTGCTCTAAATCACCGCAACAATCACGTCCAAACCTGATTTGTTTCAATCTATTAGCCACCTTCTCTGAATCCTGGGTAGAGCGTCATGCCTCCATCGACAAAAAGGGTTGTGCCTGTCACATAGTCCGACTGGTCGGATGCAAGCCATACTGTTGCCTTTGCAATGTCGGCAGGCTCACCGATACGCTCATAGGGAATCAGTTTCAACAGAGATGCTTCAGCTTCAGGCGTTTCCCAGGCATTCCGGTTAATCGGTGTACGAATCGCACCCGGAGCGATACCATTGACCCGAATTTTCAGATGAGCCAACTCCTGGGCGACGCTCTGCATAAACATCATCACTCCTCCTTTAGAGGTGGCATAATTGACATGCCCGGCCCATGGAATGACCTCGTGTACAGATGACATGCAGACCACCTTACCCGCCGCACAAGAGAGTTCCGGGACTACCCCGCGTCGTGCAAACTCTCTAGCTGCTTCACGGGTACAGAGAAATTGTCCGGTTAGATTGACTGCTATCACCTTATTCCATTGAGAGAGTGTCATATCAACAAAAGATGCATCACGTTGGATGCCTGCATTGTTAACGAGAATATCGATGCTCCCCCATGCCTCGATCATCCGGCGAAACATCGATTGCACGTCACTCTCACTACTCACATCCGCGTAGAGCGCCATGGCCTGACCACCCGACTTTTCAATTTCATTGACCAGCTTTATCGCATCAGATTCATTAACAACATAGTTTATTACAACCTTTGCACCTGCCATCGCCAAGCCACGCGCCACGGCAGCACCTATACCGGAATTTGCGCCAGTAACCAACGCCCGCTGTCCCGCTAAAAGTCCTTTGTTCACCTCACTCATATCTGCTCCTATGCCGTTTTTTTGGTTATCGCTATCCTAGCCAGATTAGATACTTAAGACATGCCCCGACTGGCTTTCAGGATATAAAAAAAGAACAGCTTGTGGCAGGTCAGTTAGCCCTACTCATAGTCATGAGCATTATTTCCCTTAGATAGTAGGCGATAGGACTCCTACCTTATACCCACATTATTAGTAAAAGTGACTAGAATTAAATACTTAAGATACAGACCTCAATGCCGTTAACATCATAGGTCTCATGGTTATTTTATTTTTATATATAAAATCAATTAGTTACGTTTATTGCCATGAATAAGTCAGCACATCAAAAAGGGTCTGGCATGGGAACTGTGAGAATCCTGCTCATACTGTTAACGCTCACCGCCAGTTTTGTGACCAGCGCATTTGCCGATCCACTCTTGATTGGAATTTTCCCACGCCGAGATGCTGCAGTAACGGCCAGGTTATTCCGTCCACTGTCGCGCTACCTGGAAAAAAATCTACAAAGACCTGTAGCGCTGGAAATGTCTCCAAATTACGATGTCTTCCTACAACGTCTGGAAGAACGGCGATATGATTTGGTTCATTTCAATCAGTTCGAGTATATCAATGCCCATGATAAATTGGGTTATGATGTCCTGGTCCAAAATGAAGAGCTTGGAGAAAAAACGATTCGCGGAGCAATTTACGTTCATCGGGATTCAGGTATCAAACGGATTGAACAACTACGTGGGAAAAAAATACTTTTCGGTGGCGGACCCAGAGCAATGATGAGCTATATTGTCCCCACTTATCTTTTACGTCAGGCGGGTCTCAACAAGGGTGACTATCAGGAATCCTATGCGGTAAACCCACCCAACGCTGTATTGGCTACCTTTCTCAAACGGGCAGATGCGGGAGGAGCTGGTGAAGTTATCCGTAAATTACCCATTGTAACTTCTAAAATCGATGTTAAAAAATTGGATTTGATTGCCATCAGTCAACCTTTGCCTCATCTGCCCTGGGCTGTGAAAGTGGAGATGGCAGAAGCATTAAAGCAGCGAATTAGAGGCCTGCTCATTGGCCTCAGTGACTCACAAGAGGGTAAGGAGATTCTTCAACAAGCTCGACTCAGTGCCTTAAATCCCGTAGCTGACCGGGATTACGACGCCCACCGAGAGATTGTTAACACAATATATGCCCACTAACGAAGACAATCCCAAACAGCAAAGGACTCCTCTCATTTATAGAGGGAGTCTTCGTTTCAGATTTATCTTTTGGATCAGCATCGTTCTGCTTTTCACCCTGGGAGGAGCTGCCCTCTATATCTATAACACCCAACAGGATCTCCTTGAAGGAAGCCTTCGCAGTAAGGCAAATGCAATCGGCCGCTTCATAGCTCTGATCAGTCCCGATGCCATTTATGCCTATGATGTCACTATGCTGGACCGATTTGTCAAGCAGATCACGAATGATGTCGATGTTCGCTTTGCTCAGATACGCTCATTTGAGGGTCAGCCAATAACAACCTATCTGCCTGATAACGTTAACACTGAGCAGATTGATCAATGGGTCAAGCAAAGGGATACCGTCTTTAAACAGCCGGATGGAATCACTGCAAAACTCATCACTCTGGAATTTGCTATCAGGGACAATGAAGAGATCATGGGGTGGGTATTAGTAGGCCTGGATACGTCACGCATGACCCTGATCACTCGTGATGTCCTGGTTCATCTATTTAGCATCTATGGTGCTATCGTACTTTTTCTCGGAAGTATTATTTTTGTCATCTTCAAACTTCAGGTGCTTCATCCTGTCGGGGCTCTAACACGAGGAGCCTCACGTGTAGCAGAGGGCATTCTTGATCAGGATGTACCGGTCTATACCAATGACGAAATTGGTCATCTTGCACACAGTTTTAACGACATGATGGATGAGATCAGTCTCGACCGGGAAGCACTAATAGGTACAAACAAACGCCTTGCTGAAGAAATTGAGCATCGACGTGAAGCCACGGATGAGTTAAAAAAGCTCTCACTGGCTGTTGAACAAAGTCCCGCTTCTGTTGTAATCACAGATCTCAAGGGATATATCGAGTATGTCAACCCGAAGTTTACTGAAGTGAGTGGCTACTCGTCACACGAGGTTATCGGTGAGCATACCCGCATGTTAGGTGCTCGTGACAAGGATAAGACGCAATTTGAAGGCATGTGGGATAAAATTCTGGCAGGTGAAGTATGGAAAGGAGAATTCTGTAATCAGCGTAAGAATGGGGATAGATACTGGGAATCAGCAGTTATTGCACCTATTCGAAGTGAGAATGGCGTCACCACCCACTATCTTGCCGTCAAAGAGGATATCTCTGATCGAAAAGCCTTTGAGGAGAGACTTCTTGAGCAGGCAACTCACGATCAGCTCACAGAACTTCCCAACCGCTTTCTAGCCTTTGATCGCCTCAAACAACTACTGCAGCATGCCAAGCGGCATCATCAACATGTTGCGGTCATCTATATTGACCTCGACAACTTCAAGAATATTAATGACTCTATGGGACACCCTGTCGGTGATCAATTGCTGATACAGGTTGCAAAACGAATCAAGGATCAATTGCGTTCCGAAGATACACTCGCACGCTTGGGTGGAGACGAGTTTCTGGCATTGATCCCTGATGTGAAAAGCATTTCAATCGATCTTGAACGCGTTGTGACCCGACTTCTTGCCGCTACGGAAACGCCTTTCTTACTCAACAGCCGGGAAGTCAACATTACTTCGAGCCTGGGAATAGCAGTGTTTCCAGACGATGGTACAGATGTCAGCACCTTAATGAGTAATGCGGACATGGCTATGTATGAGGCCAAGCACGCAGGCCGTAACACCTTCAAATTCTTTACACGAGAAATCAATAAGAAAGTCTCTGAACGGATGGCACTCGAGTCTCAGCTAAGTCATGCACTGGAAGCTGGAGAACTCTACCCGGTATATCAACCTATTGTACGTGTTGAAGATGGCAGTCTTGTTGGCGCCGAAGTCTTACTGCGTTGGGACAATAAGGAATTGGGGATAGTACCACCATCTGAGTTTATACCGATTGCGGAACAATCGGGTCTGATCAGACCTATCACTGATTGGTTATTCAGTGAAATCCTCGGGCATGCCAAAGCCTGGTATCAAAGACCTGAACAATTCTGGTTATCGGTGAATGTACCACCCATCTATTTCTGTGATGTAACATTCAACAAAACCATCTCACAAATTGCCCGACAGGCAGCAAAGGCAGAACTAGGACTTTGTGTAGAGATAACTGAAAACCTTCTGTTACATAATGATAAGGAGGTAATACACAACTTCCACCATTTGGAAAAGCTTGGAATAGATTCGGCAATAGATGACTTCGGCACTGGATACTCATCATTAGCTTATGTCAAGCGCTTCCCGTTGAACCATCTAAAGATTGACCGCTCTTTCATCAACGGCCTACCGGATGATGCAGATAACAGAATACTGACAGAGACGATTGTACTGTTGGGTAAAAAGCTGGGAATGACTATCATTGCAGAGGGCGTTGAGACCCAAGCACAGGCAAGCTTTCTAAAAAGACTCAATGTGGAATTTGCGCAAGGCTACTACTATGCAAAACCGATGCATCGTAGCGATTTTGAAACCTATTTATCGGGCTCTCCTCAACAGCAAGTAGGTAGCTGATCAGCGCTGATCAACACTTGTTACTTCTTCGGCTTTCTCAATTCTGGCACTTCACGAAATTTATCCAACAGGTGGTAAAAGCTCAGAACCGGATGGCGTGACATCATCCTTGGACCGGCATAGCGCATCACCTGTTGTACGCTTTCACGCATATCCTTGGAATAGCAATGTACAGTACAGTGATTACAGGCTGGTTTCTCCTCCTGAAACGGGCAGGTATCCAGACGCCGTCTCGCATAATCCAGTAGTTGAGAACATTCACTGCATAATACACCATTCGTAAGGTGATGATCCGTGCAATAAATAGCCATCATAGCTGCAATGGTCTGTTGTTCTCTCTTGATTCTATTATTACTCATAGTTTATTAATCCGGCAACCCAAAATATATTGGATTCAGCCCATGTGAACCTGCCTACAACAATGCATCGAAGCGTCACTGTAGCACGCCTACAGTCAGATCTGATAACCCGATCCATAAGCAGGTACACATCGCTCTATCTTGTTCAAATCAATCGGTTGGGTAGTTCAAGAATGTATTTTCTACCCACTGGAATATTCACTTGGCTCTTCCCCTGATCGAGTGGGTAAGCGTCGATACTCACTGCGGCTTTATTCAACAGCTCAGTTGAGTGTCCGCAAATGAATGCAAATGTTTTATTTACCTCAAGTTACAGCGTTTAACTACAGAATATAGGTCAAACAACCGTGATTTAAGATTTCTCCTTTCGGTCAAAATGACACATGTGAGTAAGTCCCTATACCTATTTGCGTGCATTCGCGTTCATTTGCGGACATATCCCATTAACTGACGAAATGACTTGTTATGGTTTTCACGGCTCACCCACTCTGTCAGGTGAAGAGCCGCTTACTTGATAATCGCCATTAGTTGTAAGCCACACCTATATAAAGGGCATGCTTAAAGTCCTGAATGGATTGTATTGAGATACCGGGTTAATACAGTTCAGAAATATATTTTCCTGGTTGGCGGTCCGCTCGTGAAACAATAGACTTACAAAGTGCGAACATTTTTTCCACTGTTGTGAGAGATATCACAATATGCATATGACCGGCTTCCGCTTATTTAAAAAGCCTCCACAGTCCCTGTAATTTATTGACTATAACACAGTGGTAAACACCAAATAACCTGGGTAGTAAAGGTTATTATTATTGAGTGTTGCCTCAATCGAAATCATAGTTGATAGAAGTAGGCTGCAATAGCTTATCTTAATCATAATGGAAAGTTTTTTAATGGAGTAATTCAATGAACAATCCCTTTAGTCATTTTTGCTGTTTTCCACTCTACCTGTTCGCCTTGGTAACAACTTTCACAGATAGTTCAATATCAGCTGAGATAAATGACAATACTCTGTCGCAACCAGTTCGGCATATACCTCAACAACAACATCAATTTGCTCATTCTACAGACCGTATCATCGTTAAGTACAAAGCAAGTGAGCTACCATCACCAGGCCTTAATGAAATGACACAATCGGTCACAGAAAGTACCGGAGAAAACTTTGCTTACGTCAAAGAGAGTTTCAATGGTGCACAAATTATCAGGCTTGATCAAAAAAAATCTCTTGAGGAAATAGATGGGATTATTCAGGAAATCAGACAGTTTTCACAAGTGGAGTATGTAGAACCGGACTTGATGATCTACCCTCTCTATACGCCGAATGATTCTAGATACAGTGAACAATGGAATTTCTTCGAGGAAATTGGAGGTATTCGTCTTCCCCAGGCCTGGGATTCGAGCCAGGGTGAAAACACCATCGTCGCCGTGGTGGATAGCGGTTACCGACCTCATCAGGACTTACTTCCTAACATACTTCCAGGCTATGACATGATCAGCGACCTGTATGTTGCCAATGACGGTAATGGGCGAGACAGCGATGCTCAAGATCCCGGTGACTATGCGCCTGAATGTGATACCTATATCAGTAAGTGGCATGGGACCCAAGTGGCCGGTATTGTAGCTGCAGTCGCTGATAATAATCGGGGTATAGCAGGTACGGCATTTCAAGCCAAGCTCTTGCCAGTACGTGTCATCGGCAGATGCGGTGGCTATTTGTCAGATATCTCTGACGGCATCATTTGGGCTTCGGGAGCCAATCTAGCAGGACAGCCGGTCAACCAAAACCCAGCCAAAGTGATCAACCTCAGTTTGGGAGGAGAGGCTCCGAGTTGTCCACAAACAATGGCCCAGGCCATAGACACTGCCCGGCTGCAGGGCGCCACCATTATCGCAGCTGCCGGAAATTCTGCTCAAAACGTCTCAGGCATCACACCTGCAAACTGTGATGGTGTGATCGCAGTAGCTGCGTCCACCCGAGCAGCCGCACCTGCCGTGTATTCGAATCATGGTGGTGGCATCGATGTGTCCGCACCAGGAGAATGGATTCTATCCACCCATAATAGTGGCCTGATCACCCCAGGTAGCGATACTTACACTGTCACAAGCGGTACGAGCATGTCAGCACCTCAGGTCAGTGGTGTGTCTGCATTACTCTATGCAATAAAACCTGATATCACACCTGACGAGGTTGAGCAGATCATAAGCGATACAGCCCGTTCCTTTCCTGTCGATTGTACAGGTTGCGGAAGTGGAATATTGGATGCCTCAGCCGCTGTGGCGCAAGTCGGAATCATTGATCCTGTCGATCCTGATCTCATTCTCTTACAGAATGGTATCCCTGAAACAGGACTCTTTGGTGAAGCAGGCGCAATGTTACGGTTTGCTATCGACATACCGATTGATGCGAACGACCTCTCGTTTACGCTCAACGGGGGAAATGGCGATGCTGATCTGTATGTTCAATTTGCCACTGAACCCTCACTGCACAGCTATGACTGTAGGCCCTACCTTTACGGTAATGCAGAACGTTGCAGGATACGCAGCCCTCAGCCAGGCAGATACTACGTAATGCTGCACGGTTTTAGTGCGTTCTCAGATACCAACCTGGTTGCGAATTACTTCCGTGAAACTGACCGGCCAGACCTAAACAACACCTTCGAAAACCAGAATGATATACCCATCCCTGATTCAATTCTCGATGGTATATCCAGTCCCATAACCGTTTCCCGCATTGGCGAATCCGGACAAATCGAAATCAGCATAGCTATCCGACATCCGGCAATTCGTGAAATCCTAGTGGAGCTGATTGATCCCAATGGTGGCATCCACACCCTGAAAAGACTCGGTGGATACAACGGTGAAGATTTTATTGAGAATATCAGACTGGATTTAGCCACCTTGCCGTCGCAAGGCATCTGGCATCTACGTGTGAAAGATTTCGGTGTTACAGGTAATGGCTATATCGACAACTGGCGAATACGGTTTCCCTGAGATCTATAGCATTTTATTTTAATCCAGTGACTTAACGATTAATCCGACAGCCTAACAAGTTGTCGGATTAATAAAAAATGGGGGGGGTAGTGAACTCTATTTTTGATGATCGATATTCATATATCCAGCTCATTGGACTAACAAACTAATGTTGTGAGTTACGGGATATTGTCAGTCCAAGCCCTATTCCAGTATCAATAAAAGGAAAAATGTAAATAACTTACTTGTCATATCAATTATAACTGTAAGATGGATACATCATTCTTGTGCTTTCTAACCTGACTGGATTAAACATATTGTCTATGAATTGTTATGTTGGAATCGGTTATTGTAGTTCGATGCGCTAGAACCGGGAAGAATTCCAGCTGCGGTGACAGATCATCATCCAACACCGTGAGTACTTGAAAAGAGCAATCTAGGTATTGTCACCATGACAATCATGACATAGATCAATATTTCACTTATTGACAACCATTTCACATACATTTTCAACCACGAACCCAGATTATCGCCTTCAAAATAATTCTACCAAAAGCTACCATATAGATAGTTGCTCTGGCTTTCATTAGCATAGTGACTCAAACAGAAGCGCTAGGGGTCTATCAACATTACTCTAATCTTCTCCTCCTACTTTAAAATAACCAATAATTACTTATGTTTATACATGGGTATTTATCACCAAATCCACTGGGCTCAAACTATCAGGTCGCTATGAAAGCAACCATCCCATGAACAAGCGTCCCATTCGATCTCCGCTCAGTATCGTCTTCATCTACGCTGTGCTATCCACCTTATGGATATTGTTGTCCGATAAAGTGGTTGAGATAATTTCCAGCACCCCCAGCCAGATTACACTGATCAGCACCGCCAAGGGTTGGTTATTCATTGCCGTGACCTCACTGTTGCTGTACTGGCTGATCAAACAATATCTAACTCCTGTAGATACCCAACCGAATGCCACTAGACAGAATGTCCGTTCGATATGGTTGCCTGTTACTCTATTGACTTTTTCAATAATCACCCTGACCACAACCCTTATATATTTCACATTTCAAGAAAAAAAAGCATTCGAGATTAGAAGCCTACAGACCATAGCAGATCTTAAAGTCGAGCAATTAGGCAATTGGCTCCAGGACCGCCAATTTGGTTCAAGGTTCATACAACTCAGCCAAGACATCCCTACAGCATTTCTTGCATGGCGAAAGAGTAATGATCCATCCGATTTACAGAAACTGGTTAGCCGCCTACAGAAGATAGAAAAAATGGGTCT
This sequence comes from Candidatus Thiodiazotropha sp. (ex Codakia rugifera), assembly GCA_025656675.1. Taxonomy (GTDB): domain Bacteria; phylum Pseudomonadota; class Gammaproteobacteria; order Chromatiales; family Chromatiaceae; genus Thiodiazotropha. The sequence goes on from JAHXHN010000003.1 coordinate 835,679, forward strand.
GTTTGAGGGTGTCAGACTTTTAGATGGAGAGGGTAATAGTGTTTGGCGCAGTACAATGCTTCACTCACAAATAAGCACCACATCACGCAGTACTTACTTAAGCATCGCAAAATCCAACAAAATTACACGGTTTGGTCCTTATCTGGATAAACAAGGAAAGATCTACCTGGATTATGTTGTACCATTCAATGAAGGTCCGCTAAATTTCAGTCCAATTCTGATATTGCATTTGGACCCCGCTTCCTCCATTTTTTCATCAATCAGCGAATGGCCAGTACCGAGTAGTAGTGGCGAGATTGTACTATTCCGTCGCGACGGGTCGGATGTGGAGTTACTGAATGCTTTGAGGCATGCGCCTCATTCCGCGATGCAGCTGCGCTGGCCTCTTTCTGATGAGAAGCATCTCGCCGTACAACTGGCTCGTGGGGATTTAGGCGTAGCCCAGGTTATCGAAGGTACGGATTACCGTGATATAGCGGTCATTGGTGTTGGCCGTAGTATCCCAAATTCCAATTGGTATCTCTTGGCAAAGATGGACTGGTCAGAACTCTATGGTGACGCACTTAGCAGTTCCGCCTGGATTGCATTAACCGGGTTGCTGGCATTATTCATGAGCATCTTCGGGCTCTATCTAATGCGCCAACGTGAGCAGCTCGCCCTGGTAAACGAATTACACGAGGCCCAGACAGAGCGATTGCAAGCAATGAGTCTAATGACCTCTATTGCTAACAGTTCAATGGATGCCATTTATGCCAAAGACGGTGAGGGGCGGTACACCCTCTTCAATAGTCGAGCTGAGCAGATCATCGGCAAATCCAGAGATGAGGTACTGGGTCATGATGATACGCTGCTCTTTCCTCCTGATCAGGCTGAAATGATCAAGGAGAATGACAGATCACTGGTCGAACAAGACACTATAACCACCTTCCAGCAGGGACTGGATACCGATGAAGGCCCCGTTACCTTTTTGACGACAAAAGGTCCCCTGCGTAATGAAACCGGTGAAGTGATTGGTGTCTTTGGCATCTCTCGAGATATTACAGCGGTACACAAGATCGAGGAAGAACTTCGTGAGAAAGAGTCGCGTCTGAGAACCCTGTTTCATACCCTACCCGATCTGATATGGTTAAAAGATCCACAAGGTGTCTATCTTGCCTGCAATCCAGCGTTTGAACGTTTTTTTGGTGCTGCAGAAGCAGAAATACTTGGTAAAACTGACTACGATTTCGTCGATAAAGAGCTGGCTGACTTCTTCCGTGCCAATGACCAGGCCGCCATAGCGTCAGACGGTTCCCTATCGAACAAAGAGTGGGTCACTTTTGCAGATGACAGTCGTCGCACCCTGTTGCTGACGACTAAAACCCCCTTCTTTGATGATGAGGGTACATTGATAGGCGTGCTTGGGATCGGTCGGGATATCACATCTCTGCATCAGACAGAAGTGGCACTGCGAGAAAGTAACGAATATTTTCGCCTCTTTTATGAGCAGGCACCTATTGCGTATCAATCACTCGACGCTGATGGCTCAATACTGGATATTAATCCCGCATGGCTTGAGCTATTGGGATTTAGTCGAAATGACCGTGAAAAAGTAATCGGACGATCGATCAGTGATTTCATCATCCCTGATCAACATACACTACTGGATAAGCGTTTTGGCGATTTTCTGTCAAACGGCAAGGTACATGATACTGAATATGATCTCCAGCGCATTGATGGTCGTTTGGTGACGGTCTCTGTTGATGGACAAACAGGGCATGATGCAAAGGGTAATTTCCAGCAAACCCACTGCGTACTGCATAACATCACAGAGCGTAAACAACACGAGAGGGATGCTGAGATTCAAGCCCGCCGTGCGGCAATATTGTTGGAACTACCCCAGATTGCCGATCAGCTTGATGAGACAGCGTTCATGCAACATGGCCTTGAATTGGCAGAAGAACTGACCAGTAGTCCGATTTCCTTCATTCACTTTGTCACACACGATGAACAAAACATCGAACTGGTTACCTGGTCTAAACGTACACTGCAGCAGTATTGTCAGACCGTTCATGACAAGCACTATCCGGTCAATGAGGCCGGCATCTGGGCCGATGCATTGCGTCAACGCAAACCAGTCGTGTTCAATGACTACCAAAGCTATCCGAACAAGCACGGTTTACCTGAAGGGCATGCAAAGCTGACACGCATCATCAGCATGCCTGTAATCGAGAATGATAAGGTGGTGATGCTGGTTGGTGTGGGTAATAAGCTGGCCAATTATTCAAACCTTGACGTGGAGACCATTCAACTGATTGCCAACGAGATCTGGCACATTGTACAGAGCCAGAGATATATGGATGCATTGGCTACCAGTGAAGCTCGCTACCGCGAGCTGATTGACAATATGAGTGATGGTGTTGCGGTTTATGAAGCAGTCGATGATGGACAGGACTTCATCTTCAAGGAGTATAACAAGTCAGGTGAGCGCATCGGTAAAAACTGCCGTGAAGACGTGATCGGCCGCCGCGTCACCGAGGTTTTTCCCGGTGTAAGGGAATTAGGGCTACTGACCGTTTTTCAACAGGTATGGGAGACCGGTAAGGCTGAGTACTTTCCCAGCAATGCCTACCAGGATGAACGATTGCTAATCTGGGTTGAAAACTATGTCTACAGACTTCCCGGTGGTGAAATTGTTGCTGTTTTCAACGACATTACAGAACGCAAACAAGCCGAGGAGGCACTCAAGGAGAGTGAGGAGAAGTATCGACTGCTCATCGAAAACCAGACAGACCTGGTGGTAAAAGTGGACTTGGATGATCGCTTTCAATTCGTCAGTCCATCCTTTTGTAAGCTATTCGGAAAAACAGAGGATGAGCTGTTGGGTCATCCCTTTATGTCACTGGTGTATGACGATGACCGGGAAAAGACCGCAAAAGCCATGAAGGCACTTTATCAACCGCCCTATACTGCATACCTGGAGCAGCGCGCGATGACCAAGCTGGGCTGGCGCTGGCTGGGCTGGATGGATACTGCGATACTTGATGATGACGATAAGGTAACAGCGATCATCGGTGTCGGACGTGATATCACTGATCGAATCCAGGCAATGGAAGCGCTGCAGGACAGCCAGCAACGCTATCGTTCTGTGGTAGAGGACACGCCACTCCTGATCGGCCGTTATCTGCCGGATGGAGAGATCACTTTTGTCAATAAAGCATATAGCGACTATTTCGACAGTACACCTGAAGTGTTGGTCGGTACGAGCTTTCTAGACCTGATCCCGAAGCAGGATCAAGAACGAGTAATGGCCAACATTCACGCACTCTCCCCGGAGGCACCCACTCAATCCCATGAGCATCAGGTTTTCTCCCCCAGCGGTGAAATCCATTGGCAACGCTGGACTAACCGCGCCCTGTTCAGTATCCAGGGTGACGTGGTCTCATATCAGGCGATCGGGCAAGACATCACCGATCGTAAACTGGCTGAGATTGAAATACATCGCCTCAATTCCGAATTGGAAGAGCGTGTAGCCGATCGCACCGAAGAGTTGGAGTCGGCGAACAAGGAGCTGGAGGCATTTGTCTACTCCGTCTCCCACGATCTGCGGGCACCCTTGCGGGCAGTCACCGGTTTTGCACACATTCTCGCCAATCGTCACCGTGACAATCTCAACGATGAAGGCCAACACTACATGGACAATGTCGTGGAAGCCGGCAACCGGATGAGTACTTTGATCGAAGACCTCTTGCAGTACTCCAGAACCGGTCGTGGTGCTTTACAGATGCAACCGGTAGAACTGTTACCGATCATTCAAGGATTGGAAGTCACCTTTACCGAACAGATACTGACAAACCATGGAAAATTGATTGTCGATGAACCCCTCGCCGTACCGCTGGGTGATGCCACCCTAGTCGGACAGCTGTTCAGTAACTTGATTGAAAATGCGCTGACATACCACGAACCCGACACTAAACCGGTGGTAAAAGTGGCTGCGAAACGACAGGCAGATCAGGTTGTCATCACAGTCAGCGATAATGGCCTCGGTATCGCTCCGGAATACCATCAAAAGATCTTTCAGGTATTCCAGCGGCTACACAGTCAGGAGGAGTACCCAGGCACTGGGATTGGTCTGGCTATCGTGGCCAAGGCAGTACGTATGATGAATGGTGAAGTTATGGTTGAATCCACTCTGGGCGAAGGCAGCCGATTCACTATTCTATTGCCGATAGCTGAGATTCACTGAATATCTGTAGGGTGAACACAGGAAGCTTCTCAGTTGACAGTCAGGGCAAGGATACTACAGGCTACCAGTGTAACAGCGCTTAACAAGAAAGGGTTCGGATATGAGTAAATCCGCAACAATATTACTGATTGATGACAGTCGTATGGACGTCGAGCTCACACTCGACGCCTTCAATGAAGCACGCCTTTCCAATCGGGTTGAAGTGGCCTACAACGGTCAACAGGCACTGGACTATCTGTACGGTGTGGATGCCTATGTTGATCGTGCTCAATACCCGCTGCCTGATCTGATTCTGCTGGATTTGAAAATGCCGGGTATCGATGGTTTTGAGGTGTTGAAGAGGATCAAGGATACACCATTGATAAAACGCATACCGGTGGTTATTCTTACCTCTTCAAAGGAAGAGGGTGATCGGGCACTCTCCTATGACATCGGCGCAAACTCCTATCTGGTCAAACCGGTAGCATTCACAGGTTTTGTCGATGTAGTCCGCCAGATTGAAGACTATTGGCTTACACTCAACGTAGGAGCAACGATGATGGATACCGGATCACCCGGATCCTGATTATGACAATACAGGTATTGATCGTCGAAGATTTGTCCTATGATGCGGAACTGATGGCTCTGCGTCTCAAGGATGAGGGCATCGACCTCAACTACCAGCGTGTACAGGGAGAGGCCGCCTATCTGGAAGCCCTCACCAATCGCCCTGACCTGATCCTCTGTGACTGGCACCTACCCCAATTCAGTGGTCAACGTGCATTGTCACTGCTCAAAGAGCGTGATCTGGAGATACCCTTCATCATCGTTTCCGGCGGTATCGGTGAAGAAGCTGCCATCGATGCCCTGCGCCAGGGTGCTAATGATTATGTGTTGAAAGACCGCCCTGCCCGCCTGGGTGAAGCGGTAAGACGAGTCCTGGACGACCAGCGACTTAGAAAGGACCACGAGCAAGCCCAGGAAATGCTGCGCCTGGCTGAGCGGGCATTTCAGAACACTGCCGAGGGAATTTCCGTTACGGATGTGGATGGTCACATTGTTTCAGTGAATCCTGCTTTTGAAAGCATCACCGGTTACAGTGCTGCAGAAGCGTTAGGTGAAAATCCCCGGATACTTAAATCGGGTCATCACGATTCAGCCTTTTACAGGGATATGTGGAGCACCTTGATAAAGACCGGACATTGGCGGGGTGAGATCTGGAATCGGCGCAAAAACGGGGATGTTTATCCTGAGTGGCTCACCATCAGTGCAGTCAAAGACAAACTTGGACAGACAACCCACTATGTGGGTGTCTTCAGCGACATAACCCAAATTAAAGAAGCACAGGACCAGATCAATTTCCTGGCCCACCATGATGCCTTGACACAGTTACCCAACCGAGCCTTGTTCCATGAGCGCTTCAATCATGCCTTGACACATGCGCAACGGGAAAAGGGTTCGCTAGCCTTGCTGTTTATAGATCTGGATCGTTTTAAAACAGTCAACGATTCTCTCGGGCACCCAATCGGCGACAAGGTGCTACTGGAAGTCAGTAAACGCATGAATGATGCAATACGTGCCAGCGATACACTGGCACGCTTAGGAGGTGACGAATTCATACTGCTGCTGGAGGAGGAAACCAGTGTCCAGCACGCCGCAGTGGTGGCGCGAAAATTGATGGACATGTTCTCAAATCCAATGATGATTGGTATACATGAGTTGGTGGTAACCGCCAGCATCGGTATTACGCTATATCCCAATGATGGTGATGATCCCGACATCCTTATTCGCCACGCAGACCGAGCCATGTATGAGGCGAAACAGCAAGGCAGAAATACCTATCGATTCTTCACAAAGGCGTTGACTGAGGGTGCATTTGAACGCCTGATGATGGAAAACGACCTGCGTCGCGCAGTCTGTCGAGGAGAATTGAAGTTACACTATCAGCCTCAGGTGGATTTAAACAACCAACAACTGCTGGGGGTTGAAGCCCTGGTTCGCTGGCTACACCCCAAGCAGGGCTTGATCACACCAAATCTTTTTATCGAACTGGCTGAGGAGATAGGTATTATTGGTGAAATTAGTACATGGGTTCTGCACACCGCCTGCCATCAAATAGCTAAATGGGATCAGATTGGTTTTAATGTACCCCGTGTTGCTGTCAATCTTTCGGTACAGCAGATTGATCGCGAAGGACTTGTCACGACGGTATCAGATGAGTTAAGCAAGGCCGGCTTACTGCCAAAACGCCTGGAATTGGAAGTTACTGAATCGATGTTAATGAGAGATCCAGACCTGAGTCGATCAGTACTCAGCGAACTCAGAGATTTAGGTGTAAAGTTCTCGGTAGATGACTTCGGTACCGGTTACTCAAGTTTGGCCTATCTTAAACTCCTCCCCTTGGACAGACTAAAAATCGATCAATCTTTCGTTCGTGACATTGGTCATGATGAGAATGACGAGACCATCGTCCGCGCAGTTATTGCATTATCAAAAAGTTTGGGACTGGAAGCGATTGCTGAAGGGGTGGAAGAAGAAAGTCAGGCCAATTTCCTGCTACAGGCGGGTTGTAATCTTGCTCAGGGATTCCTCTATAGTCGTCCCCTCCCTGCCGATGAAATCTATCAAAACTGGGCTCATAAGCAAGAGACTACCACATAAACCAATCAGGTTAGATTCGGAGAGATGCAAATTATATGGCCTGCTTTTTTTGGCTGGACTATGAGTAAGTATCAGACTTTATCCATTTAGCCATAGTCACGAACATATCATCAGGATCGACCGGCTTGGCAATATAATCATTCATGCCAACTGCCAGCGCTTTTTCCTTATCCCCCCGCATGGTATTAGCCGTCATGGCAATGATAGGTAAAATACCATACTTTTCCTGCTGGCGAATGATAGCCGTTGCTTCATAACCATCCATGACAGGCATCTGACAATCCATTAATATGCCATCAAAGTGTTGGTCTGCAAGCAAGTTCAACGCTTCCTTCCCGTTACTGGCTGTTTCCACCAAAATGTTATTGATTACACACAGCTCCTTAGCAAGTTCCTGGTTGAGCTCGTTATCTTCAACAAGCAGTATTTTGACACCACGAAGCTGGGCAATAGCCCGGTTAACCAATTCAGCCTGATTATCATCTGTTTTCTTGTCTTGAACACTATCCATCTGTTTTTGCAAACAAACCGTAAAATGAAAAGTACTTCCTGTATTCTCGCTACTTTCGGCCCATATTTTTCCTCTCATCAACTCAGTGAGCTTTTGGGAAATTGCCAATCCTAGCCCTGTTCCGCCATATTGTCTTGTTGTAGAGGCATCAGCCTGATTGAAGGAACGAAACAACATTTTCTGCTGCTTCGGCGACATCCCTATTCCAGTGTCATTTACGGAAAAATGTAAAATAGCTTCCTGCTCATACTCCTCTTGTAATGCAATATATACAGATACAGTACTTCCTTCATGACTAAATTTTACGGCATTATCGGCAAGATTGGTTAAGACCTGACTAAGGCGCAATTGATCTCCAATAAGTTTTTTCGGAACATTCTGGTCAATTTTTACGGCAAGGTGGATGCTTCTTTCTTGTGCTTTTAACCTGACCAGGTTAACCATATTGTCTATGACTTTTTTAAGTTGAAAATTGTTTTCTTCAAGCTCAATTTTTCCGGCTTCTATTTTTGAAAAATCGAGAATATCATTAATGATACCAAGTAGATTTTTAGCTGATTGATGAGCCTTTGTGACGTAATTCTTTTGCTTGTCATTCAGTTCAGTTTGCAATGCCAGATGCGTCATCCCGGTAATGCCATTCATAGGTGTACGTATTTCATGAGACATATTGGCAAGAAATAAACTTTTGGCCTGATTGGCTTCTTCTGCTTCCCTCTTAGCCACTTCGAGCTCAAACGTACGTTTAGTAACTAGTTCCTCTAGCCTTAGTCTGTGTTGGTTGAGTTCATTTTCGGAATGTACACGTTCCATGATAATACCCGCTAACCTTGCTGCTGATTTAAGGTCGAATAATTCATTTTCATTGGGTAGTACAGGATAATTGTGGTACATACCGAATGCACCCAATACTTTACCTGATGAATTTTTAATCGGCTCAGACCAGCAGCTTCGCAAACCATGCGGAATGGCAACATGCTTGATCTTTGCCCATTTAGGATCAGTATCAATATCCTCGACAAGCACACGTTTTCCGGTATATGTGGATGTTCCACATGAGCCAACACTGGGACCGTACTCAAGGCCATGTATGGCATCACAATACGCCTTCGGCAGACTTGGCGCACCGCCATGCAAAAGCTTATTGTGATGTAATTCAAGCATTGAACATCGCATCCCTGGATGACGTTCCTCATACATTAATGCGATTGCATCGTAGATTTCCGATGCAGGTCGCCCCGTTGCAATCATTTCAAGAATCTCATTATTTCTTTGGATAAAATTCTCTGTTTTTTTGCGTTCGGTAATATCAACATGAGTACCAATCAGGCGATCAGGTTTACCATCACGATATGTCAGATAAGCCCGGGACAAAACAACAACTTCATGGCCTTCTTTGTGATGCATACGCATTTCTACTTCAAATGCTTCAGACTTACCCGTTAAACAATCTTCTACCTTGTCAAGCACCCAATCCTTATCATCTTGATGAACCAGGGTTTTCCAGGTATCCAAACTATTATCCAGTTCAGACTCTTCGAAACCCAGCATGTTTTTCCAGCGGGGTGAGTAATAGACTTTATCTGTTTCCAAGCTCCAGTCCCATAACCCATCATTGGCACCACACATTGCGAGCGAAAACCGCTCTTCACTTTTTTTAAGATTCTCCTCTGCTTCCCTCCGTTCAGTAATATTATGTCCAATTCCGAGTACGCCAATCAGCCCTCCTGTATCATCGAGCATGGGTGTCTTGGTTGTTTCCAACAGCTCTCTATGGCCATCATTTGCAAATGTAATACACTCTTCATTAACTGAAGGTGCGCCCTTCGCCATCGCCTTTTTATCGTGCTCTCTGAAAGAATCCGCAAGATCTGAATCAACAAAATCATAATCGGTCTTTCCCACAATATCTGCTTCTGACGCACCAAAAAATGCTTCAAATCGATCATTGCAGGCAAGATAAATTCCATCCGGATCTTTTAACCAAACCAAGTCGGGCAATGAGTGAATAATTGTGTTTCGAAAACCGATTTCTTTTTTTAGTTCACGTTTAACTGCTTCAGCAGTAGTGACATCTCGAAAACTCCAGACCCTTGCACATACCTTGTCACTCAGGTACATCGGCCGAGAAAAGCGTTCAAAAACACGTCCATCCTTAAATGCCAATGTATCGAAGCTTTCGGCATTCGGGGTGTTATATAATTCGATAACCTTGTTGAGGAACTGTTGAGGATCGGATATTTGATTGAGTACGAAATTCAGAAGCGCATCATCATCATCAGTCTCAAGCAGCGTAGCAGGTATATTCCATAACTCTGCAAAACGGGAATTATGCTTGATGACTTTTCTGTCTGTGTCTATTACCAGTATTCCGTCGTCAGTTGCTTCAAGAACAGCCTCAGCTAATGACTCAGAAAACAATTTTTCAGAAAACTCGCCCAAACCATTACCCCTTTTTTGCTAAGTATATATTAAATATTTTATGCGCTTAAAAGTATTAATAAATAAGAAATAAAGTTTTGAAAAAGACTATTGTGAAATCGCTGGAATATTCATCTCTAAACTGACTGCTGAGTTTTGAACTGTATGCTATGGGTTTGGGACTGCCTTAACTGAATTAACTTCAGCTACCCACGCTTTACGCCGATCGTACTCATACCTTGCCTGTCAGCCCGGACTCTGTTCAGTCGGGATGGCTTTAGTCCAGAGGCGGGAACAGGCCACATCGCCTTGACTGATGAGCATAGCAATAAGCCAGACTGTACTCTCAACAAAAGCGCCTATCACCTAGTTCATTGTAGCTGATTTGACCTTCTCGTTAGCTGATTGAGGGGGTATTCGGAAAATCGATGAAGTTAGTACACCGTGCGATTTTTTCTTATGTGTCTTTAACACAGCGCTTTACTGATTGCAGACAAAAAAGGGCTCAATGAAGGAGAATGGCCATTCCTACCGATATGTACTGGGTAACGAGAATCAAACATTCGAATGGCTGCCACAAAAAAACCCCACTGTGACAGTGAGGCCTTTTGAAAGGAAGCTAGTCAACCTAACTCCTTGATTTATTTGGTAGGCGCGATTGGAGTCGAACCAACGACCTCTACCATGTCAAGGTAGCGCTCTAACCAACTGAGCTACGCGCCTGTAAGACGGCGAATCATACAGGCTGCTCCATGCCAATTGCAACCCTGGCCCTGCTGAAATCGGAAGGTTCCTAGCTCAACGATCCCCGGTGAGGGGTACGAAGGTGACAGGCAATAGCCTGGATGTATGAAGATGACCGGAATGGTCTTTCGTTACAAGAATCAGATCCTGGCTATAGAGAAGCTTGCCTACAGGCAATACAAGCCGTCCGCCGGGCGCAAGTTGATCAAGCAGAGGCTGAGGGATCTCTTCAGCCGCAGCTGTTACCAAGATGGCATCAAAGGGGGCCTCTTTAGGCCAACCGAAATAGCCATCATCCACCCGATACGAAATATTCTTATAGCCCTCTTTTTCTAGTCTGCGGCGGGATTTCTGGGCCAGTTTGGGGATGATTTCAACGGTATAGAGATGCTCGACCAATTCAGCCAGTACTGCAGTCTGATAACCTGAGCCTGTACCCACCTCGAGGATTTTGTCACTCCTTTGCGGTGCCACCAGATCGGTCATCAGCGCGACAATGAAAGGTTGGGATATGGTCTGTCCCTTACCAATGGGTAGCGGGCTATTATCGTAGGCGTGGGAGCGGAAGGTTTTATTGACGAAACGCTGCCTGGGCACACGACCCATGGCATCCAGAATGTGGTCATTTAAATGAGTTCTACCCGTCATGCGGCAAGCATAATTCGCCTCCGCCTGGATATCACTGAGCATACCTTGAATATCACTCATATTCAGTACTACCCGCCGTAGCGTCTTCCAAAAAAGTTTAGAATAAATTTAATTCTAGGATAATCCAGGGATAATAAAAGATTTTTATCTAAATACTTTATATTTCATCACTCAATTCTACTCAAACCACCGTTTCTCAGTGATGAGATGTATCGATCATACTGCCAGCCCTCTATCCTGCAGACTTTTTATCTGATCCCTGACCTTCGCTGCTTCCTCAAACTCCAGATCCTGGGCATGACGATACATCTGCTCTTCCAACTGCTGGATTCGCTTGGCCATCTGCTTAGGCGACAAGCTGGCATATTCAGCCTCCTCCTCTGCCACCTTCGCATATCGCTTGGCACTCATCTGCCCACCGGGATATGCCCCTTCCATGATATCAGCAATCGATTTCAGAATTGTCTGTGGTGTGATGCCGTGAGCCTTGTTGTATTCAATCTGCTTCTCCCGTCGTCGGTTAGTCTCATCCATGGCCCGTCGCATCGATCCGGTGATTTGATCCGCATAGAGGATCGACTTGCCGTTGGCATTACGTGCAGCTCGACCGATGGTCTGAATTAACGAACCTTCAGAACGAAGGAAACCCTCCTTATCGGCATCCAGGATCGCAACCAGGGAGACCTCCGGCATATCAAGACCTTCACGCAACAGATTGATACCAACCAGCACATCGAATTCGCCCAGTCGAAGATCGCGAATGATCTCAACTCGCTCCACCGTATCAATATCGGAGTGGAGATAGCGTACACGGATATCATGGTCGCCAAGATAATCAGTCAGATCCTCCGCCATGCGCTTGGTGAGTGTTGTAACCAGCACACGTTCATGCTGCGCCACCCGCAGGTGAATCTCAGAAAGCAGATCATCGACTTGACTGCTGGCAGGTCTGACCTCGAGTTGGGGATCGACCAACCCTGTAGGACGTACTACCTGCTCGACAATGGCGCCGGCATGCTCGATTTCATAGTCACGGGGTGTTGCGCTCACATAGACAGTCTGAGGCGAACGTCGCTCAAACTCTTCGAATTTGAGCGGTCGATTATCCAACGCTGAGGGGAGCCGAAATCCGTACTCCACCAATGTCTCCTTGCGTGAACGGTCACCACGGAACATGCCGCCAAGCTGGGGAATGGTGACATGACTCTCATCCACAACAAGTAGCGATTCATCCGGTAGATAGTCAAAAAGCGTGGGCGGCGGTTCACCCGCTGCCCGACCTGACAGGTAACGAGAGTAGTTCTCAATGCCGGAGCAATAACCCAATTCCGTGATCATCTCTATATCAAAGCGGGTTCGCTGACCGAGGCGTTGTGCCTCCACCAGCTTATTCACAGATTCCAGCTGTGTCAGACGCTGTTGCAACTCAAGCTTGATCTGGTCAACCGCCTGCAGCAGCGTCTCCCGTGGCGTGACATAGTGGCTCTTGGGAAAGATCGAGTAGCGTGGCACTTTGCGCAGTATCTCACCAGTAAGTGGATCAAACACAGATAGCTTTTCGATCTCATCATCAAACAACTCCACCCGTACTGCCTCTGCATCCGATTCTGCTGGATAGATATCGATCACCTCACCACGTACACGGAAGGTAGCACGGTGCAATTCGACATCATTTCGTTTGTATTGCAACTCTGCAAGACGGCGGAGAATAGCGCGTTGATCGATGATTTCTCCACGGCTTAGGTGTAACATCATGCCCAGATAGGAGCGTGGATCACCCAAACCGTAAATCGATGAGACCGTCGCCACAATAATGGTGTCCTGGCGTTCCAGAAGGGCCTTGGTGGCCGACAGGCGCATCTGCTCGATATGGTCATTGATCGAGGCATCCTTTTCGATGAAAGTATCGGATGCAGGCACATAGGCCTCTGGCTGGTAGTAGTCATAGTAAGAGACAAAATACTCAACCGCATTGTTGGGAAAAAACTCCTTGAATTCGCCATATAATTGGGCAGCCAGGGTCTTATTCGGAGCCAATATCAAGGTCGGACGTTGCAACTGTTGAATGACATTGGCGATTGTGAAGGTCTTGCCGGAACCGGTCACTCCAAGCAGTGTCATCCCTGCCTCACCGTCGGTCAGACCCTCCATAAGACGGCTGATCGCCTCCGGCTGATCGCCTGCAGGATCGAATTTTGAGGTTAATTTAAACGCTTTATTCATTTTGGGGATTCTTCATCGTGCGTTAATTGGCTATTATGACACCCCGACAGCGCCATCATCGAATGGCATTTACCCACCCTTTGATCAGCCAGTGTGCTGATGTTTGAGAATCAGGGATCAAAACCGTAATGAACTCACAACTCTCCAGTCGCGTCAAAGCCGTCAAACCTTCTCCCACCCTTGCAATCACTGCCCGCGCCGCCGAGATGCGCGCCGCAGGAAAGGATGTCATTGGACTGGGTGCAGGAGAGCCGGATTTCGATACACCAGACCATATCAAGGAAGCCGCCATCAAGGCCATCAACGATGGATTCACCAAATACACCGCAGTGGATGGTACGCCCGCATTAAAGCAGGCGATCATTGAAAAATTCCAACGAGACAACGGTTTCGATTATGCGCTGAACCAGATCCTCGTCTCATGTGGCGGCAAACAGAGTTTTTACAATCTGGCTCAAGCGGTTCTTGACCCGGGTGATGAGGTGATTATTCCAGCCCCCTATTGGGTCTCCTACCCCGATATGTCAATCCTGGCCGGTGGTGTACCGGTACTGGTCTCCGCAGGTGCTTCGCAGAATTTCAAGATCAATGCCCAACAACTGGCTGCAGCCATCACCGAAAAGACCAAGCTGTTCGTCATCAACAGCCCTTCCAACCCCACCGGTATGGCCTACAGCCGTGAAGAACTGGTGGCCCTGGGTGAGGTGTTGAAAGAGCATCCACGGGTGTTGATCGCAACCGATGATATGTATGAACACATCCTCTGGCCCGGCAACAGCTTCGTCAACATTCTCAATGCCTGCCCAGAGCTCTATGACCGTACCCTGGTACTGAATGGTGTCTCCAAAGCCTACTCCATGACAGGCTGGCGTATTGGCTATGCCGGCGGTCCGGCAGAGATCATCAAAGCGATGAAGAAGATCCAGTCGCAGAGCACATCCAACCCCACTTCCATCTCTCAAGTAGCCGCTCAGGCAGCATTGGAGGGCTCACAGGCCTGTATCAGCGAAATGCTGACTGCCTTTAAAGAGCGTCATGACTATGTTGTCGAACGTCTCAATGGGATGCCCGGGATCGACTGTCTTCCCAGCGATGGAACCTTTTACTGTTTCCCCAGGATAGAGGGAGCTCTGGAGGCATTGGACGGGGTCACCAACGATCTTGAACTCTCTGAGTACCTGATCTCTGAAGCCGGCGTTGCCCTTGTACCGGGAACCGCATTCGGACTCGCTGGACATGTACGCATCTCTATCGCTACCAGTCGACAAAATCTTGAACAGGCTCTGGATCGCATTGAGGGGGTACTTCAAGCCTGATAAGCTGATTATCTGACTCAACGGGCGCAGGATGCGCCCTTCAGCCACTCCAAGGAGGGATCACCCATGCAGACGCCTGCCACCCCATTTCCGCCCAAAGAAACGGGTTTAACCCTCATTGAATTGGTCATAACAGTGACTATCCTGCTGACTCTGATCAGTTTTGGTGTCCCATCTTTCCGCAATATGATCATAAAAAACCAACAGAGAAGTGAAATCAACAGCTTCGTCCAACACTTCCACCTGGCCCGCTCCCAGGCGATCACCAAAGAGACTCATCATATACTCTGCCCCAGTGTTGACGGTGAGACCTGCCTTGCAACGACTGATTGGAAAAGGGGTTTTATCCTCTTCGAGGATAGGAACAGGAATAAGATAAAAGATCGGGATGAACTGTTACAAGGCAGTCATCACCCCGGGGAATGGGTGGGGATCAACATTCACTCCAGCAGTGGTCGTAATCGGGTAGTCTACCAGGGTGATGGACGACCAAGTGGCTATAATCTCACGCTCACATTCTGCGATCCCGATAATCTCATTCCGCCCAAGGCCGTCATTGTAAACAACGTAGGACGTGTCAGGGTATCAGAAGTCGGCCCCAGCGACTCTCCACTCAGCTGCAACAGGTGATTTTGTCAGAGAAACTATTGACGCTAAGGCTCAGTCTCATTAATATGCGCCCTCCTAAACAATTCCCCGGTAGCTCAGTCGGTAGAGCGGGTGACTGTTAATCACTAGGTCGGCAGTTCGAGCCTGTCCCGGGGAGCCATATAAATCAAAGGCTTGCATCTTATGGATGTAGGCCTTTTTGGTTTGGGGTAGCAGTTGGGGTAGCGATGCTACCTATGACATACCCTCATGTGCTGATTTGAGCCTTCCGGGGAAATTCCTTGGTACGCTTTAGCAGGATCATTTTTTTAGGGACTTGGGAAATTCAAATCCATACCCACTGCACTCTCTTTTTTTTTACTGTCGTAAAGAAAAGAGTTGTTCCCAGTGTACCTATTGCTGATAGGTAGCAGTTTTAAAAAATGCACCCATGTTGAGCCATTTTCACATTGATGGTGGATGGTTCAGAAATGAAAGCCAATCTATGAGAATACAGTTCTTTTCACTGGTGTAGTACATACACTAAACACATTTCAGAATCTGCTTTCACCCCATATTACTACCGCTAAATACGGGGCATTTTATTTATTTAGTCTGTGATTCAAAGATGTTAGATATTTCATGAGAGAGATCACTCAATTTCCATTGGACGTACCGTTGCAGGCCTCTGAACTTTTTTCTCGCCCTTGACCAAAGCAGCTGAGATATATCCTTATCATGTAAATTGCTCAGTTTTCGGTAACATTCTGTTTGCTTCTTGAAAAAAGCAGCCATCCATTTTCGAGCCTCACGGACCTGAAAATACCATGCCTTAACCTCGAGTGCTTGATCATATGGATCGGGGCCCCTATCTTTAATAGCTATCCCCCTATTGTATTCAGTGATATGCAGGATCTCTGCTATCTGCTCGTGGTATGCGATATCCGAAGGCCAGTAGAAAATATCACCGGTCGCTTTGTCTTCAATCCACTTAGCAGAGTCTTCACTCGATAGGAAAATCAGCTCTTTGATCGTAGCGTTAGAGGGGTTTTGAGTAATAAGCATGGTTGAAATCCTCGTCAGTTAACTGCGTGATTCCTGAAAGTAATTATCTCAATCGCAGACAGATCAAACTAGTGAATATTACCTATCATGATGGGTGGTTAGGGCGCTTTCGAGGTGATTTGAATGGCTGGATCAATACCTGTTCAAATCCATCGCTCGTTCCCAGGTTACAGCGAACCAATGGTAATGGTGCACAATAATGAACGACCCATAAATTGTGCTGGGTGGTATAACTCAAGCACAAAAACAGACCCAGGCCGTTTAATTGCTACGTAGGTTGGCAACAGATACTAAAAAATTCTACGCGTGGACAGGAATGCGTATCCAGCCTGTCAGGCTTAGGAATTAATGTCGGATATTTTAACAGACCATAATACTGGGTAATTTGTATCTATCTGTTTTTAAAGTGTTTTATATTTTAGGTATGGATATTGCCTCGATTACTCTATTCAAAGAAATAAACAGAATAATTTTTAAATAGCTTTTCACGATAGCTATTTTATGTTGGCCTGCTTGGCGTATTTGTTATGTGTGGGTGCTATTCGAACTATGTTGGCCTATTACACATTTGAGGGTTCTATAGATAGAATTGGCGATGACGCTGGTGCGGTCGCGAACGCTGGCTTATCAATCAACGACCCAATCTGTTATGTCTTTCTGATCGATCGTGAACGACCAGGTACACGCGTGATAAAAGATGGCTCTATCTTTACCTACAACGATGACATGAATAGAGCTTATTTCTTCACCGATCTAATAAGCGGCAGTATGATTCACGAAGTGGACGGAGGCTGTTTCAATGGCCCCACCTCAATTGTTAGGTTCAATCGGGGATTTGAATCAAACAGCCGTTTTGATCTGTTAACAGGCTCCAGTGATCATTTTATCAATATTTGGGGCACGTCTATGAGCAAATGGGGGATTGGTACGCCATTAAAGGCTATAGAGGGTGCTTATGATGAACATAAAAACTCATCCATTTACTTATCAAACCTGTCACTCACTTCAATCTCTGATATCAATTTAGAACCCGGGAAGCGTTTATCACAACATGGAGGATTAAATTCATCGTGATTAGACAGCCACCCACAAAGAAGGCATAGATAAAATAAATGAGATCCTGATGCTTTCCACATACCAAGTATGCTTGTGCCTTTTTTACAAGTACAGAACCCATTATGAGAATGGCATGTTTTCTTAAATTGATCCTTGTTATTGAGCAGTAGTTGGACAAAGTTCTATACTACAAAACAGCATAAACATGTTTGTTTATACAAGGAGATGAGTGTTATGGATAACATCAAAAAATATGATATTGACCTAGCAATCATTAATCAAGCTGATCAGTGTAAAGCATGCCACCGCTGCCTCACTGATCCTGCATACAAGCTTTGCAAAATCGATTATGTCACCGCCGATGGCGCCCTGCTGTTTGTCTTTAATGACCAGTGTAAAGACTGCGGATATCAAATCTCTTTCGGTGGAGGAACAGTCTGCAGTTGCCCCGTTCGCAAAGAGATTATGAATCGATACAATCGCTAAGGAGCATCACATGATCGCATAACAGACCTGGATCCTCCGGCAATACACTTTTTCACACCAAATATCGAGCATGAGAGCGTGCTTTTAGCCGCTCACATAGAGCTAGCGCATAAACCAAACATACGCCATTCCAAAACACCTGAGACTATCTGATAACAGTTACTTATAGCTGGAAAAACCATAAGAATAATTTTTATCTGAAACTACCATCCCCAGGAGCAACTAATTTATATAATTAGACTATGATTTCGGAAGGGAGGTGTTTTGCAAGACTGTGGGGGCCAGATACCACAATGAATCAGCCATCCCTTGCTCAAAAACCTTATTCATTGAGGTGTCTTCATGTCAGATGACAAACGTTTAGGATTAGGACCAATTCCTATTTCACCTGAAAATTACATCAACGAAAAACAGGTCGAAGGGATGTTAATCCTAAAAAAGTTTGGCTGGAAGCTGGTATGCATAAGAAGACCGTTTAGGGGAGACACAAGAATGCTCCTGAAAAATGGCCATGAACATGCGGTTGGTATCCTGGGAGAGGACGGCATACTTAGAATTCATCCCGAAATCAGAATACGACAGTCTCGCGGTTGATCATCAATTCATACAGCACAATATTTTGTGTTGTTTCACCCTTACCATTTCACTGATCCAAAAGGCTGAATTTTTACGGTTTCCCGCAAATAACCAAGGGATTTCACTCATGGACCCAGCGGGATACCTGGCTTAGACTTGAGTGAGGTATTGGAGTGAGATGAATAACTATACTGACATAGTAAGACACTCAGTATCTGCCCATTAGGTCCATTGATCGGCTGGTTTCTGTAAATTAGCAGCGTGTACTACTCGGGGAATTCATTTTTTTCGCAAGCAATAGATAAAATAATAAGCCTACTTGTGATTTCTTTCTCCGATTGCTGATCCATTTTTAGGAAAACGATTATGCCTGAAGAAAAAAGATTTGGGATGAATGCCATTCCTACCGCACCCGAATTATACATCAACGAAAGACAGGTCGATGGAATGACTATATTGAAGAAATTCGGCTGGAAGCTGGTGTGCGTCCGAAGACCGACAATAGGTGAGGCGATAACCCTCCTGAAAAACAGCCATGAAAAGTCAGTTGGGGTGTTAGGGGAAGACGGCATTCTTAGAATTCAGCCAGATATTAGAATACGACAACCTCTGGAAGCTGGCTTTGTCTAGCACACCCGCTCATTCATAGGATTATCCAAAATCTGATTTTAGCAATTGCGTAAAAGACAGCACTCGTCTCAGACTGGTCATGATCCATAGACCAGTTCTGAAGCATCGTAGTTAATTGTACGGCAAATATCGCTTTCACAATAAGACCAGATGACAAGCACCCCAGTATTCCACTCAAAAAACTAAGGTTTCATAAACCATCCGGCTCGCTGAATTGCAGTCTGAGCTGGTTTGTATCTTTACGCAGGCAGTCCAACACAGGTTTTATGTGCTTGAACAAGAATATGTCGCCTACACATTTTCACAGTTCATCCAATCATTTCAGCTTTTTATCCTTGAAACAGACAGAGACTTTCGTCACAGAGATATCCCTGGAACAGATGGAAAATCATGGCTGGCAGGATTGAGCGGTCAAATATAGATACTTCTGGATAATCAACACGATATGATACCAGGATGGCGCTTACTTTCAGAGATTGAGTTAAGCGGCATGATTGACATGACACAGTAACAAAAAAATGTTGATATACCCTGTCTTAGATTGAGGTAAGCATAAAAGTATGGCAACGAAATCAGAAACAGAAGAAGGCTCGGGCCTGGCTAATGGCCTGTTCCTATTTGTTGTTCTTCTCCTATTCTGGATGCTTCTGACGGGCAGCCTGGACCCTAGTGAAATCATTACAGGTGCTGTCGTAGCACTGGTCGTCACTTTGACCAGCCGCCCTCACCTCGCTATCTACTCGGGACTGCGCCTCACTCCGAAGGCCATTCTTCCCATAATCAACTATCTTGGCGTCTTCTTTTGGGAACTGATACTTGCCAATATCGATATGGCAAGGCGGGTACTTTCTCCCTCTTTGCCACTGCGTCCTGCCGTCGTTGAAGTCAGAACCGATTTACGTTCCCCACTTGGCCGATTGGCCCTGGCCAACAGTATTACACTGACCCCGGGCACACTGACTGTCGATGTTCAGGACCAGACACTCCTGGTCCATTGGGTCGACACCCCACCCGACATTGATATTGAAAATGCCACCCGCAAAATCACAACCAAGTTTGAACGGCATCTGAAAGGCTTTCTGAAATGACATTGACCCTGATGGAAACAGTCGCCTTGGCAATACTAGGCAGCGCAATCGTATTGAGTCTGTTGCGATTACTGCTCGGCCCAACCGCACCCGACCGTGTTGTAGCGGCTGATACGCTGGCAGTGATCACCACTTCCGGATTGGTGGTATTGGCAGCCCTGTTGGCAAGCCCCCTCTATCTGGATGTAGCGCTGATATACGGCACTCTGGCCTTTGTCGGTGTTGTCGCCATCGCTCGAGCCATTGAGGGCAATGGCTCATGAGAATACTGGCGGATATATTTCTACTCATCGGCGCAACTTTCACCCTGTTCGGATCGATAGGGCTGATACGTATGCCGGATGTCTACAACCGAATCCAGGCTGGCACCAAGGCTGTCACCCTTGGCTCGCTCTCTCTGCTAATCGGTATTGGCCTGCTCTATCCGCAGTGGTGGCCAAAGCTATTGATCATTGGCCTACTGATTTTAATCACCAACCCCCTGGGCTCATCCACCATAGCCAGGGCCCTGCTGAAATCGGGTGTACAGCCATGGAAAAAGGCCGAAGCCAAAACCTCAGAGGATAATAGCAATGGGTGAACTGGAAATCTGGATTGCCCTATTGCTGGGATTGATGATGCTGAGTGCGGCGATATTGGTGCTGCTGGTCAAGAATCATATTGCAGCCGTAGCTGCAGCCTCTGTTGTCTCTCTTGGGCTCGCCCTGCTGTTTGTACTGATGAGGGCACCTGATGTGGCCATGACTGAAGCTGCTGTTGGCGCCGGTCTAAGCAGTTTGATTCTCGCGCTTGCAGTAAAACGACTGGGCCTCTGGCGAATTGAGGGAAAAATAACCCGTTCCAGCCTTTTAGCGACTAACACCAGGAGGGAGAAGGATGCGTAACCTAACCGGCCTGCTGTTTGCCGGTGGCCTTGGCTTCATGTTGTTGTCGATCGCGATCAATCTCGATTTCGGTACACCGACAATGCTGATAGGCGGTGCCATCCAATCCAAGGCATTACAAGAAACAGGGGCGACCAATATTGTCACCTCAGTGGTGTTGGGTTATCGCGGAATCGATACCCTGGGAGAACTCTCCATCCTGTTTGCTGCAGCGGCCTCTGCAGGATTGATACTGGGCCGTCGACACACCACTGCAGGCACTCAGACTGCAGGAGGTTTCGTGTTGCGGCATGGTGGATCCATGCTCTTCCCCCTATTGATGACCATTGGTTTCTACATCATTTTTCATGGCCACTTGTCGCCTGGTGGTGGCTTTCAGGGTGGCGTCATTTTGGCAGCTGCCTTCTTTCTGCCTCTGCTGGCGCGTCCTGGCGCACAATTGCATCACGGCACCTTGAGTCTGATCGAGGGTTTTGCCGGAGCCAGCTTTGTCCTGATCGGACTGATCGCCCTGCAACAAGGCAAAGCCTTTCTGCAGCCCATGTTGATTCAGGACACATTAGGGGTATTGCTTTCAGCAGGTACCCTGCCATTACTCTATTTGGCGGTAGGTTTGAAGGTAGGCGCGGAACTGGCAAGTCTGCTATCCCATCTTGCTCAGACGGAGTCGGATGTATGATCCCAGACCTTACGCTTGAACTGATCCTCTACAGCACAGCTTTGGGGCTGGTCTCTATCGGTTTGGCCGGTTTAGTGCTATCCCGCCACTCGTTTCGAAGGGTGCTTGCACTGGTGATTGCTGAAGCGGGTGCCAATCTGATGCTGGTATTGGCTGGCTATCGCTGGGATGCAGTGGCTCCGATCGTGACTACGTTAGGTAAACAGCCGCAAATGGTCGATCCTGTACCTCAGGCCATGGTACTCACAGCCATTGTTATCGGTGTGGGCATTCAGGCATTGGCTGTCAGTATCCTGATCCGCATCCACCAACGCTACCACACCCTTGATCGTAACGAGATGGCTGAATTGATGGATGCTGAGATCGCAGCCACAGCAGGTACGGCACGTGATGTCAGTCAGGAATCACCGCTGGGTGAACGTCCGATACCACCCATCACGGGTAGCGCGGTTCAAGCACGTGGAGGCAGGTCATGAATGAGCACCTGATGCTGACCATTGCGCTGCCGCTACTGGGTGCATTTCTCCTGCCGATCATCATGCGCAGCAGCCTGGCAATGGGCGTGTGGATCGGTCCTGCCATTCTTGGCTATGGTTGCTGGATATTGGGCAATCTGTGGCTGCATGGAAATGGGCAACCCTTCTCGATTGCCATCGGCGGATTTGCACCGCCGATAGGCATCAACCTCTATGTGGATGCAATGGCCCTCCTGTTCGCCTTTGCCACCCAGCTGTTGGGCCTCATCTTCTGGCCCTTCAGGCTTGACCAGGACACACCCAAACGCCAGGCACTGATGCTGCTGCTTGTCGCCTCTTCCACAGGACTTGCGCTATCCGGCGACCTCTTCAATTTGTATGTCTTCTATGAACTGGTAGCCGTCTCAACCTTTGGCTTGATAGCCGCCTCTTCGAGTGGTGCTGCCTATGTTGCGACTATTCGCTACCTGATCCTGAGCGGAATCGGTTCGGTATTGACACTTTTCGGCATCGCATTGATCTATGCCCAGACAGGCACACTCAATTTAGCGCATCTGGCACAACTTGCACCGGATCAACTCAACAATGACCTGGGCCTTGCTGCATTCCTCGCCATACTCATCGGTATCGGCGTCAAAGCCGAGCTTTTCCCGGTAAACACTTGGGTACCTGAAGTCTATGCTACTGCGGCTAGCCGCCTCTCGGCATTTCTTGCCGGACTGGTATCAAAGTTGGCGATGCTGGTTATCCTACGACTGCTGCTACTCATCTTCCATCAGCCCGAAGCCACCCAAGTGATCCTGATCCTCGGTATTCTCGGTGTGATCAGTGGCGAGTTTGCAGCCTGGCGCGCCAAGGATATGCGTCGCATGTTGGCCTTTTCTTCAATCGGGCAGCTGGGTGTCATCTTCATTGCTGTGGCCTTACCTGACGAACGGGGTGTTTTAGCCGTTCTGGCACTCTCTCTTCACCATATGCTGATAAAATCGGGTCTGTTCATGCTGGCGGATCACTGGGGAGGCTCTTTAGATCGCCTACGTGGTCTTGCCGCCACTTCACCGCTGGCAGGCGGACTGTTCGTGCTGTTCGCTCTGTCACTCGTCGGTATGCCACCGCTCCCCGGTTTCTGGGCCAAGTTCACCCTGATTACAGAACTGGCAGGACAGACCGACCCCCTCTATATGATTGGCCTGTTGGTGTTTCTTCTCGCTACCGTGATTGAAGCCAGTTATCTGTTTCGGGTGGCAGCTAAAATGTATCAGACAAAACCCACTGAAAATGTTCGTATCAACGCACCTGATTCAGGTGGTCTGTCATTGACCACCGCCTCCCTGTTCGGTGCAGGACTGATCGCTGTCACGGTGATGGTATCACCCCTTGGTGAAGCGTTGCAGGCGGTTGCTGCACAGGCACAAGACGTGGATCTTTATATCCAAACCGTCTTACAGCAGCCCCTGGGAGAACGTCAGTGATTTTGACACCTTTGGATGAACTTCTACTCTTTTCCGGTGCCACCCTGCTGGTGGCACTGATACTGGGTCGGGGCCTCGCCGCTGGCTGGATGGTGACCATCCTGTATGGTGGGCAGCTGCTTACGCTGATAAAAATGGCAGCACTGGGATACAGTGACACCATCATCCACGCCAGCATCAACTTTGAAATCATGGGTCAAAGTCTCTCCTGGCGCTTCGATGCCTTAAGCTGGTTTTTTGCCCTCATCACTGTGGCATCCGCGTTACTGAGCAGCTGGTTTTCATGCGGTGAATGGGAACGCAGTTTTAAACAGCATGGTGGCAATATCTGGCTGTACCATAGCGCCATGGCACTGAACGTGTTCACCATGTTGATTCTGTTGGCCAGCGGTGACCTACTATCGCTCTTCATTGGTTGGGAGCTGGTCAGCTGGGCAGGATTTTTACTGATGGCCATGGCCGGTGGTGTCGCCACCCGCGCCGCCATGCGTTATATCACCTATGCCATGGCCGGAGGCATGGCAGTTTTTGGTGGTATTGCACTGGTCTACGTGGCAGCCGGTTCACTCCAATATGAAGCCATCCTCACCGCTGTAGATCAGATGAGTACGACCCAGCTCTGGATGCTGGTGGTGATGTTCGGAAGTGGCTTCGGCATCAAGATGGGGCTTCTCCCTTTCCATCTATGGCAGGCGCCGGCCTATGCAGAGACACCAGGCCCTGGTAGCGCCTTTCTAGGCGCTATCTCGTCACGGATGGGATTGTTCGCAATACTGCTGGTGCTGGTAAAACTGTTCGGTATCGTCAATATCGATAGCCTGAAGATACCTTTTACACTGATCGATGCACGGGATCTGCTCGCCTGGATTGCAGTATTTACCATCATACTCCCCACCTTCACAGCCATGAAGCAGAATGACGCCCGTCATCTTCTGGCTTGGCACGGTATCGGTCAGGGTGGTTATATGCTGCTGGGAGTGGTCGTCGCCGATGCGATGGGCGGTGCTGGCGGATTACTGCATGTCTTCAATCATGCAACTTATCAGGCAGCGCTGTTTATGGCGGTCACGGCCGTGATCCATCGTACCGGCACATCGGATCTCAACAAGCTCGGCGGACTTGTCGTACGCATGCCGCTCTCTTTCGTGGTGCTACTGGTCGGTATCATCGGCTTGGCCGGTCTACCGCCGATGAACGGTTTTGTCTCAAAGTGGCTGGTTTATCGATCGTTACTCAATGAAGGTATGCCCTTGCTGTTCCTTGCAGCCGTCATCGGTACCTTGGGTACCATCCTTTCAGTCTACAAACTGATCCACAATATCTTTCTGGGACAACTCAGAATCGAACATGAACAGGTAAAAGAGGCTCCCTGGAGCATGATGGTCCCGATGTTGATTCTTGCTGCAATCATCTTCATCACCGGCTTGTTTCCCGGTATTCCACTGGCCTGGGTGGCTTCGGTTCAGGAAGTGATCGGCTTACCCGTTACTGACTATACCCTGGGTGGCGTCGAGTCGGTCAGTGGCTCACTCGACATGATCTGGGTGATCGGTGTGCTTTTTGCCGGCTTTGGTATTGGCGCAGTGATCTTCTACTCCGCCGGTCGCAGCAAGCGGGTACACCAGTTGGATAACTATGCAGGCGGCCACTTTCTCTCCGCCGATGTACGTTATCAGTACAGTGATAATTTCTATGCGGGTCTGATGCATCTTATTGGTGGCTGGTACCGGGGTAGTTTCCTCTGGCTGGAGAAGAGCGTTACATCACTGGTCGATTTTATCTCCCTGGTCATGCAGGGCCTCTATCGACGAGCCAATGCTGAATTCTATCTATTGAGTACAGCACTCTTTGTGATTGCATGGGTGGTGATCTGATGGCACCGATGGAACTTATTCTCGAACTCACCCTGATGCCACTGATCGCCTTTCTGGTGGGTATGATGATGGTCTTGATGATGCGTCGTATCGCCGCCAAGATACAACGCAGGGTGGGTCCACCTTTACTGCAACCGCTGTATGACATCGTCAAGTTACACAGTAAACGTACCCAGATTTCCCACGGCCTGATACATGACATCGGTATTATCATGGCAATGGGGGGCTATATTGCAGCAGAAACCCTGCTACCTGTGCCGGGTATGAATGGAATTGCTGAGAAGGGAGGCATCATTACCCTGCTCTATCTAATGATGATCCCCTCTTTGGGCTTGGCTCTGGGTGTCGGTCAGTGCGCTAACCCCAATGGTTCCATTGGTATCGCCCGTGCACTGACAGCCATGCTTGCTTACGATATACCGCTGGTAATCGTCATATTCGGCGTTGCCTATGCAGCAGGAACAACCAATCTGGTTGACATCATCGCTCAACAGCAGGCAGGTGGATTTGCAGCCTGGGGGGCAGTAGAGATGCCGCTACTGGCTATTGCCGGTCTCATTGCGATGCATGCCTCACTGGGCAAGCAACCCTTTGAGATCTACATTGCGCCAGCGGAGATTGCAACCGGCCCGATGGTAGAGATGAGCGGGAAATACCTGGGTGGCCTGTTTGTCATGCAGTGCTTCCAGCTCTATACCACATCGGTACTCTACGTCAGTCTGTTCCTGGGCGGTGGCACTACCTGGTTCGATTTTCTGTTGAAAAGTTTCCTGGTACTCGCCATCCCGGTCAGCATCGCCTATCTATTTCCCCGCTACCGCACCGAAGACCTACTGAGACTGATGTGGAAATGGCCGGTGATGCTGGGACTGATTGGGGTAGCGTTTGTTCTATAGAGTTTTGAATTTTGAATTTTAAGTTTTGAGTTGATTTGTGTGCTATGCACACGTTTGTTTTTATAATAAGCGTGAGTGAAGCGAACACCGACACTCAAAACTAAAAACTCATAACTCAAAACTCACCACTCTTTGGTGAAAACGATGAGTTCAATAAACCAGATCCCGGTGATCGAGGCGAAGAGAGGCAACCCACTGTCGAAGGTATTCGACGAACTGGTGCGTTTCTGCCGCTCACGTTCGCTTTTCATACTGCACTACTGCACCGGTTGTGGGGCTATTGAACTGCCCCCTGCCATGACCTCCCGTTTCGATATGGAACGGCTGGGTATTCAACCGATGGTCTCACCGCGCCAGGCGGACATATTGCTGATTACCGGCTATGTATCGATCAAAACCCTGAAGCGTGTAATCCTGACTTATGAACAGATGGGATCGCCAAAATACGTTATCGGGATCTGTTCATGCACTGTCAATGGCGGTATGTATTGGCAAAGCTATGCGACCGCAAAGAAACTGGATGAATATATGCCGGTCGATCTCTACATCGCCGGCTGTATGCCACGGCCAGAAGCGGTCATCGCCGGCCTGCAACAACTGATGAACAGAATCCAATCAGGGGAAGCTAACAGCTGGGAAGATTATTTTCGCAACTATGATTATTACCTGGGCAATCAACAAAAGCTGTTTGGCGATAATTGGCAGACCCCTACCGATATCATTACGGAAGCTAAACACTATAACCTGATGGGTGAAGGCACATTTGGTGAACATACCCGCCTGCTGGAGCAGCATCAGAAGCCTCTGGAAGCCCTGGATATGCGCTTGGGCCACAATTTAAAGGAGCCTACTGAATGAGTCAGGAGATCGCCCACTGGTTGGATAATCTGCTGGAAGAGATCGAGGGCATCGAGATACGACGCAAGAGCAGCCGCCGGGTGCGCGTGGATGTTCCTGCAGACGCCCTGCCCGCCCTGCTTGAGCTCTTGCAGGGCCGCGCAGGTTATATCCATCTCTCCGCCATCAGCTGTGTCGACTGGATCGATGATGAAGAATTCGAACTGGTCTACCATGTCTGGTCTTATGAAAACCATTCTCTCGTATCTGCACATATACGTATTGCTCGTGAACCGGGTGTCTATCTGTCGGTCTACGATCTCTATCAACCGGCAGCTTTTTTTGAGCGCGATATCCATGAGATGTACGGCATCCATTTCGAAGGCAGTCCCAACATGGGCAAATTCATTCTCACTGAGTGGGATGGCCCTCCTCCTATGCGCAAAGAGTTCGACAGCGAGGCCTACATCAATGAACATCTTAGCTGGCAGGAGTACAACCCGCCTTGGCTGCAAGCACTGATCGCTGAAGGTGGCGGTGTGGTGATTCCGCCGGAAGAGCAGCGGTTCAGTCGAAAAAAGAGTTAATTTTAAATTATGAATGTTGAATTTTTAATTAACGAGTATGCAATACGCACAGCCTCATTTACAAAAGCGTAAGCGAAGCGAGCACCGAAATGCATAATTCAAAATTCAGCATCCAAAATTAACGAGCAACACGAGCATGAGACCCGAGAACTACGAAGCCCAACGCCAGCCACCGAGTAACGAGTATGAACTCAACTTCGGCCCCAACCATCCCGGTATCGAGGGCAACTATGCACTGAAGGTTAAACTGCACGGTGATGTGGTGATCGAGGCCAACGCCGACGGTGGATACCTGCATCGTGGTTTTGAAAAGCTGATGGAACAGCGACTGTGGATACAGAATATCGCCCTGGTGCCACGTATCTGTGTGCCTGATCCCTCACCCATGGAGCTCTGTTACTCTATGGCGGTAGAACAACTCTGTGGTCTGGTGGTGCCTAAGCGTGCACAATGGATTCGAGTCCTCCAACTGGAACTCTCTCGTATAGCTGCTCATCTGTTCACATTTGGTGGGCATGCCGCCACTACCGGCATGTACAGCACCATGTATTGGGGTGTCACTGATCGCGATCTACTGCTTGACCTGTTCGAGGAGTTTACGGGTGGTCGGGTCTACAGTATCTATAACATTCCTGGGGGTGTACGTCGGGAACTGCCACCAGGATTCCTGCAGCGTGTCACAGAGACACTCGATTATATCGAATCGCGCCTCCCCGACTATGACAACCTCTTTTTCAAAAATCAGGTATTTGTCAGACGCGCCAAGGGGGTTGGTGTCATGACCCGGGAACAGGCCCTGGCCTGGGGGGTTACCGGACCAAATCTACGGGCTACAGGGTTGGCATTCGATGTACGTCGGGACGATCCTTACCAGGTCTACGACCAGCTTGAATTCGAGATTCCCACCGAAGAGAGCGGCGATGCGTGGGCACGCACACTGGTTCGGCGCCACGAACTGATGGAGAGTATTCGCATCCTACGGCAGGTTATCGATGCGCTGCCTGATATCCATGGTTCAATCCGCGCACCGATCCCCAATCCGCTGGCCTGGAATGTCCCTGCCGGGGAGACCTACACCCGGGTTGAATCGTCCAAGGGCGAGCTTTGTTACTACGTGGTTTCAGACGGAGGTCCAAAACCTTACCGGGTACATGTACGTGGTCCATCCTCCATGCATGCGGTTCAGGTACTGGAAAAACTCGCCATAGGATCGCGCATTGAGGATATAGCGCAGACGATGTTTTCCCTGGATGCCTGTCCACCTGAAGTGGATCGGTGAGTTTTGAGTTTTGAGTTTTGAGTTTTGAGTTTTGAGTTTTGAGTTTTGAGTTAACAGAGTATTGCAGGGAGGCAACTGAATGAGTAATGAAAAACATATTACCAAGAGAAAAAGGTTTGAACTTGCAGTTAGAATTATACAACTTGCAAGATATTTACAGACTGAGAAGGACGAGTATATATTGTCCAAGCAAATTTTACGATCTGGTACTAGTATCGGTGCAGATATTGAAGAAGCAAGCGCGGGGCAGTCGAGAAGGGATTTCAGGTCCAAAATGTCAATTGCATCAAAAGAGGCTCGTGAAACTATGTATTGGCTTCGATTAATGAAAAAGACAAGATTCGTGGAGAAAAAGTTGGCAGATTCTTTATTTCATGATTGCAGCGAACTGGTTTCCCTCTTGACATCAATCGTTAAAACTACTGCACAGAGATGTGAAGCATGAAGGACCCAACTCAAAACTCAAAACTCAAAACTCAAAACTCTGTACTCATTGAGCACAGTGATTCCGGTTCGATTCTCAGCCCACTAAAGGCACTACAATTCTTAGCCCGCAAACCTGTCACCGTCCCTTTGGAACCCAGACCAGCTGCCGCCAACTATCGCGGCTTTCATCTTAATGACAATGAAAAGTGTATTGGTTGCAGTTCCTGCCAAAAAGTCTGTGACAATGCCGCCATCACTATGGTCAAGGTTCCTCATCTGCCAGAAGATCCGGTTAATGGC
Organism: Candidatus Thiodiazotropha sp. (ex Codakia rugifera); assembly: GCA_025656675.1. Classification (GTDB taxonomy): domain Bacteria; phylum Pseudomonadota; class Gammaproteobacteria; order Chromatiales; family Chromatiaceae; genus Thiodiazotropha. The sequence goes on from JAHXHN010000003.1 coordinate 865,606, forward strand.
ATTCGCAACCTGCGTCCAGCCATCGATTACGGACGCTGCTGCTGGTGCGCTCTGTGCGTCGATATCTGCCCAACCAGCGCCATCTCCCTGTCACGTGAGTATGTCCATATCTGCACACAGGAGGAGATTGACAGTTATTTCATCCTGCCCGATGAAACCGGTATCCACGGTGAATTCTACGGCCAGGGTTGGCAAAAAAGCGTTGACTCGGATCTACTCGATTTGGAACGCCAGCCAATGGCCGAGGTAGAGCCAGCAGCACGCATCGATAACTTCGATGAGATTGTCAACGGGTATACAGACCAGCAAGCATTGATCGAAGCTTCCCGTTGCGTGCAATGCGGTATGTGCCACGATGCCTGCCCTACCCATATGGATGCACCAGAATACATTCGCGCCATCTGGCAGGGGAAGCCCGAAGAGGCAGTACGCTGGATCTATCAAAGCAATCCTTTTTCACATGTCTGTGGTCGGGTCTGCACCCATCGTTGTGAAGATGCCTGCTCCATCGGCAGACGTGGACAACCGGTCTCTATCCGTTGGCTGAAACGTTATGCGATGGATTCAGTGGATCATCAGCGTGTAAAAGAGATTGCGGCAGAGGGTAAGGTGGATTATTTGAGTGGCCGTCGAATTGCTGTTATCGGTGCGGGTCCTGCTGGGCTGACAGCAGCATACGATCTGGTCCGCAAAGGCCATGAGGTCAGTGTCTTCGAAGCCAGGAGTCATGCAGGGGGGATGCCACGCTACGGTATCCCGGAATACCGTCTGCCCTATGAAATACTCGATCGGGATATTGACGTGATCACCTCACTCGGGGTGAAGATACAGACCAATACCCGGGTTGGTAACGATATCGGCATGGATCAGTTACAGGCTGATTTTGATGCCGTTGTACTCGCAATCGGCCTCCATCTGGGGCGTTCCACCCGGATTCCCGGTGCTGAACACAAACAGGTCAGTAAGGCTGTCGATCTGCTGCGCAACATCACAGATGGCGAGAAGTTCAAACTACCCAAGCAGGCAGTGGTGATTGGTGGTGGCAATGTCGCTATGGATATCGCCCGCAGTATAGCCCGCCTGCAGAAGCAGCGTTTTGGTGAGGTAAAAGTCACCGTCACCGCACTCGAGGATAAGGCGCATTTCCTGGCCGACCCAGTGGAGATCAAAGAGTGCAGTGAAGAAGGCATTGAGATCTTCGATGCCCGTGGTCCTCAGGAGTGTATTGTCGAAAAAGGCCAGCTCAAGGGTTTACGAACATGGAAGGTTCGCTCCATTTTTGACGAACAGGGAAGATTCGCTCCTGCTTATGATGAGAGTGACGAGCTTGTCCATGAGGGCGACATGATCATCGAGGCCATTGGCCAAATGTCGGATGTCAGTATACTCGGGGAACAATTGACCGAGGAATTGGAATGGAACCGAGGCCGTATTCAGGTGGATGATAATGGCCATACCTCAGTCGATTGGTTGTGGGCCGCAGGAGACTGTGTCAAAGGTCCGGATGTAGTGCATGCTGTTGCGGATGGGCACAGGGTAGCAGCCAGTATTGAGCGGTGGCTGTCTGGAAGACAAAAATAATTTTGAATTATAAATTATGAATTCTGGAGTTCGCTACGCTCATATTATATTTAATTAAGCTGTGCGCAAAGCACATGCTTCAATTCCAAAATGTTTATTGGAGGATTGCATGACAGAAGGCCACAGTAGCGGTTACGAAAGACTGCAATCGAAAAAAAGCCTTGCAGAGATCCTTGAGATCGCGGTTGAGTTCGAACGCACTGCACGTGATTTCTATACTGACTTGATTCCCAAAGTCAGTAAACAGATCCGTTATCTGGTGGAGGAGCTGGCCGAAGAGGAGCAGCACCATTTTAATCTGTTCAACGAACTCAAGTCCCGACCCGATATTGAACAGTATATCCATGCCATGGTCGACACACCCGCCAGCGACCAGCGATTTTCCGACGCCATACAGCTTCCCGATTTGGGCGAAAAACCAGACGACCAGGCAGTCCTGCAATTTGCCTTGGGACGTGAGCATGCCGCTATGGAACAATACCGCTCACTGGCTGAAAGCACTGACGAGGGACCGATCAAGGCGTTATTTCTGTTTCTCGCCAATGAAGAGACCCTACACAAAAACCAACTGGAAAAACTCTATTACGAGACTATCCACAGCGGTGGTGTTTGATCAGGCTCAATAAATCTTATGAATTTTCTTATTTGTAGTGGCGCCACAGCTACATTAGGCTACTCTTATGTAGTAATGGAAACTACCCTATTTTCTTGGTTGGCAAGCTAAGAAAGTACTCTGTTAACACAATGTATAGTGTGTTCATGGCAGAACCCTATGCCATGCAGAGGACTGAATGAAAAAGCGACACTTTTTGGGTGCAGTCCAGCACCCCGTGCACTTCTTGGTCTTTGATTTACACTTTCTAGCACCCATACTTTTATTCCTATTTCTTTGGCCTGGTATGGGCAATGCCAACCCTCAAACCAAATCATTCGATCTTGATCAGGCCATTGCCACTGCATTGGAAAACAATCGCCTTAGAACCATCTCCCAGCAATCGCTGGAAATTGCTGAGGCCCAATATCAGCAGGCGCAATCCACCTTCTGGCCCTCATTGAGCCTCAATGCCAGTTTCATGCGCCGGGATGAAACGGCCATCTTTGAATATCCAGAACAAAATTTCGATGTTGCACCCGGAATGTTGCCGCCAGTGAACGTACCCGCACAAGATATCGATATGCTAGGCCGGGACACCTCACTCTACTCCCTTGAAATGAGCTATCCCATCTATACCGGCGGGAAAAGATCCAGCCTGATCGAGCAAGCGCGCATTGGCGTCGATATCGCCGCAAAGGAGGTCCGTAGAACAGACCTGCAGGTGGTTCAGGATGTAAAGCGCTATTATTATGCCGCACTCTATACTCAGCAATTGAGAGACCTGGCGGAAGACATCACCATCTCATTCGAGGTATTGAGGGACATCACTCAAGCCTTTTATGAGGGAGGATCCGATTCAGTCAACAAGCTTGATCTTTTACAGAGCAGACTTGCCCATGCACTGGCAGAGGCAACCTATGAGGAACTCGCTGGAAAACACAAATCGGCACTTGCTGCCCTCACTTTTACAATGGGTCTGGGCTGGCGTGACCAGATCCATCTCAGTGCACAGTCTTATCCTGAGTCGATTGACAGCTTAAAGCTGGACCAATTGATCGAACAGGCATTGAGCTTCAACCCCCAGATCGAGCAACTGTCTTTGGCCGTGGAGGCCTACGGCGCAAAGATCGATGAGGCGAAGAGTGACCACTACCCCACTATTGGTTTACGTGCTTCCTACGATGTTTTCGATAATGAGCTGAATGGCGGCCTCAGTGTCGATGAAAATAAGCGCTCCTGGCAGTTGGGTATAGGTATGCAACTCAAGCTATTCAACGGTGGGCGCACCAAACATCATGTTTCGGCAGCCAAGGTTGGGCAGGCACAAAAAGAACAACAGAAACTACTGATCAGTGAAAGTATCGCCACACAGGTTAAACACCTTTTTCTGCAAACAAAATCCGCGAGAAAACAGATCGAGATCACTCAACAGGCGGTTGCCACTTCACAAGAAAATCGCGATCTGAGTAATCGAGCCTACCAGACAGGTGCCGTAAAAACAGAAAAGGTCATCGAGGCAAACCTTTTAGATGCCTTGGTTCGGGCCAACCATTCCCGTGCATTGCACGATCAGGCGCTTCATTTAGCTGAAATTGCCTATTTGCTGGGTAAAGAGGTAGTTGAGTAACATATTAATAGGTAACTCATGGCTAATCAGTCCCTCAGTAGCGTCATATTAACGTTATTTTTACTAGTGACGCTTTGTTCCTCATCCACTGTTATAGCTACAGAGCATAGTACGATACGGGTGGGTGGCAGTGCTGAATCCATATATGAGATTAAAACATCAGATGTGGAGATTGTTTTTACTCTGCTGTTTAATGAAATGTTCAAAGATCTGGATGAGCAATTTGCAATTAAGATCTACGATACAGATGCCGATCTAGCTTCGAATGTCAGCAACCGCAATCTCGATGTTGTTTTTACAAATACTACACATTTTCTTGAAATAGAAGATCACCTACGCAGCAATGCATCTTTTGCTGTACAGCATGGTGCATCAATCAAACCCAAAATCTTTCTGCTGGTTAGAAAAGATAGTGGTATAGCGCAATTGAAACAATTAAGGAACAAGAAAATTGCGATTCCAACGGGACATAATGTTGGAGAGCTTTTTCTCGATGTTGAATTACTGCGTTTAGGCCTGCCCGTTTCGGAAAACTATTTCTCTGAGATCCGTCGATCCAAAGAATCCAATGCGGCAATCGTAAATCTTTTTTTTGGACAAGTCGATGCAGCACTTGTAACGGAATTTTCATTCGATGTAGCAGGGGAACTCAATCAGCAGATATTTCGAGATCTCGTTGTGCTTACTTCATCTGATCCGTTGGTCCATATGGTTATTTCGGTCCATAAAGACTTCCCGGTACATAGAGTGGATAATATTTTTAAAAGACTAGGAGGTATTGAGAAAACCCCTCGCTTAATGCATCTCACAAAGACGTTTCACTTTCAGGGTGTACATCAAATTAAAAGTGATGACATATGTGAAGTACGTCAACTTAAGGATGAATACAGGCAGCTTGTTAGTGAGTTTGAGGCACCATGAAAAAAAGCACCATATTCAGGCATCTTTTTAAACGGGTTGCTTTTATATTATTGGGTATCAACCTCCTCTTTTCGTTTATTTTATTGCCTATCTACAAAGACAAACTGGTTCGAATGATAGCAGTGCAAGGAGATACCTTTGCCAATTCGACCATAGCTGCCTGTGGTGAGGCACTCTATACAGGGGACTTCAGCTTTGTCATCTCCTATGTCAGCAAGGTTTTGCAGCAGACACCAGAGATTTCATATGTCACATTTACATCTATTGATGGGCAGATCATTGAACTAACTAGTAGCGGATGGAATGTCAACAAACTCGATACCGAGTTAGATTTGAATTATGTAGCGCAAATATTACCCTATACCATCGAACATAAAAAAACCGGAGATGATGTAGATGGTAATGCGTTCGTGTTTACCAAACCAGTCAATATCAGCGGTCTCGATTGGGGTATCTTTTCACTTGGATTATCTGACAATGAATATGAAGCACTTCTGCTCAGCTATTTTCGAAATGTATTGATCTTCAGTTTTCTATTGGTCTTTATATCACTCCTGCTGTTACATGGCAGTTCATTGAAACTCGGTCAACAACTTGCGCAGTTACGTCATACTGCTGACAGACTGGCTGAGGGTGAACTCTCTGCGCGTGCGCCGACCGATGCCATTGGTGAGATCAGTATTCTTGCATCTACCCTAAATGGCATGGCGACAAGTCTTGATGAAAATACACGCGATCTGCGTCGCCTCGCTCGCCTGGTCGAAGATACCAATGATGCAATTGCAATTTTTAATAAAGACAGCAAGATCACATTTGTAAATGCCGCGATGAAAAAGGTTATTAACCAGGACGATAACTACTTCAAAGGCATGGCACTCTACACTTTTTTCTCTCATCTAAAGATTGGCAGAAGGAAACAGCATTTAATATCGACTGAATTCTCAAACATTAATCAACATGACTGGTCCACGGACATTACTATCACCACAAACGCCCATGAACTGATTCATTTTACAATGCGGATTGAAAAATTCGACATTCACGAAATCGAATCGGGTGGATTCTTCGTAATTCTCTCTGACATCACCAGAAGGAAACAGCTTGAACATGACCTTGAAACACTGGCTTACATAGATAAGCTGACCAAATTGCCGAATCGCCGCTATTTTATGGATCGCCTCACAGAAGCTGTAGAAGAATCCGAGGCATTCGGCACCGGGCTTGCCGTACTCTTTCTCGATCTTGACAATTTCAAAATCATCAACGATTCACTCGGTCATGAGGTGGGTGACACCGTATTGAGTGAAGTAGGTTGGCGTATCCAGGAAGCCTTGCGTAGTGATGATATTGTCTGTCGTCTGGGTGGTGATGAATTCACCGCGATTATCAAAGGCGTCAATAGTAAAAAAGCGATCAGTCATGTAGCCGATGCCATACTCAAGCGATTCCAACTCCCTTTCTTCTGCAATGATCGTGAACTACGTATCACTACAAGTATTGGTGTCGTAGTCTACCCAAACGATGGTTTTAACACGAAGGAATTAATAAAAAATGCTGATACCGCTATGTACGCTGCAAAAAAAGGCGGAAAAAATGCGTTTCGTTTTTTTTCAGAGGAGATGCATCAGGATATTCGGGATTTCCTTGATATCGAGAGCTCACTCAGACATGCAATAGCATCATCCGGACTCTACCTTGTCTATCAGCCATTTGTCGACATTGAAACCCGTGAAATACGTCATTGTGAAGCGCTCTTGAGATGGCATCATCCAGAGCGTGGCCTGATCCCGCCAGGAAAATTCATTCCGATTGCCGAACAGTCCGGATTGATCGGTTCAATTGGCGAATGGGTTTTCAATGAGGTCTGCAAACAGATAAAACGCTGGAATTTCGATATCAATGTATCGATTAATGTATCTGGCTCAGAATTGCTGGATAAACGTTTTGTAGAGCGTGTACATAATACAATCATTGAAGAGGATATAGCACCTTATCGCATACAGCTGGAGTTTACCGAGGGTGTACTTGTCAGTGAAGAGGGAAAGAATCTACCGATTCTTAACCAATTGAAGCGAATTGGTTTTCATCTTGCGCTCGATGATTTTGGCACAGGATTTTCATCACTCAGCTATCTTACAGAACTACCCATTGACGTGATCAAAATTGATAAGTCCTTCATCAACAGAATTCCCCATGATCGAAAGACAATTGCAGTCGTCAATTCCATTATCTCACTGGCACACAACCTCGATATTCTGACCATTGGTGAGGGTGCTGAGAATCAATCACAAGTTGAGTGGCTGGCAGCACATGGCTGTAAGTCGATACAAGGCTACTATTTCCACAAACCGATGGCCGCTTCAGATTTGGATGCATTGATTAATAGAACAAATATCACTTCAATTGACAAACATCCCAAGCGACATGATATCTCTAAATAAGGAATCATTTTTAAATTGACACACATGACTAAATATTTATGACACGCTCTCCTCACTCTCGGATTATGAGTCATAAAAATCTATACCTTTGCCTGGCTGCAATCATCAGTATCATTGTAACGACTTTGGCTGATGCTGAGCCTCTACCTGACCGCTATATCAATGATCCTGAAATTGGCTATTTTGGCCGAATGTCAAAGGTACTCTTCGATGCCAATACAACGGATACGACCATAGCAACTGATATGATTATCAGGAAGGTCTTTGGCCTTATGGATATGCAATCCAAAATCAAGATCTATGAGAATAGAGAACAATTGATTCTTGATTTAACTGAAAATCGTGTTGATGCAGTCTTTACCAGTGTCATTGACCATATTGAATTTGAACATCTTATCAATCCAAAATACATCTATACATTGGTCTATGGATCAAGGCCTCTACAGAAGATCTATCTGTTAACTCACAAGAATGCGCAAATCAAACATATCAGCGAACTGCAAGGCAGACGTATATCAATTCCCAAGGGCCACTACCTGGGTAGTCGTTTTCTCGATGTCACGTTGCTAAAAGAGGATCTACCAAAATTCAATGATTATTTCTCCCAGATAAGAGAAGTAGAGGATACCAACACAGCAATTGTTGAACTTTTTTTCGGTAAAACTGACTGCGCACTAGTTTCAGATATCGCATTCGAATTGGCAAGTGAATTAAATCCTCAGATATCCCAGGAGCTGGAAGTTCTTATCTCATCTAACGACATGGTTCCGCAGATTATTGCCATCAATAAAAATGTGCCTCAATCCATCTTCAATAAAGTAGATACATTCCTTGTAAAATCACATGAAAACAAGCGTATCAAACATCTTCTCTCTCTGTTCCGGGCCAAGAAATTTGTCAAACTGAAGCAGGATCAGCTATTGGAAACACGTCGTTTACTGGATGAATATAATCTCCTTTTGAATCGGACCGGATACCGGAGTGACACATATTTCAAAAACGAACTAACAGATTGATAAATCTAAATGGTATACCTTCAATTTCAGCATATTTGGATTGCTATATTTTAATATCCAGTGCTTTATCATAGAGTTGGCAATTGTTGACCACAATGGCACTCTTAATCCGGCCCCTATTCAGCCGATGTCTACCTACTGCAAGTTGTTACAACACAGCAAAGACACTTCGACAGTAAATTATTTAACGCAACTATAGATAGGCAGACATCAACCTGCCTTGGTTAATTGCGTTTATTCGAGGCTTCAACCCATCTGTTTAGTTGTCATATTACGCAGACAAAAAAAACCCGCGTGTGGGGAGACACGCGGGTAAGGGTAAGCTAACCGATTAGTTAGTCGTTATAACTCATTCTCGTGACACTCAGTACACCCGACCATATGTCCTTTCGGGAACAACACATTGTTTCCGTCAGGGCAGAAGTTGGTGTCGTCATCACATTGCAGGACTCGGTCTGTCGCCATGCGGGACAATACAGTACCCTGGCCATTATCACCGTGACATGCCCTGCACTCATTGCTGTTTCTTTCCGTGAGACCAGCATGACCGCCATCGGCGAAATCCGTGTCACCGACCGGATGCATACCATGCGGGCCACCCAGAGTTCTACCCAAGTCACCTACATGGCAGGTACTACACTCAACGATGGTGCCTTTGTGACCCTGCAACTGATTTGCAGCCACGTTGTCATTCGCCAACTCATTCTTGTTTGGCCATATACCGTGGGTTGAACCATGGCAGGCTTCACAGAAAACGCCTTCATGTCCGGTGCTCACACGATACAGCATGGGATTGCCGATACGTGGATCGCCTAGACCTGATACCGCAGGATTGTCAGCTTCAATGACGTTCTCTGCAAAGCGTTTGTTGGTCGGTACGATTGGCGTTGCCTTGGCATCACCTGAACGATAGGCCTGGAAGAGGCGTATTCCATCCGTATTACCATCTGTATCGGCAGGATTCACCACAGTTCCAGGTGTTTCAGCCAGGTTATCCATGGCGTCACCAGTATGGCAGGAACCACAACCTGGCTCATTGGCCCATGGTACGCGTGGTTGATCTGCATTGGTGTAGAAATCACCACCCAGCTCAAACGCACCAGGTGTTGCAGGTGATACACCACGTGTGAAATCGTCACCGACCTGATCCATGTTGCCATGGCAATCCTGACAGAGCATGCCACCGTTGGACATAGCGCCACGCAGACAGTCGGTACGACGACCTGGATGACACTGATAACAGGTCTCTTCCAAGACTTGTCGACGCTCGTCATGATTAGCGACGATGCCAAACTCATCCTTGATCGCTGCAGGCATTTCAGGGAAAAGCTTATTCCCTGCTCCATCTGTCACGCTACCATGGTGACTGTGCATAACATTGGACATACTCTTGACGCTGGCCTGTCTACGGCCATTGGCGGTTGTACCGACATCACCATCCAGCGGTCCGAGCTGAGCAAGATCAAGCGCTGGCGTATAGTGACATTGCTGACAGACCACAGGAGTCTGGTTCTCAAGGTCCGTACCATGCTCGATATCATGCAGACGCACTAAATTGAGGTCCGCCGCATACTCTTTACTGACCTCCAAAGGTACATCGCCATATTGTGGATCATCATCAAAAGCGGTAGCAACCGCAGCAAGCTTTGAGGTTGCAGCACCATTGCCACCATCCTCTATTGCACCATGACAGGCACCACAGTTGGCTTCACCAGAGATCGGCACAACCGTATCCACAGTGGCAACCACATTACCGTCTACCTTTGCCTGGATACGATACAGCGGCCATGGATTCTCCCTGCCGTCATCGTCAAATGCCGTTACAGGCACGCCGGGTGCTTCAAACCAATTCACACCCTCTTTGACATAACCAAACTGGAATGCCGGATTCATAAAGAAGGGTTGATCTACAACATAAGCCTCAAACTTCTCTTCAGCATTGTCGACGTACGGACCATGTCGACCAGGCATCGACTGTTGATCAGCATCCAATGTCCCGGGACTTGTCAGATAGAAGAGTTCGACATTAGGCATCGGAAGACCCAGGTCGAGAATCCCTTCCACAGGACCGTCTGGATAGAAAAGGGACAGTACGCCACCTGCAAAAAATGGTTCGGCAGGATAGAAGGGTGCATAAGCATCACGTGCCACATCCCAGAAGTTGGTCTTGAAGACTTCTCCCGTAACCGGGTTTCTGCTGGAATAGACCGGACCGGAACCCGCGGAGTTGATACCCGTCAAAATCGGATCACTCGGATTGGATGCGGCCGAATAGTAGACTTCGACACCATCTGCACGACCCAGGATGTTTGGCTCCTGGCCACGTTCGATGACTGTCGCATGCAGCACATTGAAGGGTGGCAGGATACTCGAAATACGGGTATCGAAATCACCACAGTGCATACCCAGATCATTTATCGCAAACACCCTATAGTCATTATCATTGATCAGAGGCTGCTCAGGTACTGGTGTACCTGTTGGTACGCCATTCTGGCTGGTCGAGTTGATTGATACACCCGATACAGGTGGCGGAGGCTGATCATCCAGGATCACGGCAGTGGTTGAATCACTGTCCGAGGCACCATCGGCATCTGTCACGGTCAGGGTTACCGTGTAACTGTCAGCCGCAGCATAGGTATGCATTGGGTTGGCTTCAGTACTGCTGTTACCATCACCGAAATCCCATTCAAAGGTAAGTGCGCTGTTTTCAGGATCACTCGAACCCGCGCTGCTGAAATTCACAGCCTCACCGACCATACCGTTGTAAGGGCCGCTGGCATTTGCAGTGGGTGGCTCATTGCCCGTTTGACCATCTTCGACAGTGGCGGTTGTGGTGTCGCTATCACTAGCGCCATCATCATCTGTAACCGTCAAGGTAACCGTATAGCTACCTGGGTCAGCATAGGTGTGGCTGGGATTGGCGCTGCTGCTATTGTTGCCGTCGCCAAAGTCCCAATCATAGGAGTCGATTGTGCCGTCCGAATCACTGGAACCCGCACTACTGAAATCGATTGCAGAACCGGTAATGGCGCTGTAAGGGCCGTTGGCATTCGCTGTAGGTGGTTCATTTGAGGGCCCACCTGATCCATCATCACAGTTGCTCGGTGCACCTCGCACTGACCTTTCGTCCGCCATTCCGTCCGATGAACGGACTGCGCTCACCCGGCAGGGGACCTGAGCGTCATCACTGATCTTCAGCCTGAATCGCCAATCATCATCATCTGATGAGACTGTACCGAGCACTTCTCCTGTTGCGGCATTCATCACGGTTATGTCCTGATTCTTGCCACCGTCTCCTCTCACTTCAAGCCGATCCTTTCTGGCATCCCACTTGGCCCTATCGATATCAAAGCCTGAGGAGGGCTTTCCAGCAAAAAGATTGCCTGAAAATCCCACAATTAAAAGAAGGCATAGCAACTGACTCAAGCTGCTATACACAGTTATTCTCTTTATTCTCATTAGAGAGTCCTCCCCAGGAATCGCTATTTTAGAAAGCTAAGTACCAGACAACACAAGCAAAGCTATCCATGCCTTGCTGCAGCGCAGACTAGCGGCTATCTGTTAACCTAGCAGGAGTTCATTAAGGTTTTCTTAAGTCTGGGATGAACAGGTTCACAATAAGCCCAGTCCCCTCCTCTGGATCGTTCAAAACGATACTTCCTTGATGGAGTTCACAGATCTCCTGGACAATGGACAATCCCAATCCAGTCCCCCCCTCCGTCCCTCCAGGCAGACGGTTGAGGCGTTCAAAGACCCATTTCTTTTTGTCATCCGGGATACCAGGCCCCGCATCCACTATTGATAGGCTTGCTCCACCCTCTGCATGAGCTATTTGTAGTGCAATCGCCCCCTTTTTGGGCGTGTATTTGATGGCGTTGCTGACCAGGTTATTGAGCATAATGCCAATCAACTCCCTGTTGCCAGAGATGCTGACCCTGCCACTGCATTGCAATTCCATCTCAATCTGCTTACTCAATGCCCTTGGAGAGATATCCGCGAGCACATCTTGTGCTATCTCTTCAAGATCCAGGGGTTTAAAATTACGCCGTATCTTTTGTGGCTCGATAGAGGCCAGGATTAACAACTGTCTAATGACATGATTGAGGTGATCCAAGCCTTTTTTAACCTGTTGAATACCCCGTTCCCGCTCTTCATCCGTATGCCCTGTAGCACTTGACTGGAGCTGGACCAGCATGCCTGCAATCGGTGTCCGTAATTCATGGGCCACATCAGCGGTGAATCGACCATTCCTATCGATCGATCGCCTCAGTCTCAACAATAGTGCATTCAATTCATCCACTAAGCCCGATATCTCTTCAGGGACATGGTCAGCCTGGACCGGATTGAGGTGATCATAGTCCCGCTCACCAATCAAACGAGCCACCTCCCTGAGTGGCTTTAAACCACTGTGCACGATAAACCAGAGTATTCCCGATAGTGGCAGAACCAGTAACAACGGTTTAATGACGTCCATGACAAAGGCACGAACCAGTTGCTGGCTGGCAGCATGAGTACGGGCAACCTGAACACGATAATCATGATGGGACAGATTCAGCGTATAGACGCGCCACCCATCACCCTTAAAATCACTATCTGAATAGCCATCACTGATTGAGCTCGTTAAGGGTGTCTCCGGTGCTTCCGGTCCGCGAATCATTAATCGGTTTTCATGGGACCACACTTGAAAAAGCAGTGGAAATGTATAACCAGACTCACTTAAATCCGCTTGATACTCATCCAGATCAAATTCTTCCGACTCGTGTTCAGTCGCTACTGCCAGCAACTGGGCAACCAGTGCCAATTCAGCATCATAGACACGATTGATTTCACTGCTTGTTCGCCACCAAGTGAAGCAGAGAATGGCAATCCACAGCATCAGCATCGATAACAACAGCATCAGTAGCAGTCGCACACGAATGGAACGGACAATCATCTACGACTCCTTCAAGGTAATCATGCATGTCCGCCTAACGACATAACTTAGATAATGCAAAATGAGTTGAGATACGCAAAGAAAAGGGTGTGAAATTATTTGATGTACGTTTATTTCTCATGAACCCTGCTTTTTTCCATTCTGATCAAGTGCTACCCATCATCGATCAGGATCAAAATCGACCACCAATAAAACAGCATCATCCAACGATGACTCACTTACGCACTAAAATATGAATGACACAATTAAGCTATTAATACTTGGCTGGACTAACCAGGTCTGGTCAGACACATCCTGATCTGAACTTTAAGTCCAGCTTTTTTAATTATCGCCTCAGAGAGATGCTGGCGGGCTTTTCAATCACGTAACCCACGCCCCGAACAGTACGTATCGGATGATCCCCCAGTTTCTTTCGTAGATGGTGGATGTGGACCTCAATGGCATTACTCTCTACATCATCATCCAAGCAGTAGAGCTTTTCACTGAGTTTTCTGCGTGACATCACCCGCCCCATATTCTCCATCAGACTTTGGAGAATATCGAATTCTTTCACTGATAGTGATACTTCACTGTTTTGTATGGTGACAGTGTGAGCAGAAGGATCCAACACCAAATCACCGTGGCAAAGCATCTCCTCTTCCTGACCGCTATAGCGGCGATGCAGGGCGCGAATCCGTGCACACAACTCTTCAATATCGAATGGTTTGACGACATAGTCATCCGCACCGCCATCCAACGCCTGGACCCGATCGACCACCTCGGAGCGCGCCGTCAGCACCAATACCGGAATCTGGTTGCCCTCTGAACGCAGGCGAGCCAATACTTCCAAACCTGAGAGCCAGGGGATATTCAAATCGAGCAGCAATACGTCATAACGCGTGCTCTTTATGGACTGCATGGCCGACAAACCATCCCGCACCCAGTCAATCGATAAACCTCGACGCGTCAGAACCGTCTGGATACCATCGCCCAGCATTTCATCATCTTCGACAAGTAACAGATTCATTGCACCTGGCATATGTCTCCCCACCCAACAAAGTTGTTCTGGTCAATAACAGAGAGCGTGGGGCAACGCCACCCTTATGACGCAAAAAAAGCAATTTCTCCTGTACTCATAACATCGTCCTTCCTAGAGACTGTTTGCTATAGATTAGTACTTAACACTAGAGATAGGTATCTAACTGGATAGTATAATTGGGAATTATATACCAATTTATAACTAAAGCTAAAGCTACATTATGTGATATCACCCACATTTGGCGAATATCATTCCCTATATTTAGTCTTCAGCTCCATGCTTATTAGTGAGATAGTCAGTATAACTTACTGATTATTAATAATATAACCTATTTTAACTTAACTTCCCGTATCACAATATACTTTGTAGCTTCATTGATAAAACGCATTCCAGTACCTATCAGAAAAATTTGTAAACTTTTTGGTTATGTTCTGATAAAGCATTGTCTCACCCACAAGAACACGGAAATAGCTTATCTCCAGCGAAACTTTGCTTCACACCAATGAGCCATGTGGAGGGAGAGGTATCTATGCGTGCCGCGATTTGGGCCACTCAATAGACATACTGGTGTAGCGTCTGAATCTGTGGATATTAGGTATTAAACAAGCAGAAAAAAGGCGACTGCGGCGGCCGTCACCAGGCTGATCGTAGTGGGCAGAGTCACCAGCATCACCCCGGAACCCAGCATCAGATAGGCTGTTTCAGCCACCAAAATACCCATTGCCACACCTAATGCCCGTGGTGTATGCATCCACTTGGTGGCACCAGCCAATGAGATAAAGGCCAGCCCCAGCAGCGCCGCTCCCATCATGCCGGCAAAAGCCTGATTCACCGGCTCAACACTGAAAAAACTGACAATCAGAAAAGGATCGATGATCAAAATAACGCCCCATGCGCTCAGCATGACGATTGCAAGAATCAGTGCAAAGCGTTGCAAAACCCGGTTAGGCATACTCATTCCCCAAAATACCTTTTAATTATCATGCAAATATAGAGACTTTCTCGATCAAATAACAGAGGGAGGTCTGTAAATTTTGAATTTTGAATTACGGTGTTCGCCTCGCTCACGCTTTATCTAAACCAGGGTGTGTGCATAGCGCACTCATCAATTCAACATTAACAATTAAAACATGCGGCTTATTTACAGTTCTCTAAATGTTCTATACTCTATTCCATACAGAACATTTAGAGAACACACATGCTGACCGCCACACAACACAAAACACTAGCCTTTATCCGCCGCTACCTGAAAAGACGGGGATATGCCCCCTCTCTGATTGAAATCGCCGAAGGTATCGGCATCACCTCCAAGGGCACCGCTCACCGCCATGTCCAAGCCCTTGCCGAGGCGGGACAAATACGTCTGATAACCGGACGTAAACGCGGCATCGAATTGATTGACGCGCAGGAGGCGTCAAAACTGAGCCTTCCCTTGTTAGGTGCCATCGCGGCAGGCCAGCCGATAGAAGCGATCACCGGCCAGGATCGTCTCGACCTGACTGACTATCTGCTCGGTCCCGATCGCTACGCCCTACAGGTCAAAGGTGATTCCATGATCGGCATCGGTATTCTCGATGGCGACCTGGTGATCATCGAGCGTTGCGACACGGCTGACGATAACGCCATCGTGGTGGCCTTAATCGACGATGAGGAGGCCACCCTCAAGCACCTCAGGCGCCTCAAAAGCGGCCGCATCAAGCTGATTGCCGAAAATCCCGATATCCCCCCTATGATCTATGCGGCAAAGCGGGTACGCATTCAGGGGGTGTTAGTGTGTCAGTTGAGACAGTACCGATGAAGGATGATTTTGAATTATGAATGTTGAATTTTGAATTGATGAGTGCGCTACGCGCACACCCTGATTTAGAAAAGCGTGAGCAAAGTGAACACCGCAATTCAACATTCATAATTCAACATTACACAAAGTCATGCACTACAACGACAACCATCCCAACAGCTACTGGTCCCGCGCCATCATTCTGGTTGATATGAATGCCTTCTTTTGCAGCGTGGAGCAGATAGACCATCCGGAGCTGCAGGGACGTCCCATCGGCATCACCAATGGCTCCCAAGGAACCTGTATCATCACCAGCTCCTACGAAGCACGGGCTTACGGTGTACGCACCGGCATGCGCCTGAAGGAGGCCCGGAGAATATGCCCCGGCTTCCTGCAGGTACCAGCGCATCCGGAGCGCTACGCCCAAGTATCCTCACGTATCATGGAGGCACTCTCATCGATCACTCCGGATAGGGAGATCTTCTCGGTAGACGAGGCATTCCTCGACATCACCCGCTGCCAGCGACTGCTCGGTACTCCGCAGCAGATTGCCCGACAAGTTAAACAGACCGTGTTGGAGGCCTCTGGCGGAGTACTCTGTTCAGTGGGGGTCAGCGGCGACAAAACTACCGCAAAATATGCCGCCAAACTACACAAACCCAACGGCCTGACCATGATTCCACCAGGGCTGGCACAACAGACCCTGGCCAAGATAGCTGTCACTGAATTGTGCGGCATCGCCAAGGGCATTGGCCGCTACCTGGCGGAACGTGGCGTTTACAACTGCGGCGACATGCAGCGCCTGCCCATCGGTGAGATCGGCCGTCGTTTTGGCAATCCGGGACGACGTATCTGGCTAATGACCCAGGGACTCGATC
The DNA here is from genome assembly GCA_025656675.1 of Candidatus Thiodiazotropha sp. (ex Codakia rugifera). Taxonomy (GTDB): domain Bacteria; phylum Pseudomonadota; class Gammaproteobacteria; order Chromatiales; family Chromatiaceae; genus Thiodiazotropha. The sequence goes on from JAHXHN010000003.1 coordinate 882,393, forward strand.
CCGATCCAGTACACACCGGTGTCGAAGCACCCAAATCGGTCGGCCACGGTAAAGTAATGCCCCCCAACACCAAACAGCGGGAGATCATCGAGACCTTTCTGTCGCACATGGCAGAGAAGGTGGCCGCCCGCCTGCGCCTACACCATTTCCGCGCCAGCCATTTTTATATCGGGTTACGCATCGACGAAGGCTTCCTCAGCCGGAAGTACCGCTGCAATCCCCCCAGCAACCATGCCCCCGATATCCTGGCTATGTGCCAAGATCTTCTCGATAACCACTGGGGCGGTCAAGGCTGTCACCAAGTACAAATCACCGCCCTCGATCCCAAATACGCAGACTATCAGGCCGACTTCCTCGAGCCCAGCCACCAGCGGCGTGACCGGCTCAACCAAGCCATGGACAGCATCAACCGGCGTTACGGTGAATTCACCCTCGCCCCTACCCGCCTGCTCAGCCGTTCCAAGATGCCCAATGTGATCGCCCCGGCGTGGAAGCCTTTCGGTCATCGGGAGACTATTCTCATGAATAATTCTGAATTATGAATTATGAACTATGGTGTTCGCTTTGCTCACTCTCTTATAAATCAGGGTGTGCACCTGGTGCACTCACCAATTCAAAATTCAAGCATCAGCTTGCCTAATGTGTACCGCCGTCTACTACACCCTCAACAACCAAGAGGTACGCACAAAATTCACCAATCCCAAGGCCTGCCTACCGGTAAAAAACAGGCATGGAGGCATCGAGCTACTGCCCTGGGGTCGACGCATGCATCAGCTCGGCAAGCTACCTTTGGGTGGCTGGGCCAGGCTCGATGCCATCTACGGGGGACACTGGGACCGCTGGCGGCCGATTCCGGTGAAACTCGTCATAAGCCAGTTCATGGAGAAGGATATTGAGGAGTGCAGTCATTGGTTCGATGTCACACCAGGCAAATGGATCCAGGGTCTGGTGGCTCACTGGGAGAGGGAAAGGCGCGTCTATGTGGTTACCATCACCCCGGAGATGGAGGATACAGCACATGATCGTTGGCCGAGAATACTCAGCGCCAGGGGGCAGTCAGATTACAGCGAATAACGGCAAGGTCGATCCCTCAAACAAAGATCTATCAGCACCACAAATCTTTCCCTGCAAAGATGGCTGAAAATTTCATTGTGATCAGGAAACTGAATTAAAGTCGAGTCTGCATATTTCACTGTCAGCTGAGAAACACAATGGAACTTATTTTATTGAATATTGATAAAGATGACTTGGTTGCTTTTTCAGAGCTTTATGGTGATACATTCCATGAGCCACCCTGGAATGAAGGATGAAGTACTGAAGATATATTTGAAAGGCTAGGTGATTTTCTTGCATCTCCAAATACGTCTGTAACCAAAGCCGTACACAAAGAGGATATATCTGGCTTCTTGCTTGATGAAATACTGAAAAAAGACAGGGCGGCATCCCGTCAAAGTTTTATACGTCAATAGGATTTTTCTGTAAACACGATTATATTAGTTATGGACAAGTCACATGAAAAGAAGAGCTAACAAAGAAATTTAATGTATATATCAAAAAGCATCGTTCGTTCCTCACTATGCTTTTACCTCCGGTAAATTGCGACATTAAACCAAAAAAGGCAGTCTAAATGCGCACTAAAGGAAAAATAACATCTTGGAACGACAAAAAGGGATTTGGATTTATCACACCTAATACTGGCGGAAAACAGGTCTTTGTGCATATCAAAGCTTTTAGTAACCGCAATCGACGTCCCGGGATCAATCAGTTGATAACTTATGCCTTATCTACCGACAAGCAAGGCCGGCCTTGCGCTGTAAAGGCCACATTGGCTGGCGATCGGCTTCCACAAAAGACAAAACAGAAAAAGGGTTCACTGTCAGTCAGTGTAGCCATCATATTTCTAGTCATTGTCAGTGTTACTGTTGCCACATCGAAAATACCATCACTGATTCTTGCAGTATATTTGATACTTAGTTTACTCACTTTCATAATGTATGCAGTAGACAAATCAGCTGCAAAAGAAGGCACATGGCGAACCCAGGAAAGTACCCTGCATTTGTTATCACTGGCAGGTGGCTGGCCAGGAGCAGTCGTTGCCCAGCAAAAGTTGCGTCATAAATCCAAGAAGCAATCTTTCCGCATAATTTTTTGGGTAACAGTTTTATTGAACTGCATTTTATTTATTGGGCTGTTAACACCGACAGGTGGAGCCATAGTGAAGTCTTTAATTGCCAGTGTAGTATGAGAGCTAACCGGCGACACCGATGGCTGTTCGCTATCGCACTCACCCAAAACCCCGACCATTAGCTTAGACAATATGATTTCTATAACATAGGCACTTGCAGTATCAGCTTCCATATTGATGTCCGCTTCGTATCAGGGAGGATTTTCGAGGGATTATGAGATCTGACATGCTGCACCCTGTACAAGTAGTGCAAACAGTTCCAATACGTTAACATAAATAGCGCTAGATGCATTTTAGTTTTACTAATATCCTGGTATCAGTAGCAATGAAACTTAACCATTCCTGGTAAGTGACACTTCAGCTGGAGACATTGATGTCCAAACCGATCTCACACTACTTCACCGCCATCCTTCTAAGCACTCTCCTTACTCTCTTATCAGCGTGTAACTCATCCGATAGTAATAACGATCGTACTGAAATCACTGCTGCGCAAAACGAGACACAACTGACGCAGTTCAATCAGTGTGACGAATTAAAGTCCTACTTAATCAGTACAAGTCAAAAACAGAATGCTCTATTGGATTATACGCAGACCTTACCGGTTGAAATCCAGGATAATTTTAACAGTTCACCCTTACCCACCACGGGTAGTGACTCAGGGCAGGCTGTATCTCCACCTGCAATCAATAGTGTAACCGGCACGAATAATCAGGTCGCTGGTGTAGATGAGGCTGATTTTGTCAAAACCAACGGTGAATATACCTATCTGCTCTCTGGTGGGTACTTCATGATACTGCAAACCTGGCCAGCGGATCAGAGCCGGGAGCTTTCGAGAACTGAGATCGATGGCACTCCCAGGGCACTGTTTTTTCATGAAGATGTCGTCTGGGTGGTGAGTGACCTGTCACAACAGAGCTACCCCCAATTCGAGGAGAGTCTATCAGCAGATTTTGCGCCCCGCGTCAACCAGATGACCAAGGTTACTCTGTTGCAGGTCACCAATCCCCAGCAACCTGCCCTGATCAGGGAGACCGTATTTGAATCGGGTTATGTCGATGCTCGCAGAATCGATCAGCAGGTCTATCTGATCGTCAGCGCCCAACTCAATCTAAGCCCCGTACTTGACGATCCCGAGAATGTCGAGGTCGATGAGCTGTTACCCACATTGACCGATAACACGGCCCCCTCGACAAATACCGAAACCACCACCTCGGTGATCTGCGGTTGTGACGCTGTCTATCGACCCGAAGTCGCTAACGGCACTGCCACTACGACAATTCTCAGCTTCGATCTGGCAACCCCCCTTGCAGATATTTCCAGCCAAACCGTGCTGGGAAACAGCAGTATGGTGTATGCCAATCAGGAACACCTCTACATCGCCAGTATCGAGGACCAAAACTGGCTCTGGATGCCTGTGATGGATGGGGCTGAGGATCCAACGCCCTCCACCACCATCCATAAATTCACTCTTCAATCCTCACCCCAATATGTTGCCAGCGGAAGCATCGATGGCCATCTGCTCAACCAATTCGCCATGGATGAATATGAGGGTATGCTTCGTCTGGTGACGACTGAACAGGCCTGGTGGAGTACAGCCGATCCTGAAAACCGGCTCTATGTCATGCAACAATCAGGGGACCAACTGGTTGAGCACGCACGATTGGATAGTCTAGGCAAACCTGGAGAAAGCGTCTATGCAATGCGCTTCAATCAGGACAAGGGCTACCTGGTGACCTTTGAGCAGATCGACCCTCTGATCACCCTGGATCTCAGTGACACCAAAAACCCTGTGGTCGCTGGCGAATTGGAGGTACCGGGGTTCTCCACCTATCTGCACCCCATCGAGGGAGATATGATTCTCGCCATCGGTCAGGATACCGATAACAACGGCATCAAGCTGAGCCTGTTCGACATCAGTAACTTCTCCCAGCCGGTGCTGCTATCCGAACATCTGATCGGTGCTGGAAGCTACAGCGAAGCCGTCTACAACCATCACGCCTTCACCTGGTTTGAGCAGGAGCAGATGTTGGCGATCCCAGTAACCCATTGGAACAGTTCGACACAAGATCCTACTTTTGATGTCGATGACATATTCAACGGACTGGAGCTGTTCAAAGTCTCTGCACAACAGGGCATAGAGCCCTATAGCGCCATTGATCACGACATCTTCTATCAAAATCAAAACAACTCGAGATGGTTCTATCCGGAGGGCATACGCAGAAGTTTCTTTGTCACCGATGAGGCTATGGACAGCTATATCTATTCCATCAGTGATCGTGGCTTGTTGGTCAATGACCTCTCATCACCGGATATCAACCTTGCTCAAATCACATTGCCAACCAAAAGCGACAACGTCTATCTTTTCAATGAGGCGCAGCTGACACGATTCAATAGTTGTGATGAAGTGAAGTCATACCTGATCGATACAAATCAACAACAGAATCAACTTTTATCTTACGTAGGTGCCTCGTCTGGAGGTGATTTCAGCAGCGCACCTATATCAGGACCTGCTCCGCTCCCGGATTTCGACTCGGGACAGACCGATTCACAACCTTCCGTGAATAGTGTAACCGGTACGAATAATCAGGTCGCCGGTGTGGATGAAGCGGATTTCATCAAGACCAATGGTAACTTCACCTATCTGCTCTCTGGCAGTAGTTTAGTGATTTTACAAACCTGGCCGGCGGATCAGAGCCAGGAGCTTTCGAGAACGGCGATCGATGGCACACCCAGGGCGCTTTTTCTCTATGAGGATATCGTCTGGGTGGTGAGTGATCTGACGCAATCCAACTACTATCGATTCGCGGAGAGTCTGGCAGCGGATATCGCACCCCGTGTCTACCAGACGACCAAAGTCTCTCTGTTTCGGGTCAGCGATCCCCAGCAACCTAGCCTGATCAGGGAGAGCGTGCTTGAATCGAGCTATGTGGATGCGCGCAGAATCGGTCAGCAAGTCTACCTGATTGTCAGTGCACTCATCGACCTGAACCCTGCGCTGGATAATCCCGATACTGTCGAGGTCGATGAGCTGCTACCCATTCTGGCCGATAACACCACCCCCTCGACCAACGCACAACCCACCACCTCGGCAATCTGCGGTTGTGGCGCGATCTATCGGCCCGAAATCCCCAACGGCACCGGTACCTTGACGATTCTCAATTTCGACCTGGGGAACCCACTGGCAGATATTTCCAGCCAGACCATTCTCGGCAACACCGGATTGGTGTATGCCAACCAGGAGAACCTCTATATCGCCAGTGTCGAGGATGATATCTGGGCCTGGTTGCCTGTTTGGCTAGGGGGGGCGGATCAGATAGTTACGACCACTATCCATAAATTCGGCCTTCAATCACCCCCTCAATATCTTGCCAGTGGTCGGGTCGAGGGCCATCTGCTCAATCAATTCGCCATGGATGAACACCAGGGAGTGCTGCGCCTGGTGACGACCGAGCGGAACTGGTTGTCAGGCATCACAGAAAACCGACTCTATCTACTGGCACAGACGGGAGAGCAACTGGCAGAGCGTGCCTATTTGGATGGTCTCGGCAAACCCGGTGAAAGCGTCTATGCAGTGCGCTTCGATGAGGAGAAGGGCTATGTGGTGACCTTTCAGCGGATCGATCCCCTGATCACCCTGGATCTCAGCGATGCCAGGAATCCACTGGTTGCAGGTGAATTGGAGGTACCGGGGTTCTCCACCTATCTGCACCCCATCGAGGGGGATATGATTCTTGCCGTCGGCCGCGAAGGCAGCAGTATCAAGCTCAGCCTGTTCGATATCAGTGATTTCGCCCAACCAGCGCTGCTTTATGACCACCTGGTAGGCGCTAGCAGTCACACTGAAGCCACCTACAACCATCACGCCTTCACCTGGTTTGAGCAGGAGAAGATGTTGGCGATCCCAGTGACGCAATGGGGTAACCCCTTTACAGGCACTACTTATGGTTTCAATGACATATTCAATGGGTTGGAACTGTTTAGAGTCACTGCGCAAGAAGGTATCCAATCCTATGCCGCCATCGACCATGACATCTTCTATCAGGTTCCAAACAACTCGAACTTTTACTACCCGGAGGGCATCCGCAGAAGTTTCTTTGTCGCTGACGATGCGATGAACAGTTATATCTATTCCATCAGCGGCAGGGGACTATTGGTCAACGACCTCGCCTCGCCGAATATCAACCTAGCTGAAATCGCTCTGCCTACGGATAGCGACAATGTCTATATTTCCAATGCAGTCCCATGATTCAAGCCAGCATTCCTCATGCGTATCACTTTACTACGACATGGAAAAGCAGCGTTTGAAATAAAAGGGAGTATTCAAACGAAGAACTTGGGTGAGATTGCCAAGTCATACGGCTTGTCAGGAATTGTAGATGTTCCTCCAAGAGAAACAGCCGCAGCACTCCAGAGAAGCAACCTGGTCATCTGTAGCCACCTCGAACGTCGTAACTTAAGGTCATTGAAACATTTGCATTCATTTGCGGCCTATTCATGTGTTTTCTGTCACCCACTTGATTAGGGGAAGAGCCGTTTTATAAGTCGCAAGAATTGGATACACTGGTCACCTGAATATAGCTAATGGAATAAGTCACACTGTCAATAGTAGTTTGGCAGTACAAATGGAGTTGATCATGAGTGATGCGAATACTTTTTTAAGGACTTTGATGAAGCGACATATTTAAAACTGAATCCCGATGTTTCTGAAGCCGTAAGAAATCGCTCCTTCACTTCTGGACTAGAGCACTGCATCTCATATGGACTCCATGAAGATCGCCCGGGCATACCACAATCGATAAAGGACCATATGCTCTATAGCCCGACAGAATCGCCCCCCCGAACATCTACGCAAAAGAGTTCATGGCGATGAGTTATTCAACAAAGCAGCTGAAAAATATAAAAGTCAACTACGTGAAGATGGTTTCTTTTATTCGGTTGGAACTGGGACAGAAGGCCTGCCGGATTTTTACCAAACCACCTACCATACAGATGCTTATATCCAGGAGCATTGGAGTAAATATTTTGAAGTTAAAAGAATCCTGAAAAAAGGGATAATGAGTCACCAGGACTTGGTTATCTGTAAAAAATCGCTAAGACATAGTAGATTTTAAGATTGACGACTAACTGCGCTGGAGTCATAACTGACTCCAGCTCCAGCTATTCCATGAAAAAGCAGGCCAGTATAACTACTCCACAAGTGCACGCATTTCATCAAGAATCATGCGAGCACGTTCCGGGTTAGCCTCCATCTCCTTGCTCTTTGCGGCAATCCACTGTGCCTCTTGTTGCATTATTCGATTCAGGTTGTCTTGATAAACAACAACCGGATACTCCTGTTTACGAAGCCCTACCAGATACTCGTTGAGTCGCTCCTTGAGAAACAGCCGACGGGTCTGTGACTGAGTCTCATCATCTTTGATATCGGTATACCTGGAGGCTCTCTGATCCGTCACCAGAATGATATGCCAACCGGCAGGCGTTTCCACAGGATCACTTAGTTCACCCATTTCGAGGGCAAAAGCCAGTTCGTCCAGTGCCGGAAATCCGGTGCCTTCTTCGACCCAGCCAAAATCGCCCAGGGTCTGCTTCGCTCGTGGATCGATGGAGTGGTTGATAGCGGCCTGGTAGATGGTAAGCTCACCCTTCTTTATTTTCTCCAAGATCATCTGAGCTGTCTTCTCATCCTTTAGTACCACCATCTGCAACTTACGGTGTTCATTGAAAGCAATCTGCTTTCGATGTTTTTTATAGTAGTCCCGTAACGCTTGCTCTGTAGGCTCCATCCCACGGATCAGTTCACTACGATGCAGATTAACCAGACGGGTATGATTGAACTCCTCCAGTGCAGATTGATAACTCCGCTCCCGATCCAAACCGACCTCATGTCCCTTTTTAGCCAGCAGGTTATTGTCTATCAACTGATTCAGCGTTTTTAAGCGCCTCTCTAAATTGATGGAATTATTGAGAGTGGAAAGATACTGTTTACTCTCTCCCCAAGTCATCTTTACGCCATCAAATTCTGCAATTATCTGATCATCACTACGCAGATTGTCATCTTCTATCTGAAGATGATCGGAATGGATTTTGACATGCATACCTGCGCGTATGTGCTCACGAAACCCTGCTTTATGTTTGATGTATTTCGCTTTTCTTATCTTTGCTTCGACAACCGGACGCATATTTTCATCCAGCTCTGTGCCTTTGGCAAAGTGTTTTTCGACATAGTCGGCCATCTCCTTTTCACTGACACTGTTAGCTGTTTTCAGATAGTGCTTGCGATAAAGACCTGCCAGTGTACCGTTTGCATAGTCCTGCATCTCCTGTTTGAACTGAGGATCAGTCTGCATCCCTTTCTTAACAGCATCCAGATAGAGCAGGTTCACACTGATCGCCTTATCCAGAAGGGTCAGCATTACCGTTCGACGTTCAGGCGTCCCCAATGCGGGTGTGGAGAGACCCACAACGGCCGTACTGTTCAGTTGAGTGTTGAGTTGTGGGAACGTGATTTCCCTATCCCCTACCGTTGCCAGAATATCATTCGGTGTTTCACTAACCGATTGTTGTGCATCACACCACGCGGAAGTAGCGAGAAAGCACCCAGCCACCAGTGTCAATGTTTTTTTCATTTCGCCTCCACCTACCCTGTAATTCATCATAGCGCTGCCTGGCATGAGATGAGGGCAGAACGCCATAGGGTAATTTTTATCATTAAGAAAGATAGAGTTGTAAGTTTCAACTCACCCTATAAAACAGTTTCAGTGACGAACCAAAAGGGAGGAGAAACTGAGTGCTTCCCCTCCCAAACATGGTTATCCTTGCCGGCCGATCGGCAGACAAGGATGGTTCCGTCAATTACCAGCCACAGGTTGTGCCAGTCACTTCTCTGGAGACATCCTCCCAGACCGACTCAGATACACGACCTTCAGCAAGATGGAGCTTCCACTCTTCCCCATCTCCACCACTACAGGCCACCTCTTGCCATTCATCATCATGGCAACCCTGGCAAACCGAGTTACGCGGATCGTCCGTACCGGACACAGCCCCCATGGTCAGAATTTCCACCTGATCCATGGTCTTGCGGGATACCCGCCCCTTCATGGCATGCTCCAACCACTCACCTTCTGATGCACTGACCTCATTATTCTCATTCTCATGACAGCTGACACAGAAGTCCTGGCGTGGATCGTGTTCATCCGTAAAGGTATGTGCCCAACTGACTGCCGCATCGAAATCGGTCGCAATGGGGGTACCGTCGAAGTGCAGGCCATCACCCTTATCGCAATTACCGCGATCTTCACCCGGTTCGCAGACTCGAGCTGGGATCTGAGCATCCGAGTTGTTCGCCAAAGTCTTGTACATATGGCAGGAACCACACTTCAACGGACCATGACTGTCGTCACTGTTGAGATAGGCTGCCTGGGCATAGGATGTGGCATCCACCCCATCTACACCGGGACCCTGTTCGAGATGAGGTGCTACCGGATAGAGACCATGAATCGATTCATGACAGCCTTGGCATGTGATGTCACGATGCCCCCGTGAGTAACGCATAAGGCTTGCTTTACGCGGATAGTTGAACGGTGGATAGTTATTGATATGGCCGCTCTGTTCTACATAAGGCGCGGTATGACAGTCTGCACAATGGGGTTCACCGGCCGCCAGCCAATGATCACGACCATCGGTTGCTGCTGAGAAAGGCACGGCAGCTGCCATCGATCCATTAAGGGTCGCCTGTGCAGCTGTCACACAGTCATCGGTGGTACAGAAATCCAGGATGCTGACACTGAAGTCTCCATCACCATCGAAACTGCCACAGATCTGAAAATCTGCATTACCGTCACCGTTACAGTCCGGACCAGGTGCCGCAGCACCCGAGGTACAGGCATCAACACTACCGGCCACCTCAATGGTTGCAAGTTTGGCATCGTGAGCAGGATCGTTACTGCCACCTAAAAAGTCACAGAGTCCCGGATCGCGTCGCCATACCGCCATGGTTTGCTCATTGGTACGGATGGCGCCATCGGCTGGGAAAACGTTTGGATCCCGTGGATCGAGCCAATCGAGTGCCTGTTGCCTGTCGACACCCACCGCACTGGCGATATCATCCAACGATGCCAGGGCACGGATATTGGTGGCGCCTGGACCCGGTATATCATGAACCAGATCTTCCATGTTCTCAATCTTCCAGATCTCCTGGCTCAACTGATTGTGGCAATTGGTACACCAGATACCACGGTCATCCCTGTCACCTCCAGGCAGACCGGCCTGATTGCGGGAGACATTATCGCGCAACCATTCTCCGATGGCGGTCAAATGCTCAGGGGTACCTGCACCATCGATATCCTTGAACGGATTCGAATGCACGTCACGGCCGACAAAACATCCACCTGCACCCAGTCGGTTATCGGTACTGGCGTAAAAGTTATCACCTGTCTCGGTGATCGGATAACCTGCCATGTCACCATTGGAACGATGTGCCGGATGACAACCCTGGCAACCACCGAAACGACCGAGGCTGTCGCTGAAGGCGATCGGACCACCCTCACCAACACCACGATGAGTCTGATGGATCGCTTCGGACATCGGCAGGATGACCTTGTCGTTGCCATCATCGTCAGTAAATGATGCAGACTTGACCTGGGCAATGACGTTATCCGCATGGCAACGCTGACAGAGTACGGTTGTTTCACCAATGCGGGTACTCTGGGCAAAGATGGGTCGACCGTTTTCTGCCGACAGATTCGCCGCTAATGCATCGCAATCTGCAGGAGTGGCACAGGCCGGATAGTTGTCGAGGAAACCGGTACCATGCTCCCGATCATGCAGGCCGAGAATACTGATGGCGGCACTCTTCAAACGGGGATACCAGTCAGAATCCCCAGGACCGATACCGTAATAACTCATCCAGAAGTTATACTCCTGCTGAACCTTCGACCAGACCTCATCACCTGTCTTATGGGGTGAATTGGTGGTATCCACTTCTGAGTGACAACGTTCGCAGTTGGGGATATCGATTGGAGCAGTACCAAAACCCTCCACCGGATTTCCGTTCTGCAATACGACATCACCCATACCGCCGTAGGCATTTTCATCATAGTGACGCAGGCGTGCCTTCATGGCCACGAACGGGCGTACCGAATCCTCAAACATCGCACCTGGATCGGCAAAGAAATTGATAGAATCCTCAAATGGAGTCAAGGGTAAACCCAGAGCCTCCCAGATTCGCGGTGATGTCAAGGTGATTGGCAGATTTTCCAACACCTTCATACGTGTGTAGACAACGGTGCCGTGTTCACCAGAGAAGGTCAGCACATTGCCGTTGGAGGCGCCACCACAGTCGTTGGGTTCAACAGGATTGCTCGGTACACCATCAGGATGACTGACAGGTCCCATCGGATGCAGACCCGCACCGCAATCGGCAGGATATTCGATATCCCCTGCCACACCGAGTCGAATTTTATCGCTTTCAGCAGTTGAATTGTTAGGATTGGAACCTTCGAGATCAGCAAAGATATAGAGGTGATTCCATACCGCATTCCAGTAGTTGTCTGTCGGATCATTGAAATCACCGTCACCCAACATCGCACCCGTGACACCGTTCCAGGTCGGATTACCATCAGTACCGGAGGTCTTGAGGGAACCATCAGCATTCTTCACCGCTGAGTCGGCAATGGTATTCCACATCAGCAGGGAGTTGCCCTCAGTCGCACTGATCAGGGTCGAGGTTTGTGGAACAACATTAGGACGTGTTTCACGGGGTTGTGCATCATGCCAATACTCAAGCACGTATTTTTGAAAGTTCCCGTTCTCATCAAGATCGGGATCTCTAAGCACAGTCTGACGTCCGAGTGCATCGAGTCCCTCAATGGGATCGCCCTCCAAAAGACGCGCAAAGGCGGACTGACCCTCATCACTCTGCTGTGTCTTAACCACTTGGGCAAGAATCGAGTTATAGGGGGGAAGTACACAGCAATATGCGAACTCAAAGCCGGTACAGTGCATACCGAGTTCGTAGTTCATCATAATATTGAAGCTATTTTTGGGCAGATTGAAATCGCTGTTAGATGAGCCATCACCCTGATCATCATGATTATCTCCATGATCATCATGATTGTCTTCGTGATCTTCATGTTTGTCTTCGTGATGATCATGTCTGTCTTCATCACGGTCTGCCCAAGCACCTCCCACTGTCATAAACATCGCAAAAATGAAAATAGTAGTGAGTGTTGCCAATCGTTTAAATTTTATTTTTGGTGGGTGATATAGCTTCATTCCCCGTCTCCTCCGCGAAATATTGATAATATCGAAGGGCTTAATCCACCTTAATTCTTGATGCCCAGTCACAACATCCTGCAGCTGTAATGCTCTATGGTGTGATAGCCCTCGAGCCAAAATATATTTCCTGATCTCACACTGAGGCACCTATACCCCACTCCCCATGAGTCCAAATAAGCTTGTAATTACTCAACCTTAAAGCATCAGTACAGGATCGTTTATATCAACCCTAACTAACTGATATAATGGCACTATTTCCACCCTTATCGATTTAGAGAATGGTATTGCTGCACTACTATTTGGGCGGATTATCCCAAAATTTAGCAGGACAGCATTAAGGTTTACTTAAAGTGAGGTTATTCTGGGAAGTAAATGGCTTGTATGATAAAAATATGTGAACAGGTTCAATATTTTTATAGGTGGATTTTTCCTTTTATTCGTATCTTTATTTTTTATTATTTATACGATTGATTCAGTGCCTGTGACGACCCGGTGACTGCAAGACCGAACGCCCTATCTATGGCAATACGCCGCTTGATGCAGCCTTTCGTTGATTCAACATCGCCTTTATAACTGATTTTGTCTCTTCACTATCCCACTGGATAGGTCCAATCGCCTTGTACCTTATCAAACCATGGGTATCTACAAGAAAACTAGTGGGAAATAAGCTTACCCCCCATGCGTTACCTGCTACTCTTTTCGGATCGAGCAGCACAGGAAAATTAAGCTTTAAACGCGAAGCAATCTGCTTCACTTTGCGTTTGTTCTCCTGTACGTTCACTGCAAGAATGGTTAAACCCGACTGGCTTAGATCATTATGTAATCTCACCAATAACGGCATCTCTTCTATACAGGGTGGACACCATGTGGTCCAAAAACTGACCAATACCACACGATCATCGAGGGCGCTCAATAGATGAACGCCTCCTTCAGTATCTGTAAGTTCAAGTGACGGTGCTGCACGAACAGGTACCACGGCTTCAAGCCATCCCCCACTCACCGGTTTACAGACTATTGCAGTTAAAAGTACCAGTATCAGATTGAAATTTACCGGATGGTTATATTTTTTCTGCACGTTCATATCGTTGATCACTCTTTAGGCATTTTTTATTGTATTGTAAATATAAGCTGCACAGTTAGTAATCCGTCATCTCAATAGTTAGCAATATGCTGATATTCAGGGTTTTATGTCTAGCATTATTTGATTATTAAAGTTGCCGCCATTCACAATCCATCGCATTTTCAGCGTATCAACAATAAATCCTACTAAAGCATTCTATCTTATGGACGATAGCTTCATTTAACAGGGAATAAAAGGGATTTTGTCGTCTTTATAATAATTACCTTTTTGATAAAGCATAAACCAGCTTGCGGGTGGCTTGCAGGCATCGATAGATAACGCTTGTATATACAATAAAAAAAGTGCAAGCGTAATGAATATGGAACTATCCGTATCAAGGAAACGATCATGGCCCTTATAAAATCATTATCGATCCGTACCAAATTATGGTTCGGCTTTGGACTCATTCTATCTATCCTTTCGCTCTCTTCTGTCATGACATGGGCAAGTCTCAGCGAAG
>JAHXHN010000004.1 GCA_025656675.1 Candidatus Thiodiazotropha sp. (ex Codakia rugifera)
CTTCGCTGAGACTTGCCCATGTCATGACAGAAGAGAGCGAAAGGATAGATAGAATGAGTCCAAAGCCGAACCATAATTTGGTACGGATCGACAATGATTTTATAAGGGCCATGATCGTTTCCTTGATACGGATAATTCCGTATCCATTATGCTTGTTGTCTATAACTGCCAAAATACAAGCGTTATCAATCGATAATATAATTACTGTATATATGTGCGCTTATCGCTCATAATGTATTCTGTTTAGACGAGCTTACTGAATAAACATACTGGTTGACTGACTTTCACTGAGAATCACTCAATATCGAAACCACTGAATTATTATTGGTAATGTATCGTTTCAGGCGATCTGATAGCTGCCATCTCGTGTAATTCCTGTTATTCATAAAAATGCTTTATACCGACCAAATCAATATTAGCGTGTTCATGTTCACTTTTGATTTGATAGATTGTCCAGATTAATCAGTATTTTGATTAATACATTCGAGAGTTTAAGCATTTCCGTGATTGATTCTTTTGCACCTTCGCTATCGCCTGATTTCTGTTTTTCAATAGCTTGATGACTCGCATCATGAAATTGTTGATGTGGTTCAAGCAGTGAATTGAACAAACCCACAGCAGCATCACCAACAGATGATGCTTCTTCGGGACCTGTACTATAGAGCCACTTACCTAGATTACAATCATGATAATCTGTGCCTTGAAACTCCCCTGTTCCATCCAGTGTTGCCTGTATCTTTTTTAGGTACTGCACATGGTCATTCAAACGCAGAAAAAAGAATGCTTTATCCGCCATCACTTAATCTCCTTATTAATGTTGATTATCGGGAAGCTTGTAATTACTACTGATTGATTCATGTTAACTTTGATACGGCCATTGAATACCTTATTGATTTCTATCTTGATCATTATTAGGTACCTATATTTTTCTTCTCGATACATGTTTTATTTGTTCATTAACTATTAATTTCTCCTAAACAAGTTTTGAAATATTCTCTGCCGCTCGTTTTACATCAAGAAAAATCAAACCCAGTTTTGCCTTTGGTTTTGCCATTACAGTAACCACAGCTTCACCGCCTGCACCGGTCATAAGAACATATCCACTTTCCCCCTTGATAAGTACCTGCTCAAGAGAGCCTCGTGACAACTCCTGTGCCGTTCGATCACCCAGTGAAAGCATTGCAGCACTCATAGCGCCAACACGATCTTCATCCAGTTCTGCTGGCATTTGTGAAGCCATCATCAGCCCATCAGTAGATATCACTCCGGATGCTTCTATATCAGCTGAAGTACCATTCAGTTCACTCAAAATTGAATTAAGCATATCTGCACGCATGTCGTTTTCTCCTATTTACTATTGTCAAGGTTCATATGTGTTAGTTGTAAGCTATGGCAAGATTACTGATCCACACTCGCTCATGTTTGATTGCGTTAATACCTAAATGTAATATTTCACTTCCCATAACGCGTACTCAGTGACCAGATAAGTGTCGCTAATGCCGGTTGGTTGAAAGATGGCACGCCACCCACTACCAGAACAAACCGTTGATCACCTACAAAAAGTGGCCAAAATCCTACTTGACTGTTTCCGGCAGCATCTATCAGTGCCCAGGCACCTGTGGAGAGTCCGAGGTTATTTCTTAATAGTCCATGATGACGGTCATGTAGAGAGGCGATATCAGCACTTAATGCCGAAAGTTCCTCTGCAGCCTCATGGACAAATCCTTTAGAGGATATGTAAAATCCTTGATCGTCTGCTAACAGTGCTTTGCCATCTAACGAGAGTGCTGGCAGGAGATTGGGAACAATATCTTCGAGTGCACCGGATGGGACACGTCTTGCTTCATTCAAACCTTCCAGCCAACCCAGTTTTTGAACGTGATAGAGAAGTTCCAGGGACCCATTCTCATCATTTGAATTCGTCCACTCTTTTAATGACTCCAGGGATAACAGTGGACTTGTGTCTATTTGCAGAAGCGTCCTTAGTAGCTGCCGGGACGGATCATTTCCAGGATTCGCTACAGCATGGTAAGCACCTGCTTGCGTGACAGCCACATAGGTATCTTTGGATAGTTGATAATCAGTCATCTCAACCTACCAGCTCAGGGTCAAGTGAATAAAGCAAAGCTTCTACTAGCAGTGATACATCCTGGCGTTCTCGAGCATCCACCTCAAATATTGGTATTTTTTTACCGGAATGTTTAAATTGCTGATGATAGTCAGTAATTGTTGGATTGATACACTCATCCATGCGAGTCACACCGATAACCACATTGGTTTGATCGATAAATAAATCAAAGGCATTAAGAAAGAAACGCATGTCTTGGAAAGGATCAGGTCGAGAGTTATTTACTAATAAAACTAAACCTATACCTCCTTCTGAAAGTATGTCCCACATAAAATTGAACCGCTCCTGGCCTGGTGTCCCGTATAAATGAATACGATCTGATCCATCCAGATTCATCACACCATAATCCATTGCCACTGTTGTGGCATCCTTACGGTTTTTTGTCATGTCGCTGGCAGCTTCGTCAGTCAAAACAGGCGAAATATCACTGATTGAAGTTATTGCTGTGGTTTTTCCTGCACCTACTGGCCCTGTAAATATTATTTTATGGTTATTCATCTTTTTATCTTCATTACATTTTATTTACGTAGTCGATCCAGTATTCTACGAAACAGACTGTGCCTGTTACTGCTTTGCTGTCTTTCATCTGCAACATCTAAATTACCAGTCTGTTTACCGGTAGATACTAACCCTACTGCGTAGGCTGCACTATAAAACCCGAAGACATATCGTTGCGGAATACCGAGAGTCTCAGCTGTGGTCAGAAGTGAATATGGCTTGTTTATCCACATTGCTGCTATTCGTAATGCATGTGGAAAAAGCAGTAATCTGGTCATATTGGGCCATTGTTTCAACATGACAGGTGAATCCAGGCTGGTACCCACAGGTACACGTCCGCGTGAGGCCCACAGTGCAGTCTTCCATAACAGGGAATCTCTGTTGGTTGTGAAATAATCATCATTCTCATCATGTTTATAATCTGAACTCATCAATGAAACACTAAGCGTATTACTAACAACAGGAACAGTTGACAGAGTCCGTAATTGTGAATTACTCAGGTTTGATGTCATATTTAGGCCATCTGGAAAAATACAGATCGAACCACGCGTCGTTGTTAATCGTACATAACGATTTTTACTATCTGCCGTAATACAAGATTTATATAAATGGCTCTGAAAATATTCACTTGGATCAAACTGGATACGAACAATGTGTTGTGGATCTGCTGGATCAATATCAGGTGCTGTACCAATAAGCATCTTGGCACTCTTTTCGTTGAGATACATGGCCGCATGATGTGTACTGGAAGGTGTTGATTTTACAATATTGCCATTACCCAACATTACTGGGTTTTCTTGGATCTCTTGTTCCATCCGTAATTTAATGCCTTCAGACATGCTTATTGATTGTTTTTGTGTTGTAAAACATTCAGACATATCATCTCGGGATAGAACTCTTTTCTTTGCTTGACTCAGTGCCGTTATCAATTGTTTTGGTTTTAACGGCTTTTTAAGTGTTACCTCATCATCTAAGCTGATATTGTTAACAGATATGAGAATTATTGATTGATCTGGATGACGTTGTTTATAGTCAGTTAGATTCTCATGACCACGATAGGCATCCATGTCGATAATGCCTGCTTCTGCTGAATCTTCATCTACCAGGACACCTATGTTATTACACGAACCCTCAAAAAATAGACTTAATGCATTTTTTAAACGTTCGTCCATTCCAATGACAGCTACACGGATAGGCTTTGATGGCATATCCATGGATTAAATTTCCTTCTCAAAATAATCTGCCAGTTCATCCCATGCATTTGCTACCGGATTGTTATTGATATTTAATCGTCTATGCATTGCCAGAAACATTTTTTTGCTTTTGGTTGTTTTGTAAATTTCGAGAAGATCGTGGTGGAGACATTGTTGAAGCGGATCCTTGAGTATTGCATTCTCCAACACCTCTCTTGCTTCATCGACTTGTCCATACTCAAGATAATCGCGTGCTTCCTGTTGAGGGTCGAGATAGTGCTGTATAACTTCATGAGTTTCTGTTTTTTGAATGAATTTTTTAGAATTTCTGACCTCATAACTTAATAATGATGTCTTAAATGAATATCCTACATCTTCGACAGTAATGCTGGCGTCAAGCTGATCCAAAAGAACCCTGTATCTATCCTCACCAAGAACTGTTTGTGAAAGCTTAAGCATTCGTTCACGCAAAGGTCTTCCCTTTTCTTTCAAAACAATAAAAAGATCTAACAATGCCCCATGTAAAGCATCAGCATCTCGTCTATATATGTGAACATGAATACGCTGTACATGACTTCGAAGATCGAAGGGCTTTTTGGTTACTGCATGATCAAGATAGTCTGCTGCTTTTTTGTCCCAATCATGTATGTCAAATTGCAAACTGCAATTAGCCACAATTTTAAACACAGCCTCTATCAAGCTGCCTTTATTAACTATTTCAGACTGAAAGTCCTCAGGTATGACACTTATCAACCTGCCATTTCGCGCGCTATATTCCATTTTAAAATCACTTACTGATAATTACCCTTTTTGTTGATAACAATTGCTTGTTTATGCCATCAACTTCTCAAGTGTCGCTGCAAGCTCCCTGGGTTCAAACTTAGGTACATAAGCATCTGCTCCCACTCCTTTCCCTAGGGCTTGATTGGCTTCAGCTGTCAGTGATGAATGCATAATGACCGGAAGCTCCTTAAAACGCGGATCATCCTTGATCTTGCGTGTCAATACATAACCATCCATTTCCGGCATCTCCACATCAGTTAGGACAAGGGTAACTTCATCAGTGATTTTGCGACCCATTGCACCTGACTTTTCAGCAAGTTCATTCAACATTGACCAAGCCTCTGCACCATTTGTCGAACTAAGATGTCTTATCCCCATATGATCAAACGTACGACTAATCTGACTTCGAGCCACACTGGAGTCATCTGCAAATAATACAGTGATTCCATTTCCCAGCTCCTTTGCTTCAATCCCCATGTAAATATCGTCTCCTTCATAAAAACCGGCAGTCTCGGCTAGTACTCGTTCAACATCCATAATCATCACCAGCCTTTGTTCATCCAACTCTGCAACAGCGGTAACCAAACCGCCTAACCGGCTTCCAATCATCGGAGGTGGTGCTTTTACGTCATCCCAGTTCAGGCGTTCTATTGTGTCAACTGAATGCACAAGAAAACCCTGTACGTGTTTGTTGTACTCTGTAATCATTAATATATTCGGTGCTTCAACTACCTTCACGCCGCAAAAGTTAGATAGATTAATGACCGGTACCATACTGCCTCTCAGGCTTACCATTCCCTCAACTGCATCAGGCATATCAGGTGCCTGAGTAATTTGAGGCACATGCATGACCTCCCTGACTTTGAATACATTGATACCAAATACCTCTTCATGTCCTGTTTGGCTGTCCTCTCCCAAACTGAAAAGTAATACTTCAAGCCGGTTAGTTCCTGCAAGCTGAGTACGCGCATCCACTGATTGCATTAGTTTTGACATCTTCATCACCTCTCAAATCAGACATTGAACTTACTGGCAATTCTTTCAAGCCGCCCAGCAAGCTGGGCCTGTTCAGTACTAGCTTGCGCTGTCTGCTCTGCACCCTCTGCTGACTCAGATGAGAGATCACTGATAGAAACAATATTTCGATTGATCTCTTCTGCAACAGTACCCTGCTCTTCTGCTGCTGTTGCAATTTGAGCATTCATCTCTTTGATGCTTGCGACTACCTTGTTAATCTCTTTCAAAGCACTATCAGCTTGTTCAACCTGCGCAAGACTATGTCTTGCCTTTTCTTGTCCTTGATCCATTGCCTGCGCAGCCTCTTTAGCGCCATGCTGTAACAGTTCAATCATATTTTGTATCTCTTGAGTCGATTGTTGGGTACGTCCTGCCAGGGTACGCACCTCATCGGCAACGACAGCAAATCCCCTGCCCTGCTCACCGGCTCTGGCAGCTTCAATGGCAGCATTTAGGGCCAGCAAGTTTGTCTGCTCAGCTATTCCACGAATGACATCGAGTACAGTTCCAATATTTTCACTTTCTGCTTCCAGCTTTTGAATGACTACAGCAGCCTGTTGCACCTCATCAGAAAGGTCTTGTGTAGCATTCAGTGCCTTTGATGCAACTGCAATACCCTCACTTGCCTTGTTATCTGCCTCTTGTGCTGCCTGATCGGCTACACCTGCATTTCTTGCAACATCCTGTCCAGTTACTGTCATCTCATTCATGGCAGTTGCTACCTGTTCTGTCTCTGCCTGTTGTTGTCGGATGCGAGTACTGCTTTTATCAGTAATGACAGATGTCTCTTCCGCCGCCGATGCCAATTGGACTGTTGATTCCTTTAATTCTGTAATCACAGTTCTAAACTTGCTTCCAAGTTGGTTAAAGGCCTGAATAACCTGCCCCAATTCATCGCTAGATGTTTTCTTACACTGAACTGTTAAATCACCATCAGCCATCTGACTTGCTGTTATGCTCAAATGACCAACAACATTGGTAATACCGCGAATAGTTATGGTAGAAAGAACGGCTAATAACGTTATTCCAATCAGCTTCAATGTAATAGCGATGTTACGTGCAAGATTGTTGCGTACCGTAGACTCATCGTAAGCTGACTTAGCAACGTCAAGTTGCAATTGCCACAATTTTTCAGCGACCTTGTATGCGGTTATAAATGCAGGATTCGTTTTTTTCGATAAATGCAGGGCAGCATTCAGATAATCATTTCTGTCAATATATTGGATCACAGGCTTCAATCCCTCATTGACATAGATAGCCCGTTTCTCTGCAAAATCATCAGCCAACAATGCTTCCTCTGGCGTCAGGTAGGTGGCCAAATAAGCTTTCCAAATAGCTGAAATTTTCTCAATGTTTTGGTTGACATTGTTTAAATGCTTTACAACTTCATGACCGTGCATGGTGACAGTCTTTGATTCTGGATCATGCTGGAGAGAGAAAAGAAGTTGGGTACGGTTTTCCCGCATCAGTTCTATGATGTTGCTGATCTGGCCTGTAGGAATCAATCGGTCTTCATACACGGTTTTCAAGGATGCCTCTGCACTGGTCATGGCATTAAGACCCAGCACACTGATAATAAGCATCAAAACCGCTGCAAAACCAACGAGTACTATTAAACGTGATTTGATTGTGAATCTGTTAAGAAGGCCCATCTTTTACCCCTCGATAAAATAATACACATACAAAATGTAAGTTTATCGCGGAGGTTTGGGCGATTGGAGATAAGCTATGCGCTTATTAAAGAACGGATTTTAGGCTCTTTTGGCATCTCTGGTGTAGATAACGACTAAAAGAAATATTACTTTAATTTTTTTTATGGTTAAAAAAACCTGGGTGGGCTCTATCACTAACGACACTCTATACGGAATACATATTAGCTTATAATAGAATATTAATACTGGAAGCTGTTGTTCTTGACCGCGATGCAAAACAGAAGACCCAGCATGTTTCGTGTAGTTTAGGAGATAAATCACTCAGGCTTCAATTTCTCATGACAATACGAACCTCGATAATGACGCTGTTTACAGTAAGTCCCTCAGCATCTTTATTTCTGCCCATATCTTGCTTTGGCGACGATGTAATCTTATCTTCCAGGTATCATTATCCTGTCAATAATTGAAGAAAAGATTGAACATCCTATTAAAGGATTCAAGAGGAGAGCCACACAACATTGCTATCCTTACCGCCAGAGATATACTCTGCAAAGGGTTTGGGATGAGCAATACCGTATCCTTGGCCTAAGTCGATACCGACTTTTCGTAGTTCCTCCATAATTTCATTATTCTCAACAAACTCCGCAATTGTGGTCAACTTCATAGTGTCAGCAACAGTTTTAATAGCCTCTACCATGCCTTTATCCAGAGGATCTGTATCCATATCCTTAACGAACATACCGTCTATTTTCAGAAAATCGATAGGTAGGTTCTTTAGGTAACCAAATGAGGAAAGGCCTGAGCCGAAATCATCCAATGCGAATCGACTGCCCAGTGCACGTAATTCCCGTATCATCGTCAAGGCACTGGAAAGATTCTGTATTGCGGCTGTCTCAGTCACCTCAAAAGTCAATTTTTCAGGCCTGATATGATATTTATCGAACATTTTTTTAAGGTAGGGAGCTATATGATTTCGGCTAAGCGTTGCACCCGATAAGTTGATAAAGCAATCGGGATAATCACTATCACACTCTGCCAGCAATTGCATAACACGTTCTATTACCCAGTAGTCAATACGCTCTATCAGATCATATCGTTCAGCGGCCGGTAGAAAAGCGCCAGGCGGTATAAGCTCTCCATCTGGAGAAGTCATCCTAACCAGTATTTCAACACCTACGATCGTTGAACCCTCAGCACGTAAATCAACTATAGGTTGTGCATACAAAACGAATCGATTTTCTTCAAGCGCACTATTGATACGTGAAACCCATTGCATCTCACCCAACCGGTGTATTGTTGTAGCGCTATCTCTCTCATAAACAGTTATCCGATTGCGCCCCGAATCTTTCGCTGAGTAACAGGCGGCATCTGCTGTACTCATCAACTGCACAATATTCTCGCTGTATTGATTGATAGGAACAACGCCTATGCTGAGACTGACGCGAAAACTGTGGCTTTCCCAGTTAAAGTGATGCTCTTGAACCTCCTCCCGTAATGAATCTATTCGCTCAATGGCTCGTGGCAGTGGACAGTCTATTAAGATCGAGCTGAACTCATCACCGCCTATACGGGCAAGCACATCACTGCCTCTGAAATGTTTTCGCATCACTCTGGCTAACTGACGCAACAATTCATCTCCCGCCACATGTCCACATGTGTCATTTACCACTTTAAATTGGTCCAAATCCATAAAACAGAGAATGTGTTCATGATTTCGGTGACGTGCAGATTCAAGGGCACTCTCAAGATGTGATTCAAATGCACTACGATTCATCAGTTCCGTTAATCCATCATGGCTGGCTTGACGATGTAGCTCTTCCTGCAGGCGCCTTTCTCGAGTTACATCACGAAGTACAATGACAATACCTCCAGCATCATCTTCCTGACTAAAGATTCTGGTAGCTGTTACATGTACATGCAAACCATCCCCCTCAGGCAATAAGAACGACGCCTCCTCATTCACAACATGACCGGGTGGACTCAAACGACATTTAGTAATTAAAGTTTCAACAGGCCATAACTGCTCTTTATCCATAAGCTGGACCACCTCGGATAGATGCTTCCCAATTGCATGCTGTACATCAGTTCGGCACAGTTTTGTAGCAGCCCCGTTGAGATAGATGATCTCCCCGTCCATATTGATGGTGATCACACTATCACCAATCGATGCTAAAGTGGTGTGAGCCTGATTACGCTCCTTTCGCAAAGCCCTCTCTGCGCTCCGCTGAGCAGTGATATCCTGGAGATAGACATAAACCTCTTTTGCCTCATCGATCATGTGATAGTGGGCCAGCATATGTCTATCACCAACAATTTTTTCTCCAAACAACTGCTGTTCACCGTCACGAATGCGGCTCAGGAATGATACGTGCTTTTCAGGCAGAACAGCTCCTGGATCTGTCGTACTGAGTGTACCCATGAGTTGAGAAAAGGCTGGATTTCGAAAAGTCGTTTTTCCTTCCAGATCAAAAGCAGCAATTGGGTTGGGATTTTCTCTTGGATATGCAGCAAGTCGCAAATTACGCGTTTCTGAATCTCGCAATTCCTCCACACTATGTGAAAGTAGTTGTGCCTCATAGCGACGTGAAAGAAAGAGATAGGTCAGCAATGCAAACATGCCGGAAATAAGCACTATTGTAACCATCATTTGTACAGCCAGTCGCCAGGTGCTGATATAGGCGTTTTCCAAACTCAGCGCCAACATGAGCTTCGCTCGACCACGATAGGAGTAAGGAATCTCCTTAGCCAGGACATGGCGACGGTCAGAAGGTTGATGCGGACCATAGCTGGCAATCACAAAACCGTTTCGGGATATCAGTTTAATCTCATCAATCTCCTTATGCTTGCCCGCCCATTGTTCGAGCAGCGAGGAGAGTGTGTCATAGTTCCCTTTCTGAAGTTCAGTTTCAGCAATGAAAGAAATTACTGCCATTTGACCTCGCGCCAACTCTTCAGCAAGGTTGAGTTGTTGTTGATACTCCCGCCTGACAACTAATCCCATTGCTGCTGATAGGACTAAGATGAAGACAAGTGTTGCAAGCACTACCCAGGTCAGGGTTGGCATATGCCAGTTCCGGATCACTCGACAACGCCTCGATTTCTGAGGGCAGTCAGGATATCCCTCAACTTCTGGTAATCCTTATTATCTGCAGTTACCAGCGCTGTCGCTGTGTTCTTGATTGGTGTTAAAACAGGCTTAGTCTCCGGGCTTTCAGCAGTAAGGCTCAATAAATGCCCACGAAGCATATCGATCAATGTCTGGTCTGCACCGGCAGGCGCAATAAACAGATGCTCGGATATCTCTGGTGTAGTGGCGATGGATACAATTCCTTTTGGACGATATTTCTCAAACACAGCCTCTTTTACAGCCCCTGCATCGGCATCTCCAGCCAGAACTGCAAGGGCTACGTTATTGTGACTGCTATAAAACTGATGGCCTGCCAAGTCATCAACATCAATGCCCGCTTCAAACATCATCTGTCTCGGTACCAGATGGCTCATCGTCGAGGAGGAACTGCCGAACGCAAAATGACATTGTGCTAGATCTTTTATGGCATGAATGCCACTACCCTGCCTGGTGATAATCTTTCCAGTAAAAGTAGAATGTCCATTGACCTCTAATCTAGCCAACAGGTTTGGCATATCATGACGCTGTGTCATCTGTACAAAAAGTGCCGGGCCAATGAATGCAAGATCAACCTGACTGTGTATGATCGCATTGAAGTGTGACTGATAAGACTCACCTATCCTTACTTCAACCTTCCGACCTGTACGCTGACTTAAAAAGTCCGCAAGAGGTGCAAACATCTGCTGTAATTCGTTATGAGGTCTATAGGGGTGTATACCTAGAACAAGAGGCCGCGCACTGACTGTACCGGCCCATGCCATGACAGCCATAGCAGCCGTAATCCAAACAAGTCGCTTCATTGTTGATGAAACACTATATCCGTCTTCCATTACATAGGATCCCAAGTTGCTGGATTTCCAGACTCTAACTATTTCTCAAGGAATAAAAATTGGTCAAATATCCCATTTTAAATGGATTGAGACGAACACAAATAGATTGATTTGCTGAATTTTCACAAATTAAGCGTCATCTCTGTTATTAGTGCATTTATCGTTAAGGAACCTCTGATTAATTGTCATTCTAAGCATAGCGAGAAATCAGAATCCTGGTAATCTATCAACATATATGTGGTTTCAGATCTCTCTCTTTGGTGGAGATGACAGCGACACAATTGATCAGAGATTCCTTAATCAAGGTCAACCTACCCCCTAGTTTGCCTTTAAGCCAAACCCATCTGCAACCGTTTCTGCTCTCTACGACTTCGATTGACTATTTTCTTACAGATTTTCTTCTCTAACAGCACCATTATTTCAAGATCCACACAGTCTGCCCCACTGTTATCGCCTTTTTCTCGCAGCCGAGTGGCCATGCGCTCAAGTTCGCGAATGCTTCCTTTGACGCTTTGATTACTTATGCTGGAATGTCTACCGGTCAGATGAATCTGTGGGTTGAGTAGTTCTGATGTTGATAAATTTGGTTTTTCATTTTTGTTCAGCATGACAATCACCCAATTAAGATTAATGTGACAACTAATATGCAATGCAGAAATACTCTGAAAACAACAGTAATTAGCTGTTATAACTAACTATAACTATATAATAATCAAAGAAAAGTGATGTATGACGCTGAAGATGTGTGGAAAATGCACACAGATGCCTGGGCGACGGGCTTCCCTCCTTCGGAGCACCTACGCTGGGCTGCGGTGTCCGGGGCGCTATGAGGGACTCCTCAACTTGGAAGCCAACTGAAGGGTGGGATTACTCGGCCATGGCCTCGCCCTTCGGGCCATCGTCGTCGAACGACGATGTTCTGTGCCGCCATGAGCGGCTTGTGATTCGCCTACGGCTCACCCCTTCGGGGCACCTACGCTGCGCTGCGGTGTCCTGCGTCGCTTCGCTCCTGGTCGAACGAAGGGTTCGAATCAAATCCTCTCACACCACCAAATAAAAAGGGGGCTCTAATGAGCCCCCTTTTTATTTGGCGGAGAGAGAGGGATTCGAACCCTCGATGGAGCTATTAACCCCATACTCCCTTAGCAGGGGAGCGCCTTCAGCCGCTCGGCCATCTCTCCAGTTTTTATCATCAAATTGAGTCAACCATCCCATGTGGGGACTGTTACATCACTATCCAGGTCAGTGAGACGTCAGAATACTGTTCTAGGCAGCCTCATGCCCCTAAAAGGAGTCGAGATTGTACAGATTTATTCTTCTACAAACAAAAAAAACTTTGCCCTCCCTGGCAAAGTTTTTCGAGGTTTACCCTCGTCGTCTTATCAGGCCCAGTTCCTGTCAGGAGGACTCTTCAGACTGTTCTCTTTTTATACGTTCGTAAATTTCTTCCCGGTGTACGGTAACGTCGCGCGGTGCATTAACGCCAATACGTACCTGGTTTCCCTTCACACCAAGTACTGTAACCGTAACCTCATCTCCAATCATCAGGGTTTCGCCAACTCGGCGAGTTAGTATTAACATTTCCAGTCTCCATGTAGTTCCTTATGTTTTTGGTGCCCCTCGATTGAATCGCTTCGCACAATGAGTACACCATTGCCAACCAAGCCTCCGTAAAAACGGAACTGGTCCTCACATTTTAGCAACTGGTAAGGGTGTTAAAAAGAGGAAAAAATCCTGAAAACCCTCTATTTTAGGTACTATATAGCTTGAAATCTGCTTTTTAGGATTAAATTTCTTTTTCCAGTTCAAAGGCCTCATGTAGAGCACGAACCCCTAACTCGAGGTATTTTTCATCTACAACAACCGAAATTTTGATTTCAGAGGTTGAAATCATGCGGATATTGATCCCTTCTTGCGCAAGTGCCTCAAACATCTTACTGGCAATCCCCGCATGAGAACGCATCCCCACACCAACCAGTGATATTTTGACTATCTTGTCATCCGCCAGAACTTCCCGTGCACCCATTTCATCGGCTGTCTGCTGAAGGATATCACTGGCGCGTTTGAAATCACCTCGGTTCACGGTAAAGGTGAAATCTGTCCGTCCCGTATCGGAGGAGATATTCTGTACAATCATATCAACTTCGATATTCTGACTCGAAATCGGACCGATGATCTTATGCGCAACGCCCGGTTGATCGGGCACGCCAAGGATCGTCAGCTTCGCCTCATCGCGGTTGAATGCGATACCTGAAATCTTTGCCTGTTCCATGCTATCTTCCTCAAAGGTGATCAGTGTGCCTTCGCCCTCTTCGAAGCTTGAAAGGACACGTAAGGGAACATTGTATTTGCCTGCAAATTCGACAGCGCGGATCTGCAGTACCTTGGAACCGAGACTGGCCATTTCCAGCATCTCCTCAAAGGTGATGCGTTCCAGTCGTCTTGCTTTGGGTTCCACTCTTGGATCGGTTGTGTAGACACCATCAACATCCGTATAGATCTGGCACTCATCACCCTTAAGCGCTGCGGCCATGGCCACAGCCGTCGTATCGGAACCACCCCGACCAAGGGTCGTGATACTGCCATGCTCATCCACCCCCTGGAAACCGGCAACCACCACCACCCGCCCAGCGTCCAGGTCAGCCTTTACTCTGGCCGCATCGATATCTCGTATTCGTGCCTTACTGTAGGCACTGTCAGTCAGGATATGAACCTGTCCTCCAGTATAAGAGCGGGCGGGGCAACCAATCTTTTGCAAGGCGATGGACAACAGGGCAATCGTCACCTGTTCCCCCGTAGAAACCAGTACATCCATCTCTCTGGGGTCAGGTGACTCGTCTATCTGTCCTGCCAGACCAATCAACCGGTTTGTCTCACCCGACATTGCAGAGACCACCACCACTACCTGGTCTCCCCTATCCCGGTATCCCTTGACCTTTTCGGCAACGGCAAAGATACGTTCAATCGTTCCGACGGAGGTACCGCCATATTTCTGCACAATGAGTGCCATGTCAGTTCAAAATCCTGTAAGAAATGAGGTGTTAAAAAAGCTGCACATTAAACACCAAAGCGGCTGCAAGTGAAACCGCTACTTTCATGCGCCCAATCGATCCCTGACCCAGGGTTCGACCAGGGCTAGTGCTTGCGGG
This sequence comes from Candidatus Thiodiazotropha sp. (ex Codakia rugifera), assembly GCA_025656675.1. Lineage (GTDB taxonomy): Bacteria > Pseudomonadota > Gammaproteobacteria > Chromatiales > Chromatiaceae > Thiodiazotropha. The sequence continues at coordinate 14,378 of JAHXHN010000004.1, forward strand.
AGTGCATCTGGATTATTACCGCCTGCTTGTGCCATATCGGGTCGTCCCCCTCCTTTTCCTCCAACCTGCTCAGCGGCCAGTTTAACCAGTTCACCTGCCTTCATCTTACTGGTGAGATCCTTGGTGACTCCAGCAACCAGGGAGACTTTGCCACCTGCCACAGTGGCTAATAGAATAACTGCAGAACCCAGCTTGTTTTTCAGCTGGTCCATGGTCTCTCTCAAGGATTTGGGGTCGGCTCCATCCAGATTGGCAGCCAGTACTTTCACCTCTCCCACCACAACGGCTCCGGAAGCTAAATCACTGCCTGCAGCACTGGCCAGTTTCCCTTTCAACCGGTCCAACTCCTTTTCCAGTTTGCGATTGCGTTCCAAAAGATGTTCCAGTTTATCTTCAATCTCATCACGCCCGGACTTGATCATCTCAGCTATGCGCTGCACCCGTTCTTCGTCCGCCTCCATCCATTCAATGGCACGCTGACCGGTAACGGCCTCAATACGTCTGACACCTGCTGCAATGCCGGTTTCTGCGATTATCTTGCAAAGGCCGATATCACCTACAGCATTGACATGGGTACCACCACACAATTCAGTAGAGAAATCACCCATGCTCAATACCCGCACCTGATCCGCATACTTTTCGCCGAACAGCGCCATAGCGCCAGACGCCTTGGCCTGTTCAAGGGACATAAGCTCGGTAGCAACCAAGTGATTGTGACGGACCTGTTCATTGACCATCTGTTCAATGGTCTGCAGCTGTTCGCGGGTTATCGGCTCGAAATGGGAGAAGTCAAAACGAAGACGCTCCGCATCAACCAACGAGCCTTTCTGTGCCACATGATCACCCAATATCTGGCGCAGGGCTGCATGTAGTAGATGGGTGGCGGAATGATTGAGCGCAGTTGCTTGACGGGTGTAAGCGTTCACCTGTGCAGTAACCGTCTCACCCACACTGAGGGTGCCCTCCTCCAATTTACCCCTATGAGCGAATAGCTCACCTGACTGTTTACGGGTATCCTCGACCTCAAATAACACACCCTTGCCTTCAAGGGTACCCATATCACCAACCTGTCCACCGGACTCTGCATAGAACGGTGTGTGATCGAGAAAAACCATCCCGGTTTCTCCCTGGCGCAAGGTTTCGACCGACTCTCCATCCCGTAGGATGGCAACAATGTCAGCTTGATCCTCTAGATGCTCATAACCGGAAAACCGGGTCTCCCTCTCCAGTTCCAGGTTGACACTATCTGACACCCCGAACTGACTTGCAGCCTGGGCGCGTTGACGTTGTGCAGCCATTGCCTGATCGAAGCCGGGCTGATCGATGGTCAGATCACGCTCACGGGCGATATCCGCCGTCAGGTCTTTGGGGAAACCATAGGTATCATAGAGCTTGAAGACCGTTTCACCTGGAATCACCTTGCCATCCAATTCAGCAATGGCTTCATCAAGGATTTTCATACCCTGTTCAAGGGTCTGGGCAAACCGCTCCTCTTCCAGACGCAATACCTTTTCTACCTGGGACTGCTGCTCCAACAGCTCTGGATAGGCCTCACCCATTTCATCACAGAGCTGCTTCACCAGTTTATAAAAGAAGGTTTCCGTGACACCTAGCATATAACCATGACGGATGGCACGACGGATAATCCGGCGCAACACATAACCCCGACCTTCATTGGAGGGCAACACACCATCGACAATCAGAAAGGCACAGGAACGAATGTGATCGGCGATGACCCTCAGCGATTTCTCTTCAAGGTTGCTACAGCCAGTCAGTTGTGCTGCGGCTTCAATCAGATGGGTAAATAGATCGATCTCGTAGTTACTGTGTACGCCTTGCAGAACCGCAGCCAGGCGTTCCAGGCCCATGCCAGTATCCACTGAAGGTTTAGGCAATGGCGTTAAAGCACCATCAGCATCTCGATTGTATTGCATAAAGACCAGGTTCCAGATCTCTATGTAGCGATCACCCTCTTCTTCCGGTGTACCGGGTGGCCCCCCCCAGATACCCTCACCATGATCATAAAATATCTCGGAACAGGGGCCACAAGGTCCGGTATCCCCCATCGACCAGAAATTATCACTCTCATAGCGTTTACCACCGGGCTTATCACCGATTCGGGTAAACCGGGCCGCATCTATACCGATCTCTTTGAGCCAGATATCGGCTGCTTCCTGGTCCTCTTCGTAAACGGTTACCCAGAGTTTTTCCGCTGGCAGGCCGATAGTTTCAGTCAGAAACTCCCATGCATATTTAATGGCATCGTCTTTAAAGTAGTCACCAAAGCTGAAGTTGCCCAGCATTTCGAAGAAAGTATGATGACGAGCGGTATAGCCAACATTTTCAAGATCGTTGTGCTTACCACCTGCACGCACGCATCGCTGAGAACTGGTCGCTCTTCGGTAACCTCGTCTCTCCCGACCGAGAAAGAGATCCTTGAACTGGACCATACCGGCATTGGTAAACAGCAGGGTGGGATCGTTCTGCGGCACCAGGGGACTGCTGGCAACCACCTCATGTCCGTGGTCAGCGAAATAGTCCAGGAAGGCATTACGTATATCGGCGCTGGTTTTCATGATTGCAGAACAAATTACCGTAAAAAATGAAACGGTGAAAGATAACAGGAAAGGAGAAAAAATGCCCGCATTGGTTGTATTTTAACCCTGATATCAATCGGGCCAAGGAGATGAGAAGTGATATCAGCTGCTCAATGAGGGTGAGTTCATTGAATCAATCGAAAAGGAGGTTACGAATCAACTCGCCAGGGAAACCGCGATATTCCAGAAATCGCGCCCTTTTAGCCAACTCTTTTCTGTCCTTTGCCCGCTGTTGGCCATATTTGGCATCATGCACTTGCTGCAACAGTTCTGGCCATATATCCGAACACCCTTCCAATTGGTTTTGGATAAGTGTCTCGTCTACACCCCGTTCGCGCAACTCAGCGCGAATGCGCACTGGTCCACTCCCCTTGTTCACCCGACTTGCTATGTATTGCTCGGTGAAACGATCATCGCTCTGCAAACCGGACTTGCTCAACTCCTGCAGAACGCGATCAATCGTAAGCTCGTCGTATCCGCGGGACTGCAGTTTATACTGCAGTTCCCGCAATGAGTGTTCTCTGGTGGTCAAAAGACGGACTGCCGCCGCCTCGACCTCCGTGGAATCGCCTTCGCTCAGGCTTCCGCCTCGACAAGTGCTTCCTCGCCCTCGTTTGTGGGCAGTAGTTCGGCACGAATACGGGCTTCGATACTCTCAGCAAGCTCAGGATGCTCTTTAAGAAAGTTCCGTACATTCTCCTTGCCCTGACCGATACGGTCACCATTATGACTGTACCAGGCACCTGATTTATCGATAATGCCCTGCTGTACCCCCAGTTCGATAATTTCACCCTCGTGAGAGATGCCCTCGCCATACAGTATCTCAAACTGAACCTGTTTAAAGGGAGGTGCCACCTTGTTCTTCACAACCTTGACCCGGGTATCGTTACCAACCACCTCATCACCCTTCTTGATGGCGCCAATGCGACGGATATCGAGACGCACAGAGGCGTAAAACTTCAGTGCATTGCCACCGGTAGTCGTCTCTGGACTACCGAACATCACGCCGATCTTCATACGGATCTGATTAATAAAGATCACCATGCAATTGGTGCGCTTGATATTGGCGGTCAGTTTTCGCAACGCCTGAGACATCAAACGCGCCTGCAGACCGACATGTGAATCACCCATGTCGCCTTCAATCTCGGCCTTGGGGGTCAGGGCCGCCACGGAATCGATGACAACCACATCGACTGCGCCGGAGCGTACCAACATGTCGGTAATCTCCAGAGCCTGCTCACCGGTATCCGGTTGCGAGACCAACAATTCATCCACATTAACGCCCAGCTTTTCCGCATACTGCGGATCGAGAGCATGCTCGGCATCAATGAAAGCGGCGGTACCACCCATCTTCTGTGCCTCGGCGACCACCTGCAGAGTCAACGTGGTCTTACCCGAAGATTCCGGTCCATAGATCTCCACCACTCGACCTTTGGGCAGTCCACCAATACCAAGAGCGATATCCAGGGTCAGCGAACCGGTAGAGATCGCTTCGATGTTGTGAATCCCTCTGGTATCACCCATACGCATCACAGATCCCTTGCCGAACTGCTTCTCAATCTGTCCCAGAGCGGCACTCAGCGCTTTTGCACGGTTTTCATCCATTCGGTCAATCCTCATCAGTTAATCTTCAGTAAAGCTATATGTCGGACATCCGAGTCCGACAACCTGTAAATACCTGGCGGAATTATCACACAGCCACAGGCTCACGTCATGAGTCGAAGCGCAGGGTTTTTACCGATGCCATTCAACAGCTGGAAATCAATAACTCATGAAGATATTTAATTAAATAAATCAGTTACACACACAACTTGGAGATACTTTTTAACTTAAGCCAAAGTAAGTTTACGTTCTTGACTGCCCAGCCACATAGCAATTCCAAAGGTTATGCCCAAAATCATCAATGAACCGACCACAACACCCTGCCATCCAGCCCAACGCCAAAAAGGTTCCAGATAGAATCCACCCAAGGTAGCACCGGCATAATAAAAAACCAGATAGAGTGACGTGGCACTGGCCCGAGCTGTTTTAGCATGACCCGCTACCCAACCGGCCGCCAATGAGTGCGTAAAGAAAAAGCCAAAGGCATTGATAAAGAAAGCAACCACGATCACGATCAGTTGGGGCACCAGACTTAACAGGGTACCCAATACAAGGATCACAATCCCAACACCCATCGCACCTGATTGTGAACGATTTCGAACCAGACACCCGGAAAAACCTGCTGCCAAGGTACCTGAGAGATAGGTGAGAAAGAACAAACCAAGCCAGTCAGATGAGAGATTATAGGGTGGTTCAGCCAGCACGAAGGTGATATAGCTGTACTGGTTGATAAAAACAAAGAAATTGAGACCACTCATCAAACAAGCGGTAAGGATCATCGGATTTCGCAGATGCACAGAGAGATCGACCAATACCTGCCAAAATCGTAGCGGCCTCGGTTCAAATCGGTTTGATACTGGCAGCATCCAAAACACTAGGAAAAGACATATCAGGTCAAAAGCGGCCAGCGAGAGAAAACTACTTCGCCACCCCCACTCGGCCGCCACCAGGCCGCTGAGCAGCCGTCCTGTCACACCACCCAGGGAGTTGGCACCAATATAGAGTCCAACCGCTAAGCGTAGAGCATGTGGTTCAAACTCCTCTCCCATATAGGCCAGTGCGGCAGCTGGCAGACCTGCAATGAACACACCCTGTATTCCCCGCAAAACCAGTAATAATGTGTAGTTGGAAGCAAATGCTGTTACAAAGGTAACCAGACACAACAATAACAGGGTAGTGAGAATAACAACACGACGACCTATGGCATCGGAGAGAGGACCGAATATCAGCAAACAAACCCCTAGGGAGAGGGTAACGACCGATAGACTCATGGCTGCCTGCAAGGAATCGATATCGAATGCATCACGCAGCTGGGGGAGTAATGGCTGAGTAATATAGAGATTGCTGAAAACCATCATCGAACCGATACAAAGTGCCAGTGTTGCGCGCCAGAATGCCGGCGTGTGGGATTGGATCATGGCCTTATCTTTATCAATGTATGGTTTTGAGTTGAGACAATTGGTGGTCTATCTATACTATGCCTTGAAAGAGGCAGCAGACCCAATAGTGATCACAATTAGGTTACACCATGTTTACAGGCATCGTTCAAGGGACAGCAGAAGTTGTCGAAATCCGTGAGAAAAAAGCCTTTCGCACGCATCGAATCCGGTTACCTGCATCGGCATTGGAAGGGCTGACAATTGGTGCATCGATTGCACATAATGGCTGCTGTCTGACTGTAACCCGAATCGATAGTGATCTCATCGACTTCGACCTGATGCAGGAGACATTACACGTAACAAATCTGGGTGAACTAGTGGTTGGCGATAGCTTCAATTTCGAGCGGGCTGCACGCTATGGAGATGAGATTGGCGGTCATGCGATGTCTGGCCATATCCTCTGTATGGCGGAGGTAGTCGATGTAATAGCCAGCGAAAATAACCGCCAACTCCGATTTAAGCTGCCTGCAGACTGGAGAAAATACATTTTCACCAAAGGTTATATCGGCATCGATGGTATTAGCCTGACAATCGGCAAAGTGGAAGGTAATGAATTCGATGTCAATCTGATACCGGAAACCATGCAGCGCACCAATATCGGTAGATGGCAGATCGGTGACAGAGTAAACATTGAATTCGACCCTCAAACCCAAGCCATTGTTGATACCGTAACCCGTTTGCTCCCCGATCTGTTGATTCAACAAAAACAAAACTGACTTTAGTCAGACCAGGGCATGACAACACGATTCAAAGCAGGCAACCTGTGGGCGGAAATAGTTGCCAGAACGCAATCATCCATCGCCAATGGTACCCTCCACAGTATTGAGACTGATTTCCACAGTGTAAGGCAAAATAATTATAGCTTTATCGTACGTGTCGCGACCAATCTGGAACGAAAGGTACAAGAGACAAAAAGACTGGACAGCAATCAACAACAAGATGAGCCATTCAATCCCTTCCTCAAGCCTGAGCCGGAACTGACAGTAGCGGACATCAGTCAGACACATCTGTCCGTGCTCAACAAGTTCAATGTGGTAGAACATCATCTGTTGATCATCACCCGTGAATTTGAACATCAGGAGCGTTTACTGTCACTTCAGGACTTTGAAGCACTCTGGTACTGCCTGTCAGAATACCCGTCACTGGGATTCTATAATGGAGGCACAGCAGCAGGTGCCAGTCAACATCATAAACACCTGCAACTGGTCCCTTTACCGCTCTATCCTGGTCAAGTGCTGTATCCTTTGGAAAAACTCTATTCAACACTCACCAAAAAAATGACGCTTCAGTCACTAAAGCAGCTACCCTTTGTGCATAGTTGGAGACCCTTACCATTGGGCATCGAAAACAGACCATCAGAAGCTGCGAAGCAAACACTAGCCATCTATCAGCAAATGCTGGCATCGGTTGGCATATCAAGATGGGGTCGACAGGATGGTGAATATCAATCAGCGCCCTACAACCTATTGGTAACCAGAGAATGGATGTTATTGGTGCCGCGTTCACAGGAGCAATACAAGGGCATATCGGTCAATGCACTGGGATATGTTGGATCACTCTTTGTAAAGGATAGAAACGGATTAGAAACAGTGCGTAAATACGGACCCATGAATCTGCTGAAGACTGTATCGATGGAGATCAACAGTGTCGATCGCTAACAAGTCCTAGGCACGGTTAACAATGGGGATGGTGATTGACTCAAGCGTTAACCTTCTACCCCGTTGGTTTCGTTCTATATCCGGCAAAATATCCATGCTTGGCCAAATACCACTTAGCAAAGACTCTGCGTAACCATTGAATCTGTCCAGCTTACGCATTGCCGATTGAGCGGCCCTGGCATCGTAACTGAGACGATGCCATTCACAGTGCACCTTACCCTCATTCGGCATAAGGAGCAGATACCAACCATCCCGTGTACCGTCATTGGCCGGCATACCTATCACTCCGCTATTCAGCCAGTAGCGCTCACCTAACCGCTCCCCAAATGGCAGGCCTGCATGACCACCAATAATGACATCCGCGTCACTTAGGACCATCTCCATCTGTTTTTCTTCAGTAGAAGTTGAAGCAAAAATAAAGCGGTTGATAGCACTCAATCCACCGTGCACGACTTGAAACCGCCTCCCTTCAATATCAAAACAAAGACCTTCAGGTAAGCCGCCCATCCACCGCTTGGCATCTAAGGAAAGCTGTTCTGCACAGTAGGGGTACCAGTCTTCTGCCAGTACAGAGCAGCTGCTGCCTGTTTCAAAACCACAGCCGCAATCTTCTCTTCCGTTTGCAAGTGACTGTTCACAGTTCCCCATCAACACCTTGATTCCTGATGATCTGATCAGCTCCACAGTCTCTTCAGGCTGTGCGCAATAGGCAACGCAATCCCCATTGCAGATCACATGCGATGCCGGAATACCCAGTTTTTCTGATACCTGCAATAGGGCTTGGGTAGCCTGCAGATTACCGTATGACCCACCGAATATGAGTAACTGATCTTCAAAACTGCCAAGATTGAGCAGTGTCACACTCAATACTCAGCCGCGTTGGCTGTAACGGGTCGCAATGCGCTAGCCTGCCTGTTTCCAATCCAGAACATCAGACATCCCCCGGTCAATACTGTAAGTGATATAAACAGCAGCTTGGTATATTTATGCCATTCACCCAGCCATTGGGTATAACCAGTAGACTCAGTGAAGTAGAGCGCAGCGCCGACCATGGCAAGCATAAAACTACCCAGATAACTCCATAGCGGAATCCGTACACGATCGCCCCAGAGCGAGAAAAAGATGACCGGCGCCAGGTACATTGATGCTGTACCGCTGACTGCAACAGCGCTGAACAGATCCTTATTGCCGGTAAACACCAACAACAACCCCAAGATCATAAAAAGCACCATAACCATCCGACCATTCATCAAGGTAGGGCGCAGAAAGCGCATATCCACCACCATCAGTTTGGCTGAGCTGGATAAGGTACTATCAAGTGTCGACATGGCCGATATGACCAGTGCAGCATTGAATAACAGCATGGGGAGATCCCCCAGTATTCGCATCAACACTGCGTTCATCGCTTCGCCGGCATTCGCCTGAGCTCCTGCCAGGATACCTAAACTGCCAAACAGCAGAATGCAGATCATACTCACCCAGGCAGCATGTAAAAAACTACGACGTGTCGTCTGGCGATCAGCGAGAAAGCCCCGGTCCATCATAACCGGGTCATGCATGGGATAACTCCAGATCTGGAGTAAGGCAACCAACATCAGTACAGGTCCTGGTTGTTCTATCTGGAAGGGTTTGAAGAGGATGGTCTCTAACGTGAAATGACCACCTGTAAGTGTCAGAATCATTAGAAACGCAAGTACAAATACGAAGATCAGCATCTGAAACAGGTCTGTTCTCAAGGAGGCATGCAGCCCACCCAACATAGAATAGATCAATGTAACAACAGCCAAACCAATAACCGCCAAGGTATATGAGCCACTCCCCGCCGCACCGAATAGAATGCCTATCACCAGCAAGTTAGCGAACACTTCACTGGTCAGGCGTACACCGATAACCAAGTTGTAACAGCGTGTGCCCCATTCACCGAAACGATCACGAAGGAAAGCCTGGATACTGCTGTAGCCCTTACGAAATCGCAGATCATCGATAATCAGACCACCGGTTAGAAATGAGAGATAGTAGAAGGCATAGGCCAAAGTACCCCAAAGGCCGTAGTAAAAACCCAATATAGCTGCATTCATCAGTGAACGGGCAAATATCCAGGTAGTCACTTGAGAAAGGGTCAGGGTCAAAAGGCCTGGCACCCTGCCCGATGGTGAGACTCCCTGAAAGAATGTAGCTCCACTGTTCGCTTTTGGGGCCATGAAAACCGATATCAACGCCACAGCAGCGACAAGGATTGGCAGTAAAAAGTCCATGAAAACTCCAGATTAAACCCGGCCTGGTAAGATAAGTCAGGTCACAGATTGTGCTTTATTATCAATAGCCAATATTCACAATTTATTTCATCTATACGTCCATCGTGTCAGCATGGATTCATAGACCTGGAAGGTATAGGCTGATTCAATAACCTAGGTCGTCTGATCTGTGTTCAGCATCTATGGATAGACACTACTCCGTGATGGTACTTCACGGGTCTTTGGATCCGTAACGTCGTGTTCACATTTACTGTCTCCCTGTAGCCTACTGTTCGACATACTATCCATCGGTCCGACAATGTTGGCAGGTAGGCCAGGAAATGCACTGACGATCGACACTAACAATGACGCTGCATAAGGTATCGCCTGTAATAACAACACCATGGACCAGATACGGGCATCAGGGAGTTCACTCCCTTGCTGCCATGCAATGATTCCTGCAGATAGGGTTAGTCCGAATAGAAACAGTGTCTCCTCTCGAGCATCATGAAGTGCACGCAACAAACCGCCATGCACTGCTTTCTTCGGGGTTCTGAAAAATGGCAGGCTGTTGGTCAACATCCCTTTGAGCATTGCTTGTGCAATGGTATGAGAGAGCGCTAAACCGGCAATAGCTGCAGCAATACTCTGGCGTATAGTGGCATCGACACGACGTCGATACAGAAAGAACATCTTGAGTAACTTAAAGATGAAAAGAGATAGCGGCAGTACAGCGAAAAGCGGTAATGGGGCTGTAAAATGGGCGGGCCATAAAAGCATCGATGCTGACCAGCCAATTGCCGCCATATTAAAGAACAGGTTAAACCCATCGGCAAACCAGGGCAGCCATCCAGCCAGAAAATGATAACGTTGGCCGGTAGTGAGCTCACTTTTCTTTACCCCGAGCAATATACCCAGGTGCTGTTTGATAATCTGTACAGCACCATACGCCCAGCGATAGCGCTGTTTCTTGAAATCAACAAAGGTATCCGGCATCAGGCCCCGGCCATAGCTTTTTGGCACATAGACAGCCTCATGCCCCTGCTCGAAGACACGCAAGCCTAAATCCGCATCTTCTGTGATACACCACTCCCCCCATCGACCAACATCACTCAACACACTGCGTCTCACCATCGTCATGGTACCGTGTTGAATAATGGCGTTGCGTTCATTCCGGGTGATCATGCCGATGTGGAAAAAGCCCTGGTATTCAGCATGACACATAGCTTTGAAACAGCTCTCTTCTCCATCACGGTAGTCTTGTGGCGCTTGTACAATTGCAATTTCCTGACGCTGGAAATGGGGTATCAGATCACGCAACCAGTTTGGTTCCACCTGGTAGTCACTGTCGATAACAGCAATTACTTCAGCATCCGGATGAGTCTCATGAAGTGTTAAATTGAGTGCACCCGCTTTAAAGCCAGCCAATGGTGAACGATGATAAAAGCGGAATCGGGAACCCAGTCTCGAACAGTGGGCTTCCACCGGCAGCCAAACTGAAGCGTCCTTCGTATTATTGTCGATAACAATGACCTCATAGCTTGGGTAGTCAAGCTCCGCCAATGCATTGAGTGTATCGATCAACATATCCGGTGGCTCGTTATAGGCTGGGACATGTACTGAGACCATTGGCAAAACGTGGTCTGGGACAGGCTGCTGTTTGGGCATACGCCGCCACTGCCTCAACCAGATCGCTTCCGCCCATTCGTGAGCTTCTGCAATCAGTACCACCAGCACCCCTAGCATCCCGATAAACAGTACAATGCCTACAATCACTGCATTTAGCGTCATGTATTGACGCGTGTAGTCATAAACCAGCCATACAGCACCCGTTGCAGCCCCATACGCCACCAGCGCCAGAAAACCTCGACCCCTGGAACGCAGCCCCTCACTGTCACGAAAAAGTACAATTAAAACCAACACACCGAACAGTATCGAAATTGAGGCCAGTTCACGCCATTGAGGTACGGCTACTACAGGTTCGGTGAAGGTGAATTTAGCTTGCCTGTTTACGTCATAGACCCCCCAATAGGTGCCTACACCACTCTCCTGCCGCTCTTTCCAGGGCTGATCGAAGGCTTCCATGACATAATAGACATAGCCCTCCTTCTCCGCCTGTTGGAGAAACCGTCTCAAAAAGCTTGCCTGATTCAAATATGAGGGTTTCGCATCACGCTTGGGTCGGCCATTACTGGGCCAACCAATCTCTGCGATCACGATAGGTTTATCGGGGAAGTGCTTCACCAGCTCGTTATACTTCTGCATGCTGAACTCGATCGCCTGGTCGACAGACTTTCCCTCCCAATAGGGCAGGATGTGTGCCGCGATATAGTCAACGTGGTCTGCCAATTCCGGATGCTCTAGCCAGGTATGCCATGGCTCTGCCACACTGACTGGCGCCCATACCTGCGCTTTTACACGTCTGAGATTCTCAATTGTCTGCTCAACGGTAACATCGCCACGGTAGATCGCTTCATTGCCCACCATCACCCGAACAACATTTTGATGATATTGGCGGGTCAGGTGAATCAGCTTCTCAATTTCGTCTGTATCGTCTTTCTTGTCACCATAAATCCAGGCACCCAGGGCAACATTCAATCCGTGCTTGGCTGCCAATCTGGGTATCGCCTCCAATGTCCCACTGACAGAATAGGTTCTTACTGCATGTGTCTTGTCGGCTAGCAAAATCAAATCCTCTTCGATCTGCTCTTCACTCGGGTAGATACCCTGTGTCGGGTCCTGACTTAGCCTTATCGGTGAAAATGAGAAACCCTGAATACGCTGCGGCCAGGGTGGCTCATCTGCAACACCGCCCAGGAGATTCCATAACATGAGGGTAAGCAAGGCGATCGTCAGCGTTATTACTACAGTGGGTCGGAACATGGAAGCGTCGTACCTGGAAAAAGTGCAGTATCTTAGAGATTTTCGCCTGCATAGGTTGTGACAGGCCACGCCCTTTTTATCTCCGTTACAACCTGTTCATAGAATATTCGTCCCAATCATTTTTATTGGATGTCACTGAGTCATTCCAATGCAGGGTTACATCTCAATTAAAAATGTAATCCCTCATCATCCAACATCGTGTTCTCTATCAGCGTATCTCATCTATGCTACGAGTCCTGATCTGTACCTGGGGGATAATCAGCGCATAACCTTGTTGTTGCCAATGTGTCAATTCGGTAAAGGCAGAGGGGACCAACTCTACAAACTCATGAAAGTCATCGACGCTGTAATCGAACTCCTCAGCGGCCAGGCCGCAAACCTTAAACTCTATCCCCAACATTGTGTAATAGCGCATTCGCTCAACCGCATCTTTGTAGTTGAGGTAGTTCTTTTTTGCGAGTGTTACGATCTCGGTACCGTGAACAACAACCTTAATATCCATCATCTCCGGCGCCATATCATAGGGTGAGTCCATGAGCGGATTGATAAGCGCCCTGATCCAATACAGGGCAGCTGAGATCTTTTCAGGTGCATCCAGATAGAACTCATACACTACCTTGGGAGGCTCATAGGCGGGGTAGACCGCTCTTGGGCCATCCGCGATAACATGACTGAATGGCATCGACACTAGGCTGAACAGCAAAAAATATCTGTACATAATTCAACCCTCCAGGGTATGGAACCGCCTCCATCACGCATCATCCACTCGTGGAGACTATTCCTTTCTTAAATTAAGACCGATAGATTCCCAGTCTGATCTGAATTCCATACTTGATTGATAGGTTTTTCAGGCTATATTTCCTACTATGCATATTGTTTTATTGGCACATTAGTTTTTTTTATCTATAATTTTGCACAATTGAGTGCTTATCAGACCTATGAGAGGAAATGTTATGGAACAGACAACCCCCTTAAACCCTATCATTGGCAAGGGTAATATCCCCCTGCAATTCGATGATGACGGTTTTTTGATCAACACCGAGGCGTGGAGTCGAGAGACTGCACGTTTGATTGCCGAAATGGATGGACTCGGAAAACTTGCACCTGACCATTGGTCAGTCATTCACTACTTACGGGAGAAACACCTGGAAGCGGGTGGACTACCTGTGATGTCACGTATCTGCCGTATTATGCACCTTGGTAAACATGGTGTGGAACGGCTCTTTGGCAGCTGTAGAGAAGCCTGGCGAATCAGTGGACTACCCAATCCCGGCGAAGAGGCGAAAAATTATATGTGATGGTCATAGCCCCAGGGAGTCTGTCCAGGAACAGTGATCGTAGATCAGTATTTTTTTGGGACAGGCTCCTTTTATCAGGGGCTGTTCTTTTTCCAATCCTTGACTTGCCAGATCTGAATCTCTCAGTTAACTGAAAGATCACTTTGCCTTGCTGGAATTGCTCTTCGCCACCACTGTGAGTGGTTTTTCCTCAGATTGATAACAGCCCCCCCTTTCGGTGATACTGGTAGGATAATCCAAGGATTCATCCATAGGGCTGATACCGACAGGAATCTATCAGAAATGAACAGTTGGCAACTGCAGTCAAAGGTGACAGAACGATCCGGTCAACTGATACAATTAGCAGAGAATTACTTCAATCAAACCATTCAGTGGCCATTGATTCGTTTCGATCTGAAAGGTAAGGCAGCAGGGATGATACTGTTTCCCAGGCAAGGTAGCTGCACTATCCGTTACAATCTCCCTCTTCTGAATAGGTATGGTGAGGCATTCATCAATACTACGGTTCCTCACGAAATATCACACCTAATCGCCAGAAACCTGCATGGACCAAACATCAAACCTCATGGCCTTGAATGGAAAGAGATCATGAAACTATTTCGTGCTTCTCCAAACCGTTGCCACAATTTTAATACAGACCAGGCAGAAGGCCGGAATATTCGCTATTTCGACTATCGCTGCGACTGCCGCAGCCATAGCTTAAGTGCTATTCGCCACAACAGGATTCAGGATGGCGTAATTTATCTCTGCCAAAAATGCGGTACAAGACTGGATAGATAGTGTTTATATCCCGGTCAGGAAGGATCACCAAACGGTTTATTACTCCTGCTCAACCGGATCTATCCTAGGCCGTTTGTCTACCGTTCGGCATGATTGATCAATCATCCTGTTCTTATCCGTAGTACTCATCTTCTTGATTGCATATTCTCGACGAAGTGCATCACCGTGACATGCCATAGTTTCTGCAAAGACCAGTTTCACAGGGGTACGTCCACGTGTATATTTGGCGCCGGTTCCGTTATTGTGCTGAGCGATACGTCTGAACAGGTCTTTTGCAATACCGGTATAGAGGGTTTGATCAGCACAACGCAAAATATAAACGGTCCAGTTATTTTTATTATTCATTCTCTCCATTTAAAAAAACCAGTGTGTTGCTAGCGTTTATTCCTCATTAATCAAAGTTAAAGACTGCTTTCCATAGTTAATGGCAGGGTAAACCACTATCTTTTTCACCATTTTCTGGACTTTACACAGCTCATACCTAAGTATAACAATGCACTAAGCCAAAAAACGTCCTAAAGAGACACTGGCATATTAAGCGACTTGTTGTAGATCACGATAACTAAACATCAGGTATTTTACCTGAATAACAACAGGTTAGAACCACATTAACCCCCATCTGGAGGACACGATGATTGGTAATACCAAAAAGTGGATAGGAATGGCCGGCGCAATCAGCGTCTTAGCTGGCCAGTTTCTGGTCACCCCCGCAAGCTTCGCCGGCGGAGACAAAGCTATTGAAGAAGGGAAGAAAATTTCTTTTGATAGAAAAAAAGGGAATTGCCTCGCATGTCATAACATTATTGGAGCACCTTCACCGGGTAATATTGCACCCGCTCTGGTAGCGATGAAATCCCGCTTTCCTAATAAGGAAGATCTACACAAGCAGATTTGGGATGCGACTGAGAAGAATCCTGAATCAGCTATGCCCCCATTTGGCAAGCACGGCATCCTCTCCGAAGCTGATTTCGAAAAAGTCGTTGAGTATATCTGGACACTCTGAGCATTTCGGTGCCATTTTGCCCATGACAGTAACTCCTTTGAGGATTGAAAGAACATGAAACAACTATTTCGTCAAATGACCTTGATGGTTATTACCTGTGGATTCATTACCGCCGCACAGGCTACAACCCCGGAAGAAGACCTGGCAGCCTTCCAGAAATTCTATAAAAAACGTTTCCCAAATGTGGAAACATCCGATTTCGTTAACGGTGCCTACTCCATCGATCCTGTAGGGCGGGAAAACTGGGAAGCCATTGAAGAGTTTCCACCCTATGAACCATTCATCGATGAAGGCCAGGCCATGTGGGAAAAGCCTTTTGCAAACGGTAAAACCTATAAGGACTGCTTCCCTGACGGCCCGGCCATTGCCGGCAAATACCCCCAGTGGGACAAGGAAAAAGGTATGGTCATGACGCTCCCGCTGGCCCTCAACAACTGCCGTGAAGCGAATGGGGAGAAACCCATGAAGTATAAGAAAGGATCGATCAACAGCATCCTCTCTTATATCTCATTCGAATCCCGCGGTCAGATCACGAATGTTGAGATTCCCAGTGATGATCCTGCTGCACTTCAAGCCTATGAAGATGGCAAGAAGTTCTACTATTCCCGGCGCGGTCAACTCAATTTCTCATGTGCCCACTGCCACCTGCAGAATGCCGGTATGATTCTGCGCACCGAGACACTCGGTCCAGCACTTGGACATACTACCCACTTCCCTGTTTATCGATCCAAGTGGGGTACTGTCGGCACCCTGCATCGCCGTTTCACCGGATGTAACAAGCAGGTCCGTGCAAAGCCGTTTAAGGCTCAAGGTGAAGAGTACCGTAATCTTGAGTACTTCCTCACCTACATGAGTAATGGCCTGCCACTGAACGGCCCAGGCGCGAGAAAGTAATGGTTTCGGTCGGCCAAACCATTGAATTTAGACTTATGCTATCGGAGTGAAAGCGATGCAAAAAAAATTACTATTAATATTCAGCTTATTGATCGGGATTTTATGTTCCGGGATAGCAACCACATCCTTGGCTGAAGATACTTCTGCAGCCAAGGTACAAAAACTGATCGAAGCGGCCGATGCAGCCAGAAAACAGGCTGCCGGTGTTGGCGGTGAATGGCGTGATACCGGAAAGATGATCAAGAAGGCTAAAACCCTGATGGAGAAAGGCGACTTAGTAAAGGCCGCCAAGCTTGCCAACAAGGCAGCCAAACAGGGACACTTGGGCTATGAGCAGGCAATGTCCCAGAAAACCCTTACAATGCCATCTTACCTACACTACGAATAACGGCTAACGCCCCGGAGGAAGACATAATGAAGTTTGTCAAAGCACTCATGCTTACCGCACTTGTCAGTGGCTTAGCACTCTCTAACCAACTGCTTGCAGCCGAAGGTAACCAGATCACCCCTGGATTGCAGTCTGTTGAAGTTATGCATAGCGGTAAGAAGGTCATGATCACCCGTTCATCTGACAAAGATGCCAAGATCCCTGGTACCTTTGCTAAGGTTGCCCGTCACTGTCCTCCATTCTGCATCCAGCCTGGCACTGCTGCGGCAGGTGTAGAGACCGTGGGTGAATTGGAGGTTCTCGGTTATCTGAAACGTGTTGGTGATGGTGATCGTAAAGTTCTGGTTATCGATTCACGTACACCAGATTGGATCATCCGCGGTACCATTCCAGGTTCTATCAACATTCCTTGGAATAAGATCAATGTAGATCTACAGGGAACCTTCGAAGTTGCTGCAGAGGCTGACACCCTGCATGACATACTGGTCAACCAGCTTGGCGTACAGGAGATTGAAGGTAACCTTGATTTTCGTAATGCCAAGACATTGGTTATGTTCTGTAATGGAATCTGGTGCCCACAGTCGTCCACTAACATCAAGACCCTGATCAAGCTGGGATATCCATCCTATAAACTGAAATGGTATCGTGGCGGTATGCAGGACTGGGTCAGCCTCGGTCTTACCACAGTAAAGAACTGATTGCTTTTAGCAAAAAGAAATAGAAGGGTTGCCAATGGCAACCCTTTTTTTTGCGCATAAAAAAAGGTTACCTGAGATGGGTAACCTTTCATTTTTGGTCCGGGCGGGGTGATTCGAACACCCGACCCCT
This sequence comes from Candidatus Thiodiazotropha sp. (ex Codakia rugifera), assembly GCA_025656675.1. Lineage (GTDB taxonomy): Bacteria > Pseudomonadota > Gammaproteobacteria > Chromatiales > Chromatiaceae > Thiodiazotropha. Next base: position 31,982 of record JAHXHN010000004.1, read on the forward strand.
ACAACCCCATTGTAGTGCGCTACCAGACTGCGCTACGCCCGGAAAGAGCGGCAATACTAGGCAGTAAATGGGCCTATGTCAATGTGAGGAAGGCTTTAACCGAGATTCCGTAGTTAACAGCCAATATTTGATGCAAGGTAATGATATGCCGAATCCAATAACGCGCTTTTTCCTCACCCACTGGCGAGTTGTGGAGCACGACAAACTTTTGTGAATAATCACGACGCACCCAGCTGTATCGTCGTTCTTGTTGAGGGAATAGCCATGTACGGCGAATGACGCCTTGCTGGGCACATTGTGATAATCCGCAAATCCACGTTCAACTGTGGATTCTAGGTTTATCTTTTGAGGATTTGTAGAACTTCTTCGAGTTCGCTGCGAAGCTGCTTTACGATCTGCTGACTCTGCTGCAGATCTTCCTTGGCAGTATCTCCAGAAAGCTGTTGACGAGCGCCGCCAATGGTAAACCCCTGCTCGTAGAGGAGACTTCGGATTTGCCTGATCATGAGTACGTCGTGTCGTTGGTAGTAACGTCTGTTACCGCGTCGCTTGACCGGTTTCAGCTGTGGGAATTCCTGCTCCCAATAACGCAACACATGCGGCTTGACCTGACAAAGATCGCTGACTTCGCCAATCGTAAAATACCTTTTACCCGGTATTGCGGGCAGATCTAGATTACTGCTGCTCGGATCCAGCATAGGCTTCCACTCGTGCCTTTAATTTTTGGCCTGGTCTGAATGTAACGACGCGGCGTGCGGAAATGGGTATTTCCTTGCCGGTCTTGGGGTTACGCCCAGGCCGTTGTTTCTTCTCGCGCAGATCAAAATTTCCAAAACCGGAAAGTTTCACCTGTCCGCCCCGTTCCAGGGATTGGCGGATCTCTTCGAAGAACATCTCCACCATCTCTTTGGCCTCGCGTTTGTTCAGACCAAGCTCATCAAAAAGCCTGGCGGCCATATCTGCTTTCGTCAGTGCCATCTCCTGTCCTATCCTACTCTCTCAGTTTTGCATCAAATTCTTCAGCCAAACGGTGTAACACCGTAGCGACCACTTCTTCGACTTCTTTATCGGTAAGGGTGTGTGATTTTTCCTGTAAAATCAATCCCAATGCGAGACTTTTTCGTCCCGAATCTATGTTTTCCCCAGTATAGACATCAAATAGCAGGATGTCTGTAATAATTTTGCCGGATACATCACGAATAAGATTCCTAATTGACTCAAAAGTAACAGATTCGTCGACAACAATGGCAATATCTCGACGGATAGAGGGAAATTTTGAGAGACTCTCGAATGCTGGCAATCTCCCCTGACTGACTTCCGCCAGTTCGATCTCAAATAGAAACGTCGTGCCATTAAGGTCAAGTTGTTTCTCAAGTTCAGGGTGTAACATACCGATAATACCGGATTTTTTTCCATTTATTACTATAGCTGCTGCCTGACCTGGATGTAGTGCTGTATGTTGAGTGGGTACAAAACTGACACCCTCTTGAATACCAGTTAAAGTGAGCAGCGCCTCCACATCAGCCTTGATGTCATAAAAATCGGCCCGCAGGCTACTACTGCCCCACTGTTCCGACAGACGTTCACCTGATACCAATCCAGCCAGTATGCCTTCCTGGTTGATCTCATCACCCTGCTTTGAGAAACAGAGACCCGATTCAAAAATGCGTACCCTGGGCTGTTGTCTTGACTGGTTATAGCGTGCTGTCTGTAACAGTCCAGGCCAGATGGAGGTGCGCATGACTGACATATCTGCCGAAATTGGATTAGCCAGACGGATTCCGGTTTTGTCCGGATCAATCATGGCTTCGATCTCCGGACTCACGAAGCTATAGGTAATCACCTCTTGATAATCGCGCCCAACCAATAGCAGTTTTGCCCGATTTAAATCGAAATCGACTTCGTGCCGATCCCGCATCACCATCGCAGAGTGTCCACGATGAGTAGGAATCTTCGAATAGCCATAGATACGACCAATCTCTTCGATCAGATCTTCCTCGATGGATATGTCGAAACGACAGCTAGGCGCCCTGACCTGCCAGCCCTCTTCACGCGCGCTTGTTTCCATCTCCAGGCGGGTAAGGATATCGCTGACATCAGCTGGCTCGATCTCAACGCCCAATACTTTATTGACCCGTTCACTCCGCAGTGTGATAAGTGGACGCTGCTCGATCCTCTCTTCATTGCAGACCTCAACCACCGGACCAGGCTCGCCCCCGGCGATCTCCAGCAAAAGCGCTGTAGCCCGTTCGATCGCTTTTGCCTGAAGCTGAGGATCGACACCACGTTCAAAACGGTGGGAAGAGTCTGTGTGAAGACCATAGCCTCGCGCCTTACCACTGATCACTGTAGGTGTGAAAAAGGCACTTTCCAGAAGGATATCCCGGGTCGTTTCACTAACCGCAGATGCCTCTCCACCCATAATGCCCGCCAGCGCAAGGGGGGACTTTGCATCGGCGATAACCAGGGTCTCCTGATCCAGTTCGATCTCCTGACCACCGATCAGAACCAGCTTTTCGTCAGCTTTTGCCAACCGCACATGAATCCGCTCAGCAACCTTATCCAGGTCGAATCCATGCAGTGGCTGACCGAGTTCCAATAATACGTAGTTAGTGACATCCACCACCGGTCCCAAGCTACGGATATCACTGCGACGCAGACGCTCCTGCATCCACAGCGGTGTCTGGGCATTGACATCCACACCCTTCAGCACACGACAGAGATAGCGTGGACAGGCTTCATCAGCCTCTAGACTGACTTCAACTCGATCATCAATAACTGCAGTCACTGCTTGAATCGATGGTGGAGTAACCGGACAGCGATTGATGACACCCACTTCTCTGGCAATACCCGCCAGCCCAAGACAGTCACCACGATCCGGCGTCAGATCGACATCGATGGCCTGATCCTCTAGTCCGAGATATTCGCGGATATCATGTCCTAACGGTGCATCTATCGGTAGGGGCATGATGCCCTCTGAGCTCTCAGCCAAACCCAATTCGCTGGCTGAACAGATCATGCCTAAAGATTGCACACCACGCAGCTTCGCTTTCTTGATCTTGAAATTACCGGGTAGAACAGCGCCAACCCTGGCCACGGGAACACGCATTCCCTGAGCAACATTAGATGCCCCACAGACAATCTGCAAAGGCTCACTTTCACCCACAGAGACACTGCAGACACTAAGCTTATCCGCGTCCGGATGCTGTTCCCGGGCAAGTACCTCACCGACAACTACGCCACTGAAAGAGGCGGCCACCGATTCCACCGAATCGACCTCAAGACCTGCCATACTCAACTGATCGGCTAATGCCAAAGTGGTCACCGAAGGATCGACCCATTCGCGCAACCAGGCTTCACTGAATTTCATTATTCTCTACTCGTCCTATGCAAACTGTTTCAGAAAGCGCAGATCATTTTCAAAAAACAATCGCAGATCATTGACCCCATAGCGCAGCATGGTCAGGCGTTCAACGCCCATACCGAATGCGTAACCCGTATATTTTTCACTGTCGATACCCACATGCCTGAAGACTTCGGGGTGAATCATCCCGCAACCCAGCACTTCCAGCCATCCGGTATGGCTACAAACACGGCAACCCTCGCCACTACACATCACACACTCAATATCGACCTCAGCGGATGGCTCGGTGAAGGGGAAATAGGAGGGGCGAAAGCGTAATTTCAACTCACGTTCAAAGAAGCTGCTGATAAAGTCATACAACACCCCTTTCAAATCAGCAAAGGAGACATCCTGATCAACCAGGAATCCCTCCACCTGATGGAACATCGGTGTATGGGTCAAATCCGAGTCACAACGATAGACACGTCCTGGTGCAATGATTTTCAGAGGAGGCTTGCCCTGTTCCATGGTACGAATCTGCACAGGAGAAGTATGTGTACGCAATAGCAGATGGGCATCAAAATAGAAAGTGTCGTGCATGGCACGCGCAGGATGATGGGCGGGGATATTGAGCGCTTCGAAGTTGTGGTAATCATCCTCGATCTCAGGCCCTTCGACAGACTCAAAGCCAGCATGAGCGAACAGCCGTTCAATACGATCCAACGTACGTGTCACCGGGTGTAATCCACCTCGCTGCAAACCACGTCCGGGAAGGGTGACATCTATCTTCTCAGCAGCAAGACGCTTGGCAAGCGCTTGTTTTTCGAGATCAGCCTTACGTGTTTCGATAGCCTGTTGCAGAGCCTGCTTGGCCTTATTGATCGCCTGTCCGGCCTGTGGACGTTGTTCGGGCGGGAGTGAACCCAGTTTTTTCAGCTGCGCGGTCAACTTGCCGCTTTTACCCAAGTAGCCGACACGAATCTCATCGAGCATCGGCAAATTGTCTGCAAGGGCAATTGCATTTTCAGCCGTTTCAATCAAACCCTTTATGTCCAGCGTGGAATCATCCATCTGTCTTTTAACCTCTAACAAGAAAAGTTTTAAGCTATTGCACTTGCGATACACACAAGTCTATTTTGTTAAACAATAAACACGCGAAGCGCACAAATAACTCAAAACCTAAAACTCATAACGACTAACACCCATGTGTTAAATGGTCACACTTTCAGGCTGACGATAAAAAAAGGGGAAAGCCCCAAGGCCTTTCCCCTTTTGCGGTCACTGTGCAGCCGGTATCAACCGGCCGTCACAACAGGCACTTAGCTGGAAAGAGCGGCCTTGGCCTGTTCCGCCAGCACAGTAAATGCCGCTTTATCATGAATGGCCAGATCGGCCAGCATCTTTCGATCGACCTCGATGTTGGCAAGGTGCAGACCGTTGATCATACGGCTGTATGAGAGACCGTTTTCCCGCGCACCGGCGTTGATTCGGGCAATCCACAGAGCACGAAACATGCGCTTTTTCTGGCGGCGGTCGCGATAGGCATATTGCCCCGCCTTGATGACGGCCTGCTTGGCAACTCGATAGACTTTGCTGCGGGCACCGTAATAACCCTTAGCCTCATCAAGCACCTTTTTATGGCGGGCGTGTGCTTGTACACCACGTTTTACTCTAGACATTGTTCAAATCCGATTTCGTTGGGTTAAGCATAAGGCATCATACGACGGGCGACAGCCACATCGGACTTAGCAATGGAATTGGGACTACGCAACTGGCGTTTCCGCTTGGTGCTCTTTTTCGTCAGTATATGGCGACGATGAGAGCAATTACGCTTGAACGATCCGGATGAGGTGCGCTTGAACCGTTTGGCCGCACCTCGATTGGTTTTAATCTTAGGCATTGTATCTAAACTCCGCTATTTGTGACGCCTTCAGGCGTTATAAATAATTACTTTTTCTTAGGACCCAGCACCATCACCATCTGGCGGCCTTCCATCATGGGTTTCTGTTCCATCTGACCGTAATCAGCCAGATCTCTTTCCACCCGCTCCAGAAGTTCCAAACCCAATTCACGGTGAGCATGCTCACGACCACGGAACCGCATGGTTACCTTGGTCTTGTCCCCGTCTTCCAGGAAACGTATCAGGTTGCGCAGTTTTACCTGATAATCCCCTTCGCCAGTCCCTGGCCTGAATTTAATCTCTTTGATATGAACCTGCTTCTGCTTCTTTTTGGCGGCCTGCTTCTGTTTCTTCAATTCGAAAAGAAACTTGCCGTAATCCATGACGCGACAAACAGGAGGTTCCCCGTTCGGCACAATCTCAACCAAATCCAATGCTGCTTCTCGAGCGGCCTGTCGGGCCTCGTCGATCGAAACAACACCTACTTGTTCACCATCAGCCCCAATGAGTCTTACCTCAATGGCTGTAATGTCATCATTCAGACGGTGCTTTTTAACAGCAGCGATAGTCGGTTCCTCCAAAAAGTCCAAACCCGAAAAGTAGAAAAGCACCGGAACGACCGGTGCTTTACACTCAGTTCACACGTTGTGTAACTTCAGATTGCATACGCTCGATGAAGACATTGACCGGCATAGCGCCGAGATCCTCACCCGTTCGAGTACGCACAGCTACCGTACCCTCTTCCATCTCCCGATCACCAATAACCAGCAGATAAGGCACGCGCATTAACGTGTGCTCGCGGATTTTAAAGCCAATCTTCTCATTTCTCAAGTCCGATTCGACTCGAAAACCGTTATTCCGCAATGATTTGAGGCATTTCTGCAGATATTCACCCTGACGATCGGTGATATTGAGCAAAACTGCCTGTACCGGTGCGAGCCAAAGTGGCAAGGCACCGGCATAGTGCTCAATCAATATGCCGATGAATCGTTCCAATGATCCGAGGATCGCCCGATGCAGCATGACAGGCACTTGTTTGCTGTTGTCCTCAGCAATGTAACTGGCACCCAGTCGTTCAGGCATGGAGAAATCGAGCTGTATAGTACCCAGCTGCCAGACCCTGCTGAGACAGTCAAGCAAGGAGAACTCTATTTTCGGCCCATAGAAGGCACCCTCTCCCGGTTGCAGCTCCCAATCCAATCCCTGCTGGTTCAGCGCCTCTTCAAGTGCTTTCTCAGATTTATCCCATACCTCATCTGATCCCACTCGCTTTTCTGGTCGAGTTGATAGTTTAACCAGCACCTCATCAAAGCCAAAATCCCGATACACTTCCAACAATAGCGTATTAAAGGCCTGCACCTCAGAGAGAATCTGATCTTCACTGCAGAAGATATGGGCATCATCCTGGACGAAGTTACGAACCCGCATCAAACCATGCAGGGTACCGGAGGGCTCATTACGGTGACAGGAGCCAAACTCCGCCAGGCGCAATGGGAGGTCTCGGTAGCTCTTAAGGCCATGGTTGTAGATCTGAATATGAGCCGGGCAGTTCATCGGTTTGATCGCGTAGACCCGGTCATCCGTCTCAGTGGTGAAGATATCATCACGAAATTTGTCCCAGTGGCCCGACTTTTCCCACAGACTACGGTCGATCACCTGGGGGGTATGCACCTCCTGATAACCGTGATCGTTCAGTTTGTCGCGAATATATTGTTGGATGGTCAGATAGATCTGCCAACCTTTGTCGTGCCAGAAAGGCATCCCGGGCGCCTCTTCCTGGGTGTGAAACAGATCCTGAGCCTTGCCGATTTTGCGATGATCGCGTTTCTCAGCCTCTTCCAGACGGTGCAGGTACTCCTTCAACTCTTTTTTGTCGCGCCACGCCGTACCGTAAATACGTTGCAACATCTCGTTATTGGAGTCTCCCCGCCAATAAGCCCCCGCCACCTTCATCAGTTTAAAGCCCTTGCCCAGCTTACCGGTACTCGGCAGATGAGGACCCCGGCAAACGTCAAACCAGTCACCTTGACGATAGACAGAGACCTCCTCCCCTTCGGGTATGAACTCCCGGATAATCTCGACCTTGTAGTGCTCGCCGATCGACTCGAAGACCTTCATCGCCTCATCCCTGTCCCAGACCTCCCGTTGCAGTGGCAGGTTGCGCTTGACGATCTCATGCATACGCTGTTCGATCTTTTTAAGATCATCCGGGGTAAATGCTTCATCTCGGGCAAAGTCATAATAGAAACCATCTGCGATGGCAGGCCCAATGGTCACCTGGGTGCCTGGATAGAGCTCCTGCACCGCTTGTGCCATCACATGGGCGGCATCGTGGCGCAACAGCTCCAAGGCCTCTTCATCACGACTGGTGACAATGGCGACTTCACAATCCTCTTGAATTAGATAAGAGGTATCCACCAAACGACCGTTCACTCGGCCGGCCAAAGCGGCCTTGGCGAGTCCAGGGCCGATATCGGCGGCGATATCATAGACGGATACCGGCTTATCGAATTCACGTTGAGAACCATCGGGGAGAGAGATGACGGGCATATTTACTTCCTCATCAGTGGTGGCCCATACGAGAGGCCACTTGAAAATTAAAAAGGCCGGCGCCTTGGGGCCGGCCCTATGATGTCTGACGTTCCATACGAACAGACTGTTTAATTCGGCACTGCCCTACTCTAAGCCATTCGATATCATGTCTAGGTTAGTTATCATGAAATCAATGGGTTATCGAGCAATGTCAATCGAAAGCGAAGTCTAATACAGTCCCGCGTGACAAGTCAAAGCCATCCTTCAAACAGAGTGAACCCCCACATATTGGGTTTATTTGCGAATATCGACTGCCCAGCCTTCCAGCACAAGCACCATTCCACCCCTATGGCACCTTTCGCTATTTAACGGTTCCGACTGAATGCAGAAACCGATTAACTGGCAACCAAAACATATGATAAAACCAGAGATATCAGGCAAGTTGTCTGTTGAATCCAGAAATAGGTGGGATAGGAGGCAAGTTACCTTCTGCTTAATTTGTAAGAGTGAAAAGGCATGGATGGAAAAGTAGCCATGGCATTTGTTAGTGAGGTACGAGAAGCATTTCCGGAAAGTGCCGCCAGAGCCGACGCACTGATGGTCAGGCGTGGTTATGAAAGCGACGAAATTACTGAAATGTACACAATGTGGTTAAGTGCTTTTGCTGATATTACTGGTGAAGAAATGGTGGCAGAAGCTACATACGTGGTTGAGTTACATTTCGCATTCTTTTCTGGTGTGTACGAGAATGGTTCCGATCGTGTTCGTAGATTGGTGGATGTTGGCTATGTGGAGAATCTTTTCTGGCGAATTCCTAAGGAGGTTTGTGCTCGATTTTGGCCAAGTATGCCAGTCAATCTCCAGCAGCTCTATGTCGGCTTTCATGGCTCGCCACCATTCTAACAAAATGCTCAAGATCATTCGCTATCGCTCGCGTCCCTTAGCATGGCGTTATGTTACTAAAGGATTAAAATGAGACTATGGTCAATTAATCCAGGCTATCTAGATTCAAAAGGACTTGTTGCCCTTTGGCGAGAGGCTCTGCTTGCTCAAAACGTGTTGATGGGGAAAACAGTTGGATACAACAATCATCCACAATTAATTAGATTTAAAAACACATCAAATCCAGTTGGTGCTATTGCAAGCTACCTGAGAGCTGTCGCAGTGGAAGCGAAGAACAGAGGTTACAATTTTGATAAGAGCAAGATTCAAAACAAAAGGATAAGTAGTCATATTCTCGTTACTGATGGGCAAGCCAATTATGAATTCCAACACCTTCTAAAAAAGCTTAAATCCAGGGAACCAAGCATATACATATGCCTTCGTGATTCTGAAAGAATAAAGCTTCACCCACTATTTTCAAAAGTTCGTGGTGGTGTTGAGCCTTGGGAAGTAGTTTGATGGTATCGCAACACAACAAGGCACGCCAGTTGACCACCAAAAGCGGCGCTTTGTTTACTTTTGGGGTCAACTGAGCTTAAACGTTAGGCTTTTCTGTGGCTGGTGTAAATAATTCGTTGAGGTAACGTATTATATTTTTATATCAATATGGTTTTTCCGCTGTGTTTCAAAGTGGCGTACAATGGCGTTGTCTGCATGATTTGCTAATTGCAAAATTCAAACTAGAGGCATATCGCTATGCCATTTACACAAATCTCATACGTCAAGGCAAACCGCTCGAATACCGCCGCGAATTAATGGAAGAGATATACCTGGCGATGTGCGAGTCAATAAGCATACCTGAGAATGATCGCTTCGCGACAGTCAGTGACTTGAAGACGGTAATTTCAATACCAGCGGAGACTATCTCTGTATCAGTCGTTCAGACGATATTGAGTTTATACAGATTACCTTGAACAGTGGTCGGACAATGGACATGAAAAAGACACTTTAAGTAAAGATCGTGGAACACCTCAACGCGAACCTCGGCATTTGACCTGAAGATGTCGTGATTAGCCTGTTAGAGGTCTTAACGGAAGAGAGGCTGCCTGGGAACCGTGAGGCTCAATATGCCTGATCGGGTTAAGACAATGGATTTAGAGGAGTATTTAACATGAAGAACGATTTTACGCACAATGTGTATAAACCGGGTGTCCACTATTCATAGATAAGACCACTGTAAATTGGTAAAATGATGGCCATGGTAGTTAATCCTTTTTTTGAGAAAGAAAAGCGAATACTTCAAATGCAATTGCGCGGGGGTGGAGCTCCCCCAGAAAGGCGAGTAACTTGTTGAACATCCCGGGGATGATCGATACTTTCCCGGCTTGACAAGCGCTGTAGGCTGCTTCGGCAATTTTCTCAACCGAAGTGCCTCCACGGGTTTGGTAGGCTCGCATATTGGTTGCGTCTGCTGTTGTCACAAAGTCGGTCGCCGTTGCACCCGGCGAAACGACAGTCGCTGTGACACCCGTACCTTTCAACTCACGTGACAATCCTCTGCTAAATGCACGCACATAGTGTTTGCTGGCAACATAAGCCGACCAATTGGGTGCGCCAGAGAAATGGGCCACTAGGGAACCCACATTCAGTATCCGCCCATGCTTACGTTGCAGCATGGGCTGCAGGAATAGATGGGTTAGCTGGGTCAACACGATCATGTTGAGCCTTAACATGTTTGTCATTGTCGAGTAGTCTCCCATGGCAAAGTACCCGGTCATCCCCACGCCAGCATTATTGACAAGAATATCAACCGACAAGCCAGTCTGTTTGACTTTCTCAAACAGCTCCTCAACTGCGTTTTCGCCGGCAAGATCCATACTAAATGTCAAGACATCACTATCTGAGCTTTTTTGGATATCACGTGCGGCCTGTTCCAACCTAGCTTGACCTCTGGCGACCAGTATCAGGTTGTGTCCATGAGCAGCGAATACTTTGGCAATAGCCAGGCCTATGCCCTTTGAAGCGCCTGTGATCAGAACAGTTTTGTTATCAATCGGTTTCATTTTTCTATTCAGTTTCACCGTGTTGAAAGGGGGGGAAATCACTCAGCAATCCAGCAACCTGCTCAGGTTTGTCAATCTGGACAAAGTGACCCGCATTTTCCACCAGAAAAAGTTCTGAATTGGGAAATATTTGATGCAGATCTCTTGCGACACCGGTATTGAGGTAAGGGTCATCCTTTCCAAAGAGGATGCGCACAGGTGCCTGAAATTGTTTTAACTGTGCTGTTTTGTCCTGACGCATCTCGAGTTCGTTGGGTAATACTCGGTTTAAGCCGTAAAAAGCTGGGCGAATTTGCAGTGACTGATGCCCTAGAAGCTTTTGAAATGGTCTGCGCAATTCCTTGGTGCTGATAAACTTCGCTATCTGATCTTCATAGCCGCTCAACCACAAGCCATCCCAGTGACGGGTTGCCCACACTGAAATGTCACGGCGTATCCCCGGAGTAGAAAAACGATCGATAGCTTCCGGTGCTCTGAGCGTCGGCATAGGACTATAGTAGGTATTTAGCAATACCAGTCCTGCACTCTTATCAGGATTATCAAGAGCCCAATCTATCCCGGGTTGGCCGGAAGCATCATGCACAACAGGCACCACCTGCTTCAGTCTGAAATGTGCTATCACGGCCTCAAGGTCACGCCGCAGGCTGGCAACATCGTAGCGGTGGTTATCGGGCTTGTCCGAATCACCCCAACCCACAAAATCAAAGGTGATAACATGGCGATTGGCTGCCAACACCGGCACCAGCCGGTCATACAAGTGCATACTGTCAGGAAATCCGTGCATCATGATAAAGGTTGGCCTGATGCTCTTAGCACCATATTCACGGACATGGATGCTTAACCTGTCACGTTGAACATGATGAGTCTTGTATTTCACTTTAGCCTTATAAGCCTCTTCATAACGTTTAAAATAGGCGCTGTGATCAACGCTCGAACAGGCATGCAATAGCAGCAAGTTAAATGGTAAAAACATAACGGCCAGCAGCCTGTAGGTTTTTCTTTTCACTTCGACCTCCGCCTGTCTAGTGACTTGCAGTATGCAAGTTACTAAATCATAGGATAGTAACTTGCTGATTGCAAGTCACCATAGTGTGTGTTAATTTTTCACCATGACTCAACGACAAAATGCTGATGGCAATTGCCAACGGTCCCTCTGCCCGGTCGCCTGTACGCTGGATATCATTGGTGATAAATGGACACTTCTGGTTGTACGGGACCTCTTTTCAGGCAAAAAAATGTACAGTGAATTCCAGCGTTCACCTGAAAAAATACCCTCAAATATTCTCGCGGATCGGTTAAAACGGCTGGTTGAATATAAAATTGTTTTAAAAGAACCCTATCAAACACACCCCATCCGCTATCAATATGCACTTACCAAAAAAGGCAGGGAATTGAGATTGGTTTTAAAAGCCATGGTGCAGTGGGGTGAAAAAAACATTCCTGGTAGCAAAGCATTGATAAAATCAATTGAAAACGCCTGATATGTAGGCACCAAGCAGTTAACCAGTAGATGCAGCCGCTATAGAATACACGGATGATATGGGCGATTTATTCAGGAAGAATAATGTGCGTATAACCATAGTGAGACACGGAAAACCTGATTTTGAGTGGCGAAGGTATGTAAGAGGATCTGAGTTCAGAAGCCTTGAAAAAGCTTATGATTCAGCAGGCATTGTTGGAAACCCTCCTAAAGAAACATTTAATTTAGTCGATCAGCATAAGTGCATAGTTTGCAGCGACTTACCACGCTCCATTCAATCAGCAAAGGCGCTTGGTGCAAATACCATACACCTTTCGTCAGCAGTCTTCCGTGAGATGAATCTGCCATATTTCAACCAGGTGCCAATAAAGTTACCGCTCAAACATTGGGTAGTCTTACTTAGAAGCTTTTGGTTTTTGGGATTTTCTAAAAACACTGAGTCAATTGCAACCGCGAAATACAGAGCAAAAAAGGCCTCTGAACAGCTCATCGATTTGGCTGCTGAGCATTCAAGTGTTCTTTTTCTAGGTCACGGCATTATCAATCACTACGTAGCAAAGGAACTCCTGAAAAATGACTGGGTAGGCCCAAGAAATCCAGGAAATAAGCACTGGGAATTCGGTACTTATGAATATCCAAGAACATAACGATGTATTAAACACGATACCAATTTTACGTGCGTTGCGTTGACTACTAATTTACCGGTTGCGCTGGTGTTTGCCCCAGAAATGAAGACCCACATGATAGAAGCTAATAAATATCTTTTTGAGTCGTTAACCAAGCATGGTGAGCTCGCAAAAAATGAATGGGCTTACTTTAAAAAGCAATTAAGCAAAAGGAACTTTTACAAGGATGAATATCTGGTTCATTCAGGCGATAATCCTGGAGCGTTTCATTATATTACTAAAGGTCTTGTTAAATTATCATATCCTAACAAGCTTGGTCGGATAGTTATCAAAAACTTTGCCCGCGAAGGGGAGATGACCGGACCACTTCTTGCCTGGCTTAACAATGAAGAAAGTCCTATAGATATACAAGCTATTGAGCAAACAGAAACATTGAGCTTCCCATCTTTGCTTGTAGCCAAATTAATTGGAAGAAACCCTGTATGGGAAAGCATAGTTCGAGGGTATGTCGAAGAGCTTGCTAAAAAAACAGAATACCGAGCATTGTTATTTTTAGAAAATTCGCCAGAAGAACGATATATAACGTTTACTAGTGAAGAACCTGAGTTATGCAAGCGTTTAGCCTTAAATCAAATAGCTGATTATCTTGGGATTACGGATGTTTCATTGTCAAGAATTCGTAGGAGAATTAACAATCGTTAAGGCATATACGTATTGCATCGCTTAGCCTTGTCTATTGTAAATGTATGATAAGTGGATTAAAGAATGAAAAACAGCACGTTAAGCATACGTGTATTTGCCACCTATATGGCAATGCTCAGCATGTTTCTGATACTCTACCCAAAAGTATTTTTATTGCTGGGTTTTGATGATGTATCTGGCCCTTTTGTTCCTATACTTGGGTATGTTGTTGGCGCTATATCCTTTTTTTATTTTATGGCGATTCGTGAACAAGCCAAGAATTTCTATAAATGGACAGTAACAGCTCGAATCCCCTTGTTATTATTTTTCATTGTACTGGCTTCTATGAATGTAGTACCGCCCATTATGATTCTCATAGGCGCCTGGGATTCCGGTTGTGCACTATGGACAAGATACGCTCTTAAGCATGAACAATTTAGCTAACAAAGCATATATTATGTATACACTGGAATTGCCGTTTTTTAGCGTACCCCCTCAGGAAACGGCCTGACATTGAACCGATGATGATTCCACCAAGTCCAGATAGATAGAGAATGTTTATTGGGTATGAGAAAATTTTTACAAAAATATCTGCTGGTTATTTTAGGGTGGCTTTTTACGATATTAGGGATTATTGGTGCATTACTACCTGTACTTCCCACTACGCCTTTTTTGATCGTTGCTTTAGCACTCTTTTCGAAAAGCTCACCAAGGTTTCATCAAATGTTATTAAATAACATTTGGTTTGGTCCAATATTAAGACAATGGGAAGATAAAAAAACCTTGTCACGGCAAACCAAATACAAAGCGTACCTCTTGATTATTTTAACCTTTTCGATATCCGTAGCAATAGTTAATAACAACATTCAGTTTCAGCTATTGTTGGTCGTCATTGCTATAGCTTTACTTTTTTTTATCTGGCGAATCAAAGAAGAACCTTTATTGACTAAGTGATGAGTCCATGACCAACTCAAATGAAGTACCAAGTTTGGTTAAGACGATACACCACGACACAGAACATCCTTCCCTTTTCATCCAAACCATTATGGTGCGGCCGGGTCGCCCCCCACGCTGTCTAGTGGGCCATGCCTTTGTCGTATCACCAAACCCACCAACAGTGATGATAACGCCAATGTATAAACAATTACTGCACCTGCGGGTAGATCGAGGAGTGCTGCCACAAGCAAACCTAACCCATAGCCCACTATTGTAATCAGATAACCAACTCCATTGGCTGCCTTGTTCAGATGTCTCAACGATAAAGCAGGTAGAATGAGTGTTGCAAATACCAGGTAGACACCCACCAGTTGCACTGAGGCGGTGATGGCGACAGCAAACAGAAGATAGAAAAGCAATGATGATTGCCTGTGCCGAAAAGCGGACCATAAGCCGAGAATAACGAGGGAGAGCACGGCCACCGGCACGACCTGCTGATAACTGACCCAAAGTATTTGCCCAATCAAAAGTTCCTTCAGGCGTTCCCCACCATGCGGGTTGGCTGCTAATAGCAATAGGCTGCCACTCGAAGCAAGCACAAACAGGCTGCCGATCAATGCCTCTTGAATCTCTGCCCAGTACTTCTCAGTCAAATGGAGCGCTATGGCTGCAATGATTGCGACGCTGACCGCAATCAACTGTATTTGCCACCCTCCCGGTTCCCAGTGAAAACTGTGGGCAGCGATTAACCCCATACCTGCCATCTGTGCCACGGCTAAATCGAGAAAGATGATCCCCCGTTTTAAGACATACCGACCAAACGGCACGTGAGTGGATGCCACTACCAGGCCAGCCAAAAAGGCCGGACCCAGTATACTCAGATCCAGCGCCTGCCAATTCACGGTATCACCTTGAGAAGACGCTTCAGGGTTTCATCGTAGAGGGAGAACAGATCGGTCACCCCTTCCCCGCCACCTACGGTGTAGGGAAGTTCCAGTGCCACTATTCCGGTGAGCTGTGAGAGTCGATTGGCCGCCTTGGGACTCTGGTAGTGAGTGTAGATGATTGCGACGGCCGGCTCCTCCTTCAAAGCTTGCCTCAGTTTTGCGAGATGACCCGCTGAGGTCGGTAAACCCGGCTTCGGTTCCAGAGAACCCGCCTTGACGATCTGCAGCCAATCAAACAGATAGTCCCAGTCCTGATGATGTACCACCACCCTCGCCCCCTTCAGCGGTTCGGCAATCCGCTGCCATTGCTGCACAGCCTGTTGCCAACGTGACGTGAAATCATCAAACCGGGAACGATAGTGCGCAGTATTTGATGGATCCAGGGTTATCAGACGCTCACTCAATGCCGAAGCAATTTTCAACAACCTGTGGGGATCGAGATGAACATGAGGATTGCCTGAGGCATGGACATCCCCCATGGATCGATCCAGCTTCTCTGGAATGCCCAGTCGTTCAACCTGTTGCGCCGTTTCGAAATAACCGACCCGCCCAGGCAGAACCTTACGATTACCTGCCTGACGCTGCAGCATCGGCAGCCAGCCGATTTCCAATTCCGCACCGCTACAGACGAGTAAGTCGGCACGCCGTACTTTGGCGATCAAACTGGGTCGCGGCTCAATACGGTGCGGATCCTGGTGGGCGGTTGTTGCCACAGTGGTTGTTACCTGACTACCTCCCAACGCCTGCACCAATGATGCCCATTCAGGTTCACAGGCAAAGATATTGAGCTTTGCGACAGATGCCTGGGTCAGACCCATTCCTATAAGAAACAAAACCAAAGAATATGTACGTTTCATCAGGCTTTCTCCTAAAACCGGTGTGCGCCATGAGGCCCGAGACTCATGAGGTACTGCAGCGTGAGGATATGGTCCCGGTCCTCATTGGAATCATCCTTGGCGAACTGCAATCGCAGCCGGCTGTATTCACTATGGGCGTAGTCACTCATCAAGGTCAGTCGCTCGGGTGTATGCCCTTCATCGTCGAGACCCGCTTCGCTCAGCACCTCCTCATCCGATCCCCGGTTATCTGACTCAAGTCGGTCGTAACGGAGCCCAACACGCCAACGCGGCATAAACTGATAGACTGTCTGCAGATACCAACCCTTCTGCTCACCATCATAGGTAGACATTTCCGGTGTTTCTGAACCGTCGTCCATAACCACCGTTCCCTCTTCATCACGGATAAAATACTCCGCCTGGAGCTTCAGGTTACGTTCGCTGGCATTACCGGCGGGAGCCCATTTCCAGACAAAATCGACACCACTGATCTGGCTGTCGCCGTTATAGGTCGGGATCTCCGCTGTTCCGTCGTCATGATGATGACCGCCTGAAGTACGGTCTTCAATATCGGCCTGCCAATGTGAGAGACCGATTTGCCATGCCTGACTCTCACCTATGTCACCGCCGATCTTGATGAACAGGCTACCGGCACCTTTGCCATCATGACTGGCGCCGCCGGCAGGGAATCGTTCTCCACGGGTCATCTCACCACCGAGTTTCAGATAGTGTTCAGTGGGAGCGACCCAGCTGATCTGTAGACCGTCATCGCGCAACTGGTCACCGAATAGCCCCCGATAGATCAAGGGTGCATCAGAAAAGTCCCAGGCATGGGGGTGTTGCTGATTCAGATAGCCGATACCGGAAAAGAATCGCCCCCCCTTGACGGCCAGGCCGTGACCCAGGGCCAGTGTCTCGATAAAGGCCTCCTCAAGCTCCACTTCAGTATCGCCTTCGTGATCGGCGACAACTGCCGTCAACTTACCGTAGAACATATCATCCACATTGGCGCTGATAGCCAATTCGTTATGACCGAGATGAAAACCCTCCTCGCCCCGACCCGCTTCACCGCCCAGCATAAAGCCGGGCAGTTCATAATCAGTCCCGTTGTCATAGGAAGTGAAGCGACCATCCAGAATCAGACTGATAGAAGGATTAAAACCTCCCCCGTCGCCGGCTACAACGGCTGCCGAACCTAGTGCGAATAACAAAGCTGTGACTATTGAAATAGGAAAATACATGCTGGCTCTCCAATACTGATTGGATCGTCAGTTAGCCGTTATCCGGAAATGAGCATGGTCTATGGCACCCCCAGCGTGAAGGAGTGCGGTGACAACTCCCCTCAAAGATCAAAATCAGCTAACTGATCTGCCATTCAGTAACACAGGACGATGCGAAACCTCGCACCGACAAATAGTAACTATGGTTGAGTGAACTGTGTTTAGGCGAACAAGGGGGGTGCACGAATACAGCAGTAGCCTGTGGTGACTGCTGTCAGATCCGCTGATGCTACCGTTATGACACCAGTAAAAATCTGATTGATTGAGATAGAAAAAACAGCGGGCGCAACGAAATAATCCTGGGAATGAGCGACCAGACAGACTTCGCATGCTTCACCCTGACCATGTTCATGATAGAGGTGATCGGCCCATAACCCTTGTGAAATCAGGATTAAGAGTGCCAAAAGAATAAGCTGAAGTTTATTCATTCAATCCGGTTATATATTGCCGCATATTTCTGGTTCTTCAGGTTGCATGTCGCCCTAGTCTATCTAAGGCTGCTATATTGTTATATTATAACGTAACATCTTGCAACCCTTTCATTCATATATTTCTAAAAAAGTTAAGATGATCCAAGAAGTACGGTTTCTTATTCATTGGCTCTTGCTGTTGGCACCCTCCCTGTTCTGTACCCAGATCCATGCCGAACCGAATGTTGTAGTCAGCATCAAGCCGGTTCACTCACTGGTTGCCGGACTGATGCGCAACATTGGGGAACCCGCACTCCTGATCGACGGTAATCAATCGCCACATAGCCTCAGCCTCAGACCCTCCAATGCACGTGCGTTGAATGAAGCGGATCTGATCATCTGGATTGGATCCGGATTAGAACCCTCCCTCTCCCACATACTTGAACAACACAGTGGTACCACTGAGGTGATCTCACTACTGGATACACCCGGATTACACCTTTTACCCATCCGGGTCAGTCATGAGTGGGAATTACATCGACACAAAAACAACAGGCATCAGGAAGACGGTGTTCCTGAATTAGATAAGAACACCTGGGATAACCATATCTGGCTCTCTCCGGACAACGCCAGTCTGATGGTGCAACACATGACCCAGGCACTGATTCGGCTCGATGCGTCACATCGGGATCAATATCTAATAAACAGCCAGCACCTGCTTAATCGGATACAGCGACTGGATAGCGATCTCACCACCATGACCGCTGCTGTCCGAGAGATACCCTATATGGTATTTCACGATGCTTACCACTACCTGGAATACCACTTCCAGTTGAATGCAGTGGGATCTGTGAGCATCAGCCCGGAACGACTGTCAGGCGCTCGACGCATTCACCAACTGCGTAAAAAGATCCGCCGTTTGGATGCCCGCTGCGTATTTACTGAACCACAATTCGAACCCAAGCTGGTTCATGCCCTGGTGGAAGATACTCAAGCACGCATTGGGCAGCTCGATCCGCTGGGGAACGATCTGCCCACTGGACCCGATGCCTATTTCATGCTGATGCAGGATCTCTCAAGGAATCTGATCGAATGCCTCACTTCACGGAGCCGCCAATGAATGCATCCAAACGATCCGAGCAGTTCCCAACGGCTGATCATGATCATCAAACCTGTGTCACTCATGCCCTGCAGGAAGCGGAAGATTTTTGCCTGCAACAGGGTCTGAGATTAACGGAATTACGCCATCGGGTACTGGAATTGATCTGGGCCAATCATCAACCCGTCGGCGCCTATGATCTGCTCGAACAGTTGACTCATGAAGGTCGTAAGGCAGCACCTCCCACTATCTATCGTTCACTCGACTTTTTACTTGAAAACGGTTTGATTCACCGTATTACTTCACTCAATGCGTATGTTGGCTGCAACCACCCTGGTCTTAATCATGCCGCTCAATTCTTTATTTGTGAAGCTTGCGGACAAGCTGCGGAACTGGACGATGCCAAGATAGAGTCGGTCATTGCCAGGGATGCCAAACGCCTTGGCTTCACGGTAGAAAAACGCACTGTCGAAGTCGCTGGTATCTGCGCCCATTGCAAACAGGGACCGCACCCATGAATAGAATCGGCAAGGTACTCATCGAAGCCAACGATATCAGTGTTGCATTACAGGGACGGCAGGTGTTGGAGCAAGTCAATATCTCTGTACATCAAGGGGAAATTGTCACACTGATCGGTCCCAACGGTTCAGGTAAAACCACCTTGGTACGGATCATTCTAGGTCTGCTCAAAGCTGACGGTGGCCGTGTAAAAAAAGAGCCTGGCTTGCGTATTGGCTATATGCCACAACGGCTTGTGTTGTCAGAAAATATGCCATTGACTGTGAAGCGTTTCCTCTCGCTTGGATACAATGGTCAGGATAGCGCAATGCAGCTGGTCCTCAATGAGCTGGCGATAGAGCAACTTCTCGACAGCCCGATGCAGCGACTCTCCGGCGGTGAACACCAGCGGATATTGCTAGCTCGCGCACTACTGCGAAAGCCTGATCTCCTGGTACTCGATGAACCGGTACAGGGCGTTGATGTGACAGGACAGGCAGCCCTGTATGCCCTCATCACTCAAATACGTGATCAATTTGGCTGTGGCGTACTCATGATCTCTCACGATCTTCATCTGGTTATGGCAACCACCGATCAGGTACTCTGCCTGAATCATCACGTCTGCTGTTCCGGTCACCCGGAGAGTGTCAGTCAACATCCTGCCTACCTGGAACTCTTCGGCTCACCGGCAAATGCCAAACTGGCCATCTATACCCATCACCATGATCATACTCATGACATCCACGGTGACGTCAAGTCTCCTCAAAAGGAACATCATCATGGATGACTTTCTGTTGCGGGCCATGGCAGCCGGAATCGGTGTTGCCTTGGTTACAGGTCCCCTGGGTGTCTTCGTGGTGTGGCGTCGTATGGCCTATTTCGGTGACACCCTCGCCCACTCTGCACTACTTGGTGTTGCCTTGGGTTTTCTACTCGGTATTAACCTTAACCTTGCAGTCATTCTGCTTGGTATCCTGCTGGCATTGCTGTTGTTGGGTATGAATAGAAACAGTCAACTTTCGAGTGACACGCAACTCGGTATCCTGGCACACAGCGCACTTTCGCTAGGTCTTGTAGTCGTGGCGTTTCAAACCTCAGTAAGGGTGGACCTCATGGGCTATCTGTTTGGTGACATCCTCGCGGTAACCGCCATTGACCTGCTCTGGGTCTGGGGTGGTGGAGTACTGGTGCTGCTGGTGTTGATGGTGATTTGGCGCCCCCTGCTATCATTGACAGTCCATGAAGAGCTGGCTCAGGTCGAAGGTGTATCGGTCGGTGCCGTGCGCCTGGCTTTCATGCTGCTCATCGCCTTGGTGATTGCGGTCTCAATGAAGATTGTCGGTGTTCTACTGATCACATCGATGATGATCATTCCAGCTGCAGCGGCAAGACGATTCAGCCATACACCTGAGCAGATGGCTGTGGTGGCAGCGGGTGTCGGGGCGATCGCAGTGGCATTAGGGTTGGCCGGTTCTTGGCATTGGGATACACCGGCAGGGCCTTCAGTGGTGGTAGCGGCTGCTATTTTGTTTGGATTAAGTCAACTGACAAGGCAACCCGTGTGACCGGCTCACGTCTTGGTATCGAATAGTTACTGATATTTCATCAACCCCCTCCCCCCTCAACGGAGAGGGGATAAGAGCTGACGACTCCGCAATGGTAGTTTTCGGTCACCCCTACCTTGCTATTGTCTCAACAGCATCAGCAGTTGTGATCACGGCATTTGCAATTAAACCGTAATTGACCAGCGCCGCCTGATAAGCATCGGAACCGGGAGCAGCCACTGCATCTTTTACGACAATCACTTTGAAACCGCTTTCAACCAACTCTCGCAAGTGAGAGTCAGTACAGAGATTGGCTGCCAAACCTGCCAGGATAACTGTATCAATCCCCTTGCTTCGCAGCTGCAAAACCAGATCATTACTATCCGGACCATAGATTTTGTGCGGGCTTGTAACCACAGTCTTACCGTCGAGTATGTAGGGCTTATATTGGGCAAGAAAGTCAGCTCCCGTATCTTTTAGTCCAGTTGCATAAACAGCATCTTTACGGTTGAAGACCTTTAATGCTAATAGCTTTTTCTGAAGGGCGCCGGGGTTCTCCCAAGAATGGTCATGTTCAAAATATGCATGTGGGCTGACGAATACAGGCATTGCGTGTTTTTTTGCTGAAGATAATAGTTTCTCGATATTCGCGATCGTGTCCAGCGCTTTAATATTTTCAGCAAACAAACCATAGGCAACACCTTTTTTGTCAAGAAAGTCATTTTGTGGATCAGTAACCACGAGTGCAGTACGCTGTTTGACTATGTTAAGGGGTGTAGTTTCTGCAAATGCTGATATTGATGTGCTCAGGGGCAACAATAATAATAGTGAAACTATGCATGTTTTCATTTTCAATTTCCCAATTAAAAAATAAAGATGATGTCGTGCAGTCAATATCGAAAGCAATGCAATAGATCGTCTCATATCAATTGCATGAACCGTCTGACTGTAAACAACATGTTATTTTTTCAAACAGGAAGCGTATGTAACAGATGCTACACAGATGAGATACTGGCAGGTGTGGATTGAGTCTTGACCTGTCTAGCGGGTCCAGAATATAGGCACCGAACTGCGCGTTTCACCCCTTGAAAGTGGATAGCGCTGTTTACCTTTCCAGCCAATCACATCCATAGGATTGACCGCGAGGGAAAGATCCTTGTCTTTCAAATAGGCGATAATAGATTGCGCCAGTCTGCGGGCCTGTTTACGTTTGCTATCGGAAGGCGGCACCCCCATGCTGGGAGCAATAAGGACATTATTGAATTTGAGAAATGGCTGTACCCAATCCGGAAGTTTCTTTTCTCGAAGCTGTTCGGAAGGCAGCGTAAAAGCAACGCCCCTGATACGATTCTCCAACAGCGCCTGCAGCAAGGAAGACTCATCGATGGTTCCACTGCGCGAAGTGTTCACTATAAATGGGCGCTGTCCGGCAAAATAGAGCTCCTTACCCTTAAACACCTTTTCCTCGCCAGCTGTATGTATACTGATCACATCGGAATGTTCAAGTACCTCGCTCAGCTGATTGTACTCGATCACCGGCTTTTCAAGTGGGGATCGCTGATGGAAATTGTCGTATACGGCTCGGAACCGGGTGTCGTAACCAATCACTTTCTGACAATGGGGGCGAATCTCAGTGGCCAAAACCTGAGCCACATTCCCACACCCGATCAGACCAACCACTAAATTTGCCAGCTCGAAGCCAGTCTTCTCATCCACGCCTAACTCTTTGAAATCCCGTGCAATGAATGCTTTCTTGGATTCACGTGCCCGGAAAGAGCGACTGATGAGCGTGACCATCAATCGTACTGCCAGATTCGCTACCTCATAGGTATTACCGAACTCGGTAACCTTGACCAAGATGCCATTGCGCGAAGCATCAGCGACGTCAATCTTGGTGATATCATCACCAAAAACACCGATTACTTTGAGGTGTTTTCCTGCAGACTCGAGCATTTCGAAGTTGATGGGGACCTTGTTGCGTACCAATATGGCTGAATAGTCCCCAAGTTCAAGTAGTGGCTTGAGAATACGCTTATTCGGAGAGACGATATCTGCCTTAATTTTGGCCTCTTCGAATAGATCCAATACCAGGGGAGAAAGTTCGCTGTCGAGCAGTACGCGTCTGTTTTTCATCCATCCCTCTTTATTTTCATATAGTTATGCCCATGAGGATAGCAAAAACACTCCAATGCCAAATCCGGCACTGATCCGAGCATATCACCCACTCTAAGGATATTCATCAATGTGCCGATAGAAAGATAATCTCATCAAATATTAGCCGTTTCTTGCAGAATTTTATTACTAAAGCCCAGAAAGCATGATAAATAGTCATATATGGCTACTTTTAAATACATTTTCCACTTACTAATCTGCTTATTAGATATCTATGTATCCAGTATTTAACATATATCAAAGATATTCATGAACAGACCGGTTGAGATTATTAGGCAGTTTCTATCGGACCTCTTAGGTTCATCGATTTTTCATTGAGGAAAATATCGTGTCTCTTCAAAAAATCCTCCCACCCATCCTGACATTGTTTCTACTGACTCTAATTTCGAGTGCTTTATCCGCTGCACCTATTGAGGACTATGGCGAGGCGGTTAATCAGGCAGGTCGTCAGCGTATGTTGAGTCAACGGATGGTTAAATCATATGCTCAGATTGGTCTCGAGATCTGGTATGCAAAGCCACGCAATCAATTGAATAGTGCACTGAAGTTATACCAAAAACAGCTGGATAATCTGAAAGGCTTCGCCAAGACTGCCAATAGTCAGAATGCACTCAGCAAAGCAGAGACCGTTTGGAAGAGATATAAGGTATTAGCCGGTAGCGATATAAATCCGGATAACGCAGTCAATTTCAATCATATGAGTGAGCAGCTGCTTCAAGCCAGCCAGAAGGTTGTAGAGGCGCTGGTTAAAGAGGCGAAGTCAGAAAAGGCACATATTGTTGATGTATCCGGACGACAGCGGATGCTCTCCCAACGCATGGCCAAGTTCTATCTGCTTTTGTCTTGGGGATTGGACCAGACTGAGTATCATGATGAATTCAATAAAGCAGAACAGGAGTTCTCCCAGGCGCTGTTAGAATTAAAGGCCTCTTCGCTTAACACGACAGAGATTACAGATATGCTGGAGAAGGTTGAAAAACAGTGGCGTTTTTTCCAACTAACAAAAATTATGGATAAAGACCAATATCTGCCCTCCATCGTTGCGCGAACGACTGAAAGTCTACTCAAGGATATGAACAAGATTACGGGTATGTATGCAAAAAGAACAGCTGGGACGCCCGCTCAGAATCAGTAACCTAGATGATGGCATCATCCCGTGCTGAAATTCACCCTATCACTGATACTGTTGGCAACGTCTACAACCTGTATATCCACAACATTTGAGGAGGATCTGGTTGCAGCCGCGTTAGAGCGCACCCAACACACTGTTCGCTACGATGGTTCTTATAGATCGATTGCCTATCCTGGTGGTGATGTACCTGATCATATAGGTGTTTGTACGGATGTGATTATCCGCACTTACAGAGCATTGGGTACGGACCTCCAACAGCTGATCCATGAAGATATGGTTGTGAACTTCAAAGCCTATCCATCGCAGAGACTATGGGGTCTTACAAGCCCTGATTCCAATATCGATCATCGACGTGTTCCCAATCTACAGGTATTTTTCGAACGTAACGCTATACAGCTACCCGTCAGTCACGATGGTGGTGACTATAAACCCGGTGATATCGTTACTTGGCTGCTGCCTGGCAATCTCCCACATATAGGCATAGTCACTGATAAACTCAGTACCCAGACAGGTCTCCCTCTTATCGTTCACAATATTGGTTCGGGACCCGTGGTTGAAGATATGTTATTTCACTATCAGATTACCGCGCATTATCACTATCTGCCGCAAAGCAGTACAACTGATGTTGACTGATTCGTTGGATAATCGAACGACAGGCCCTAGTAAGTTGAGAATAACTTATTGAGTTTGGTTCCAATACGCTCCAGTTCCCGTATTGAATAGTCGTAATTGACCTTATCCTGAAGAAATCTGGACTGACCAT
This sequence comes from Candidatus Thiodiazotropha sp. (ex Codakia rugifera), assembly GCA_025656675.1. Lineage (GTDB taxonomy): Bacteria > Pseudomonadota > Gammaproteobacteria > Chromatiales > Chromatiaceae > Thiodiazotropha. Next base: position 57,106 of record JAHXHN010000004.1, read on the forward strand.
TCTTGATACTGGAGCGATACTCATCCTCATCATCCTTGAGATGGCTACATATTGATTCGAGTGCACTGATCACCTGACTCAATATGTGCGTATACTCAATCAAAGAGTTGTGAAGGTCAGCCGAATTCCTTAGTGGAAGATCCGTTTTCCTGATACTACTGATATGCGCGGCCAACTCTTCCTGGAGACCCTTTAATCTACGCTCATAATCGCTATACATTGAACGTGATTCCCCTTTCAGGGCATAGAGAACCATACGATAGGATGTAATACCAAATAGCGCACCGTGTATTTCTGCATAACGGCGGTGAATGTCTGAGACATCACAGCCCAGGTTGATAAGGTTTGACATATGTAAGCGTTAATCCTTGGTATTTTCTATCTGTTTTCCTTCAGGTTCATGGCTGATATGGTTTTGATAACGTGATTTCAGCCAGACACCTAATATCATCATTCCGATTGCAATGGATGTCAGAATGAAATCCAGTTCCTTATTAATGAGGTACATGACAACAGCAATTATTCCTGTCACCCAAAATGCAACCACGACAATGACCCACCGAGTCTTGAGGCTATCTCTCTGTTTTGACCAAGCCAGCCACTCTCCACCCGGTTTTGTCTTATGTTCTCCCATGAAATTCCAACCCCTATCGAATATCAGCAGTAAATCAAAAGTCAGGTGTAACACTTGCAGCGCGATATTGCACCCAACCCATCCAATCGGTGAAGAATAGAAGCCATTTCACTTTATGTCCATTGATATTCAATGACCTTCCTGGCTCAGCCGACACTATTCTCACTTGTTGGCAGAGAATCACGTGATTGATCACGCATCTAATGAGGATTCTATAACTATTAACCTGATTCTGAAGCTCTAAGAATAATAGAATGCTGGTAAAATCCAACTATAAGCAAGCCACATAATCAGAATGAGCGGCAAACCAACCCGCATAAAATCCCAAAATTTATAGTTTCCTGCACTCATGACCAACAGATTTGTCTGATAAGCCATGGGTGTGGCATAACTCATATTGGCACCAAACAGCACGGCAAGTACAAAGGGCTCAGGGGAAAGCTGGAGTGTATTCGCAATACTGATCGCAACCGGTGTACCTATCACAGCTGCAGCATTATTAGAAACAACATTCGTTAAAACAGCCATTAACAGGATTAAACTACTGAGCACAATTGTTGGTGAGGCACCTTCAGTCATGTGAACAAAGGTATTTGCAAGAAAGTCACTACCTCCTGTCATTAGCAGGGCATTACCAAGCGCCAGACTGGCGACAATGATGAGTATAACCTGGGCATTCAATGCACGACTGATATCACGCCATGAAAGACAACTGCACAATAACATCAATAGTACACCACCAGTCGCACTAACAGCGATTGGCAGGACACCCGCTGCCGCTAACAGAATAATACCCAGCATGATAGAAAGTGAATAGGGTGCCTTTTTAGAATGGGGCAGATCGGTGGTAGAGTCCAGTACCATAACGATAGACTGCTGCTTGAGTTCGTTAATATGATCCCGTTTCCCCTGCACCAATAGCACGTCACCTATCCTCATATTCAGATTCCCTAAACCTTGTGGCATGGATTTAATACGCTCATTGGCACGGTGAATCGCCAAAACCACAAGTTGGTAGCTGTCTGCGAAACGGATTTCATTAAGGGTTCTGTTTTGTAGTGGCGATCCTTGAAAAACAATCGCTTCTGCCAGTTGTTGATCATCTGCCTGTAAGGGATGATCCTCGTCAACTTCATCACCGGCAGAATAGAGTGTGGCACCTAACAGCTGTTCAAATTCCTTTAGATGCCCTGGCGTATCATGCACTAGCAGTCTGTCACCTGGATTTATAATGGCATCGGGTAAAGGCATAATGTAGGTAGTCTCACTACGGCGAATACCTTCAACATTCATAGCATTGTTGGTGAGTCCAATGGCGTCCGATAGCGTCATACCTGCAGCCAGACTCTCCTCCATGATAACCAGGTGCGCAGTGAAAATCCGTGGCGAAGTGTCAGCCAAAACCAATTCACGCTTGGGCAGTATTCTAGGTGCGATCAACCAGAGGTAGAATAATCCGATGCTGTTGGCAATCAATGCAGGCAGTATAAAATCAAACATCTCCATCCGACGCAGGCCCAAGTCAGCAGCGACACCGATGACCAGCAGATTTGTGGATGTTCCGATTGTGGTGCTCATACCACCAATCAGTGTGGCAAAACCCATCGGCATGAGTAGTGAGGAGGCATTGGACTTGGTTTGCAGAGAGACGCTGACTAATATTGGCAGCAGTAATATGACAATCGGAGTGTTGTTTATAAAGGCACTCAGAACACCTGCGATTACCAATGTCATTAAAAATGAGATACTGGGACTCACACTCCACATTTTTGCCAATGTTCTGCCGACCGGTTCAAGCGCCCCTGAGCGCACCAGACCGTGTCCAGCCACCATCAATGCACTGACAGCGACTAACGCTTCATGACCGAAACCCCGAAAAAAATCAACTGCCCTGATCGTGCCGGCCGCGCCTTGATAGGGAAAAATCTCAAATCCAACAGCAAGTGCGGTCAGCACCAAAAGAGAGGAGGTTTCCAAGGGGATTTTTTCACGGCTGAAAAGTATCAATGCCACAACCGTGAGTATTAAAACAGCAAGGGTATGAGGGTTCGGTAGTCCACTCTCAATCATGAGTTATCCCTTTTTTCAGGTCAGTATAGCTTTATCTTCTGATGCAAGTGTGTAAAAAATTGTTTGCTTCACAACCGACCATGCCATCGCAATAACTTGATTAAATCAGGGTTTTTCTTGATATTTATCACTTTCAGAGAAACACCGGATAAAAAAATCCCGGCAGGCGCCGGGAGAATGTGGAGGATACAAAGGTAACAATTTGTTTAGGTGCTTGGCATACCAATGCTCTTAGCAGGAAACAGGCCATCTTCATTTTGCTCTCTGTATCAAAGAGTTAACAAATGCAAAGGGCATGCAACGTTGGACAACTGCACAAAAGTTGAACAGTTTGCACAATTTAATGGGCAGCTGTGACAGGTTGAGTCCCTATCCAGAACCTACAGATATCGGGAAAGGAAAAAAGTGAAGGCCCTCGATGAAGCAGCAGTCTCTATCACCGAGGGTACCTTCCAGGGTGGATGAATCAATTTCCAAGTGCTTCCGCGTGATAGCTAAGGTGCTCACCGATAAAACTGGCAATAAAATGATAGCTGTGGTCGTAGCCTTCCTGCATCCGTAGGGTCAACGGAAACCCCCGCTCCTTACAAGCCGCTTCTAACGCATCTGGATGGAGTTGTTCTGCCAGAAACTCATCGTTTGTACCCTGATCGATCAACAGTGGTATCTCTGCTGCACCGGCTTTGATCAGTTCAGTAGCGTCGTAGGTTTTCCAACCCGCCTTTTCCTTGCCCAGGTAGGCTGTAAAACAGCCTTTACCCCAACCACAGTTCGAAGGATGGCAGATGGGTGAAAAGGCGGACACAGAACGGTAGGCCCCCTTCTCTTTGAGGGCGCAGATCAAGGCACCGTGTCCTCCCATTGAGTGCCCGGTAATCGATTTAAGACCGGCAATAACCGGTAGGTTCCCTTCAATCAAGGCAGGTAGCTCCTTGGTTACATAATCGTACATCCGATAGTGTGGTGTCCAAGGAGCCTGGTTCGCATTGATATAGAAACCGGCACCTTTTCCAAGATCGTAACGGTCAGGTTCATCAGCCACATCATCACCTCGCGGACTGGTATCGGGCATGACCAGTGCAATACCCAGCTCCGATGCGTAACGTTGGGCACCTGCCTTAGTGCGCACATTGTCGTCCGTACAGGTTAAACCTGAAAGCCAGTAGACCGCAGGCACCCTCTCTGTTTCTGCCTTGGGAGGCAGATACACAGAAAAAGTCATGGTGCATTGACAATACTCCGACGGGTGTTGATAGCGGTTCAGCCAACCACCGAACTCCTTGATACTCTCAATCTGTTTCATACCAGCACCTTAGAAAATAATGACTGAACGAATACTCTCACCACTGTGCATCAGATCGAACGCCCGGTTGATCTCTTCCAATGGCATGGTATGGGTAACCATGGAGTCAAGTTCGATCTCACCTTTCATATAGCGGTCTACATAACCCGGTAGCTCGGTGCGACCTTTTACACCACCAAAGGCTGTACCTTTCCAGGTGCGTCCGGTTACGAGTTGGAATGGTCGGGTACTGATCTCCTGCCCGGCACCCGCCACACCGATAATGGTGGAGACACCCCACCCCATATGGCAACACTCCAATGCTTCACGCATGACATGTACATTACCGATACATTCAAACGAGTAATCGACACCGCCATTGGTCATTTCGACAATGGCCTCAGTGACACTACCACTGAGGGCCTTGGGGTTGACGAAGTCAGTTGCACCCAATGCCTTAGCGATCTCCCACTTGTCCGGGTTGATATCCACTGCAAAGATACGTCCCGCCTTGGCCATGACCGCACCCTGGATACAGGAGAGACCGATACCACCTAATCCGAACACAGCGACTGTCGAACCCGGCTCCACTTTTGCAGTGTTTAGCACAGCACCAATACCGGTGGTCACGCCACAACCCAACAGACAGACTTTGTCCAATGGTGCAGCCTTATTCACTTTCGCCAATGCAATCTCGGGGACCACGGTATATTCGGAAAAAGTTGAACACCCCATATAGTGAAAGATAGGTTTACCATTCATGGAAAAACGACGTGTATGGTCAGGCATGTAGCCTGTCCATACAGTACCCGCAATGGACTGGCAAAGATTGGTTTTCTTAGAATGGCAATAGTCACATTCACCACATTCAGGAATATAAAGGGGTATCACATGATCCCCTGGTTTCAATTCCTTCACTCCCGGACCACATTCAACCACCTCACACCCACCCTCATGTCCCAAAACACTTGGAAATGCACCTTCCGGATCATCACCTGACAAGGTAAAAGCATCCGTATGACATACGCCGGAAGCAATTACTTTTAACAGGACCTCGCCCTCTTTAGGACTTGCCACATCAATCATCTCAATCGAAAGGGGCTTCTTTGGCTCCCAAGCTACAGCGGCTTTAGCCTTCATGTCGTTTCTCCTAAATATTATTGGTTATGTTGTTGTTTTTAAGCACTTAAAAAATGCAATCTGAGGGTACGCTATGATTCAGCCACAGGCGGCAGTCCCTGTAGAATATTGCCCCGTACTGGTGCTGAAAAAAAGGTTCTGCCTATCAGGTTTCCAGTCAACGGTCCCTGGCGATTCCAGGGAAACAGAGAGACCAGCCTCGCCATCGTACAGTAACCGAAAAACAACTGAGCCCAGGTACCGATCACTGGTATCCAGAAAATGAGTTGCAGCGGTTCGGGTAACGCTATTAAAAGCAGCAGCAGATAACAGAAACGTACTTGTACGGGAAAAGCATTCCATTCAGCTTCACGAATAGCGAAGTGAATCAGCTGAAAAACCGTCACACCCACTCCCCATAAGAAGGCCTCTTCCCAGCCTGATATGCCCAGCGTTAAAAAGATCGCCGTGACAAGCCAATACCACCAGCTCAATGCATTATATTCGATCATCAACACCCAGATTGCTCCCGAAAACTCACTTAACAGTTCAATACCATTTCGTTATTGGCTTCGCATCATCAGCCGGTTTCAGTTCGCGTACCTGTTGTAACAGGTTTACATCATCCCACTCACGATCACCAACAACGCGATAGACGATCTCCCCTTTCGGATTAAGGATGAAAGTGGTTGGTAATCCCCTCACCTGCCATCGCTGGCTGATATTTCCATAACTATCCAGCAACAGACCGAAATCGATCGGGTAGTCTTCAATGAAAGCACTAACTGCCTGCTGATCCTCACCGACATTGATCGCCAGCATGGAGATCCCCTCCTGTTTGAGTTGGCTCCACGCCCGGTTCATCGATGGCAGCTCTTCTCGGCAGGGTGTGCACCAGCTTGCCCAGAAATTAACGATCAGCACCTTGCCCTTGAAGTCGGAAAGGTGATGAAAATTGCCATCAAGATCCCGCAAATGAAAGGGCGGTGCAGGCATCAGGCGTTGAAGTGGCGCATCCTTCTGGTTGGCGCTGACCGGCTCAGCAAAGCAGTAAAAAAGTATACAAACAGTGACCAGCCAACTTGAATGGCGCGCATTGCGTCTGAACCGAAGAATCACTTTCACCCCTCCACCGGTTGCGCAATTAACAGGCGATTCCCATCTGCCACATCTGGTTCGCAACAGAGAATAGAATGAATGTTCATTTCTGTCAATCTCCAGAACTAACCCTTAGCGTAACGCTGTGCGGGACCCTGTTTTACATAGAGAAGACAACCCCCCTCTGTTTGTAACTTAAGCCTGGTGGCAAGTGGAAACCTCAACCAACAACCGGCACGCATGTCGCTTTGATCGATGCATACCCTGCCTTCGATAACAAAGATCTCGACGCCTGTATAAAAATTGTAAGCGGTTAAAAAAAGGTGCGGTAACAAGCGCAAAAGCTGAACCTGCTCATCACGATAATTATGTAGCAACAGCGCATTGATACCAGGGAGTTCCTCATGCCACAGATTTACATCAACCTGACCTGTATTGATCGAACACTGTCGATTGTCTCCTGGTTGAAATTGCCGCAGTTTGACCAGAATCGTACAGCCATCCCGGGTAAACGGAGCGTGTCGCGTTCCCGGTGGATTGCGTATATAGGAGCCTGCTCCATAATCACCGCTAGCATCGGAGAATATGCCGGTGAGCACCAGAAACTCCTCACCACCATCGTGGGTATGAGCTGTAAATTTGCTTCCGGGTGCAAACCGCACCAGTGTCGTCAATTGCGGAAGGTTCCGACCGATCAGTTCTAACCTTTTACGCTGAACACCTAAAGCCGGTGATGCCTCCCAGGACAGAAGAGAGGTATCCGATTGTACCGGAATGGCTAGATCACTATTGATCTCATCTTCTCTATCATCATCCTTAAAAGCCAGCTGGTTGTCAGATTTTGTTACTTGCATACCAAACCCTTAGGGTTTTCCATCCAGTAAATGTTGTACAACATCCAATACATGCTGTGGTGGAAAACCATAGGGCACTACGGTGGCAAGTTGGCCATTACGGTCGATGATATAGAGGTTGGCGGAATGATCTATGGCGTAGCGATCTTTACCTGTCATATGTTTTTGAAACTTCACACGATACTGGGCTGCAACCTGGTCGATGTCAGCTTGTGAGCCAGTAAGACCGATAAGGTCTTTATTGAAAAAGCCGGTGTAATCTTTGATCACTTTTGGTTTATCGCGATCAGCATCCAGGGTAATGAAGAGTCCCTGAACCTGATCTGCTTGATGCTCCAGGCTATTCAGGACGGCTGAAATGTTTGAAAGTTCGGTAGGACAGATGTCCGGACAATAGGTATACCCAAAAAAGAGCAATACCACCTTACCCCGTAGTTGTTGCAGCTGAAAGGGGCTGCCATCCTGGTCCAGCAGACTAAAATCCCCTCCCATCTCTGCCGCTTTGGCATGACAGTTTACGAACCCGATCGAAGCTATAAACAGAAAGAGGATGGATATCAGACGCGTGAAAGGCATTCAGCGAACCTCCACATCGGTACCATGCACCCAACTTGGATCACCCTTCTTAATATCACCTATGGGTGCAGTAAAGGCATCGGCGACTATCGTATCGACATTACTGCCGGTGAGTGATTCGATGAAGCTGACCAGATCCTGCTTTTCCTGCTGAGAGAGATGTAGTGGCCTGATCTGTGGATCAAGCAATTCATTGGGAACACCACCCTGGTCGTAAAATTCAACCACATCCATCAGGGTACTTAACGAGCCGTTATGCATGTAGGGCGCCGTGAGTGAAACATTGCGAAGCGAGGGTGTCTTATATTTCCATCGATCATATGGATTCTCAGTCACTTCGTAGCGACCTACATCTGTGGGTGGCTTTTCACCCACCCGGTCGATAACTGAACGCTCCACCTCTAACGTAACGCCGGGTGCAACAACAATCTGCTGTTTTTCAGGTCTGATACCCATCGATTCCCGATAGCCTGTTCCCGTATTGTGCAATTGGTTATCGGTAAACAGGGCGTATTCAGCGCCAATGGTATGGCAGGCAGAACATCCACCCTTACCGGTAAAGAGTTCAAACCCCCGCTGTGCAGAAGAGGAGAGTGCCTGGGCATCCTTCGCATAGTACCAGCGATCAAAGCTTGAGTTGGCGGATGCCAAGCTCCGCTCATAGCATGCCAATGCCATACCCAGCGTTTCCATCGTTACACCTCGGCCATCGAATGCAGTTTCGAACAATCCCCGGTATTCGGGGATACGTCGGATCTTATTCAATACATGGCCGATAGACGGGTTACCCATTTCATTTTTTGCAAGCAAAGGCCCCCATGCCTGTTGTTCCAGGGTATCTTCTCTACCATCATGAAACAGCATAGAAGCATAGGCTGTGTTATAAATTGTAGGGGAATTTCGCCTGACACTGCGGCCCTCTATGCCTACAGCCATAGAAAGTTCGTTACTGGTAAAACCTTGCTCCGGGACATGGCACATAGCACAAGAAAAAGTGTCGTTGAGAGAGAGACGACGGTCAAAAAAAAGTTTCCTGCCCAAGGCAATCTTTTCCCGCGTGACCGGATTATCCGCAGGTATTGGCACACTTGGCAAACCCAAGGGAGGTGAATCGATAAATTGCATTAAATCGGCCTCTTTTCCCTGACGGAGTTCAAGCGCCCGTGCATTGGTCGTGTATGAGGCAGATTCGTATCCCCGCTTGTCATCACCTGGCGTGGATAGCAGAGCGGTTTGAGAAACCTGCATTAACCCGGTCCTGTGCTTGGCATCCATACTCTGCTCAATGAGTGTCTTTACATCATTGAGTATCAGATCCTGATGGAGAAAAGCGACGCTGTAGATATTGCGTATCTTTTTTTTCGGATCAATCAGAAACACTCTGAGAACATGCGAATATCCTGCATCATATCGACCATCACTGGTTGCAAGACGCTGCACATCCTGATTGTACGCCTTCAGAATAGGATTGAGCGTCTGTGCAGAATCGGTTGTGACAAACTGCCATTCGCCTGCATTTCCCGCGTATCGGAAATTATTACTGTAGAGTTCCATCACCTCCGGTGTATCGACCGAAGGATCGAAACTGAGACTGATCAACTTCAGTTTTTCCGCCAAAACCGGATCATGCTTCATTGCTGATTTGATCTTGTAGAAGACATGAGAGGTCAATGGACAACCATTGACATCGCTACAGGTGCTGTAGATAAAGGCCAGCAGTACATATTTTTGATCAAACAGTTCGTATAGGTGCCGTCGGTGACCCTGGATATCCAGTACTTCACCATCATGGGCACGACCGAGAGAAGGTAATTGATAGCTGCCGATTATCGGCAACTCATACCCCAGTTCACCATATCCTGGGGCCGCTGTCAGTCCTGCTGCAGTAGTATCTCCATGGGCCACTGGTACAGTAAACAATGTAAGGGTTAACATGGCACGAATGGCTCGAGTGAGCATACTCGTCTCCGGTGGTTGAAAACGGTCTCGACCCTGCAACTCAATCCAGGGTCGAGACAGGTTTAATATTCAGATGACAACAGAGGTCATCTGTACAACTCTAATTATTTTTTATCCAGACTTGCCAATGAGACATCCTTCTCCTCTGGCTTCACAGCGCTGTAGAGTGAATAGGCACCAAAGCGCATCTGGTGAGCTCGTCCAAGTTTCTCCTTGGTGAAATCGATAGCAAACTTCTCTATCAGTTTATTGCCATCCCAGACAAAGCTTTTGAAGTACTGCTCGTTATCCTCACCCTTTTTATCCCAATTCGCCAACAGTGATGAGGTGTAGTAGATGCGTGTACTATCCCAGCTCGATGATGCCATGTTGACCTGACGCCCAATCACCTTTTCATAGGTCTGTTTGGGATTGTGTGGGTCGGTCATATCGAACAGGCGGGTTTTACCATCCATGAATGTCTGGACCCACAAACGGCTGTCATCGGAACTGATGGAGATATCCACCGGCAATGGAATCTTTGATGGATCACCAATGTCGGCAACCGCCTTTGACTGCCACTCACCCTGATCATCTTCATAGATCAGCCAGATCTTCGACGTCAGGGCAGTTGTTGTCACACACCAGTTATTATTCGGTTGCCAGGCACAACGAATCTCAAGTGGAGCACCGGGGACGTCAAATACTTTCTTCGGCTTTTTACTGTGTAAGTCCCACAATACAACTGTATTGCCGAAGCGCTTCATTGCCTCCTTGTCCTGCAGCATCTTGCCGAAATCCATCATGTAATTGGACCATCCTGTGAACGATGATGTCAGCATTACGTTCTTTCTCGGCAACACACGTACATCGTAGTTATAGCCGTCTGCAAATTTTCCGGTTTTTTCAGCACCCTGCAGATTCTGGTCGGTAGGCATCCAATGAGAGGCCACATATTCACCCTCATTGGTATATTCAACAAGTGCCGTACGCCCACCATGGTCTTTGTTATTGGAGAGACCGGTAATCATGATTCTGCCAGGCAGAGCATAGGTGGTATGCGGTCCGACTACACCGCCACTCTTCTCCACGAAATCGGTAACCACTTTGTGTAACTTCGGCTTCGCCGGATCGGTGGCGACATCGAATATGAACAGTTTGTTGGTATCCAGTCCACCGGCCCAGAGATATTTCCGATCATCGGTAAAACCTGAGTGATGTGCCTCATTTCGACCACCTACCGATAGGGTGTTCACCACCTTTCCATAATTGTCTGATTTCGGATTTACATCGACCGTAACCAGTTTGTCCTGTCCATCACCCAAGCCCTCTACGCCTAAGGTCCACACATAGACGAAATCTTCCTGTCCCGTGATCTTTGCCATATAGGGTGATTGGCATGTCTCATCGCCGTGAACAGGAAGAACAGCCCCAGATAGGGTCATGGTTAACGCGATGGCGGATGCCAGCGCTACAGGTTTTGCGGGCTTTATTTTAAATAGCCTCATCATTATTTCCTCCGAAGGTATTTATGACGTTCGCACAAAAAAAATAGAATGAATGTTCATTTTTGTCAATATCTTTTCTATGCTATGTATAATCTTGAGTCTGAATCTGTGGGTTCAGCGCGGGTGCTGCGTATAAGCTGTTGGTTTTATGAAGAAATCTAAAATTCTTAGCTTTACCCATCAGAAAATCGGGTTTTTATTGATTTACTGGGGCAGCAAGCACTAGTGCGATACACCATCATGAACCCACGGAATCGGAATGTAGTTATGAACCCTGTGTTAACGGAGCCGAAATGCCATACCTCAACAAGCAGACACCCTCTCCTGAACCTGTCGATTGCCGCATCATGACAGCAGCCCTTGATCTCTTTGTTGAGCGCGGCTTTCACAATGTTTCGGTTCACGATGTTCAGAAACAGGCAAATGTCAGCATTGGCTCGATCTATAACCACTTTGGCGGAAAAGAAGGTGTCGCCAAAGCCCTCTACTATCATCTGCTGAAGGAGTTCGAGGAGATGATCGAAGAGATAATGGAAGAGGATATGACTTATCGGGAACGCTGCAACAAGATTGTCGCCCTGTTGTTTGAATATACGGAGAGTCGACGCAACATCATCTCCTATATGCTGCACGCCAAACACCGGGAATTTTTACCCGATGAACCACCCATCTGTAGCTCGACACCATTCAAGTCGATGAGAAGCATTGTGGAACAGGGGATTGAAGCGGGTGAAATAAGCCAGGGTGATCCCTGGGTAGCTGCCGCCACTATCTTCGGCGGCGCGATTCGCATGATTCACTTGCGACTTGATGGTGTCATCAAAAAACCATTGACGACCTACTACGATGAAGTGTTGCACTGCATGTGGCAGGGGATGAGTACGGAAAAAATGGTTGGCTCCAAAGCCGGCAAGGTCCGTTCAACAGGATGATCATTGTTGGTGTATCTATCTGCTAGGAGGTTGTCGGGCAAAACCACCCACCAAGTTGTCTGTACGACCTCCAGAATAAACCGATGTCAGTAATAAAAAGGGTCAGTGGTACGAAATGAAACAGTACAGCCTGTTGCCGGAAGTACAGTCCAGATTCGCCATAAGATGGTGTTCAATAAATACAATCATCCTTCGCATGATTTTTTTGCGTTAAAATTCCCATAAATTCTACTGAAGCACCACTTATTAGTCATCTGAGGTGCAGCCTTGATGCACCGATCATTTTCCCTGCAGATCCACTCCATTAGGCCTGTTAACCCCGATACCAACGCTTCGTTCATTGAATCTGACAAGATTATGTGTGCGGCAGAACCGTTCCCTACCAGGTTGACTACTCTCCTGGGTTATCACCCATCCATGATCAGTTCGATGACATTAGCACGGTCAGGATTGGACAATGTATGTATATGGATATTGCGTTAAATCTTTTATTTACTACCAGGTATTGAATCAAAGAATGAATTTTAGATCATTTTTTTATCTTTCCCACGCTGTAATGGAAAGCCATATAGCTTACTGACATCAAACGTCAATCCGTACTCTAACCGACAGTGATTGCACAAATTTGTATAGCTGCAGACAAACGCCACCAGCAACAGATACAGAATGCACGTTAATTCACCACTATTGTTACCTCATCACATTCATGATGATGATCTGACCTGCTTAGATCAGTAACGATTGAAATGCGTATCAAATTTAAGGTAGCCCCGAACAAGTCTGAATAGTCATCTTATGCTAAAACTGCCGCCTCTATGTAAATAGTCCGGCTATTTTCTGTGATTGAGACCTTGATGCGAAAGTTATTGGCATTCAAACTGACTCGCCCAGACTTGTTCAAATATTCTTAAATTTTAGATTCGAGTTAGGACACATTTTGTCACAGATAATGACTCATTGTTAAAATGCCGCTCTATTCCAGAAAACCACCCCTTTAAAAATAAAAAAAACAGTGAACAGACTATTTTTTAATGCGAGAAAAGTAGAAAAAAAGCACTTTGTATTCACAAAAAGAGTTAAGAGAGTTGTTCTTATACTCAACTCCAACTATATTGTGCACTGTTCATCAATAACTAAGGAGTACCAATGGCCTTAAAGAAAACTGTGAAAAAGCGTCGTAGAGCTAAAAGAAAAGTCGTCTCAATGGAGACAATCGTTGAAGCTTTACAGGCCGAAATCACCTTATCCACTTCTATCAAGCGTGCCCTGAGCAGACTTAATGCAGCTAACAAGGCTGTTGCACGTCAGGACAAAACAGTGGACACCAATAGCGAAAGGGTAAGCAAAGCCCGATCAGCCGTTGCCAATGCCAAGACAGCAGCAAGTAAAGAAAAGGCAAAAGCCCGTCTTACTGATGCACAGGCAAAGCTGAAAGAGGTCAAGGCTGCACGTACTGCAGCAGTTACTGAACAGCGGAAAGCGGTACGTCTCGCAAAAGGCCTCCATAAGGCCATGCAGGGTGCACGAGCCAGGATGGTTAAGGACTTCGATAAAGCGGCCAAATCGCTTGAGAAGGCAGTTGATAAAAGGACACGTCGCCGTCGCAGAACTACAAAGAAAAAAGCGGCTCCTGCTGCATAAATTACCAGACACCTGGTAGTTTTTCTTTGCCTCTGTCTTGGCGTTCAAGCCAAGACAGAGATCTCCCCCCAATACAAGCTCGATCCAATCAGACTTTGTGGTGATTAGCGTTTATTGCTGGTTAACCGCCGAATTATGCTCTTCTCCAACTCCACCAGAAAAAGTACAGATGAAGAGACCAGTACAATTCGTAGCCAGATTGATGCCTCAATAGCGCTGGTGCCAAACAGCAGCTGCAGATGGGGTTGATAGGTAAAACTCATTTGGAACAGTAACAATATGGCAATCGCATACAGTACATACCTATTCCCAACCAAGCCCTTCCAGTTAAACACAGAAGCAGTGATATAGCGGGCATTGAATAGATAGAATATCTCAAACATAACCAGTGTATTGACTGCTACCGTCCTTGCTTCCTCGATACTCATCCCCTGCTCTCTGACCCAAATAAACAGGCCAAAGGTGCCTCCTGTCAAAATAGTTGAGACGAATGCAATGCGCCACAATAACAAGGGAGACAAGAGCGGCACCCCTGATTTTCGCGGTTTGCGATTCATCACATCAGGCTCTGCAGGTTCAAGCGCCAGAGCCAGTGCAAGGGTCACTGCAGTGATCATATTGACCCAAAGAATCTGTACCGGCGTCAACGGGAGCTGATGAAAGCCAAACACAATCGCTGTCAGAATTATCAACGCCTCACCGCCATTGGTCGGTAAAATGAAGAGAATGGCTTTTTTTAAATTATCGTATACGGTACGCCCCTCTTCCACAGCAAAAACTATCGAGGCAAAATTGTCGTCTGCAAGAACCATCTCAGAGGCCTCTTTGGCGGCTTCAGTTCCGTTTTGTCCCATTGCTGTCCCTACATCTGCACGTTTTAAAGCAGGTGAATCATTGACACCATCGCCCGTCATGGCTACCACTAAACCCTGTTCCTGCAATAGCGTAATAAGTCGTAATTTATGTTCAGGGCTTACCCGGGCATAAACATCGATATCCCTGACGCATTGCCGTAGTTTCTCATCATCCAATGACTCCAACACCTGTCCAGTTATTACATCCTCCGTATTTGTAAGATTCAGTTGTCTGGCAATGGCGAGCGCTGTGGCACTATGATCTCCAGTAATCATCTTTACTCGGATTCCAGCCTGAGAGCAGATCTCGACAGCTTTGATCGCTTCGCTTCGTGGAGGATCTATCAATCCAAACATTCCCAGAAAGATCATTCCATCCCGGACATCTTCATAGTTCAACTCAATTTTGTCATTGTGGACAGGTTTTATGGCAATCGCCAAAACCCTTTGCCCCTGCGTCCCCATTGCTTCAGTGCGTTGCTTCCAATGGTTCAAATCGATGGGTTCATCTCCATCCAAAGTCCGCTGTAGTGCACATATTTTCAATAGCTGCTCTGGTGCACCTTTGAGAACAATAAAGGCTTCACCTGTATGACTGTGATGAAGTGTGGCCATAAATCGATGTTCAGATTCGAAAGGTATTTGATCGGTACGTGGGTATTGCTTGTTTAAAATATCGATATCTGCACCCGCCTTCATGCCGACAATCAATAATGCACCTTCCATAGGATCTCCATGCACAAACCATTCTGACTCCTTCTGCTGAAGTGAGGCATCGTTGCAGAGTACAGCCGCTCTTGTTACCTCACTGAGCAGCGGCAGCCCTTCTGGTAACTGATCGTGTTGATTTAGGGTGATCGCTCCATGTGGATCGTAACCGGTACCGGCTACATGAAGTGTTTCACTGGCGGTTGCTATAGATCGTACAGTCATCTCATTTCGTGTCAGGGTCCCTGTCTTGTCAGAGCAGATCACCATCACCGATCCCAGTGTTTCCACAGCTGGAAGTTTTCGAATAATGGCATTTCTGTGAGCCATGCGCTGCACACCAATTGCCAGAGTAATTGTCATGATTGCCGGAAGGCCTTCTGGAATCGCAGCCACAGCAAGACTGACAGATGCAAGAAACATCTCAGCCATCAGATAATCCTGTAGAAACACTCCGAAGAAGAATGTAAATAGTGCTATTATCAAGATTCCCACAGTCAACCAACGCCCAAACTGCCCCATCTGGCGCAGCAAGGGTGTTGTGACCGTCTCCACTTCAGCAACCAAAGAACTGATATGGCCAATTTCAGTTTGTGCACCTGTGGTCACAACAACACCACTACCCTTACCATGAGTGATCAGCGTTCCTGAATAGGCCATATTCAGCCTATCGCCTAATGGGGTATTGTCTGGCAATGGGTGGATATTTTTTTCCACCGCCATTGATTCACCGGTTAATGCGGATTCCTGAACCTGCAAACCCTTGACTCGAATCAGGCGCATGTCAGCAGGCACTCTGTCTCCCGATTGCAACAGCACAACATCACCAACCACGAGACGCTCTGCATCCAAAGAGATTTGTTTCCCATCACGCAATACCATAGCGTGGGGTGACAGCATTTGACGGATAGCCTTTAACGCATCTTCTGCCTTGCCTTCCTGTATATATCCAATAATGGCGTTGATAATCACCACACTAAAAATCACACTGGCATCCACCCAATGCTGCAACAGGGTTGTAACCAGACCTGCAGCTATCAATACATAGATCAGGACATTGTGAAATTGGAGGAGAAACCGAATCAGTGGACTGCGTGACTTAGGTTCGGGTAGACGATTCGGTCCGTATTGTTTCAAGCGAACAATGGCTTCATCCATTGATAAGCCTGTCACATCGCTATCGAAGTTTTTTAAAATCGCCTCAAGATCGCGGGTATGCCAATGATCATCAGGCGTGCGATAACCATGCTGTCGCTCGGTCGCTGCCCCAGTTCGCTTGTGTTTGCTATAGCCACTCACACCCAATGCAAACAGAGGAGCACTCAGAAATAGAAACCCAAATCTCCAAACATTAATAGGCATCAGCAGACTCACTTGCACCAGACATCATGCAACCACCCTACTTCTTACTATTATAATAGAACCTGTAGTGTTGTGTACTAATGACTATGAATATCATTCTCATCAATGACCATGGCAGACTGCTGCAACTTTCCTATAGCGATGCACTGAGTTTCCACAAGGGTAATGCCTACTGGGGCTGTGCACTGGCCTATCGAATGTTGCAGCTTGCAGGCAAGCTCCTATCACGAGAAAAAATATGGGAGAGGCAGAACCTCCATATCTGGAGCGGTCATCCCGGCCCCGGTGTGCGAGACACCATTGAGTACATAACGGGCTGTGTCTCCGAAAGACGTTATGAATTAACCTGTAAAACCACTGAACCACGCTGTGTGGGTGAAATGGACTTTAGCTGGAAGGTGAACGATGGTACCCAATGTGTCGATTTAAAGCTGGCAGAGGATATTGTTCCCAAGGCATTTCTAACGCTGCTTGACAGAATCAAACATAAAGAAGCTCAAAAAACTGATCAAGTTGCGTTGGAGGCTTTTAAACGTTCCATGACGGATAAGATCTGGCGCCGCGATCTTGAAGATGCCTTTCCTGACACAAAACTGACACGGGTAGAGTGATGAGGTTTGTCTGCCCATCAATATCACCATGCAGTGGCAGATAATCTCATTTTTTTATGCCTACATAAGCACGCTTTGTCAACGTTGTAAAATGCCTGTTCAAGACCTTCAGTAAATAGATATATTCACTTATTCTAATTTTTAATCAAGACCTTACAAATAGTTGATAGTTCAACTTAGTTATTGCGTTCAGACCCAACTTTGTCATATTCTCTTGACCTAGATCAATAAACGACGCCAAGCAGCATCCGGCAGTCAGAGATAAGTGCGGGATGGCAAATGGTCCTCAGGGCTAACCAAAACAGTGATGCTGACGAAGCTGTACTCATCATCCAACCCAATAGAAATCTGACCTGGAATCAGTCTAAGTGGCTGTTTCTGTTTTTTGCGTTTTCGATTGGATTGGTAGGGACCTATTTCTACTCGCTCGGTGCCTGGTTGGTTCTCCCCTTTGCAGGGTTGGAGATCGCCATAGTCGGCATCGCCATCTATTGTCAGAGCTGCTGTGCGCACTCACAACAAGTCATCAGCATTGATGAGACTCATGTGAGGATAAGAGACAACCAAAATGTGCCGGCTGAAAAGTGCTTTCACAAGGCTTGGTTGAAGATCATTCAAAACCAGGACCCAAAGGGCTGGTATCCCAGTCGCCTGCTGATCGGCTCACATGGCGAATACATCGAAATTGGGAAAAATCTGGTCGAGGAGGAGCGAGAAATGCTCGCGAATAATCTAAGAAGCGCAATCGAGGGCGCCTGATCGGTATGCATAATAATCACACCAACGAAGCGTACGGTTTTGAGAGTAAGCCATTGTCAAAACCCAGAAAACATGACCGATTCCCATACCTGCAAACTTGTCTGAAGGGTGGCCTACTGACCACCTCGATGCTGACGACGGGTGAAGCCATGGCTGAATACGGCCTCAACTTTCCTGAGCCTGCTGCCGGGGTTGCCAGAGAGATCTACGGTATCCACATGATGACGATGACGATTGCCACAGTACTGCTGGTGATCGTATTCGCCTTCGTCTTTTATTCACTCTTTTATCATCGAAAAAGCCGTGGTTACGAAGCTGACCAGGAGTTCCACAACTCCTGGTTCGGTAACTGGTCCTGGGTCATCGTTCCTGCACTGGTGCTCGGTGTCGACCTGACGATTGCCGGTAAGGCTGACGCTGTACTGAAGCGTGTCTGGGATGTACCCAAGGAAGAGAACATCATGGATGTCAAGGTAACAGGACATCAGTGGTGGTGGGAATTTGATTACCTCGATCACGACATCAAGGTGGAGAGCCGTTTTGTACCTAAGGATAAGTCAGGTGATCTCTACTTGCGTGAAGTGGATAACCGATTGGTCCTCCCAACAGGCGTTAAGATCCGCTTCCTACACACTTCAGCTGATGTATTGCATGCCTTTTGGGTACCCGAACTGGCTGTTAAGAAGGATGCCATTCCAGGATATGTAACAGAGACCTGGGCGGAGTTGGACAGGGAAGGTGTATTCAGAGGCCAGTGTGCAGAGATATGTGGTACCTGGCATTCACGCATGCCGATCGTGGTGGAGTCGGTTTCACCGGAGCGTTTCGCGGCCTGGACCGAGGATCAGAAAGCTATCAAGGTTGCTGCAGCCGCGGAAGCGAGTGCAGATAAAGAGTGGAGCATGGATGATCTTTTGGCCAAGGGCAAAGGATTGTATGAGACCAAGTGTGCCGCCTGTCACCAAGTGAATGGCATGGGTCTGCCACCCGCCTTCCCTCCCCTGAATGGCTCCGCCCTCACCACCGGGGCGATCGCTGATCATCTCGATATCGTCATCAAAGGCAAAGAAGGCACTGCGATGCAGCCATGGGGCACGCTCAATGATCTGGAGATCGCAGCGATAGTGACCTACGAACGTAATAGCTGGGATAACAAAACGGGTGATGTCGTGCAGCCTGCAGACGTCAAACAGGCCAGATAGAGGAGAATTCGACTATGAGTACTACCACCCTGACCCATGATGAAGCACATCATCACGAAGCACCAAAAGGCTGGCGTCGCTGGCTCTTCAGTACCAATCACAAGGATATTGGCACCCTCTATCTACTGTTTGCCCTGATTATGCTGTTCCTGGGTGGAGCCAGCGCCATGCTGATCCGCATGGAACTGTTTCAACCGGGCATTCAGTTCCTGGATCCCGATCTCTACAATAATCTGGTCACCAATCACGCCTTAATCATGATATTTGGTGCAGTGATGCCTGCCGCTGCGGGACTCGCCAACTGGATGATCCCGATGATGATCGGGGCACCCGACATGGCCCTGCCACGGATGAACAATCTCAGTTTCTGGGTATTACCGGCAGCGGCTACCATGCTGATTCTCTCTTTTGTCGTCCCCTTCTTCCCTGGTGGGGGCACACAGATCAATACCGGCTGGACCATCTATCCACCGCTTTCTGTTCAGGTCGGGATGTCTATGGATTTCCTGATCTTTGCCATCCATCTATTGGGCATCTCATCCGTGCTGGCCTCTATCAACATCATCGTCACCCTGCTTAACATGCGTGCCCCCGGTATGACCTTGATGACTATGCCCATGTTCTGCTGGACCTGGCTGGTCACCGCCTTCCTGCTTATTCTTGTGGTCCCTGTATTGGCTGGCGGCGTCACCATGTTGCTGTTTGACCGCCACTTCGGCACCAGCTTTTTTGATGCAGCCGGTGGTGGCGATCCGGTACTCTTTCAGCACCTGTTCTGGTTCTTTGGTCACCCCGAAGTCTATATCCTGCTACTGCCCTCGATCGGCGTACTCTCGCATGTCATACCTGCCTTTTCCCGTAAGCCCCTATTTGGCTACAAGTCGATGGTCGGTGCGATGCTCGCAGTTGCTACCATTGGTATGGTTGTCTGGGCTCATCATCAGTACACCATCGGAATGTCTTTGGGAGCGGTCACCTACTTTATGATCGGCACCATCCTGATATCCATTCCGGTGGGATTGATGGTCTTCAATTTTATCGCCACCATGTGGCGTGGCTCGATGACCTTCGAAACCCCGATGCTGTTCGCGGTAGGTATCGTGCTGATGTTCACCTTCGGAGGTCTAAGTGGGGTAATGCTGGCGGTTGTACCTGCTGATATGCAGTATCACGACAGTATGTTCGTGGTAGCCCATTTCCACTATGTATTGATGCCGGGTGCGGTATTCGGTCTGTTTGCCGGGGTCTTTTACTGGCTACCGAAATGGACGGGGCATATGTATGACGAAAAGCTGGGAAAAATCTTTTTCTGGACCAACGTCATTGGCTTCAATATCACCTTTTTCCCTCAACACTTTCTTGGATTGGCCGGTATGCCGCGGCGCATCGTGGACTACAACATGATGTTCACTGAGTTTAACGTTGTTTCCAGCATTGGCGCTATGATCTTCGGTCTGAGCCATCTATTGCTGCTCTACATCGTGATCAAAACCATCCGTGGTGGCAAAAAGGCCGAGAGCCGTGCCTGGGAAGGCGCCAAAGGTCTTGAATGGGAGCTGGACTCACCCCCTGCTTTTCATACCTGGACCGTCGCACCTCAGATAAAGTAATGACAGTTAGAGAAGACAATCTTATGCGTATCCCTGAACACCAAACGCCTGAACTGAGACGCAGGAACGTACGCCTTGCCTGGGGTCTGGTCGGTCTTGCATTGTTCTTTCTTGTGACCTCCTTCCCCTTCTGGACAGGGATCTTTCGTATTGTGGGTACACAGGCAATGCAATGAACGACAGGGCAACTGAAAACCACAGAAACAAGCGTCGTACAACACTACTGTTGTCAGGCGTGGTCGTGTTGATGTTCGGTTTTGGGTTTGCCATGGTACCGCTCTATAACCTCTTCTGTCAGGTCACCGGCACCCAATCTCTCTCGCAACGCAGTACCATTGGACAAATCGTGCCTTCATCCGGTGGCGTTGATGAGAACCGCTGGGTGACCGTCAAGTTCGACACTACTGTGAATCCGAATCTGCCCTGGGATTTCAGTGCGGTCACGCATACCATGCGTGTCCATCCAGGCAAGACCTACGAGGTCAATTTCCTTGCCCATAACCGTAGTCATTCTACAGTGACCGGGCAGGCAATACCCAGTGTAGCGCCCTGGCAGGCCACTCCCTATTTCAGCAAATTGGAGTGTTTCTGCTTCAATAAACAGACCCTGACCGGTACTCAAAGGACCGAGATGCCGCTACGGTTTATGGTTTCTACAGATCTGCCAGAAGAGATCAACTCAATGACGCTCTCCTACAGCTTCATGCGTCTGAAGGAGGGAGAGGATAAGCCTGCAGATGCTGATCTCCCGCCGTTGATTGCGGCGAATCCTGAATAACTGAAAAGCAGGCGACCCATAGCATGCAAATCCATTTAATGACAATAAGATCTACAGTACAAAGGGGAATAATACAATGTCAGTAAAGGAACATAGCGGGGATTATTTCATACCCGATCCCAGTCCCTGGCCGATTATTGGCATGGTTTCATTGCTGACAACCCTATTTGGTGGTGCGCTCGCCATGAATGGGATCTCTATTGGCAAGTTCATAGTGGGCGCCGGTCTGCTACTGTTCTTTTTCCTGCTTTATGGCTGGTTTCGCGATGTCATCAAAGAAAACCTCAGCGACTGCTACAACAAGCAGGTCGATACCTCATTCCGCATGGGTATGTTCTGGTTTATTGCCTCCGAGGTCTTTTTCTTCCTCAGCTTTTTCGGTGCCCTCTTTTATATCCGAAATATTGCCCTCCCCTGGTTGGGTGGTGAGGGTTATCTCGGAGCAACCAATGAGATTCTCTATACCGGATTTGAAAATGTCTGGCCAACACATGGCCCGGGTCAACTCGGTGGGGATTTCCAGGCAATGGGGCCCTGGGGCATACCGGCAATCAACACCCTGATCCTGCTCAGCAGTGGTGCCACGATCACCTGGGCCCATTGGGGGCTGAAAATCGATAATCAGAAGCAATTGGTATGGGGTTTGGTGGCTACGGTTGTGTTAGGTCTGCTATTCGTCATCCTTCAGGCTTACGAATACGGACACGCCTATGCAGAGCTGAATCTGACACTGGAATCCGGTGCTTATGGTTCAACCTTCTATATGCTAACCGGATTTCACGGTTTCCATGTCACCATGGGTGCAATCATGCTGATGGCGATTCTTGGACGGAGCATGAAAACCCATTTCAGTGCCCACAACCACTTCGCCTTCGAAGCGGTTGCCTGGTACTGGCATTTCGTTGACGTGGTTTGGCTGGGTCTGTTCGTCTTCGTCTATTGGCTCTAACCCGGCTTTTTATTGGGGCAGGATGCCGTGAGGCTGGAGAAGACCGAAGTAGTAACCTGCCATGAGAATGAAAAACAGCAGTAACGAAAGCGCCACTCTGATGGTCAGCGCTCGAACTACGCGCGTACTATTGTTTCTGCCATCATCCTTGGCCATATAGTACATCCCCTGAAATAGAGAAAAGAGGATGAATAGCAGTACCAGTAACACCGGCAGCTTGAAAATGATGTCCATGATCACTCCTGATCCAGGTTTGAGTTGGGTTGACCTGCCTACACAGCAGCAACAGGTACGGATAACTTCACTATAGATCTTATGACCAGCAGCACCCGACAATTTCGCATCCAGGCCATCCCCACAATATTTATGGTAATCCTGGTGCCCCTGTTTTCTGGCCTTGGCATTTGGCAACTCGACCGTGCTGAACAGAAACGTACCCAAGGTGTTTCACTGGAGATGCGACGCAAGCTGCCCGCACTGTCACTGAATGATGCCTTACCTGATTCTGATGAGCTGATTTTCCGTGATATCGTGGCAGAAGGTCACTTCCTTCATGATAAAACCATCTTGATTGAGAATCGCAAGCACCTGGGCAAGGCCGGCTACCACATTGTGACGCCCTTGCAACTCACCACAACCAGTCAGATTGTACTGATCAATCGCGGTTGGGTTGCGCACGACCAAATGAGTGAAACGCTCCTTTTTGATTCCGCAGGAATCGTTACAGTACATGGTGAGATAACCATCCCACAGCCTCCGGCCATCGAACTGGAGCTGGGCAAAACAGCCACTGCCACCACCCCCCGCTGGCCATACCTCACCCTGGATCATTACAGGACATGGTCAGGCCTCGATATCCTCCCTTTCATCGTCCTCCAATCAGCTGAAGATGAGAGCGGTTTTGTACGCCAATGGCCTCACCCCCGGGTTAGCGATATGATGCATATCGGTTATGCAATTCAGTGGTTTGCATTTGCCTTAATCACTCTGCTGGTGTGGTTTCGCCTATCGCTGCATACACCAGAGGAAACCGGAGCAACAACATGACCAGCGTAGCGGACAACAGGAGTAAGCCCCGTAGCATGGCATCCCTGTGGCTGCTTATTGGCGTCTTTGCTCTGCCACTGATGGCTGCCTGGCTGTTCTATCTCAATCCTCAGTGGTTACCCACAGGCCGTACCAATAACGGTACCCTGATCACTCCCCCAAGACCTGTCGAGTCCCTGATACTGCAGACTGCGGAAGGCACCCCTTTTGACTGGCAGACGCTGCAGGATATGTGGAGCATGACACTGGTCAGCGAAGGTGGTTGCGATGCCGCCTGCATAGAGGTGTTGATCAAGGTACGTCAGATTCGTCGCGCAACAGCGGCCAATCGACAACGTATAGCAAGAGTGTTGATCCTGCTACCCGATGCAGATGGTCGTCTCATTACTCCCAATCTTGAAGGGTTAGAAGGTACCCAGTTGCTGATTGCCGACATGCATCAGCGTACAGCGGTTGAATCCCTGTTTCCGTTGCAGCTATCGGAACAGGCGATCCCTATCTTTCTCATCGACCCGAAAGGTGATCTGATGATGGTGCACGACACCACAAAAAACACATCCAAACAGATCCTGCAGGATCTGGAAAAACTACTCAAAGCCTCGCAAAGCTGGGCTAAAGGAGGTCAATATGGCCATCAGTAATATATCGACACAGCAGTCTGCCGCTTTTGCCTGGCAACACTACTATGAGATGACCAAACCCAAGGTTGTCCTGCTCATTGCTTTCACTGCACTGGTCGGCATGCTGCTATCGAGCGATGGCATTGTACCCTGGCAGCCGCTGCTTTTCGGTCTGCTCGGTA
Source organism: Candidatus Thiodiazotropha sp. (ex Codakia rugifera) (assembly GCA_025656675.1). Lineage (GTDB taxonomy): Bacteria > Pseudomonadota > Gammaproteobacteria > Chromatiales > Chromatiaceae > Thiodiazotropha. The sequence goes on from JAHXHN010000004.1 coordinate 81,440, forward strand.
TTTCCCTGGCTGCTGCATCCGGTGCAGTCATCAACCACATCATCGACCAGCGTATTGATGCCATGATGGACCGCACCAGCTGGCGCCCCATCCCCAGTGGCCACATGGATACCCAGCATGCGATCAGTTTTGCCCTGGTGATGGGTGGCGTCTCCATGCTGCTACTCTATTTTCTGGTCAATCCTCTGACCGCATTGCTCACTTTCTCTGCATTGATCGGTTATGCAGTAATCTACACTCTCTACCTGAAACGTAATACACCACAAAATATCATTTGGGGTGGACTGGCAGGTGCCGCTCCCCCACTTTTGGGTTGGACAGCCGTCACTGGTGAAGTTACAACTGAGGCCTTTTTACTGCTGTTGATTGTCTTCGTCTGGACACCCCCTCATTTCTGGCCTCTGGCCATTCACCGTCGTGATGACTATGCCAAGGCAGATGTCCCCATGCTACCTGTCACGCATGGAATTGAGTTCACCAAACAGCAGATAATGATCTATTCCATCATGCTGCTTGCCGTCTCGTTGCTACCGTTTGTCATCCATATGAGTGGTTATCTCTACTTAGTGGGTGCCCTATTGCTTGGGTGTGGTTTCATCTATCACGCCTATAAGTTGTTACGCAGCGAAGGTCGTGAACACGCCATGAAGACCTTTGCGTTTTCGATACTTTATCTCAGTTTGCTATTTACACTACTGCTGGCCGATCACTATTTGAATCTGTTGATGCCGGGACTTGGTGTCACTTAAGCGGCACTTTCCCACAGGGTACGACCATGCCACGCTTATAGCGTATGCATTGCGGTTCTAACAAAAGAATAGTCGACACCGAGCATCATTCCGATGACAGGTTTGGTCGGCAGTACCGTACTCTAGATAATGATATCAGTGATCAATGGAATCGTTTGTTTTGGCCACAGATGGATACCAATCACAGCAATTAAAATGTAAACAAGATCGAACTGATTTTCACTTTGACTGTTGCTTTGACCCTGCTGTCTCGGATACTGTTCCAAGCATATACCTGGATAACAGCAGTACCATCAAAGTAGGGATAGAATCTTGTGAATGACTTTTTCGGTAGACTTGCCCGTAGCACATCATCACTCATCAGTCGCATTGCTCAACTCTATCATCCCCAAACCCTGCGGGAAAAAGGCTGGATCTGGGGCAGCGGACTTGGCACGATCACCCTTATCATCATTCTCTACCTCATCGGTATCTATTGGAGTAGCGTACCGGAGCGATTCAATGTGCGTGACAATACCCGCAGCTCCCTGGCAGCGATGAATCTTGAACCGGTAACAGGCTCCTACACAACTGCCACTCTACTGACAGTGATAGAGACCCTGCTTGAAAAACCGGGAGGGTATCTTAGTAATGACATCATGCCCCCCAGTGTTTTCCTGGACAACATCCCCAACTGGGAATTCGGTGCACTGACACAAGTCCGCGATCTCGCCCGTTCACTGCGTAACGACATGAGCCGCTCGCAATCCCAATCACTGGAAAACAAGAATCTCGCAATCACCGAACCACAGTTTAATTACAGCAACGATTCCTGGATATTTCCATCAACCGAAGGCGAGTACTATCAAGGAATTGATGCACTCAAAAAGTACCTGAGCAGTCTTTCCCTGCAAGGGAAAATGAATGCACAATTCTTTGCCCGGGCAGATAACCTGCGTGATTGGCTGGCTATTATGGAGAAACGCCTGGGCAGTCTTTCCCAGCGGTTGAGTGCCAGTGTCGGACAGGAACGTATCAATACCGACCTGGCCGGTGACCCAGACGCAGCACAATCCACTTCAACATCAGACCATGTGAGGGTACAAACCTCATGGCTGGAAATCGATGATGTCTTTTATGAGGCCCGTGGATCTACCTGGGCATTGATTCACTTCCTACATGCAGTGGAAATCGATTTCCACGAAATACTGAAGAAAAAAAATGCACTGGTAAGTCTGCGCCAGATTATCCGGGAGTTGGAAGCCACCCAGGAGCCAATCAGCAGCCCAGTCGTGTTGAATGGCAGCGGCTTTGGGATCTTCGCCAACTATTCATTGGTCATGGCTTCCTACATATCACGCGCTAACGCAGCAGTTATCGACTTGAGGAACCTGCTGAGTCAGGGGTAGCGCTCACTGGATTGATGGTATCGGCAGTATTGAATAACCAACCAGTGGATCTACACAAATGTGTTTACTTGAATGAAACAAACATTACTAGCTTCAGTTTTTTAGCGCCCGTGTTTATATCCGGTAACGATAGCGATAAGCCATTTCTTTGTTTCCATGAATTGATTAAATGGAGTTGAATATGGATTCAGACAAGCTTCAACGGCATGTATTAGCAACATACAAAACACTGCGTTATGGACTCGCTACAATTGCAGTATTTTTTCCTGTGCTTCTGGTTGTAGGCGGGCGTATCAGCGGTATTCCAGTTCAAGATTCAATGAGCGCTTATTACTTTGCATCCTGCTGCGATTTAGAGGTGCCTGCCATGAGAGTATGGGTAATTGGCCTGCTTTTTTCGATAGGCATCCTACTCGTCATTTACAGAGGATTCAGCTATAAGGAGAACCTTGCTCTGAATTTTGCTGGGATTTGCGCAATTGGGGTTGCATATTTTCCTATGCCCTGGGGTTGTTTAGACGATTGTCCAACGGTTAGCATGCACTATGTAAGTGCAATTCTATTGTTTGCATCCATCGCATATGTATGTGTTTTCTGTGCCAACGAAACGCTGAGTTTAATTAACGATGAAATGCGGTGCCACTATTACTACATCAAATACAGATCAATTGGTGCTGTCATGATACTGTCACCGATAGTGGCATTAACCTTGACATTTCTAATCAATGAACCGGGAAAGTACATTCTTCTCATTGAATGCATAGGAATATGGACATTTGCTTACTTTTGGTGGACAAAGAGCCAAGAACTTTCAGAATCTGAAGCTGAATTTCACGCACTTTCGTGTACAAGAAACACATAGCAGGCCATTTTGATACAGCCATGAAATAGTTACGATGTGCGCTACATTCTTTATCAGAGAGTCACAAAACAGTATCCAGTCCTAACACAATATTGAATAGTCCTGAAAGGGCATTTGGCTCAAGTTCAGCAGCGGGTTGTAACGGTATGATTAACGATGCCCGTGCCTGGGGATCGCGCACGCTGTTGAGGATGAAATCACCGGTATTTCTCGGTTCACCCGCCACATACATTTGGGTGGTAAGTGCTTCAAATCCATTACCCACCACCCTGAAATGGATATGGGGTGCACGACCTGGATAGTGCTTCGGTCTAATAGTCCGAAAACGGTAACTGCCATCATTGGTGACAGCCATCTTTCCGTAACCTTGGAAATTTGGGTCGGCATTACCACCCCGGTCGCTATTGTGGTGATAAAAACCATAAGCATCACATTGCCATATTTCGACCTGTGCATTTGTTACCGGTCTACCGGTTGTGTCGAGCAGGCGTCCGAAGATGTGGGTCACCTGGCCGGTGGCAGAGATGTTTCTGCCTTTGACATCAACCAGATTATTGTCACTGTCCAGTGGGATATGTTTTGGGTAAAAAGGGCCAGGAGTCTGATAAGGGGTAGGTGTTGAACCAGTGTCTGCAATGGGCCTGGTTACAGGTAGTAATACTGCACTGGCAACCACAAGACCATTTTGGAGTAACTTTCGTCTACTATAAAGGCCGTTACTATTCATGCTCTCCACACCGCTTTATATTAACCAGGATCTGTTAACAATAGCCATTTCGACAAGATGTTGGATCATTTTCTCCTAATAAAATCCCTAAATTTTTGGTTGCCTGATGATTGATATAACCATTGAAATACAAAAAACGCACCCAGTCATGAATCCTCGGGTTCAAAATTAAGGCAGTAAGAATAACGCCATAAGGGGCATTACAAGAAAAGCCAATAGTGTTTGAAAGGTGATAACTGATGCCATTGTCTCAGTGTCACCCCCCAATTGTCTGGCAAGGATATAGGCTGAAGGTGCCGTTGGTGTGATGAAGGCAATGACAAGTACCGCAGCTGGAACGCCATTCAGGGCAACGCTGGAAATGAGTAGTGCGGCAATCAGCGGTTTCAGGCCGAATTGCACTACCGATGAAATCACGATTGGCTTGACATGTCCATGTATCACCTTTGGATTCAAGGCAGCACCCACAGCCAAAAGCCCAAAGGGTAACGCGGCTCGACCGATGATTTCCAGAATATCATCCGTAATACCAGGCAATCCTAAACCGCTTAGGCTCAAAAACCAGCCAATTGCACAGCCGAGAATCAGGGGATTGCCAATCACTTCACGGATAAAGGATGTTATCCCTTTGAAGTTAGTCTTACCCCATACTACGAATACTGAAATACATAGCATGTTGATCAAAACAATCATGAATCCGGCTGCAACAGAACCCAGTGCCAATCCTTCCAAACCAAACAAGCCTTGGGCTACAGCTAGGGCGATATAGGTATTAAAACGCACACCGCCCTGAAAAACCGATGTGAAAGTAGAATTGCTTTCAGATGCTCGTACTCGATGCCACACGATGAGCACCGTCGCTGATATCATTAATGTACCAACAACCACCATCAGCATAGAAGGCCAGGGTGTACCTGCAAGGGTCTGATTGCCTAATGTGTGGATAAGCAGGGCCGGAAAAAGAATGTAATAGGTTAGCTTTTCTATCCCTGACCAGGCTTCATCCGCTAGAAATTTTGACTGCTTTAAGCCATACCCAAGAAAAATAAGCGCCATGATTGGAACAAGAGCTGTAGTGAATGCAGCCAAATTTATAATGCCTCAAAAAAATCAGTTCCGACTCTTCCCTCTATCGATTGATAAGAAAAGAGGACTCATCCCCTGGTCAAGTGGGTAAGAATGGCACACACGGCGATATTATTCAGCAAATCAATGTAGATGCTTTGTTTCCCCCCTGTAACAGGAGTGAAATAAAGATCATCCCCACATGGCTTAATCAGTCTGAAAAATGTACCTGGTTATAAAATGTCAGTAGCAATGAGACTGAACACGTCAAGAGACCATACAACATTTAATCACTATTCGTATTTGCATTGATTCGCTTTCATTTGCCGACATATCCCCTATATTGACGAACCGGTTCGGAGTGAATCATGTGATCAACCAACTAGAGCCTGAACACTCACATCAGCAACGGCCCTAAGCGAATGCTTAGCGTTTCCGTTCTTGGCAAGAACGCCAATTCCATACAAAACTGCCAGCAGGTATGTTGCCAGCTGGTTGACATCCGACCCCTTTGGCAGGTTTCCGATAGCCTTCTCCCTGCCAAACAAAACCACAAGTGCCTTTTTATTCTCCCGTTCAATATTGTTCAGTGTCATCGTGATCTCATCAGGAATAGCCTGGCTGCCTGACTCACAGGTGCTTTTCACAACTAAACACCCTTGGGGTAGCGATGGATCGGATACCAAATCGACAATGGCATGTAGAAATCTCTTTAGGCGTTCCTCAAGTGATGCATCGGAAGGCTCAAGCAACTTCGTCCAATGAGGTGCGCCATAACATGCCATGTAGTGTTCAACTGATGCTTTGAAGAGTGCCTCTTTATTACCGAAAGCGGCATATAGGCTTGGTTTATTGATTCCCAACTCTGTGGTCAGATCACTCAGGGAAGTTCCCGAATACCCACTCTGCCAGAACAGCCGCATGGCTTTTTCCAGTGCTTCCTGTTTGTCGAATGATCTCTTACGCCCAGCAGTCATAACCTGCACCTTTTTTTCAAACTGACACTTGAAATTATGTACCGATCAGTAAATAATTTCAATTATGTACCGTACGGTATACTTTTAAAAATCAGGAGACAGGTTATGACATCCATCAAAGATCACTCAGTTCTGGTCACCGGCGCTAATCGGGGTATTGGCAAGACCATTGCCGAAGAGTTCCTGCGACAAGGTGCCGGCAAAATATATGCGGGCGCTAGATCGCTTGAGTCTTTGAACCCTCTGATCGCCACCTTCCATGATCGAGTGGTACCGGTTCAAATTGACCTGAATAAACCGGAAACCGTTACCGCAGCCGCATTACAGGCTCAAGATGTTGATATCGTGGTTAATAATGCAGGTATGCTGAATATCCAAGATCCACTGTCAGTTGATGCTGTAGATGCATTACAGGCTGAGATGGAAGTCAATGTGTATGGATTAATGCGGGTAGCCCAGGCTTTCGCTCCGATATTAAAAGCCAATGGGGGCGGTGTATTGATACAACTGAATTCGGTAGCATCGATCAAAAGCTTTGCAGATTTCGCTACTTACTCCGCATCAAAGGCCGCTTCCTATTCCATCACTCAATCATTGCGGGACAAACTGAAAGTACAAGGAACACAGGTGATCAGTGTCCATCCCGGACCGATTGCCACCGATATGGCACAACATGCCGGTCTTGGTGAGATTGCCGAACCGGCAGTACTCGTTCCACAAGCCATTCTGGCTGCAATAGAGACAGGAGAGTTTCATGTCTTTCCAGACACGATGGCTAAACAGATAGCAGCTGTTTATCAAAACTTTGCCACAAATATCGTCGAAGCAAATCTGATGGAAGGGTAATTAAAGTTAACATTTACTTATGGCACAGAAGCCCGCTCAACGGGTGGGCTTCAAAGAAACGGTCGCGCAATTTTGGATAATAAAGAAAAAAATGAACGACTAACAACGCTGAGTGACGCTTTTTCACGGGCACCCCAAAGGCACTTCCTCTGGGGCGTAACCGGAAGGACTGGGGCTATTTTCCCGCCCAGCGGCATTATCATTTGCTCATGTAGAATGACTACACATCACTCATTCTGCCTTGCTGGACGAAAAAATAGTCCCAGCAGGGCCAATTGGATGAGTGTTAACAGGCCCTAACAGACATATTCTGAAAAAACATGAAACGGCTCTTGGAAAGTAACAGGCTGATATTACTGGAAGCTGCAATCGTTGAGCAATTACGGCGCTCTTCCGATATTCATCTTCACAAGCGCCTGGTAAATGCACCGCTTATCTATGAAAAAGCCGGTTTTCAGGCGCTTGTAAAGCTCTATCAAGACTACATTGATTGTGCAGTGGAAGCTGCAGTGCCCTTTCTTATGTGCACACCGACATGGCGTGCAAATCGCGCCAGGGTTTCTGAGTCAGGTATCAATCCATCTATCAATCGTGATGCAGCTCAATTCATGAGACGACTTCGCAACACACCTCGGAACAGGCATGCGACAATTAAAATTGGAGGCATGATCGGTTGTAAAAATGACTGCTACCAACCGAGTGAGGGACTTGCTACCGAGGAATCTGAACATTTTCATGCCTGGCAAATAGAGCAGCTGGTCCAAGGAGATGTCGACTTTTTAATTGCTGTAACACTGCCAAATGTTGAAGAAGCCATTGGTATTGCCAAAGCGATGGCGCAAACCGACATACCATATATTATCAGTTTTGTTATTAATCGATCGGGCGACGTTCTCGATGGCACCCACCTCAATGATGCTATAGGCCGAATTGATTCGGTAACCAGGCAGAATCCCGTCGGCTATATGGTTAACTGCTCTTATCCAACTTTTTTGTCTCCTGAGCAACAATCCGACTCACTCTTTTCAAGATTAATCGGATTTCAAGCCAATGCTTCTTCACTGGATCACTGCAATCTTGATGATGCGGATCAGTTACAAGCCGAACACATCTCAGTTTGGGGCCAGGCGATGCTGACACTAAACAGGGACTATGGCATTAAAATCCTGGGTGGTTGTTGTGGTACGCGTGTTGAACATCTGCGCTACATTGCCGATATGATACATCCCAGTTCATCATCAGGTACGATCTGATCAAAATGGAAAATATACCTTTTTTATAAGATAGGCATTACCTCATCACTCAATAAACTATATAAACATATGTTTTTAATGTGATATTTTGTAAACATGCCTGATTCATCATTAAACAGTCCATGGAACAAACTGATGTCCAATTTGCCTGGATTGATAAAAATACCTCCATTAATCACCATAAGCATCGTAAAAACGAGCCCGAAGTGCAATTTGCGGAAACGGAATCGCTTGCCATACGCTCAAATATACTGATAATGGCGCACTTCCACGTCGGGCCCTGTGCTATAATCTGCCCGGTTTTTTTATTTGATTGAGCAATAGTATGGCGAAAGAAGACTTTATTGAGATGGAAGGTACGGTGGTTGAAACACTGCCCAATACCATGTTCCGGGTTGAACTGGAAAATGGTCATGTGGTAACAGCCCACATCTCTGGCAAGATGCGCAAGCACTACATCCGAATCCTCACCGGGGATAAGGTCACAGTGCAGTTGACTCCCTATGACCTGAGTAAGGGACGTATCACCTATCGTGCCCGCTAATTGAGATCAGCTATCATCCAATGTTGTATCGGTAACCGGCTCCCCGATAATATCAAACTGCAGCTTGTCCTCTGAAACATCGACCTTGACTACTCCACCAGCGGACAGCTTGCCAAACAGCAACTCTTCCGCCAGGGGTTTCTTGATTTCGTCCTGAATCAGGCGTGCCATCGGGCGAGCTCCCATTTTCGGATCGTAGCCGTGCTCCGCCAGCCATACCCTGGCTTCAGGCTCAACCACCAGGCTGACATGTTTCTCCTGCAGTTGTCCCTCAAGCTCAAAGACAAACTTGTCCACCACCTTGGCGATATGCTCCGGTGAGAGGCCAGAAAACTGGATGATCGCATCCAGTCGGTTCCTGAATTCAGGTGTGAACATTTTTTTGATGGCTTCCATACCGTCACTGCTGTGATCCTGTTTTGTAAAGCCGATTGATGAGCGGCTCATCTCCTGCGCACCGGCATTGGTGGTCATAACGATCACTACATTACGGAAATCCGCCTTGCGGCCATTGTTATCAGTCAATGTGCCGTGATCCATCACTTGCAACAGCAGATTGAAAACATCCGGGTGGGCTTTCTCAATCTCATCGAGTAGCAGCACACAATGAGGATGCTTGGCAATCTCCTCGGTCAACAGTCCACCTTGATCAAAACCAACATAGCCTGGGGGTGCTCCAATAAGTCTCGAAACAGTGTGGCGTTCCATATATTCCGACATATCGAAACGGATCAGCTCCATACTCATAATCCTGGAAAGTTGTCTGCTGATTTCAGTTTTACCAACACCGGTCGGGCCGGTAAACAGAAATGAGCCAACCGGTCGACCTTCATTGACCAGACCGGATCGGTTCATGCGGATAGCAGCCGTCAATGCTTCTATGGCAGTGTCCTGCCCAAAGACTACCAGCTTGAGATCCCGTGTCAGGTTACGCAATGACTCGGTATCGGAGGTAGAAACCTTCTTTGGCGGAATCCGAGCAATCTTAGCCACGATGGCTTCGACTTCATCTACACCAATAATCTTTTTCCGTTCTTCCTCGGGTTGAAGCTGCACATTCGCACCTGCCTCATCGATGACGTCAATCGCCTTATCGGGCAGGTGGCGATCATTGATGTATTTATCTGAAAGCTCTGCAGCACTGGTCAAGGCATCCTGGGTATACTCTATATTGTGGTGTTCCTCAAAACGGGACTTTAAGCCTTTCAGGATCTCCACTGTCTCCGCTACAGTCGGTTCTTCAACATCGATTTTCTGGAAACGTCGGGCCAGGGCACGATCTTTTTCAAAGATGCCCCTAAACTCCTGATAGGTGGTGGAGCCAATACAACGAAGCTCGCCGGAAGCGAGTACTGGCTTAATCAGGTTTGATGCATCCATTACTCCGCCTGAGGCTGCACCGGCACCAATAATGGTGTGAATTTCATCGATAAAAAGCACCACATCCTTTTCACGTTTCAGCTCTGCAAGAACCGCCTTGAGGCGTTTCTCGAAATCACCACGATATTTTGTACCGGCAACCAAAGTCCCCAGATCAAGCGCATAGATGGTCGCATTTGCAAGAATATCCGGTACCTCGCTATCAACAATCTTCTTAGCCAGACCCTCTGCAATGGCAGTCTTACCAACACCCGCTTCACCTACCAACAGCGGGTTGTTTTTCCGCCTGCGGCAAAGGATCTGGATGGTTCGTTCAATCTCCAGTTGACGTCCAATCAGTGGGTCAATCTTTCCCTGCTCGGCCAATTGATTGAGATTGCTGGCATAGCTTTCCAGGGGGCTGGTCTGACCTTCAGACTTCACTTCATTGGAGAATTCCACCGGCGTTTCTTCTTGATTGGAACCATCGACTTTCGAGATGCCATGAGAAAGATAATTGACCACATCAAGACGATTGATCTTCTGATCATTGAGAAAATAAACCGCCTGAGAATCCTGCTCATTGAAAATAGCCACTAGCACATTGGCACCGGTAACTTCATTTTTCCCAGAAGATTGGACGTGAAACACGGCACGCTGCAAAACACGTTGAAAACCTAATGTAGGCTGAATTTCTCTTTCATCTCCATCTGGAATCAGTGGTGTGGTCTCTTCAACAAAACTCTGAACGCTTTTACGCATACGTTCGATATCAGCCCCACATGCGCGCAAAACGGCTACTGCCGTTGGATTATCCAATAACGCAAGCAGCAGATGATCCACTGTCATGAATTCATGGTGTCTCTCTTTGGCATTCTTAAATGCCTGATTGAGGGTAAATTCCAACTCTTTGTTCAACATCTCAGAAACTCCATAAAGCGCCGCCTATGTTTCCTCCATGGTGCACATCAGCGGATGCTGGTTGCTACGAGAATAATCATTTACTTGTGACACCTTCGTTTCCGCCACATCTTTGGTAAACACACCACATACGCCAACCCCACGGGTATGTACATGAAGCATCACCCGGGTCGCCCTCTCTCTGTCCATATTGAAGAAGGTTTCCAACACCTGAACAACAAACTCCATGGGTGTGTAATCATCATTCAGGATAATAACCTTAAACAATGGGGGCTTTTTTAATTTAGGTGCCGCCTCCTCTAATGCTAGACCGTCTTCGTGTGATGTTTGTTCTCGATTACTCATAATTGCAGATTCTAGCAGGCCTATTCAGCCTGAAAAGCGGAATTATATTCGGGATATATTTTTAAACTTGAAGTGTTGATGAATTCATAATAAGGGGCGCCGCATTGTACAGATTTGTGCAGTAAGATTCGAACAAATTACCGCCAGCAGTGAAATTTTTTTGAATTATAGTGACGTCCCAATTTGATTCACTCAGCGTCACTGCATCGCATCAGCAAATATAAATATTTCAGCTTGTCATCGACATGGCATCTGAATCACTCGTATAAAACCGCTTGTAAGTCAGAGGCCCCCACATCATTTCAACGATAGACCTACATAAATCAGGTCTATAGAGACTAGGGATTATGAGTATGAAACCGTTTAAAAAGTTAGGGAAATTACTAATAAAAACACTAAAACCCTGTTAAAAATTAGATATTTGTTGACCGATGACGATAGCACACTATACTTCTTTCTTAAGTGTTGATAATGGTTCCCATTTTAGAAGGCCAGGTACACTTAAATTCGGGCAGTTATGTTGACGCCCAACCTAATTATCCAATGGCTGGTACTTGGGCAGGTGGACAGAGTAGTTTTGCGCCTCTCTGCAGAATAACAAGTAGCTAGTCACTGTTGAGGTTTATTGAAGATAAGGTGAGCGTTAGCCGAGATATCTCCCGTATACTAAACAGACAACATAATGCTGTTTTTTATCCCGGTTTCATCAAAGCCAACTACATCTTTCTGCATAAATCCCAATTTGTGACGCTACAACCACTCCACCCTCCCGGGTTATCGTAATAGTGAGGAGTAATAGCTATGGCGACTGGAGTCGTAAAGTGGTTTAACAACGCCAAGGGCTACGGTTTTGTAACCCCGGAAGATGGAGAACAGGACGTATTTGTTCATTTTTCATCGATTGAGATGGATGGCTACAAAACGCTGAAGGAGGGTCAGAAGGTCCAATTTGAGATCAGTCAAGGACCGAAGGGGCTACATGCGACCAATATCCAACGGGTCGCGGCAAGCGAATGAGCCTGATGAATTGTTGATTTAAAGATCAACGCTTCTGAAAAGCCGGCACGGCGATCCCGTTCCGGCTTTTTTCATGCCTGTCATTTCCCCGGGGTTTGTTAACACTGATTTGCAGGTTTCAGTTTCGCGGCTGCACGACTATCATACCGCCCCAGGTAAAGTGACACTGGACTCTCTTGCATGCTGATTCTATTCAATAAACCGTATGGGGTTCTCACCCAGTTTACCGATCCTGAGGGTCGTCTCACCCTCGCCGACTTTATCACCATCAGGCATGTCTATGCCGCAGGCCGACTCGACCGAGACAGTGAAGGGCTGCTCTTACTCACCGATGATGGCAAGCTGCAGCATCGCCTTACGGATCCCAAGTTAAAGAGCTGGAAGACCTATTGGGTACAGGTGGAGGGGGTGCCTGACAATGCAGCTATTAGTAAACTTCAACAAGGTGTCATATTGAAGGATGGACCCACTTTGCCGGCAAGGGTAAAGCTGATTGGCGATCCGGACCTTTGGCCGCGTGATCCACCCATTCGTTACCGGGCGACCCTACCCACTACCTGGCTCGAGATTCAGCTTCGGGAAGGACGCAATCGCCAGGTCCGCCGCATGACAGCATCTGTCGGTTATCCCACACTGAGGCTGATTCGCATGGGGATCGATCGATGGCACTTGAACGATCTGCGGCCAGGTGAATGGAAAATGGTTGATACAAAATCCACAACTGGCAGGAAAAGCGATAAAAGGTACCACCATGCAGGATAGAGGCCGCGTCATAGTCGGTCTCTCAGGCGGTGTAGATTCATCCGTCGCTGCCCTGTTGCTACAGCAGCAGGGATACCAGGTTGAAGGATTGTTCATGAAAAACTGGGAGGAAGATGATACCGGCGACTACTGTACGGCGGCAGCAGATCTTGCTGACGCCCAGGCGGTAGCTGACTGTATGAAAATACCGTTACACACGGTAAATTTCTCGTCGGAATATTGGGACAGGGTATTTGCCTATTTCCTCGAAGAATACGGTGCCGGGAGAACCCCCAACCCGGATGTGCTATGCAACCGAGAAATAAAATTCAAGGCCTTCCTCGAACATGCCATTGATCAACTGGGCGCCTCATCGATTGCCACGGGGCACTATGCTTCTGTAAACCGTGGCAGCAAGGGATTTCAGTTATTGCAGGCAGTTGATGCAGGCAAGGATCAAACCTATTTTCTCTACATGCTGGGTCAGAAGCCTCTGAGTCACAGCTTATTTCCTCTCGGGCAGTTACAAAAACAGCAGGTCAGGGATATTGCCGAAAAGGCCGGCTTTCCCAATCACAAGAAAAAGGACAGCACGGGTATCTGTTTCATTGGCGAGCGTAAATTTCGTGATTTTCTACAGCGCTTTCTGCCCGCATCACCAGGAATGATCGAAGATCTGCAGGGTAAAACAATCGGCCATCATCAGGGATTGATGTACTACACCCTGGGGCAACGCCAGGGACTGGGGATAGGAGGACTTCGAAATGCGAGTGAAGCCCCCTGGTTCGTCGGTGCCAAGGATTTAAAGCGCAATGTCCTAATTGCAGTCCAGGGCCATGATCACCCCATACTGATGTGTAGAAAATTGATTGCCCGCCAACTGCATTGGGTCGCCGGCTCTCCTCCGACCATACCACTGAGCTGTCAGGCGAGAATTCGGCACCGTCAATCACTGCAGCCGTGTCAGATTTCTGCTCACGAAAATGATCGATACCATATAGCCTTCGATCAGTCACAGCGGGCAGCGACGCCGGGGCAGTCCATTGTGTTCTATCACAACAAGGTATGCCTTGGTGGGGGTATCATTGAAGAAGCTGACACCAACACCCATATCGACTAGGATTCAATTCTCCTGAAATTAATGCTTCAGGTGATGCGCATAGGAATAGTATGAAATACCAAGACAGTGATCGTGCAATTGCCCTTTCCGGCATCTACCAGGCTGCAAGCCTGGTACAGCAAGTCGCACGCAAAGGATTAGCCAGTACGGATAGTATTGCGGCAAACATCCATAGCTTATTCCAGATTGATGCCGGTAGTGTTACTGATGTCTATGGGGGTTTAGACAGCATCGCTCCCGGGTTGCGCCTGGCCTACCGGCAACTGAATGGTGATGAAGCGAGAGACAATGAGTTGACCCGCTACCTGCTTGGTCTGGTTCAACTGGAACGTAAGCTCAGTCATCATCAGGATCGACTCGAAAAAATTAAGATCGGTATTACCAGCACGGCGAATAGATTGTCACATTTTCCCGCTACCCACAGTAACATCCTTGGAGCACTGGCTGATATCTATGCGGAGAATATCAGCAATCTCACACCAAGGATCATGGTGAGTGGAGAGCCCATGTATTTGCAAAACAGCGACAATGTAAACAAAATCCGTGCACTGCTGCTATCCGGGGTCAGGGCCGCCACCTTGTGGCGCCAGACAGGTGGCCGTAGACGTCAGCTACTGCTTGTCCGCAAGCGCTATACTGATGCATGTAAGGAGCTAATAAATAAACTCTAGCCATACAATAAATACAGTTGGAACCACTTTCTAGATAGCCTCACTTATCATCTAACCAGTATTGTGAAAAAAGGTTAACTTCACCAGCCAACTGACAGATAACTGGTGGCATTTCAATGTATAAAGGAGCTGCAGCAACCCATGCTGCAGTAAATCATATCAATGAGAGGATCCGACTATGAACAAGACTACACTAACCATTGCATTGAGTGGCCTGATTGCCCTCACCGCTTGCAGTCAATCTAACGATACTGAGAACACTACAACTGCACCGGAACAGAGTACATCATCAACCAGCATGACGGAAAAGGTGTCTGAAGCAGGAAAAGAGACCTGGGAAAAAACCAAAGAAGTTAGCAGCAATGCAGCGAATACGGTTGCTGACAAAAGTAAAGAGGTCTACCAGGATGCCAAACAGATGACCGGCGATACTGCCAGTGCTATTGCAGACAAGAGCAAAGAGATCTATCAAGACACCAAAGAAACGGCAACAGAAATGGGCACTGCAGTGAAAGAAGGTGCTAAAGAAATGGCATCAGCAGTTGGTGAAACGACTGGTGAGGTTTATGATGCAGCAAAAACAAAGACTGGCGAAATGATAGACGCCACTCAGGAAAAAGGGGCGGAAGCAATGGATAACATGAAAAATGAATAGTAACCTACTGATTTATATACCATAGGAGAGCCTAATGAGTAGCAGCTTTGGTGCGAAAAGTGAACTGACGGTCAATGGAACCACCTACCAGATCTTTCGCTTGGATGCCTTGGAGAATACAAATCGTCTGCCCTTTTCAATCCGCATCCTGTTGGAAAACCTTCTCAGACATGAGGATAACCTTACCGTAACCGCCGATGACGTACGGGCAGTTGCCAACTGGGACCCTCAGGCTGAGCCGAGCAAGGAGATTCAATATCGCCCAGCTCGCGTACTCATGCAGGACTTTACCGGTGTACCTGCGGTGGTCGATCTTGCCGCTATGCGTGATGCCATGGTGGCCCTGGGTGGTGATGCATCGGAAATCAATCCGTTACAAGCCGCTGAGCTGGTCATCGATCACTCTGTGCAAGTCGACCACTATGGCGATGCAAATGCATTCGAGCTGAATGCTGAAATGGAATTTCAGCGTAATAAGGAACGTTACCAGTTTCTGAAATGGGGCCAGGGTGGATTCTCCAGTCTCAAGGTCGTGCCGCCCGACACCGGTATTGTGCATCAGGTCAATGTGGAGTACCTGGCGCGCGTCATCTACGCCGAAGAACGAAATGGAAAACTTCAGGCTTTTCCCGATACGCTGGTCGGCACTGACTCACACACCACCATGGTCAATGGTATCGGTGTGCTTGGATGGGGTGTAGGGGGTATCGAAGCCGAGGCTTCCATGCTGGGGCAACCTGTCTCAATGCTCATTCCCAAGGTCGTCGGCGTTAAGCTGACCGGTGAGCTTCCCGAAGGCTGTCTCGCAACAGACCTGGTCTTAACCATCGTGCAGCAACTGCGAGAACACGGAGTTGTGGGTAAGTTTGTTGAGTTTTATGGCCCTGCGATTGCCTCAATGCCGATGGGAGATCGTTCCACCATTGCCAATATGGCACCGGAATATGGTGCAACCTGCGGACTATTCCCAATCGATCAGGAGACCCTCGACTATCTGCATTTGACCAATCGCAGTGAAGATCAGATTGCGTTGGTGGAGGCCTATGCCAAAGCTCAGGGCATCTTCCACACAGCAGACACACCCGAAGCCGATTACAGCGAAACCCTCGAGATCAATCTGTCTACCATCGAACCGAGTCTTGCCGGTCCTAAACGCCCCCAGGACAGGGTCCCCCTCAAAAGCGCAAAATCGAATTTCATTGAGGCAGTCAAGGTCTTCAATGGTGGAGAAAGCCAGACAGTCGCCACCAATATTGATGGCGCATCGGCTGAAATCACTGATGGTGCAGTGGTTATCGCTGCAATCACCTCCTGTACCAATACCTCGAATCCTGCCGTCATGCTGGGTGCAGGACTATTGGCCAAGAAGGCCGTAGATCTGGGCCTTACCGTCAAACCTTGGGTAAAGACATCACTCGGCCCGGGATCACGGGTAGTGATGCAATATCTGGAGCAGGCGGGTCTGGAAAAACCCCTGGAAACATTGGGATTCGATCTGGTTGGCTACGGCTGCACCACATGTATTGGTAACTCAGGCCCACTGCCGCCCGAAGTTTCCAAGGCGATCAGTGATGGTGACCTGACCGTGACTTCAGTACTGTCCGGCAATCGGAATTTTGAAGGGCGTGTTCATTCAGAAGTCCGCATGAACTACCTGGCCTCGCCCCCACTGGTGGTCGCCTACGCAATCGCCGGTACGATGAACATCGATCTTTATAGTGAGCCGCTCGGCACCAGCACAGACGGCAAACCGGTCTTTCTCAAGGATATCTGGCCATCCAGTAAAGAGATCGTCGACAGTGTTGCTGCCAACCTGACTCGTGAAGCCTTCTACTGCAGCTACTCCAGTCTGTTTGATGGCGATGAGCGTTGGCAATCCCTGGACGCTCCGACTGGTGAGCAATTTGAGTGGGATGCAGATTCAACCTATATCCGACATCCACCCTACTTCGAAGATATGACCCTGGAACCCAATCCGGTTTCAGACATTTCAGGAGCCCGCTGTCTTGCCTGGCTAGGTGATTCAGTAACCACTGACCATATCTCGCCGGCAGGTGCGATCAAGGCTGACAGCCCGGCTGGACGCTATCTGACTGAACAGGGTGTGAAACCTGAGGATTTCAACTCCTACGGTTCCCGTCGCGGAAACCACGAGGTCATGATGCGCGGAACATTCGCCAATATTCGGTTACGCAATAAGCTGCTACCGGGTAGCGAGGGCGGCGTCACACGCCATATACCGTCCGGCGATGAAATGAGCATCTATGATGCGGCGATGCGCTATCGGGAAGAGTCCGTCCCCGCTATCGTGATTGCCGGTAAAGAGTATGGATCAGGCTCTTCCCGGGACTGGGCAGCCAAGGGGCCGAATCTGCAAGGTGTAAGAGCCGTTATTGCCGAAAGTTACGAGCGTATCCATCGCACAAACCTGGTCTGCATGGGTATATTGCCACTGCAGTTCCTGCCGGGCGAGAATGCGGAATCACTCGGCCTCACCGGAGAGGAGAGCTATGAGATCCCCAATCCAGGTGATGAAACCGGTCATGAATTAGAGGTTACCGCCCGATCCGATGAGGGCGAAGAACGACAGTTCTCAGTAAAGGTTCGTATCGATACACCCAATGAGGTCGATTATTTCAAGCACGGAGGTATTCTCCCCTATGTCCTCAGAAACATGGTAAAGGGCGACACATGACAATATCCCAGACCACCTAAAAAGGGGAAAAAACAAAAGGCCGGCCAATGAGTGATTGACCGGCCTTTTTTATATGCTCTTCCCCGGGTTGAGTGGGTAAAAACTAACACACAGAGGAAGCCCCCATTCGTATTTGCATTTTTAACAGGTATAATCCACGCTTTTTTCAGCAACCCTGCGGACTGACACTATGGAACTCTCCTCGCTTACTGCCGTATCCCCCATCGATGGCCGTTACGGCAGCAAGAGCGCAGACCTGCGCCCTATCTTCAGTGAATTTGGCCTGATCCGTCATCGTGTCTTGGTCGAAGTCCGCTGGCTACAGGCCTTGGCTGCACACAATGACATGCTGGAAATCCCCACCCTCAGTGAGCATGCCAATAACATCCTCAACAGCATCGTTGCAAACTTCAGTGAAGAGGACGCACGACGGGTAAAAAATATCGAACGCACCACTAACCATGATGTAAAAGCTGTGGAGTATTTTCTCAAAGAGAAGATTGCTGGAAACGATGAACTGGAATCAATCAGTGAGTTTTTCCACTTTGCCTGCACCTCCGAGGATATCAACAACCTCGCTCATGCCTTAATGCTGCGTGAAGGTCGCGGTCAGGTCTTATTACCGCAGATCGATGAGATCATCAGCAGCATTAAACTACTGGCCCATGAACTGGCCGACCAACCCATGCTCAGTCGTACTCATGGGCAACCTGCCTCACCCACTACAATGGGTAAAGAATTGGCCAATGTGGTTTACCGCCTGCACCGTCAGCGCGAACAGATCGCCGGCACAGAGTTGTTGGGCAAAATCAATGGTGCTGTCGGTAACTACAATGCTCACCTTTCCGCCTATCCTGAAATCGACTGGCAGGCCTTTGCCAAGCAGTTCATTGAAAGCCTGGGCATTGGATGGAATCCCTACACGATTCAGATCGAGCCTCACGACTATATCGCCGAACTCTTTGATGCGATCGCCAGATTCAATACCATACTGATCGATTTCAGCCGTGATGTCTGGAGTTACATCTCTCTGGGCTACTTCAAGCAAAAAACCATTGCCGGTGAAGTAGGTTCATCCACCATGCCGCACAAGGTCAATCCAATTGATTTTGAAAATGGCGAAGGAAACCTGGGTATTGCGAATGCCCTATTCAATCACCTGTCAGGCAAGCTCCCTATCTCCCGTTGGCAACGCGATCTGACCGATTCCACAGTACTTCGCAATCTCGGCGTAGGCCTGGCGCATACCAGTATCGCACTGCAATCTATCCAGCGCGGCTTGGGTAAACTTGAGGCCAATGGCCAAGCCATGCTCGATGATCTCGACCAAAACTGGGAAGTACTTGCTGAACCCATACAGACTGTTATGCGTCGTTACGGCATTGAGAAACCCTATGAAAAACTGAAAGAGCTCACTCGGGGGCAGCGTATAACCCAAGCGCAGCTTCAAGCTTTTGTCGAGCAGCTGGATATTCCTGATCATGCCAAGGCGTCACTGAAACGAATGACACCGATGAGCTATATTGGTAATGCAAAAGAGCAGACTGTTGATATATAGCAGTTGGGCTGTAAAAACTTGTCAGTGAGTTAATTAGGCCGACCATAAACGCATGCACAATTTAAATTTTCCCAAAGGATTGACAACGGAAAAATTTCTTGCTGATTACTGGCAACGACAACCTTTACTGTTTCGTAACCCGCTTCCTGATTTTCAATGCGACCTTGAAGCCAATGATTTGGCCGGCATGGCCTGTGAAGAAGCGTTTGAGTCACGTCTGGTACTCGAAAAGCACGGTGTGACACCCTGGGAGGCCCGCTTTGGACCTTTTGATGATACGCTTTTTTCTGAATTACCCGAAAGCCACTGGACCTTGTTGGTACAGGATGTCGATAAACACCTGCCTGCTGTAGCGGAACTGCTGGACTATTTCCGTTTCATACCGGACTGGCGACTCGACGATGTAATGGTGAGCTACGCTGTAGACCAGGGTTCCGTAGGCCCCCACATTGATGACTATGATGTATTTCTCTATCAGGCTGAAGGCAGGCGCCGCTGGAAAATTCATACCCGCCCCGTATCGGAAGAGGATTTTATCCCTGGTCTCGATCTGCGCATCCTGCCTGACTTCGAAGCAGAGCAGGAGTGGCTGCTTGAACCTGGCGATATGCTCTATCTACCACCGAATGTCGCTCACTGGGGTCTGGCTGAAGGTGAATGCATGACCTGCTCCGTAGGCTTTCGTGCCCCACGTCTGCAAGAAATGGCTTCAGCCTGGTTCGATGCCACAATAGAAAACCGGCTACCGCAACGTCGTTATCGTGATCCACCCCTCCAACCCCAGGCAGCACCAGGGGAGATCCTGCCCTCCTCTCTTAATGAGTTCAAAGCCCTTCTTCACGCCTGCCTACAACACAATGATCAAGATGATCGATGGTTTGGTCGTTTCATTACCGAAACGAAAGATCATCTGCAGGTATTTCCCCGGGAACAACCCTTAACTGAGCACGGATTTCTCAACCGTTTTAGGGAACAGGCTGTTATCCAACGCCACGGTTGCACCCGCATGGCATTCAGTCGGCTAGAGAGCGATGGCCATGACACCCTGTATGCGAATGGACAGCACTATACTCTGCCCAGTGATTCGGGAGATTTCCTACCTGTCATCACGCACTACAGGACGCTCCATTTCGGCTACCTGCAGGAGTGGCTAGAACAACCGATCTACCTTGCCCTGCTCTGCCAACTCTACAATGACGGACATCTACTGTTTGCCGATGAAACAGCCTGATTGCACCATCAGAGAGGCACAATGGCCTGATGAGCGTGAACTACTGCGTCAAGTCAGAGAGCCCGTTTTCATCACTGAACAGGGCGTACCACCGACCATGGAATGGGACGATGATGACATCATGGCCTACCATCTCCTGGCGCTGGATGAACAGCAACAACCGATCGCCACTGCCCGCTTGCTGGGTACAGGACAGATAGGGCGTATGGCGGTCCTCCCAGATTGGCGAAACCAGGGAATAGGAACAGCATTATTGTTAACGCTTGTAAAGCGTGCCGATTCAATGGGCTTGGAAAGACTCTTTTTACATGCCCAGACCAGCGCAGAATCATTCTATGCCCGAGCAGGCTTTACCCCGGTGGGCGAACCCTTTATGGAGGCAGGTATTCCCCACCAGAAAATGAGCTATTCCCTCAAGGAAGAAGATCAAGAAGAGCTATTCCTGGCCAACCTGGGTGAAACTTCCGATCTCTATCACCTGCATACCCTTGAGGATCATCAGATACACTGCACCACGATGGTACGGCAGGCAAAACGCCACCTTTGTCTATTCAGTCAGGTGCTTGATCCACAAATATTTGATGAACCGCCATTTATAGAAGCGACCAAGAACCTGGTTATGCGCTCACGCTTCAGCCGTGTACGAATCCTGCTACAGGACAATCGACTCGTCGTGCAGCAGGGCCATCAGCTCGTCGAACTGGCTCAACGACTCTCATCGTCAATCGAAATCCGTATCCCTGGTGAAGCGTATCTGGATTATCTGGAAAACTTCATGCTGGTCGATAATTGTGGATATATCCATAGAAAACTTGCCGAGAATCTGTTGGGAGTCGCCTGCTACAGCGACCGACACCGGGTCAATCGGATGCAAACCATTTTTGATGATGCATGGGAACATGGGATTCCAGATCGCGAGTTGGCAAGATTGCATCTATGATTTCATATTCAAGGAAGCTCTGAACAAGTCTGGGCGAGTCAGATTGTGAGCCATAAAACTTCCCCATCAAGGCGTCAATTGCAGAGAATAGCCCAGTTTATTGTCAAGATTGACAACGCAGAGGCGGTAGTTTTTTGGTCGCAAGATGGCCCTCATGACCTGTTCTGAGCTTCCTTAGTGTTGAGCGATCTGAACTAACCCGACAAACAGATACATGACTGATATCATCGCTAACCAAACAGTATTGTTATCCGGCAGGTTAGTGCAAAGACCATAAAAGCATGGTCAACCGGGAATTGTATGAACATGATTTAAGGACAATTAAAATGACATGAACACAACTCAATCGTGCAGCCGATGGATTGATTCCTCACTCTATGACTAAACAAGCCGTGAGCTACATTACTGGCATTCACACAGTGAGTGATATGATTTGCCCAAAGTCATTAATCTGGCATTATAAGCCTCAAGCAGCTAACTATTGAATACGTCAGGGATTTGGAACATTTTTTCTTGGAATCTGATAACAATGAAAATATTACAACCCGTGACAAAAGTACTTTTGACACTCTTCATTGTACTTCTAGTTGCAGAGACTCTCTTACGTCTGGTTGAAAGTCGTTTATCAGGTAATGTTGCACATATTCAAGAGATCCCGGAACTCTCTGCACATTATGATCAATACAGTGAACCAGGCATACTCTTTATAGGCAACTCGTTATCGAACAATGCCATTGATGCACCTCTATTTCGATCTGAATTGGATGAGCAAGGTGTGGTTTTTTCAGTCATTGAGAAAATCGTACCCGATGCGACAACCATTTGGTCCTGGTCTTGTATCCTACGTAATCGCATATTCGAACTGGACAACAAGCCGAACACGGTCTTTATAGGATTTGCCTGGAATCAACTCTCTGACCAGTCACGGTTGCTGCCTACACGGCTTGGAGGATTTTTCTGTACCAACACCGACCTGATGCATCTGGCCCGGCAAGCAAGAGTAAATAGTGCGGAAATTGGTGAGTTTCTCACAGCATCCACATTTCGGATGTTCACCCATCGCGAGATAATTCGCAATAAGGTTTTAGGGCTTTTGATACCCCACTATATGACAGCGACACAGGATATCAACCGAAGGCAACGAAACGAAACTGCACAGCGAAACGAACATACGATGACCTACTCCGAGCTAGAAGGGGTCGTCTCACGCATTAAATCTTTTGACAAGGACGTGGTATTGCTTGCTTTTCCTGTCAGAGATAAAACCTATGAGCTGGACACCGATTTGGTCACATTTGCTGAAGATCACAATGTCAGTTTATTGGATTATCGCGATTTGGATGGCATCACAAAAGATTCGTTTTTAGATGAAATGCATTTATCTGAGAATGGAAGTGCCTTATTGACGCGAAGGCTGGTTGAAGATTTCGTTAAGATTCGCTCAACCGTTCAGTAGTTATCCGTAAGGCATAGATACATGTTATTTAATAGTTTTATTTTTTGGGCTTTCTTTGCTGTCGTAATCATTCTCTATTGGCGATTGAATCATCGTGGACAGAACTTCCTTCTGTTAATTGCGAGTTATGTATTTTATGGCTATTGGGATTGGCGCTTTTTAGGTCTGATTGCCTTTTCAACAATCGTAGATTTTATTGTTGCCCAGGAACTGGAAAAGAGATCATCCCAGACCATACGACGACGCTGGCTCCTGCTTTCATTGTGTAGCAACCTGGGGTTATTGGGTTTCTTCAAATATTTCGGTTTCTTTGCTGCAGAATTTGCGATCTTGCTGGAGTCGCTGGGGTTCCATGCATCGATGCCTACACTTAACATCATACTTCCAGTTGGCATATCGTTTTATACTTTCCAGACATTAGCTTACACCATCGATGTTTATCGACGCCAAACCAAACCGACGAAAAATCTGTTGGATTTTTCAGTATACGTCTCATTCTTCCCACAATTGGTTGCCGGCCCGATAGAGCGTTCCAAAGATTTACTACCACAAATCGTGAATACCAGAACCTTCACTAAAGGGGCATTCTCCGAAGGTCTGTATCATGTCCTGATTGGTATGTTTAAGAAAGTGGTGATTGCTGACAACATGGCACCTATAGCCAATCAGGTGTTTGCAACACCTGTCAGCGATTTAAACGGCACTGAAATCCTTATTGGCATATATGCTTTTGCATTCCAGATTTATGGGGATTTCTCCGGTTATTCATCGATTGCGCAAGGTATTGCCAAGTGGCTGGGCATTAATTTATCTTGGAACTTTCGCATGCCCTACTTTTCCAGAACTCCAAGTGAATTCTGGCAACGTTGGCATATCACGTTATCCTCATGGCTGAGAGACTATCTGTATATACCACTGGGTGGTAGCAGACACGGCGTCTTCAATACCTTTCGCAATCTTGTATTGACCATGTTTCTTGGCGGATTGTGGCATGGGGCAAACTGGACTTTTGCAGTATGGGGTTTGGCACATGGCATTATCCTGGTCGTCTATCATGCCTTGGAGCCAGTAACCAAAAAAGTACTGCTACCCGGCATTGTGGGTAAAGTTGTCGCAGCAGTCATTTTCTTCCACCTGGTCTGTATCACATGGCTACTGTTTCGTGCTGAAAACCTTGGACAAGCGGTTGCGATGTTCGGTCAACTGTTCCACAGTTTTACAATGACTGATTTCTCTCTCTATTCATTGGGTATGTTGATTTTTTTCGCCCTGCCGATATTGGTATTGGAGTTGATCATAGAGCGTTCGGGTGACATGCTCTATGTGCTGAGCAGACACTGGTTGATACAGGGACTGATCTACAGTTATTTTATTTTTATGCTGATCATATTCCCACCACTCACACCCCAGGTATTTATCTACTTTCAATTCTAATTACCCAAGTTATCGATTTCAGCAGATTGCCCGAAATAAACTGAATAGAACAAATCTCTATTCAGTTTATTCACACATTACTGCTGCCCACTGAACATATTGTCAGTTGCTTTCATGTATAACAGAGCTATACGCTTGCCCGCTATATCTTTCAGATAGAGAGAGCGCATCACGCCTTGTAATCCTTACCTATTCTGAAATTCACCAATTTCAACACCGCACTTTTTTATCAGGCTTTTAGTTCAAATTCTCCAAATGGCTCCATTTGTTGGCAGCAGTGATCTTCAGTCTCAGAGTACCTGGATTCCCCCACCTTAAGATGCGTAATCGGTATGGACAGGGCTGTGACCACAGGGCATTTATTTCGCGGAATCGCTGAATGCATTCAACCTGTTTTCTAACACAAAATATGTCGATTTAATTTACACATTACCATCGCTTGCGGTCATTATAATTTCTAACACCTTGATAATCATTTAATACTTTTTATTGGCATATGTCTTGCGTATTTTAGGAATAAGCTTCGCATTGGTAAATTTGAAGTGGAAATAGACACCATACTGTGCGGCTGGAAAGTCAAATGTGGACATATTATAAGGAGGTAGTAGCAATGCAACGCAAATGGATAACTATCGCTTTTATTGGCATCTTCTCGACACAAATTGAAGCAACGGTGATTTATGATGACGGTGGTCTTCATACCATAAGTGGTGTGGTAGTTGACGATATCCTGCTAGAGCATGGATCTGATTTGAATGTCGAGGGATTTGCCTTTATTCAACCTTTAGCTGGCGCACCAGCAATTGTTCAAGACAATACATCCCCTCCTGCTGGACCCAGCACGATTAATCTATCAGGTAATGCAACGGTGATGGGTGAAATCCTATATCGTCGTTGGTTTAACGAAGATAGCATTGTAACCATTGGTGACAATGCAATGATTGTTGGACAAGGCGAGTACATAAGTGGCTCTGGTCGAGGTGCTGTATCAGGCATGAGACGTGCAGAGGTCAGTGGTAATGCACGACTATTGGGTGCACACAATGCAGTCGATGGTGGCTCAGCCATCAATAACAGATCTTCTGGGGCTCTATTTGTTTCCGTCAGTGGTGGAGAAATAACGGGTGGCAATGGTGGACAAACTGGTGGTGACGGAATATCCGGACGATTTGACGTCGTCAATATTGAGATGACTGGAGGGGTTATCCAAGGCGGTACCGGTGGAAATGAGGGTGGTCACGGTATAGGCGTTCCTGATATAGCAATCGGGACCATCTCAGGTGGAGAGATTATTGGTGGAAATGGCGGACAAGCGGGTGGACATGCTCTTTTTTCTGACGCTGGATTTGATCTCAATATTACAGGAGGTGAATTTCAGGGCGGTAATGGTGGAAATACCGGGGGTGATGCACTAAGACTTCATAGTTCTTTTTTTGATCCTGGTACAGCAACGATTTCTGGTGGATCCTTTGATGCTGGCGTTGGGCTATTTGATGATGGGTGGTTACTCTATCTTGCAGGTATGGGTGGAAACATTGATATAACCGGTGGACTGTTCGGCTATGGAAACATTGGGAATGGATTTGGTATATTCAGAGGCGCTCATGTGAATGTCTACGGCTGGGATCTGAGTATCGTAGATGGCCTGTTAACCGGTTTCCTCATGGATAACAGCTGGATTGAGACACCGGTTTCTCTGGCATTTAATGAGTTTTCCACACTGGGAACAATAAGTCTCTTCAACACACCACATCCCAGTTCGAGTGTCCCTGAACCAAGCACGCTTCTTCTCATGGCTATTGGGATAGCTGGGATAGGCATAGCAAAGCGTAAGAGAACCTCATAGGTCCATAAACTATTCTTACGTAATCAACTAAGAGAGGATAAACAACCGGGACACCCACTCAATAAAAAACGCCAAACAGCCTGTCCAGATCAATTTGACTATGGCCGGTGTGGGTGTCTTGATTATCGTATCTGCCACGTAACTTTTCCCACTACAGGGTGCGACCTAACCGCACCCTGTGTCTACTTATTGTGTGGAAGGAGCTTATCCCATATGTTTTTTCCATCACGAAAAATATTGTACTGAATGTTACGCTCCAGCTGATGGTTTTTAATGTCGTTAAATCCAGCCTTATTCAGCATCTCGAGTGTTAACTCTTCACCCCACATGGCGTTCATGTCATCCACCATTATTGGCCTGTAAGACCGAATACAGGGACACTTTAAACACTCTATATTTATCATTGATCGTTAAACTTTGCTCTCAATAACCTCCAGTAAAGCCACTATTTTCTGTGACAACGGATCTACTTTTGCATATTGCTCTTCAGCCAAAGCCCTTTGCCCGGATTCCTGCAGTTGTATGATCTTTTGGATGATACTGTGCAATTCTGCATGGGGTTTCTCCAATTCCATCATCTCTGGTATGTGCCCAAACTGAGCCATACCCTGGCTGTAGTACCACTTGCCCAGACTGCAGTCATGATGGTCTGACGCCTGTTCTGCACTGAGTCCGCCCTTGCCATCCAGATAGGCGCGTAATCGGCCACGCCATGCAAGGTGTGCAGACTTCGCTTGTGTGAGATGCAGGTGTAGGTCATCGACCTTGAAGATGGATGCCTGGGATCTCAGTTCCTCAACCATGCTGCCGATTTGAGTAGTAGCATCCAGTGTGTCGCTGCCCGATTGAGCAGATCTGCTGGCCTCAGTACTGATATTGGATATACTTTCATTCATTTCTTCCGCTACATGGCTTTGTTCTTCGGTTGCCGTTGCGATTTGTAAGACCATCTCATTGATGCTGCTGATCTCGGTTGTAATTCGTTCGAAGGCCTGCCCTGCATTCGCTGCCTGTTCAGAACTGGCCTGCGCATTTTCCTGACTCTCCTCCATTTCCGACACAGTGTTTCGCACTTCGTTTTGCAGACGTCCGATCATGTCACGGATTTCGTCAGCGGATGCCTTGCTCCTGCCTGCCAATGCCCGTACTTCGTCAGCGACAACTGCGAAACCACGTCCCTGTTCACCTGCTCTGGCTGCTTCGATGGCCGCATTTAATGCCAATAGATTGGTTTGTTCAGAAATGCCTGTGATGACACCCAAAACCTTACTGATTTCCGTACTCTCATCGTCGAGTTTCTCAATGACCTGTGCCGTCGATTCAATCCGTGAGCGAAGTTTCTCCATAGTGCTGATGGTGTTATCCATCACATGGCTGCCATTCTGGGCTTCATCGTCGGCCTGTTTCGCGGCTTTAGCAACGTGATTGGCGTTCTCCGCCACCTCCTGCACAGTGGCTGACATTTCATTCATGGCAGTTGCAACCTGGTCAATATCCAGGTGTTGATTTTGTACCCCCTTGACCATGGACTCTACGATACGAATTTGATCGGTACTGCTCATGCCCACCGCTACGGAGGCATTGATGACTTGGGCAATCATCTTGCTGAAATGCTCCAAGAGTGAGTTAACCGATCGTGAAAATACAGCGATTTCATTATTGCCTTCGGAAGGGAGGCGGATGACAAGATCATTGTTCTGTTCAACATGATGCAGGGTTTTCTGCACATCCTGTATGCCGTTAATTATCGACCTGCTGATTAAAATGATACCCATTGAGATAATTAACATGGTTATCACTGGAAGCCAGAGACTCAGTGTTGAGGCTAAGCTGATATGTTGGCTGATCGAATGACTGGTCTTGTCAGTCAGGTCTCGATAGGAGTTGTCCAGTATGGAAAAAGCATCAAATGCAGGCGTGTCACTGACCTTTACGGAACCATCGATCTCTTTCGGTGTTCGCCCTGCCTGTGTCATTGATCTGACACTGTCCAGATGAGAGCGATACTCGTTGGCCACGGCAGCGATATTTTTGAGCGCTTCTCCTTCGGTTTCAGTCAGACTGGACAGTGCGTTGTATTCGGCAAGCAACTTATCCAGCTGAGTAAAACCGGATTCCAGCCGCTGATAGTATTTGTCCTGCCCCCTGAGCACATAATTTTTAAAGTTATGTATGACACCGCCATAGCCGAACTCTGATTTTATCTCCATCATCAGCATTTGTCGTTTGGCTACGTTATCTAAATATTGTGTCCAATCACTCTTTACAGGCGAGATAGCTTGCTGAAAACCAGCAACCATTCCTACGAGTATGACGACAGACAGGATTAATAGCGCATTGAACAGTCCTTTGATGCTGAATCGCTTGAATAGGTTCATTATCAGTACTCAATTGAAATTTAAAATGTAGATTGTTGAACGAGTGTGGATTACTATCGGCAACACATCCATATAGCGGCAGTTCGCATATATCCTTTATAGAAAAGGACACATTTTACAATTCAATTTACCTCTCAATATGATTGGATTCTGACAGGCCGTTATCACATATTCAGGGCCCTGTGAGTACAGAAAAGCGGGTATTTCAGTCTAAGGTGGTGTGGATGGCGGCACGTCCCTGTGTCTCTGCCAAGCCTGAACGCAACAGATTTTCCACGGTTTACTTATGATTTCTGCATTATGTAGAAATTATTCTGAATGTCATGCTCCAACTGGTGGATTTCAACATGACTGAATCCCGCCTTTTTCAGCATCTCGAGTGCCAACTCCTCACCCCACATGGTACCTAGTCCCGCACCATTGCTGGCTAGTGATACTGTCATGCAGTGCATGGTCGAAATGGTGTAGAGCAGTGGTGCGATGGGATGATCGAGATTATTTTCCAGATAGGTTGAGGCTCGGATGTCCTGCATCAGAAAAGTACCACCTGTTTTCAACGTCTGGTAGATACCATCAAGAACACTCTGTGGGGTGGCCTGATCATGAATAGCATCGAATGCTGTAACCAGATCAAAAACTGCTGTCTCTGCCGTCTCGCTGAACCCGGTCAGGTTACGTGGTATGAAACGGATATTACTCAACCCGTTCTTCATACCCTGTCCTCGTGCATAGGTAATGGCTTCATCCGAAAGCTCATAACCGACGAATTCACTGTTGGGAAAACGCTCGGCCAGATGAAGCAGGGCACGACCTCTGCCGCAGCCGATATCGAGCACACGGATACCGCGCTCAAGAGCCGGGATGAGATCACTGATCAAAGGCAGGATATGCTCATCCAGTGCTGCCAATACAGTCTGCCCGCTATCATCTTCCATCACCTCATGAAAGCGGGGGAAGTGCTCATAGCCCAAGCCGCCTCCTTCATGAAAACAATCGATGATACGGTCCTCAACCTGGCCCAGAAGGCCAATGTATTGTGCAAAGACGGCCATATTGTCCGGAGAGGAACGCCGTGTCAGCAGTGCGGCATGACTTGGGGGCAACCGATAGTGTTGCTCTTTTGGGTCGTACTGCAGAACCCCGCCGGATACCATGGCACCCAGCCACTCTTTGACATAACGGGTGTTGAGACCGGTGTGGGCAGCAACCTCTTCCAAAGTTGATGGCGGCAGTTCAGCCAGGGCATCGAACAGACCGGTGCGATGACCAATGGAGACCATCAGAGAGAGGGCTCCCTGGTTGATCATACCGATAAGCTGGTCAGCAAACTCATCGACGTTTTTTTCCTGGGTTGGCATTGGGATACAGGCATTACACATGGTGACTCCTCCAAGGGTGTTTTCCGGGTTTGTGTATCAAGCCTAGAGGAGAGGTATTTAATGCTTCAATACAGGAAAAGAAATAAAGCATTTGCTCTTATCTATTTGTAATTATTGATTTATTGGAGATACTGCTTGGCCATTGTGGTTAAATCATTGAAGATTTAGACCGCGTTTCTGACCCGTGGTATAAAATTAATCCTGTCAGTTGCTCATTTTTCACCTCATCTGGAGAACGTCATGCCCCGTGACGGCACAATCACCCGAAATAAAATCATGGATGTGGCACAGCAGATGGTACTGGACGTTGGTCTCACAGGTACCTCGGTCGAGAAAGTGATCTGTGGGGCAGGTGTGACAAAAGGGACCTTTTTCTACCATTTCAAAACCAAGCATGATCTCGCTGCCTCACTCATTGAACGTTATGCCGATGACGATCAGCATCACTTTCATGATTTCATGACCAAGGCGGAGCAGTTGGCACGGGATCCCTTGCAGCAGTTCCTCATCTTTCTCGGTCTGTTCATAGAGATGACAGAAAAGCTGGAGGATCCTTTTCCTGGTTGTCTATACGCCGCCTATTGTTATCAGAGTGGGGCTATCTCGCCTGAGGTTATGGATCAGGTCAAACAGATGATGCATTTCTGGCGTGAACGGTTGAGCGAAAAACTGCAGGCGGTGAGTCGTCTCTATCCCTCACGGATACCTGTTACACACACCCAGGTAGCCGACCATGTGCTGACCACCTTCGAGGGGGCATTCATTCTTTCGAAAGTGATGAAAGAGCCTAAGCTGGCTTCGGAGCAGTTGATTCAATGCCGCAACTATATCGAGCTGTTATTCGGTCCTGAAACTGAGTCTCCGTCACGAAACGGATCAGAATAGTACTGAGTTTAGAACCAGGGTGGTATGGCTCACATCAGGACAACCACTTTTTTCGCATAGTCTCTCTATTCATCACCAACCACTGCAAGGCAATAATAATACTGGTCGAGTTAGCCCGACCACTATAGAGCTCTTTTATCGCATCCTCGCTATCCATTACGATGACGCGGATATCCTCACCCTCGTTATCGAGCCCATGTACGCCTTGTGCATTCGAAGCATCGACTTCACCACAAAAGAGTGAAATGCGATCAACAGATATACCCGGACTGACCATGAATTCACAGATAGGTTCGAGACGCCCTATCTCACAGTTGGCCTCCTCGATCGCCTCCCTTCTTGCCACGGCTTCGTCACTCTCATTATCCGGCGTGAACCCACCGACTGTTTCGAGAATCCATGGTGTTGCCTCTTTGTCCACTGCACCGATACGAAACTGTTCCACAAGCACCACTTGGTCCAAATGGGGATCGTAGAGCAGCACCGAAACCGCCCTGAGTTGCTCAAGGCGTTCTCTTACCAGCGGCTCACTCTTTCCGCCCTGGTAAAGTTCATGTTGCAGGTGATAGCGATTGATTTTTAAAAATCCCCTGTAAACAGGATTTGAATCAATAATTTCGTATTGAAGTTTCATCTGATCATTATGATTTTTCATGGCATCTATTATTATATTTTTTTTTATGATTAACTTCGTCCTGTCTTCCTGAATAAATAGCAATCAGCGGCACTGTTCGCACCCTTCATGGATCAATGCACAGTACAGACCATACAGGGATCAAATGACCTGACAATGTGTTGCACTGAAACCGGTTCTGACTCCCCTTCCCTCAGTTGAGCACCTTGCAGTGCGAGTTCCAGTGCACCGGGCCGATCCTGGTTATCCCTGGGCGAGAAATTCCAGGTAGTCGGGGCAATGATCTGATAGTTGAGGATGCGGCCGCGTTTGATCTTTATCCAATGCCCTAAACTCCCCCTGGCTGCCTCTACCAGTCCATATCCCTGTGTCTCCTTCGGCATGGCATTATGATTGCAAAAGGGTTCCTTGGGTTTAATCGCCCTCACCCACTCCTCCATCAGTATCACACCTCGTGCAATCTCCAACAGGCGGGCAATAACTCGATTCTGCACATTGCCGCCACTGTGCAGGACCAGTTCCCTGATCAAGGGATGACCATCGATTTGTTGACGCGCCAATGCCCCCACTTCCATAACGCGACCATTCAATCTTGGTGCCTTGCACCAGGTATAGGCTTGTTCTATCTCTGCATCCGGCATGGTAATGCCATTAAAAGGGTGTTTGGGATCCTTCTGATGACCCATCCAGCTGTGACTGATATCTTCAGTTATTGTTTGCGTATCCAGGGTTTGAATTCCATTATCCCAGACCCCTTGTCTGAAGGTGGGAGAGCTATCCAACACGTAAGCCCCATAACTCATAAAGCGATCACTGGCCCGTCCCAGTCGGGATAAATGAAGGTGATCAGCCAGTTCCAGAAACAGGCTGAAATCACTGTTATCGACTTTGTGGTCTGCACGCCACTGTTCAAGT
Source organism: Candidatus Thiodiazotropha sp. (ex Codakia rugifera) (assembly GCA_025656675.1). Lineage (GTDB taxonomy): Bacteria > Pseudomonadota > Gammaproteobacteria > Chromatiales > Chromatiaceae > Thiodiazotropha. Next base: position 114,031 of record JAHXHN010000004.1, read on the forward strand.
GCCTGAATCGAATCAAGTGTAACGATGTTTTCCAGACTGTCACCAAACAGCTTCGTTTGTAGAAACTGGCGAAAACCATAAAGGATGGCCTGTATTCTCGCTTTCTCCTGCATCTCCACGGAACGGGTGGTACCACCCGGTTGAATAGCGAGACTGTGTGGCCACTTGCCGGCCAACAGACCCATTAAATGCATGAACTGGGCACGAGCAGGCAACATCTCCCGGGTAGCGCTGCCTGTCTGGGCGGTAAACCGCTCTGCAACCCTGGTATACCAGGGTTCTTTGCTGTAGGTCTGGCGTGCAAAGTCGGGCATGAAGAAGAGATAAAAGTGAGTCAGATGATCAGATATATTTTCATTGGCAAGGATTAGATTAATCGCCAGATCACCATTGGTTGTTGCATTCAATCCTTGTGCATCAGCCAATGCTCGAGCCGCAGCTACCGATTGGGAAACGGAACAGATGCCACAGATACGTGGCGTATAGACCAGTGCGTCCCACGGCTCCTTGCCCTGAAGTATCTGTTCGAAGCCACGATAGAGCGATGAAGAGACATGGGCTGAAACCACTTGTCCCTGCTGGATCTCCAATTCCACTTCCAGGTCACCCTCGACCCGGTTGAAGGGGCCCATGATACGTCGTCCCATTATTTCTTTACCCTGCTGGTTGGTGGTACACGGATATGGTCTGCGACTGCATTCTCTTTAAGTCGAGTGGGCGTCGCCGCCTTGGAAAGCGATGCCAAGGCCACGAACCAGGCCTTGGGCATGTCGGTTGGCAGGCCAATGGGAATACCGGCGATCTTCGGAGTCCTGGTAAAGGCGTGTCCCGGTTCTTCAAATCCGGGCGCAGTACAGTTGACACAGGCGTAGCCACCACGCAGGCAGGAGCCCTCCCCATTCCATAAGCGGGTATTGCAGTCGGCATGGGCCTGAGTACCGAGACACCCCATATGCTCCATCATGCAACCAAGGTCTGAAGGTTTCTCCGCACTCGCCTTGTATTCATAGAATTCATTGCGTGTACAGCCATGGTGAACCAGGTGATCCGCGTAGCTGCGCGGTCGTCCCCACTCATCCAGATCATCCGCTTGCAGCTCACCGAATGCCAACTGTACGAGGGTCTCCGTCACCCAGTTGGGATGTACCGGACAACCCGCAATATTGATCACCGGCAGGCCCTTTTTATCCTGGTAGTCACTACCTAACAAACCACCTGGCATTTGATCCTCATACTGCAGGCCGCAGGCTTCACTCGGATTACTCCCAGCTGCGGTAATACCACCATAGGCTGCACAGCTGCCAACGGCGATCACATGCTTTGCCAGTCTGGCCAGTTTCTCGATCCAGTCCCGCATTGGTTTACCTGTCCCAGATAAACGATGAAAAAGGCCAGAACCATTGGGACCACGTACCACCGATCCCTCAAGGCAGAGTATATCCAGACGCACTTTTTTCGAAACGATATTTTCCAACAACTCAATCAGCTCAGACCCGGATGCCTCACTGAGTGAGGGATGCCATAGCAGGTTGATACCTGCGCTCTCAAACAGGGTCATCATATCCGGGCCTTCCGCACACAACAACGAAAGTGAACAGCCACCACAACCACCGGATTGAAGCCACAGCAGATTCAACGGCTGTGCTTTACACTCACTCATGTACTTTTCCGTTCAGGGGTAGCTGAAGCGTAAATTCCATGCCGCCCTTTGGATGATTCCTGGCTTGCAGTTCACCACCGAAATCGTGGGCCAGACCATAGCTGATATAGAGTCCCAACCCGGTTCCCTTGCCAACTGCCTTCGTGGTAAAAAAGGGATCGAAGAGCTTCTGTAGATCTTTTTCAGGGATACCTGGCCCGTTATCACGTACCTTGATCCAGGCGTTATCCCCGTCCGTGTCAAGCACTATAGTCAGCGCTGCACCGGCCTGTTGTTCCATGACATCAACTGCATTCTGCACCAGGTTGACAAGGATCTGGTGTACCTGTCCCTGCCTGCCTGTCACCATCAGTGATTCTGGAAGTTGGTAGTCCACTTCAGGATTCTCCCGACAGGCCTTGATAACCCACTGAGTCGCTGTCAGTATCACCTGGGTCAGCTCGAAGGGTTCCGGACTCTCTTTCTGGATGCTGGAGTACCTTCGCAGGTCGAGCACGATATCGCTGATGCGTTCAGCACCCTCCAGTGTCCCTTCTATCAAGGGACCGATATCGGTCTCGATGCGATCGATTTTATAGGCTTCACGTAACGATTTATGGCGCTGTGGATCGAGGTGCCTACCCACTTCAGTGAAGTAATTATTGATGCGCTCACCATAACGCTTCAACGCATGCATATTGCCAAACACGAAACTGATTGGATTATTCAGTTCATGGGCTACTCCCGCCACCAGCCGGCCAAGAGAAGCCATCTTCTCAGAGTGGACCAACTGCTGCTGGGTCTGTTTAAGATCGAGATGGGTCATGTTGAGCTGTTCGTAGGCACGTCGCAGTTCCCCTACGGGACGCCCGATCAGCACCATACCCATTAGACGTCCATTGGTGTCGTACCTGGAAGAACAGTTCATCGCCAGAGGCACAGGTTTACCGTCTGTATCCGATAAGCTGACCTCACAATCGACAATCGAGTCACTGCCCAATTTTTCCGGGAAACTATCCACCAAAGGTTGTGAGTCGAGGCTGAATATCTCACTGATCGGCCGTTGTAACAGATCCCGCTCCTGTCTACCGCTCAATTTTTCCAAGGCACGATTGACCTGTTGGATGCGACCCTGAATATCACAAACGATGAGTGCATCGGTCATCGACTCCAACACACTGCTGATAAACTGTTGCGCCTCTTCCAGAGCGGCATTCTTTTGTTCCAGCTCCACCTGGTAGTGAACCAGGTCGGCATAGACCTTATCCATCTTCTGAATGACATCGATCCAAGCGCTCTCCGTGCTCTCTGTGAGTTGCAGCGGATCGCCCACTCCTGCCTCATCGATGAGGCTGATATTCGGACGTTCTCTGTTGTCTGCTTTCATAGCCCCTTCACTATCTCCTTGTTGATAAATACAGCCTACTGTCAGAATCGGTTATTAAATAGTTCTTCCACTCATAGAGTGCATTTAAAAAATAAAACCACTATTGCCTCAGTCATTGATAGAACCATTAACTGCTTGCAAATGAAGGTAAATCACTGCGAATTCAACGCAAATCATCTCTCCCAGCATACTTTTGCTGATAACCCGGTTTACAATCGGTCAGATTGCCGAACCTCTGAATCCTGGAAACAACGCCACCAACACTTTTCATCAGGGATCAAGCAGGCATTCCAATTCATAGAGAAACTCGCCTTCCTTTTCAGTGATTGGCGTTCAATGGCGGCCACTCCTCCACTCTTAGGAATCCACCTGATAGAACGGTGATATGCAGAGGTCAGTCAATCAACCCACTGCATCCTGCTCACCCTTATCATGGAGTTGCTCAACCTTTTCCAAACCATAACGCTCTAACTTACTACGTAAACCAACCCGGGAGAGACCCAACTCCTTTGCCGCCTGACTCTTATTCCAGCGGTGACGAATAAGGGTCTCTTTCAGAATACGCGCTTCCAGGGATTCAACACGTTCTTTCAACGATCCCTCGAGTCCAACCATAGTTTGCAGATCGGCCTCATCCCCTTCCGGTGCTGCATGTAACACCCTCGGCGAAAGTAGTTCAGCACCCATCTCATCCGTATCACTCATCACCAGCATATGTCGGATCTCATTCTGCAGTTCTCGTACATTGCCAGGCCAATGATAGGCCTGCATACAGGCGAGTGCCTCGGCGCTAAAACCGTCGACCTCTTTACCCAAGTGCTGAATGGCAGCATCAAGAATGCTGTTGGCGATCAGCGGGATATCTGTTTTCCGTTCACGCAGTGCCGGTAAGTGAAGGGTTACTGTCGCTAGTCGATAATAGAGATCCTCACGAAAACGACCTTCTCTGACCTCCTGCTCCAGGTCACGATTGGTGGCCGCAATCACCCTGACATCCACCTGACGTGTCTGACTGCTGCCCAACGGTCTGATTTCCCCCTCCTGCAACACTCTGAGCAGTTTCACCTGGAAGGCGGGAGAGACCTCACCAATCTCGTCCAGAAATACGGTACCGCCACTAGCCCGCTCGAACAGGCCCGCCCTGTCCTCCACCGCACCGGTGAAGGCACCCCGTTTATAGCCAAACAGTTCGCTCTCCAACAGTTCGTCAGGCAATGCACCACAGTTCTCCACAACAAAGGGTTGATCCCAGCGGGCACTGTTATAGTGCAAAGCACGGGCTGCCAACTCTTTACCGGTACCCGACTCACCGGTCAACAGTACAGAGACATCATAGGGCGAGACACGCCTGATCTTTTCACAAACTTGATTCATACAGCTTTGTGGACTGCGTACGATCTGATCTTCACATTGATAGTCATCACGTAAATGTTTGCGTTTCTTGTCCATTGCCGCCTGCAAACGAGTGGGCGACATTTTCAGCTCAATGGAAAGGATCTCATTCTTACGCTGTAGCTCGAATAACTCAGCCGCATTCTTCAACAATAGAATCAAGTTATCCGGGTGCCAGGGTTTTGTTATGAACTGATAGATCCCTGCATCATTGACAGCACTGATGATATCTTCCGAGTCAGTATAGCCGGAGATAATCATACGAATAACTTCAGGCCATTGATCACGAACCTGCTTGAGAAACTCCACACCTGTGATATCAGGCATGCGCTGATCACAGAGTATGATTTGTACCCACTCATTCTCCAGAATCTCTGTTGCCTGCTTGACGTTCTCCGCAATCTGAACATTGAAGTCGTCTTGCAGTATGCGCTGTAAAGTCTCAAGACCACGCACTTCATCATCGACAATCAATACGGTAGGTAGGCTGCTCATGAGACATGCTTCCATTTAGAGGCCATACGGCGATGGCTGGCGATAGTCAGTGGGGTGCGCGACTTCGGCACCTTATGTACAAAATTATAACGAGCCACGTGATAACTGGGATCGAACCCATAAAAGTTACGTTTCATCTGCTCCAGTTCCTCCTCACGATAGAGGGATATGGGTTTTGTCTGTTCATCCGCCTGTCGCCGTACATTCTTATAATGGAGACGCTCACTAAAAGCCGGGGTACGCACCACCGCTTCTGCCAACAAGCGAACCTGGGATATAAACGCATCCCCTCTTTGTTTGATCTCCCGATCCGCCAACTGCAACTCGACAGCTTGACGGGTACTCAATGGCAAACGATTTTCGATGATGACTGCAGCATGCGCTTCACCGACATAACGGGCCAGTAGATAGGTCCAGTATTCAGAGCCATAGAGATTGCCCATATCCTTGTAGTGGGGATTCAGGATTATCCCCTGTCTCGCCCAGACCTCATCGGCTGCCCGGGCCAGGAAGACCCCACCTGCACCGGCATTACCTTGCAGTGCGGCTATGGTCAGGTGGCTGTCAGTGTTGATGATTTCCAATGCCAGATCATCGATAGCATTGATGTTACGCCATGATTCGTCGGCTGCACTCTCTGCAGCTTCGATCAGATTCAGATGCATCCCATTTGACCAGTAATCTGGTCCCCCAAGCAGCACGATTGCCTGGGTATCCTTTTGTGTCGCCTGTTTGTAGGCCTTTAGCAACGCCATGCATTGGCGAGTACTCATTGCGCCGTTATAGAAAGGAAAGTGGAGGTATCCTATACCGTTTTGCTGCTCATACCAGATCTCCCTGTAACCGGACCGTTCATCAGCTTCGATTTCGGGCAATCCGGCAATTTCATCAGCCACCAGTTGTGTAGCCGGCAGCTTGAATGGGTGTTCTGTCGATTTGTCTTTCAGATGCCCTATCCATACAGCACCATCCTGGGTCGCCCGGCAGATGGCTGGACCACAACGGGCAATGACTTCACCTGGCTCTCCCTGCAGAGTAGGCTCGGGCCTGGCATCATAGAGAAACAGTTCTCGGCCAAAGATCTTATCCTTAACACCGGGGAATCCGTCTGCACTACGAATTTTGCGCAGCACCTCGCCACTGTTATCCTGCTGCCAATCGATAACACGGTCACATTGTCTCATCAACGGCTGCCATTCTCCCTTTATCGAAGGATCATCGGTATTCAATGGTTCAGGACGGAACACCTTGTCACTGAAACGATCAACCGCCTGCATGACAGCCATCACGGCAGCCTCTGTCACTTCATTCCGGTAGAGACTGCCTTTACTCGTTTCCCGCATTTTAAATTCAACACTCGACCAGACCGCCCCGGCATCCATTTCGGCATTGGCCTGCAACACCGTCACACCCCATTTTTGCAGACCCTGCAGGATGGCCCAGTCGAGTGCCGATGGGCCTCGATCACCACGGATTCCCGGATGAAGCACAAAGCAGACGGTATTACGCCAGATCCCATCAGGAATCGCTCTTTTGAGAAAGGGTGCTATGATCAGTTCTGGTTGGTAAAGGGTGACCGCTTCCAATGCAACCGTATCATTGATATCGAATTCGACTGAGACCTCGTGACCCTGCTCCCGCAACTCTACGAAGAGACGCTGAGTCAGGCTGTTGAAGGCATGTGTCAGGAAAAGGATTCGCATCGCACTAACAAATCCTCGGCAACTGCTCACCAGACAGCCAATCGACCACACGACTGCCACCGAACAGCGTCTCCATCTGCACAAAGTGATGCGGGTCCTCGACCACTTCACCGATAATCCGGCTTTCCAGACCCAGTGGATCTTCACGCATGACCGACAGTAACGGTTCAGCATCCTGTTTTGAACAGATACAGATCAGTTTGCCCTCATTGGCCACATAGAGGGGATCGAGCCCCAACAGTTCACAGGCTGATGCCACGGCAGGTTTAACCGGGATATCCGATTCGATCAACCGCATTCCCACCTGAGACTGCATCGCCAGTTCATTAAGTGTCGTCGCAACACCACCACGGGTCGGATCACGCAGGCAGTGAATAGACGGCGCACAGGCCACCATCCTTTCAACCAATCGATGCAGCGATGCAGCGTCTGATTCTATGCTTGTCTCAAACTCCAGATTCTCTCTGCTGGACATGATCGCCACGCCATGATCACCGATACTGCCACTGAGCAGAATCTGATCACCAGGGCGCGCCTGATCACCAGATATCCGAACGCCTTCAGGTACCACACCGATACCTGTGGTGGTAATAAAGATACCGTCTCCCTTGCCCTTCTCCACCACTTTAGTATCACCGGTCACAACCGGTACTCCAGCCGCATTCGCAGCCTTTCCCATACTGGCAACGATACGATCCAGATCGGCCAGCGGGAAACCCTCCTCAAGGATGAAGCCTGCTGAGAGATAGCGTGGCACTGCACCTGACATAGCCACATCATTGATCGTGCCATGTACTGAGAGCGACCCGATATCGCCTCCGGGAAAGAACAGGGGAGAGATCACATGACCATCCACACTCATCACCATACGACCGGCTGTTACATCAAAGGCAGCCTGATCATTGGCCTGGCGCAACAAGGCATTATCGAGGTGTTTGACAAACAGCTCATCGATCAATTGGGCCATTGCCCTGCCGCCACTGCCATGGGTCATATCGACCCTGGCACTGCGCGTATCGAGGCGTAGCGGGAAACGTTTAACCACTGCACTCATTTGTTAGCTCCATAGTTGATAGTGCATTGAATTGATCGATTGTTTTTCCGCAAATGAACGCCGACCACTGTAAATCCACACACAAATATTTTCACAATAATTTACCTGTCTGATCACCCTGCTTGTATCCAACCTGGCTGCTTGAATCATTAAATCCCGATAGCGCTTCTATTTCAGGGCAAGATTCCAAACGAAGCGTTATTTGCGAACCTTTGCGATGAATGACGTTCATTTGCGACCTATACATGCTCATCTTCTAATACCCCGCCAAAATAAGTGTAAGAGGCCTACTTCATTTCATGCACTCTGCTGCACTGGCTGACGGAAACGTCCATAACTCCAGTAAGCGGCGCAAGCGCCCTCTGATGAGACCATGCAGGAACCCATGGGGTTTTCAGGCGTACAGACTGTACCGAACAGTTTGCAGTCGGTAGGCCGCTTTGCGCCCCGTAGAATTGAAGGACATTCGCATCCCTTGACATCTTTGGCTTGGGAAACAGGTAGGGTGAAGCGCTTCTCTGCGTCAAATAGTTGATAGGTTTTTTTAATCTTCAAGGCACTGTAGGGAACCGTACCAAGACCTCGCCACTCAAAGCTGCGACGTAACTCAAAAACATCCGCCACCCGCAGCTGCGCTTTTTGATTACCTTCACGACTCACTACTCGGGTATATTCGTTCTCCACTTCATATCGACCCTCATTGAGCTGGCGGATCAGCATCAAAGCCGACTGCATCACATCCAGGGGTTCAAAGCCTGCAATCACCACCGGCCTCTGAAACTCCTCCGCAAAAAATTCATAGGGACGACTGCCGATGATGGAGCTGACATGGGAGGGTCCGAAAAAACCATCGATAGAGACAGAGCCGATCTCTCTTACTTCAGGTGATTCAAGAATGTTCTGGATTGCCGCAGGAGTCAGTACATGATTACAGAACAGTGAAAAGTTTTTCAGCCCCTCTGTATCTGCCTGTTGGATGGCCACGGCACTGGGTGGCGTTGTGGTCTCAAAGCCGATAGCAAGGAACACAACCTCCCGATCAGGATTTTCTCGAGCGATACGCAGGGCATCCTGTGTGGAATAGACCATACGCACATCGCCACCGGCAGCTTTCACTTTTATCAGACTGTTGCGTCCACTGGCAGGTACTCTGAGTAGATCTCCATAGGTACAGAGAATAACATCCTCTGCTTCCACCAGATGAATGGCCTCATCGATACGCCCGATTGGCAGCACACAGACGGGGCAGCCTGGACCATGTACAAACTTCACATTTTCCGGCATCAGATCCTGTACACCATAGCGAAATATGGCATGGGTATGACCACCACAGAACTCCATCAAGTTATAATTCCTTGACGGATCTGACTCATCTTTAATCGCAGCAGCCAATTGTTTGGCCAGTTTGTGCTGGCGGAATTCATCAACGTATTTCATCGAATCACTCCCGCCTGGGCAAACAGTTGCAGGGTACGTTCCGCCTCCTCCTCACTGACTTTATTCAAGGCATAGCCAACATGAATGAGTACAAAGTCATCCACCTGCACATCATCGACCAAGGCCAGTGAGATGCTCTTTTTGACTTCGCCCAACAGTACTGTGGCATTCTCGCCAAGATCGTCGATTGCGACTACTTTTGCTGGAACTGCCAAACACATATTTCATCACTCCAAAAATGGGTTCGTGCTCATCCTCTAAACCACCAATGCGGGATGCCCGACCAATGCTATCTGACGTGTGGCCGTAATCCATTGATACCAGGTTTGCATCCCTTCGCCTGTGGTAGCTGAGAGCTGTATCACCTTGATGCGTGGATTGACCTGCTGCGCATAGGCGATACAGCGCTCCACATCGAAACTAAGATAGGGCAATAAATCGATCTTGTTCAACAACATCAGATCAGCAGCATGGAACATATCGGGATATTTAAGGGGTTTGTCCTCTCCTTCGGTGACAGAGAGGATGGCCACCTTGTGTGCCTCACCCAGATCGAATGCGGCTGGGCAGACCAGGTTGCCGACATTCTCGATAAACAGCAGACTCCCCTCCTCAGGCTTAAGTGTTTCAAGCGCATGCCCGACCATATGACCATCCAGATGACACCCTTTCCCGGTATTGATCTGTAATGCCTTCACCCCCGTGGCACGAATCCGTTCGGCATCATGGGTGGTCTGCTGATCCCCTTCGATGACAGCCATGTCAAAGTCTGATTGTAGATCATCGATTGTCCGGGTCAGTAAAGTTGTTTTACCCGAGCCGGGACTGGAGACCAGATTAAGACCCAAAATGCCATGCTTCTGAAAGTAGCGTCGATTGGCTGCAGCATATTGATTATTCTTGCCAAGGATATCCTGTTCGATCTGCACCATACGGGATTGAGTCATTCCCGGCGCATGGGCATGAGCCGGTCCATGGCCGTAATCATGTGTATGGCCATGGTGTTCACCATGATCATGTTGATGATCGTCATGGTGATGTTCTCCGTGATCATGTTGATGATCATGACCTTCGATCTGTGACTCGCCTTCACCACATCCACAAACTGTACACATAACAACCTCGTAAATAATTCTGAATGTTGAATTATGAATTATGAATTTTGAATTAATGTGTGCGTGTAGTGGACTGCTTTAAAAATGATCGTGAGCAAAGCAAGCACCTTAATTCAAAATTCAAAACTCATAATTAATCAATCAACTTCAAGTTCTTTAATCCGCATCTCCTCCCCCCCTGTCACATGCAGTTGATAACTGCCGCATTCAGGACACGCCTCATAACGGGCCGATACCTGAACAGACTGACTGCACTGCATACACCAGGCCTTACCAGGCAGATGAATGATCTCCAACCTCGCACCATCCGCAAGGCTCTTATTCATCACCACATCAAAACCAAAATGCATCGCCTCCGGTTCCACACCTGACAAAGCACCGATCTCCAGCCAGACGGTCTTGACTCTTTTATAGCCCTGACTGACGGCATTTTCCTCTAATGCGAGCAGCACACCCTCACAAAGCGACATCTCATGCATCAGATAATCTCGAGTTTATAACCGACGCAAGGATCGACTGCATTGATGAAGAGATCTGCCTGTTGTCTTAAAAACGATACATTTTCTGCAGGCAGTTTCTGTAATCCTCTGGCAACCACTCCACGCGGGTGAAAATTCCATTCGGTTGGCGCCAGAATTTGATAGCTTTTAATAATCCCGTCCTGTTGTACCGCACGGTGTATGAGACGCCCTCTTGCAGCCTCAACCTCACCCAGTCCTTGTTGCTCAACCAACGCTGGAGCTGTTTTTTCAATACGCCCTTGCAAACCGGCCAATACCTGCACTTGACGGTATAAAGTTCCAGGAATTGAAGCCAGCTCCAACAATCTGGCCATCATGCGTGTCATCAGACCGAAACCGTAGTGTTGTACAAGCTGTTGGAGTAGTGGGTGAGAAGCCATCCGTGTCAATGGCGTAGTCTCATAATTATCGCCCTGCCAATCCGGCGTCGAAATAAAATAGTCGGCATCCGCCTGCGCCATACGCTGACTCATTATTTGAGCATCGATAGTGGGTAATGCGTACATCCCACCATCACCCAAGTGACCTGTTTGCTGATCTCTTAAGTCTTGGAGTAGTATTGATGACGGTGTTTTCGACATATCGAGCCAATGATCGAAACCATCTATGTCGGAGATGGCATACAAGACAGACGGCTGTTCTGCAAAAATCGCATTGGATGCTGTATTTGCAATCTGTTCAATGATCGAAACAAATTTTTTTTCATCAAACTGAAGTGCAGGTTTGAGTGTAAATAGATCACGCTTCGCGAAACAGGCACTTTTCGCTGTTGGCATGAGTGATGAAAGCGAAGCGACCAACGGACGATCAATGGGCTTATTAGCAAAGGCCGACCAATCCATAAGAATCCGCCAGAGGTGCTCACGGGCTATCTCCACAGTCACCAGCATCTCCTCGGCCAAAGCAACCTGAGACGCCACATCCTGGTTCATCGCCTGACGACAGGCTTGGACAGCAGCACAGGCCTGAGCCGTACCACAGACGCTGTAGAGCATCGGCACCATACCTAGCAGTTCCGCTACCGGTTTGCCTTCGAACAGACGTGGTAACTGCAGTGGGCGACTCGACAGAATACGAACCTGGCTGATACGCTGTTCCTGACGATGCAGCTCAATCCGAAGTTCACCTTCCACGTTCACTGTTCAGTATCCTGTTGGAATTGACCACGCAACAGATCACGACGACTCAGTGGTTGCTCCAGGCGCCGACTCAGACCGGGGGCCTGATCATTTCTGTCAGAGACCCCTTGCTGATTGCTCTTTTCATCGTCAGATTCTCCCAACCAGCGTCGGTTAATCTCACTTTCACAGGTCGAGATCGTATCACGATGCGCTTCATTCATCAGTCCATCCATTGCCGCTTCGGCAGCCGCCACTGCTGTTGCCTGATCGCTGAATTCAAACATGGGTGAAAAGAGTGAACACATCTGATAACGACCGATGCCCTCCTCTTCACCCACAATAAATTCATAGGGACCCGACGGTAGCTGATGAAGCTGTTTGTCACCGATCTGCCTATCACTCCAGGCATCGCCCTCATCCGCCAAAAGCATCAGATTCATAAACCAAGGTGTAATCAGTACGCCGAGACAGCATCCGTTCCATTCACAAAAACCGACCGCTTCCACCTGCAAGGCTTTATTGATTAACGGTAATCCCTGCATACGCTGCTTTTCGATAGTTCGAAACTGCAGCTCCAGGCCTTCAATGAGATAGTCAGGACAAATCATTGTGCTTCTCTCACTATCATGAAATCGTTTTTGTTAGCGTCACAATTGGGACAACTCCAATGTGCCGGCAGTTGCGAAAAAGGTGTCCCGGGCGGTATTTGCCAATAGTCATCACCCGCTGCTGGATCATAGATATACCAACAGATTTTACATTCCAGACGACTCTCACGACTGAGCTTGTTGTCATCCCCTCCATAGGAGCCGGCAAAAAAAGGATCACTCACCGGTAGGCTTCCATGATCTCATCCAGTCGCTGGGCACTGTCCTGGATATCCTCTTTTGCTGCAGCAGCTACGGTGGGTACACCACCGATCTCGAGTGTGTTAAGAATATTTTTGTCCTGAGAGTTGAAATATTGCACCCACCAGACATTTTCAACAGCGGTACTGGTTATACGGCAGTTGCCATAGCCACGGGAGAGTATCGTCAACGGACCTTCACCCAGGCGTTCAATCAAAAAAGCCAGATCCTCTTCAGTCTGAGGCAATAGTGTCAGATTGATAACATAAGACTCACTGCCGGGTCGGTATTCGGCAATTTTATCATTGATTTCGGCAAGTAATGGTGGCGCATTCAAAACACCTTGTGGAATCGAATCACGATGAGTTTCAACACGGTGTGCGGCGTGGTTGAATACATTACGATGACAAAGTCTCGGCACGCTTGCCACCTCGATTGTATCGCTGGTCAGTTGATCTTGTTCATCGAAATATCTAACCCGCCAGATACCCGCCATAACCGACTCTTGTATGCAGGCACTGGATTGACTGCCCTGATAGACCATACTCACTTCACCTTCACCTAATACCTGATCGACCAGGGTCCGGTTCTCCTTATCCAAATGGGTAATATCGACAAACTCTGATTGCGAATCCTTGACCTTGGCCAGTTGTTGTAAAATCCCATCAAGTTGTGTTAAAGCAGACATACCTTCTTCATGACAAGCCAGCTGGTCCGCTTCAGGCATCTCCGGCAAAGCGAAGGTCGACATCTCATCAGGCAACTGCAAAATATCAAGGCTTGTCCCATCCTCTTCCGAAGGTTGCGAACCAGGACCACTGACAGAGACAGGCAGATTGATTTCGTACATGTTATTCGTTTCTCCGCTTATATCATGGAATCCATGATTGAACACTGCGATAAAAGATTACCGACAGTGGTTGTCTGCACTCACCACAGGAACCTTGAATCTGGGTGTTGAGGACGGCTCGGTTATCAGTAGACGCTCAACCTCAGCGAGGTAGACATCCCAGTCCTGCATACGGGATATCGCACCCACATATTCCCCATCCCTAAGCATGACCAGCGCCGGCCAACCCTCGAAAGGAAAGCGAGCATGAAGCTGATGTTCACTGCGACGATCTACAACGGCTACCTGAAGACGATCAGCAAATGCTTCCATCAATAGAGGCAACACCACGGCCACATCATTACTCTCGGGAAACTGCAACGGGTTCTCCGTAAAAAAAAGCATGCTCTGATGATGAGATTGGGTGAACCCTTCCAGGGTCTGTTCATCGATCAGGGCGACGCCTTTATTATCGATGAGGTCTCTGATCAGCGGTGAAGGCATAGGAGTCTCCTGCTACTTTGGCGCCCGAAGATGTATGGGCAGTTGTGGATCGCGATCCACCAGATCGGCAAAAAGGTGGTCTATATCTGTCTCACCATGGATGGCAAGGTCAAGGGCATCCAAGGCTTTACGAATCCGACTGGCCTGTTCCTCCGTCAATACCTCACGAGCAGCATTGAGAAATACCAGCAACCAGTCACCGACCTGTTGGTCACCCACTAACAGCGTATCCACAAGACGTTTTTCACCCATACCTGTACATACAGCAAAACCGGGCCCGGCGGTAATCACTTGCATCGGCACACCGATACACATTAGTTGTCCCGGTATTTATCAAGGTGCGCATCCACATCCACATGAATGGCATCCTCTTCGATCTGGACCGGTCTGTAGGCCAGATCGAACCGATCCGACTCCAGCACTCTGGCATCACCGACACGACAGGCATGTTGCTCTGATGGCCGCTCGGCTTCATAACGCTGTATGTCAGAGATCGAACCCTGCAATCCCGTATCCGGGCGCAAGGGTATTTCACGTCGTTTTGCCTGAATACCAAAATCTTGCAAATAGGTCAGGGCAATCTGAATCGCAGGTTCTATCTGAGCTCGAACCGGTTCCCTCAGACTCCCCCCGTAATCTTCTATTTCAACGGGTTGTACACCTACCAACAAAATATGTTGTGGGTAGTTTCCAAGCATCTCAGACATGGCAAGCACTTCCTGAAACCCGGTCTGGTGCAAGCTTACTTTCTTAGCACCCATAAACTTGGGGACTTCTTCACCCTCCACCTGTCTCAGGGTGCCTCCCGGGAGACCGTAGTCCACAGCATCGAAGACCACCAGAATCTGCGCCTCGCGAATATGCTGAACAAGGTAAATACCCTGAGTGCCTCCATCCACTAGACGCACATGGTCGGGAAGCTGATATTTACGCTGTAACACTTCCAGAGCGCGCACTCCAAATCCTTCGTCGGCCCAAAGAAGATTCCCGATTCCCAGAATCAACACATTGGGTGCTTCTGTCATAATCCGGCTCCAGCATTAGGTATCTCTAACGGTTGGCAATATGCTGTGCAAACCACGCGCCAAGAATATGATGGGCTGCTTACCTCCTGTTTTAATTAATAATTATTTCGTATCAACAACAGATCTGATAGAGGTGCTGGATACTTAATTACCAATTATGATTGCAATTGGAATATTTCTATCCGAATTAGGTATATGATATCGCTTGATTGCGGTCGAGGAGAGGATATGAGCACTCAACTTTACGACATGCTCCTGATAGACAAGTGACTTTGCATATCAATCCAAAAGAAAGGCCTTTTAATTCCCAAACCCACCTTCCATCTGCGCTTTACAGATGGATATTCTCTTATCAGCGATGGGGGTGATTTTTTTTAAAAATAGATCATAATCCCTAAATAGGGGTGTACTAGGGGATCTATTTTGCTTTAACAACAATAATATGATTCTTACCTGACCCATCCCCTTTACATCAAGCTAAAAACTGTCTGATGATAGGCAGTAAACCAGCTGGTTTATTAGTTTGCGCTTATACAGAATAAATCGTGGCACTGCAGATAAGCAATTCCACCTGGAAAGACTCAATAAGTATTTTCAACCAACAGAGAGAACAATATGCCAATCGTTAACTGGTGCGATGAATATAGCGTGAATGTCAGCGAAATCGATATTCAACACCAGAAGATGCTTGAAATAGTCAATAATCTTCACACTGCAGTAGAAGAGTGCCGTGATAAATCTATATTAAAGGGTCTATTGATTGAACTGGTCGATTTCACCCACATGCACTTCTCTACCGAAGAGCGGTATATGAATGAATATGACTTTCCCGGTAGTGAACGCCACAAGAATGAACACAAGGTTTTACTTCAACATCTAGATACTCTTGTAGCGGCTGTCTCAAGTGGCAGATATCCGACTTTCTGCTCCGATTACGATGTCTCATCCGATTGGTTTCTTTCCCATGTTTCCAACAGCGACAAAAACCTGGGAAACTATTTGAACACCAAGGGTGTTACTTAAAGCATGCTGAACACTTAACGGCCTGAATTGTCTGCACGTGTATTTTCGCATTTGTCTGTTGTGGCAGGCTCACAATGACCATAGCAACGTACACGTCCATGGCTATCGAGCAGGACAGCACCTCCAATCTCTGACGAACAGAAGAATTGGCCATCTAGTCCTTTTGCGCATTGGCCTTTGCCACAAAGTACCTGGCCATATAACGTAATCACTGCATCACCGTCATAGTAACGAGAGCACCAGACCCTACCCTTATTGTTGACTACGCAGTGTCCAGCACCACAGTAGATATCACCACCCGGATCACTCATGCAGTCTGCAGATAAAGGGGTTGATATGAGAAACAACACCGCAAGCGGCAACTTGCTGGTGAAAATGCTTATAGATCCTGATTGAGTCATTCTGGTCAAACCACCTTCGGAAATTAGAAAAATAATTGTTCGGGCTGAATGGACCGGCAAGGTATGCGGGGAGTCTTAGGTTTTTGGTTATCCCCACCAGGGCTTGTGGATAACATCTATCTGCTACAGGGAAACGCATTTTCGAGAGCAGGAACGACAGTCTGGATAGCGGGCTTTCTCAGTGCATCCTTGTGCGCTAGCGCATAGCCAATATAAACCTGTTTCAGACGCTGGGTAATAATCGCTGTCTCACCCGTCTCCGGTATACAGAACTTTGCTCCATTGAGGGCATCGGCTATCCCCTTTAAATAACCGAGGCAAAGACCGTAACGAACAGCAGCAGTGGGATTGCCCATTAATGCCTGCCGTTCACTCAAACAGGTACTCAGAATCTCTGCGCCGATCTCTTCCAGAGCACTGGACGGTGAGGATAATGCCAGTAGGCATATGGTTAGCCACAAGGATGGTTTGCGGTTCATAGCGCGCTCTCCTTGAGAGACTCTATAGTTCGAATTCGAATAGAAAATGGCGTGTTATCCACATGAATTATAAATCGAATTGCAAGATATCGCTGGAAGCGGTTGTCTCGACACAGAAACCATTGGAGGGTCATGACCCAGATGAATCAGCCCGCTCGCTGAAGAAGCGGGGATACTGAGAGAGCGGAGGATTATTTAGTTAACTTTAGGGGATCGGCGCATGACTTTTTAAGCCCCTTCTTCCTCATGAAATACTTCATGCTACCAATATGGTTATTCTTTATGGCCTTTTTGATAAGTATATCAATCGCATAGTTATCGTTTATCGGGGCTGGAATTTTACTAAGCATGATGAAATATCCAAAAATTACATTTTGTCGCACCATCATTCAATCTTCACTCAATGCACTCCGCATAAAGATGAATGCGATGCAGTCGTTAGAACTATGGTTTGACCTATCGGTATTAAAAAACCTCACCAGAGCAATACTGTGGAGGAGTGATGTTCTAAATTTTAAAAAATGACGAATGCTTTATTTTTTATTTATCGTACACGACAATTATCCAAAACAGTGGGATGGCAGTCACCATTTCCCCCTAATTAACGACCAAATTTTAAGATATCGGTCAAGTTATGGCATAAGCCTCTCGTTTTTTGCCTGCATTTGCTCGATAACTGAGCGGAAACTCCCCAGGTCTGCAACTACGCAGACCCGGGAGTATTCATAAAACCAAACCACTAATACATATGCTGTCCACCATTCACGGAGAGTGTCGAACCTGTGATGAAAGTGGCCTCGTCGGCAACGAGGAACAATACCGAACGCGCAATATCTTCCGGTTCACCAAGACGACCAACCGGTATAGTCTTGATGATTTTCTCCAATACCGCTTCAGGCACTGCTCGCACCATGTCGGTTGCCACATATCCGGGCGCGACGGCGTTGACCGTGATGCCTTTACTGGCACCCTCCAAAGCGAGTGCCTTGGTGAAGCCGTGGATACCCGATTTTGCCGCAGCATAATTTACCTGCCCGTACTGACCCGCCTGGCCATTGACAGATCCGATGTTGACGATACGGCCGAATCCCCGCTCACGCATACCCCCAACAACCGCATGGCAGGCATTGAAACAGGAAGCCAGATTGGTCTGTATGACCTTGTCCCATTTCTCGAAGTTCATTTTATACATGGTGCCGTCACGGGTAATACCGGCATTGTTAACCAGCACTTCGATTGGACCAAACTCCCCCTCAATATTCGCTATACCGGCCTGGACGGCATCATAATCGCTGACATCGAATTTAAAGGCAGGAATGCCGGTGCGTCCGGTGAACTCCTGTGCCGCCTGGTCATTACCACCGTAATTCGCGATAACCGTATAACCCGCATCTTTCAGGGCTACACTGATAGCCTCGCCAATCCCGCGGGTTCCTCCAGTCACTAATGCAACACGTCCCATTGATAGTCTCCTCTTCTTGGTTGTTGGTATATTTGATTCTGGATGAATACTTATTTACATTCGCTCAAAAGCGGCTGCGATCCCCTGACCACCTCCGATACACATGGTGACCAGCGCAAAACGTCCACCGGTGCGGTGCAGCTCATGAAGTGCTTTGGTTGTAACAATCGACCCGGTTGCACCAATAGGATGTCCCAGCGAGATGCCGCTACCGTTAGGGTTGGTCTTATCCATAGGCAGATCAAGATCTCGAACGACTGCCAAGGCCTGGGCAGCAAACGCTTCATTGACCTCAAATAGATCGAAGTCACTTATCGACATACCGGTATCCTCAAGCAAACGCTTGACCGCGGGCACCGGACCTATACCCATATATTTTGGTTCACAACCCGCAAAAGCGTAGCCAACCAGTCGAGCCATTGGCTTGAGGCCATTCGCCTCAGCCGTCTCCGCTGCCGCCAGTACAATCGCAGATGCGGCATCATTGATTCCCGAGGCATTTGCGGCAGTTACCGTGCCATCTTTCTTGAAAATGGGACGAAGCTTGGCCATCCCCGCCATATCGGCATCGGCACGAAAATGCTCATCTTTTTCAAATAGTGTCGTGCCTTTGCGGGACCTGATCTCGATCGGCACAATCTGTTCCTTAAAACGCCCCTCCTCCCATGCGGCGGCTGCACGTCTGTGGCTTTCAACCGCAAGCTGGTCCTGATCTTCCCGCGATATCCCCCATTTTTCGGCGATATTTTCTGCGGTAATACCCATATGCACACTCTCAAAGGGATCAGTCAGTGCACCCACCATCATATCTACCATAGCGCTATCACCCATGCGCGATCCCCAACGTTGGCTGGTTGATGTATAGCCAGAGCGGCTCATGCACTCAACACCGCCACCGACCGCAATATCACAGTGGCCGGTTTCAATCTGCTGGGTGGCGGAAACGATCGCCTGGAGACCACTGCCACATAGGCGATTCAGAGTAAATGCAGGGGTATCGACCGGGAGGCCTGCGTTTACCGATGCCACTCGAGATACATACATATCCCGCGCTTCAGTATGAATAACGTTTCCCAATACCGTATGTCCGACGGTACCGGGATCGACACCGGCTCGTTGCACAGCCTCCCGTATTACGGTTGCCGCCAACTCACAGGGTGCAATACTTTTTAGTGAACCGCCATAACCACCAACGGCTGTGCGTACCGAACTCAGTACCACTATGTCACGGGTTGTGCCCATCTCTACCTCCAAAGTGATAGCGCATTGTTAATATAGCGCTTAAAAAAATATGGTATTTTTTCAGCGACAGACGCCCTGATTTTTCAGCGTCGGACCGCCAAACTATTAAATTTTTCTATCTGCGTATAACCATAGTAGCATGTAAATTTTATCTGGCATGAAATGAGCATGAACTGACAGCTTGAATCACTGTTATAAGGTGTGAAGAAAGGGTGGCTCAGCGTGCGGTGAAGTTGGATGAAAACCTCAAATTAACGGTCAATTGTGAGTATTTTCATCTCTAGGGATAGTCTCTATGAGGACTTTATTCATAGGAAGGCTTCGAAAAATGGCCATTTCGAGCATAGTGGGATGAAATCCAGAGAAACCCTGAGCAAGCCACCATGGACGGCATCTTGTCGTAAATACCATCCACCTCTGTATTGCCGATCTCTGCAGTAGATGCGCTATTATCTTCGATTGATACCTTGCTGCGAAATCTTTTTGCCCACAATCTGGCTCGTTCAGACTTGCTCAGATCTTCCCTAGTTTTTTACCGATCGTATCGGCTGCGGTTTGAATCACTGCCAACTCTTCAGGCAAAACAGCTTGGTTTTTCACATATTTGGAGATTGCAGTAAGGGTAAAAAATGCCTTTTCCGTGGACAATGCCTGCAATATTTTAACTGTGAGTAATCGCCCATTCCGATTATTCCGAACGCCCCAGTTATCGGCATAAAATTCGAACAGGACTCGCTCTTTATCCTGTAGCGGCAATCGCTCCATGACATCTTTTAATCCTGGATATAACGGCTCCATACCTAAAGGTCCCCAATCCCTGATAGAAATGAGGAAATGCAACAGAGCCTGTTCTGTGCCTTTCCGTTGAGACTTTATCGTTACCCACTCTTCCAGACGTTCAACCGCCTTGCTGTACACCTGTCGGTTACCACTGCCGATTTCAGACAAAGAGACAATCAACATGGCCAGCTCGGTATCTCTAATCGCTACCACATTATAGCTACTGTTTTTCGGTTCAATCATCCAGTACAGAGGGGCGAATTTCACCCTGACTATATGCTGATCCCACAGGACCTTAGCGGTTCCTTCGACACCTTCGGCCAATCTGAGGCCAAAAGTCTCTTGAGGAGCGGGTGGTTCCAGACCCCAGTAATTGAAGCCTGTAATGACAGACACGCCCTCTCCATTGATATCAATCCGACGCTCTCCAAGCCATTCAACCCTGCCTTCGATATGCGCCCAGGAGTGCCAGTCGAAAAATCTGAACGCAGCAGGTAAAAACTGATGATCTGCATCCACAGCACCGACCTGGGACTTTTGCACATGAATGGGGAGATGAAGATAGGGTGTTTTGAAATTGACACTGAATCCGAGTCCTGCATTTCCCTCTGAATCGAGAACCCTGATATCTGCAGTGATATGCCGGTAAAAAAAACGTAACAGAGGGATATTACCGAGAAATGATGTTCGATGAATAATCCATAACTCAAGCGATAAGGCATGCTTACGAATCCAGTCGGAGACAGTCATCATGGGTTTCTATTTCGGTAAGACGATACAACGCAACATAAGCCGTTATTCATAGGAAATGGTCTGATTGCAGTCTCCGGATTGAAGCATCTCAGAGATCTTCTCTGATATTTGTGGCCTGCTGAAAAGATAGCCTTGAACAAATTCACAGCCTTGCGAGGCAACTCGAAAGTACTAAAGACATATTTAATATGCCATCGGGGTCGGTCACCATCCCTGATACAGCACTTTGCTCTACCACTTGAGACAATACCGACTCAACATCGAGCCTCGATCCAACACAGTTAGGTATAGATAATAATAATCCAAGTTAGGTGGTTAACCTATATGCTGTTCACCATCATCACCCATAACGCCATGGCTGCGTTTCATAGTGGCTGTGTCAGGATAAGATATGCTCCAGTTCCTCTTCCGAATAGCCTGCATCCTCCCCGAATTTCTCTCTAAGATCCTTGTCTGCCAGGTTTCGAGCAGTCGTCTTATCTTTTCCACTCTCCATATGGTATTCGTATCGATGGCGTAGAAATCCGTGCTGCCTCCAGGCATCCCTTTGTGCAATACCGACTCGGGTTGATTGTTGTGCCAACAGCAGTTTTGTAGCACCTTTTCCACCCTTTTGCCGCTTCCCTTTCCTGCTTTTCTTATTTTCTACATCCCTGATCTGATCTTTCAGATCATCAATTTTTCTTTCACGGCGTTTAAGCTCTGATTCCAGTTTTTTAATCTTCTGCTTCAAATCACGGATACTGGATTCCTGCCCTAAGGCACCTGATGCCTTAAGCTTCTCCTTCTTCTTTAGCTTTTTCTTTTGTTTCTTATCTCTCTTTTTCATCGGCTACTCAATGGAATTAGTAAGTGTCTGAATCCCGGCCTGTACCCACTACTGAGCGAAACAAGTGAGCACCATTGGCCTGGCGGCTAAGGCAGCGTCTCTGTTTAGTCACAATAAGTCAAGGATGAGACTTAAACACACAACTTACGGTGGGACCCAGCCCCACCCATTTTCTTATGAATATGACAAAGACAATTTGGGCTTGGCGGTTAAGTTGCAGACAGTCTTATCAGATGATAGGTAAAAACCAAAATAAGGGTCCGTAAAATACATTTCGGACGGTAGCGTGCCTGCACCGGGATGACGTCTGTTTGTAAATATCTGGTAAATGATGGCAAATCTAACTATTGCCACCGACTAAGCAAAAGAGTAGTTATTCTTACCTCTATTTTTAACAGTGTACATCGCCTTGTCGGCTTTCCGTTTGAGCGCTTCACCATCTGTACCATGATCTGGAAACAGGGATATCCCGATACTCGCACCAACAGTAAAGATATGCTCTCGCCAGGAGATGGGCTTTGATAAATTATCTATTAACGACCGTGCCAGTGTTGCAACACTGTTGAGATCGGCCAGGTTTTCAACAATTATGAGAAATTCATCGCCACCAATTCTGGCAACCGTATCCTCAGCCCGAACATTACTTAACAGTCGATCGCTTATAATTCGCAAACAATGGTCACCGGCATCATGACCAAAGGTATCATTAACCTTCTTGAAATCATCCAGATCAACAAACAGTATGGCTGCTTTTTGATTTGACCTCTGCGCACGATACAGTGCCATTTGTAACCGGTCATTTGCCAAACGTTGTGTTGGTAATCGGGTCAACTCATCATGATTCGCCAATTGTGTAATTTCATCACGCTGACCTTCCAACGTGTTCACCAGGTCAACAACCGTTGACCGGTAACCGACAATTGTCATTATGGTTGTCAGTAAAAAAATTGCCATACTGATACCGTAGACAATCCAATGGCTGGAAGTCATCATTAACTCATCAGCGCTCGCCACCATCTGCAGCTTTCCCGTAATGAAACCACTGGCGATAAAGGTCAAATAGATCAGTGAAATAATGACAAACGTCATCAGCATCCATCGATTGTAAAACAGCGCCAGGATGACGCCGGCAATCGGTAAAAAGAATACACCCGCCGCTATCATACCCAGGGAGTGGTATCCAATCATCGCAATAATCAGATTGACTGCGACTAAGATGATCGCTTTGATGTGCGAGGAGAGTTGTTGACGCAGTAAGGTAATTACCACAATACCGCTGTAAAGTACGATGTGAAATGTATACAGATTGAGCCATCCGGTGGTGCTTGCGCGCAGCATTGAAAATATCAATGCTACAGAACCTACCAGTGCAAACATGACCAGTATTCGGTCTACCAGCCTGTTAAGCAGTTCATTTTCCAATGGTAAGTGGGGTGACCAAGTGAAATGATGCAATGCTGACATCTGCACAGGCATTTCTGCTGTCCTCGAGATAGACGCTTTTATCGTAGGTGCTGACTAGATTAAAAGATTTCCATTCATCTGCAACCACGATGCCTGTGATTGGTTATAACTGACATATGCAAGAATAACCAAACAGATCCTATTGAGAATAATGCAGCGCTTCATTGCACAATCAGCTATTCAGATCGACTAACAACAACACATGATAATTGGTAAGATCAGATTAATATTATTATAGATTAAAGTAGGTTGACTATATACCACAAATTGTGAATGCATCAGCTCCATTCCATCAATTTAACAACAATATCCGACCTGTGATTCCGGAGGCAAAAAGGGTTTGGCCAACCGGTTCCCGTCCAGAAACGACACGACGCATCATTTCGATGAAGTACAGCATCCTATCGGGCGTCGTATCCTCTGAATCCCGGCCTTCACCCGGATGAGATGGCATGACTTTTTTTACTACCTAGTGTAACAACAGAAACCAATCAACTATCTGGGATTTTAACTACTGTACGACCGCGTACACGTCCAGCAAGGATCGCTTCAGCTGCCTTTGGCAGATCGCTAAAAGGGGTTTCCACTGTCATGGTTTCTAACAGATCAAGGTCTAGATCCTTGCTTAGTCGTTCCCATGCCTGTTGGCGCTTTTCAATAGGTGCCATCACTGAATCGATCCCATAGAGGGTGACACTGCGGAGGATGAAGGGTGCCACTGATGTAGGGAGATCCATTGACTCGGCCAGACCACAGGCGGCGACGGCACCCCCATAGTTGATCTGACTCAGAACATTCGCCAGGGTATTGCCCCCGGCCACATCGATGGCCCCGGCCCAGCGCTCTTTAGCTATCGCCCGGGCCTTACCACTCAGCTCATTCCGATCGAGGATATCCTTAGCACCTATGCCGAGCAGGTAGTCCCGTTCAGCAGGTCTTCCTGTCGCAGCAATCACGCGATAGCCCAAACGCGAGAGGAGCGAAACTGCAACGCTGCCAACGCCACCCGCAGCACCTGTCACCAGAATCGCTCCATCATCCGCAGCCACACCATGTTGCTCCAGCGCCATCACACAGAGCATAGCCGTGTAACCTGCGGTACCGATTGCCATTGCCTGACGCGTTGTAAATCCCTGCGGCAGGGGAACCAGCCAGTCTCCATTAACGCGGGCCATACCGGCGAACCCCCCCGAATGGACCTCGCCAACACCAAATCCATTTAATACAACCTGATCGCCCTCCTTGAATCTCCCATGATTTGAGCTCACGACACGACCGGCAAAGTCGATACCAGGTACCAGAGGAAAGCGTCTCACTACCGGTGCTTTACCCGTCAGTGCAAGTCCATCCTTGTAGTTGAGGGCAGAATAGTCCACCTTGACCGTCACGTCGCCATCCATCAGATCATCCAATGTAATCTCTGTTAATTCAGTTAGTTGGCCACTGTCTGTTTTTGAAACCAGGTAAGCAGGGAAGGTCTTGGACATCGCATATCCTCCAATAAATTTGTGCTTTATGCTATTTGTCTGACAAATAGAAGTCAAACATTATAATTTCATGTTAGGATAACCCTATTCCACGAGATGTGAGTAGAACCATGCAGGAACAGGCAATCATTAAAAGCAGTATTTCTAAACAGATTGCTGAACAGTTACGAAACGCCATAGTATCGGGTCGTTTCAAATCTGGAGAAAGACTGCCCACAGAAGATGAACTGGCAACCCGTTATGGTGTCTCCCGCGCTACTGTTCGCGAAGCCCTTAAGCGTCTGGCAGCACAAAACCTGGTACGTTCCCGACGTGGTCCTGCTGGAGGAAACTTTGTTAATCAACCGACCCATGCGGAACTGGCGGAATCTCTCAGTGGCGCTGCCACGCTTCTGGTCGGTCTAGGTGCTTTGGATATAGAAGAGATTGTTGAAGCCAGGCGAACCCTGCAAGGTGGTTGTCTTAAGTTGGCTGTTGCAAATGCCTCTCAGGAGCAGATCCAGGATGTGGAAACCGCACTGCAGCTTCAAAAAGACCCCACACTTTCCGATGAAGCCTTTTGTGATGCTGATGTTGCTTTTCATCGCGGGCTGGTGGATGCATCGAACAATGGCATGGTCCGGTTTGTTATGTACAGCATCATAGAAGCATTGGTGCCGATAACCAATATGGTCGTCTCGTATGTGAAAGACCGACGCGAGATTATTGCCTTTCATGAAGGGCTGTATTCGGCATTAGAACAGAGAAACGAAGAGGCACTTGAGTCGGCACTGGATGCCCTGCTCGATTATCTTATGGAACGATTCTCTGTGGCTCAGGCACAAAGAAAACAGCATGCAAGCTAAGCCAGTACAATCTCTTATACTACAAACTTCATTGCTTTAATTTGATCTACAGGCAGAAACGGATAACGAGTAACCAACACATCGCCAGCTATTTTTGCGAAAAAAAAAAGCGCGGAGGAGGCCGCACTTTTAAAAGTTGGCGTACAGAAACCATCCCTGGTAACGCCAGAGGAAATGAATAGCTACGCCTGATCAGGGCCTGTCATCCTTGAACATACGCCAACCACTGATCATGGTACTGATCAGGCTTTGACGTGAAACTATATCCTCACGGATAGCGACATAGACATGAATAATCACGAATACAACGATGATCCACATACCCCAGTGGTGCCATAAGCGTACATCCTGACTCTGTCCAACCAAAGGGATTAACCAACCAAAGAGCTGATCCTGCCAGCTTCCCAGTCCCGTCTGTTCCGCATACAGGGAAAAACCGGTCAAAACCATGGCTATTCCCCCAATCGTGATAATCGCAACCATGGTGAGATGGGCCAAAGGGTTATGGCCTTCATATTTCTTCGGCTCACTCTCCATAAAGCTGTACCAACGTACCTCATGTAACAGCTCTTTCCAAAATGAGAGACGATAGAAAGGCAGATGAAACAACTCTCTTGAATGCTCATTACCTACAAAGGCCCAATAGATCCGACCGATAAATCCCACTGTAAAGATATAAGCAGCCGCAAAATGGGCAAAGCGCATATAACCCATGAGGAAATGGTCACTCGCCTCACCTGGCAGAGTCGGTAAAGGGTTAGCTACGAAATAACCTGTCACCGCGAGTACGGTTATCGCCAACGCATTGACCCAATGCCATAGCCTGACAGGCGCCTCGTAGACATAGACAGCAGTTCGTTTAATGGTTGTCTGCATAAGAGTCTCTCCTAAGTAGACCATGCTCGACCTTTGCATGGGATTAGGTGAAATGAATGCCGTTCCATAGGGTGCGACCCTGTCGCACCAATCGGGATTTAAGCCACTATTGTCAGGTTCAGGTACGGAACAGCCGCTTGAGGGCCAGGATGCCCATGACGGCACTTAGCAATGCCAACAGATAACCATGTTCTGCCAACAGGTGCACGATAGCGGAGAACCATCCCGTCTGAGTATGATCACCCACATGTGCCAACAGCGAACAGCTTGCCAATAAACCAGTTAATCCACTCAATCCCATCACGATGTTTTTCATTTCAAATCCTCACCATCATTCTCTCTACTCATAACGCATCCGTATTTGAATTTTACTCATGCGTTAATCGCAAAAAATAAAAACTAAAAAAACCAGCCACTCAAAACACTATAATCACCGTATTTTCACCTTGGCCAATTCCCTCCCCTCCTCGCTCATTACATGGGTGGAGCAGGCAAGACAAGGATCGAAACTGTGCAGCGTTCGTAGTATTTCAACCGGTTCTTCTGCACGTTCCACCTTGGTATTCATCAAAGAGGCCTCGAAGGCGCCAATGTTGCCCTCACTGTCACGGGGCGAGCCGTTCCAGGTAGTTGGCACCACGCACTGGTAGTTGTCGATACGGGTATCTTTGATACGAATCCAATGTCCCAAGGCACCACGGGGTGCTTCGCTGAATCCAACCCCCTTGGCCTCTTTCGGCCAAGTGGTGGGATCCCAGTTATCCACATTGGCGGTGGCGGAGTCTCCGGCCTTGATGTTGGCCATCAGCTTATCCATGAAGTAACGCATCTTGTCTGCGGCCCAGTCGGCTTCCAGACCCCGTGCTGCGGTTCGACCCAGGGTCGAAAATAGCGCTGTAACCGGCACATCCAGTGTCTTGAGTACGAAGTTGATCTGTTCTGTAATGGCTTCGTGACCGCTTGCATAGCCAACGATGTAACGCGCGAGGGGACCGACCTCCATGGGGTGACCGCGCCAGCGTGGCGCTTTGATCCAGGAATACTTGGCGTCCTCGTCGATCTGTTCGATGTTGGTCTTGCTGCCCTTTGCGTTAGGACCCAGTTTGAAGTTTGGCTCGGTCACACCGTCCCAGGGATGCAGTCCTTTGATCCCATCCGGGTAGTTGTACCAGGAGTGTGGAACGAACTCCTGAATCTCCTCAGGGTTGCGCAGGTCGACTTCGTGCACTTCCTTGAGATTGCCGTTGATGATAGCGCCTCTGGGCATCATCAGATTGGCTGTAGAGTAATCGTTGGCCCGGTCGGGAATATCGCCATAGGAGAGCACATTGGTACTCGAAAGACCGCCACCATAAAGCCAGCCTTTATAGAACTGCCCAACCGCTAGAATATCCGGGATATAGACATTCTTGATGAACTCCCTGGTGCTGTCGATAATTGAGGAGATCTGGTTCAGGTTCACCATATTCAGTGCCCCCACCGAACCGACACCATCCACATTGATCGGACAAGGCACGCCACCCACCAGCCAGTTGGGATGAGGATCCTTGCCACCGAATATGGTACGAATCTTCATGATCTCTTTTTGAAAATCGAGGGCCTCCAGATAGTGGGTCACCGCCATCAGGTCCGCTTCCGGTGGCAACAGGTAGGCGGGGTTGGTCCAATAACCGTTTTTGAACGGTCCCAGTTGTCCGCTCTCGACAAACTTCTTCAAACGATTCTGGATGTCGCGGAAATAACCGGGTGACGATTTGGCATGCTTCGGGGAAACCTGTTGCTGCAGTTCAGATGTCGCCTTGGGATCGGCCTTCAGTGCATTCACCGGATTGACCCAATCCAATGCGTGCAGATGGTAGAAATGCACCAGATGATCATGGGCCTGCAGGGTCAGTTGCATGATGTTACGGATCGAGTTGGCATTCTCCGGTATCTCGATCCCCAGTGCATCCTCCACTGCGCGTACCGAAGTCAAAGCATGGGTACCGGTACAGACACCGCAGATACGCTGGGTAAAGGCCCAGGCATCCCGGGGATCGCGGCCTTTGAGAATCACCTCCAGTCCGCGCCACATGGTGCCGGTGGAAACCGCATTACGGATGATATTTTCTTCATCCACATTCACTTCACAGCGCATATGACCTTCAATACGCGTCACTGGATCGACAACGACACGTTGACCGGAATCGTCCAGCTTATAACCGTTAGGCGTTGTCTTGATGCTCATTGATCCTGGTCTCCTTTCTTCTGCGCATTCTTGAGGGCAGTGACAGCAGCATGGGCGGCGGCCGTTGCACCGACGATGCCTGCAGCCGCCAGGCCGACCTTATCGGCATTGGCCTCGACACCGAACTGATGGGTATCGGTGACATGTTGGTAGAAGGACCCCTTATCCCAGAAGCCGTCCTCTGAACAACCGATACAGCCGTGACCGGCCTGGATAGGAAATGAGAGCCCTCCGTTCCAGCGAACGGTTGAACAGGCGTTGTAGGTGGTCGGTCCCTTACATCCCATCTTGTAGAGGCAGTATCCCTTGCGTGCGGAATCGTCATCCCAGGCCTCGACAAACTGCCCGGCGTCGAAATGGGGACGGCGATAACACTTGTCATGGATACGCTGGCTGTAGAACATCTTCGGTCGCCCTTGACGATCAAGTTCAGGAAACTTCTCAAAAGTCAGAATGTAGGTAACCACCGCTGTCATCACCTCAGCGATAGGCGGACAGCCCGGCACTTTAATAATCGGCTTGTTAGCCAATCCCGGAACCTTGTGAACCGGTGTTGCTCGGGTCGGATTGGGACGGGCTGCCTGAACACAACCCCAGGATGCGCAGGAACCCCATGAGATGATCGCCTTGCAGTGTTCTGCCGCCATCTTCAGCTGTTCGACAAAGGGCTTGCCGCCAATGATGCAGTACATGCCATCTTCATCGAGCGGGGGATTGCCTTCCACGGCAAGGATGAAATTGCCGTCATATTTTTCGATTGTCTCTTCGATGATCGCTTCCGCCTGATGACCGGCAGCAGCCATAATGGTGTCGTCATAATCGAGAGAGATCATCGACAGCACCACATCCTTTGCCAGCGGATGAGCGGAGCGAATGAATGACTCTGAACAACAAGTACACTCAAGACCGTGTAACCAGAGTACCGGGATACGGGGTTTGGTCTCCATCGCATCGGCTATGCGCGGTACCATGGCGGGTCCCAACCCCAAAGCGGAGGCCGTGAGGCTGCAGAATTTCAGAAAACTGCGACGTGTGATCCCCTGTCGCCGCATCACGTCATAAAAGGTTTCGGTCATCACCGTGCTCCTCCAGGTCGAACAAGCCAGATGTGCGATGGATCTATGTCGTTTCGCACTTATCACCTAGACAGCAACAGTCATGCCATACTATTTTATTCTTTTATTTCATTGAGTTATCTAAATACGTGATGTAAGCAAGAAAGCAAATGTGTAGTAAAGTCTTCATGCAGAAGACTCAACTGGTAAGCAGCTTACCAGTCACTGAAGGGGTATGAGGGTAAATTTTGGATTGTCAGTCAGCTAGTAAAATAATCCCTTTAGGCATCTTCATTCATTTCACTATCGACCTCTACATCATTATGTGAGATCAATCCATACTGACGAATAAGCCGTCGCAACCTTGGCCTGGAAACACCCAGTATTTCGCAAGCCTGACCTTTATGCCAGCCGGTTGCTTCCAGAACACGTTTGACATGCACCCGCTCGATATCTTCAAGGCTCTGCTCAGTCAAAGGCTTATTCTTTAGGTGCTGATTTGAGTAGAGCGTTTTTTCTGCTCTCAAGGGCTCCGGAAGTTGATCCCTGGTCAAAGAGTCACCTTGGGATAAGGCAATACTCTTCATCAAAACATTTTCCAATTCACGTACATTGCCAGGCCATTCATAGTATTTAAACGCTTCTAAAACCTCCTTGGAAATATGTGTGATATTACGATGCAGTTCCTTATTGATACGACCCAATAGCGTCTGTATGAGATCCATCAAGTCCTCTTTGCGCTCACGCAAGGGCGGGAGATGGATATTGACAACCTGCAACCGATAAAAAAGATCTTCGCGAAAGGTCCTTTCGTTGACCTTCTCCGCAAGATCCACATTGGTAGCCGTGATCAACCTGGCATTGGTTGTTTGCGTCTGCTTGGCTCCCAGAGGAGTGAAATCCTTATATTGAATAACTCGCAAGAGCTTGGCCTGCATACTGGGTGACAGCTCGCCTACCTCATCAAGAAAGATGGTGCCACCGCGCGCTAATGAGAACTTCCCCTCTTGTCTGACCACTGCACCGGTAAAGGCACCCTTTTCATGGCCAAACATATCCGATTCAAGCAATGTCTCTACCAATGCTGCACAGTTGACAGCGACAAACGGACCATTGGGATTTTGGCTGGACCGGTGAATGGCTCTCGCCACCAACTCTTTGCCTGTGCCCGACTCACCAGTAATCAAAACTGTCGCCGGGCTCTTAGCGACCAAGCCGATTGTTTTGAATATCTCTTTCATGGCACGACTACGTCCAACCATGCTCAAGGTATCGCTGATATTTTCAGAGTTTGTTGAGATAAACAGGTTTTCCGATTCACCTGTAGTGGTTAACAGCCGGGAAATAGATGTATCCAGCTCATCAATATCGATCGGTTTATGAATATAATCCTCTGCACCTAGCTGCATGGCTTCAATTGTACTTTCCATATCATGAAATGCCGTAATCATGATCACATGCAAACTAGGCAGTAACTTCTTAAAGTCTGGGAGTCCTTCAAGTCCTGAACGACCGGGCATGCGTATATCAAGAATAAGCAAATCAGGATGGTATGAATCTGCTACTGCCAAACCTTCATCAACACTACCGCAAATTTCTACATCATAATTCTGGCTTCGCAAATGAAACTGCAGGGTTCGGCAACTGGCATCATCATCGTCAACTATCAGTATCTTACTCATGAGACACGCTCCTGTACTATCTCGGTATTCTCATCGATGGTGACTTGATGCCTGACTGGTACCACTACGGTTACACAGCTACCGGCCGGTGTATTTTCAGTGACGGATATTTTTGCCTGGTGTTGATCAAGAATACGCTTGACTATAGCCAGCCCAAGCCCTGTACCCTTTGCCCGCGTAGTAAAAAACGGTTCAAATATTTTCTCCCTTTCCGCTTTACTGATACCACATCCGTTATCACAGATCTCGATCCGGATTGCAGTACCCGCCATACCAAGCTCCAACATCACATCGATCACTACCATTGGACTATCATTCGATTTTGTCGCCTGGGCTGCATTGGATATTAGATTGGAAAATACCTGCCTCAGCTTGGTAGCATCGGCATACAGGGTTGGTAAACCCGGATGATAGTGGGTAATCAATTTTATTTTGTATTCATCAATACTACGCTGGGAAAGACTGATCGCCATATCAATGATCTTATCGATTGTCAGCCATTCCAGTTTCAGCGCGTCTGGTCGTGAATAGGTAAGCATATCCGAGAGGATCTCTTCCATATAGCGGATCTGCTCAAGCGAAGTATCACAAAGTTCTTTTACTTCGGTATCTACACGCTTATCCAATTGCTTTCCCAGAATCTGTAGTGTCATTTTTACCGATGAGAGTGGATTACGAAGATCATGGGCAATCATACTTGCCATCCTGCCCATCGCAGCCAACACTTCAGAGCGTGCAAGATCTCGATGTTGTTGCTCAACTTCTGCCTCAAGCCGCTTTCTTTCAGAAATATCTTCCTTAACGGCAAGGAAGTGGGTTATTTGCCCCTCTGCGTTTCTAATGCCGGTGATAGTGGCCCCTTCCCAGTAAAGCTCACCATTTTTTCTACGATTATGAAATTCACCACGCCACTCTCCCCCATTGATGACAGTACTCCATAGATCCTTATATTCAGCCTGGCTAGTTTCACCCGATTTCAAAATGCGTGGGTTTTGACCTAGAACCTCTTTTGGCTCGTAGCCGGATACTTCTGTAAATTTTGGATTGACATACTCAATCAAACCTTGATCATTCGTAATAATCACAACACTTGGACTTTGTTCCACGGCTTGGTAGAGCTTTAATAAATCTGTTTCCGCTCTCCGCTTATCGGTAATGTCTTCACCAATGCCTGTAACACCGATTACATTGTTATCGGTGTCAAAAGAGAGTGTATTGTTCCAGGCAATTAATCTTAATCCACCGCTTTTATCCTTGACCTGATTCTCAAAGCGCAGCGGAAAGCGTTCAGGATCATTCATCTGATGAATAATGCCACTGACTTCTGTCGTCAGCTCATCAGGAACAAACTGCCGTAACCAATTCTGACCAATAACCTCGTTTTTCTCCCATCCGGTAATCTTGAGAAAATAGTCGTTGCAGAAAGTCACTTCACCTTTCAGATTGAGCGTTACTGCAGCCAATTCGATATTCTCCAAGGTATACCGAAAACGTTGCTCATAATCTCTTTGTGCCATTGCTGCTCGACGATGTTGTTGTGAATACGCCAGCAGCCATGCCACACCCGTAACCAACAGTAACATTGCAAGATAGAGGGCATAGTGATTCTGAATAAAAAACGGAAGCGTGGCAGAGAGTTCCCGGGACGAAACACGGGAGACGATTTTCCAATAGTTTCCTGTCCCGTGTAGGATGCCTATTCTATCCTTCACCGAGACTGTGGTTCCCATTGTAGAGACAAGCGGATGAATGGTCGTAAAGGTAAACAGGCCATTCTCTGTCTGTATTTGATCCTTATCAATCTCAATAATTTTTAACCACTCACCGCTATTTTTATTCTGAAAGCGGGCATCATGCCCTAGCATAAATCCCCACTCGTCTTCATGACTCGGACTGCTCAGCCAATAACCATCATCATTCACCAGTTCAATATGGTCAGCGATATTGGCAGCGGCGCTGGTGAAGTTTTGAATCAGCCGATCACCTAAATAATTCAATAGGACAATCCCGCGTTTCTCTCCATAACTGTCAAATACCGGCGTGCCAAAACGAATAACTGGTTTTAACGGTAATTCTATCTTCCCCTCCTCCATGTTTAGATCAAATGAAGAAAGGTATATATACCCACGGTCCAGGGCCAGTGCTTCTTTAAAATAGTATCGGTTACTTTTGTTTTGCAGCTTTGGCTCTGGTACAACTTTACTCTCACCCTGTGAGTAATTGACACGCACCACTTCCATACCTGAATTATCAATGTAACGAATCTGGTCATAGAATCCTTTGTTTTTTGCGAACACCTTGAACTCTTCGGAGATTCTCTGTTCTCTGGCCCAGGGTAATGCTTCCGGTAATCCCCGCCGTTCAATATGCTCCGCGAGAAACAGCAAATCACTGACCACATCGGCAATATCCTTTTCAATCATCCGTTTGGCCAGATCGACGTTGAGCAACTCTCTCGACTCTATCGAAGAGCGCTTTGTTGTATAGAAGGTGTAGTAGTGCATGGCTCCGATAATCATCAACACCAGGCACATGGGTAAAAAAATTACCATGAAGCCCTTCAACAGCCCCAAACGGGTAACCGGTGGTGGTGGGTGTGTTATCGGCATTGTTTTTCGATATGCTGTTGTAGTCTCAAGATATAGTCATCTTGGGCCTCATTGCTATAACGAGGCACCAGAAACATCAATCTGGCGGCGATAATATAGGGTTTGCGATCACCTTCACCTGCTGGTTGTTTTTCATTCAACACTTTTTGCACCCGCCCGATCACATCACCTGGATACTGGCAATATCTTGGCATGGTGATATTCATGCCATACCATTGCGCTAGCATGGAGATCGATAGCAGGATCAGCAGGATAACCAGGATCAATCTGACAGGTCGAAACGGTGTCTTATTCCCTGTAAGTGAATGTTCTCTACTCTCCATCGGTACTGCTAGTTACCTAGCCAATGCAAGCGATGGCTCCTGCGCTAAAAATCGCTCTCCTGATTTAAGTTTAACAGCTATTTTTTGAGCCACCTGTCGACCTTCAAATATTCTTTCTCTTACTGAAACACCCCGTTGGTAATTCCCGTTGAGGTACAGACCTGGCAATACCCTCAAACGGTTTTCAATCATCTCTAAGCGTGCCTGGTATTGGCCGTGATAGAGCGGTAATCCCATGCTGTGCCGATCAACCCTGACATAATTGGGTGATCCTGATATACCGAGCAGTGGTCTTAGTCCAGACAGGACAATCTCTGTTAACTTTTCATCGCTATGGTCTATCTGTTCTGGATGGCGGACACCACCCAGATAAGTTGTCAGCAACATTTTGTCACTTGGTGCTCTTTCCGGGAATAGTCGGCTCATCCAGAGGTTACCGTTGAATGCCATTTCATTTTCACGAGAAACAAGAAAGCCGGTGCCATCCAATGGATGATTTATTCTGCTGCTTTCGAGTCCAACGTGTAAAACAACAACCGGTGCATACTCAATCTCAGACAGCAGCTGTCCCAAGGGCGGGTCTTCCGGTGTCAAAAGATGGGAACAGATGTCAGCCGGGGCGCTCATCACCAGGTGGGGCACAGATATCTGATGTTGCATACCTCCTTTACTGGCTTTTACCTGCCAATAGTCTTGAACTTTAGTCACAGATGCCACACGCATACCGCAACGCAACGTCACTCCAGGTGTGCGTGCCAATTCCTCTATAAGCTCAGTCATCCCACCTGCAAAAGAGAAGGTATCCGCTTTGTTTGCCCTACGACGCTTCAGCAGACGATTGATCAGCATACCCATGGTCAGGCTGCCATAGCGTTGTTCCAACAGCTTGAGTCTGGGGAGTACCGAACGAGCCTCGGCCAAATCCGGATCGGATGCCAGGGTTCCCGAAACAAACGGGTCCATTGCGGTGTCGAGAATTTCCTTACCCAGGCGGCGTTCAATAAATGACGAGACAGTCTCATCATCTTGATGCCCCCTCGGCATCAAGATTTCAGTCATTAGACGCAGTTTGGCAGAGAAGCTCCAGAGTGGTGACGCGATCAGTGCGGGCATTAGCATTGGCACTTGGGCCAATTCACCTCTGTGCACCAGATAGCGGTTAAGGGACTGATCCCGCACTCGTTTACGATGGGTTAATCCGGTCTGCTGAATCAGCTGATCAATTTCATTTCTGAAATTCACCAGCAATCCGGCAGCCCGTTCCGTGGTATAGCCAGCCTCGCGGGTAGTGCGAATTTTCCCACCGGGTCGCTCATCCGCCTCCCAGACTTCAACAGTGATCCCCTGTTGTGCCAGCCACCAGGCTGTTGAGAGACCCGATATACCGCCACCGACAATCAGTACCGAAGTCTCACTCATTTTCGCCGCAACTCCGCCTTCATCTTTTCGAGCAGTTCCCTATCTAACAGACCGAGTCCTCCGCCATCCGGTGCCTGTTTGGATTCCACATAGTGTCTAATCTCTGCAAAACGTTTCTCCGCCTGACTATTTTCCTTCAATCGCGGTACACGCTGTTTGGCAATGGTAAAGGCATCGAAATTCAGCTCTTGCATACCAAAACCCTTCATTCGGCGTACCGCTTTCATCATTGCCCGGTTACGAAATCGGGTCAGGTCATTCGAAGTGATACGCGCCAGTCCCTCACGACGCGCACTGAATTCAGCCGCTTTTTTTATTCCCCCACGGACAAACTCGGGTGCCGACTCAACACGCTCAAGTGCATCACTCTCCCACGCCACACCAGCTAATCCGGTCTGTAGAATATTTTTTACATCTTCAACGGAAACAACAATGGCATCCCGTCGCTTTGCCTCTCTTTCGGCAGCGGCTTCCATGGTCGGTTTAACAAACAGTTGAACCTGTGACGGTCGATCTTGTAGAGACGTCTGCAGAAGGATTTCGGCTGACTGCTCCCATGGAAGATTACGGCCAGTTGCATCCTCATCCTCCAGACGATGGAGGAGTTTGATATTCACTTCCAGACGACCTTCATCGCGTGCAACATCTTCAGCAACTGCGAAGACCCCTTCACGCAGAAAACCAGGCAGTTCATCCAGATAGGCTTTTGCCTCCTGGGTCCAGGCCAAACCACTGGTTGAAAACTCCGCGAATGTCTCTGATTCCTCACCGTTGAAGGAGATGGATCGCGTACCTGGAAACTTATCGCCAAAACGTTTTGCAGCCAAAGTGGCCATATGCTCTGTGGTGACAGTTGGTTCACCCAGTTCGCGAACATAGGACTCGGCACGTTTACGCACCATTTTACGTAGGAAACCCGGTACACGTAACAGACGTTGCTCCGCTTCCGCACTCCAGGCAACAACCCCGTCAGGCTTATCATCAAGTGGTTCGATAATTGATTCACCCGAGGGATAGTGATTACACCAGGGATCGGCATCCATCAAGGTACCCCCCATGGCTAGCGGTCTTGCCCGACAGCCGCCACACAGCTTCTGAAATTCACACTGACCACACTTACCCTTGAGTTCAGGATTGCGAAGAAGCTCAAAAGTTGGGGTTTGATCCCATATCTCCCAGAAGTTGCGCTCCCGGATCGAGCCTTCCTCATCCGGAATATAGGGACAGGCTGTAACAGCCCCTTCCGGCGTAACCCGACAATAGTGAATACCAGCCAGGCAACCACCACCCTCATAACCCTGAGCCCGGGTCATAGTGGATTCGGGATTTGTCTGGTAGGCCACCCGTTTGAAATGGGGAGCGCAACGGGCTCGCACAATCAGGTCAGATGTCTCTTCCTGGGCCCGTACCAATTGGGAAAGCACCTGCTCATATCGGGCAGGCGTAATATCCGACATCGACTCTCCCCTGCCGGTGCAGACCAAAAAAAAGATATTCAACACATGTGCGCCAACCGCTTTCGCAAAGTCGATCATCGACTCGACTTCATGGGCATTCTGTTCTGTGACCGAGAAGTGAACTTGAAACGGGAGGCACTGCTTGCGACAGTGGTCCATACCGGCAAGGGTCTTTTCCCAACTGCCTGAACAGCCTCGAAAGGTGTCATGAGTCAGCGGATCAAGCGAGTCCAGACTGATCCCCATTCCCATGGTACCTGCCTGTTTCAGTGTCGCGACCCTATCTTCATCGAGTAACACACCATTTGTACCCACAACCATCGACAGTCCCAATCCATTGCCATGTGCAATCAACTGCTCCAGGTCTCTACGCAACAGCGGTTCTCCACCGGTTAAAACCACCATCGTTTCTTGGCTGCGCGAAGCGATCTCATTCAGAAGTTGCTTGACCTCTTCCGTATTCAGCTCATCATTTCCACCACCCTGACGTGTTTCTGCATCCATATAGCAGTGTGAGCAGGCAAGATTACATCGACGTGTCAGGTTAACGGCTAGCAGAAACAGATCGTTGCCGCTCATTGGTTATGATCCGTATTGGCATCATCCATTTCCGGCTGTCCTGATTGACTATCTGTGGTCCCGTGTGTTTGGCTTCTGGGATCAGAGGGGTCAAGATGGAACACGCCTCGCTGCTGCCACGCTGCCTTGACCGCATCCAGTGCATCCAATTCTATCGATAACTTACCCTCTCTGACTGCCCATCCCTCTATTTCACGTATCAACATACCTCGTACAAAATCGGGAACCTTTTGCAATCGTAACCTCGCCTCATCACTCCATTGCATGGCAGTTTCGACAGCTGCCGATCCGTTCTTGATGGTATCGAGTACCTGGGACAGAAAGGCTTCATCAACTGCATCAACCCCATTGTGTCGGGCTATCGATTCTGCGGCATTGATGGTCATATCACGGCAGAAACCGATCGGTACCCCCTGCAGCATGCCCTTGGCCCCGGTCGTCCAAGTCGGTGTATTGGGTGTGCTTGTTTCATCACTGTCTGCAGAGGCTGTATTGAGACTGGAAAGGGGACATCTACCGGCATTCTCTCTCCTTGACGATTCGGTCTGCTGGTCACTCTGCATGTTTTGCATCGCTTGACGGGCCTCTGCCAGGCCCGCCTCAGCCAGATGAAGCGTGATCTCAGAAACACCCTGCTGTTGTGCATACGATTCTATGCGTTGTCTGGAGCTGTCACGCATGAAACCCTGTGGCACTCGCATCAAGCAAGCAAGTGCAGAGGCATGCCAATGGAAATTAGGCGGGGAGACGCCCTTTTCATCCT
Organism: Candidatus Thiodiazotropha sp. (ex Codakia rugifera); assembly: GCA_025656675.1. Classification (GTDB taxonomy): domain Bacteria; phylum Pseudomonadota; class Gammaproteobacteria; order Chromatiales; family Chromatiaceae; genus Thiodiazotropha. The sequence continues at coordinate 152,856 of JAHXHN010000004.1, forward strand.
GGGGGGTCAGGAATGGTTGGGTCGTTACAACAGACGCCTCCCCTTTTACCGGCTTGTCATCATCGAGAAAACTTTGAATATGTACCGCTTCAACCTGATGGCCACCTGCAGCACGGGCTTTTTTCTCAGCTCGCATACTGAGATTGCCGCGCAAGCTGAGATCATCGATGCTCAATAGCAGTTTTGTAGCGGCATCACTCCAGCGTATTACATCGGGTTTGCGTTTTAACTCACCACGATCATAGGCTTCAACTATCGCTGACATCGCCTGTTCTGCATGTCCAGGCATGAGCTGTGCCGTAGCCTCTTCCACAATACTTTCAGTGATGACCGTATGCCCTTTCTCCTGGGCGTAACGCAATATGGCCATACGCGCCATACTGCGAACAAATGAGGGAACACGCTCCATGCGCATTTCAGCTTCCTGGGTCCAGGCTGTAGATACCGAAGCGAGGCGATCGATCTGAGGTTGATGTTCTCGCTGACTCAGTAATACGGCGCATGGGGCATCATTCAGCAGATACTCGCTATTACCGCCGATATCCAACTCGTTGTCTGCATGAATACCCGTAGTACCCACAACCAGTAGTGATGGTTTCACACCAGAAAGATAGCGATTGATGACTTCGTGGGGCTTGCCATCGAGGAGTACTGTTTCAATCTCCATTCCCTGATCATTGGCAATCGACTGTGCCACGGCTAAGTGTCCTTGATAGATCTTCGCTAACCCGGAGTCGATGATCTCTTCATGAAGTTTTTCCTGTTCCTTGAATTTAAACACCTCTCCTGCCTCATCCGACAGGACGCTGGCAATTCGATTGAAGGCAACATAGTGATAGTAGGGATCGAAGGCAGATACCACATTCACACCAACACCCCATGCCTTCGCCATTGAAATTGCAGTCAACAGCCCACCATAAGATTTGGCTGAACCATCAACACCCACTACGATAGGACCATCTTTTATCGATTGGGTAGGATCCTTGATAACGAGTGTGTCGATCTGGGAACGACGCGAAACTCTTTGACAGACAGTACCCAGACGACTGCCATTTACAGCCCCCAGACCCAAGGCCCCCATCACCAGCAGGTCGTATTGACCACTGTTGGCCTCATTCACCAGTTGACGGTAGTTTTTTCCTTCCAGGGAGCATCGGGTGACGGCAATGGACTCATTTTCAGCGGTACAATCCACATGATCCAGATAAGCGTCTGTAATGATGGAGAGTCCGCGAGTAATCAAATCATCGTGTACATCCCGCTGCCGTTCCAACTCCTGCTCTTCGCGAAACTGTTCCGGCAGCCCGCCTTCCATTTGGCGAAACCGCAGGTCATGCAATTTTGCGGCATAAACATGAGCAGCAGTGAGACGACTCTTGAACCGGCTGGCCAGTTCGACAGCTTCAATGACACCTCGATTGGAGTGATCAGAAGAATCAACCGCCAAAAGAATCGATTCATAGTCGGGGAGTAAATCAGACGCTTGCTTCTCTGTACAAACCTGTGCGCTCAAGGTAAATGCCTCTCTCGATCAGACCGGGATGAGCATCAGCTCATCCCGCTTGGGTCGGATTACTGCAAAAACCAGTAGCCAACGATGAACCCGATCACCAACATATTGATGATACCGGCGAGCAAAGCCATATAATCCATCAGGCTCAGTCGACGCACTCTCTTATCGGTCATGGCAGGATTAGAATTCATCGCTTACTTGAATGTGAAATCGACGCTTGCAGTACCGCCTGTATCAACCTTCACCTTTGCCTTCTGATTCTTCAGCATGCCATGCCATGCTTTGATGGTGTATGAACCAGGCGGTACATCGTTGATACTGAAACTACCGTCTTCAGCCACCATAGCGAAATAAGGATTCTTGGCTACAAAAACAAAACCATGCATAAAATCATGGGCATCACACTCCACCTTAATGGCGGGCCCTTTTTTCATTTTAATGGTATTGGTAACAGTACCTGGGTCAGGCTGACTGATATTTGTCAGGGTCTTTTTCGGACCCTTGGCATCACCCCGAATCAATTCATAAGTATGGATATTATGCAAAACAGGATCAGTGTTAATCGCTGATAGTTTGCTTTTGTTTTTCATGACCTGCAGAAAAGGGCTGAACTCACACCCCTTTTGATTAATGCTGGCATCGCCAACATCTGATTGAAAGGGTTTTCCCTCCTTCACTTTTACCAGATAGACAACCGTATCCATCAAGTGACCGTTATTGACACGTACGTAATCGATTTCTCTCTTTCCTGTGCCGCAAACATCGTTGTCTTTTGTGATGCTGTATACTTTTGGAGCCTTATCCTTACCGGCAAATTTCACACTGCCTGTAATAGTACCCCCGTTGCTCACCGCACCCTCTTTATAGGCAGCGGCATAACCCACAGACGACAAGGTACAAAGACTTGCCAGGCTGAGGTAAACGAGTAACTTCTTCATACATTATTCTCCTGGTTTCGATCCTGCTGTCAGGCTGCTTGCTCGGGCTGCGCCTGATCTGGGTTGAGTATCTCTTCAATCATTTCGATAAACACACTGCGTTTTACACTGTTTTCTGCGGTTTTAAGTTGGATCAGTATTGCCTGGTTACTCAAGGATTCATCAAATGCTCGTAACGCTTGCCCAATCAAGCGTGATTCTTCACCCGTAAATTCACTGACACTGGCCACAATCCGTTCAACTGCCCGTTGCGTTAAGGTTTCGTCACCTGTAAGGGGTAACACTTTCGATAGCCCCTTGGTAGCGGCTACCCGAACGCCGATATTGTCATCATCGAGACACGCCAGCAGCGTTCGAGCCACACTGGATGAGGGCATGTCCCGTACAACCATGTGTCCCGATTGTGTCGGGTCCAGGCTATCGCTGGAGAGTCTGGCAAGACTATGAACAACTTCTATCCGAACATTGGCATGTTTATCATTCAGCGCTTCCATCAATGGCACCAACGCCGAGCGATTACCGAGAAAACTTAAACTGCGAGCTGATACAATCTTCTGTTCCATGTCACCCACAGCGAGATGAGTGATAAGTGTTCCCACTGCATCCATCAACTTTGGATTGTCCCGACAGCGCTGCGCAATTTCACCGATTGCCTCTGCCGCTTCCCGGCGAATCAGATCATCCTGGTCGTTCAATGCCAGAAGCAGTGCCTCAATTGCCTTATCGTCATTGGCGGTCGCCAATACTCTGGTGCCAAGTCGGCGTACATCCTGATTAGGTGTTATGCGCTTACTGGAACGGATTCGTTTCATCTCCGCCTTATTCGCCTCTACAACATCAAGATACTCCTGTGTTGCCTCATCAATCTCGGGCATTGTTTGCTGCAGTTTGTCCTGATCAAGCACAGACTCGACATTTTCCATGGCGATGGCATCTAACGTTGACATGGCAGGTGATACATCACCCACTTCAACTATCTGGGTTGGACCATCGGGCAATGTAATTGTTTCGGCAATCTCCTGAGGTACAGGATTATCGGTCATCCCCGAATCATTTGATGTTTCTGGAAAACTTTTTCCCACCTCTGTTTCAAATTCCACAACAACACCATTTTGAATATCAGCCGCATTGGCACTATCAGGTGCCTGTTGTAGATTCCCAATATCCTCTGGCTCAACTGCCGATGCTGCTTTATCGGGGACATGTATGGAACCTTGAACCGCATCGATAATGATTGAAAGCGGTCTGGGTGGTGTTTGTTTATCTTGTGTCAACTCATCCGTTTCAATATGTTGTTTATCCAAAGACATCAGTGCTGTCAGTGCAGCCAGTCTGACCGGTTGTTGTGAATCACCCACAGCATTCATCAGTACTTCGATAATCTCATCGGAAATTTCACCAAACCGTCCAATCGACAAAATGGCTTCACGACGAACCATGGGATGCCCATCCTGGTTTCTGGCATGCTCAAGCAGTGTGGATATTGCATCTGAATTTCCATTCTCGCCGAGTAACCGACATGCGGCCGCAGCAGTTTCTGCACTGGTATCAAAACTACTGGAAATGACGACTTTGTAATGCTCGTTCGAGAGTGGATTGTTCACAACGACCGGAACAAGTACATTTAGCAGGGTGGCTCTTACCCGACTGCTTGGGTCGTTCAACATCGGCAAAAGTGTCTCCTGCAAATCAGTGGATTCACTGACCTGTCCTGCCAATTGCGTCACTGCTTTTATAGCGGCATCACGCACTTCACCGCTCTGATCACGCAACATCAATAGCAGCGCACTGAGATAACGTTCAGCATTTTTATTTGCCAAAGCCAGCGTGGCCTCGGCTCTCACCTCGGGATCTGCATCCTGCAGCGAACGACCTAAGATCCGGGTGGCGCTGGGTGAGTGAGATCCTGCCAGTGCGCGTACGGCCCGCCGGCGACTCAGTGGTTTGGTTGTCGTGTCCTGCACTCGCTCAATCACCTGATCGAGACCGACTCCGGAAATCGATACAAGTGCGTTCAATACCTCATTTTCAATATCCTGTTGGGCATCGTCGTTAATGAAGGCGACCAAACTATCCACAGCCTTCACTGCACCAGCTGCTCCCAAAGCTTTCACAGCTTCCAGCTGAATATCCCACCAGGTATCCCAATCGCCGTCCCATTCCAGTCCTTCCGGACGTTCCGTAAGAACAGTCAGAAGCAGGTCCACGCATTCAGCACTGGCAATCTTTCCCAATGCCTCCGTGACCATTGAACAGACTTCCCCGCTGGTGTCGTTCTGCAGAGAATCAGTCAATGCCGGAACTGCCGCTTCGTCACCGATTCTCCCAAGGGCTTCTGCCGCATCGATGCAGACATCAACATCTTCATCCTTGAGCCTCTTGATAAGAAAGGGAACTGCGATGTTGCTGCGAAGAACACCCAGTGTACGTGCCGCATAACAGCGATCTGCCTCATCGCCTGTTTCAAGCAACTCACACAAAACATCGACTGTTTCGTTTCGAAGGCTCATTGTTTCTTTGTTTCTCTTATTTGATACCGGGTCAATCACTGTAAGCAGTTTCTGTACCAGCTCGAAAAAAAATGTTTTGCCCTAGATCCAAGACGTTAGCCTGCCTGCTCCCCAATAAAATTGAATGAATCGTTCAAAGACCCGATGACAGTTGATGGATGAAGAACGATATGTTCAACGACTGTAGAATCTTTTCAAACCACCCCGTTATTCATAATGGGTATTGCCACTTGAATACCGGGGATTGAATTGAACATTTAGTTTATTGTGAAGCGCCATCTTGAACAGATCGTTCAGGGTCATTTGGGAAATAATTAGATCTGATGACTTGTCATCGATCCTATCGATCATCCTCTGTTGATTCTATTTGATCTTTGTTAACTACAGAGCCCTACTACAGTTTTTCACTCAAGATAAACAGAGATCAATTTCAGTATCACCACCCAATCACCAATCCCCTGAACGTGGCCCGAATATTGCCTTTCTTGCTGGACTAGACGCCTCAAAACAATAGGTCTGGAATAACAGAAGGCGAACTGGAGAGAGGTATGAATAACACGCCCGATGATGATCAAATCAAATCACCCGAACCTAAAAGTCGCTCCTGGGGATCCAAGCTCTTTATTGCCGTACTGGTTGTAATCCTGGCCTTTTTTTATTGGTTGCTGATCTACTCAGGTGGTGTCACTGTCCATCACGGCTAATACAAGGCGATCTTCTATGCAAACAAACGATAACAACAGCGTGCTCTCCATGCTGATTTCGATCATAGTCTCTTTTGTGATCGCACTGACTTTCTTTTATGGCCTTGATCACCTCGTGATGAGTATGCAGGGACTACCTCTGAATCCTGACTTGTCACCCGCCGGTTGACCGGTGTGCACGGATAATGGTCATGAATGATAAACGCCCTTCAAATCAGCCTGAACGACCATCCACACAGATACGATGGGGACGCCTATTGTGGTTCGCTTTAAGCATGCTGTTGCTTGTATCCGGATTGGCGCAAGCTGCGGAACAAGACACTACCCTTGACCGAATCACCCCCATTGGGATGGTGCAGGCGACAGGTGAGCCACTGACTACAAAAACCACACCCGACATAGCAGATGTCGATACAGCAGAACCCATAGCTGCCCCAAGACCATCAAGGAGCGACTACCCTGACATTGGTGTCAGCAGCCGTGCCATTGTCTGGATACTTGCTCAACTGCATCTGTTTTTTGCCGCCTTGGTGTTGGCTGTCCCTCTGTTTGTATTGACGATTGAACTGCTGGGTGTTTACACCGGCGATGACCGCTATGACAACATGGCCTATGAGTTCATGAAAATCAGCCTCACCGGGTTTTCCATCACCGCAATTTTTGGTGGTTCACTGGCATTGGCGCTGTTTTTACTCTATCCCGATTTCATGGGTTATATGATGCATGTATTCGGTGCTCAGGTTTTGGTGTATGCGATTCTGTTTTTTCTTGAGAGTTTTTTCCTCTACACCTACTACTACGGCTGGAACGCTTTCCGTTATGGCAACCTGAAGTGGGTGCATCTGTCGCTGGGTCTGATGCTGAACGCAGCCGGTCTTACCATCATGGTAGTAGCCAACTCCTGGGCCACATTCATGATGGCACCCTCCGGAGTCAACGAAGTCGGTGCTGTGGTAGGCAATATCTGGGAGATCATGAAAGGCCCTCTGTGGAACCCGATTAATCTGCATCGTTTTATTGCCAATATTGCGTTTGGTGGCGCCGTGGTCGGCGCCTATGCGGCATTCAAATTTCTCAGTACCACCGATCCTGATAAAAGAGCCCACTATGACTGGATGGGTTACACCTCAAACTTCATCGCTATACTTGCCTTCCTGCCACTCCCCTTCGCCGGCTACTGGCTGATGGCTGAGATCTATGCCTACTCCCAGCAGATGGGCATCACCGCCATGGGCGGTATTCTCGCCTGGCTGTTTATTGTGCAGGCGGTATTGATCGGCACTATTCTGCTTGCCGGTAACTTTTATCTCTGGGCGGGAATGTCACGTACAGATGGGTCCGACCGTTACAAAGGCCTGATCAAGTATATTGCAGTGACGCTGGTGGTTTGCTTTCTGATCTGGGTAACCCCTCACACCCTGATCCTCTCCGCTTCTGAGATCTCTCTGCTGGGTGGCAGCCACCACCATATCCTCGGCCCATTGGGTATCATGCCGGCCAAGAATGTGGCCGTTAATCTGATGCTGGTGGTCACCTTTCTCTCCTTCCAGCTCTATCGCCGGTCAGACAAAGTGGCCACTGTGAGTTGGGCACCAATGGGTAATGCTCTGATGGTGGCCATCTATGTTGTGGCCATCGTCAATATCATCTTTCTGGGTGTCTATTACGGCTACTTCACCAACACCGTCTACAAAGTGGGTTCATCTGTCGCGCAGGTAGCCTCAACCCTCGTTGTGATCATTGCAGGCATCGTTATCGATACCCTGATGTTCAGAAATGCCAAGACACTCCCCTCTCACTGGGGGCGGATTCCCGACCGTGCACAATACGCTCTTTTCGCTTTGCCGATTGCTTTTACCTGGCTGATGGGACTGATGGGTTATGTCCGATCTTCAGTCAAGACCCACTGGCATGTCTATACGGTGATGAAAGACAACTCACCTGATAATTTTATACCGACCATTGCCTATGCCGGCAATATGATCACTATTGTCACCGTGTTGTTCCTGCTCTGCGTACTGTTCATGTTCTGGGTGGCTAATCTGAGCTCCACTCGACAGGCCAAACCTGCAGCGGGAGGTGCTGTATGAAGGTATTGTTGAAGACGCTCGGATTCAGTTTAGCGCTGACACTGCTCTTCACCTTTGTCACCTACCTGCTGCCCCAGGTGGAAGGCGAGGCTCCGGTTGAAAAAGTGGTGGATCTAAGCTCCCTCACCATGGATGATTTTATCGCCCTGGGAGAGGATCTTTTCAACACCAAGGGTACCTGCACACTCTGTCATAAACCCGCCCCACTCGGCCGCGCACCGGATATTCAGGGTATGAATACGGTTGCCTTGAGCAATGAACGACTCGCTGATGAACGCTATCAGGGAGAGGCCAAGGATGCAGCAGGCTATATACTTGAATCGATGCTTGATCCGAGCCGTTACGTGGTTGCCACATGGGGTAAAAAAGGCACAAACGATAGCGAATCGCCAATGCCTGCCATCGATAAACCTCCGATAGAACTTTCTGCGATTGAGATGGATGCCATCATCGCTTACCTGCAAGCCAAAGATGGCAATGATGTCACTGTGGTTCTGCCGTCACCGGAGGATGCAGCATCAGTAGCCAGTACAGATAAGAAAGCCTCTGATGCCACCGCGCTGCCAGCACCGGCAACAACTGTCGAAGAGGCACTCGGCAAGTATGCCTGTACTGCCTGCCATGCAATGGACAGTAGTGACACACTCGTCGGACCGGGACTGGTCGATATCGGCACACGTCTGAGTATGGAGGATATCCGGCAAAGTATTGTCGATCCTAATGCTGTTATAGCTGAAGGCTTTGCTGCCGCCATGCCAGCCGATTTCGCAACCAAGATGACTGTCAAAGAGCTGGATATGATCGTTGCCTATCTGGTGGAGAAGAAATAATGAAAGGCTTTAAGATTCCGGCATTCTGGCAAGCGGTTATTGTTGCTATTGTCGCTTATCTTGTGTTTGCCAATGCCTTCCCGCCTGTACTGCCAAAGACCCTGATGGTGCAGTACATGATAATAACTTTGATTGGTATTTTACTCTATTTTGCTTTTGACGATGAGAAATGGAGGGAATTCCAGTCACCGATTCTTGCCACCCTGCGTGATGACAACAAGGCAGTTGTTCGATGGGCCTTTCTTATCATCATCCCACTGATCGTTGGCTACACCACATACGGCAGCGTAAAGCCTAGCAACGATGCTCCGGTAGAACTCAGACAGGTACACCCGGCTCCACCTGCATCATTGAAAATATTTGGCAATACCTATGATCTGGCAACACTTGAAAATCCAGTCCGAGAGGAGATACTGACGACCCTGATGGAAGATGAGCAGGCAGGTTGGGAGAAGTATGATGAGGTTGTCCTGGCCGGTCGTGACATCTATTACCAGAACTGCTTCTACTGTCATGGTGACCTGCTCGATGGCCAAGGGCACTATGGACAGGGATTCAATCCACAACCCATCAACTTCCAGGATCCAACCATTATCCCGCAACTTCAGGAAGCCTTTCTTTTTTGGCGCATCGCCACGGGTGGGCCCGGACTACCTAAAGAGGGCACACCCTGGAATTCTGCCATGCCAGTCTGGCATGAGTTGTTGTCCGAAGAAGAGATCTGGAACGTCATCACCTTTATCTTTGACTACAACGGCCAGGTACCCCGTATTTGGGATCCTGAGGTATCCAGGCGGGTAACCGGCATGAAGGAACAAGTACTGGCAAAACGCAAAAGTATGCAGGGTAAGGATCTCTATAAATTCCGTTGCGAAGTCTGTCATGGTGAAACCGGCGCCGGTGATGGCATTGCCGTGGATCTCATGTACCCCAAACCACGGGATTTCTCCCTTGGCCTGTTTAAATACAAGACATCGCCCGGCACTCTGCTACCCCGAGATGAGGATCTGTTCAATACCATCAAACAGGGTCTACCCGGTACCGCCATGCCGGGCTGGGGAATCAAAGGTCGGGCACTGTTGACTGATGATCAGATCCGCAGTCTGGTGCCCGTTATCAAAGGCTTTGATATCACCCAGGCATGGCCACCGGAATCTGCGGAAGAGGAAGATTTCGACGATGATGGCTTCTACACCAAAACCGATTATCAAATCATCTCCGACATTGAACCGCTGAATGGTCAGATCCCCTACAGCGACGAGTCAGTCGCCAGGGGAAAAGAGGCATTCAAAAAATCATGTAAAGAGTGTCATGGTGTAGCAGGCCGTGGCAATATCACCTCCGGTAAAAAACTTGAAGATGACTGGGGCAACCGTATCTGGCCAAGGGATCTGACCAAGCCCTGGACCTGGCGTGCGACGCAATCCTCGGCCTTGGCTGAACAAGAACAGGATGAAACGATCAAGGCAATCTATACTCGCCTGTCGATCGGCATACCCGGCACACCTATGCCTGCACACCGAGCCATTGAAGAGGGCAATAAAGATCCTGTTACGCTTGAGGATCGTTGGCATATCGCCAACTATGTCTACAGCCTGCGCTTAAACACGACTCAACCGGAGGATGGTCCGGTGGTCACCGGTCTAAAAGTGGAAGATTCACTACCCGATTCAATCAGCGACCATCGCTGGGAACAGGCGCCAGCCACTACCCTGCATCTGGTGCCGAACATTATTAAGGATGAGCGCTTGTTCACACCGTTGACTGATGCCATCACAGTACGCGTACTCTACAATCAGAACGAGATTGCCTTCCTTCTCGAGATAAACGACCGGACCGAAAGCCGGCCCGGTATCGATTATTTTACCGATCTGCAGGATGAAAATCTTGAGATGTACCCGGATGCTGTCGCCATTCAGTTTCCCTATCAGGATGATTACATGTCGGCACCCATGGTAGAGAAACCGCTCTATCGACATGGCGACAACAAACACAACACCACGATCTGGTACTGGAATGCAGGCGGGGTTGATCCCGCCAGAGAACCGGCAGGGGCACTCCTCGATGGCAGTGGTCCGGACAAAAAGCTGGCAATGCGGATGGATGACAACAGTCTGTCTGCAAATGGCACCTGGAAAGAAGGTCAGTGGCGGATTATGATGAAACGTCCCCGTAATCCCGGTAATGGCGATGTGGTCTTTAGCGAAGGTACCTTTATTCCCATATCTTTCGCCAATTTGGATGGCAGCAACGGAGAGATGGGTTCCAAACATACCCTTAGCACCTGGTATTGGCTTGTTCTGCCGCCTGAAATCAATATGATAAAGGTCTATGGACTGCCGGCAGGTATCACGCTGTTGGTGTTTATGCTTGGGTTGATGCTCGTGAGCAATCAACGTAGAAAGAACCACTGAGGCACTATGTTTCGGATAACCCTGTTCGTCTTTACACTACTCATCACATTATCATCCACGGCATCGGATGAGGTTTCTCAGCAAGATGAGATTCTTGATCTCAGTGGCACACAACTGGGTGGAGATTTCACCTTGTATTCGAGTCAAGGTGAGTTCTCGTTGGAGCAACTGAGGGGGAAAGTGGTTCTACTCTACTTCGGTTATACCAAGTGCCCTGATGTCTGCCCTACCTCCCTCGCATTTCTGACCCAGGCCCTCAACGAGCTGAGCGATGATGAATTGAAAGCTGTCCAAGGCGTTTTTATCAGTGTCGATCCTAAACGGGACAATTTTCAAGTACTGGATGACTATGTCAGCTATTTTCACCCCAACCTGCTGGGTGTAACCGGTAGTGACAGTGAGATTGCGAAGGTTGCAAAACTCTATGGTGCACAATACTACGAAGTGGCCCTTGAGGAATCTGCCTTCGGCTACGCAGTCAATCACTCAGCGGTAACCTACCTGATTACACCTGAGGGGGAACTGCGCTTCGTATTCCCTCATCAAACACCCTCATCCGTCATCCTGGAAGCCATCCAATACGTGCTGTCGGGGAATTGATAACCCACATGATTCTATAGGCTCCCATGAGCCCTCATGGCTGTTCAACTGAACAAAATCGCATAATTAAAAAGCCGCATTGGAACGATCTATTCAATTGATTCACAGCTTGCAATTGATCCTGATCATTAAACCTTTTGTAACATACGGTTTTATAAAGAATAAAAAAACAACGACTAAACTGGCCTACTTCATGCAGTGATTAAAAGGGTTCAGGCCGCTTATGAATAAGCAAGTTACAGCGATCTGAATCGTCTTTCGGAACACCGATTAAGTAAAATCTGACCTGGAGGAAATCCAATGGGTGTACGAGTCACTACAGGGCGTACACTCCTTGCCGCCGTCATGGGGTTTGGAGTCGCGCTTAGCGCTCAAGCTGCAGAATATCCGGCTATCGGAAAATTACCGCAGCTTAAAATAAATAATGCAAAAGCAGAATTGGGGAAACGCCTGTTCTTTGATAAACGTCTCTCTGGTGATGCTGCCGTATCATGCGCCACATGTCATGTACCGGATAAGGGGTATGCCAGTAAAGAGGCTCTATCTCCCGGCTATCCCGGCAACGGTCATTTCCGCAATGCCTCTTCACTGATCAACGTCGCACATAAAAAAGTTTGGAACTGGGATGGCCGAATCGGCACCAACCTGAATGACATGACCCGTGAAATGCTCACTGAAGATTACACCATGAACATGGACATGCGGATCATGCAGGAGCGTATAAAACAGGATCCGGTCTATGTACAGATGTTCAAGGATGCCGGCTACGGCGAACCCTCAAACGGTTCTGTGCGAAAAGCGATCCCTGAATATATGAAGACGCTGACTTCAGCCAACTCACCCTTTGACAAAGGCAAAATGTCTGCCTCCGCAAAAAATGGCATGAAGCTTTTCAAAGGTAAGGCCGGTTGCATCCAATGCCACAACGGTCCATTGCTGACTGATCAAAAAGCCCACAACACCGGTGTTCCCGAGAACTTCGATGTCTTTCTCGACCCGATGAATCATCAGGCATTTATTGCGTTCACCATGTTCCAGGGCATCCCCAACTACATGAATCTGAAACGTGATCCGGGATACTACAACATTACGCTTTTAGACGAAGACATGGGTAAGTTCGTAACGCCATCATTGCGTGAACTGAAATACTCAGCACCCTATATGCACAACGGCATGATCAAAACACTTGCAGACGTCGTTAATTTCTACAACCAGGGTGGCGGCAAGGACAGCAAAAAGAGTGATCTGCTGAAGCCCTTAAAATTAAGCGGTAAAGAGAAGAAAGACCTTGTGGCCTTTCTGGAAGCGCTTTCCGGTAACAAGCTGACCAGTGATAAACATGTCTGGAAGCAGCCTTACCCGGCAGAGTATGAAGCCATCGCAAACTGGACGGAAGTCCCTAACTAATGGAGGTAATGACCATGCGTATGAAGAAACTTACTCTTACTCTGGTTGCTGCCGCCGTTGCGGCTCTGTTTGCTGGTTGCCAAGCCACAGCTGCCAAACAGGAAAGTGCTACAGCACCAGCCAAGATGTCAGCTGCCAAAATGGCCATGAAAGCAGCAGGGCCTGCCCCGCTGGCACCACTTGGCAAAGCACCCATCCCACCCGATAACAAATTAACGCCTGAGAAAGTGGAACTCGGCAAGCTGTTATTTTTCGATCCCCGTGTCGGTGGTGATGCATCAACCGGATGCTCCACCTGCCATGAACCCGAACAGGGCTGGGCCTGGGCAGAAGATTTCTCCCGTGGCTATCCTGGCACGGTTCACTGGCGTAACAGTCAGTCCATTATCAACAGCGCCTACTTCCCCCGCCAGTTCTGGGCAGGTTCTGCTTCATCGAATGAAAAGCAGGCCAAATCAGCGGCCAAGGGCGGTGTCGCCGGTAATGGTGAAGATGACATCATGGAAGCCCGTCTGGCACTCATTCCAGAGTACAAGAAGCGTTTCAAAGCGGTATTCGGAACAGAATGGCCGATTATCGATGATGTCTGGCATGCCATCTCAGCCTTCGAACGCACCATGAATACGACCGGTGAGTACGAAGTGCCACTCGATAAATATCTAAAGGGTGACAAGAGTGCATTGAACGAAGAGCAGACTCGCGGTATGGCCCTGTTCAACGGCAAGGCTGGTTGCATCAATTGCCACAACGGTGAACTGACGACGGATCTCGATTTCCACAATATCGGTGTACCACCGAATAAACGTTGGGAAGAAGACGGCCTCGCCCAGATCACATTCCGCTTTGAGCAATATGCCAAAGGTCAGACTGAAAAAGGCTACCGTGCAGCAAAATCTGACTGGGGGTTTTATTACCGTTCAAAGAATAAATGGGACAAAGGCAAGTTCCGTACCGCTCCCCTGCGTTACATCGCTTACACCGCACCCTATATGCACAACGGTGTCTTCTACACCCTTGAAGAGGTTGTCGACTTCTATAATCGCGGTGGCATTGATGAAGAAGGACGCACCACGCTGTTCCCTGAAAACAAGAGCCCACTGATCAAGCCTCTCGGTCTGACCGATCAGGAGAAGGAAGATCTAGTGGCATTTCTTGAGGCATTCTCCGGTCCCGAGATCATGATGGAGAAGCCTGAACAGCCACCTTATGCTCCTCTGTTTAACATGGCTGAGCTGAAAGCCGCTCAGGAGGCAAAGTAATGACTGATCTGAAGAAAAAAGATGAGACAGCGGCCGAGCATGGCAAATGCATGTTGAATCGTCGTCAGTTCCTGATGTATTCAGGTTCTGCTGCGGCTGCCGCAAGCACAATTTCAATCAGCCTGTTTCCTGGCCAAGCCCAGGCAAAGGCACGTGTTGTCGGCTATCCACGCAAATTGGTTGCCAAACTGAGCCAACTCAAAGAGAACAAGCCACTGGACTTCAACTATCCGGATGATGGTCCAAACACCAGTTGCTTCGTGGTGAAGATGGATGGTGCAAAAGCAGGTGGTGGTATCGGATCTCAACGTGATGTGGTGGGATTCAGTTACCTCTGCACACACCAGGGTGGCTACCTCACGGGTAAATACCAGGCCGTTGGTGAGCATCGTGTACTGGGTCAATGCCCACTCCACCTGTCCACCTACGATCTGACCCGTCATGGCATTATCGTTTCAGGTCAAGCCTACCAGAGCATTCCTCAGGTTCTGCTCGAACTGGACGGTGATGACATCTACGCTGTCGGTATGATGGGCCTCATTTTCGGCCGTAACGAAAACCTGATGGAAGGCTAGGAGGAGATAAACAATGGCAACAAAATATTACCTTCCCGAAGACAAATCACCACTGCCGCCGAAGAGCGCTGAAGTCCTCACTACTTGCTGCGACTACTGTATCGTTGCTTGTGGTTACAAGGTCTATCGCTGGCCGGTCAGTACACCTGATGGCGGCATGAAGGCATCTGAGAATGCCTTTGGGATCGACTTCCCCAGTGGTCCACTGCAGGCATGGGTAGCACCCACTCAACACAATGTCGTGATGCATAAGGGGCATCCGCACAACGTCATTGTCATTCCTGACAAAGACTCAAAGGTTGTGAACATCAATGGTGACTCCTCCATACGTGGCGGCACTATTGCCCAGAAGTGCTACAACCCGGACAAACCCACCAACGACCGTTTGATGTCGCCGATGATCCGTATCAACGGTACGCTACAACCGGTCTCCTGGGAAATGGCACTGGATGTGGCGACTGACTTGATGAAGTACACCGTTAAACAATACGGTGCCAATGCCTATGGTATGAAGATCTACTCCTATCAGTTTGTTGAAAATACCTATGCCGGTTCCAAGTTCGCTCGTCGTTCCATGAAGACAGCCAACTGGACCATGCATGACACACCGGCGAATGTGACTTCAACACCGGGTTTCAGGGATGCAGGTTTCGATAATTTCGGTCCAGCCTATAAAGACTGGGGGGATGCCGAGGTACTGATGATCTGTGGTACCGACCCCTACGAAACCAAGACCATGATCTTCAACCAGTTCATCAAGCCCGCCATCGATGGCGGCCAGAAGACGATCTGGTTGAATGTACGTGAAACTGCCGGTATCGCCTATGCCAAGAACCGGGGTAATGCCCTGTTCATCCAGCTTGATCCTGGTACCGACACACCTGTTTTGGGTGCGATCGCCAGAGTCATTATGGAAAACGGTTGGGAAGATAGCGAGTGGATCAAAAAGTGGGTCAACAATAAGTGGGAGTCAAGCTCCGGTTTTGGTCAGGGTACCCGTAATACGCCCTGGCAATGGCGTACAACCTGGGGAAAATTCCAGACCAAGGGTTTTGAGGACTATAAGAAATGGAACCTGTCTCAGGATGAGTTCGATCCAAAAAATGCAGCCAAGATTGCCAATATCCCTGTTGAGCAGATCTATCAGGCCGCAGAATGGATGGCCAAGCCCAAAGGTGACGGCACCCGTCCAAAAACTTCACTGGGTATAGAAAAGGGCTTCTACTGGTCCAACAATACTGGCAATACCAATGCCGTTAGCTCACTGGCCACCATCTGTGGTGCCGGTGGTCGACCCGGTCAGGTTGTCGGCCGCTTCGGTGGACATCAGCGTGGCGGCACCAGTGGTGGCGGTTATCCACGAAATAAGTCTGCCCAGAAACGCCCGGGCCGCCGTCGCCAGGCACTGGATTGTGATCGTTACTTCTACTCCGGTAATACCCGCTTCGCCCATGTGGTCGGCACCACCTGGATTCAATCCATGTGTGGATCAGGCGGGTTGAATGCCAAGTTCGAAGAATTGGTCAGCAACAATCCGCATCAGGTACGCTCGTTTGACAAAGCGGAGATCGTCGAAACGCTGAAGAAGCGCATGGACTCTGGTGGTACCGTGGTACTCAACCAGGAAATCTATCTGCGTGATCCCATCGGTTCCAGATTTGCCGACATCGTACTGCCGGCTGCAACCTGGGGTGAGGAGGACTTCGTCCGCGCGAATGGCGAGCGTCGTATCCGTCTCTACTCCAAGTTCTATGATGCACCTGGCGACTCCAAGCCTGATTGGTGGATCTTTGCCCAACTGGGTAAAAAGATGGGCTTTGACGGTTTCGACTGGAAGAACT
This sequence comes from Candidatus Thiodiazotropha sp. (ex Codakia rugifera), assembly GCA_025656675.1. Lineage (GTDB taxonomy): Bacteria > Pseudomonadota > Gammaproteobacteria > Chromatiales > Chromatiaceae > Thiodiazotropha. Next base: position 169,537 of record JAHXHN010000004.1, read on the forward strand.
CGAACGAGGTCTGTGAAGAATCCTCTCGATTCAGCCGCGGTAACCGCAAGGCGTACCACATGATCAAGGTCGCAGCCCATAAAGAGGGTAAGACCCTGCATGAGAAGTTGCGTGAACTCGGCACCGAGGGTATCCAGGGACCCGCCTTCTACAACTATAAGACGGGTGAACTGCTCGGTACCGTGCGTCTGCACGATACCACAATGTCTCATGATCAGATGGTGGCTGAGGGTCGAACCCAAGGCGCCAACATGGTCAACAAGAAAGGCACTCACTTCAATTCACAAACCGGCAAGGTGAATATCCAGAAACATCCCTGGAGCCTGTTTTCCGACTACTGGGCGTGGATGAAACCCAAGGACGATGAGCTGTGGCACACCAATGGCCGTATCAACGAAATCTGGCAGTCCGGTTTCGACGATGTGGATCGTCGTGCCTACATCTCCCAGCGTTGGCCTGAGAATTGGACTGAAATCCATCCGGACGACGCCGCCAAGCGTGGTATCGAATCGGGCGATCAGGTACTGCTCTACTCCGACCGTGTTCCTAACTTCAAGCAGACCATCAAAGGTGTGCACGGAAAGGACTTCAACTTCGCTGAATTGTTGAAGAACGATTGGATCAAGTTGGATAAGGCAGCGGTAACAGCTGTGGCAATCGTCACACCGCATGTGAAGAAAGGCACCATGTATTCTTACTTCATCAATACCGCTCAGCCATCCAACGCTCTGCAGGGCCGGGTGCCTGACCAGATCAGTGGTAACTACAACTACAAGATGGGTGTGGCTCGGGTGAAGAAGATCGGTGAATCGAAATACAAGAGTGAATTCCGCTCCATGTCTTTCGCACCACGTAATGTGGTCTGATCCACAAACACATTAGTCTTGTCAATTTGGGGTGGCCTCGGCCACCCTTTTTTATGGCTCCTCCCCTTATCGATTGGGTGAGAATGGACATGCTTAGCGGTTTTCTTCAACAGCTCAGTCGAGTGTCCGCAAATGAACGGGAATCAACGCAAATGTTTCAATGACCTCTCGTTACGGTGTTCAAGTCGCGTGTCATACCGACAATAAGAGACACTGTAAACAATCATGGTTTAACCTGGAGTCCGTAGCTGAACAGGGATTTGAGATAATCCCTATCCCTATTTGCGTGCATTCGCGTTCATTTGCGGACAAATCCCATAAACCGTGGGAGATACTTGTTGTGGTTTGCATGGCTTACCCACCCTATCAGGTGAAGCACCTTTTTTTATTTTTTGATATCTAGCCTGTTAAATCTCTGAGATCAGAGCGTATGCATAACATTGCATTACTTTTCACCTAACATGGCCTTGACTACCGCATTCCATCCCAATGCCAAATTGGTCCGGTTATAACCACCTCCCCCAAGCGCTATAAAACGCCCACCACAAAATTCATCGGCAATTTTGCTTAGCTGACGGGCAGCATATTCGTGGGCGCCAGGCGTAAAAGCCATGTGTGTTATCGGGTCACCCTGAATACTGTCTGCACCGGCCTGTAATATGATCAACTCAGGCTTTCCCTGGCGAATGAAGTCCTCCACAGATGGCCAGACCTTATGGAAGTCAGTGTCATTTGCATAGGGCGGTAGAGGAACATTGAGCTTGGTGCCCCTGGCCTGACCTTTACCCGTCTCTTCAATTGCACCAGTACCAGGATAGAGATAACGCCCATCTTCGTGGATATCGGCAAAGATCAGATCAGGGTCTGACTCGAATGCATAAAAGACCCCATCCCCATGATGCGCATCGATGTCAACATAGGCGATACGGCGCACTCCATGATGGGCCCGCAAATTCTCGATCACCACACCTGCATCATTGAAGACACAAAAACCGGCGGCTGAATTGCGTCGGGCATGGTGCAGACCGGCAATGGGAACAAAAACTTTTGGATGCTGACCTGTAAGGATGTGATGCATACCATCCAGCACCGATCCAGTCACAGTACAAGCAGCTTCATACACCCCTTGAAAAGCCGGTGTATCTCCACCATCCAGGTATCCGGTCCCACTATGAGACTGGCTTTTAACCCGCTCGATATACTCCTGAGTATGAAAAGCCATCAACGCCTGTTCATCACAAATCTGCGGGGTAGCAACCAATACCTTCTTATCCAGTCCCTGTTTGACTGTTTCCTGCCAGAAAGCCTGTATGCGGTCCGGCCCGAATGGATGCCCATCCCCAAAACCGTAACGGCCCAGCGCCTCACCAAAATAGATACTGACTGGCCTTTCAATTATCGAACGTTGTGTATTCATAGGACTCCTCCTAAGCTGGTATCATAGCCTGGAATTGTCTGATAGACCGTGGGAATCAGTGAAAACTGTATAGCGCATTTTAATCTGCTCCAGGTGTGCATTCTCTGTATCAGCGTTATTCCGAATAGGCATATGTAGCTGCCTTGTCTAGGTTTCTGGCATGACTTCGATGACAACGATTCCAGCCTTCTGCTCTGTTTCCACATAGCGATATGCATCAGCAATGTCGCGTAGGAGATATTTTCGATCGATGACAGCATGGAACTCACCCGCCTCGATGCGTGCCTTCAGGAATTCGACAATAGACTGGCTACTGTGTGGGGTCGGGAATACAACTCGTCCACTTCCGGTTAATGATGACCAGATTGCCAGGATGGGTATGTGCCACCAAAGCCCCAGATCCGTTGCGGCAAATACCCCTTCCGGTTTTAAAAGTTGACGGCACTGGAAGAATGATGTTTTCCCGACAGCGTCCAGAACAAAATCAAAGGATTCATCTATCTGCACGAAATCTTCAGCCGTATAGTCAATGACGTGATCAGCCCCGAGGTGCCTTGCGAGTTCTAGATGAGGTGTCGACACGACGGCGGTTACTTCGGCACCATAGAATTTCGAAAGTTGTACGGCTGAGGTTCCGATGGCGCCAGATGCGCCGTAAATCAGAATTTTATGACCGGGTTTGAGATTAAACTTCTTCAGATATGTGTCTGCGTACCAGGCACCCTCGCATACCACGACTTCATGAAATGGCTTTCCAGACGGCATGGCGGAGACTGCGCCGTTTTCGGACAGGCAAACGTATTCGGCATGGGCGCCATATCCGCCCGGCGTCAATCCGAAAACACGATCCCCCTGGGTAAACTTGCTAACGTCTTTACCGACAGCCTCTATCGTTCCCGCAAAATCGAGGCCGAGAACTGTTCGTTTAGGGCGTAACAAGCCAGTATAAGGCCTCACAAAAAATGGATGTGCCCGAAGTGCACAACTATCCGTACGTCCGACTGTCGTCGCATGAACTTTAATCAGGATCTCACCAGGATTCGGTTTTGGTGCAGCTATTTCCCGGATATCCAGGATGTCTGGCGATCCATAGCGTTCATTAACCACTGCTTTCATTATGACTCCTGATCTCCCACACGCTATGCAAGCTGTGGGATTGCCGTGTCCATAATTCAGATCGTTTTATTCGCCAGCCCTTCCAGCTCACGCTCACGGGTGTTAGTTTTTTATGGTGATCACGATTTTTCCTTTGTGATGCCCTTCTCCGAATCGGCGCAACGCATCTGGTACTTCTTCCAATGGGTAGGTTCTGTCAATAACAGGCACAATCTTACCAACTTCGATAAGCCCCTTCAGTTCCGTCAGTCCCTTGTTTGGTCCCTCCGCTACCAAACAGAATTTCCTGCTCTCGCCGGTAAGTGATGCAAGGAAACTCTGTATGAGGAGTGGGACAATTCTTGAACCACCGACCATGGCATAGGTTCCCCCGGGCCTTAATGCGCGCTTATAGTCGGACATTGACCGGTTACTCTGACAATCGACAATCAGGTCGTACTGTTCTCCTGAATTTGTAAAATCCTGTTGTGTGTAATCAATAACATGATCTGCTCCAATTGAGCTCACAACAGGCAATTTATGGGGAATATCAACACCTGTCACTTCCGTACCGGAAAGCTTTGCAAGTTGAACTGCGAATGTACCCACACCACCACCAGCTCCATTAATTAACACCCTATGTCCTGGCTGCAAGTGTCCGGCTTTACGAATTCCTTGCAGAGCCAAGACACCGGCCTGAGGTACGGCAGCGGCATCTTCAAACGTCGAATTGACGGGCTTCTGCTCCATGGCGGTCTCATGCGCACAGGCGTATTCCGCAAAACCGCCCCAGTTATCCCAAAGATCGCCAAATACTTCATCACCTGGCTGAAATCGTGTTACCTGCCTACCAACGGCCTCGACCGTTCCGGCTATGTCGGCTCCAAGTATTCGCTTCCCCGGCTTTGGTTGTAGAAGTCCGAACATGAGGCGGTTAATAAAGGGTGTGCCGTTGAGGAATTCCCAGTCCCAGGAATTGATGGAAGAGGCGTGAACACGTATCAGTAATTCATCATCCTTCGGCACAGGTTTGGGGACATCTTTTTGTTCAAGACTATCCGGCGATCCATATTGTGTAAACACAATCGCTTTCATGAATATCCTTCCTCCATGAACATCAACCGTAGCTGGGAGAAGTGCTGATCAACTCTGGGCGAGTCAGATTATGAGCCCTAAAACTTTCGCATCAAGGCGTCAATTGTTTGCAGGTCATGTCGAATAACTGACGCTATTTCACAAGTTACTGCTTCGACCCATATGTTTTGTTTATGTGGAAGTTACGGTCTAGTTAGACCTTATCTGAAATTGACCCATTCATATCCTTCATGATTCGACGGGTAAACCCTCCAACTTCCACTCTGGGAGTCCGCCCTCCAAGCGCCGGGCAGTCATACCCCTCTCACGCAATTTGAATACGGCATCAAAAGCCAGTACGCAATGGGGACCACGACAGTAAGCAACAACTTCACGATCAGGATCCAATTCATCCAGATGCATTTCAAGTTCTTGCAGTGGAATATTGATAGCGCCAGGTAGATGTCCCGATACATACTCTTCCACTGGTCGTACATCCAGAACGGTAACAAGACCTTCCCTGGCTCTCTCAAGCAATTCGCTGGCAGGTATGGGTTCCAGACTATCCTTCACTTTGAGGTAGTCATCCACAAGCCGGTCCACGTCCGCCAGATAGCGCTCTGCTACATCCCTTATAGATCCGAGTAGCGAAGAAACATCCATCCCACTCAGTCGGTAGTAGACCTTGTGTCCCTCTTTGCGGTTACCCACCAGACCCGCCTGCTTAAGCTGCTGAAGATGTTGCGAGGTATTGGCCAGGGTCAGGCCTGATGCTTGTGCCAGCGCATCCACGCTGCGCTCTCCCTGTGCCAGGAATTCCAACAGTTCCAGCCGGTAGCCGTTACTCATCGCTTTAGCAACCCGTGCAAACTCGTTGAAAAGATCATGCTTGAAATGAGCAGTTGACATATTGGTCCTATTCAACTTCAATTATTCTAGAAATCTATTGAATAATAGATAATTAAAAAATATTATAGCAGAAAAGTCTTTGGAGAAAAGTACGCAATGAGTTGGAATGACTGGATTCTTGGCAACGAACTGCCCGTTCGCCTGAGCTTTTTTTTCGGTATATTCGCCATTATGACGCTATGGGAAATCATCTCACCCCGTCGTAAGCTCTCAGTTTCCAAAGGACTTCGCTGGATAAATAATCTGGGCCTGACCTTTATCAACACTTTAATTCTGCGTTTACTTTTTCCAACCGCTGCGGTAGGTGTGGCCGTCCTTGCACAGCAACAAGGCTGGGGGCTGCTCCACTATTACGAACTGCCATTTGCATTGTCTGTCGTAATTGCCGTAGTCACGATGGATTTCGTGATCTACCTGCAACACGTAATGGTCCACGCCATACCGCTTCTGTGGCGTCTACACCGGGTACACCATGCCGACCTTGATTATGATGTCACGACAGGTGCCCGTTTCCATACCATCGAAATCATCTTCTCCATGTTGATTAAATTCGCCACTATTATACTGTTGGGCCCACCTGTAGTCGCGGTAGTGATCTTCGAGGTGCTGCTCAATGCCACCGCCATGTTCAATCATGGCAACATATACATACCGGAAAAGATCGACCGGATACTGCGACTCTTCGTCGTGACGCCTGACATGCATCGGGTCCATCATTCAGTCCATGCCCCACTGACCAATTCCAATTTTGGCTTCAATCTACCTTGGTGGGATCGTCTCTTCGGCACATACGTGGATCAACCTCCGGAAGGTCATACTGCGATGGATATCGGCCTTAATGAGTTCCGTGATCCAAAACAGGTGGACAGGCTCCCCGGTATGCTGATGCTGCCTTTTGTCCGTCAGTTGGGTGAGTACACCATCAATCGGCGCTGGTGATCGTGAAAGAGAGAAAACACCGCTTACGTATCACTACAATTTTTTGGCTCATTGCAATTTCGTCTAACTCAGTGCATGGCTGTGGCTGGTGGGGTGACGGAGAAGTCAATCGACACAATGATCTTGTGCTTACTGATCAGGATAGACAGCCAGTACCCCAGACACTCACCTACAAAACATCAAAGCTACCGGGAAGAATGGGGTACGGTATTGCTGTTCCAGACCCAGGCCAGGCCATTCCCTATTTACAGGCAACCGGCGGCCGTCCATTGAATCGCATTGCCGAACTGAAGATCTTCGGATTTGAAACTGTCATCGATCTCGGAACACCCGAGAAAGCCGCCCGCTTACATCAACTTGAAACTGAAGCAGTGGGTATGCGCTATATCCACATCCTGGTAGATGACACAGTACCCAGTCGGGATCAGGTAAGTGACTTCACTCAGCATGTTATCAATGCCAGTAAAGACATGCTGTTAGTCTACGCACCAAACTCAAGGCTACTAGGTACCATGTGGGCAGCTTATAGAATCAACCTGGGTGCGCCCATCGAATATGCTCTCAATCAGGGCGCAAAATTAGGTATGGGTCCAGATCAGGAAGCCATCCTTCGTAGCCGAATAGCAACCGAGTAAGCTTGTTTTTTTCCACCCTGCCAGAATAATTTGTGGACAGCCCTGAACAATAAAAATCATTACCCATTAAGCAGCTGTATCGGTTGCAACGCTCTGCCGTTCGAACGCCATATATTGCTTAGTCAACTCAGCCATAGCCCGATAGAAGGGTATTTCAGCTTGATGCACGACTGCATCACAGAATTGATCTACCCAGCAGAATAAATGTTGATCAAGAAATTTGCCTTGTACTGTCAGGCAGTATTCTGCACGCTTGCGATATTGCTGATGCCACATGTCGGCTTCCCACTCAGTCAGCTTCTGCATAAACTCAAGTTCAACGCTAATATGATCAGGAAGACCAGTAAAGTCTTTCCCATAATCAAGGCCTGTAGTCTCGATAAATTTTTTCACTTCAACGGTCTTTACACCCCATAGGCCACTCATGTCGCCATCCATCTCGCTGAAGATCGATTCATGTGCCGAGATATGCGGACCAGGACCAATGAACAAGCGGGTATACTCTATTGCCAACTCTTCCATCACCTTGGATTCAAGGTCAGTATAGAATCGCTCACCTAACTCAACGCCCAAGTCTGCGAAGATCTCCGACAAATGAGGACTTCTCATATCCCTGATGAGATCCCCACTGGGCTCCTCCCGAAAAACAGTACTCATTAGCCCATAAATATCACTTCTGGACTTGGCGTTATTGGCCAGCTCTTTCCAGTTAATTCCCATTTCAATCCTCCACTCACACTCAATCATTCGTAGTGATTCAACAGCCCCTCCTTTTGGGGCTGCTGAATGGTCACTGTCAATCTACGCTTTGGCGACTCTTACTACGGTATCCATCCACCTTTGTCCGCCGCTGATCGGGTCTGAACTGTTCGGAATGATCGAATTGGGATGTATGCCGTGTTTATCCCACCACATGTTCTTGGCATCCGGGTCTGCCGTTGCACCACCGGGTGTAGGAGAACTTTTGCCCGATCCGTAGATACCGGAATGCTGACGCCCAAAATGGTGTGAAATGGCGATGATGCCAGGGATGATACCTTCAGTGACATGGGCCGTAGTGGTTATCTCACCGATGTCACTGGCCACCTTAATGCGGTCGCCATCCTTGATGCCTCGATCGGCAGCGGTCTTGCTGTTGATCCAGGCAGGATTGTCGTGTTTGATCTCAGAGAGCCACTTACAATGGGCAGTGCGAGAGTGGGTATGGACGGCAACCTTGTAGGTCGTCAAATGTAAATCATCCTTACCCATCTTCTGATGCTCAGGTATCGGTGTATAGGTCGGGAACGGTGGGAAGCCCTTAGCCGCAAAGTTATCGGAGTAGAAGTCTAGCAAGCCGGATTTTACGAACGATGTGTTCGGTGGATAGGCTTTGCGTGGCGTTCCCTCAATATTCTGCGCAACATAGGCATCCTTGGCCCCTTCTACGCCCAGATAACCTTTACTCCTGGCTTCGGCCTCACTGACCCCCGCCTTCTTGTAGTTCCAGTAGACGCCTGTTTTTTCATCGAGAATTACACCATCGCCGGAAACATCAACCTTGGCTTCATAAAAACCGAAATTGGGTTTGGCATTCTTGTCGTGCCAGACACCATGCTTCTTCATGTATTCGAAACCACCGGCCTCCCTGACGCCTGGTGTCATTTCGCAGGCCTGGCGGACATACTCCTCCTTGGTCGTATAAGCCAGTTCGATACCCAACCGTTTCGCTAAACCGGCAAAGATTTCACCCTGATCCCGCGACTCACCCAATGGTTTAATGAGGGGTTGTCGGATGTAAAACTCGGCAATACCGGTCGGCGATACCATATCTTCAGTATCCCACCGTTCCAGATAGGTGACATCCGGCAGGATTAGGTCGGCGTATTGTGAAGACTCGTCATAAACAATGTTTGAATTCACATAGAAGGGGATCAAGCTCTCATCCTTCAATACCGCTTCAGCCTCTTTATTGTTTCCGTTGATGAAGGCTTGGTTGTTACAGCTCGACCAGTAGACTTTGGGTCTGCCATTTTGACCGTCCTTGATCATAGGAAGGTTCTGCTGGCTTACTTGATGCGTGGGAAAAGCCGCTTCACCGGGAAAACCATTCACGATATCCAGACCCTTTTGTATTTTGGCTTTAGGTGAGTGGGGTGTCTTCCAACCAGCACCGACGCCCATAACCCGTCCACCTTTTCTATCGAGGTTATTTGTGATCGCCGACAGCAACATCGCTGCACGTTCCTGATCTGCACCGTGATAATGCATAACAGTGCCACGATAACCGATCAAACAGGCCGATTTAGCCTTGGCGTAGCCACGCGCAATCTGCTTGATCTTGTCTGCCGGCACACCACTTTCCTTTTCAGCAAACTCTGGTGTGAACTTAGCAACATGCTCCTTGATAGCGGCGATTTTTTCATCATCAGATGCATGATAATCCGGTGATACACGCATATATTTAAGGTGATCTTTACGGAACAAATTTTCATTCATAATGACGTTGACCATGGAAAGCATCACAAGACCATCCATACCAACATTGATGGGGATCCACTCGGTTGACTTGGCAGCCGTGTTGGAAAGACGCACATCGAAAGTGTATAGCGGGACGTTGCGGTCAACCATTGCCCGAATCAGACGCTGTGAAGTTGGAATGTGGTTGGTATGCGTCTCGAACTGGTTTGAACCAAAGTTGACCACGAAATCGGTATGATCGTAATCCCAGTTATCGTACATCCCTCCCCACAAGCTCTCCTGACCAACCCATTTTGGTCCCTCACAGACCGATGTGTGGGTACCAATGGTATGAGAACCGAAGGCATCCATAAAATCGTGCATGATTGAGGACTGGCTACCTTTGTGGCGACCGTACTGGTACATAAACAGCTCTGGTGTGCCGGCATCAAGAAGCGGCTTGAGCTTGGAAGCCATAAGATCCAGCGCCTCATCCCAGGAGACTCTCTTCCATTTATGTTCACCACGCTTGCCCACCCGTAACATCGGATAGAGAATACGATCCGGAAAGTAGACATGGTTGACGCCGGCTTGCCCCTTGGCGCAAAGCTTGCCGAGGGTACGGATAGAGTCCGGGTGCCCTTCCAGTTTTACCAGACGTCCATCCTCGACATAACCCATCATGGCATCACGGGTCACACACTGCCAACATGCAGTGGGGATTGCCTGCAACGCCTTCTTCGTGGTTGGAGAAAAATCACGGCCACCCTCCTGCAGCTTGATCGATCCGGCCAATGCACCTTGACTGAAACCCAACCCGGCAGCCAATGCACTGCTGCCACCTGCTGCCAATTTCAAAAAATTACGACGATTTAATTTTTTCATAACAATTCCTCTCTAATACATGCCGCCAGGGACTAGACAATCTGATCCACGAAGTGGTCAAGCTTGCCCTTCTTCCGCTGTGTATAGAGGGTCTTTAAGATGTTATCCGGATCGATATAGAACACATGCGGCTTGGTTCCCTCCTCTGCAAGCAGCACATGATCGGGTGTGGCAAGATTGTGCTCTTTCACAAGTTTCGAGACATGACTGTTTGGATCGTTAAGATCACCGAAAATACGCGCACGTCCCTGACAGGTATTGACACAGGATGGCTCTACACCGTTATCAACTCTGTGTGCGCACATATCGCACTTATCCGCGGCCTGCTTGGTGGGATCACCACCGGCCTTGACAAAAGGGTCGAACGAACGAACGCCATAAGGACAGGCATCAATACATTTGCCACAGCCGATACACTTCTCTTTATCGATCAGGATCATACCGTCCGGTCGTTTGTATGTGGCACCAACACGATAACGTATTGTCTTGCCATCAGCAGTCTTGAACTTGGCGCGTTCACCAGGGAATTCGGGACAGGCTTTCACACAAGGTGGAACACCATCCTCTTTGTTTCCTTCACAGTGATTACACATCAAAGGCAGAAACATCTTCTTGGTATTCGGGAAAGTACCCATGGTCTTCTCTTGTATAACTGCCCTGAATCGGCCAAGCGATACCCTGTTCTCCGATTTGCATGCCACCGTACAGGCTCTGCAGCCTATACATCGCCTGAGATCCATGACCATTGCCCAGCGCGGAGCTTTCGATTGCGCCGCCTCAAGGTTTACTGCAGGCGTCACCAGTGCAGCAGCACCAACAGCTGTGGTACCGATACCACCTAGAAATTTACGACGACTGATTTCCGGTTGTTTCTGATCACTCATAGTGTTCTCTCCTCATCCTCCACGAAAATTGTTGACGCTACTGCTCTAACGCCTTATTCATCTGTTCTTGTGCCTTCAAGCAGTTCAATAGTGTCTTCGAAATTCCCGAAGGCGCCATCGAGAATAGAGATTGCGTATTTCTTGTTGTGAACGCCGTTACCGACACGCACTATATTCAACAGCTTTTTACCCTTGGCCATCATCGCCTTCACCTGATCCAACTGCTCCTTATCCAAATTCGCTCTCAATTCAGCAAGGAGATTAATCGCCTCCGCTTCAACCTCTTCTGCGCCCGCAACCTCTTTGCCTAGTAACGCCTTCCAGTCATCAAGCATTTGTATATGCTGATCCGTGTGACAAGCTGCACAGGTATCGCCGGATGCAGTTCTTACATCATGCCCCCTGCTCAATGTCTTCTTTAAATGGCAGGCCATACAGTTGGTATTGACTTCATACATCAGATGCGGAGTACCTGAAGTCTCCCCATCAACAGGAATTCCGGCGAGCAGCAGCTTTTGATATTTGTGCTGATCGACATGGCAGAGTTGACAATCGTTACGTACAAAGTCGAGATGATCGGTTCTGTTCTTGTGTTCGATGACACTATGACAATCGAAGCAGTCCGCCTTGTCAGGCACATGTTTGTCATGCATCAACGTCTTATCACCTGCTGTGGCTAGCAGGGTCTGACTTCTGTTGTGGCAGGTCAGACATCCATTCGATACCACGTTTCCAGTATCAATCTCTCCCCCGCCTTTCACCACCTCAAAATGGCAGCTCTCACAGGCCACATTCGATTCCTGTATAGTCTGATGAGTAATCGGTTTCTTGGTTGTTGTCTCATCACCGACCTGCAACTGACTTTGCAATGATGTGACTGGGATCGTGTGACAGATATCGCAACGGGAGGCGCCTTGGTTGAAATCTATGGCTGGCCTGCTTGCAAAGGTGATTTTCTGAACATCACTGTTGCTACAGCACTCACTCATCTCCGCCCTATCAAGGGTGGGTTTTTCCAGCTTCAAATGACACAGATAGCAGATCTCCGTGGGAACCTCGAAATGCTTTTCCTCTGTTGTCTTGAAGTGGCAGGTATCGCAGGTAATTCGGTGGCCATTGAGCGCCTGATCACTAAAGTGAACCTCGTGTTTGAAGCGAACCTTCTCTGTGTACTCAATTTCCACCCGCCCAAGCTTCTCCCGGTTATGGCAACCAGCCTGCAGACAGGCGCCATCCTCGATGATCGGGCGTATGGGTAATGGTGCATTCGGGTTATATAGATAGGCAGCCAGATGACGCAACCCCTCATACTTAGCTTTTAGAGAATGCTTGTCACCAGGTAGAAAGTGGCAATCCACACAGTCTGCCTGCATTCCATCAGGGTTGTTGTTCTTATGGTGGTAGTTAGACTTCCAGGCCTCATACTGTTCTGTCATGGTATGGCAACTACCACCACAAAATGATGATTGTGCGGTGTAGTATTCAAGACCACCCCAGGCCGTTAATAGAAACAGAATTGCTGCAGCGAAAAGTATCGTTGCCAGTCGCCAGGTAACTCTAATCCCTCCACCGCTGTTCATTATCCTTGTCTGCTCCCATACCCATCGATGCTTTATTTGCAGTTGTGAATAAAAGCCTTTCAGAACAAAAGGCAAGAGTCGCGCCATATTTCTATCTACTTGAAATATCAAGAGTAAAAATAATTCTGGAGAGGTTGAGCTGAAAACTTGTTACCTGGCGGTAACATGAACAAAAAACAGGTAACCAGCAGACTAATACTTTAATTTCATATTGTTAGATAAATAGTACATAGCAATCGGTTACCAACAGGTAACATGCCGAAAAAAAGAACCGCTCTCTGGATAACGTCTCATCCTGCTGTAATAGGCACTAATACTTATTATCAGATTGACCACAATGCACTTACTAACCCGAACATAGGTTAGTGGATCAATATCAATACGACGATATCCAGAATAATAAAGTGGTTGTTTTTTGCTATCCTTGCCAGGATAGGGATTTACAGATACAGGCAGTTAGCGTCATAGACAGCTTTTGCAGCTCACAAATAGAACATGATACGTATTGCTGCATAGGGTCATGACACTTTTTAATCCAACCCTGAATAGCTATTTTAGTGAGGAATCCCAGTGCGACTGATCTGTTTATTACTGCTTTTCTGGGTCTACCCGACTTTTGCTAGTGAAACAGAGCCACCCATCCGTTTTGGGTTGACGGCTGTAGTACTCACTGAAAACCTCAGGTTTCTAGACCAGTGGAGCCAATACCTGGGTCAAAAGATGGACCGTAAGATAGAATTCGTGCTCCGAAAATCTTATCAAGATGTCATGGATCTATTGGATTCAGGTGGTATCGAATTCGCCTGGATCTGCGGTTACCCTTATGTCCAAACAAGAAAACCTGAATCGCTTCAACTCCTGACAGTACCTATCTACCGAGGAGCGCCCCGTTATCACTCTTATATCATCGTTCACCGTAACAGCACACATCAACACTTGAGCGATCTGAAAGGGAAGGTATTTGCCTTCTCTGACCCTGATTCTAATTCAGGATTCCTCTATCCTCTTACCTTGATGATGGATCAAGGCGAAAAACCTGAAACCTTTTTCCGCCAGACATTTTTCACTTTTAATCATGCTGAAACGGTTCAGGCTGTTTCCGAGCAAGTTGCAGATGGTGGTGCCGTTGATTCCTACATATGGGAATATCTTGCTATCTTCAGATCGGACATCACTGAGAAAACTCGAATCATAAAAACATCACCAAGCTTTGGCTTTCCACCTATCGTTTCCCGTATAGGCGTCAATGACACTACAGTCAGTTTAATGAAGAGTACCCTTGAGAATATGGATGAGGATTCAGCTGGCAAGGAGCTTCTCGAACGACTCAAACTGGATGGCTTTGGCCATTTTTCTGATTCACTGTTCAACGAAATCCGCACTATGGCCTACAAAACCCACAGAGCCGATCCCATTTACTCCATGCTACCAACTGACTAAGTGTAGAAAATCGATGCCGATACTTAGCCCAAAATCCTGGTCATTGGCGATTAAGCTATCACTTACAATTACAGCTGTTGTGGCTGCTGTAGGCTTCATGATCGGTGCAGTAATCGTGGCGCAGGACTGGAAACGTTTTCAGGATGAATTAGGCGCCAAAGCCCTTCTGCTATCTGAATTCGTCGCCATAACAACACCCAAGGCAATGCTGCGCAAAGACTACTGGCAACTCTATCTAAGCCTGAAAAACATGGCATCCAGAAGATCAGATACAACAGGAGGTCATGAAGTCATCACCGCAATGATACTTGATGCAGAAGGCAAGGTTATGGCACACCTTCATCCTGCAGAAAACAAAATGGACCTACCATTTTCACCTGGTAACAGGATTGAAGAGGAGCTGTTCCAACAAGCCATGAGTACAAGATCCACCATTGTGTTGAGCAGTGGTGGATTTTCAAAGAGAGGTTTTCAGGAAGGTGTCGTTCCTATCTTCTCTGATCAAAAATATATGGGTGTTGTGCGCGTTCGATTATCTGTCGCGCAGTTATACGAAAAAGCCAAAGATAGCGCAATGATAGTTCTTGCCTTGGTATTTTGCTTCGTTATTATCGGTAGCGGATTGGGTACAATTGTGTCCCGACGTATGGTCAGGCCCCTCACTGCAGTCACCCAGGGTCTGGAAGCGGTCGGCCGAGGTGAAATGACGGATTTTACACCTATTCCTATCAACGAGAGGGATGAGATCGGCCACCTCAGTGTAACCTTCAACCAAATAATGGCTGAACTGGCTGAGAAAAAGATGCTTGAAGAGGAGATCGCAATGAGTGAAAAACTGGTTGCTCTCGGCCGTATAACTGCAGGTGTTGCGCATGAAGTAAACAACCCCCTTGCTGGACTTCTGAACTGTATCGATACGTTGCGCAAGCACCCAGATGATAAAAAACTGATTAACCGTTACTTACCGGTCATAGATCAGGGACTGCACAGAATCAAAGATATCGTTCACAGCCTTTTGGTGGGACTTAAGATTGAAGAGAGCCATGAAACAATGAGTATTCAGCACATTGATAAACTTCATGATCTCATTAAGGCTGAGGTTGGAGAGAGGAATATTGACATCATCTGGGAAAACCGCACCAATAAAGATCTTTATATACCGGGAAAAATCGAGCAGATTGTCTGTAACCTGCTAAAGAATGCAGTGGATATACTTCCGCAAGGCGGCAAGGTGGTTTTCTGCATGCATCAGAAAGGACCACAGCTGGTTATTGAGGTCAGTGATAACGGTCCAGGTATACCGTCCAACATAAGGAACCAACTGTTTGATCCATTTTTTACTACCAAGACAAATGGTACAGGGCTGGGTCTATGGGTAGTCTATCGCCTGGTTCAGAGTATGGAGGGCATCATTGAAGTGATGAGTGATGAAGGTCAAGGCACAACATTCCATGTATCGGTACCGGTTATTACAATGAAGGCAGCCTGATGCAGAGTAAGATAGAACATATACCCGACAGCAATGCATTCAGTGACTACTGTGTACTGCTGGTTGAGGATGATGAAATCATGCGTCTGTCACTCGAGGACAGATTAAACCTTGAACAGATTCCTGTACGTGCCGTGAGTGACACAGCTAGTGCCAGACAGGCACTAGAGGAAGGTGATATCGACCTGGTTGTAACAGATATTCGTTTATCAGATGGTACAGGCATTGAACTGTTTGGTGATATTGCCCTCCACTTTCCAGGCGTTCCGGTAATCCTTATGACAGCTTACGGCGACGTATCGGATGCAGTTACCCTGGTTAAAGCCGGGGCACTCGATTATCTGACCAAACCCTTCGATATTAATGACCTTATTGACAAGATAGAACACCACCTCTCCTGGAGAGCCGATAGACGATTGACACTCAACCAGTCAGATGTTGAAGACCGCTTCAAACCGGGTAGTGGATTCCTTGGCAAGAGTTCCGCCATGCGTAAAATTGAACGACTGGTTGCCCGCCTCGGTGAGAGTGACAGCTCAGTCTTGCTCACGGGTGAATCCGGGGTTGGTAAAGAGGTGGTAGCTACCCTGATTCATCATAATAGTCTCCGGTGCCATGGCCCCATGATCAAGGTCAACTGTGCCGCACTTTCATCCAGCCTGATTGAAAGTGAACTTTTCGGCCATGAAAAAGGGGCATTTACCGGCGCAACACAACAACGTATCGGACGCTTTGAGCAAGCGCAGGGGGGAACTATCTTTCTCGATGAGATTGCAGAAGTATCACCTGACATACAGGTCAAACTACTGCGTATCCTACAGGAACGTGAATTCGAGCGTGTGGGTGGGACTGAATCAATCACGTTGGATGCCAGAGTCATTGCGGCAACCCAGGTAGCTTTAGCAGAGTCTATCAAGAGAAATGAATTTAGATCTGATCTCTACTGGCGCCTCAATGTCATTCACATAGAAATCCCCCCATTACGGGAACGAAGAGAAGACATTGTCTATCTTGCCAGGTTGTTCGTCTCAGAATATGTCAATAAATCCGGAAACAATATTAAAGGTCTATCAAAGGAGATGGAGTTACACCTGCAATCCATGACCTTTCCAGGAAACGTCCGTGAACTGAAAAATATTATTGAAAGAGCGGTCACCTTGTGTGATGCCCCATGGATCGGCATCAATGACTTACTGACCCAGGATAGTGAAAGCAACAACAATGGTACGACAACGCTTAGGCAATCAATTGAAGAAGCGGAACGCAAGGCGATCAATAGGGCATTAGCCGAAAATGAAGGCAAAATAAGTCAGGCGGCGGATGCACTTGGAATATCACGTAAAAATCTTTGGGAAAAGATGAAGCGCCACGGAATTGAAAGATAAGCTGAGCGTTATTCTTACGATACCACTAGCTATCTAAACGACACGCTTGGCAAACCAGATAATGTGCCGTGCACCCTTCGAACCCCGTGCGCGCACTCGTACCTCTTCGACCTCGAAACCCACCTTTCGCAGCCGCTGATGAAATACCCGGTCTGGACTGGCCGACCACACGGCTAACACCCCATGAGGGCGCAAAGCAGCATAGGCCGAATTTAATCCACTCATGCTGTACAGCCAATCGTTCTCTTTACGAGTGAGCCCCTCCGGACCATTATCCACATCCAGTAAGATCGCATCGAACGCCTGCTGTTCTGCCTTGAGTATACGGGCAACATCCACCTCTCGCACAGACACGCGTGGATCTTGCAGTGGATGACCGGCATGCGCACCGAGTGGTCCCCTATTCCATGCCACGACTGCCGGCACTAGTTCAGCCACCATGACCTTTGCCTGGTCACCTGCGGTACGGAGCGCCGCAGCCAAAGTAAACCCCATACCCAGTCCACCAATGAGTAGTCTCGGTTTAACACAATTTTTCAGTCGGGCACAGGTCTGCTCCGCCAGTGCATCCTCAGAGCCATGGACACGGGTACTCATCAGTTCACCATGGCCTGCTATTTTGATCGAGAAATCATCGTCCCGCTGATATAGACGCAGTTCCCCACCATTTCCAGGCACTTGCGTACTATCAAGTAAAATCCAAGGATTCATACGATTCAAAACACTGACCTCGAGTTTTGCAAATACAAACCTTCCACCTTCCCTCTTGCCCAAGGTGTTTTATTCAGGATTTTCAGGCTGGATTTGATACTAGGGCCTGTTAACACAAATTTGATCACCACTGCCATAGTGATTCACAAAATGATTGAGAATAGATTCCAATGTCATACCATGCAGGGGAATATTGATATTGAAATCACTCAATTTATCACCCTGCTTCGACCATTATTGGGGTTAATCATTTATCTGAAGCATCTGGATTTTTTTCTATGGCGCTTTGGTCGCGCTTTTCTGCTTTTTTCACACGAATTTTATTGCCACCGATATCCCTGGCATTAAGGCCTTTGATAGCGGCCTTAGCCTCACCTGCACGGGGCATTTCAACGAAACCGAAGCCCTTGGATTTTCCTGTTTCTTTATCCATTACAATTTTACAATACTGAACATTCCCATACTCCTTGAACAAAGTATGCAACTCAGCTTCCGTCGTATCCCGAGTCAAGTTACGTAATAAAATTTTCATGTATGTACCAAACAATGAGTTCAAGCTGAATCTGCGGATTCAGCTTGAAGTGAGTGTATATATTAACCCGGCAACCGAATATGTCGTATTCAGGGCTTCAAGAATGCCCTCTAAAGAAGTGGATGGCCTTCCGGTAGCTGTTTTGCGTACCAGATAGCTAGTTTGTGTTTCATGGTTTGCTGTGAAACCTGATCTTCAGGCAAAGCCTGAATGACTTTATCGTGTACCAATAGTCGATAGATGTACAGGATCTTTTCACTTGCAGAATCCGTCGGCTCGAATTCTGCAGCACCCCGTGCTTCAGCGTATTTTACACCTGCAATAATTGCCCCTCTAACCAGTTCAGCTTTGTTTTTTAGCTTCTTCATGGTCGTCTCCGGTTTTCAGATGCGTTTGTGTCAATCTTCGATGCACAACCATCAGAATAAAAATCAAACAGACTCCAGCTATAACCGCAGGAAAAAGCACGGTTGTCAACGAATAGTGCTCCAGGGCCATGATAACCAGCGTATTACGCATCATAAACAGTAGGAAAAATCTTAAGTCCTCATCATAAGGACGAACAAATGCTTTTCTGATAGTCGGCCCAAACCCGACCACATCAATAGCGGTCAATATGACAACGGCCCATAGTGGATCTGATGTAAAGTACCATATCGGCAGTGACATCAGTGCCGTTATAAAAAACACCCAGTCGATTGAACTAATTGTAATATCTGATTTTGTTCTATATGCCAAGAAGGCCACATAGAATGTGATTAATCCGGAAATACCGATAGGCCATGCCCCTACACCTCCTCCCTCTTCGAACTGGGCTAAAAAAACAATAAATGTTGTGGATCCCCAAATTATCCAGGAAAACACATGGGGCTTTGTCTGACCCAGAATGATAGAGCGTATGTAGGGATAAAACGCAATAAACGTCAACCCAATCGCAACCAGGCTGAATAGTTCCTTAAGCCCACTACCCATAATTTAATAACATGTTTTTAAATGCCGTCTGAAGCCTCAGATTCACAGCCAGATGAAAGATAGGACTCATTGGCTCAGGTATTGTAACAAGCTTACAGCAAATTGAAGTCAAACATACGCCAAATACCATTCCCTAAATATCCCTTTGATAACAACATGTTATTACCTCATGAAAAGGATTACACAGTATTGTTAGGTAGATTGACAGAAAGCTCCAATTCCGGGATACATCTCATATTGGACAACGTCAGAGCAGTGTATAAACTGGGCAGCACAGCTCAACACCAAGCCATAACATGTTTCGTACTTGGTCGCGGTATTGAACTAAACCGGTATGGAACAGATGACAACATATACACCTGACATTGAATTTGAAACATCGCCCTGTCCTATGGGATGTCGGCAAGCCACAGGGGCCAGCACACCACTAGCAGCGCTTATATCCGCTTACCCTGCCGGGTATCACTATGGAATAAACAGGTTTAGTCACGGTCTGGGCCAGGAAGCCGGATTGATCTGTAGACTTCATGCCACGGTGCATTTATCCATACACCCTTCGTAGGTTATTGTTAGATTCAGGATGAAAAAAACTGCGGCCAGCCACCTCCTAACGACACTGCTATGAATGCCAGACACAAAGAATTAACGCGTGGCAGCCGTCTTGCGAAAAATGTAGTCTGGAATCTGCTCAGTGTTGCTGTGCCCTTTCTGGTAGCGATTATCACAATACCGATTCTTATCGATGCAATCGGCAAGGAACGTTTTGGCTTACTGGCCATCAGTTGGATGTTTGTAGGCTATTTCAGCCTGTTTGACTTTGGGCTGGGTCGAGCATTGACTGTGTTGGTGGCTAAATATCTTGGTGAAAGCCGGGAACAGGAGATACCAAGTCTTATCTGGACCGCCTTGACCTTGATGTCCATCCTCGGCGTTGTCGGATTTGTTGTCATACTCTGGTTGTCTCCGTGGCTTGTTGGCGAAGTCTTGAACGTTCCACCTGAACTGGTTGAGGAGACACGCCGGGCATTCTATCTTCTCTCAGCCTCTATCCCACTGGTGATCATCACCGTGGGGCTACGTGGTGTGATCGGAGCCTATCAGCGGTTTGATCTGCTGACAGCTGTCAGAATTCCCATGGGTATACTCACTTTTGTCGGACCGGTTGCTGTATTACCGTTTTCAGTCAGCCTCTATCCGATTGTAGGCGTATTGCTGGCAGGACGATTTCTAGCCACCTTGGTACACCTGCTTCTGCTGTTTCGCATCCTGCCTGAAATCAAGCAGCATTACGTACTGGATAGCAGGCAAATAAGGCCACTACTGGGATTTGGTGGATGGATGACGATCAGCAACATGATAGTACCCATGATGGTCTCCATGGACCGATTTGTCATCGGTGCGGTGTTATCAGTAACAGCAGTAGCATTCTACACCACTCCCTATGAGGTCGTATCAAGATTACTGGTCATTCCAACTGCTTTTGTAGCGGTACTGCTACCCGCTCAGTCAACAGTCCTGGCAGTTGGAAATCATCATGATCGTGAACACTCAGCACGGCTTTTCAACAAGAGCTTAAGTTATATTTTCATCACCTTGTTTCCCTTGGTACTGATGATTTCCGTGTTCTCCTTCGATGCGCTGAATTTATGGGTAGGCGAGGAATTTGCCGAAAATGGCTATCTGGTCATGCAGTGGCTGGCTGTAGGGGTTTTATTCTATGGCTTGTCCCTGGTGCCGTTTTCTCTGGTCCAGTCAGCGGAACATCCTGACTGGTCAGCAAAGTTACATATGCTGGAGCTACCGCTCTACCTCGGTGCACTATGGTGGGCCTTATTGGAATATGGCATTCTAGGGGCTGCAGTGGTATGGACACTGCGTGCACTTATAGATGCTTTGGCACTCTACGCCATGGCACTAGTTCTTATACCGGAATGCAGGGCATCAACAGTTCGTCTTGGCGTTGCACTGCTCAGCGCAATCTCTCTCTTTTTCCTGGCAGCAATGCTGGAAGGACTTCTATACAAAATTCTGTTTGCATTCTTTTTCCTGACCACCTTTGCATTATTGGTCTGGTATCGTGTTTTTGAACAGAACGAAAGGAACTGGCTACTTAACAGCCTGGGTATTGGAGGAGATATGTGAAGGTACTCTTATATTTCAGGCTTGGCATGGAACTGGTGGAATGTAAGGATTAAGGAAGCTCTGAACAAGTCTGGGTGAGCCAGAAAACTCTCACATCAAGGTGTCAATCGCAGATAATAGCCACTCTATTGCCAAGATTGACAACGCAGAGGCGGAAGTTTTTAGCCACAAGATGGCCGTCCATGACTAGTTCAGAGCTTCCTTAAGCTGTCATACTCGAAATACAATACGATGTTGATTTAGACAACCGTCCAGCTAAAAAAAAAGCGCCATTTAAGGCGCTTTTTTTATTTCGCGAACTGACTCTCATTCACGCAGGATAATCCGCAATCCCTGGATTACCCTTCACCCCCAGCAGTTTTGGCGTGTTGAGCTTCTTGATCTTCACTGTCTTCTGATCGCGCAGGTATTTCGCGACCACATCCCAGATAGGCTCACCTGGCGACTTTGAACCCACTGTAGCCCAACCGGACACCATATAGCTTTTGTTTGCTTCGATCTTTGTTCCATCATCCAGGGTCATGTTGGTAACACGCTTACCGAAACCTGCACCGGGCTCGCAAACATAGTCGAGACCACCGACACGTACCATGTCACCCCCCTGCTGATAATAAGGATCTTTATTGAAAAGGTTATCGCTGACATCTTCTAAAATCGCCTTGATGTCACTCCCCTTCATCTCCCGCCGATAGGTCTCCGGATAGGTAATGCAGGTCTGGTCCATAACATTATCCATGGTGATCTTCTGACCCGGCAATACTGTCGTGCCCCAGCGAAAGCCTGGGGATAGCGAGATCTGTGCATCGTTGACGGTGGTCAACGCATCGCAAATCACCTGGTCGAATGTGCCATTGAAGTTGCCACGACGAAACAGGGTCTCTTCAGTGACGGCCAACTCTTCGTTCAATTTATCCTTATAAGGGGCGCGCACCTCATCGATGTAGGCCTGCATCGACTTATCTGCCGGCAGCATGTTGGAGAAGATCGGTAACAACCGATAGCGAAAATCCCGAACCTTGCCCCCCTTCACATCCAGATCCATGACACCGAGGAATTTGCCATTAGAACCGGCGTTGGTGACCAGCGTCTTGCCACCCGCATTCTTGACAACCGTTGGCGCTGGCATACCGTCGTGTGTATGCCCACCGAAGATAACATCGATACCTGAGACACGTGATGCCATCTTGAGATCTACATCCATGCCGTTGTGAGAGATGACAACCACCACATCAGGTTTTTCGTTTTCACGTATCGTATCGACAACACCCTGCATCAGTTCATCCTGGATACCAAAGGTCCAGTCGGGGATAAAGCGCTGCGGATTGGCGATCGGTGTATAGGGAAAAGCCTGGCCGATCACCGCCACTCTGGCACCACCAACCTGCTTTATCACATAGGGTTTAAAAGCGTTGCCATCATCCTCATTGAAGCCATCAAAATCAGGGAATTTATAGTCGAACAGTGCCTCTTCACGGACTCTCACATTCTGTGCCACAAAGTCGCCCTTGAAGTCGGCAACATTCGCGATCACCTCTTCATCCAGGTAGGTAAATTCCCAGTGGCCGGTCATCACGTCAACACCCAGTCTGTTACAGGCACCGACCATATCCTTGCCGCGGGTCCAATATGCTGTACCGGAACCCTGCCAGGTATCACCGCCATCGAGTAACAAGCTGTTACCGGGCCCCCTGTCGTCACGAAGTCGTTGCACCAATGTCTTTAAATGAGCAAACCCACCAACCTTACCGTATTTACCTGCAGCAGTATTAAAATCGAGGTAACTATAGGCGTGAGATTCGATACTGCCCGGGGCTATACCAAAATGCTTAAGTAGTTTATCACCGACCAGATGAGGTGCTTTGTTATAGGCATAATCTATACCCAGGTTGACATTGGGTTCGCGGAAATAGATGGGATTCAACTGAGCATGGGTGTCAGTGATATGCAGTAGTGACAGATTGCCGAATTTTGGCACCTCATAGAGGTCAGCCGGTTGCTTTGCTGCTGCAAAGACTGAAGACGGCATCATACCGGCTGCACCGGCCAAGCCCATCAGGCGAAGAAATTCGCGTCTAGAAATACTCATTATCTCATCCTCCAGTTATTGGATGCTGGAACTATTCTGTACCGCAGAACACCATTCGGCAGGGTTCACAGACTTGTTTTAGTATAATGATCAGGTTGCCGTAGATTCCCCTACACAGGGTACTGTTAGATCCCAACGGGTATCTAACCTGCAACAAAAAGACCAGCTGTATAACCGGAAGGTGCCTGTTTATCTCAATACCTTCCAGCCATCCAGCTGGCCTTTCCCCATAAAGTTGCTCCGGGCATGGCATGGGGAGGGAGTATTATGTAACCCTTTGTAGCCACTTGAAAATCCCGGCATACTAGCGTATCGATAGTGGTTTTCCTTAACCTGATGTAACGTCCAACACGGGTACACCGTCAACCTAACAACTTAGGATGCAGTGTGCTTCATATCACTCAAGGCGCCCCGAAGGAGGTGCCCTTGGGGTACAAGGCGCAATCCGCAGGCAATGGCATGCCCCTTTCAAGGACTGCAATGCCCCATTGAGTGATGTGGGGCGCACCCTTCGTGCCAGCCAGGAAGTGGATCTGCATTGTTGTACTCCCTTGAATCAGCTACGGCTAGTCATACGATCGCACGCTTAGCAGCTAACCGCATCCTGAATGGCTACATCCTGAGTCATCAGGTTGACGGTGAACTAATGTAGTTCCTGCTCCAGAGTCAGCATCATGCGCATCAGATGAGAGAGTGAATCAGCCTGCATCTTCTCCATAACTCTGGAGCGATGAGCCTCCACCGTTGAAAGGGTGATACCCAACTGCTCTGAGATGTTTTTGTTGCGCATACCTGTGATGACCAGATCGAGCACCTCTCTTTCACGTGGCGTAAGCTGATCAAGATGCTCGTGAATCTCTGACAGTCGCGATGCCTCCCCACGTCGTTCTGCATCCATAGCTATGGCACGATGTACGCTATCCAGGAGGATCTGATCACGAAAAGGCTTTTCTATAAAATTAACCGCGCCCGCCTGTACGGCACGTACTGCCATCGGCACGTCTCCATGTCCGGAAATAATGATGACAGGTGGGTGAATCGGTTGTTCGATCAGCTTCTCCTGCATATCCAAACCACTCATTCCAGGCATCCGAATATCAACCACCAGACAGCCTGGCAGTGCTGCATTGAACCGTTCCAAATATTCAACTGCAGAGGCGTAACAGATGACGGGCAACCCGACTGACTCAAATAACAATTTTAATGCGTTGCGCACTTCTTCATCGTCATCCACCACAAAAACAGTCGGCTTTATCTGATTCATGGTGTTAACTGGTCTCCCTTAATGGCAGGTAGAATGTAAACTCGGCCCCATCCCGATAGGCTGGATTGAATGAGAGTTTACCACCGTGTGCCTCAATGATCCCGTAGCTGATGGAAAGCCCAAGCCCCATTCCTTGAGGCTTGCCGGTAACAAATGGGTCAAATAAGGTGTTGGCCAGCTCCGGTTTGATCCCTGGCCCATTATCGCGAACAGTGATCCAAATTGATTCACCCGGCTCACTTCGGGTGCCGATATAGAGCATCCGCTCCCCATTGACCCTTTCCGCTAAGGACTCGATAGCATTACGTGCCAGATTCAGAATGACCTGCTCTATCTGTATGGGTTGCAGTGAAATACGGGGCAACGGCTCTTCGAGATCCAGTTCAAGGCGTACTGATGCACGCCTCACATCGGGCCAGATCAGCACAACAACTGCATTCACCAGATCGTTTACTTCGCCCTCAGACCGCTCCAATGGCTCCTTGCGTACAAGCCGACGCAACTGACGAATAATCTCCCCCGCACGATCTGCTTGAGAAGCAATACGTTCCATCACATCCACACAAACATTGATGTTAGCGCTATCGGATTCGAGAATGCGAATACTGGCCTGAGCATTCGTCGAGATTGCAGTCAATGGTTGATTGAGTTCGTGGGCAATCCCTGAAGCCATCTCACCCAGTGTGCTGAGGCGTCCGGCCCGAGCCAACTCTAACTGATGCTGACGTGCCTCCTCCTCTGCCCTCTTGCGTCGGGTGATGTCACGAAACACAACAACGCTACCCACTGTCTTGCCACTGTCACCCCATATGGGTGTACTGCTGTACTCTACCGGAAAACTATTGCCATCCTTCCGCCAAAAGACATCATCTGAGACATAGCGGGCCTGATTTTCACGAAAGGTCTGATAGACAGGACACTCTTCCGCCCTATGGGGTGAACCATCTGCATGGGTATGATGGAGAATATCATGCTGATTTAAACCAATGACTTCAGCAGCCTCCCAGCCTGTGATCCGCTCTGCTGCTTTGTTAAAAAAGGTTGACCGACCATGCAGATCGACACCATAAATACCATCCGCCACAGAATCGAGGATCAACTCATGTTGCAGTTCCAAGCGGTTCTTCGCTTTTTGGATTGCCTTGTTCAGGCGCATTACCCAAAGGGTCATAACAACCATGAACAGCAACATCAGCAGGCCACCAAGTAACCAATACCAATATCGGCTGATGGCATCAGAAAGCGTGAATTTGCCAAGATTTTGATAGGGTGGCAACTTCAGTGTACGGAACAGATCATGCACCGGCTGATAATCGAGAGGAATCGTCCAGCCTGCATAGTTACCGGCTAAAGCAGCTGCATGGTCATGGGGCATATTCAATAGCGCAACAGCTACCTGCTGTGCAAGGCTATCAGCTGTATGAGCCACTTTACTGAAGGGCCACTCGGGATAGAGACGGGTACTCAAAGCAAAGGGGAATTCAGAAACCTTTTGCGGATTGATGATCCGAAAGTCATTGAGGTCGATTGTGCCGGCCGAGGCCATTCGTTCCAGGATATCGGTGCGCACAGCACCGACATCAACCTCACTGTTGAGTACCGCCATCACCACATAGTCGTGAATGCCGCCAAATTGTAGTGACTGCAAGTCAGTGTATGGGTCTATGCCCTCCTCAACCATCTCCCGCATGGCCATCTGAAAACCACCCAACGAGGTGGTATCGACCGCCATCATACTGTGGCCACGAAGATCCTCCAGGTTATTGATCTCTGGGTGGTCCTGGCGGGTAAATATCACCCCACCAAAAATCTTGTAGGGCACGTCATTACGTCGGTTATAGAGGGTGGCGATACGGGAAACCCTATATTTTACTTCAAGATTGACATAGATACCGGGATTGACCAGGACGAAATCTATCTTACCCGTCTCTACCGCCGAATTGACCTCATCAAATTTGAGCGGTCGGATTACAAATTGGTAGGCCGGTATGTTGGTAGCGAGGTAGGCTGCAGTTGGACCCCACATTCTCAAGGTCGCCTGATCCCCGCGATGACTCAATACACCGATATGTACGATTTCCGGATCTGCCTGAAGCTGTGGACTGAACAGCAATGCGAACAGCAGCAAATGTAGCAGTGCCCCATATCTGTCAATGTTCCGGATGAGTGTCATCTAATGAGGTTATGTGAAATCCATACCCCATACAAGGTGCGCGTGTTAGCGTTCCAATCGCTCAGCGATCGTTTTTAGCTTACCTAACAATGATCGACGATAGGCCTCCTCGTGCTCCTCCTGTTCATTCTTGATCGCCTGCTGTAACTCTTCCTCACGTGTGCGCTCAGACTCTTGCAGACGTTTACGAATATCTGCCTTGTGAGATTCATCGATATCCAGATCATAGAGATTTGCTCTATTTCGCAGAATATAATTCCCGAATCTATCCAACCAGGCATCATCAACACTTTCAGGTTGTATGAGACTCTTGTCGAGTTTGAAACCGCTAAAGTTTGCTACATATAGTTTTATTGATCCAAGCTCCAGGTCAGTTTGCACCACAAAACTGACATTAACTCTGGTTTTCATTTGAAAATTGAGTCCAACAATGCGCTGTTCATAATCCCTGATAGGCCACTCTGCGTAGCGCATTCTTTGTGACTCGAGAAAATGGCGGGTCTCGTCTGCCTTGGCTTTTGGCGTAACTGCAAATTCCGCCTCATTGTCCGATTCACAGGCGAAGCGAAGACGAATTGTTTTTGGTTTGTCCGAACTGTCTGCATTCACTACATAGTCGATATGACGTAGACCTGCGATCTCACCTATACCCGGTAAGCTATAGTTATGTCTAACCTCATGATTGAGTATTTTGAGTTGACCTGTCAGCTCCGACAAATAGTGCAGGATCGACTGCATAGGCTGCTTGAATCGCTCTTCATAGAGCGCTTCACGTTGAACCTCTTCCCGGTTGGCACTGTCGGCCTCTTGTAGCCGGTGTGCCTCCTTTTTTAAGTCATCCAACAAAGACATAAGAACAATATTCCTGATGATCTCCCTATTCCGCTGATAATTCTATGGCTAAAGCCCAATCAATGCCAATCTCGGCAGTACTCTTCTTCCTATATGGCATAGAGTGCTGCTATCTCATCCGGCCAAAGCGTATCGTCGATCGTCTCTAAGACCAATGGTATATCGTCAAAACGCTTATCATGCATGATGTAGCGAAACACTTCCCAACCCAGCTTTCCTTGCCCCAAGCTGTGGTGGCGGTCGACTCTCGCTCCCAAATCGGGCTTACTGTCATTGAGGTGCATACCACACAAGAAAGAAAAGCCTACCACACGATCAAACTCGGCAAATGTCTGCTCACAACTCTCCTCTGTTCGCATATCATAGCCTGCAACGAAAGTGTGACAGGTGTCGAGGCAGACACCGACTCTGCTTTTATCCTCTACACCATCAATAATGGCTGCCAGGTGTTCAAACCGATAACCTAATGTGCTCCCCTGACCTGCCGTGTTTTCAATAACCGCCGTCACGCCTTGGGTCTGTTGCAAAACCTGGTTGATCGAATCGGCAACCAACTGCAAGCTATCTTCTTCACTGATTTTCCTGAGAGTGGCACCAGGGTGGAAATTGAGCAAAGACAACCCAAGCTGTTCACAGCGCTGCATTTCATCTAAAAAGGCTGTTCTCGATTTTTCCAATCCTTCCGGCTCAGGATGACCGAGATTGATCAGGTAGCTATCGTGTGGCAGTACATGCCCTGATTTGATGCCTGCCTTATCAAGATTCTCTCTGAAAGCGACAACAGAGCGCTCAGTCAGAGGCTTGGCATGCCACTGGCGCTGATTCTTTGTGAACAGGGCAAATGACTTAGCTCCGATGGCTTGTGCATTCAGGGGGGCATTCTCCACCCCACCGGAGGCACTGACATGAGCACCGACATACTTCATCTAGACCATCCTATTTTGAATAACTGAAATGCTATCTTCCGAGTCCACACTGCTATTGCAGTTAATAAATACAACCAATTGTTTAATGAAATCAACTGATTTCAAAGTCCAGGTTTAGCGATTGAGTGTAAAAAAGCAGGCTAAAGATAAAAGCATCCTCTATCACCCATCTGTTCAGAACAGGTTTACAGATCCTGTTATATAATAATCGCCGTTGGAATATTTTACAGCCTGAAATCATCAGTTATGCAATGGCTACGCTGTGAGATTTTATGATGATGTTTTTTTAAGGAATACAATCAAGCGCTACTCAGGCTTAGCGACAATGCTTACCTCGTGTGCAGGCTTGAATAAGTGGACCAGGCTGCGGATGATGCGGAATCCACGCTTACCCATACCAATTCTGTTCGCCCACTTCGCTGCAAAACGATCATAACCAAAGCGCAGTATTTTACCGCTCTCAATAGAAAATCCTGCATCACTCACAAGATTCCCCAGTGTCTGTACATTCCATGCATACAGGTGATGATTCGGTTCAGCGGGATCGTATAATCGGTAACGTTTCTCTTTTTCATAGGGAACAAACAACAATAATAGCCCATCACTTTTAAGTAGGCGGTTAATCTCTGCCAGTACATCGACAGGGGAAGACACATGTTCGAGAACATGGTGACAGACCAAAACATCGATGCAGTGATCCTCAAGCTGTGATGTGTCTGGCACGAATTCAATGCCCTGCTTTGTGACTATGGGTTCTAAGTGCTGCGCCAGATCGAAACCCAACCGTCTTGCACAATCAAGCTTGGCTATATTCCAGCCGAAGCCGACCCCGTATTCCATCACCACATCCCGAGATTCAATGTAGGGAGCGATTTTTTCATAACGTAATTGGGCAACCCAGGGGAAAGCAATCTCCGGTATTTCACGTTTTTTACCGTGGTACTTGCGACCTTGATCGCCTTGATAGCGTGCTTTAATGAGTTCTTCGGTATTCATGCTTTATCCGTTATCGACAGTTATTGCCTTCCATTCGGGTATCAAACAGGCAGCTAGATCGGATCTGCAAACAGTAGCTTTACGGCTAGAAATACGAACAAAACCGCTGCCACACGGTGAATGCCACGTTGAACTGATGGGGACCTGTTTAACCAGGGACCAACCGCTCCTGCCAATTCAGCCAAAGCACCAAAAACGATCAGTGTGGCGACAATAAATATCAGACCAAACGTTATCATCTGCAATACCACAGGTCCATTGTCGGGTTCTAGAAATTGTGGCAGCAATGCAAGAAAGAAAAGAGAAACCTTAGGATTTGTTACATTCATGATAATACCACGACGATAGAGCAACCATGGATTGGGTTTTTGTAGTTGTTTGAATGCAACCTGGCTGTTGGAGGCTTGAAGATATCGCCAAGCTAAATAGAGGAGATAGGCTGCCCCCAGCAATTTCAACAGGTTGAATGCCAACTCAGAAGATTGGAACAGTGCAGCCACGCCAAATGACACTAAAGTCGTGTGAAATATCAGTCCAGTAGAAAATCCCAGCGTAGCGTACCATCCAGACATACGGCCATGCCGTATAGATTGAGTAAGGACAAACAGATTATCCGGCCCAGGAACCAATGCCAATACTACCGCTGTGGCAAACAACGTGAGAATGGTTTCAGTTATGATCAACTTTTCGCTCTTGCCTATCCAGATACAGCTGCTTGGCCTCTACCCCGATATCCGGTTGATTGAACAAAACCATTAACACCTCAACCAGGGCCTGTTAACACTAATTTGATCGTCACTGCCAAGACCCTTTTTTGCCAATCAGGATCCTTACCCTTCTGCGATGATAATATTCCACACAACGGATAAATAGGCACAGATGAATCTCTGTATCATCAAATGCTTGATTCACTGACCAGAATCTCTGTCTGGAGCCCTATTGATTCGACACTCAATCACTGTAACGTGAATTTTATTGAACACATAGCGGTTACGGAGCATATTCACCAGCATTAGGTTATATTTGGCAGTTTAGTAGCGAACACCGAAATCAAGGACTCCACTATGGCAAACAACCCGCTCACAGGAGCAGGCTACCTGATGCGCGGACTAGGCCTGATCACCAAACCCGGCCTAAGGCCCTTCGTACTCATACCGCTGATTATCAATATCATTGTCTTCAGTCTGCTGATCTGGCTGGGTATTGATCAGTTTGAGCAACTGATGGACCGTTTTCTTCCCGATGACGAGAGTTGGCTGGCCTGGTTGCGCTGGTTGCTATGGCCACTGTTTGCGATTGCGCTGCTGTTAACCATATTCTATACCTTCACAGTGATTGCCAACCTGATCGCTGCTCCATTCAACGGTCTATTAGCAGAAAAGGTGGAACTGTTTCTGGGTGGAGAAATACCAAATCAACCAACCAATGCAAAACAGATTGTGAAAGATGTTGTTCCATCTCTGCTCTCTGAAATGCGTAAGATTCTCTATTTTCTACTACGTGCTATCCCGCTCTTGATCCTGTTCCTTATACCGGTACTCAATATTGCCGCCCCCTTCTTGTGGATGGCATTCAGCGCCTGGTTTCTTGCCATCGAGTATGGCGACTATCCGATGGCCAATCACAACCTGGTATTCAAAGAGCAGCACAGGCGTCTGAAACAGGCGCGACTTTCGTCACTCTCCTTCGGCGGTGGTCTGACATTGATGATGATGGTACCCATTCTCAACTTTGTTGCCATGCCAGCTGCAGTGGCAGGCGCCACCCTTTTCTGGCATGAACGGTTACGGAATATCAAGCGTTGATTGGGTGCCAAACCGAATCCTGACTGATCAGATCCATTGATAGTGCTGTTGAGCTGTACCTTACATAGAGAGAAAACCATTGATTCTCTCAACACCCTCATGCAAACGATCCAAGTCAGTCGTATAGGCAAAGCGTAGATGCGATTCGGGCTGGTTGAAGCCGAAATCGAGACCTGGCGTTACCGCCACCCCCCCCGCTTGCAACAGCCTTCCAGCAAAGGCCTGACTGTCATCACTCATCTCACCACACCCGGCATAGAGATAGAAGGCACCTTGAGGCGTTACGGGGATGGAGAAGCCCAGCTCACGCAGCGCAGGCAGAAGAAAATCGCGTCTCTGTTGAAAGGCTTGGCGACGCTGCTCAAGCATCTCCATGACAGCAGGAGTGAATGCACTCAATGCCGCGTATTGGGAAAGGGTTGGTGCCGATAGAAATATATTTTGTGCCAACCTGTCGATAGGATCGACAAACGAATCCGGTGCCACCAGCCAACCCAATCGCCAGCCCGTCATACCGAAAAACTTGGAGAAGCTGTTGATCACAAACAGATCGTCAGCATAGCGGAGCGCCGTCCCCCCTATCTGTTCATAGACCAATCCCTGGTATATCTCATCCACAATCAATACCCCGCCCAGACGCTGCACCGTGGTATAGAGTCGTTGCATTTCGTCATCGGCTATCAGGGTACCGGTCGGGTTGGAAGGTGAAGCGACCAATACCGCCCTGGTATCCTCCCGCCAAGCAGCCTCCACCAAGTCAGCTGTAAGCTGATAACCCGTCTCCGCTCCGACGGGTAGTGCCACCGGTCGTCCCTCCACCAACTCCACAAAGTGCCGGTTACAGGGGTATCCCGGGTCAGCCATCAGGACCGATTCTCCCGGATTGATCAATACGCTCATCGCCAGTTGCAACGCACCGGAAGCACCCGGTGTAACGATCACCCTGGATGGATCGAGATCTGTCTGATAGTAGTCGCGATAAAACCCGGAAATAGCTTCACGCAGTGCCGGAATGCCCTTCGCTGGCGTATAGTGGGTTCGACCTGAGGCAAGGGCTGCCTGTCCTGCCTCGATAATGGGTGCAGGGGTATCAAAATCGGGCTCACCGATCTCCATATGGATGATTGAGCGCCCCTCTGCTTCCAATTGGCGAGCTTGAGCCAATAGATCCATGACATAAAAGGGGGCTATGCGCTGCATTCGTCGCGCAACACTGCTCATGAATGACTTCTATCGTGTAGATTTTGAAGCATGGCAAGATCAACATAGTTGAAATCGCCCACTTTACCTGACAGCACGTTAAAGGGTTGATTCGGCTCCCCAAGTTGATCTATCACCAGGCTGGCACCATTAAAATCATCCTCCGCCGTGTAGCCATTGGTGGTGACCAGGATTGACTTGATTGAGGCACGGCTGGCGGATTGGACACCGTTATGTGAATCCTCGAAAGCAACACAAGCCTCAGGTTGAAGCCCCATTTGCTGCATGGCCCACAGGTAGATGTCTGGCGCCGGCTTCTTTGAAGGTACAATATCTCCAGCAGCGATCACCTCGAACCAGCCCTCCGCCTCAAGCGCCAAACTGTGCTGCAGTAAGGCGCTGACATTGGCCGGTGTGGTGGTGGTGGCGATCGCCATCCGCATTCCAGCTTGTCTGGCCTCCTCCAATAACCGTTTCACCCCATTTCTCATGGGTATCAACCCTTCCGATAACATCTGAGTGTAGTGGTCAGTTTTACTGGCATGAAGTCCCGCAATAAATCCATCCAGTGCCTCAGGTCTTGGAAAATCCTGATTATAATGATCCAGGTAATAACGGATACGCTCCTTACCACCCGTCACTGCCAATAACGCGCCGTAGCGTTCAACCGACCACTCCCAATCAAGACCTGCATCGGCAAATGCTCTATTGAAGGCCACCCGATGGCCATCACGTTCTGTATCGGCCAGGGTACCATCCACATCAAATATCAATGCCTCTATATCAGCCATTACTGCACCTTGTTTGTCTTATTTCTACTTGTCTGTTCAGGGTATTACCCTCCAATCTGTCACTAGCTTACCCAATAGCAACCTGGCATGCATACCCTTCCGACATCAAGAAATCTGCAGAAAAAATGTCCTGGAGCAAGATGTAAGCGGATATCAACCTTTTATTCCGCATGATATGGACCAATCTTATGAATGGGAAAACGATTAACAAAGCCTCTCCTGTTTTGTTGTTTCGTGCAGCCCTTTCTGGTATAGATATGCGCCTTCACTGAAGAGGTACCATGAATGGCCCAGAAGAAAGCCACCACACAAGGGGCAAATACCTTCGGCATCGCCCCCTACGAGTCCGCTAAGGGCGAAGAGTATATGAATGATGAGCAGGAGGCCCATTTCCGCTCTATACTGGACGCCTGGAAGTCTAATCTTATGCAAGAGGTTGACCGAACCGTTCACCATATGCAGGATGAGGCCGCCAATTTTCCTGATCCGAATGACCGTGCGACCCAGGAGTCGGAGTTCAGCCTCGAGCTGCGCACCCGCGATCGAGAGCGCAAGCTGATCAAGAAGATTGATGAAGCCCTGGAAAAAATCGATAATCATGAGTACG
The DNA here is from genome assembly GCA_025656675.1 of Candidatus Thiodiazotropha sp. (ex Codakia rugifera). Classification (GTDB taxonomy): domain Bacteria; phylum Pseudomonadota; class Gammaproteobacteria; order Chromatiales; family Chromatiaceae; genus Thiodiazotropha. The sequence goes on from JAHXHN010000004.1 coordinate 203,631, forward strand.
GCTTTTGTGACTCATGTGGCGTTGAGATCGGAATCAGGCGACTCGAGGCCCGGCCTACAGCAACCCAATGTATCGATTGTAAAACACTCGATGAGATACGTGAGAAACAGATGGGTTGAATTGATCTGTAACCCTCTGACAAAGAACCGGCACCAGCCGGTTTTTTGTTTTTTGATGCACCCATTCTGGATAAAATGCCGCTTTGGATGGGTGCTCCTGCCAATCAGTCTTATCTGAATCTATGGATTCCGATCTAACACTAGATGCATATTTCCAATATAAATCAATCCTATAGAGGTCGTTTTGCTCCCTCTCCCACAGGTCCGCTCCATTTTGGTTCACTGGTTGCCGCAATGGGCAGCTACCTGGATGCCCGCAGCTGCGATGGAGAGTGGCTCGTTCGAATAGAGGATTTGGACCGAACCCGGGAAATCGATGGCGCCACCCAGCTGATACTGGGGACATTAGAGAAATTCGGATTCCACTGGGATGGGGAGATCACCTATCAGAGCCGACGGACTGAAGCCTATGCTGCAGCTGTAGAAAAGCTCACAAAGAGACAACTCGCTTATCCCTGCACCTGTACACGCAAGGAGATTTCGGAGAGGGCCGTGAACGGGGCAGAAGGGGCAATCTATCCAGGCACTTGCCGTCATGGGCTGGCTGAGGGAAGAGAAGGGAGGAGTATCCGCATTTTGACTTCGGAGCAGATCATAAACATCACTGACACCATCCAGGGTCCACTCACTCAACAGATCGACAGAGAGATAGGTGATTTCATCATCCGCAGAGCCGATGGATATCACGCCTATCAGCTGGCTGTTGTAATTGATGATGCTTGGCAGGGCATTACTCATATCGTGCGTGGTGCAGATCTGCTCAGCTCGACACCCAGACAGGTTTTCTTGCAAAAGCTGCTTAGGCTCTCCCAGCCTATCTACACTCATTTGCCCTTAGTGGTAGACAATCAGGGTCGAAAGCTGAGTAAACAGCATCGTGATGCACCGGTTGATCCAAAGCAGCCCATGGATGCCCTGCTGCAAGCGCTTGCCTTTTTGCATCAACCTCTTCCACCACAGCGACCTGGCAGCCTCGATGAGTTCTGGCAATGGGCAACCGCTCACTGGTCACTGGCAGCCATTCCGGCAACCCGTCAAATTCCGGCCAGCTCTCTCAAGTATTTAAATAGCTTACGATAAGCGGCTGGGGGACGCTCCTGTTCACGCTCACGTCGTGCAGCCTGAATCAGTTGCCGAAGATGCTGACGATCTGTGTTGGGATATTCGGCGATAAATTCACCGAACGCCTCGCTCTCCTCATCCAGCAACCTCTCCCGCCAGCGTTCAAGCATGTGAAACCTATTGACGGAAGCTTGGTGAATATTATCGATTTCATTGATGACCTGCCTGATTGGATCGAGCTCCTCATTGCGTAGCAGCTTACCTAGCCGACGATAGTGGCGACGTAGGGCATTGAGTGATTTTATCCGCTTGCTTTCACGCAATGCCTCCTGCATCCCTTCACTCAAGGGCATCCGACCCAACTGCTTGGTCGACAGTGTGGAGAGGCGCTCCCCAAGTTGCTGCAATGCCAGTAATTCACGTTTGATTTCGCTCTTACTGGGCTCATCCGGCCCCTCATCATAATCGTCATCTAGCTTACCGATTGGATAGTCTCCACAATCAATTGCGGCGATCTCTGGCCGCGAAAATCATTCACATCAAGACGGTAGGTCAATCGCAGCTGGCGGGCAGGCTCCGATAGCTTTGGTTGATTGAAGGCAATTGCATCAATTGTCCAACCGTTCTCCTCAGAAGACAATTGTAACTTAAGGTGATTCTCACCAACCACACGTTGTTGCTGGAGATAAAAAGTGCCCTCAAACAGGGGTTCTGGATAGCCTTGTCCCCAGGGACCGCCATCTCGTAAAGCCTGTGCCAAGGTCAGATTCAGCTCACTCGACATCAACTCGCCGTCTGTGAACACCACCCCTTCCAGCATGGCGGGCTCGAGCAGCTCTGTTGCTGCTTGTTCAAAAGCGCTCTTGAATTGGGGAAAGAGTGCTGTGGGAAGGCTCAGACCAGCGGCCATGGCATGTCCACCGAAACGAATAACCATGCCGGGATATCGTGTTGCAATGCCTGCCAACAGATCGTGCATATGCAAGCCGTTTATCGAGCGCGCCGAACCCTTTATGATACCCTCTCCACCATCGGCAAAAGCAATAACGGGCCGATGATACTGTTCCTTGATGCGTGATGCCAGAATACCAATCACACCCTGATGCCAGCTCTTGTCATACAAGCAAAGACCTGCCGGTAACTCACCCTCTGTGTGGAGATGTAACTGCTCCAATGCCGATTGAGCCTGACTTTTCATCGCCATTTCAATCGACCGCCGTGTCTGGTTAAGTTGGTCCAATGCTTGTGCCATCTTTCTCGCTGCACGCTCGGACTCCGTTAGCAGGCAATCGATCCCCAGCCCCATGTCATCAAGGCGTCCTGCTGCATTCAGACGCGGTCCGACCGCAAACCCAATGTCCGAGGCCACTATATTTGAGGGTGATCGCTTGGCCACTTCGATCAGTGCGCGTATGCCAGGCCGGCAACTTCCTGCCCTGATCCGTCTAAGACCTTGTGAAACCAGGACCCTGTTATTGTGGTCGAGTGGGACCAAATCACTGATAGTGCCCAGAGCAACCAGGTCGAGCCAATCAGCCGGGTTGGGCTCTTTTAAACGCTGCTTGATAAACCAACCTGCCGATCTGAGTCGATTTGCGAGGGCTGCCATGACATAGAAAATCACCCCGACACCAGCCAGGTGTTTACTGGAAAACGGATCATCCGGCTGATTCGGATTGACGATGACGGTTGCTGCCGGCAGCTGTTCTGCAGGAAGATGATGATCGGTTATCAGCACAGCAATTCCCAGTTCATTTGCCCGCTCAACACCCTCCAGACTGGAAATGCCATTATCAACGGTAATGAGCAACCCTGGATTTTTCAGCGCAGCCAGCTCAACGATCTCAGGGGTCAGGCCATAACCGAACTCAAACCGATTCGGTACCAGATACGAGACCTCGTCAGCGCCAAAGGCACTTAGCGCCAGCATCGCCAGGGCGGTACTCGTAGCACCATCGGCATCATAATCGCCAACGATAAGGATCGGCTTCTTCTGCTGCAGTGTCTGAAACAATAACTCAGCTGCCTGGGTCACCCCTTTCAATCGACTGATCGGTACAATTTTTGATAGCTCAAGCTTGAGTTCATCATCATGCTTCAATCCCCGGGCAAGGTAGATGCGCTGTAAGACCGGATGCATGTCGCTAGAGAGGGAAAATGGCTCGGAGGGCAATGGACGCTGTAGAATCTTCACAAATACCAACTCCCCCTGGAAACTTCTGTTTGTTGCCCCCATCTAATGGGGTGATCCATTATACGGTTCTATAGTATTTAGACTAAACATGGAATGAAGCAGTTTTTAATGTAATGCAAATGACGAAAAGTTCTCTCACCCAGCCATCAAAAGCGCTTTTGATCCTGATACTGCTACTTTTATCGGCTCCAATAAATGCCAAAGTAGCGGCAATCCTGTCCCATGACAGTACCAGCCTGGATCAACCCGTTCGACTGACCCTCCAGCAAGAGGGCGAGCAGGAGATGTCACCCGATCTAAGTGGTCTGGAGAAGGAGTTTGAGATCCTCGGACGATCTTCTCAACAGAGCATCTCGGTCATCAATGGACAGATGTCAGCGAAACGTTCACTCTCTTTGACCCTCTTGCCCAAGCGGATTGGAAAGCTAAGTATTCCACCGATCAAGATGGGTGCGGAGTCAACAACCCCGCTCACGCTGCAAGTGACTGAACAACCCATGGATGAGTCGTTTACCAAAACACAAGATGTACTGGTGGAGTTGAGCCTGAATAAAACCAGGGCCTATATCGAAGAAGAGGTCATCCTTACCCTAAAGCTTTTTCAGGCTCCCGGTATACGCGGTGAATCCCTCGATGAACCGAGCCCATCCATGTCGGATACCCAGATGAAGCTGCTCCATGAGGAGCACTACAATAGTGAACGGGAAGGTAGAAAATACCGTGTATTGGAGCGTAGATATGCAGTTTTTTCCTATCAAAGCGGAAATCTGGAGATTGGCGGGGCCAGGTTCAGAGGCCGTACTGGCAAGGATGACCTGTACTCTCTGTTTAATGCCCCTTTCACGACACCGCGAAAAGCCCCTCGTATCGTCAGGAGTGAATCCAACAAGGTAAAAGTCGATATCCTGCCTATACCTCAGGGCTTCAAAGGCAATCACTGGTTACCTGCCAGGAATTTACAGATCGTCGAAAACGGTATAGAAGATCAGACACCTGTTTTCACCGGTAAACCACTGACCAGACGCATCATGATCTTTGCTGACGGCTTGATGTCGAGTCAGCTGCCAAATATCGAGCAGGCGTTGCCGAGTGGCATCAAGCAATACCAGGAGAGACCAAAGTTTAACGATACACCCGCTAGAACAGGTATCAGCGGTAGTCGCCAGAGTAGCCTGACACTGATTGCAACCGAGCCTGGGCGCTATGACCTCCCAGCGGTGGAGATTCCCTGGTGGAATACGGAATCTGATCGTCAAGAGATGGCTCGATTACCGGCACAACAGCTGGAGATTCTACCCAGCCCCACACCGTCATCTCCCACCCTCCAACAGCAAACCTACCCTCAAACCACGCCAGAGCACACCCCGCCTGTTAGCGAGGATGAGACAAGATCCACTCAGGAACCCTCACTGACAGAAGAGACGGTTAGTCGAGACTATTGGCTTACCTGGCTGTTAGGATTTGCCTGGTTGGCGACGCTGTTAGCCTGGTGGTACTCCCGTCACACAAACCAGGCTCACCAAGATGAGCCAATGGACACCCCCACCAATCGAGACAATCCAGATCAACGTGCATGGGATGAGGCACGGGAACGTATTCAACAGGCGTACGCCAATAACGAGGCTATTGCAGCCCGCTCCGCCTGGTTGGATTGGGCCCAGCTGAAATGGCCGGAAAACCCCCCAAATAATCTAACACGTCTAGCCAAACGGTGTGGAGAGGGGGTATCCCAAGCAGTTACCAGCTTGGAGCGGGCTCTATACAGCCCTTCGGCAGAACCCGATTGGACTGACTACGATGTGTTGAGACTGATCGAGCAAATGCAACAGGAAAAACGGCTGGAACCTCAACAGGAGCGATTGATACCGCTGAATCCCTAATTCAGCAACAGTCCGGAAAGGTCCGTTTTTTAACCGCCACGTCATACAGACATTGGATAGGGTTGAGGAAATTCAGTAAGTTACTGGATTCCGGCACGCACAGGTATGACAAGGGTGTGGCTTCTGGGCAGATTAAGATTTGTCCTCTGGTGAGGATCTAACTCTCTTCCCAACCACCGTAGTCAAACGTGATCTCTTCGTGAGGCTCGATATCCTGCAATGCATAGAGATCAAAACCATCAAATTCAGCATTTCCTTCATCCTGATGGTTCAGGTAGCGTAATAGATTTCTACCACTACGACCCACAGGTTCCTTTTTCTCTTCAAAGACCCATAGCACATAGGTGCCATCTCGCTTTGCCGTTGGTCCTTCATAGGTACCGATGAAGTCACCCTCTCCAATAGAAGTCTTGGCAAACAGACCACTACCATGAATCTTTGAAGGCGCCCGATATACAATGTTACCCAGACGTATTTTTCTTTTCTTGGCCATGCTGCAAACTGCCTTTATCTCTCTCTGCCGGTTGAATGATTGGGCATCCATCACCATAGACTGCCATGATTGAACGTAACTCTTTGAGAACCATCTGCCTGGCCAAATCGTCAAATTCTTTCAATTCAGGTAGGATCACCCCTTGCGTCAATAAATGGATATCCTCACGTACTGAACGACACCCTTTTTGACATATGGCCTCAATACTTTGATCTATCAAATCTCTTCGCATGAACTACAACTCGCATATACTAGGCCGGATTCGGTTAGTATATGTCCTGTTCGGATTGATCCAATTCATCTATACCGTACCGGGAACCATACGGCTATTCAAATTTCTAACAAGATTCAATAGGATTCGATCCTGAACACTATTCACAGACCTGAAGGACAGAACATGCCCTGGATAAATCGCCTTTTCATACTTCTACCTCTGCTTTTTTTAAATGCCGCCCACGCTGAATGGGGCGAAGGATGGGATCCCATCGATCCTCCTGTCGCTACAACCGCGCCAGAAGGTAAAGTAGAAGTAATTGAGTTTTTCTGGTATGGATGCCCCCACTGTTATCACATGGAGCCTCAATTAGAGGAGTGGCTCAAGAACAAGCCTGAAAACGTGGAGTTTATTCGTGTCCCTGCACCATTGAACAATAAATGGACAGTCCATGCACAATTCTTCTATGCTGCAGAAATACTGGGCTTGACTGAAAAACTGCATAATCCACTATTTACCGCTATACACGATAAAAAACGTAAACTCTACGACAAAGACTCACTCATCGATTTCGCTGTTGAGCACGGTGCAGACAGACAACAGTTTATCGATGCCTTGAACTCATTCGGGGTCTACGTAAAAGTACAAAATGCACGAAAACTGGGACAGCGCTATCAATTGGATGGTGTCCCCGCCATCGGTATCAATGGAAAATACAAAACCAGCGGTAGTCTTGCCGGCACATACAGCAAGATGTTTGAAATAGTCTCCCAATTGGTCTCCAAGGAACTCAATACTACCCCTTGACCAACCAGGCACCACCTTTCTTTAGAAATAGCCTGAGACGCTCGGAAAAATCATCCACCACCGATTCCCTGACACTGGGCAGAGCGAGTAATCTCTCTGCCCAGTCGGCTACCGGCTGAGGATAGTTCACTTTTGCAGCATGATGATAGCCAGCATATAGATCAAGTCGCATAAACAATGGCGCATAGGCGGCATCGACCAATGTAAAGTGTTCTGAATGACCAAACAACTGCTGCTCAATCGGTAATACCAGTTGCTGTAAATCGTTCTCAAGCCGATGTTTTTTTTCAACCAGCGCTTCCCTATCAGCAGCCATCGCCATACCGTGCTGCGCCATCAACAGCGATGAACCAAACTCGATCCAGGCCTTGTGTTGAGCCCTTGTTAAATTACTTTTTGGATGAAATTGTGGTGAAAAACTCTCATCAAGAAAGTCCAGGATCACCGATGATTCAAACAACACCTCACCATCCACGAGCATCAATGGCACCTTGCCCATTGGCGATAACCGTTTGAACCATTCGGGTGGCTGCTCCAAATCGATATATTCGAGTTGGTAATTAATCTGCTTCTTTTTAAGGAGGATTACAGAGCGCTGTACAAAGGGACATAGTGCAAAACTAACCAGTTTAATATTCACAATACAACCAACCTATCTCAGAGTAGTGGGTACATGATGCGTGTAGACACATCAACCAGGAATATAATGACTGAAAAATCCCAATATTTATCACTCAGATTTTAAAACCTTCGTTCCACATCCTGGAAAATCAATACTTTCTTTATTTAATCAGTAAGTTAGGATAATATGCACAATTACATGGAATAGGCAAACCGCTGCTAACCGATCTATTTCAACTAATTTACAATTTGTAACAAATTCTGTATTTTGTGGCTTAGTTGGCACTCTAATCAATTCATGGACGACCTTTCATATTATTCAAATGTTGTGGCACTGAGCACCCTGGGGCAGTTGCACTCTGCCATCCCACCCCTATCGACATCGGCTCGGCTGGTGGAGAAGTGGACTTGTGTATGGACAGTGTGTGGAATGAAGACTATTCAGTGCAATTTTACTGCTATGGTCAGTAACAATCCGTTGATTTTACCTCCTGCTTGTATACCAGACAGGAAAAGTGACTATTCTCTTCCATTATGAGCAACAGAAAAGCCTAGGCAGTACGATAAATATGGCAACAGTCAATCCAACCGGTTTAAGGGTTCCAGACCAAATATCCCCCACTGGAAATCCCTTCTTTTTAGATGATAAGCGGGTTGCGGCATGGGCCAGAGAGCTTCCCGTTGCAAATGTAGGAGAGACATCTCGTCTACTCTTCCAAACATTGCGCGATTTTAATCGCACCAAAATCGAGAGTGTCAAACGGTTAAACAGTACGGAAAAACTACGCGAACCGACAAATTATGTAGCATCGAATCTGAATAAACACTATCTGGGTATCCGGTTCCCCTTGAGAGAGAAAGCTCACAAAATAGCTATTCTAAATCGGGAATTACATAGTGGCATGGCGACTGCCTACAAGGCTGCGATCATTGATTTGGTGATGGAAAGTCAAGGTGTGCCTGATCTACCTCTCCTGACTCTCGCAATCCATCGTTGTATCAGCTATCTATCGAAGGTCATCCTTCAGTCTGTAGTGGTCTACGATCCCTATCCGAAGCGGACTTGGCGAGAACTGCACATTCTTCATCGCTTGGCCAGCCGCTACGAAATAGGCTCAAAAACCGTTGAGGATAGTTTTGAACCGAATGGCAAGAAATCGAGTATTGACGAGATCTACTGTCGTTGCCTGTTATTCTCCCTAGCTTCACCCTACAAATTACGCCAAAAGGAGAGTATTCAAGTATTCGACACACTTCTCGAGTGGAGTCGTTATGCACTGTTCTACAGCTATGAAAATGCCCCTGAGGATTTTTCAATAACAATCCAACAGGATACTGATTTAGCACCAAGCCATGAGACCAACGTCCATGATACTAACTCCAAATATCTGTTGATACTGGATGCTTCACCCCTACTATCAAGTCTACGAGAGCAGTTCAATGACACGCCCGAAAAGCATCACTCACTTTTTGGCATTGATGAACTCGACAAGGGATTGATACGTCAGCTGATCATGCTTTGGTCAAAGGCCCAAAAGCGAGCCTTTGTTCGGACAAAACTCAATTTTGAACTACGCATCGCAGTTGGACTCCGCTCTGTCTACAAATTGATTACCCTTGGGGATAGACCCTCTTCAATCGATGATAAAGATGCGGATGATGGTACATGGATCGAGACCCAGTTTGCCCATGGCAATGAACTCAATGTTTCACAACATTTCTCATTAATGCCCATGGATGTTGCAGCCTATAATCCCCGTCGTGGAGATTTCGAAGAATTTGGCCCGAACTCCACCGAGTATGGTGAATCGAATCCTGAACCGGAAGTAAAGATCTGGGAGGATGATAAAAAGAAACAGGTAGATACCTCAACCAACGTCTTCAAAACCATCAATGAAAGTGCGGGTGGCTACTGTCTTGACTGGATAGGTAAGCAGATCCCAAAAATACAAGTGGGTGAACTGATCGGTGTTCAATCTGCAATGTCGGCTACACAATTCGGTGTGGGCATGGTGCGCTGGATGCGCAGTTCTGACAAGGAATCGATGCAGGTCGGTATACAGATGATTGCCCCGAATGCGCTGGCTGTCACGGCAAAATCTGCCGAAACAAAAGACAGTAAAAGTGAAGAGTGCTTACTACTGCCCGAGGTTGGTACTTCAGGTCAGCCTACCAGCTTTATCTGCCCCTCCTACCCATTCAGCCTTGGCAAGATACTGCTTATCAACGATGGTGAAAACAGTCGAGAGATCAAATTGACACGATTACTCGAATCAAGTGGCTCCATATCCCAATTCCAATTTATCTATATCGACCAGCAATCCTCTCCCAAAAGCTACAATGATGGTGAAAATCTGGATGATGATTCGGACTTCGATAGTCTCTGGTCAAACCTGACCTAGTGGATTCCAGGAAAGAATCAGGCCATTCCCTACAAGGCATGTCAACATTCCCAGGGCACTTCCTTCGGGGGGCAGCCAGCCCCTTCCAGACCCGCTGAACGGTAGAGAATCCATAACGAGTGCTACTGCATTAGGCTGTTCAAAAACCGGCCAATTTGTACCAGCGTTTAGCTTCATCAAGATCCTTCTCCACGCCTCGTCCCTCTTCATAAAGCATGGCGAGTGTTGTTTGTGAACCGGCCAATCCCTGCTCTGCAGCCTTCTTGAACCAGTCCACAGCCTTTGGCAAGTTCTGTTCAATGCACTCACCCTCAAGATACATAAATCCCAACCCATGTTGAGCCATTGGATGACCTGCTTCCGCTGCAGATTTCATGAATTTGTAGGCCATCAATTCATTCACCACCATCCCAAGGCCTCCCTGCGCCATGATTGCGATCCTGTATTGAGCCTCTTCATTGCCGCTTTCGGCCAGAGGAGATAGGAGCGAGGCGGCTCGAGAGAAGTTCTTTCCCTCAAACGCGGCGATGCCACTACTTAACTCAAACTCCATATCACTCATTGAATCATTCATAGCTGTTCTCTTGATCGTTTGTCATTATTTATGGCGGATCTTCTGCGCTTATGGGCCTGATAGCGACACGATTGCATACCCATGCGACCACTTGGTTGCTGGTATCGTATAGGCCAAACTCAAAGCGTGGCGTACAACGCCCTTTAAGAGCGAGCTCCCGAGCTATTTTACCCATAGCGTGTTGTGGAAAATCAAATCGAAGTTCCAAGTCAGTCTTTCCCGGTCTGCGAAAATCGACTGATAATTCACGTGTCCATACCGCATATCCTGGAAACCTGCGATTAGAGGCCAAAGCAGGAATGGGATCAGCCAGTGCAGCAATACTGCCACCAAATACACTTCCTCCAGGATTCATGGTATCCCGATTCAAAGGGAGCAAGATGCGTACACGCCCCCAATCATCTGTCAACTCCAGCACTCTCACACCAAGATAGTGAAAAGGCGGGAAGCGCTCCAACATTTGTGCAGAAGTTACACCATCTAAGCGATCAAGCATGGTCCAATCCTAATATTTCCCCGGCAGCCCAAAACAACCGGTTCAAAACTTCAAGCATGCCCTTGATCAACATGTGATTCACTCTCAATGGTCATTCCCCTGGCAAGGGTCACAATAGGTAGCAAGGGCATACTTGAAGTCCTAACCGATTGATTTAAACAAGATAGGCCGATGTGTACCTGCCTGAGACTGGATTGATAATATAGACTGTAGTAGTGCTACAGTGGCGTTTTGATGCCATGCTGCAGGCAGGTACACATCGACTGAACACAAACTATTGGGTTACCGGATTAATAGTAATCTTATATCATTCGCAGAACCATAAACTCCCTTGAGGTTCTCATGGAATATGTTGGTTTTCGATCAAAAGATCATCACAATAAACTGAAATCTAAATCCCTGACATGCAATGCAGACACAAATAACCAGCCAAATCCTACAATCCAGTGCAGGTCGTGAAGCAGAGACTATCCTGCGAAACTGCGTCCATTGTGGTTTCTGCACTGCAACCTGTCCCACCTATCAGCTGTTGGGTGATGAGCTGGACAGTCCCCGGGGGCGCATTTATCAGATAAAGCAGCTGCTTGAAGGCGCCAAACCCTCCTCCAGGGTACAGCAGCATCTGGACCGCTGCCTCCTATGCCGCAGCTGTGAAACAACCTGCCCATCAGGGGTGGAATACGGCAGATTACTGGAGATTGGACGGAATCACATGGCAAATCACCATCACAGGCCTGTGCATGACAGACTGTTGAGATGGATGTTACGTAAAGTAGTGCCTAACAGAACCCTCTTTTCAACGTTGTTGAAACTTGGCCAGACGGTTAAGCCACTTCTCCCGAAACGTGTTGGTGACACCATCCCGGGCAAAGCCGCAGTATCAGCCCACATCTGGCCGACACAGAAACATCCGCGTAAAATGGTGATCCTGGATGGTTGTGTGCAACCCTCCCTGGCCCCATCAATCAATCAAGCTACGGCTCAGGTACTAAACCGACTTGGCATCAGCCTCATTCGCACACCACAGCTAGGCTGTTGTGGGGCTGTTGTCCACCACTTGGATGACCAGGAGGCCTCAAAACGCGTCGCCAGACGAAATATCGATACCTGGTTGCCACTTCTGAATGGCGAGGCAGAGGCACTTATCATCACCGCAAGCGGCTGCGCTCAGATGGTCAAAGAGTATGATCATCTACTTGCTGATGATCCCGACTATGCAGATCTGGCAAGACAGCTTGTCTCACGTACCCGCGACCTTGCAGAAATTATTGGCAATGAGGAGCTGGAACCCTTAATAGAGGGGCTCGATATTCAGATCCGTGTCGCCTTTCATGCATCATGCACACTCCAGCATGGCCAAGGCTTATCAGGCTGTGTTGAGGGCATATTAGAACGAGTCGGATACCAACTGACTACTGTGGCCGATGCGCACCTATGTTGTGGATCTGCGGGTACTTATTCGATTTTACAATCCCATTTAGCTGATGAACTTGGGAAGCGAAAAAGCACCTCATTGCAAGCCGACAAACCCGATATCATTGCAACAGCAAATATCGGCTGTCTCACCCACTTACAAAAGAGTGCGACTCGACCCGTTGTCCATTGGATTGAGCTATTGAACGCCAGTGTCTGACAGCAACTGTTTGGCTTGTAAAATAATCCTCTCCATCATCAAGCTTCAACTGCTACTATTCCTAGAGTGAGAAATGATGCTATAAACCTGTTACTTGTTTGGGGCTTCAAGAACACCCGTGGTCAAAGTGTGGCTCGCAACCAACGGTGATTCAATGAGGATTAAACGGTATTATCCACGGATTCAGGATTAAATAAAAACATGCAATCTTATCCTTACCTTCTACTACTGACCCTATCGCTATATTTAACTAGCATCTCTTTCGTTATCGGTTCTACACAAAACCAAGAAGAGTCGCGACTACAGAAACAGAGAGCAGTTTTCCTGGCAGCTGAAGCTGCATTAGAGAAAGATGAAATATCAAGTTATCAGCAGTTGAGAGAAAAGTTACTTGATTATCCGCTGCTCCCCTATCTTGACTATCAAGAAGCCCTGTCGACACTTGATCAGCACTCCCTTAATAGCATTACAAACCAACTCAAACGATTTGAAGGCACACCACTTGTATCACAATTGAGACGGCACTGGCTTGCACTTTTGGCTAAGGAGAAACTATGGACTACCTATCTTCTTTTTTCACATGAAGGTGGCAGCATCGAACAGCAGTGTAACCGTCTGCAAGCGATGATAGAGACCGGACAAGATAGAGAGGCCTTCAAAGCGGTTAAACCGATATGGCTAAGCGGACGATCCCGTCCCAAGGCCTGTGACCCAGTTTTCGAACGATGGATCGCTACTGGTCACCTGAAAGAGAAACTGGTTTGGCAGAGAATAAGCTTGGCCATGTCTAAAGGTCAAATCCGCCTTGCACGTTACCTGAAACGCTATCTTAACCAACGAGAATCGATACTTGCTGACCGCTGGCTGAGACTCTATCAGCATCCCGAGCAAATCGAGACACTACTCCAAATCAAACACCCCATGCGTGACAAAATGGCTGTGCAAATTATCCGCAGGCTTGCTTGGCAGGATCTAGACGCAGCCTTTGCAGCTTGGGAGAAGTTCCGCAAACTCACCAGTTTTTCAGACCGCCAGCAACGTAAAATAGTTTATACCTTGGCCAGCCAACTGGCCAGACAACCCGATAAAAAGGTCAGCCAACGACTTAACAGACTATTACCGACCCACCTACGTCTTGACAGTAAGCTGTCAGAAAAAGAGCTGCAAGCGGCACTGCAGGAAAACGATTGGCATTGGGTATTGGGGATTATTGATGTACTACCTCCCAAGGAACAGCAGCAGGAACAATGGCGTTATTGGCGTTCCCGCGCACTCATCGAACTTGGCAGAAACCAGGAGGGAAGAGAACTCCTGCAGACACTCTCGCAAGAGCGTAGCTACTACGGCTTTTTAGCCGCGCAGCGTCTTGGAGGCAAGCCCAAACTCTCTCATGTCGCACTTCAGTCAGACCAGCTGATAGTGCTGGAGTTATCAAAAAGACCCGGGCTGCTACGTTCCCGAGAGCTGATTATCCTAGATCGTCCACTACAGGCACGTCGAGAGTGGAACCTTGCCCTTGACAATGCGAAGCAAGAGGAACTGAAAGCTGCAGCACGTCTGGCTCAACAATGGAGTTGGCCATCGCAAAGTATCACTACCCTCGCCCGTTTACGTCAATGGAACGATCTGGAGTTACGTTTTCCATTGGCCCACCGGCAGGCAGTAGTCGAGCGGGCTAAGGACTACGGTATCGACAGTGCCTGGATCTACGCGATACTACGTCAAGAGAGCGCCTTCATGAGTGACGCTAAATCCTCTGCAGGAGCCCGAGGACTCATGCAGCTCATGCCAAGAACAGCAAAACAAGTAGCCAGAGAGTTGAAACAATCTCCCGTAGATCTGAAGGATCTTTACAGACCTGAAGTTAACATCAAACTAGGTACAGGCTATCTCAATAAAATATACCGCCAACTCCAGGAAAATCCGGTTCTAGCCACAGCCGCTTACAATGCGGGCCCTCGACGAGTAAAAAGTTGGCTACCAGAGCAACCACAGGCGAGTGATATTTGGATAGAGACGGTACCATTTCGGGAGACCAGGGAGTATTTGAAGCGTGTTTTGGCCTATACGGTAATCTACAGCTTTCGTTTAGGGGATGCCCCAAGTACGCTTCCTCTTGAGTGGTTGCAACCGATTGAGGCAATAAAAATGGACCAGGGAAATCAGCCTAAATCAGCTTCAGGAGTCTGATTCCAACTGCAACGGGTTTTCCGGCTCTGGCTCAGCATCGCTCTGATTACGTGAATAGCGTGAATTTAATTTTTGCTTAACCCGTCCTATCAGGTCTGCATCTGTAATGACCTCATAGAAAGATTCATCCGAATCAGGTAATTTTTCAACAAGTTCCCCTTCACGCCAACCTTTAATGGGTGCCTGGCGGATGACCAACCAGTGTGAGCTTCCCTGTCTGTCGACAAACCGCCCAACATGATAGTGATGAGAATCACCTGAACGACTATGTATTTTTAGCTTGTGTAACACCATTTCAGATTTGAGTTTGTTAAACGCAGGAGGTGCTAACTCGATACCATTGACATTAAAACGAAGGCGGCATTTATCTCCTGTTGCTCTTTTCTCAATATTCTCTTGCATAACCTCTACACGATGGCGTTTGCTTCTACGCCAGGCAGTGTCTTGGCGAAGCTCTGTAGAGCAGGATGAAAGTCTATCAGCTTCATTGATAGCTGGAGAAATCATAATCTTACGCTGTTCATCATAGAGATAAGCCGGAGCGTCTCCAGTAAACGCTATTCCCAACCCCAACTCCAGTTTTGGTAAATTATGTGCCCTGTTCTGGCTGTTTTGCGCCTCCATGACCGAAAGGATTTTTCTAGCCAGTCCACAAGCATTCGCAACCGTTAATGCTTGCGTTGTACTTCCGCCCGTTTCCATCACTGTTAGGATGAGAGCATCTCCTTCCACAAATACCTTTTGTGCACCAAAGCGTTCCAATAATTTTGTGATTGGACCAAAAAAATTCATGCTGAAGTGAGTGGCAGGGTTAAGTTTTTTCTCCACCAATTGACGTGTAATCTCAGTTGAGCCACGTACATCCGCCTTTAAAACAACATGTGCCTTGACCTTCTGTTCCTGACTGTCTGCATCTCGGCCAAGACGAAACTCGTATAGACTCCCATTGTCGCGTGAAAGTTTGACATTTTCACTATCCTGCAAAACACGCAATCGACCCATCTGCTGGTAAGTGTAATAGGCAAGTTTCAGGTCACGACGGAAGGTCAAGAAGTCTTTCAGGTACCGAATTGCATAATCTTGCTGTTTATTTGCTGGCATACGACGAATATAATTAAGTACTACATCCAGCGCCTTGATGACAGCAACACCCTTATCCGAAGAGTTGGCAAGCCGTTTTGTCAAAGTACGTTTAGGCAAGGTTTCAACAAGATATTGATATATATCCTTTATCGAAATCTGCCCATTCAGTTGTCGGAATAATCGCGGTGTACGATAGGCGGCTATAGCACGTCGAATGATGCCTGCGCGCTCCATCTGTTTCAACAGATTCGACTGTAACTGCATTTGTAAGTTTTCGCATTCCGGGTTATCCCAGTGCGACTTTCTATTTTTCGTCTTCGTGCGAGAAAACCAACCCGCTTTATTACCAGGTGGGTGCTGTATTAAAATCTCAAAATTTCGTGGCACATCCAGCCAGGAGACATTGATATGCTTGAATTCCTCTTCAGAAAGACTCCTCTCCAACAAACGCTGACCATCAAGGAACTCTGAAAAACCGCTATGCAGTTCCCGATTGCGGATCTGAAAACCCTGTCCATCTCCCTGCTGCCTGGTATCACTACCCTGATGCCCCTCCTCAATAAGGGTCCATTCGGGGAGATACTCCTGGTAGGTACTGGTGATAATCCTGTTTGTCAGATCAAAGTAGTTTTCACGATCCCGATCCACACATAGTAGTGGATAGTGATTCATGATGTACTCTTCGCTGGAAAGATTGGGTAGATGTAGCAGAGGATTGAACAATATCTGTTTTGATATCATCCAGGAACTGCCTACAACCGATTTTCTCAACTTACGCAGCTCTTTAGATTCCAGGCGTTGTACAATTTTGAACAGCCTGCGCAAGGTACGATAATGAATACCTGGTTCCAGTCGTGCCAGGGTTACAATTCGCTCATGCAACTCCATTGCTCGCCCACTATTAGCACCTGCCGGCGAACTACCATCCTCCTCCAATTGTTTACGCAACTTCGCAATTGCCACCCCGGGAGACTCAAGCAGAAGCTTCAATAGAACCAGATGCAGCAGCTGTAGCAGATCCTTTACAGCAGCATTTCTATGCACCTGTTCTAGCGCCCCCTGCATAATACTCCGATAGACCGACTTGAAGGCTTCTACATCACTGCCAGAGGGTGGTGCGTCAAGTTTAGCCCAGCCATGTTTTGTCAGATCTTCATAGACAATTTTTTGAGCAAACTCTGCTAAGGTCGCACGAAACTGGTGACTTAGGGCCACATCGATATGATGGTTGTCTATGCCTATTTGCAAGTATTCCAAATGGCATTGTGGCGTGGTGCAATTGCGTAGCGGAGCTAAAAATTCACCAACATCCGGTTGAATGTGTCGCAGTGTACTAATCCTCGTAACCATTTAGGTAACCCGTCAGATTTCCAATATCATAAACAGTCGCCACGGCCTATCTGCTCAATATGATCTCTATGTAAAAAGTCGCTTGCAACTCAGCGTGTTACATTGATTGAGTCTAGATGATCAACAGGTACAGTTAAACATTTTGAGAAGAATCAGACTCACCTACGGTCGGAAATGTGATCAAAGTTGAAGAAAACCTGAAAAAATAGAAAAAATAATAATATACAAAGTAACGTTAACAGCTCGATGACAACCAATTTTATACCCATCCGGGAATTCCGAGCCTGTCTATCTAGAATCGAAACCAATACAATACTGATCAATGCACAATATACATACTTATCAATAAGTTAATATTTTTTATTAAAGCACATTCAAGGCCATATCGGATTAAGGCGAAAAATCATATGACGGGGTAGGCTATCTGTTGAGCATTGCGGAAAGCAGCTGATCCTCCAGCTCAATGCGCACGGCCAGCTCTTCGCCTAGTTGAGAGAGGTCATCAGCTAGATGATCCAGTTCTAGTTGGTGATCAGAGAGATCATATCTGTCATTGAAATGTACAGCCGCCTCGCTTGCTTTTACAAACTCAGGATAGATAATCTCAGCAACCTTGATCACACCACTTCGACGCTCATTGCCGTTACTGATACGACCAAAGACCTCAAAATGACCAAAGGCTGTATAGTCAATCAACACCTGACAGAAAGATTGCAGCTGTTGATCTAACGAGCTGGACCGATGGTAGGGCTCAAGCCCAGCCACTTCACAGAACAGTACCAGCATCTCCTGCCTTTCTGCCAGTAACTTGTCAATCAAATCTTGAGTGACTGTTCTGCGCTCCTTAACACGCCCCTCTTGAGAACTCATCAGGATCCTCCCAAAAAATTACATTTCTAGTTATCTGTTAATTTTTCAATCTAGGATTTTGTTGATTAGATTCTATTACTTCTCGATATACAAGTCATTGAATGGTAAAAAAACAGCTTCAATCCCAACTCATCCATACACCAAGTCAAGCATTGCCAACATGGAGGCTCTTACATTATCACAGACCTCCTTCCACCAATTGTAATTTTTCATCATGCAAATCAAATCCATCTGATTCCTGGCACTTGTAAAGCTAACCATCATTGAGTCATTCTGGCAAGCGTCGATCGCCATCCCCATATTCGGCTATCACTACCATTCGAATGGTTCTGCCGTGTATAGTGTATGTTGTCATGGATCCTGTACCATTCAGTACCACCCCAGTGTGCCAGGTCAAGGCGTGGCCAGCCTCTTCCAGGCCCGCCAGATGGTAAAGAATCTATGGAGAGGTACACTTGCCAGCGGATTATGGAAGCACCCAATCATGCATCGACTGAGACTCATTCCCTGGTATCCAACGATTTGGCTGATACCACTGCTTTTTTTTACACTTTCAAGTAGCATCGCTGCGACATCACCTTCCCGCATCATGAGCAAGGCAATGATTGCCATGATGGACACCATGGGGGATCTGGCCCATCAATTCAAAGGTGATAGCAATTGGGGGTTCGGAAGCAATACATCACCCTCCAATAGCTGGAATGGTTTTAACAGCACACCCTGGGGAGTACCGGGATCGCCCTATTCGATGTCTCCCATACCGGGTGTGGGGTTGCCAGGTCAGTACCCTTACTTGCCACCCGCTGCGGGTGGGTTACCGATGCACCCTAGCGTACCGAAATCTATCGTGGATGGTATCTGGATAGGTCAGGCAGGTGAGATCGTTCTAGTCATGTATGGTCATTTCCGGATCTATGCCAGTGCAGAAATCTATCGCGATGGACGCTACCGCATACAGGGAAACAAACTCATCATGTTCGATCCTGAGACAGAGACCACCCTCGAATATGACTATGCACTGGATAGTGGCAGGATGATTATGCGTAGCGAGTCAGGCACTTTTCTGCTCTTTAAGCAGTTACCCATCCCAATTCCACCCTATTTACTGACGCCAAGTGACAAATCACCTGAAAAACAGTTTCGAGCTAATGACTAGCGGGACAGAACAGAATTCTTTTCTTCGAATTGTGGTTGATCTCATCTGCCAGAGAGTTGTAAGTCCAACCTGGAATTTTGCATTATGATGTGATCAGACAGGTATATTGTTAACACGGTAACTGGATAGAAAATGAAAAAGGTATGCATACTCGGTGGAAGCGGATTTGTTGGCAATCATCTGGTTGCCAAATTAAGCTCACGCGGTTTTGCCTGTCGGCTTCTCATCCGACATCCACAACGCCATATGCCACTGAAAGTCTGTCCCAACACCGAATTGATCCAGACACATCGTCTCGACAAAGAAACTCTCACCGAGCAATTCACTGACTGTCATACAATCATTAACCTGATCGGTATATTGAACGAATCGAAAACGCAAAAATTCCGAGATATTCATATCGAGTTGGTCGATACCATCGTGGATGCCGCAATCCAGGCAGGGGCCTCTCGTCTACTGCACATGAGTGCTCTGAACGCAGATGCAGGTAAGGGACTCAGTCAATACCTGCGCAGCAAAGGTGAAGGTGAGAATCGCGCTCATACCCATGGCAGTACAGGATTAGATGTCACCAGTTTTCGTCCATCGGTCATCTTCGGTCCAGGCGACAGCTTCTTTAACCGTTTTGCATCCCTACTGAGACACTCCCCGTTTATATTCCCGCTTGCCTCACCTCAAAGTCGTTTTGCACCTGTATTTGTCGACGATGTCACTGAAGCCTTTGTTGTTGCTATAGAAAACCCTGAAACAGTGGGTAAACACTATGAATTGTGCGGCCCTCAAAGTTATTCTCTCTCAGCGTTGGTCAAATACACAGCTGATACACTCGGTATCAAACGTTGGGTAATTCCACTCAATGATGGATTGTCTCGTCTCCAGGCCCATCTGCTTGGCCATGTACCGGGAAGACCCTTTACCCTAGATAACTACCTCTCTTTGCAGAGCGACTCTGTTTGTCAACAAAACGGGCTTTCAGAACTTGGAATTCATCCCCAAGCTATTGAAAGTCATGTCCCTTTATACCTGATGAACAGGGGTTATCGTGGTCGCTTTGATCACTATCGTAGTCAATAAGGCAGGGAGCCATTCTATTTACCCTTCCCCAGGTGTGAAACAACCCACATATTTGCACTGATTTTAACGATTTTCCTATCAAATCAGCGCCTTATTTATTGCAATATTAGTAGATTTTGATATACTACTATCCATCATCTTCCTTGTAGTATATATCGATGATTAAGCAGTACCTATCATTAGCATTCGCTCTCTTTGTCGGCTTCTGCCAAGCTGATTCCTCCTTAACCACAACCGATTGGGCCGATACCTCCTCTGTTGCGCGTCAGACCCATTCACCCATCCTGGTGCTCTTCGGCGCTGAAGAGTGTGGTTATTGCGAACGTTTGAAACAGGAGGTCATTGAACCGCTATCACACCAAACCGATAGCAAACTCCCGCTGATACGTGAATTTGATATCTATTCGGGCGGGAAAATTATTGACTTTAACGGTGAATCCATCCGCAGTCGGATGTTTAAAAATCGCTACCAAGTCTATGCTGTTCCGACCCTGTTGATTCTGGATGCAGATGGAAAGCCACTCATTGACCCCATTGTGGGTTATAATTCTCAGGATGAATATCTGGAGTTGTTGCGCACCTCGCTGGTCGCATCTTTCCAGGCCATTGAATAAGCGCCGTTAGGCTCCACGCCTGCGAGTTCGACTGATGCAGCCGATTAGGTTGCCGGGTTAATAGTGGGCAAGATGGTCCTCAAATCACTTTCCAGGGCACTCATCCTCAGTGTCCTTTTCATCTTCAGCGTTTCAGCTGATCCTGAAAAACTGGTACCGGTTGAGAATATTCAGAAACTGGCAGCAGAAGCAAAACAGAATCAAATACCCATCCTGTTATTGGTTTCTCAATACCATTGTGGCTTTTGCGATCTGATGAAGGAGGAGATTCTTCAGCCGATGCAATTGGATAGCAGTTACAGGGAACGTGTATTGGTACGCGAGCTGTTGATCGATCAGGGAGAGATGGTCACCAATTTTCAAGGCCATCGAGAAGCAGCTGCGGATTTTGTTGATCAATATAATATTTTTGTCACACCCACCCTGCTGTTTCTCGATGCTGATGGAAAGGAGGCCGCGGAACGAATCGTAGGTATAAATACCATCGATTATCTGATCTTCTACATCGAAGATGCCATTGATTCGGCAACAGGCAATATGGTTCTGAAATAGCACTTGTACTACTCGACGTATTGCAGTAATTGCTCAGGCAGCGGATAGTCAGGGTAACGCTTTCTAAACTCGGTGAGAGCCTGCTGCCCTGCCTCAACCTTACCTGACGCTATTTGCTGCCCAATGACTTCCAACCACAATTGAGGATCACTGTCGATTTCCCTGGTATCTTTTTTTTGCCTTCCCAGCTGGAGTAACTCTTTAGGTCTCGCTTCCTGTCGATCGGTCCGTTGTATTTGACGATTTTGTGGTTCGGCATCGCGGGCAAATCCAGCAGGTGCCTGACGCATTTCAGCTGTAGAATCCTGAGGAAACTCCATACTCGGTTTTGCAGCAGTTGGTGCCGGCATGGAGATAGATTTGTGTGGAACCTCACTCGTTCTAGCCCGTTGCTTTGAATCTGGCGCTTCCAGAAGGAGTTCTTCTGACTCAGGTGCCAATTCTGGTGGTTCCACCAACTGTAAAGTCAATGTCACTCCCAGTAGAATAACGGCTGCCGAGGAGAGTGGGAATAACCAACGCCGACGCCGACGACTTGCTTCACGGCTAGCCAGCGCCAAGATGTGTCGGTCAAGCTCAGCACCTGGTAACTCTTGTCGGGTTGTCTGATAGAGGGCTTGAATCGGATGATCGTCCAAAGGTGTTTCAGGCTGTTTGCGTCGGTCACTCACAGACACTCCTCCATCAGCTTTCGAAGTTGTCTCAAGGCATAACGGAGGCGACTCTTCACTGTCTCCCTGCCAACGTTGATCATGGTAGCTATCTGTTCCAGCGTAAGACCTGCCTCCTCCTTGAGTAGAAACACTTCACTCTGTTCATGAGGTAGTGATACTAGATGACGTTTCAGCATTTCACTGCAGTTGATATCGTGCAACAAGCCATCTGGAGTCTTACCTGGATCTTGAACAATGGTCATATCCACCTCATCTGCAACAATTCGCAGATGTTCCCTCCTGAAACGGTCGATCTTAAGATTACGGGCAATCTGAAAAATATAGGCCTTGAATGAGCCATGCCTGAAGGGTTTTCCTGTTGCAATAATCCGAGACCAAACTTCCTGATAGAGCTCTTCCGCATCTGCACGGGTATTGCATGACCTGAGCAGGAAGAGATAGAGCGATTGACGATAACGCTCATAGACCTGTTCAAAGGCCTGTACATCGCCCCTGCAATAGCGATTGTACAACTCTTCATCACTGATCTCATTCACTCGTACAGTGTCCTATATGCAGCGTGGCAATCAATTATAGACATCAACCATCCAGGCTTGCAGCAAGATTCACCAATCGCTGAAACTCTCCCCGATAGCCAAACCTGTCTTTTCCTCTTGCACTCATGACTAAATTTGTCACATCATCAAAACTAAAAGATTCAGTGTATCGCCCTCCCCGTAGTAGTTGAGAAAAACCAGCTACAGCCGCGCTGAAACGATAGTTGTCACTGGTACGTTGGAGACTGCTCTGCAGCGATTGCGACATTATCGGCTGTTCAATCAAGTGGGAGGATCCTTCAGAGGGAAGCTTATAACGTAAGCGTAAATGAGCGATCTCATCCCGTACAGCCACAGCACTCTCACTAATGCCATAGCGTAAACCGTCAAGTCGCTGTCCCGGTGCTCCTACCAGAGAAATCTCATACAAAGCTGTCACTGTATGACCAGCCCCAATATCACCTGCATCAACCTTGTTGTTGTTAAAATCCTCCCGTGCTAACAAGCGGTTTTCATAGCCTATCAACCGGTACTCGGCAACCATTGCCGGATTCCATTCAATCTGAATTTTCACATCCTTGGCAATCATCTGCAAAGTGGCACTAAGCTCCTCAACTAAAACCTTCTGCGCTTCATTGACAGAATCGATATAGGCGTAGTTACCATTACCCTTATCGGCCAGTTGTTCCATTAAATGATCGTTATAGTTCCCCTGTCCAAATCCCAATGTTGTGAGACTGATTCCCTGTTTACGTTTAGCTTCGATAAGCTCCATCAGCCGCTGATGGTCTACCGTTCCCACATTAAAATCACCATCAGTGGCTAAAATAACCCGATTGATTCCACTGTCGATACGGCCCTGCTCTGCCATTGCATAGGCGAGGTGGATACCTGCCGATCCGTGGGTAGAACCACCGGCAGTCAATTGCTCCAGAGCAGCCACAATTTTAGCCTGCTGATCACCCGGTGTCGGCTCCAATACAACACCGGAAGCACCTGCATAGACCACCAGTGAGATGCGGTCATTACTGTTCATCTGCTTGACCAACAGCTTGAATGCCGATTTCAGCAAAGGCAATTTATTCTGGTCGTTCATCGAACCGGAGACATCAACCAAGAAAACCAGGTTTGATGCTGGACGGTGCTTCTCTACTGTGTCATATCCCTGAATCCCTACATGCACCAAATGAGAGTGTGAATTCCAGGGTGTTGGACCAACTTCAGTGATTACAGAAAAGGGTTGAGCCGTACTATCAGGTTGGGGGTAATCGTAGTCAAAGTAGTTGATCAGCTCTTCAGCTCGCACTGCATCCTTTGGTGGTAGCTGTCCCTGATTAAGGAAGCGTCTTACCAAAGCGTATGCACCTGTATCGACATCAATACTAAATGTGGAAACCGGTACTTGACCAACTGACTTGATCCCATTGTCGACTATTTCCCCGTACCTCTCCCTGTCTACAGACGCTGAAGGTGCTCGAATGCCAGCCAGTCCCGTCATGGTTTTGTAGTGAGGGTGGGAACCAGGAGCCAACTCATGATCAGCTACAGCAGGTGCATGGGGGATCCGCATCAACTTTGCATCCTTTTCCGTCCCTGATCGGGATTCCTCTCGATCCCTTTTACTGATATGAGGTAGTGCTTTGAGGGAACGTTCGGATAAGCCCTTTTGAGTGGTGGGATTATCCACGGCAGTTGAACAGGCAGTGAGCAGGCTACACAACACCAAGATTGGCAGCTTACAAAGCAGGTTATGTATACGCATTATGGAGTTCTCCAATTTGTTATGTTGTATTTAGGAGAACGCAGGAAAAAGCTGAATGGGGTTAAATGCTGAGAATTTTTTTCCCAGTTGCAATTATCCAGACAGCCCCACCATGCTATCCAATATTCAGTGCGGTAGCTTACAGCCGCTCACAAAAGTCCCGCAGGCTGAAGCCCTGCAGATTCATGTCCAGATCTTTTAGAAGTCCCAATACCTTGAACCGTTCACCCATCTCTGAAGGTAAAGTCAGACGCTTCACACCCTGTACCAATGACATATGCTTTTTCAGATTACTGGGATCGGAATCGGCCAACAAACTATCAAGACCGTTGGCAATAAGAAAATGTGCCTGAGTCGTGTAACCACCCAAATGGAAGCCCGCCTCAACCGCTGCCCGAGTGGCTGCGGTAAAATCGACCTGGCTGGTAATATCCTGCAGACCAACCCAGCGGAATGGATCGGTATGGGCCCGATGGCGATAATGGCACATCAGGGTACCCCGGTTGCGTTGGGGGTGGTAATACTCCGCACCACTGTATCCGTAGTCGATCAGGATCGCTGCACCTTGCCGCAAGGCCATCGCCAAGGCAGATATCCATGAGGCTTGACGTAGATTGATCTCCGAAACATACCCTGATGGCAAGCTGCCTCTGGTCTGTTGAATGTCGTTTACTGCATCTACCAGCCCAGGCGTTACCGGTGCATTGAAGCACTCTTTCAAACCCTGTTCATCGGAAACAACAAAACACTCCTCGACTGCTCCATCCATAATCCGAAACCGGCTTACCGGCATTGCATCCAATAACTCGTTTGCGATCACTACACCGCACAATCCCTTCGGCATATCATCCAACCAGTCCACCAGAGAGAGTAAATGTGGAACACGCGCCTCCAGTGTCTGATACTGGCGAGCCTTTAGTTCTGGACTGACCTCTAAGATCAGATAGCGTTGAGGCAGCGCTCCAAGATGCTCCAATTCTGCCAGCAAGTCGGCAGCCAGGAGACCGGAACCAGCGCCAAACTCCAATACCTTACCCTCAGCCAGAGTCGATAAGACAGGTTCTACCTGGCGGGCCAGGCATTGGGCAAACAGCGGTGAGACCTCCGGAGAAGTGATGAAGTCTCCCTGTTCACCAAATTTACGACTGCCCGCCACATAGTAACCAAGCCCTGGTGCATAGAGCGCCATCTCCATAAAAAGATCGAAGGGGATAACGCCGCCCGCTTTGTCGATAGTGCGTCTGATCTGACGTAGCAGCCTATCGCTTACCGCCTGTGAAATGGCGTCAGGCAAAGGCAGAGTCCCGCCTGATGAGACCGGCTGATCGCTGAGACAATCTGGCATATGTTTAGAAACCTGTTTGAATCCGTTAGAGTAGACGCTGCATTCAACCATGGAGTTCCTGTATGACGCAAAATCGAGTCGACTTGACGGGAAAGAGCGTCCTGATTACCGGTGCGGCGCAACGAATCGGTGCAGCCATCGCCTGTCAGTTGCATGCGGAAGGGATGAATATTCTACTCCACTACCGCCACTCAAAAGAAGCCGCTGAAAGATTGAAGCAAACACTGGAAGCTGATCGACCAAACTCTGTCTGGTTATTGCAGGCTGATCTTCAGCAGCCTGATAGCTACCAGCACTTGATCAACCAGGTCGAGGCCAGGTGTAATCGATTGGACCTCCTGGTAAACAATGCCTCCAGCTTCTATCCGACATCCGTGGAAAGCGCCAGCCATGCCCAGTGGGATGATCTTATTGGTAGCAATCTCAAGGCCCCCTTTTTCCTCTCTCAGGCTGCTGCACCACTGTTGCACAAGACAGAAGGCTGCATCATTAATCTAGTCGATATCCATGCTCAACGACCACTCAAGCATTACCCCATCTATTCAGTTGCCAAAGCAGGCAATGCTATGCTGGTCAAATCCCTGGCCCGGGAGTTGGGACCTACAATCCGTGTAAATGGCATTGCACCTGGTGTCATCCTCTGGCCAGAACAGGGGCTGAGTGAACAGCAACGACGGACGATTCTTGATCGTACTGCCCTGAAACGAGCCGGGACTCCTGAAGACATCGCCCGTACCCTGCTTTTTCTCTATCGTGACGCTCACTATGTCACTGGACAGATTATTGCGGTCGATGGTGGTAGAACGTTACAACAGTGATCCAGATTTTACTTGCACTTTGAATCGTATCGTTCTTATTTACAACAAGAAGGTCATGCGTGGTCGGTAACAACCCGTAAGTAAACTCAGCATAGCATTTTGAAATTCGTCATAAAACTCAACATATAAAATGAGCTTGAACCCATGACAGAAGTGACGACAGGCCTGACATTCAGACAAAGCGTCGACCATATGGTGGATCGTGCCCTGGTACTCATGGAACTCGAACCTGGTATTGCCAATGCAATAAAGTCCTGCACCTCCGTTTTACAAGTCAGTTTTCCAGTGGAAATCAGGGGGAAAGTGGAAGTCTTTACCGGTTGGCGTGCTGTACACAGTATCCACCGCCTCCCTGCCAAGGGGGGACTGCGTTATTCAGAAAGCGTAGATCAGCACGAGGTAGAAGCTCTCGCTGCCCTCATGACCTACAAGTGCGCCATTGTCGATGTCCCTTTCGGCGGATCGAAGGGGGGACTTTATATCAATCCGAATAACTACTCTCGGGATGAGTTGAAGTTGATCACACGCCGATTTGCACGGGAACTTGCAGCGTCTGGATTTCTAAACCCCGCAACCAATGTTCCCGCCCCTGACATGGGCACCGGGCAGCGTGAAATGGCCTGGATAGCCGACACCTATAAACATCTCTATCCCGAAGATATCAATGCCTTTGCCTGTGTAACCGGAAAACCGGTGGCCCATGGTGGTATCAATGGCCGCACAGAGGCCACCGGTCGCGGTGTTCAGTATGCGTTACAAGCGTTTTTCCGTCATAAGGAGGAGTTGAATGCCACCGGACTGGATGGTGACCTGGAAGGTAAGCGAATCATCATCCAGGGACTGGGGAACGTAGGTTATCACGCAGCCAAGTTTCTCTCTGAGGAAGATGGCGCCAAGATTATTGGCATCATTGAGTGTGACGGGGCAATCTACAATCCAGAAGGCATACATGTGGAAGAGGCCTACTATCACAGATGCGCTCATGGCGGTCTTAAAGGCTTTGCGGGAGGTACATTTATCGAGAACGGACCCTCACTCCTGGAGTACGAATGCGACATCCTGATCCCAGCCGCTATTGAAGGGGTAATCTCCGAGAAAAATGCACCGAATATCCACACAAAACTGATCGTGGAAGCAGCCAATGGCCCCATTACATTCGAAGCTGACCGCCTTCTGCGCAACAGAGGAATCACTATTCTGCCTGACGCTTATGTCAATGCCGGCGGCGTGATAGTCTCCTACTTCGAATGGATCCGCAACCTCAGCCATATGCGCTTTGGACGTATTGAACGTCGCCTGGATGAGGCCCGCGGCCAACATGTTGTGGCGGCATTGGAACAAACCACCGGAAAACAGGTACCCGAATGGATCAGCACCCGTCTTTCACGGGGTGCTGACGAATTAGACTTAGTACGCTCTGGTCTAGACGACAGTATGCGGCTGGCCATGCAGGAGATCATCGATATTCGCAGTCGTAAACCTGAAATTGAAGACTATCGAACGGCGGCCTATATCATTGCTCTACAGAAACTTTCACGTTCCTATATCGATATCGGTGTATAGCTCACACTCTAAAGACAACGCCTCTTTACAAAATGGATATTCTGTATAAGAATTTACTTCCTACTCTATTGTAGAGTAAGACATCTCGATTGTTTTTAAATAATTCGTTAGACCATCGCCCACACAATGGATTGGCAGGACATGGATACAAGATACATTCAAACCTTTTTCCGCGGTTTCGACCACACCACACCCTCAACACCGGTTTCACTCGATAGGACTAGGCCCCACATTCGATATACCCAGTGATTTTGCGAAGACAGCATCAATATCAAGTCGTCATTTCCCAAGTAACTCAAAACTTGTTATCGGATGAAATATTGATCTGTCATGGTGGGAACAGCATGCGTGAAAATATTCAATACAGTATGAATAGCATCGCTACCTGCTGCTCGCTATACCTAGACTGAATTAATCGTAATGAAAACCACATATGGACATAACCCTTAAGCAAGGAGGAAATGAAGCATGTCATTAATGCTATGGACGAATGAAATGTACGCTACCAATGTTGAAGTTTGTGACGATCAGCACAAGGAGCTGTTCGACCGGGTTAACGCTCTAAATGATGCAGTCATGAGTAAAGACCGCGCTGACATCGGTAATCGTCTCGATAATCTGATTGACTATGTTGCTGTCCACTTTGAAACAGAAGAGCGCATGATGGAAGAACGCGGGTATCACAAACTTGATGACCATCGTCAGGAACACGATCTACTCGTACAGACTTGCACGGACCTTCAAGCGAAATTCCACTCTGGTGAAACAGATATTGGAGAAGATACGATGAAATTTATCAAAAGCTGGCTAGACCATCATATCCCTGTTATTGACAAGTGTTATGGCCCAGCATTGAGTAACTGAACATTCAAATAGTGATGTTAAGCCAGATGTGGCTTCATCCTTGCGGGACCCCGGGTGCCCCCCACTCGTGGGTCCCGCTTTTTTCAATTAACCGATAGTGAAAAAAAACGTCGCAATACATCCAGGTCCTGGGTTTTTGTCATTGGCGGCAGACTGCGGATAAAAATCTTGCCGTAGGGCTTGTTGAGCAGCCTAGGATCGCAAACCACTAACACACCCCGGTCTTTCTCGTCACGAATCAGCCGACCCGCCCCTTGTTTCAATGCAATCGCTGCTTGAGGCAATTGAAATGTCATGAAAGGATTCCCCCCACGCTTGCGTAAAGCATCGATCCGCGCTTGTAGAACCGGATCTCCTGGTGAGGCAAATGGCAGCTTATCGATGATCACACAAGAGAGTGCTTCACCACGTACATCTATACCTTCCCAGAAACTTGATGTCCCGAGTAGTACCGCATTACCGAGTTTGCGAAACTGCTCTACCAAATCTGTACGCGGTGCTGTCCCCTGTACCAACATGGGATAGTCCAATTTCTCCTTGAGGTAGTCTGCCGCTTCCTGCAAGGCCCTATGACTGGTATAAAGCAAAAAGGCTCGTCCACCACTCGCTTGTAAAATTGGTAGCGAGAGATCAGAGACAGCCCTGTTGAATTCTGGATTGCTGGGCTCCGGCAGGCCCTTGGGAACATACCAAACAGCTTGTCGAGGGTAATCGAATGGACTGTCCCAACAGTGAGTCTCCGCTTCATGCAGGCCCAGTTGATTGGAAAAGTGTTCAAAACTGCCACCTACTGCCAGTGTGGCAGAAGTAAAAACCCAGGAAGCTTGTCGCTCTTCCATTACGCTACGAAAAATATTCGAGATCTCCAACGGTGTTCGATTCAGGCGAAAGCTCTGACGCTGAGTCTCGAACCAACGGATCGATTCAACCTCATCACCATCCTTCAAACTATGCAGTCGCTGCAGAAGTAGATCACAGCGCTCTTTACAACTAT
Organism: Candidatus Thiodiazotropha sp. (ex Codakia rugifera); assembly: GCA_025656675.1. Lineage (GTDB taxonomy): Bacteria > Pseudomonadota > Gammaproteobacteria > Chromatiales > Chromatiaceae > Thiodiazotropha. The sequence continues at coordinate 233,571 of JAHXHN010000004.1, forward strand.
CAAGCCCCTTCCCTCTTCCTTCGATGGCACGTAGCACTTCCGACAATTGATCGAGGGCATCCAATAGCCCGTCAAGATGTGCAATCACCGAAGGATTACCAGCAACTTCCAACCAAGCACCACGACGTTGTTCCAAGCCAAATGCCAGTCGCATATCCCGGGTCGCCTGTTTCAATCTTTCAGCACGTTCTGTGACTTCAGGTAGGTCATTAGCCTCACGATGGTACTCGGCAATGGTATCTCGGGTCAGGTCAAGCAATTGGCGGCCACTGACGCTGTCGCCAAAAAAATTACCAGCTACATCCGGTAATTGGTGGGCCTCATCAAGGATAAAACAGTCAGCACTTGGCAGCAGTTCCCCAAAACCTTCCTCTTTCAATGCCATGTCAGCACACAACAGATGGTGATTGATAACAACCAGATCTGCTTCCTGTGCCCGCTTGCGTGCTTCCATAAGATGGCATTTATTATAGACAGCGCACTCCTGGCCGAGGCAGTTATCGGTTGTTGAGGTCACATAGGGCCAAATCCCAGCATCCTCTGGGATCTCCGTCATTTCAGTGATATCGCCACTCTTGGTTGCTGATGACCATCCACGGATCATCTGTAACTGATCAACCTGCTCCCTGGTCAAACGCAACTCTTCCAGCAGGGTATTCTCAAGTCGATGGATGCAGAGATAATTGGCACGCCCTTTCAGCAGTGCAGTGGAAACCGGGCTCGATAAGCTTTGCCGCACGACCGGGAGGTCGCGATGATACAGTTGATCCTGTAGATTCTTGGTTCCGGTAGAGATGATGACTTTGCGTCCCGACATCACAGCTGGCACTAAATAGGCAAATGTCTTTCCAGTCCCTGTTCCCGCTTCACAGATCAGTACGCCACCCTGATCCATAATCCGGCCCACAGCCTGGGCCATCTCCTGCTGCTGAACACGATAGGAAAAACCCTCGATACGGGTCGCCAACCAACCGTCAAGCCCAAAAATCTCAGCTAAATCTGTCATCGAACGATGGGGCTAATCTGCCAGATTGTCCCAGACTTCTGACTCGAGTCCGCTCTCCCGTGTCCAGGCGAGACGACCGATAATCTTAAAGCGCGCTACCGACATAGCGCCTCGTTTTGCCCGGCTACTGCTGCTTTTATCGACATACTCAAGAATATCGTCTCGTTCCGCCTCATAGATCTCATAAGGTTCGTACTCCTCATCCATGAGCACCAACACGACACTATCCCAATCTTTATCCAGTTTAAGCTGACCAACCCTTTGACCGGATTTGCTTTCGTCGAAGATAGTACGGGACTTAATTTGAATATGTTTGTCACCCCGTGCGGGGTCAATAGCATCATAACCGCCCTCTCCCTGTGTCCTGGCTTCGAGATTGAGCAACTTTACCGCATCATATTCTGCAATTTCATTGCTGATACCCGGCAGGGGTTTACCCATGGTACGGCGATACTCCGCTGCCAATACCCTGGCCTGAGCGATCAGTTTATCTGCGGCATAGAGGGTCAAGCCATGGCTCCTTGTCTTTGAGGAATAGGATTCTGCCCGGATTGTAGCCTATCTTGGGAGGTTTTCGCATGAATTGAGAAAGGATGTGTGTATTTTGGAAATTCGGGGATATTAGGAATCAAAGATTACTTGATGTCCAGGAAGTACTAAAAACCTGTTAAAGGTAGTAATTCTGTTAGGCCCTAGGCACTCGATATTTGTAACGAGTTAGCAGCAATCTCTTCCAAAACCTCGGCAAAAGGCCGGGGGTGTCCAAAATGATAGCCTTGTGCATAGTCGACACCCATTTCCTGCAATGCCTGACCTATAGAGGCATCACTCACATGCTCGGCAATCACTAGTTTATCCATAAAATGGGCAAGTTCCATAATTGAAATCACCATCGCCAGATCTGCCGTTTTCTGGATCATCTCACGCACGAAAATACCGTCGATTTTCACATAGTTTACGGGAAAGTCCTTAAGGTAAGAGAAAGAGGCATAACCCGATCCAAAATCGTCCAGGTAGCAGGAGCAACCCATATCCCTTACTTCTGTCATAAATGCCACAGTGTCCTCAATGTTCCTTGCAAGTGCTGTTTCTGTGATCTCGAACCCAAGTTGTTGGGCGGCTACAGGCGATTCAGCTATCCGGCCATGCAGGTACTTTTTAAAGTCACTGTCAGCAACCGATTTCGTCGACAAGTTGACAGAAAAACTGACCTCATCTCCCAGCTTATCTTGATAGGGTATGAGTGCATTGAAGAAATGTTCTATCACCCAGCGGTCGACAGCCCGCATCAGATCGTATTGCTCAGCAATTTGAATAAATGTCTGCGGACTCTGTAGCTCACCTGCATCATCGACGATACGCAGTAGCAGCTCATAGTGAGGTTTCAATCCTGCCTCTTTCTTTAGCGGGACTATTGGCTGAGCAAACAGAACCATTCGATCATTTGCCAAGGCCTCCTGAATCGCAGGAATTGTCTGAATGATCTGTTTGTGGGTCTGATAGGCTGTATCTGAAGCCACGTAGAGACGGGTGCAGTTTCTACCCCCCTCTTTGGCCATATGGCAGGCAGACTGTGCCGATTGCAGCAACTCGCTGGTACTGGTCTGTTCCTGCGCATTGATTTGTACCACACCGAGACTGGCTGAAACGGGTATCAGGCGATCTTCCCAAGTGAAGCGATAATCCTCAATTGCACGGCGCTGGGACTCGGCAGTCTGATAGCCCTTGTCCAGGTCTGCATTTCTGATGAGCAGGGCAAACTCGTCATCACCAATACGGGCCACCACCCCATCTTCAGTAAGATAACTTAACAGTATCGATGACACCGTTTGCAGCAGTTGATCTCCACCCTCAAAACCGCACAAATCATTGACTACTTGAAACTGATCCAGATCGAGAAGAATCAATACATGTTGCGATTGGCTACTTTTAATCTCAGCCTGCAGTTCACGCATATGACGTTCAAAGCTACGTCGATTCATCAGACCGGTCAGCTCATCGATTGAAGACTCATCCTTTATCTCGTTGTAGCTCTTGATCAGTATACGGTCAATTGCCCGATCGACAATCGGTTGGACTCTGTTCTGCATGACACCGTAGTCATAGGAAGTGAACAATCGGACCAATTCACTCGACGAGCCATCCAATGCCTTCAATCCATCCCCATCAACCAATAGATAACGTGTGGAATCAGAGCTCTTCCAGGCTAAATTGAGCATCTGTGGCATCGGGCCACCAGACTCAGTAACAATCCAATCATCGATATTGAGGGAGGCCACTTTTTTCAGTGATTTCTGATCGTCTTCCGATTCTGCATCTCCAATTGGAGCCACTTCCTTACTGGAGATATATTGGGAGAGATAGGCTTCATCAATGAGGATCTGTTGCTCAAAGTAAGGTGTTGCTGTCTCACCACCATTGATCAGTGCTTGCTGTAGTTCAATGGCAAAACTTCGACTACCCTGAGGATGAACAGGGTATTCTCTAAATCCCTTCCGAATAAGCGATATCAGGTCACGGACACGGCTTTCTGACATTTCATGAGGGGATGCTTTACTGAGAAACAGCTTAGGTAAAATCTCTACAACACGTAAAAAAGCCTTCCAGGCAGGGCTCTCTTCGCCCTGAAGTGCTCTGGTCTGTACCAAAAGATTAACCCATCCGAACTGAAATAATTTTTCGAGTGCTATGGTTACCGATTTACCCAACAATTGGTGACGCAGATGGGTTAGAACAGAATGCTCAGCTTGTAATAGAAGCTCATCCTTTTTACAACGGGAAACAGCAATCTGACGATTGCGATGGAACTGATCCAGCTGTTTCTGTTTTAGTGCCTCCAGTGCATTTGTCACTTCTACAATACTCGTCAGCTTATCAGTATCGATCGCCTCCAGAAGTTGGGAAATACCCACCAAATCATGCAGCCGCGCCGCTTTACTGGAAATATTGAGATAGGGGGTTATGTCCTCGATTGTGGCAAGCATATGCCTGACCGGGTGATTGCTATTTTCCAGCAGTGTTGGATCTCGTACCAGCTCCTGAATAATGGGAATCTCCATCCGATTGAGCAGTCCCTTCAGTTCGGCAGGCAGATGTGGATCCTGCTGCAGAGCCGCCACTAACTGCTCACCGGTACTGATCGCTGCACGAATAACGGGATCCAGGTTTCCAGACTGATGAGACTGGCTTTCCAGTCCCCGTTCCAACTGCTTCAACAATGGAGAACCATGCCTCAGTGGCATGCGATTTAATGACTCAACAACTTGCTCGGTTTCAATCTGTATCTGACCTGATGCTGACTGATCCTTTTCCCGTTGCTGCCTAGCATCAAGTAAGGTAGTCAGGTGTTGTAATGGCTCACCAACTGTTGCGACATTGGTTTTCTTATACGATGGAATTTGCCAAGTATTGATCCGACCATCAGATGTTAAGTCAATTCCTTGCCGTTTAAGCAGTTCCAGTAATTCATCATAAAGCGGTTCTATACCCTGTAATACGGTGCGATGAAATACCGTCAGAATAAGATGGAAACATTTCACGTCCAGATCATATTCGTCCACGGCCTGTTTTATGGCATTCAGCAGACTGACAGGCGAGAGTGGATTACTCTCGTCCTTGATCGCACTTTGCATCAAATAGGAGAGGGACATATCCAATAGATACAAGCTACGGGCTAATCCGGATTCTGCCCGCCTGGCTATATCGTTAATGACTACCCAATGATCGATTTCAACCTTTTCCACCAACTCAAGCTCATGGGAGATTTCCATATTCGAGTCAGTCGTGGCCCCGGCAAGATTGCTCAAATTACCAAAAGAGCTCTCCACGTTCTTGAGAAATCCAGCCGTGATCTCCTGCTCACCCTGTTCCAGTGCAGACATTGCCAGAAAAAGTACTGACTCCTGAAGACCATCAGAAGGCTCACGAGCACGAGCCAACAAGGCTTCTCTGGAGTGATTGAAAAAACCGGAAATCTGTGGCTTGAGATAATCAAGCAACCGGTCCTGTAACTGCTGAATAACCGGTGCTACTGCTGTCTGATCAAAAGAGACCTGTTTGGTTTCCTGTAGCTGTAGCTCGGACTGAAGATATGAGAACAACTGCTGCCCTTCATCACTATCGAGCATGCAAATGCCCACCCCGTGATTGTGCAGGTAGACAATCCCGACATGCGCACGACAAGATGCCACTTCAAGAACCGCTTCCTGACGTTCAGATTCTGCATAGTATCCATCTGGCAGCAGCTCGTTTAATGCAGTATCACCACAGTACAGATAGACCCCTCCCTCGGAGAAATTGCGGATGCGACAACCACCTATTGATTGTTCCTGAAATATCAGGGTTACTGGATGGTCGATATCCAACCTTGGATGTTTTCTGCGGTTATTCATTACCCTATAGCGCGTTTTTTTTACACTTTAAACACTGTTAATAACTGTTTTCTGCAATATCTCCAGTGTATCGGCCTTTATGAGCTGTGCTTTAATAGAAAAGGTTACATTTTGTAAACGCTATCCTTCAGTTAAAGAGTCGCTGTAGCCATAGAATCCCCTCATCCACAAGCGATTCAGAATGAGCGCATGACGCCTCGGATGTCGGACCACTCCCGGCAATGAAGGGATAATTGATCGATTGCGGACACCCTTCCCCCAACAGACCTGATAGGGGATCAATGGGTAACATGTCCACACCCATCGGTGGATTCTGTTGCAATGCAGCAACTCCAATACCATTCATTAGCTTGGCCCAGACTCTCATTGCCCCGGAGGAGCCCGTAAGGCCTGTCGGTGCATTATCGTCACGCCCTACCCATGCTACAGCAACACGATGGCGATCAAATCCTGCAAACCAGCTGTCTCGCAGTTTGTCAGTAGTCCCTGTTTTACCAGCCACCTCCACTTCTCCAGGTAGCAACCATTGCAGTGCCTTGGCTGTTCCACTTCGGGTTACTTCATTCAGTGCATGTTTCAACAAAAAAACAGCACGGGTATCAACCCTGGATTCAATCGATAAAGGATAACGTGATAGCGGATTTCCCTGTCCGTCAGTCACGTCGCGAATCGACTTTAACGTAGCGCTGTATCCCCCATTGGCCAGGGTTTGGTACATCTGTGTCATCTCCAAAGGAGAGAGAGATACAGCGCCGAGCAGCAGTGAAGGATAGGGTTCCAAGGGACGTTGTATGCCTAATCTATGCAAGTTATCGATAACCGATTCAAGTCCTACAGAGAGCCCAAGACTGACTGTTGCCAAATTCAGCGACTCCACCAGGGCCTGTTGCAACGTTACTTGGTCATGATTCAGATTATCGTAATTGCTCGGTGCCCATATCTCGCCGTTAGCACCTTTAATGCGTATCGGTCGATCCTCCAATACACTCAGTAGGTGGTAACGATTAGGTTGTGACAAAGCACTGAGATAGATAGCTGGTTTGATCAGCGAGCCCACCGGACGTATTGCATCGAGTGCACGGTTGAAACCGGCAAATTGTGGATTCCTGTCACCCACTAAGGCCATAACCTCCCCCGTCTCCACATCCGCCAAGGTGAGTGCACCCTGAAGGGTTCCCTTCACTATTCCATGGCTCTCCTCCAATACCGTCAACTGCTGGGATACCGCTTGTTCCGCACGACGCTGGAACCAGGGATCGAGGGTAGAAAATATTCTTAATCCACCCGCATTCAGATCCTCTTCGCGATAGTCTCTGCGCAACTGGCGCTTTACCAGATCCATAAATGCTGGGCTCCCGGAACTGCGTCGTTCACCCTGCTCCACACTTAATGGTACATCTGCCGCCTGCGTCGCCTGTTGCTGGCTGATGACCCCCTGATCGACCATCAGCTGCAACACCAGATTCCGCCTTTTCACCGCCTGTTGCGGGTGTCGTCTTGGATCGTAGGCTGATGGTCCTCGCACCAGGGTTACCAGCGTCGCCAATCTTGAAAGGTCTAGCTCTTGCAAAGGACGGTTGAAGTAGAAACGGCTGGCTAAGGCAAAACCATGTATTGCCTTTCCTCCCTGTTGGCCCAAATAGATCTCATTTGCATAGGCCTCGAGAATATCATCCTTGGCATAACGCCAGTCTAAAATCAGTGCCATCACCACTTCGTTGAACTTGCGCCAAAGGGTACGATCAGCGCTGAGAAAGAAATTCTTCACCAACTGCTGCGTCAGGGTACTGCCTCCCTGAACCACTCGCTTGGCAGCCAGATTGGCCCACAGAGCACGTCCAATGGCTATTGGATCGATACCGATATGTTGGTAAAAGTTACGGTCTTCGACGGCTACTAAGGCGTTCACTAACAGCTCAGGAAGCTGATTCCGTTTGAGCAGGATACGGTCTTCACCATGGGTAGATGTCAGACTGCCGATGAGTCGAGGCTCAATACGGTAGTAACCGATTGGATCACCGTTTCCCGCTCTCTTGAGCGAAATGATACCCTGACCATCGATAATCACCTCCAAATAGTCACTTGGCCGGTCTATGTCAGGAAAATGAAAAGGACGTGTACGTAAAAGGAATCTTCCTCGGTAACTGGAGTAGTACCCTGGTTGATCGGGATGCTTGACTTGCCTGTAACCAAGACCATCCAATGTCTGTTTTAGATGCTTGGTGGTTACTGAGGCACCCGGATAAAGGTCAAGTGTTCGCCCATAGACTTTTGCAGGCACTGCCCATCGTTGCCCTTCAAACCTTGCCTGTACAATATGATCAAGGTAAATGGTATAGAGAATGGCTGACAAAATAAGGGTTGCCAACCCAAGAAGCAACCAACGTTTCCAACGGTTGCTTCCTGTACGTCTGCGGCCTGTCCGGCCGCGTTTAGTTCTCTTTTTAACCATACGCTACAACTATTTTGCCACTATTTCCTAAATGGATCGATGCCCCTCACATTAACAAGCAGGCCGCCGAGCCTGACAGCTTACAGTAGAGCAGCAGAGAATAGACATAAACCTCAGCAGTACCAACCCATCACAGACTGAGTACCTCGTGATAGTTTTTTGTACCACTCAAGGTCACCCCTATGCTCCAGGTCAGGGTCCGGCTAGCCCCTTCCAAACCCACTGAAATGTAAAGAATCCAGGGCGAGATACACTATCAGGCATAAAACGCCTATATATCCATTCCGTGAATCAAGTCTCAAAATGATTGGCCGCTATTTTCAATCGAAGCACTCATCACAAAGGGAGTTTAATTCATAATGCGATCAACTGTTCCAATACGTTATTGGCTGATGTCCATCGTAGTAATCGTCATTGCCTTAATGCTAATGGAGCAAGCGGCAATGGCCGAAAGCATGGAAGAGGCCACTCAACTTCGAAATAATCTTGAGCGTCGCATTGCTGAGATTGCCAAAAATCAGAAACTAAAAAAACAGATGGTGCAAGAGGGACAAAAACGAACCGTACTTTGTAATACATGTCATGGTAAAGATGGTATAGCAATACAACCACTTGCACCCAATTTGGCGGGCCAGAATCCTGCGTATATTGTCGACCAATTCCAACGCTTTGGTGATGGCAGACGTAATGACTATCTGATGAGTAATCTGGCCAAGACCTTCAGTTTAGAAGATAAAATCAAAATCGCTCTCTACTATGCAGATATGGAGATGAGACCTTCGGGGGGTGGCAATTTAGCACTTTTGCCAGAGGGAAAAAGGCTCTATAAGGAGACCTGTGTCAAATGTCATGGTGAGAACGGCCGAGGACAGGAAGGGTATGCGCGCCTTGCCGGTCAACAGCATGACTATGTGGTGAAGATGTTGAAGGAGTTTCGCAATCATTCCGGCAGGCGCACCAATCTCTGGATGACCAGTGTGGCGATTCGCCTCAGTGATCGGGACATGGAAGCAGTTGCTACCTATTTGGCCAATCTGAAATAGGCATGTCAGGTTTTCCTGAATCGGGTAAAGCCTTACCCCACCCTACACCTGTTACGGGAGTATGGTAGTTCGGTGCACATGTGCCTCCTCTCTGCAACCATAAGCACATTGCAACACCTTATCAGCCAATGGAAATTGGTCGAGTCGTAATTTCAAATAGGCATACAACTCACTCAACCATTGAGGCTCAGTAACCATGGGGGTCGCCTCCAGCGCCCGGAAATCGTAGGGTGCAATCAATACGGCTGATTGCTCAATACCCACATCGGCGATCAGATAAAAAAGCTCCTCGATGTAACGATCACCCAACGCTAGGCACCCTGCCGACCAGGCACTGCCATGAATAAAGATATTAGAGCCTGGTGAAATCCTGCCCTCTTTTCTCGCTTGCAGCCAATCGAACCCATTTGGATAGTTAAGTTTCATAGAGAGATGAAAATGACTATTGGGATTGAGCTCCACAATACTGTAGAAACCCTCTGGTACCTGTTTATCCCCCTCACGCAGTTTAGGTCCCGGCCCTCCACTGGCAGCAAAAATCGCATAGTCGTGGATAAACTGCCAGCCATTCTCCTGAAAGACCCACAATTCCAGACGCCTACTCTCTTTCAACGCGATCAATTGCACCCGCCGTGGAGGATAGGCGACACCAGCACGGTCAAAACGATCGAGCAAACGTTGTTTTACGTTGCCGCCCATTGCATCTAAAGCTGCCTCGATTTCAGAATTAGGTGCGGCCATAATATCCGCCATGATGACCAATCCCATAAGGAAAGCTAGGACCCTCATACCTTCCTCTGACGATCGAGTACGCGCTGCAGCCATCTGCCGTAGATCAGATCGGAGATTTCATGCAACTGTTCCATCTGTTCATCAAGGGACTCAAAAATCACCTGGGCAGATTGGCTGCAAGCGGAGTCAAGTAGAAGATCGCTACCATAGCGTTCAATCCAGTTTTCTACCATCTCCCGAGTCATCTCGAGATGAAACTGCATTCCGATATGGTCCCCCATGACAAATCCTTGCTGATCAAAGCATTCACTTCGCAACAGATGCTGGCCCTGAGTCGGCAAAGTATAGGTATCAGCATGCCAATGAAAGGCATTGAATTGATCCGGAATCCCATCCAGCCATCCATGTGGATCATTCATGGCCAGCTTTTGGACAGGATGCCAGCCTATCTCCATACCTTCACCACGACTGATCACCCCGCCTAGCGCCTTGCTCATCAACTGAGCGCCAAAGCAGACGCCCATTACCGGCACATCACGATCAAATGCCTTGCGGATCAACTGAAGCTCTCCCTCCAACCAGGGTAATGGGTCATTCACGCTGACTCCAGCGCCCATGAAAATCATAGCTGAGACATCATCCGTCTGTTGTGGAACAGGATGTTCCTCATCAATACAGACCATCTCCCACGGAATGGCACGTTGTTGCAAATACTCTCCCAGATAGCCGGGATGTTGGCAGACAAGATGACGAAAGATGCGAATCGGCTTCATTGATAGCTGTGAATAGACTGTTTCCTCTCTCAGATTCTAACCCGAATGCTTACCAAACTGGCAAGTCAGTATCATCTTCGATGCCATCTTCAGCTTCTGCACGCACCACATAACGCAAATCGCCTCCAGGCAGGAGGGCATTAAAGGGGTAACAGGTAACCAATATCAGTGCCTGCACACCCTCTTTTGACATCAACCAACGCTGTTGTCGATCTAGAATTGCCATCTCAGTGACCCGATAGGCAACTTGACCGTCCTCAGGTGTACGAATCACTAACCGGTCTCCCTGTTGAAGTTCTTTGAGAAAACGGAAATGTGTATCCCTATGACCTGCGATCAGGCTAGGTCCTGACATACCTGGCCGATTCGTCTGCTCAGCCCAACCAGGGCCGAATGCCAGTACTCGACCACTGACACCCGCCAGTACAAAGCGCTCAACATCCAGCCTTGGGACTTGTAATACGGCAACAGGCCAAGTATCAGCCCAAGGCCATGGACGGACAGAATTAGTACCTGAACGTGTCTCATTCCAGGCTGATGCAATCAGCCCTTCGGCCAGCCAGGCCTTTGCCTCGATCCAAATCCACTCCCCAAGGAACCAACAGGCAATCAGAAACAGTATATGTGGCGCCTTGCTCCTAAGGATCCGTACAACCCGGTTCAGACCGTAATACCGCAAGTTACCTCGTGGCTTGGATGGCGTTACCTTGATGTAAGTACCCGTCATTTGAACAACCTCTACAGGTCATGACTTTCACTTATAACGGCCATTACTGCGCCTCATCTGCATGCCACGATGTAGCAACAGCGATACCAGCATCAGCAGAGCGCCAAATAACAATACAATCGGACCTCGCGTTGCTGTCTGTGGTAATTGACCGAACACAGATTGAGCCTGCCATCCATACGGTAAATTCACCGGCATCATGCCACCTCGCAGCGACTCATTCAGGGGCCTAGCCGGTCTCTTTTCCACTGCAATCAGGCTTGTATAGCGAGAAACGAGCTGATGTCTCAGCGCCAGATCAAGTACCGCCTTTCGCCGCGTCTCAGCACCCTTTTCATCTACCGGTTTTGTCATCAATGCTGCGATACGTTGTCGAGCCCAGAGTGCATGAACACCTTTTGACTCGCCTTGGGAGGAAATCACCACCAGATGATGCCATGGAACACCTCCTCTCTCCCCCTCGATGACAAGTGTGCCATCAAGATCTGACCCCTTCAGACTAATTATCAAAGGTTCTCCCAGGTAGAGATCGGGTAGGCGTTGTGGTTCGATATCAATATCCCCTGCACCCTGCCAATCGATGTGGATATCACTCATGGCTGGATGTTCAAGTTTTTCGAACAGGGCTTGCATGCGGCTTGCCACTTCGCCCAAATCACCAATATATGTAAAGCTGCCTCGTCCAAAACTTGCGGCACGCTGCATAAAATAACTGTTTGGAGCCGAACCGATACCGACAGTAAAAAGCCGGCTATCACCCAGTTGTTGTTTTATCAGAGTAAACAGTGCTTCTTCGTTCCCGACGCTACCATCGGTTAGAAATACAATCTGGCGCAGACGACTCGCCTCACCAGGGTAAGCAAATGCCCTCTCCAGGGCGGACAACATTTCAGTGCCCCCCTCGGCCTGCAATCGATCTATGAATTTCATCGCACGATTTAAGTTGGCACTGTCTGCCAATCTGGGAGCAGAGAATAACGCCCGATCATAATTATTAAAGCCAATCAGATTAAAGCGATCGGTCGGCTTTAATCGTGTTACCGACAATTTCAAGGCCGCCTTTGCCTGATCCATTGATGGACCATGCATGGAGCCGGAGTGGTCGATAACGAAGATTACATCACGCGGCAGATCCACATCGAGCTGCTCCTGGTCCGGTGGCAGCAGCATCAACAATGCATAATCCTCGTCTTGCCAATGATCGGTAAATAGTGCAGCTCTTGGCTCAGTACCTGGTTGTGGACGCCAGCTCAACAGAAAATCCCTATCCGATGAAACCTCTCCCTCGGCCATTCGCAGATGAATGACACCGGCCTCATCCTGGCGTTCGAGCATTTGATGGTAGTGGCTGACAATCTCCCGCAGTGGGACACCAGCATCGAGTTTGACACGTAACGACAGCGGATTGATCTCACCATCACGAGGATCGACAACCGGTGGAGTGATCTGACTGGCATCCGGTACCTGGTCAGTATCAGTCGACCACCCTGCATGGGTGAAACCCGGTGTCATCTTGGCAGGCATTGGTGTCCCCGGTATGTAGCGTGGCCCGATCACCAGAGGTAGACGAAGCTCAAAGCGCCTATCCACATAACGGATACGCTGCTGATATTCGATGGTCACCCGGATGCGCTCTCCTGGTGCAATATTGGTTAGTGCAACGGTGAAGATATTAGGCCGTTGCTGGCTCAGCAGACTTGCACGTTTACCTGTTTCTCTCGCCTTTTGATAGACCTTCTGCGCCTTTATCTTCTCCTCAATATGCCCCTCGATGATACGATCACCAATCTGCATATTTAACCGTTCGACAGCACTCTTGTCAGGTAACGGAAATTGGTATGTTCCCTCCATCCATACCTGACCCGGATTGGTAAAAAGGTGTTCAACTCGCACCCAAGCAAGCATACCTGTGACATCTATCTGGACATCGGTCTTGAGCAGAGGGGCCTGTTGCAGTAATTGACCGTCCAATGATCGAAGTTGCAGCTGCACCCCACTCTGTTCTCGGATTTCGGCCTGAGCGCTACCCCAGCCAAACACCAGCAGAATCAACAGCAGGCTACCTGAGATGCCGGTCAGAACAGCAGCAAACAGGGTCATTAGCATGTCTTTTACAAAAACCCCGTCCTTGAAATCAACCACTGATCGAGACGCATCGGCCAGACTAGTCTCTACGTTTTGTTGCACTGTACACCTCCTTACTCCCAAACGGTTTACGACCTGGCGAAGTCAATCCAGAAAGAATCCATCGATAGCTGTTGCGTGGAAGCTTTTCAGGAGAGCTGTAGAAAAACTCTTCACTCAGTGGCTGTCGGTAAAACTTCATGAACCTTCCCCCTTGATCAAAGTAAGCTGGACCATGCGGTCGAATGCCAATCCCTCGAGATCATGTATGGGATATCGGGCTTCTGCTTTGCCGATATAACGGGTTACTATCCGCTCACCGGGCAAACCGGCAGCCATCAACAGATCGGCAACTGCTTCTGCACGCTGCTTGCTCAGTATTTGGTTGTGAATTTCACTCCCCCGTATGTCTGCACCTGCTTCGATCCGTAACTCCAACTCTGGAAAGGCCTGCAGAATGCTCACCAGGGCGTTCAACTGCGAAACGACAACCGGTTCGATCTCAGTTCTATTACTGCGGAATCCAAGACAAAATGAGTAACCCTGTTGTAATGCATCTACCTTGGCTTGCTGGAATACCCGTTGCTGTCTAAATACAGACTCGTGCTCCGCAGCGACTTGCTGTTCTCTGGCGCGATCTGTCTGAATAACATCTAGATCCGTGTTCAGCGCTTTGAGCTGGTGTTTTCTTGCTTCAAGTTCACCCACCATCGCACCGCCGGTAAATCCCATCACTGCGCCGGGTGGCCCCCCGACCAATCCACCGACCAAAAGACCAACCACCGATCCCTGGCGTATGGCCTTTTCCACCTCATCAACTGGTTCTCCAGCCAATAGGGGCTGTTGCTGCAAGCTACAGATAACCGTCAGTACAATTAAGTATTTTTTCATCTTTTTACCTCTCCTGGAGATTGATCCAGCGTGCCTTCCTTGGCGGGAAGCGGTTCATCCTGTCCTGCGCCGGGTTGGGGTGTTATCGACAACAATTACAGCCCATACTTTTGGCTTTATTGGTGCATAATGGGGGCACAGTAGTGACGAAATGCGGCAACAATCTGACAAGCCTGCTGAAATAACAAAAACCACCACATGAATTTACACATTAGTGACCTGGTTATGGGCTAAAGTTAATATCAGTGGGTGCCGCCAAATAGCAGGGAACACAAGGAATCTCCCTCACAAGAATGAAAATCGCTTACCACGCATTTGCAATCGGATTGCTGCTATGTTTCTGCGGAACGGCACAATCTATCGATCTGGTCATCAATCCTGATGTCTCCCAGGAGACAATCTCGCGCAATGCCTTGCGCTCCATTTTCAGCATGCGTATGACCCGTTGGCCTGACGGTAAGCCAATCCATGTATTTGTTATGGGTGATAAAACCAACCTGCACTCGGATTTCAGTAAACAGCTGCTAGGCGTTTTTCCGCACCAATTGCGCCGAGCCTGGAATCGCCAGATCTACTCCGGTATGGGCCAAGCACCCACTAAGGTGGAATCTGAGGAAGAGATGCGCAATCAGGTAGCAGAAACTCCCGGGGCTATCGGTTATCTTTCTGAAGGAAATATCAATGAGCATATTCGGACCATTTCAGTCGAATAGTAGTCGGGTAATTTGCCTGCTTGCACTATTCTGTCTGCCTGGCAAGGGATTGCTGGCCTCAGAGCTTTCAGATTTCAGTGGTGTGTTTCAAATCCATGGCTTTTTGACCCAGGGCTATGTCAAAACGACTGAAAACAGTTTTTTCGGTGAGAGCAAAGATGGCAGTTTTGATTTCAATGAGATAGGTATCAACGCCTCTTATCGTCTTTCGCCGGCAATGATGGCCTCTGCTCAAATACTCTCCCGTACTGCAGGTGAGATGTATGACGGCTCCCTGGATCTCGATTTCGCTCAATTCGATTATGCCTATCAGTTGAATGAGACAAACCGTATCGGTTTTATTATTGGTCGCAGTAAAAACCCTCTTGGACTCTATAATGACACCCGGGATGTAGCGGCTACACGGCCAGGTATCTTCATGCCTCAGGCGATCTATTGGGATCGTGTGCGAAACATGGTCCTCTCCAATGATGGAGGACAACTTTACACTGAAGGCCAATACGCCAACCACCATTTCAGTCTGCAACTGTTTGCCGGTAAAACGCCAATCGACGAAAATGTTGAAAAGAGCTACCTTGGCCCTAGCTTTAATCCACGTATGGAGCAAGATGGTGTCACAACCGGTGGCCGATTACTCTATGAGTGGGATGGAGGTCGAGTCAGATTGGCATTGAGTAACGCTTCCCTGACACTGGATAGCCAGACAAGTCTATTTCCCCCGGGTAGTATCGATATAGATTACTGGGTACTCTCAGCCCAATATAATGATGGCCCCTGGAGCCTCACCATGGAGTATATGGAGGAACCGATAGACTATGCAGGTTTTGGTGGTTTCATGGATGTGGCGGACACCACCGTTGATGGATATTACCTGCAAGGCAGTTATCGCCTGCAGGCAGATTGGGAAATGTTTGCCCGTTTCGAGGAGAGCCACTACGACAAAAACGATACAAACGGCAAAAAAAGTAGCGCCAAACTTGGTTTCCCTCCGCACACATTCTTTAGTAAATTATGGACTCTGGGGCTGCTCTGGGAGCCCACTGAGCAGTTAATGCTCCGTACTGAATTCAGTCAAGTGGAAGGTTCTATTTTTCTCTCCAACCTGGAAAACCCTTTACCCAACATTAAAGAGCGCGATTGGAACCTGTTCTCGCTGCTTGTCTCATATAGCTTCTGAGCGATAAACATGGATTCATCGAATAATAAAAAAAACACCATACCGTCAGATTCACATAAAGGACCATTTTTCCTCAGTCTGAAATGGAAAGTCGTTCTGTTGTTCAGTTTGGTCTTGTTTATCATCAACGCTGGTTTGGCAGGCATGGGGTATCTACAACAAAGAAGCCTGTTTAACACCTACCAGGGACAAATCCGCGAGCAACAAAACAGGCAGGTTACATCCCTTCTTGACACTAGCTTTTACCGTTTGGAACAGATAGCTCTGATGATTCCAGCATTGACTGAGGCAGCCATCACTCAACAAAACCTTACTCTGAACGAGAAGCTTGAAAGATTTTTTCAACATAGTGAAACGACGCTGGATATTGATTGGGGACTTGAACAGGCTGCATATTTCAACAACGACAACAAACTTCAGTTTAACTGGCAAACTGGTGAGCTAGATGGCACTTTCGATGAGCTGGTCAAGTCAGTTAATCGTCTCAAGATACCGCTGACCACTTTACACTGTGATATTCGCTGTACTCAGTATGTTGCCGTACCTTTACTCGAAAGAGGGAAAGATGCGGGAGTGATACTGGTAGGTCGATCCCTGGCTGATGTGATCATAGAGTTCAATGAATTAGCAAAGACAGACGTCGCCATAATCAGCCGCCCGAAATTACATGAAAATCTGCTGGGTAGAACCCGTTATCTCACAGAGTGGCAACGATATATCACTGCATCGAGTAATTTAGACAGCGTAATTCCTCTATTACATTCAACCGCTGAGAACATTACTCTCAAGACACTTGCAGAAAGTGAATACACAATCCTTAGTAACGGTGAGCACTATTCTCTAAGTCTTATACCAGCAAGTAGTGATAAATCAGTCATATCAGCTGATTTTATTATTGCTAGTAATATTACAACTGTGGTCCATCAAATACAGCAGGCAACAACACAATCTGTCGTAATAGGCATTATTGGCTTTATTGTTTCTGAACTACTCTTAGCGCTATTCCTTTGGCAGCCCATGAAACGACTGCTGATGATATCCAACAGTCTACCATTGTTGGCAAAAAATGCCTTTTACGAAGTAAGAAGTAAACTCTCTGTCAAACACCGTGATTGGTATCAGGATGAGATTGACATTGCCAGTGATTCAGCCATTCAACTAACACATACACTGGAGGATCTTCATGATGAGATTAAAATTAATACTAACAATCTCATTAAACGTAGCGACGAGTTAGCCGTAGAGCGCGATTTTCTCAATACAATCATGAACAGCGCTCAGGTCATAATACTGACACAGGACTGCAATGGCGCCATCCTTACAATTAATACTGAGGGTGGTCAGTTCATTGGCGCTAGAGACTATCAGCGCGGCACCCGCCACTTCTGTGATTTATTTATGAATGTGGATCAACTCAAAGAGATGAAGCATGTCATGTCGCGCTTACAGGGTGGCATGATTAGTTCCTACCAACACGATGCAAGTACGTTTTCATCCGATGGTCAGAAAAAAACCATCTCCTGGGTACACTCTCCACTCGCCGGCAAGCAAACTCCGGATGTCCCTATTGTCCTCTCGGTCGGACTCGACATCACTGACCGTGAAGCCGCAGAGCAACGCCTTACATGGCTTGCAAATCACGATCCGTTGACAGAACTGAACAATCGCCGCAATTTTCAGTTAGAGTTCGAAAAGATCATTACACTTGCTGAGCGTTATCACCATGCCAGTGCCCTACTCTTCTTTGATCTTGACCAATTTAAGTTCATCAATGATTCAAGCGGCCATCAAGCAGGTGATGCATTGTTACAGGTCGTTGCCCGTAAATTACGTGAAATTACCCGTTCTACTGATCTGATTGCGCGCTTGGGTGGTGATGAATTTGCTATCGTGATACCGGAAACAGATATACCAAGTACCACACTTTTTGCTGACAAGTTACGTAATGAACTCAGGAAGATTACCATTCCATTGAAAGGTCACAGCCATCGCATCTCGGCAAGTATCGGTATTGTTGCATATCCGAAACATGGCTCTTCAGCCGAGGAGCTGCTTTCAAATGCCGACCTTGCCATGTATCAGGCAAAAGAGTCTGGTAGAGACCAATGGCATCTATTCTCCAGCAAGGAGCAAGCTCGTGAACAGATGACTGCCCGGGTTACCTGGAAAGACAAGATCGAACAGGCCTTGACAGATGACCGTTTCATTCTCTTCTTTCAACCCATTATGGAGATCAACAACGGTACCATCTCGCACTATGAAGTGCTCATCAGGATGATTGAAAAGGATGGCACTTTAGCTATGCCTGGAGAGTTCATACCTGTAGCTGAACGGACAGGTTTGATTCACCAGATCAACCGATACGTACTGCGTGCCTCCATTGAAAAATTGTCAATCCTAAAGGTGCAAAACCAGGATATCACTCTTTCTATCAATCTCTCTGGCCGCGTCATTGATGACCCGGAGCTACTGCCACAATTGACCCAATTGCTGAACACCAGTGGTATTAACCCCGAGCGCCTGGTATTTGAGCTGACTGAAACTGCAGCACTGGCTGATGTGAATGCAGCGATTGACTTGATGAGCGAACTCCAGGCACTCGGATGCCGGTTTGCATTGGACGATTTCGGTGTTGGTTTCTCATCCTTTTACTACTTGCGGGAACTACCTCTGGATATCGTCAAGATCGATGGTTCATTTATCAGACAACTACCCACGAACAAGATGGACCAGGTCTTTGTCAAAGCACTGACCGAGATGGCAACTGCTCTAGGAAAGGAGACAGTCGCAGAATTTGTTGAAGACGAAAACACCCTCAAACTATTAGCAGAAATCGGTGTCATCTACGCACAAGGTTATTATATCGGTAGACCTTCTCCAGATATTCCTATAGCCACGAAATCACTTTCTACGATAAATTATTAAGGTTTTCCCACTCACAGCAAAGAAACCTGTACAGGACAACCGTTACCGTGGCAAAAAAAAAGATCGCTATCATCGAGGACGAACGGATAATTCGCGAAAATTATAGTGACTATCTCACCCGTCAGGGCTATACAATCACTGGTTTTGCAACACGACAGGATGCTATGGCCGCCTTTGACAAGGCGTTACCTGACCTTGTTATTCTAGACATCGGTCTGGCCGATGATATCGATGGCGGCTTTGAACTCTGCCGTGAGTTGCGCAACCGGTCCGCTACCCTACCTATCATCTTCCTGACCGCACGGGACAGTGACCTTGACAGTGTTTCCGGTCTAAGACTTGGTGCTGATGACTACCTCACCAAAGAGATAAGCCTACCCCACTTGGTAGCGCGTATTGCCGCCCTTTTCCGGCGTATCGAGGCCATGCAAACAAAACTACCGAGTGAATCACTACTGGTCAGAGGTGACTTAAAGCTCGACAGTGATCGTCTCGTAGCTCACTGGCAAGGTACCCGATTAAACCTTACTGTGACGGAATTCTGGATGTTACATGCATTGGTACGTCATCCTGGTCATGTGAGAAGCCGTACTCAGTTGATGGAAGAGGCGAATATCTATGTGGATAGCGCCAGTATTACAACCCATATCAAACGGATTCGCCGCAAATTTCAAGAAGTGGATACAGACTTTACCCACATCGACTCAGTCTACGGTGTCGGTTATCGATGGCAATCCTGATTCTAATCTAATTGTAGGTTTACAAACTTACTCGACAATTGCGGCTAGAAGAATGGCTCAGATCTGGACGCATCCCAAGGATACTTCCTGCGGAGCGCCACTCGCAGGCAATTCCCATTCCCTTGTCAAACACTACAACACGAGCTGTCCCGTTCGCCTAGGGCCTGTTAACACTAATCCAATCGGCCCAAGCCTCTAACCTTACGATATTCAATGACAGGCCACCATAGACTTGGGATTCAAGTTATAATCACCCCATGCAGCTAAAAAAGACTCCGCCCTTCACTCAGTCACTGCGATTCAAACTCCTCCTTGCATCACTCACTCTGTTGCTTATTCCATGGGCTGGTTATCACTATTTATCGGAGATGGAAACATCACTGCGCTTGGCCCAAGAGACCTTACTTCTGAATCGCGCCGAGATTGTCGCAAACATGCTTGCTACGGATAGTGGCAACTGGTTGGATGACTCACAGACAGGGGATATTACCTCAACCAATTCGCTCTACGTTCATCCACTAAAGAAGCAGCCGGTCTTAGATGGATATGCCGAGGAGTGGCTTGCCCTAAAGTCGCAATCCCGTCAGTTTAATGCAAGCGCCTCACGCTCTGATGCAGTCAGTATTGAGTGGCTAGCAGGCTTCTATGCGGATTCGCTCTACCTGTTGATAGAGATAATTGACCAGAAAATCATCTATCCGCATACAGAGAGGAGTCTAGGTAGTGGCGATCACCTGATTCTGGCCCTGCCCGGTCCATCCGGTAAAAGTAGACAGTACCACTTGGGCACCCCCGCTCCCGGTTGGATCAACGTGATTGAACAGGGCACCCATCGTCCACAGACTAGCATTCATGGTGAGTGGCAAGAATCACCGCAGGGCTATCGTGTGGAACTAAAGCTGCCTCGTTCCCTAGCTAATGGTCGTCTCTCACTGGCTGTTGTGGATATTGATCAACTTGATGCAAAGCCGGATGGCATCGCATCCACCTCGGGTTGGAATAACAACCGCAATCTGGCCCACCTGGTAATGCCTACCATGCAGGCAGACCGGCTTCTGCAAGGCCTGGATAGTACCAATCATCGATACAGTATTCTCAACAGTATGCGCCAGGTACTCGGTCGACACGGATCGATCCAACCGATTGTCTACAACACACACACTCTTTTAAGTCGCCTCCTATCACTCTTGGCACCCACGCCAGCAGGATCAGCAGATGTCTTAAGAGAGGGTGCAGGTAAACTGGATGGCCCTGAAATTCGCCAAGCGCTATCGGGTGAAGGGGCGGTCAATCGTTACAAACTATCCGGCTCGAGAGCACTGGTTCTCGCTGCTGCCTATCCGATCAGGATTGATCAGCAGATAATCGGCGTAGTGGTGGTTGAACAGAGTACCCAGAAAATCCTACTCCTGCAGCAGAGCGCTCTAGAACGTCTGTTCTTTATCAGTCTGATTCTATTCATCGTTACCGGTGGCACACTACTGCTATTTGCGTCCTCATTGACACGGCGTATTACACTACTCAATCGCAAATACAACCAAGCAGTCAGTAAGGACGGCAGAATCATTGAAGAAGTTGCAACAGTCGACGATGGTGACGAACTGACTGAACTCGACCGAAACTTCAGCGTAGTATTGAAGCGTTCAAAAGACTACACAGGCTACCTGGAGTCCATGGCATCCCGTCTTGCCCACGAATTCCGCACCCCATTGACTGTCGTACAGACCTCCTTGGAGAACATTCAAACCGATAGCAACCCTACCCAGGGGACACCCTATATTCAACGTGCATTAGAGGGTACACATCGACTCAACTTGATACTCACACGCTTACGCGAAGCATCTCGCCTTGAACATTCGCTGCAAAATACTGAAAGTGTAAAGGTTGATATCTCAGCGCTATGTAAAGCGCTTTGTGACGGGTATGTCGCTACTTACACCGATATTGGGTTTGAGTGCCTCATGCCAAACCATCCGATTTGGATCGATGTGTCTCCTGATCTTATCAGTCAGGCAATGGATAAGTTGATCAGTAATGCTGTAGACTTCCATCAACCCGGGACTGCCATTAACATCGAACTGGTGACTGTAAACAGTCATAAGATCCATATTAAAGTTAAAAATCAGGGCCCACAGATTCCCGAAATCGATCAGTCTAAGCTTTTTGACTCTATGGTATCGTGTAGAAAAAACAGCGACCAACAAACCCATCTTGGTTTAGGGCTCTATCTGGTACGTCTGATTGCTGAGTTCCATCAAGGAAAGGCATGGGCAACCAACGAAGTTGACGGTGTTTGCTTTGTGATTGATCTGCCATATAAAGTGTAGACAAATCAATCCCGCTCTTCTATCCATGCCGCTTGTATGGCTTCAAGAATCTTTTCACCTGAGTGAGTGGGCTCATCATCGAAATTCTCCAGCGCAACCACCCAATCACGCAATTCAACAAAATTGACCTTACGAGGGTCTATTTCAGGATGGGTCTCATCCAGCTCTATGGCTATATCCAGACTATCGATCCACTTCAATCCCATGAAAGCCCCCTGTTTAATGGTGCTCAGAAACCATGTTGATAGTGTACTTGGGTATCTCTATCACCAAATCTTCACTCCCTACGATCGCCTGACAACTAAGACGTGATTCAGGCTCAAGGCCCCAGGCCTTGTCAAGCATATCCTCCTCAGTCTCTTCTGCCTCCTGAAGCTCGTCAAATCCTTCACGGATGATGACATGGCAGGTTGTGCAGGCACAGGATTTCTCACAGGCATGTTCAATATCTATCCCGTGCTGCAGGGCCGCGTCACAGATGGTGATACCCGGTTCCACATCGATGGCCGCACCTTCCGGACAGATCTCTTCGTGGGGAAGAAAGATAATTTGTGTCATGCTACTACCTATTCAAATTCATCAACATTGTGCCCAGACATAGCCTGTTGAATACTCTGATTCATACGTCGTTCCACATAGAATCCACAGTGTTCTTCAAGTGCCTCGATAGCCTTTTTGATGATACTCTGATCGTCGGCACGGGCAACCGATCGAAGTTTATCCAGAGCAGACTCGACCTGCTGGCGCTCCCCACTATTCAGAAGTCGTTCACCATCATCAGCCAGTGCAGCCTCCAGTGCTTCAATAACCCGATCCGCTTCAACTTGTTGTTCACGCAGGCTTCGTGCCAGTTTATCCTCACTGGCATGGGTAATGGATTCACGTAACATGGTCTCGATTTCATTGTCAGTCAGCCCGTAGGAAGGCTTAACTTCAATACTGGTTTGTATACCACTACTTTGCTCTACCGCACTAACACTCAATAACCCATCTGCATCAACGGCAAAAGTAACGCGTATACGCGCTGATCCAGCAACCATGGGTGGTATGCCGCGTAGTTCGAATTTTGCCAGGGAACGGCAATCCGAGACCAACTCCCGCTCCCCTTGGACAACATGGATAGCCATCGCAGTTTGGCCATCTTTGAAGGTTGTAAACTCCTGCGCTCTCGCCACTGGAATGGTGGTGTTGCGATTGACCAGCTTCTCGGTCAATCCACCCATTGTCTCAATACCGAGTGAAAGCGGAATAACGTCCAGCAACAGCATCTCGTCATCCGGTTTATTGCCTGCCAGAATATCCGCTTGGAGAGCAGCGCCCACAGCAACCACCCGGTCGGGATCGATATCCACCAGGGGTTGGGTAGCAAACAGTTCTCCAACCATTTCACGTACTCTGGGCACCCGAGTTGATCCACCGACCATGACCACTTCCTGTACCTCGTCTGCAGATATGCCAGCATCACGCATGGCACGCCTGCAGGCGATCAGGGTTTTCTTGATGAGTGGATCGACCAGCTCATTGAATTGGGCTTGCTGCAACTGTCCTTGCCAGTAACTGCCATCTTCTAATTGAACACGAATTACAGTTTCGTCAGCTTCACTGAGCGCCTCTTTGGCAGCGCAACCAGCAAGCATCAGGCGTTTCAACTGAGCATGACTCACATCATTTTCAATGGCAGCTTGTTGCATGATCCACTCAGCCAGGGCACGATCAAAATCGTCACCACCAAGGGCAGAATTCCCACCGGTGGCCATCACTTCAAAGACACCTTTATTGAGTCGAAGGATAGAGATATCAAAGGTGCCACCACCCAAATCGTAGATGGCATGTACACCTTCAGCTCCCTTGTCCAGGCCATAGGCAACTGCAGCTGCCGTCGGCTCATTGAGGAGACGTAACACAGGCAATCCAGCTAATTTGGCCGCATCTTTTGTTGCCTGACGCTGCGCTTCGTCAAAGTAGGCAGGGACTGTAATCACAACCCCGCTCAGTTCTCCGTCAAGGGTATCTTCAGCCCGCTGAGCCAATACCTTCAGAATCTCTGCTGAGACTTCTACCGGACTGACCTCCCCTGCCACCGTTTGGATACGGGGGACAGTGGTATGGGCCTGAACGAATTGATAGGGAAGCCGGTCACCGAGGGTACTGATATCGTCAATGCCACGCCCGATCAAACGCTTTGCTGACGAGATCGTATTGAGCGGATCTTCCGTTTCAGCCTGTTTGGCACTATAGCCTACCTCGACTGTATCCCTCTGGTATCGAACCACTGATGGCAGAAGATGGCGCCCTTGTTTGTCAGGCAGGGTTTCAGCTTGACCGCTGCGAACACTGGCCACCAATGAATTGGTTGTACCCAGATCAATGCCGGCCGCCAATCTATGTTGATGGGGTGCTTGTGCCTGACCCGGTTCTGCAATCTGAAGAAGTGCCATCTATCTCTATTCCGTCCGATAAGTGAGTTCAGTTCAACTCATCTTCCAATGCAGCTTCCACACTCTCTGCTTCGGCATGCAGCTTTTGCAGAAAACGCATTTTTCGCAGGATCTCTCTGGCGGCATGCAACTGTTCTTCTGTAGGGGTTTCGAATTGAACAGCCATCTGCGCCACCAGGCTTGTAATCTGTCTGTTGATCCGGCCACGCAGATCAATAATTGCTTGGTAGGAATCTGTTTGACGGGGGATCGCCTCCAACTCCTCCCGTAATTCCATCTGTTGCATGAGAAATGCCATATCTTGAGTGGATTCATTCTGAGCATCCATCTCAATACCGTGCAGTGTGAGTAGATAACTGGCTCGAGCAATTGGGTCCTTAAGCGTTTCGAATGCCTCATTGATCAATGAGGCCCCCTGTACAGAAAGGCGTCGCTCTTGATCGGTGGCATGGGCGTATCGATCAGGATGCATCACCCGTTGCAGATCCCTATAACGTTCAGACAGTGAGTTACCATCAACGATATAACCGATCGGCAAACCAAACAGATCAAAGTAGTTTTTCGAAAAATCCAGCATATCGAAAAAACGGCCGCCTTATGGCAGCCGTCTCATATCCTTTAATAGTTGCGCTTCAGACACCAAAACTCTCACCACATCCGCACTCACTCTTGGCATTGGGATTATTAAACTTGAAGCCTTCATTAAGACCTTCACGGCCATAATCAACCTCAGTGCCATCGAGATAGACAAGACTCTTGGGATCAATAATCACCTGTACGCCTCGATCTTCAAAGACCTGGTCATCTTCCTGCAGGTCATCCACAAATTCCATCTCATAAGCCATCCCGGAGCAACCCGAAGTACGTACACTTAAACGTATACCCAAACCTTTGCCCCGATTGGCAAGAAAGGCCTGTACCCTATTGGCTGCAGCTTCTGTGATCGTGATACCCATCGTTCCTACTCTATCAAATCGAATTATACCGATGCAGTTATTTAGTTTTCTTGTCAGAAAAGTCTTTAATGGCCGCTTTAATGGCATCTTCAGCCAAAACAGAGCAATGTACCTTCACTGGCGGTAACGCTAACTCTTCGGCAATTTCTGAATTCTTGATCTCCTGCGCCTGCTCCAGTGTTTTGCCCTTGACCCACTCTGTCAGCAGGCTGCTGGAGGCAATTGCAGAGCCACAACCATAGGTCTTAAAACGGGCATCTTCGATGACGCCCTCTTCGTTGACCTTGATTTGCAAACGCATCACATCCCCACAAGCCGGCGCACCCACCATACCCGTACCAACACGGGTATCGTCTTTGTCGAAGGCGCCCACATTTCGTGGATTCTCATAATGGTCCAGTACCTTGTCACTGTATGCCATAATCTACAACCTCTGAATGATGCATGAAGCGCACTAATGCGCTGCCCATTGAATCGATTTCAGGTCGACACCATCCTTGAACATCTCCCATAGGGGCGATAGCTCACGCAATCGCTCTACCTCAGTACGGATCTTATTGATCGCGTAATCCACCTCTTCCGCAGTGGAAAAACGGCCCAGAGTAAAGCGGATGGAACTGTGTGCCAGTTCATCTTCGCGTCCCAGGGCACGCAATACATAACTTGGTTCCAGGCTTGCCGACGTACAGGCAGAGCCAGAAGATACGGCCAGATCCTTCAGTGCCATAATCAGGGATTCCCCCTCTACAAAGGCAAAACTGACATTTAGATTTCCAGCTACTCGCTGATCCTCATCGCCGTTCAGATAGACCTCTTCAATATCGCTGATCCCGGCCCAGAGCCGATTCCTTAATCCTAAAACCCGTTCATTCTCCGTTGCCATCTCCTCTCCGGCAAGCCGGAAAGCCTCACCCATTCCAACTATCTGGTGAGTAGCAAGGGTTCCGGAACGCATACCACGCTCATGCCCCCCGCCATGCATCTGCGCCTCTAGACGCACCCTCGGTTTACGTCTTACATAGAGTGCGCCTATGCCTTTCGGCCCGTAGATCTTATGCGCTGAAAAAGACATGAGATCAACCTTCAGGGTTTCGAGATCGATCGGTACCTTGCCAGCGCTTTGGGCCGCATCTACATGAAACAGGATCTTGCGCTCACGGGTCAACTCACCGATTGCATGTATGTCCTGTATCACACCGATTTCATTATTGGTATGCATGATCGAGACAAGAATCGTGTCATCCCGTAACGCCGCTTCCAATTTTGCAAGATCGATCAAACCGCTAGGTTCCGGATCCAGGTAGGTCACCTCATACCCATCACGTTCCAGCTGCCGACAAGTATCAAGTACCGCTTTATGTTCGGTTTTGCAGGTAACGATATGGCGTCCCTTCTTGGCGTAAAAATCTGCCACACCTTTGATGGCCAGGTTATCTGACTCTGTCGCACCGGAGGTCAGCACAATCTCTTTAGGATCGGCATTCACCAGGTCGGCTATCTGCTGCCTTGCTACCCTTATCGCATCACCCGCAGTCCAACCAAATGCATGTGAACGTGAGGCTGCATTTCCAAAATCGCCATCCGGGGTGAGATAACGACACATCAATTCCGCAACACGGGGATCTACAGGCGTTGTAGCCGAATAGTCCATGTATATGGGTAACTTCATCTCAAACTCCGACAATCGATTTTTTAGTCAGGCACCAGCCAGGTCATTCGATCCATCTGCCATGGATATTTCCAGTCCAGATAACTCATCGTGATCGGCATGGTCCTGCCGGTCCGCCACCTCACGTACCGCCTTGCGATCCATGAGATCCTGTAAGCTTATTTTATTGAGATAGCTATATATTTGATTACTGAGATCTGACCATAAATCATGAGTCAAGCAACGTTCATTGTTCTGGCAATTGTGAGCACCATTGCATCGTGTGGTATCGATATTTTCATCCACTGCTGAAATAACCTCACCGACGAAAATCTCTTCGGCACTTTTCCCCAGGCTATATCCTCCACCTGGACCACGCACACTGGCAACCAGGGATTTTTTGCGCAAACGGGAAAATAACTGCTCCAAATAGGAGAGCGAAATTCCCTGACGCTGGGCTATATCGGCAAGGGTAATCGGACCTTCACCATAATGTAGGGACAGATCCAACATGGCTGTCACTGCGTATCGGCCTTTTGTGGTAAGCTTCACTTCATCGACTCCGTGAATATTTCCAAACGCTAATATACATTCCCAAGCAAAATAGTCAAGATTATCCCACCCCATTCATTCGATGGTTTTCTCTTCCTCGGGAATCTGTTCATCAAGTTTCTGCAGCTCCTCTGCTGTTGAAATTATCTCGCAGGAATCGAGATCGGGGAGATTGGATTGATCCTCATCCACTCCAAGTTTTTTCAACGCTTCACACATTGACTCCATTTTCCTGTCCATAACATGGATATGATCAAGCATGCAGTTGATCGCATGAGCCACCGGATCTGCAGCATCTTTGGTCGCTCCATAAGCATCGAAACCTATCTTCTTTGCAATTTTCTCTCTATGACCATCCTGTTGCGGTTTTCTGGGTGTGATGAGTTTACCGGGTACACCAACCACAGTAGCGCCTGCAGGCACATCTTTAACCACGACTGAATTGGAACCAATCCTGGCTCCTTCTCCCACTACAATGGGCCCAAGTACCTTGGCCCCTGCACCGACAACCACATTGTTCTCAAGGGTGGGATGGCGTTTTCCCTTATCCCAGCTTGTGCCACCCAGAGTGACACCGTGATAGAGCGTACAATCATCACCAATTACCGCTGTCTCTCCAATCACGACGCCCATCCCATGATCGATGAAAAAACGCCGACCAATCACCGCGCCGGGATGAATCTCAATACCGGTAAGTAACCTGGCTATGTTCGATACCACACGGGCTAGCCATTTCAGCCCGATATGCCATATTGCATGGGCGAAACGATGATAGACCACAGCATGCACACCAGGATAGGTGGTGATTATCTCAAAAGCATTGCGGGCTGCAGGGTCCCGCTCAAAAACGCTCTGGATATCCTCTTTCCAACGAGAGACTTTCTCTTCACCTGAAGTGTCCAACTGCCTACCTACGCTTGAGTATGAAATCGGTGGTGCCACACTAACAATGGTGGCATGAGGAAAGCAGATTATCCACAATCCCGCACAAAATACTAGGGTATTAGATGGGTATCAGCAGATATTCGAATAATTTGGCCTAGAATCTGCTGTTGAACGCTTTGGAAGGTGTGTTTGTGGTGTTGTAGGGCAAAACACGATGACAGTGAAAAATGTGCTATTGCAAGGCATTTAACGCAGCCATGCGCTGCCACAAGTGTGCCGTTTGCAGTGTAGCCTTGCCACTCAAAATGAGAAGAAGCTTCTCTAAACTGAAAAACTATATCTCCATTGCATCTCGTGCTATGGATCACGGTACACGAGTGTGGTGTCTCATATTGTTTGACGATTATAGCGAGACACTATGCGGCTAGCCGCTAGGCGCGTTCCGCAGGGAATGGCAGGCCCTTTCCTAAGGAGGGCAACAACGCGGATGGCCGCTGATCAGCGTCTCATCGACTTACGTCCCTGCATGGCACTTAGGATACCGCGCATGATATTTATCTCATCCTTATCCGGCCGGGCCCGCTGAAAAAGACTACGCAGTCTTCGCAACAGTTTTTTTGACTGCTTTGGCTGGGTAAAACCCACATCATCCAATGCCTGAGCAAGGTGTTCATGGAAGCCCTGCAGCATCTCGGCAGTGGCCAGATCCCTTGTGCTCTCATCGGTTAACTCAACCTGCTGCAGTTGAGCCTGGAATATTTCGTAGGCTAAGACTTGGACTGCAGCACCCAGGTTGAGTGAGCTATAAGCCTCATTGGTTGGGATATGCACAAGAAAGGTGCAACGATCCAATTCACTATTACTGAGACCTGATCTTTCACGTCCGAACACCAATGCTACTTCCCCGTGTGCGGCCTCTTGCACCAACTTCGCAGCAGCCTCTCTGGGTGATACCACTGGCCAGTCGACGCTGCGCGCACGGGCACTTGTACCAACCACAAGACGGCAGCCCACCAAGGCATCGTCGAGTGAATGGGCTACCTGGGCGCTATTCAACAAGTCATCAGCGCCTGAAGCACGGGAAGTGGCTTCTTGATGAGGAAAAAGCTGTGGGGTAACCAGATGAAGTTGCTGCAGCGACATGTTTTTCATGGCCCGTGCAGCCGCTCCAATATTACCAGGATGACTGGTATCCACCAGCACGATTCGGATATTGTTCAGCATAGCCGGCAAGGGTACCTGATTCTAAATAGGGAATAAATTAGGAAATAGTTTATCCTCATCGCCACTTGCTGTATCCTCGCGGCCCATGAATCCAATGCTAACCATTGCAGTGCGTGCCGCCCGCGAAGCCAGTCGCGTCATCACTCGAAACTTCAACCGCATCGACAGGTTGACAATATCGGACAAGGGAAGCAACGATTTTGTCAGTGAAGTGGACCGGAATGCTGAAGCCGTCATTATTAATGTATTGCGAGAAAAATACCCCCATCACGCCATACTGGCCGAAGAGAGCGGTAAGCATGCTGGGGATGACTACCAGTGGATTATCGATCCACTCGACGGCACAACTAATTTTTTGCATGGATTCCCTCAATTTGCCATCTCTATCGCCTTAAAAATCAAAGGACGCTTGGAGATTGGGGTGGTTTATGACCCTATCAATGAAGAGATGTTCACTGCCAGCCGGGGTGAAGGTGCACTACTGAATGACCGAAAGATCCGTGTATCCGGTCGAAAAAGCCTGGAAGGTGCGCTGCTTGGTACAGGGCTACCCTATCGAGACTTCAGATTTACTGACAACTACCTGGGTATGCTCAAAGATTTAATGAAGGATAGCGCAGGTGTACGTCGACCCGGTTCTGCAGCACTCGATTTTGCCTATCTGGCAGCGGGTCGTACAGACGGTTTCTGGGAGTTGGGACTGAGTGTGTGGGACTTTGCTGCAGGCGCAGTACTGGTGAGAGAGGCAGGCGGATTGGTTACCGACATTGGTGGAGGCGAGCGCTTCCTCGATACTGGAAATGTGATCGCAGGAAACATCAAGGTCCATAATGCCATGCTAAAACGTATCCTACCCCATCTCGACGATAAACTTACCGCTTAATTCCCATCCTCAAGAACCCGATTCACAGATTGCTGTAAACCGGGTAAATGCACCTCAAGAAAGCAAATTGACAACCGTTAATTTGGATGAAGACACACATCCACTATTACGGATAATTCCAAATGGAAAGCGATCATAATAAGAGAAAAAACCTAAGCGACCATGCCCTGGAAATGGTAATGCGAGATGTCCTGAGTGGACTGAGAGATTTCTCTCTAGAGCTGCAGACAGAGTCAGCATCGGGATCATCAACATCAGACCAGAGACAGACTCACGATCTGTCTTCTGGCAACTTTAATAGCAGGTCAAATCAAAAAAAGAGCTGATACGCTACATTGACGTTGAGAAGAGCCCTATACGGGTGTAACGCCTCTCAGGGCATCTCATCCGGTCCACCATCCTCTTTCTGCACAGGCATCAGATCCGCCCTGCTGACACCCATTGAAATCACTGAGCTGCTTGCTACATAGATGGAAGAGTATGTACCAATGACCACACCAACGATCAACGCCAATGCAAAGCCATGGATAATCTCACCACCGAACAGAAACAGTGCCACCAATACCAACAGGGTTGTACCCGATGTGATCAAGGTTCGTGAGAGGGTCTGATTGACTGATGTATTGATGATATCGATTGCCTCTCCCTTGCGTATCTTACGGAAATTTTCCCGGATGCGGTCGAATACAACAATCGTATCGTTGAGCGAATAGCCGATTACAGCTAAAACTGCCGCCAGCACCGGCAGATCAAAATCCACCTGAAAAAGTGCAAAAAAACCAATAGTTATCAGTACGTCATGTACAAGGGCAATCACTGAACCAACCGCAAACCTGTACTCAAAACGTAATCCCACGTAAATCAGGATACCGATTAAGGCATACAGCATCGCCAATCCACCGTCCTCAGTCAGCTCATCACCTACCTGAGGTCCTACAAATTCGACACGACGCAGGTCTGCCCCTGGATCGATCCCCTTCATAGCGTTGAAGGCACGGTCACTGAGCACCGCACTCTCCAAATCATCACGCGGTGCTAGCCTCACCAGGACATCCCTTGGTGTCCCAAAGTGCTGGATTACCGCATCGCCAAACCCATCTTGGGTCAGTGCATCCCTTACCACAGAGAGTTCTACTGCTTGTGTGTACCCCACTTCGACAAGCGTCCCTCCAGTAAAGTCGATACCGAAATTAAGACCACGCACACCGATCGCAATGAGGGCGATCAGCAACAGCACCCCGGAGAATACCAGCGCCATACTGCGCTTACCCATCAAGTCAAAACGGGTGCCTTTGTTAATAATCTGCATAACTGGACTCCTTATATCGCTAACGCTTTTACGCGTCTGTGACCATAGATAAAATTGATCACTGCACGTGTTCCCACGATAGCGGTAAACATGGAGGTAAGAATTCCTATCGCCAGGGTGACAGCAAAACCCTTGATCGGTCCGGTGCCGAAACTGAACAAAACAACAGCGGCAATCAATGTTGTAATATTGGCATCGATGATGGTGGAGAAGGCCTTCTCATATCCGGCCTGAATACTTGCCTGGGGTGAATTACCGTTGGCAATCTCCTCGCGGATACGTTGAAAGATCAACACATTCGCATCCACGGCCATACCCACGGTCAGGACGATACCGGCAATACCAGGCAGCGTCAGAGTGGCCTGCAACATCGAAAGAATGGCCACGATCAGTACCAAATTCATCATCAGCGCCAAGTCGGCAACCAGACCAAACACCCTATAGTAGAAGGCCATGAACACCATCACCAGGGCCAGGCCAATCATCACTGACATAAAACCTTGATCGATACTATCCTGTCCCAAGCTTGGTCCGATCGTGCGCTCCTCGACAATCTCAATCGGGGCTGCCAGGGCACCAGCCCTCAACAACAGGGCCAGATCGCGTGCCTCTTCAGTAGAATCAAGCCCCGTGGTTTGAAAGCGCCGTCCAAAGGGTTCCAGGATATTGGCGATTGAGATCACCTCCTCCACCTTCTTTTTCACCTTCACTGGCTTCCCGTCCACCATTCGGGTAGTGACGCGATTCTCAATGAACACCACCGCCATGGGTTTGCCCACATTCTCATTGGTCATCCGTCGCATCCGTTTGGCACCCACGCCATCCAGGCTGACAAAGACTGCAGGCTGACCGGAACGTTGATCCAGACCCGACGAAGCATCAACAATTTGATTACCGGTTACGATCACCCGCTTCTTCAGTAGCACCGGCTGACCATCACGTTCGTGATAAAGGTTGGATCCTGGTGGAATACGACCATTCACCGCATCTTCAACGCTATGCTCAGTGTCAGCCAGGCGATACTCGAGGGTTGCGGTAGCGCCTAGAATCTCTTTCAACTTAGCAGGATCCTGCGCCCCGGGGAGTTGCACAACAATACGTCGCACACCTTGTTGCTGTATCAGAGGTTCTGCGATACCCAGGGCATTGACCCGGTTACGCAGGGTGGTGATGTTCTGTTGCAGAGCAAATTTCTGAACCTCCTGTTTCTCGACGGGAGAGAGAGAGGCTCTGACTAGGAAGGCCTCTGCTTCATCGAGGCTTTCCAGATTCAAGGAGCGGAATTCATTGCCGATCGCCTCTGTTGCCTGATCACGCTTTTCGGCATTATTGAATTTGACCAGTACCTGATCATTTTCGCGACTGATACGGATATAGCGCAGCTTTTTCTCACGCAAAAGGGTGCGTATGTCACTACTGTAGCGTTCTGCCGCCTGCTCGATTGCCGTTTCCATGTCCACATCAATCAACACATGGATACCACCTCGCAGATCGAGCCCAAGATACATCGGCTCAGCCCCCAAACCGCTTAGCCAATCAGGCAGATCGGGAGATAGGGTCAATGCAGGGGTGTAGTTATCGCCGAGCTCTGCGGCGATGATATCCATGGCCTTAAGCTGGTCTTCGGAACTCTTGAACCGTACCAGCATTTTTTGATTCTTAATGGCCATACCCTTGGCAACCACGCCAGCCGGTTCCAACGCCTGTTCAATTCGTGACTGGGTCGCCTGATCGATGACGGCATCACGTTGGGCGGAGATTTCCATGGAGGGGTCCTGATCAAAGAGATTGGGCAGGGCAAACAGCCCACCCAGCAGGACCACTGTCAAAACCAGCAGGTTTTTCCAAAGTGGGTATTGGTTCATTGTGCTTTCAAATCATTATGGCTAGGAGAGTAGAGGCGTTCGTTCAACCTTGGCTAGAGCTCTTTGAGAGATCCCTTGGGCAGAACAGAGTCTATAGCCTGTCGGCGTACTTTCACCTCGGTCCCATCTGATATCTCAACCAGGAGAAAGTTCTCACCAAGATCAGAGATTTTACCCGCCATACCTCCCGTGGTGACGATTTCATCCCCTTTCGCCAGAGCATCAACCATCTTTTTGTGCTCCTTCTGGCGTTTGACCTGTGGACGAATCATCAGAAAATAGAGCACAGCACCGAAGATCACCAATGGGAGCAAACCGGTAATCGCACTGGCCTGCTCTGCTGCCGGTCCTTCCGCCAACGCATCAGATATAAAAAAACTCATTTCTATCAACCTCTCAATCGGGTCAAAAAAGATTGTCAGGCAGATCCTGCCCTGCAAAAAAAATCAGCGGCCGATTATGACACAGAAGGCGACAAGAAACAGGGGCCAGTGACATAGTTGGATATTATCTGGCCAGGAAGTCACTATTCGGTGGGACAGGATCACCGTTCAGACTTTGACAAAGTGGGGGTCTGCTAACGCTGTTTTTTACTCGAAAACGGCTTAATACCAGATAGATAGGTAGGCCTTGATGACATTCGCCGAGAATGAGTAAAAAGGTTCCTGGCCTACCACACCTCCACGGGTGATATCACGAAAATCATCATAATCAAAACGGATCAAATCAAGTGAGAAGTTGAAGCTGCCGCTATCGATAAACTCCCAGCTGGCGGGTTTAAACGCGTAACTGACGCCAAAACCAATGCTGTGACTTTGAAAGCTACTCAACTCCTTGTCACGAGCGAGAAAATTTTGTTCATCCTGGCGAGTGAAAAGATCACTGTAGAAATCGGCTGCCCCCTGAGTGTAATAGCGGTATCGGACATCGAATACCCAATCCTTCTGTAACGGATGGGTATAGGCAAATTCAAGATTGTTTGCGCTGATGCCCCAGGTATCATTGAAATAACGATACTCACCACTCAAGGCGGCACGATAAGGGAGATAATATTTCAGACGTAACGCCAACGCGTTACTGGTACGCGTACGAGGATACTTCTCGGGTTGGAGACCAAATCCCTTTTCACTCAATGGATCGAGAAAGCGGTAAGCCCGATAGGGATTATTCAGAAAGCCCTGATCGGTAATGGTCTCCCAGTCAATACCGAGAATACTCTCTTTAGTCAGAACCTGAGTCACTCCAATGCGATAATTCTGCCTTTTCACCGACACACCGAAATCGCTGTCACCGTTGCGACTGATATCGTCATTTCCCACTGCATAGCCTAGCGAAACGGTGGTGAGAT
The DNA here is from genome assembly GCA_025656675.1 of Candidatus Thiodiazotropha sp. (ex Codakia rugifera). GTDB lineage: Bacteria > Pseudomonadota > Gammaproteobacteria > Chromatiales > Chromatiaceae > Thiodiazotropha. Next base: position 268,700 of record JAHXHN010000004.1, read on the forward strand.
CGCCGAACATATCATGGCTGATATTAAAACTGCCGGTCTCTGCCTGGTAGTCGCTTTCATCACTGCTGGTAAATGCAAGACTCATTAAAGTCTTATTGTGCAGATAGTCCATTGCCAAACTGGTTTCGGTGCGCTCTTCGGTATAGGGGGAAGCGGTACTGACCACATCGACCGAGGCACTTGAGATGGAATCCACATAATAATTGGCATTCACAGAAACACTTTGACCAATCGATTTTCGTACCAAAATCGAAGGTCCATCCACTTCGACGCCGCCGCCGTCGTAGCGATGATACATGACGTCTGCCCGATCTTCCGGAAGTACTGTGGCATGCAGCCCCATACTGAACAGAAGTAGAAGGTGCAACCAACCACCGGTCCATCCAGTACAGCCCCAAAAACAGGGTCTTTGACTAGTTACAGCCACAACCACCTCCCCCGCCACCCTCGGCACCACGGGCTGCCTCTCGGGTCTGGTGGACATGATGACGATAGGCACCTGCCACAGGGTCACGCTCAAAACTCATAATCGGGTCTGCCAGATGTGCCCGCTCATAGGGTTGCACCCAAGGTTCGATACTGCACCCAGTGCCTGCCATAAGCAGCATACAAGAGAGAAACAGCCTGGTTTTTGAATGAGGTAGGTTCATAAAACTGTTGATTACTCGCGTAGTAATGCCCGAATCTGCTGTTGATAATCCTCTTCATATCCAGGCTTGTAGCCCTTGTGCAGATGGCGCACTTGACCGTCACGGTCGACCATGAAGGTACTTGGCATAGCTTTGACCTGGTACTGCTTGCTCACTTGGCTTTGGTCATCGAAGAGGATCGGAAAGCTGACCGTTACATTGCCCAGCATCTTGTCAGCCGCTGTATGATCTTCATCCACATTGACACCCAGCAGTGTAAAGCCCATGGATTGATATCGTTGATATAACTGTTCCAGTAACGGCATCTCTTGCCGACAGGGTCCACACCATGAGGCCCAGAAGTTGATCATTACAACCTGTCCGCGCAATTCGCTTAGCTTGATGTTCTCACCGCTCCGGCTCTTGAGTGTAAAATCAGGGGCCGCTTGTGTTGAACTGGCAGCAATAACCTGTCCACTGAAAAACAACATCAGTCCGACCACCAGAGCTCGTTTCAATGGCAGTTTAATTTGGCATATTCTCAACATCTCTATTCCCTCAAAAGAAAAAGGTCAGACTGCCATGCAGTTCAAAGTTATGAGTAGTCTTTGTCTCACCCAGCAAATCCGACTCGAACATGTGATCCCTGGCATCGAGATGCAGGGTCAGCCAGTCACTGATCAATAGACGATAACCTGCTCCCAGATTGACAGTGAACTCATCGTCACCGGCAAATCGAGTGCTACCAATCCCTGCAATCAGATAGAACTGGCTGTTGTAGGCATACTTGCCGCCTAGAAAGACCTCTCCCGGGAGAATGTTGTACCCGGCAGACAGGTTGTAGTAGGTGAGCTTGCGATCATCATCGGTTAACAGTTGCACATCACCACCAAGCAGTTCAAAGCTGGTCTCATTGGCTTCACTGGTACCAATTGCAGCCTCCAGGAAGATAGACTCCGTACCATGATAGGCAAGCCGAGCCCCGTAAACTGCGCTAGTACCGAAATCCTCAATGGTCATGAGCCCCGCGTAGACGCCTACCTCGAAATCCTCTGAATCGATCTCAGGTTCCTCAATTTCACGTCGAGCAATCTCCGGTTCTATCAGTAGCTCCTCACGCAGGTTGTCACCAAGGGGCTCAGCCGCCTTGCAAGGCAACAGCACCAGAGATCCCAGCAGCGTTGCTGTACTCAGAAAAAGAAACCGAGTCCGATTTTCCACTGGTCAAATTCCTCATTATCATCACGACTGGTAAAAACGGCGTAGTGGCGGAACTCCCCACGCATGAAAAAACGCCTTGTCAGATAGACTCGCAAACCTACCCCGACATGGGCAGTAGAGTCAGTACGATCCTCTGTCTGCACTAAGGTGGCATTCGGTTTGGTGCGGATGATACCGCTCCCAAGGGTAAAAAAAGGACTATAGGTCCACTCTGGAAAGGGTTGCGACAGTAGATTGATATCAATCAGATACTCACTGGAAAAATCACCCAGAGCCTGTGAAAAACTGATCTCGGTGGAGAGGTTCTCATTGAATGAATAACCACCATATAGACCCAGTAAAGCAGCCCCTTCCATCTCTCCACCATAGAAACTGAATTCCCATTTGCGCTCTCGGAAATCATCCTGAGTATAAGAGACCAGTCGCAGTGGCTCTCTGTCTTCGGTACGAGTCTGGCGCATTTGATCGATGATAACCCAACCCAGTCGGCCACGGCGGGTATGGACCTGAAACCAGTCAGTACGACGCTTGCGGATCTCGACCCACTCCCCCCGCTCCACTACAAAGTCAATTGGATAGGAGCTTCCTGGACCTGTATGCATCTCAATATAAGGAGCTGTTACCTGAATGCGCCGATAATCATCATCTGCGTAACAGATTACAGGTAATAGCCAAACCAATATCCAGCTTGTATAGAGGAACCACTTTAACCTAAGAAGTCTCAAGCTTACTCATCCAGGGGGGCAATAAAGGGATCATTGTAATACTGTGCACCGATATCGAGCCATTCGGAAAGCAGTTTTTTTTCTGCATCACTCAGGTAGCCAGAATGGGAGCCGCCCGTATCAAACATTTCCAGAAAACGGCTGTTATTGGCAGAGCCGGCCATCATTGAAGCCCCTCCCGGTACAGGTACAGGTACATCAGGAAGTGGTACTGGATTTCCGTCTCCATCCAGGACCAGTTCACCGTTTTCATCTGTTTCAAAGAGCTGATTACCATTTGCATCCACTGCAGGTACCAGGACATCGACCAGGATACCATCCACAACCTCCTGCAGATTGTCGGTAAACAGCAGCTCCCGGTAAGCGGCAAAATGCTCTGGATCATCTTCGGAAGGACCGTCACTGAGATCCAACTGGGCATCCGGTACCACAGTCACACCAGCATCATCACTAGCGTGGCAAAGGATACAAGTATGGTCATCGATCTGAGTATCAGTAGCATCAAACACTGGCCGCGGCAGACTCCATAATGGATGAATATGCTGCTCGTAATGAATGATGGCACGACAGAGTTCATTCCAGTTGGATGTGCAAAGAGCATCATTCAAGGGAGAGGCGCTATCCAGGTCAACATAGCGATAGCTGAATGCCTCATCAATCGCGCTTGTTGCAGGATCCGTCCAGACGTCACTGAAGAGCAGATCCATACTAGGATCACAAGCAGCTGCATTGCATTGCAATCTGTTTCGTGTCTGTGCCATGGTCTCACCCGTATCGCCCCACAGCTCAGGATTCGCGTTTGGAAAAGGTTGACCTGTCTCGGTGTTGCCACTGTTGATGCTGGGTGGCGCTGCACTCAGGCGACCATGTGCAAGGGGATTATCGGCCTCATGACAACCACTGCACTCAACCACTTCACCCGGCCGAAATTGCAACCAGAAACCATGGTCTTGCCCGGTACGTCTACCATTAGCATCCAGTATACTGAAGCTGACAGGTACATTCGCCGGCACCTTAACCTGCACCGACCCATCGGGCTCGATGGGCGCATAACCGATCACCTCACGCATACCAAACTGGGCGGTCCTTCCGAATGCGCTGGATGAAAATTCAAGCACATCATCGTCCGGTATCGTGACCTGCTTGATCAGGCGAAGAAATCGTGCAGGACGATCATCTGCTCTTGTCTGTGCCGGATCAGCCAGGGTTGCTATATCGGGATCAGCCCTATCAACACCGTCCAGATCATAAACGCTTCGGATGTGCAAAAGACCGGCCTTGTCAGCCACAAGTGAAGGATCGAGATCGATACCCGCTGTCTTATCGTGGCGGATAATCGGCAGTGAACGCCCTACAGCCACGACTACATCAGTGTAGATAATGCCCTCTTGCGGTTTTACGATCGGCTGCTGGGTCTGTTCCGCCCCGTCATAAACAAACAAACTATAGAGTGGCGGTGCGGGCTCAGCATCAGGATTGGCCAGACGTTCCTCGGTACAGGGAACAATGCGTTCCTGTTCCAGTAATCGACACTGATTCCAACTGATCAACAACCTGTCAGTACCGTCAAACAATGGGTAAGCACTGCGCAGCTGCCCTCCCCTGGAGAGGCTGCCGTCAGTAGTGATCTGATGTACCGTTGCACGACTCTGTGCAGGTCCGGTTAGTCCCAGGTTGTCCCATGTGGGCTGTTCATTATCGACAAAATTGCTGCTATCAATAAGGGTTAGATCGCCACCCTCATCCGTACCATCCACAGGTAGTAACAAGGCCATGATGCGACCATCCGGCATCTCCTGTGGTCGCATGAACTGCACCGTGCTTCCCGATGTCCCGGTTTCATGACTATTCAAACCATATAACAACTCCATCTCCGTCCCATCAGGATTCATACGGTAGAGATGGATAGCATTGTTGCCATCTGAATTATCCCATCGACTGAATACTATCTGACCGTTGGTGAGTACGCTCGGAGTGAAATCGTGGCTACGATTAAATGAAATCTGGGTGATATTGCTACCGTCATCATTCATGACATGCAGCACCATGGCCGGCTCGTTAACAGCGCGTTCGATGGCTAAATATTGAGGCTTGCCCTCATCCAGCAGACGTGCCTTGGCAAGACGCTGACGGGTGGAAGAGAAGACAATGCGTCCATCGGGTAGATAGTGGGGAAAGCGATCATGGCCATCTTCCGCGGTAATATCCGAAACGATGATTCGTCTGATCGCGCGGGAGGGAATATCGTACTCCCAGATATTCCATGTCGGTTGATCTTCAGGTTCAGCATCTTCAATCAGTGCCAAACGAAGAGAGAACAGTAACTTCATACCATCAAATGAGACAGAGACATCCCTGACATCACCGAGACCACCCGTCACTGAGCCAGTGAGGTTGATCTCATCCGCACTCCCAGCGGCGAAATCCTTCAGATAGAGATCACCACCCGCTTCAGTGGCCTGACTTACCCTGATATCCGTGTTGCTCATCTCCGTGACAGGGCGTTTAACATACGCAACAGGATAGTCGACCACGACAGGATCCTGCTCCTGGCTGCTCCCTCCACCGCATCCCAACAGGGTAAGGAATAACAGGACCGCACAGACATCTATCAGGATAGTCACGCGAATAGCAGATTTCATCGGTAGATAGGTTCCCCGCAGAGCCGATAGTACAGTCACGAGTTGAGCTGCATAGACAGACTTAAATATCACTATCGTCTAGTAAAATCATGGACTTGAGAGTCTACCTTAACGAAGAGGCCAATCAGTGCACGAGTTCACAACCTGAAAAAACAAAAGTCTCGTATTCGCCACTTAGCATTGACAAAAAAAACGACTGATATAGATAGAGAGGGGAAACTATCGCATATTCATTCGAGGCTAACCTTCATGCCTCGTGAACAGACGGCTTCAGGGGCGCATTCATCATGTCAGGACAGTGTCAATCCAACTATCCACTATCACGTTCTGGTTTCCTGGTACTGCTGATGACGCTGACATCACTGTTTCTTCATGCTGCAAGTGCCACAGCAGGACCACGCGAACAGGCTCAGCGAATTCATGATCGGATTGCCGGTGTACCACCGAGTGCTGCCATCCTCACCCAGATGGTCAGCGAGATAGCGGATAACAACGATCCACTGGCAGCTGCCATGCTTGCGACGGAACATCCTGACTTTTACAACGTCACCATAAAGAACTGGGCGACTCCCTGGACAAATGAGGACCAAACACCCTTTGCCCCTTTGAATGACTACTCAGCCACAGTCATCGGTATGGTGCGCGATGATGTACCGTTTAATCAATTACTCTCTGCCGATATCCTTTACATAGGCAGCAATTCACCTGCCTACTCAAACAACAACAACGATCACTACGAAACGATGGAGAACCAGGGAGTAAACCTCAAGGATGATCTTCAAAGAACAACCCAATCGAGTGTAACCGGTCTTCCGGTAGAAGGAACCGCCGGCATCATCTCCACCCGGGCTGCTGCAAGGGCCTTCTTTATCGATGGCACTAACCGAGCCATGTTCCGTTTTACGATGCTCAATCATCTGTGTAAGGATCTTGAACTAATCAAAGATCCGACACGCTCCAGCGACCGGGTACGCCAGGATGCCACACGTAGTCCCGGTGGTGATAGCCGGGTGTTTTTCAATAACTGTGTGGGATGTCATGCCGGCATGGAGCCTTTGACACAGGCCTATGCCTACTACAACTATGAGTACACCGACGATCAAGAAGCCGGCAGACTAAGCTACACGCCCGGTACCGTCCAACCCAAGTACCTCATCAATAGCAGTGTCTTCAAAGATGGTTATGCCACCCCGGACGACAGCTGGGATAACTACTGGCGAGAAGGCCCCAACTCCCTCCTTGGCTGGGACCCTAGCCTGCCGGGCTCGGGGATGGGCGCCAAATCGATGGGCGAGGAGTTGGCCAACAGTCACGCCTTTGCCGAATGCCAGGTCAGCAAGGCCTTCCAGGCGGTCTGTCTACGCTCACCGGTGGATAGCCCTGACCGTACTCGTATCGCTGAGATCACAAATAACTTTAAAACCGGCTACAACATGAAGCGCGTGTTTGCTGAAGCGGCCGTCTATTGTGCAGGGGATTGAGCCAGTGAGCATGCTAAACAGAGCGAACAATAATCGTGGATGGGCAGATAAAACTATCCATATCATCATTGCTGCTATTGCATTGGCTGGGCTTCAGGCTTGTCAAGACGGTGTATCCACCCAAGGTCAGCAACAGACGAATATAATAACCAGTACCTATAGTGGCCCAGCAGCACGTACAACGGATATTCAGGGGTTTCGTATCAGTGTATGGGAACCTCTGCGAGCTCAAAACCGCTGTGGCGCGTGCCACAATACAGGTGGTCAGGCACCCCTGTTTGTACGCGAGGATGATGTTAATCAGGCTTATGAAGCAGTCAACCCTCATGTGAACAGGGAAGAACCTGACGAATCCCTGTTGGTCACCAAGGTTGCAAATGGACATAACTGCTGGGAAGCCAGTAATAGCGCTTGCGCCACTATCATCACCAACTATATCGAGTCATGGGTTGGCGATGGCAGTGGTGCAGGGCGGCAGATCGAACTCGAAGCACCTCCTGAAAATGTTGTCGGAGAGAGTAAGGTTTTTCCCGATGATGCCGGACTATTCACCACCCATGTTCACCCACTGCTTACGCAGTATTGCTCCGAATGTCATGTTGAGGATGCTGATTCTCCCCAATCCCCCTATTTTGCCAGCAGTGACACTGGGGCCGCTTATACGGCGGTTAAGACATCCATTGACCTGGATACACCTGTCAATTCACGCTTGGTACAACGTCTGGTCGAGCTTCACAACTGCTGGGACGACTGTCCCGACAACGCTCAGGAGATGGAAGGTGCCATCAGCAACATGGCCAACAGCATTACTCCGACACCTATCAATCCCAACTTGGTTGTCAGCCGTGCCTTGACCCTGCCTGAAGGGACCGTGGCCAGTGGTGGAAGCCGTCAGGAAAACGATATTGTCGCACTGTATGAGTTTAAAACCGGCAATGGTAACATTGCTTATGACACCAGTGGCGTCGATCCGGCTATCAACCTCACCCTAAACGGTGATGTTTCCTGGGTCGAAGGTTGGGGACTCGATTTTAAAAACGGCAAGGCTCAAGGCAGTACCGGCGACAGCCGCAAACTGGCTCAATTGGTTCAGGCCACCGGTGAATATACCATTGAAGCCTGGGTGGTACCCTCGAATGTAACCCAGGAAGGACCAGCACGTATTATCAGCTATTCTGCCGGTACCGATGTACGTAACTTTACCCTCGGTCAAACACTCTATACCTATAACCATCTGCATCGCTCCAGCACCACCGATGGCAATGGTGAGCCAGCCCATTCCACTTCCGACGACGATGAAGACCTGCAAGCTACGGAACAACATGTGGTTGCCACTTTCGATCCTGTGAATGGACGCCGTCTCTATGTAAATGGTTTATTCACCGACGATATGGATGAGACCGCACCAGGCAACCTGAATGACTGGGACGATAGTTATGCCCTGGTATTAGGCAATGAAGCATCCAGCAACCGACCCTGGGCAGGAAAAATACGCTTACTGGCTATCCATAATCGGGCATTGACTCAAGAACAGATAACACAGAATTTTGCCGCTGGCGTGGGAGAGAAATACTTTCTGCTATTTAATGTCAGCCAGCTGGTCGATCTTCCTCAAAGCTTCATCGTATTCGAGGTCAGCCAATTCGATAACTACAGCTATCTTTTCCGTCAGCCAAAATTCATCAGCCTGGATGAAACTGTATTACCAGGATCCATTCCTTTGGAGGGTATGCGTATCGGCATCAACGGCAAGGAAGCGGCTATCGGCCAAGCCTATACCCGTTTAATAACGACCATTAATGACAGTGAATATTCTGTAAATGGTCAGCTTCTTTCGAATATCGGTACAACCATCGCCTCTGAAAAGGGATCGGAAAGTGACCAGTTTTTCCTCACCTTCGAAAGACTCGGAGCCCATACTAACGTCTACACTGAACCCGCTGTACTACCACCGGCTGAGCCAGCAGATAGTGAGCCTGTCTCTCTGATCGGCCTGCGGACGTTTGACGAGATCAACGCAACAATGTCAGCTCTGACAGGTGTCAGTCACACCCTGAGTGCCGTACAGACCACCTATACCACCATAAAGCAGCAGCTTCCTTCAGCAGAGGATATCAATGGTTTTCTCTCCTCTCATCAAGTCGCTGTTTCACAGTTGGCCATCGAATACTGTAGTGCACTGATTGATGACACTGGCCTGCGTTCCGGTTTATTGCCAGGATTTGATTTCAGCATCAATGCCAATGATATTCAGAACGCCACCTGGCAAAGCCAGGTAGTGGCTCCGCTGATGACCCGATTCATGGGACAAAACCTGACCACTCAGCCTAATCCGGCACTTGTCGAGAGTGAACTGATGAATCTCCTGACAGGTAGTGTGGGTCTGGCCCGATGCAGTGGCCAGTGTGCAGCAGACCGTACTGAAAAGGCGACCAAAGCAGCTTGTGCCTCACTGCTGGGTAGTGCTGTGGTTCTACTGCAGTAATTATCAGTAGTTGATTGAAGAGAAATCCAACGGAAAACAGACCATGCGCAGAAAAGTGAACAACCTCTCTCCTGATGCCCCACTGCTCTACCCTGATCATCCTCGTCCTGTGACGCGTCGTGACTTTATTCGTCAGGGACTCATGGCTGGCCTCGGTGCTGTTACTGCACCCTCACTTTTCGGTCTCTTTGCCAATCCAGGAGAAGCCAGGGCAGCCCTCTCATCTGACCTAGAGACACTGAAAAATGCCTGCGGTATCGATACCCTGGGCGGTGGAAAGGTTCCTTTCATCTGTTTCGACCTGGCAGGAGGAGCCAATATCGCCGGTTCAAACGTATTGACAGGGCAACAAGGCGGACAACTCGATTTTCTCACCACGGCCGGTTATAACCGGCTTGGCCTACCTGGAGACATGGTTCCTTCGATCGCCAATCCGGATACCGGGCTCAATGATTTCATCAACAATGAACTGGGGCTTTCTTTCCATTCGGACAGTGCCTTTCTTCGAGGAATACTTGAGAAGGTCTCTGTCGGAAATCGGGCCAGTATCAATGGCGCTGTAATCCCAGCCCGTTCAGAAAATGATACCGGCATTAATCCTCACAATCCTATGTATGCCATCAATCGTTGCGGTGCGGACGGAGAGCTGTTAACCCTGATCGGATCCCGCAGTTCCGATTCTGGTGGTAACTCTGTTGCACCTGCGGATCAAATCGATCCATCTGTCCGACCCACCAAGGTCGACCGGCCCAGTGACACAACAGGACTGGTGGACACCGGTAAGCTGGTGGGGCTGTTAGATCAATCCGATGCAGTAGCGGTTATGGAAGCGATACAACGTATCTCCGACATGAAACTCGACAGTGTCAACACCGGCATATCCACAGACCAGGTAGTCAAGGAGTTGGTACGCTGTGGTTATGTAAAGAGTGCTGACCTGGTGGATCGGTACGGTGACCCGGCAGCCCTAGATGTCACTGCCGATACGGATATCATCGGCCCTATCTTCACTCAAGCGGAGTTTGATAACGACAGCGAATTCCGTAAAACCGCATCTGTGATGAAGTTGGTCATCAATGGTTATGCCGGGGCTGGCACAATCACTATGGGCGGTTACGACTATCACACCGGCGATCGGGCTGTGGGTGAAATCCGTGACCTCCGTGCAGGACGTTGCATGGGTGCCTGTCTGGAGTATGCAGCCCGCATTGGAACCCCGCTGATGCTTTACGTTTTCAGTGATGGATCCGTTTCCAGTAATGGCACTATCGACAATTCAGCCGATGGACGCGGCAAGGGTGTCTGGACGGGCGACAACCAATCCACTGCGGCTTCCTTCTTCCTGGTCTTTAACCCTGGTGGTCAACCTGTGTTGGCAGGTGGCTCAGCCGATGAACAGTTGCGCCATCAACAGATCGGTTATTTCACAGCTGATGGTGCGGTTGACAATGGCTCCAGTCCGGCAGCTAACAATGTAAATCAACTGGTACAGACAGTGGCCCTCAACTACCTGGCACTACACGGTGAGCAGGGGCAGTTCAGCACCCTATTTGGTACCAATCTAGGCAATGCAACCATGCTGGACAGTTTGACAGCGTTCAATCCGGTCGTTTAGCTGATTCATTAGTGACGGCTGGAGGTCGAGCCCAGCCGAATGCACCCTCCGTTGAATAGCCCATGATGTGTCAAAACGTCAGTACATTGAGTCATGCTGCTATTTTTTATCCATAGATTCCACTCAAAAACAAGACTGACAATGGTCTCCCTGATTGATTAGAATCTTCGACCATTGATATACATCTGAGATCTGAAAAGGATGAAAACAGAGCTGCTTGACTACTTCACATGGAATGCTGATCCGACACTGATCTCATTTGCAGGTTTGGATATCCGGTGGTATGGCGCACTTTTTGCCACGGCCTACCTGTTGGGCTACCAGATCGTACACTGGATCTATCAACGGGAGGGAAGGGATACTCAACACCTTGAGCGACTCTCAATCTATCTGGTCATTGGGACGATCGTAGGCGCCAGACTGGGCCACTGCCTCTTTTACGATCCCGGCTACTACCTGAGTCATCCGTTAAAGATTCTAGCCATCTGGGAAGGAGGCCTGGCCAGCCATGGTGGTGGTGTGGGTGTTTTGCTTGCCCTCTATTTCCATCAGCGGCAGACCGGGGAGTCCTATCTCTGGTTACTGGACAGATTTGCTATACCAACAGCACTTGCCGGTTCCTTTATTCGTCTTGGCAACCTGTTCAATTCAGAAATCTATGGCATCCCCACCTACCACCCCTGGGCCATTATTTTCGAGCGTGTAGATAATCTGCCCAGGCATCCGGCTCAGCTTTACGAGGCGATTGCCTATGCAGGGATATTCATGTTTCTACTCACACTCTACTTACGCAGTGAAATGCGATTTAAATCAGGCTTTATTTTTGGTACTTTCCTGATCACTGTATTTAGTGCGAGATTCGGCATTGAATTCATTAAAGACAGACAGGCCGCCTACACCACAGATCTATGGTTGAGTACAGGTCAGGTCCTTAGCCTGCCCTTTATCGCTGCTGGTCTGATTCTGGTTTTACTGGCACTAAAATCTGCACGAAATACCAAGCCGCAATCCTCAATGGAATGAGTGCTTATAGGATAGATTGACCATAAAATCGGGCACTGTATCGGTGGTGAGGTTTTCTCCGATCGAGATATCGATACCACTTTGTCCGTCATTGAGCAGGATCGAACCACCAACAGTGATCATTACTGCAGTACCGCCCAATTGGTCCACAGCACTGTCGTATAGCGAAGTATGTCCATCTACCTGGAGCTTAAGCGCCAACCAGTCATAAGCGAGCCACCGGGTTCCCACTGTACCGAAAAGTGCAGCATCCCGCTGTTGTTCGCTCAAAATATCAGCTTTCCCCTTAATCAATAGTCCAGCCTGACCATAGACCCCCATCGACCAGCGCTTCAACAATTGAGCATCCGAACCGCTTATCCAAAAAGCGATGTCGGGTGCTCCACTGCCAAGCAGCGAATCTGAATCACCGGTAGGTAGCTTGAGGCTGGCATGTACGGCACTATTTCTGCCAGCCGCATCTCGCTGAAGCGTATGGGATAAAAAAAGCTGGATATCGCCAACACCCTGCGTGTTTTTTTGAATCGATACACGTTCATCCCCATCCTTCACATAAAGATAGCGCAAACGGTTTTGTGGCCAGTCTTCCCGTTTAGCGTTGGATAAACCAAAAATGTCATGCCAATTCTCAATCAGATTATCCATAAAACCATCACGATGTGATAGGTAGGGTACTTCTATACCCATCTGCCAACCGGCCCCAACACCTTTTTTCCAGACTAGACCGATCCGGTATGTCTCACCATCCAATGTGACCTGCTCTCCATCCGATGTGCCCTGTATTGAGTTGTTGGCAACATCCATTGATAGATGCAGACTCGACTCATCCTCGTTCAGTAATTGTGATGAGGAGGCCGCTGGCAGACCATGGATGAGAGTGAAAGGGTTCAGATTGCGTACTCTAAATGGCTCATAGCCCGATTCTCCTGCCAGAGCCAAGACAGGGCATAGGGTCACCAGTATGCTCAATAAAAGTGTTGTTCTAATGGTGAATTGCAAAATCCATCCTCAAATTAGGGTGATTGTCACCTGTCATCATTTACCTGAACCTGAGGATTGATGACCGTTACAGACGGTAAATGGGTTTTTCATTACCCACGGGAGCCACCTCCCCTTTTACCCCCCATAACTAGGCTCATCAATAGCAAAAAAATAGACCCGATTCAGGCTGAATTTTATTGCGACCTCAAATTAACTATTTAATTCAGCTAATTACATAGCGGTATATATACATTTTTCTTTCCATACAACTGGCATTATTATTACATTGTGAACAGGCATAGCGATTGACAGCCACATCACCTATCATGGTATTTGGGCATTTATTACCAACTTTCCAGTTCAACCTGTGACTATGATCGCAAACGCAACACACTAATTCATATAGATTTGTTTGTTCATGACTCAGCTTAAAAATGACTCGGGAATCAACACTTTGAAGATCTTACTCCGAATTGCGCTTATTACCCTCTGCTGTTTCGGTATATCGCTGTCAGCCGAGCCGCTTGCGGACAGCGGTCAAGGCCTGGATCAACAGGTTGAGGATCTAAAAAAAGCAGTCGTAGAACTCAATCGAGAGCTCTTTATCCTCGAAGAGGAGTTATTATTCCCAGGCAATACTCAGGTCTCAATTTTTCTCTCCCTGGATATTGGCAAATACTTCAAACTCGATTCTGTACAGCTCCAGATAGATAGCAAGGAACTCACCAACTATCTTTACACTGAACGCGAGATCAAGGCTTTACAGCGAGGTGGGGTACAACGTCTCTACCTGGGAAATCTGAAATCGGGTGATCATGAATTGGTTGCCTTCTTCACCGGAATCGGACCGAAAGGAAGAGATTACAAACGAGGCGCAACAGTCAGTTTCAATAAAGGTATTGGGCCAAAATACCTGGAGCTGAAAATTGTTGACGGTGTCGCCTTGCAACAGCCGGATTTTGAGATCCGGGAGTGGGAGTGATACGGGTGCTATCTGGCCTGACTTCCCGCCTGCTAATCTCGCTCTCTCTTGCCTTACCACTCTGCGCCACGGCGGAGATACGTGTCGGTGAACCACAAGAGCTGCGTGACCTGCACTATGGCGAAGCCCTATATCAGCTCTACCAGCAGAACTATTTTCCCGCTATCGTCCATCTCCTTTCCGCCAGAAAACAGGGATTGATGGAGGCCTATGAAGATGAGCCTGAACTATTGCTGGGTGGGCTCTACCTGGCCTATGGCATGCCAAATACCGCAGAAACGTTGTTTAACCGGGTTCTGAAACAGAGTGCATCACCCAAGATACAGCGTCGGGCCTGGCTGCAACTGGGTAAATCGCGTCATCGCAGGGGCAACACGCAAGCCGCTAAAAGTGCGCTCAAACAGGTGGGTGATGACCTAGAGTCAGAGATGAGTGATGAAAAACACCACTTGACAGGTCTGATCGGTCTTATCCAGAAAAATGAACCTGCAGCCTTATCTGATCTCAGTAAAATTTCCCAACAGAGTGAATGGTCTCTGTATGGTCGTTTCAACCTGGCTATAGCCCATCTGCGAAGTAATCAGCAGGAAAAAGGCCTCGCTTTGCTGCAGGAGATCGGCAGCGGCTCCAAGGAGACAGATGACGCAGAGGCCAAATCGATACGCGATCGGGCCAATCTTGCCCGAGGCTTTTTATTACTGGAGACCCAACAAGCCGAAGATGCCAGAAATTCCCTGCAACGCGTTCGCCTTAAAAGCCCGTCCAGTAGCCAAGCATTATTGGGACTCGGCTGGGCGTCATTACAACTGGGAAATCGAGAACAGGCCCTCCCACCCTGGCAACTGCTCGCTCAACGCAATACCAGCGATCCGGCTGTACTGGAAGCGAAACTGGCAATCCCTTATGTCCTCTCCCTACTACAGGCTGATCGCCAGTCACTAGAGTCCTATCGCGATGCAATCGATACCTATGACAGCTCAATTCAACAATTGGACCGAATGCTTCAAGAAGTCACCAAGGGTGATTTCCCAAATAGTCTGCTAGGTGACTTAGATCCCACACCTACTACGGGGATAGCTGAGTCTGAACTGCGCTCCCTGCTCTCATATCTGCTATCAGGCAATGCTTTTCAGGAACGACTACAGGACTACCGTGATCTGCTCGCCATTGAAAGCAACCTGAAACAATGGCAAAAGAAGATCACATCCTATCGTACAATGCTGGCCAACCAGCGGGATGCCTATAAACAGAAAGAACCGCGTGTTGATGCTCACTTGCAGGGTCAAAGCCTCGACCAGGTAGTCATAGAGAAAGATCGGCTCAAGGCCCTCTACGAACAGGCTGAATCAACAGAGGAGCCCCTGTTTGCCCTTGCAGATCAAAAAGAGAAAGGCTGGATCGAAAGACTAAAGCGCATCAATCGTCTGATCACCAAACACAACGCAAGTGGTCAATTATCAACCCAAGTGGAAATGGCGCGATTGATGGAAGGCATACTTACCTGGCGGATGGCAACTGAACACCCCAGCAGGATTCGGGCACTGAAAAAACAGCTAACCGACCTGGAACTGAACATCGAACTGGCCCACCAAAAGGAGAGTAAGCTAGCCAAAGCACGCAGCAGTGCCAAAGGCCGTTTCGACTCATTCTCAAAGCGAATATTAAAACTAGAGAGAGCGATACCACAGCTACAACGGCAGCTGAACAAGCTGCGCCAGTCACAAGCTGGCGCACTGCAGGAAATTGCACTCTCCCAACTTGAGAAGCGCAGAAGCCTGATCAACAACTATCTGATCCAGGCAAGATTCGGTGTCGCCAATCTGATGGATCTTAGTGCCGCAAGAGAGGGGGGACAAGAATGAGGCTGCCGCTCACTATCTCCCTATTGGGGCTGGCCCTGAGTGGCTGCATTTCGATGCCATCTACTACTGATAAAAAAACTGACGAACCTACCCTCGCAGATATACAGAAAAGCCCTGTGAAGATAGAAAAACAGGCGTTATCTGCTTCTGATCGTACCGATGTCATTGAGAATTACCGTGCTCTATTGCAACTCAATCCTGACCAGCGCCTCAGCAGTGAAGCCACCCGTCGTCTGGCAGATCTCGAACTGGAACGCAGTGAAACGAAACTATTGCAATCGTCGCTGGAAGCAACACCCAGCGAAGAGGAACTGGCAAAGTCGATACACCTCTATGAAGCGTTGTTAGAGAAGGATCCTGATTACGCTTCCCGTGATCTGGTTCTCTATCAGCTTGCAAGAGCCTATGAACTCAAGGGCGACATGACCAACATGATGCAAACGTTGCAGACATTGGTTACCCAGCATCCACAGAGCGCCCATTGGCAAGAGGCACATTTCCGCCGTGGTGAACGCTTCTTCGTCATGCAGCAATTTAAACAAGCTGAAAATGCCTACAATGCAATTCTGAAGCAGAACCAGGACTCTCCCTATTTTGATCGGGCACTGTTCAAGCATGGTTGGTCCCGTTTCAAACAAAGTAACATCGAACAGGGACTCGACTCATTCACCCTTCTGCTTGACAGAAACCTGGGTGATTCACCACAAGCCGACGTCAGTCAACTCTCCCCTGCCGATCAGGAGCTACTGAAAGAGACTGTACGGGTGATCAGCCTTACATTTTCCGAGCTGGGTGGTGCACAACGTATAAGTCGATACTTTAATGGAAAAGGTCATCGCAACTACGAATATATGATCTATCAGGGACTGGGTGACCTCTACCTCAAACAAGAGCGCATCCAAGATGCAGCGGAAGCCTACCTTGCCTTTGTTGACCTGAGTCCAGATCATCCTCAGTCCCCGAGGCTCTCGGTTAAAGTAGTTGATATCTACAAAGAAAACGGCTTCCCAGCCCGTGCTGTGGAGAGTAAAAAATCCTTTGTTCAACACTATGCCGTAGGCAGTGATGCCTGGAAAAAGCAAGCATCTGATAATCAGTCCTGGCTAAACAAACAGTTGCGCATCTACCTTAAAGAGCTAGCAGAATATCATCATGCCCTGGCTCAGCAATATAAAAAGAGCAAGGCTAAAACGGCCGTAGCGGAACAGTCAAAGCAGGGGCATGAGGCTGCCCGCTGGTATCGGCTCTATCTGGATACTTTTTCAGATGACTCAACTGCAGGCAGTATCAGTTTTCTACTGGGTGAATTGTTGTTCGAATTAAAAAAGTATCCTGAAGCGGTCACCGCTTATGAAGACAGCGCCTATCGATTGCCAGTGCATGACAAACAGGCTGAAGCAGGCTATGCCGCCCTGCTGGCATACGCAGCCCAGGCTGAACGTCTGTCAGTGACAGAACAGGTTGCATGGCATAACCAAAGCGTCGAGAGCGCCCTGAAATTCAGTAATGTATTTCCTCAAGATAAACGCAAGGCTTCTGTATTGACCGAAGCGGCTGATCAACTACTTCAACTGAAGGATCACGGACGTGCTCGGGGCGCTGCCTTGCAAGTAGCCAATCTAGCTCCGCCTGCCAGCATAAAGTTACAACGCACAGCCTGGACAATTGCGGCACATGCTGCATTTGAGCAAAAGGATTTTTCTGCCGCTGAAAGTGCTTACCAGCAAGCATTGAAACTGCGGCCCAAGGACAGTAAGGAAAAGGAGCAACTGCAAGAGAGACTGGCTGCAAGCATCTATCAACAGGGGGCCATGCTACGCACCCAAGGCAAACATACGGGCGCGGCAGAGGCATTCAAGCGTATTGCCAATCAGGCACCTCAAGCCTCGATTCTTGCCACTGCTGAGTATGATGCTGCTGCTAGTCTGATTGCTGCTGGTGACTGGGCGGGATCGATAAAAGTGCTTGAGTCATACAAGGTCAATCACCCAAAAAGTGAGCTGATACCGGAGGTCAACAGCAAACTGGCAGTTGCCTATATGGAGACCCAGCAACCCCTTAAGGCTGCAGCTGAACTTGCCACCCTGTCCACTCAGGCCTCAACCCCCGAATTGAGGCGGGAATCAGGATGGCGCGCCGCCGAGCTGTACGAAAAGGGTGACAAGCAAAAACAGGCGATTGTTGCTTATAAACGCTACGTCAAGGACTTCCCGGCACCATTGGACCAGGCCATGGAAGCGCAACAAAAACTGGTTGATCTCTATCATAAAAGCGGTGAAACCGGCAAACGTGACTGGTGGTTAAAACAGTTGATAAAGGTCGATGCAAATGCTGGCAAGGAACGCAGTGACCGTAGCCGATATCTGGCAGCCCACGCATCGATACGGTTAGCTGAACCAACTCTGGAAAAATTTCGATACGTTAAATTGAAGGCACCACTGGAGAAGAATCTGAAGCTCAAAAAGGAGCGGATGCAGACAGCCATCGCTGCCTATAAAAAGGCAGCTAAATACGGTGTAGCTGAGATCACCACTACAGCCACCTACCGTATCGGAGAGATGTATCAACAGTTCGGCACCGCGCTGATGACCTCCCAGCGACCGAAAGGGCTGAATGCTGAAGAGCTGGAGCAGTATGAGATCCTACTGGAAGAGCAAGCCTATCCGTTCGAGGAGAAGGCTATCACCCTTTATGAATCGAATGTCGAAAGAGTCGAAAACGGTATCTACGATGATTGGGTAAAAAAGAGTTTTGATGCCCTTGCAAAACTTCTGCCCGGACGATATGCAAAACAGGAGAAAAGGGAGGTCTTAGTCGATGCGCTTAATTAAGCTTTCACTCGCCAGCCTCTTTTTTATGCTCCACTTTTCCGGATGCGGCACTAATCCAGTTCAAAGCATCAGCCGTGACGATTCCGAATTGCGCAATGTTGATTCGGAGTTACAACAGACTTTCGAATCAGCGCTGCAACTGATGCGTCAGAATAAAACGGCACAGGCAAAAAAGCATTTACAAAACCTGATAGACCAATATCCTCAAATGGCTGGGCCCTATATAAACTTAGGCATCATTCAACTGACAGAAGGCGATCTAGCCAAGGCTGAGAACACATTTACTACTGCCTTGAAAATCAAACCTGACAGTCCCCCAGCCCATAATCAACTGGGAGTCGCCCTCAGGATGCAAGGTAAGTTTCAGGAGGCGGAGCAGGCCTATACAAGCGCTCTTAAATTACAACCCGACTACCTGCTGGCTCACCGCAACCTGGGAATTCTTTACGATCTCTATCTACCCAGACCAAAGCTTGCATTACAACACTACAAGCACTGTCAGACTTTGAGTGATTCCTCCGACAAAGAGATCAGTGGCTGGATTCTCGATCTTGAGCGTCGAATCAAGCCATCAAAATAGTGTGAACAAGATATGTTGAACAAATCCCTTATACGACTGATGCCGACACTTGCCGGACTACTGCTTCTACTGACGCAGAGTATCCAGGCAGAGCAGCGGCTCGACCTGGAAGGCACTGCGATTTTCGGCAATAAAGAGTCGCCAAATGTACTTTACGTGGTGCCCTGGCGGTCGGCAAAACGTCTCACCAATATGATGCCACCTGAAACAGGCCGCAGGGATGAGCTACTCGCCCCTCTGGACCGTGATGTATTTCGCAGACAGATCGATTGGTACCAGAAATTTGGCGAAAAACCGTAAAGAATCTGACAACCTGTGCCGCATGACTGAAATATCCCAGTTTCCAGCAAACACCGACTATTAAGCGTTTAACAACGGAGAACCCTTATGGAACTCATTGATCCCATCATCCGATTTTTCCAGGAAGGCGGACTCTTTATGTATCCCATCCTGCTGATCTTTGCCGGCGGAGTGGCGATAGCCATTGAACGCTGGGTCTATCTAACCCTGGCGACAGGGAGCAACAAACGTACTTGGAAATCAGTCCTGCCTCATCTCAATGATGGCGATTTCAAGTCAGCTATGGAGGCTGCAAATAAGTCCAAGACAGCCATAGGCACCATGCTGACCTACGGCTTAGCCCGCGCACGTACCGCCAGGCGTCGTGATGATGTGGAGGTTGCCATGGAAGAAGGCTTGATGGAAGCCATCCCACGCATGGAAAAGCGCACCCACTATCTCAGCACACTCGCCAATATCGCCACCCTTCTCGGTCTGCTAGGTACCATTATCGGCCTCATTCAAGCATTTACCGCTGTCTCCAATGCTGACCCTGCTGAAAAAGCGGATCTATTATCGGCCAGTATCTCGGTTGCCATGAATACAACCGCATTCGGTCTGATGGCGGCTATACCCTTGTTGTTGGTCTATGCCCTACTACAGAGCAAGACGACGGCTATTGTTGACAGTCTGGAGATGGCTTCAGTCAAGTTTCTCAACATCTTCAATGAGAAGGCTTTCACCACACGGAGCAAGGCATGAGAAGCCGATTACGTCACCATCACCATGAGGCGGAGTTGAATATCACCGCCTTTCTCAATCTGATGGTGATCCTGATCCCCTTTTTGCTGATTACTGCCGCTTTTTCGCGATTCTCCATTATTGAACTCTATCTACCACCTGCCAGCGAAGGTACCTTGCAAGCCATTAAAGAGCTCCAGTTGGAGGTGATTATTCGCAAACAGGGGCTTGAAGTGGCAGATCGTGAAGGTGGATTGATCAGGCGCCTTAACAATACACCTGAGGGTTATGACCTGAAGGGATTGAATGAACTGCTGGTACAGATCAAGGTTCGCTTCCAGGATAAGCGAAGTATTTTTATCCTCTCCGAGCCAGATACCGACTATGAAACCATGGTTCAGGTGATGGATGCAGTACGTATGACAGAGAATGTAGAAGCCGGGTCGGTGATCCAATATGAACTATTCCCTGATATCGCACTGGGCGATGCGCCACCAATAGTCAACCAGACGCAGGATAAAGGTAATCCCTCATGAAGATGTCGCGTCGTGCCAAACGCATGGATCGTCACCACAGGAGGCACAAGGGAGGTGCGGTTCTGAACCTGGTCTCACTGATGGATATCTTCACCATTCTGGTGTTCTTCCTGCTGGTGAACTCCGGCGAGGTACAAGTACTTCCCAACGCCAAGGCGTTGAGCCTGCCTGAGTCACTGGCCGAGGTAAAACCCAGAGAGACCCTGGTGGTGATGGTCAATCATAACGAAATCCTGGTGCAGGGGCATCGGGTTATCGATCTTGCCCAACCACTACCCGCCGGCACAACTCTACCTGCATTGAAGCAAGAATTGCAGCGCCATGCTGAACGCTCCAAAAGCAGCCCCCTGGAGCCGTTTAAAGGCAAAATCACCATCATGGGTGACAAGAAGATCCCCTACAACTTGTTGAAACGTGTCATGGCCACCTGCGCGGAGTCGGAATACCCTCATGTCTCGCTAGCCGTACTCAGAAAAGCTGAGAAGGCCGATGGAGGACAGACACTGTGAGCGCCGCTTACCGACACTCCCTTAATCTACCCTGGAACACAGCGACTGCAGATGAACGACGCTTTCAGATCATCACACTCTCAGTCCTCATCGTTGCACTGTTGTTAGGCACCTTGGTACCACTCATTGAGCTGCCGGAAAAAGAGCGATTCAAAAAACAGACACTACCACCTCGCCTGGCCCGATTAATTTTGGAACAGAAACAGGTACCTCCTCCAAAACCAAAGCCTAAGATCGTAAAAAAGAAACTGCCGGATCCGAAAAAACCTAAGCCGGAGAAAAAGCCTCCGAAAGAGAAAAAGAAACCCGAACCTGCAAAGAAACCGCCCAAGCAGGTAGTAAAAAAGCAGCCCTCGCCTGAGGATGCTCGTAAAAAAGCGGCAAGTTCCGGTCTACTCGCTTTTGCCGATCAATTGGCAGATTTACGCGAAGAACAGGTAGTGTCCAGCGTAAAAGGCGTTCAGAAATTATCGACTACAGGCAAGAAGACCTACCGCAGTCAACGCTCCATCATCTCATCCGGTGTCAGCAAAGGGAGTGGTGGTATCAATACAGCCGCGTTAAGTCGAAATACCGGTGTTGAGGGTCTTTCAGGTCGAAGTACTACCGAGGTGCAAAGCAGTGCCATCACGGAGGAGACAAAAGCGGCTAATAGAGGAAAGCTCAAAGGCAAGAACTATAAGGGCAACCGAACCCGGGAAGAGATCCAACTGGTATTTGATCAGAACAAGGGAGCTGTATACGCATTGTACAACCGGGCTTTACGCAAAGACCCGGCCCTGCGTGGCAAAGTGGTGCTGGAATTGACAATTACCCCTGCAGGCAAGGTAACGAAATGTGTCATCCTCTCTTCTGAATTAAATGATCCGAAATTAGAGCGTAAGCTAGTCTCACGTATAAAATTATTTAAATTCTCGGCCAAAGATGTGGAAACCGCCATCGTCTCCTATCCCATCGACTTCCTACCTTCTTGATTCCAGGATGAGCATAGGAAGTGTTCATTCAGAAACGAACATCCTTTTAGCGTCACATCATCCCGGCACATGCCGGGATCCAACGAATTCTATCGCTTACTGGATTCCGGCATACGCAGGAATGAAGAAAGCTGTCCTTTTTTGGACGAGTACGGTGTGGTAATTTTCCTGAAATGGTCTTGCAGACACAGGGAGTCACATCAATAACTGGTGGTGTTCATACAGGCACCAGCTGGTTGTCGTCACACCTGCCACCGCCTATGGTGGATATATCCACTTTGTGTGCATCCCCCAATTGGTTTGTCTTTTCCACATACCCTATGTAGCGATTGAAAATGCAGCCTAAACGAATTGGATTTTTACTCCTGCTGCTAGCCGGCAGCTTATTGCATCCCCTGAATGCAGCCTGGATCAGTATGGATGAGGCTATCATGGGTACAAAGATCAGTGTTCAGATTTGGCATTCAGATGATACTGTGGGGCAAGCTGCCATCAATGCAGTAATGGATGAATTTCACCGCCTGGACCGAAAGCTGAGTCCCTATATTGAAAGCAGTGAACTCTCGTTACTCAACAATACGGCAGCGTACAAGCCTGTACCCATCTCCGACGAGTTCTACCAATTGTTGAAAATCTCAATGGATTATTCTGAACTGACCAATGGGGCATTCGATATCACCTTTGCCTCTATCGGCCATCAATACGACTATCGCGAAGGTATCAAACCGAGTGAGAAGCGTATTGATCAGAGCTTATCCCTGATTCAATACAAACACATACAGCTGATACCCGAAAAGCAGGCAGTTTTTTTCAGGCGCCCCGGCGTTAGAATCGACTTGGGAGGCATTGCCAAAGGTTATGCCGTTGACAGGGGTATAAAGCTACTGCAACAGCGAGGTGTAAAGCATGCACTGATCAGTGCCGGTGGAGACAGCCGGTTGCTAGGCGATCATATGGGTAGGCCGTGGCATATCGGCATTCAGGCACCACGGGATAGAACGAGTATGGCTGCGGTATTGCCCCTTGCAGACAGTGCGGTATCAACTTCTGGTGATTACGAGCGCTATTTCGAGCGTGATGGAATGCGATATCACCACATCATCAGCCCCAAAACAGGCCGCTCAGCCGATACCCTGCAAAGTGTCACTATCATCGGACCCAATGCTACCCGGACCGATGCCCTGTCTACCAGCATCTTCATACTGGGTGCGAGTGCCGGTATGGAATTGATCAATCGCTTGAATGATGTGGAGGCCGTGATTATCGATAGGCAGGGATACATGTCGACATCGGACGGCCTGGCCGATCTTGCTACCCAGCAATCAAGCAAAGCCTCAAATAAACATGAATAGAGATGTCTTAAATGTCATCACCCCTCATTACGAATCAGAGCTTAAGTGCCGCAATTCATAAAACTCTTCGGTGAACGCCTGTAGCGTCTGAGTCTCAATCGCTCCCCGTAAATCACGCATCAGTTTCTGGTAATAATAGAGGTTGTGAATGGTGTTCAAACGGGCACCAAGGATCTCATTGCATTTATCCAGATGACGTAGATAGGCACGGCTGTAGTTTTGACAGGTGTAGCATTCACAGCGTTTATCAAGAGGACCCTCGTCATACTGATGTACTGCATGACGTATACGTACAACACCCTGATGGGTAAATAGATGGCCGTTGCGCGCATTGCGCGTCGGCATTACGCAATCAAACATATCGATACCTCGACGCACCGACTCAACAATATCCTCAGGGGTTCCCACCCCCATTAAATAGTGTGGCTTATCGACGGGTAGTCGCCGACTGAGAAAGTCGAGAATCCGCCAACGGTCAACCACCGGCTCACCCACAGAAAGCCCACCGATCGCATACCCATCAAAACCTATTGCCTTCAAACCCTGCAAAGATTCCTCACGTAACTGCTCAAACATCCCTCCCTGCACAATGCCGAACAGCGCCGATGGATTGTCACCATGGGCGATTCGACTACGTTCTGCCCAGCGTAGTGAGAGCTCCATGGATACCCTCGCCTCCTCTTCGCTGGCTGGATAGGGAGTACATTCATCGAAGATCATGACAACATCCGATCCCAATAGCCGCTGGACCTGCATCGACTCCTCAGGCCCCATGAACACCTGACTACCATCTATCGGTGATCTAAAAGTGACGCCTTGTTCAGAGATCTTGCGCATCTTCCCCAAACTGAACACCTGAAAACCACCCGAATCGGTCAGAATAGGCCTCTCCCAATGGGTAAATCCATGCAGATCTCCATGCTTCTGAATAACCTCTGTCCCTGGCCTGAGCATCAGATGAAACGTATTCCCGAGGATAATTTCTGCCCCCAGTCCGGTCAGCTCTTCCGGCGTCATTGCCTTGACCGTGCCATAAGTACCGACAGGCATAAACGCAGGGGTTTCAACAGACCCTCTTGAAAAGCTCAATCGACCACGCCGAGATGCACCATCTGTCTGAGTTATTTCAAATTTCATAAGAAGCTAGGTTTCAATTGTCATAAAGACCGTGGGTCAAGAGAGAAAAAGATCACATCATTTGCGATAGCAATTGTGAACTTTTATGAGGGTTTTCCCTAATTCAACTTGACAGATCAATTATTATATTAGAAAATGTTTATGTGCTGATCCTTTTGGGTTTGCACATTACACTCCTCCATCCTCCTTTGGTGGAAATTTTTAGCGCGGCATCCCTGCCGCGCTTTTTTTTTTACCCGTCTCCAGTATTTCATCAATGTAGGATTGATGGCGTACCAGGGCCTGGTAACAGGCCTACCCTTTGTTTTCGGCAGGGGTGAGAAACATCGCATCACCATAGCTAAAAAAACGGTATTGCTTGGATATAGCATGTTGATAGGCCTGCATGATGCGGTCATAGCCCGCAAAGGCAGACACCAGCATCAACAAGGTCGATTGTGGTAAATGAAAGTTGGTAATCATTGCATCGACACTGTGAAATTGATATCCCGGTCTGATAAACAACCGGGTATCTCCCTGGAAGGGTTTCAAAATCCCATCACTGGAAGCGGCCTCCAGACTACGCACGCTGGTTGTCCCTACCGCTACAACACGCCCCCCCCTTTTGCGTGTATCCGATACCAGGTCACAAACACGCTCATCAACCTCAACATACTCTTTATGCATGATGTGCCGATCCAGGTCATCCACTCTCACAGGCTGAAAAGTTCCCGCCCCGACATGCAGGGTCACTGTTGCCTGGCTAATGCCCATTTTGGTCAGCCTCTCCAGCAGGGCCTGGTCAAAGTGAAGACCTGCGGTAGGAGCAGCTACAGCACCCAGCTTTTGAGAAAAAACTGTTTGATAGCGCTCCTGATCATCTGGTTCATCTTCACGCTGAATGTAGGGAGGTAACGGCATGTGGCCATGCTTCTCCATCAAGGTAAAGAAGCTCCCAG
The DNA here is from genome assembly GCA_025656675.1 of Candidatus Thiodiazotropha sp. (ex Codakia rugifera). GTDB lineage: Bacteria > Pseudomonadota > Gammaproteobacteria > Chromatiales > Chromatiaceae > Thiodiazotropha. The sequence continues at coordinate 294,223 of JAHXHN010000004.1, forward strand.
ATAGACATCGCAGGATAAAAAGATCACCTTCACGCCCTTCAACCCTGATTTGATGATCAATATCACCCACTTCCAGTTGAGTCCCAGGTTTGGGTGATTTACTGGCTCGTACATGCGCCAGTGCCAAATCAGGCTGTATGATCCTTTCTATCAGTATTTCAACGTTTCCTCCGCTCTTTTTATTTCCATACAAACGGGCGCGCATTACCCTGGTATCATTGAGTACGAGCAAATCCCCTGACTGCAGTAAGGCAGGAAGATCGGTAAACATCAGGTCTTTCGGCTCCTTTTCGCCGGATAACAACCCGAGCAGACGGCTTTCGCTCCGCTCATTCTTTGGGAATTGAGCAATAAGTTCTTCGGGTAAGTGATAATCAAAATCGGACAGACGCATAGCGCGCGGATGGTAGCACGTCACATGAATGTGGTGAATAACGGGTTTCCAAACAGACAGGTGATGGAAGTCAATCATTTACCGCTGTTTCTGGGTGAGCATTCACTCGGGGCACTCTCGACTCATCGAGTTTGTTTAATATTCATTCCTGCATTCAAGAAAGGTGGTCTACAAGTCGATAGATAAGCTGCAACCCACGTCATATTTTACAATGATAATAGGAGGTAAAGGATGATCGCCTCGATATACCGCACCCTATTTCGCAACGTACCAGGTTCAATAGGCCTAGTCTGTCTTCTTTTAACAGGCAGTGCAGCGTCTGAGGTGGTCCACGAAAAACTGGAAAATGGGTTGATGGCATCAGCCTATTACCTTCCATCGGATGGCCAAAACAGCCCGATTCTGATACTTCACGGTTTTTTACAAACGTGGGATTTTTTCACTGTACGCCGCATCGCCACTGCATTACATGAGGCTGGCCATCCCGTACTTCTTCCCAATCTAACGCTGGGTATAGAGAATCGGCGTCAGAGCCTTGCCTGCGAGGCAGTTCATAACCACTCCATGTACCAGGATGTCAGTGAAATAGCCTTTTGGGTTAAGTGGCTTAGCCATGACACCGGGCGGCCTATTACCCTGATCGGTCACAGTGCCGGCAGCCTGACGTTAGTTGCTTATCTGGACAGATATCACGATGCGCCTGTCGGAAAGAGTATTTTAATTAGCTTGATTGCATTTGCTCAAGGTCCTGTAGCGAAGGAGAACAAAAAAGAACAACTGCGTGCAGAGGCTGATTTACATAAGGCCACTGATAAATTGCATAGTTACCGCTTAGCTTACTGCGATAAATTCATTACAACCCCAGTAAATTATCTCTCCTACCTAACCTGGAACCAACAACGTACGCTTGACGCGATAGTGAGAATGGATAGAAAACCGAGTATTATACTAGGTAGCAATGATAATCGTCTTGGATCGGACTGGAAGCAACAGTTACAGGCACTAGAGGCAAGCGTAATTGAAATCGAAGGGGCAGATCATTTTTTCGATCATTCTCATGAATTCGACTTGCTCGATAGCATCGAACAACTTCTATAGTAATTTTAGGGGGCTGAGCAATCAGGTATGGCCATAAGTCTCAAGCCACTCTCCCTCAGTGTCTTCACGACATTCTTCGTGATGGTCTTTCTAATTCTGTTATTCGGTCTTGGGCATCTGACATACAGGGAAATTGATAAATTGGACAGCAAGTTCCGTGCTGCCAATGAGCTTAGGGCCGAGTCTGAAATTCAGTCGACACTCAATGAATCAATCAACCTTATTGAACAACAAACAGTTCAACTCGCAGTTTGGGAAGAGTTAACACAACAACTGAATAATTCAACTTTCTATACCTACTGGTATCGCCACAGGTCGAAAAGTAACAGCTTTGTCTCTGATTACACACTCGATGTGGCACTGTATGACCTTCAAGGAAGAGTACTGGCCCCCATCGACACCTCTTTACTCCCCGCACAGATAAATATTGACAACACAAACCGCTATCTTCGAGTCAGCCAATCTGAACCTCTATTAGTGGTTATTAAGCCGGTGATAGATGCTTTCACTCAACGTACTCTGGGATATGTTGCCACCATTAACAGATTATTACCTGTCTTTAACAGCCTGGGAAATTTCAATCAGGTGGATCCAAATAGCTTAAGTATCGATATCATCGAGACTGACAGGATCGAAAGCCAGGCATTTATCGAACACATCCATTATCAACTCTCCAGCGATCCGTACACAGAAGCAATGAAAACGGTTTTCGAGGAGTCATTACTCCACCTGGCAAATATTGCTTTCATATTGACACTATTGATATTCCCTTTAGCTGCCTGGTTAGTAAATCGACCTATTTTGCAGATCTCACAACAGATTGACCAATTAAAAAAGAATCCTCAGACCCTAGTCAGTTCACATAAGAAAACACCACTTTTAATCAAGGAGTTAGATAAGATTCAAGACTCCCTGAATGCCTATCACAATCAACTCAATCAAGTAAACACTACCCTGGATGAAAAAACCCGGGAGCTAAATGACCTCACACATCACGACCCGCTGACCGGCGCTTTGAACCGTACCGCTTTTGATAACTATTGGCATGAGGTGAGTGATGTATTCCAATATAGCCCTAACCTTATCTGCTTGATACTATTCGATATTAACCATTTTAAGGCGCTTAACGACACCTATGGGCACCAAGCAGGTGACAAAGTACTGATTGCTGTATCCCAGACGATTAAAAACATCTTCCATGGACGGGAGCAACTGTTCAGAATAGGCGGTGATGAGTTTGCATCTGTGCTGATCGGGGTAAACCCGCGCAAAGCAATGCAGATAGCCAAGCAATGCCACCTAGCCATCACGAGCTATCCCTTCAAGAAGTTGGGTATTAATGAGCCGGTGCGTATGAGTATCGGTGTGGCTCATACCAAACCAGACGAAAATGAGAATATCAACTCACTTCAGTGGCAAGCGGATATAGCCATACATTTTGCCAAACGCCCTGGTTATTCAAGCATTGTCCGCTTTACACCGGAGTTGGCTGAGAATGCACAAGGACTCTTCTCCAATCGCACGCATAGCGCTGTCTATGAGGCAATAACCAGGGGTACTGGTTTAATCATGCATTACCAGCCGATAGTCAATCTCGAGGATGGTAAACCCCAATACTATGAAGCACTAGTGCGCATTGTTCATGAAGGGCAGTTGATCATGCCTTCGCACATCTTTCCCTTAGTGGAAGCGCGGAGCCTGGAACTGGACCTCGACCGCCAAGTTATCACAAAAATCCTTGAGGACATGCAGCACCAAGTCATTCCCATTGGCACAGGTGTTTCGATCAATATCTCCGCACCTGCCATAGTAGAAAGTGAACTCCTGAAATGGCTGGCAGAGTTTAAGCCGTATATGGATGATTACAAACTGTTGATCGAGGTAACAGAAACCGCCCTTATCACTCAACTTCAAACAGCCAGAAATAACCTTGAATCACTGAGATCAATGGGTTTCAGGGTTGCGTTAGACGATTTCGGAAGTGGCTACTCTTCTTTACGTTATCTAGGTGCCATGCCGGTGGATGTGGTCAAATTTGACATTACCCTTACCCGACTGCTGGATGATGAAGCAAACAGCCCTATCCTCAACTACCTGGCGAAGATGATTACAGAGTCAGGCCATTTATTAGTAGCGGAAGGCATCGAATCGGAAGATAACGCAGAGCAACTCGCCAAGCTGGGATTCCGTTATGGCCAAGGTTACTATTTTGGTAAACCGACAATCACTATCCAGAGCCTGAAATCAACCGACGATCCACTTAATTATTCTGCATAATCAGAAAAAATTAGGTATACTCTGCGGCCTTCCTTAGCCGGGGTGGCGGAATTGGTAGACGCAGTGGATTCAAAATCCACCGGTAGCAATATCATGCGGGTTCAAGTCCCGCCCCCGGTACCACCTACTACGTTAGTATTCACTAACTTGATTTCTCGTCGCCCATCTCAAATTCACCACAACTGAATCCCCAAGTTAATAACTGTAAAAATAGATAGATTTAGGGAACATCCTTATTTACTCAGCTAACTGATTTGTTATAAAACACTGTTTATAATCTCAGGAGATTCCTCCCAGGTGATTGGCTTACATTTGGAGTTGAACCCAATGGAAAATAGAAGGATTGGGATGGGCCCCATTCCCCCTGTACCCGAAGACTATCTCACTGAACAGCAGTTGACAAAACTCGATATCCTTAAAAAGTTTGGATGGATACTCGTTTGCATTAGACGCCCTGAAAATGAAGAGTCAACCATAGTCCTCAGACACAAGCAGGATCATTCCATAGGTATCATGAAAGAAGACGGGACTCTCACAATAAGCGAAGAGACAAAAATTCGAGGCGGAAAATTAGAAACAGATAACTTTTATACCTAGACCTGAACTGTCTCTATTTAACCTGAATTCGTGGCTTCAGGTTCAAGTAGTTCATATTTTGGTAGATTTATCCTATATATAGTTAGGAAATATCCCTTCAATATGGCTGCTCAACAATGAAGATCAAGTAATATGGATAGAAGGACAGGAATGGGCCCCATACCCTCCGAACCAAAAGTCTATCTAAATGCAGAGCAAGTCAGCGGACTATCAGTCCTAAGAAAATTTGGATGGAGAATTGTCTGTGTGAGACGCCCATCAGCATCGGATACAACAACCATCCTTATTAACAAACACAGTTGCAAACTGGGCGTCCTTGGCAGTGACGGGATACTCCGACTCACCAATAATTTACAGATTCGCGATACCAAAAAGAAGCATATCGTTACGGAATAGCAAAAAAATCCTATAAGAGCAGATTTGGGGCACCCAAAGCTATCAGATTAGCTTCTAGCCTGGCACCTCCCTGACAACATCAGGAGTGACGGTCCCTGTTTCTACTGACTGAGCCGCTGATCTAGTTCCTCTTCCACATATTGGACATGTAGATTTTAGATGCCTGTTCTGTTCAAATATTAGCTTTGTGGTATCAGCCAATAAAGTGGTTGGTTGGGTACTTGAGCCAGCTATAATTTAATATAATCAGGCAGCATGACCAGTTCGGATTCCAAACTACCCGATGAGTATCCCAGTGATGCTGAGATTCCCCACAACTCTGGCCGCCTACGGGTGACTATTGAGATTGCTGTCGCTGCGCTCATTCTAGTTGGTATCTACTTCATGTTTGCACCGGAAGAGCAGATCAATCTTGAACCACCCTTGAAAGAGAGCCAGATCGACCCAATCATCCGGGCCCAAATAGATTCCGCCAATCAGCCAGAGCACCCTGTCAGCAACAAGGTCGTCGACCCTGTCGAGTCTGAAATCGATACCAGCCCCAATCCTACTGTTCCGGATACCCCAACCGATAGGGTACTCAAAGAAGGTGAAGCGGCACGTACACTGATCTCTCGCCTGCGTTCAAAAGAGTCAACATTTTCATCTGATCAAATAGTGGATCAAGCGATTGCTTTCCAACAACAAGGACATTTGACAGATGCCTATTTATTGCTCTTCTATGCCGCAAGAGAGGGAGATGGACCTGCAGCCTTTGCATTGGGAAGTATGCACGACCCAAATCATTTTGTAGAGGGTAACTCACTATTAGATAATCCCGATGCTTATCAAGCACATAAATGGTATCTAGTAGCAGCTGAAAAGGACATTACAGCAGCTCAAAAACGGCTCCAGGTTCTACACAGTACCACCGAAGAACAGGCAAAGACCGGAGATCTTGCAGCTCAGCGTCTGTTACTGAACTGGCAATAGACCCTTTTAAAGGATATTTCGATGGCTACTCTCAAATCGGTCTTCATCTCTCTGATTTTTCTATTTTTCGTACCTAGCACCGTTGCATCACCGCCACAACAGCCTTTGCTCATGAAAGGCAAGCAGGCCCTTTACCAGCGGGTTCTCAGTAAACCGGGGGCACATTTTTTCCAGGAAATAGACCAAGGCAAAAGTAAACCGGCCACACCCTTCAGTGTCTACTATGTGTATAGCCGTACAGTTAAAAACGGTTCCAGCTGGCTACAACTCGGTCAGAATCGCCATGGTGTCCTTGCCGGTTGGATGCCGGAAACCGACACCATTCCGTGGAATCAAGGTTTGACCGTTGCTTTTCGTGATCCGTTGGGAAGTGACCGGGTTCTCCTTTTCAATGAAAAGACGAACCTGAAGAAGCTGTTAACGAATAATGACAAGGCCCTTTATAAACAGCTCTATCAAGCTGCAGAGGCTGGAAAGCTCGATGCTGATTCACCTGTAGTCGCCATCCAGCCCAGAACCCATGTGGATATACTGAAGGATTTTTACCTGGTACCCATACGTGACCATGAGGATATCTATATCGGTAATGAGCAGGCACGTATGCTGCAAGTATCAAGCGTACCCCTGCTTCCCTATCAGCCTCCCACTGAGAAAACTAAAGCTAAAGCACCTGCAGACAATGCCAATATCAAACCATTCCGATCCGCAGTAGTCTTTGTAATCGATTCCACGCTTTCCATGGACCCCTATATTGATCGTACCCGAGAGGCTGTCCGTAAGATTTATGACACCATAACCAAAGAGGATCTGACCGGTGATGTGAGCTTTGGTTTAATCGCGTTTCGTGACAATCCTCAAGCAGTACCCGATCTGGATTATCTGACCCACACCTATGTTGACCTTCATCAGGGACAGGATGCCGAAGGCTTTTTCAATCAGGTTACTTCACTTAAGGCTGCCACTGTATCGAGTCGCGACTTCAGTGAAGACAGTTATGCCGGTGTCAATGAGGCGATTGCTGGCATTAACTGGGAGGGACAAGATGCCCGTTATGTCGTTTTAATCACTGATGCAGGTCCACGCGAAGCGGGTGACCCACTCTCGGGTACAGGCATGTCGAGTGCCGCCCTGAGACGGCTGGCTCAAAATAAAGGGATTGCCCTCTCTGTTCTGCACCTGTTAACACCCAGCATTATGGCTGATCACACAAAAGCAGAGGAGACCTATCGCGACCTCTCTTATTACCCAGGTATTGGTAGCTTCTATTTTGGTGTGGAAACTGGAAATGTTGAGCGTTTCGGTCGGGTCTTAGATGCCCTCGCCCAACAGATCACAGAGCAGGTAAAGCTGGCTGCAATGGCAACAGTTGGAAAGAGTATGGCCGAAGAACGCCAAGCCAAGGAGAAGCAGGATGACCAACAGGAGGAACCGGACCAACTTGCCCAGTTTCAGGCAAAGGTAGCCAAGCTGGGTTATGCCCTGCGCATGCGTTATCTACAACAGCAGGATAAAGAGCAGATACCCAGTGTATTCAGTGCATGGTTGGTTGACCGTGATATCAGTAACCCACAACGGCAAACACTGGATGTGCGCGTGCTCTTGAGTCGCGATCAACTCAGTGATTTGCATAGTATCATGCGCCAGGTCCTGGTAACTGCAGAAGAGGGTCTGCTATCACCACGCAACTTTCTTAATGATTTAAAAAGTCTTGCAGCCACCATAGCACGTGATCCTGAACAGCTTGGAACGACAACTCGAGTGACCGGCGCACGCGAAGGCAACTTAGCGGACATGGGCTTTATGCGTGAGTACATTGAGGATCTCCCCTACACGGGTGAGGTCATGAGCCTCTCATTAGATAATTGGCAGGACTGGCCTGCACGGGATCAGATCAGTTTCATCAATCGTTTGGAAGAGAAAATCAACTATTATCAGGTACTGCACGACCATACTGATCTTTGGGTTTCATTGGACGGCGGACCTGTCTCAGGTGACTCGGTTTTCCCCCTTGCTTTGGAAATGTTGCCCTGACCTTGACTTCTACTGCAATCCCCTCCGACACTCAAACAGGTGTCAATTTTACCGGTGAACGAGTACTGATCTATCATCTACGTGATGTGGAGAAGACTCGCGAAGCTGAAGGTACCGCATTCCGCCTGCGTGTACCCAGCCTGCAGATCGCACTGGGTGAAAAGATCGCTCTCATCGGTGAGAGTGGCTGCGGTAAGAGTACCTTACTGGACATGCTCTCCATGACGTTAAGACCAAGCAGAATTGGCTCATTTCGCTTTCGACCGGCACGTGGTGCAGAGCCTGTCGATATATCTGATCTATGGCGTAAGAAACAGCTCAATCAACTCGGGGATTTGCGTCGCTTACGTATCGGTTATGTCATGCAGACTGGCGGTCTACTCCCCTATCTGACCGTAAGGGAAAATATCAACCTTTCACGACGCTTGCTCGACATGCAAGATGATAGTTTAGTCGATGAACTGGCAGGTGATCTAGGAATACGACGTCATCTCGATAAATTACCACATATGCTTTCAGTAGGAGAACGTCAACGGGTTGCCATTGGCCGAGCCCTGGCACATCGCCCTTCGATAGTTATTGCCGACGAACCCACCGCTTCTCTCGATCCTATTGCGGCAGAGCGCATCATGTCCTTATTCATCGAGTTAGTGGATGAACTGCATATTACCGTTATCCTCGCCAGCCACGCCTGGCGACACATTAACCGGCTTGGCCTGCGTCATCTGGAACACCACACCCATAGGGAATCAGATGGTTCAATGACAGAGACTGTTGTGAGTGGTTGATGCCTCATCGTGTTAAAGACATTCTTTGGTTAGCCGGTCGCGACTACCGAAACGAGTGGCAGATGTCTGCCTTCTTTATTGTTTCACTGGCCGCCGTTCTCGGGCCTATGATGATTCTCTATGGTCTTAAGTTCGGCATAGTCGGCAGTATGCTTACCAATCTCATTGAGGACCCCCGCAATCGGGAGGTCCGCCCTATCGGTAGCGGCCGATACGACAGTGCATGGGTAGAGCAGTTGCGAAATCGGGAGGAGATCGATTTCATCGTACCACGCACTCGTGCTATTGCTGCCACTATTGACCTTAAGAGTGACACCGCAAACCGGATAATCTCTGTAGAGATGATTCCTACAGGCCAGAGAGATCCATTATTGAAGACCCAGGCAATTCCTCAAAGTCTGCAACAGATTGTACTGTCCAGTAAAGCGGCTCAAAAACTGAACGTTAAACCTGGAGATGAGGTCAGTGGCAGCCTTTCACGTCGATTCAAGGGGCGTAGCGAAAGAATCCATCTCTCACTCCAGGTAATCGACATAGCGAAACCTGGGAGCTTTACCCGAGATGGTGCCTTCACAAACCTCCTTCTGGTGGAAGCAGCAGAGGATTTTCGCGATGGTCGCGCTGTCCCTGCTCTCGGGTGGAGTGGAACGGCTGAAGGTAATGATAGACGTACATACCCGAGTTTCCGTCTATACACCAGATCCATCTACGATGTCGCACCTATCAGTGAGGCATTGGGGAAACTAGGTATTGAGGTCAGCACAAGAGTAGCCGACATCGATATCGTGCGCACGATGGATCGCAACCTGAGTGTCGTCTTCTGGCTAATTGCCATAATTGGTCTGGTTGGTTTTACATTTTCCCTGGGCGCCAGCCTGTGGGCCAATGTAGACCGAAAGAGAAAAGAGTTAAGTGTACTTCGTCTGGTTGGTTTCCGTACGGGAGAAATAGTCTGGTTCCCAGTTTTACAATCTGCCTTTACAGCTCTCTTTGGCTGGTTTACAGCCTCGATAATCTATCTAGGTATAAGCTTTACCATCAACGGAATTTTTGCCTCACAGATGGAAAGCAATGATAGTATATGTCGCCTGCTGCCAAATCACTTTCTCATAGCTCTGATCCTGACACTCGGAGCAGCCACGATCGCTGCAATATTGGCAGGCTACCGAGCAGCACGCATTGAGCCCTCAGAGGGTCTCAGAGATATTTAAATAAGTGCTGAGCAGTCATGAGCGGCCATCCTGTAACCAAAAACCCCGCCTCTACGTTGTCAAACCTGGCAATAGACCGGCTATTGTCTGCGAATGACGCCTCGATGCAAAAGTTTTATGGCTCACAATCTGACTCTTCAAGACTTGTTCATACCTTCCTTAACTTTTTGTAGAACATTGACTCAGACATAGACATAAAAAAAGCCATGAGGGGAACCCCCCATGGCCTCGACTACTCTGTATAAAATAGTTGACTTAAATTCAGACTTTGCGTCTTCTGCTGAAGGCTACGAAACCAATTAATGCTGAACCAAATAACCAGGCAGCTGCCGGTAGAGGAACAGCCTGTATTTTAAGGCTATAGTCAGAATATACCTTTGGATCCAAAGCATTCAGTGCAAACCCGGAAACAGTAAATACATAACTACCAAGTCCTAAGCTTAATGTTTCAGAGAAGGTATTACCGAGGTGATATGACTGACCGTTTGCAGTGTCTGTCAGTAACAAGTCATCAGCAGCCATACCTTCATGTGAACCTGAAAAGTTGATATCCAGTGGATTTTTCGAGCCAACATCGAAACTCCATACATCAGTAAAAATCCCTGAATAAGGTGATGCTATAAAAGAATCTCCACTTGTTGAAAATGAACCAGCATCAAATGTTGCAGCTTGCAATCCAAATGACAGGGTTAACGCAAGTAGTGCTAAATAGCGTTTAAATAGTTTCTTCATGATCTTCTTCCTTTAAGATAATCCGTGAAATCTAGATTTCCAATGCAGAAGCATCAGTAGCTGCAAACTTATCATCTAGTATAAAACAGGTAAATACTTAAAATCCCAAATCAAGAGTAATATCTCAAATTTTAACAATTAAGTTATTAGGGCTCACATGCAGTATTGTTGAGTTAGTTTATATTTTGATTTTTAAAATAATTTCACTTCAGAAACTATATTACGCCTGTACTCCAACAGTTCATTATTGTGACTTGCATCACGCTTTATTTCACTTTTGCTTTTCAATGACAGACGCTCATATCACCTTTTTACACATGCCACATACTATTTAACGTCGTTTAAATTTTTTGGGTGAACAATCGTCTCTTATTGCCCATTGATCAACTATTCCGTTCTGGATAATACACACTGGCCATCAGACTTTTTTAAATGTTTATCCTTGACCTATTGTCTGAATAAACATATTTAATATCGGCAAGATTCATTGATCCAAAAATTCCTTCCATCGAGTTTTGCCATTGCAAGCGCAGATTACTGGGTAAAAACTGTAACAAGAACAAAATGAGCAGACCAAAACTCACCAAGTAGAGAATACGTACAAGCGATCGCTTATGATAACTGGCTATTTCTATCTTGTTGCTTTCGTTTAAAGGTACTGTTGCCTGAGAATGAGTTATATCAGGACAGCTATCGATCCATACCGATGGTAATTTTAAATTGTCATATCCCTGACCGGTGCGAGTGCAGTTGTCATCAGCTGCTAAACGCCGTGGGTTGATTGAACACTGTTTAGGTTTGCCCTTGGGTTTTGAAGAATCAAGCATGGGCTCAGTTCTATCTGAATCATTACTATTCGACATCCACCAAACGCCACCCCACTGATGACCATCCCTTTTCTCGTATTGATCATGGTCCACACCATCTGATATTGAGTCGATGATGTAAGCATCACTATTTGTTGACGATTGAATATAGAGCGGCTCGATATCATTCAATCCTGAAGATACTTCATCACTATCCTCCCACAAAGCTGGGCCTTCTATCTGCCCTGAATACGACCGTTGTAAACTATCACTTTCTAGTTCGAAAGCTATCGGTTCTACTGAACTGTTAGCATAACGGGATAATGGTATCGATGAGATATCATCCTGACTTGCATCGTCCCACGCAAACCAGTCCGTGTCGGGCAATTCCCAGTCATCGTTACTCTCTAACGAATGCTCACTATCTGCATTTATGCCGCTAACCGCTGTAAAACCATATTCATCAATTCTTTGATCGATAGCGGCCTCATCATCCTCTGCGGTAAGAACCTCGTTTGCATCATTGTTCAAACCACTGATATCTTCTGATAGAGGCTCTACTGTATGAGCCTGAATTGAAAGTGATTGTTTCGTTGCAAGGTACCTATCTTCAAATGAATCGAATGACTCATCATCCATCAATGTCAGTCGTTTTTCGTCAACCAGTTCCTGAACTACCAGAAGGACATCCTCATCACTCAGATGGTGCTTGTTCTCGATGGCAGCAAACAATAATAGACGACTCATAATATGATTAACTTGTCTTGGCACACCCTGTGTAACCTGGTATATCAGAGAAAAAACACACTGATTGAAACTCGGATCCGATTGCCATCCAACCAAGCCAAGTCTATGAGTTATATAACCCTCTGTCTGTTCAGCTGACATTGACTCCAAGTGACAAGTTGCAATTAACCTTTGTTGAATGTGTTCCATGCCTGGACTTAACACACTCTCTCTCAACTCACTATGGCCAATGAGTACTATTTGCAGTAAAGAGTGCTTACCTTCTTGTAGATTAGAGAGCAACCGCAACTCTTCAAGCCCATTTGAAGTTAGGTTTTGTGCTTCATCAAGAAAAATAATTGAGCGCTTGCCTGTGCTATGCAGACCAGCGATATGTTTATGAATACTTGTCAGTAATGTTGCTTTATTAAATCGCTCAGCCGGCAAACCATATTCAAGAGCAACCTTCCTGAGAAGCTCTTCTGCCTGCAGCTGGCTCGTTACCAGATTGATGACATTAATCTTAGTATTATCAATTTCAGATATGACATCCCTGCACAGGGTAGTCTTACCTGACCCAGGACTGCCTGTAATCATGACAAATCCCTCGCCCTGCTCCAAGGCATATGCCATATATGCCGATGCCCTTTTATAATGATTGTGGGCATAGCGAAATTTTTCATCCGCACTTAGTCTGAACGGCGTATCCTTGAAACCAAAGAATGATTCATACATGTTTTTCACGCAAATCCACTATAACCCATCACTTAAACAGCACTTCATGGGTTTTTAGATTGGGAGAGTATCGATAACAAATAGATCAGTAAGAAACATGCTGACGACTCCTAGTGTTTCCGCCAGTAAATTCAGCACTGTTTAAAATAGTGATACTTTGCAAGTACAACAAACTTTTCAGGCTGGATAGTGATATTTCCCAACCTTTTTTTCTTAGATACAGACAATTGCAATATTGATTAAACTCCATCTTCACTTACTCCCTTGAGGCAATAATTCATCCCTCTTTATTAAACTTAGCTGGAATAAAGTAGTGAAAACCTATTCTAGAGTCAATCATTTGCTCTCTTATGAATCATTTGACATTCATTACGCCACAAACAAAAAATCCTGGAAGAGTGGCAATTTCTTACCTCTTTTCCAGGATTATTCAATCCGTCGTGATGCAGGAATTCCCTGCTAACAAATCGTGTTCAATTTACGACGGTTTTCAGCACTATGTTTGAATAAGAGCTCATAATGTCTTGCTGGTCATAGACAGAAACCGCTACATAATATTCACCAAGTTCAAGGTTATCTAATACATACGAGGTCAGATCACCTTCAGCCAGTTCAACCTGCATCTGTAAATTATCACGTGTTGTACCAATATAGATACAAAATCCTTTGATATCGGCAAGACTCAGCGAAGATCCATCAGTACGCGTTGTTGGTGCGGTCCATCTCAACGACATCGAACCAGTTGTTGGAGCAACATCCACAGGATTCACTGAAACACTGAAAGCAGCCAACGTAGCGCTGTCTGTTCCATCGGAAACCGTAATCTGGATATTGTTGTAGTTACCAACATCCTGATCAGTCGGCGATCCACTCACTGTGCCGTTCTGTGTATTGAAGTCAGCCCAATTTGGCAAGTTGGCAACAGAAAAACTGAGTGTATCGGTATCTCCATCCGTTGCTGTAGGTGAAAAACTATATACATCCCCTGCATCAACAGCAGAAGCTGGTGTTCCGCTGATCACAGGGACTTGATTCACTGGTTGTGGTACTTCATTCTCTGAAGGATCAGTTGGAGTCTGATCTCCTCCGTTGTCAGAGGTATCTTCGGGAGGCTTTGTCGGTGCAACTGGCTTCACTGTAGGCGTTGTCGGAGCAACTGGGTTAACTGTAGGAGAAGGAGGAGGTGGAGGTGGAGCAACTACACTCACTTCCTGTTCATCCTTGACTGTCTCTTCCTGAGGGGCTGGTGTGTTATCGGCACCGCCATTAGAAACCGCTGTATCTTGATCAGGATTACTGGCGACTTGATTGGAATCCGGTGTAGCGCTTCCACCACCACACGCACTGAGAATGAAACTCAATACTATTGTCGTCAAAATCGCCTGTGTTGATTTCATTTTGAATGGCCTCGATATCAGAATTCCTGCATAGAGTAACGGCATTCCCATCCACACTCTGAGGAACTGGATCACAGATAAAGGCGACCTTATTCACAATACCGGATATACATTTATATCCTATTGATATAATTACAATAATTAGTTAGTTCGAGAGGGTGAACAACGGCGGAAAAATCGAAATATATGCCAACAAATAACTTAACTGTTCTAATCAAATACCCAAGTAATCAAGTCAAGATAAAATCACTTTTGAAGACGCACTAAAACACTATGTAATAATTTCGCACCTTTAGCTTGGTCTCATAGGTCATGCATTCATCCTTTACCAGGCAAACATGACCTAATACCGCAACTCTCTCATGGTGTCCGCGCTTGATGCCGAATAGATTCGCCACTTATACTCTGCGACGTTTAATTCGATAACAATAGGCATCACGTATGACAACTCCAAGCTTTAACCCACCCGTTCGCACCCTGATGGGTCCCGGACCATCCGATGTTCATCCTCGTATTCTAGAGGCTTTGTCACGCCCGACAATTGGCCATCTGGATCCACTCTTTGTCGATATGATGGAACAAACCAAAGGATTGCTTCAGTACGCTTTCCAAACCGAAAATCCACTGACCATGCCTGTATCTGCACCAGGATCGGCAGGTATGGAGACCTGTTTTGTCAATCTGGTGGAGCCTGGGGATAAGGTTATCGTCTGTCAAAACGGTGTGTTTGGCGGTCGTATGAAAGAGAATGTCGAACGTTGTGGCGGTGTGCCGGTAATGGTCGAAGATGAATGGGGTAAAAGTGTCGATCTTGGAAAGGTGGAAGCCGCGCTGGAAACAAACAGTGATGCCAAGATCCTTGCCTTTGTACATGCAGAAACCTCAACTGGAGCGCGATCCGATGCTAAGGAACTCGTGGAACTCGCCCATCGTCACGACTGCCTGACTATCGTCGATGCGGTAACCTCTCTGGGTGGTAGTGAACTTAAAGTCGACGATTGGGGAATTGACACCATCTACTCTGGTACCCAGAAATGTCTCTCTTGCACCCCTGGTATTGCCCCTATCAGCTTCAATGAACGGGCCTTGGATAAGGTACGAAACCGCCAAAGCAAGGTCCAAAGCTGGTTTCTTGATCTGAACCTGGTCATGGGCTATTGGGGAAGTGGCCAAAAACGCGCCTACCACCATACAGCACCGGTCAATGCCCTGTACGGTTTGCATGAATCACTCTGCATTTTACAAGCAGAGGGCATAGAGAATGCCTGGCAACGCCACAACATCATGCATACAGCTTTGAAAGCGGGACTTGAGGCAATGGGACTGCGTTTTATTGTTGATGAGTCTCATCGCCTACCTCAACTGAATGCAGTATCCATTCCTGAAGGTGTTGATGATGCAATAGTCCGAGGCCGCTTACTGAATGAATACAATCTGGAGATTGGTGCAGGTCTTGGTGCACTGGCTGGGAAAGTGTGGCGAATTGGTCTGATGGGACATAGTGCCCGGGCTGAGAATATCCTGCTCTGCATTAGCGCCCTGGAAGCTGTTTTGAGTGAGCTGAATGCACCGATAAATACCGGTGTCGCCCTAGCTGCCATGCAGCAGGTGCTCTCATCGGAGAAGTGACACCCGATCTGCCACTGCTGATCGAGCCAGAGGATCTACAAAGCCTGCTTGAAAAGGAGAGCCTGGTGGTTGTCGATCTCTGTAAGGAGACCACCTACTCTCAACTACACATTCCGGGGGCGATACATCTTTCCTATGGCTCGATCGTTGCGGGAAATCATCCGGTAAATGGCCTGTTGCCAGAACCCTGCCATTTGGAGCAGGTTTTTACTGCCCATGGCATAGGCAACCAGACCCATGTCGTTGCCTATGACGACGAGGGTGGAGGGAATGCTTCGCGTCTCCTGTGGACCCTGGAAGCCATGGGACACCATCATCACTCATTGCTGAATGGTGGATTGCATGCCTGGGCCAATGAAGGACACCCCTGCAGTAGAGAAAAGGCGACTCCAACTGTAACCACATTTTCAGCAATCCCCTCCACGCAACCCGTAGCCAGCACTGATGATATATTACAGCGGCTGAACAATAGCGACTTTTCACTTTGGGATGCACGCAGCGGTAGCGAGTTTTCGGGCAAGTCCCGATTTTCCCAACACCCCGGACACATACCCGGTGCCATCAACCTTGATTGGTTGGAGGTAATGGATCGGCAACGAAATCTACGTCTCAATCCTGATGATCAGCTTAAAAGGCAATTATCCAGCCTAGGGTTCACCAAGGAAAAAGAGATTGTCACCTACTGCCAGACTCATCATCGTTCATCACTCGCCTGGTTTGTACTCCATTACCTGGGCTACCCGCGTTGCAAAGGCTATCCCGGCTCTTGGTCCGATTGGGGAAACAGGGATGACACCCCGAAAGCGATGTCATGAGACGACCATCCAGCAAACAGCGCCGATTGGTCATTCTGACATTGGCTGTTACAACTTTTTGCATCGCCTACTATGCGGGTGTTCTGCAAAAGGACCGTGACCAAAAACCGCCACAAATTAATGGTGTCCTCATTCACCCGCCAACACCCTCTCCCACACTTAATCTGCTGAATAACAACGGCGAAGCATTTACTGCTGCTGACCTGTTGGGTCATTGGAGTCTACTGATGCTGGACCCGCAACGGGAAGTTAACCCTGCCCCAGCGCTGGTCCAACTCATTCAGGTACACAACCGAATGGCAACCAACCCGGAACTTCAGCAGCGGATACACTATCTCTATCTTCCCCGGCATGAGACAGCCGCGGTAACACAATCGCTATCCGAACTTGGGAGTAACATCTATGGACTCACTGGAGAGACACAGCAACTGGATGAAACCTTTCACCTTTTCGGGAGTGGCGATACGGGTGCCGAATACACGCTCTACCTGATCGGACCAGAGGGGCTTTTGCATGCCCTGTTTACCCAAACAGTAGATGCCGCTACTATCGCTGAGGATTTGACCAAGATGATCACCTTCACGCAGTAAAAACTTAATGAAACAAACCAATACACAGCTTAAAAAAACCTTGCAGAAGATCGCCGAGACCTTTTTTATTGGCTTGCAGTATCTGCTGCCTCACCATCTCCTATCTTGGGTGATGCATAGCATCGCACGCATCGAGGCAAAGCCAATTAAAGATTTTCTGATCCATCGTGCTGTCGATTGGTTTAAAGTGGATATGCAGGAAGCCCTGGAGAGCGACCCAACACGCTACCGTCACTTTAATGACTTTTTCACCCGTGCATTGAATCCCGATGCCCGTCCTGTCACCCAACAAAGTAATGAAATTGCCTGCCCGGCTGATGGTGCCCTCAGTCAGGCGGGAGACATTGAGGCGGGCTACCTGTTTCAGGCAAAGGGACACGACTATTCACTGCTCGAACTGCTCGGAGGTGATGCAGAGATGAGTCATCTCTTTGAGGATGGCAACTTTGCAACCATCTACCTGTCACCTCGGGACTACCACCGACTGCACATGCCCATCAGCGGAAAATTAAAAAAGATGGTGCATGTTCCAGGACGACTTTTCAGTGTCAATGCAACCACCTGTCAAAAAGTACCGAGACTGTTCGCCCGTAATGAGCGGGTGATCTGTCTGTTCGATACAGAGTTCGGCCCAATGGCGATGATTCTGGTTGGAGCCATCTTCGTAGCCAGTATCGAGACTGTCTGGGCCGGTACCATCACCCCAACCCGGCAGCAGGTCAACAGCTGGGATTATTCCCCACAACCGAAACCGATCACTGTTGAACTGGAGAAAGGCGAAGAGATGGGTCGTTTCAATATGGGCTCAACGGTGATCCTGCTGTTCGGCAAGGATAAAATTGAGTGGCTCGATGATTTCACCAGTGGCGCAGCCCTCAAAATGGGTGAGGCGATTGCTGCTGTTACCTGAGTTCAGGTAGTAGGCAAGGCATCTGAGGTGCGACTAGACACACCCCAGATGTTCTTTCTAAACTGGCACTAGCCTGCAGGTTTAACTGCTTCGATTGTGGCAGAAACCACGTAGGCCTCTACACCCCGCCCAGGTGCCCAGTCACGAATAAACTCACGGGACTCATCCTTTGGCTGTATATTGATCGAGATGAATCCAGCATCCTTGATCCACCTCTCCAAGTCGCCAATCATCGATGCATTTCCCATGCATCCAGCGACTAATTGCCGATCATTGCGCATCTCTTCCGGCATTTCAGCAGTCGCTACAACATCGGATATGGCAAGACGCCCTCCTGGCTTGAGTATTCTGTAGGCATCATGAAATACCCTGGCCTTGTCGGGAGAGAGATTGATGACACAATTTGAGATGACAACATCCGCTGTGGCATTGGCAATCGGCAGATACTCAATCTCACCCAGACGAAACTCCACATTAGTGTACTTACCTTGCAGGGCGTTATTGCGTGCCTTGGATATCATATCCGGGGTCATATCCACACCAATCACCCCACCCTCTTCACCGACTTCCGCTGCAGCCAGAAAGCAGTCAAACCCGCCACCAGAGCCAAGATCGACCACAACTTCACCCGGTTTCAATGAAGCTATTGCTTTAGGGTTACCACACCCCAAACCCATATCGGCACCGCTAGGTACCTTGTCGAGATCCTCATGGCTATAACCCAAACGGGTGGAGATGAGTGTATTGATAGCTGCCTCATCTGAGACACCGCAACAGCTCGACTCAATACCGCAGGCGCTGTTTTCATTGTTTGCAACTGCAACCTGTGCATAAGCCTGACGCACCTCCTGTCGATGAGTATCCATTCCATCCATCAATTGAACGTCTGGTGTACAGCAATCCGGTGTACAGCAATTCGTTTTATCCGACATCACGATCTCCACGCATTTCGTTTTCAGAAGGGTTGTAAAAAAAACCTGCCAGCCGATTCAAAACGGCAGGATCAATCCAGCAATCGACACGTTTTCCCTGCCGTGACATCTTGATTAATCCAGACCGGTGCAGCTCCTTGAGATGATGAGAGAGGGTAGAAGGTGCAATCTCCATCCCCTCACCCAGTTGACCCACACTGAAACGCATTGTCTGCTCCAGGTCACAACGTGTTCCCGGTAGACAGCAGTTGCTCAAGCGCTGAAAGATGAGCAGCCGATGCGGATTCCCAAGTGCCTTAAACATCTCAGCCAGTTGTATATCATCAGAACTAGTATTCGACATATTTCGAAATATAGAATAAATAATGTGTCAACACAACCTATATCAACATTTTGGGACACTTTTTACGAATTCGGCTAGTCTAGCGCAAACCGGCCAGCAGGCGTGTAGAGCGTATCAACGTATGGGGCCAGCTATTTGCGCAGGCTACTGATAAACAACAAGTAAATAGAGATAACAATTATATTACCAATAGCGGAACGGCCCGGTATCAACATGGATAAAATTTGACTTTGGGTAGAAACCGACACCGCCGGCCTTTAATGAAATCGCCTGATTGCGGAGCTGTTTCAGATCACAACCACAAAGGCGGATATCAATTGCTTTACCTTGCATATGCAGGCTTCGCTTTGCCACACCACTACTCTTATTGCGCAGCATCTTGTTCGTCTTGGGTGAACGATAGGCAGAGATGATCTCGAATTCACCTGAGGATTCCACACCCTGCTGCAGCAGGTAGAGCATGTCCAGCAGTCCTCGATCCATATGAGCAGATTCACCGGTACGATGATCCCTGAGCAAATGATTTAGTCTGTCAAGACTCTCGACCTGATATTCGCCATCACACCAGTAAGTCACCTGATCCCTCTCCCCTGTGTGGGTATGACGAAAGGCCAGACTGCGACGCTCCTGGTTGGGGATGGCAGCCAATAAAGGTGATGTAACCAGCATGCCGGTTAGTGAAGCACAGCCAGCTAGAAAACGGCGCCTGCTCAGTGAGGCAATGTGATTGGTGGGAAGCTGGGATGACGCCATCTGATCAGGTTAACCTTGAATATGGGGTGAAAACTTGTCTCTATTGTCGGCAGTACAAAGACAAAATCCACGCGCAGGTTAACAAAATAAGGATGGGTATGGCCAACCTTGTGACTCGAGTCACAGGATAAAGTGTACTTGTCAGAGGGAAGAATCCGCTTCGTCTGTTGCGTGTTGGGCCGTCACCTGTCCAATCCCCTCACCCATGGCTAGCATCAAACTGGTATCCCTTTGATAGATATCGGGCCGAAATTGGACATCTCCAGTCGCATCCACCCAGCTGGTGAAATAGGTAAGATAGACAGGCATAGGCCTGGATAATTGAGCAATCCGAGTCTCACCTGTTTTCAGAGCCCGTTCAAGCCAACTCCTTTGTGGGAAATCAGCATAGTCTATCAACAGCTGTGCCAGCTGATCGGCGGCCTCCACCCTGACACATCCAGAGCTGTAAGCACGATTCGGACGCTTAAACAAACCCCGCGACGGTGTGTCATGGAGATAGATCTGATGCTGATTAGGCATATGAAACTTGATACGGCCAAGACTGTTTCTTATCCCTGCATCCTGCTTTAAAACAAAGGGAAAATTGTCTTCATGGTATTGTGCCCAATCAATTTCAGTAGGTTCGAGTTCAACCCAGCGAGTGTCATCACGACCATAGACACGGATATGCTTGCTCTGCAGATAATCGGCGTCTTGTTGTTGCTTTGGCAACATATCCTGCACGGCAATAGAACGGGGTACTGTCCAAAGTGGATTCATCACCAAGTGGGTCACTCGACTGCCGAAGGAGGGTGTTTGCCGTTCCAGCCTGCCATTTACTGTGCGCTTGTGAAAAACCACTTGGTCCTGATTCATCAGGCTGATTTCAAAGCCTGCTGTATTCACTAGTAGATGCTGAGGTTCCAATTCATGGGGCAACCAACGCCATCGTTCGAGGTTTGTACGGATTTGCGCGATACGCGTCTCAACTGGATCGTTGAGCGCCTGAAATGTGTCAGGACCCACTACGCCATCGTCCTGCAGGCCGAGACGCTGTTGGAAACGTTTAACTGAAATAACCAGGGATGGATCAAAATGGGTGGGGTCTGTGACCAGTTCCTCCATCTGAGGCGTTTCCACTGCCAGTCTTTTACGGAGTGCTGCCACAGATGGGTGATAATCGCCAGGACGCAAGGTCAGGTCGGATTGAAGTGGCTGCCAGCCCCCCCTGGATTGAATGGCCCGATATTCGGCAAGCGCTTCCTTAAGGTGCTGATAGGCTCTGCTGTCTGGTCTGAGACTGTCCAGCATCTGTTCGAACTCGTCTTTCGAAAGTGCTGTGGTCAAGGCATCCAGTGGATCGAACTCATCGGCCGGCAGTAACCAGAATGGATCCAAGGCCACAGGATCGAAACGTCCGAAGCGCAGATCCCGTGCCAGACGGAGATAACCATCTGTGAGTAACAACTCCCTGTTAACCAAGACATCCGTTGAAAAGTCGTACATCAGCCCACGTAGATGATCCACATGGTAGTCACCCGATGACAACCCCTCCAGATCAGCCGATGCCAACCAGCGAAACAGATACCGTCCTTGCTCAGTCAGCTTCCCAGCACGATGCCAGACAAATTGGTTCTGCTGTGTCTCATAGAAGCGCTCTATCTGAGGCCAATCGAAGGATAGCCCCTCCACTAGCGCTGTTTCAATAGGCACCTTGAATGCCTGCTCATCCACGATAACAACTGCATGAGTTGCGACAACTCTCGTGACAAACAAACAGAGAACCAAGCTATACCAAAAACGCTTTTCGCCTATCAGCATATTTCTTTTCATCCCAATGCACCGAAATGCTATCAAACATTCACAATGCAGACCGTCATGCTCGAGTTCAGGACTCAAGTTTAAGTTTAGGCGTTCAATTGCGGTTAAACAGGTTTACCCCTATCTATCCATGGTAAGAGTCTAATAGGTCTGACGGTTTGTGGCGTGAATATTCGTGAAATCATACCTATCAGCAGGTTCAGCACGCCATCTCGCGAACGGGATTCCCACCCTGCCAGTGCAGCAATATGAAATCTTTAGGTCTTTTAGGGGGATATCAATGTCAGGCTCGACTGATATCAAATGCCAATACCTGACGTATGTCGTCGTTTCCTGTCAGGACCATTAACAGGCGATCCAGCCCCAATGCGACACCGGAGCATGACGGCATACCCGCATCGAGGGCCTCTATCAATGACTCATCCATCGGCATGAGTGATTGCTGTGATTGCTGACGACATCGGTTATCGGCTTTGAAGCGCTGCAGTTGCTCGTGACCGTCTGTCAGTTCATGAAAGCCATTGGCGAGCTCTACCCCTGATAGGTAGAGTTCGAAGCGCTCTGCAACTGGAGGGTCCCCTTCCCTCACCCTGGCCAGTGCCGCTTGACTGACGGGATAGTCATAGATAAAAGTCATACCCGATTTACCCAGTTGCGGCTCTAAAAGCTGACTCAACAACAGATCGAGCCAACCATCCCTGCTTGTCAGGTTCAGTACATCCGCACCCGGCACGCCCTGTTCGATTGCACAGCAACGAAGATTTTCAATCGTCGCGGTATGAGGATCCAACGCGAGGATCTGTTTAAATGCCTCAGCGTAAGTTAATTGCTCAACCTGCAGCGGAATATCGATGAGTCGATTGATCAGGCCAGCCAGCTCATCCATCAACTGGAAGTGATCAAAGCCTGGCCGATACCACTCCAATAGTGTGAACTCTGGATTATGGCGACGCCCCAATTCACCATTTCGAAAGACTTTACAGATTTGATAGATCGCGCCACTTCCGGCGGCCAACAGCCGCTTCATTGGAAACTCGGGAGATGTGTGCAGGTAGAAGTCTGTCCCCTGCGCTGCAACAGGTCCAGTGTATCGTGTGGCAAAGCTCTCAATTGCCGGATCTGTCGTGGCAAAATGCGAGCAGATCGGCGTCTCCACTTCAAGCACACCAATCTGGCTAAAAAACTTGCGAATGCGGCCCAGCATCTCCGCCCTGGCCCGAATCATCTCAAGGGAGGCTGATGGTCTCCAGGTATCCGACTGGGTCATTAAACTTGTCAGTCTTCCTTGGCACGGGAGACATACTCCCCGGAGCGGGTATCCACTTTGATCGCCTCACCGATCTGCACAAATAACGGTACGCGTACCACAGCCCCCGTCTCAAGTGTTGCGGGTTTGCCGCCACTACCTGAGGTATCTCCCTTCAGACCTGGATCGGTATCAGTAACATTCAACACCACAAATTTCGGTGGCTCAATAATGATCGGTGAGCCATTCCAAAGTGTTACCATACAGTTAGCCTGTTCTTTGAGCCATTTGGCATTCTCAGCAACAGCCGCCTTATCGGCGCTGACCTGCTCGAAGCTTTCAGGATCCATGAAGTGCCAAAACTCCCCATCACTGTAGAGATACTGCATATCGGTCTCATGCACATCAGCCGCTTCTACCGATTCACCCGATTTAAAGGTCTTTTCCAGCACTCTACCGGTCTTGAGATTACGAATTTTGACCCGGTTGAAAGCCTGACCTTTGCCAGGCTTAACAAATTCGTTTTCAATAATGGAACAGGGATCCCCATCCATCATGAATTTCAGTCCACCTTTAAACTCATTGGTGCTATAGCTAGCCATGTCATCCTCACGAAACAATTCGATTGCGGCGCACATCATACCTGAGACTGGGCCAAGTTTGCAGACACCCACATGGCAGCAGGTACTCGCCCAAAGCTTTACCAATCTATCCAGTCTGCTGGAATACCTGCAAATCGATGCCCCAATACTCACCGGGTCCATTCAGGCCAGCCGGCAATTCACCCTTCGGGTGCCTCGAGAGTTTGCCGCCCTGATGCACAAAGGGGACCTGAATGACCCATTACTCCGGCAAGTGCTACCGACTCACAACGAGCTGTTGACAGCAGCAGGCTTTATTAGCGACCCGGTCGGCGATCGACAAGCTGAACTCAGCCCTGGACTGCTGCACAAATATCATGGTCGGGTTCTGCTCATCACCACCGGCGCCTGTGCAGTCCATTGCAGATACTGCTTTCGACGCCACTATCCTTATGCCGGCAGCACAGCTACAGCTAGCCAATGGCAAGGAATCCTTGACTATTTGCATGCCAACCCATCGATTGAGGAGGTCATCCTCAGTGGTGGTGATCCATTGATGATCAGCGATAAAAAACTCGGAGAATGGCTGCAACAGCTGCAACAACTGCCTCAGTTAAAGCGGCTGCGCCTTCATACGCGTCTACCTGTGGTTCTGCCACAACGCATTACCCGGGAATTGACCGGGCTTTTTCAGACCTGTCGTTTGAATACCGTTATGGTGATCCACGCCAACCATCCTACCGAGCTTTCGCCATCTGTTGCAGAGGCACTGCATAAAGTCGCTGCAGCCGGGGTCAACCTGTTAAACCAATCGGTCCTGTTGAAAGGTGTTAATGATCAATGTGATACGCTGGTGGCACTGAGCGAGCGTCTATTTGAAATCGGTGTCATGCCCTACTACCTACACTTGCTCGACCGGGTTGCTGGGGCTGCCCATTTTGATCTGAAAGAATCCGCCATCCAAAATCTGCAACAGCAACTGGTTGCTAAACTGCCTGGCTACCTGATGCCTAGGATGGTGCGTGAAATCGCAGATGAGCCTTCAAAAACACCATTCCAACTCAAGTTTCGGAGCCCATAACAAAACATTTTCTGTCCGCAAATGAACACGAATGGTGAATATTGGTCCGGTAAGAGTTGCACTGGTTAGTGTGTCAGTGTTGGCGGTGATTTCCAGCGGTTTGCCGTTTGTGCTATGAACCCAGCGACCACATGTCTCGCCAGGTTTTTAAACCCAAACACGTGAGTTCATCGGGACGCATCACACTCCCTTTG
This sequence comes from Candidatus Thiodiazotropha sp. (ex Codakia rugifera), assembly GCA_025656675.1. GTDB lineage: Bacteria > Pseudomonadota > Gammaproteobacteria > Chromatiales > Chromatiaceae > Thiodiazotropha. Next base: position 319,260 of record JAHXHN010000004.1, read on the forward strand.
AACCTACGGATTCAAGACATAGTAGAATAATATTTGCGTTTATTCGCGTTCATTTGCGGACAGGACTTTAAGTAATATCATCAAGAACCAACGTCTCCATCGGCCAACGGGGTTGGACTGAAAACCGTAGTGCCACAGCTTCACCGGCCAATAAGCGCTGGCAACCGGCATAGGCAATCATGGCACCGTTGTCGGTACAGAATTCCGGCCGGGGATAGTAGGCCGCCCCACCCTCCTTGCTCATCATTCCGTCAATACGAAGTCTCAACCGCCGATTGGCGCTCACACCGCCAGCTAAAACCAGTGTCTTGATGCCGGTCTGTCTGACAGCACGGCGACATTTGATCAGCAAAGTATCGACCACGGCCTCTTCAAAAGCACGGGCGATATCCGCACGAGTCTGCTGGGAGATGACACCCCCTTCCTGCTTTCCCGCTTCCTGCAGCGTATTCAGGGCAAAGGTTTTCAAACCACTGAAGCTGAAATCGAGACCGGGCCGGTTTGTCATCGGTCGGGGGAAACGGTAGCGAGAGGAGTCACCCTGTTCTGCAAGTTTGGCCAGCTCAGGGCCACCCGGATAGGGTAAACCCAATAATTTAGCCGTTTTGTCAAAGGCCTCACCAGCGGCATCGTCAAGGGATTCACCGAGCAATTGATAGTGACCGAAGCGTGCCACTTCCACCAATTGGGTATGACCGCCGGAAACCAACATCGCTACAAAGGGGAAGGGTGGCGGCTCACGTTCAAGCATGGGGGCCAACAAGTGCCCTTCCATGTGATGCACGCCGACTGCCGGGACACCCCACGACCAGGCCAGACTGCGTCCCACCGAAGCCCCGACCAACAGGGCCCCCACCAGACCAGGACCGGCTGTGTAGGCAACACCGTCCAGTGAAGAGGCATCCACCCCCCCATCATGGAAAAGTTGCCTGATCAACGGCAATACCTTGCGCACATGATCCCTGGATGCAAGTTCCGGAACCACACCACCATAGGATGCATGCAGTTCGACCTGGCTATGCAAGGCATGCGCGAGCAGACCCTTTTCAGTGTCATAAATGGCTACACCAGTCTCATCACAGGATGTTTCTATACCTAAAACTCGCATATTTGGTGGTTTTTCCTGAATTTTTACGCCTTGCCTTTGCAAACCGGAGTAGCTATGAGTAGAATCTCCGCCTTTCGACCGGCTAGAAGCTTAACAGATTCGAGGAAACAGCATAGATGCCTAACGTACGCGTCAAAGAGAATGAACCATTTGAAGTTGCCATGCGCCGATTCAAGCGCTCCTGCGAGAAGGCTGGCGTGCTCGCCGAAGTCCGTCGCCGGGAATTCTACGAAAAGCCCACTTGGGAACGCAAACGTAAGGCTGCCGCAGCCGTTAAGCGCAATCTGAAAAAGATTTCCCGCGAAAGTCGCCGCTTCGAACGCCAGTACTGATCTAAGCCCCAGCAGAAGTATCAGCCCGGATGCTTAAAGAACAGATTCTAAATGACGTCAAGGCAGCCATGAAGGCCAAGGAGAAGGCACTCCTCGGTACCCTGCGCCTCATCACTGCCGCGATCAAACAGCGCGAGGTGGATGAACGCATCGAGCTGGACGACACCCAGGTGCTCGCTATTCTGGACAAGATGATTAAACAGCGAAGGGACTCTGTCAGCCAATATGAAAATGCAGGTCGTCAAGAGCTGGCCGATCAGGAAAAGCGAGAAATTACGATTATCGAAACCTATATGCCTGCCGGTCTAAGCGATGAAGAGGTTGCTGCAATGATCGAGAGTGCCATCAGCGAAATCGATGCAAAAGGTATGCAGGATATGGGCAAGGTGATGGGACTGCTCAAACCTCAGATGCAAGGCCGTGCTGACATGAGCAAGGTCAGCGGTCTGGTCAGACAAAAACTGGCCGGCTGACGCACACCAAGCAAATATCGGCTATTCTTGCTGTCATGGCCGCTCTCTCAATGGCCAGCTGACACTCATGGCCGGAAAAATCCCTACACATTTTATCGATGAGCTATTGAATCGCGTTGATGTTGTCGACGTTATCAACCGTCGCGTGCCCCTGAAAAAAACGGGCCGTGAATATCAGGCCTGCTGCCCTTTCCATGACGAAAAAACGCCCTCATTCACAGTAAGTCCACAAAAGCAGTTCTACCATTGCTTCGGTTGTGGGGTACACGGCTCGGCTATCGGTTTTATCATGGAGTATGACAACCTGGGCTTTGTAGAAGCCGTTGAAGAGTTGGCCCAGTCTGCAGGTCTTGAAGTACCTCGCGAAGACGGTATTAATCAGGGTCCTGATCTGCGTCCGCTGTATGCACTGATGGAAGCGGCTGGCCATTTTTATCGCCGTCAATTAAAGCACCACCCCGATTCGGGCCAGGCTATCAATTACCTTAAATCCAGGGGATTGAGCGGGGAGATCGCTGCCACATTTGGTATCGGCTACGCCCCACAGGGTTGGGACAATCTACTCTCTGCCTTGGGCAAGGATAAGACCACCCTCGCCCAACTCCTCGAATGCGGTTTGACTAACGAGGGTGAGGGTAAACGTTATGATCGTTTCAGAAATCGCATCATCTTCCCCATTCGCGATCCCCGCGGGCGCATTATTGGTTTTGGCGGTCGCGTAATCGGTGATGACAAGCCGAAGTACCTCAATTCACCAGAAACGCCACTTTTCCACAAAGGGCGGGAACTTTATGGCCTGCATGAGGCTCGCCGGGCAAACAGCAAAATAGAACGGTTACTGGTTGTCGAGGGCTATATGGATGTTGTAGCACTGGCCCAGCACGGCATTCTCAATGCTGTTGCCACCCTGGGTACAGCAACTACCCACGACCACCTTGAATTGATCTTTCGTACTTGTCCGGAAGTGGTTTTCTGCTTTGATGGTGACCGGGCTGGAAACGATGCGGCCTGGAAAGCACTATTGACCAGTCTACCCCTGATGCAGGATGGCCGTGAAGTGAAATTCCTATTTTTACCGGAGGGGGAAGATCCGGACACCCAGGTGCGAAAAGAGGGGAACGATGCTTTCACACAGCGTATTGAGCAAGCACAACCACTTTCCCAGTTTCTCTTTCATCAACTCACCCATCAGGTGCAGATGGAGAGTATCGATGGCCGTGCAAAACTGGCCCAGTTAGCCCGACCCCACTTGGAAAAACTCCCTTCTGGCGTATTTCGCCAGATGATGTTTCAGCATCTGGAAGAGTTGGTAGGCATAAAGGGAAGCCATCTCGACACAGGTCACCAGCAGGCGACTCAAAGCAAAAGAGGCAGGGTCAATCAACAGAATCAGCGTCCTACGCCTGTTCGAATGGCTATTGCACTTCTACTGGATAGCCCTCACTTACTGGCCATAGCGGAAAGTGTTGATAATGATTGGCAAAATTGGGATGCACCCGGCATAAACATTCTCAACCGGCTACTTGAAATAATCCGTTCCCAACCTACGCTTAACAAAGCAGCCCTATTGGAGCGCTGGCGGGACTCGGAGCACTTCCCCCACCTCAACAAACTGGCCAACTACAGGTTCGACCTTCCAGACATGGATCAGGAGGCTGAATTACGTGACGCACTCCTCAGATTGAACCAGCAGTTCCACAAAAGCATCCGGCCGCAAACCGGGAATCTACGGCCCAGTGAACTGTCTGAAGATCAGCTGAAAGCGCTGAAACAACGCTATCCTGGCACAATCAGCCAGGATGAAAGCTAAGGTTTGGATAAGACATCAGAACCACCAATAATTGGAACAACTATATAAAAATGTGCTAATATGGCGAGTTCAGTCTACGTATTGCCAACCTCGTCTGATTACAAGGTAAAAGATGAACCAGGAACAGCAGCAATCTCAATTAAAACAACTGATTGCAAAAGGTAAGGAACAAGGATTCCTGACCTACGCGGAAGTTAATGATCACCTTCCTGAAGGGATAGTCGAACCTGAACAGATAGAGGATATCGTTCGTATGATCAATGACATGGGCATTACTGTCCATGAAACGGCACCCGATCTGGAAGATAACACCCTCAGCGACAACGCTGTATCCACCGATGAGGATGCAGCCGAGGCCGCTGCTGCCGCACTTGCCAGCGTAGACAGCGAATTTGGCCGCACCACTGACCCCGTTCGCATGTACATGCGTGAGATGGGCACCGTCGAATTATTGACCCGCGAAGGTGAATTGCGAATTGCCAAGCGCATCGAAGAGGGCCTGAACCAGGTCTCTGCCGCACTCGCCACCTTCCCAACTACTGTCGACCTGCTGTGCCGCCAACTGGAAGGGATTGAACCGGGTGAAGTACGTCTGGCAGATGTCACCAGCGGATTCATCGATCCTAATGAACCCGATGAGATTCCCACGCCTGTACAACCCCAAGCAGTGACTAATAACACTGACAATGCCAACGCAGACGAGAAAGACGAGAATGACTCTGAAAGTGATGAACCGGAAAATACCGGTCCAGACCCTGAAGAGGTTATCGCAAAGGGTAAAGAGTTACGCAAACGATACAATGCGCTTTGCACCGTATTGAAAAAACAGGGCCGCTCCAGCGCAAAGGCACAGAAGTCCCTGGAGGCTGTCTCTGAGTCATTTCTGGAATTCAAGCTGGTTCCCTTCACATTCAACCTGCTTGTTGCAACCCTGCGTAACACCATTGAACGCATCCGCAACCAGGAACGCATTATCATGAACCTCTGCGTGGACAAGGCCCGCATGCCACGCAAAGAGTTTATTGGCTCTTTCCCCGACAACGAGACCAATCTCGACTGGATCAACGACCAGATGAAAAAAGGCAAGGCCTCCTACTCGGAAGTACTTGAAGAGCATGCAGAGGAGATTCTGCGTGCCCAAAAGCGCCTTGTCTCCATCGAAAAAGATTGCCAATTGACCATCGGCGAAATCAAAGAGACCAACCGTAAGATGTCGATCGGTGAAGCAAAGGCCCGTCGCGCCAAGAAAGAGATGGTGGAAGCCAATCTGCGACTGGTCATCTCCATTGCCAAGAAGTACACCAACCGTGGACTGCAATTCCTCGATCTGATTCAGGAAGGCAATATTGGTCTGATGAAGGCCGTTGATAAATTTGAGTACCGTCGCGGCTACAAGTTTTCGACCTATGCAACCTGGTGGATTCGCCAGGCCATCACCCGCTCCATCGCCGACCAGGCCCGCACCATCCGTATCCCGGTGCACATGATCGAAACGATCAACAAGCTCAACCGCATCTCCCGTCAAATGATTCAGGAGATGGGCCGCGAAGCCACACCGGAGGAGCTGGCGGAACGCATGGAAATGCCGGAAGACAAGATTCGCAAGGTACTGAAGATCGCCAAAGAGCCCATCTCCATGGAAACACCCATTGGCGATGATGAAGATTCGCACTTGGGAGACTTCATAGAGGACTCTGGCGTAGTCTCACCCATCGAGTCAGCCACTGCAGAAGGTCTTGGTGAAGCAACACAGAATATGCTGGCCGGGCTAACCAGTCGGGAAGCCAAGGTGCTACGCATGCGTTTTGGTATCGATATGAACACCGACCACACCCTTGAAGAGGTCGGCAAGCAGTTCGATGTCACCAGAGAGCGTATTCGTCAGATCGAAGCGAAGGCGCTACGCAAGTTGCGCCACCCTTCCCGCTCCGATCGACTGAGGAGCTTCCTCGACAACGATTGATATCAACAGGAAACCGGTATTTTCAGGGCAGTCATCTGTACCAGAAGATACCGGTATCTGCTACAATCCCGCCGTTTCCGGGCCCATAGCTCAGTTGGTTAGAGCAGGGGACTCATAATCCCTTGGTCCTAGGTTCGAGTCCTAGTGGGCCCACCAATTATTTCAATGAGTTATCATCTTTACCATCATTGATCATAATGATATGTAGACGATATGTAGACACTAAAATACCCTCATTTCGACATTCGTTCTTTCCACCCAAACATTCTCCCATTAACCCTGAAACCGTTTGTACAATTTCATTAGCAGCAAATATAACCGTAGACTTCTAATAATGTCTTACAGTTAATCGTGCTAAAAATACCACTCGTAGATATATTGACGACCAATTATACTTTTTCTCTTCAGTGCTCAAAGTCTTAGACTTTTTCGCTTGTACCGTAAATAATCTTTATTTTTGGAATGATACTCAGGGAAGATTTATGTTCTTTCCCTCATTAATAGGTAAAAAATGAACCAACAGGGAATAAAAAATGCCACGTGAACAGCGTCTTTCACTTTCTGCAATAAATCTTCGACTTCATCCCCATAATACTGAAAATTACATACAATTAATTAAGCTTGCAGCCAAATCAAAAAAAATACTTCCTATTCGTGGGACCTCTCATGGCATATTGAATGGCGCTTATGCCATTAAAAGCGGAAAACCTGAAGAGGGAATAGAGGGTGAAATCTCAAAATTCACTCATATTGATCTAAAGTCACCATGGCTTAACACAAAAACTAGTAAAGAGGCTAACGAGCATGATGTTGAAAAAATCAGCATCCCTGAAAACCTAAAACCTAATTATCAGAGATTTAATTATGTTTTTTTTCCTAAAAAACACAAATTCGTATTTCAAACATACTCCTCAGGAAATCGCACCCTATCCCCCAGTTTTGTTTTGAAATTTTTAGATTCATTATTTTCCATTGAAGCAATTAAAACAAAGTTTGGGGTTGTTGATTTAACCGTTATTCCAGAAACCAACTCATTAGAAAAGATCTGGAAAATACCACAAATTGACAAACTCATTCTAACGATCAATCGCCCCAATCCTGACGATTTTCATGACGAAGAAATCGAGTTCTTAGAAGAGATGAACGTCCAGCATATAAGAGAGATCAAGCAAGAACACAGAGCCATCGATGGAGAAACAATAACTCCAAACACAAAGACCAGAACCTTAGCAGAAATTGCAGCTAAAAACGGTAGTGTATATGCAAAAGGCAAAGATCAAATGGGTAAATCTATAAAAGAGTCGACTAAAAAACACCCACGTGAAGACACTTATTATTATGACCCTAGCGACACTCAAGAAGCTTATGCAATCAGAGAATACGCAAGATACTTTTTGTGAAATTTAATGCAAATATTATCAAGGTATAGAGGTGTAGGCGAACTAATTTCAAGATATTGGTACGCCTATGGCGGCTGGATAGAAGTTCTAGTATCCCCCTATTTCCATCTAGCAATTGTTATCAACATACTGACTATATCTCAATGGACAGGCGACAATTGGCATATCTCCATTATAAACATAATGCCTAGTTTATTAGGCTTTTCTCTTGGCGGTTATGCTATTTTACTTAGTTTTGGAAATGACAAGTTTTTGGAAAGACTAACGAAACCGAGCAAAGGATATCTAAAGAACAAACCTAAAGACATATTTAAAATGGATTCAATATATATAAAGGTTAATGCTTCATTTGTGCACTTTATACTTCTTCAAATGATCGCTTTGTTATTAGCCCTAATATATCAATCAGGGGTATTCTCACATCTAGCTATTGACAAAAAAAGTATGTTACTGACTTATTGGCCGGACTATCCTGCATTTTTAAATACTGTAAAACATTTTTATTCTTTCACAACTTATCTAATATTTATATATGCTTTAGTAAGCGCAATTTCTCTAACATTCAATATTTTCAGAATGGCTGGCTGGTTTAATCTAATTCAATTAATGAAGCACTCGCGTTCACCACACTATGCAAGGGATAAGCTATTAGCCAGAAAGCTCCATAATCAGAAAACATAAAAAAATACCTTCTGTGATAAACCTGAAGTCATTAACATGTAGTACAAGGGTAACCTAAATTCTAAAAACAGTGGAATTAGGTATGGTTATGATTGCAAAAAAGAATAATTTTGATTAACACTTGATATATAACAATACTACTGCCTTGACTTACTGTGATCACATAACAAGATAGAAGCAAGCTATCTTTTTGATTTGATATCTTTTTTTGTGTTATATAGTAGTCTTGTTATAAAGTGATAACGAGACAGGGCGTCTCTTTATAACAACTGTTAGGGCATTAAACAGATGCGATACCTAGGCACAGCATTTCAACAACTGGAATTTGCGTGGAAACTGTATAACTACGCTCTTGAAGGGAAATTTGATATTGGTGAACTTGATAAGCCAATCACTTTCCAGAGTGAAGACCAGTCATCCATTTTCGTACTTCAAGATCAGCTGTTTCAGTCACCTGATGATCTCATTATCGCGTTAGAAAATAATCTAACTATTACGTTCGGCGCTGCCGCAATAACTCTAAATAGAACCCGAGAGGAAATGGGCATCCCTCTACCTAATCCAATTGAAAGTGAGCAAGATCAATGTGTTTCACTGATTTATCAAATACGAAATGCATTTGCTCACGATATTTCAGAGCCAAAGTGGAATATAAATAACCAGAGATATGCGCGAATTTATACGTTTGGAGACTTATCAATCAATCTTAGCAACGTGAGCAATAAAGTCTTTGAGTATTCAGATATAGGAGGCCCAGAGTTTCTGCGCATCATTAAGGATTATGCGGAGTTCGAGCTATGGCCCTAACAATTCAAACAACTAAGCGCCTTTGGCTCCGGACGCAGCAAAGCTGCGTCGGTTATTTCAGGTATTAACTGCTGCTATGGATTCTAAATACGAAACAATTAAAAAACTTCATCACAAAGTCAATTGCGGTGGTAATGCTGAATTATTGAAAGATGCTCTTAGTTTGCTTGAAAATTGGGGTATTAATCGCCGTACGGATGATGGGGTGCTTTATCAAATTAATATTTCTAAATCAGAAAATGGCATATTTGTGGTTGGTCTTAGGTACATAAAAAGCGATAAGACATTTACAGAAGACATTTTTGTGTTTACTTCACAAAAGCCAAATGATGTTTCTAAATATTATAAAGGCAAGTATGAGCGCATAAATAAAGAATACAAGGGCACTCACAAAAAACAAAATATATCTTCATTGTCTTTTACAAGTGTAAATACATGCAGTTTACATACAGGCAACAATCAATGACCGCTAACAAGTCATTCGTATGGGACTATCAAGATCGCTTCGCGTTTCTTCCAGCCCCTAATTCAAACGTTTGACGTCAAAAAAACAAATGTATCCAATAATATGAAATTAGTACCAGCATCACATTCACCCGACTGTGTTATTTGCAAACAGCATCTAGATTTTGAATTACCTAAGGAATTATTAACGGAAATACTCTCAGGTCAATTTGCACTTTTTGCAGGCGCTGGAATTAGTCAAGAACTACCAGAGGCTGGTTCGCCTACATTTTATTCAAGCATACTGGATAGTTTAGGTTTAGAAAAGGCAATCCCATTTCCTGACTTAATGGAGAAATTCTGTGGACAAACAAATGGTAGATTGAAACTACTGAGTAGAATCAAGGACCATTTCGATAAGATTAATTCATTCTCTGAATTGCGCAGGTATGCAACGAGATTTCATCATGAAATTGCTACTTTTTTTCCTCTACAGACTATCGTAACAACAAACTGGGATACTTTTTTCGAAGATGTGTGTGCAGCGACACCTTTCGTAACACCGATGGATTTAGCATTTTGGAATGCGCCTGGCAGAAAAGTATTGAAAATACATGGATCATTAAGCAACTATGGTTCAATTATCGCAACCAGCTCGGACTATAAAAAGCGCAAAAGAGAGTTGGATAAAAGCGTATTCGGGAGCACTCTTAAACACATTCTAGCCACACAAACAGTTATATTTGCAGGCTACTCATGCAGGGATAGCGATTTTCTATCCATTTATCAAATGATAAGGAAAGAACTTGGTCTACTACATAAGCAAGCTTACATTTTAACACTTGATTTCGATTCTGATGAAAGATATCGAGAACTAGGTCTTGTTCCAATTTACACAGATGCAACTTATTTCTTCTCAATAATTAAGGAACATGCAGCACATGACACAAACCATTATCTGCCTGATAAGATCTATGATGAAGTTGAAAAATCGCTTTTTATTACACGCAAAGTACACCATAAATTATTAGAAACGGTCGATTTCAACAAACATACAGACGCGCTTTTCTCGGTGTTTTATCAAGATGGATTAATTCATGGTTTTGATCGAATATTAAACAAACGTTGTACTGGCACCTATTCACATACATGTGACATTATTGCGCAAGTTGATCTATACAAGAAAATTCTAAAACAAATGCGAAAGAAGAGACGTTATGATGATGTCGCATATATAGAAGGATATCTAAATGCAATACGATTCCCAGTTCTTTTTGAAGATGTAGATTTTACATACGAAGATGTACCCTTATTCTTTGGGTTTGGTATTGATGAAGACATTATGTCATTAAGTGAGTACCTTGCAGCTCTGCCAAACTTGGCATCTTCCCACAAAGCTGCACATCGAAGAAGTATGCAAATTGCTAAACATTTTTCAACCCTAAAGGATATTGTGCCACACCATCCTCCAATAATATCTATGGATCTTGAGCCTTTAGGCATACATGAGTGACAATATATACAAAAATCAATCTGATATAATTAATTGCTATTATATCTATACACCCAACAAAAATCCCATATTGGTCAATGCGCGACTCACAGCTCAAACGTTTAATGCCTACTTTCCGATAAAGCTGTGAATACCCATCACGGTCGCAGAAGCGACCATGTGTAAATCGCAACTTAGTTGGTTATGAGTAAAATGGTCGCGTATCAAACAGATAAGTAGAATACTATCTGACCATTTAAAACTTTTTACTAAATACTAATTCTTAGATATGTCATTTCTTCCACCTGATTACGTATAGTTATTGACAGAACTCCAAGTGATTCCCGGTCTGATAGGTCTGGATTTCAAAATTTGATCCGCATGATGAATCAAATCCTATAGGCTCTACTCTCCAAATATGGATCCGTGTTTGAATTACCACGTCACCCACCTGCACACCAAACACGACCTCACCTATAGGCTCACCGTAGCTATTGGGGCGATCAGACCAGGCCTTTGCCAAAGCTATCGGCCGGTCTTTACGTGGACAATACATTCCGCCCATAACTTCAATGAAGACTACCCAATCAACATGGTCAGCAGCTTGTCGTGCAGCCTCAATCTCAGGATTAGCCACCTCATCTCGTAACAGGCGTAGCTCACGCCAAACTGACACCGGTGGACCACCAAATAGCTGAAATTGTCTTATTCCCCAAGCTGTAGACCAGGCCTTGACCCGTTCAGCCGCTTTTGAGGCATCCAGGCCTGATTCATCGGCATCAATCCCAAATCCATCCACATTCTTGGAGATATACTTGGCCACATAGCCTATGGCCGTCCCCCTTGCCGGGTCAATGGCCTCTACCTTAAACCGGCGCTGCTGAGCACCTGGCTCGTCCGGGGAGTCCTGTAGAGCATAGTGTTGCAGTATCGATGTTAAAGTTTCAGCCTGATCGGGCCGCACAAAGGCCAGAATATGCCAATGTGGCGTACCATCGTGATGGGGCTCGGCGATTCTGACGCCAAACACATCAATCCCCTTCCGAGCCAAGGCAGCACGCGCCCTGCTCCATACCTTGTTCAGATAGGCCTGTCCATTACTGGGTCGGCTGCCATCATATTGGAGATTACGATCACCACTCTTTCCATAACGGGCATGAAACCGTGAGGGGCAGGTCAGAGTGAGAAAAAACGCCTCATAGCCATTCCGCTTGGCATAGAGCTCATAGCCCGCCAATCGGGCCATCAGTTCACTGCGGCGCAGTACAGGATTGGAGAGGGATCCATCAACTACATCCTGCAAGACAAAAGACTCCCCCAATTCATTGACAATCTGCATGGCTTCCATGAGATTACGGTTGCGCCGTTGCTGTTCCCGCCGCCTCAGCAGATTTTCATTGCTGACATAGACCTCCCGCTTTTTGTGAACCAAGCCGATCTCAATGGCAGCCGATTCAATAGCCTGAGTCTCAGCCTTTTTGAGCCGTCTACGCCACCAGCGATCATCACACATGCGGCGTATGGCCCCCTCTAGGCCGGTTATGGTGGAGGGTTCAGCAGGTACAACCCCATTTTCCTCAGCATATCCACACAGACGCCGATAATTGGCTTCCGCTATGCTTCCCCGTGAGATGAGCCATCGGGCCATCCCTGCTTTGAGCTTGGCGATATGTCGCAGATCGTCAGCATCCTCACTCATCACTACCCCTGGCGCACAAAGTTCATGGGCGGCTTTTCTTAACCGACTGTTGGCCCGGAACCGTCCATTAGTCTTATGCCAATCCCTTTCATAAAGGCCAGCCAATTGATCTGCAAAACGATCAGGAATACGTGGCAGGTACTCATGACGCCATTTTCTTTCTGATCCACAACTACCCGATAATGGCCAAAGGCGCTTTTCAGCGCCAGTGACATAATCAGGTACAGGGGGTGCAACCCATGTATCTGAATGATTGATCATACAAGACACCTCAACAGGTCACTCTCATCAATCGGGTACGCTTTCTTAAAGTCAGAAAGACTTATAAGTGTTTTTCCTTCCATGGATGGGTTATCCAATACATAAGTAGTTCCCTTTAAGAAAATCTTCCCATTTTCAATGGCGATTTCTCTTATAAGAGTTTTTCCCTTTAAGGGAAGCCCCTTATCTAAGGAAATATCCTTATATAAGGTTATCCCCCTAATTAGGATCATTCCCTCCATGAAGAGGATCTCATCGAAATGAGTGGTTCCCTTTAAGGAATAATCCTCATCAAAGTGGGTAATCCCCTTAAAGGCCTTTTTCTCATCGAGATAGGTAATTGTGGTTTTTTGATTGTCAGTGGTTGTCATTGTTATTCTCCTAAATCACTGGTGGATTGACGTACTTGAGAATTGATATAGGTGTTGAGGTCATCCGCGCGATAGCGAACGGCTCGTGCACCAATTTTTACAAAGGGGATGCGTGCACCGGCCCAGCGGTCACGCTCAAGGAATGCTTTGCTAACCCCCAGAACAGCGGCAGCTTCATGTGTAGTAAGTAGTGAATTGTTCATCTTTAAGTCACCTCAGGTTTATGGTGACTTAAGCGTGGGATGTTTTAGAATGTTTGTCGATTACGCCTACAATGCTGGCGTATACGTCAGCATTGCTGACGAGTATATATTACAGCTAAAGAACGAGTTTTCCTCGGATAATCCTTGACAATCCCTCACGTAATGTCCTTTCTCGATTGGTGGGCGCTAGATGTCTATACAACTCTTCAGGTGCTTCATTTAGGAAGTCGTCAACAGCCTTTGAATACTGCGTATATCCATTCTCGACATAAAACTTATGCAAACGTTTTAAAAGCTTTTTAGTATCTTCATGCCTTGCCTCCCCAGCACGCTTGGCCACAGATGAGCGTTTTTTCTTTTCACGCTCAATTGCGGCTTTCTCTGCACGTTCACTCATAATAAGTGACTCAGCAAATGCTACAGCCTCCATTGCTTCCACAGCACAATGACCTACTGAAAAATAGATACCACCTTCAAAAGTGTCATTATTACTCTCTGTATTTTTCAAAATCCTTTGGTGGGCTTTACCCACACTAGCTAATGCAAGTGCAGCAAAATACTCCTCTGGTTTGGCATTTGGAAATTCTGGATTTTCAGTGAGGCCCGTCTTCTCAATATAGTATGCAAGTATTTTGGCTGGTGTTGTCGGAACCTCAATCTCTTCCCCGGCCTCTTCCCTTTCTGCAAGATAGATCAATTCTTCAAGTTGATCTTCGTCTGAATCCATATGAGCTATCTCATCGAGAATCTTTGCTGCTCTATAAATCTCCTCTCGGGTTCTATGCGTTAATATTTTTCGTGCTCGGCGTGTGATATTGCGTATATTTATATTGTAATCATCAGCGTAGAAACCCTCCTTGGGGTCGATACACGCGATATATTCTGCATACATACCGTTACCCCCTAGAATCCTTAAACGTTATGGGTATAACATTGTCCACTGTGCTACGACCAGCTGCGTTTAGTATCTCCTGTGTAATTTTCTCCATGGCTGGCCGCAATCGCTCTGGATCCATGACGATATACCCCGCCGTCACATCATTCGGCATCTTGTGGTTAACCAAATGCTTGATCGCATACTGGGAGAGCTCCAGGCTCTCGGCTACGGTGATAAAGGTCCGCCGCAGGTCATGCAGGGTAAAGGAAACCCCCGACCACTCAATGACTTTAAAGAGCTGTTTGCGGGGCTCGACTATCCGTCCCCCACTACTGCCCGGAAAAACATAACTGCTCTCATGCTGCCCTTCCCGGTGTTTTAGCAGCTCAATGAGGTAGTCGGAGAGGGGCAGGATGAGGGGTTCCCTATTCTTGGTGTCGTGGATGGTGAGGGTACGATCAACAAAATCCACATCGTCCCACTGCAGATTCATCCCTTCGGAGCGGCGCAGCCCGGTGAAAAGTAGCAACATCAGGTAGTCGGCAATGGTCTCGGAGGTGGGATCCCCCTCCCCTCGCAGACGCTCCACGGCCTCGAACCAGGCAGGGAGCTCGGATCGCTTGACGAGGGTGCGCCGTCGCTCCACCCGATACCAAGCCTTGATATGGGAAAGCCGGTCTACCGGGTTTTCAGGAAACAGGGAATGGCCCTGGCTGTCCTCATACTGACCCCGAGCGAAGTTGAAGACCGCTTTGAGGAGTCGCATCGCATTATTGGCGCGTGCTTGGGATCGTTTGCCATAGTCCTGATGGCGTTTTTGCACCATATCTTTTGTGATGTTACGCAGCTCCCGATCTTGCCAGTCCTTAAAAATCTCCTTCATCAACCGGCGATAATCACGGACGGTCGTCTCTTTTAAAGCAGACCGCACCTTGAGGTAGAGCTCAAAAACTTCCGATAGCGTCACCGAGGAAAGATCTTCGTCTTTTTGTTCTGAGATGGGATCTTGACCACTGGCCACTTGGCCTAAAAATTTCTGCGCCTCTTTGCGCGCCTTTTCTGCGGTGAGTGCACCGAACCGTCCCAGGGTCTTGCGCTTGACCTTGCGGTTGATCCGCTTTTCGATCACAAAACTTTTCACCCCACCCGCGGTGACGCGCAAGGCAAACCCCTTGAGCTGATCATCCCGATAGAAGGTTTGTCCAGACGCTGGAATGGGGGCCTGTTCGACCGCTGTTTTGGTGAGTTTCATGGTGTCCCTTTTTAATCCCTTGTTCCGCCATGTAGACGCAATGTAGACACTTTGTGTCAAATTTACGCCGATTCATTCAAAGACCAGGGGACTGAGTAAATCGCATAACTCACGTAAAGTAAAGGGAATTAAAAGAACTTCAAAGCTATGTAGACAGGTTAAAAATGGGACCAAAACAGCTCATAATCCCTTGGTCCTAGGTTCGAGTCCTAGTGGGCCCACCAAATTCATTGAGTTCATCTGATCCAGCATCAATTCACTTTTTCTAAA
>JAHXHN010000005.1:0-208751 GCA_025656675.1 Candidatus Thiodiazotropha sp. (ex Codakia rugifera)
CTTCGATATGAAAATGCGCTGCAAAAGCATCCCGTATTAGCGCTACCAATTGATTGGCATGATCGAGCTCTCCGAGTCCTCCCAGCCCGACACCTGATGGGAGGTCGCCGCGCAATGCTACAAGATGTCGGATTCCTTGTGATTTGTAGTGCTCAAGGATCTCTAATATCTCATCTCGACTGGCACCAATGCAGGAGAGATGCGGCGCGGTGGTGATCTCCTCTCCAACTAGCCATTCGGCGGTATCAAAGGTTCGTTGTTGAGTCGATCCACCGGCGCCATAGGTGACAGAAAAGAATGCCGGTTGCAACGTTTGCAGTTCCTTTACAGTCTTTTTAAGATTTTCGAAACCCTTTTCTGTCTTAGGCGGGAAGAGTTCGAAACTGAATATTTTGTGGTGATGTTCTGTTTGCATGAGTAAACAAATCAGCTTTAGTGTTTCTTTTTTACTGTTTCTGGAAGGTGACTATGCAGGGTGCAGCCCTGCCGCACCCCACGCTTGATTCTAATCGAGCCTATCTTCCACAAATGACCATGGCATCGAGTTGCTATCGGGTATCAATACCGATAGTGATCAGCCTTATAAGGTCCCTCTATCGGTACGCCGATATAGTCTGCCTGCTCCTCGCTGAGCGTGGTCAGATGGGCGCCGATCTTTGTGAGGTGAAGTCTGGCAACCTCTTCGTCCAGCTTTTTCGGCAGCACATAGACCTCATTTTGGTATTGTTCCGAACGAGTGAAGAACTCAATCTGGGCCAACACCTGGTTTGAAAAAGAGTTGGACATAACGAAGCTTGGGTGTCCTGTTGCACAGCCCAGATTCACCAGTCGTCCTTCCGCCAATAGAATAATACGTTTTCCATCAGGAAAAATGACATGATGCACTTGGGGTTTGATCTCTTCCCACTGATAGTGGCGGATACCGGCGATGTCTATCTCGTTATCAAAGTGGCCGATATTGCACACGATGGCCTGGTCTTTCATGGCGGCCATATGGTCATGTGTGATGATCTTGAAATTACCGGTTGTGGTGACAAAGATATCGCTGAGGGGTGCAGCCTCTTCCATGGTGACAACCCGATAACCCTCCATGGCCGCTTGTAGCGCACAGATGGGATCGATTTCAGTGACCCAGACGGTGGCGCCGAGGCCGCGTAAGGATTGAGCGCATCCCTTGCCTACATCACCATAACCGGCAACCAAGGCAATTTTTCCTGCGATCATTACATCAGTGGCACGCTTGATGCCGTCCACTAAGGATTCGCGACAGCCGTACAGGTTGTCGAACTTGGATTTGGTGACTGAGTCATTGACATTCATGGCAGGAAACAGCAGTGTCCCTTGTTCCATCATCTGATAGAGACGATGCACGCCGGTTGTGGTCTCTTCGGTGACACCTTTAATCGATTCCGCCATTCTGTGGTAGCGTTTCGGATCCTCTTCGAGGCTGCGTTTCAGTACACCCAGGATCACCTGCCACTCTTCCGGATCATCTGCTTGAGGTTCGGGTACGGCTCCTGCGTCGGCAAATTCCACCCCCCTGTGTACCAGCAGGGTAGCATCTCCGCCATCGTCGAGAATCATGTTTGGAGCAGCACCATCAGGCCAGTTGAGCACCTGCTCGGTACACCACCAATACTCTTCCAGAGACTCTCCCTTCCAGGCATAGACCGGTATCCCCTCAGCTGCGATTGCAGCGGCTGCATGGTCCTGGGTGGAAAAAATGTTGCAGGAACACCAACGAACTTCCGCGCCGAGAGCCACCAGTGTTTCAATCAGTACGGCAGTCTGGATGGTCATATGCAATGAACCGGTAATGCGTGCACCCTTGAGGGGTTGCTGGGCAGCATATTTCTCTCGGATCGCCATCAATCCAGGCATTTCCGTTTCAGCGATTGCGATCTCGCGACGGCCAAAATCGGCCAGGGAAATATCTGCAATTTTGTAATCGGTGAACTCACTCATGGTAGTCATCTCCTGATTATCGTGAGTGAGCGCGGTTTGTTACATCTGGTCTCTCTTCCGAGCCTGGCGGATCATTGATCCGTTGCAGCGCTCCTCGGAAGGGAGGATTATTTTTGAATGATGAGTTTTGAATTAAACAAATTTATGCAATGCGTACACAATCTGAAAAAATCAACATTCATAATTGGCCCGAAGGGCCTTATAGCTTGGCCTCGTCACGCAAAGCATCGGCCTTGTCGGTCATCTCCCACGTAAAGCCTTCGTCCTCACGACCAAAATGGCCATAGGCCGCAGTTTTTAGATATTGGATACGTTCGATATTCAACAGGTCGAGCATTTTCAGGATGCCGTAGGGACGCAGGTCAAAGTTTTTGCGTACCAGTTCGACTATCTTTTCATCGGCAATCTTACCAGTACCAAAGGTTTCGATCATGATCGAGGTAGGATCTGCAACACCGATTGCATAGGAGACTTGAATTTCACAGCGGTCAGCAAGCCCTGCAGCAACGATATTTTTTGCAACATAACGGCAAGCATAGGCTGCCGAACGGTCGACCTTGGAAGGATCTTTCCCAGAGAATGCACCACCGCCATGACGAGCGGAACCACCGTAGGTGTCGACGATAATCTTACGACCTGTCAGTCCACAGTCACCCACTGGGCCGCCAATGACGAAGCTTCCGGTTGGATTGATGTGGATCTTCTCCTGTGGGCATTTATCAAGCCATTCCTTGGGTAGGATGGGTTGAATGATATTCTCCATGACCGCTTCACGAAGAAGATGGTTATCGATATCAGGATCATGCTGGGTTGAGAGCACCACCGCACCTATGCCCACGACCTTGCCATCTTCATATTTGAGTGTTACCTGACTCTTTGCGTCCGGGCGAAGCCAGGGCAGTATCCCCGATTTACGAATTTCAGACTGCCGTTGTACCAGACGATGCGCATAGGTGATCGGCGCGGGCATCAGCACATCTGTCTCATTGGTGGCATAGCCGAACATCATACCCTGATCCCCGGCACCCTGTTCTTCAGGACTGGTACGATCAACCCCCTGGGCAATATCACCGGATTGTTTGCCGATCAGAGACATGACCGCACAAGTGGAACCATCAAAGCCGACATCTGAGCTTGTATAGCCTATATTACAGACGACCTCTCTGACCAGTTCATCGAGATCGATCCATGCCTCGGTCGAGATCTCACCAGCGACGATGACAGCGCCGGTCTTGATGAGGGTTTCACATGCTACTCTGGCCCGCTCAGGGTTAGGATCCTTGGCCAGAATTGCATCCAGCATGGCATCTGAGATCTGGTCAGCAACCTTATCCGGATGACCCTCAGAGACAGATTCCGATGTAAAAATAAATTCTCTTGCCATTTAACTTCCCAAAATTATGTAAATGCGAGCCAATTTGCCAGCCTGCCGAGATGCAGAATCTCTCACTGTGCCATGGTTAGGCCAACGGATCGTGAAAACGGGATTTTACACATCAGCCTGCTTTTTGCATAATGCCCCACCCGAAATCAATTCAATCTATTGAATGGACCAATAATGGTATCCTTACAGACGCCCATTTGTGACTTTGGTGCACCTGCACCCGATTTCTCTCTGCCTGGTGTTGATGGCCGTGACTGGTCCTTGCAGCAGTGTGCAGGGGAGAGCGGCTTACTGGTGATGTTTATCTGCAATCACTGCCCGTATGTGAAGGCGGTACAGGATCGTATCATCAGAGATACCAAAGCGTTAGCCCAGCTGGGCATCAATGCTGTCGCCATCATGTCCAATGATCCCGCTGAGTATCCGGAAGACTCCTTTGAGAATATGCAGCTGATAGCAGATCGATTGGGTTTCCCTTTTCCCTACCTATTTGACGAGAGTCAGGCGGTTGCCAAGGCCTATGGTGCTGTTTGTACCCCGGATTTCTTTGGTTACAACGCGGCTTTGGAACTGCAATACAGGGGCCGTTTGGATGAAAGCCGTAAAGAGACTGCGGACCAAAATGTCCGCCGAGATCTATTCGAAGCCATGAAACTGGTGGCTGAGACTGGCCATGGGCCACAGGAGCAAATCCCCAGTATGGGTTGTTCCATAAAGTGGAGAGAATAGGCAACCAGTTGAAAATATTTAGTTTATTAGGATATTAGGGTTTTTTCATCAAGCCAGCTTATTGCCCCGTAAAGTTAGCTGCTTTGCCCAGGGAGAGGGCTTGAGTCAGAATAGCTGACCTTTGTCCGTCTGGGCAGAGGGTGACAATCAGGGCCTACATCGTAATTCACTACAAAATGATGAGGCAAACCAGATGTCACAATGGGGTTTTGCTGAAAACAAATTCGGCGGTTTACCGCTCAACAACTTTCGTCTGATTTGATACAGACGTTTTAAATCATTTCTAATCAGGAGGGGTCAATGTCCTCACGAAGAGAACTCGCCAATGCCATTCGTGCCCTGAGTATGGATGCCGTGCAGAAAGCCAATTCAGGTCATCCGGGTGCACCCATGGGTATGGCCGATATCGCAGAGGTACTCTGGAACAGCCACATGAAGCACAATCCGGCCAATCCGGAATGGGCTGATCGCGACCGCTTTGTTCTCTCCAACGGTCACGGTTCAATGCTGATCTACTCACTGCTGCACCTGACAGGCTATGAACTGAGCATCGATGACCTGAAGAGTTTCCGCCAGTTGCATTCCAAGACCCCGGGCCATCCCGAGTACGGTTATGCGCCTGGTGTCGAGACCACCACCGGTCCTTTGGGCCAGGGTATTACCAATGGTGTCGGCATGGCTTTGGCGGAAAAGACCCTGGCTGCTCAATTCAATAAGCCAGGCCACGAAGTGGTCGATCACAATACCTATGTCTTCCTGGGTGATGGCTGCATGATGGAGGGTATCTCCCATGAAGCCTGCTCCTTTGCGGGCACCCTGGGTCTGGGTAAGCTGATCGCTTTCTGGGATGACAACGGCATCAGTATCGACGGTGAGACTGAGGGCTGGTTTACCGATAACACTCCGGCCCGTTTCGAATCTTATGGCTGGCAGGTGATTCGTGATGTGGACGGCCATGACGCCGATGCCATCAATCAGGCGATCGAGGATGCCAAGGCCGAGGGCAACAAGCCGAGCCTGATCTGCTGCAAGACCACCATCGGTTTTGGATCGCCGAACCTGGCCGGTAGCCATGATTGTCATGGTGCACCGCTGGGTGCTGAAGAGATTACCGCGACCCGCGAACAGCTGGGTTGGACCCACGAGCCTTTTGTTGTTCCTGCCGACATCTACGCGGGTTGGGATGCCAAGGCTGCCGGTAGTGATGCTGAGAGCGTATGGAATGACAAATTTGCCGCCTACGAGAGCTCATTTCCGGAACTCGCTGCAGAATTCAAGCGACGCATGGCGGGTGAACTGCCGGCCAATTGGGCCGAAGGATCAGCCAAGTTCATTGCAGAGGTTAATGCCAAGGCGGAATCGCCGGCTACCCGTAAGGCCTCCCAGAATGCACTCAACGGTTTTGGCCCCCTGCTACCTGAATTCCTAGGTGGTTCGGCCGACTTGACCCCATCCAATCTGACTGCCTGGTCGGGGTCCAAATCGATTACCGATGGTAACGCAGACGGAAACTACCTCTCTTACGGTGTGCGTGAATTCGGTATGTCCGCCATCATGAACGGCGCCTCACTGCATGGCGGTTTCATCCCTTATGGCGGCACCTTCCTGATGTTTTCCGAATATGCGCGTAATGCACTGCGCATGGCATCCCTGATGAAGCTGCAGTCGATTTTTGTCTATACCCATGACTCTATCGGTCTGGGTGAAGATGGTCCGACCCATCAGCCTGTGGAGCAGATCCCCACTCTGCGCATGATTCCGAATATGGATGTCTGGCGTCCCTGTGACGCGGTCGAGACTGCCGTTGCCTGGAAGGCAGCCGTCGAGAAATCCGATGGTCCCACCTGCCTGATCTTCTCTCGCCAGGGCCTCGCCCATCAGGCGCGCACGGATGAGCAGATTGCCAATATCGCCAAAGGCGGTTATGTCATTGTCGATTGTGACGGCACACCGGATGCGATCGTCATCGCGACCGGCTCCGAAGTGGATCTTGCGGTGAAAGCTGCTGCTGATTCAAACAAGAAAGTACGTGTTGTCTCCATGCCTAACACCAAGGCCTTCGATGAGCAGGATGCTGCCTACAAAGAGTCAGTATTGCCTTCGAATGTGACTGCGCGTGTCGTGGTTGAAGCGGCTGTGACCGATGGCTGGTACAAGTATGCCGGCCTCAATGGCAAGGTGATCGGTATCAACCATTTTGGTGAGTCTGCGCCGGCCGGTGAGCTGTTCAAGGCGTTCGGCTTTACGGCTGAGAATGTGGCTGCAGCGATCAATGAGGTTTCTGCCTGAGATCTCTATGGGGGCGCACTACGCGCCCTCTAATAACCGATTTTTCTAGATTACAACTCTACTTACCTTTAAACGGAGAAGTGAAATGACTATCAAAGTAGGTATCAATGGTTTTGGCCGTATCGGCCGCATGGCATTTCGTGCGATCGCTAAAGATTTCCCCGGTATCGAAGTCGTTGGTATCAATGACCTTCTGGAACCCGATTACCTGGCCTACATGCTGAAGTACGATTCTGTACACGGCAACTTCAATGGTGATATCGCTGTGGAAGGCAGCAATATGGTCGTTAACGGTAAAAAGATTCGTCTGACCGCCGAGCGTGATCCTGCTGATCTGAAATGGAATGAGATCGGTGCCGACCTGATCATCGAATGTACCGGCTTTTTCCTCACTGAAGAGACCTGTCAGAAACACATCGAAGCAGGCGCGAAAAAGGTTGTACAGAGTGCACCTTCCAAAGATGCAACACCGATGTTTGTGTATGGCGTCAATCACAATGAGTATGCGGGTCAGGCGATTGTTTCCGCCGCTTCCTGTACCACCAACTGCCTGGCGCCTGTCGCTAAAGTGCTGAACGACAAGTGGGGCATCAAGCGTGGCCTGATGTCCACCGTTCACGCTGCTACCGCTACTCAGAAGACTGTTGACGGACCTTCCATGAAGGACTGGCGTGGTGGCCGCGGCATCCTGGAAAATATCATTCCTTCATCCACCGGTGCTGCCAAGGCTGTGGGTAAAGTACTGCCTGAGCTGAACGGCAAGCTGACGGGTATGGCTTTCCGCGTGCCAACTTCTGACGTTTCTGTGGTTGACCTGACTGTGGAACTGAACAGTGGTGCCAGCTATGACGATATCTGTGCTGCGATGAAGGCAGCTTCAGAATCCGGTGATCTTGCCGGTGTGCTTGCCTACACCGAGGAAAAGGTGGTCTCCACTGATTTCCGTGGCCGCTCCACACCTTCCATCTTCGATGCCGGTGCAGGCATCGCGCTGGACGACACCTTCGTCAAGGTTGTTGCCTGGTATGACAACGAGTACGGCTACACCTGCAACATGCTGCGTGTAGTTGAGCACGTCGCTTAAGTAAGTGCCAAAGTGCTGAGGCGGACGTGGTCCGCCTCAGCATGCCGCAATTATGAATTTTGAATTATGAATGGGTCTGTACCTGCATTGCAGGTCAATTAATAAATTCATAACTCAAAATTCACAATTCAAAATTAGAATCGACGCAGGAGTTCGTTATGTCTTTCATCAAGCTGACTGATCTTGATCTTGCCGGTAAGCGCGTATTGATCCGCGCTGATCTCAATGTGCCTGTCAAAGACGGTAAGGTGACCTCGGATGCGCGGATCAGCGCCTCTATGCCCACCATCGATCATTGCGTCAAGGCGGGCGCAAAAGTGATGGTCATGTCACATCGTGGCAGGCCGGAAGAGGGCGTCTATTCGGAAGAGAATTCCATGGCACCCATTGCCGATGATATGTCAGCCAAGATGGGTAAGGCCGTGCGTTTGATCAAGGACTATCTGGATGGTGGCTTTGACGTGGCAGAAGGCGAAGCCGTCTTATTGGAGAATGTTCGTTTCAATGCCGGTGAAAAGAAGGACAACGAAGCGCTGGCAAAAAAGTACGCAGCACTCTGTGATGTCTATGTCATGGATGCATTTGGTACCGCTCATCGTGCCCAGGCATCCACACACGGTGCCGGTAAATTTGCACCGACTGCCTGTGCCGGTCTGTTGTTGGCCGGCGAGTTGGATAACCTGGCCAAGGCCCTGGCGAACCCGGCACGACCGATGGTAGCCATCGTAGGCGGCTCCAAGGTATCGACCAAACTGACTGTGCTGGAGGCCCTTTCAGAGAAGGTCGATCAGCTGGTAGTGGGTGGCGGTATAGCCAATACCTTTCTCAAGGCTATGGGCAACAATGTCGGTAAGTCGCTCTGCGAAGACGATTTGGTGCCGACTGCTCAGACGTTGATAGAAAAGATGAAGACCCGTGGCGCCAATATTCCTATTGCCACCGATGTGGTGGTTGGGAAGAATTTTGCGGAAGACGAACCTGCTGTGCTCAAGGGAGCGGGGGATGTGGCTGACGATGAGATGATTTTCGATATCGGCCCAGATAGCGCCAATGAGTTGGCTGAGATCATTAAGCAGGCCGGTACGATTGTCTGGAACGGTCCAGTTGGTGTGTTTGAATTCGATCAATTTGGCGAAGGTACGAAAACCGTTTCAATGGCAATCGCTGAGTCGGCAGGTTTTTCGCTGGCCGGTGGTGGGGACACCATTGCCGCCATTCAAAAATATGATATCTATGACAAGGTTTCGTATATCTCTACTGCAGGTGGTGCTTTCTTGGAATATCTGGAAGGTAAGGTCCTGCCAGCAGTAGCAATGCTGGAAGCACGTGCTGGGAACTAAAGAACTGAACTCTCTTTGTCAGTGGCTGGGCTGAGTCCCGGCCAGTTTTTATGCACTAAGCACCTAGCTGGATCTGTATGCCAAGACGAACAAAAATTGTAGCAACCTTAGGTCCGGCAACGGATGATCCCAAGGTACTCGATAAATTGATTTACGCTGGGGTCGATGTGGTTCGGCTCAACCTATCTCATGATGCACATGAATCACAACGCCAGCGGGCTGACAGAATTCGTAACCGTGCACAAGCCTGCGGCAGACAGATCGGTGTATTGGCTGACTTGCAGGGACCGAAGATCCGTATTGGTCGTTTTAAGGCAGGTGCAATCAAACTTGCAGAGAATGAAACCTTCATCCTGGATGCTGACTGTCCATTGGATGGCGGCGATGAAGCGCGTGTCGGTCTGACCTATCCAGAACTCGTTAATGATGTAACCCGTGGTGATACCTTGTTGCTGGATGATGGCGCCATCGTATTGTGGGTCTCTGATGTCAGTAGCAATGAAGTTATCTGTAAGGTAGTTGTCGGCGGCAAGCTATCCAACAACAAAGGCATTAACAAGCAGGGTGGCGGACTCTCTGCACCGGCCCTGACCGATAAGGATAGGGCTGATATCAAGTTTGCGGCTGAAATTGACGTCGATTACATTGCTGTCTCTTTTGTGCGCAATGCTTCGGACGTGGTAGAAGCACGTCACCTCCTGGAAGAGGCAGGAGGTGAAGGTGGTGTGATAGCGAAAATCGAACGTGCGGAGGCACTTGATTGTATTGATGAGATCATCCAGGCTTCTGATGCCATCATGGTGGCGCGCGGTGACCTGGGTGTTGAGATTGGTGATGCTGAACTTCCTGCAGTGCAGAAAGAACTGATAAAAACGGCTCGGGGGATGAACTGCGTCGTCATTACTGCAACACAGATGATGCAGTCAATGATTGAGAGTCCGATACCAACCCGTGCCGAAGTATTTGATGTGGCAAACGCTGTCATGGATGGCACGGATGCCGTAATGCTCTCAGCCGAAACCTCAGTGGGTAAGTATCCCCACAAGGTGGTGGAGGCAATGGACCGGGTCTGTGTTGAGGCAGAGAAAACTCAAACTGCCAGGCGTTCACACCACCGGATCGATACGGTATTTGGTCGTGTGGATGAAGCGATTGCTATGGCCACCATGTATACTGCCAATCATTTGGGAGTAAAGGGAATTGCTGCATTGACTGAATCGGGTTCAACAGTGAAGTGGATGTCACGTATCAGCTCGGATATTCCCATCTATGCCTTGACCCGGCATGTACGGACAAGACGCAAGGTTACCCTCTATCGAGGTGTCTACCCTGTGAGTTTCGATGTTGCCAGTACCGATATTAACCAGGTTAACGAAGAGGTCATCGATGAGTTACTGCGTCGCGGAGAAGTACGCGAGAGTGATTTGGTGATCATTACCAAGGGTGACCGTTCCGGTGTGGAGGGTCAGACCAACATCATGAAAGTAATGCGAGTTGGTGAGCATGTGCTTGCTGACAAAAACAGGATTGAGGGTGGCACCTGATGGTGTCCCCAACAATTGAAATGAGTGAAGACACAAAACAAAGGAGGCTATCATGGCTCTGATTTCACTGCGCCAACTTCTCGATCATGCCGCGGAACACGGCTACGGTCTGCCGGCTTTCAACGTCAATAATATGGAGCAGGTGCATGCCATCATGCAAGCTGCCGATGCAACCAACAGCCCTGTTATTCTGCAGGGCTCAGCCGGTGCCCGCTCCTACGCAGGTGAGCCGTTTCTGCGTCACCTGATTATTGCGGCAACCGAAATGTATCCCCACATTCCGGTCTGTATGCATCAGGATCATGGTACGTCTCCGGCGATCTGCCTGCGCTCCATTCAGTCCGGCTTCTCGTCCGTGATGATGGATGGCTCTCTAATGACCGATGGCAAGACCCCGTCATCCTACGAATACAACGTGGAAGTGACTGCGAAAGTGGTGGAAATGGCCCATGCAGGCGGTGTCTCCGTCGAAGGTGAGCTGGGCTGCCTGGGCTCACTGGAGACAGGTCAAGCGGGTGAGGAAGACGGTGTTGGTGCCGAAGGCACCCTGGATCACAGCCAGTTACTGACTGATCCGGATGAAGCGGCGGATTTCGTCAAGAAGACCGGTGCGGATGCCCTGGCTATCGCCATCGGGACCTCCCATGGTGCCTACAAATTTACCCGCCCACCAACTGGTGACATCCTTGCCATCCAACGCGTAAAAGAGATACATGCCCGTATCCCTGATACACATCTGGTTATGCACGGTTCCTCATCAGTGCCTCAGGATTGGTTGGCGATCATTAATGAATACGGTGGCGACATGGGTGAGACCTATGGTGTACCGGTGGAAGAGATTGTTGAAGGTATCAAACACGGTGTGCGTAAAGTCAACATCGATACTGACCTGCGAATGGCCTCTACCGGATCGATTCGCAAACACCTGAATGACAACAAGTCCAACTTTGATCCCCGTAAGTTCCTCAAAGAGGCAACAAAGGGGATGGCTGATATCTGTAAGGCTCGCTACGAAGCCTTTGGTTCAGCAGGTATGGCAGGTAAGATTACACCGATCTCCTTGGAAGGTATGCAGAAACGCTATGACAGCGGTGAGCTTGATCCAAAGATCAATTAATCAGATCGATTGTGCCAGTTGAAAATATAGGGGGCTTGATGCCCCCTTTTTTATACTTGGCAAGGAAGAATCTCGGGTAGACTTCTCTGATCAAATCATCCTGGTACAAGTCAGAATTCAGAGAAAATGGTATGGATGCTGTGTGGCGAAACGGTCTTTGTTATGTACACACGACCATTTATAACTCAAACATCCAGTATCAATCCTTCGTCTAACAATGCGCTCTTGAGTTGATTGGGATTGAATCCTACAAACTGTTGTTCTCCAATGAGAATCAAGGGCACGCTCTGCCCACCGATTTCAAAAAATTTCTTCTGCATCTTGCCCGGCTTGCCAACATTAAAGTCTAAAAAAGGAACTTTGTTCTTCTTAAGCCATCGTTTGAGATGTTGGCAATGGGGACATCTCAATGTTGTGTAGATGACAACCCGGGCTGTTTTTATATTTAATTCTGACATATCAAATGATATTTATTACAAAAGCAGTTCTGTCATTTTGTCGCGATACGTTGGAGCACTGGCTAACAAGTCTGATCCTACTATACAAAGAGCGGCATAATTGCGAAATAATTGAAGTTTAAGGCGAACTTAATTCTTAAGGCAGCCCCGACCAGGTCTGGGCGAGTCAGATTGCGAGCCATAAGACTTTCCCATCAAGTTGTCATTCGCCGGTAATAGCCGGTCTATTGCCATGATTGACAACACAGAGGCGGATTTTTTTGACCGCAAGACGGCTGTCCATGACTTGTTCAGTGCTGCCTTAAATACTAAATAGTGCTTCATGGGCTATCGTCCCGTCAGGCGAGTTTCTGCCTCTCGATATTTTTCTGCGGTCTTATCTATGACCTGCTGTGGCAGTTCGGGGCCTGGTGGTGTTTTGTTCCAGTCCAGAGTCTCAAGATAGTCTCGCACGAACTGTTTATCAAAACTCGGAGGGCTGCTGCCGGGACGGTATGAGCTGGCCGGCCAGAACCGAGACGAATCCGGTGTCAGCACTTCATCGATGAGATGGATTACACCATTGGCATCCAACCCGAACTCAAACTTTGTATCAGCTATGATAATACCTCTTTCAAGTGCATAGTGTGCTGCCTCGGTATAGATAGCTAGACTTAGGTCACGTACCTGTTTCGCTATATCATCACCTAACAGTTCTGCCGCCTGGCTAAAGTTGATATTTTCGTCGTGATCGCCGGTTTCGGCCTTGGTTGACGGCGTAAATATCGGCTCAGGCAGCTTATCGGCCTGTACCAGCCCCTCAGGTAGCTGGATACCACAAATGCCACCTGTCTGTTGGTATTCCTTCCATCCCGACCCGATTATATAACCTCTGACAATGGCCTCGACCGGGAGGGGTTTGAGCCTTCGAACCAGCATCCAACGATCACCTATGGCAGCACGCTGTAAGGGTTCTGTCACAATTTTCTCAATTGGAATATCCACGAGATGGTTGGGTACCAACGCCTTGGTGCGGTTGAACCAGAAGTTTGCTACCCGGGTCAATACCTCACCCTTACCTGGAATAGCTTGGGGAAGGACAACATCGAAAGCAGACAGGCGATCTGACGTTACAATCAGCAAATGGTCCCTATCCACTTCGTATATATCGCGAACTTTACCCCGATTGAGCAGGTTCAAGTCCAGATTGGATTCGAAGAGGGTATTGTTAGTTTTATTCATGTGACAGACCGACTGATGCAAAATACCATTATACCTAATGCTAGTGTGGTGTGACGAGTAAAGGGCACATATCAGCATGACGAGAAATTGTTAGCTGCAAGGCGCGTCTTGCAGGGAATGATGCCCTTTTCAGGCGATACAACACCGCAGATGACAGTTTCTCGCCGCGCCCGAAGGGAAGCACACAAATGCTCCAATCCCGCATTGCTGCCCTTGTTAAGGGAATGGCCATTAACAAGCAGGCTGCGCCCCGAAGGAAGTGCCCATGGAGTGCGTCTTGACTTGGCGCATTTGTAGGCTTCTGATATGTATCCTTTATTCGTTGCGCCACACTGGAATAAGCCCCATATAAAAAAACAGGATATTCGATGAATGAGCAAAACCTGTATCTGCAAGCCTTCAAGGGGAGTTTTACCTCAACGTTGCGATGGCATCATTTGGATGCCTTGTGGAACCTGTTAAAGGAGGATGCAGGCGGTAATTGGTATATTTACGCAATCGGCGAACCACCGCCGACAGCAGTAGCCGATGCAGAAATGGTTATAAAATTCGTGGATAGCATCGACAAGCTGCTAAGAGATGAGCATGATGAGCCGTACTGTGGCATTGTCTATGCCGATGATCTTTCTCGACCCAGCTTTATCAAGATCTATGACCCGAATAATTTGGGTGTGTCCTGTGGATACAGTGATAATCCTCCCTTACCTGGCTGGATTCTGAGTAAGATTCCACCTGTTGACCTGCCTGCTGCGGTGCTGCCAAAAAATCGCCAGCGATGGTGGCAGAAGCTGTGGGTTAAACCCTGATTATTTTCGGGGAATAGGGGGGTGAATCATGCTATGCTCAATAACCAAGTAGATTTGTAGGGAATTAGGTGGAATATGACTGTAATCGATGATAGCGCTGTTAACAGCCCGATGAACGATCGCCTGGACATTACACGGGGCGTGATGAACATGTTCGACAGTTGGGGATTGCACTCGGATGAGATGATGGCACTTCTGGATATGCCGGGCAAAGCCCGTCACTTTGCACAGTATCGGTATAATAAGCCGCTTCCGGACTCCCCTGATATCATGAAACGGGTCGAGTACCTTATCCGTATCGATGATGCGCTGCGTACAAGCTATCCAACCAATCCCGGTATGGGCAAGCGTTGGTTGCGCCAAAGAAGCCACAAATTCAACAAACACAGCCCTTTATCCATGATGATGGGTGATGGAGAACAGGGCATGATCTATGTCCTCTCCAGGTTGGACTGTACATTCGCCTGGGATCAGAGTGGCTCCAAACCCTGTTAAGTCCTTATTCTTTTTCCTGTCGTGCCAGCCAAACCTCTAGGCCTTGGGCATTCAGCTCGAGATCCATCGACATCAATTGCACGATTGTCTCTGGTGACTGTTTGCAACCGTGTGCCTGAAGCTTGTTTATCAACCACTGCTGAAGCTCATTACGGATAATAGCAACGCGTTCTTGGCCGGGGTTGGCATCTGCTGACTTTGCAATGGCCGCGAAATCATCTAGATATTGACTGAGTTTGTCAGCCAGCTTTGCGGGTTCCGTTACTTCGCCATAGTGGGTCAAAAAGATCCTTTCTGGTGAAAGGTCCATCAGTCTGTCCAGGGTTACCTGCCATGTGTCCAGGTCAAACTGAATCGGTGTGGTCGTTGGCATGATGAAAGGGCCTTGCTCGGTATCAAATTCCCGGTAGGAGAGGCCGAAGGTGTCACCGGTGAAAATTGCACCGCTCAGGGCATCATGGATACAGATATGGTGGCGTGCATGTCCAGGAGTATCCAGACAAAGCAGCACCCTATCGCCGAATGTCACTGTCATACCATCCGGCACCTCAGTGACACGCTGTTCGTCTATTGCTACCAGTTCACCGAATGCCGCTGAGAATTTCTCCTCGCCGTAGACTGCAGTTGCTCCAGCAATCAGTTTGGAGGGATCAATCATATGTTTGGCGCCAAAGGGGTGAATCAGCAGTGATGCATTGGGTAGCTTTTGCATCAGTGTTCCAGCGCCACCGGCATGATCCAGATGCACGTGGGTTGGAATGACATACTTCACTTGTGATGGGGCGATCCCCTTGGCAGCAAGTACATCCATGAGATGAGGTACGGTATGGCTGGTGCCCGTGTCGATAAACACAGCTTCACCCGCCGATTCGATAAGGTAGCAGGCGGCCAGATTAGGTCGCTGGTAGTGGGTATCGATACAGGTAATTTGGTGTGAATAGTCTGTGATATGGATTGGCGGCATCATCTGGCCCTATGTTTCTTTGTTGTTGCTATTGGCAATCGACTCTTCCGAACCTTTGAGCAGGTTTGAGATATTGGATCGATGGCGCCAAAAAAGAAGGATAGACAGAGCAACTTGCATGACTACCAGTTCCATCTCAGGCCAGATGGCCCAGACAATCAGTGGGGCCAAAGCCATTGAGACCAATGCGGAGAGAGAGGATATGTTGACCACTTTTGCGACAAACAGCCAAATCAGTGCAACGGCTCCGCCGATACCCCAATGTAAACCAAACTGAACACCCAAAGCGGTCGCTACGCCCTTACCCCCTTTGAATCCAAAAAAGACTGGATAGAGGTGACCAAGAAAGGCGGCTATTCCTGTGAATGCGAGAACCAGAGGTGTTGCCTCGAGCAGATGGGCAGCAACCATGGGGATGAGACCTTTCAAAGAATCGCCCAACAGGGTGATGGCGGCCGCCTTTTTTCCACCGATACGCAGTACGTTGGTAGCGCCTGGATTATTCGATCCTTGGCTTCTGGGATCAGGCAAGCCCATCAAACGACAAACGATGATAGCGCTGGATATGGAGCCAAGCAGGTAGGCCCCAAGTACGATGAGTGAATCAGTGATCATGTCTCAATTGGAACCTTAACCGCTATCCAGGTCAAGCTGATACCGGGTTAATTAAACTCAGGGGTTTGCTCACCTCCTTTTCTCCTCTAACATGGGGCTCCTTTTTTATCGCACACGGCAAAATGTTTATGGATATAGTCTTCATCAGGGATCTGCGCATCGATACTGTCATTGGTATCTATGACTGGGAGCGTGAGATCAGACAGACTGTGGTTTTCGACCTTGAAATGGGGGCGGATATCGCCAAAGCGGCAAGTAGTGACACGATCCAGGATACATTGGATTATAAGGCGGTAAGCAAGCGTCTCGTCGCGTTCGTGAGGGAGAGTGAGTTCCAGCTTGTAGAGACCTTGGCTGAACGATGTGCGGAAATTGTATTGACTGAGTTCCAGGTACCGTGGGTCAGGCTGATCCTCAATAAAGTGGGAGCGGTCAGTGCGGCACGTGATGTCGGAGTCATCATCGAGAGGGGACAGCGTGACTGAACTTGAAGAGGTGAATGTTTGGCTTGGTCTGGGCAGTAATATGGAGCCGGAGAAACACATACCCGAGGCTGTACGCGATTTAGCGACTGTTTTCGGTGAGCTTCAGGTGTCCCCCGTTTATGAGAGCGAGGCCATCGGGTTTTCGGGTGATAACTTTCTCAATCTTGTGGTAGGTATCCGTACCAACTGTTCTCCAAGAGAGTTGGTGACTCAACTGCGACAGGTAGAGGAACGGCATGGTCGGCAAAGATCGGATGAGAAGTTTCTCTCTCGTACCCTCGATATCGATTTGCTGACCTATGGCGACCAAGTCGTCAATGATGGACCCATTCAACTCCCTCGGGATGAAATTCTGCGCTTTGCCTTTGTGCTCTTGCCCCTCTCAGATGTGGCTGGTAGCGAAGTACATCCTACAACGGGATCTACTTATAATCAGCTTTGGGCGGCATTCAATAAGCAGGATCAGCCCCTCTGGCAGGTTGATGGCGGATTGGTGTCAGGGGTCCTGGCTTGACTGTATTGCCCCATCGATCTCTACGTTCGATTTAGCAAGGGGAACTTGTTGTTATGACTGACAAAAAAAATCCCGGCACCCACTCCATGGGCACCAGGATCTCATGTCGCATTGTTTGGTTGGCAAATGGTTTCAATCCATGTACGTCCCTGTTCGTGTGTGCTTTCCCTCGCATCCCTGAATGCGACAGTGGAAAGTCTAAGTGAACAACCCTAAAAAATATGCAGGATTAGTCTCATTTCGGGGTAGGCATTTTCTTACACGAGTCAGCAGTCCGGGTTGATTCCGTTGTCCCTCTTTTGAAACAATCCCACCTCACAAACAATCAGGTCGAATACGTCGACTTTACACTTCCAGAGGAATTATACCCATGTCGCTGATCAGAGCATTTACTGGACTGCGTCCTGCCGAAGGACGGGCAGCCGATGTAGCCGCGCCACCCTATGATGTCATGAACGAGGCTGAGGCACGGGAGATGGCGGTTGGGCGTCCATGGAGTTTTCTGCATATATCGAGGCCTGAGATTGACCTTCCGGAAGGTACTGATCCTTATGCGCCTGAGGTCTACACCAAAGCGGCTGAGAATTTAACGAAAATGCAACAGGAGGGCATCCTGGTACGAGATGCCAGACCCAGCTACTACGTCTATCGACTGACCATGGGTGATCATCAGCAGACAGGGCTTGTGGCAGCCGCCTCGGTTGAAGCCTATGACAATGACCGAATCAAAAAGCATGAATTCACACGCCCAGCCAAAGAAGATGACAGGGTACGGCAGGTCGATGCTTTGAATGCTCAGACAGGCCCCGTATTCCTGGTCTATCCAAGTGCCCCCGCTGTAGATTCAATCCTAGTCCAGATATCACGGAATCCACCCGATATGGATGTCACCGCAGCAGAGGGGGTACGGCATGAGATTTGGCTGCTGGATGATGATGTCAAGGTGGCGGAACTGACTCGGGAATTTGATCGGATGGGCGCCCTCTATGTGGCTGATGGTCATCATCGCTCAGCGGCAGGGTCAAGAGTGGCCGATTCACGCAGGGCTGCAAACCCGCATCATACGGGGGATGAGTCATATAATTATTTTCTGAGTGTCATCTTTCCCCATAATCAAATGCAGATCCTCGACTACAATCGAGTTGTCAAAGATCTGAATGGACTTGATAAAGAGACCTTTTTGTCACGGATTAAAGCTTGCTTTCAGTTGCAGCTCAGTGATCGGCCTGTCAGACCGGGGCAGGCCGCTGAATTCGGTATGTATCTGGATAAACAGTGGTATCGACTGCGTCTCGATCCAGCACGAATCCCTAACGATGACCCGGTTGCAAAGCTGGATGTGAGTCTGTTGGCAAGCAATCTGATCGAACCTTTGCTTGGCATTGCTGATCCGCGTCGTGATAGCCGCATCGATTTCGTGGGTGGTATTCGTGGTCTTGCAGGGTTAGAGCAACGGGTCGATTCGGGTGAGATGGCGGTGGCTTTCTCTCTCTTCCCCACCAGTATGGAGGAGCTGATGGCCGTTGCAGATGCAGGTGAGGTCATGCCACCGAAATCGACCTGGTTCGAGCCAAAACTGGCTGACGGGCTGGTGAGTCATGTGCTTGATTAATTCAGGTAGTGAATTAAAAAACAATGATTCACCAGATGAATGCGGCACATTGCCCTATATAGAATTGAATTTAGCGGATATTGTCATTGTTTAGATTTCACCACCGGGTGATCTAGGCTACACAGCGATAACTTAATTGATGGTCTTCAACTGAGGCTCCAGTTAAAAAAACAAATGGTTACTACCAGCAGCAGCTTGCCAGAAGGGGATAGTGCCGATGCGGCTGTGGTCGCACATTGGCTGGCAATGTTGCCTGACGGATTCGACGATCAGGATCGTCTTCAGTTACGCAAGGCGGCAGATATTGCCCTGGCAGCGAATCCTGAACAACGAATACTGAGTGGAGAAACCCAGCTTCGACATGCACTCTCCATCGCTGAGATTCTGGTTAAGCTGCGTATGGATCGTGAGACAGTCGCGGCAGCTATGTTGCTGGGCGTTCTCAAAGATTCAGCCATCAGCCTGACAACCTTAAAACAGGCGCTCGGTGAAAACATAGCCCGTATGGTCGATGATCTGGCACGTATAGGTCAGTTGACCGATGTCTCCACCGAGATTTCACCTGAGGATGAGGAGGAGCATGCGGAGAACCTGCGTCGATTGCTACTCGGTATTGCTGAGGATGTACGGGTGGTCCTGGTGGTGGTGGCGGAGCAGCTTCATCTGATGCGCTCTGCTCGTGGACTGTCGCAAGAGCTGAGCCGACGGTTGGCAAAGGAGACGCAGGAGATCTATGCACCCCTTGCCAATCGACTCGGTATCTGGCAGATCAAGTGGGAGTTGGAAGATCTGGCATTGCGCTTCCTCCATCCTGACGAATACAAGCAAATTGCCAGCCAGCTTGGTGGACGCAGGGCCGACCGGGAACAGTTCATCAAAGAGGTCATTGATCTCTTACGGGAGAAGTTTCTTGCCGTGGGCATCAATGCGGATATCAGTGGACGACCTAAGCATATCTACAGTATCTGGCGCAAAATGCAGCGCAAAGCAGTGGATATTAAACAGATATTCGATCTCCGTGCAGTACGAGTGTTGGTAGATGATATTGCCCAATGTTATGCAACACTGGGTGTAGTGCATGGTTTGTGGAAACATATTCCCGGCGAGTTTGATGACTATATCGCTACACCAAAGGCCAATCTCTATCAATCGATCCACACGGCAGTGATCGGTCCGGAGGAAAAGACGCTGGAGGTACAAATTCGCACCCGTGACATGCACTATCACTCAGAACTGGGTGTGGCCGCACATTGGCGTTATAAAGAAAATACTAAGCAGGATAACGATTTTGAGCGGCGTATCGTCTGGATGCGTCAATGGTTGGAGAGGAAGGATGAGAATGGTGAAAGCACGGATCTGCTGGATGCAGAGATGGAGGCGACACGTATCTATGTGCTTACTCCGATGGGCAAGGTGGTGGAGCTGCCTAAAGGATCTACCCCCCTCGATTTTGCTTATGCCATCCATACCGATATAGGCCATCAATGTCGGGGAGCACGTGTGGATGGACATATCGTGCAACTTACCCGCTCACTTCGTAGTGGTGAGACCGTTGAAGTGCTGACCTCAAAAAATGGCACACCCAGTCGCGACTGGATCAACCCCCACCTCGGTTATCTGCATAGCTCAAAGGCACGCAACCGCGTTAAACAGTGGTTCAAACAACTCGATTATAAGCACCATGTAGAGCTGGGTCGTGCTGCGCTTGAGCGTGAAATGACGCGTCTGTCCATCAACGAAAAGCCGGATCTAGAGGTTGTTGCTACAAAGCACAATCTACTGCATGCAGAGGATGTCTACGCGGCAATTGGCAGAGGTGACCTGTCACCTATCCAGGTTGCCGGTCTGGGTAGCAGGGAAAAAAACCCGACTCAGGAAGTTCTCATACCTGATCTGTCGCGTAATAAGGCAGCCGTGAAAGGGGAAGTGGTTGTTGCCGGGGTAGATGATCTGATGACCAGTATAGCGCGCTGCTGTAAGCCCGTGCCTTATGATCCGATAATTGGTTTCGTTACCCGAGGAAGGGGCGTAACGGTACATCGACGCGACTGTTCAAATATTCGTGCTCTGCAGGAGATTGAAGGGGATCGGCTGGTCAGTGTACATTGGAGCGCCCAACAACAGGAGACCAGCTATGCTGTGGATTTCCTGGTTGTCGCCAGTGATCGGAAGGGTCTGTTGAGGGATATCTCTGCCATCCTCACCAACGAAGATATCGATGTTATCGGTGTTAATACCAACAGCGACCGTAAGACCGACTCAGCGAGTATGCGTTTTACCATAGAGGTGCATAATATGGAGCAGCTTAGTCGCCTGTTGTCGAAAGTAGAACAGTTGCCGGATGTGACCTTGGTCAAGCGGTTGATATGACAATGAAGGATAAATCAGGTTTCAATTGCCAGTTCGGCTTGTCACAGCTAAACTAACACGCTGTTATTTTATGCATTTTCTCCCCTTCTGTCTGCACAGCTCAACATGGCGAAATACCTGTTTTGGCTAACGAAACGAAAATAATCAATCTTCTGGACCTTGATCTGAAAGGAATGGAGTCATTTTTTCTTGGGTTGGGCTCCAAGGCCTTCCATGGCAGAAATGTCTTTAAATGGATTCACAAGCATGGCGTCACTGACTTTGATGCCATGACCGATATTTCCAAACGCCTGCGTGAACAACTGCATCAGTGTGCAGAGGTCAGCGTGCCACAACTGGTGTTTGAACAGCCGGCATCGGACGGTACCCGTAAGTGGGTGCTAGAGTTACAGGATGGTCAGCGCATAGAGACTGTCTGTATACCGGATGATGGTCGGAATACGATCTGTGTCTCTTCACAGGTGGGGTGTGCCCTCGATTGCTCTTTTTGTTCAACGGCGCGACAGGGATTCAATCGTAACCTTACGGTTGCTGAGATAATCGGTCAGATATGGGTAGCCAGCCGCAAATTGGGTGCTGCACCGAGCAATATTGTGATGATGGGAATGGGAGAGCCCCTGGCCAATATCGATGCTGTCATTACAGCAATGAATATCATGCAGGATGATCTGGCATACATGGTTTCCAAATATCGGGTTACCATCAGTACCTCGGGTCTCGTACCGGCACTCAATAGACTGCGAGAGGTGAGCGATGTCAGTCTGGCTGTCTCTCTGCATGCGCCTGACAATGAGCTTCGAAATAAACTGGTGCCCATTAATCGTAAGTATCCTCTGGAAGAACTGATTCCTGCCTGCCGTGAGTTTGTCAGGGGTGATAAACGACGGAAAGTGACTTGGGAATATGTCATGCTCGATGGTATCAATGACTCATTGCAGCATGCCAAGGCATTGATTCGCCTCCTTGAAGGGACGCCTTCCAAAGTCAATCTGATCCCTTTCAATCCGTTTCCCGGCACCCACTATCAGACATCACCCGCTGATCGGGTAGAGGTCTTTCGAATGCGTCTGAAGCGCTCAGGTATAATCGCTACAACACGTAAAACCCGCGGTGATGATATCGATGCCGCCTGTGGCCAACTGGTTGGAAAGGTCAGGGACCGCAGCAGCAGAGAGCTGCGCTTGGATAAACTGGACACTATCAAATTGGGTATTTCATGAAGTCATTCGCTGGTTTTCAACGCTTGAGTGCCATGCTGCTAATGGTGCTCCTCATAGGATGCTCGTCACAAGAGAAGGCGGTTGACACGACCGGTAACCTGGGTTTGGAGAAGCGTACCAGTCCTGCCAAAATCTATGTCGAGATGGGTATGGCCTACATGCGTGATGGCCAGCAGGCGATAGCGATGCAGAAGCTCAAGAAGGCCCTGGATGTGGACGATGAGTTTTCTGAAGCACACAATGTCATGGCGATTCTCTATGAACAGTTGGGAGAGAGCGACCGGGCCGGTAAGCACTATGATCGGGCGGTTGAGCTGGATGGACGTGATCCCTTCATCCGCAATGCCCGCGGTAGTTACTACTGTCGGCGAGGTATGTTTGAAGAAGCAGACCTGGATTTTCAGCAAGCCT
Organism: Candidatus Thiodiazotropha sp. (ex Codakia rugifera); assembly: GCA_025656675.1. Lineage (GTDB taxonomy): Bacteria > Pseudomonadota > Gammaproteobacteria > Chromatiales > Chromatiaceae > Thiodiazotropha. Next base: position 22,624 of record JAHXHN010000005.1, read on the forward strand.
TATCCAATCCTCTCTATCCCACACCCTGGGTAGCACTGACGAATGCAGGGCTATGTGTTGAACGGACCGGGGACAGTGCCAAAGCAGAGAACTTCTATAGACGGGCTTTGACTGCCAATCCCAAGTATGCAACCGCACTGTTTCAAATGTCTAAAATCTCATTGCATCAACAAAAAGACCTTTCAGCCCGCGCCTACCTTGAACGTTTCCATGGCGAATCAAAGCCCACAGCAGCATCACTATGGCTAGGTGTGCAGATTGAGAAACGTATGGGTGATAGGACTAAAGCGGCTGAGTACAAGCATACACTGTTCAAGGATTTTCCGGATGCCCCTGAGATCCAGTCTCTCTATGAAGCTGAAAAACGATAATGAATGTGTTGAGTAAAGATGAAAATCATCCGTCGCCTGACCCTGTTGTAGGTCCGGGTACTCAATTACGGAAGGCACGAGAACGGTTAGGTCTGGAACAGGCAAAAATGGCAGCACAACTGCATTTAAGCCAATCGATGATTGAGGCCCTTGAGTTAGATAACTACGAGCTGCTGCCCGGACCTGTATTCGTTCAAGGGTACCTGCGTAACTATTCCCGCTTGCTTGGGGTGAATGAAGAGGCTGTAATCGAGGCCTATCAGCGTCTGCTCCCGGTATCCGATGAGCTGCCTGCAGTCAGCCATCAAAATGGAAAGGTGGGAAAAGATCTGCATAGCGGTCATCGGGTCGTGCGTCTGGTGACATGGGCTATTCTGCTATTGTTAGTGGCGCTGCTGTTTTTCTGGTGGCAGACCCGGGTGGAATTGGAACAGCCGGTGGTACCCACACCGACTGAGGATCAATCTCTGCAAGTACCCCAGGATATGCCCACCGATCTGTCAACGCCTCTCCGGGTCCCTGTGGAGGAAGAGATGACAGATTCCATACCGCCACAGGAGAAGATGGAAGAGAAGAGCGCGCCAATGGATAGTGAAGTCGAGGAGACAATGGAAGCAACAGAATCGGACATCGCCACGATTGAAGAACGCTTTCAGTTGCCCATCGAAACAGAGCCGCCTGAGGTTGTGGTAGAACCCCCGGAGCCACAGATTACTCCGGTAGAGGTGGTTGCAACACCGGCTTCAAAACTGGTGGTGTTCGAATTTGATGAATCCTGCTGGGCGGAAGTTCGCGGCCAGGACGGCAAGACCCGCATTTTTGGAGAAATGAAATCCGGAGCAAAGCGTTCCCTGAATAGCCAGTTAGGGCCCTTCAACGTGATTTTGGGCAATGCAGCTGCTGTGAGGCTGACGATTGATGGCATCCCCTTTGATCTGAAGCCGTTTACACGTGGAAAGGTGGCACGCTTTACGCTGGATCCGGCTCAGCTTTAGTCACACAGCATCAGTAATATCAAGCGTAGTTGCACAGGCTGACAACCTATATACAATGCGGCAGGACTACACACTGCCTGGTATCCATGGGTACACATTCCTACGCTGCACTAGGTAAGCCTGCTGTTCCGTGGTAATCTTCACCGTTTTATCCAAACCAGCCTAGTTTCACACCCAACATCAAAAACAACCGATGGCAAAGCAGATCCAAGCCATACGCGGGATGAAGGATATCCTGCCGCAACAGACGCCTCTTTGGCAGTTTCTCGAAGATCGGGTTCGCTCGGTACTCAGCCGTTATGGCTATGCTGAGATCCGCATGCCGATCGTTGAAATGACCGAGCTTTTCAAGCGTTCGATCGGCGAGGTTACCGATATCGTCGAGAAGGAGATGTATACTTTTGCCGACCGCAATGGCGACAGTCTTACCCTGCGTCCCGAAGGCACTGCAGGATGTGTGCGTGCAGGTCTGGAAAATGGTCTGATTTTCAATCAAACACAGCGGCTCTGGTACCAGGGCCCGATGTTTCGCCACGAGCGTCCACAAAAGGGTCGCTATCGTCAGTTCCACCAGATAGGTGTCGAGACCTTTGGATTGGCGGGACCGGATATCGACCTGGAACTGATCCTGATCACCGCCAGGATCTGGCAGGAACTGGGTCTGCAGGGGCTCGAGCTCCAGCTCAATACATTAGGTACAGCAGAAGAGCGTGGTCAATACCGTGATCAGCTGATCGCCTATTTTAAAGGGCACATGGATGAGCTCGATGAGGATAGCCTGCGCAGGCTGGAGAGCAATCCGCTGCGAATCCTGGATAGCAAGAATCCGAAAATGGCCGCAGTGGTAGAGAACGCTCCCAGCCTGATGGAACACCTTGGTGAGACTTCATTACGACACTTTGAGGTGTTGCGTGAGGGGCTCGATGCGGCAGGTGTGAGTTATGTCCTCAATCCCCGCCTGGTTCGAGGTTTGGACTATTACAGCCGAACTGTCTTCGAATGGGTGACAGACAGTCTGGGCGCACAAGGTACAATCTGTGCCGGTGGGCGTTACGATGGACTGGTCGATCAGTTAGGTGGAAAACCAACCGCAGCGGTTGGTTTTGCTATGGGGCTGGAGAGGGTGATCGCTATGCTGGAGAGCACCGATCTGGCAGAACAACTCCCTGGTCCTGATGTCTACCTGGTGATGATGGGGGAGAGCGCAGCACGGGAAGGAGTGATTCTGGCCGAACAGTTACGTAGTGCACTCCCCGCATTGCGCCTCATCTGTCATTGTGGGGGAGGCGGCTTCAAGAACCAGCTTAAAAAGGCAGATAAGAGTCGTGCCCGGTATGCACTCATACTGGGTGAGGACGAAGTTGCCCGCAAAGAGATCGGTCTGAAACCACTGCGTGGCGAAGGCGATCAGCAGCAGATCGCACTATCGCAGCTTGAAGCCAGGCTTGCAGAAATGATAGTCCGGCATGGGTAATGAACTGAATTCTAGTGTGTTTAATGGCAGCTTATCGCTTAGTCAACCATTGACGTTGCTGTTCAGATTTGATGCCCAGGTAAAAAACTGAAGCGATGGCTTCAGGTTAAAGTTATAAAATCAGAGAGATAAAAAAGGTTACATATAATGAGCGTATATCAGACCGAAGAAGAACAGGTCGAGGCGATCAAACGCTGGTGGAAAGAGAATGGTACCTCTGTGATTGCCGGCTTGGTCATCGGACTTGGCGGCGTTTTTGGCTGGCAGGCTTGGGGTAACTACCAGGATCGTATCGGCGGCGATGCAGCACTTGCCTTCAGCCAAATGTTGGGCGCTGTGGAGCGCAGGGACGCCACTTCTGCTGCAAAACAGGCAGAGTTGATGCGAGCGAATTACGACAATAGCAACTACGCTGTATTTGCCGCTCTGGCTGAGGCCAGGTTGAAACTCGATGAAGGTGATGTGGCTATTGCAAAATCCAGACTCGAATGGGCGAATCAGCAGGCCGATAATCCTGCTTTAAAGCAGCTTGTGCAGCTCAATTTGGCCAGAATTCTCCTTGATGAGGGTGAACTGGATGCGGCCGAAAAGCTGGTTGCCGCCACCGAAGGGGGATTTGCCGGTGAGTTTGCTGCACTGAGAGGGGATATCGCTTTTGCCAGGGGAGATAAGGCCTCAGCGGCCACTGCTTATACGCAGGCGATGACGTTAGATGTCAACAACCCTGGCCTGTTGCAGATGAAGCTCGACGATTTAGCGGTCGCAACCCCTTGAGGCGGAGATGAGACGAATACTGCTCTGGCCCTCACTGTTACTGTTGGCAGGTTGTAGCGCCTTCACTGGAAAAGATAATGCCGACCCTCCTTCTGAGCTGGTCGAATTGCAGGCGGAGATCCGCATTGAGACGCTCTGGAAGGAGGGACTGGAAGGTTCCGAGGAGACACTGCTTAAACTGAAGCCGGTCATCAGCGATGGGGTGCTCTACGTAGCCGAGCCCTCCGGAGAGGTGATTGCTCTCGATCCCGAAACCGGCGATCAACACTGGTCGGTGGATACCGATAGTCCACTCAGCGGTGGACCCGGCGCAGGTGATGGGTTACTCGCACTGGGTACCCTGGAGGCGGAGCTGATCCTGCTGAATGCACTGGATGGTGCGGAAAGATGGCGCCAACGGGTCAGCAGTGAAGTTTTGTCGACACCGGCCATCAACGGTGGACGAGTGGTGTGCCGAACAACGGATGGGGGCTTGACGGCTTATGCAACCGATAGTGGTGAAAAGCGCTGGAATTATGATCGCAGTGTTCCGGTACTGACCCTGCGTGGTGACAGCTCACCACTGATCAGTGAATCGCAGGTATTGGCTGGATTCGCAGGTGGTAAATTAGTCGGGTTATCATTGGATGCCGGTCTGGTGACCTGGGAGGTGGCGATCTCTACACCCCAGGGACGGACTGAGCTGGAACGGGTTGTGGATATCGATGCTGATCCGGAACTGGTGGAGGGTACCCTCTATGTGTCGGCGTTTCAGGGAGAAGTGGCTGCTGTCTCCGAATCGAGCGGTGTGGTGCTGTGGCGCCGTAAAATCTCTTCCCATGCCGGATTGGATGCCAATTGGCGTCAACTCTTTGTTACCGATGATGTCGATCATGTCTGGTCTCTGGATGCCACCAATGGTGCTACTTTGTGGCAACAGAAGGCGTTGCATGCCCGTAGACTCTCTGCCCCTGCCATGTTGAATGACTATCTTGTAGTGGGGGATTTCGAGGGCTATCTCCATTGGCTCTCCCAGGAGGATGGCCGACAGTTGGCGCGGGTCAAGATCGGCAGTGATGCAATACGACTCAAACCCTTGGTATCGGGTGATATCGTCTATGTATTGGACGAGGGGGGCAGGCTCAGTGCGCTGAAAGCCCATCCCATCGAGGCTGAGACAGAGTGATATGCTGCCGGTAATCGCCCTGGTAGGGCGTCCCAATGTGGGTAAATCCACCCTGTTTAATCGCCTGACCCGCAGTCGCGATGCCCTGGTGGCCGATCAACCCGGCCTGACGCGGGACCGTAAGTACGGTACCGGTAAGCTCGGTAAAAATCCCTATGTGGTGGTTGATACCGGTGGAATCAGTGGTGATCAGATCGGCATAGAACAGTTGATGGAGCAGCAGGTCAGACAGGCGATTGGTGAAGCTGACCATATCCTGTTTTTGCTCGATGCCAAACAGGGATGTACCGGAGGTGATGAGATGATCGCCCAACAGCTGCGCCGTACCGGCAAACCGGTCACCCTTGCAGTCAACAAAAGTGAAGGCATGGAGGAGGATCTGGCCGCCAGCGATTTCTATCGGTTGGGATTCAACCAGCCTCATGCCATTGCGGCTGTACATGGTCGTGGGGTGCACAACCTCATCGATCAGGTACTCGATTCCCTGCCACCCTCAGAAGAGGAGGTGGCGTCTGAAGAGCGGGGTATCCAGATCGCTGTGGTGGGTCGTCCGAATGTGGGTAAATCGACCCTGGTAAACCGTCTGTTGGGTGAAGAGCGGGTGGTTGCCTACGACCAGCCCGGTACCACCCGGGATAGCATCTATATCCCTTTTGTCCGCAACGACAGGCACTATACCCTGATCGATACGGCAGGTGTCAGACGTCGTGCACGAATCAAGGAAGCAATTGAAAAGTTCAGCATCGTCAAGACCCTGCAGTCCATAGAAGAGGCCAATGTTGTACTCCTGGTTTTGGATGCCCAGCAAGGCATCGGGGAGCAGGATGCCACTCTGGCGGGGCACGTGCTTGAAAGTGGCAGAGCGCTTATTCTGGTGATCAACAAGTGGGATGGTCTTACTCAGGATCAGCGGGAGTGGATCAAGAATGAGATTGAGCGGAAGCTTCCCTTTCTCAGTTTTGCCCAACACCATTTCATCTCTGCACTACATGGATCCGGGGTGGGCGATCTGTTCGGTCTGGTCGATCGGGTCTATGCCAGTGCCATGCGCGATCTTTCAACACCGGAATTGACCCGGCTCCTTGAAGCACTGGTGCAGGAACATCAACCCCCCCTGGTGCATGGCCGTCGCATTAAACTGCGCTATGCTCATCAGGGAGGTAAGAACCCACCGTTGATCGTCATTCATGGCAATCAGACAGAGCAGGTGCCGGATAGCTATAAACGCTATCTGATCAGCCGCTTCCGCAAGGTGTTGAAGCTGAAGGGAACACCCATCCGGGTTGAGTTTCGTTCCGGCAGTAATCCTTATGAGGGTAAGAAGAATACACTCACCAAGCGCCAGATCCAGAAGCGTCAACGACTGAAGCAGTTCGTTACGCGTAAGCATTGACGCCATCTCGTGAAGGCAAAGTCCTTAACTTACGAGGAACGGCTGGCAGCATTGATGCAACAGTCGGGCATCGAGCGGCTCGACAGTCACCACCAGCAATTCATTCAACAACAGGCCTTGGCTTTTCGCTTCACCCAGCAGGAGTTGCGACAGCTTTGTGATATTGCCACTGACCTGACAATGTGGGGTGAGGCAGGTTTAAATGAAGTCTGGCCGGAGATTGACAGCGAAAATCTTGCGCCCAAGCAACGGCGACAAAAGCTGTTGCAACAGCTGCGTAACCACTGGTTGCAGTTGAAGGAGCAACCAAACAGCTACCCGGCCCTCCCGATAGCACCGGCCCACGATACACAACGCATCAAACGGACTCATACCGAAAAAACGAAACTGGCACTTGGACGCTGCCCGGTGGCGTCGTCACGGACCCGCTGCTGTAACCTGATGACCCTGGATGCGGTTGAGAACTGCGGTTTTGACTGCAGCTACTGCAGTATTCAATCCTTCTATCATGGCGATGAAGTGCGTTTCGACAGCCGCTTTGGCGAAAAACTGGCCCAGCTCGAGGTCGATCCGGACAGGTTCTACCATATCGGTACAGGTCAATCTTCAGACTCCCTGATGTGGGGCAATCAGGCCGGGATACTGGATGCATTGCTCGATTTCGCACGATGCCATCCCAACGTTATGTTGGAACTGAAGACAAAATCAAAAAACATCAGCCATCTGCTGAAGACGGATAATCCGCCGAATCTACTCTGTACCTGGTCCCTCAATACCCCCACCCTGATTGCAAACGAAGAGCACCTGACCGCCACCCTGGATGAACGATTGAGAGCGGCGCGTCGACTGGCGGATCGTGGGGTGCTGGTCGGCTTTCACTTTCATCCCATGATCCACTACCAAGGGTGGCGTGATGATTATGCTGCCCTGTTTCAACGCTTGGTCGAAGAGTTTTCAGCTGATGAAGTGGTGCTGGTATCGCTGGGCACCCTGACCTATATCAAGCCTGTCATCAAGCAGTTGCGGACCCGTAAAGGGTTTCGCAGCAAGATCCTGCAGATGCCGATGGTCGAGAGTGACGGCAAACTCTCCTATCCACAGGCCATCAAGCAGGAAATGTTCAGCTTTGCCTATCAGTCGCTGCGGGCCTGGCATGATAAGGTTTTTTTCTATCTGTGCATGGAGAATCATCATCTCTGGCAGCCTGTGTTTGGCTATGATTATCCATCCAATCCGGCTTTTGAAGAGGCCATGAAACAAGCCTATCTGAGTAAAATTAGAAATGTTAGGGGTCGTGGTGAGCGTTGATCAACTGCTAGTCGGAGCGAGCTTTTTCTTTTATCTGCTGGTGATCATGATCATTGGCATCGTCGCCTGGCGTCGAACCCGAAATCTATCCGATTTTGTACTGGGGGGCAGGCAACTGGGGAGTTGGGTCGCTGCCCTCAGTGCCAGTGCCTCTGATATGAGCGGTTGGCTGCTGCTGGGATTGCCGGGTTACGCCTACCTTGCAGGTCTGGAGTCGGTCTGGCTTGCCCTCGGTCTGCTGATCGGCACCTGGCTCAACTGGCGATTGGTGGCGGCAAGACTGCGCAGGGCCTCCGAAGCGGCGGGGAATGCACTCACCCTGCCTGAGTACCTGTCGAACCAATTTAACGATACCAGTGGTCTGATACGTGTCTCATCATCCTTTTTCGTACTGCTGTTCTTTCTCTTTTATACCAGTTCGGGGCTGGTAGCCGGAGGCAAGCTGTTCGAGGCGGTATTCGGTCTACCCTATCTCTGGGCGGTAGCCTCGGGTGCATTGATCATCATTCTCTACACTGCATTTGGCGGTTTTCTGGCCGTCTCCTGGACCGACCTGTTTCAGGGCTTGTTGATGCTGCTGGCACTGGTTGCCATACCCTTGTTTGCCTTGGCAGAGATGGGTGGCATTGACAATTTCATCACAACAGTCAGTGAGCAGAACAGACAGCTGCTCAATCCATTGACCGACAAGTCGGGCCAGCCGCTGGGTATGATCGCCATTGTCTCCCTGATGGCCTGGGGCTTGGGTTACTTCGGGCAACCCCATATCCTGGCCCGATTCAAGGCTATCAAGCACGCAGACCATGTTCCCCAAGCCCGCATGATTGCCGTGAGTTGGGTATTCGTGACACTCACCGCAGCCTGTCTGGTGGGACTGATGGGTATCCCGTTATTCGAAACGCCGCTGGAGGATGCGGAAAAGGTCTTTATTCGACTGGTTGATCTACTTTTTCACCCACTATTGGCCGGTATCTGTCTGGCAGCGATTCTGGCCGCCATTATGAGTACCGCTGACTCCCAGCTATTGGTCTCATCCAGTACCTTTACCGGTGATTTGTATCGATTGTTATTACGAAAACAGGTGAGTGAACGCGAACTGATTATCGTAGGACGACTAGCGGTAATGGTGATCGCCCTGGTGGCGTTCCTGCTGGCAATGGATCGTGATAACAAAGTGCTCGATCTGGTGGCTTATGCCTGGGCCGGATTCGGTGCCGCTTTCGGTCCGGCCGTGTTGCTCTCACTCTACTGGAAGGGGATGAATCGTTGGGGGGCGCTGGCAGGTATTGTGACCGGAGGACTGACCGTGGTCATATGGAAACCGCTACAGGGTGGTTTGTTTGATCTCTATGAAATTGTGCCGGGGTTTCTGGCGTCACTGCTGGTGATTGTGTTGGTTAGTTCGATGACAAAAAATCGGTTCTACCCCTGATTGAATGGGTTAGAAGGGCCGGTACAACGACTTATCCAACAGATCAGTATTAAGTGTCCGCGAATGAACATGAATTAACACGAATATGATGAGAATGCCTTATCTGGAACACCATGTACGTGACTAATTTAATTCCAAGAATACTTTCATGACTGATAACCATAGAGCAGGCTCTATGCAGTACATGGATAGATCTGAGTATTCCTGACGTATCTATAGCCTAACGGCTCCTTTCTCGAGTATTTACACCCAAGTGCATAAGGCAGATAAACTGGTGTCAGACCATTTTGGATATCCTGAGCATGGAATACACGGACGCGCTCAAAATGCGCTTACAAAGGTTTTCCAGCAACCTGAGCAACATCGGTCGTCTGGATTTCCACTCTTTTTCCGTTCCGATAGTCACTTCGAATCTCTCAAAATCAACGTCCTTGATACGATGCCTGATTGCCTCCATCAGATGGAGCTTTTTGGATGAGTACATTGTCCTATTTGCTCCTTGAATTACCGACCTGTTTTTTTACAGGAAGGTGCTTTTTACTATCGAGGTTTAAAAGTGGTGTTGATTTTTATTGGACAGATTTGTCCTGTTGTAACAGGACATTTCTGACATGCAATTGTAGTTAGCATACCCAGCTACTCATGAAGAGTGTCAATTATTTTAAGGTAAGATCATATTGACGAATAGGTCTTTTATAATTTCTATACTTGATGCTTACAAGTCAGTCTGACTCCATATTTGATTCCGGAGATACAAACTGAACGATGCTGCCGGAGACCGGTGGTGTGAAAATAGTGGTGACAAACAGATTCCAGCTGAGCGGGCGAATACGGTTCCACGGCGCCAATGATAAAACCCGTGCAAGCGGACAGTAACCGGTGGTCAGCAATGCTGTGGTTCCGAGTAACTGTATCCAGTGTATCCAGCCCAAAAATGCCACCTGCCCGAGTGTCAACAGGACGAGATAGCCGATGCGTATTTGCATTGGAAAAAGGATGATACCTGGCTGCAATATTAAAAAATGAACGCTATGGACTATGGTCACACCCATAGCCAGATAGAGCACGTATGGTGAAATGAGTAGTCCGGCAGCCAGAAAAATGTTGGTTAAAAGCCAATAGTAATAAATAGTACGTTCGTTCATTTAAAGTTTCCTTATCTTCAATTATTTAGATAAGGGCCGGGGTTTTTCACCCCGGCCAACTGTTCAGGCAGCTTGACCTTTTTGCAGTTCATGCACCATTGCCGCCGTCATGGCATTGCCAGCGATTCCCCACTGTCCTTCAGGGACTTCTTCAATCTTGACCCAGGTAACAGGACGCATCGCTTCGCCTTCGATAGCAACCATGGCATCGGTCAGTTTTTTGATCATTTCTACTTTTTCTTCAGTAGTAAATACATTTTCAATCAGGTTTACAGTAATAAGTGGCATAATAGTTTCTCCAGTAATTAAAAGTTAAATTAATATCAGGTGGTTGTTTTTCCTGATGTAAATAGATTAGCGATTAGCTCTGGATCAAACTACTTCGTTGGGTGTAGCATCCAACTACATATTCTGGAGTAAGCAACTACTCATCGAGTAGAAATAACAATAAAGCGGAGAGAGTATGGAATACGGTCAATTTTGTCCTGTCGCCAAGGCCATGGAGCTGCTGGGTGAAAAATGGACGGTCCTCATATTGCGCGAACTGCATATGGGTGCCTCACGTTTTAATGAGCTACAGAGAGGGCTGTGCCTGATTTCCCCCACCATACTGACTAAACGTTTGAATGATCTGGCTGACGCTGAAATTATTTTACGAAAAAAAATTCCGGGGCAGCGTGGTTATGAATATTTTCTTACCGAGGCTGGTAAAGAAACCCTGCCACTGATCAAAACCATTGGTGAATGGGGTATGCGCTGGGCGAGAGGCGATATCAGGGATAGCGAGCTGGATGTGGAGCTATTAATGGTGTATCTACAACGTAGTTTAAAAACCGAAAACCTGCCGGGCAATCAGTCTATCATTCGTTTTCGTTTCACTGATCTGGAAAAGCTCAATAACTGGTGGCTGATCGTCAAGGGCTGTAATGTCGATATCTGCCTGGAAGATCCAGGCTATGATGTTGATGTCTATTTCACCACCGATCTGCGCACCATGATCAACTGCTGGATGGGCGATGAGACCTATAAATCCGCTATTTCTGATAAGCGGTTGACCTTGGTTGGCCCTTCGGCCCTGACCCGTAATGTGCAACACTGGATTTCAGACAGCATCTTTGCCGGCATTCCTCCTGCGCGACAGATTTAGAGGAAATAGAAAAGGGGTTAAATAGAAAAGGGGTCAGTACCCTTTAACCTTTTGTTGATGCAATCAATTTACATTACCATAGGCTACAGTGGTTGCTCGCTTTCGCTCAGTTCCACTGAGCCAGATCTGTATAGAAAATATGAACATTTCCAACATTGATCATATAGTTCTGACGGTTAAGGATATTGACGTGACTCTTGAATTTTATGAGTCTGTGCTTGGAATGGCCGTAGAAACATTTGGTGAGGATCGGGTTGCTCTGAAATTCGGAAATAAAAAAATCAATCTCCACAAGCACGGCCATGAATTTGAGCCAAAGGCAAAAACGCCGACGCCTGGTTCAGGGGATTTGTGTTTTATAACTGAAACAGAGTTGAAAGTTGCAATGGCTCATGTAAAAAGCAAGGGAATTGTTATCCTGGAAGGCCCTGTCTCAAGAACAGGAGCAACTGGTCCAATTGTATCTTTTTATTTCAGAGATCCAGACGGTAATTTAGTTGAAGTGGCAAATCATGAAAAAAGCACATAACAAGGCGAATGCACTCGGACGGCAAAAAGCGCCGCTCCTTCGTCGCTCTGCTTTTTTCCTCCGGTGATTTGCGGTGTTAGAACACTTATAAATGTATACGGGTGTATTTTAAAACATGAGTGGACAGAGAAAGGCCTTATTTGTATTTACGGCCTTATGGATAGCAGTATTCCTTTTATTTCTGCTTCCTGTAGCTGCAAATAGCTCGCCGTTGACTTGGCCCGCAGCAAATAATTAAGACAACCAATCTAATAACCCAATACAAAAACGTTATTGACGGTGCTGACTAACTGAGTGCTTGTAAGGGACAAAACTAGCCACTATCAGAGTGGACTAGAAAGACATATGAAAAAATATCGATGATGCTGCAATTACATCGCAAAATGAAAAATCGTATGCAGCGTCACACCTCAGCCCATACTGATCAGCCGAATTAAATGAGTGAATTAATTGTTGCTACATCAATAACTGCTGACATACAGTCAGATTGGGCGTTCTGCGATAGCCTAATTTCTGACAGGCTGCCTTGAGGCTATGTACGGTACCAACCAAGCTTTTAAACCGACTTTCAAAATTCTGTGTCATATAGAGCCAGTGTTTGGGATCGATCTGCAAACGTTCCAGTATTCGTGGCAGGTTGTCGGGAACTTTGGAAGGGTGTCTTGATTAACCTGTTAACTGACTTGATTAACTTTTTGATCGCGAACAAATGAATGTGGGCCAGAGTCGGCAGACTCTGGCCCAGCTAAATATCAATTCAATTTACAGCCTCGTCCTGAATAAGTGCCTGTGTTACCGTCCATGTCACTCCAACTGCCGCTGAGTGTGCCGGTTGTTTTGTTCAGAGTCCCGGTAATGGTGGCGTCAACTGCGTTGCCATCCATGATCTGTGCAACCAGAGAGGATCCGGTGAGCGAGCCGGTGAAGGACACGGTCTCATTCTCCGTACCGTCCGAAGCATATACGGTGTGTGCCACACCGGTTACATTGTCAGAGTTGTCAACATCGAAGGTAAACAGACCGTTGGAAGCGACGGGGGAACCTGCGTTGGACGCGAAGCTGCCGGTAAAGCGATAGCTAGCGTTTGTCGCACCTCCGATGCGGCTGCCAGAGAAGGAACCCGACTCAGCTGTAGAGGATAGATTCCAGTTTCCGGATAGGCTGTTGGGGCTAGTGAATTGACCACTGAATGTGGCGCCTGAGGAGACATCCCCGCTGATGAAGGTGGCGCTCTGGTCGAAGCTGACAGCTGTGCTGCCGCTCAGGCTGAGCAGGCCGTCGAAGGCACTGTAGGCAAATCCGGACAAAAGGCCGGTGGAGGCATCGACCAATACACCGAAAGGACCGCTGTCATCGCCACTGAATGTTCCACTATAGGCGCCGGCCCTGACGCAGCGCAGGGTGGTTTCCAGGTGGTTCTGTGCTGTGTTGGTGGTGGGTAGTGTATGGCTGGTACCGTCTGCAGATGACGCATCGGAGATAATCGTCACCAGTTCCGAAGACAAATTTCCAGTGGTGAAATCGACGGCTGACCAGTTTTCAGCAATCGCCTGTACCGCCGATGATACGGTGATACCGTTGCTGGGATCGCCATCTGTGTCGAGCATCAACAGAAAACGAACCAGGTTCAATACCTCAGTCGAACTGCTGCTGCCGCCTGGGACCAGATCGATCGGGGTGATGACTGACTTGCCGGTGGCGCTACCCAGGGTCACATTGCCCAGGTTGAAGCTAACCGGCTGTCCCGTTTCATAAATGAAACTGCCGTCGCTGCCTGTGGTGCCACTCTGCGCCCCTGAAGTGTATGTGACCCCGGTAACGTTGTTATCCTTGAACACACCGGTAGCAGTCGTAGGCGTTGTACTGCCACCGCCCCCACCCCCTCCGCCGCCACAGGAGATAAGCAGTAAGAGTGAAAAAAATGAGAACAGTCTTGCGAGATATGTGGTTAGCCTGAAAGTCATGCCCATCCTCCTCGTTTTTTAATTTTACCCCATGGGTGAGGATCTCAATATGTTATCGTCTTGATAGATTGTCAGAATTCCCCTCCCTGCCATCATTTGGAGTTTAGCAACTATTCAGACATTTATTCAGATACCGATCCTCAAACAATTCGCTTTAACAAGGTTGGTATCCAGTTCCACATCGGATGTTTGCATTAAAACCGGAAGTTTGTGCTAACGAATAGAATGGATCTCTTAATTACTGTTGAGTACTTTTTTACGCTGAAATTGCACCACATATTTATTTACTCTGCGAGTCTGGGAAACACTGCGTTGCAAATTCTTTTCGATTTATTATTTATACTGGTTTACAACGTCGGCTCTGCTGACACTTAACTCATCAAGCGTTCTGGATTTAAATTCACGTCGGTATAACAACCAGACAATGAGTGAGCTCACGCCGATGAAGATCCAGGTGTTTATAAACCAGCCCAGCACGCTGAGACTGAAATAATAGGTTCGCAACCCTGAATTAAAATTATTCGCTGCCAGTGATAACATGCGGGCATTACGTTTGGCGAATGCAATCCTGACCTGATCACTTAGGTTATCGGTTGGCATGGGTGAGCCTCCGATCATTATTGAGGCAAAGCCATATTGGCGCAGGCTCCAGGTGAACTTGAAAAAGGCATAACTGAAGATAACCACCAGTAGGAGTAATTTCATTTCCCACTCGACGGTTGTGGCGTAGCTGGCAAAGGGAATGTCGGATATCACATTAATCGCTTTTTCGGTTGAACCCAGTACCGTGACCAGTCCGGCAAGTATCAGGATGGTCGTCGATGCAAAAAAAGCGACAGTTCGCTCCAGATTGGCGATGGTACTGGTATCCGTCATACGTACCTCGCGCTCTAGCATGCGCTCCATCCATTCTATACGGTAGAAGTGCATCGCACTGGCGAGGCAATGGGTATTTTTGGCCGCATGCTTGGAGTACATGGCATACCCGCGAAAGCAGACCATAAACCAGAGTACAGCACTAAGATTGAGCCAGTTGATCTGGAAAAAAGTCGATAATTCATTCATTTTATAAATAAAATTGGATGTTAAAGTACAGGTAATTTATCAGACCTGACAAGCTTGGCAAGTTGTAGTTGCTAATCCTGTTATGACTAAATTCAGCTTCAGTTACCTCATAACAAACAAGTTGTGATCTCTTCTGTCACATTCCTCCAGCGGTTTTGGTCCGCACACATCTTTTATCTCTGTGCCTGCCATCTATCTGAATAGTGCATCAGAACAAATCGTTTGTACTCGACTATCGGAAAAGGCGTCCTGATTATTTGTCTGTTAAACATACAGGATTAATCCTTATGCGTTACATTGAAATACACATGAAGAATGTAAACTGTAAGGCTTGATTGTGATGGTTCCTGTGAAGTGTATTTTTGCTTTTCAGGAAATAACCAGGAAACAGGATAAAACATCACATGATCCGGTGTGTTTCCAATTAGTACCATTCAGGTTAGGCCCGGTCTTGCAACCTTGTGCTTACTATAGTTTAAGTGCTTCATATGATTTACTAAATCAAAATTAATAAAAACAATTTATCGATGACTTGGGTCCATATAAATTATTTTATATACATGATAACCCTGCCTATATATGGAGTATCTTCTTTATTGTTTTTATTCTTAACTCAACTACACCTAATATATACAACCCATGATTCAGAGGTGCATGATTTATTATTAAACAATATTGACATGCATTATCTAATGGATTTACCAATGAAATATTGGGTAATGTTTTATCCATAACGATGGACTTGTGAAATATTTGGAATGAGCCTGTCAGTCACTGAATCAGGACTTCAATAAATAATCCATGGCTTACTCCAGCTATACACGCCAATTGAAATACAAGCTGTATGTGATGTGTCGTACGACTACCCGTTAATCCAGGAAGCAGGAGAACGATTCTGGCAAACGCTAATGGTTGATGTTTTTGCTCAAGGCACAGATTAGCGACGTGAAGAATTGAATGGCAAGCGCCGAACGAGACCGATGTCAACACCGGTTGCGTTGCTTTAAACAGAGGAGAGGGATGACATGAAAACAACATTAACAGTTGTAGGAGTATTACTGGCAAGTTTTATTATTGTGAATTCAGGTGTGGCCCAGACATTGCAAAATACCCTTAAGGCAGGGGGTGTCGATGATGAAGAGGTTGCCAACGCTTACTATGAAACAATCGATCCAGACAACCAAAGATTGAGTCAGAGTGACTGGGAAGATATCAACGGCTACAACGATCCGATCAATACGGTTGTTGTCGCCAAGGGTCATTTTAGTGCAGGCGATCTGGGATTTTGGCGTGAGATTTCGATGGTAAGGGATAAGAGAGTTGGATTTAGAGGTAACATCGCCTTCACCACTGTCAATTACAATACAGAGCAAGATTCCCTTGACGGAACAAATCCGGTATCTATCGTCAATATGGAGTATTCACCCGGGCCAGAAGAGGATCGAATCACGAAGTTCTACATCTATGACGTCGTGACCGGTGAACGAGTGACCAGTACGACCTTCGACACTACCGGGGAAGAGTTATTCCTCCCGGCTGGTTGCTTCTCCTGCCACGGCGGTGATGATGATGCAGAAGCACCCCTTGAGAGTGGTTATAACGAAGGTTCTGGAGAAACAAATGCGACTTTCCTCGCATTCGATGCGAATACCATGACATTCGGCAACACAACTCTGGCCAGTCTTGAGGCTGCATTCAAGGAGTTGAATAAAGCAGTTCTACGTACCGATCCAACAAAGGCGACTAGAAAGCTCGTCAAGGGTCTTTACGGTGGTCCGGGATTGCCAAGAGATACTCAAAATCTGGACTATATACCTGCAAGCTGGGCAGACGAGGCTGACCTATACCGTGAAGTCATCATCCCCTCATGTAGGGGTTGTCACACTACCTCCGATACGAAGCTTCTTAGTCTCGCATGGTGGAAGTCAAACCCTGGGAAGATCAGGGAGGTCGTATTTCACGAACATACCATGCCCAACTCTCTCCCGAACTTTGAACGCTTCTGGATGAGTGTCCAGCCGTGGATACTGGATGACGCGCTGGTTCGTTTTGGATCGCCATAACATCAAAAGCAGAGATAGGAGGAGTAAACCCGGCTGTGCCCTGCGCTTATAGAACGTGGGTCACAGCCAGCCGGTAACCTCTGTGCGTGCAATGTAGGGAAGCATATGTTCAACCAGCAGCATTCTCCAGCTGATGGACAACAGTGATTTATTATGTCAAAGGACCAACAAACATCACCCAGTCGCTTCAAACATAAATAATATGTATGCATCTAAAATTCAACTCAGGTGCAAGAATAAATCTGCACCAGTCAGCTATTTGGGTAGACGTTTTATTTAGTCATACACCCTCCCTGATATTGCATCAGAGTAGGCAATATGTACCCGACTTATGGAGTGAGTGCCTGACCAACCTGGTTGGTAAGCAAACGGTGCTATGATATAAAACTTACCGGTGCATGTAGCGTAGACAGCTGTTTTTTTAGGATCGAACTATGACTGAATATGTTAGAAAAAACGGTTCCCGCGAATCTGTAGAAGTTACTGCAGGTCAAGGAACGTCAATGCAGGTTCTAATCAGTGCCGAGGAGGCGCCTAATTTCGCTTTTAGAAAATTTGTTATGGAACCTCACGGAGGTATGCCAAAACACAAGAATCTTGTAGAACATGAACAATATGTTTTAAGAGGTTCAGGTGTGATAGAGATAGCTGGCAAAGTTTTTGAGATTACTGCTGGTGATTCAGTCTTCATTCCAAGTCAAGTTCCGCATTCATACATAGCTGGAAATGATGGTTTGGAGTTTATTTGTGTGGTGCCTAACAAGGAAGATGAAGTAGAAATAGTTGAATACCCCCTTGTGTCAGGATAGTTATCTCCTCTTCTCTATCAACTGCTTTATCCAGACTTCCATCCAAAAGCAGTTCTCTAGATTATCCAGCCATCTACTCGTATACCGCATCAGTACAGGTAACTCGTACCCAACCATTTTGAATGGGTGTCCTGATCTTATTATTCACACCAGCATCGCTTGATGACCCGCATTCACCAGAGAAAATGATCGACAATCAATACTTTGGTTGCTCTTTGCCAAATTGGCAGAAGAAAAATCCTAATTAAAATAACTAGATAGCATTTTAATCTTGGATTACCTGTCAACTTGTCAGGATTAGCCGGGTATGGAGCCTAGAAGATTCTCCGCCATATGTTAAATAATCCATATAAAACAATGATGTATGTGCTGTACTGATGTAATGGAATACTATTTGCACTGTATCCTTGGAATGTGCTTTGCGTGCACTGGTTTTACAGATACAAAACAATAAAAAGGGTCGAGAGTATGGTCTATCTGCCGTGATAGCCGGCACTTTATTGAATTAATCAGAATCCCCGAATTGAGCTGGACGGGAAGGCAGTTTGGCCTGACTGCATTGATTTTATGACTCGGAACAGCCCATGAGGAGGGTTTGAGTATGTTGAAGCGATTGATGGCTGTGATTCGGCAGCCGTTTTCTAAGGATCAGAAGAGCAGGGCACCCCGGAATGAAGAGGTCTGTTCGACTAGACGGGGGTTCTTCAAGAGAGCCGCTGTGGGTGCTGTTTCCATTACCGGCACCGCAGGCCTCGCCAAGGTGGTGGTTGATTCATCTCTACAGCCGGATATACAAGACAAGTACATCAAGGATCACCTGTCTGGCGAGCAGGAGTTGAGGGAGCGGGAGTATGTGCTGATGTCTGACCAGGAGAAGGCTGACATGGTGCAGACATTCATCAACAGCCACTCCGACCAGAGTTGATGAGGTTGTTATCAACACTGATGGGTTGTTCAGGGTCGAATCGGCGTGCTGCAGGATGGTTGCTCATTTCTGAACTCACAATCGGCCTGTCCAGACAATCATTTTGTCATTTCGCTTTTTTCGATTGCTATTCGATCAGAGGATAGATATGTCCAAACAAGAAACCAAAGTAAAGGATGCGAATGGTGCTACCCGTCGTGATTTCCTGCGTAAGGCAGGTACTTATACGGCAGCATCCCTCTCCGGTGCAGCCATGCTGCTATCCGATCCCAAACCGGCAAAAGCGACAGCCAACGTTTCCTGGGCTGAGCATTTTCAGAAAAACTATCGCCTGATGACGGATGAGGAGAAAGAAGAAGCGATTGAACGCCTCGAGAAACGCTATTCAGAAGAGTTCGGGAAAAAGGTCAAAGTTGGTAGTGAGCCCGCTATTGAAGGTGTACTGTTCGGCTACGCACTCAATATTCAAAAATGCATTGGATGCCGACGCTGTGTCAAGGCTTGTGTTGCCGAGAATAATCAGTCACGGGGTGAGAAACAGCAGATCGAATGGATTCGTGTGCTTCGCATGGAAAAGGGTAAGTTTTCTGCAGAAGATAGGGATGTACATGGCTATCCCGAGGATTACGGTATTCAGGTCGGTGGTAATGCCTATAAGCCTGCAGGTGTCGTCTTGGAAGGGCAACATTACTACGAGCCAGACCAGGTTCCTGAAAAAGATGCCTTTTACCTACCGATGCAATGTATGCAGTGTGAGAAGCCACCCTGCGTCAAGGTGTGTCCGGTCCGCACTACTTACCGTGATCCCGATGGTATCGTTGTCATTGATTACAACTGGTGTATCGGTTGTCGCATGTGTATCGGTGCCTGTCCTTATTGGGCGCGGCGTTTCAACTGGGGGGAACCTGATCTACCGGCCGAGGAGATGAATCCGGATACCCATTACCTTGGGAATCGTCCACGTATGAAAGGCGTGGTCGAGAAGTGTACTTTCTGTGTCCAGCGAACCAGAAAGGGACGTTGGACCGGCTGTGTCGAGGTCTGTCCGGTAGGTGCCAGAAAGCTGGGTAATCTACTGGATCCCGAAAGCGATGTTCGCAAGGTGCTGGCGAGCAAAAAGGTGTTTCGTCTGCGTGCAGACCTAAACACCTATCCAAAGTTTTTCTACTTCATGGATTAAGGGGCAATCTCTTGAAACGCTTTATCCAATTCATCATCGATTTTCTACGCAGTGGTTTCAGCGGGGGCATTTTATTTTGGGCCTGGATGCTGTTCCTCTCCTTTTTTATCATGCTCTGGGGGTATGGCGAGTTTGTCCAGATCAGGGACGGCATGATTGTCACGGGCCTGAATGATCAGGTCAGTTGGGGATTCTACCTGGCCAATTTTGTCTTTATGGTCGGTGTGGCTGCAGCAGCAGTGACTGTGGTGTTTCCAGCCTATGTGTACAAGCACCATGAGCTGCATCGGATCGTCGTGCTCGGTGAGATGCTGGCGATTGCCGCGGTGGTGATGTGTCTGCTCTTCGTTACGGCTCACATGGGTCGGCCGGATCGACTCTGGCATATCTTTCCAGTGATAGGCATCTTCAACTGGCCACATGCCATGCTGACCTGGGATGTGATCGTTCTGACCGGTTATCTGGCGTTAAATATCATTGGTGGATTCTATTTCCTCTACAAGAAATATGCAGATACCGAGCTGAACAAGACCTTTTATCTGTCAGTGGTCTATATCGCAATCGTCTGGGCCTTGAGTATCCATACAGTGACAGCCTTTTTGATCAATACCATGCCGGCGCGGCCGATGTGGTTTCATTCGATGATGCCGATCAAGTTTATTACCACCGCCTTTGCTGCGGGTCCCTCGCTGATTATTATTGTCTTTCTGCTGGTCCGGCGATTCACGCCACTGAAGATTGCCGATGAGGCCTTTCATGCACTATCCCAGATTATCGTCTGGTGTCTGGGTATTGCCCTGTTTCTGACTCTGTCAGAGATTGTCACTGAACTCTATCCCAGTACAGAACACTCGCTGGGGCTGCAATATCTGATGTTCGGACATCACGGATTGAACACACTGGTTCCATTCTTTTGGACCGCGATGGCGTTGATGATTGGTGGTTTCATTTTGTTGCTTATTCCTAAGGTCAGGAAAAATCTACTGGTCTTGCCATTCATTTGTCTTGCCGTCTTTATCGGCATCTATATCGAAAAAGGCATGGGACTGATGCTACCGGGGGTTACGCCGACACCCATTGGTGAATTTGCAGAATATACACCGAGCAACATTGAATTTATGGTTGTTGGTGGGATTTGGGCCATTGGATTTTTCGTTTTGACTGTGCTCATCAAAGGTGCGATCGGCGTCATATTGGGTGATGTTCGTTATACAGAGAGTGAGAGCCGGACTGTACAGGGTGAACAGACAAAGGCGGCAACGACCTGAACACAAGGTCTGGTGACCATGCTGACTCCACTGATCTCAGGAGAGAAAAATAATGTTTAACTTTCAGTTGTGCGGACCCATCATTTGCATAGGCTTGCTGGGAGCTGCGTCAATTGCCTCTGCTGCCGGTGAAACGGTCCAGCAAGATAACACCTGTTTTGAGAGCAGAAAGGGGTTGAGTCAGGTCCAGCAACAGGAAATAAAACCTGGTGTAATGAACGTGAAGTGTTCTCCAACCACGGGGGGTGTCCTGTTATGGGGTGACCCCTTTGAAGGAACTATACCGATGGGTGATATGTCCATTGAAGCAGACTACTCCCATGAAGAAGCCGTTGTTAAGCCCCGTGAGCCACAAATTGACCGAAACAAACTGCTGACGATCTGTTCCATGGCCTGTCATAACGGTGAGTACGTTCCCTATCCTGAAAATAAGCTGGCCAGACCGCTGAAGATGCATAAAGATATTGTCCCGGACGCCATGCAGCTCAAGCATGGCAAGGGAGCGATCTGGTGTCTGGACTGCCACCATGCGGCTACCCGAACCAAGCTGATCGACCATTATGGCAATGAGATCAGCTTTAACCAGCCTCAGAAGCTGTGTGGAAAGTGTCACGGACAAGTCTATCGGTCTTGGCGCAACGGTATCCATGGCAAGCGAATCGGTATGTGGCAGAAGGGTGGGAAGAAGCGATGGTGGACCTGCACCGAATGTCACAACCCCCACGATGTGGAGCAGGGTAATCGAAACTCCGGCTTTGCCCAGCTTAGCCCGGAACCGGCACCGGTACTGCCAAAAGGAATGAGCAATGCGGACCATGAGCGTGGTCACGGTGAGCAAGCACATTAGTGCGTTAAATCGATAAGTGGTAGAGGGCTGGGCTGTTGATTGCAGCGGCCATCTCTGTGTGGAGGTGCACCATGACGAATTTTCAAATAAAAGAAGACGCCAGGCGCGAGGCATTCGAAGCTATCTGGGAGTCTAAAATCAATGCAGTGTTTGCTGATGTTGCTGCAACCTACGACAAAGCCAATGACTTTGCCAGCTTGGGAATGCTGAAAGGATTGCGTCGCCGCTTTATTGCCAGCATCGATGTTCAACCCGGCCAACGGGTACTGGATGTCTGTGCCGGTACCAATGTCATTGGCATCGAGTTACTGAAGAAGCAGCCGGAGCTTGATGTCTATGCAGTTGATCGCAGTGATGCAATGCAGCGGGTTGGCAAGGAGCGTGCTTTACGACAGGGTTTTGATATTAAAGGTCATATCTGCGATGTGCACAAACTTCCGTTTCCTGACAATCATTTCGATGCGGTAACCCTGCAGTATGCAACACGACACCTGAGGGTTATCGATGTTTTCCTGGAGATCAATCGTGTATTGAAGCCAGGTGGTAAATTTTACCATTTCGATATGTTACGACCGGCTAACAAGCTCATCGAGGAGATCTACTGTCTCTATCTGAAAGGGTGTCTTAGCGCGATCTCCTGGGCCATTCGCTCCGGTCCTGATGCCATGGCCTGCCACAATTACTTTGTTGATGCAATAAGGCTGTTCTACTCGACAGAAGAGCTTTCTCGCCTTCTTTCCGAATTGGGCTTTGACGATGTCACTGGCAGGTCATTACTTGGTGGCACCGTTGCTATTCACAAGGCATGTAAGACATAGGCGAAGTCAGAATGCACACAACCCTTTTCTATTCTGTCCAGCCCTACCATTAAGGATTTATGCAATGACGGTTTACAAGTCACTGATCATCACCACTGGTATCATTACAGCATCAATGCTGTCTCATTCAGTACAGGCCCTTGATGCGGCGGGGTTGTATAAGGAACGGGCCTGCATAGCTTGTCACGGTGATGAAGGCAGGGTGCCTGTGATGGCAGAGTATCCGAAAATCGCGGGGCAGAACGCCCCCTATATACTGGCGCAGATGAAGGATATCAAAAGTGGTGTGCGTAATAACACGCATGCTGTGGCTATGAAAAACATGATGCATCTGATCAGTGATGAAGAGATGGCCGTTGTCGCGGAATGGCTTGCCGGATTGCCGAAATAAACGTTTGAGGTCAGTCGGTCCAGAGAGCATCGGTCAACGTGACGATCTGTGTATAGTAGACTTCCCGATCCAGATCCAGAACAGTGGACGCGAAAAGTTCTGCGTCGTCAGCGGTTGCGAGATCCCCATAGTTAACCAATACCGACTGATAGAGGATCAATGCTGGTAGTATTTCAGGCTGGCTCTCAAATTGTTGATGCAGGGAGATCACATAACCATCGTCCGGATTATCCGAGACTGATTCTGTTTTACCGAATAGACCCGGTTCAATGCCATCGGAAACAAAGCGGATTTCGACCGGATGTCGGATACACCTTCTGTCCTCGAATAGCTGGAGCAAGGTGGGATAGTCGATAACAGGGCCATAGCGGGCACGGATCTCTTTAGCTTTCTCAATCGCATGTTTGGATACGGCACTGTGAATCACCTTGCCCGCACGTTTTTTAACCTTTTTAGTTTTCTGTTCCATAATATTGTGATCATCTGTCTAGACATTGGGTCAAAGGCCGACTATTGATATTACTACCAGGACCAAGGGCAGATAGATACATAATAACCTAATCCGACACACATTTTGGGTGGCGTGCAGCTGAGGAAAACTATGTCTGAATATCGACTGAAATTTAGCGACGGAACTGATCAGGAGGATGAATCGAGACAGCGCACTCTCGATGAACTCAATGACTTCATAAAAACAATGGATGGCCGTCCCCTTGCGATTGTTACCTTGGATAAGGAGCAGAGTACACTATGGGATCATGAAGGTGAGATCGACTATCAGGATGCTTATGGACGGCAGATCATCGAACAGGTGACCGATGGTATCACTGAGACACTGGTTATCCGTAATTGCGAAGGGCTTCCTGTTGCGCTTGCAGCCCAGAATGGAGAGACAGGATGGCATGGTATCGGTATCGACAAGCGGCTGCGCTTCGAGATCGCCACAGCACTGCAAAATGATGAAACTGATTTTGAATAGAAGATAAGTACTGAGCGTTTTTTCTTACAGCCATTACTATTAACAAAGGCTGATGTTGTGGCACCTAACGTCACTCCAGCTGAATGGTCTATTCAACCTTGATGAGTGTGTCATACGTTTGCTGATTGGTCTCAGCATCGAGAAACCAGCCGACGATGCGCTCATCTGTATGGGATACGGAAAATTCACCTCTACCTACACCTTCCATACTGACTTCAAACTTACGTGGCATATGAGCTATAAATCGTCCTGATCCATTGGCATAACCTGGGCTGACGACAGTAAAGCTGCCATCATCTTTTTGGCTAACAATGTAGAGGGTGTCATCCACCTGGCTTTTCCAGGTACCGTTAATATCAGGGTAGTCTTTTGTGATTGTCTGCTTTTTTGGAATCTGTACATGGGCTGCATCAGGTCGGGTTTGAGTCATTTTTGGCTCAACTTGGGCGAGAATGGTCTTCTTGGTCTCTCCGAAAGATCCAATGTCACTCTCCTGATCTCTATCGAACAGATAGATACCAACGCCGATAACCAGAAAGGCTGTAACCAGCCAAATGGTTTTCCGATTACCAGTAGATGTCGTACTTGTATTTTGAGGTTTATCCTTAACGGTTGTGACAGCCTGTCCTATGGATTCTATCTTCTCCAACAATCTTATCAGACCTGCAACATCACTCTTCCACCGACCTTGTTTGTCAGAGATGTCATAAGTCTGTTTTTCGCGAAGCCAGGAGAGAGACCCTAAGTCCAGTTGATGGGAAATCTCTGTTCCTCCGAGGGTCACCGGAATAATGGGAATGTCCAATCGCTTAGCATATTCCAGCTCATAGGCAACATAGTTGTCGGGGTCAGACTGACGTGCTTTCCAGATCGATTCCCAGTTAGGTCCGATGATGAGCAGCAGTGCGCCTGCTTCCTGCAAATTCTGTTCGATGACCGAACGCCATGATGTACCACCTTCGATGTCATCGACATCACGGAATGCGCGCCCATCTCCAAAATGATGTTCCAGCTCATCCTGAAGTCTTGCTACATATCCTGGACGGTCACCACGCCGGTAACTGAGAAAGATCTTTTTTTTGACCATGGTCAGCTACTCGTTGCTCCAATATCTACGGTCAGGTGAGGGACAATGCGTCCATGTCTGCTCACTCAATGAGTCATATTAAAAAACGACTTCTACACTAAAAGTAAAGCAGATTACGGTCGAGAATGCACAATCAATAGTAAGCTATATTGGCAAAAGGATATGAGAGTATTTTGTTTAAGTTCGTCTATTTTCTGGATGGCTGAAGGGATGATATGAGTATGACCAACAGTCCGCCGATCATCCCAGCGGCATGGGATTGGGGTAGGGATGGCCAGGCAGTCTGTGTAAATAGGGCAGCACCGGTAAACCACTCAATACCAATCTTTAAAGTAACCAATGAGGCAATGAATACAATCCAGGGATCCTGACTTTGAAGCCAAGTGCGAAAAAGACCGGCACCCAAAAAAGCGTTGATCAAGCCAGATAGCCCGCAATAGGCCTGAATATCCGGTAGTAGCCACCATAGCGTAGCATCCACTATCAATAGACCGGCACCCAGCACCCGCCAACTTATACCACTCAGTAACTCATCGAATAACCAGCCGACCAACCACAGTCCAGCACAATCCCATATCAAATGAGCAAGGTCACTGTGTACCAGGTGACCTGTAAATAGGCGCCAGATCTCTCCGTTGGCAATGGCGATTCGATCATAGACAAGATCAGGCTGCGCCGGTCCTGCCGATAAGAAGAGCAGGGTTGCGATGAGTATCAGCCAGGGGGCAGGTCCTGACCAGAACCTGTCCCGAGACTGATTGCTTGCTTTATCACCAATGATCACTTTTGGGAGTTACCGGCGATTCGGCGTTTCAGTGGTAAGAGTGTTGTTGCAAGCAACACCAGTAGAAGTATATCGAAGGGACCGATTGCACCACCGCCCCTACTGCCACCACTCAGGGTTGCGCGAGGTTTATTGAACATCGGTCGTTGTTGATCGACCTGATGACTCTGAGCTGGTTTTAGGCTACGTTGCTGCCTGGCAGCCTGTTCTGTGGCGACCCTTTGCTGGTTAGAACGTTGAATCCCATGGCGATCAAAAACTTCACTCCTGACCACCAGCATGGAAGTGTAATCAGTGACCAGTCCATACGCCTTACCTATATCGGTGATTGCCTGCTTGAGATCGGCATCTTCGCCGAAGTCTTCCATCTGTTGTGCCAGCTCCTCTATTGTGGCGTAGGCCCAAAGCCGTTCAAGTTCAGGGTTGAGGTCTGTTTGTGCAGGGAATGTGAACTGGCTTTCATAGTGCTTGGGTTTGCCTGACAGCAGGCCGTTCAATTCGACTTCAACTTCACCATCACCCCAATAGTGACCCAAAAAGACCAGTTGTTGGCCTCGATAGAGACTACCAGGATTGACGGGTGTCAGATCCCCGGTTTTGACACCTGTCAGTTTAAGATTGACACCATGCAGGGCCTGATGCCCCACCTTACTCGCGGCCAGCAGTATCTGGCCCACCATATCATCGCTATTGGAAATAGAGAGGGCAAAGCCGCCTGACTCCCGGGTCAGGGTATCCAGCAGTGGACGGTTGGCGCTGTTGCCCATGATAAAAGTGAACAGGCGTACATCCTGCTTCGTAAGTAGTTTGAGAAAAGCACGTTGTTGGGTTTCACCCACATTCGCCACACCATCGGTGACCAGAATCAGGGCTGATGTCCTATCTGCATCGAGTGTCTTTACGCCAAGTTGCAACCCGGCATAGAGATTGGTGCCATGATTGGGAGTGAGTGTGTGCAACGCTTCGATGTAGTGTTTTACATTAGCCGGATCAGCATTGACATAGCCGCTGGTCATCTCACGAGCCTGCTCATTGAAGACCATGAGCCGGAACCTATCGGATGTGTTTAATTTACCAAGTGCTTTTGAGACACCCTCGACCAGAGAGGTGTACTTGCCTTTCATCGAACCAGAAATGTCAAGTACGAAGATCCAATCACGACCTTGCTGGATTGGCTGGAGATCATCCCCCGGTGTCAGACTGAGCATAAAGGTGCCACGACCGTTGGGGTCCGGTTTATAGGTCAAAAGATCTACAGATCCTGGTAGATTCTCAGCTAACCGCCAATAGACAACGATATCTTTGTCCAGTGTATAGACGGGACCGCTCGACATCGTCTGGCCCGTGTTACGCTCCTGTTCCTGTTCCTGTTCCTGTTCCTGTTTTGCAACAGCAGCGGCTTGGCCATTATGAGCATCGATGGAAACCTGCCAGTGCTTATCATCCTGTTGATTGATGCGTGCTGCAGCACTGTTCGGTAGTCGCACCGCCTCTACCGGATAACCTGATTTAAGTTTCAAGTCGAATTTGAAACGATTGCTCACCTTGTCATTGGCTGTCCAAAAAGCAAGCTTATGCTCATCCACACCCCCCTCTTCAAGCGGATAGACATAGCGTCCGATACCGGTATCTATATGAGTCGGTTGTAGATAGACCAGGCGAATTCGCGTCTCTTGACCTGCCTGTACGGGTGTGACGGATACCTCGAAGGTCTTATAGCCATCCTTCTCTGTCAATCCTGCATCGTTTCCCGCCGCCTTCTCCTCTTCATAGATCTTTCGTGCCTTTTTTTTCTCAATCACTTCCCCGGTGACTGGCTGATTATCGATCCAAACGGTGAACTCGGCAACGCTGCCTTTTTCAGGAACTGGAAAAGAGTAGATAGCCTCTAAATCGATAGCGTGTGGATTGAAAAATCGCTGCTCGACTTGGGTTGCGGCATAACCGTCTTCAATGACTACCTCCACCTGGTGATCGCGAATCTCCAATGGAGGCAGGCTACCGTCACTGGGTGTCAGGAGGCCCGCAGCGGAGAGTTGCATTGCAGGCAGACTCAAGAGTAAGAGCCATAGGATCGATCTGATGGGTGAAAAAACAGTGTATTTCTCCATGTGTAATCTCCAATTAAACAGTGTTTAATAATAACGCCAAAAAAAGTCAACTGATGACCGGTATAATTGAACGTTGTTATATTAAATTAGCAGACATTTGAACTATGTTCAAATAAATTATTGTTTCAGACCTGAGTCTTGTGCGAGACATCACTGTGTGAATGCCGGATTGGTGTGATATTGGCCAGGCTTTATAGGCAGATGGACTGTTCGGAAGTGTAACAAGACTGCTATTGACTAGGGAGTTGAAATGGGAAGACGTGGTGAACACAGCAAATCGGAAATTGAGGGTATGGCCCTTGATGCGGCAGAGAAAATCATCGAAGCAGAGGGTTATCCCGGTCTCTCTGCAAGAAAAGTCGCGTCAGCCATTGGCTATACAGTCGGTAGCCTCTATTTTGTCTTTAAGAACCTCGATGAACTGGTGCAGCGGGTCAACGGCAGGACACTCGATCAACTCTATCTCACTTTGGAGGGATCTCTTTCAGAGTGTCAATTTCCACAGCAGTGTCTGTTTGCATTGGGTTCTGCCTATCTCGACTTTGCAACCCAGCATGCCCATCGTTGGCGCATGGTATTTGAGCATCAACCTCAAAGCGAAGGCCTGCCATTGGAAATCCATGAGGAGAAAGTGGATCTGTTGTTTGCTTTGGTGGAGGGCCAGCTCCAGCTATTGGTGACTCAACGCTCCAGTGAAGAGATCGCTCTGGCTGCCAGGGCGCTGTGGAGCGGAGTACATGGTATTGCGATTTTAGCCATCACGCGGCATCTGCACACTGAAGGGCAACAATCGGTTCAACAGCTCACTGAACATTTGATTGGTCACTACCTCTCAGGCTTGAGTACTCTTGAGCCTAAAGCCTGTTAACAGGCTCACGTCAGCTGAACATGAACCATCGGGTTGCTGGGTTAAAAATACCCGTGAGGATGGCGTGTTGAGAAATCTAATTCGAAGTCTATGCTCATTACATTGGCCTGTACCTGATAAAACCCAGCTAATTACTTGGTATATCATGGCGATTTTCGTGTAGAATCCTCCGCCATGATTTTTCAGCAAATTTGACGGACCCCTTCATACTGTCCGCAGCAGGAGTAACTGACGATGTCTGAACTGACGCAAGATTCCATAAATGAGGCGATTAAGGGATATATTGAGCCCAACCTCGAGAAGGACTTGGTAACCGCCAAGGCAATCAAGGGTGTCGAGATCGAGGGTGGCAAGGTAAATATCACTGTCGAACTGGGATTTCCTGCAAAAGGTTGTTTTGACGATATAACGGCTGGATTGAAATCGGTGGTTGCTGCATTGCCAGGCGTTGAATCTGTCGATGTGGCAATCAGCAGTAAGGTTGTTGCTCACTCGGTTCAGAAGGCCCTCAAGCCAATCGATAATATCAAGAACATCATTGCTATAGCTTCTGGTAAAGGTGGTGTGGGTAAATCCACTACAGCGGTCAACCTCGCGCTTGCTTTGGCAGAAGAGGGGGCAAAGGTCGGTGTGCTCGATGCAGACATCTATGGACCTTCACAACCGCGTATGCTGGGAATCAACGGCAAGCCAGATTCCAAAGATGGCAAGACGCTGGAACCCATGGAAGGTTATGGTATGCAGGCCATGTCGATCGGTTTTCTTATCGATGAAGAGACACCGATGATTTGGCGCGGTCCAATGGTCACTCAGGCCTTGGAACAGCTATTGAACGATACCAATTGGGATGGTCTTGACTATTTGGTTGTCGACCTCCCCCCAGGTACCGGTGATACGCAACTGACATTGGCGCAAAAGGTACCGGTCTCAGGTGCAGTAATTGTGACAACTCCACAGGACATCGCCCTTCTGGATGCACGCAAAGGCTTAAAGATGTTTGAAAAAGTGGAAGTACCGGTATTGGGTATCGTGGAAAACATGAGTACCCATATCTGTTCCAAATGCGGTCACGAGGAGCATATCTTCGGACAGGGCGGTGGCTCTTCCATGGCCAATCAGTACAATGTGGAACTGCTCGGTTCTCTGCCACTCGATATACGTATCCGGGAAGAGACCGACGGTGGCAAACCGACTGTTGTAGCCGAGCCTGAGGCTCGTATTTCTCAGATCTATCGTGAAATTGCACGGAAGACAGCAGCCAAATTGTCCCTTCAGGCCAAGGATTATGCCGCCAAGTTCCCCAATATAGTGATTCAGAATAACTAGTCACTACATCCGAACGGGGCTTCATGCCCCGTTTTTCAATTTTAATGCTGAGTCACTCGACCTCTCTATTCTCCCAGGGTTTATCCGGAGATAGCTGTTGCCATCGATTGATAATGGTACAAAATAGCCTTGCTGTTTGTTCCGTGTCATAAATCGCTGAATGAGCCTGGGTACTGTCCCAATCCAGGCCCGCAAATTGTGCTGCTCTGGCAAGTACCGTCTGGCCATAAGCGACACCAGCCAGAGAGACCGTATCAAAGGTACTGAATGGATGGAAAGGGTTGCGCTTTATACCGCATCTTTCGACAGCAGCATTGAGGAAACCCAGGTCAAAGAAGGCATTGTGTCCAACCAGAATTGCCCTTTTGCAGCCACTTGCTTTAATGGCTTTGCGGATCGGGGTGAAGAGTAGATTCAATGCCTCAGCTTCTGGGCGCGCTTCACGGAATGGGTGGTCGGGGTCAATGCCGTTGAACTCTAGGGCTTTGGGGTCAATATGAGCGCCTTCGAAGGGTGTGAGGTGAAAGGCATGGGTCTCAACGGGATACAGCATCCCCTGATCGTCCATGCCAATTGTTGTGGCTGCAATCTCTAAGAGCGCATCCTGGGTTGCATTGAATCCACCGGTCTCGACATCGACAACGACAGGTAGGTAACCGCGAAAGCGTTGTGCCATGGCACTGTTGTAGCTGATAGTACTCATCAGCTGAAGGATAAAGAAAGGTTGAAGCTTTTACGACTCTTTTAAGTATGTACATAAAAGAGAGCCACCGGATATTGGGTTTTTTTTAACATTTTTTAATATCGCCTGTTGGCAACTGGGCTGATATGATGTCGTTCCGAATCATTCCATACATTGAAAATGGAGTTTGGATCACTCTATGAGCTTGACTATCGTGAGTAAAAGGATTGTCACTGTCAGCCTGTTTCTGTTGTTTTTATCAGGTTGCGCCAGTGTGCAAAACAGGCATGCGTCTGATCCGCTTGAGTCGATGAATCGTGGGATCGATCAATTCAACCAGGAATTCGATATCGTGGTCGGTAAGCCTGTAGCAAAAGGGTATCGCTTTGTCACACCCTCTGTACTGGATTTGGGTGTAACCAATTTTTTTAACAATCTGGCAGATGTGCCTTCTGCTGTGAACAATCTGCTACAGCTTAAACCCACCCATGCGCTGACAGATATTGGCCGGGTCTGTATCAATACAACGCTCGGTTTGTTTGGATTATTCGATGTGGCTTCTGATATGGGTATCCCGAATTATAAAGAGGACTTGGGACAGACGCTCGGATACTGGGGTATGGGAGATACACCCTACCTGGTGGTACCGTTTCTTGGGCCAAAAACACTACGAGATCTGATAGGCATGGTAGGTGATACGCTGATCAATCCAATCAGCTATCCCTCAAGGGACATCTATTATTCATTGACTGCATTGAAATTCATCGATATCCGAGCTGATTTACTGGAAGCGGGGGATGTCCTGGATGAAGCCGCTGTCGACCGTTATGCCTTCCAAAGGGAGTTCTATCTCCAGAAACGATACTCTCAGATCAAGGACGGACCCAATCATATGGATGATGATGATCTTTTCGATGAGTCGCTATTCGAGGATGAGGAGCTGTTCGATAAAGAGGAATAGTATTGCTCATCTGACCAGCTGCCAGCTGATCGTTTCTCCACTGCCTAATGGCACGACCTTATCCTTTCCAAATTGATAACTCTCAGGTGATTGCCAAGCCATCTTTTGTAATGTGATGGTCATCGTATTTCTTGGCAGACCATAAAAGTCCGGTCCAAACAGGCTGGCAAAGCCTTCGAGTTTGTCCAGGGCATCTGCCTGCTCAAAGACCTCAGCGTAAAGTTCAATTGCAGCGTGTGCGGTATAGCAACCGGCACATCCACAGGCACACTCTTTGGCATGCTGTGGGTGGGGAGCGCTATCTGTACCCAGAAAAAAATGGGGCTCGCCACTGGTTGCTGCTTCAATCAACGCAGCCTGATGAGTTTCACGTTTCAGTATGGGCAGGCAGTAATAGTGGGGACGTATGCCACCTTGCAACATGGCATTTCGGTTATACAGCAGGTGCTGAACTGTAATTGTGGCGCCTAACCCGCCTTCGCATGCTCTAACGAAATCGACAGCCTGCTTAGTGGTGATATGTTCAAAGACCATCGATAGGTCTGGAAAATCCCGCTTCAAAGGTATGAGATGCCGATCGATAAAGACCTGTTCACGATCAAAGATATCCACCTGTGGGTCGGTTACTTCAGCATGAATCAATAATGGAAGTCCCTCCCGCTGCATGGTCTCAAGCACCGGGTAGAGTTTCCGGATATCGGTTACGCCAGCGTCGGAATTAGTCGTCGCGCCGGCGGGATAGAGTTTTACCCCTTTTACTATGCCGCTCTTTTTGGCGGTCACGATTTCATCATGACTGAGACGGTCTGTCATATACAGCGTCATCAGAGGGTTAAAACTGCTGCTTTCAGGCAGCGCATTGAGAATGCGCTGTCGATAGGCCGATGCCATCTGGGTGGTTGTCACCGGGGGTCTGAGATTCGGCATCACGATGGCGCGGGCAAAACGTTCAGCAGAATGGGCTACAACAGAGGCCATTGCTTCGTCATCACGCAGATGCAGGTGCCAATCGTCCGGTTGGGTAAGTGTTATTTGCATAGCTAGCTGAATCAATCAGGAAAAAGAGGTTAAAGGGTACTTTTAGATAATCTCTATTTAAAGTTTTTTTACAATTGGAAATTGCAATTTGTTAATTTTAGTAATTTCTAATATTCTATATCTCGAAAGCTACGCAGTACCTGCTTTCTCAAACATCATTACGAATACATTCTATCTCGAGGAGAGTGAATAATGAAAAAGATCGTTCAAGCTACTGCAGCTGCTGCTCTGATCGTTGCTTCCGCTTCCGCTTCTGCATGGTGGGGTGGTCCTGGCTACGGAAACCGTGGTTGGGGCAATGACGGTTGGGGTGATGGCTGGGGTGATGGCTCCGGTGATTTCAGCTTTGGTATGAGTGGTAGCGCTCGTGGTTCTGGCTATGGTCGTGGTAACAACTACTATCGTGGTTACGATGGTTATGGCTATGGTCCTTACGGCTATGGCGCACCATACGGTGCCCCATATGGTGCGCCTTACGGTTACCCAGCACCGCCTGCAGCTCCTGCTGCACCGGCTGCTCCCGCTAAATAAGGCGGCCTAAGACTGAAGCAAAAAAAGGGATTATCTGCACAGGGACGTGCAAGACAGACAAGCGTGGTTTTCACAAAACAGATTTTTCGGGTACTTAAAATGAAAAAGATTTCTATCATTGCTGCGGCAATCGCCATGGCAGCCACATCCGCCACTGCAAATGCATGGTGGGGTAACAATTGGGGCGACGATTTTTTTGGTGACGGTTTCGGCGCTGGTGATTTCGACTTCTCTTTCAACATGCGTGCTCATGGCAACGGTTATGGTCGTGGCTATGGACGTGGTTATGGCTATGATGCGCCTTACTATGGTTATGCACCCTATGCAGTACCTGCACTGACTGAAGAGCAGAAGGCTGCTATGGAAGAACAGCAAAAAGCATTTGCTGAGCAGCAGAAGGCATTTGCCGAACAGCAGCAAAAGGCATTCGAGCAGGCCGTTGCAGCTCAACGTGAATATGCAGAACAATACAATACCGACCCTCGTGCTGCTATGGAAGCAGAGATGAAGGCAATGCAGGAGCAGATGGAAGCTCAGCGCACACAGATGCAGTCACGTTATGACTACAATGCACCAGCCAGACCAGAAATGCCTGAAGCCATGGCACAGCGTATGGAAGAGTCCAATGCGCGTCGCGAACAGATGGTAAAGGAGATGGAGACGCGTCGTGCTGAGGTGATGAAGCAGATGGAAGAGCGTCGTAAGGTCGCCATGGAGCGTAGACCTTTCGAAATGCCGGTTTTCGAGACACGTAAAGATATCTAAGCGATTCGCTATACGGTGACTTTATTAAAAGGCGCATCCGGGGTTATCCGGATGCGCCTTTTTGTCGTTTTTGAGGGTGAATGCATTAATTGTCAGAGTGATTGGAAATTATCTGGGATTCCAATTATTCAATAGCAAAAACAGGGTATTAAGTTAAGAAAAATAATCGCTCAATAACGCTGAAATATAAAACATCTTGCTGTATATTACGCCGATCAATTCAAACTATTGGTATTCCAAATAGTCTCTCTATTTACCAGACCTGAGAAGTTGTTTTCTCCAGGGTTATGAGGGGTATTTGTATGCCAACTGAACAGCTAGAGAATCATCATGCCGACCAGACCTGATATCGACCCGCAAGAGACACAGGAGTGGCTGGATGCTTTGGAAGCCGTGCTCGAAAATGAAGGTGTGGATCGTGCCCACTTTCTGATCGAACGTCTGGTTGACAAGGCTCGCCGATCCGGTGCCTATCTGCCGTTTAGCGCAAACACGGCTTATCTCAATACGATACCGGTGACCAAACAGCAGCGTTTTCCTGGAGATAGAGCCATGGAACGTCGCGTCAGATCGTTTATCCGATGGAATGCGATGGCCATGGTGGTACAGGCGAATAGAATATCTACAGAACTGGGGGGCCATATTTCCAGCTTCGCTTCCAGTGCCACACTTTTCGATGTCGGGTTCAACCATTTTTTTCGTGCGCCGAACAAGGAGCGCGATGGTGATCTGATCTTTTTTCAAGGTCACTGTGCTCCCGGGATATACGCCAGGGCATATCTTGAAGGGCGACTCAGTGAGGAACAGCTCTATAGCTTTCGCCAGGAAGTCGATGGTCGTGGTCTTTCATCCTATCCACATCCCTGGTTAATGCCTGGCTTTTGGCAATTCCCTACTGTTTCCATGGGCCTTGGTCCTTTGATGGCCATCTATCAAGCGCGTTTTATGCGCTACTTGCACGACCGGGGTGTGCTCAATACCGATGAACGGAAGGTATGGGCTTTCTGTGGTGACGGTGAAATGGATGAGCCAGAGGCGTTAGGTGCTATTTCCCTGGCGGGTCGTGAACGTCTGGACAACCTGGTGTTCGTTATCAATTGCAATCTGCAGCGTCTCGACGGTCCTGTACGAGGCAATGGCAAGATTATTCAAGAGCTTGAGGCTAGCTTTCGTGGTGCTGGCTGGAACGTTATTAAAGTTATCTGGGGCGGCTACTGGGATCCCCTATTTGCACGAGACAAAAATGGCATTCTTCTGAAACGTATGGAGGAGTGTGTTGACGGGGATTATCAGGCGTATAAGGCGAAGGGTGGTGCCTACACCCGTGAACATTTCTTTGGTAAGTATCCGGAACTGGAAGAGATGGTTGCCAATATGACCGATGAAGATATCTGGCGACTGAACAGGGGGGGGCACGATCCCCATAAGGTTTTCGCTGCCTATGCAGAGGCAGTTTCCCACAAGGGACAGCCCACTGTTATTTTAGCGAAAACGGTTAAGGGTTATGGCATGGGGGTGGCAGGTGAGGGCCAGAATATCACCCATTCACAGAAAAAAATGGGTGAGGCCGCACTGAAAGCATTTCGTGATCGCTTCAATATCCCTATTTCCGATGATCAGATCGGTGCAGCACCCTTTTACAAGCCACCGGCTGACAGCCCCGAAATGAAATATATGCATGAGCACCGTGAGGGCTTGGGTGGATTTCTGCCACAGCGTCGTACCAAACTCGATCCCCTGCAAGTACCTGCTTTGGATAGTTTCAAAGCCCTGCTGGAGGGTAGTGGAGAACGTGAACAATCGACCACCATGGCCTTTGTGCGCCTGCTGAACATGTTGGTCCGGGATAAGAAACTGGGTAAGCAGATTGTACCTATTGTACCTGACGAGGCACGAACCTTTGGTATGGAAGGCATGTTTCGTCAGTTGGGTATCTATTCCTCCGTAGGCCAGCTGTATGAACCCGTCGATGCAGACCAGGTCATGTTCTACCGTGAAGACAAAAAGGGACAGATTCTGCAAGAGGGCATCAACGAAGCAGGCGCAATGTCTTCGTGGATAGCGGCAGCTACTTCATACAGCAATCATGGGGTCAGCATGATCCCATTTTATATTTACTATTCGATGTTCGGTTTCCAGCGCGTCGGTGATCTGGCATGGGCGGCTGGGGATATGCAGGCACGCGGCTTCCTTATCGGGGGTACTGCAGGGCGTACAACCCTAGCGGGTGAGGGACTGCAACATCAGGATGGGCACAGCCATATCCTTGCCGGGACTATTCCCAATTGTGTTGCCTATGATCCGGCCTTTGCCTATGAGTTGACGGTGGTTGTGCAGGACGGCATGCGCCGTATGTATCAGGAACAGGAGAACGTTTTTTATTACATCACAGTGATGAATGAAAACTACCTTCAACCAGCCATGCCGCAGGGTATTGAAGAGGGCATAGTGCGTGGCCTCTATCAGTTCAAAACGGGAGGCAAACAGAAGTTACGGGTACAACTGTTGGGAAGCGGGGCCATCTTACGTGAGGTGATCGCTGCTGCAGAACTGCTGGAAAAAGAGTTCAAGGTTTCAGCAGATGTGTGGAGCGTCACCAGCTTTAATGAGTTACGTCGTGATGGTTTGGATGCAGACCGGTGGAATACTCTGCACCCGGAAGAGGAACCAAAGGTCAGCTATGTAAGCCAACAATTGAACGACCAGAAAGGACCTGTGGTGGCAGCCACAGACTATATTCGCAGTTATGCAGATCAGATTCGTCCCTTTATTTCAGCTCACTACAGTGTATTGGGTACCGATGGATTTGGTCGTAGTGATATGCGTAGTCAGTTACGCAAGTTTTTCGAAGTCAATCGATACTACATCGTTATTGCTGCCTTGAAGGCATTAGTCGATCAAGGCGAGATTAAATCAGACTTGGTCAGCCAGGCGATAAAGAAATTTAAGATCGACCCCGAAAAACCCAATCCCTGCACGGTTTAAATTGATATGCAGGTGACCCTGAGAGTAACAGAAGATGCCAGAGTGGCAATGAGGATCAGACGTGGGTAAAACAACAGATGTGCTGTTACCGGATATTGGAGATTTCGACTCAGTCGAGGTTATCGAAATCCTGGTTTCAGAGGGTGATCAAGTCACGGTTGAAGAGTCTCTGCTGACCTTGGAGAGTGATAAGGCTACGATGGAAATACCCTCTCCGCATGCGGGAAAGATCATCAGCCTACTGGTCAAGGTGGGCGATCATGTCGGTGAAGGGGATAAGATACTCAGTATTGAGGCGGTGGAAAGCGACACTCAACAGGATCCCCAACAAAACACGGGACAGGCACCAGCTGCTGAAGAGCTGGAGACAGTTCAGGCTCCGGCCCCATCCCCTACTGAAGAGTATGTGCAGGGTGTCGAGCAGGACCGGCGACCCGGAGATAAGGAGGCTAGTGTTCCCCCTGTTCCGGTCACTGTTCCAGGAAGCGGAACGAGTGTTACACCCCACGCCAGTCCATCGGTACGACGTTTTGCCCGTGAGCTTGGCGTGAATCTCTCGTTGGTCAAAGGGAGTGGTCCTAAGGGAAGGATCCTAAAGGAGGATGTACAACAATTTGTCAAACAATCCCTACGTCGAGGCGAGACTGTAAGATCATCTGGATCACCCTTCGAAATGCCGGCAGGCCCAGAGGTGGATTACAGTCGATTTGGAGAGATAGAGAGCAAGCCGCTCAATCGAATCAAGAAGATCAGCGGTGCTCATCTCCATCGTAGTTGGCTGACTGTGCCTCATGTCACCCAGTTTGATGAGGCGGACATCACTGAGCTAGAGGCGTTCCGGAAATCTCAGAAGGAGGCGGCTTCTAAACAGGACATCCGTCTTACCCTGATGCCATTTCTAATGAAGGCGGTTGCTGCGGCCCTAAAGCAGATGCCCGGTTTTAATGTGGCTCTTTCTGCGGATGGTGAGTCGCTGATATTTCGTAACTATATCCATATTGGGGTCGCCGTTGATACCCCCAATGGACTGGTAGTGCCTGTGATACGCGATGTTGAGCAAAAAGGTATTTTTGATCTCGCGGATGAGCTGATGCGTGTCAGCGCCAAGGCACGTGATGGCAAGCTGGCTCCTGGTGATATGCAGGGAGGGTGTTTCTCTATCTCAAGTCTTGGTGGTATTGGAGGTAGCGCCTTTACACCGATTGTTAATGCTCCTGAAGTTGCTATTCTCGGTGTCTCCCGAAGTAGCATTCAGCCTGTGTGGGATGGCGAGGTGTTTCAACCACGGTTACTGTTACCCCTGTCCCTTTCCTACGATCATCGGGTTATCGATGGCGCCGACGGGGTCAGATTTACTACCTATCTCTCTTCATTGCTGGGTGATATTCGTCATTTGCTACTATGATTGATACTGACCAACCTGGGCAATTTTTTGTCCGGGTTGGTGGGACAATCATAGGTTTCTGAAACCTATTTCTCATTTCCTTATTTTATTAGTGGGATTA
The DNA here is from genome assembly GCA_025656675.1 of Candidatus Thiodiazotropha sp. (ex Codakia rugifera). Taxonomy (GTDB): domain Bacteria; phylum Pseudomonadota; class Gammaproteobacteria; order Chromatiales; family Chromatiaceae; genus Thiodiazotropha. The sequence continues at coordinate 61,309 of JAHXHN010000005.1, forward strand.
AGAATAGCGTTCCTATATGTTGTGCCTTTAAGCGCAGTTGTCTGGTTAATTACGATTCTACGAACAAATCAGTTGCCGGTCAGATTAATAGCCCCAAGAGAGGGGTTCCGATGGGTGCATCCACTTAAAGATATTCACAAAAAGCCCGATAACTAGTTGTAGTGGCACATACTTCAATTTTGCATGCCCAAATTTTCCTACTAAATCGATATGGATGTCTCTAATCCGAGTGCAAATTACGGCTGTTAATTGTTGATATTGAATATGCATAACATACTGAAATCAATAGTAATAGTGTGCTATTTTGTATCGGTTGTTTTAGCTGATGGAGTAAAAAACGAACCCATACAACCCCTATTCATGGAGCCTGACCTGGATCCAAGATTAGTGACGTTGGGGGACCGGCTTTTCCATGATACCCGCCTCTCTCAGGATAACAGTTTAAGCTGTGCCAGTTGTCATGTGCTCTCTACAGGAGGCTCTGATCATAGGGCCAGATCAGTGGGTGCGGGTGGTGCAGTTGGTGGTATCAAGGCACCTACCGTCTACAACAGTCGCTACAATTTTGTGCAATTTTGGGATGGCCGTGCTTTGAGTCTTGAGGCGCAGGCATCAGGTCCTGTGCATAACCCCATTGAGATGAATTCTAACTGGGAAGAGGTCATTTCCAAATTGAGTCATGACCCTGCCATGATGGAAGCGTTTGATACCCTGTTCGAAGACAGTATTACTGGTGACAACATCACGATCGCTATCGCAGCATTCGAACGCTCGTTGGTGACAGTCAATTCCCGATTTGATCGTTGGCTTCAGGGGGAACGGGGTGCGCTTACGGAAAAGGAGCTTCGTGGTTATCGTCTGTTTAAGAGCTACGGCTGTATCAGTTGCCACCAGGGTGTGAACGTAGGTGGCAACATGTATGGTTTTATGGGTGCAATGGGTGATTATTTCGAAGAGCGGGATAGTGAAATCACCGAGGCGGATCTTGGACGATACAATGTCACACGACGGATTGAGGACAAACACTACTTCAAAGTACCCAGTCTACGTCTGGCAGCCATTAATCCTCCCTATTTTCATGATGGTTCAGCATCGACTCTAGATGAGGCCGTACGGATCATGGGTCGCTATCAATTGGGGCGGGAAATTCCAGAAGGGGATATTAAGGATATAGTTGCGTTCCTTTTCAGTCTGGTTGGCGAGCATATCAGGTTGAAACCATGAAAATGCTCAAGACCTTTGGCTCCAAACGTAGCTTACTGCTGCTTTCACTCGGTGTAGCGGTTATTCTGTTACTGACTGTGTTTTGGGATGATGAAACCCAGAATTATGCTGAGTTGTCTCACCATCTGCTTGAACTAAAGGAGATGGATGCACGTCTTGATCGTGACGTATTCAGAATAACTTCATTTTTATTGGTCCAGTACGATCCACTGGTACAAACCAGTCATCGTCTCAGAGAGCTGAAGGAGAAGATCAATAAAAAAGTAAGTCTCAGTAATAGGGTTTTAAGTGACCTTTTTAAAACCTACTGGGAAGGCATGGATGAGAAGCTGGATATCCTTGAAAGGATAAAATTCCAGGCTGCGGTTGTCCGTAATGGTATTCATTACCTTCCAATCGCAGCACAAGAGTTGAAGGCGGTTGATCCCAATGCCTATCGGGCCATCCTTGAGCTACTAAACTCCCTCTACACTTATGATCTCTTTTATACCGATTCTCTGTTAGAGGATATCAACAGCACACTCAAACAGCTGAAAAAACGTAGCCCCTCTTCTTCAGTAAGTCAACAGAAGCTTGAACATGTATTGTTTCATGTTGACTCCAATCTTGAAAAGCTGATGGAGCTCGGGGCATTAAAAACACGCTACTTAGCTATTCCCAGTCTGGAGTATTTTGAAGAGATTCACTCAAAGCATGAACAGGTCCGTGTTACAGAAACAACAAAAAAGAGACGCCTGATCATCATCCTCTCTGTGGTTGTTTTTGTATTGTTGCTGGGTCTTTGGCAACTTATTCGCAGCCTGCAGAAGGCTCACCAGGAAGTTAATCGTGCATGGTATCGTCTCCATGATGCGGTTGATAATTTGTCAGAGGCGTTTGCCCTGTTTGATGCGGAGGGTCGGTTGGTATTACACAATCGGCGTTTTGGAGAGTTCTATCCCTGGTTGAAGGACTGGATCATTGAGGGTGTGAATGTCAGTGCGTTGCAATCCGTAACCGGTAGTCGCATTCAGAATCTGAGTCTGGAGGGTGATGCAGTTTTTGGTACTACCCCAATGGGTCAATACCTGGAGCAGGTCGATAATGGTGCATGGTATCTGGCGAGTAATAACCTTACCAATGAGGGTGGCATAGTCTGCGTCAGGAGTGATATTACCGAGTCAAAGCAGGCAGAAGTCGATCTGCGGAAACTGGGTCGGGTATTGGAGCAGAGTCCGGCGTCAGTAATGATCACCAATACAAAAGGTGAGATTGAATATGTTAATCCTCGTTTTGAACGGGTTTCCGGCTATTCCGCTGCTGAGGTCGTAGGAAAGAATCCGCGTATCCTGAAAAGTGGTGATAAAACAAAGGAAGAGTATGCAGAGATGTGGAGTGCGTTGCTGGCGGGTAAAGAGTGGCGAGGCATATTCCATAATAAGCGAAAGGACGGCTCTATCTATTGGGAATCAGCATCAATTTCCCCACTGCGTGATGACAGAGGGCAGATTACCCACTTTATCGCTGTCAAAGAGGATGTAACGGCACAAAAGCGGGCTGAAGATCAATTGCGTATGAATGCAACGGTCTTCGAAACGACGGCTGAAGGTATCATGGTGACTGATGCGGATAACATGATCAAGACCGTCAACCCAGCATTTAGTCGCATTACAGGTTATCCAGCTGAGGAGGCCATCGGACATTCACCTAGCATGCTGAGTTCAGGAAGACACGATAATGAATTCTATGAGGCACTGTGGGACTCTGTGTTGCAAAAGAAGTATTGGACTGGTGAGATCTGGAATCGGCGCAAGGATGGTAGTGTTTTTCCAGAATGGTTGTCGATTGCTGCAATTCCGGGTGAAGATGGTGTTGCTAAAGAGTATGTGGCGGTCTTTTCAGATATCACAAAGCATAAGCAGGATGAAGAGCAGATCCGCTATCAAGCCAACTATGATGCCTTGACTGGATTGCCAAATCGCTCACTACTGTCAGATCGGCTTGTACAGGCGATCGGTTCTGCACATCGAGAAAAATGGAAACTTGCAATACTGTTCATCGATCTTGATCAATTCAAGATGGTCAATGATACTTTTGGCCATGTAGTGGGTGACGAGTTGTTGCAGCAGGTAGCGACTCGAATTGGTGAGTGTACACGAGAGTCGGATACTGTGGCCCGATTCGGCGGCGATGAGTTCATTATCCTTCTGCAGGATGTCAGTGACATGGACGCAGTAGCTAACATTGCAACCAAGGTGATCAAAAAAATAACCCAGGTATTTACCTTGTATGAGCGTGAGATCTATATTGGTGCAAGTGTCGGTATCACCATCTTTCCAGACGATGCAGCCAATGCCGATTCCCTGTTAAGAAATGCAGATATGGCGATGTATCAGGCTAAAGGTCGAGGTAGAAACAGTTATCAATTCTTCACTGCGTCAATGCAACAACGGACACTGGAACGCCAGCAACTTGAATTGGACCTGAGACTGGCGATTGAACGCGGAGAGTTGGAGATTTACTACCAACCTGTGATGGATGCCAATCACGATAGAGTGATCAGTGTTGAGGCTCTATTGCGATGGAATCACCCACACCGAGGAATTGTTTCACCTACTGTTTTTATACCGCTCGCAGAAGATAGCGGCCTGATTGGCCCGATAGGTGAGTGGGTGATTAAGGGGGCTTGCAAGCAATTAAGTCAATGGCAAAATAGTGGTTATCATGATTTGAAACTGGCAGTTAATCTCTCAAGCCGCCAGCGGGAACTTGGGCTGGAAGCCAGCTATCTGAAGCAGATATTGGATGACAACAGACTCTCTCCAGATGCACTTAACTTGGAGATGACGGAAAGCCTTTTGATGCGGGATACCGATGAGGCGATCACATGGCTAGCAAGCTTCAAAGCGCTTGGTGTGAATCTGTCTGTGGATGATTTCGGAACAGGTTATTCATCGTTGAGTTATTTGAAGCGGTTTCCAGTGGATGTACTCAAAATCGATCGTTCATTCGTCTCAGATCTGCCCTCGAATAGCGAGGATGCATCATTGGTTAAGACCATCGTGGCGATGGCAGGCAGTTTGAACCTTGGGCTGATTGCAGAAGGGGTAGAGACTGAAGAACAGGCAGATTTTCTTGTGGGTATCGGCTGCTACAATCTGCAGGGTTTCTACTATGCCAAACCCATGACCGCCGCCAGTATGACAAGCTGGCTTAGCAGCGGTTTTCAAGAGACAGGTACTACCTGACCCTACCGGATTAATATTAACCCGGCATCCATCATATATTCAGTATGACTGGTCAATCTGTATTGTTCGTCTACGCTCTATAAAGCAGAAATGCTATAAAGGGTTAGAATAGTGGCAATGACCAGGCATTTGGCTGCCATTGGAACACAATCTGAAACAACAACTGATTGAGGAGCATGCATGAGTGGCATCGTTGAGATTACCCTTCCCGATATAGGAGATTTTGACCAGGTTGATATCATTGAGATTTTGGTGGCTCCTGGAGACAAGGTTGAAGCGGAAGATTCCATCATCACATTGGAGAGTGACAAGGCCACCATGGATATCCCTTCACCGCACACAGGTGTTGTCAAGGCATTACAAGTCAAGGTTGGCGACAAGATCTCAATGGGTGCTCCGATACTCGCGATAGAACTGGCCAAAGGGGCTTCAGCGAATGAAAAGCCATCCCCTACCAAGGCACCAGTTTCAGAAGCGGTCAAGGGGAGTGCAGACAAGCAGGCGGATGTGGTTGTGTTGGGCGCCGGACCGGGTGGTTATACCGCTGCGTTCAGGGCCGCAGACCTTGGTAAGCGTGTCATTTTGATCGAACGTTACGGTGCATTGGGTGGGGTCTGTCTGAATGTGGGTTGTATCCCTTCCAAGGCACTATTGCATGCAGCGGATGTGATCAATGAAGCAGCCGAAATGGTCGATATGGGCATCAGTTTTGGTAAGCCTAAGATTGATCTCGGTAAATTGCGAGGCGGAAAAGATAAGGTTGTGAAACGCTTGACTGGCGGTTTGAAGCAGTTGGCCAAGCAACGCAAGATTGAGGTGATCCACGGTGTTGCCCGTTTTGAATCACCCAATCGTATTGCTGTTAATTCTACTGAGGGTAGCCTGTCCATTGCTTTTACTGATGCCATCATTGCCTGCGGTTCCAGTCCTGTGCAGATGCCCGGTTTTCCTAATGATGATCCACGCCTGATCGATTCCACCGGAGCCTTGGCACTTGAGGATGTCCCAAAGCGTATGCTGGTTGTGGGAGGGGGCATCATTGGACTGGAAATGGCCACGGTATACGGTACCTTGGGTAGCGCGATAGATGTTGTGGAACTGCAGGAGAATTTGATCCCCGGTTGTGATCCCGATCTGGTTCGTCCATTACAAAAACGTATCTCCAAACGTTATCAACAGATCATGCTGGGTACCAAGGTTACAGATATCCAGGCCCTTAAAAGCGGATTGAAAGTGACTTTTGAGGGTAAGCAGGCACCGGATAAACCACAGATATACGATCGCGTGCTAGTGGCTGTAGGGCGTATTCCCAATGGTAAGAAGATCAATGCAGAGGCAGCCGGTGTGGCAGTCGACGAGCGGGGTTTCATTGCCGTGGATCAGCATATGCGTACCAATGTGCCGAATATCTATGCCATCGGCGATGTTGTCGGACAACCCATGCTTGCGCACAAGGCTACCCATGAAGCAAAAGTGGCTGCTGAAGTCATTGCCGGATTACCGGCCAGTTTTGATCCAATGACTATCCCTTCAGTGGCCTATACAGATCCTGAAGTGGCGTGGATGGGTCTAACTGAGACCGATGCCAAGGCTCAGGGTTTAGCTTATGAGAAGGGCGCATTCCCATGGGCTGCCAGTGGGCGGGCACTTGGGATCGGCCGAGACGAAGGCATGACAAAGTTACTTTTCGATCCAGATACAAAACGCATTCTTGGTGCGGGTATCGTTGGACCCAATGCAGGGGAGTTGATTGGTGAGACAGTATTGGCACTGGAGATGGGGGCTGATGCTGAGGATATTGGTTTGACTATCCATCCTCATCCAACCCTGAATGAGACCATCTGTTTTGCAGCCGAGATGGCCGAGGGCAGTATCACAGACCTACTGCCAGCCAAGAAGAGAAAATAAAAACGCTATGATGGTCTGGCTTGGATAAGATCACCACTGAAGTACGTGCGTTTTACGAGGCCTATCCTTATCCACCAGAAGGTCAGGTGGATTGTGATGGCTATCATGGATCGCTGCTACTCAGTTACCTGCAACGCAGCGCTGGTAAATTGACACGTTTACAATTGTTGGAAGCTGGTTGTGGGCGTGGTGTGAACCTACAGGCTATGGCAGGTAGACAGACTGAAGTTGATTTTACCGGTATCGATATCAACCGTATTGCGGTTCAGGAAGCCGCTCAGCGAAGTAAAAGGCTTGGTCTGGTAAATCTGCAATTTTTATTGGCGGATCTTCTCGACAGGCAGAGCCTGCCCGGCGTTAGTGGTGGTTATGACATCATCCTATCGTATGGGGTGCTTCACCACTTGAGCGACCCCTTACAGGGATTGCAGCATCTTACAGATCTGCTTGCTTCAGATGGTGTTATTGCTTTGATGCTGGATGGCAGCTATGGCAGGCAACCATTGGATCGCTATCTGCAGGCTTTGGATCTAATTCAGCCCATGAGTCAGTCGGGTAGTGATCGATTGCCTCTGGCGAGGGCGCTTGCCCATGCGGCCGAAGAGCAACTGTTCAAGGGCAATTATTGGCAGGGTACTTCCCATGTTGACAAGATAGAGTTTGCCGATCGTTGTCTGCATGTTCATCAAACCAGCTATGACTTAACCGCGCTATGGCAACTACTCGATTCGGCAGGTTTGCGTTTTATTCGATGGCTGGAACCGAACGACTGGTCATTGCACAGCATCATCGATGATCAAGATCTGTTGAACCGGCTTGAACTATTAGATGAATTCAACCGATATCAACTGATAGAGCGTCTTACCTACCGACCCAAGCTGACCCTGTTGGCCGCTCATCAGGGAAGTATTCCGCGAAGTCCGTTATTAACTAACCAGATTGCATCGAGTCAGTTTGCCCTTAACCCTCAACTGCACTTGAATAGGCATGAAGAAAACGGTTTGACCTGTACCTTGAGGCGACGACACATTGATATAAACCATAATCCCTGTTGTCAGAATATATTGCAGAAGGCAGCGCAACTTCCGCTAGGTTTTACAGGACAGAAGATGATCGACATGTTGATAAAACAGGATTTTGAAACACAGCAGATCCTACAAGGTATTCAGGAACTGGTTGAGAATGAACTTTTGTATCGCCCACATCCTGAACATGGCAACGCACATCAGTAATGGCTGATCAAACGCAACCACTCTACTACCGTGAATTTGGGAATAGCGAAATGCCCAAGCTGTGTCTGTTGCATGGGCTATTTGGCTCATCCAACAATTGGCTGGGTATCATCAAACACTTACAGGATATGTTCCATATACTGGTTCCTGACCTACGTAACCATGGGCGGTCCCCACATCATGATTTAATGGATTTCACACTGATGGGGGAGGATCTGCTGGGATTGTTCGACCGGCTGGATTTAGACAGCGTCCACCTTCTTGGACACAGTATGGGAGGGAAGACGGCCATGTGGTTGGCGTTGCAGTATCCTGAGCGTATTAACAAGTTAATCGTGGCGGATACGGCCCCGGTGGCCTATGACAATCGCTTCGGATCTATCTTTCAGGGATTGAATGCTTTATCACTGGATCAACTTCAGAGCCGTGAAGCTGCAGATCAGATGCTTTCCAGGTGGATAAAAGAGCGGGTTGTACGCCAATATCTGTTGCAAAATCTCCTGAAGCAGCCAGGTGGCTGGTCGTGGCGATTCAACCTGTCTGGATTGGAGACGGCAATGCCCGCTTTGTTGGGATTTCCCAAGGTAGAGGAAAAAGCCTTTGCCGGAGACGTCCTCTTTATTCATGGAGAGAAATCAGATTATGTAACCAGGGCCTATCATGAGAAAATGGGTCAACTCTTTCCTCACTATCGACAGCGACTGCTGCACAATGCAGGCCATTGGCTCTATGCGGAGCAGCCTGAGCCCTTTGCGCAAGCTGTGCTGGCTTTTCTGAAATCATAATATAGGTGGTGCTATGAATAAGTTCATCGGTCTGTTTCTATTGCTGTTTGTACCACTGCTCGGTATCGCGGCAGAACAGCGTTTCATCAGTATTGGTACAGGTGGTCTGACGGGTGTCTATTACCCAACGGGTGGTGCTATTTGCCGATTACTTAATAAAGGCAGAAAAGAGCATGGTATTCGCTGCTCAGTCGAGTCGACAGGAGGCTCTATCTTTAATCTCAATACTATTGCCAATGGTGAGCTCGATTTTGGTGTTGCTCAATCTGACTGGCAATATCATGCCTTTCAGGGAAGTTCCAAGTTCAGTCAGCAGGGGCCAAACAAATCACTACGTGCAGTGTTTTCGATCCATAGTGAGCCGTTTACCGTAATGGCAAGAGATGACAGCGGTATCAAAGTGTTCACTGACCTAAAAGGAAAGCGGGTAAATATCGGTAATCCAGGCTCTGGACAGCGTGGCACCATGGAAGTGATGATGACAAAGTTTAACTGGCGCAAAGATGATTTCAAACTGGCCTCGGAGTTGAAGGCGACAGAACAGGCAAGAGCGCTGTGTGATAATAAAATTGACGCCATGATCTATACAGTGGGCCATCCAAATGCCTCGATAAAAGAGGCAGCAACTGCTTGCGATACCCATTTGGTACCGGTGGCAGGTGAAATTGTCGATCGGTTAATTACTGAAAATTCATACTATGCTCCAGCTGTCATACCTGAAGGAATGTATCGTGGCAGTGAAAATCCCACCGCAACTTTCGGTGTTAAGGCGACACTGGTGACCTCTACGACAGTGGATGAGGAGATTGTCTACCAGATGGTCAAGGCGGTATTTGAAAACCTGGCACTATTCAGGAAACTCCATCCCGCATTTTCCCATCTGCAATCAGCAGATATGCTGAAGGGTAATTCAGCACCTTTTCATGCAGGGGCATTGCGTTACTACAAAGAGAAAGGGTGGCTATAACGCTTTCTGCTGTAGGCTACGCCCCTGCCATGCATTGAGCCAGTCTGATAACAGAAGAGTAGTGACTAGCGTTGTGTGTTGTACCAATGAGGTGTGGACCTTTATACAGACAAATGGTGCGGCAGCGTCACACGGTTTTGGGTTTTTGATTCGGGGAGTTCTCTGTTCATTGAGAAATGTTAAATGAATCAGAAGAGTAGTAACGGGCTTCAGCTCGAATTGATCGAGGCCGTTGAGTTCGGTGGAAGGCGTCCGGCCGGTTGGGCTCGCAGGGTTTTAATGGGGACGGCCCTTGCATGGGCCTTGTTTCAGCTCTGGGTTGCCTCACCAATGCCTTTCAGTATCGGTATCGGGGTGTTTAATGATACTGAGGTCCGTTCCATTCACCTGACCTTTGCCATCTTTCTTGCCTATCTCTCTTTTCCTCGTCGTAAGGTGATCAGCCATTCGATTCCTCTTTCTGATTGGATGCTCGGTTTGTCAGCAGCCTTTTGTGCGGCCTATCTGTTTCTCTTTTACGAGTCATTGGCAGACCGTTCGGGCGCACCAACTGAATGGGATGTCGCCGTTGCCGTTATCGGTGTGTTATTGCTGCTTGAAGCAACACGTCGCGCCTTGGGCTGGCCACTGATGGTGATAGGCGTCTGTTTCCTTGGCTACACTTTTGCAGGGCCCTGGTTACCTGATCTGCTTGCTCACAAAGGTGCCTCCCTTGAACGTGTTGCATCCCATCAATGGCTCTCGACAGAAGGTGTGTTCGGTGTAGCGGTAGGTGTATCTGCAGGCTTTGTATTTCTGTTTGTGCTATTTGGCAGTCTTTTGGAGCAGGCTGGGGGCGGTCACTATTTTATCCGTGTTGCCTATGCCTTAGTCGGTCATAGGAGAGGGGGGCCTGCAAAGGCTGCAGTTTTAGCCTCCGGACTGACCGGCATGGTGTCAGGTTCATCCATAGCCAATGTGGTCACCACAGGTACCTTTACCATACCGTTGATGAAAAAAGTGGGGTTTTCCTCGGAAAAGTCTGGGGCAATCGAGGTGGCCGCCTCGACCAATGGTCAGATCATGCCGCCGGTGATGGGTGCTGCTGCCTTTTTGATGGTGGAATATCTCAATATCTCTTACCTGGAAGTGATAAAACACGCTTTTCTACCCGCAATATTGAGTTATATCGGCCTTATGTATCTGGTCCACTTGGAAGCAGTCAAGGCGGGTATGCAAGCCGAGAAACGTGTGAGAATAGAAAATGTCAGGCAGCGAATGTTGCGTTGGGGTTTGACCTTCTCAGGCGTGAGCTGTTTTTTTATCCTTGCCTACTGGATTGTGGGGACGCTGAATAGCCTGTTTGGTAGCTATGGCTTCTATGTCAATGCGGGATTGGTTCTGCTGTTGTATGGCGTACTGATCTATTGCGAGGTGCGCTGTGGCTTGCAAAAAGAGGAACATGCATCACCTGAAACCTTGTCGGCCGGCAGGGCGCTGTTAGGCGGGTTGCACTTTCTATTACCGATCCTGGTGTTGGTTTGGTGTCTAATGCTACTGCGACTCTCGCCGGCTACCTCAGTTTTCTACGCCATTTGTCTGATGATAGTCATTCAGTTGACCCAGGAAGCCCTGCGGGGGTTGTTTTCAGGTGGGTCAGCCGTGAATGGGCTTCGACTGGGTTTTGATGCGCTGGTCGTGGGTCTGGAGAGTGGCGCGCGGAATATGATCGGAATTGGTGTCGCCACGGCGACTGCCGGTATTGTGGTTGGTACTGTCAGCCTGACAGGTATTGGGCAGGTGCTGGGTGAGTTGGTCGAGACCCTTTCGCTCGGCTCAATCCTGCTGATGCTTTTGTTGACAGCACTGATCTGTATGATTTTAGGGATGGGGTTGCCCACAACGGCCAACTACATAGTTGTCTCGACGTTGATGGCACCGGTCATTGTTCAGCTCTCAGCCGCACATGGGTTGGATGTGCCTCTGGTGGCCGTGCATATGTTTGTTTTCTACTTCGGTATCCTGGCTGATGATACCCCTCCGGTTGGGTTGGCAGCCTATGCGGCAGCCGGTATCTCGGGAGGTAACCCGATTCATACGGGCATGCAGTCATTTTACTATGATATCCGTACCGCGATTCTTCCCTTTATGTTCATTTTCAATACTGAATTGTTGATGATCGGTATTGATGGTTTTTTTGATTTACTAGGGGTGGTGATACCGAGTGTAATTGCCATGTTGTTGTTTGTATCCGCCACCCAGGGTTGGCTCCTGGTGCGAAACCGTTTATGGGAAACCGGGGTATTGTTACTGATTGTCTTCTCCCTGTTCCGTCCTGACTATTGGCAGGGGACGCTCTTTCCAGAATGGCTCTGGCAGCCAGCACATGGGGTAGAAGCATTCATGGATTCCATGCCTTCCGGTGAGAAGGTGCGGCTCCAGGTGGAGGTTGAGAGTGAAGCGGGTTTGATACAAGCACGAGAGGTTCTGTTGACGATTCCAGAGCAGATTCAGGGTAGCAAACTTGAAAGCCTGGGCTTTATTACTGAGCCTGATGGCGATACTCTTCGTATAATCGATATCGGCTTTTTAAGTCCAGCTGAAGAAGCTGGTCTTATAGCGGGTTTTTCCCATCGAATTACCGGCTTCTATAACCAACAAAAGCAGCCTGACAGCCGCTGGTTCCTATTCCCACCCCTGCTCTTGCTGGGCTTGATCGGGTGGTTACAATATCGCCGTAAGGTTGGACTGGATCAAGCAAGAAACTGGAGAATAAAATGAGATACTTTTGGGTTGTCTGTATGCTGCTTTTCAGCACCTGCCAGTCAGTGGCGATGGAACCTTTGAATGAGTCTTCGCCCATTAAGGTTTATACCTCTGAGGAGTCTTTTGAGGATGTAGTGGAGAATATCAAGATGGCCATAGTCGAACGTGGTCTGTTGGTCAGTGGTACCTTACATGTCAGTGAAATGCTGAACCGTACTGCTCCTGACCTTGGTTTTTCTCAACTTTTTTCAAAAGCTGAATCGGTTGAGTTCTGCAGTGCGCTGATGTCCCATAAGATGGCAGAGGCCGCCGTGGAGAATATCGCAATATGTCCCTTTACTATCGCTGTCTATGTAAAACAAGCACAACCTGAACAGGTCTATGTGGCTTATCGTTCTCCGCATCTGGCGGGTGCTGGTCATCAGGCAACAAAGGATATCGTCAACCTGCTTGAAGGCATTATCGAGGACTCTATTTGATCTGTTTGGTATCTGCGATGTGCGAGTTATCCATGATACTGATAGGAGAATAACCGTCGATTGATTGACTCGGATCAATAATAAAGCAAAGACGAACAGGTTATGAGTTACCTAAGGAATGGCTTTTAATCTTTAAAATCAACTAGATGACTGCGTTTGTGTGACGCAGCCTAGAGAAATTATTTTCTACCCGGATTTAAGAACAGACGGTTATTGCCGCAAATAACAGGAACAAAGGCGCAGGCTTGGTAGTGCTGTGTCTGCCATAGAGGTCTATTGGAGAGAGGGAATGTCTGAAGTTTACAAGGTCATCTTTACCGGAAAATTGAGACCTGATGCAAATCAGGAACGGATCATTGGCTTATTCAGTGAAAAATTCAAATTGGGACCCGAGAAGGCAGAAAAACTGATTTTCAGTGGCAAAGCCGCTACCTTAAAAAAAGATCTCGATAGGGAAAAAGCTGAGAAGTATCAACAGGCACTTGAAAAAATGGGTCTGGTCATGGAACTCGATCCAAAACCCCCTGTGGAGGAGTCGGTTGAATCCGAAGCAATCAATTTCTCTACAGGCCTTGCTCTTGAGGCCATCGATAATGGTGATGAGGATGCAACAGAAGTGCTTGACTCCTCCTTGCTCCCCGGTAACAGATGCCCAAAATGCGGTTCCAGCAATATGGAGATGGGGATCTGTCAGGATTGCGGCATCGTGGCGGCAAAATTTCTCGCCGCTAAGGCAAGGGATGCTGAATTGGTCTCACAAGTCGAAGAGGCCAATCAGAACAGCGGGGATGAAGGTGATCCCTATACGCCACCAGAGGCTGAATTAGTACAGCCAGTAGAGGGTGAGATGGAGGGACCTCAAAGTGTCCCAGCTGGAAATGGCCTGGCTTGGATTGGTCGAGGTTGGTGGCATTTCAAACAGGCACCTCTGGCTTGGATTGTGGTCATGATTATCTGGATAGTACTGACTTTTGTGGTCAGTTTGATCCCGCTGCTGGGTTTCATCGCCCTTAATCTATTGACCCCTACGTTGATCGCCGGTCTTATGATCGGTTGTCATGAGCAGGATCAGGGAGGTGATTTCTCAGTCAGCCATCTATTTGCCGGGTTTGCAAACAATGCAGGCCAATCTATGATGGTGGGCCTGTTCTATCTGCTGTTCATGGTGCTGTTCTTTATCGGCGTTGGTGCATTCATGTTCGGTAGTATTGGGCAGTTGGCCTCACAGCAGGCAGACCCTGAAGCGATGGCGATGATGCTGTTTTCTCCCTCATTTGTGATAGGTCTTATCATTGCTTCATTACTATTTATCCCCATTATGATGGCTTACCTGTTTGCGCCTGCGCTGGTTGCCCTGGATGATTTGTCCGCCTGGGAAGCGATGAAATTGAGTTTCAAGGGGTGCTTGAAGAATATCCTGCCATTTTTACTCTATGGGTTAGTGGCAATGGTATTAATGATCGTTGGATCCATTCCATTTGGATTGGGCCTGCTGATTGTCTCTCCTATCTTGATCGGGGCTGTCTATTCGGCCTATCGAGATATTTTCTATGCATAATCGATGCAAGCCGGAGTGACAGAAGGGCGTTCTATAGAACAGCTCGATACTCTGTGGCGTTATGAGATTCCGGAAGGTGTTTTACTTGACTTTCGTCTTGCAGGACCCGTGGTCAGGGCATGTGCATGGGCGATTGATGCCGCTTTGCGAGGTATCATCTATCTGGTCCTGGTAATGGTTTTAGCATTACTTGGTGGTATTGGAACAGCCCTGATGCTGATAGGATTCTTTCTTATCGAGTGGTTTTACCCCGTCGTATTTGAGATACACAATGGGGCCACGCCGGGTAAGCGTGCGATGGGTATCCTTGTGATTCAGGATAATGGCACACCGGTCACACCCAGTGCATCTGTGATAAGAAATCTACTGCGGACTGCAGATTTTCTTCCCTTCCTTTATGCAACAGGCTTGGTCACTATGCTGATCAATCAGGAGTTTAAGCGCCTGGGGGATTTGGCTGCGGGTACCCTGGTGGTCTACCGTGATGAGCAGCACGAACGAAAAGATCCACCACTGGCCATAGCGAGTAAACCGCCTATTGAACTCTCCGAAACCGAACAGTTAACGCTCCTGGCCTTTGCCGAACGTGGTGAAAACCTTTCTATTGGCCGTCGGGAAGAGCTGGCGGAACTGCTAGTTGAGCAGACTGGACTACAGGATGGTAAAGCGGTTGATGCACTCTATGCCTATGCCAACTGGATTCTCAAGGGACGTTAAACCTCGATTCTGCAGTTGATCGCTAATATCTGACGAAAGGTAATGATATGCGAAATGAAATAGTGTTTTTTTCTCGTTCCGATTGGGCGAGTTCTGAAACGCTACATGGATTTGTGAAAAATCCCAACGCACCCTGCAGCGTTGTCGTTTTTGTTAAGGGAATGGCCATTAACGGCGAACGACGCCTTGCCGGGCACGCCGGGATTTCCCGCAAATCCATGTTCAACTTCGGATTCTAGGTCAATGAGACAGCAGCAGTTCGAAGCGGAGAACCAGACGCTATGGGATGAAATCACTCAATTGATGGATGATCTTCAACGTTCCCGCAGTAAACGACGTTTACCTCATTCGCAGCATCTAGACTTTCCGGACCACTATCGTCAGCTCTGTAATCATTACGCTCTGGCACGCAGCCGTGGCTTCAGTCCTGCCCTGGTCGATCAACTACACGGGATGGTGTTGCGTGGCCATCGACTACTCTATCGTCAACAAGGGGGATGGCGATGGCGTGTGCTCTACTTTATCTTGAGTGGTTTCCCTCGGGCGGTACGCCGGAATGGAGGCTATTTCGCGCTTTCTCTATTGTTCTTTCTGTTGCCTGCCCTGTTGATGGGAGTGGGTTGTTACCTGCAGGAGGATCTGATCTACACTGTCATGGATGAGAACATGGTGGCGCAGATGGAGACCAACTATGATCCGACCAATGAGCGACCTGGCAGATCAGTAGAACGCAGCTCGGAAACAGATTTCACCATGTTTGGTTACTACATTCTGAACAATATTGGGATTGGTTTTCGAACCTTCGCGACCGGTATTTTGCTGGGTGTCGGGACACTCTTCATATTGCTTTTTAATGGTTTGGTGATTGGCGGTGTGGCAGGGCACTTGAGCCAGCTGGGCTATCATGAGACCTTTTGGCCATTTGTTTCCGGTCACGGTGCATTTGAGTTGACCGCGATCGTGATATGCGGTGCGGCTGGACTACTGCTTGGTCATGCGGTGATAGCCCCTGGACAAAGGACCCGTGTACAGGCCCTCAGAGAGCATGCCGAGGAGTCCCTGCAGTTGGTTATGGGGGCTGCACTCATGTTATTGGCAGCTGCGTTCATCGAAGCATTTTGGTCATCCAATACACTACAGCCCTCCATAAAATATTTTGTGGCATCGTTACTCTGGTTGTGTGTGGCTTTCTATCTGATGTTGGTGGGAAGGGGGGATCATGGATCTCGCTAAGATTTCCATCAAATTACGTCCACGTACCCCCTGGGAGAGTATCGACCTGGGTTTTGCTATGGCGCGTCAATGGTTTCTGCCGCTCTGGCTGTTGTGGCTATGCAGCGCAATGCCGATGATGATTGTACTGACCCTATTGCCTTTGCCATTGTGGCTTGCAGGGTTGTTACTCTGGTGGTTTAAACCCCTCTATGAACCACCCTTGCTCTACTGGCTGAGTCGTCGTCTGTTCGCTGAACAGACATCGGTCAGAACAGTCTTCGGAGGTTGGTCGAGAGTTGTGCTACCACAGTTATTTGCCAATCTGACTTGGCGTCGGCTGATACCGTCTCGCTCCTTTGTCATGCCGGTTGTTGTCCTGGAGGGGCTTAAGGGCAAACGCCGTAATAGCCGTATCGGTGTCTTGGGACGGCGTTCCCATGCGGCTGGTTGGTTGACCCTGGTGGGACTCCATTTTGAGGTTGTTCTGGAAATGGGTTTTATCGGGTTGATTGTTGCGGTGATTCCGCAAGAGCTGCTTTGGACCGATTGGCAGAGTTATCTGTTCGATCCTGATCCTTTGAGTGAGTGGCTGCATCATACGTCAGCCTTGGCGGCCATGTCATTGATCGCCCCCTTCTATGTTGCTGGAGGATTTGCGCTTTATCTCAATCGACGCAGTCAACTCGAGGCCTGGGATCTGGAGCTGGGATTGAGACAGTTGGCACAACGACATCAGCGTAGAGGATTGGTGAGTGTTGCCTCGATGTTATTGGTCTCTCTATTGGTATTTGGCTTACAACCCACGGCATCCCAGGCATTGGAGATCAATCCTGCTGCCTCTCAACAGTTGATTCAGGAGGTTTTGGCTGAGGAGGCCTTTGGGCGATATGAGGAGGGTGGTTACTGGAAATACATAGGGGAAAATAGTGATCAGGATAGTGGCTGGCTGGAGGCGTGGTTAAAACAGGTATTGGGAGGATTTCACGAAAATCTTGCCTATTCCGGAGAGATCGTGATGTGGTTGGTTGCTGGGGGCGCACTGGCCTATCTGCTCTACTGGTTTTTACATAACCGTACTCTGCTGCAAGGTCAGAATGTCGGACAAAGTGATAAGAAAAAAAGGGTGCCATCCCATGTCCAGGGTCTTGATTTGAGGCCTGAGAGCCTGCCTGTAAATCCGGCATCAGTAGCGGCCAGGTTGATTGAACAGGGGGATCATAGGGGTGGGCTGAGTCTTCTCTATCGTGCTTCTCTATCGGTACTGGTACACGTTTATTCGTTACAGATTTCAGAGGGTGCAACGGAGGGGGAGTGCCTGGAGCATGTCCAAGGTTATGTAAGAGAGGATCTTAATGGCTATTTCGCTCAGTTGACACGGGTGTGGCTGAAGCTGGCCTATGGGCACATACAACCCACAACTGATTTGTCCGTGAAGCTATGTCAGGAGTGGCCCGGCCACTTCGGGGTGAAGCATGCGGGATAGTCGCCTGGGTATCGCTGTTGGACTGATGCTGCTGATCCTGCTCTGTGGTTACTTTACACTTTGGTTTGTAGAGAACTTTGAATATCACTCGGAGCAGATACGCAGTGGTATGACAACAGAGGCCAGGCGCAACCCCTTATTGGCGGCGGAGTACTATCTTACACGTCTGGCGATAGATGTTACGAGTCACTCAGGTCGTCAATTCCTGGCCGAACCACCGGAGCGACCAGGTTTGATACTTGTCAGGGATCTCGGGCCGCCACTTCCGCAGGCGCGTGTCACTTCATTGCTGGCATGGGTTGAAAGCGGTGGGCATTTACTGGTCACACCGGGAACGCTGTTGGAGGATGGGCCTGTACATCCCTTACTGGAACAGTTTGGTGTGGCTATTGTGAGCAGTGAGTCGATTGAGGATGAAGCTGAGGAGATAAGTACACTCTTCCTGCCGAATGAGGCGACCTCAATGCAAATCAAGTTTGATAGCAATAAATGGTTCGATGTGGAGAGCGAGCAGGCACACTGGGCGGCTCCTGATGAGGATTACCCTCAGCTATTGATATTCTCCTGGGGCGAGGGAAGGGTTATCTTTCTCAGCGATAACGATTTTTTCAGTAATGATCAAATTGGGAATCATGATCATGCCCTGCTGTTGGCCCGCCTGGTTGGCGACAATGACCCGGTATGGCTCCTCTATAGTTCTCAGATGCCATCCCTGCTCAGCCTGTTGTGGCGACATGCACCTTATCTTTTGTTGACGCTGGCGTTATCGATCCTGTTGATGATCTGGCGTCTGAGCCAGCGTAGTGGCCCCTTGATTTTGCCAGCTAGCAGGCAGCGTCGGGATCTACTCGAACACTTGCAGGCGGCAGCGGAGTTTACCTGGCGTCATGATCCCTCCACGGAATTGTTCGAGGGGGGGAGGCGTGTGGTAGAAAAACGTTGGCTGGCAAGTCATCCTCTGTTACATCACCTGGATGAAGAGGCCCGATGCCAATGGTTAGCGGAAAAGACCGGGATGACAGCTCATTCAATACATCAAGCGCTCTATCCCCAACAGGGTGATACCGGCCATCTGATTAAAACCATGACTAACCTGCAGCGCCTGTTGTCGGCGTTACACCCGGAAAGGAGAGAGCAATAACTATGGTAGGTCAAGTAGTGTTGAACGAGGACCTGTTACAACGGGCCAGAGGTCTGGAAACAGAGATTGCAAGGGCGGTTATTGGTCAGCCGCAGGTTATCCATGAGGTCATGCTGGCGCTCTTTTCGGGGGGGCATGTTCTGGTGGAAGGGGTGCCAGGTCTGGGTAAAACCCTGCTGGTGCGTAGTCTGGCAGCTGCAGTTCAGGGTATATTCAGCCGTATCCAGTTCACTCCGGATCTGATGCCGAGTGATATATCAGGCCATATCATGTTTGATATGAAAAGCGAGAATTTCAGGGTACGGAAGGGGCCGGTATTCTGCAACCTGCTGTTGGCTGATGAGATAAACCGTTCTCCTGCCAAAACCCAGTCAGCCCTGCTTGAGGCGATGCAAGAACAGCAGGTGACTATCGAGGGTCGTACCTTTCCCCTTACACCCCCCTTTCTGGTGTTGGCGACACAAAATCCGATTGAGCAGGAGGGTACTTATCCGTTACCTCAGGCCCAGCTTGACCGTTTTTTGCTAAAGGTGTTCATCGGCTATCCTGTTGAGCGCGAAGAGCAGGCGATGGTGAAGCAAGTGACACTGGGCGCTGTGGGTGATCAGCTTGATACTTCTGCCATTCGTCCCCAGCTGAAGGCTGATGAGATCCCGCAACTTCAAGCCCATGTAGCAAAACTGCAGATGGATGAGCAGATCATCAACTATGCGGTACGTCTGGTACGTTCGGCAAGGGATTGGAATGGCATTGAGGCAGGTCCGGGACCCCGCGGTACAATATCTCTACTACGGGCGGCCAGGGCTGAAGCCTTTTTGCAGCAGCGTGACTTCGTTACCCCTGATGATATCAAACTTGCAGCACTGCCTGTGTTGCGGCACAGGATACGACTTGCCACCGATCTGGAGATCGAGGGCTACCAGCCGGATGATGTACTGAATGATCTGTTGGATAATATTCCCGCACCACGCCAGTGATGCCCTCATCCCGACTGATTACGGCCCTGTTTCTGCTCTGCGTGCCGGCACTGTTAGCGATCTGGTATCCGGTTTGGACGATACCCTGGAAATTGCTCAGTGCTCTTTTATTGGTTTTTGCGCTTATGGATCTGTGGCGTTTACGGCAACTGCCAATACCTGAACTGGTACGCCATATCCGCACAAGCATTCCTGTAGGCGTCTGGACAGATGTGGAGATACAGCTGCGTAACAGATCGGAGAATGTACTCAATTTAGCGGTTCACGATCACCATCCAGGTGATTTCAGCGTGCAGGACCAACTTCAAACACTCACTATACCCCCACAACGTCAGACAAACTTGCAGTATCGCGTATTACCCAACCGACGTGGAGGGAGGCGATTCGATGGTGTGGATCTACTCATTCATTCACCGCTGGGTTTATGGCGACAGAAGCATTTCATTGATCACATGACTCATGTTCGAGTGTTTCCAAACTTTCGCGAGATTGCCCGCTATGCCTTGTTGGCAACCGATAACCATCTTAGCCAGATGGGGGTTCGTCGCCGCCAGCGGCGTGGTGAGGGCAGTGATTTCCATCAGCTTCGTGAGTACCGTACTGGTGATGCCATGCGCCAGATCGATTGGAAGGCCAGTTCACGTTATCGCAGGCTGATTTCCAAGGAGTACCAGGATGAACGTGATCAGCAAATCGTTTTCATGCTCGACTGTGGCAGACACATGCGCCATGAGGATGGTGACGGTGCCCATCTCGATCATGCCCTGAATGCCATGTTACTGCTGAGTTATGTCGCAGACCGACAGGGTGATGCGGTTGGTTTTTTGAGCTTTGCCGGTGAAGAGCGCTGGCAACCTCCAATGAAAGGAGGGGATGTGGTGCGACGCTTGCTGGATCGCACCTACGATCTTGACTCAACCCTGCACGCGGCTGACTATCTTGCCGCAGCACACAAATTGATCCTGTTACAACAACGTAGAGCATTAATCATCATTTTAACCAACAGCCGTAACGAGGAACGCGATGATCTGCTAAAGGCTATCTCACTGCTGGTAAGACGGCATCTGGTGGTGATTGCAGATCTTCACGAAGCTTCCCTGGATGCAGTGATAGAACGCCCGGTTGTCGATCTGCAGGGGGCGCTACGCTTCCAGGCGGTACTGGGATACCTGGGTCAGCGCAAACAGATCCATGAGCGATTCACTCATCAGGGAGCCCATATTATTGACAGCAGGCCCCAACAGCTCCCTGTTAACCTCGTGAATGCCTATCTGGATGTGAAGGCATCCGGCAAGCTTTGAAATTCCTAGGTTGGGATTAGTAAATAGACTTCAGGCACTATCGCAATAGGGCTATTGAACGTCAGCCTTGTTATAATTCGGCCCATTAAAATAGTAACCAATGGTTTTACTCATGGAATCGGAAGAGACAAAACAGAAGAAGCGTAGCAGAGGGATCTATCTATGGCCCAACCTGATTACCACCGGTGCTCTTTTTGCCGGATTCTATGCCATTCTCGCCGCAGTCAATAGTAAGTTCGAAGTGGCTTCAGTAGCGATTTTCGTGGCCATGTTGCTGGATGGTCTGGATGGCCGGGTGGCCAGAATGACCAAATCACAGAGTGCATTTGGCGCTGAGTACGATAGCCTGTCAGATATGGTCTCCTTTGGTCTGGCACCGGCATTGGTGATCTATATGTGGGCCTTGAGTGATCTGGGTAAGTTAGGCTGGCTGGCGGCATTCATCTATACTGCCAGCGGCGCTCTACGCCTGGCCAGGTTCAACACCCAGGTCGGGATTGCCGATAAAAAGTTTTTTCAGGGATTACCCAGTCCCTCTGCGGCTGCGATCATTGCCGGTGGTGTCTGGCTTGGTGTTGATTATCGGATTGACGGCAATACCCTGGGTTGGCCCGCTGCTGTCCTGACTACTCTGACCGGTCTATTGATGGTGAGTAACTTCCGCTACCACAGCTTTAAGGAGATCGATTTTCACGGTAAGGTCCCGTTTATCGTGTTAGTGGTCGTGGTGGTTGTACTGGCCATTGTGCAGACTCACCCGCCGACCGTATTGTTTGTATTGTTCCTTGTCTATGCTATATCAGGTCCTGTATTGACCTTGTTACAACTACGTAAGCATCGTGAGCATCGGATAACGACAGACCCTGATAAGGAATAATGAGTAGCTTATGCTTGCCCTTTATTTTGCAGGTAGTCTGAGAACAGCCTGTCTTCGTGGGTTGTGTGTTTGAGAAACCACTCCACTAAAAAATCAATGATATCTTTAGCCCTTGTTTCCGAACGGTCCATCTGTAGTCTGGCTTCCTTGGTAGTGAGTTGATCTATCAATTCGAGATGGTGTCTTTTATGCTCATCCAGCATCGGATAGCCTGCCCGTCCCATGATATTTTCTTCACTGATGAAATGAAAGCGGGCATATGCATTCAGTTCTGAGATGAGTGCTGCTTGGTAGGTTAAGTTGTCAATGCTCCCCAGTTCATCCGAGAGGCGATTGATCAGATCTAAAAAGTAGTGGTGTTGGAAATCAATATCACGGATTCCCAGCTCGTATTCAGCTACCCAGTTGATATGCTTTTTACTCATGCCGGTCACTCTATCTGTTTCGAGTTGCGCTGGCTAATCATAAGTATCCCTTTATGTCCCTAATTAAAGTAAGCTTAATTCTATGGTGGTATTACAATGCTTAACTTTTCATTACCCTCAATGTCAATTTAATCATGGAACTTAGCTGAAATAGGAATCTCCCACCCTATACAGTATTTGGCTGCAGATCATCTGATGTTAGGAAAGTTAACAATTTCAACCCAACAGTTGCCGACCTTATCGTAGATTATTCTCCTCATCAGAGTAGGGCCGACATGATTGGCAATCCCAAGGGGCTGCGTTATATTCAACCGTTGTTTTTTCGATCTGGATCGTTAAATTCAGATCAGCCAGACCACTGTCTGCACCTGACCAAGTACCCTGCTGGAGAGCTGTATGAGCCAACCTGATCAATTGATCATATTCGACACTACATTGCGTGATGGTGAGCAAAGCCCCGGTGCTTCCATGACCAAGGATGAGAAAGTCCGTATTGGCAAGGCCTTGGAGAAGTTGCAAGTGGATGTCATTGAGGCAGGATTTCCAATTGCCAGTCATGGTGACTTTGAAGGGGTTTCAGCTGTGGCAAAGGCAGTGAAGGATTCCATAGTATGTGGTCTGGCTCGTGCACTTGACAAGGATATAGATCGAGCAGGCGAAGCGCTGAAGAAGGCCAATTCAGGACGGATTCACACATTTATCGCTACCTCGCCCATTCATATGCAGCATAAGTTGCGTATGAATCCGGATCAGGTGGTCGAACAGGCCGTACATGCCGTTAAGCGGGCGAGAAACTATACCGATAATGTAGAGTTTTCGGCAGAGGATGCAGGACGCTCGGAAATCGACTTCCTATGCCGTATCTTTGAAGCAGTCATCAATGCCGGTGCGACGACCCTGAATGTTCCCGATACGGTGGGCTATGCTATGCCACACCAGTTCGGTGATCTTATTCATCGGATGCGTGAGCGGATTCCGAATTCTGATAAGGCTATCTTTTCTGTCCATTGTCACAACGATCTGGGTTTGGCGGTTGCCAATTCTCTGTCTGCTGTAAGCAATGGAGCACGGCAAGTGGAATGTACCATCAACGGCCTGGGTGAGAGGGCAGGCAATGCCTCATTGGAAGAGATTGTGATGGCAGTACGAACAAGGCCGGACCTCTTCTCCTGTCAGACAAGGCTAGACACCACGCAGATCGTCACCTGCTCCAAATTGGTATCCAATATTACCGGATTCCCAGTACAGCCCAATAAGGCCATCGTCGGTGCAAATGCCTTTGCTCATGAATCGGGTATTCATCAGGACGGTGTACTTAAATCGAGGGAAACCTACGAAATAATGCGTGCCGAGGATGTGGGGTGGAGTCAAAATCGAATGGTTTTAGGTAAACACTCCGGCCGCAATGCTTTTCGTACCAGATTGGAAGATCTGGGTATTAGCTTTGAGTCAGAGGAAGAGTTGAATGCCGCCTTCTCCCGGTTCAAGGATCTGGCTGATAAAAAGCATGAGATTTTTGATGAAGATCTACAGGCACTGGTCACCGATACCAAGACCGAGTCATTTAATGAACGGGTCAAGTTGATCGCATTGAAGGTCTGCTCAGAGACCGGTGAAATACCCCATGCAGAGGTTATCCTCAGTGTCGATAGTGAGGAGGAGCCAGGAGTTGCATCAGGTGGCGGCCCGGTGGATGCGGCATTCAAGGCAATTGAAAGTATTGTCAACAGTGGCGCAGAGTTGCAACTCTACTCTGTCAATAATATTACCAGTGGAACCGATGCCCAAGGCGAGGTTACGGTGCGGCTGGAAAAGGGAGGACGGATTGCGAATGGGCAGGGAGCTGATACCGATATCGTCATTGCCTCGGCAAAGGCCTACATCAGTGCAGTCAATAAGATTCTGGAGTCTGCTTTAAAAGCCCATCCGCAAACTGGAGACGTTTAGTGCAGACCTCCTATACTGGTATAAACACAATTCGCTCAATCCGTCATTTCCCTGCACTTCACTCCATCGCATGAAGCATGATGAAGCTATTCATTTTTAATGACGCATCGATTGTCTATTCCAATCAGTCACTTCGATTGACTGGACAGATCTTTTCGCACTAACAACATGGATGAACAGAGACGTAACCACTACTTGAAAATGATGGGCCTGACGGTTTGGCAACGCCGTGGCCAACTATTGCCTGCTGAGAATGGGATCTCTGTTGAGGGGGTGGCAGAATCGCCTGCTTCGGTGATTCAGGGAGTGGCGGATCAACCGCTATCAGCTGATAAAGATTCATTCTCTACGGAAGATTTGGCAATACCCAGGTACGATTGGCAGAGTCTGAAGCAACAGGTCAGACAATGCCAGGCTTGTACATTACGTGCCGGCTGTACCCAGACTGTATTTGGTGTCGGCAATCCTCAAGCTGACTTATTGGTGATTGGTGAAGCACCTGGCGCCGATGAGGATAAACAGGGTGAACCCTTTGTCGGACGCGCCGGACAACTGCTTAACGCAATGTTGCTGGCGATGGGCTTCAAACGTGAAGCTGTCTTCATTGCAAACATTGTCAAATGTCGTCCGCCAAACAATCGGGACCCCAAACCGGAGGAAGCCTCATGTTGTGAACCCTACCTGTTACAACAGGTTGAGTTTATACAACCAAAATTGATCCTTGCGGTCGGACGGATTGCTGCACAGAATCTATTGAAAAGTGATATTGCCGTGGGCAAGTTGCGTGGGCGTATCCACCCGTTTGGAGCACAGAAGATCCCACTGGTTGTTACCTACCACCCTGCTTATTTGTTACGTTCCCCAGAGCAGAAAAGAAAAGCCTGGCAGGATCTTCAACTGGCCCTGTCCGTTCTCGGGAATCCATCCTGATGAGCGCGCAACTGCTTGATCCCCTGCTGGGTATACGTCCTATGCATAATGAGGACCTATCTCAGGTACTGGCCATGGAAGAGGGGGTTTACCCCTTTCCCTGGACACTGGGCATCTTTCAGGACTGTTTGCGTGTCGGTTATTGTTGCTGGGTGGTGACGCTGGATCAACAAATCATCGGCTATGGTGTCATGTCAGTGGTGATCGATGAGTCACATATCCTCAATATCTGTATTCATCCAAAGTGGCAGGGGCAAGGGTTGGGTTATAAACTGACTCAACGGCTATTGAAAGTAGCGCGACAGCATGGTGCTGAGACGGTGTTCCTGGAAGTCAGGGTAAGTAATCAAACTGCCATCAAACTCTATGAAAAAATAGGCTTTGTGAAGATTGGTCAACGCAGGAACTACTATCCTGCTGTCGATAGGAAACGGGAAGATGCCCTGGTCATGTCTTTGGAGTTTTAACCTGAATCCATCGATTCAGGTTTAAATCTGACCTGTAGGTGTGATACCTAAGGATTATCCAGGGATTATCCAATAATACTAACTGACTATCCAACGTCAACGGAGAAACCATGAATACCACATCCACACCGATGAAGTACCTCGACAAGGCGATGAATCGTCTGCATGACTTAGGATTACTTCCAACCGATGAGGATACACAGGAGCAGCCGATTATCGCACTGCTTAACCAGATATCAGATCTGGACGAGGGACGTGTGACAGCCATTGCCAGGACCTTGGGTAAGGCATCGATATTCAATGATGTGGTACGTGAGCAGGTCAAGGCAATGGAAATTGGTGAACGCTACGAAAAGATCACCAATGCTTTCAACAGCATCCGCGACGACGCCAAAAGAATGGTGGAGCAGATTGATGATGGCAAAGTGGACAGTTTTGAGCGTATCAGCAATGTTTGGATGAAAGTCACCCGTGGTGATATTGCGAGTCGGTTCGATGAGATCAAGGAGACCTACCTCGATGTAACGTCATCGAGCTACGACCAGATTCAGAGAGAGCACACCATACTTGAGGCCTATCAGGATTTTCGCGGTGCATTGAAGCAATCGGAAGTGCTGGCTCTGGAAGTGTTGAAAACGGCTGAAGGCAAGGTTGATGAAGCCAAGGCCAGAGTTGCCGAAGCGATGAAGCGAGTTGAGGACTATGCCAGTGAAGATGCCGCTGAGCGGGCAAAACTGGAGATGACCCGTGACGAGCAGGTTCGCGCATTGCAGAAAGAGGATAAACGCTACCAGATCAGCAAGGATCTCTCCGATAACCTCACCGTCAGTTATAACACCTCTGAGGTGGTTATGGCGCGTCTGCTCCAGACCACAACCGCGAAGGAGCGTGTCTATGCGCAGGCAGTCAGTTTCTTCTCTACCAATGAAGTGGTATTGACTGCCCTGACGGCCTCTTTTACAGGCATGTTCGGATTACATGAAGGCACTCAAACCATCGAGGCAATGAAAGCGGGTGTCAGCAAGTCGTTGGAGGATCTGGCCGAAATTGGTGGCAAGGTCCAGGAAGCTGCGGTCAGGGCAGGTTACGGTCCTACGATCCGCGCAGAGTCGGTAAAAAAATTGGTGGATTCCGTCGTTAATTGGCAGACCCGTTCACACGAAATTATTGCTGAAATGCGCAGACTGAGCACCCAGAATGCCGAAGAGATTCGTGAAGCGGTTGAGGAAGGCAAACGTCAACTGGCACGATTGGCAGAGGAGGGTAAAGGGCTTAATGTCGAGCTGGATGCATGAGCAATAAGATGGCAAGACCTGGGGAATCTGCAGTGGAGCTTAGTGACACCCATGAGTCCGCCCCTCTGGACGAGGTCATGCTCGCAATGGACGTGGTAGATACACTGCGGCGCCGGGAGCGCCTGGTCAACCTTGAACTGGATGAGGAGGGCCGCGAGGAGGAACTTAAACAGCGCTTGCGAAAGATCTATGCACAGCAGGGGATTGAGGTGCCGGATCATATCCTTGAACAGGGGGTTGCTGCACTCAAGGAAGACCGTTTTACCTATAAACCTCCGAAGCGCGGCCTTGCTACTCGAATGGCACACGTCTACATCAAGCGTGGAAAGTGGGGGAAATGGGTCGGTGGCGGATTTCTTGCCGGTGTGGTGGCGCTGGCTGTCAATTACTTCGCATTCGTGGCGCCAAACGCGGCTTTACCTGAGGCGTTGCACTCAACCCATGGCGCTGTGGCGGCACTGGCCAAGTCGGATAATGCCCGCACAATAGCAATGCGGATTTTCAATGCGGGCAAGGTGGCATTGAGTGATGAGAACAGTGAGAAGGCAAAAGAGGCCATTGACCGATTGGAGCAGCTTCAGACCCGGCTTGAACAGGAATATACCATCCAGATCATCAACCGTCCGGAGCAGCGTTCCGGCGTGTGGCGAATTCCCGATGTGAATACTGATGCTCGCAACTACTACCTTATTGTTGAGGCCGTCGACCCGACAGGAAAAGTGTTGAGCGTACCTATCGAGAGCGAAGAGAGCGGTAAAACCAGCTGGGTAAAAGTGTGGGGTCTGCGGGTGGACGAGACGGTGTTTCAATCAGTCGCCAACGACAAGCAGGATGACGGCATCATCGAGAAGGACCGGTTTGGCTATAAAGACCGGGGATTCCTTGTACCCAAATATGAAATGCCCACCACGGGTGGTGCGATAACCCGATGGTGAGGAGTGCTGTATGATCCCCGGACGACAGGTGCTGGCTTCCATCGACCAGTCAGTTAACAAGGCACATCGCAAGATCGATGAGTTCGAGAGGCAGATCGAAGCGATATCCGGCCAGCTCGCCGATCAGCAGCAGGCCATGACCCAGGATTATCGGGCATTGGCAAGCACTCACCTGGATTGGTTGATCGATGGCGAGATGGAGCGGCAACTGGATCAGACTGAACACCAGGTCAAGGCCCTGTTTGCCCAACGGCATGAGGTCCTTTCCGCTTTGCAGAGAGAGATCCGTAGTGCTGAAGATGCATTTGAATTGTTAGCCGCCAAACGAACTGCACAGGTCGAGCAGGTGGATCATGCTGCCAAGCTGGTCGATGATGCGGAGGCTGATACCCAGGCAAGACTTGATCAGGACCCTGATTACCGTCATCAGCGGGAGAAAGCAGAGGTGGTGGAACGCCAGGCCATGCATGCAGGTGAAAAGGCCACTCGCAGTGAGGCCGAACGTGAACAGAAAGGGGACGCTTACCGCAACGATCCCTTATTTATGTACCTCTGGCAAAGCAACTACGGATTACCGGCCTACAAGGCCGGCGGACTGGTACGTTGGCTTGATGGCAAAGTGGCGCATTTGATCGGTTTTGCCGATGCCCGTGCTAATTTCACTCGTCTGAAAGAGATCCCCGAACGCCTGCGTGAACATGCCACCAATATCAGCAGGCTCGCCGATGAGGCGTTTGCCGCCCTGAAGGTGCTGGATGAGGCCGCACGGGAGGCTGATGGCATTCTCTCGCTGGAGAAGACCCTGGAGGAGTCCCAGACCCGGTTGGATGAGATCGACTCCGATATCGGACGGCATGAAGCCAACTACCGGAGATTGCTAAGCCAAAAGGCTGAATTCGCTACCGGCGATGATGAATTCACACAAAAAGCGGTGACCTATCTTGCCGCCGAGTTCAAACGAGACGATTTAATGGCACTGCGTAATGATGCCTTGAATACGCCGTTTCCGGATGACGACCTGATCATCAGCCGGATGCTGGATAGGGAAAACCAGCGCCTTGATCTGGAGTCGGCGATTGACGGTTTCAAAGAGACGATCGGGCATCATCAACAACGCCTCAGTGAACTGGAGGCATTGCGCATGGACTTCAAACGCAATCGTTACGATCGAATGGGCTCCACCTTCAGAGATGACAGTGTCATTGGCACGGTACTCGCCCAATTCTTTGCCGGTATGCTGGACCGGAGCGTGTTATGGAAGGTTTTACAGCAACAGCAACGTTATCGACCAAGACGCTCCAATCCCAATTTTGGATCGGGTGGCTTCGGCCGTGGGACTGTCTGGAACGGTGGCATCGGGGATATTCTTGGTGATTTGGGACGGAGCGGGTTTCCAGGCGGCAGAGTTGGTAGAGGTGGAGGCGGTGGCTTTGGACGGGGTGGCAGAGGTGGCGGTGGAGGATTTAGAACAGGAGGCGGATTTTAACCATGATTCGTGTCGACAGGCCCTAAGTTAATGACCATTCAACTCCTATATCACCGCTGAGTTTGGTGGGTATTCAGGTATTGCTTTTTTTAAATGATTTCGTCAACGGAAGTTGGATTGCTTTGCATTGCACTGTTGCCAGCGACCCCTTCGAATGAGGCAATGGCTCGACGTCCAAGGGTAGAGAGGTTGCTGACTTGCTGCGTATTTTGCCGGTTCTCCTGACCAGCCGTTTCCTTCCTCTGTTCTGTCTGTTCCTGGTGCTTTGCAGCGCTGATTTCAATGCGAGCCTGTGCGGCTGTTGCGGCCGCCTGAGCAGCGACCTGCCGGTCCTGGGAGGATGGATCGGCCGGTGCCAGAGCCGCTCTGCGGATAGTTTCGGCCTGCTGCAGTTTTTCACGAGGTGTCCCGGTCGATGAGGCGCTAATGGAGACTTCACCCCCAACTGCATAGTTACGTCCATCCGGTCCAGTCTGATAGGTGTAGCTGCCACCCGATGCCAGACCACCTGCTGCCGCTCTGTGGGCAGCCTCGTGGGCTCTGACCTCCCGGTCTACCTTTTGCAGCTCCCTAACCTGTGCCTGCTCCTCCGGTGTCAGCGGGTTAGCCTGTCCGGTTTCCATGACGGGGCGTTGCGTTGTGCTTTCCCGGGTGGCAGGGATGGCTGCTGAATCTTCGGTTGAACTGCCCGCTGTGATCAGCTCAGCCCGGGAGGATTCCACCCCACGCTGGATGCCGCCTGAAGCAGAAGCGTTATTACTGAAACCTGACAAGCGTCCGAGGGATAGGTCCATGCCATCTCCAAATTACAATGGATTAGTGTTAACAGGCCCTAACAGGATTATATGAAACATTTGAAAAAATAAAGGGCTATAGACTAAACAGTGGATAGTTGCGGAATCTACTTCTTACGCTTTAGCCTCAGGGGTCTGTTATGAAAACCATATGCCTAACACCGATGAACTAACCACAGGATCAGGCATTCTCCAAAAAGCGCATACACAATCAATGAATGGGGTATAATCCGCGGCTTTTCACCATGATGTAGCCTTTATGTCTGAACTGCTTGAACAACTCAGTCGTCGCCGAACCTTCGCCATCATCTCTCATCCGGACGCGGGAAAGACCACGCTGACGGAAAAACTGCTGCTGTACGGCGGAGCAATCCAGATGGCAGGGACTGTCAAAGGGCGAAAGGCGGCACGTCATGCTACATCTGACTGGATGGCGATGGAGAAGGAGCGCGGCATCTCGGTTACCTCATCGGTCATGCAATTTCCTTATCAGAGCGAGATCGTCAACCTGCTCGATACGCCCGGACATGAAGACTTTTCTGAAGACACCTACCGTACCCTGACAGCTGTTGACTCTGCCTTGATGGTCATCGATGTGGCGAAGGGTGTTGAGGAACGTACCATCAAGTTGATGGAGGTCTGTCGCCTGCGCGATACGCCGATTCTTACATTCGTCAACAAACTTGACCGGGAAGGCCGTGATCCGCTGGAGATTCTCGACGAGATCGAGGAGGTCTTGAAGATCAAGTGTGCACCTGTCTCCTGGCCGATCGGCATGGGCAAGCGTTTAAAAGGGGTTTACGATCTTCGTACCGATACCACCCATCTTTTCAGTGCAACCCATGGGGGTAAGATCCAAATGGGTGAGATTATCGAGGGTATCGATAATCCCAAGCTGGATGAGTTGATCGGAAGCCAAGCCGGGGAGTTGCGTGAGGAGATCGAACTGGTACGTGGTGCCAGCCATGAACTCGACCTTGAGGCCTATGCCCGAGGTGAGCTGACACCGGTTTTTTTTGGTTCAGCAATTAACAACTTCGGTGTTAAGGAACTGCTGGAAGCTTTTGTTGAATATGCACCCGGGCCACTTTCACGCACTACCCAGCAACGACTGGTAGAGCCAGCAGAGCCCAAATTCAGCGGTTTCGTTTTTAAGATCCAGGCCAATATGGATCCGCAACATCGAGATCGAGTTGCCTTTCTGCGTGTCTGCTCCGGGAGCTACCGCAAGGGCATGAAGATGCGACATGTCCGTATAGATAAGACCGTACAGATCAGTAATGCCATCACCTTCCAAGCCGATGAAAGAAGGCATGTGGAGGAGGCATGGCCAGGGGATATCATAGGACTGCACAACCATGGCACGATTCAGATCGGTGATACCTTTACCGAAGGGGAGCTACTGAAGTACGAAGGCATCCCCTATTTTGCCCCCGAGATGTTTCGTCGCGTGGTATTGAAGGATCCACTCAAGCAGAAGGCGCTGTTAAAGGGTGTGTTGCAGCTGTGCGAAGAGGGAGCCACTCAGGTATTCAGGCCGATGAAGAATAATGACTTGATACTGGGTGCTGTGGGTGTCTTGCAATTTGATGTGGCTGTGGAACGTCTTAAGCATGAATACAAGGTTGAGGCGATCGTCGAGCCGGTGAGTGTGGCAACCACCCGATGGATAGAGTGTGAGGATGAGAAGATGCTCGAGCGCTTCAAGGAGAAGGCTTACGACAATCTTGCGCTGGACGGGGATGATCAACTGGTCTATCTGGCGCCAACACGGGTCAATTTGGATCTGGCCATAGAACGGTGGCCGGACATCAAGTTTCTTGCTACCCGTGAGCTTTGATTGGGTAGAATTTTTTTAACGCCCGCCTTGACTGGGGTTGGTGAAGGGTTGCTGCCTTAGTTTTGCCTGACTCTACTCAAGCCTGCAGACAAAAGCGCACTTAACCCTGGTTGATGAATGGCATTCCAACGCTGCAACAGTATTGAAAATCATGCCTTCTAATCCATACTTAATATAGATAAGGGCATGATGTTCCCTGCCCGGATAGAAAGGAGGTTGTTGATGTTTTTAATGCAGAAAAACAGTGAAAAACTGGTTGAGGTACTGAGTCTGACCGATCTTTTTAATCCAAACCACGTTGAAATCGTTGGTCGCTTCCATGCAGGAGAAGAGATGCAGGATGCTGAAAAGTTTGCCAAAGATGAGATGAAATTCCCCTCTGGCGAGCCACTTCCCCAATGCTGGTTAGACTCTGGATACCGGCAACACTGAGCGAATAACGCTATTCTCGATCAGTGGCGGCTCAAGGGCAGGGCCGCTGTTGCCAGTTCTTTGTTACGCTCATCAAAGTTTTTTCTAGGGTGCGAATGCCCTCCGGATAGGACCGGATTCTCTCTTTGTCCTTATCCGAAGTGTCGGCGCACCCGTGGACTATCAGCAAAACCCTGCAACAAAGTACATGTTTCTGCTGAAGTATCTGATAGCCGATCCCGGGGTGCAGCTAGAATTTCTTTGGCCGTCTGTTCCTCGGGGGAATCGGTGGCCGGCCTTTCCTGGAAGGGATTTGCGGACGGGTTTGGCCCATGCCAGGATGTGAGGAGGCCGCATGCTGTGACATTGCATACCAGCCTTCGGCATTTGGCGAACCGAAGCTGGATGGCATCGTATATCCGCTCAGGGGCCTGACTTCCACAATGTACTTCAAAGGAATCCTTGTCAAAAAGGAGATTTCTGCTCCTGCACCACCACTTATGTGTACGGCAATGATCTTGAGTGATGGATCCATAAGGAGACGAACCCAACTACTTGTTTTTTCTGTTTTGGATAAGCCGATTTTAGCTGCAAAACTATTGAGGCCGGGTAGTGACAGACTGCTTGAGTCGAACCTCATCTTGTAGATATAACCATTGGCCTGTCCACCACAGTCTTCCTTTTCATCGGTAGAGATCCAGAAAGATTCACGGGTCTTTTGAGATTTGATCAGACGACTCAGATCATTTTTGTTGAGGGGATAAAAATCCCCCGTAGGAAGATTTCTCTTTAGCTGTTTGTCGAATTTCAGCTTGGGTGTTTTCAGTCTGTTGATCAGACCCTCAGCTGCTTTGCTTTTCAACCCAAGGTCGATGTCGGCACCACAGAATTTCTTCAATACCCGCTTTGCCTCTTCGTATTCCAACGGTTGCCAGGCTTTAAAACACTTCTCACCCTTGATGGTGTCTGGGCTTCTCGTATCTGCTCGGTATACCTCTAGCATCGTGTTATCTCCATGTAGCCACATCTGAGACTACAGGCAGTATAAAAGCCCTTTTAGCTTAAGTCGATGACAATCGAGACGTGACTGCTAACAATAAAATATATCCACTAAAAATATCTTTTTATCATGAATTGAGGACCATGCTTTTTGCTCTATTTAAATGAGTTTCTGAGTGAATGTGGTCCCCAGTGATCTCTGGGTGTGCTATCACACCACACCATAAGCCAGCATTGCATCCGCCACTTTTATAAATCCTGCAATATTGGCGCCTCGCACATAGTCAATGTGCTCGCTACCCGGCGTGCCGCCAAACTCAACGCAACTATCATGAATTCGTTTCATTATATCGACCAACAGCTGCTGTAAATCTTCCTCTTTCCACGATATGCGGGCTGAATTCTGGCTCATCTCCAGCCCGGAAACGGCGACTCCCCCCGCGTTTGCGGCTTTACCGGGTGCGAAGAGAATCTTAGCTCCCTTAAACGCATGCACACCATCCAGGTTGGTCGGCATGTTGGCACCCTCTGATATGCCGATACAGCCGTTCTTAATCAGCGTCTTCGCATCTTCACCATTAATCTCGTTTTGTGTTGCACAAGGCAAGGCAAGATCGCATTTGACAGACCAGGGTCGCTTGCCTTGGTAAAACTCTGCATTCTTAAACGCCTTAACATAGTCGGCAATTCTACCGCGGTGACGCGTCTTGTGCTCCTTGACCCAACTCAGTTTTTCCTGGTCGATTCCGTCAGGGTCATAGATAAACCCACCGGAATCAGAAAGTGTCAGTACCCTGCCACCGAGTTGATTAATCTTCTCAACCACATGGGTTGCTACATTTCCAGAGCCGGAAACAACACAGCTCTTTCCTTCGATCGAATTGCCTACTCGCACAAGCATATTCTGTAAAAAATAGACTGCCCCATAGCCGGTCGCTTCGGAACGGATAAGACTACCGCCATATTCAAGCGCTTTGCCGGTAAGCACCCCGGTGAATTCGTTGGTAATGCGCTTGTATTGACCAAACATGTATCCTATCTCGCGCGCCCCTACCCCAATATCACCTGCAGGCACATCGATGTCCTGCCCAACATGTCGATAGAGTTCCGTCATGAAAGATTGGCAGAAACGCATCACTTCATGATCGGATTTACCCTTGGGATTGAAATTGGCGCCACCTTTGCCGCCACCCATTGGCAGGCCGGTCAGACTGTTTTTGAATGTCTGCTCGAAGGCAAGAAATTTGAGTATGCTCTCGTTAACGTCACGGTGAAAACGAATCCCACCCTTGTAAGGACCGATCGCATTGTTGTTCTGTACTCGCCAGCCGCGTTGCACGCGAATATTACTGTTATCGTCTTCCCAGCAGACCCGAAAGCTTACGACTCTATCCGGCTCAGCAATTCGACGCAGAATTTGATATTCGTGGTATTCACTTTTATCCTGGATAAAATCGAAGATATCCTCGGCAACTTCCTGTACCGCCTGCACAAATTCATTTTGTCCGGGATTGCGCCTTTTTACGCCTTCCATAAACTGCGCTAGATTGACATGTCCTGTATCGTTCATAGGGCTTTTATCCTTTTAACCTAGAATCTGCAGTTGAACGTGTATTCGTGGGAAATCCCGACGTGCCAGGCAAGGCGTCGTTCGCCGTTAATGGCTCTTCCCTTCACAAGAACGACAACACAGCAGGGTGCGTTGGGACTTGTCACAAATCCATGTAGCGATTCAGAACTCACCCGATGGGTGCGAGAAAAACGCATTGTTTCATTTCGCATATCATTACCTTACCTCAGATATTAGCGATTAACTGCGGAATCTAGGTTTAAGGTCAGTGTACGTTTAGCTTCACATAGAAAATCCAATTCCCATTTCAGTTCAGAATGGTGCGGTGACAGGGCCGCGTCTTACATTTTATTCGTGCTGTCTGCCTTACAGGGAAACCACGGTACGGCCCATAATCTGGCCTGCCAGCATTTTTTCAAAGACCTCGGGAAGCTGTTCCAGAGTAACTGTCTGCGTCACGATATCATCCAGGTGTCTGGGTTTGAGGTCGGTGGCCAGTCTTTGCCAGGTCTCCTCTCTGATTTCGTAGGGGCAGCCGGCAGAGTTGATGCCGAGCAGGCTGACACCGCGTAGGATGAAGGGCATGACCGTCGTTTTCAACTCATGACCGCCTGCCAGGCCGATAGCCGCGATATTGCCCCAGGGCCTTATTTTGCGGGTGATACTGGAGAGCATCTCACCACCTACATTGTCCAGGGCTCCACCCCAGTGGCCACGCTCCAAGGCATGATGGTAGGATGAAACCTGCTCTCTTGCCAGTACTTCCTGTGCCCCCAGATGCTCAAGGTAATTCTGCTGTTCCGCTTTACCTGTGACAGCATGGACCTCATACCCTTCCCCATCGAAGATATTAACCGCAAAACAGCCAACACCCCCCGTTGCGCCAGTTATAAGAATGGGTCCCATGTCGGGTCTTTGACCATTGATTTCCATTCGGTACAACGCCAAAGCAGCAGTGAATCCTGCTGTCCCTAAGGCCATTGATTGGGCAGCAGTGAGTCCGTCAGGCAGTGGTATGGCCCAGTCAGCCGGTACCCTGAGATATTCTGCATAACCACCATCTGCTGTTGCGGAAAGCTCGTATCCGGTGACAATGACGCTATCTCCCGGTTTGAAACGTCGATCATTACTTTCAGTGACTTCACCGCAGGCATCGATACCCCCTGTGAGGGGATAGTGTCTCAGGATCTGTGCCGTGCCGGTGCCTGCCAAGGCATCTTTGTAGTTGATGCTGGAGTATTTAACCCGGATCAAAAGCTCTCCCTCATCCGGTGCTTGCAACTCCAGTTCCTCGATCCCGGCTGAGTGCTGTGCATTGTCTCGATGTATACGGAAGGCTTTATAGGAAGTCATGACGAACTACTCCGTTACCACAGGTATTTTTCCAATCTTTCCCTGCCACTCGGCAGGACCCATTTTATGAACAGAATTACCGCGGCTGTCGACTGCAACCGTGACTGGAAAGTCGACCACCTCAAATTCCCGAATGGCCTCCATGCCGAGGTCTTCGAAAGCCAGTATGCGTGAGCTGCGGATAGCTTTCGAGACAAGATAGGCCGCACCGCCGACAGCCATCAGGTAGACAGCTTTGTGTTGTTTGATCGCTTCCAGCGCGGCAGGACCACGTTCTGCTTTGCCCACCATGCCCAACAGGCCTGCCTGATCCAGCATCAGCTCAGTGAATTTATCCATACGGGTGGCTGTTGTGGGCCCGGCAGGTCCCACCACCTCATCGCGTACTGGATCGACGGGGCCGACATAGTAGATAAACCGGCCATGAAAATCGATGCCATCAGGGAGAGGTTCATTGCGTGCAAAGAGATCAGCAATACGTTTGTGCGCTGCATCCCGTCCAGTCAGTAGTTTGCCACTGAGGAGGATCAGCTCTCCCGGTTTCCAGGTTGCAATATCCTCTTTACTGATCTTATTCAGGTCTATACGGCGTGCTTGTGGAGAGGCCTCCCAGGTTACGTCGGGCCAGTCTTCGAGGCTTGGCGGTGTAAGTACTGCGGGTCCGCTGCCATCCAGTGTTAACTCCACATGACGGGTAGCCGCACAGTTGGGGATCATTGCCACCGGCAGCGACGCAGCATGGGTAGGAAAGTCACTGACCTTGACATCGAGAACCGTAGTCAACCCACCCAGTCCCTGCGCACCTATGCCTAAGGCGTTGACCTTATCGAAGATATCCAAACGTAACTCTTCTTTCCGGTTTGTCGGCCCACGCGTCATCAACTCGTGGATGTCGATAGGTTCCATCAGTGACTCTTTGGCGAGTAACATGGCTTTTTCTGCAGATCCTCCGACACCGATTCCAAGCATGCCGGGTGGGCACCAGCCGGCACCCATTTTGGGTAGTTCCTCCAATACCCAATCGACCAGTGAGCCGGAAGGATTAAGTACTTTAAAGCGGGATTTGTTTTCTGAACCACCACCTTTAGCGGCAATCTTGATCTCTAGCTTGTCTCCCTGGACCAGTTCCATATGAATGATCGCCGGTGTATTGTCACCACTGTTCTTACGACGCCCCAATGGATCACAAACCATCGAGGAACGTAGAACATTCTCGGGATTGGCATAGCCTTGCCGTACACCTTCATTGACCATTTCACTCACCGACATGGCCCCATCCCATTGCACCTGCATACCGATCTTGAGGAAGACCACCACCATGCCGGTATCCTGACAAACAGGCCGCTTTCCTTCTGCACACATGCGAGAGTTGACCAGGATCTGGGCCATGGCATCTTTGGCAGCGGGGCTTTGCTCTTTTTTCCAAGCTTCACCCATTGCCTTAAGAAAATCCACAGGATGATAGTAGGAGATAAATTGCAAGGCATCGGAGATGCTATGGATTAGATCTTCCTGGCGGATGCGGGTCATGTTGTTTCCTGTTGAAGCGTACTTACCAGCCAATGTTGGCTACGGCGTATGTTGGTTTTGGTTATGTCAGGTTCTCATTTCTTTTTTTACCGCCCTCATCGATTGGAAAGCGATTTTACAGTTTTCGATGATTGTTTTTTTATCCTAGTGTAGAGCACTACACTAACCCTGTTATCGTAAATACTGCTCCCGCCAAAGTTCATTGAGATGATGGCGGGAGCAATCAAACATCCCCAATGGGAAAACCAATGGAGAGGCGATCAGATCTCCAGCAGCAGCCGGCTTGGATCCTCCAGTAATTGCTTGATAGTGACCAGGAACTGGACAGCATCGCGTCCATCGATAATCCGATGGTCATAGGAGAGTGCAAGATACATCATAGGTCGGACAACCACCTCGCCATTTTCTGCCATCGGTCGTTGCTGGATCGAGTGCATTCCGAGAATGGCGCTTTGCGGTGGATTCAGAATCGGTGTGGAAAGCATGGAACCGAATATGCCGCCATTGGTTATGGAGAATGTACCGCCAGTCAGGTCATCATAGCTGAGCGACCCCTCTTTGGCTTTGGCACCAAAATCCTTGATGCGTTGTTCGACAGCTGCAAAGCTAAGCTGGTCTGCATCTCGCAGGATTGGCACGACCAGGCCGCGAGGTGAAGAGACTGCTATACCGATATCGAAATAGCCATGGTAGAGGATATCGGCACCATCGATGGTGGCATTGATGATAGGATACTGTTTCAGTGCCTCTACCGCAGCCTTGACAAAAAACGACATAAAGCCCAACCGGACATCATGCCGTTTTTCGAACACCTCACGGTATTTAACCCGAAGATCGGATACAGCCTGTAAATTAACCTCATTGAATGTGGTAAGGATGGCGGCTGTCTGTTGTGCTTCCACCAGACGCTCTGCCACACGTTTGCGCAGTCGGGTCATCGGTACCCGCTCTTCAATACGACCAGAGGATACTGTTGATTTGGCAGGAGGTACAGGTGCTGCCTGCTGGCTTTGCGGTTGCGTGGCTGTGGTGCTGGATTGTTGTGCTGCTATTGCAGCTTCGACATCTGTCTTAACAATGCGACCGTTTTTTCCGCTGCCTTGAATGGTACTCGGATCTATCCCGCTCTCATTGACCAGGCGCCTCACAGCAGGTGAGAGCACGGGAGCTTCTTGTTCGGATTGGGCTGGTGTCGCTTGCTCTTTTTGTGCTACAGCGCCAGCCTCCAATATACCAAGCACGTCTTCTGCCTGGACTGTCTCACCCTCATTGAAGCGTATCTCTTTCAGCGTACCGGATTGGGGAGCCGGTACTTCCAACACCACTTTGTCGGTCTCAAGATCGACCAGGGTTTCATCTTGGTTTACTTGCTCTCCCGGTTGTTTATGCCAGCTCAGGATGGTGGCGTCAGAAACAGATTCGGGAAGTTGTGGAACGCGTAGTTCGATGCTCATTGATTTGCCTGGTTCCTGTAGTTCATACGGGGGTTGATGCGTCCGGAAAGTGCCTCATCGATCAGGGTCTCCTGTTGTGATATGTGGACAGAACGATAGCCGACCGATGGTGCAGCAGCCGTTGCACGGCCGACATAATGTAGCTGTCTGCTCTTGGAGGTCAAAGAATAGAAGCGGTGTTTAATCTGGTCCCAGGCGCCTTGGTTTTGTGGCTCTTCCTGGCACCAGATAATCATTTTTGCATGCTTGTAGCGCTTCACAACCGTATCGAACTCATTTTGAGGGAAGGGATAAAGTTGCTCTATACGAATAATCGCCACGTCGTCCAGGCCACGAGAACGTCTTGTCTCCAGTAGTTCATAGTAGACCTTGCCGGAACACATAATCAGTCGCTTGACATTTTTAGGGTCGATTTCATCAATCTCATCGATGACATTTTTAAATGAACCCTCCAGTAGCTCCTGCTTGGGCGAAGTCGCCATACGATGTCGCAACAGACTCTTGGGTGTCATGACGATCAGCGGATGACGAAACGGGCGTATCATCTGTCGTCTCAATAGGTGGAATATCTGTGCCGCTGACGTGGGTGAGCAGACCTGAATATTGTGATTCGCGCAGAGTCGTAGAAAACGTTCCAGACGGGCTGAAGAGTGCTCTGCACCCTGGCCTTCATAACCGTGTGGGAGGAGCATCACCAGGCCGCAATGAAGTCCCCATTTTTCACCACCAGACGTAATGAACTGGTCTATCACCACTTGCGCCCCGTTAGCGAAATCACCAAATTGTGCTTCCCAAATAGTCAGGGAGTTGGGTTCCGCCGTCGCATAGCCATACTCATAACCAAGTACTGCCTCTTCCGACAAAAGCGAATCGATAACCAGAAAGTCAGATTGTTCATGACTTAAATGTTGCAGCGGTATCAACGACTCACCGTTCTGCTGATTATGCACGACCGCATGGCGATGGAAGAAGGTACCGCGTCCAGAGTCCTGGCCAGAAAGACGAACCGGGATGCCCTCTGTCAGGAGGGTGGCGTAAGCCATGTTTTCAGCAAAGCCCCAATCGATCAATTGGTCACCGCTGGCCATGCGCCGGCGTTCGGTCCAGACTTTTTCAACCCTGGGGTGGAGCTCAATGTCGTCGGGTACATGAAGCAGTTGTTCCGCCAGAAGATCGAAACGTTCTGCAGTGACCGTTGTATCGCAGGGATGATCCCATTTGATACCCTTGAAGCCATTCCATCTGACTGTATAGGGGTGTTGCAAGGCACAGGTCACAGGTCTTGCCTCGACGATCCCGCCTTCTAACGACTCCCGGTAGTTATTCACCAGATCACGGGTTCCTTGGGGCGAAATCACAGATTCCTGTACCAACTGATCCGCATAGAGCGCGCGCACAGTGGGGTGGTTGCGAATTTTTTTGTACATCTCCGGTTGGGTCACTGAGGGTTCATCGGCCTCGTTATGTCCGAGTCGGCGATAGCAGATCACATCAATGACCACATCCTTGTGAAAGCGCATACGGAAATCCAATGCCAGGCGGGTGACATAGATAACGGCTTCCGGATCGTCACCATTGACGTGAAAAATGGGTGCCTGCACCATCTTGGCCACATCGGTGCAGTAGAGGGTAGAGCGAGTATCCAGCGGGTTGCTGGTGGTAAATCCGATCTGGTTGTTGGTAATGATATGCACAGTACCGCCAGTTGAATAACCCCGTGTCTGTGAAAGATTCAGGGTCTCCATGACTACGCCCTGTCCCGCAAACGCTGAGTCGCCATGGATTAATATCGGCAGTACCTGGGAACCATCATGGTCGCCCTGTCTGCGCTGTCTTGCCCGTACTGAACCCTCTATGACAGGATTGATAATTTCAAGGTGTGAAGGATTGAAACCCAACACAAGATGAACGATACCTCCGGGCGTATCGATATCACTCGAGAAACCCATGTGATATTTTACGTCACCCGCAAGACGTTCGGGATCAACGGATACCCGTCCTTCGAACTCATCAAAAATCTCTTGCGGTGGTTTACCGAGGATGTTGGTCAGGACATTGATACGTCCGCGATGAGCCATGCCTATCACGACCTCGCTGATACCGTTGCTACCACCATGTTGAATCAGGTCATCCAGTAACGGGATCAGAGACTCACCCCCTTCAAGGGAGAACCGTTTTTGCCCCACGTAACGCGTATGCAGGTACTTCTCGATACCCTCAGCCGCTGTCAGCAGGGTTAAAAGCCACAGCTTTTCCTCACTGTTGAACTGCTGAAACAGATGCCTTTGCTCAATGCGTTCCTGAATCCAGCGCTTCTGCTTGGTACTGGTGATATGGCCATATTCCGTGCCGATACTGCCGCAGTAGCTCTTTTTAATCAGTTCAATAATATCACGCAGCGGCATGCGCTCAGGCGAAAACAGCGAGCCGGTATTGAATATTGCATTCTGATCAAGCTTATCCAGCTTGTGGTACGCCAGGTCAAGATCATCGACATGCACAGGGTCACGCAATTTCAGTGGATCAAGGTTGGCATTCTGGTGACCGCGCATGCGATAGCCATTGATGTAGCGTAAGACAGAGGCCTGCTGTTCCGCTGCGCCAGGTGAGAGACTCTCCTGTGGGGTTGCTGTGGCAGAACGTTTCTCTTTAACCAAATGGAGAAAACGCTGTCTGATTGGTTCGTGGGCGGTATCAATACGCTCCTGATCAGGGAGCCCGTCAAACTGTCGGCGCCAGTCTTGAGGGATGCTTTCAGGGTCTTTGAGGTAACTTTCGTAGAGGTCTTCAACGAAGGTAGCGTTGCCGCCGGAATAGGCGGAGGTGGATCTGAGTAAATCCAGGATATTGCTCATTATGTGTATGGCCCGTCAGGGTTTGGTGGTGGATTACTTATTTTTGGGCAGCTATTAGTAAATGTTAGCACAGCCAGATGGCTTGGCAGAAGATGTTTGGATATATTTTCCTCAAATCTCTATCACGATTCATCACTTACCTCTGCTAAACTAGTGCAGTCAGGTAAAAAAGGTTTGTAACTGTATAGATCAGCAGCTAAAAATAAAGTTTCTTGTTGCTGAATAAAAGGGTGGGCAAGGACTCATCATTA
Source organism: Candidatus Thiodiazotropha sp. (ex Codakia rugifera) (assembly GCA_025656675.1). Taxonomy (GTDB): domain Bacteria; phylum Pseudomonadota; class Gammaproteobacteria; order Chromatiales; family Chromatiaceae; genus Thiodiazotropha. The sequence goes on from JAHXHN010000005.1 coordinate 103,687, forward strand.
TTGGAAACCCTAAACCTAAGGAGGTAACCTTTTGACGGGTTCCCAGTATTAGGATGCTTCCCAATTATAGCGCTGTCGAAAGGATACAAAGGTTTAAAGACATTGTCCGGTCAACAGAACAACAAATTAAGGGTTAACTTGAATCCGATCTCTCTGGAGGCGGACCTAGCCTATTTTGGTGCCCGACTTGAACTTGTTGGCGAACCCCAGACCCGCTATCAGGTGGCCCAGCTGAAGGTCTATAAAGCACTGGAAGTTGCTTTACATGAAAATCTAAAACGGCTTCGCAAGAAGGAACCTGATCAGAAGACTTAGGGCCGATTGGATTAGTGTTAACAGGCCCTAAGTGATCTATTTGAGTGTGTTGTCGATCTGTTGCTCTGCTTCTTCCCAGTCTTGTTGTGCCCTGAGAGGATCGAATCCGTGTCTTTCTGCGATGTAGTAGGCAGCTGTGGCTATCATGTCCAGGCGTTGTTCAGGGGTGATAGCAGATGAAATGTGCTTGAGTTTTTTAGCTTTTTTTTCTCTTTTTTTATTCTGCTTCTCTATTTTTTTATCCCTTTTTCTACCCGCTTTGTCGGCTTTTTTTCCCATCTTACAGTCTCGCAAGCAATGTTAAGTTGTGTATTGTTTATCTCAATTTTCGCCAGAAACCCATCCCTCTAGCGCGGGCAAAGGTCTCTGCATCTGAATAGCTTTTCAATTGCAAAGGCTGAAGGTACCGATGGTCTGCAACCTCTGCCAACCCAGCCTGGAGCATACGTATTGCGATATCCGAGCCACCATGCAGAACAGTTCCGAGTATAACACCGCTGGGTAAAAGCGTTGTGTATTTGATGCTGACAAATCGACCTGCCAGCAGCATATTGATATGGCGTTTGGCAATTTCAGCTGAGCGTCTGTTTGCTGAAGGTATACGGATTCCTAAGAGTTTGACCTTTCGTTGTCGGCCATCCGTCAACTTAAGGGTTATTTGATTACCACTTTGAATTCCGGTTACCTGACCTTCAGCAACAGCCGCAAATGTGTTGCAACAGAACCATTGGTAACCCAAAAACAACATCAGCAGAAAGTTGCGAAGGAGTGGGTATGATAGTTTCACCTTGTGATGTGCCTGCCGGATAGATTGTTTGTTTCAAGATTGGTGCCCTCGACAGGAGTCGAACCTGTGACCTATCGCTTAGGAGGCGATTGCTCTATCCTGCTGAGCTACGAGGGCGGAAGACAGGGTTTGTGGTTCTGATCAGTACCGTGTACACAGTTTCCGATTGCTCGCCAATGGGTGCGTAATATTACACACGGAAATCCCAAATTATAAGTGACTAACCAATAACAACTGAAAAGCGGAGCTAGTCAAAGACTGTGCATTTTTTATGATAAACAGCAGTTTACTGTTTCGTGTTGGACTGGGCAAACAGTATTGTGGGTGATGATGTCATTACCCTAACTGATAGCTGCATTGACAAAGCAACAGCCAGGAATGAGACCTTCTATTTTGCACAGGCCAGTTCGCTGCAGTATCGTTCAAACCAGTCAATGGCCAGTCTTCTGTCGAGTTTGCAGGCCAGACATTGACCAATTTCGTTGATCAGTGTAATAGCAGTACCGGTGAGGATCAGCACCCAAAAGATGGTATCAATCCATGGGTAGTTGATTAGTCCTTCAAGTCCATACACAAAGAACGACATCATGCCGAACAACATTGCGAGAATCAGACCTATGAGTATGGGTAACATCTTTAAACTCCTTGGATGCAGTTAAGTATCAGTATATTAGCAATATCTTAATATACAGTATCCAGTTTGAGTCCAAATGTTAGAACTGGTTCAAAAAGATGTGGTAGAGATAAATAGGCAATAATTTATAAAAACCATTAAAAACAAAGAGGTATCCTGTCTAAATAGGGTCAGTTGCGATACTCTGGATAGGTTCAGGATCACAAAAGACATCCATTTTACCTGACTCGACGTATCTCACTGAGGTGGCTTTAGAAATGACAACTAGGAACAGAAATGCTTGATACGGTACATCTACTCCAACCCAGTAACTTTCCTCCTGTCAATCGGGGAAGGCTTGAGACGTTGCAGGTCAATCTTGGGTTTCGTTGCAATCTCTCCTGCGTGCACTGCCATGTCAATGCGGGCCCGAAGCGAACGGAAGAGATGAATCGTGACACGGCTGAGGATGTACTCGCCTTCCTGCAACATCACAACATCAAGCAGCTTGATCTGACAGGTGGCGCGCCGGAGTTGAATCCAAATTTTCGCTATCTGGTGGAACAGGCAAAACAGCTGGGTATCCATGTCATTGATCGTAGTAACCTGGTTATCCTTCTGGAAGAAGGGCAGAACGACCTGGCCGATTTCCTTGCAGCACAGCAGGTTGAGGTGGTCGCTTCTCTTCCCTGCTATCTGGAAGAGAATGTCGATCAACAGCGTGGTAAGGGGAGTTACTCCCAAAGCATTGAGGCCTTGATCAAGTTAAATCAACTTGGCTATGGAATGCCGGAGAGTGGGCTTGTATTGAATCTTGTCTACAACCCTCTGGGCCCGAGTCTGCCTCCACCACAAGGACCGCTGGAATCTGAGTATCGAAAGCAGTTGCTTGACCGCTATGGCATCCATTTTAATCAACTACTGACCATTACCAATATGCCGATTCAGCGGTTTGGCAGTTATCTGCAGTCTAAAGGTGAATTCGATAATTATCTGCAGCTCTTACGGGATGCCTACCAACCCTGCAATCTTCAGAGTGTCATGTGCCGTCATTTACTGAGTGTCGATTGGCGGGGCTTTGTCTATGACTGCGACTTTAATCAGATGCTGAAGATCCATTTGAGAACCGATGATAAATTTCAACCGCGACTCAAGGATCTTTTTGATGTCGACCTGGAGGGGCTATCCATACAGGTAGCTGAGCACTGTTACGGTTGTACCGCGGGTCAGGGCAGTAGTTGTGGCGGGGCACTTGCAGATTAGTGTTAACAGGCCCTAGACTGAGCATCATTATCCCCTGCCTGAATGAGGGTGAGTTGCTCAAGCAATGCCTGCTTGATTTACAACTCCTGAGGTCGGAGGGACATGAACTGATTCTGGTCGATGGTGGCAGCGACAAGTCCTACCTATCTCAACTAACTGCCTATCTGGACCATCTGGTGAATAGCACGCCGGGACGAGCACATCAAATGAATCAGGGGGCAGCGATAGCAACGGGTGAGATACTCTGGTTTCTGCATGCCGATTCTCAGATTGTCTCCGGTATAGAAAAAAACATCACTCGTGTAGCCAGTAAGGGTCCGATTTGGGGTCGGTTCGATATCAGGCTCAGCGGTGCCCATCCCATGCTGCGAATCGTAGAGTGGATGATGAACCGACGCTCTTGTCTCTCGGGTATAGCTACCGGTGACCAAGCCATTTTTATCCACCGTGATTTTTTCAGGAAGGTGGGGGGATTCCCATTGCAACCGCTGATGGAGGACATCGAGATCAGCAGGCGTTTGAAACGAATTGCAACACCGATCTGTCTGCGAGAAAAGATTGTCACTTCAAGTCGCCGCTGGGAATCGCAGGGGATAATGCGAACAATACTATTGATGTGGATGTTGCGTCTGGGTTATTGGTTGGGTGTCTCGCCTGACGACTTAGCAAAGTGCTACCGCAATAATCGCGCTGATTGAAAGATGAACCATAAATCCTCAGGTGACCGCTATGCGTAGTACCAATCAGGTTGAACATGTGGACTATTTTCGTGCCAGGAATATCCAGCATGAGTATCGCTATATCGTGAATGGCGCGCCAGTGGCGGCGCATGGCTGCAACAGTCGTTGAGTACCGTGCAGGGATGCCCAAGTATTGCGGGCGCAGGATGTGAGTGACTCTTGGCATGTACCACCACAGACGCACCCCTTCACGGTGTTCAACTGAGGGTTCAATGTTGAATCAGAATGCCGTACTGATTTTCACCAAAGCGCCCTACACCGGCCAAGTGAAGACGCGGTTGATACCTGCTATTGGGGAGAGAGCTGCCACTGATCTTTATATCGAACTGCTGGAAAGGGAGGTTGAATGGATTCGAAGTCACACACCCTATGCTGTGGAGCTTTGGGTGACACCGAATGATAAACACCCGGTGTTGCAGCAACTGTCCCTACGACATGGGTTAAAGCTCCATTTACAGCAAGGCAGTGACCTTGGGGAGCGCATGGGTTTTGCAACCCGGCAGGCACTGACACGCTATCGACAGGTTGTGTTGCTGGGCGTGGATTGTCCTGCGTTAAACGCCGATCATCTGCGGCAGGCCTTTAAGTGGCTGTCTGCTGGAGATGATGCTGTATTGGGTCCCGCTGAGGATGGCGGTTATGTGTTGCTAGGCCTGAAAACCTATCAGCAATGCCTGTTTTCCGGCCACAATTGGGGGAGGGGAGATGTAGCTGCGTCGACCAGGCATGTATTCCGACGATTATGCTGGCGTTGGCAGGAGTTGCCCGAGCTTTGGGATTTGGACAGGCCGGACGATCTAAAGCGGTTAAGAGACCTTGATGCTTATGCCTTGCCGAGTGATTTTGAAGTGGAATTAGGTCTCGATTCGCCTGACGGGCCATAGGTCTTATCACGTTCACTGATACCGCGCAGGATATCCAGTGCCTGGGAGACGTGACGCTGATTGAGTTGTACCGCACCTCCATTGATCTCATTCTGACTGCGGCAGGCTTCCAGCAGGGAGGTGAGTCGATGCCACATAGCCAACAGCTGCTCGTTGTCGTTACACTGATGTAGAAAAGTATCCGTTCCTAGCTTGTCAATGCTGAGTCCGTGCTGTTCCAAAAACTGATTATGCTGTTTAACAGCTGTTTCTACACTGATCAGTTGTTGTTTCTTTTTCTCAAGCAGATCTTGCAGGGCCTGTGATGAATTGCCCTGAAGTAGTCCATATTCCATGCGAAGCAGATCGAGCAGACTTTGGGTTTGCTCGGTCTCGGTTTTGAGAATCTGGAAAAAGGTCTGTTGGGTCTCTGCAGAGCGGTTCATTGTGATCAGGGGAGTGACAGTTCCATCGCCAGCATTTTGTCAGCAGCAGTCTGTGGGTCGATGGTGAAGCTGCCATTGGCCAGGGCCAGTTTTACGGCCTCGACCTTTTGTCCATCAACGATTGGCATCTGTGCAATTCGTCCCTCCAGTTCCAATAGTTTTCCAGCAGAGCCGGTCATGTTAAAACGGTCTTTGCGGGTGGACGTTGTCGATGTTGCAGAACGTTTGCCCCCTGGAAGACCCGAGCGTGTTACGAGGCCACTGTCTCCCGTGCCTTTCAGATTACCGCTAGAGAGACTATTGATTTCAACGGCCATGGCTCATCCTCAGTTGCATGCTGTATGCCATAAATAGCGTCTTATCTCACCATTACTTTAGCAATTTCGTCCCATCATTGAGAGTTGGAATCCTTATTTTGTGGTGCATTTTCTCAAATTCCTTGGCTATCAGTCCACCCTCACCAATCCATCAGAAACCACCCGTGCCTGAAGCTTTTTCTTCGATTTTATATTGACTACAGGGATTACATCACCTGGATTGCCGTTTTTCATTGCCTTGCCGCGCATACGTACTTCGATTGCACCAGCTGCGGCTAGAATAGTGACCTGTTCACCCCGTTTCACTGTTTTTCGAACAACAAGCATCGATGGGGTTATGACCTGTCCTCGGCGTAGTGTTCGCTTCAGTGTCTGACCCAAAACTTCATCGATCGATTCGAAATGACCACGAAGCAGATGGGTCGTATCAGAGATCCGCAATTTCAGATCGTCTTCCGCTATCGCCTGTCCTCTGGCCAGGTCTCGTGTTGCGACAACCACCGGTGACTCAAGACCAACATTGGCAGAGACATAGAGTGTCCATGGGGCAGGGCTTTGGCAGCGTACGCCTACCGAGGTTCTTCCGGCTTTACTGCCACCCGGTGGACTGAAGGTCTCCAGGGGCGTATCGCAATGTGCCAGTCTGAGACGATGATCCAGCGGTGTAATCTTGATGACAGCGTTAGTGGCATGCTGGGTGACTGTTTGTTTCAGGTACTGTTCAGCAGCATCCACAATCGTTTGATGTGACTGGTGAGAGTCATTGGCCGCATGGCATAGAGCGGGTATGGCGTAAAGCAATATCACCAGTAGTGTGTTGAATGTCGATTTCCAGTTTGTCATGAGGACAGTATCTCCGCAGTTCACTTGAAACAATATGCAATCATCATGCCGTGATGTGAGTTTCAGTGGGATTATCAATCCGGCACCTTGATAGACCCACTAGCGCAAGCTGGCTGTGATCCTTGCTTGTCACTAAGGTCGTATGATTGTTCAGGTTTTTTGTCATCGATTGTTCCAAAGGTATTAAAGGTCAGGATATGTAAGCCGCCATAGTGCTTATATTGGGCTTTATCTTGTGATCAGGGTGCAAAACGATGGCTGGTGTCTTGGACAGTGTCGATCAACGAACCAAACTAGCGGGGCAAAACCGACTGGAATTGCTGCTTTTTCGGCTAAATGGACGTCAGGTTTTTGGCATTAATGTCTTTAAAGTGAAAGAAGTCGTGCAGTGTCCACCACTGACTGAGTTACCGGGATCACATCCGGTGATTCGGGGTGTGGCCACGCTAAGGGGCGTCAATATTCCGGTAATGGACCTGTGTAATGCCATCGGTGGCCCCAGGATGGGTAAAGCAACCGACTACTTCATCATTATCACCGAATACAATCGCCGCCAGCTTGCCTTTTTAGTGGGTAATGTGGAACGTATCGTCAATACTCATTGGGAAGATATCTTACCACCACCACAAGGTGTAGGACGCAGTAGTTATATGACAGCCGTCACTGATCTCGATGGGACCCTGGTTGAGATCATTGATGTAGAGAAGGTACTCAGTGAAGTGTTGGGTATTGACGAAGAGATTACACACCCGATGGAAGATACCGGTGCTGACTTGGACCGGCTTAAGATACTAGTGGTGGATGACTCGATGGTCGCACGCAACCAGATAAAAAAGGTGTTGCACGAAATGCACATCGAAACCATACAGGCAAAAGATGGCAGTGAGGCGCTGAATCTATTGCTGCAGTGGTCAGAGGAGGGTAAGGTCAGTGATTGGCTGGCGATGGTCATCTCCGATATCGAAATGCCGAAAATGGATGGCTACTCCCTGGTGACAGAGATTCGTGAAAATCCTAAACTAACGGACCTCTATGTCATCCTGCATTCTTCATTGAGCGGTGTATTTAATGAAAGCATGGTGAAGAAGGTGGGTGCTGACCATTTCCTCGCCAAATTCATGCCTGATGAGTTGGTTGGTCGGGTAACCGAGCGTCTGAAAGATCTGGCGTGAAGAAGTTGTAGCTTTTCATTCAACAAGAACATCAAAATCATGCATCATCGGTCAGCCGCAATCAGTCCGGCAGAGTACGAATCGTTCAAGTTATTCCTGCAGCAAGCATGCGGTATTCTGCTGGGAAACGGAAAGGAATACCTGGTTTCCAGCAGACTTAGCAACATTATGAAAGAGGTTCAGGTAGACTCTCTGGGCGCTTTATTGAAGCTGATCCAGTCACCTGCTCAATCACGTCTCAAAGTGAAAGTCATCGATGCCATGACCACCAATGAGACCTTCTGGTTTCGTGATATCGGCCACTATATCCTGTTAAAGGAGACCATCCTGCCCGATCTGAATCAGCAACGAGGAGGCAGCATAAGGATCTGGTCTGCCGCCTGCTCGAGTGGTCAGGAACCCTATAATATCAGTATGATTGCGGATGAGTATCAAGGGTTAAAAGCCTCCACCAGACCGGTACAGATAGCCGCTACCGACATTTCCAGTAAAGTGCTCGATGAAGCCCGTGCCGGTGTCTATTGTGGCCTCGCTGTCGAGAGGGGGTTGACCCAGGAACAACAGAAAAAGTTCTTTACGCCCAAAGAACGCTGTCTTGAGGTCAGGCCGGAGATCAAGCGGCGAGTCAGTTTCCGATCCCTAAATCTCACCAGTAGTTATCAGGCGATGGGGAAATTCGACGTGATATTTTGCCGAAATGTACTGATCTATTTCTCCAATGATTTAAAAAAAGATATCGTCGACAGGATGGCCGATGTACTGAATCCCGGGGGTTATCTTTTTCTTGGATCCACCGAATCGATCAATCAGCTCACTAATCGTTTTGAAATGAAAGTGGGTCATGGCGGTATCTCCTACCGATTAAAGTCTTAGGAGCCCATGCGGCAATGGTTGCCGCTTTCCGGCACTGGTTTGCCGGAAAAGAGCGGTTGAAATAGCCTGCCCATACTTCCTATCTCGTTATAATTCGCCCCTGCCTCCTCGTTGATACGCTTGGCACGCTCCCTGCATTACTCTCGGACAAGAGACAGTATTGGAGCAATTGATGAACTTCGACGACCTATTTGGAATACATGAGAGGGCATTGGTTCTGCGCTCTCAGCGAGCTGAAGTGCTCGCAGCCAATCTGGCCAATGCTGATACCCCGGGCTACAAGGCGAGAGACTTCGATTTTAATACACTCCTCAATAGCGAAATGGATAGTTCAAGCCGAATGAGGACGACTCACAATCAACATATTCAAGCTGAATCCGGTTCGGTACCTCCTTCGCAATTGCTCTATCGCACGCCTATGCAGCCTTCGATGGATGGCAACACCGTGGATACCGAGCGGGAGCATGTTGCCTTCAGCACCAATGCGGTTGAATACCAGGCCAGCCTTGGTTTTATCAACAGCAAAATCAATGGCATACGTAAAGCACTAAAGGGTGAATAGCCATGTCTATGTTCAACATCTTTGATACCGCCGCATCAGGCATGAGTGCCCAGAGTCTGCGCTTGAATCTGGTGGCCAGCAACATGGCCAATGTGGATGCCGTGAGCAGCAGTATTGAACAGACTTACAGGGCACGACAACCCGTGTTTCAAACGATATTGGATCAGACCAATCCGGATGCGGCAGCGGGTGGTGTACGCATGGCGGGTGTGGTGGAGAGTCAGGCGCCACTGATTCAGGAATATGCACCTGAGCATCCACTGGCCAATGAACAAGGGTATATCTTTCGACCGAATGTAAACACGGTGGAAGAGATGGCCAATATGCTATCCGCTTCGCGCTCTTATCAAGGTAATGTCGAAGTGGCCAATGCAGCCAAACAGTTACTTATCGCAACCCTGCGTATGGGCCAATAAGGAGAATTTTATGAACGCCATCAGCAGCAGTTCCAACCTTTATGAGGATATTGGCTTAGCCACCAATGCTCCAGCAAAAGAGAAACAACAGGGTCAGTTGGGGTTAGAGGATTTTATGAACCTGCTGGTTACCGAGTTGACCCATCAGGATCCCTTCAAGCCCATGGAAAATTCTGAGATGGCGACCCAGGTCTCCCAGTTTGCCACTGTCTCCGGCATCGATGATCTGAATGCCTCCTTCAACGAATTACGCAGTTCACTGACTTCGGACCAAGCTTTACAGGCAGCCAATCTGGTTGGGCGTGATGTACTGGTGGAGAGTAATGTCGGTTCACTCGCCAACGGTGAATCCCTGCAGGGCAGTGTCAACCTGCCTGCCTCTGCAAGTAATGTCCGGGTAATGATCACCGACCGTTCCGGTGCCCTGGTACGTGAGCTACAGCTGGGTACTCATGAGGCGGGACAGGTTGCCTTTAGTTGGGACGGATATGACGATGCTGGCGACTATATGGGTGATGGCCTTTATCAGGTAAGCGCTGTGGCGAATGTAGACGATGCCGAGATGGCACCTGCAGTTCTGGTTGCAGCTGAGGTTGAGAGCGTCAACCTGGGTGGTCCGGGCGGTATCCAGCTCAATCTGGACGGTCTGGGACAGATCGCCATGAATGACGTTGTACAGATTCAATAGAATATCAGCATCAACGCTGTTTGCGTTGATAGCCTTCAGTGTATAGACAGGAGAATAAAGATGGCATTTCGTATCGCTCTGAGTGGTTTGGATGCGGCTTCCACCGATCTTGAGGTTACCGGGCATAATGTCGCTAACGCCAGCACGGTCGGGTTCAAAGAGTCACGAGCCGAGTTTGCCGATATCTATGCTAACTCAATCAGTGATGTCAGTAGCTCGGTACCGGGAAGAGGTGTACGTGTGACCCGTGTGGCCCAGCAGTTTTCTCAAGGCAGTACCGAGTTCACATCCAACAATCTAGATATGGCGATCAATGGTGAAGGATTCTTTGTCATGGAAGATTCAGCAGGCGATGTCGCCTATTCACGAGCTGGTGCATTCACGGTCGACCGGGATGGTAACGTAGTGGATCATACGGGTGCCAGGTTACAGGTTTTTCCGCGTATCGGTACCACAGGTAGCTTGTTTAATACCGGCGATACCACGGATTTGAATCTACCGGTGGTGTCCGGGACACCCTTGCCGACGACCAATATTGAAGCCACTCTCAATCTTAGCGCGGCAGAGGCGCCTCCGACTGTCTTATTGGACCCAACCGCACCGACTTTTACCTTTCCGCCTGATCCTCAGAGTTACAATCACTCCACGGCAACCACGATCTATGACTCTCTCGGGACTGCGCATACCGCAACCATGTTCTACAGCAAAGTGGCAGATAATCAATGGAATGCATTTACCTTTGTGGATGGTGTGAATGTGACTGTGGGTGGTAATACTTTTGCGGATGTCCAGTTCACCACTTCGGGTTCACTGGATACCGGGGTGGGTGATGTGGATGCCCTGGGAAATGTTTTGATGGATACGTTTAATCCGGGTGGCGGTGCTGCAGATATTACTGGTCTGACTTTTGACTACAGTGCAACATCCCAGTTTGGGTCCAGTTTTTCGGTTAATGAGCTGAGTCAGGATGGTTTTACCTCTGGGCGTCTTAGTGGTGTGGATGTGGATGGTTCAGGGATCGTATTTGCCCGTTTTACCAATGGTCAGTCGGAGCCACTGGGTAAGATTGCGATGGCCCGATTCACCAACAATCAGGGTCTGCGCCAGAATGGCGACACCAGTTGGGTTGAATCCTTCGCATCCGGTGATGTGCAATTGGGTGAAGCTGGAACCGGCAGCTTTGGTTTGATTCAATCCGGTGCGCTTGAGAACTCAAATGTCGATCTGGCCAAACAGTTGGTGAATCTGATAACTGCGCAACGTAATTTTCAGGCCAACGCCCAGGTGATCACCACCGCGGATGCCGTTACCCAGACGGTTATCAATATTCGATAGTTGATCTACAACCGTCAGCTTTCTTCCCAGTGTACGGGGAAGAGGGCTGGCGTTTTTTTTATGTTGCTTGCTGCCCAGGTTACATTCGGGGCAACTTTTTTGCACATTACCCTCTGCAACCGGAATCAGATGTCTCCTGCTGATGTAGGTGGTGCGATATATGCCCAATGAATGGGTAGGTTGTATATGATGGTTCGCAGGCTGGTTATAACTGGCCTATCAACAGCGGTAAAGTTGAAAAGTTGCCACTCATTATAGATTGTCTGATGCTGTCATTTTTCTTAAATACAGCGTATCGCCCATAGAAAATGCAAGATCAAAATTTCTCGAAGCTAGCAACTCATCACCTGCTCTCTTTGGGCCATCACCAAAGGCCCAGACGTAGTCATCCAATAATATCCATCCACCTGGCATGACATAGGGTGCCCATGCATCAATGTCTTGACATACGTGTGTGTAGTGATGATTGCCATCAATATGTAGCAAGGAAATGGCTCCCGAAACAGAAATTGGACTGAGCTCGGGGCTGTTTAGTATCCCCTGCTGTGCAGTTTGCTTATATAGATTTATAGCCTCGGATGATATCTCCCTGATATAACCAACATTATCGAGGAGTAACATATTACTGATATAAACCAAGAATATTTTATCGAAATCAATCACTCCAATGCGTCGGTTAAGGATCTCAGCTTGCTGACCTTGTGCCTCGATTTTTTGGCTGGACCATGGATCAATGCTAATCAGGTTGCCGATCTCATGTTGCTTGGCCAGCCAGGCGATTGCAAAGGCAGATCGGCCACAAAACGAACCAATTTCGATCAGGTCGCCCTGAGGTAATGTCCGGGATATATGGGCTAAAGCAGTGAGTTTGTTTATGTCACATTCGCCTGGAATACGAAAAAACTGCTTGTGTAGACTTATGTACCGCCCCTTGGTAAGTCGGGGTTTTAGTGTTGAGCCCGGATATAATTCCAGCGTATTTAGAAATACATCCAATGCCATATTTTCAGCCCATTCATAGCTGGAAACTGTATCATCCCAGATGGTTTGAACAGGTGAAGGGTGACATAACTTAAATGAATAGTGATCCGGTTGCTGTGTCTGTAAATCTTTTAAATAGGCCCATACTCCAGGGTGTGGGGTGTAGATATGAGTGACACCATAGTCTTCGACGGCAGCATTCAGTGCTGCTGTAAAAGCGGGGTCAGTGATGTAGGGCATGTGAGTGAAGTGATCCAACTCAATCATTATATTTGGACTGGTTACTGAACTGGCGCCAATGATGTTTACACCCAAAGATTGACTGACCGAGATAAAATGTTTAGCTGCATCCATGTCTACAGGAAAAACAAGCAGAGATAATGTAGAAGCCATTTAAATAATTCTAATTGAGTGAATGAGATATGAGATAATGAAATTATATCTGATATTCGCAATCACATAGTATTTGATTTGCACAGTATAAAATGGTTTTCAAAATAATATTTACAGTGCTTGAAAATCTGTATAGGAATATCCGGATCGCCAAATACCAAACAATAATATCAGTAGGTACGCCATATTTTGTCTGTGGCAACAGCACAATGTGATAGGGACGTGGAATAATAAATTCTTGTCAATCAGCAAGCTGATCTAGAAAGTAACTAAGCTGCAGAATCCAGAGCGCTGGATCGGAACGACTCAAAGCTGTGCACTCGTCGTTGAAAACCCTTGGACAGGAGTATTGTCAACGCATAGTGAAAAACAGATAAGCAGTAAACAGTACCCATGAGACTATCAGAAGTATCCAGGGTAGTTTATCGCCACCTCCCTTATTGATGGATGCTGCTGATAGCTCCTGGCTGGTGGTGATCTGTTCAGTTTGGGGAGTACCTCTTCGCTTCCTTTTGTCCATCTCCCGAAGCTTGGCTTTGTGCTGCTTTTTGTATTGATCGATCCCTTTTTGAATGCCGCTGGCAATCAGTTTGGTCTGCTCTTTGGTCTGCCCAGGGCGTTGTGTGGCCCGGGCAATCCTCGTGGCTTCGGCTGCCGTCTCTTCAGAGGGTTTTTGGTTTTTGGAATATTTCGCCATCTTGTTTCCGTCATGCTGTTTTGGCCGGTTGGTAGGTGATCATTATCGCTAAACGGCCCGTTTTTTGCAGTTATCAATTTAGATCGGTCATGTGGCCTGATCAGGCTGGCTTCGGTCAGCATCGATTACCCCTGTTTTGAACAAGAGAGAGGAGCCAATCCCATGGATCGCATGATTTACGTAGCCATGAGTGGGGCCAAAGAGACACTGATAGCCCAGGCCAGCAACTCCAACAACCTGGCGAATGTGAATACGCCGGGTTTTATGGAAGACCTCAGTCAGTTCCGCAGTATGCCTGTGTTTGGTCAGGGATTCCCAACCCGTGTCTACGCTTTGGATGAGCGGCCCAATATCAATTTTGACAAGGGCAGTTTGCAGTCAACAGGGAATCCTCTGGATCTGGCGGTCAAGGGAGATGGCTATTTTGCCGTCCAGGCGGCTGACGGATCCGAAGCCTATACACGTCGTGGCGACTTGAAGGTAGATGCCAATGGCCTGGTTACAAACGGCGAAGGTTTGCCGTTTATCGGCAATGGGGGGCCGATTGCATTGCCGCCCTATGAGCGGCTTGAGATTGCACCCGATGGCACTATTACCATTCTTCCTGAAGGCGCCACCCCGTCAGCACTGGCCATCATCGATCGTATCAAGATGGTTAATCCTCCAATGGAGTCGCTGATCAAGGGGAAAGAGGGCCTGCTGCGGCTGAAAGAGGGGGGTGAGGCCGATGCCAATGCCTCTACCGAGTTGGTATCCGGCATGATTGAGAGTAGCAACATCAATGTCGCCGATGCACTGGTGAACATGATTGAGCTGTCCCGCAAGTTCGAGATGCAGGTCAAGATGATGAGGACCGCTGAAGATATGGACAAAGCATCAGCCGGCATTATGAATATGAGTTGATGTTGGCAGGTAAATTGCAAACATTAATGATTAACTGAATTCAAAAAGTACGAGGAAGAGACTATGTACCCGGCACTCTGGATCGCAAAAACCGGATTGGATGCACAACAGACCAATATGTCTGTGATCTCCAACAACCTCGCTAATGTCAACACCACCGGTTTCAAACGTGACCGGGCTGTCTTTAACGATCTGATCTATCAGAACCTGCGTCAGGTAGGTGCCCAATCCTCGGAGAATACGGAACTGCCATCCGGTCTGATGGTAGGAACGGGTGTACGGGTTGTGGCGACGCAGAAGGAACACAGCCAGGGCAATATCGTACAGACCGGTAACTCATTGGATGTTGCCGTCCAGGGCAAGGGCTATTTTCAGATACTCCATCCGGATGGCAATATTGTCTACAGTCGTGATGGTACCTTTAGCTTAACCGCCGATGGCAACATCGTTACACCAAATGGCTACGAGTTGCAGCCGGCGATGACGGTTCCCACAAATGCCACCAGTCTGACCATTGGCTCAGACGGTGTGGTCTCGGTGTTGCAGTCAGGCAATAACACACCGACCCAGATCGGCCAGATCGAATTGGCCTATTTCGTAAATCCCCAGGGACTTTCACCTGTTGGTGACAACCTCTATCGGGAGACTAACGCCAGTGGTGGTGTCAATACCGCCATTCCAGGCACCGATAGTACCGGCACGCTGATCCAAGGGGCTCTTGAGAGTTCGAATGTGAATGTGGTGGAAGAGCTGGTCAACATGATCGAAACCCAACGTGCCTACGAGATGAACTCGAAGGCCATCTCAACCACTGACGAGATGCTCTCCTACGTCAATCAGCAACTATGACAGGAACCAGGCTGATGGACAGACACTTTAATATGACACTGATGATAACCTTGCTGGCGCTACTGCTGAGCGGTTGTCAGAACACCACCCCAGTGCGTGATGCTGCCTATGCGCCGATTCGTCCGGTCATGCCCCCACCCGCACCAAAGGGCAACGGTTCAATCTATCAGGCCGGTTATGAACTGGCATGGTTCGAAGATATCCGTGCCCGACGTGTAGGCGACCTGTTGACGGTTAATCTGGTGGAAAGTACCCAGGCTAACAAGTCAGCCAGTACAACCACAGCGAAAAGCAGTAGTAACAGCATCACCAATCCGACTTTGTTTGGCTCGCCGATGCAGTTTAATGTTCCCGGTTTTGTCCCGATAGCGAACAACAAGGATGCCGGTATGGGTTTCGAGCTAGCTTCGACCCATGATTTCAGTGGTGATGGCAGCGCCTCCCAGAGCAACGCTCTGAATGGCAATATTACGGTTTCAGTGATTGAAGTCCTACCCAATAGAAACCTCTATGTGCGTGGTGAAAAACGTATAGGCATCAATCAAGGCACAGAGTATGTACGCCTGTCCGGTATCGTCCGGCCGCGAGATATTACACCGGCAAACACTGTGGATTCGACGCGTATTGCAGATCCCACGATCACCTACAAAGGCGAAGGCGCATTGGCCGATGCCAATTCGATGGGTTGGTTGTCTCGCTTCTTTAACAGTGTGTTGTCTCCTTTTTGAGGTACCATGAGATGAAAGCCGTTCTGAAACAAACTTTGTTGCTGTTGTGTTGTATTCTTCTGTCAACGCAAACAGTGTTGGCGGAACGAATCAAGGATCTGGCTTCCATTCAAGGTGTACGTAGCAATCAGTTAATCGGCTATGGCTTGATAGTGGGACTGGATGGTACCGGCGACAAGGATACCGACTCCCCCTATACCATCAACAGTCTGAAGAACCTGCTTTCACAACTGGGCGTGCAGATACCTGATGGTGTCAACATCAAGCCCAAGAATGTTGCAGCGGTCATCGTGCATGGCGATCTTCCTCCCTTCAGTAAAGTAGGACAGAAAATCGATGTCACTGTCTCCTCGCTGGGTAATGCAAAAAGCCTGCGTGGCGGTACCTTGTTGATGACTCCACTAAAGGGTGCGGATGGGAATAATTACGCCTTGGCACAGGGTAACCTGGTCGTCGGTGGACTCAGTGCCGAGGGGCAGGACGGCTCAAAATTGACAGTGAACATACCAAGTGCCGGACGCATTCCCAGTGGCGCTACTGTTGAACGCGAAGTACCAAACTCTTTTAATCAAGCACCCTTACTGACCCTCAATCTACATGACGGGGATTTTACCACGGCGATGCGTGTTGCCGAGTCAATCAATCTGACCATCGGCCCAGGTACTGCCAAGGCAGTCGATGCAACCTCCATTCGCGTCAATGCACCAACCGATCCCGGTCAGAAAGTCACCTTTGTGGCTATGCTGGAGGAGCTGGAAGTAAAACCTGGCGCGACCTCGGCGAAGGTGATTATCAACTCGCGTACCGGTACAGTCGTGATCAATAATCAAGTGCGTGTCTATCCGGCAGCGGTATCCCACGGCAACCTGGTGGTGAGTATCAGCGAGGAGACGGCCGTCTCCCAACCCGGGCCTTTTGCCCGTGCAGGTGAAACGGCGGTTGTACCCCAGAGCCAAGTGACGATCACCGAAGAGGGCAAGGATCACATGTTTTTATTTAATCCGGGTGCTTCCCTGGATGACGTGGTACGCGCTGTCAATCAGGTGGGCGCCGCCCCCAGCGATCTGGTGGCTATCCTGGAGGCCTTGAAAGAGGCCGGTGCCTTGCGTGCTGAACTGCTGGTGATCTGATGAACAGTGTTGCGCCATCGCTCTACCACGATTTTTCAGGGCTGACGGCCCTCAAGCGTCAGGCGCGGGATGATCAGTCAGGGACTGCCGAGCAGGTGGCTCGTCAGTTTGAATCCCTCTTCGTGCAGATGATGGTCAAACAGATGCGTCAGGCCAGTTTTGGCGGTGGTCTGTTTGAGAGTAAACAGACCCAATTCGTACAGGATATGTACGACCAACAGCTATCGGTCAGTCTTTCCGAAAAGCGTGGTCTCGGTATGTTGCAGATGTTGCGTAGCCAGATGGGTGTCGAGGAGAAAGGCTCTATACAAGCACTCTCCGGTCTGGATAACTATTGGCAAAATCCTGCTTCGCTGGCGAGACGGCAGACAGCAGCCATTTCCGAAAATCCTGTGTCACCGACAACGGATAAAGTCGATCTTGATAAGCCCTCATCTCTGGACAAGATCGATTCGCCAGAGAGCTTTGTTAAATCCCTCTGGTCAGCGGCCGAGCAGGCGGCGATTGAGCTTGGCCTGCCCACCGAGGCACTGCTTGCTCAGGCAGCGCTTGAGACAGGGTGGGGTGGGCATGTGATGCAATCAACCGATGGACAAAATAGCCACAACCTATTCGGTATCAAGGCCGATCAGCGTTGGGGCGGTGGACAGGTCAAGAAAGAGACACTGGAATATCAACAGGATGTGGCAGTACGCAGACGGGAAAATTTCCGTACATACAACTCCTTTGAAGAGAGTTTTCAGGACTATGTGAGCTTTCTCAAAGAGAATCCCCGCTATACGGATGCCCTGCAGTATACCCAGGATACCACGGCCTATTTCAAGGCACTGCAGGATGCGGGTTATGCCACAGACCCCAACTACGCCGAAAAGATACTACGGGTGATGCATGGACCTGAGATGCAGACTGCTATGAGTCAATTCAAGAGCGGGTCCCCTCAGCCGATACAGAGCGAAAGAGAGGCGATTTAGGTGAGTATACAATCCATCGGGGTCTCGGGGCTGATTGCAAACAGGCATGCGCTCGATACCACCGGTCACAACATCTCCAACGTCAATACTGAGGGCTATAGCCGTCAGCGGGTCGATTTTGCCACTCGGGAGCCCTTTCTAAGCGCTGTGGGTTACCTGGGTACAGGTGTAAAGACCTCCGAGGTTCAGCGTCAATATGACAGCTTCATTGCCGGTCAAATGCGTTCCAGCCTCTCGGTGACCTCCGAATTAAGCGCCTATTTTGAAGGCGCCCGTCAACTCGATGACCTGGTGGCCGATCCAGATGCAGGCATTCAGCCGACAATCCAGAATTTCTTTAATGCCTTACAAGGATTGGCCGATGATCCGACTTCGATACCTGCGCGTCAGCTGGTATTGAGTGAAGCTGAGTCGATGGTTGATCGCTTTCACTATTTTGAACAGCAGTTTGTTGACAGCCGATCTCGGATGAATAACCAGATTGAGTTCAATGTCACCGAGATCAATCGCCTGGCACAGGGGATTGCTGATATCAATTCCGATATCAAAATCGCCTACGGCAGCACGCCGAATGATCTGTTGGATAAGCGTGATCAACTGGTTAGCGAGCTCTCCGAATTGGTGGATGTGCAGGTTTTAGAGCAGACTGATGGTGCGTATAACCTATTCATCGGCAAGGGCCAGCCCCTGGTAATGGCTTATGATGCAGCCACATTGAGTACCCAGCCTTCGACCCTCGATCCCAGCCATTTGGAGATTGCTTTTAACTACACCTTCGGTACACAGATCGTGACCGACCAGATCACTGGCGGCAAGATTGGCGGTATGCTCAGGTTTCGTGATGAGATTCTCGATCCAACCCAGGATAGAGTTGGCCTGGTTGCCCTTGGTATCGCTGATGAAATCAATACCCAGCATCAACTGGGTCTCGATCTTGATGGTTTGGTTGGGACGGCCCTGTTCAGTCTGGGATCGATTCAGGTACAAGCCAGACCGGGTAATGGCAGCTCTATTACCGCCAGCTACGACAGTATTGGTGATCTGACGGGCAATGCCTATGAGCTGACTTATGATGGTGCAGATTTTGTATTAGAGAATTTGACCAGTGGTGCTACCCAGACCCTGGTTGCCGGTGCGAATATCGTTGATGGCATGGATATCAATATCAATGCAGCAGGAGCGACTGCGGGGGATATCTTTCTGATTCAGCCAACCCGTAATGCCGCTCTGAATTTCAATTTGTTGGTAAACGATGTGCGAAGGTTGGCGGCGGCTGGTCCCGTGCAGGTACAACCGGCAGTGGATGGGAATGGCAATCCCCTCAACACCGGTGATGCAAGCGTCTCCCAGCCGGCCAACAGTTCCATGGCCGGTCTGCCATTGGCAGGTGGCGATATTCAACTGGTATATGACGACCAGGGAGGTGCCACCAGTGGTTTCGAAGTCTACTATCCCGGCTCAGTACCCGGTGTGGATCCATTCGATGATTTCATCACCTATGACAACCTGAATAGTGCGACTATTGCGGGTAGTAATGTGCCGAGCGCGCAGTTCGCCACCTTGGGAGGCATCAGCTTTGATATCTCGGGTGTCCCCGCGGATGGTGATAGTTTTATTATCAGTAACAACACCAACGGCAGCAGCGATAACCGCAATGCACTCAGTCTGGAAAACATGCAGAATTTAGAGCTGCTGCTGGGCGGTACTGCCACCTTTGATGAGACTTATATCCAGATGGTCTCAGATGTGGGTTCCAAAACCCATCATGCAGAATTGAACCTGGGGGCACAGGAGAGCCTGCTGGAGCGGTCCCGTGAGGCGATGGCAGAAATATCTGGCGTCAACCTTGATGAGGAAGCAGCCAAGCTGATCCAGTTCCAACAAGCCTATCAGGCATCAGCACAAGTGATTTCCGTTGCCAGTACCCTTTTCGATACCCTGTTAGGCGCAGTCAGGAGATAACAGCATGGACCGAGTTTCCACATCGATGCTTTTCGACCGGGGAATCAGCAGTATGCTGGAACGTCAATCAGATCTCAGTCGGGCACAGATGCAGATCTCTACCGGTAAGCGTATCCTGACGCCCAAGGATGACCCGCCTGGCGCAGCTTATGTGCTCGATTTACGGACCAGCATTTCACAGGTAGAGCAGTACCAGAATAACGCAGACCGGGCGCGTGCCCGGCTTGAATTGCAGGAGGCCACCCTGAGGGGCGTGGACGATCTGATGCCCCGTATTTTGGAACTGACAATTCAGGGCCAAAACGACACCTACACACCCGGTGCCCGCCAGGCAATTGCTGAGGAGTTGAGGCAGCTCAATGATGAGTTGATGGCACTGGCCAATACAAGGGACAGCGACGGAGAGTATATCTTCGCCGGCTATGATGCCGATTCCATACCCTTCAGCAACCCAGCCGACGGAGTGTTTGCTTATGCCGGTGATATGGGAACCAGGGCACTTCAGATCTCAGCTACCCGTCAGGTGCAGGATCGTGAGAACGGTTACGATGTATTCATGAATGTCGATACCACGGCAGGCACCAAGCGAAATATATTCGAGACGGTACATGGAATAATTGCCGGTCTGGAAGCTGATGCACCAAACGGCGCATTGATCGATGACTTGAATTTGGCTCAGGAACATATTGGGGCAATCAGAGCCCGTGGTGGTGCCCGTTTGAATACCATCGATGAGCAGCATAACGTCAATGAGGATTTCATATTCACCATGCAGAGCGCACTTTCAGAAACAGAGGACCTGGATATTGCGGAGGCGGTAAGCCGTTTTGAACAAGATCTTCTGGCACTGCAGGCAGCTCAGCAGACCTTCAATATGGTGCAGGGACTGTCGCTGTTCAATTATCTATGAGGCCACACTGAGGGCCAACTGTCCTAATCTCCATGCGAATGGTTTTCCTCGTTCACAATCAATTGCGCAGATTGCTTTGAGACGGTGGGTCTTGAGGCTAGACAGTCGTTTCATCCATGGGTCGAGCAGTATAAAGGGAAGCTAATGCTCAGGATGTTTATTCCCTGCCCCGTTTCAATGTAAAATCAATAAATAGTCAATAAAAACAATAAGTAATATATAAATATTTTGAGGTCCTCCCGATTCAAGCGAGTGATAATCCGGTTAAAGTTCTGACATCCGGGGCCGCTACAAATATCGGAGGCGGTAAATATCAAACTTGATTGATATATCCGCCAAATACAAATCACCGGTGGTAGAGCGCTTATCAACAGACGCCATTACCGGTCTGATAGAGGAATAGTCTCATGGCAATCACAGTCAACACTAATGTATTCTCCCTAGCCGCACAAAAAAACCTGGGTCGTACACAATCAGATCTTGAAACTTCCATCCAGCGCCTCTCTTCAGGTCTGCGTATTAATATGGCTAAAGACGACGCAGCCGGCTTGGCCGTTGCCCAGTTACAGTCAGCCCAGGCACGTGGCTTGACAGTAGCCCAGCGTAACATCGCAGACGGTACTTCTTTTCTGAATGTGGCAGATGCCACTTTACGCAGTGTCAGTGACATGATGCAGAGACAGCGTGAACTGGCCGTGCAAGCGGGTAGTGGTCTCTACACCTCAGCTCAGACAGCCCTTATGTCTGTTGAATTTACTGCGCTGACGACAGAAATAACCGATTCACTGGGTCGTGCAACCTTTAACGGCACAGCCGTATTTGGTGGCGGCGGCGCTATCCAGGTTGGTGCAAACACCGGCCAGACTATCGATATCTCTACCGCAGCGCTTGCAGCGCGTACTGCAGTAATTACCAGTACCGCTACAATCGATGCCGACCTGAACGCTGTCGCAACAGCTTTGGCTAATGTCGGTGGACTGCAGAGCCGCTTGGAACAGGCTGGTCGAGTAGCCGCCAGTATGGAAGAGGCCCAGTTTGCCGCAGCCGGCCGGATCATGGATGCTGACTTCGCCCGCGAAACGGCAAAAATGACCAGTGCACAGGTTGTACAGCAGGCAGGTGTTGCCGCATTGGCACAGGCCAACTCTATTCCACAGCTGGCATTGAGCCTGCTTCGTTAAGGATAAGACCCTCGGGGGCGGTTTCCGTCCCCCCGGGGTTTGACGCGGAATAAACAGGGTAGGGTATAGAAATGCCAAACGTAATCACAAATTTGGCCCATGAATACGCCTATAAAAGGGAAGTCTCCAAGACCGACACGAGCCCATCTGTTCAGGCTGAAAGGAAAGAGAGTCCGAATACCGAACAACCCCAACAGGTTGTAGACAGTAAAGTCCTGATCAGTAAAATCGAGGATCTCTCGCAGCTTGTCAAACGGAATCTCGAATTCAGTGTCGATGAAGATACTGGTCAGCAAGTGGTTAGGGTCATCGATTCAGATACTGGTGAGTTGGTCAGGCAGATTCCACCGGAACATCTTCTACACGTCATTTCCCAGGTTCAGGAATCGCGTGAGGAGATGATCCCGGGTGTATTGTTGGATGACAGAGTATAATTGTACTGAGTGCTCACACTTCACGAGGCTTAGCTAAATCATGGCAATTGGTTTTTCAGGCATAGGGGCTGGGGCTGACTGGAACGGTATTATCAATCAGCTATTGCAGATTGAGAGTCGGCCTTTAACCCAGCTGCAAACTCGAGAGAAAGAGATCGAGAAGCAGATCAGTGACTACGGCCTTGTGAAGAGTGCTGTAGACACCTTCAAGTCCAGTGTTGAAGATTTAACCAATGATTCTGGTTTTGCGGCATTCTCAACAACTTCTTCTGATGAGGCTGTATTGACGGTCACTGCTGACTCAACCGCTGTCGCATCGAGTTACGATGTGGTTGTAACCCAGTTGGCGAGTCGAGATAAGTTGGCATCATCCGCTTATACAGATAGCGCCACTGCAACCGGAACGGGATCGCTCTCTATCACGGTTGATGGTGAAACCATGAATCTTGCAGTGGATGCCACCAACAATACCTTGGCTGGATTGAGAAATGCGATCAACAACGCTTCCGATAATCCGGGTGTTACCGCCACTATTCTCAACGAGGCGAGTGGAAGTCGTCTGATCCTGACCAGTGAAGAGACGGGATTGGTCAATGCCATCTCAGTCAGTGTGGTCGATGCGGACGATGGTAGCAATAACGATGCAAATGGTTTGTCGAGGCTGTTTCATGTGGGTGTGGGAAATGACGGGCTCGCTGAACAGGTGGATACCGCTCAGGATGCTCTGCTGACGATTGACGGTTTCAATATTGTGAGTTCATCGAATGCTGTCACCGGTGCGGTATCAGGTGTAACTTTAGAACTCGTAGCTGCTGGGGCTGCTTCGATCGGGATAAGCAGGGATAACAGCAAGATTGAAGAGAAAGTCAATCAATTTGTCGATGCATACAATACAGTATTGAGTGAACTGGATGATTTGGAAACAGGTTCCTTGGGCAGGGATAGCAGCCTGCGTCGCATCAAACAGGGATTTGTAAATGTTATCAATCAGGCCGCTAATATTGATGGTGCAGATGCCTATCTCTTTGAAATTGGCATAACTAGGGATAAACTGGGTGTCATCTCATTGGATAGCGGTGAATTAGCCGATGCCCTTGCCAATGATTTCGATCGGGTATCGCAGATTCTTTCAGATGCCACTACAGGGTATGCCACAAGATTTTTTACCTATGCAGATCAGTTACTGGATTTGGGTGGGATTATTGACTCCAAGAATGAAGGCTTGAGTAGCCAGAAGAGGTCGTTACAAAACCAGATAGAACGGCAAGAGCTACATTTGGAAACTTATGAGAAAATTCTCATAAACCAGTTTATGTCGCTAGACAGGACAATGTCGATCTTGCAAGGTACGAGCAATTATCTTACCGGACAGTTGGCTAGCTTACAGTCTGGATGATTTAATTGGCTACAATGTTTATTTATACAGATTGCTTGAAGGCATTATAATGGTAAAAAATCCCGCAATTAACAGTTATCGTCAAGCAGCTTCCTCCGAGGCCATGTATGCAACACCCTACCGACTCGTGCAGATGCTAATGAGTGGTGCACTGGATGGTATTGCTAATGCAAGAGGGTCCACCATCCGTTTGGAACATGAAGCGAGACATAATGAGATAAATTGGATCATCTCAGTGATTGATGCTCTACGTGGGGCGCTGGATTTTGAACAGGGCGGGGAAATTGCCAACAACCTTGACATGCTGTACGACTATATCAATCGTCGCTTGTACACAGCAGATATTGAACAGAATGTAGAGGCACTCGATGAGGTGGCATCTCTACTGAAAGAGATCAAGATAGCATGGGATGCCATGCCGGAAGCGATACAGAATGCATCTAATATCCGGGATTCTGTAAAAAACGTTTAGGCAGCACTTTCTGATGCTTCAGCACAAGGAAAATTTAGAACTTGCGCTAGAGTTAAGTCAAGAGATTGTCCGCCTTGCCCAAGAAAAAGCATGGCCTGAGATGGAGCAGCTGGACCAGCAACGACTGCAACTATTAAAGGCTTTTTTTTCAGCCGGTGATTTTAACAGCCATGATCGGATGGTTGAGGAATCGATACAATCGATACTGGATCTGAATGACAGGGCATTAGCAATCTGTGCCGAAGCCAGGGATTTTGTAATGGAAGACGGCAGAAAAGTAAGATTGGGAAGGGAAGCTATCGCCGCATACCAAAAACAGTCTTTTGACTAGCGCTCCATCTGCCTTATTAATCTCAGGCAGACCATTCAATATTGTATCCGATTGAATCCGTTTAGGATCTATAACAACTGCCTTTTCTACACTGGCAGCTCCTCTTCGTATCCATTCGTTCCAGCGTTTGCTTGTCGATCTGATCTGAAAATGGGGACAAACTAGAAGCAGCATCTTCACCCAATTTCCAAGATGAAAAATATTGAGATTTGCCTACTTTGGTTTTGCGGCAAGCATCTCTCCTAGCAGCCCGGTTATACCCTGTGTCGGTATCGGTGTATCGGAAGCTATCAGTGAATGGAGCTTTTTTAAACTGTGAAAAGGCACAGTAGGGTACATGTGGTGTTCTATATGATAATTCATCTGCCAGTATAAGAATGCCAGAAAGGGGTTTAATATAATCGTACGTGAGTTGAGGCGGAAGTCGTTGACATTGGGCTTCATGCCGAAATGCTGGCCTGCAGCCAACACAATATTCATCCAGTTAAAAATAAAGGGTGCCAGTGTGAAAATAATAACGAATGGCCAATGTCCTGAAAGAATGAAAAGTGTCGCTAAAAAAAGATGGGATAGCAGCATGAAGCGTGCCCAGAGGATAACTTTTTGGCGTTGCTTGGAGTGCATATCGGGGAAAAGAACTTGACTCCATGTCCCACGCATAATTCCTATACTGTTTTCAGCAGTAATCTTCAGATTTCGGATGCAGAGAGGCAGGTTAAATGTCAGTGCCCATAACCAGGACTTGATGAAGAGGTTTTGGGGCAATATAACCTCTTGGTCGAGCTGATTGTACACAGTATATTTGTGATGGAAAGCATGGCTGACAGAGAAAAAGTAGGGATTGTTCCAGCTTAAAAATGCAAAAAGGCGATAAAAAAATAGATTGTATATTTTTGTTTTGAACACTGTGTTGTGCATCAGCTCATGCCCTGCACCTGACCAACCCAAAAAGGAATAAAAGGCTCCATGAAGGGCAACAAAGACAACAGCCGTCAACCACGCTTGTTGTATTAGGAAAAAATATGAGCTGCAGCCAGTAATGACAAGCAAAAACAGATGAAAAAAGATAAATATGGCGCCCTTTGCATCGCTTTTTTTCATCAGAGCTGCGAGTTGCTGTTTGGTAAGGGGCGTTCTATACCATGTAATTCTTATATTATTCACGATAAAATCTCTTTGTGCTTGCCAATTAACATGAATGCGAGCATGGTGTTTTGAATATGTATAATCTCATGGTTTTTGCAAAACTCGTTGAGAAAGCTGGTGACATCGCCATGAATCTGTGACCGAAAGTCGTGCCAGACAATAATGGCATCATCTGTTGCCATACGAAGTGCGTTTTTGGTATCACTCTTCACTGTATTGAAATCGTGCCCGCCATCTATGAATATGAGATCAAAGCGGTTTAGAAAATTCTGCGCCTTAGGTTCTATGGTCGTGCTGTCTTGATGAATCTGTGTAACTCTTTGCTTTATGGCCTTTTGTGCGCGGTCGATGTAGATAGCTCCATGTTTTGAAAAGATGTCTTTGAGATATTCATCATTGGCCGCATCGTCACTTAAGTACTCCTTTTCATTAATCCCCTCTCGTGTAGAGGTGGTGCTGGGATCAATATCAATGGTAACAATAGAAGTGCGCTCTTGTGAGTTGCGAGCAAACAGCAGGGTTGTCGCTCCCATGTAAGTGCCAAATTCAAATATTTCCTGCGGGGAAATCAACTTGATGAACGATACCAACACAGAGCTCTCCAGAAGTGTGAGTCCTCCGATAGCACTGGTTGGGATATTGACGGTGAACTCTGTATTCTGGGCAGGATACATTCTTTCAACTGCCTGAAAGACGACCTTAGGACGGATTTCGGTGATATTTGCGGGCTTCGCGTTTTTGGCGCTCATATGGAACTCCTTATTGCAAAATTGAAAATTTGTCGCTGCTGTGAATCACTGAGTTTATAAAGCAGCGGAAGCGCAAGAATAGTTACGAAATACCGCTTGAATATTTTCTAACAGTTTGGATAAAAAATACACCAGTCTATCCAGCGATGGAGAAAAAATAACGTCCTGGAAATATCAGTATCATTGACGCGAACAAACTAATTGAATCGTAATCTCTGCGTCTGGATTTCATTGTGAGGCATTCCGATGATTCGGGATCGAGGTTGCGATGTTGGACCCGGAAGTACAGCTCGGTAGTCCTTGCCCTAAGTCTTTCATCGAAGCGTTATACGCTTTCCTTGTCTGCAGGTACGAAGTACATGACAGTCTCTGACCATCCTTCGGTATAGTGGCGAAGATACACTCGGTAACCTGAATATAATGCAGTAACATACTCAAATGTCTTACGAAAATCAGCTGCTTCATGATAGACAGCGATGGCCATCGAGGGCCTGTCCTCCATTATATGTTGTCGAGCACCTCTCAAGGCGTGCAGTTCCCAACCTTCCAGATCCATCTTAATGAAGGTGATCTTCTCATCAACCCGTTCATCCAATGTGGTAACTTGAATTTGACAACTGCCATCCATATCAACGGCACAGGCAGATTCTGCTTCAGCATTGAACGGGAGTATGCCCTTCTGGTCTGAGAGGCCCTCGCCAATGAATGTGATGTCTCGAAAATGCTGTAGTCGGAGATGGGCTTTGGCAAGATTACTTGCTGACGGTTCAAATAGGTACACATGCTTGTATCTTGGATAACGGCTACAGAATTGTTCTGTTGTATCGCCATCATATCCACCTGCATCCACAAAAACATCACCTTGCGACAATCCAAGAAACGTCTCGAAATACTGTTCCTGGGGCCTCACTGAATATGAGCGCATTGATCGATAGTCACCAGTCAGACGGAAATAGAGTAAGTCATCAAGCGTACTGCGTGATTCATTATCTGCGAAGGATTCTGACATGTTTTTCCAAGCAGTCAGATTGTTTGTGACTTCTTCACGCGTTGAGTGAATAAACGCGGGTATCTGAAAGCGTTCTGGCAGATAACTACATAAGTCAGCTAGTGGCAATGTAAAGGCTGACTCAAGGTCCTCCAATCGACGGGCGGCAGAAACCGGCCCTGTACACATTGAGCAATTAACAATTATTGCGTTATCCGGCACCTCCTGTGTTTTCAATACCGGCTTTCCATTCCACTTTACTCCTTTTTCAGCAAAATCATCGATGACACCATCTATTTCTATTGTTTGCATGACCGCTGTAGAATGTTCGTTTCTGCCGAGTAAATAACGTCGACCCATGGCGCTATCTGAGACAAACTCATCGATGATCTTGTTAGGTCCCTGAGGAACACAATTCCACTCATGCAGGACTTCCTCAACCGATAACATATTTACCCCTGTCTGGTGTTGGTATCGTTATTTGGGGTACCCCGGACAGCTATCCACTTGCGCATGCTGATCGACCTCACCATGGCTTCAAGCATGCTCATTCCCTCCAATGCCAACTCGGCACTGAACACCTCATCTGACTGCCACTGCGCAGTCATCTTGTACTCCTGCATGCTATTCGCAATATCCGTATACAGATTGGCAAATGCCTCAACAAATCCTGCGGGGTGTCCGACTTTAAACCGAGAATAGCGAGTCAATCCCGCAAGTTGTGTATCGGCACCACGATCCAGGATCTGTCTACGTCCATCGGCATAAGACAAAATCAGTTCCTCAGGGTTTGCCTGAAACCATTCTGCTGAGGCCTCACTGCCGTAAATCCTGATTCGCAATCCGTTCCGATGGCCAAGGGCTGACTTGCTGAACCACATCTGCCCCAAGATTTTCTCAGAGTACCTACATAGGCAGGTCACATTATCAATAACATTGAACCAGCCACATGTGGATTGGTCAGCAACGACTTCGAGCGGGTGTTGATCTGTTAAGTAGTGGATCAACTGATGCAAGTGAACAGCCAAGTCTAAATGGATAGTGGGAATATCGCCATCATGGAGACGCCATTCCTGAGGATGAAGTTTATTCCCATGAGTGTCGACCCTCCGGTATCCTTCCTGAGGCATCTCTGCCTGAAAATGGAGAATCTCGCCGAGTTCGCCGCTTCGTATAAGTGCTCGCAGTTCGCGCACCATAGGGTATCCGGAGTAGTTATAAGTGATGGCAAGAAAGCCATTCCGGGCATTTCGGGCTTCCAGAATCATCTGTATCTCGACACTGGTTGTCGCCAGGGCTTTTTCACAAATCACTGGCATACCCTGTGTCAGGCACTCAGAGACGATGTGATAGTGAGATGGAGTTGGCGTAAGAATCGTGACAGCATCCAGATGGTCCTTTTCCTTAGCTATCATATCTGCCCAGTCATCATACACCCGGTCACCTGAGACCCCATAGGCTTTGGCTGTATCCTGGTTTATCCGGGGATCTTGACTAAAAGCGCCGGCGACCAGTTTCCACCGGTTATCCATGCCGCATGCTGAAAAATGGGCATAGCCGACAGCAGAGTCCAGGGCGCCACCAATGAATCCTAAGGCCAGGGGTGAAGAAGGCATTCACAACTCCTCAAGTTACTCTCAGCTGAATGAATACAGGTTCCCGTCTAGAATATCCCGATAGAGTCTCTCTTGCTCCTCATCCGATGATGACCGAAAGAAAAAGATCCCGGCTCTACCGTATGGGCTGGGGTCGATGAAGTCTCCCGATGTGGCAAGGGGTACAAATAATCGAATATCGACTGGAACAGAGAATTGGAATCCCCAAAGGGATTTTCCTGCCTTCGAAGTGACGGTATGACGTGTGATTCTCTCTATAAGATTACTGTCCCTCTGAGGGTGTGGGGCTTCACCAACGAATGGGGCTACATAGCTTGCGGCATAGGGGTACCCTGTAGAAAACTCTATCAGTAAAGCATAGATATCTCCCGGACAGCGCCGGGTCATCTCTATGATCCAGTAGCAATCACCATAGGCAATGAACTGGGTATGCACCAGTCCGTTATTCAGCGCTAATGCAGACACCAGCCGGCGCACGCCTTCCCGTATTGGTTCAAGTATTTCAAGGGGAAAACCCTTAATTACCCGGCTTACATCAACAGTGAAGGGATTGATCGCACAGTCTTCCTGCACAATGAAGTCCGCTACCACCTCTCCATCCCGGATAAAAGCTGAGTGGCTGAACAGTTGCCCCGTGATGTACTCCTCAATTATCACCCCGTCGGTCTTGGAGGCTTTACGGGCATTATTGAAAGCGTCGCTGAGCTCGCTGGGTGTTGCCCCATGCAGTACTACCATTCCTCGTCCGCTAAATGAGTCCACAGGCTTTACAATGACAGCCTCAACATCAGAAGCCTGCGCTAGCGACAGAACACGCGGAATAGGCAATCCTAAGTTGTTGGCGACTTCTCGGAATGTACTCTTGATGTTGATGGCAGAGGTATTGGCTGGAGTGTCGATACCGGGGTAACGACCGTGATTGATCTCTGCACAGACACTATAGGAGAGGTCTGTGCAGCCGGGTACGAGGTAGTCAAAGCTCTTTTCGTCCACAAAAGCAGCAAGGCGCTTCGAATCGGAGTAATCAAGTTGAACGTAATTTGATGCCAGTTTAGCCAATGTCTCTGATGGTTTCCCCCCGACCACCCACACTTCATGTCCCAAATCCTGTAGTGCATGATAGATAGGGACAGCAGCGCGGTTCGTATCAACCAGAAGGGTTCGTTTCATAACTATGGCCGTATCTATCCTGAAGCCGCTGCATTTCTGACTACATTCGCAATTTGTTCTACCCTCTCTTGATCGAGACTGGCGTAAAGAGGAAGACAAATTACTTGATCTGCTGCTGCAACGGCATGAGGAAGGCGGTCCGGAGGCGAGGAAGGCAATCCTCGGTAGTTGGTTAACTGACTGATTAGCGGGTAGAAGTAACGTCGTCCGTGAATGGATTTTTCTTTTAAGGTTTCGTAAAGCTGATCTCTACTCTTTCCGTAGGCAAGCTCCTGCACAAAGATTGGGCAATAGGCACCATTTGGTGTGCTGCCATCAACAGGGTCAAGCATTCGGATTCCCGGAACGTTGGCAAGCCGTTCCTTGTATATCTGTGCCAGGTGAACACGTTTTTCTATTGCTTCATCAACGTATTTCAGCTGAAGTAGGCCAAGTGCTGCCTGTACTTCGTTCATCTTTCCATTGCTTCCAGGCGCAACAACTGTGTTCTCATCGGCAAATCCAAAATTCTTGAGATAGTCAACTCGCTTCTTTAACTTCTCATCGTGGGTCACAAGAGCTCCACCCTCAATCGTATTGAATACCTTTGTTGCATGGAAACTAACCATTGAAAGGTCACCGAAACTGCAGAGAGAAGCACCATTCAGCTTAGCCCCAAATGCGTGTGCCGCATCGTAAATGACCTTGAGGCCATAGTTGTCGGCAATACGCTGAATTTTATCTATGCTACAAGGTGTGCCATACACATGGACAGGCATAATGCAGGTGGTCTTTGGGGTTATGAGTGACTCGATCTTCTCGGGATCTAAGTTGCAGGTATCCCGATCAATATCACAGAAGACAGGTGTGCAGTGATTCCAGTAAATCGCATGTGTTGTTGCAGGAAAAGTGTAGGGTGATGTAATGACTTCACCGGTAATCTTCAGCGTCTGCAGCCCCACCTGGAGGGCCGTCATGCCGTTGCAGAACAAAGAAATATAGGGTACGCCCAAGTACTCAGCTAACGCAGCCTCAAATTCCTGGTGGAATGGGCCGTTATTTGTGAGTTGTTTGCTCGACCATATTTGTTTTAATGATGTGACAAACTCATCAAGTGGAGGGAGAGAGGGCTGGGTGACATAGGTTTCGCTCACGACTTGTATTCCACTGGTTGGGGGAATCGCATTGGAAGAACGACATACACTCTCTGAGTCAGTCCGCTTTTATAAAAAATACTACTATTTCTTCAATGTGAATCATAGCATGCACCATTTAGAACTTACACTCTGTGTATATGTTATCCGGCAATCAAGTCATTCAATCGAAGTCTTGTGCTGAGTGGTCTATGTAAACCACTATTCTTAAGATCGTTAACTACCCCTGATTCTGATTTTCACACAAAGCGCGCCAACCTGACATCAAGGCAGATTCAATATTTTCAGTAATCTGCTTAAAATCCATCAGGGAAGAGTTTTCTATTTCAGTACGTAGGTTATTACGGTTGGAGATGAGCGAATCCACATCATGAGCCAGTGATAAAGCTATATCGATATACTCATCAAAGTCGTTGGCAACCCAATGCTGTCTGTTAATCGCAGACAGGATTCTATTTGAGGCATTGGATGCACAGGAGTTGCCGGTGCGTGAAACAAGGGGAAGTCCCATGAGTAATGAATGATAAGAGGTGCTCTCGCCATGGCAAGGATAGGGGTCCAAGGCAATGTCGACCTCATTGTGTGATGTCAGAAATTCTTCAATGGGGAGTCTGGATTGTAGGATCAAACGAGATTTTTCAACGTCAAACTGAGCGAATATATCGTATAAATAGTTTTTCATGAATGAATTTTCATAGTCATCAGTCATCAGTTTTATCATTGAACCAGGGAGTGCATGTAATAGCTTGGCCCAGACCCCCATGAGATTTTTATCTATTTTCCTCAATCCGTTAAATGAACCAAATGTGATATAGCCGTTTTTTATACAGGGCGGTGCAGAGATTGGTGGTAGATCAATCAGAGGGTCAAAGAAAGCGCAGTTTTCAAGGGGCAGAATTTTTTCGGATGAGTATGCGTTGAGATGACATTTTTCTGCGGTGTATTGGTCTCTCAATGCGTAATCCATGCAATCTAAGCCGGTCGACATCGGCAGTCCCATCATAGAAACCTGCATGGGAGCTGGCCTGTTCAAAAAGGCCGTTAAGCGATTGCCTGCCGTGTTGTTTGATAAATCAATTAGAATATCGATATTGTCGGAACGAATCTGGTTCTCTAGCTGTTTATCATTTAAAAGGATGCAGTTACACCAACTATCTGATAGTGCATTGAATGAGTCGGTTGTCTGGTCGTGAATAATATTGTTGTAATATAAGTACACAGAGAACTTATCTTTATTTAGATGCCTTAGAATAGGCAGGAAATAGTGGGATATGGCGTGCTGGCGGAAGTCGGCAGAAACAAAACCGAGCTTGATTTTTCGGTCGGCTTGGTCGTTTATTTTTCCACCATATTTTATTTTTGAATGTGCATTGAGTGATTTCGTGATTTTCTGTATTTCAGGATAGATTGCAGATTCATCATCTATCGAAAATAATAGCTGTGCAAGAAAATTCTGTTTTGCGATGGCATTCTCAGGCGCTATTTCAACCGATTTTTTGCAACAGGCTAAGGCCTCATCCTGACGACCCTGGCAAGATAGCGCGCGGCCCAGGTTGACATAGACTTCTGCTGTTTCATATCCATGGGTTAAGCAGTAGTCCAATGCCTGAAGAGCTTCTTCATATCTTCCTTGATCGATATAGAGTTTGCTGAGCGCCTGGTAAGCGACATAGGCATTGGGATTGTTTGTGATGGTTTTTGCAAAATAAATTTCAGCTTTTGAGAAATCCTTTGTGACCTTGGTGTGATAGCTGCCAATCATGTAGTACATGAGATTTTCTGTGCACCCTGACCTTTCCGCAAGCTCGTAGGATTTCCCGGCATCCGAGAACTGGCCTACTTTTTCGAGCGCTACGCCAGCCAGGAAATTGATACAAGGATTGGCATGACCTCCAGAAATGACCTTTTTAAGGTAGTTGATTGCTTCCTCAAGACGATTCTGACGTATCAGACAGTCACCGAGCAGGTACTGCGCTTTAGTATCATTCGGGTCTTTTTTTATTGCTCTGGAAATAAGCTTGTGAGCTTCCGACAGTTTTCCTTGATTGAGCTTTTTTTCTGCTTTGGATAGGTTGGTTGGCATATCAATCCAATTGTTTCAATTTATGGGGCAGATCCAGAATAGGGCTGAGCCAATCGGTGCACCGATAACAATACAGGCACAGACATCAACGCTTGAGCTCTATTGCTCATATAAGGTGAGAGAATTTTTGGAAGGCCAATAGTTTGGGTGCACAGCTGAGAAAAAAATCCGGTGTGCCGCTTAACCCAATATCAATTCAATCACCACCTTACTACCAAAGTAGGCCAGCATTAACACGACAAATCCACTGAGTGTCCAGATCAGGGCCTTCTGTCCCCGCCAACCAAAACGATAGCGTCCCCATAGCAGTGTGCCGAACACAACCCAGGCTATGATTGAGAGTACAGTCTTATGGGCGAGTCGTTGCTCAAACATATTTTCCAGGAAGGCAAATCCTGAGAGCAGTGCCAGGCTTAACAGCACAAAGCCTACAGCGATCATCTCAAATAGCAGGCTTTCCATGGTCTGGAGGGGGGGTAAAGCACGAATGAATCCTCCGGGATGACGTTGCCGCAGATGGTGGTCCTGGATGGCGAGCAAAACGGCCTGCACACTGGCCAGTGTAAAGAGGCTGTAGGCAAGCATGGAAACCAGGATGTGAATGGTCAATCCGCTGGAGACCTGATCGGTCAGGAAATGAACGGTCTGATAACGGCTATCGAGAAAAATTGCGGTTGCTGCAATCGGCATGATAACGATACCCAGATTCTCTACCGGCTTGCTGAGACTGGAAATCAGTAAAAGTAGGGTGATGGTCCAGGCAATCAGGGACAGGGCGTTGAAGATCCCCATATTGATGCCGGAGGCAGAGAGCAAGCTCTGATAATGTGGGATGGCATGTAGCATTACACCGATAAAACCCAGGCCAAGCCCCAGTACACGAGGCAGTTTTGAGCCTTCCTGATTGCGGAACAGTCGTAGTGTAATGACCAGACCGGCAGCAAGATAGGCGGCAATGGCGAGTATGGCGATCAAGACCCTATATATCCTATAGACTGAAGTGAATCAGCCGCGATGTTCGCATATTTCCTGGTGACAGTGAAAGAGATAGCGCGGATTTCCCTCAGGCTGGTATATAATCAGTGACCTCAAACAACAACTCACCAGGTAAACCATGTTCGATAATCTGACACAGCGGCTGGGCAAGGTCCTCACCAATCTAAGAGGTCAGGGGCGTCTGACAGACGACAATATCAAGGAGACGATGCGGGAAGTACGGATGGCCCTGTTGGAGGCGGATGTAGCGCTGCCGGTCGTTCGTGAGTTTGTTGAGCAGGTCAAACAGAAGGCGATGGGTGAGGAGGTCATGAAGAGCCTCACACCGGGACAGACCCTGATCAAGATTGTCAATGATGAGCTGGTTCAGGTCATGGGTGAAGCCAACGAAGCCCTTGATCTGAGTGCGCAGCCGCCTGCAGTGATTTTAATGGCGGGTTTACAGGGGTCGGGTAAGACCACCAGCGTAGCCAAGCTCTCCCGTTGGTTACAGCAGAATGGGAAAAAGAAGATCAGTGTGGTCAGTTGTGACGTCTACCGGCCGGCCGCTATTGATCAGCTACAGACCCTGGCGAAGGATGTAAACGCAGATTTCATTCCCAGTGGCGGCGATGAGAAGCCTGTAGCAATCGCAACACGGGCACTCAAAGAGGCGAATAAGCGTTTTGCCGATGTGTTGATTGTGGATACCGCCGGTCGTCTTCATATCGATGGCGAGATGATGGATGAAATCAAACAGCTCCATCTGACCCTGGACCCGGTCGAAACCCTTTTTGTGGTTGACAGCATGACAGGGCAGGATGCGGCAAACACGGCCAAGGCCTTTAACGATGCCCTGCCGTTGACCGGTGTCATTCTCACCAAGGCTGATGGTGATGCCCGTGGTGGTGCAGCGCTTTCAATACGTCAGATTACCGGGAAACCGATCAAGTTCATTGGTGTCGGGGAGAAAGTCGATGCCCTGGAGCCGTTTCATCCCGATCGAATAGCCTCACGTATTCTCGGCATGGGCGATGTGCTCTCTCTGGTCGAGGAGGTGAGTCGCAAGGTTGACCAGGAGAAGGCCACCAAGCTCGCGAAAAAACTGCAAAAGGGAAAAGGCTTCGACCTTGAGGATTTTAAAGAGCAGATGCTGCAGATGGCGAATATGGGGGGTATGAGCGGTCTTTTGGACAAACTGCCCGGGATGGGTGAGATACCCGATCACGTGAAAAATCAGGTGAATGACAAGCAGATAGGGCAGTTAATCGCCATTATCAACTCGATGACACCCCATGAACGCTCCTTTCCCGCTGTCATTAAAGGTTCCCGTAAACGACGTATAGCGACGGGTTCAGGGACCCAGGTTCAGGATGTGAACAAACTGCTCAAGCAGTTTATGCAGATGCAGAAAATGATGAAAAAGATGAAAGGTGGCGGTATGAAAAAGATGATGCGCGGAATGGCAGGCCGCTTTCCGGGTGGTGGAATGCCGGGGGGAGGGCTTCCTTTTTAATTTTGAATTACGAATTTTGAATGTTGAATTTGAATGCTCACTTTGATCGCAACCTTTTGTTTTGATGTAAAAAAGTTGTACGCCAAGCGTACACCGCCAATTCAGAATTCATAATTAAAAATTCAAAAGTAATCCCTAGATGGGTCTTCCCACAAAAAAAATCACGCCGATCTCTATAAACGCTTCACATCAGGTAAAAGTTGGTTATAATACGCCGTTTCCCGCCGGACAGGCTCCGGTGTGTTTGCGAATTTCTAAGGATACATCATGGTAACCATACGCCTCTCAAGAACTGGCGCGAAAAAGCGGCCTTTCTTTCACATCGTGGTCACTGACAGCCGTAATGCGCGTGACGGTCGTTACATCGAACGTCTTGGCTTCTTCAATCCCGGCGCTGTCGGTGGTGAAGAGGAGCTGCGTATCGATCAGGAGCGTGTGCAACACTGGGTTTCCAAGGGGGCGCAGCCGAGTGATCGCGTTACGACTTTGCTGAAGCAGGCGGCTAAACAGGCAGCCTGATTCTATCAGCCACTCTCGTCCCGGGTGAGAACCCCTTAGACGGACTGAGAAGATGTCACATGATGAGTTGATTGTAATGGGCCGGGTTTCTGGCCTGTTTGGTATCAGGGGTTGGCTCAAGATCTATTCCCATACCTCACCGAGGGAGGGGATAGTTGGCTACAAAACCTGGTACCTCAAGCAAGGTGGCAACTGGAAGCAGTACAAGCTGACGGCAGGCCACAGTCAGGGCAAAGGGGTTGTCGCCCAGTTGCATGGTATTAGCGATCCTGACCAGGCTGCTGAACTGGTTGATTGCGACATTGCCATCCGGCGCGAGCAGCTACCCAGGCTTGAACCTGATGAGTATTACTGGACAGATCTGCAGGGACTGCGGGTTATGAATATCGAAGGGGTGGAGTTGGGCGTTGTTTCCCATCTCTTTGAAACCGGGGCCAACGATGTCATGGTGGTCAAAGGTGAGCGTGAACGGTTGATTCCCTATACCACGGGAGAGGCAGTTCAGAATGTGGATCTGGATGCCGGAATTCTTTTAGTGGACTGGGATCCTGAGTTCTGATGCGTTTCGATGTCATCACCCTGATGCCTGCCATGTTCGATGCCCTGACTAAAGAGGGTGTTGTCGCAAAAGCGATTAACCGCCAGCTTGCGCAGATTGGGCTTTGGAATCCGCGCGACTATACAACGGATCTGCATCGTACGGTGGATGATCGACCCTATGGCGGTGGACCCGGTATGGTCATGAAATACCAGCCACTGCAGCAGGCCATCGAGTCAGCGCAGGGTGTATCGCCTCAGGCGAAAGTGGTCTATCTCAGCCCACAAGGAAGAAGATTCGATCAGCACCAGGCGAAGGCTGTTGCTGCGAGCCGACAGCCGCTACTGCTGATCGCAGGTCGATACGAAGGTGTTGATGAGCGCATCGTACAGCGCTACGTGGATGAAGAATGGTCCATAGGTGACTATGTACTCAGTGGTGGCGAACTTGCCGCCATGGTGGTTTTGGATGCGGTGATACGGTTACTCCCTGGTGCTCTGGGTGATGCCGAATCCGCACAACAGGACTCTTTTATGGATGGGTTGCTGGATTGTCCGCATTATACCCGTCCGGATGAGATCGACGGACTGTCGGTACCGTCTGTACTGCAGGGTGGTAACCATGACGCCATACGGCGCTGGCGATTGCAACAGGCTTTGATGCGTACCAACAGAAGACGTCCCGACCTGTTGCAGGGCCGTCGTTTGACGGTGGAAGAAGAGCAGTTTTTAGCAGAAATCATTGCTGCGTCGGGAGACGCGGAGCAGACACAGGAGCAATAGACCATGAGCAATATCATCGCAGAACTTGATGCTGAGCAGATGAGCCGTGAGGTTCCCGACTTTGGCCCAGGTGATACCGTAGTTGTTCAGGTTAGGGTTAGAGAAGGTGAGCGTGAGCGTTTACAGGCCTTCGAGGGCATCGTCATTGCCAAGCGTAACCGTGGCCTCAATTCAGCCTTTACCGTACGTAAGATCTCTCATGGTGAGGGTGTCGAACGCGTCTTTCAGACCTACAGCCCGACCGTGGCTTCAATCAA
This sequence comes from Candidatus Thiodiazotropha sp. (ex Codakia rugifera), assembly GCA_025656675.1. Classification (GTDB taxonomy): domain Bacteria; phylum Pseudomonadota; class Gammaproteobacteria; order Chromatiales; family Chromatiaceae; genus Thiodiazotropha. The sequence goes on from JAHXHN010000005.1 coordinate 141,730, forward strand.
GGTGACTCGTAGTGGTGACGTACGACGCGCAAAACTTTACTATCTGCGTGGTCGCACCGGTAAAGCCGCACGTATCAAAGAGAAGATCTAAACCCCCAGCTTTTTCAGCCACCGTGATAAAGCCGCTTTGTCGAAAGAGAGAGCGGCTTTTCTGGTTTATGGATTGATGCCTGCCGCCACAAATTGACGTAAACGAGCCCACTAGGGTATGGCCCGGCAGCACCTTACAATTCAATCACTACTTGTTTAATACTGTTGTCTTCCGGTGATGTGGAGATATGAAAGTAGAGTGATTTCATCAGATCGAGCATCTTGAAATTATTGCTCAAGACCTCACCCTCCATTTTCTCCAGGCCGCGGTCGCGGGCGACTTTCATGAGTTGGTGCATCAGCCTGTGGCCGATGCCCTGACGCTGCCATTGATCAGATACAACCAGCGCAAATTCGCAGCTCTTTTTATCGGGATTGGTCACGTAGCGGACTACACCCAGCTCGATCTCATGGTTGTCATCTTCGGTTACCGCTATTAATGCCATTTCGTTGTGATAATCGATTTGAGTGAATCGAGTGAGCATCTCCGGTGTCAGCTCCTGAACTGAGCTCATAAAACGGAAGTACTTAGCTTCGTCTGAGAGCTGGCGGGTAAAGTGTTGCTCCAGATCGGCATCTTCCGGACGAATGGGGCGTATCACGATATTGGTGCCGTTGGGTAACTGAGAGTGGCTGACAAGACTGACCGGATAGGGGTGGATTGCCAGATGGTGATAGGGGTCGGTAGAGGGGCGCGGAAAATCGACCCGGATGCGTGCATCCACTGCCACTGCACCTTCGTCATCAACAATCAGGGGGTTGATATCCATCTCTTGAATCCAGGGTAGTTCACAAGCCATGCTTGAAACACGCAGTAGGACTTCTATGAGGGCATCCCGATTGGCAGGCGGCATATGGCGAAACTGAGTCAGCATCTTCGCCGCATTCGTGCGGTTGATCAGGTCACTTGCAAGACTTCGGTTGAGGGGAGGCAGTGCAATTGCAGAGTCTCCCATCACCTCTACGGTGGTACCGCCACTGCCGAAACTGATAACAGGGCCAAACACCGGATCGCGGGCAATACCGATCAGTAATTCACGGCCATTCGGACTCTGGTACATCTGTTCAACGGTAACCCCTTCGACAGTTGCTTCCGGGCGTGTCTCCTTGACCTGTTCGATGAGATCCCGATAGGTACTACGCACTACCTGGGCACTACTGATGTTAAGTCGAATGCCGCCGGCATCGGATTTGTGAGAAATATCCGGTGAGAATATTTTCATTGCTACAGGGAAGCCAATGGACTCAGCCAGTATCAAGGCCTCGTTGGCGGAGCGGGCGATACCATTGCGCACCGCATTGATACGAAATGCGCCGAGTATGGCGAAGGATTCGGGTTCGGTCAGTACCTTACGCTGTTCGGCAAGGGCGCTTTCAATGATCAGTCGCGCTCCTTCAGCATCCGGTTTGACGTGTCGACGGGACGTCTTGGCGGGTGTCTGTAACAGCAAGCGTTGGTTCTTCTGATAAGAGGAGAGATATGAGAAGGCATCAACTGCATTTTCCAGGGTTCGGAAGCTGGGAAGTTTTGCGTCTTTAAAAAGCTTGCGGGCGTTCCTGATCTGCTTTCCACCCATCCAGCTGGTTAGAATGGGTTTTTTATGTTGATCCGCCAAGTCGATGAGGACCTTGGCAACTTCATCGGGTTCGGTCATAGCCTGGGGTGTCAGAATGACAATTGTGCCGTCCACGCCTGGATCATTGAGACAGATGTCGACAGCAGCACGATAGCGTTCAGGTGGAGCCTCACCAATGATATCCACCGGGTTACCATGGGACCAGACTTCCGGCAGGGCTTTATTCAGGGCTTTGACCGTATCATCATTAAACTTGGCTAACTCGATATTCAGATCCGAGGCACGGTCTGCCGCCATGACGCCCGGGCCTCCGCCATTGGTGATGATCGCCAGTCTGTCGCCATAAACACGGTAGCGGGAGGAGAGTGCTTTGGCGGCGGAGAAGAGTTGAGAGATCGTCTCTACCCGTAATACGCCGGAACGGGCGAGGGCAACGGAAAAGGTATCGTCACTGCCGACCAGGGCACCGGTGTGTGACATGGATGCCTCGGCACCGGCTGCATGTCTTCCAACCTTGAGGACAATGACCGGTTTGATACGTGCTGCCGCCCGTAATCCACTCATGAAACGTCGTGCATCCTTGATGCCTTCCACATACAGTAGGATGCTGTCTGTCTTGGGGTCGGATACCAGGTAGTCGAGGTAGTCGCCAAAATCCAGGTCGGCCGCAATACCTGTCGAGATCACTGTGGAAAAACCGATATCGTTTACTTCGGCCCAGTCGAGGATCGCAGTACAGATGGCGCCTGATTGGGAGACCAGTGCCAGATTACCTGGGGCGGCATTGTTGTTGCCGAAAGTGATGTTTATACCTTGGTCCGGGCGAATCAATCCAAGACAGTTTGGACCAATGAATCGTATCCCAAACTCTTTGGCCACTTCCACGATTCTGTCTTCAAGGCGACGCCCCACCGGCCCTGATTCACGAAATCCGGCCGATAGTATGATCATGGTCTTGACGCCATGCAGGCCACACGCTTCAACAATCGCTGGAATGGTTTTCGCTGGCGTAGCAACGACAGCCAACTCGACAAGTTTCCCGGTCGCTTCTATGGTCTTGTATGCCTTTTGTCCTTGGACCTTGTCGTGCTTAGGATTGATAGGGTAAACCTCTCCCTTGAAACCAGAAGATATGAGATTTCTGAAAACCACCTCACCAACAGAGTTTTTCCTTTCGCTTGCACCGAACATAGCGATACTTTTTGGAGAGAAGAGAGGGGTTAAATAGTGTGATTGCATGATCTCCAGCCTATTGAACTTCAGAAGATATTATGGAGTATGATGTCTGTGAATATCCATTAAGACACTGTATGAAAACACCGCTAAAGAAGAGTCTGTGTTGACTACTCTGGTTATCGGCGAGATTGGCGGGAAGTTTACTCTTATATGATGACAAATTCTTTACCTAAGTTACGGTTTTTTGAGATTTATACTGAGTATTATTGGGTTTAATAAATAGCTGTTAATAATGAGGACTGGAGTGTGAAGACTGCTTACATTACCCACCCGGATTGTTTGTTGCATGATACGGGTGTGGGACATCCTGAAAACGCTGCTCGACTACAAGCAATCGATGATCGATTAATGGCGGCGCAGTTGTATGATTTTTTACGTCATTACGATGCACCTGAGGTGACAAGAGAACAGTTGCTACGCTGTCATGATGTGGCTTATCTCGATCAGGTTGAAAAGTTGATGCCGGAAACAGGACATGCTCATCTCGATCCCGATACAGTAGTCAGTCCAGAGAGTCTGCAGGCAGCAAAAAGGGCAGCCGGGGCCGTGGTAAAGGCAGTCGATCTGATCATGAATGAGGATTTGTTGAATGCATTCTGTTCAGTACGTCCACCGGGGCATCATGCAGAGCGAATGAGAACGATGGGATTTTGTGTCTATGGCAATGCTTCTATCGGTGCTGCCCATGCAATGGAAGTCTATGGACTGGACCGAGTCGCTATCCTCGATTTCGATGTCCATCATGGCAATGGCAGCGAAGATATATTTCGTGACGATAAACGAGCCATCGTCTGCTCTACATTTCAACATCCCTTCTATCCTTATACAGACATTGAAGAGAGTCCTGACCATATTATCTGTGCACCCTTGAAAGCGACAGCAAAAAGCACTGAATTCAGAGAGGCTGTAACTGCGCACTGGTTGCCGGCTTTAAATCACTTCAAGCCACAAATGTTTTTTGTCTCTGCTGGATTCGACGCTCACATAGAGGACGATATGTCCGGAGTCAGTCTGACCGAAGCGGACTACCGCTGGGTGACGGAACAGATTCGTGATCTGGCCGACAAATATGCTGAAGGGCGGATCGTTTCTGTGTTGGAAGGGGGATACGAATCATTCGCCCTGGCACGCAGTGTCGAGACGCATATCCGGGTATTGATGGATCTTCATTAGTGTTTATTTACCGGCAGTAAAATCAAGATGGCATTTAGTTTCTATTGGCACGATTATGAAACCTGGGGCGCTGATCCGCGCCTGGACAGGCCGTCTCAATTTGCAGGCGTGCGTACCGATGCGGACTTAAATCCAATTGGCGATCCCCTGGTTATCTACTGCAAGCCCAGTGACGATATGTTACCCCAGCCGGAAGCGTGTATGGTCACCGGCATCACACCTCAGAAGGCACTTCAAGAAGGGGTTATAGAAGCTGAATTCATTAAACAGATTCATCATCAGTTTTCTATCCCTGAGACCTGCGGGGCTGGCTACAATAGTATTCGTTTTGATGATGAGGTTACCCGTTATACCTTGTATCGGAATTTTTATGATCCCTATGCAAGGGAGTGGCAAAATGGCTCTTCCCGTTGGGATATCATCGATATGGTTCGGTTGACTCATGCCCTCAGGCCTGAGGGTATCGAGTGGCCGCAAAATGACAACGGCGTTACCAGTTTTCGCCTGGAGGCGTTGAGTGCTGCCAATGATATCATCCACGAGTCTGCTCACGATGCGTTATCAGATGTCTATGCCACTATTGGAATGGCACGGTTAATAAAACAGCGTCAGCCGAGACTCTACGACTATCTGTTGATGAGTCGTAACAAAAAGGTGATTGCTGAGCGTCTCAATCTACAGCAACAGCAGGCTGTATTGCATGTCTCATCTATGTATCCCGCAGCTCAAGGTTGTATAGCGATGGTGATGCCGTTGCTTAGGCATCCAACAAATCCCAATGGAATCATTGTTTATGACCTGGGTTGTGACCCGTCGCAGTTGTTGACGTTGAGTGCCGATGAAATCAATCACAGATTATTTACGCCAGCCGCAGACTTGCCAGAGGGCACACAACGGGTTCCATTGAAAACGATACACATCAACAAGTGTCCGGTGGTTGTGCCGTTGAATACATTGACGGCCGAGGCCGCTGAACGTTGGTCCATAAACGTACAACAGGGCGAAACGTATCGTCAGCAGTTGCTGACTCGAACTGAGGTTTTCAACAGGATAGGGCTGGCACACCAAAAACGGACCTTCGATCCCATCAGTGATCCTGATCAGGCACTTTACAGTGGCGGCTTTTTTTCCCGGGAAGACAGGCGCCGAATGGATGAGATCATCAGCAGCGATCCTGCAGCACTGGCAGGATTTCCACTGCTTTTCGATGATGCTCGGTTACCGGAGATGCTGTATCGCTACAGGGCAAGAAACTGGCCGGACTCGTTAACGGTTGAAGAGCAGGAGCGCTGGCATGAATTCCGTCATTCGCGGCTACTGGACCCGGATGGTGGAGGAAGCATCACGCTGGATGAGTACTTAACGACCTTGGACCGTCTGGAGGCTGATCCTCAATTGCCTGTTGAAAAACAGGCGCTGATACCTCAGTTACTGGCCTGGGCAGAACAGATTGCACCTGAGTAACTGAACACGAGTTTGTATCCATCAGGAAATACACACTTTTGTAAACACACCTCATCCATGCAAATGCCAGCGACTGCGCGCAGATACTGTTTTATAGGCACTCAGCAGGTCGGATTGGCGTTCTTTTGCGGCAGATCCTTCTGGGTATAGGGTGCGGTAGGCTGCAAGACTCGACAATACGCTACAGGCTCAATCCGCTGTCCATTTTTGTAGTGCATCTATGATCCCTTTAGCCTGATCTCTGCTGGATATATTAAATTTACTTTTCTGCATATATTCACCACTGCGCTTTTGGTAACGGCGAATGGTGTACTTGTCTGCACCATACAGCTCCTTGGCCCTATCCCAATCCTGATAACGATAGATGATCGTTGTCCATGCTCCTTTTGATAGTACGACTTTGTCCAGTTCCTTGACGACATCAATGCCGTCTTCTGTGTAGGTAACGCTGAGTTCTTCTGGTGTTGATGCCATGATTAAATGTAGTTCCCAAATTGAATGGTGGATATTACTGATCTGAATGTAGGTTAGTCTTTGTCCAGCGATTTTTCTGTTGCACCGAACTGTCTTAAAATTCTTTCGATATCAGGATTTTTTCGCACAATGGCCAGATCCAGTGGACCCAGGCCCGCATTATTGATTATATCCAGACTTGCGCCACGGTTTATCAAATATTTCGCAGCTACACGTTGATCATAGTGTATGGCTGAATGGAGAGGGGTATTGCCATCCTGGTCAGGATTATCGAGGGACGCACCCCTGCGTACCAGAAAATCAATCACATCGCGATCAGCGCTTCCCAGTTTTGCTGTTTCATGCAGCGCTGCATTGGGATCAAGCTTTGCGCCACTCTTGAAAAGAAAATCAGCGACAATCGTATTACGTGCAATCAGGGATTTTAGGAGCGGTGTATGACCCTGAGGGTCATTGACCTCTAACTCAGCACCATGCTTGACAAGAATTTTGGTCATGACCAGACTGCCTTTTTGGGCCGCTACATGCAATGGAGTCAGTCCTTCCGGCCCCGGCCTATTAATATCTGCATCCCAGTGGATGTTACGCTCCAGTTGATCGATATCGCCAACCTGCACCGCACGTGCGAGTGTGATGGTCGGTTCGCTAGGCTTACTGCACCCGGTCAGCGATAGCAGGCAGATGAGTGTGATGTGAATAGTTTTGTTGAACATAGTCCGGATAGTAAATCGATAGCAGCAAAGGCTGCAAGCCTAGACTTCCAAAGATTGGCCTGATGGGATACTCGTGGTAGGGTTTGACGGACATGATTACCAAGCTTCTTCTTACTCTCACAGTGATTGCCATTGCCTGGTTGGTGGTGAAAAACCGACAGCAACGGGTGTTGGATGTCTCCCATGACAAACCGCCTGCTTTAATGGCTCAGAAGAAGCCTAATATCCTTCTCAGATGGGGAGGGTACGCCTTGTTAGCTGTGATGCTGCTCGGCAGCACGCTCTACTTGGTGATGCAGTGGCAGGAGATGATCCGGGTGGTGACGGTCAGGGTCATTGATACCCAGACAGGGAGGAGCGTCAGCTACCAGGCTCGGCGTACTGATGTCGAGGATCGACATTTTATCACTGTGGATGGCAGAGAGGTCAATGTGGCCAATAACGAACGTATTGAGTTGGAATCCGTGTCTGGTCGCAGCCCGTAAAGTATGTGTAGATCTCCAGGTTTTTGTCAATCTGCCGATATGACTCGTTAATAACCGAATATAGATCTGTGGTGGTTAAACTCCGTCCCATGTCCTTTTCCCATCAAGTCATCAAACAGTGTTACGCCATACAGGGTTCGGCGCGCTATACAGGCCTTAAAGGGGCTGTATTCAATTTGCTGGAAAATCCCAGGGCACCCATTCGCCCCTATTTCGATATTTTCATGATCCTGTTGGTCCTGACAACTGTCTGGATGCTGATCTATGAGGTTAAAAATGATCTGGGGCAGCTTGGCGATCTGTTCGAGATGGTTGCCGTCGGGATTTTTATTATCGAGTACTTATTGCGTTTCTGGATATTCAACGATAGCCACAAAGTGATTCTTGATCGTTATGAGCGGGCGGAATTTATCAATCAACCGTTCCAAGTCTGGCCGGCGTTGTGGCAAGCGTTGTTGGAAAAACTGAAGTACGTTGTCCAGCCTCTTGCGATTATCGACCTTCTGGCGATCATCCCCAGTTATCGTCCGTTACGTTTTTTACGTATTTTCCTGCTCTTTCGGCTGTTCAAGCTGTTCCGTTATACCCGCAGTATCAGTGAATTCGTCAAAGTTCTTTCCGAGAAGCGGATCGAGTTGGTCACGCTGTTCATCTTCATGGCCTTTATCACCTTCACCGCAGCTACTGCAATATTCTTTTTTGAGGCGGATCAGCATGATAGTCAGATAAGTGGTTTTTTCGATAGTGTCTACTGGGCATTGGTAACCATGTCAACAGTCGGTTATGGGGACATCACGCCACATACCACGGAGGGTAGGGTTGTCACACTGGTTCTGATCCTTGCCGGTTTAGGTGTCATCTCCTTTTTCACCTCCATTATCGTATCTGCATTTGGTGAGAAGATTCATGAGATTCGAGCTCATCGCATCTATTCCGAAGTGGAGCGAAAACGAATCGATACACTGATCTGCGGTTTCGGTCGAGTCGGACAGGTGGTGGCTGATCGGTTAGCATCGGATAAACGCCAATTCGTAGTAGTGGATCCGCTCGAGGAGAATGTACGTATTGCCAAGCAACGGGGCTATCCAGCGGTATTAGGGGATGGTGTGGATACTGACCTGTTATTGAGTCTCGGAATCGATACCCGGGTCACTCGCCTGCTTTGTCTCACCGGCGATGATGTGGTCAATGTCTATATCACTCTAACGGCAAAGCAATACAATCCGGAGATAGAAATTATATCCCGCGCCAACCATCGAGAGAATGTGAACAAACTTCATCGGGCTGGTGCCAGTCATTGTGTTGCTCCCTATGAAGTGCTCGGTCTCATCGCCGCTGAATATGCGGGACAACCGGTGGCTTTTGAAGCGGTTTACGGGTTACTGACCGGTCAATCCCATGAAGGTATTGAGGCGGTGCGGATCAAACGAGAGAGTGTGCTGGATGGATGCAGGATGGGGGATATCGATTTCAAACAGCGGAAGTTAACCCCCTTCGGTGTGATCCGCGAGGGTGATTGTGAGTCAAACGAGGAGGGTACGCGCTACAGCCTGCAAGGGCGGTGTCTCTACTTCAATCCCAGTGAGGAATTCACACTCCTGGCGGATGACCTGCTGGTGCTGTTCGGCCATGAGTACAGTGTGGTTCACTTCCGGGATTGTCTCGAAAGGGGAACCTTGTAATGGGTAGACGCGATACGCTGATTTTTGGATCTGGTGCTTTAGGGCATGAGGTGGCCATGCAGTTGGCGGAGCGTGGTATCCAGGTCTATCTCTACAGCAATGACCTGGATGAAGTAGGTGGCTTGCTGGCCAAGGGGCTGCAGGCCGCCATCGTCAACTATATGGATGATGACAAACTCCGCGAGATCGGTATAGGCAATTGGGTAAAGACGGTCTTTTGTCTCTTCTCTGATGAGCCAAAAAACCTCTTTCTTACACTCTCGATCCGTGCCCTTGATCCCAATCTGAAGATCGTTTGCGTTTGTGAATCAACCTCGTCGGGTGAACGGTTGATGGCGGCAGGAGCAACCAAGGTCATCGATCCCTATGAGATAAGTGGTCAACGTGTCCATGAACTGATCGCCCGTCCCTATCTGGTCGAGATGTTGGAAAACACAGTCTTCGGTAAGCATATTGATATCGCAGAGATAGAGATTCCGGAACACTCCACACTTTCAGGCACACCATTGAGCGACCTGCAGCTGGACAGGCGATTTAACCTGATCACCATCGGTGTTGTAGACCTGGAGTTGGGGAATCAGTTGATCTTCAGCAATAGTGGCGTTGCACACTGCATGGATGCAGGGGATATATTGGTGGTTATCGGACCGAGTCAGGAGATCACCCGCCTGAAGCGGGCTGTCTCTGAGGATTCCCTGGAACCCATATCAAATATTACTGATCCCTAGTGTAGGGCACTACCCTTTATCCAGGGATGATAGCTATATCGGTCAACAAAACATATTGAAATGACTATTATTTGACAGTGCCAAACTAAAAAATATGTAGGATGTCTGACACTACTGTAGGCCTAGATCAGGCCGGAGCGCTTTCAAGGAGCGATGATAACGCGGTCGATACCTTGGTTGCCTGGGATTTGGCGGCTGATTCAGGGGATGTGGCAAACTGCTGGAGGATATTTTCAAGCAGAGAGCGGGCCTGCTCAGGTGTTGAGATGACAGCATTTGTGGCATTGGCGCGATGGGTCTCTATATTGAAGAGTTGACGCGCATTGTCTACCTCAAGTGTTGAGCTGTCGGCAATGGGCGTTTTGCCTTCCTGAGTCGTTGTACTGGCCGTTGCTTGACCTGTTTCTTTACCCTGATTTGACCGTCCCGACTGTTCTGTCGTCGTACTGATGGGTTTGTCACTGTTAACTGGACTGATCATAATGCAAACTCCTCTAGAGACAAAAAATTGACGCATTCAGCAGCGATTCAGCATTCATCGATCATACTGCGAGAAACGTGCCAATAAATGGGCTCTTCACCTGATAGATGGGTAAGCCGTGAAAACCAAAACAAGTCATTTCGTCAGTTGATGGGATTTGTCCGCAAATGAACGCGAATGCACGCAAATAGGAATAGGGATTTCCTCCGGTGTCTCATTTTGACCGGAAGGAGAAATCTTAAAACCGGGTTGTTTACCCTAGAATCCGCAGTTGAACGCTGTAACTTGAGGAAGATAAAGCATTTGCGTTGATTAACGTTCATTTGCGGACACTCAACTGAGCTGTTGAACAAAACCGCTGTGTGTCCACGCTTACCCACATGATCAGGGGAAGAGCCAAAAAATGTATGCAGAGTTATAGCCAAGGTGGCGTGTAAAAGGAGTGTGTCTGATGATGCTGCGAATTAAAGCCCTATTGTTGTCATTGGGATTGATTCTCATGTTGGGTGTTGCCGAAGCGTCAACCCCGATTCTCGGTGAGCGATTGGAGTACACATTGACCATTCGAGGACTGATGACAGGCTTCGTCGAGTTGGATATCGCTAAGCTCACCATGGATGTGGAACAGGAGATGGGGAAGGTGGATGAGATTCCTGCCTTTGTCACAAACCTGCAACTGACCACTGAGCCCTTCAAGAAGGCAGAGATGCTCTACCCGGTACGGCTGAATTATCGGAGTTGGCTGGATGCCCAACAGCTTCAGCCTTTAGTTGCAGTTAAGTCACTGAAGACTAAAAAAGAGAAGGAAGAGCTTCTCTGGTTTGATCGTACAGGCGGGAACGCCTATCACTATCAATCGGGTGAGCCTGAGTCAGGCGATTCTGTTACCCCACCCGCGAATTTACAACAGGTAACCTCGCTGTCGAATGAACAATGGTCCAATCTGTTACAGACGCAGTCCATTGCTATCGGTAATTCTGAAGCGTTGGATTACATGAGCTTTCTTCATCGTTTGCGCAGTATGCCGTTGAAGGCTGGAAAGCGTATTGATTTCTCTACCTATAACGGCAAGGAACTGGACTCCTATCATGTGCTGGTGAGCCAGGAACGACTGGTACGGGCTGGTTGGAACCTACCGGCGTTTAGAGTCAAACTTTGGGAAATTGACCCTAAGAGTGGTAAACAGGGTGATAAGGTTGAACTCTGGCTGAGTGATGACGACAAGCGCATATTGCTTCGTTTTTATGCGGAACGAACCTTTGGCGCCATGGAGGGTATTCTTGAGACAGGACGTCCCATCGTCGCTCAGGATGAAGGCTTTTCAGAAGCAACCCAGAAGTCGCTGGAGACCTATCTCAATTTTTAACCTGGAATCCCCGGTTGAACACCCTTCGCGTAGAGGGTTGTTCATCCGACAGGTGAAATATCCTGTAGTGAAGAGGGTTCTATTTTCATGGCATTTGGCACCATGGATAGCGGTCAGCTGGAGAATCCAGGTTTAATCTTCAGGAAGACTAAACTGAGCCTTGCCTTTTTTCTCATCCTTTTCATCAGGCTGGTCAATTTTTAAGTGATCGAGATTGGGAATCGGGGCCGGTTCGACCGGGGTCTGACAATCCTCCAGGCTGCCCTGGTTGGCCGGGGACAAGCTCAAGGCAGCGGTGTCGATATTCGGTGGTTCAGGGGGGGATTGCTCAAGCAGGTCGGTGCCGGGGTCATCCAAAGCCAAAGCTGAAGTGTCTATCTCAAGTGGTTCCGGATTAGGCGATGCATCAAGATCACTGTCAGATTTATCTAAGTCAAGTGAGCTGATATCAGGTATATCTACGGCTTCCACCTTTGGCGTACAGTCGGTCAGATCGAACCCCTGAGGGGATGACAAAGCGTAGTCCGGGACGGAAATGGATGTAACATCCGCATCACTCTCGGGCTCCATGGGGCCATCCGCCAGCGTCATTTCGGTATTCGGTGGATTACCTCTCTGGGACACCATTGGAGAGGTTTCTACAGTTCGGGTTTGTGGCGGCGGTTTGGGTGTGGGTGCAGGTTGGCCTGCGGGTACTATATCCACCAATCCGCCGGCATCGCGAAAGGCGATCCGGAATTTAATGGCCCGATCCATGTCCAGGCCTTTCTTTATTGGAATCGGTTTGCCACTGAATAGCCGATCCAGTTTTTCGCCATCCAACTTGAACATTGCGCCAATCTTGCGCTTTACCTCTTTGGGGTCGTTATCCTTCAGTATGGCGCCGGAGAAGTAAACATCATAGCTATCATTACTCACTTGGCATCTCCAGGACTTTGATCAATCTTCCAAAACCGTTTGTTAATACTGTAGACATCATTATCCTGAAGGATAGGGATCTTTAACAAGTGTAACCGATATAGGGGATAGATCTTCCACCCAGTTCGACAATTCAACAGGAAGATTTTTCCCTAAAAGAGTATGCTGAGGTCTATAATCGTGTAGATATCATGGAAAATAGTCGGTAGTCTGTATTACCTCCATGGTGGAGGTCTCGAGGCTAAGGCAATCAAATTGAGACAGAAGTACATCTATGTTTGAGAAAGATCCGCGTACCTTCTCCCCTGAGTATAAGAATCTGTCGCCTGAACAGAAGGCGATGGTCAAGCTCGAAATCACCCTGACCAACTTCTTTAAGAACTTCGATAAAAGCATGTCCCGTTGGGAACGCATGATCTACCCTATGTTGGTCGTTGTCGGTGTGCTTGGGATGTCAGGTTTCTACCTGATCTACAATGTTACCCGTGATATGCATCAGTTGACAAAGCAGGTGGATCCACGCATGGAGACCAATTTGCAATCGATGTCGAGCCACATGGGACAGTTAACCCAGAATATTCAGATCATGACTGAACAGATTACCGTGCTGGTAAAACGGGTTGACAGTATGGAACAGCATGTTGCCGCAATGGATGGCAATATAGGTGCATTAACACTTGATGTTGGCGCTATGAGTAAGAACGTAGGGATGATGACGGGAAATATCGCTGATATGAATCAGGCAATGCGCACCATGACCGTGAATACCGGCTTTATGAGCAGGGATATCAATCAGATGGGCCGTCCGATGGATTTCATGAACTCCTTTACCCCTTGGTAAAGAGCACAGGAAATCTATCTTTGTACTCCATGCTCTCACTCTAGGAGTATAAGCCGCCAATAATGCCGAATACCGTAAATTGTCTCGAATGGTGTTCTCAGGGCAATCCCAAATTTGGCAATTTTACCGGGATTGGTGTGCATTTACGGCAGACCCAGCAGCGTATGACTCTGGCGCACTGCTAAAGAAGCGATGTACGAATCTCTAAATTAAGCGTCATTGATTCTAGGGCCTTAAGCATTGCCTTTGTCTTTCATTCCGATTTCGTGCTGAGCGGCAAAATCGAGCATGCGTTGGATCGGGATCACAGCCTGCTCTCTGGTTGCAGGATCAATCATTATCTCATTCTCACCGGAATCCAGTACCTGCTCAAGGTTCTGTAGTGCATTCATCCCCATCCACGGACAGTGAGCGCAGCTGACGCAGGTCGCGCCTTCGCCTGCCGTGGGTGCTTCAATGAGTACCTTCTCGGGAGCCATCTGCTGCATCTTGTAGAAAATACCACCGTCAGTTGCAACGATGAACTCCTTGTTGTCCATATCCGAAACCGCTCGAATCAAGGCAGTGGTTGAGCCGATGACGTCCGCTTGTTGGATCACATTTTCGGGTGACTCCGGGTGCACCAGAACAGCCGCTTCCGGATGTAAGCGCCTGATGCGTTCCAGTGCTACTGCCTTGAACTCCTCGTGGACCACACATGATCCAGGCCACATGAGCATCTTTGCCCCCGTGACTCGTGCTACGTAACTGCCGAGATGACGGTCAGGACCCCATAGGATCTTCTTACGCTGTTCGGCCAGGTGTTTGACGATGGGTAAAGCGATACCGGAGGTGACCACCCAATCCGAGCGTGCTTTGACCTCGGCGCTGGTATTGGCATACACCACCACGGTATGGTCAGGATGGTCGTCGCAAAAGGCACTGAACAGATCGGCTGGGCAACCCTCATCTAAAGAGCAGGTCGCAGCCAGGTCCGGCATAATGACACGTTTTTCAGGATTGAGGATTTTAGAGGTTTCACCCATAAAACGCACCCCACAGACGACCAGGGTTTCTGCCTCTTGAGCTGCGCCAAAACGAGCCATTTCCAAAGAGTCAGCCACGCAACCACCACTCTCTTCAGCAAGTGCCTGTAAATCCGGGTCGGTATAGTAGTGGGCTACCAGCACAGCATGCTGATCTTTCAGTTTTTTTGCGATGCGTCCCTTCATATGACGTTTCTCTTGGTCAGAGAGAACAGGCCATTGGGGATGTTCGGGTATGACGATGTTGGGTAGATTCAGTGTATGCACGCTCATGAGGTTCTCATTTATCTATTTTATGATTTCAACCTGGGATGGATTGATGACCTGGTAGATTTTAGCGGGTCGATGGCTGCCGATACGGGAATACTCCCCCGTCTCTTTGATGATGTTACGGGCCAGTATGCCTTTTCGGAAATTGCGTTTGTCCAGGTTTTCGTTAAGTAGGATTTCGTAGACTGATTGCAGCTGACTCAGGGTGAAGCGTTTTGGCAGCATTTTAAACGCGATGGTGGAGTAGCCCAGCTTTGACAGAAGACGTTTCCAGGCCAGTTGAATGATGGTTGCATGATCGAAAGCGAGTTCAGGCAAGTGGCTGATCGGGAACCAGGCGGTCTGAGTCGCGTCACTGGAGGCCTTTGGCGTCAAGTGATCGGATTGGCTCAAGGCAAAATAGGTGACGCTGATTACCCGCTCGCGAGGGTCACGCTTAGGGTCCCCAAAGGTGTAAAGTTGTTCCAGGTAGATACCCTCTATACCCGTTTCCTCCTGCAGTTCACGCTTCGCACAGGTCTCAAGGTCCTCATCAATATCGAGAAACCCTCCCGGCAATGCCCACATACCTCGATAAGGGGCATTGCCGCGCTGGATCAGCAGTACGGATAATGCCGTCTTCTGAATCGTGAAAAGTGCGACATCGGTGGTTACCGCAGGGTGTGGGTAGTTGTAGCAGTGCCTATTATGCTGATTCATTTGAATAGTAGAAAACAAAAGATACGATAAAAATGGCGACTGTGTATGACAGTGGGTTTTGCTTAGTGTATCAAATACACGAAATAATTTTGAATAAATAAAGCGGTGATTTGGATCTCTCAGGGCGCCTTAGCGCTCATATGATTGCCACTCAAGTGAGTGAAAAAGCCCTCATCAAGGCACAATGAGTGAGGTTTGGTTGTTCATATTGAGCGAAGGGTACAGTGGAGTAGAGCTAATCTCGCATTATCAGTCTATCGCACTTAAACCTGTTGCAGTACGGAAGTCGCATTGATTTCTGCCTGAATATGGGGGTCGGCATCGGGTTAAAGATCGACCCGAATTCGCCGCTAACAACCTGAGAAGGAAGGCACTTTAATCAAAAGTTACGATAAGATGCACACAGCTATTGAAGCGAAACAAAGAGTTCTAAAGTTGCAGCACCTGCCGCCACTTTCGGCCACAGCAACTCGCTTGCTTGCGATGCTGGGTGATGATGGCTTTTCTCTGGATGATCTGGCTCATGTCATCGGCCAGGACCCTGGATTATCAGCAAGGATTCTTGGTCTTGCCAACTCAGCTTATTTTGGCCAGACAAATCCTGTTCTATCCATTGAGGATGCCATTATTCGTGTGCTGGGACTCAACATGGTGAAAAGCCTGGCATTCAGCATTGCCGTGAGTGGTGTTTTTGAGTCATCCAGCTGCCGAAGTTTTGATTTGAAGACCTATTGGAGCCAATCGCTATCGATTGCAATGCTATCCAGACAGATCAGCCTTGCAGTGGATCGCGAACATCGACTGGATTCGGATGGTGTCTATTTGGCAGGATTGTTGTTCGATATGGGTGTACTGATTCTGGTGCATGAATTTCCAGAGGAATATGCCAGGGTGTTGTTGCTATCAAAACAGCAATCTTCTCAGGACCGATCATGCCTTGAAATGGAACTAATAGGTATCGATCATCGCCAGGCCGGCGCTTGGTTGACCCATCGCTGGCACCTTCCGGAAATGATTGTGAAAATCATTGCACAGGCCGGTATTGGAGATGACACATCAGCATATAAAAAGGAGATCATATTGGTTGGAAGTGTGGCTGAATGGGTAAAACATGGTTTAGTGAGTGACTCAGAGCCGGCCGAAATACCCTCAGCACTAAAGGACTGTTGCGGATTGTCAGTAGAGAAGCTGGAAACTATCAAAGCACGATTTGTCAGCAAGGAAGAGGAAATTCGTGTCATTGCCAATATGTTGGCCAAGAAGTAACTGAGGTATCGGGTGGATCTTTCCTTTAATCAGACATCAATGGATTTAAGAGAGCGTTTTTTTAGTCTGCTAGATTCTCTCTCCGCCTTGCGCGCCTTGTCTCAAATCAGTCTTGACGGTATCAGTGAAGAGGCATTGATCGCCAAGGCTCTGGATGAATTGGTGCGCTACCAGAATGTTGAAAACTGCTCTGTCTTCTGTATGCAGGGAGGTGTTCTGAGCTGTGTTGCGGGTGTCAGCATGAGTGAATCCCATGCTGGGATCGCCGGTGCGGGCCGTGTGAAAGATATTCGTCAGAGTATGCAGTTCAAGCCGGGTGAGGGGATAGCCGGTATCGCCTATGCAACAGGCCAACTGCAGTATTGCCGGGATTGTTCACAGAGTCGTGAATTTTTGTTGAATACTCAATCAGGGGGAGAGCTGCCAGGCTCCCTGATCTGTGCCCCGATAAAGATGGGTGATCAGGTATTGGGTGTACTGAATGCCTCACATCCCCTACCGGAGTATTTTGAACCCTGGCAACAACACACCTTGAGCCTCTTTTGCAGTTGTCTGGGGCAGATCCTGTACAACCACAGGTTGATGAATGATCTGGAAAATGTGGTTGAGCAGCGTACTCATGAACTAACCAACGCCTTGCATGAAGCTGATGCTCTGCGGCAGCGTTATGAGCAACTATCGACAATAGATGAGCTGACGGGTCTGAAAAATCGGCGGTATTTTTTTAATGAGGCAGAAGCACTGTTGTCTCGGGCCATTCGACACGATCAGAGTTGTAGCATGCTGCTGATCGATATCGATTATTTTAAACTCATTAATGATCGATGGGGGCATGTGGTCGGTGATGAGGTATTAGTCGCCATAAGCCGTATATTGGAAGAAGAAGCTCGGGGTGGTGATCTCGTTGCCAGAGTGGGTGGTGAGGAGTTTGTGGTGATGCTTGCAGAAGCAGGTACCAGTGGTGCAGATTTAATGGCGCAACGCATTCAGGAACGCCTGGCGCACCTCGAAACAGGCCGAGATTTAGTCGGCCTGAATCTAACAGCCAGTATCGGCATTACAGCATTGACTCCTGACTATGATCGTGAATTCTCAGTCAGTGAGTTACTCGACCAACTCTATTCCCAGGCCGACAGAGCGATGTACGACTGTAAACGTGAAGGTCGAAACAGCCGTAAGTGCTATCTCAAAGATTAGCATCGAAGCCTCTCTCTCTATTATCCACTTGGCTCGGTTTCTACAACCTTCTGCTCAACAGGTGGTGGCGATGACTCTGCTGCAAGCAGTTTTTCACTCCCGGACGGGTTTGTGAACTGGTCATTTAGGGTCTGAATATAGGTGTCGGTTGATTGCAATACTTCCCGTAGCTGTTTGCGGGATTTACGTCCCCAGCCTGCAGGACGTTTCCTGAAAACGGAACGCCATGCCTTGGTACTTCGAATAAACGATCCAACAGGATTACCTTTGAGCCCGGCACTGGCTGCCTGTTTGCGGAGGCTACCCAGCAGGCTCCTTGCCGCGACAGCCCTGACAGTGAAATGGATAAGCCCCAGGACAATAACCAGAACACCCAGTAAGGCCCATGGCAGTGGACTGTTAGCGCCGGATTCGAGCCAGGGAGGAGCAAAGCTGAAACCTTGCCAATAGCCGGCATTGACCGAGAAGATCAGTAGTCCCAGCAGCAATCCACCCATCAACACGGCATCGCCCAGCAGGACTCGCTTTCTCCAGCGTTGCAGTGTTGACGTGACCAGGGGAATGCAGCGCTCCTCTATATCGCGAGCCGTTTTTTCCAATGCACCGACAATCCGGTAGGCCCGCTCGATTTCAACCTCTTCCATGCGGCTGTGTATCTCTTTCAGGTCAATGTCGCGTTTTGTCTCATAACGGTTACGCAAGGCTTCATCTTCTATCGGTATCGCAGCATCCGGGTTATAAATGGCATAAAAGCGGCCTGCGGTCAGTCCTTTTTCGCCCAAGGCGCGTTGCCAGGCTGCGATGACATCTTCAGGATTATTCTCTCTGGCGGTGGTGTCGATTTGATTCAGAATGTAGAGGAACTTACCCGTATCGTTACGATGAATAGTGCGCTCGATAAGATGACTCAGGGTATCTTGCATGGCGCCGGGCTCAGGATGACGTGCATCGAAAAACACCAGCACCAGGTCCGACAAGTCAATAATATGATCGGTGATTCGCAGTGTGGAGGTACGCTGTGCATCCGCATCAAAGCCGGGAGAGTCGATCAATATTTTACCACGCAGTTTTTCGCTCGGGCATGTCTTGAGTTGCAAATAGGCATCGATACGATCGCCTTCCCCCTTGGCCACCTTATCGATTTCATCCGACATCTGGTAGAAGGGGAAGCGGGGATCGGAGTCGAGGGCTACGCCCGGGAGGGCATGAGCAGAGGCCTCTTTGCTGTAGCAGATGACCGTGAATTTGTCGTCAACCGCCTGATTGCCTGAACGTTGCAGTGTGGCATCGATGTAGTGGTTGATAAACGTTGATTTGCCTGCGGAGAAGGTACCCAGGATAGAGATCAATGGCCACCAGGGTATCTGTGTGGCAAATGAGTTGTCTCCCTCTAACAGCCCGAGCCGGAAAGCGACAGTATCGAGTATACGAAAACTCTGAACAGTACTGAGAAGTATCGGGTTTTCCTGTTCCAGATGGGTTTCCAGGTGTTGAAGACGTGCTTCTATGACCTTTCCGGCTGGATGCATGGTTGTGTTACTCCTCTAGCGGGTTGTTTTATTGTCTGGTTGTTACCTGAACCCACTGATTCAGATATTCTTGAGGTTATCTTAATGGTTGCCTGGAATGTGTGCATATTTTTTTTCAGAATCGAGCTGGGTGAAATACGATCCGTGTTGTAAAAATACTCAAATTTGGGAATACAGGAAAAAAATGTCCTCTGAATACGTGTTTTTCATAGCTAAAATCAGAGGGGCCTAGAGTCAGTTATGTGACTGATTTAAAACATAATATAATAACTTGGTGATATTCTTAAATACATGATTTTTAGAGGTTTCTGAGCAAATTTCTCGGTTGCATTGGTACTCGCCTTCATAGATACTGACAGGTTCACAAACGGGGTTAAATTTCACCCGCAGCATAAAAAAACAAATCAAAGAAATTATTTAGGAGATCGTGATGGCAGAACTGTTTTCCGAGGCTTGGATGAATGAATTTGCAACTCACTGGAACGCAGAACCGGAGTTGGCTGATGCCCTGTCTCAAATCGGCTTCAATAGTGTGATCGGCTACGGCTATGATGGTGATGATACGCCACAGGGCGTACTCACTATCGAAAATGGCAAGGCCGTAAGCGGGGAGGCCTATAGTGGCCAGACTTTGAACTGGGATATACGTGCATCAGAGGATCAGTGGCGAAAATGGATTTCCAAGCCACCGGGCATGATGGGACTTGGCATGGCATTCACATCTAGGAAGATGAAGTTTGTGGTCGGCGACTACTCCTCCATGATCAAAGATCCACGCATGGCGGGTCCTTTTATCAAGAGTTTCGCAGTGATGGGGCGTGTCTGACGAATCTGTTAGGCGGGATATCCCTTTCTGGAAGAATCAACACTGAGTAGTAGTGAAATATTATGGGTTTTAGATTCAAGGCAAAGGTACTGGTTACCGGTTTAGCTTTTTCAATAGTGACAAGCGGACTGCTGGCACAGCCCTACATGGCTGAAGACAAGTACTTTGTGGTACAGCAAACACAGGCTGTTCCTAATGTTTCTCTTGGCGGTACTGTCGTCCCCTACAAGGAGGTCACACTTTCCGCACAGCTCCCAGGCAGGGTAAATTTTCTTGCCGGTATCGAGGGTGACACCTTCAAGGAAAGTGATCGTCTGGTAGAACTGGATGATAGTGAGCTAATGGCCAAGCGCCAGGCAGCACTGGCGCAACTGGCGAATGCGGATGCCCAACTACGCAATGCAGGGGTTCAGTACAATCGGGAACTCTGGTCCCCAAAGTCAAAATCATCGATGGGTGGCATGGGTGTACCCAATCTCTTTGACCAGATGTTCACCCGCCCCATGGAGGATGCTTTTGGTGATCGGGACCAAGGTGCCGAGCGAAGTGCGGATATCTACTCCTCACGCACCAATATTCAACAGGCACAGAATACCATCTACCGGGTTCAGGCTGAGATTCGTGCTATTGACGCCAAGTTGCGGGATGCCAAGAGTCTCTCTCCATTCGATGGTGTGATCATGAAGAAGTTCGTCGAGGTAGGAGATACTGTTCAACCAGGGCAGCCACTGTTGAAATACGCCGATGTGGAATATCTTCAGATCGTTGTCGATGTGCCTGGCCGACTTCGTCCCGGTTTGAATGAGGGTATGATGCTGCGAGCTGAACTGGATGTAGGTGATCGAGAAGTACCGGTGCGTGTGGCCCAGATCTTCCCTATGGCTGATGCTCAAAGGCATACTGTTACCATTAAGTTTGATCTGCCTCAGGGGGTATCTGCTCCGGGTATGTATGCGAAGGTGCTAGTGCCTGATTTCAATGCCCCAGCCAGGTCCAATCCGATTATTCCAAACAGCGCGATTCGCTACAATGGCAGTCTTCCAGGCGTCTATGTTGAGGGTGATGACAACAAGGCGATGCTCAGGCTGATCCGTGTGGGTGAGAAGTTGCCGGGAGATTACAGTACTGTGCTATCAGGGTTACAGGCGGGCGAGCGAGTATTACGCAATCCCCCGTTGGGCATCAGTGCCGGTTGGACATCTCCTCAGCGCTAGCAGTTAAGAGGGAAATGCGCTCCATTGGCAAGCTTTTCACGGACGAAATAACTTTCAAACGATACCAAAATAGATGCGGGTCAGGACCTTTTTCAGGGTCTGCCTGATTTCAATGCTTCGAGATCAACTATGAGTCAGAACGACGATAAACTCGATCAGCTCCACTCTATGGACCCTAATTACGAGGCCCATCTGGGTATTGCGGGAAGAACTGCAAGGTTTTTTATTCAGTCCCCCCTCTCTCCGCTGTTTTTTTTAGCGATGATGCTGATGGGGCTGCTGGGACTGATTATTACCCCGCGCCAGGAAGATCCCCAGATATCGGTCCCGATGGTGGATATTTTTGTCCAATATCCCGGTGCCGCAGCGGATCAGGTCTCAGCACTGGCGATTGAACCCCTGGAGCGCATCATGTCGGAGATTCCCGGCATGAAACATGTCTACTCAGCCTCACAACGGGGCGGGGGTGTTGTCACGATCGAATTCGAGGTCGGTGAGAGCATGGGGCCCTCGCTGGTCAAGGTTAACGATAAAATCGACTCCAATATGGATCTGATACCCCCTGGGGTAATGCCGCCACTGGTCAAGGCCAAGGGTATCGATGACGTACCCGTGGTGACATTGACGCTGTGGTCGAAGGACATCGATAGGGATGGGGCGCCAGACGTCGATGATGGTCAACTGCGTATGCTGGCTCACGATGTATTGCAGTCACTCAAGGAGTTGCCGGATACAGGCAATGGCTTTGTCGTAGGCGGCCGACGGGAGCAGGTCACCATTGAGGTATTTCCCGAGCGACTGGCCGGTTTTGGCATCAGTCTGGATCAAGTTGCCAAGCAGATCCAGGAGTCAAACAGTGAACAGCGAGCGGGTGGTGTGGAGGCAGGAAGCACCTATTCCAGCGTAGTGAGCGGTGCCTTCCTGAAGACAGTGGAAGATATCAATCGTTTGGTTGTGGGTATGCATAATGACGTCAAAGTCTATATGCACGATATCGCCAGGGTTAAGCAAGGACCGGAAGATGCCAAGCAGCTGGTAGGTTTTTACACAGGTGCAGCCAGCGAACTCGATATCAAAGCAGACGGCGTGCCTGCGATAACGCTGGCCATTGCCAAAAAAGAGGGTTCTAACGGGGTCACAGTTGCAGACTCCATCAAGGAGCGGGTCGAACATATCAAGGGATCGCTGATACCGGACAATGTCGAAGTCAGCGTGACCCGTAACTATGGTAAAACCGCCAACGATAAGGTCAGTGAGCTGATCTTCAAACTGTTCGTTGCTACCGGTTTCGTCTTTCTGTTGGTGCTGGCGGCATTTCGTGCTTTCCGCCCGGCGATTGTGGTGGTATTGGTCATCCCGGTGGTTTTGCTGATGACCATCTTCAGCGCCTGGGTGATGGGTTACACCATCGACCGGGTCAGCCTTTTTGCGCTGATCTTTTCGATCGGCATTTTGGTTGATGACGCTATTGTGGTCGTTGAGAATATCTATCGACGCTGGCTGGAAGAAAATTCCACAGATGTAGCCACTGCGGTAGATGCTGTTAGAGAAGTGGGTAATCCCACCATACTGGCGACATTTACCGTGATTGCAGCACTGCTTCCGATGGGCTTTGTAACCGGTATGATGGGTCCCTACATGGAACCCATACCCGCACTGGGATCTGTGGCGATGCTGATCTCCCTGTTCGCTGCCTTTGTTTTCACGCCTTACCTGACCGTTTCCCACTGGTTACGACCCTCGATGCGCTACCTGGAAGTTGCCGGTGAACGCGAGCACAAGGAGGCGAAGTGGCTTGAAGGCCTGTTTAAACGCATCCTCATACCCATGATCGAGTCGCCGCGTAAAGCGCGGCTGTTCAAGCTGGTCATGTGGGGCACCTTCCTTGTTACCTGCTCGTTCTTCTATTTCAAGTGGGTGGCGGTGAAAATGCTGCCGCTGGATAACAAGCCGGAGTTTGCGGTGGTGTTGGATATGCCCGAAGGTACCGCATTACCGGTGACGGCCAACCTGGCCCATAAAATGGCTGAGAAGATCCGGGTGATGCCTGAAGTCACTGCTGTACAGGTCTATGCCGGCACCGCGCGACCCTTTGATTTCAACGGTATGGTCAGACACTACTATCTTCGCTCAGACCCCTGGCATGCTGAGGTCCAGGTGCAGTTGCTGGATAAGACCGAACGGGATCGCACCAGCCACGAGATCGCTGTTGAGACCCGGGCTGTGTTGGGTAATCTTACTGAGGGTACGGGTGCCAAGCTGTCGGTTGTGGAGATGCCCCCGGGTCCACCGGTGCTGCAGTCTGTTGTCGCCGAGGTGCATGGACCCAGTTCAGAGGTCCGGCGTCGGTTGGCGGAGGATCTGACAACTATATTCAAACAGACAGAGAGTCTTCGCGATGTGGATAACTACATGCGCGACCCATATAAATATTGGCGTTTTACCGTGGATACGGAGAAATCGGTTCGCCGGGGTATCTCTGTCGATACGATTAACCGTAACCTGGGTATGGCCCTTGGTGGCTCGCCTCTGGGCGATGTCAAGCAACGGGCAGGCCATGAACCGATTAACATCATGATGCAGGTGCCGCTTGCCGAGCGTTCTGAAGTCACCCGCCTGGGGGACCTGCCGATTCAGTCAAGCAGCGGTGTTACTGTTCCGTTGAGGGAGCTGGGTCGTTTTGAGCAGGTTTGGGAAGATCCGATTATCTACCATAAGGATCTGCGGGATGTAGAGTATGTGGTGGCTGAAGTGGGTGGAAAACTGGCAGCACCAGTCTATGGCATGATGCAGGTGCAGGATCTGCTTGCGGAGAGTGGGTATAAAGCGCCTGATGACGTAGCGATCGAAGCAGAATGGCTGGGTGCGCCAAAGAACGATTCAAAGTCAGCCATTGAGTGGGCTGGTGAGTGGACGGTGACCTATGAGACATTCCGCGACATGGGTGCTGCCTTTGCTGTCGCGCTGGTGCTGATCTATATCCTGGTTGTCTGGGAATTCGGTAACTTTCGTATCCCGGCGCTTATCATGGCGCCAATACCCTTGACCTTATTGGGTATCATCCCTGCTCATTTTATTTTTTTCCAAGCGGGTTGGGGTGGCGAGTTTACTGCAACCTCGATGATTGGTTGGATTGCATTAGCAGGTATCATCGTACGAAACTCGATCCTATTGGTCGATTTCTCTATCCATCAGGTACAGCAGGGAACATCTGTTGTTGATGCTGTCATCATGGCATGCACCACACGTACCCGTCCGATCATGATCACTGCCTTCGCTTTGGTCTGCGGATCCTCGGTGATCTTTTTTGACCCAATTTTTCAGGGAATGGCGATCTCTCTTGCCTCTGGTGTTTTGGTTTCAACCGTATTGACGTTGATTGTGATTCCACTTGGTTGTATTGCTGCCAGCAAGGATATCATTGAAGTAGCAACAGCTACCGCCCCGGAAGGCAGTAACATGGTGCAGGTGGCGGAATCCGCTATGGCGACACCGGTAATGACAGAAACACAGACAGCAGTCGAGACAGAGCATGAGGCAAAGGATTCCTTGCTAATCGTGATTTGGACAAAGTTTATTGCTGTTTTAAGCGTGCTGTTTTACTTGATCAGAGGCATTTTTCTGCTGATTGGACAGCTGATTAAGAGGCTCTTTCGCAAAGATAAATCGCAGCCACAGACCGATGCGAAAGGTACGGCTACAGGGGGAGGCAGCTCTTCGAGCGGATCGAACAGCAGTGCTGTCGTTCCTGATAGGGGTGTCTCTGTGGATGAAGATAAAGAGTCGATTGCTGCTGCCCCGGTCACGCAAGATGCAACAGCATCACCTGTGAGTAAGCGTGAAGCAAAAAAGGATGTCGAAGCAGAACCGCAAACTGTGCTCACTCCACCGGCAGCCAAGGCAGTTACAGGAAAAAGACAAAGGGATAGAGCAACACCAATCAAGCAATCAAAGTCACCGCTGACTGGACCGGGTGGTGTGGTTGAGGCTAAGACTAAGACTAAGACGGGTAAGCCTACCAAGAAAGTAAAGAAACAGGCCGTATCGGCTGAGAAATCGTCACCCGGTAGTGCTGCGAAACAACGTAAACGACCATCGACATTAAAGAAACAGGTAGTAAAAAAGAAAGCTGCTGCTGCGAAGAGCAAGGGAAATGGCACACCTGAGAAAACAGCATCAACAAAGTCAACCTCGAAGCGTGCCTCTAACGTTGCAAATTTTCCGATACGCAAAAAGGCGGTAAGAAGGGGAATACGACTCAAGTAGTAGGCTCTTAGTACGCCATTAAGGTAAATTGATGGGGTACAGGGCCTTGCCCATGCCTGCATGGTCTATAATCACCTAGGCATTTTGGAGTTGTTGGTTTGCGTATTGATGCATTGCTATGGTTAGTTTGTCTACTCTGCCTGGTCGGCCTTGATAAGGTCCTGGCACAGCAGCCCCATGCTGATTTTCGATTCCGTGGCGTGCAGCAAAACAGCGGCTACCCTGAAGATCAATATCGTTGGCGTCCGTTGAATGGGGATATGGAACCCTCTGATCTGAAAGATCAGGCTTTTCAGGGCCAGGGTGTGGAAAAACCGCACTACTATTCACCTGTCACTGACTATGCCGATACCCCTCCAGGATTACCGCGTGGTGTCTATCGTCCTGTAGAAGAACGGCATAACATTACGCCTCACAAGGAAGGGTTTCGTTTTCGTACTCTCGCCCCAAGTGAGCAGTTGCGCGTCAAACGCAGAAATCAAGAGAGCAGGCAATCACCTAACCGGATTGAGAAAAAAAGAAGCGAGACGGTGCCGCTGAATCCCTACGGCTATACCGATGCCAATAAGAAAAAAGGATTTAGGTTTCGGCCAGATAAACGACTGGATAGGAAGGGAGGTGCGAGTGGTAAACGGGAAGGTTACACATACCCCTATAATCCAACCTTTTCCGGGACCTACTCGGCACCGGTATTTCGCCAGAATTAGGTGATGGCATCTGAACCGATCGCAACCATTCTCGAATCACCTGGTAAAAAAACAGTACAAAGATAGTTTTGTAGCAGCTTGTTTGCCGCTAAACTGGTGTTTATTAACCTGTCAGCCAAATTGGGTTGGTAGTGGCCACACAACAATATGTGAACAGAGGTAACAGTTAATTCTGATGAGATATAACCTATTTGCTCTATTGGCTTCTGGGATCTTTTCATTGACACTCCTGCCCCTGGCAACTGCTTCAGCTGAATTCTCACCTCAGTACAGTGGCAATAGTCAATGGAGACCTATGCCACCAGGTCAGGGTGTTGTACCGCCAATGCCCTATGCCTATTCAGACTCCCGGGGCTATGCTGCTCAACAAGTGGCCTGGCAGAAGGATGGTAGTCGCACTCACAATATGCAGTCGTCTTATCGATTCCGTCCTTGGCAAGGGGATAGTGACCCTTCTCACCGTGGGACAAGGTATTCGTGGCGACATGCTGCTAACAGGCCGCAGAATGCTTGGTGGGGTAACGCGCCAATGCCAGGATATGCGTTGTATCCTCAATACCAGCAGCCACATAATAGTGTTTCCTCTGAGTCCGCCAAATGGCGAATGCGTGCACCGGTTTATCAGGGCAATACAACAACCAACGGTTTCAAATACAGGTCGCAAGATGTTCAACAACAGATGGATAACCCGCTGAAATGGACCTATAGACCTGCTCAGCTCCAGATTCCCAACCACTATGTATATCGGCCGCTGCGAGTGGTAAAACAGCAGCAGCAGCCTTCACAGCAGAGAATGCAGCCGCTATCTCGGCAGATTCTGCCAGCATATAATTACGCTCCTGGTGATCCGGCGATCTATGGCAGGGCTGGTTATCGACCGCACTACGTAGAACAGAATTTACCCAGCAAGCGTTACGTCTATGGCAACAACAGCTATGCACAGGTTTGGCCGCAGTACACCGCACCCTCGATGCCAAGCACCGGATACTCTGTTCCATGGACAAGCCCAGTTTCCCGCTATACAGGCAGAGCAGGGTTTAACAGACCAAGATTTCGGCCCCTGATCACGTCCGGTTCGGTTAGTTATCACCATCCTGGTCAACGCAATAGATTTGTACAGAATTTTTATCCAGCCCCTCCGGGTTATCCGGTTGTGGACAATAGATGGCGATATCCGATTGGGATGAACAACGTCTGGCCGCCACGAATCAATACCCCTTACCCCATGCCGGGTGTGGCGACGCAACCAGCTTCACTACCAAGTCGTTATGGAGTGGATTGGTATGATGGCCATTCAGATGGGGATGGAGCATGGTACAAATTAGCTGAGCGACAGGAATGGCCGCGTGTTTCTCAATATGTACCGGTGGACTAAGGGTGACTGTGGGGCTATAACATCAAAAAGTACTCCTTTCTATCCCAAATGAAGTAGTACTAGCTTCACCCAAAAACATAATAAAGGGGAGTGTATGATAACGGTAATCGGTAGTCTTAAAGGAGGGTCGGGAAAAAGTACTGTGACCTTCAACCTGGCTGTCTGGTTGGAGATGGCGGAGGCTGAAGTACTGGTCATTGATGCAGATCCTCAGGCAACCTTGAGTGATGTTTCTGAGGTTCGGGCTGAAGAGGGGTATGAGCCGATTCTCAATATTAAAGCGGCCTCGGCCCTGTCTCGGAAAAAACTTGCGGGCTACGATGAAGTTCTGATCGATGTGGGGACTTCGGATATCGAATCGATGAAACTTGCATTAGCGCTTGCCGACCGGGTTGTGATACCTGTCCCCCCTTCGCAGGCAGACATCTGGTCAACGCAACGATTCATCAACTTTCTTGATGAAGCTGTGGATGGTGATCGCCCAGACCTGCTGGCGTTCATCAATCGTGCTGATACCCATCATGCCATTCGAGAATCGGATGAAGCCGCTGCCGCTTTGGTTTCGCTACCAGACGTTCGCTTTATCAAGCACCGTCTCTGTCAAAGAACGGTATTTCGTCGATCCTTCAGCGAAGGTTTAGCCGTTTATGAGTTGGATCCGAGAGGAAAAGGCAGTAAAGAGTTTTATGCGCTGACAGCTGCGTTGTATCCTAAATACATAGCTCAGTGAATCACTGGGTCAAGCTCAGCGGTGACCTGGATAATTATTTGATATTGTTGTTCGTTGGAGAGAGAAATGGGGATGATAAAAAACCTTTTTGCCCTGATTGGGTTGCTGGTGGTGATTGGGGCGGCAGCCGTATACTCAAAATATTACCAGGAAATTAAGGACTTTGATCCAGGGGCAGGTCCGGTTTTTCTTGAGTTTGCACAATCCATGGTGGCCAACAAGAGTGCTGCTGAGGCCAGCATTTGGAAGATTCCGGTCGCTGAAGACTTAACGGCTGAAGAAGTCGAAGAGACCATGAAGTTTGTTGCGAATGAGCACAACATGTCGAACGTTGGTGAGTTGCCGCTTTCGCTGGATATTACAGCAAAAAAAGGGACTGACTATCGTTTTGTAAAGATCTATCTGTTCTGTAATTCATTGACTGCTGCCCAGATGTTAGATTACTCCGATGCCTATTCAGCCTATCTACCTTGCAGAATCACGCTGATCGAGGATAAACAGGGAAAACTCTGGTTAATGACACTGAACATGGACATGATGATCTATGGTGGAGAGCCCCTTCCTCCTGAGCTGAAGGAAGAGGCAATAAAAGTCAAAGAATATATCCTGGATATCATGAATCGTGGCGCAACGGGTGAGTTTTAAGGATTGAATAGTCAACCGCATACCACTGATGATCATGGCATGATTCTTTATGTAGTGAATATATAACTATCTGTATTTATAGATAAAAATACCGGACATTTGTTCGGTTTTTTTATGCCGTTTTCATTGTTGATGGGTATTTGTACTATTAGCATATAAGCAGACATTGATTGTGATAATAGCTTGTTATGCTACTATTTTCAGTGATCAGATAGAGGCAGTTGATGTTGGATATGAATAAACATGATAGATAAAAACGACCATAACCCCCAAAATGACCAGTCTGAAGAGGGGGTGGATGAGAATAGCAACAGAGATAAACAAGACTCGATGGATCGCTTGTCTATGGCGTTCGAGACCAGTGCCAGACGCTGGGAACTGATTGTCTATCCCTCCTTGTTCGCCTTTATCTTACTTGCGGCCTATGGATTCTATCTGATTTTCAGTCTTGCCAAGGATGTCCATTTTCTGGCATTGAGTGTTGATTCCAATATGAATGTCATGTCAAGCAACCTGATGACCATGACGGACAGTGTTGGCCAGCTTTCGGCCAATGTTCGTACGATGTCGGTCAGTGTTGAGTCAATGGCGAATGATGTCAGAACCCTGGAACCCATGCTTACAAGTATGGATTCCATGGAAGCATCGATGAAGACCATGACCCATGCAACCTATGGCATTCAACGTGATATGCAGTCGATGAACCATAATATTCATGATGCCTCTCGCCCAATGACATATTGGAATTCATTTATGCCCTGGTGATGGCAGGCTATCTTAGGCATGGCAGAGATAGTGTTAACAGGCCCTAGCCATTTCCCAAGTGCCATTCTATCAATTCGAAGATTTAGTTATCAGCAATCCCTGGCGCTGATTGACAGCATTTCTATTCTCCTTCCGTGGTCCAGGTGATCAGGGTAAAACCGCCGTTTCCAAAAAAGTAGACGCGCTCCTGGCTTTCGCATCAGATTGCACCCGTGATCCCATATTCTGCAGTTGACCACTGTAATCCGACGTAAGGTAATGGTTATTCTGTATGGAAATCGTAGTCGATGGATGAAGATGGCTCTTGAATGAAGTAACCGCGGATATAGTTGACACCGATAGACCACAATATTGCTAGGCTGCTGGCATCTTCGACACCACAGGCAATGGTTTTGATGTTTTGTTCCTGAATCAGTTCGTTGAGGTGGTTGAGACTATCCTGTTTATCCTGGTTCTCAAATAGGTCAGAGAGAAACGAGCTATGAAATTGAATAAAATCTATCGGAAAACTGCCAAGAATGGCTTGTGGTTTTTTTGCCAAGCCAAAGTGGTCAATACAGGTCTTGCACTTGATCTTCTTTAGTCCATCCGCCAGCTTTTGCAACTGGTGCAAATGGGTACGAGCCTCACTGTCATCAAATTGAAAAATCACCCAGGACCCTTTTGCCTCAAAATCCCGTAGACAGTCACAGATAAAAAGCAGTAATGCATCATCATCCAGGCTGGCACCTGAAATATTGATAAAGAAGTTGATTTTCTTACCTTGTTTTCGCTGCTTGGCAAGTTCTTCAATAGCATTCCGTATAATCCAGCGATCCAGTTCAGGCATTCTGCCCATCGTTTTGACCTGATTCAGGAAATGATCAGGTTGAATCTCCTCCTGGCTTTCATCGAGCAGGCGGATGGTTATTGCATAGTTTTCCCTAGTATCGCCATGCAGGCTTACCATTGGCTGAAAGGCCAGTTGGAACCGATCGTTTTCGAATGCATAACGAATCAGGTTGCTGAGATTGGCTTCACTGGCGGTTGCCTCCGACTCCTCCGGCAACTGTGTATCGGTAATGTGGAAGTTATTTCCACCCTGAGAACGTGCTTGTTCACATGCATGATAGGCTTGGGTGACGAAATCGTGACCACTCAGCACGTCATCGGATGAGAAGACCGCCCCAATGCTACAGGTGGGGCTAATTTCACTGTGACTATCCTGATACTCATGAGAGGCTATATTGCTACAGATATTACTGGCAATGCTTTCCGTTGCTTTCATCTCCTGGGTGGGTGACAGAATAGTAAAAGTATGGTCTCCAAAACGTGCAAGTATCTCCTGTTGGGATACAATTTTTCTTAGTTGACCCGCAACTTCCATCAGCAGTGCATCACTGGCTTTGATGCCTGTTTTGCTACGGATCTCGGTGAAGTTGTCCAGGGTGACGTAAAAAAGAGTTTGCGGGTTATTACCCTGGCCAAAGTGGTGCTTGGCCTCTTCATCCAATTGTCCAAGAAAATACTGACGGTTATACAGGCCTGTCTGTACATCTTGGGTGCTGAGGAGTCGAAGTTTCTCTTCAACTTCTCTGGAGATCGATTGGTCGCGGATGATTACTTGAGTACAGGGCTCACCGTCAATACTGGCCGGTGTGAAATGGAGTTCAGCACTGAACTCAGTGCCATCATCACGTAAGCAGGTGGTCTTTACTTCGGTTGAAAACTCGGCATCAGCACTCAATTTGCGCAGTAGTTTTTTGAAGGTTTTATGCTCTGATGAAGCGATCATATCCAGAATTGGAAGGCCTTCGATTTCATCCTCACCGGCGAGACCGAACAGTTCCAGATAAGCGCGATTGGCTGTGACATGCATGCCTTCATGTACATAAGCAATGGAATCCCGAGAGCTTTCAGTCAAGGCATTGCATCGTTCCTCTGCCTCTTCAAGTTGGCGTTCAGCCCGTTGTAACCGCCGCAGGATACCGAGATGTTTATGTTCACGCAGGATAACCTGCACCAGATGCGCAGTGTCTTTTCGTTGAATAAGATCTTTGGCACCCTGCTGCATCAGTTCTAAGCGCGTCTCTTCTTCGGGATCATCAGCAACAGCTATCACCGGGATGATGGGATTAATAGCACCAATAAGGGCAAATAATTGTGTGGTACTGAGGGAATCATTCTCGATGGTGAGGATCAGCAGATCGAGCTGTTTTTTCTCCTTGAGATCGGTAGCCAGTAAGTCTGCATCATGCTCGATGCGTGTGGCATGTGCCGGACTACCGTTATTGCGCAGTGCATCCAGATAGGCTTCAACCTCAGGGGTCGTGTTACCTAGAACCAGTAGCTCAATTGCTTCTTCGGGCATCTAGTGCTCCTTCAAGATGATACGAATGATGTGTCCTATACTGCATTTTGATCCAGCGTATCGATCATCATGTGATCACGATGCGTTGACATGCTCACGTCGCAGTTTTACCGCTTCAGCCAGGGTTTCCAGCAAAGGTACACTGTCATCCCAACTGATACAGGCATCAGTAATGCTCTGTCCATAGGTCAGTGCATTGCCCTCTACTCGATCCTGTCTTCCCTCAGTCAGGAAGCTCTCTATCATAGCCCCCATAATGCGTTGGTCGCCACGGGCTATTTGGCTGGCCACATCACGACCTACCAAGAGCTGTCGTGCATGTTGTTTGCGGCTGTTGGCATGGCTGAAATCGACCATCAGCCTTGGTTTGAGCCCGTTGCTATCCATCTCTTCAGCGGCAATGTTAATACTTTCTGAATCGTAATTTGGTCGGCTGCCACCTCTGAGAATTACATGGCAGTCCTGATTGCCGTGGGTTGAAAAGATTGCAGAACGTCCCTCTTTGGTGACGGATAGAAAGTGATGGGGACGGGAAGAGGAGCGTATTGCGTCCAAGGCGACCCTCATGCTGCCGTTGGTGGCATTCTTGAATCCAACTGGACAGGAGAGGCCTGAGGCGAGTTCCCTATGGGCCTGACTCTCTGTTGTGCGGGCACCAATGGCACCCCAACTGATTAGATCGGCAATATATTGTGGACTGATTAAATCGAGGTATTCCGTGCCGGCCGGAATACCGAGATCGTTGATATCCAGTAGTAGTTTTCGTGCCAGCCGCAGTCCTGAATTGATCTCAAATCTATCATCCAGGGTTGGGTCATTGATCAGACCCTTCCATCCGACGGTGGTGCGAGGCTTTTCAAAATAGACCCGCATGACAATCTCAAGGTGATCTTTTAGTGACTCACGTAGTGGCTGAAGGCGTTTTGCATACGCAAATGCAGCTTCAGGATCATGCACTGAGCAGGGCCCGATAATTACCAACAACCGGTCATCCTCATCGTGCAGAATTCGGTGAATGTGTTGACGGGCTTCATGCACCGTATTCGAAACCTTTTCGGTGATGGGTAATTCCTGGTGAATTTGAGCCGGTGGGCTCAACTCTTTGATAGCCTTGATTCGAAGATCGTCAGTTTGTTTCATACGCTATTATTGCAATGCCAGTACGTAAAAAAACAGATTATACATGCATATAAAGAATCAGCGATAAGTGATTGAGCATAGATTGATCGGGTTCAACACGCTGCATAAACCCCCTGCCAAATAAGGGGATATTGGTTGGTGGTGATTGTGTCTAAATCCAAACGAGTAACTAGGCATGGATTTGGATATGACAGACACCAACAGTCATGCTGTCGGATAACCGAAAAGAATCACTTGTGGATATTTCTATTTTGCGGATTGATAGCAATGGATAAGACAAAGCGCTATTCGGGGATAGATAAAGATCCAACTGGAACAATGAATCCTACTGGCAATATCATTCGTGATGAATGGTTATTCGGTATTATTCCTGAAACCGAAACCTGTGAAGGCTGGACCTTGCAGGGCATAGACACCCTCTACGATAAGGTCTCCATGGAATGGGACAAGTATTGCAATCAGGTATAGGCACTGCCTCCAGATTTACTTGAAAAACATCAACGTATCTATACCTATGCGGTGGATCAGGCAAAGGCCATGAGGGAATCCGGCATTGAATGATGATGATTGAAGAGCAGTTGGTATGATCTAACTTGTTGTTAAATAACTAGTATATCTAACTGTCCACTCGCTTCCCTGGTTAATTCAATTACTTGGTCAAGGCCATGAAAAGTTTTGGCAACTGTTCCGGTAGCCGTTCCACACGATCAATCACAGTGAACTGGTTGCCAAAGATATCTTTGACATACTCATCGGCATGGGGGTCCAGGTTGATGCAGTAAGTATAAATGCCTTCCTGATCTGCCTCTTGAACGGCCTTGCGAGTATCCTCAATCAGCAGACGATCATCATTGACATCGATATCGGATGGCTCACCGTCAGTAAGTATCAGCAACAGCTTTTTATCGCTTTGTCTTGCCTTCAGGTAGTGTGTTGAGTGGCGAATGGCTGCACCCATGCGGGTTGACCAGCCTGCCTGCATAGCGGCTAGCCGTCCTTTGACCTCATCGTTCCAGTGCTCACCATATCCCTTGATGTGTTGATAGCGTACTTCGTGACGGGTATTGGAGGAAAAGCCGGCAATCGCGAAGCTGTCACCCAGTTGTTCGATGGCCCAGCCGAGTAGAGAGACAGCTTCTTGACTGAGTTCCAATATCGATTGCTGGCAACCTTCAGGGATCTTATCCACCGACTCAGAGAGATCTATCAACAGCATGACGGCGATATCCCGACCATCATTGCGGTGGCTCATGTTGATGCGGGGGTCAGGATGGGTGCCGCTTTTGTACTCGATCAGAGACCGGATTGCCACATCCAGGTCGAGTTCACTTCCCTCCTCCTGGTAGCGTATACGTACATAGTGTTGTGGTTTGAGCAGATCAAGCATCCGTTTCAGCTGTTTGGCAAGTGCCTGATGTTTATTCAGCAGGGCATCGATAAGGTCGGGGTTACCCGATGGATGCAGGCTCTCATAGAGGCTGACCCAGTCAGGATTGTAGATTTTGCTCTTGTAGTCCCACTCCGGATAGTGACGGGGGGGAAGGCCATGAATCTCTTTATCAGATTTTTTGCGTTTCTGTTCTGCATCGAACATCTCCTCTTCATCGCCCTCTTCAATGAAGATCCACATATGGCGATTATCATCCCGATAACTGACTTCCGTATCGGTAAAGTAAACCTTGGCGGACAGGTCAGCTTGACGACGAGTGCGGGCAATATACGAGATGGCAAGGCTGACCATCTCCTGGGTATTCGAAGCACCCTTCGCGAGTGCAGCCCGGAAACGTTCCAGGAACTCCAGAAGATCCGGATTGGTATAGCCATGGTCCGGGTTTAGAGCGGCATAGGAGAACATGGCCAGACGGTGACGGATGCAGGACTCTTTTTCAGAATCACAGTCATCCTCGCCAGGTACGGGGTGGAGTGCCAATAACAGATGACGCAAGCCTGGATATTCGCGGGTTGCCAATAGATCCACCCGGGCATCTTCAAAGGTTTCAATAGCAACACGCTGAAAGGGACTGAAGTTATCGGCTACCACATGGGTGGTCCACTTCTTATGAGCTGCCACATGAGCCAATAGCGCACGGTAACGATTGATACCGGGTATACCGTGAATATCGTCATACACATCGGGTATGCGAACCCCTAGTGAGTCGAAGTAGGGCATGGGTTTACGCAGTTCGTCAAAACCTTCAGAGTAGGGGACGAAATGGACTTTATTTCGCCACAACGATTTTAAATAGAGATCAAGCTTGCGCTCATTGTCAGCGAACAGAGTGCCGTGTCGTTCCCGTTGCATGATGGCACGACTATCTGCCGATTGCAGGCTGAAATAGTCTATCTGCCGTTGCGGGTGGGTACGGTAGTTGTGCACCCCGTAGTCGATCCAATTGTTTAAACCTTCAAATGAGAGCTGACTCAACAGATAAGGCATTTTTTTAAGCAGATCAGGAAATGAAGGACTGGGTATGGTCGTATGAAAGCCATGGATAGAACCCGTGGTACGATCCATCATGTCTAGCAAGAGGTTGATGAATTGACTCATCAGGGTCTCACTACTCAGTCTTCTGCTGGCTTCAGGTAGCATCTGCAAAAATGGCAGAATGGCTTTGCCATTCGGGCTGCGTGAGAGTTTCCAGACGGTTTTTGAGATTAAGGGAATAATCTCTTCGCCAACCCGTGCCGCAATCTCGGGTATCTCTTCGAGGAACACGATGACCGGCTCCACCCCACGTCCAATCTTGCAGGTCAGGGAGGCGCCCTCTAAAAACTCATCGATACCTTTTGTACTGAGCAGATTTTCAGCGCCTGACATGCAATCAGGAAATATGGGATCGATCTGCTCGAATCCGCAACTGAGTTTTTCCCGGTAGGTCGTGAGTTTTGTCTCAATCATGATTAATTTTGGATGTTGAGTGATGAATTATGAATCGGGGAGGTCGCTTCTCTCGATTTAGCTGAATGATGAAAGAGGTGTGCAAAGCACACACATTCAATTCAAAATTCAACATTCACAATTAACAACCTGCCTTGCAGGCTGCTCAATCAAATACTGCCTCAATGGCATGATCCAGTGTGGCGACGATATCGCTGTCATCGGTAATAGGGCGAACCAATGCCATGCGGCAGGCAGCTCTTGGTTGTATACCCCGGTTAATCAGTTTTGCGGCATAGACCAGCAGACGGGTCGATATACCCTCATCCAGTCCATGCCCCTTTAGATTGCGGGCAGTCTCTCCTATCTTGACCAGTTTGGCTGCATTTTCACCATCTATACCGGTTTCTTTAGAGACGATTGAGGCTTCCAGGTCAGTGGGTGCATAGTCAAAATCGAGCGCGGAAAAGCGTTGCTTGGTTGATTGTTTGAGATCCTTCATCAGGCTTTGATAGCCTGGGTTATAGGAGATCACCAGCTGGAAGTCCTCGTGAGCACTGATCACTTCCCCTTTTTTATCGAGCGGCAGGGTACGGCGATGATCAGTCAACGGATGGATCACTACGGTTGTGTCCTGGCGGGCTTCCACCACTTCATCAAGGTAGCAGATCGCACCAATACGAGCAGCCACGGTCAATGGGCCATCGAGCCAGCGAGTGCCGTCAGCGTCTAGCAGGTAGCGTCCGACCAGATCGGAAGCGGTCATATCTTCGTTACAAGCTACGGTTATCAAGGGTTTTCCCAGATGCCAGGCCATATGTTCTACAAATCGGGATTTACCACAACCAGTAGGACCCTTGATCATAACCGGAAGTCTTTCGGCATAGGCGGCCTCATAGAGCGTTTTCTCATCACTCTGAGGTTGATAGAAGGGCTCCTGATTGATGAGGTATTGATCGATCTCGGCGCTCATTTTCGCTCCAATAACAGTTTTTATTCAGATCGGGAAAATCGTTTAATCCGCCCTTATACCAAAAGGATGGATAAAACGGCATGACCTAAAGCAGGCAATGGCCGGCTTAGCTACATCAAGCAGCCACACGGTACTCCTGAAGAAAAAAAGCCCCCTTCCGGGGGCTTTGAAATGCCAGTTGACTTACAAGGTGTGCTTATTTGTGCACACCCAGCTTTTCGCGCCAGCCTGGGAATAGCGCATCGGAATCGTGCGGGAATGACTCGAAGGCACGAGCGAATTCTTGGTGTTCTTTAGCGTACTCGATCGGATCGGCACCCTCTTTCCAGCATTCGTAGGCCTGACGCAGAGAGATAGCACCGGCAGCCGGGCTGTCGATGTGACCATAAGACCCGCCGCCAGAGGTATTGATGACGTTGCCGTGGCCCAGGTTCTCGAAGAAGCCTGGCAGACGCAGCGCGTTCATGCCGCCGGAGATGATCGGGGTGGTAGGCTTCATGCCGTACCATTTCTGGTTGTAGACAGGACCCTGACACTCGTCACGCTCAATCATGTACGCGATGATCTTATCGGAGGCGTCGCCTTCCATCTTGCCGTAGCCCATGGTACCCACATGGATACCGGAAGCACCCTGCAGACGGGACATCTTGGCCAGAACAAACGCGGTGTAACCACGCTTGGCTGAAGGAGAGGTCACGGCACCGTGACCGGCACGATGGTAGTGCAGGTACTGGTTGGCGTACTGGCGACGTGCAGTGGTGACCATGCCGGGGCCACCGACATAGCCGTCAACCAGGAAGGCAACCTTGTCTGCATCCGGACCAAAGGTCTCAAGGATGAAATCGGCACGGGCACACATCTCGAAATGGTCGTCAGCGGTGATGTTGGCAGAAAACAGCTTGGCTTCACCGGTTTCATCCTGGGCACGCTTCATGGCATCGTATACCAATGGATAAACCTTTTTGGCGGGGCAGAAGACCTGGTTACCCTGAGGCTCGTCATTCTTGATGAAGTCGCCACCCAGCCAGAACTGGTAAGCGGCTTCAGCGAACGGTTCAGGACGCAGGCCCAGTTTTGGCTTAATAATGGTACCGGCGATGTAGCCGCCGTTCTCGACCGGACGACCGAGGATGCGCCACATGTCACTGATGTCTTTGGCGGGTCCGTCGAACAGCTGGATCATGCGCTCGGGCATGTAGAAGTCGTACATCTTGAGGTAAGCACAGTCACCCATACCCTGGTTGTTACCAATGCAAAGGGTCAGGAATGAGACCAGCATGGCACGACCGTCGGTCATGTTACGGTCGAACAGATCGTTAGGATACGCAATGCGCACCTCTTCGGTCGCTTCGTCGATGTGGTAAACCAGCGCATCAACGCCTTTGGTGAAATCATCAGTGGTGCAAACTTCAACATTGGTGCCGGTGGAGGATTCGGCGGCAACGTGGGCGGCGACTTCCAAGAAGCCGTAACCATCAGCGGGTTTCATCTTGTAGGCAACGAGGACGTGCCCGCCACCTGCAATCAGGTCTTCTTCTTTCAGGCTCAGGTCCGAGTAACGAGATGATTGGTCTAATGCCATTTTGTCTACTCCAATTTATGAATCTGTGTTGGTGGGGGTTCTGCCCTCCGACCAGTTGACCCGACAAAAAGTGGGGAATTGGATGCAAACCTTACATTTGTTATGTTTATAAGTAAACCACAAATATTCTTATATTAATCATAAGAAAATACTTATGAATAGAAAGGGTACTGTAAGTTAATTTGATGTGAGAGGTGTGACTCCGGGCAATATAGGGTTTCCTGAGAGAAACCGACAAAACTACCAACGAGGTAGAGAAGGGCGTATCTCAAAGAGAGACGATGTCACGTGGCTTTACGGTGTTGCCAATAAACAGGTATAAAATGCGGGAAGCATCAAATTCCTTTAGGATTCAGCGATAATGACCAACAAACTATCACAGAGAGCACAATTCTGACAATGGCAGACAAACGATACGACGGTATACACAACGATCCCAGTGGTGCAATGAATCCAACCGGCAACATCATTCGGGATGCCTGGGTCTTTGACTTGATTCCTGAGACTGAAACCTGTGAGGGTTGGTTGGTACAGGGGATAGATGCACTTTATGACAAGGTCACCAAGGAGTGGGATAAGTATGGCCATCTCGTGTCGAATTTACCCCCGGAACTGGCAGCGAGGCACAGTCGCATCTATGGTCAGGCGATCATCGAAGCGAAAGCGAAAGGGTGGAATCCGGAACTGGGTGACAATGACTGAGGTCAGTAGTGAGCGAAAGCCTGAGTGAGACCTTTTTTCGACCTGAGGAGTTAGCCTGTGAGCGTTTGACTATACCGGCGGTTCTCTACAATCAGTGTCGATTGATGTTGTCACGTTGTCAGTACGACCAAATTTTTATTCCGGTTCGTTCGATGCAGATCCAGGCGGTCATCGATGAGGAGGAGGTGATCTTTGTCGATAACCAGGCCTATGCGGTCCGTGACGGTGAAGGCGGCAAGCTGATCCGATTGGCCTGGAAATTTCGTCGTGACCAGGAAAGGAACAGCCTGACTGAACCGGCCCCCATTAATTTGATCTACTACGATGATAATGCCAGAGACCTGCATAATCGGTTGATCGGCGATTTCAAGAAGTCCCTCGATATCATGGAAGCACGCTTCAGAGAAAACGGCTGTGAAGCACGGGTGATGCGTGTGTTGCCGTTTCCGAAACAGGAGCCTTAGCCGAATACAGCTTACTCAGGTGGACATAGGATAATAGAAACCCAGACGACTTCTTTTCATCCGAATCAAATCCTTTTTATGTCAGTACCCGTCGGATATTAACCAGCTATTTAGAGCGGTCCCAACGTTCCAATCTAACCGGTCAGCGCGGCGAATACACTCGGTAATCTCTCCGGCAGACGCTCCACATTGTCTACGATGGAGTAGCCGTTCTCGCCGAAAATTCTAGCCACATAGCGGTCTGCATCGGGATCCAGCGTCAGGCAGTAGGTGAAGACACCCTGCATCGCCAGGTCTTCCACCGCCTTCTTCGCATCATGGCGTAAATACTGAGGATCCCGTTCATCGATATCGGCCGGTTCACCGTCGGTGACCAGCAACACAAGACGTTTCTGTGCATTCTGCTGGGTCAGGTGCCAGCCGGCGTGACGTAGGGCTGCGCCCATGCGGGTGGAGAGGCCACCCTTCATGCCGGCCATCCGCGACTTGGCTTCATCGTCATAGGTCTGTTCGAAATCCTTGAAGCGGTAGTACTGCACGTCGTGACGGCCATCGGAGGCAAAGCCGTGTACTGCGAAGTTATCACCGATTGAGTCGATGGCCCAGGAGAGCAGGCCGGCCGATTCGCGGGTCAGGTCCAGGATGCTGTCCTGATCCTCGTAACCCGTTTCACCCTCGGCAATATCGCCTATCTTCTCATTGGTCGACTCGGAGAGGTCGAGCAGCAGCACGATCGACAGGTCACGGAGATGGCGGGTGATACGGATGTTGATTCGCGGATCGGGCATGACACCGCGACGGATGTCGATCATTGCCCGTACCGCCGCGTTCAGATCCAGTTCCTCACCCTCTTCATAACCGCGACGGCGTACAATCCCTTGCGGTTGCAGTGCATCGATCAGATGACGGATGCGCGATGCGATCGGCTTATGCTTGGTGAGGATTTCGTCCATCATTTCGGGATCGCCACGGCCCTGTTTGCGCTCGATGATGGTGGCCCAGTCGGGGCGTGCGAGCTGTACATGGTAGTCCCACTCGTTGTAATGGTAAGGATCGGAGACCGGCTCCACACCTTCCATCTGGTTGTAACTGACCCCCATGTCTTCGTAGGGGAACAGTTCGGTGGACAGGACCAGGATCTCATCCGGGTTGTCGTGGGTCATCTCCGAGTCGAGGTCGTTGACGAATTCCATCAGATTGACGTAGCGTCGAACCGTATTTTGGGAAGTCGGCAGGTAGTCGATACCCTGGGACTCAAACATGTTTTCCGAAAATTCCCAGAAATAGCGATTGTCATCACGATAGGGGATTGGCCACTCCGAGAGGATGCGCACACTGGGGATCTTGGCGACCTCGACGATCTTGTTGTAGAAGTCGACACCGGCCATCCAGGACAGGCGTGGATTGTATGGGTCTTCCTCCAGCTTGCGAACGAAGTCGTCGGCCACCTGGTTGATGACATCGATCTCATCGCGATAGTCGCGATCCATGATGGCACGGGTGGTGCGCATCATCAGGTCCATGGTCTCGTGCGGTTTGCCAAACTCGTCGTTCTCACCCGGTTCGGATGTGAAGAACTGCAGCCAAAGTTTGCGTAGGCCGGGAAACTCGCTGTAGGCAAGGTACTCGACGCGGGCATCCTCGAACAGCTCGATCATGCGCATTTGCGCCTGAGAGAGTTGCTCAGCAGAGATCGGCTCGCGGGTATAGACCATGTGCGCGGCGGTGTGTGCAGCCGTTGCTCGGTAGACTTCCATGCCGTCGATACCGCGGAAGGGATCAAAGGCATCCGGTACGTGGATCTGGAAATCCTCGATGTAGGGACGGATACCCTGGCGCGATTCAAAATCGCCGGCTGTGGGGCGCATGAAGAAGGCTCGTGCCCACAGCGCTCGCAGGTAAAAATTGAGCTTACGCTGGTTGTCGATGAAGAGTGTGCCGCGACGTTCCGACTGCAGGATCGATCGTGATGACTCGGTCTGTAGACCAAAGTAGGCCAACTGGCCATCAAGGTCGCGCTGGTGTGCCTGTGCGCCCCACATGACCCAACGGCGCAACCCGCCCAGGGTCAGCTTGGAGAGCAGCTCGTCCAGGTTCTCCATCATCGGGCGCAGACCGCGTGGTGCCTTGCCGGTCATCTGGTGCAACAGTTTGAGAAAGCCGCGCATGACCTCGGCGTCGCCGAGGCGGGAAGCTGCCAGCGGCAGGTTGGCCACGATCAGCGTGATGACACTGCCGGAAGTATGCGATGCGAGTTTCATCATCGCTTCGACGATGTCCGGAATGATGTCCTCACCGACTTCTTTGGCGACCCCCGGCATTTCCTGTACATAGGTCAGCACCAGATCATGGCCGCGACCCAGGGTACAGAAGGCACGCATGCCTTCCAGGTAGTTTTGCAGGCCACGGGGTGACATCACCCGCTGCGCTTCATGGTAGGACGATTCGAGTGCCTCGAGATGCTCGTGGTCATTCTCGTCGAGACAGGTAATGTATTCAGAAAAATCGACGCTCATGGTTTTCTGCGTCCCAAACGTCAGAAGTAGGTATTGACCGCAGCGCTCAGGGTATCGCGCATATCCGGATCATCGGTAAGTGG
The DNA here is from genome assembly GCA_025656675.1 of Candidatus Thiodiazotropha sp. (ex Codakia rugifera). Classification (GTDB taxonomy): domain Bacteria; phylum Pseudomonadota; class Gammaproteobacteria; order Chromatiales; family Chromatiaceae; genus Thiodiazotropha. The sequence continues at coordinate 184,160 of JAHXHN010000005.1, forward strand.
GGTGACCAGGGCCATCTGACAGGCCGACATCGGGTCGATGCCCTTGGCTACCAGCTGTGATGCGTACACCAGCAGGCGTGTGGACATGCCCTCATCCAGGCCATGGCCCTTGAGGTTGCGTGAGCGCTGTGCGATCTGTACTAGCTTGCCGGCAGTCTCGGCGTCTACGCCGCCTTCGTGTTGTACGATCTCGGTTTCGATATCGGTTTCCGGATAATCAAAGTCCATGCCGCCGAAGCGTTGCTTGGTGGACTGTTTGAGGTCCTTCATCAGCGACTGATAGCCTGGATTGTAGGAGATCACAATCTGGAAATCCGGATGTGCCTTGACCAGTTCGCCCTTCTTTTCCAGCGGCAGTTCGCGACGATGGTCGGTCAGCGGGTGGATGACCACGGTGGTATCCTGACGGGCCTCAACCACCTCGTCGAGGTAGCAAATTGCGCCGATGCGTGCGGCCACGGTCAACGGGCCGTCCTGCCACTTGGTGCCGTTGATGTCGAGCAGGAAGCGACCGACCAGGTCGGAGGCGGTCATGTCCTCGTTGCAGGCCACGGTAATCAGCGGCTTGTTCAGCTTGTGCGCCATGTATTCGACAAAACGCGACTTGCCGCAACCGGTCGGGCCCTTGAGCATGACCGGCATACGGGCTGCATAGGCGGCCTCGTACATCTCTACTTCATTACCGACAGGGCGGTAATAGGGCTCTTCCTGGATCAGGTACTGGTCTGCGTTGATATCGCTCATGTTTTCCTGCCTTTTCTAATTCAGGTTGTTAACCAGCCGTGCCGAAGGCTGTACGGGTGGTATCGGTTGCAAGCGGGTTTTCCGAAACCCCAAAACGGGGCTTGGGAAAAGCGGCTCTGTTCAGCTTGTCTGAAAACAAAGAGCCCCACCGCCCAGTAATAGGGGGGCGGGGCTTTCGGTCAGTTCCGATGAATCAGAACTTAGGTCGGGGTACCACGGTAGATAACCATGGAAGCACCGGCACACTGGGCATAGTTGTCCAGGCCCAGCAGACGCACGTGGTTGTCCGGGTGTGCCTGGTGACAGGCTTCGCACTCGGCCAGGATGGTGTCGACGTCGGTCTCACCGAACATGGGCAGCTTCCACATGTACCAGTAGCTGCCGGACGCATTTTGCGGCTCGGTGTGCTCGATTGACGGGTTCCAACCCTTGGATACGATAAACTCGATCTGGGTACGGATCTGGTCAGGGCTCATGGCCGGCAGGTAGGAGAAGGTCTCGAACTTGCGGCTGTTGGTATCTTCCAGGCTGGAAGCGTAATCCTGCATTTCACTCATTGGTTTATACCTCTGTATATTCGAATCGGGTCAGTCGTTCTGGCAGCGGCCGACACAGTCGGCCACGTGCCCGACGGACGATTACTTGTGAGAAACGTCCAGCTTGTCGACGGTATCGAATTCGAACTTGATCTCTTTCCAGGTTTCCATAGCGGCTTTCAGCTCAGGGCTGTGGCTGGCTGCGGTGGTGAGGATGTCCTTGCCTTCCTTCTCCAGCTCACGGCCTTGGTTACGTGCTTCAACACAGGCCTCAACCGCAACACGGTTGGCAGCTGCGCCAGCAGCGTTGCCCCAAGGGTGACCCAGGGTGCCGCCGCCGAACTGCAGTACGGAGTCGTCGCCAAAAATGTTGACCAGCGCAGGCATATGCCAGACGTGGATGCCACCGGATGCGACAGGCAGTACGCCAGGCATGGCACCCCAGTCCTGGTCGAAGAAGATACCGCGTGAACGGTCTTCCTTGACGTAGGAGTCGCGCATGATGTCGATCCAGCCCAGGGTAGCGTCACGGTCGCCTTCCAGCTTACCGACAACGGTGCCGGAGTGCAGGTGGTCACCACCGGACAGACGCAGGATTTTGGTCAGTACGCGGAAGTGGATACCGTGGTGTGGGTTGCGGTCAAGTACAGCGTGCATGGCACGGTGGATGTGCAACAGCATGCCGTTATCCTGACACCACTGTGCCAGCTGGGTGTTGGCAGACCAACCGCCGGTGATGTAGTCGTGCATGATGATCGGGGCACCGATCTCTTTCGCGTACTCGGCGCGCTTCATCATTTCGTCGGAGGTCGGAGCGGTAACGTTCAGGTAGTGACCTTTTCGTTCGCCGGTCTCGGCTTCAGCCTTATGGATGGCTTCCATAACGAAGTCGAAACGGTGACGCCAGCGCATGAACGGCTGGGAGTTGACGTTCTCGTCATCCTTGGTGAAATCGAGACCGCCACGCAGACCTTCGTAACAGGCGCGGCCGTAGTTCTTGGCGGACAGGCCCAGTTTCGGCTTGATGGTGCAGCCCAACAGCGGACGACCGTATTTGTTCAGGAGGTCACGCTCGACCTGAATACCCTGGGGCGGGCCATTACAGGTCATCACGTAGGCAACCGGGAAGCGGATGTCCTCCAGGCGCAGCGCGCGCAGGGCCTTAAAGCCGAATACGTTACCGACCAGGGAGGTCATGACGTTAACGACGGAGCCTTCCTCGAACAGGTCGATCGGGTAAGCGATGAATGCGTAGAAGCAAGTGTCGTCACCCGGTACGTCCTCGATCGCGTAGGCACGACCCTTGTAGTAGTCCAGGTCGGTCAGCAGGTCGGTCCAAACCGTGGTCCAGGTACCGGTGGAGGACTCAGCGGCCACAGCGGCTGCAACCTCTTCGCGTGGTACGCCCGGCTGAGGGGTGACTTTAAAGCACGCCAGGATGTCTGTGTCCTTAGGCGTATAATCGGGCATCCAGTATGTTTCGCGGTACTCTTTTACGCCCGCATCATATTTCTTGGCCATTTTAGCGATTCCTCCAGATTTAGGATTGCGTTGCCTTGAAATGCAGCTTCTGGAAAAAACTTTTCCATGCTGTCAATAAAAAAATCTCTGTAATAACCTCAATCAAGGTGGAGCTAGTATAGGTGGATGGGGGCTTAAGTGAAGTCAGATCTTTTAATTGGAATCATAACAAAATACTTATACCATATGACCTTTATGGTATATTTTCTGATAATTAGCCCCTCGATAAAAATCGACATGGAGAGGTATTTCTCTACTGGGGTTGGACGCTGACCGACTGACATATGAAAGAGAGATATCCATGCATACCACGCTACGACAGATGAGGGTCTTCACGACCGTTGCCAGGCATCTGAACTATACCCGGGCGGCCAATGAACTCCATCTCAGCCAACCGGCGGTATCAATGCAGATCAAGCAGTTGGAAGAGTCGGTGGGCCTGCCTCTGTTTGAGCATGCCGGCAAAAAGATCCAGCTTACCGAGGCCGGCAAAGAGATGTTCCAGTATGTGCGGACCATCTTTCAGACCTTCGAGGAGATGGAAGAGGTTCTGGATGCCATGAAGGGACTTGATACCGGTCACCTCAATATCGCCGTGGCGAGTACGGTCAACTATTTCGCACCGAGGCTGCTCGCAGCCTTCAGCCGACAATATCCGGGTATCGACCTCAGCCTCGATGTCACCAACCGTGAACGACTGATGGGTCTGCTTAAGAATAACGAGATCGATATCGTTCTGATGGGCTTGCCACCCGAGGATATCGAACTTGTTTATGAACCTTTTATGGATAATCCACTGGTGGTGATTGCGCCGCCCGGCCATCCGCTGCAGGGTGAACGTAGAATCCCGGTACAACGCCTGGCTGATGAGGTTTTCATCATGCGTGAGGCCGGCTCGGGTACCCGTTTAGCCATGGAACGCTATTTTGCCAAGCAGTCGATAGTGATCAGTACCGGGATGCAGATGACCCGAAATGAGGCCATCAAACAGGCTGTAAGAGCCGGTATGGGTCTGGGTGTAGTGTCGTCACACACCATTGAATTGGAAGTGGAAACCGGACGTTTGGTGATACTCGATATTGATGACTTCCCAATCCAACGTCATTGGTACATGGTCTATCGAAAGAATAAACGGCTCTCTCCCGCTGCAAAAGCCTTCCACGACTTTGTCATGTCCGAGGCCCAGCGCATCAAACAGGAGCCGGTTTGAATGCACTGCTGGGGTTGTTGCGCTAGAATCAACTATTCAGATCAATGACTGTCAAACGTTGACAATCTTATCCGTGACACCATCTTAACGGGACCATCCATACCATGTCAGATCAGGGCAGTTCAGAACAAAGCCCAAATACGCTGGAAGATTACCCTCTTCTTAGTCAAGTGGGCCTGCCTGGTGAACTACGCCAATTAGAACAGACCAAGCTCAGACCGCTTGCGAGTGAGTTACGCCGCTTTCTCATTGAAAGCATCTCACAGACAGGGGGACACTTGGCAGCGGGGCTGGGTGTCGTTGAACTGACTATCGCGCTCCACTATGTCTTCAACACCCCCTATGATCGCCTGGTGTGGGATGTAGGCCACCAGGCCTATCCACACAAAATACTCACCGGACGGGGTGAGCGAATGGCCAGCCTGCGGCAAAAGGGTGGTCTTTCAGGATTCCCCAAACGCAGTGAAAGTGAATACGATACTTTTGGCACTGGCCACTCAAGCACTTCCATCGGTGCTGCCCTGGGTATGGCGGTCGCTGCGAAACAGAAGGGTGAAAACCGTAAAATTGTGGCTGTAATTGGAGATGGTGCCATGGGGGCAGGGATGGCCTTCGAAGCGCTTAACCAGGCAGGTGCACTGGATCAGGATCTACTGGTTATCCTCAATGACAACGATATGTCAATCTCAAAACCAGTCGGGGGGTTCAGCAACCATCTGGCACGCCTGCTCTCCGGGAAGGTCTATACCAGTATGCGCGAGGGTGGGAAATCCGCCCTCAGTCATCTTCCCCATCAGCTGGGTGATCTGGTAGGCAAGTGGGAAGAACATATGAAAGGCATGGTGATGCCTGGCACCCTGTTTGAGGAGATGGGGTTCAATTATATCGGTCCTATCGATGGGCACGACTTCGATACCCTGGTGGCTACACTACACAACATGCGCGATATGCCTGGCCCCAGACTACTGCATGTAGTCACTCAAAAAGGACGAGGCTATATACCTGCGGAGCAGGATCCCTGTGTCTACCATGGCGTTACCCCCTTCGATCCTGCTACAGGCAAGATGGAGAAGGGAGTCAGTAGTAAAACCTACACCCAGGTATTTGGTGACTGGTTATGTGCTAATGCCCGAGAGGATGATCGATTGGTGGCAATAACGCCAGCGATGTGTGAAGGCTCCGGAATGGTGAACTACTCCAGACAATTTCCCCATCGTTATTTCGATGTGGGCATAGCAGAGCAACATGCCCTGACATTTGCGGCCGGACTTGCCTGTGAAGGTTTAAAACCGGTTGTGGCGATCTATTCAACTTTTTTGCAACGTGCGTATGACCAGCTGATACATGACGTTGCGCTGCAGAACCTGGATGTAACCCTGGCGGTGGACAGGGCTGGACAAGTGGGTGCAGACGGGGCGACTCATGCAGGGAGCTTTGACCTGAGCTACGCAAGATTGATTCCCAATATGGCCATTATGGCTCCAGGTGATGAGCTTGAATGCAGTCAACTGTTACAGACAGCGTATGAATATTCAGGACCGGCAATGGTGCGCTACCCCCGTGGAACCGGGCCTGGAGTCGGCGTCGCTGCAGCTGTTCCTGTTCCCTTGCCGTTTGGCAAAGGTGAGATTCGGCGTGAGGGTAGACGGGTGGCGCTATTGGTATTCGGCAGCCTTTTGGCGACTGCGCAACTGGTCGCAGATCGTATTGACGCCACATTGGTCAATATGCGTTTTATCAAGCCGTTGGATGAAACGCTGGTGGACGAACTGGCCTGTCGTCACCAGGTCCTGGTGACCGTCGAGGAGAATGTCGTCAAGGGCGGTGCAGGCTCTGCAGTTAATGAATATCTGGCCTCTGCTGGTCACCATCAAGTAAGGGTGCTCAACCTTGGCCTACCTGATCGCTATCTGGATCATGCCAGCCACCAGCAGCAGCTTAGTGAGGCAGGACTGGACATTAATGGCATGCTTGCCTCTATCAGCCGGGCGAGTGGCGATACCAAGCTGCAGGTTGTCTAAGACAACACACATCGGCTTAACTCAGGCGTGGCATCTATGGGGTTACTGCAAAAGACAACCGCCAGGTGCTCGCAGTGAGGTTGTTTGCAGATGAATCACCCTAGCCTGGGTGAGTTGACCCGGCAACCATCCTGGGAATAGAAAAAATAGATCATGATTGAAATAACAGCCGTCAGCGCCTTCGATGATAATTATATCTGGATGTTGAAAAATCCAGCATCCTCACAAGCCGTTGCCGTTGATCCAGGAGATGAGACACCCGTTTTGCAATGGCTGGAGCAAACATCGACCCAGCTGAGTGCAATCCTGATAACCCACCATCACTATGATCATGTCGGTGGTATTCCGGAATTGTGTGATGCTTATCCGGGGATTGCTGTTTTTGGACCTGGAAAAGAGACAATCCGAGGTGTTACTCATCCCCTGAAAGAGGGCGATAAACCAAAGATTCCGGGACTGACGGCCGACATTCAGGTGTTGGAGGTGCCGGGCCACACAGCTGGACATATCGCCTACTATGGCGATGGCGTATTGTTCTGTGGCGATACCCTGTTTGCCGGAGGATGCGGGCGAGTGTTCGATGGCACATTCGAGCAGCTTTCAGCCTCTCTACAGCGTATTGCACAACTCCCTGCACAGACCCGGCTCTATTGCGCCCATGAATACACCCTGGCCAATCTGGGATTCGCTGAATGGGTTGAACCGGAAAATCCCGATTTAGGACGACGTCTCCAGATTGTATTGGAAAAATCCCAATCTGGGATTCCGACCGTGCCTTCTGTTCTCTCGGAAGAGTTGCTGACAAACCCCTTTTTACGTACTGAAGCCATGTCGGTAGTGGGTGCAGCAGAGCGGGCTTCTGGGCGGACACTGACAACTCCAGGCGAAGTCTTTACAGCACTACGGCAGTGGAAGGACAGTGAATATGACTGATCGTATTCAACCTGGGTTTTGCAGTTGATCGCTGATATCTGATGTAAGTTAATCAAACGACAAACCATATCATGGATTTTCCAACACCCATTGGGTGAGCGTTGGCTGGCACGTGAATATTATGGAGAAATCCGTATTCAACTGCGGACCCTAACTTCAATACCTGTTTGATTGTCCCGAGTGGGTCGCATAAAAAAAGCCACATAACCTATGTTATGTGGCTTTCCCACTTCTTTTATTAGACGTTACGGGCATCCATCATGCGCTCGATGATGGGCTGCAGAATGATCTCCATTGCAAAGCCCATTTTGCCTCCAGGTACAACAATGGTATTGCGACGAGACATGAATGAACCGTCAATCATTGCCATCAGATAAGGGAAGTCGACATCGAACTTCTTGTAATCCGTGAAGCGTATTACAACGAAACTCTCATCCGGTGTTGGAATATCACGGGCGATGAAGGGGTTCGAGGTGTCCACTGTAGGCACACGCTGGAAGTTAATGTCGGTGCGAGAGAACTGTGGGGTAACGTGGTTGATGTAGTCGGGCATACGTCGCATGATGGTGTCGACAATCGCTTCTTCACTGTAACCGCGTTCTGCATTGTCACGAAAGATCTTCTGGATCCACTCCAGATTGACGATCGGCACCACACCCACACCCAGATCAACATTTTTGGCAACATCCACATCGCCATCCACGACCATGCCATGCAGACCTTCATAGAAGAGCAGGTCAGTATCCTCTTCAATTGTTTCCCAAGGGGTAAATTCACCTGGTTTTTGCTCACATCCTAGACGAGCGTTGTGTTCAGCGGCTTCTTCTTCACTGTGTAGGTAGTAGCGCTTGTCTCCGCTGCCTGTCTCACCATAGGTCTTGAAAAGACTGGCAATCTTGTCGAAATGGTTGGATTCCGGGCCAAAGTGACTGAGGCCGGCAGCCATTTTTTCTCGCATCTCCACCCGGGTAAAACGGTGGAAGCTGTCACCCTCGACCACGGCAGGTTTGATGCCATCGCGGTAGAAGATATGTTCGAAGGCGCGCTTTACCGTAGTTGTACCTGCGCCGGATGAGCCGGTTACGGCTACCACAGGATGCTTTTTTGACATGAGCTTCTCCCTTATCTAAATCATTATATTGAGCTGTCCGGATTGCCTCTAAACGAAGCTATTTTTTTCTGACCGGAACGGTTACAAAGTAAAAAATTGGTGCCAACTATAACACGGAGATGTTCTATTTCCAGTGAAGGAAGCGGTACGTGATCGATTCGTCTGACGAAGGTGTAGGGATTGATTGCGGATTTACTGAGTGGTCTGATTCAGTGTTGCGTCGCAGCATATTTGGGATTTATGTCAGTCATCCAATCGATTTTAAGCGAAATCCCTACTATTGTGGATCGCTATGCACATGAAATTTAATAAATATTATAAATATCAGTAAGTAAGCAATATTATGGGTACATTGTTATCACTAGTGAGGGTGGTCTTTAAGAGGCAGAAACAGCTGATCCTGTTGGCTGTTCATATCGGCTGTACTCATCTCACGCGGCTGTTGCAAGCGAGATCGTGTTCTCAGCGTCAGAATAGACTGGCGTTGAGCCAAAGGTGGCATGCAACGCTGAGTAGAAACCCCAGGGCTATGGCGGGTGTCCAGCGTAAGTGTGCAAAAAAAGTGTACTTTCCCTTGGCCTGTCCCATTAGAGCCACGCCAGCGGCAGAACCGATAGAAAGCAGGCTGCCACCGATCCCTGTTGTCAGGGTCACCAGTAGCCATTGACCCAGCGACATCTCCGGTCGCATATTGAGTACCACTGACATGGTAGGGATATTCTCCAGAACGGCGGAAGCCACACCTATAGAGACGTTAGCCGCCGTAGCCCCCCATTGGATATAGAGCAATTCAGAGGCTACAGTCAGAAAACCCATATAACCGAGACCACCGACGCAGAGTATGACCCCGCACAGGAACAGTAGCGTGTCCCACTCCGATCTTGCCACTCTTAAAAAGACATCGAATGGCTGTCGGTTTTCAACCACCACAGAAAAATCGGGTGATTCAGAGGTGGTGATCTGCTCCCCGCTCGGTTTATGGGTCTTTTTAAGAAAATAGCCAAAGAACTGTAGATAGGAGAGGCCTGTCATCACACCGATCGTTGCAGGCAGCATTAATTGACCTTGAAAAAAGACCGCTGTGGCAATGGTCAATAGAAACAGTGCCATGATACCTTTTGCACCGCGCCGCATCTGTACCTGTTCCTGGATGACGGTAAGGTTGCCTGGGGGGATGGCAAAATGCATGAATCCGGCAGGGACCAGATAACCGATCAATGAGGGTAAAAACAGTGAGAAGAAGGAGAAGAAGTCAACCCGCCCGGTTGTGCTGACAATATCCTGCTGCCAAACCATCAGTGTCGTGATATCCCCGAATGGGCTGTAAGCACCACCTGCATTTGAAGCAAGGACGATATTGATGCAAGAGAGTGTGACAAAACGCTGATTGTCTCTTTCCAAATTGAGAATCACAGCTCCCATCAACAGCGCAGTCGATAGGTTATCGAGAAAGGGTGAGAGAAAAAAGGTTATCAGGCCTGTGGTCCAGAAGAGGTGTCGGTAGCTATATTGACGGTGAGCTACCCAAGTACGAAGCGACAGAAAGACCCGTCGTTCAGCCAGGGCGTTGATGTAGGTCATCACCACCAGAATGAATAGCATCAGTTCCGCATACTGCAAAAGGCTGTGGCGGAGTGCCTGCTCAGCAGCATGTCCGCCCACGTTCTCGTGGGCGTACCAACCGATGAGTCCCCATATGATCCCCGCCGCGAAAAGCATGGGTTTTGACTTTCGCAGTTCAATAAACTCTTCGAGTGTGACTGCAATCAGGGCAAGAAAAAAGATAGATAAACTGAGTAAACCAACCCAATGAGTGCTCATATTGTAGCCGCTGGCTGACATATGATCCGCCCACGCCAGGTTGGGTATTAAGCCGATCAATGCAATCGAAACCGTCAGTTTCTTCATACCACAGGACAAATTGTTATTTTAAGAAGTGATTGATGATACCTGTATATCAAAATGTAATTCGAAAATAACGCCTAAGATCAAAGGGAAATTGATTCATATAGGGCATTTCCTTCAGAGCGCTGCCAGCCACTTCCTGGCCAGCAGCATCCGATATTATTGGGTTGACAGAATACTAAAAGCTGCCCGCATTAACCCATAGATGGGTCATGATACTGGCAACATACCCCAGAGCTATAACAGGCATCCACTTAAGATGACCGAAAAAGGTATATTTTCCGCGTGCTTGTCCCATCAGAGCGACACCTGCTGCTGAGCCAATTGAGAGCATCGAGCCACCTACACCAGCGGTTAGGGTAACCAGTAACCATTGTCCCATGGACATATCGGGCATCATGGTCAGTACAGCGAACATCACAGGGATGTTGTCAACAATGGCGGAAAGTATGCCAACCATGATATTGGCGGGTGTCTCATTCATCGCTTGCGAGAGCTCCAGTGCCATACCCCATTGGTTATACATCACCTCAGAAGCGACGGCCAGGTAACCGATAAAGCCAAGGCCACCGACACATAGCACCACGCCATAGAAGAAAAGCAGGGTATCCCACTCTGCTCGAGCCACTTTATTAAAGACATCGAAGGAGACCATGTCTCCCAACTGTCCGTCGTGTTCCATTTCGACAAGGTCATCTTTACTGTATTGAGGGTGCTCCTTGTGGAAGGTCTTTTTAAGATAGAAGCCAAAGAATTGGAGATAGGCCAGGCCGGTTAACATACCGATCACAGGAGGCATGCCCAGAAAATTGTGGAAGCTGACAGCAGTCACGATGGTTGCCAAAAAGAAGGTGATGATGCGTTTTGCACCGCGCTTCATCTCGACATCCTCGCCACCCCCTTCTGGTTTTACATTAGGCACGGCGAAAGTCATGATGGATGCAGGAACCAGCCAATTGACGAGAGAGGGGAGAAATAGCGCAAAGAAGGCCAAGAAATCGACGCTGCCCTGGGCTGTCTCAATAGACTTCTGCCATACCATCAATGTAGTGATGTCGCCAAAAGGGCTGAAGGCGCCGCCGGCATTTGCGGCAACCACTATATTGATACATGCGAGCAGCACAAACTTTGTATTGGAACCGCCAACAGCCAGGACTACGGCACACATCAGTAGCGCGGTGGTCAGATTGTCTGCAACCGGGGATATAAAAAAGGAAAGAACGCCGGTTATCCAGAACAGTTTGCGAAAACCGAATCCCTTGCTGACCAGCCAGGAACGCAGCTTCTCAAAGACGTTTCGCTCATCCATGGCGTTGATATAGGTCATTGCCACCAGCAGGAAGAGCATCAGTTCCGCATATTCCAGCAGATTGTGGCGCACCATCTCCTCAGCCGCATGGGGCATGCCGTGTGTGTGGTAATACCAGGCGATCAGTCCCCATATCATTCCGGCGGCAAGGATCACGGGTTTTGATTTCCGCAGGTGAGTAAACTCCTCGGCCATTACCAACAGATAGGCGACTACGAATATCCCAATAGCGGTAAATCCGACCCAATGGTTGGTCAAATCGAGTTGTTCCCCTCCGCCTCCGGTTGCATAAGCGATGGATGGCAGAAAGAGAGCGATGAATATGGTTGTGATGAATCTCACTGGTATTACCCCAAAATGATTATTCTTGGCCGAGTGTTCTAATCGAACACTATGAATTCTCTTTGATGGCGGCAGATGGGTCAACTGTTTAACTGCATTGAATTGCATTTTTAATCCACCAATCTGCATTGAGCGCTGGCTTACGCCAGAAAACCTCGATATTTGAGCTTAATACCCTAGTGAAACACAAGGTATCACCCCCTGAAGCTGTCAAGTGAATATGTCACAAGTTATGGATGAGTCATGTCATACAGCGTGGAACGTTGATAATGGAATGATGTGCTCAACGTCACTGATTCTCGGCTAGTGAGTGAGCAAATGGAAAATATGCATTCAGACAACGCACTTGCAGAATACAGTATTGATGAGCTTGTATTGACAAGAAGTGTCCTGCTGGCCCATCTCTTTGCTGGCGAGGTTGCCCCGGGTGAGGTGGTACGGTATGCAAGAAGATACACTGAAGTCACTCATTGGGAAGAGTTGCTGTGTGCAGCAATCAACCCCAATGCCTCATGCTTAATGGCAATCGTCAGTGTCCGACAAATGGATGGGTATAGTGGTATTCTGCGCCGTCATGGTTCAATCGAGTATGTCAGGTTTTTTATCGATTGGGGCGATGATGAAGGATTTCAGGCAGTAGGCCTGACTCACTTCAAGGTCTGCGACGCTCAGAGTGGGGATGATTACAGCTCCCTTCCAAACTACCACCTGGTCTCCTCCGACTTCGATGTCAATCGATACCGGGAGGCTGTCATGCATGGTGCCCAGCCGAAAGTGCGAGCCGTGCTCTCTTGGAATCAAGTACCCGAATTGGATCTCTCTTTTACTCCGGTATTTGGTAACCATGTTGATTCACAAATCTGTATCGATTCTCAGAGGGATTTGTTAACCCTGTTTGAAAACCCACTGTGCTTGTCGGAGCATGTTAACCTGAAACCTGGCTTTGGCGGACAGGTTGGCAAACAGTCGAACTATCAGTGCTGACTCGCCGTTAAGTGAATTATCGCCCCTCTTGGTATCCTTATCTGGTTATCAATATCGCAGGCAACTGCATGCTGATTGTGATTTATCGCTGACTAGCGGTATCTGTCCAAAAACCTCTTCAATTCAATCATTGTATGACCCCAAAAGTCTGAAGTAACAAGTGAATATGTCACAATTTTCACGTGCGTCATTCGCTACTTCATACAGGTCAGGATCTGAAATCATATATCCCATAGAAGGTAATAAATGCAGTCCCATGGAAGATGTGTCTGGTGGCTGATTCCCAATAGAGGATAGTCATCTGAGAAGGATATCAGGCAACTACAAATATGATTATGGGAGAGAGGAAATGGCAATACTCAGAGACGATATATCCAGTGTCCACCCCTATGCAAACGATTATGAGTTGAATCAGATAGAAGCTGCCAACTCATTGGGTGCAATCAATCCATTGAGTTCAATGAATGGTTCCTTATTGTTCAGTCAGCTTGTTCTCTCAAAGCATGGGATTACAGAGGCGAATGGTAAACGCCAACTTGATGTCCTGGTAGGCCTGTTAATTCTGCTGTTGGCCAGCCCAATTATGATCATCACAATACTGCTTATCTGGCTCAGTACATTGGGACGTGCCCCGGTATTTTATCGACAGCTCCGAGTAGGCTGTAAAGGAAGAGAGTTTTATGTATTGAAATTCAGAAGTATGAAAGTTGATGCAGAGAAGCATGGCCCACAGATGGCAGCTCATAATGATGCACGAGTAACCCGGATAGGCCGGTTTATACGTGCAACCAGGATTGATGAGCTACCGCAGTTGTTTAATGTTTTGAAAGGAGAGATGAGCCTGGTCGGCCCACGTCCGGAGAGACCTGAGTTTGTCTCGAAGTTTCAGCGGCAGATAAAAGGGTATTCACTGAGACACCAGGTGAAGCCAGGTATTACTGGTTGGGCGCAGGTACGGTATCCCTATGGTGAAACTGTCGAGGATGCGGCAAATAAACTCTATTACGATCTTAGCTATATCCGTAGAAACAGTCTGTGGCTGGATATATTAATTATTTTGCAAACCATTCCTGTTGTTTTGACAGGGCACGGGGCCAGATAGTGACTTGAGAGCTATTTCAGTTTCGTGCCGGTCAATAACGATCGGCAGTATTAAATAGCTGATTTGTTTGTCTTGACCAATAGCTATATGTAATGGCCATAGATGACAACTTGTCATTGAGATGTTTTCAAATTGAGTATTGAGCTAATAACCAACAATTCGAAAATGGCGAGATAAAAAGCGAATGTAGTCCGGTTTTCTGAAGTGGTAGTACTTGTTTAACAATGTGACTGCGGAGAAAAGTTATGTTCAAGATGACTATGGTTACCTTGAGTTTACTGACATGTTCCCCACACATTCAGGCAGTCTGTCCTGTCGATATACAGGAAATCGGAGATATCGGACCAGCCTCGCAATTGGTTTATGACACGATCGCTTCATTCTACCCGGGTAGACTGGTTGAGATTTTCGATAGAGAGATTTCATCTCAACGTAGTGTGACGATACTGCTATCCATCGAGAAACAACATCACACTTTAAGCTACCAGCTTGTTGGCGCTGATTGGAAGCTGAATCAGCTTAAAGTGGTTGATCACTATTGATAAGTTCCACAGTTACAGGGTGATGCATCTGCATACGCTGCGACGCACTATTCCTAACGATGAGATTTGACGCTTCAGATTGACTCACTAAATGGCGTTTATCTCAATAGATAGAGGTAGACAGAATATGAACAAAATGACTAACAGGTTACTGTGTATCGATACCCGTAGTTACATTGAAGTCATGTTACATGGGGTATTGGAAACTGCAGATGCGCATATCCCCTACATGGGCAGCAATATTGATGAGTGGAGCGAGTTCGAGAAGTGTTACAAAAAGCACTCAAATAATAATTTTCTACGCTGTGTCACTGAGCTGGTATGGGAGTATGGATTACACAGGGATAGTCTGATCTGTCTAATATCCGGGTCACATCGTCGTGGTGTATTGGCGGCAAATATCCTCTATGTCGCTGGATACAGCAATGTCGTTGTCGAGCTTGGTACAGGTCGAGGTAACGCCGTCGAGTCTGGTATGGCTGGCGATGGCCGGGTTATCAATTGTTGGAGAAATGGCAGACTAGCCTGGACAAATAGCCTGAGTCAGGCAGATGGAAGTCGGCTGCATTGAAATACCAAATTACCCACCACACTCAGCTATGTTGCATAGGTGTTGAACGGTTATCAACTTAAGGTGATCTGAAGCGTTGAAACGAGGATTTGAGCGGACTTCCGGCGCATAATGGTGGGGCCCTGCCCCACCAATCACGGTTAAGGGGTCAGCATGAGAAATCACCGCTTGAATAAGAAGTAAAGTCATAACGATGCATGCTTGATACCGACAACTGCCTGGAATTGTACATGTGCCGTGATGCCCCCAAATAGGCAAGATGAAAGTGTCCTGTATTCAATAATGCTGAACTAAATGCCAATAAAAAGCCCGTTTACACGGGCTTATGGATAATATTGAACTTGTTAGGATACTTGGTTTGGTGGAGGCGGGCGGATTCGAACCGCCGTCCGCGAGTCCTCTGCCAAAAGTTCTACATGTTTAGTCCTGTCTATTATGTCTTGCCGGCTGCCACCCGACGGACAGGGTGTGCAACAAGCGATTCCGGTTAGGTTTTAACGTATCCGCCCCGGACGAGCTTCAACGCGATCCTAATGAGATATGACGCCTGAAAAGCTGGACGCATAGGCACGGCTCCAGTCAGACGGCACCCTACTGGGTATTAAGCAGCGAGTGCGTAGTTGTCGTCGTTGGCAACTATAAGGTTGCAGTTGGTTTTACGAGGTACTCTGCCCCTCGACATGCACTTCAGGTTTTGTAACCCCCGTCGAAGCCTACGTCGCCCCCATGACGGTCATCAGAATAGACATTATATGTGAGAGTTTGGTTCCTGACTATCGGGAAGTTAGCTGTGTTTGAACAGCCGTTCTTTTTCACGTTTCCAGTCGCGGTCTTTATCGCTGGCACGTTTGTCATGCATTTTTTTGCCTTTTGCGATGCCTATTTCCAGCTTGGCCATGCCCTTTTTCCAATACAGGGCGGTGGGTACCAGAGTATAGCCCTTACGCTCGACAAGACCGATCAGTTTGTTGAGTTCGCTGCGGTGTAACAGCAGTTTTCGAGTGCGAGTGGGATCGGGGTGGATATGGGAGGAAGCTGTGCTGAGCGGTACGATATGGGCACCGAACAGAAAGGCTTCATTATCTTTGATTGTGACGTAGCTCTCCTTGATCTGCACACGTCCCTCACGCAGGCTCTTAACCTCCCAGCCCTGTAGCGCTATTCCCGCTTCATAGCGATCCTCAATGAAAAAATCGTGTTTTGCTTTCTTGTTCAGGGCAATTGTGGCACCGCCCTGGCTTTTCTTGTTTGCTTTATTTGCCATGGGGGTATTCTAATCCTGCAGGGGACTTCTCACCAGAGGTAGCTTGTTATAGGGTGGCATTTTACGCAAAATGATGAACTTTTATGTTCACGGATTGAACTTCAGTTGCTGGATTTAGGTATTTTAAAGGCGGGAATTAATGGCTGAAAGAGAATCCATCCATGGTCAATGGTCATCGAGGTTGGTGTTCATTCTTGCTGCAACCGGGTCGGCTGTGGGACTGGGCAATGTCTGGAAGTTCCCCTATATCACAGGTGAAAATGGTGGTGGCGCATTTGTCATCGTCTATCTGCTCTGTATAGCCGTAGTCGGTGTTCCTATCATGATGGCGGAGATCATGCTGGGTCGGCGTGGCCGACAGAGCCCGATCAATACCATGACAACCCTCAGCCAGGAGGAGGGTGCCAACAAAGGCTGGTCACTGGTCGGCTGGAGCGGTGTGTTGGCAGGGTTTTTTATCCTCTCATACTATAGTGTGATCGCTGGATGGGCACTGGCGTATGTAGTACGGGCAAGTGTCGGTGAGTTCAACGGCATGGATGCTGGCGGTGTTCAGGAGCTCTTCAATGGGCTGGTAGGTGATCCGGAACGGCTATTGGCCTGGCATACGCTGTTCATGCTTATGAGCATGTTTGTTGTGGCGAAAGGTGTCAAAGCCGGCCTTGAGAGGGCGGTAACCTATCTGATGCCTGCACTATTCGTGCTGCTCGTGGTGCTGGTCGGCTATGCAATGAATACCGGTTTCTTCGTTCAGGGTCTTGATTTTCTTTTCATGCCCGACTTCAACAAGTTGATCTACAGTTGCCAGGTTGTGGATGGCCTGGAGCAGTGTGAAGTGAGTGGCAGTCCGCTGCTGGTAGCCTTGGGACATGCCTTTTTTACCCTGAGTCTGGGTATGGGTGCGATCATGGTTTATGGCTCCTATATGCCGAAAAAGACCTCCATTGCCGGTTCTGCAGTATTAATTGCTTTTCTTGATACCCTGGTGGCATTGGTAGCAGGAATGGCGATTTTCCCTATAGTCTTTGCGAATGGGCTGGAACCTGGCGCAGGTCCAGGGCTGATCTTTCAGACACTGCCGATTGCCTTCGGTGCAATGCCTGGAGGGCAACTGTTCGGAACCCTGTTTTTTGTGTTGCTGGTTTTTGCTGCTTGGAGTTCGGCCATCTCACTGATTGAACCAGCCGTCGCTTGGCTCGTCGAAAATCGCAGTATGACTCGTGTTCGGGCATCAGTATGGGTTGGGTTGACGACATGGACTTTAGGCCTCGGAACCGTGTTTTCCTTCAATATCTGGTCAGAGGTCAAACTCTTCGATAAGACCTTCTTTGATCTGCTGGATTATTTGACAGCCAACATAATGCTGCCTTTGGGCGGTTTGCTGATTGCAATTTTTAGTGGTTGGCTGATGAAAGCGGAATCCAGCCGGGATGAGTTCGCCATGCAGCCAGGCAGTTATCAGGTATGGTGGATTCTAATACGCTATATTTCTCCCTTGGCGGTGGTCATCGTGTTTCTTCATGCTATCGGAATTCTCTGAGCGTGCCTGTCGTCAGTAAAAGTGCACTGGTTTTCCATTCCGCACAGCAGATGTTTCAATTGGTATGCGACTTCGAGTCCTACCCCATCTTTCTTCCCTGGTGTAGCAACAGTCGTTTGATTTCCCGTACCCCTGAGAAAATTTGTGGTGAGCTTGAGGTCTCCCGGGTCGGTATTCGGCAACGTTTTTCCACTTGCAACCGTTTGGTGGAGAATGAAAAGATGGATATCCTGTTACTTGATGGACCATTTCGAAAACTCCAAGGCGGTTGGCAGTTTATTGAACTGCAGCCGGGTGCCTGCAAGGTGGAATTACATCTTGAATTTGAATTTGCCGGTCATTTGATCGATGCTGCGTTCGGTCGTGTCTTTAGTCAGATTGCCAATACCCTGGTGGATGCATTCTGTAAACGTGCTGACGAAATATATGGTAATGATGTGAAATGAGATATGAAGTAGCCTACGGAAGGATAGATGAGCAAGTGTTATTAGTGGTTGAGTCAGACTCGGCAATGACTGCTCATCAGGCCATTGATGCCTCCGGCATCCTGGAGAGATTCCCTGAGATCGATCTCAACTCGAATAAGATCGGCATCTTCGGCAAAGCTGCCAAACCCGATGTTATGCTGTCTGAGGGTGACAGAGTTGAGATCTATCGTCCACTCATAGCCGATCCGAAAGAGGCAAGGAAGAAGCGTGCTGCTGAAGGAAAAGTAATGCGTAAAGGCGGTGGTGATAAATAGATTGCCAGCACAGGGCACTGCACGAGTACGCCATCATCCAAAGGTATTAGGCCTGACAACACTGATTGGATGACGTACCAGTTCAACCTGTATTGCTGGATTCAGGTTGAAACGTAGTTAATCAGTATCGCCGAATCCCAGTGAGTACCACAGTTTTTCCAATATTCCCAGGTCGCCATCATAGTCGGGGACACTGACTACCAGCTCTTTTTTCTCCTGATTGGAGTCGATATTCTGCGCCGGTTCTATCTCGCCGCTGTAGTGTGATAAATAGTCGCCGTCGAAGTACAGACTGAAACGCTTGATCTCGATCGGTTCGTTGCGCCGCTTCACTGAAAAGAGGTAATCCCAGCGCTGGTCATGGAAGACATCGGTCAACATCGGGGTACCAAGGGCAAACCGCACCTGACGTTGGGACATGCCGGGTTGCAACAGTGCTACCATCTCAGGAGTGATGATATTGCCCTGTTCAATGTCAGGAGAGTGGACGAGGGAAAAATTTTCCCATGCGCTGCAGCCACCCAGCCAGGGAAGAAGCGAAAAAATGATGATGAGAATCTTTTTCATTGCAAGTACAATCCTAGAAACAGCAACAATAGTAACTCATTCATGACTATTCAGCAGCCCTACTTTAGGATTGCTGAATAATTACTTCGTTGGGTTTTAAGGTTGGCAAAGGAGAGAGTAAGACTTCTCCCCTTTGGTTGGTACCCGGAAATGCAGTTAGTGGGTGCTTATCTGAATAGTTACGATCATTCCTTTTCCAAGAAACAGATGCTGGAGAGATGCAGGGATGGATAACCAGGATATTCGCAAGGCCGGACTCAAGGTTACGTTGCCCAGGATTAAGATACTGGAGCTGCTCGAAAATAATACCCAACGGCATGTGAGTGCAGAAGATGTCTACAAAATGTTACTCGACAACGGTGAAGAGATTGGCCTGGCCACTGTTTATCGTGTATTAACCCAGTTTGAAGCGGCCGGATTGGTTACGCGCCATAATTTTGAAGGGGGGCATGCTGTCTTCGAACTTGATCGGGGAGGGCATCACGATCACATGGTGTGTGTGGTTTGCGGTAAAGTTGAAGAGTTTATCGATACCACTATAGAGAAACGCCAACGGGAAATTGCCAAAGAGCACGGATTCGAAATGGTGGATCATTCACTTATTATATATGGCCACTGTGGTAACCCTAAGTGTAAAGTGGGCTACTAACCCGTCGGGGTAATGGATGCCAGATTGACCATTTCCTGGGCATGCGCCAGTGTCTGTTTGGTGATCTGCACGCCCCCTAGCATGCGTGCAATCTCTTGAATTCGTTCCTCTTCCCGAAGTCTGGCTATGGCTGTACGGGTCATCTGTTTTTGGGTTGTCTTCTGTACCTGGAAGTGGTGCATGGCCTGTGCGGCAACCTGTGGCAGGTGTGTGACACAGAGTATTTGCCTATCGGCGGCAAGGGTGCGTAACATCTGGCCGACTATCTCCGCCACGCCGCCACCTATACCGACATCCACTTCATCAAAAACCAGGGTGGGGGTCGTGCCACAACGAATTGTAGCGACTTGAATGGCCAGGCTGATACGCGACAGCTCCCCACCAGAGGCAACCTTACTTAAGGGTTGCAAGGGCATGCCAGGATTGGCGGAGACCTGAAACTCAACCTGTTCCAGTCCATTTGCACCGGCTTGTGCTATATCCAGGGCATTCAGGGAGACAGCAAACTTTCCTCCTGGCATACCCAGCTTCTGCATCGCCAGGCTGATCTCTTGACCCAGGCGTTTGGCCGTGGTTTGGCGTTGGCTACTTAAGTGCTTCCCGAGTTGCAGATAGGTTTCACGTTGTTTTTCGACCTGTGAAGCCAAATCCGCCAGTGCAACATCGGCATTTTCCAGTTGAACCAACTCTTTTTCGATCCCCTGCAATTTGTCCATTAGCTGTTCTGGTCTGACTCGATATTTGCGGGCAACATCGTGAACCGCACTCATCCGTTCCTCCAGTCGCTCCAATTCGGCGGGATCTATTTCCAGGTCGCTGAGGTAGTTACGTAGATAAGCAATGCTCTCATCAACCTGGATCAGCGCACTATCGAGCATCTCTGTGGGTTCAGCGAGAGCCTCGTCGAGTTGTTTGGCCTGGTTCAGACGCTCTGCGTAGCGGGAGAGTTGACCGCGCAGGGCGTGTTGCTCTTCATCCAATCCATTGATGATGTCACTACAGTCATCATGCAACTGCTCCAGGTGACTCATTCTCTTGTGGTCCTGCTCGAGCGTTGTCAGTTCCTCGAAGGTGAGATTGAGTCCATTCAGCTCGTTCATTTGGTAACGTAGAAGATCGAGTCGTGACGCTCGCTCATCAGCTGCGGCGGTCAAGCTATTCAGTTGTGCTAAATCACCCTGATATTGCTGGTACTGTTGTGCCAGTTGCCTGGCAAGTTCGAGTTGACTGCCATAGGCATCCAACAGGTAGCGTTGATGTGTTGATTTTATGAGTGACTGATGGGCATGCTGTCCGTGGATCTCTACTAAAAGGTTACCTAACGCTTGTAGTTGCTGAAGGGGTACGGCACGGCCGTTGATGAAGGCACGGGATCGTCCCTCCCGGTTGAGGCTGCGACGCAAGATACACTCATCAGCTTCATCAAGTTGTTGAGCTTTCAGCCATTCAGACGCTGCTGGTTGGCTAATCAAATCGAAAACTGCAGTGACTTCAGCGCGTTCGCTACCTGCGCGTATCATGCCGTTGTCTGCCCGTTCTCCAAGGGCCAGTCCCAAGGCATCTATCAAAATCGATTTACCGGCGCCTGTTTCCCCCGTCAATGCGGTAAGTCCATCCAGTAACTCCAGTTCCATACTGGAGACAATTGCCAGATTACGGATCTGCAGTTGAATCAGCATCGGTTCTTTTTTGGATTTTCCGACCAGCCCAGCTTGGCGCGCAGGATACTGTAATAGTCATAGCCTTCCGGGTGGATCAATCTGACCTGATGCTCAGCCTTGCGGATACGGATTAACTCCCCGGGCATGGCGGGGATTGTGGTCTGACCATCGCAGGTAATCTGTACATCCTCGGTGTGGGATGGATTGAGTCGGATTTCGATTTCACTATCACCATCCACCACAATTGGGCGGTTACTGAGGGTATGCGGACAGATGGGTACCATCACAATGGCATTGAGTGAGGGGTAGAGCAGAGGACCACCACCTGACAGGGCATAGGCAGTAGACCCTGTCGGGGTGGATACGATCAATCCATCGGAGCGTTGATCGTTGACCAGTTGATCATCCACATAGGTTTCGAATTCGATCATCCGTGCAATATTCCATTTGTGCAGTACAACATCATTGAACGCCAGGATATTCTGATGTGGTGAGGATTCATCGCCCATGCTCACCTCGAGTAGAAAACGGCACTCCTGTTCATACTGGCCATTAAGGATTTCATCCAGTCTGGGCATCATCTGGTCAGGCGATAGATCAACCAGAAACCCCAATCGTCCCAGGTTGATGCCGAGCAGGGGGATATTCTGACTGGCGAGTACCCGGGCGGCGTGCAGCAGGGTGCCATCACCGCCCACCACAATCACCAGATCGCTGTGTCTCGGCAACTCGATCTCCGGGACACCTGGTAGGGGTTTGCCCTCCAGCAACCGGCAGGTGGCCTCCTCGATCACGACGTCCCTCTTTTGGGAAATGAGGTAGTCGTAGAGCCGAAGCAGGGTCTCTTTGACCATGGGATCGCCATGTTTGCCGATTAACCCGATCTGTTGAAATCGTTTATGCATACTGTGGTATCGAGTTTAGGGGCCTATCGGATGAGTGTTAACAGACCCTGGAACGAATCTACTGTGGAAAAGCCGTTTTGGCCAGATTTCTCGATTAAGTTCGTGAAATATGCTCAATATTTGTCTCATTTATTTCGATAAATCTGATTCAAATTGGCTTTCCCTCGCCATGATCACCCAAGTCCGACTGGCTCCTCGATTGTGGGTGGTGAGATGATTTTGGAAATGGCAACAATCGCACAACGTTAGCATGCTGTTTGGGGCAATCCAAGCAGATACCACGATGCATCGGAATGCTTGACTAGCCAGGAGTGAGTTGTTAATTTCCCTATTGATTGGCACTCGCTAAGAATGAGTGCTAACAATCTTTTCGGAGACGCCCTTGGTTGAGATAAAACCAGTCAGCGATAGCATCGTCAGCGAACGTGCACAGCACTTCCTTAAAGCGCTGATTGAGCGTTATATTCGGGATGGTCAGCCTGTTGGCTCGCGTACACTGGCAAAAGATACCGGTCTTGATCTGAGTCCTGCCACTATTCGTAATGTGATGGCGGACCTGGAGGAGCTGGGATTGGTCTCATCGCCACATACGTCAGCCGGTCGAATTCCCACCATTACCGGTTATCGGATGTTTATTGACTCCCTTCTGACCGTTCAGGATCTGAAGACGCAAGAGGTAGAGAGGATCCGTGCTGAACTCATGATGGGCGGTGAAGAGAGTAATGATCTGCTTACATCCGCCTCACGGCTGCTCTCCGGCGTCACCCACATGGCCGGTGTGGTGACACTCCCGCGTCGGGAAAAGACCACCTTCCGCCAGATTGAATTTTTACCACTTTCCGATCACCGTGTGCTCGCAATTCTGGTGACGGATGCTGGAGAGGTGCACAACCGTATACTCAATACGCACCGGGATTTTACCCGTACCGAGCTAGATCAGGCGGCCAATTTCCTCACGAAATCCTTTGCCGGACATGAGATGGAGATGGTGCGCCAACGGGTTTTACAAGAACTTAACGATGCCCGTGAACATTTCGATCAAGTCATGACTCAGGCATTGACCATGGCAGGCGAAGTGGTCAATGCCAGTGAATCGAAAGAGGATTGCGTAATTGCCGGACAGACTAACCTGATGGAGTTCGCTGAACTTGCAGGTCTGGAGCAGTTACGGAAGTTGTTTGACGCATTTACTGAAAAGCGGGAAATTCTGCACCTGCTGGACCAGTTTCAGCATGCTGATGGCGTACAGATCTTCATCGGTGAGGAGTCTGACTATCAACTGCTGAATGGCTGCTCCGTGGTGACTGCTCCCTACCAGGTGAATGAGGAGATGGTCGGCGTGCTTGGGGTGATAGGTCCAACCCGCATGAACTACGAGCGTGTCATCCCTGTAGTCGATATTACCGCAAAAATTCTCAGTGCTGTCTTGAAAAAACATTAAGCCATCCCAATCTGACTGAGATTACACACCCGCGAGCGTGCCCCGTATTAATTTTTTGAGGTCAAATGAAGTGATAGATAAGGATCAAGCGCAAAACCCGGCAGAAGCTGCTGAAGAGATGGAGTCTGCAGATGCCGAGTTATCCACTGAAAGTGAGGTTACAGAGGGTGGATTGGAAAGCGATGGCCAGTCAGACCAGGGTGAACTCTTCAATCTGCTTGAAGATGCGCGTGCGAAAGCGGATGAGCACTGGAATCAGCTGATTCGTACCCGCGCTGAAATCGACAATATCCGCAAACGTAACCAGCGGGACCTGGAAAATGCCCATAAATTTGCTGTGGAGAAATTTTCTCAGGATCTACTCCAGGTTTGGGACAGCCTTGAACTGGGATTTCAGGCTGCTCAGGACGAACAGGCCAATGTCGTAAAGCTGCGTGAGGGTACCGAGCTGACACTCAAATTGCTGGTCGATGTGATGAAAAAGCATGGGATCGAGCAGGTCAGTCCTGAAGGCGAGTCCTTTAATCCGGATTTTCATCAGGCGATGTCGATGCAGGAACGAGATGATGTTGCACCCAATACAGTCGTGGCAGTGGTTCAGAAAGGTTATTTGCTGAACAGTCGATTGTTACGTCCTGCAATGGTGATGGTTTCCAAGGCTGGAAACGGTGCAGCGATTGATGAAGAGGCTTGAATCACAGGTGCTTGACCCCACATTAGGGACAGTCAGTTAAGAATTACAGTTTATTTACAAGTTTTCGGAGAATGAAACATCATGGGTAAGATCATCGGTATCGACCTGGGAACGACCAACTCCTGCGTAGCAGTGATGGAGGGAGATTCCACTAAAGTGATTGAAAACAGCGAGGGTGACCGCACCACGCCATCCATTATTGCTTACGCGAATGATGGTGAGATCCTGGTCGGCCAGTCTGCCAAGCGCCAGGCTGTAACCAATCCGCAAAATACGCTGTTTGCTATTAAGCGTTTGA
>JAHXHN010000005.1:208761-279893 GCA_025656675.1 Candidatus Thiodiazotropha sp. (ex Codakia rugifera)
CGTTTGATTGGGCGCATGTTTAAGGACGAAGTCGTACAGCGAGATGTCGACATGGTGCCCTACAAGATTGTCAAAGCGGACAACGGTGATGCCTGGGTTGAAGTGAATGGCAAGAAAATGGCGCCACCGGAGATTTCAGCGAAGATTCTGCAGAAGATGAAGAAGACGGCTGAAGACTATCTGGGTGAGACCGTGACAGAAGCGGTCATTACCGTCCCTGCCTACTTTAATGACTCTCAGCGACAGGCCACCAAAGATGCCGGACGCATTGCAGGTCTTGATGTTAAACGTATCATCAATGAGCCAACAGCCGCCGCACTGGCCTACGGCATGGATAAAAAACGCGGTGATCAGACACTGGCGGTCTACGACTTGGGTGGTGGTACCTTTGACATTTCCATCATTGAGATCGCGGAGATTGATGGCGAGCACCAGTTTGAGGTGCTATCGACCAATGGCGATACCTTCCTCGGTGGTGAAGATTTTGATATGCGTATCATCGACTTTCTGGTGGATGAGTTCAAAAAGGACCAGGGTTTCGATCTGCGCAACGATCCACTGGCCCTGCAACGTCTGAAAGAGGGTGCTGAGAAGGCGAAAATCGAACTCTCATCAAGTCAGCAGACCGATATCAACCTGCCCTACATTACAGCGGATGCCAGCGGTCCCAAGCATCTCAATATCAAACTGAGCCGCTCAAAACTGGAGTCGTTGGTGGAGGAGTTGGTGACACGTACCATCGAACCCTGCAAGCTGGCTCTTAAAGATGCGGGTATCGCTGCTTCCAAGATCGATGAAGTGATCCTGGTCGGTGGACAATCCCGGATGCCTAAAGTACAGGAGGCGGTCAAGGCCTTTTTTGGCAAAGAGCCTCGCAAGGATGTTAATCCGGATGAAGCGGTCGCTATTGGTGCAGCGATTCAAGGTGGCGTACTGGGCGGTGAGGTGACAGATGTACTGCTCCTTGACGTAACACCACTCTCGCTTGGTATCGAGACACTCGGTGGTGTAATGACTAAATTGATCGAGAAAAACACCACCATTCCGACCAGTGCCTCTCAGGTCTTCTCCACAGCAGATGACAATCAGACGGCGGTGACTGTGCATGTGCTGCAGGGTGAACGGGAACAGGCAGGGGCCAATAAATCCCTGGGGCGTTTTGATCTGAGTGATATTCCACCCGCTCCCCGCGGTGTGCCGCAGATCGAGGTCAGCTTCGATATCGACGCCAACGGTATTCTCAATGTTTCCGCTAAGGACAAAGCGACGGGTAAAGAGCAGTCGATCATTATCAAGGCCTCTTCCGGCCTCAGCGATGATGAAGTCAGCCGGATGGTCAAAGATGCCGAGGCCCATGCCGATGAAGACCGTAAATTCCACGAGCTGATAGGTGCACGGAATCAGGCGGACAGCATGATTCATGCAACCAGGAAGTCGATGGATGAGCTGGGTGAAGATAAGCTGGAAGCGGGTGAAAAGGAGGCGATTGACAGCGCCATCAAGGATCTTGAAGAGGTCATGAAGGGCGATGACAAAGAGGCCATTGAGGAGAAAACCAAAACCCTGGCTGAAGCCTCGGGTAAAATGGCTGAGCGACTCTATGCACAGAACAGTGCTGAGGCGGGCGCTGCTGAAGCGGGCGCATCCGGGACGGAGCAAGAAAGTGCCTCCGGCCAGGCAGATGACGATGTGGTCGATGCCGAATTCGAAGAGGTCAAAGACAATAAAAGCTAGTCTGAGATACTAGTCGGATAAACCGTGCATCGGCCATTGGACCGATGCACGGTTTTTGGCTTTATACGCTGTAGAAATCAGTTACACCTGAATGAGAAGGTTCAGGTTGTAAGGAATTGTTCCACACGGCTCTCGCATTGTAACGACTGATGCGATCGTATTTATTAATACTCAAAAAGCAGTAAACAGATAATAACCATGGCAAAACGCGACTACTACGAAATTCTGGGCGTCAACAAGAATGCCAGCGAGGCTGAGATCAAAAAGGCCTATCGACGCCTTGCCATGAAATACCACCCGGACCGAAATGCCGGTGATGCCGGTGACGCCGGCGAAGATGCAGAGGTGAAGTTCAAAGAGGCCAAGGAGGCCTATGAAGTATTAGCTGATGCACAGAAGCGTGCTACCTATGATCAGTTTGGCCATGCCGGGGTCGATCCCAGTATGGGTGGTGGTTATGGCGGTGGGAATGCCAATTTTTCCGATATTTTCGGTGATGTCTTTGGCGATATATTTGGCGGTGGCCGTGGCGGTGGTGGTGGCTCCCGGGTACACCGTGGTGCTGATTTACGCTACAACCTACAGCTCTCCTTGGAGGATGCGGTCGCAGGCACGACGGTAAAGATCAGGGTGCCAACCCTGGTGAAATGCGACGTTTGTGCTGGTAGCGGTGCGAAAAAGGGCTCCTCACCCAAAACATGTGATACCTGTGGTGGACATGGCCAGGTTCGTATGCAGCAGGGATTCTTCTCTGTTCAGCAGACCTGTCCACGCTGCCATGGTAAAGGGACGATGATTGATAACCCCTGTTCAAGCTGCCATGGTCAGGGGCGGGTGCAGGAGCACAAAACCCTTTCAGTCAAGGTACCTCCTGGCGTCGACTCTGGTGACCGCATCCGACTGGCCGGTGAAGGTGAGGCGGGAGAGAGTGGTGGACCTCCGGGTGATCTGTATGTACAGGTTGCTGTCAAGCCGCACGATATTTTCAGCAGGGAAGACAACCACCTCTACTGTGAGGTGCCTATCAGCTTTGCTATCGCTGCCTTGGGAGGTGAGTTGGAAGTACCGACGCTCAACGGCAAAGTGATGCTGAAGATTCCTCCAGGTACCCAGACCGGTCGTCTGTTCCGGATGCGTGGTAAGGGTGTCAAACCCGTACGTGGTGGGCCGGTGGGTGATTTGATGTGTCGGGTATTGCTGGAGACCCCGGTCAAGCTCACGTCAGAACAAGAAGATCTATTTAAACAACTCGATGAATCCATGAAAAGAGGCGGCGCAAAACACAGCCCCCATTCCACGAGTTGGGTGGGTGGCGTGAAAAAATTCTTTGAAAACATGGGTTTTTGAGTACGTAATACACAGAGGCGCAATGTATGACAAGAATTGCAGTAGTGGGTGCGGCAGGACGGATGGGCAAGTCTCTGGTCCAGGCGGTCAACGAGGCGGATGGATTGACCCTTGGGGCGGCCACAGAACGGCTTGAGAGCCCAATGCTTGGCCAGGATGCCGGTGAAATAGCCGGCATGGGCAGGCTTGGTGTCCCCTTGGCGGCCGATCTGAATGAAGTGCTCGATGATTTTGATGTGGTAATCGATTTTACTTCGCCGGCTGCTACACTCTCCCATCTGGCAATCTGTAGAGAAGCAGGCAAGCGGATGGTCATTGGCACCACAGGCTTGAGTGAGGCGGATAAACAGATACTGAAGGGTGGGGCAGACGATATCGGCATCGTATTCGCGCCGAATATGAGTGTTGGGGTCAATCTCTGTTTCAAACTGCTCGAGTTGGCTTCACGGGTGTTAGGGGATGAGGCTGATGTAGAGATCATTGAGGCCCATCATCGTCACAAGGTCGATGCGCCATCCGGTACAGCATTGCGTATGGGCGAAGTGATCGCTGAGACACTCGGTCGAGATCTGAAGAATTGCGCTGTGTATGGACGGGAGGGGGCAACGGGGCCCCGTGACAGGAAGACCATTGGATTCGAAACAATCCGCGCCGGTGATGTTGTGGGTGAGCACAGTGTCTGGTTTGCTATGGACGGTGAGAGGGTTGAAATTGCTCATAAAGCCTCGAGTCGGATGAATTTTGCTCGTGGCGCCATCCGTGCTGCCGGTTGGATCGCTTCAAAGCGAAATGGGTTGTTCGATATGCAGGATGTTCTGAGTCTAAGGTGAAAACTGACGAGTACGCTTGAAACTACTGCTTAATATGAGGCCCTTTATCCGCTTCGATCAGGTATTGTTTTTGGTGAGCATGCTCATATTCGGCTGTAGTAGTGAGCCGACGGATCCGGAGCAGCAACTGCGCACCTTGATCACGGATGGGGAAATGGCCATTGAATCTCGCGACCTTTCCGCTGTGCTGGAAATGGTTGACCCTCAATACCTGGATAAACAGCAGCGTGACTATCATCAGCTACGCGCATTGCTGGCGGGTTATTTTTTGCGTCATCGATCAATCCATATCATTTCGAGTATTGAGCAGATCGAAATCAAAGCCGGGGGCATTGCGCAGGTTACACTCTATGCAGGCCTTGCTGGATCACCCCAGGAGGATGCCATGCCATTATCCCAATGGCGGGGTGATCTCATACGTCTGCAGCTAAATGTTATCCTTAGTGACGATGAGGCTTGGCTGGTAAGGGGTGCAGACTGGCATAAGGCACACCCCGGTGATTGGGTGCTTTCTGAGGACTGAGTATTTTCGAACTGGCCCAAAACCTGCATTCATAGCTGTTGACTGCAACCAACTATGACAGGTTTGGCCATGGCTCAGATACCGATAATGAATCAGCTTCAGGGTGGTAATCTTCAAACAACCACTGCAGGTGATAGTGATAGCAGCCTTCTGGAGGCCACGACAGAAGGGATGGTGATAGATGTTCCCTTCTATCAGACCTTACAAGCGTTACTTGTACAGGAGGGTGGTGGAAAACTGCCACTGAGCCCTCATCCGGGGGTTGAAACTGCAGTGCCTAGTCCCATGCTTTTAGCCAAAGATGGCACGGTGTTGCCGTTCAAATCGCTCGTTGACGGCAAATCCTTGCCGGTTTTGACTGATCAGGTGCAGATACAGATGCCCAGCACTGAACAAGTCACTGACTTCGGAACCCAGTTAAGAGCCACGCAGCCGCTACAACCAGAATTTCTTACTCAAAGGCTTTTTCAAGCGGATCAAATGACAAGCTTACCTGTTGCTGTCCCATCAGGGGAGGAAAGCAAGTTGTTAATGGATGCAGGAAGAGTCGCTGAATCTGTCAGTCAATACTCAGTGGGCGCTATTCAACAGCCGGCTACAACGACCCAGGCTGCCAAACCCGCAATGCTCATGTCGTTGGGGATGCCCGTGGGGCAACCTGGTTGGGACAAGGCAGTTGGAGAGAGGGTTCAATGGATGGTCAGTCAAAACATCCAACAAGCTGAAATCAAGCTGACTCCTCCCAATCTAGGACCCTTGGAGATAAAAATATCACTTCAAAATGATCAGACCAGTGTCAGCTTTGTGGCAGCCCAAGCACCTACACGCGAGGCACTGGAAGCATCAATTCCCCGCCTTAGGGAGATGTTTGGGGAGATCAACCTCAATCTTGCAAATGTCGATGTTGGCCAGCAGCAAACCGGTGAATCAAACGCAGATGGAACGGCTGAATCGGGTTCGGGTCAACACATTGGCGATGAATCATCACCTCATGAGTCATTCACCGGGGAGGCTGGAGTGAGGGTGGTTGACGGTATCGGTCTGTTGGATACCTATGCTTAGACTATGACACTCCTCTAGGCGTCTGGTTGACGGTTGAAATCGGCCGTCCTGTATGCTTATGAATACCTCTTCTGGTCGTTATTGTAATCACGAATGAGTGAAAACAATTGTGACGCAACGGGCATCCTTTCTATCTACATCTGCCTTCCATCATCTTGGCTATTTCAAACTGATCCTCAGTAGGCGAGAATGGTCCACCGTGGGGAGGCTTAAACCCAGATTCTGCAGTTGACCACTGATACCTGAGGTAAGGTAATGAAATGCAGAATCGAATAGTGGATTTTTTCCATACCCATTGGATGAGCTTTGTGACGCTACATGAATTTGTGGGAAATCCATGTTCAACTGTGGATTCTAGGTTAAATCGGAATGTCTGATGCGATTCATTAAACTCTTTGTTGTTATTCTAATCATGATGCTGGGTGCGGTCTTTACCGTGCTCAATGCTGATTTGGTAGAGGTAAACTACTACTTCGGTAACCGAGAGCTTCCGTTATCATTGATTGTGACCGCTGCTTTGGGGATAGGCGTCATTTTGGGTGTACTATCTGGAATGGGTAGGGTGCTAGCACTCAAGCGGGAAGTAAACCTCCTCAAACGACGCGGTCAAGTTGTCACCGAGGAAGTAAAAAACCTTCGTGCCCTGCCATTGAAGGAGCAGTGAGAGAGATCCTTTATGTGCTTTCTAAGCCTATCCCAATGTTGCAGCCATGAAACTATCGAGTTCTGCGTTGTCGGTGGCATGAGTATACAGGTGTCAGGCGATGCTTGAGTTGCTGCTGCTATTGTTGCCTGTTGCTGCAGCTTCTGGTTGGTATACGGCCAGGCGCGGTATGGTGACAAAAAAACAGAAACAACCGCAAGAGATTTCTCCCGTCTACTTTAAAGGCCTCAACTATCTGTTGAATGAACAGCCGGATAAAGCGATCGATCTGTTTATTGAGCTGTTGGATGTGGATAGCGATACCGTTGAAACCCATTTGGCATTGGGTAATCTGTTTCGCCGCCGTGGCGAGGTGGACCGGGCAATCCGTATTCACCAAAATCTGATAGCCAGACCCAGCCTCAGTCGTGAACAACGTGCACAGGCTCTCCTTGAGCTGGGTCAGGATTATATGCGTGCGGGTCTGTTTGATCGTGCGGAAAACCTGTTTTTGGAGCTCACTGAATTGAGGCTCTATAACGAACAGGCCTATGTCTATCTGTTGGAGATATACCAACAGGAGAAGGATTGGTTGCGATGTCTTGAAGTTGCAGACAAGATCACTGTTTCCCACTTTCCTACGCTGCATAACGCAATTGCCCATTTCTACTGCGAACTGGCTGAGCAGATGTTGTCACAGCAGAATATTGCAGCTGCTGAAGGTTATCTCAAACGTGCTCAGCAGGTGCAGCGAAGTAATGTGCGCGCACTCCTTTTGCAGGGAGAGATCGATTATGCACGAGGTGATTGCAGATCGGTTGTTCGCTTATTGCGTCAGGTTGAGGATTATGATCCTGCCTATCTGTCGGAGGTACTGCCCAGACTTGTCGAATGCTACAGAAAACTCGGTCTGCAACAGGAGTTGTTTGAGTATTTACAACAAATCTATGACCGTCACCACTGCACTGAAGCGATGTTGATCCTTTCAGAAATGATCGCTGATAAAGAGGGAGAGAGTGCTGCGGTTGATTCGATGCTCAGACATCTGGAGGAGTCACCGGACCTGAAAGGGCTTGAGCGGTTGGTCAAATTGAATTTACAACGTGGTGAAGAGAGTCCTCGTGAGACCCTTGAAGTCCTGCTGCAGTCAGTGATGAAATTGCTCGATAAGCAACCGGCCTATCAGTGTGAGCATTGTGGCTTTACGGCAAAAAAACTGCATTGGCACTGCCCTAGCTGCAAGACATGGGGAGAGATAAAACCCCAACAAGGATTGACTCGAAGCAGCAAAGCCTAGTGTAGGACAATACGCTAGTACTCCTTCAAGATGATAAATAACAATGAGGTGGAATTTGCATGAATAGTGGAGACTCAAGGGTCATTGTTGCACTCGACTACCCTCAGCAGGATAAGGCTCTGAGTCTTGTTGACCGTCTGCATCCCTCACTCTGCCGGCTTAAGGTTGGAAAAGAGATGTTTACCCGTCTTGGTCCTCCCTTTGTCGAGGCTTTGAGGCAACGTGGTTATGAAGTCTTTCTTGATCTGAAATTTCATGATATCCCCAATACGGTGGCGGCAGCCTGTGATGCAGCTGCGGATCTAGGCGTGTGGATGATAAATCTGCATGCTTCGGGTGGCCGTAGAATGATGCAGGCAGCACGGGAGCGTTTAGAGGCCCGAACAAACCGGCCGCTGCTGGTGGCAGTCACGATTCTGACCAGCCTTACCACTGAAGAGATCCACGAAGTGGGTTTCAGTGGCGATCCTGCAGAGAATGTACTTCGATTGGCAGCATTAACCCATAAGTCCGGACTGGATGGTGTTGTTTGTTCTCCCAGGGAGGCGACGGCATTGCGTCAGGCACTGGGCGATGATTTTCTCCTGGTAACACCGGGTGTTCGGCCAAAACTTGCTACTCAGGATGATCAACGACGTGTCATGACACCCGGCGAAGCCATCGGATCAGGATCCAGTTATCTCGTAGTCGGAAGACCTATCACCGGTGCTGATGACCCAATTCAAGCACTGCAGGCGATCAATGATGAGATCAAGGCTCATCTGTGATCTTTTGAAGGGGATAGGGTACAAATATCCCTGTATGATCAGTGAGGGTAGCCTTGCCTCTGTCATCTGCAATAGGTAGTGTCGGCAAACAGTGACCTTGTCAGTAAGTAGGACCTTAAAGGAGTCATGATGGTTAAAAAGATTCGAAAAGCGGTTTTTCCTGTGGCTGGAATGGGAACCCGTTTTCTTCCGGCAACCAAGGCAAATCCAAAGGAGATGCTGCCTGTAGTGGATAAGCCGCTGATTCAATATGCGGCGGAGGAAGCGGAAGAGGCAGGGGTTCAATCGCTGGTGTTTGTTACAGGCCGCAATAAGCGTTCTATTCCCGACCATTTTGATAAGGCCTACGAGCTGGAAAGTGAGCTGAAAGAGGCGGGTAAGACCGACCTGTTGCAGAAGGTTCAGAATGTTCTGCCCACCGATGTGAGTTGTATCTACCTAAGACAGGCAGAAGCCCTGGGACTTGGACATGCCGTGCTCTGCGCTGAGTCCGTTGTGGCGGATGAACCCTTTGCTGTCATCCTGGCGGACGACTTAATCAACGGTGATGATGGGGTTGGCGCTATTGCCCAGATGGCTAAGGTCTATGAGCAATACCAGTGCAGTGTGATACTGGTCGAGGAAGTCCCGCCACAAGATACTGGGAAGTACGGTATTGTCGAAGTCGAAGAGGATGATGGCGAGACAGCGATAGTCACCTCTATTGTGGAAAAACCCAAGCCGGAAGAAGCGCCTTCAAACCTGGCCGTCGTCGGGCGCTATATACTCACACCGCGCATATTCGATTTGCTCAAACAGACAGGCCGTGGTGCGGGTGGTGAAATTCAGCTGACCGATGCTATCGCCGAACTGTTGAAATATGAAAAGGTCAGGGTCTATCGGGTGAAGGGTAAACGCTACGATTGTGGGAGCAAGCTTGGCTATCTCGAGGCGACGGTCGAGTATGCACTATTGCACCAGGAGTTGGGCGATGACTTCCGTGATTACCTGAGTGAGTTATCCAAGACAATATAAAACACAGTTCAGTTGCTCCCTTTTGGGGAGCTGAACTGAACACTTTAATGTAAAAAGGCCGCACGAATGCGGCCTTTTTTCTGTTTGGTACTCCCTAGGGGACTCGAACCCCTGTTACCGGCGTGAGAGGCCAGCGTCCTAACCACTAGACGAAGGGAGCAGTTTCTCACGAAAGGCGGTATTATACTGACTTGGTTGCCAGGCTCAATCACCTGGTTGAAAAAAAAAATCTAGTGGTCGTACCCTTGAAACAAGCTGCCAAGTGGCTGAAAACGAAATTTTCCGGATTGATTAACAGTACAGCGTTACCCGCTGAGCTGGAAAACAGGAATCCAGTGACACCTATCGTCATACCGAGGGATGAGCATAATGTTTCCCGCGCAAACATAAGTAGAAATGCGGTAAAAGTACTCTATCGGCTACAAAATGCAGGCTATGAGGCCTATCTCGTCGGAGGTGGGGTACGAGACCTTTTACTAGGCCGCGAACCCAAGGATTTTGATGTGGCCACCAATGCCTTACCGGAAGAGGTCAAGGCGGCATTCGGTAATTGCCGGCTGATTGGCAGACGTTTTCGCCTCGCTCACGTCCACTTCGGCCGGGAGATCATAGAAGTTGCCACCTTTCGCAGTAATCAACAGGATTCGCTGGATGGAGAGCGCCAGGTAGAGAATGGCATGATCCTCCGTGATAATGTTTACGGTACCCTGGAAGAGGATGCCCAACGTCGAGATTTCACTATCAATGCGCTCTACTACGATATCGGCGATTTCTCTGTTGTTGACTTTGCCAACGGTATGTCCGATCTCGAGCATGGTGTTATTCGTCTGTTGGGCGATGTAGAAAGTCGTTTTAGAGAAGACCCGGTGCGACTGTTGAGAGCGGTAAGATTTGCCGCCAAGCTGGGATTTATCATTGATCCTGACACGGAGTCGCCGATGGAGCATCTGGCGCCACTCCTTGAAGATGTTCCCTCGGCCAGACTCTATGAAGAGGTGTTGAAACTCTTTCTTGGTGGAGCGGCCTTGGCGACCTTCGAGAAACTACGCCATTATGGGCTTTTCGGTCAGCTTTTTCCTGCCACGGAAGAAGCACTCTCCCATGAGGATCATGAATTTCCAATAACCTTTGTCAACCGAGGACTGGCCAACACCGATACAAGGCTGCAGGATCACAAGTCGGTTACGCCGGCATTCCTGTTTGCTGTTCTACTCTGGGAACCTGTCAGGCTGAGGTACGAGGCACTGCTTACACAGGAGATCGAACCGGCAGAGGCGTTGCAGACAGCGGCCAATAATGTCTTAAGCGAACAGATTAAATGCATATCCATTCCCAAACGATTCAGTTACCCGATGCGCGACATCTGGCAAATGCAACCACGGTTTTTGCAACGTCAGGGTAAACGACCACATCGTCTACTCACACATCCAAAGTTTCGCGCTGCCTATGACTTCCTTCTGCTACGTGCAGAAGCCGGTGAGGTTGAACGGGAATTGGCTGATTGGTGGACCAGGTTTCAGGATGCCAATGGTCAGCAGAAGCAGAGTATGACTGAACAGGGACGAAGAGGCAGAAGCAGACGACGAAGACGCCGTTCAAAGAGTAAAAACACAACAGATGAGTAGTGTTGATGCGGTAACTGCCTATATTGGATTGGGCAGTAATCTGGATGATCCCAGGCAACAGGTTCAAACCGCATTGCGGGAGCTTTCGGTGCTATCGAGTTCGTACCTGCTCAATCACTCATCACTCTATAAGAGTCGGCCTGTTGGTTCGCAGTTTCAGCCAGATTACATCAATGCAGTCGCCACAATCTTGACTATCCTCGATCCCTATCAGTTGCTCGATCATCTGCAAGCCCTCGAACGGGTTCACGGTCGGGTACGAGATGGAGAACGATGGGGTCCACGCACACTCGACCTTGATCTGCTGCTGTATGGGGATGGCACGATCAATACACCACGCTTGCAGATACCACACCCTGAAATGGTAAACAGGATCTTCGTGCTTCTCCCGTTAAGTGAAGTAGCTCCCATGGAGATGGAGATTCCAGGTGAGGGCGTACTAAAAAGCTTGTTAGGGGATCTTTCGGAGGGTGGTATTGAACGGCTTGAGTGATAAGCCTCGTTTTATTGTCGTGGAGGGACCGATCGGGGTTGGAAAGACCAGTTTGGTACATCGTCTGGCAAACCATTTCGGTAGTGAAACATTATTGGAAGGCGCGGATGAGAACCCCTTTCTGCGACGTTTTTACGAAAATCCGAGAGAGGCGGCTCTTCCCGCACAACTGTTCTTTCTGTTTCAACGCAGTCGTCAATGGAATGAGCTATCGCAGCTCGATATGTTTCGTCAGCATCTTATTGCCGACTTCATGCTTGAAAAAGATCGCCTTTTTGCGCAGATCAATCTTGATCACGATGAGCTGCAACTCTATGAGCAGGTCTATGATCGTCTCACCTTGCAGGCACCTCCGCCGGATCTGGTTGTCTATCTACAGGCCCCTGTGGAAATCCTGTTGAAACGGATACGACAGCGGGCTCGACCCGAGGAGCAGACGATTGAGCGAGGTTATCTCCAACAACTATGTGATGCCTATGCCGATTTTTTCTACTATTATGATCGTTCACGGTTACTGATCATCAATGCAGCGGAGATCAACCCATTGCAAAGAGAGGAAGACTTCCAGTTACTGGTAGAACATATCTGCAACCCAGGAGCTGAAAGGCGCTATTTAAACCTGAATACGTAACACCAGATTCAACCTCAATCAGGTTGGACTGCCCCCCTGGCAAAGGTCTTTGTTAAATCAAGACCCTCCCTATGGAACAAACCTTCACACTGAGGCCAAATGAGTAAACAATCCATTACTGTCAGAAGTTTGATTGAGATGAAATCAGCTGGTGAAAAGATCTCCGTTCTGACCAGCTACGATGCCAGTTTTACCCGGCTTATTGAAGCGGCTGGTATTGAGGTGATTCTGGTTGGAGACTCACTCGGGATGGTGATCCAGGGACAGGAGAGCACCTTGCCGGTGACCTTGGACGAGATGATCTACCATACCCGCAATGTAGCGCGAGCCAGACAATCAGTGTTGTTGATTGCCGACATGCCTTTCATGAGCTATCGCACGCCTGGCCTGGCTATGGAGTCAGCAGGACGACTGATGAAGGAGGGTGGCGCCCACATGGTCAAGCTGGAGGGTGGTGCAAATCAACTTGAGGCCATCCGTCAAATTTCATCTCAGGGTATACCTGTGTGTGGGCATTTGGGTTTACTGCCCCAATCTGTTCACAAGTTAGGTGGATATCGTGTACAGGGACGGGAGCAACAGGATGCCTCCCAAATTCGCGAAGATGCCCGGCTGCTGCAGGAGGCGGGCGTCGACCTCCTGGTACTTGAATGTGTACCGGATAGTTTAGCGGCACAGATCTCCAGTGATTTGACTATTCCAGTGATAGGCATAGGCGCGGGTGTGCAGTGCGACGGACAGGTGTTGGTGCTGTATGACATGTTAGGCATGAATCCGCATCCACCACGCTTTGTGAAAGATTTCCTACAATCGGGACGGACCATTCAGGAAGCACTGCAGGCCTATGCAGATGCGGTCAAGGAAGGCAGTTTCCCGGCAAAAGAACACAGCTTCAAGTGAGGTCCCGGTTGGAAACGATAGCTGACATCGAACCCTTGCGACAACTTATCCAGGATTGGCATAGTGCGGGAGAGCGGATTGGGTTTGTACCCACCATGGGCAATCTCCATGAAGGGCATCTGGCATTGGTTGAAGAGGCAAAGAGAAGGGGTGATCGCTGTGTTGTGAGTATTTTCGTCAATCCCATGCAGTTCGGTGCCGGGGAGGATTACGACAGTTATCCTCGTACCTTTGAACAGGACCGGGCAAAATTGGAGAGTGTGGGTGTCGATCTATTGTTTGCACCGTCAGCAGCCGCTGTCTACCCAGATGGCAACGGTGTGCAGACCCGTGTCGAGGTGCCCGGTATATCCGATATTCTCTGTGGCGCGAGTCGTAAGGGCCATTTCATCGGTGTTGCCACAATTGTTTGCAAACTCTTTAACTATGTGCAACCTGATCTGGCCGTGTTTGGTGAAAAGGATTATCAGCAGTTGATGGTGATCCGGCGTATGGTCGCTGACTTGGCGATGCCCATCGAAATAGTAGGGTTAAAAACAGTCAGAGAGGCCGATGGATTAGCCAAAAGCTCTCGCAACGGCTATCTTTCGTCCGATGAGCGTGGCAAAGCGCCCAAGCTCTATGAGACCCTGAAACAGACGGCTAAAGCGATTACAGAGGGTGACCGGGATTTCAGTCGTTTGGAGGCAAATGGCTTGGAAATACTCCAGTCTGCAGGTTTTCGCCCAGACTATTTCACAATTCGACGTGCGGATGACTTAGCACGCCCTTCACAACAGGATAGCGATCTGGTTATTCTGGCGGCAGCCTATATGGGAACTACTCGGCTGATAGATAATCTAAATGCTGCATAGCAACATTTTTGATTGCTAGGCGGACCAAGATCACGGATAATCGAAAATTCGTTTGACCTGGTTCGGGGTGGTTCTTCGACCCAGGTTGATGAGAAACCGTTACATTCACTTAAGATAGGGCATGAAACCCATGCAGCTGACAGTCCTCAAGTGCAAGTTACACCGAGCATGTGTCACTCATTCCGAGTTGGACTATGAAGGCTCGTGCGCCATCGATGCCGACCTCATGAAGTTGGCCGGCATCCATGAGTATGAACAGATTCAGATTTATAATGTGACGAATGGTGAACGTTTTACCACCTATGCCATTCTGGCTGAAGCCGGGTCGCAGGTGATTTCTGTCAATGGCGCAGCAGCACACAAGGCTCAACCGGGTGATCGGATTATCATCTGTGCTTATGCCGGTTTGGATAGTGATGAAATGGCCCGATTCAAACCCACTCTGGTCTATCTCGACGAATTGAACAAGGTGATAGGAACCGGTGATGCAATCCCCATCCAGGCGGCTTAGCTTTTTTCAGCTTTCCTGATAGGTGCAATACCTACTTCACGATATAAAATAATAATAGTTAGAGAAATTATATCTGCGAGTTGTTGAGGCGATTCGTGTCCATTCGCATTTTTTTCTACAGGCCCGGTTCATCGATGGCTGTCTGGTAAAGTTCCAGGTAGTGCTGAGCGCTGGCCTCCCAGCTGAAATCCTGTTGCATGCCGGTTCGGGCAAGGATCTCCCAATCAGTGGAAGAGCGTCGATAGAAGTTGATTGCATGTTCTACTGCCCCCCACAAACTGCTGCCATCCGTGTTGTCAAAGACAAACCCGGTTGCCGTACCGTTCGCCAGGGAGGTTGGGTCAACATCAACCACGGTGTCGGCCAGTCCACCGGTTCGGCGTACGATGGGTACAGTTCCGTATCGAAGGCTGAACATCTGATTCAATCCACAAGGCTCGAAGCGAGAAGGCATCAGAAAACAGTCGCATCCAGCTTCAATACGGTGGGACAAACCTTCGTCGTAGCCTATGAATACACCAACCCGGCTGTGGTAACGGTTGCTGATCTTTTCCAGTGAGTGCTCCAGGTCCTTGTCTCCCGATCCCAGCATCACCAGTTGTGAACCTGAATCCATGATGCCAGGGAGAACCTGGAGGATCAGGTCTACCCCTTTCTGGTCCACCAGTCGGCCTATGTAGCCGAATAACTGGATGTGGGCATCTTCTGGCAGTCCATACTCCCGCTGCAGAGCGAGTTTGTTTTGCTGTTTTTTTCGAAAACTCTCTGCTGAAAAGGCAGCTGCGATGTGTTTGTCATGTTGTGGATCCCATTCGTGGTAATCAATGCCATTGAGGACGCCACTGAAATGGTTTTCACGATGGATTAACAGACCTTCAAGTCCATATCCGAATTCTGCAGTCTTGATCTCTTCAGCATAGGTTGGGCTGACCGTATTCACCCGGTCGGAGAGTGCAATCCCTCCTTTGATGAATGAGAGTTGGTTGTGGAATTCAAGTGCAGTATAGGACCAGAGGTGGTCGGGGAGCCCCAGACGCATAAAGGTGGCTTGATCAAAAAGCCCTTGATAGGCCAGATTGTGTATGGTGAACAAGGTTGCCGGTCGTTTCTCCTCACCTGATAGCAGCGGGGCAATCAGACCGGTCTGCCAGTCGTTTGCATGGATCACGTCAGGTTGCCAGTCGAGTCCCATTCGGTTCATTACAAATGCTGCCACAACACGACAAAACAGGGTGAACCGCTCAGCATTGTCTGGCCAATTCAGGCCTTCCGGCGAGAGATAGGGATTGCCTGGGCGATCAAACCAATGGGGGGCATCTACAACATAGAGGGGAACATTATGAGGGCCGCAGCTACCTTGCAGTAGATTGACGGGCGTTGGCTCTTGCTCGATCTCAACATGGGCCAGGTGTTGCAGGTCGTTAGCTTTCTTCAGCACATCCGGATAGCCGGGGAGTATCAGTCTGCAGTCATGGTCTAAGTGGTTCAGAGCGACTGGTAGGCTACCGGCAACATCGGCGAGTCCTCCTGTTTTTATCAAGGGTGTGGCTTCACTGCTG
Source organism: Candidatus Thiodiazotropha sp. (ex Codakia rugifera) (assembly GCA_025656675.1). Classification (GTDB taxonomy): domain Bacteria; phylum Pseudomonadota; class Gammaproteobacteria; order Chromatiales; family Chromatiaceae; genus Thiodiazotropha. The sequence continues at coordinate 224,552 of JAHXHN010000005.1, forward strand.
GCAAACAGGATTTTCATTAACTTTTGTTATCCTTATTTTTTTTAATCCCGGAATTCGCGGAATCCGGTTAAATGTTCTATCTATGTAAGCATTTTATCATCTGATACCCTCCATGGGCCATGTCGGCTAATCAACGATCTCTTGGCGTGACATGCCGTTGATCAGGGAGGAGGATTGTACGGGTTTCCCATTCATACATGGAATAGGGTATCTTCTCATCTGAGTACACATTAAGTAACTATGAAGCACTCTACAAATCTACAGACCTTTCGATCATGACAGAGATAAATCAGACAGAAGAATGGATGGCCCTAGAAAAACACTGGGCTGAGGTTGAGCCCCTGCTGATGCGTGATCTGTTTCACGAGGGACCGGAGCGATCGGAACAGATGAGCATTAGACAATGCGGCATTCTGCTCGACTACTCAAAGAACCGTGTTAGCACAAGATCGATGAATCTCCTGCTTGCCTTGGCTCAAGCAGCTGATGTCGATGGCTGGCGGCGACGTATGTTCTCCGGTGAACGATTAAATATCACTGAGAACAGAGCCGTATTGCATGTCGCTTTGAGAAATCGCAGTAACCACCCAATCTGGTTCGATGGGGAGGATGTGATGCCTGGTGTGAATGCGGTTTTGCAGAAGATCGAAGCATTCACCAACTCTGTGCGCTCTGGAGAATGGAAAGGGTATACCGGCAAGACGATTACTGATGTAGTGAATATCGGTATTGGCGGTTCGAACCTGGGGCCCCTGATGGTCTGTGAAGCGCTCAAGCACTACCAGAAACCGGAATTAAGGGTACATTTTGTCTCGAATGTGGATGCAACCCATATAGTAGAGACGGTGAATTCATTAGACCCCGAAACCACACTTTTTATTGTCGCTTCCAAGACATTTACCACCCAGGAAACATTGACTAATGCATTTACCGCCCGGGCGTGGCTACTGGACAAGCTGCAGGATAAAGCAGCAGTAGCGCGGCATTTTGTGGCTGTCTCCACCCATGCTGAGCAGGTGTCTCAGTTCGGTATAGATACGGCCAATATGTTCGAATTTTGGGACTGGGTAGGTGGACGTTACTCTCTCTGGTCAGCGATAGGATTACCCATCGCATTGGCTATTGGCATGTCGAGGTTCTATGAGCTGTTGCAGGGTGCGCATGAGATGGATGAACATTTTCTGCATGCGGATCTTTCAGAAAACATGCCCGTCATCATGGCATTGCTGGGTATTTGGTATGCTGATTTCGCACAGGCACGTACCCATGCCATCCTGCCTTATGATCAGTATCTTCGCTATTTACCTGACTATCTGCAACAGGCGGATATGGAGAGCAATGGTAAGCGAGTGACCCGTTTTGGTCGTCCTGTCAACTATCCAACAGGGCCGGTGATCTGGGGTACGGCAGGTACAGATGGGCAGCATGCTTATTACCAGCTGATCCACCAGGGAACGCAACTCATTCCCTGCGATTTTATCATCCCGGTCAACAGCCACAATGAATCGGGGGACCACCACCAAAAGCTGTTTGCCAACTGTCTGGCGCAGAGTGAGGCATTGATGCGGGGTAAAACCCGCACTGAGGCGCGAGAAGAGATGGAACAGGAAGGTCTTGAGCCGGATAAAATTGTGGACCTGTTACCCCATAAGATTTTTCCGGGTAACTGTCCCTCCAATACCCTCCTCGTCGACAGGATAACACCGGCATGCCTGGGTTCGCTGATTGCTTTATATGAGCATAAGATCTTCATTCAGGGCGTGATCTGGCGGGTCAACTCCTTTGACCAATGGGGTGTGGAATTGGGTAAACAGCTGGCCGGCGTGATTCTGCCGGAACTGATGGATGAGGACAGATCATCAGCCCACGATAGCTCCACACGTGGTTTGATTACCTATTTTCATCGTCACCGAGGGAAATAGGGGACGCCCCAAAAAGAAACTGTCCAAACATCACCTGAAGTGGAGCGTGAGACTGGATAATGTATTTTTTCCGCGGCTTTAAGCTTGCATTGCTAGCTTTTTCACATCATCCGGTTGAATGCCTCAACCGGATGATGCGTTATTTTGACATGAATTTGGTCGTTACCCGATCATTGAAGATAATATGAATATTTCCATATTATCCCTGTTCTTTCTGGAGCAAAATCGCTCCGAGTGGTGGTATGGTCAGGATGATAGACTGATCACGTCCCATCCAGGGTGTTTCGTCTGATACCAGAGCATTCCCATTTCCCATATTACTGCCACCATAAAATTCTGAATCCGAGTTCATGATCTCGCGGTAGACCCCCGGATAGTTCACACCTATCCTGTAATCCTCCCTTGGTACTGGGGTGAAATTGAGTATGGTCAGCAACTCATTGCCATCCCGGTCCTTGCGAAGATAGCTGAGAATCGATTGTGAACTGTCATGGCAATCGATCCAGTCGAATCCCGGGTACTCGAACTCAACCTGATGCAATGCCGGTATTGCTTTATAGAGCCGGTTGAGATCAGTCAGTAATGTCGTGATACCCTGGTGGTAGGGATGGTCCTGCAGAAACCAGTCCAGTGCCTCACCCTCGTTCCACTCCCGTCCCTGGGCGAACTCAGCACCCATGAAGAGTAGCTTCTTTCCGGGGTAGGTGAACATGTAGGTATAGAGGAGGCGCAGATTGGCGAACTTCTGCCAATCATCACCAGGCATCTTATCGATCATCGAGCCTTTGCCATGGACTACCTCATCATGGGAGAAAGGCAGTACAAAGTTTTCGGTGAAGGCATATAACAAGCCAAACGTAAGCAGGTCATGATGATAGTGGCGATAGATGGGGTCCTGGGATGTGTAGGAGAGCGTATCGTGCATCCAACCCATATTCCACTTCATACTGAAACCCAGACCTCCGAGCCAGGTGGGGCGAGAGACCTGGGGCCAGGCGGTAGACTCTTCCGCAACCATCAGGGTGCCGGGATGGATGTCATGGGTGACGCTGTTGAGTTCACGTAAAAAGTCGACCGCCTCCAGGTTCTCCCGTCCGCCATACTGATTGGGAACCCAGTCGCCCGCTTCACGGGAGTAGTCGAGATAGAGCATGGAGGCTACAGCATCGACGCGTAAACCATCGATATGGAACTCCTCAAGCCAATAGATGGCGCTGGAGATCAGAAAATTACGGACCTCATTGCGGCCAAAGTTAAAGATCAGTGTACCCCAGTCACGGTGCTCCCCCTTGCGGGGATCTTCATGTTCATACAGGGCCGAACCATCGAAATGGGCCAATGCATGGCGGTCCCGAGGAAAGTGTGCGGGTACCCAATCAAGCAGAACACCGATACCGTTTTGGTGGAAATGATCAATAAAATAGCGGAAATCATCGGGTGTACCGAAGCGACTGGTGGGTGCAAAGTAGCCGGTAGTCTGATAGCCCCATGAACCATCCAAAGGGTGTTCGGTAATCGGTAAAAGCTCAATATGGGTAAATCCGATCGTCTTGACATGAGCGCACAGTTGATGGGCGAGATCGCGGTAGTTGAGGAATTCTCCCTTCTCATCCCTGCGCCAGGAACCGAGATGGACCTCATAGACCGACATCGGTTCCTGTTGCCAGTTAGCGTTGACTCGGCCATTTATCCAAGCGTCATCACTCCAAGCATAATTGCTGTTTGATACCACGATGGCTGCTGTTTCCGGTCTGCACTGAAACAGATTTCCGTAGGGATCTGTTCTCAAAGATACGTCACCTGCTCGAGTACGTATTTCGAATTTATAGAAGTTGCCTGTCTCGAGTTCGGGAATGAACAGCTCCCATACCCCTGAGCCACCTCTGGAGCGCATCGGGTGAACTCTTCCATCCCACTGATTGAAGTTTCCAACCACCGATACCCTGGCTGCATTGGGTGCCCAGACGGCAAACAGAATCCCTTTTATGCCCTCTGCCTCATGCAGGTGAGAACCAAAGAAGCGGTAAGCATGACGATGTTTACCTTCGCTGAAGAGATGGATATCGAATTCCGGCAGTTGGGGGGCAAAACAGTAGGGATCGTGGGTTTTATTGATCTGGCCCGATTTATCCTGCCATTCGAGCAGGTAGTGTTCACCTATCTCATCGGTAGGTCGTTCCAACTCGAAAAAATCAGTACCTTTTACGCGCCTGAAGGGCGTCTGACTGTTCGCCAGGCTGACTGTTTCGGCCAATGGCATAAATACCCGTATTCGACAGTTATCTCCACTGACATGTCGGCCAAGGACCTCGAACGGGTCATGGTGGCGGGCATCAATGATCCGCTGTAATGCCTCTGGGATTAAATTAGTCATATCTTAGAAAACCTACTTCTTCTGGTACGCCTTGAAGGGAACATGATGTTAACATAGCTGCTCTCCTGTCTTACAAATAGGTTCACTTATGGCAGGACAGGATACAATGACTAACCCATCTACTCCCTAGTAGAAACAGCAGTAAATTTTGGCCAGTCCCGGCCATGGAGGAGTGTTCGATGACTGACCAGAGTCCACGTTTTGTCAGCCGGCTGACTCGTAATACCCTGGCCCTGATATTGGCAGGGGGGCGTGGTTCCCGACTCAAACACCTGACCAAATGGCGATCCAAACCGGCCGTCCCTTTCGGTGGAAAGTTCAGAATCGTCGATTTTCCCCTCTCCAACTGTATCAATTCAGGAATACGCCGGGTTGGGGTGCTCACCCAGTACAAGGCTCACTCACTCCTATTGCACATACAACGTGGGTGGGGGTTTCTGCGAGGTGAATTTGGTGAATTCGTCGAGTTACTGCCGGCGCAGCAACGGATAGAGAGTAGTTGGTATGAAGGTACAGCCGATGCTGTCTATCAGAATCTGGACATTCTCCGCAGCCATAATCCTGACTATGTATTGATTCTGGCAGGAGACCATATCTATAAGATGGACTATGGGACGATGATTGCCGAACACGTAGAGTCCGGTGCAGATATGACAGTTGGGTGTCTCACGGTCGATCTGGAAAGTGCCAGGGAGTTTGGTGTGATGACAGTCGATGCCGACGACTGGGTGGTGGATTTCCATGAAAAACCGGCTAATCCAAAGCCAATACCTGGAAAGGATAATGAGGCGTTGGCTTCCATGGGGATCTACGTATTCAATCGTAAATTCCTATTTGAGCAGTTGATTAAGGATGCGGATACCCCCGATTCATCCCACGATTTTGGCAAAGATATTATTCCCAAGGTCATCGAGAAGTACCGTGTACTGGCGTATCGATTCAAAGATAGCACCAGTGGTAAACAGGCCTACTGGCGGGATGTGGGTACCATCGATGCTTTCTGGACCTCAAATCTGGAACTGATCGGCGTCACCCCACCCCTTAACCTCTATGATCGGAGCTGGCCGATCTGGACCTATCAGGAGCAGCTGCCACCGGCAAAATTCGTCTTTGATGATGAGGAGCGCAGGGGTATGGCTGTGGATTCCATGGTGTCGGGTGGATGTGTAATCTCTGGGGCAAAGGTGATGAACTCGCTACTGTTCTCCAATGTTAGGGTCAACTCCTACAGTGAAGTGAATGAGACGGTGGTTCTACCCGATGTCAATATTGGGCGTAATTGCAAAATCAGCAAAGCAGTGATAGATCGTGGCTGTGATATACCTGAGGGCACCAATATCGGAGAAGACCCTGTTGCGGATGCAGAGCGTTTTTATGTGAGTGAAAAAGGTATTGTGTTGGTAACACCGGAAATGCTGGGTCAGGTTATTCATCATGTCAGATAAGGGTGTTCAAGACAGCCGCCTGCAGGTGGTTTTATGCTGGCATATGCATCAACCGTACTATAAAGGCCCGGAAGATAGTGACTATCTGTTGCCTTGGGTCTACCTGCATGGCATCAAGGACTATGCCGATATGGCAGCGCACCTTGAACATACGCCGGAAGCCAAAGCAGTGGTCAATTTTGCGCCAGTGTTACTGGAGCAGATCGATGACTATGCCAATCAGGTCGAGGCGTGGTTAGATCGGGGTACCTTGATTCGAGATCCGCTGTTGGCGGCACTTGCCGGACCTGGGCTGCCGGTGGACATGGCATCTAGAAAAGCGCTCATCTCTGCCTGTCTAAGAGCAAACGAGCATCGCCTGATCGGTCGATTCAAACATTTCAGTGAATTAGCCGTTTTGGCCAAACATGCCTTGGATAACGAGGCGATGATTCCCTACTTCAATGATCAATATCTGATTGACTTGTTAGTCTGGTACCACCTGGCATGGGTGGGTGAGTGCCTGCGCATGAATGATATGCGCGTGCGTTCACTACAGGCAAAAGGTCATGGTTTTGACCGAGATGACCGGCGTCGCGTAATGGATATGATCTGGGAGGTTCTGAGTACACTTACCCACCGCTATAAAACGCTCGCTGAGAATGGGCAGGTGGAGCTTTCGGTGACACCTTATGCCCACCCGATCATACCGCTGTTGACCGATATGGATGCTGCCAAGGAGGCCTTGCCGTCAATATCGATGCCCGACTTGGAGCAGTACCCAGGTGGTGAATCTCGCGCTCGGTGGCATATGCGCAAAGGTATTGAGGTGTTCGAAAAACACTTTGGTTTTTGTCCGAAAGGTTGCTGGCCCTCTGAAGGCGGGGTGAGTGAAGCAACCCTGAAGATGTTGGAGGAAGAGGGTTTTGCTTGGGCTGCAACGGGTCAGCAGGTGTTGAGTAATAGCCTGATGGCGGGAGGCGGTGACTCACAACTGCCCGACAATTGGGTTCATTCGGCCTACTGTGTTCAGGAAGGCCATTTGAACATGTTCTTTCGTGATGACGGGTTGTCAGATCTGATCGGCTTCACCTATGGAGAGTGGCACTCGGATGACGCGGTGGGTGATTTAATCAACCATCTGGTCAACATAGCAGATGCTTGCCAGGAAAATCCGGATGCGGTGGTCTCGATCATCATGGATGGAGAGAATGCCTGGGAGTACTACCCCTATAATGGCAGCTATTTTCTGAGTGCCATGTACCAGAGACTCTCCCAGCATCCCCGGCTACGCTTGACCACCTTTTCCGAGGTAATGAAGTGCCAGAAACAGGCGCCACCCCGGCTTTCCAAACTGGTTGCGGGCAGCTGGGTTTATGGCACCTTCACCACCTGGGTGGGGGATAAGGATAAGAATCGTGCCTGGGATTTGCTGGGTGAAGCCAAGAAGGTCTACGACAAGGTGTTGGCGAGTAAGGAATTTACATCAGAACAAATCCAGGAGTTGGAGAAACAACTGGCGATTTGTGAAGGCTCTGATTGGTTCTGGTGGTTTGGCGATTATAATCCTGGTGATACAGTCAGCGATTTTGAACAACTTTTTCGCAGTCAACTCTCTCATCTGTTTGCACTTCTCGGCGAACCTAAACCCGACTACCTCTCGACAGTTTTTGCTGTAGGCAGTGGAAATCCATCCCAGGGCGGCGTAATGAAAAAAAATGACTGATTCGAATCGGCAGGTGATAGACGGATGAATGAGGCTACCGATCATCAGTTTCAATCAATACATCAGCTATTGACCCGTCGCAGAGCCGGCATACTGTTACACATCACTTCACTGCCCGGGCCTTCGGATGTAGGTGACCTGGGTAGCAATGCCTACCGCTTTGTCGACTTTCTGGTCTCCTGTGGAATGAGTGTCTGGCAGATACTTCCCATCGGCCCAACCATGCATGACAACTCACCCTATCAGAGCAGTTCGGTGTATGCCGGAAATCCTCGCTTGATCAGCCTTGAGATGCCACTACAGCATGGCTGGCTGGAAGAGATGCCGGAGAGTGATGGCGTGCTGTCCGAATCGATTCGGAGTTATGCAATAAAACTGGCATGGGAAGGATTCAAAGAGCGGGCCAACGACGAGGAACGAGACGATCTACAGCGTTTCACGGCCGAGCAGATAAACTGGCTTGAGGATTATGCCCTGTTTCAGGCATTACGCCAGGAAGAGGGAGGGTGTTGGTGGGATTGGCCTAAGACCTTAAGAGACCGGGAACCACAGGCTATAGCAATGGCCAGAGCCCGTCTCGCTGAGTCAATCGATGTGATCCGATTTGAACAGTATCTGTTCTACACCGAGTGGATGAACCTCAAGCGCTATGCCAATGAACGAGGTGTATTGTTATTTGGTGATGTCCCCATCTTTGTTGCCCATGACAGTGCTGAAGTATGGGCACATCGTGAAATTTTCGATCTGCTTGAAGATGGCCACCCACGGGTTGTGGCAGGTGTTCCCCCGGATTACTTTTCAGAAACGGGGCAGCGTTGGGGCAATCCTCTCTACTGTTGGGACAGGTTGGAGGCTGAAGACTTTGCATTCTGGATCAATCGTCTCAGAGTACAGTCAACCCTATTCGATTTTCTACGCATCGATCATTTCCGTGGCTTTGAAGCCTATTGGGAGATTCCCGCTGAGGAGCAGACAGCGGTAAACGGGCAGTGGGTCGAGGCACCTGGCGAGAAACTCTTTAAATGGCTCTATCAGGCATTACCTAATTTAGAGTTGGTGGCGGAGGATCTCGGGGTGATCACCCCGGAAGTAGATGCGTTACGTAAAGCCTATCATTTACCCGGTATGAAAATACTCCAGTTTGCATTTTCAGGCGGTGCTGATAACCCCTATCTACCTTTTCATCATACCCGGGATTCCGTTGTCTATACCGGCACTCACGACAACGATACCACCCTCGGCTGGTACAAGGGGCTTGATGATTCAACCCGGGAATTCGTTGACGACTATCTGGGAAAGTCAAGGGAGATCATGCCGTGGCCCTTGATCAGGACTGCCCTGGCATCACGGGCGAACCTAGCGGTTCTTCCGTTTCAGGATGTGCTGGGTCTGGATGGCCATCATCGTATGAATACACCCGGCACGATAGAGGGCAATTGGGATTGGCGTTTCGAATGGGATCAGGTTAAGTCCAACACGGCTGAACGCTTACTTCATCGTCTTAAAATGTACGGTAGACATTAGGGCACCGTAGTAGTACTCCATCAATACTAGCCTGATGGAATCGAGGGCCGGTTAACAGGTAAAAAAAAAACCGCTCCGACATGTCGTCGAAACGGCTATACCAAAGGAGGATGGAGGAGATTAAGCCACCGCAACAAAGCTGTTCCGGCTGACTTGGCACTATTCCACCATCGCCAGGATTAGGTTGCATTGAGAAAAATCAATCGCCCTGGAAAAGCGGTGGGTTGTAAAGTAATTTAACATTTCAATCTCAATACGGGTTCACGACCTTTTTTTCGAGTATCATTGAGTTTTTTCCACCTGCAGGATATAGGCTCAACAATGTTGATTCTCCGTGGCGCGCCAGCACTCTCTGTTTTTCGTCTCAACAAACTTGCCCGACGTCTCTCCGATCTGCTGAATCTTCCGGTGAAAGTTGTTGCGGAGTATCTCCATTTTGCAGATATAAACCAATCACTCAATGAGCATGATCGCGCCATACTCGACAATCTACTGCGCTATGGGCCTTCAATGCCCGCGATGGAGCATGATGGAACCCTGATACTGGTGGTTCCTCGTCCAGGAACCCTATCGCCCTGGTCAACAAAAGCCACTGATATAGCACACCATTGTGGATTGCAGAAGGTGAATCGGCTTGAACGGGGAGTGGCCTACTATTTGACTGTCGATGGAAAGGAACTCGATAGTGATCTCTATTTCACAGCATCCGGCATGCTGCATGACCGTATGACCGAGTCAGTATTGGCCGATGCGGAAGATGCTGCATGTCTGTTTAGTCGTGCCGAGCCCGCACCTTATATTCAGGTCGATATTCTGGGAGGTGGGATTGCTGCGTTAAAGCGTGCCAATACAGGTTTGGGTCTTGCCCTGTCTGATGACGAGATCGAATACCTGGTGGAGAGTTTTCAATCCCTCCAACGAAACCCCACTGATGTGGAATTGATGATGTTTGCGCAAGCGAATTCTGAGCACTGCAGACACAAGATTTTCAATGCCGACTGGATTATCGATGGCGAGCGGCAACCTCACTCACTCTTCAATATGATCCGCAATACAACTAACGCCTCACCGGATGATGTGTTGTCTGCCTATACGGATAATGCGGCGGTTATCAGAGGTCCAAGTGCAGAACGATTCGTGCTTGATCCGCATTCCCAATGTTATGGTTTTGGTCAGGAGGATGTACATATTTTGATGAAGGTGGAGACCCACAACCATCCCACCGCGATTTCTCCCGATCCAGGAGCGGCAACCGGCTCAGGTGGTGAAATTCGCGATGAGGGAGCAACGGGGAAAGGCTCTAAGCCAAAAGCTGGGTTGTGCGGTTTCTCGGTCTCCAATTTACGAATCCCTGGTTGGGAGATGCCATGGGAGGTAGATTTCGGTAAGCCAGGACGTATTGTTTCCGCACTGGATATTATGCTCGAAGGCCCCATCGGCGCGGCATCATTCAATAATGAGTTCGGTCGTCCAAATCTATGTGGTTACTTCCGCACTTACGAGTCGGAAGTGCCTGGCCCGGATGGTATGGAACTTCGGGGTTACCATAAGCCGATCATGTTGGCAGGCGGTTTGGGGAATATTCGTACCGAGCATATTGAGAAAAGCAGTTTTCCAAAGGGCTCACCCTTGGTGGTGCTGGGCGGGCCTGCCATGCTGATCGGTCTGGGAGGGGGGGCAGCCTCGAGTATGGCCAGTGGCACCTCGGCAGAGGATCTTGATTTCGCATCTGTACAGCGCTCCAATCCGGAAATGCAACGTCGCTGTCAAGAGGTGATCGATGCCTGCTGGGCAAGAGGTGATGCCAGTCCCATCCTGTTTATCCACGATGTAGGTGCAGGCGGTCTTTCCAATGCCTTACCGGAGTTGGTGCACGATGCGGCATTGGGTGGGCGTTTCGAATTACGCACAGTGCCCAATGATGACCCGGGCATGACACCAATGGAGATTTGGTGCAATGAATCCCAGGAACGCTATGTGATGGCCATCGACGTGGACAAGCTGGAGGCTTTTAAGTCTATCTGTGAACGTGAACGTTGCCCCTATGCCATCGTTGGCGAGGCGACGGACGAGGAGCATCTGGTTCTAGGCGATGCCCATTTTGATAACAATCCCATTGATATTCCAATGAACCTGCTGTTTGGCAAACCACCCCGCATGTTAAGGGAAGTGCGACGCAAGACTTTCAAGAAGCAGGCACTCGATTTCTCCGCCATCGAGCTCAAACAGGCGGCGCTTCGGGTATTGAATTTGCCGACTGTGGCGAACAAGACCTTTCTGATCAGTATAGGCGACCGCTCGATTACCGGGATGGTGACCCGTGACCAGATGGTGGGGCCCTGGCAGGTGCCGGTTTCGGATCTGGCGGTTACTGCATCGGGTCTTATGGGATACACAGGTGAGGCGATGGCAGTGGGTGAACGTACTCCGTTGGCGTTGTTGGATGCACCTGCCTCCGGACGCATGGCCATTGGCGAGGCGATAACCAATATTGCGGCTGCGAGCATTGATAAACTGTCGGATATCAAACTCTCTGCCAATTGGATGGCACCAGCCGGACATCCTGGAGAAGACGTTAAGCTCTACGAAACAGTGAAAGCGGTTGGGATGGAGCTCTGTCCGGTACTCGGCATTGCAATACCTGTCGGTAAGGATTCTATGTCGATGAAAACCGTATGGCAGGAGCAGGGTGATGAGCGGGCCATGACTGCACCCTTGTCACTGATCATCTCTGCCTTTGCACCTGTGACGGATGTACGGACAACGTTGACACCTTTTCTGAGGAGCGATGTAGGTGATTCGGATCTGATCCTCATCGATCTGGGTAAGGGAAAGAACCGATTGGGTGCGACAGCACTTGCCCAAGTCTACAAACAGATTGGACACCATGGAGCGGATCTGGACGATCCAGAAGCCCTGCGACGTTTTTTTGGTTTGATACAGGAACTCAGTCGCGGCAATCTGCTATTGGCCTATCATGATCGATCTGACGGGGGGCTCTTCACCACTGTCTGCGAGATGGCCTTTGCCGGACATTGTGGCATCACTGTGGAGATCGACGACCTGGGTGAAGATGACCTGTCTACACTGTTCAATGAGGAGCTAGGGGCGGTGATACAGGTCCGTCATAGTGATACCGATGAGGTGTTGAAAATGCTAACGGATGCCGGGCTGGGACGTTGCAGTCACGTCATTGGTACCTTGAACGGTGAGGACCGGATCGAGTTTTTACGTGCCGGTAAAGCGGTGCTGAGCGCCAGTCGTGTGGAGTTCCAGCAGGCTTGGTCGGAGACCACCCGTCAGATGCAGGCCCTGCGGGACAACCCGGCATGCGCTGAAGAGGAGTTTAACCGAATTGCCGCCCAGGATCCCGGTATCCAGATACAACTTACCTTTGATCCGGATGACGATATCTCATCACCGATGATTGCCACTGGGGTACGACCAGCGATAGCCATCTTGCGAGAGCAGGGTGTCAATGGGCAGCTGGAGATGGCGGCGGCCTTTCATCGTGCCGGTTTCGAGTGTGTCGATATTCATATGTCCGATGTCATTGAGGGAAGAACCAGCCTGAGTCATTTCAGGGGGCTGGTAGCCTGTGGCGGTTTTTCCTATGGGGATGTCTTGGGCGCCGGGGAAGGATGGGCAAAATCAGCCTTGTTCAATAGCCGCGCAAGGGATGAATTTGAAGCCTTTTTCAATCGTCAGGATACCTTTACCCTTGGTGTTTGCAACGGCTGCCAGATGTTATCGAATCTGCATCAACTGATTCCTGGTGCCGATCATTGGCCTCATTTTGTACGCAACCGTTCGGAACAGTTTGAAGCACGTTTTGTCACTGTCGAGATCAATGAATCGCCATCGATCCTGCTGAGGGGAATGAGCGGCTCAAGACTGCCGATTGCCGTGGCTCATGCTGAAGGACGTGCCGAGTTTCACGATCAAGATCATCTGGCACAAGCACGTCCCTTGACGGTGATGCGGTATCTGGAAAACAACGGAGAGTTGGCCACGCGCTATCCTGCCAATCCCAATGGGTCCCCTGATGGCATTGCAGGACTCTGCAACAGTGATGGTCGGGTGACAATAATGATGCCTCATCCTGAGCGGGTGACCCGTACGGTACAACACTCCTGGCACCCGGATGATTGGGAAGAGGATGCCCCCTGGCTACGTCTGTTTCGAAATGCCCGTATTTGGATCGATTAACTGTTGTTCGTATCAGCGTTAGGCTGATGGGGGCTCTATAGATTAGTGACGGTGATGCAATTTCTTTCACTCCCCAATTCGGCAATAGAGCGTGCCGATGTACTTATTCTACCTGTACCTTTCGAACAGACAGTGACTTACAGGCAGGGTACAGGTCAGGGACCGGCGGCCATTCTTGCAGCCAGTAATCAATTGGAGTTTTACGAGGAGGATGTCGGCTGGTGCCCGATGGCGTATCTTAAACTTGCGGTACTTCCTCCCGCTGATGTGGCATGTGGTTCTGAAGAGGGATTTCACAATCGTCTGTTCAAGACAGTGGATGCTCTCCCTACTAATAACCTTTTTGTTGGATTGGGCGGAGAGCATTCAATCACTCCGGAGATGGTGTTTGCACGGATGCCGGAGGGGGGTACCGTCGTACAGATCGATGCCCATGCAGATCTGCGTTCAACCTATCATGGCTCAATCTATAATCATGCCTGTCCGATGTATCGACTCTGGCAAAGGAACTATGCTCTGGTCCAGATTGGAATACGTTCCCTGCATGCGGACGAAGCAAAGTTGCTTGCTGCTGAACAGACCATCACAACCTACTTCGATCGTACCCTACAGCATGCCGATGTCTGGCATGGCCTGTTACAGACGTTGGAAACCCTTTCCGGCCCGGTGTGGCTGACTATAGACATGGATGGATTTGATCCTGCACTGATCCCCAGTGTGGGAACACCCCAACCGGGCGGTATCAGCTGGTATCAAGGGATGGCTATTCTGCAGACATTGATCAACAATCGGAACGTCGACCTGAGGGGGATTGATATCCTCGAACTGGTTCCTGAGGAAAATTGTGTGTCCGATATGGTGGCGGCAAAGTTATTGCAAAAATGTATCTCTTACTGGGGTAAGGCCAAAGGTTTCGATAAACGCCAAGCAAAGGGTTCTCAAATTGGAGTAGAAGATGAGTGACGCTGTGTGGGATAAAGATGCAGCCAATAACCTCTACCAGGTTGATGGGTGGGGTGCAGGTTACTTCAGTATCAACCAGCAAGGGCATGTTGAGGCGATTACGGATGGAACCCGGGGTATTGATCTGAAACAACTCTGTGATGATCTGGCTATCAAAGGCCTTCGACCTCCTTTGTTACTTCGCTTCTCCGATATGCTGAAACAGCGCATGTCGCAGATCCATAAACGTTTCAGTATTGCATGCGATGAAGCAGAATATTCCGGTCGTTACTATGGTGTTTATCCAATAAAGGTCAACCAGCAACGACAAGTTATTGAAGAGATCGTCGAGTTTGGCTCCAACTACAATTGGGGTCTTGAAGCAGGTTCGAAACCAGAACTTCACGCTACCCTGGCCATGCTCGAGGACGTGGAAGGTCTGATCGTCTGTAATGGTTACAAAGACCAGGAGTTTATCGATCTCGCCTTGATGGGGTTGAAGATGGGCAAGCAGGTGTTCGTGGTGGTGGAGAAACCCGATGAACTGGCCCTGATTCTGGATGCGGCAAAACGTCTTAGAGTAGAGCCACTGATAGGGCTGCGTTGCCGTCTGGCCGCAACCAGCAAGGGGATATGGGATGATTCAGGGGGTGATAACTCCAAGTTCGGTCTCACCGCATCTGAGCTGCTGGAGGCGATCAATAAACTCAAGCAAGTTGGGAAGCTTGATTGTGTGAGACTGCTACATTTTCATATTGGCAGTCAGGTACACCAGATGCGCCGAATCAAGGAGGCGATGCAGGAGGCAGCCCGTTATTTTGTTGAGGCAAGGAGATTGGGTGCCCCTATTGAATTCATGGATGTAGGTGGCGGATTGGGAGTCAATTACGATGGCAGCATTACCGCCAGTACCGCTTCAGTAGACTATAGTCTACAGGAGTATGCCAATGGCATCGTCTGGGCCATGAAGAATATCTGTGATGAGGAATCGCTGCCTTATCCCCATATCATTTCTGAGTCAGGAAGAGCATTGGTAGCCCACCATGCTGTGCTGATAGTGGATGTAACCGGTATCTCCAGGCGCACTGCCGAAGGACCGCCGGTAGAACCGGTTCAAGGGAGTCCCACACAACTGCGTAAACTGTGGGAGACGCTGGCTGAATTTGATCGTATTTCACCCCGCGAGGCACTGCATGATGTTACGGCCTATCGTGATGATATCAACAAGCTCTTTTCACTTGGGCATGCTTCTCTTGCGGATAGAGCCCATGGAGATGATCTCTATTGGCGACTCATTTCCCGGATCATGACCAGCCTTGGCAAAGAAGAGATGGACCAGCTGGTACCGGGTCTGGCCACCCAGATAGCTGACCGGTATTTTTGTAACTTTTCCGTATTTCAGTCCCTACCGGATACCTGGGCAATCAAGCAGGTATTCCCTGTGATGCCGATCCACCGCCTGGATGAAGAACCGACACGCCAGGGGATATTGGTCGATATGACCTGTGATTCTGATGGCAAGATCCAACAATTTCCACTCATGGAGGGACGATCGCTGACACTACCGTTGCATGCAGAAGTGCCCGGTGATCCCTATCTTCTCGGTATTTTTCTTACAGGAGCCTATCAGGAGATATTAGGTGACTTGCATAACCTGTTTGGTGATACACATGCGGTACATATCCGTATGGATGGTGACCACTACGAATTGGAACAGGTTGTTGAAGGCGAGTCGGTAGCGGAAGTGCTCAACTATGTGCAGTTTCATGAAAAGGTGTTGATTGATCGCTTGCGTCGACAGCTTCAGGATGCACGGGTCAAGGGGCACATTACGGCACGTGAAGCAAATAGCTTTTTACGCTTCTATCAAGCCGGATTGAAGGGCTACACTTACCTGGAGGAGGAACCCCCTGTTGTACTGGACAGTGTTCATCCCGAGACACCTTTTAACCATCTGCACTACGCTGAGAAGAGTTAAGGTATCGCGGAGCTGTTCCAGGCGGGGTGGATTTGGAGAGGAAATATCCCGGATCACCAGAATAATTTATAATCTATTCATATGGATACACCATTTAAAGGTGTCTATATGGGGGGTGTGTGGCTGCCTACGTAGGATCACTTAATCTCGATCAAACACCCGGTAGAAAACAGCGGATTCTCATATTGAATGATCAATCGTCTCCAGGGTCATACATATCGCAAAGCAGTGTAATTTATGGTGTAACAAAGAATGTGAAGCTAAGTTGTTAATATTTTAGTATTCTTTGTCTCAGTCAGGAATCTCTTATTGATTTACGCTACATTTCCTGGAATCTCTTCTGAATGTGGCGAGCGGCGGCAATCGTATAATTGGATTGATATAATTATGGAAATAGAATGTGGAAAAATTCTCATTAAAGATAACACCCCAAATCAAGCCATCAACTCCTTGGATTCCGATAAACCTCAATATTTGCGGTGCCAATAAACTAGTTCAATGAACGAAATCATTTTACAGATCAAGAATTACATTCGATCCGCTTGGCGTTTTCGATGGTTGGCCATCACTTTTTCATGGCTTGTTGCGATTGCAGGTTGGGCCATGATCTTTGCGATGCCGGATCAATACAAATCCGAAGCGAAAGTCTACGTGGATACCGAAAGTGTGCTAAGGCCCTTGCTTGAGGGATTGGCTGTGCAGAATGATATGAATCAACGTCTGCACCTGATGACCAGAACCTTGCTAAGCCACGAAAACCTTAAAAAATTGATTTTACAAACGGATATGGACCACAAGGTCTCAACCCGTGAAGAGGAAGAACAGCTGATCGACTGGCTGAGGGATATCATCGTAGTAGATGTCGATCGCAGGCGAATTCCCGGTACCCGTGAGACGGAGAATTTCTACACCATTGGATTTACCTATAGTGACCGTTTTCTGTCACAACGAGTGGTCAAGGTCCTGTTAGACATCTTTGTTGAAAGTGCCTTGGGTGATACCCGAATAGAATCTGATACCGCACAAAAGTTTCTACAACAACAGATTCGAGAATATGAGACGCGACTGGTTGAGGCGGAGAACAGACTGACTGAGTTCAAACGAAAAAACGTCGACACCCTTCCACGTGAAGGTGGTGGCATATTCCAGCGACTTGAAGAGTCCAGGGGAGGATTGGAGGAGATTCAGCTGCAATTGAAAGAGGCCCAGATTCGACGGGATGAACTCAAACGCCAATACGGAACAACACTGGCTGAAGAAGAGCAAAGAAGAAGAAGCCTGGGGATGTCGGCAAATGCCGATTCACCAACAGCTCAGCGATTGCTTGCAATGCAGAGCAGACTGGATGGGTTACTGCTTAGGTATACTGACCAGCATCCCGATGTACAGGAACTCAGGTCTACGATTGAAGAATTGAAAAAGCAATCTGCCGCAACCGTGTCAACCGGGACAGTTACTGCTTCGCCTACAGTATCTACGGCCTTGGAGGAGTTAAAGTTGGCGTATCGACAATCGGAAGTCGATTTAAGGACCATACGCCTGCGATTTAATGAATATCAGGCACGCATTGAAGAACTTAAGAAGAAGCTGGATACCTTACCCCAGGTTGAGGCGGAACTGACTCGCCTGAATCGCGATTACAATATCAACCGGGAGAACTACCAGGAGCTTGTACAACGTTTGGAATCTGCAAGGATGTCAGAGCAAGCCGATGAAGCAGGTGATAACTTAAAATTCAGGATCGTTGAACCGCCTAAGGTGCCGATATTACCGGTGGGTCCTAAACGTCTCCTGTTAAGCGCTATTGTGCTTCTTGCTTCGTTGGGAGTAGGCGGTGGAATCGCCTTTCTGTTGTCTCAGTTCAAACCCGTCTATTTTGATACACGGACCCTCAGAAGTGAACTCGAATTTCCGGTACTAGGGCAGGTAACAAGGGTTTTGACAGACGATGTACGGATAAAAAGACGTGTTGAAATCAGTGGCTTCGTTTCTGTGGTCTCGATGCTGTTTTTCCTTTTTATCGGGATAGTGCTAATTCATGTCTTAGGGGTGAGAGAGGATATCATTGTACTGATCAAGCAATCAGGCCTGCTCTCATTTCTTTGAAATGTCTCCGAGGGTGACATCATATTGACGGTTTAGTGTGCCTCGTCATAGGTTCTGTACCGCTCTGGTACAGGACTCAGCATCAAAATTTTGATATATTTCGGCCCTTTCATCATGGCTGGAGAGAGCGAGATGTTCCAGAAAAGTATGCAGATTCAGGGTTATGACGATGAGCTATGGGCGGCCATGCAGGCGGAAGAGCTTCGTCAGGAAGAACATATTGAGCTAATTGCTTCCGAAAATTACACCAGTCCACGGGTGATGCAGGCCCAGGGTGGCGTAATGACCAATAAATATGCAGAGGGCTACCCTCAAAAACGCTACTACGGCGGTTGTGAAAATGTCGATGTAGCCGAGCAGCTTGCTATTGACCGGGCCAAAGCACTGTTTGACGCGGATTATGCCAATGTTCAACCTCACTCAGGTTCTCAGGCCAATGCAGCAGTCTATATGGCCCTATGTCAGCCTGGCGACACTGTGTTAGGCATGAGTCTGGCGCATGGAGGGCATCTGACGCACGGAGCCAAACCCAATTTCTCCGGTAAAATCTACCATGCTGTTCAATACGGATTGAATGCTGAAACGGGCGAGATTGATTATGAAGAGGTCGAGCGACTGGCTCGGGAGCATAAACCGAAGATGATTGTCGCCGGGTTTTCTGCCTACTCGCGAATCGTCGATTGGCAACGTTTTCGGGATATTGCAGATGAGGTGGGTGCCTACCTGTTTGTCGATATGGCCCATGTAGCAGGTTTGATTGCTGCCGGGCATTACCCAAATCCTGTACAGATAGCGGATGTCACCACCACCACCACCCACAAAACCCTTCGGGGTCCTCGTGGTGGTCTGATCCTTGCGAAGGCCAACCCGGAAATTGAGAAAAAGCTGAACTCGCTGGTCTTTCCCGGCACGCAAGGTGGTCCATTGATGCATGTGATCGCTGCGAAGGCTGTTGCATTCAAAGAGGCAATGGAACCGGAGTATAAACACTATCAGCAGCAAGTCATCGACAATGCGAGGGCTATGGCCAGGGTCTTCATGGAGCGGGGTTATGATGTTGTTTCCAAAGGTACAGATGACCACCTCTTCCTGGTCAGTTTCATTGAGGCGGGCCTCACGGGTAAGGACGTGGATGCCTGGTTGGGCGCAGCGAACATCACGGTGAACAAAAACGCCGTACCTAACGATCCGCAATCTCCCTTTGTCACCTCCGGCATCAGAGTGGGTACGCCTGCGGCTACAACCCGTGGATTCAGCGAGTCCGACTGTGTGGAGTTGGCTGGCTGGATGTGTGACGTCATAGACAGTCGTGGCGATCAGTCCGTCATCGATACAATCAAGTCAAAGGTTCTGGCGATCTGTGCCAGGTATCCTGTCTATGGAGGTTGAAGAGTTATGAGTTTTTAGTTTTTAAGTTTTGAGTATCGGTGTTCGCTTCGCTCACGCTTACTATAATAATCGTGCGTACAGCGCACCCATTTACTCAAAACTCATCACTCAAAACTCAAAACTCAACAAAGTTATGCGCTGTCCTTTCTGTGGAGCCCAGGATACTAAGGTTATCGACTCTCGCCTGGCAGGTGAGGGTGATCAGATTCGTCGACGTCGGGAATGTACGGTCTGCAAGGAGCGTTTTACGACCTACGAAACGGCCGAACTCAATCTACCATGGGTTGTAAAACAGGATGGAAGTCGGGTTCATTTCGACGGTCGCAAGCTTCGTGCGGGGATGACCCGCGCACTGGAAAAGCGGCCAGTCAGTGCCGAGCTTGTGGATACGGCAATCAACCACATTACACGCAAGCTGATGGCGGGTGGTGAGAGAGAAGTGCCATCACTGGCCATTGGTGAATTGGTCATGGAGGAGTTGAAACGTCTCGATCAGGTCGCCTATGTCCGGTTTGCTTCTGTCTACCGAAAGTTTGAAGATGTGAATGCTTTCCGCGAGGAGATTGAACGGCTGGAACAGCAACCGAGTCCCGAGGAGCGTCGAAGACAGTTGGAGCTATTGAAGGATGAGGAAAAAAAGCGGTGAACAGTGCCCTTGATTACCGCTTTATGGCTCACGCTATTCGTCTCGCTCGACAAGGTCTCTATACAACCCACCCCAATCCGAGGGTAGGCTGCCTGTTGGTCAAGGATGGGGAGATCATTGCCGAGGGCTATCATCGGCGGGCAGGTGAGCCACATGCGGAGCGAAATGCATTAGCGAAGGCAGGTGTGGCTGCCAGCGGATCAACCGCTTATGTGACCCTTGAGCCATGCTGTCACCATGGCCGTACCCCTCCCTGTGCTGATGGCCTCATCGAAGCCGGTGTGAAACGTGTGGTGGCCGCCATGCGTGATCCTAATCCCAAGGTTTCCGGCAGTGGTTTCAAACAACTGCAGCAAGCCGGCATTGAGGTCACTGAAGGGGTGATGCAGGCACAGGCTGAAGCATTGAATCCAGGCTTTATCAAACGTATGTCTCATGGTCTTCCCTATGTGCGTTGTAAGATGGCCATGAGCCTGGATGGCCGTACGGCGATGGCCGATGGTGAGAGTCAATGGATCACGTCGCCAGCCGCTCGAGCAGATGTGCAACGTTTAAGAGCTCAAAGTGCAGCAATTCTCACCGGGGTTGGCACCTTGTTGGCTGATGATCCGTCGATGAATGTGCGTTTATCCGCCAGTGAGCTGGACTTGGATGCAGCGTTTCCGGTTCCTCATCCAGTACGTGTTGTACTTGATCCCAATCTTGAAACCCCTCCAAAGGCAAAAATGCTAGGCTTGCCAGGCCCAACCCTGATCATCTGCAATGACGAACAGCCGGTACATGGTGCTGCATTGGAGGCAGCCGGGGCTCAGATAGCTGTCTTACCTGGAGACAATCAACGACTCGATCTTCAAGAGGTGTTGGGGTTTTTAGCATTACAGGAGATCAATGAGGTGTTGTTGGAGTCGGGGGCCACCCTGGCCGGTGCAATGCTGGAACAGGGACTTGTGGATGAACTGGTCGTCTACCTGGCTCCGCACTTAATGGGTAGTATCGCGCGAGGACTATTTCATTTGCCCGGCATAACACATATGGCAGACCGGATAGCTTTGGATATCTGTGATTTACGTCAGGTTGGGTCTGATATCCGAATTACGGCAAGACCCCAAAAAAGGCGTGAAGGCGGGAACTGAATATGTTTACAGGTATTATTCAGGCGATCGGTCGTGTCACCAGTCTAGAATCAAAAGGTGGCGATCTACGGTTGACGATTCAAAGCGGCAAACTTGACCTGAGTGATGTGGTGCTGGGTGACAGTATCGCTACCAATGGGATCTGTTTGACAGTGATCGATCTGCCGGGAGATGGTTTCAGCGCGGATGTCTCCCGTGAGACGACCTCGCTCACTACCCTGCATAAACTGCAACCGGGGAGCCAGGTCAATCTTGAGAAGGCATTGACCCTCAATACACGCTTAGGTGGGCATCTGGTCAGTGGTCATGTGGATGGTGTGGGCCGAATTATACAGAGAAAAGATGATGGCCGGTCGGTGCGGTTTATTGTCGAGGCGCCGGATGAACTGGCCCGGTATATTGCCCACAAAGGTTCGATCTGCATCGATGGCGCCAGCCTGACTGTCAATGGTGTGGAGGGTGCCAGATTTGACTTGAATATCGTGCCGCACACGCTGAAACAGACCATCATGGAAGCCTACCGAGAGGGTAGTGAGGTGAATCTGGAAGTGGACCAGATTGCCCGTTATCTCGAGCGTCTGATGTTGGGTGATCAAGCTGCAAAACCCAGTGCCTCGGGGCTAACCGAGGCACTGTTGCAAGCACGAGGTTTTATTCGGACCTGAACCCAGGATTCGGATTGGAATTGATCGATAGATTAGTCATCATCACTGATCCGAATTACCAGCCTTGCCACCGGTCCCTGCCATGTGTGGACTCTAGCATTGAGATCACTCTCTCCACCGAATGGATCGTTATCTCCCGTCACTCCCCGATGGATATGAACGGTAGGGTTATGGTCTGGGCCGACATTGGCAGTCCCGCCAGCACCACCATTTCCACCTGGATCAGCAGGGATGCCGGGAGTGTTGGGTGCACCGCCACCATTTATGATTTCATCATTCGCTTCAGTGCCCGCATCATAGCCATGTAAATAGTAGGTGTAGGTCCCTTTTTTATGGGGGATTCTCAATCCGTCAATGCCTACAAAGCCATCATTGGTAGGCAGCATCATGCCGACGATGGAGAGGTAGCGGTTTCTTTTCTTCTGTCTGTTCAGTACAGCTTCTGCACTTTGACCGGGTGCCAGGAGTCCACCGGCCGGATTGGCGACATAGTCACCACTCGCTGCTTCAAGATCAAGAATCAGTCCGTCGATATTTCCTCCCTCTGCCATGGCTTGAAGATTGTCCGATGCCTCTGTACTTAGTTGAAACAGGTGGGTGTCCCGGTGATGGGCAGCCACTAGGAGGGGGGTAAAATAGATGGCATTGGTCAAGTTGGTGATCTCGACACTGACCTCGCGGTCGCTTGCTATTGAATTTGCTGATATCAGTAAACTGGCAGATGCCAGTACGGCAGTCAGGCTCTTTTTCATAATCTCATCCTCTTTTGTATGGTGGTGCAGTCACAGAGCTGTAGAGTGAGTGGTTGGACTCACTTGCCGAGAAGGGCGTTGAGTACCAATCCACGATCCCGCTAGTCAGTTGAATAGTGATCTGTGCTGTATGAGTGAGTCTGAGCCTGTGAACTCCCATCAACATCACGAAATGATCACAATTACATCACGCTGTGATTTTGGGTGGCGAACAGCTGGATCTGGTGATTATCAGATGCCCTTGTTGTCCACCTCTGATAGAATGAGCGGTTAACTTTGAACAAAACCCAAGAAAGTACATGGCGCTAAACACCACAGAAGAAATCATTGCAGACCTGAAACAGGGCAAGATGGTCATCATCATGGATGACGAAGATCGTGAAAACGAGGGTGACCTGATCATGGCAGCAGAGGCCGTGACACCCGATACGATTAATTTTATGGCCCGGTATGGACGTGGTTTGATCTGCCTGACACTGACAAAAGAGCATTGCAGCCAACTGCGCCTGCCATTGATGGTGACCACAGATGACGAGTTGGCCGCAACCAATTTTACAGTCTCTATCGAGGCTGCCAATGGTGTGACGACAGGTATTTCCGCTGCTGACCGTTCCACTACTGTACTTGCAGCTGTGGCGCCTGACGCGAAACCACAGGACCTCGTCCAGCCAGGCCACATCTTTCCTCTGATGGCACAGCCGGGAGGCGTGCTGGTTCGTGCCGGGCATACAGAAGCCGGTTGTGATCTGGCTCGTCTGGCGGGTCACCTGCCCGCATCTGTCATTGTTGAGATTCTCAATGAGGATGGCACTATGGCGCGCCGCTCAGATCTTGAACAATTTGCAGCGGATCATGATCTGAAGATCGGTACGATTGCCGATTTAATTCAATATCGGGTGAAAAATGAAACGACCGTAGAACGGGTGAGTGAATGTAATTTTCCCACCGAATTCGGTGATTTTCGTCTGGTGGCCTATCAGGATGTAGTGGATAACGAACTCCACCTGGCACTGGTTAAAGGCCACCCTTCGGCTGAGCGTCCCACCCTGGTACGGGTACACATGCAGAACAGCCTCTGTGATCTTTTCGAAGCCAAACTCAGTGATTGCGGTTGGCCGCTTCGCAGTGCCATGAGCATGATCGGTAAAGAGGATGAGGGTGTAATCGTGGTTTTGAGAAACCATGATTCTGCGAGAGAGATTGTACAACGTATGATGGATATGCAAGCCATCGGAGCTTCACAGCAGAAATTTGCCAAGAAGGACAACAGCAAGGAGCTGCGTACCTATGGTGTAGGTGCGCAAATCCTGTCTGATCTCGGGGTAAGGAAAATGCGTGTACTCAGTGCACCAAAGAGTATTCATGCCCTGTCGGGGTTTGATATGGAAGTTACTGAGTATGTGGTGGGTGAGAAGCTATAGTTGGTTTGAATAGCGCAAACTGTCAGTTTTTAATTTCAGGGTAAGTATGATGAGTATAAAGACGATCGAAGGGGCAATGACTGTCAACAATGCACGTTTCTGCCTGGTGGCGGCGCGCTTCAACAGCTTTATTGTCGAAAGCCTGTTGGACGGGGCAATTGATACCCTGAAACGGCATGGAGCCAGCGATGATGATATGACACTGGTGCGTCTCCCCGGTGCCTTTGAAATGCCTGTGGCGTTAGAGAAGTTGGCAGCCACCGGAGAATATGATGCCATTATTGCCCTTGGTGCTGTGATTCGTGGTGGTACCCCGCATTTCGACTATGTTGCTGGGGAATGCGTGAAAGGGTTGGCCCAGGTAAGTCTTAAGCATGGTGTGCCTATTGCATTTGGTGTATTGACGGTGGATACCATTGAACAGGCCATTGAACGTGCCGGAACAAAAGCAGGGAATAAGGGGGCTGAAGCCACTCTTTCCGCAATTGAGATGGTCAATCTATTGCGTCAGATCGGTTAATGAATGTAAAACGCAGTCAGGCACGTAAACATGCTGTTCAAGCAATCTACCAATGGCAGGTTGCGGGCCAGGATATCAATGATATCGTCAATCAGTTTCTTGAGGAACAGGATCTCGATAGTTTTGAAATCCCCTATTTCCAGGATCTTCTGCGAGGCGTGCCAAGCCATCTTGTTCAGTTGGATGAACTACTCAAACCCTCCTTGGACCGCGCCATAGAGAGTGTGGATCCGGTTGAGCGTGCAATTTTGCGGCTTGGCGTCTATGAATTGAGCCATAAGTTGGAAATACCCTATCGTGTAGTTATTAATGAGGCAGTGGAATTGGCCAAGGTGTTCGGCGCAGAGCAGGGCCATAAATTCGTCAATGGGGTTCTCGATCAGGTTGCAAAGCAGGTCCGATCTGCCGAGATTAAGGCAAAAAAAAGTAAGGACTAGAAACCCTCGTTGCCCCCCTTCAGTTTGTAGGTGGAGTAGCGAAGTAGCAGTATGGCAAGCGTGAGCATCAATATGGCAGCGGTAACTGTCAGAATCGCCTCATTGGTCATACCTTTGATATCAATGGTCAGCATACGGGTAAGTGCAGTAATCGCGATATATATGAGGAACTGTACCGGCAGTCTACGTGTCTTGAAATAGATACCCACCATTGCACCCAACTCGAGGTAGATAAAAAGCAACAGGATATCTTTCAATGTCGCATGGCCATTCGTAATCATCTCCATATAGGCCACCACGCCTGACCAAACCACTGTGGCGCCAATGACAAAGAGGCCAATGGTATGGAAGATCTCCACCATACTGTCGCCCGTCTTTTCGATGAAATGAAAGGATTCAGGTTTTCTCATATCTTTTATCCCTTTCTGATTCAGGATTATTTCTCTTTATTCTTCTGTCTTCTGAAAGTTACACTGCTGAACTGATTGAGACAACCAGGGCCTGTGAACACAAATTTGATTGCCACTGTTGTGCCTGAAAAAGCACCGGTCAAGGTACGAGGAGAGAGGTTTGGATGTTCCAAATGAGCGGCGAGTAACGCGGAGGGGGGCTGTCTCAGGCGCACCCCAAGGGCACTTCCTTCGGGGTACAGCCCGGAGGGCCAGGGCCAATTTTTCGCCCAGCGGCGTGATCAGTCGCTTATGTGGCCGGGCTACACTGTACTCCTTCTGCTTTGCGGGACAAAAAAACGGTCTTGGCAGTGACGATCAAATTAGTGTTGACAGGCCCTAGCCGCTACTGCCATGAACAAGCATCGTGAAATCGCTGAATTCAACCTGATCAAGGACTATTTTTCGGCATTGACTCCCGCTAGAAGTGACGTTCAGTTGGGCATCGGTGATGATGCTGCACTGCTCCAGATACCCCAGGATAAGGTTTTGGCTGTGAGTATTGATACCCTGGTTTCAGGCATACACTTTTACCCGGATGTATCACCTGAAAGTCTTGGTCATAAAGCGTTAGCGGTCAATCTCAGTGATCTGGCGGCAATGGGTGCTCAACCTGCCTGGGTGACCCTTGCGCTGACTCTGCCAGAGGTAGATGAGCCATGGATCAGTGCCTTTTGTGGTGGGTTCGCTAAATTGGCCAATGGCTACGGTGTACAGCTGGTGGGGGGAGATACCACACTGGGACCCTTGAGTATTACCGTGCAAGTCCATGGTTTTGTACCGGTCGGAGAAGGATTGCGTCGTAGTGGTGCACAGGTGGGTGATGATATCTATGTCACGGGTTGTTTGGGGGATGCTGCATTGGCCCTGTACCATATCGAGTCAGGGGGAGCTGTTGATGTCTTGGATAGAGCGTATCTCAAACGACGTCTGGAACGGCCTGAGCCAAGGGTTGAGGCGGGCTTGGCCCTGCGGCAGATGGCTACAAGTGCAATCGATATCTCAGATGGCCTGTTGGCGGATCTGACCCATATTCTACAATCCAGTGGTGTTGGGGCCTGTCTGGAGCTAGAGAAAATACCGCTTTCCAGGTCTGTTGCCGATTCACTTCGGATAGAGGATGACTGGACAAGGGTTGTTGCGGGCGGAGATGATTATGAGCTCTGTTTCACCCTGCCCGAAGTGCACCGCATGCAAATAAGCGAACTTGAGAATCAACTGGGTTTACCAATAACCCGGATAGGCTATATCGAAGAGAAAGCGGGTCTTCGTTGTGTTAAACAGGACGGTGCATTTTGGGTGCCTGAACACGCCGGGTATCAACATTTCGCACCTTGAACAGGGCCTATCAAGGTGCCGGGCCACTAAATTTTTTTAATGCCAATATTCGGAATATATGCAAATCAATGGAAATTGCCGGTCATCGTTGAACGCACCCTATCACTTGTTTTTGCGCGATCAACGCCCTCCTCAATGAGAATTCTGGATAAATGACAGAGAAATCATTTCCGGATATGAGAAAACCCGTGCATTTGCTCGCATTCGGGTTTGGTAGTGGATTATTGCCCAAGGCACCTGGCACTTATGGCACATTGGTGGGTATACCCTTCTATCTGCTGATACAGCCACTGCCACAAGCCTACTATTTACTATTTGTTCTGCTAGCGTTTGTAGCAGGTATCAGGATTTGTCAAAAAACATCGGATGACCTGGGTATACATGATCATGGCGGGATTGTGTGGGATGAGATAGTCGGTTATCTGGTTACCATGGCTTTTGCCCCGGCCGGTTGGGTGTGGATTCTGGTTGGATTTCTACTCTTTCGACTGTTTGATATCCTCAAACCCTGGCCTATACGTTGGATTGATCATAAAGTGGGTGGTGGTCTTGGAATCATGTTGGATGATCTCTTGGCCGGTATCTTCGCTGCAGTCGCAATGGCTTTGCTGAATCTATTGAGGTGGCTTTAAATGAGAAAAGGACAATGCCTGATACTGTTACTGATCAGCTTGATTTCCTGCCAGGCCTTGGCAGTTGAACAGATTGTTGTGGAGGCGCTTTTTACCGATAAGGCGATGGTCAGTGTGGATGGTGTCAGGCGATTGCTGAAACTCAATCAATCCTCGCCAGAAGGGCTGCGTCTCATTTCAGCTACCAGTAAGGAGGCGGTTATTGAGTTGGATGGCGAGCGCCAAACCTACCCATTGGGGGGGCATATCACCACCCGCTTCTCCAAACCGGAACAACTCACTGCCAAAGTCTGGCGCGATCAAGCAGGTGCATATACCACCGTGGGGACGATCAACGGCTTGACCGTGAACTTTCTTGTTGATACCGGTGCAACCGCTGTAGCGATGCATGCAAACCAGGCGAAACGCCTGGGTATATCCTATCGACTTGAGGGTAATCCGATCTATGTCCATACCGCCAATGGGACCACCCCTGCCTATGATGTCGTCCTGGACAGGGTTCAGGTAGGGGATATTACACTGCGACAGATCAGAGGTTTTGTGATCGACAGCAATGGCCCGGGACGGGTTCTGTTGGGCATGAGCTTTCTAAACCGGGTGAAGATGGAGGATCAGGGGTCAGTACTGGTTTTGGAACAGCGGTTCTGAGGAAGAGAATGAATGATGATCAGTTCTACAGGGTGCAGCCCTGCCGCATCGAACGCTATGTCTGTAATTCACCCCGACAAACAATATGCAAGGTTATCAATTAATTATCCATTTCATCAGACTGGCTCTGATGTGACAAACCCACACCCCACCGTAAATAGCATTCATTTGCGAACCAACTAAACTGAATCCGTCATTTTATCCCGCTCAATCAAAGCATAGGCTGAGTGGTTGTGAATCGACTCGAAATTTTCCGATTCGACGATATAGGCACTGATTCGTTTTTCGTTATTCAGCTGTACGGCGATATCCCGCACCATATCCTCGACAAATTTCGGATTGTCATAAGCATGTTCGGTGACAAACTTTTCATCAGGTCTCTTCAGTAGCCCATAGAGTTCACAGGATGCCTGTTTTTCGACCATGTCGATGATCTCTTCTATCCAGATAAAACCTTTGGTCCTGGCTTGGACCGTGACATGGGAGCGTTGATTATGGGCTCCGCGATCGGAGATCTTTTTTGAGCAGGGGCAGAGGCTGGTGACAGGAACCACAACCTTGATTTCGATGATGGGTGTACCGTCGTGGATCTCTCCAATTAGGGTGACGTTGTAGTCCAGCAGGCTAACGACACCTGATACCGGTGCTATCTTATTGATGAAAAAGGGGAAGTTCATCTCTATATGTCCAGACTTCGCTTCCAGACGATCAGTCATCTCGGCCAGCATATCCTTGAATGACTCGACAGTAACCTCGGTTTCATGGCTGTTGAGGATCTCAACAAACCGGGACATATGAGTGCCCTTGAAGTTATGTGGCAGATTGACGTACATGTTGAAATTCGCAATCGTGTGTTGCTCACCTTCACTACGATCTTTGATCCTCATGGGATGGCGTATATCCTTGATACCCACTTTGTTGATGGCAATCTGGCGGGTATCAGCACTGTTCTGCACGTCAGCGATCTGTGATCCCTTTAGCGGCGTCTTGTCAAGCATGTTCGTTTTTCCTGCTTCACCCTGTGTGTGAGCTTGTGATGAAATCATTGATCCAAGGATATCCACACCGCGCATTGGGGACAACTGATAGAACATCAGGTATTTAACACTGAGTCCATGGATTCAGGCGTGGTTTGCGACTGCGTACACCGTAATCAATCGGGTCGAACCGGAAATTATCCCCAAAACCCGGGGGTAGAGTCAAACACCTGACAAACCAGCTGTTTGGTTGGTCTGATAAAAGACAGTTGTTTTTCAGTTTGTTAGCAGTTTTTATTTACCCTAAGGGCGTGAAACTGCAATATTCTTTGAAGGTTGAAAAGGCGTTGTATCAGTGTTTTCGGTCTGTAATGTATTGTGCAATCCATCGTAGCGGGTCGGCCTCGGCGTTGAACCTATCCAGGCTCTGAAAAGCTTCCTCAAGCAGCTGTCCGGCTTTTTCCTTGGCACCGGCAAGACCTAACAAAGAGGGGTAGGTGGGCTTTTCCTGAGCGAGATCCTTACCTTTTGTCTTGCCCAGCGTAAGGGTATCGCCTTCAACATCAAGGATGTCGTCCTGAATCTGAAATGCCAGCCCTATGCATTTGGCGTAGTGATCAAGGCAGGTAGTCAGTACTTTGTCTGCAGCAGGATTGATTAAAGTGCTCATCCGTACAGCAGCCCGGATGAGTGCGCCGGTCTTGTGTATATGCAGATTCTCCAACTCGGCCAGGTTAAGATCCCTGCCAACTGCCTGCAGATCGATAGCCTGTCCTCCTGCCATACCACGTGAACCACTGGCACGGGCCAGGGTCTCGACCATGGCGAGTCTGATCTGAGCATCAGCCTGCATGCACTCATCGCAGCACAGGGACTTGAAGGCCAGGGATTGGAGCGCATCCCCAACCAGGATCGCCGTTGCCTCATCATAGGCGCGATGACAGGTCGGCTGATTCCGTCTTAGGTCATCATCATCCATCGCCGGCAGATCGTCATGGACCAGTGAATAGGCGTGGATCAGCTCTATCGCACAGGCGGGTGCATCAAGCCTTTCATGTGCAATATCAAGTGCCTGGCCTGCGGCATAAACCAATAGTGGTCGGATTCGCTTGCCACCGTTGAGTGTGGCATAGCGCATTGCCTCATGGAGACGGGTCGGCAGAGTGGTTGTAGAGGGGAGAAGCTGGTCCAGGGCCTGCTCGACACGTCGCTGGCACTGTTGGGTGAAGTTTTTCAGTGCTTCATTCGCTGTCATCGGAGAAGGGTACCAGGTCTGATGCTTGAGCGTCGCCGTTGAGGATACGAACCTTTTGCTCGGCCTCTTGCAACGATGTTTGACAGATGCGGGTCAGGGTTACACCGCGCTCAAAGGATTTTAGGGATTCCTCAAGAGGCTGGTCGCCTTGCTCGAGGGATTCAACCAGGCTCTCCAGCTCGTTCATTGCCTCTTCGAAGGCGGGAAGTTTCTTTTTTCTAGGCACGTTTTCGTCGTCGCTGTGAATGGTTTTTACCTGAATCGGGGAGTTTAAACTACCCCACCCTTCATACAGCGGTCAATACAGATGGAAAGGCTGGGTTCCCGGTGATGGGAAGATGGTTGAGACATGATGGACCAAGTGGCAACCTGATTCGTGTCCACAGTTTCAGATTCAAGGCTCGCCAGCCCTATCACAGGTGTGTAAACTCCCCGCCGTTGATAACCAATAGTATAGGATCGGCAGAGCAAGATGAGTGGTAGTTACGACGCTTCCGATATCGAAGTCCTCAGCGGCCTGGAGCCGGTACGTAAGCGACCTGGCATGTACACCGACACCACAAGGCCAAACCACCTGGCCCAGGAAGTCATTGATAACAGTGTGGATGAGGTGGTCGCAGGGTATGCCAAATCGATTGACGTCACCCTGTATGGGGACGGTTCACTGGAGGTTGTGGATGACGGTCGTGGTATGCCTGTTGATATCCACCCACAACAAGGAGTGCCGGGCGTTGAGGTGATACTGACTAAGCTGCATGCCGGTGGCAAGTTTTCAAATAAGAGTTACCAGTTCTCCGGTGGTCTGCATGGTGTCGGTGTTTCAGTCGTAAACGCACTTTCCAAGCACCTTGAAGTTTGGGTTCGTCGGGATGCTAAGGAGTACAACATCGCCTTTGCGGATGGGCACAAGGTGTCTGACCTGGAGGTGGTGGGTAAGGTAGGGCGTAATAATACCGGTACGCGTGTCCGATTCTGGCCGGATGCGGGTTATTTTGACAGTTCGCGATTCTCCACCCGGCAGTTACGCCATGTCCTTAGGGCTAAGGCAGTGCTCTGTCCTGGCCTGAAAGTCTCATTTTTTGATGAGAAGAGTGGTGAAAGGGAGGCGTGGGTCTACCAGGATGGTTTAAGGGACTATCTGCTGGATGCGTTACAAGAGGTGGACAAAATACCCCTCGATGGCTTTGTCGGGGAGATGTCTGGGAATGCCGAAACGGCAGCCTGGGCAGTGGTATGGTTGCCTGAAGGTGGTGAGCTTGTCACCGAGAGTTATGTCAATCTGATTCCAACCTCTCAGGGAGGTACCCATGTCAATGGCCTGCGAACCGGCTTGACAGACGCTGTCAGGGAGTTCTGTGAATTCCGAAATCTGATGCCCCGCGGCATCAAACTGACACCGGAGGATGTATGGAATCGGGTCTCATATGTGCTCTCCGTCAAATTACAGGATCCTCAATTTTCCGGTCAGACCAAAGAACGTCTATCTTCAAGGGAGTGTGCCACCTTTGTCTCAGGTGTGGTCAAGGACTCCTTCAGTTTATGGCTCAACCAGCATACCGATATCGGTGAACGAATCGCCGAGATGGCCATTGCCTCTGCACAGAGCCGCATGCGTGCAGGTCGTAAGGTAGCAAGAAAAAAGGTGACACAGGGCCCGGCCCTACCAGGTAAATTGGCCGATTGCAGTTCTGTAGACCCGACACGCAGTGAGCTGTTTCTGGTGGAAGGCGATTCTGCCGGAGGCTCAGCAAAGCAGGCCAGAGATCGGGAATTTCAGGCCATCATGCCGCTACGTGGAAAGATACTCAATACCTGGGAAGTGGAACCTGCTGATGTGCTGGCTTCTCAGGAGGTGCATGACATTTCGGTAGCGATCGGTGTGGAACCTGGCAGCAGTGACCTGTCTAACCTTAGATTCGGCAAGGTCTGCATTTTGGCCGATGCGGATTCAGATGGGCTGCATATCGCAACCTTGCTATGTGCCTTGTTCCTGCGCCACTTCAAACAGTTGGTGGAGCAGGGACATGTCTATATGGCAATGCCGCCGCTGTATCGAATCGATGTGGGCAAGCAGGTTTTTTATGCACTGGATGATTCGGAAAAGCAGGGTGTACTGGATCGTATTGAAGCCGAGAAGTTGCGTGGCAAGGTCAATGTGCAGCGTTTCAAGGGGCTTGGTGAAATGAATCCGCTGCAACTGCGCGAGACGACTATCCATCCGGATACTCGACGGTTGATACAGTTGACGGTAGAGTCAGGAGATAATACAAACAGTGTCATGGATATGATGCTTGCAAAGAAGCGTGCATCGGACCGAAAAAAATGGCTGGAAGAGAAGGGTGATCTAGCAGAAATATAAATGTAGGGATTGTAAGATGATTTTTTATACCGCAAATATCGATAACTTTTTTTCCTGGTCTGCGCGGCGTTTTTTTCTCGCCATAGTGGCCATCTCCCTCCTGTTTATGCAAACCGCTTATTCAGCAGAAACAGCTGAATTCGAGCGCCTTAACGAGACTGAATTAAAAAGTCTGGTTGAGCATCTTCAAGCAATGAAGGCGCTTGCGCCACAGTTACGTATACAGTTAAGAAGTATGCGCATGGGTGCAAATTTCGAGGTCAGAGAAATCCATAATATCGAACGCAGTATCGGTAAGGCTCAGACAGACATAGAACGCATGATTACCATGCATAAAAGGGATAAGATCAGTAAAGTCAGAGCACACTTCATCGCCGATGACTTGAGGCGCAAAGCCAGCAGTCTCGATCAAGGCTTGGCTCATGTGACTAAGCAGCTAGAGAAGAAATTCGGTATTTCCATAGAGAACGAAAGTCAGAGGCAGCAGTTGAGCGAACAAGACAACCAACTGCTTTCATTGCTCGAAGACTATAGCCTGTTGGTTAAACAGAGCCTGCAGGTTGTTTCAGGCGAAGTACGCTAGGACATAATCACTAGAGTGTTGCATACTTTACTGCCTTGCGGGGTTCGATCCTGAGAACCCCAGTACTTTGATTGCAAATCAGCATTGTGTAGAAATGATTTTCAACAATAGCATCTGCATCTTTCATTTAGCCTGCCATAGTCAAGGTGCTGTAGCGATATACCCGACAACTGATCATTGAAAAAAATGATATTTATTTCCTGTGATGATTTGCCATATGTCAATGTATGACACGCAAATACAATGCACTATTGCATCCCGATTAAGTCTTTACCACCTGACTGCTACAGATCTATTTCCCGTTACATCCTTGTGATGGTACGGCATCAATTTTTTAGCAGCGCGCTTATAGGTAATCGATAGAGATACAATGCAAAGATTTTTACTATTCACTGCTATAGTTTTATTGGCGTGCCTGCTGATTTGGTTACTGGTTATTTGGCAGCCTGCAGATGATATCGGGAATGAGGCAAACAATGAACGACTGGCCGCACAACCCCAAGGGGGTGATTTTTCACTGCTCTCACATCAAGGCGTGGTGAGCCTGAGTGATTTTCGAGGGAAGGTGGTTCTACTCTATTTTGGATATACCTGGTGCCCGGATATCTGCCCAACCAATCTGGCAATGATGAGTGCAGCCATGACTGAGATGGGATCTGATGGACTTACGGAAGTGCAGCCGATTTTTATAAGTGTGGATCCTGATCGTGATACCCCACAACGATTGAAAGAGTATGTTGAGTACTTCCATCCAAATCTGGTTGGCGTTACCGGGTCAGCGGAAGATATTGAAGCAATTACGAAACGATATGGAGCGGCCTATCGCGCTGTAAGGAAAGCGTCTGAAACCCAATATACAGTCGATCACTCAGCTGATACATACATCATTGATCGTCAAGGAAAGTTGGTAAAGAAAATGCCGCACGGTTCAACTGTTGAGGAGTTAATTGCTGCGATCCGTCCACTGCTTCAGGAAAATCTGAGCAGATAATCTGCTGATTTGAGATATTGTGCCTCCTGTTGGAGTTCCGCACGAGTAAGGGGGTGATGACTGATCCAGTCATCAGGGAATACCAGGGAGATTCGATTATCATCTACCTCGAGTCTGGGCATGGGTTTTGCGACTGAAGATCTGGCCCGATGACTGAGTACCGACAATCTTAACAAGATACACAACTGTTTTGTGCAAGTGACCACATCCCGCGGAAGCGCGTTAAAGATGTTGTTTGGAAATTTACGCCGATGTCCCCTGACCAATGCGGCGAGTACCTTCTGCTCCTGCAGTGAGAAACCGGAAAGATCTGATTTCTCAAGCAGATAGGCACCATGTTTTTGGAACTGGCTATGGGACACAGTCAAGCCTATCTCATGTACCTTGGCGGCCCAGCTCAACATGGCCAGATAGCGCGGTTCTTCCAGTTGCCAGGTTCGCTTTGCCCTCTCAAGGAAGGCCAATGCTGTTGTTTCCACCCGGTCGGCCTGGGCTTCGTCAATGTCATAGCGCCGCCTCAAGGTTTTTAAGGTGAGTTCACGGGCATCTTCGTGTTGACTCCGTCCGATCATGTCGTAGATCAGGCCTTCTCGCAAAGCCTCTGATGAAACATCCATATGATCGATACCGATATGTTCAAAAACAGCCGAGAGTACTGCCAGTCCACCTGCGAATACCGGTTTTCTCTCTTCAGACAGCCCTTTCAGGGAAACATTATCGATGGAGCCTGCGTCGATAAGATAACGTTTGAGTCTATCAAGTGACTCACGAGTGATTCCTGTTTCACTCCATCCCTGTTCGATGACCACATTGCCAATCGACTTGATGGTGCCGGAACTGCCGATTGCCCTGGTCCATCCTCCCTCTTTGAATTCATTTCTGACCGGACGGATTTCCAAGGCACAGGCAAGCACTGCTTCGTGCATGGCATGATCAGTGATTACGCCGTCCATAAAAAACCTTCGGCTCATGCTGACGCAACCCATATGCAGGCTCTCACGTTCATGAGGCAAATAGCCTTCACCGATTATCAACTCGGTGCTACCGCCCCCGATATCGACAACCAACCGTTTTTCATGAGTTGCAGCAAGTCCATGGGCGACACCAAGATAGACCAGTCGAGCCTCTTCCCGGCCGGCAATGATTTCGATAGGGTGTAACAGGGCCTTCTCTGCCAGGCTGTGAAAGTTGTCATCCGGATGGATCTGTCGCATGGTATTGGTACCGACGACACGAATGTTTTCAGCTGGCAGTGGACGCAGTCGCTGTGAGTAGCGACTCAGGCACTCCAGGGCGCGTTTGGATACCAAAGGGTCTAGATGCTTGTCTGCCGTCAATCCCTCACCGAGTCGGACCATCTCCTTCATTTTATCGATAATTTGCAAATGTCCCTCTATGACACGCGCAACGATCAAGTGAAAGCTGTTTGAGCCAAGGTCTATGGCGGCTATGGCCTCTTCGAGGTTTGCCTCTGGGATCTGTTGCGACATCTGCTATTGATTCTCCATGACTACGACTGCAATAGGGGACTTGAAAAGTGCGCCATCATATCAGGAATAGGTTTCGTGCAATATTGATTAACCTATGAAGCACTTGGGGGCTGTTAACTCTCAAAGCAGCACACACCCCTTGTCGCCGCTTTCGACAATCAGTAACAATAGGGTTTGAATATTTAATTAGGGTATAGAAGATGAAGTTTTGCAGCCTCTGTGGGTCTCTGGTCGAAATCAAGATTCCATCAGGTGACAACAGGCCAAGATATGTATGCAATGCCTGCAGTACGATTCATTATCAAAATCCAAAGATAGTGGTAGGTTGCATTCCTGT
Source organism: Candidatus Thiodiazotropha sp. (ex Codakia rugifera) (assembly GCA_025656675.1). Taxonomy (GTDB): domain Bacteria; phylum Pseudomonadota; class Gammaproteobacteria; order Chromatiales; family Chromatiaceae; genus Thiodiazotropha. The sequence continues at coordinate 260,779 of JAHXHN010000005.1, forward strand.
ATGGGAACAAAAAATACTTTTGTGTCGACGTGCGATTGAGCCGCGTTATGGGTTATGGACAATCCCTGCCGGATTCATGGAAAATGGCGAGACAAGCCAGCAGGGAGCTGTCCGGGAGACGCTGGAAGAGGCTTGTGCAAGAGTCAAGGTAGAAGAGCTCTATACGCTATTCAATCTGCCACACATCAATCAGGTCTACCTGCTGTTTCGCAGTCGTCTTCTCGATCTCGATTTTGCGGCTGGGGAGGAGAGTCTTGAAGTCGGTTTGTTTGAAGAGCATGAAATTCCCTGGCAGAAACTTGCTTTTCCAGTGATCCGGGAATCATTACAACTCTACTATGCCGACCGTAAAAGGGGTATCTTCCCCCTTCGCGGCGGCACGATTATCCGGACACCAGATACTTCCAAGGGCTACCGTATTGTGTTGGACTCAGATTCAAATTAAAGGCCGCTGCTACCATAGCTTGGGACCAAGCGGACATTGTTTGCCACCAGGCCTTCGTCTTTGTCACTTTTCTCAATATAGAATTCGAGAATTGAGTCTCGGTTCATCATCACATCGTCGGTAACCTCATCGGCCAACTCGTTGGCATGACAGAACACACTCTCGTAAGGTGAATCCTCATTGCGGGGATCGATGATCCAGAGATTGGGATCAATACGTTTAATAAAACGCAAAAATCCATAACCCTTTTCAGGAAACCATTTGGCACAGACGCCTCGGACGCAGGAACCTGGAGCTCCCCACTCATTTCGGGGCTCGTAGGAGATCGGTAACAGCTCAGGAATCAGGAAACCGGAATAGTAGTCATCCACCAGCAGACGCAACTCCTGGGAAACATTTCGAAAGCCGAGTAATTCAACACGGCATCCACGGTCCTGTAGGGCGGTGACCACTTGGAGAAAGTCACCATCTCCCGTCACCAGCAGCAGCAAATCGAGTTTCTCCGATTGAAGCATGGCATCAACGGCCATATCCAGATCAGCATTGGCCTTGGTAGTGATATTGCCCTCATCATCTGTGTATCGGCGTACATACTTTACAATGACCTTCCAGCCATATTCCCTCACCATTTGCTGATAAGTTAAAGCGCGCCGACGATATTCAGGGTCTTCCTTGGCGCGTTCCTGGTCAAAGGCGATGTAGGTGTTAAGTCTGAGTAAAGATCCACCATAACGTCCTGCAAACATCCTCAGGATGTCATAACGGAGTTGATAGCCGCCGTTGTAACGAACATTTTCAGCGTCAACAAATACGCCAATTTTTATATCTTGATGCAATGTGCTTTTCCTGAAGTATTAAGGGAATCTAAAAAGTTAAGCTTGAATCTGTAGGATCAGGGCAGATGCGATGTCATTTTGCCTTCATGCAACTACAGATTCAGATCAAAGATCGAGAATCCGGCAAGATCAGTCGCTTGCCTTGTCAGCGGGTCAGAATCGTTTCATTCGTATGCTTTGTTATTTAAGTACAATGATTATACAACGAATTTAGGAATAATTTTAATTGCGGGCTACACTAAAGCACACATAAAAGTAAGGATTAGCACTACCACTGTAGCGAGTTGGACAACTTTTTTCACTGTTTCTGTCGGTCTCGTGCTACATGGATAGATAATTTGTTCAGATATTCCTTAAATAGTACATGGATTTTACATGGGGATGGATTTCATACCCTGTGCTCTGGCATGGTAGGCATGGAGATAGGTAGTATAAAACCTGAATCCATGGGTTCAGAGGGAGTACGGCGTGCAAGATATCGATTTGGATGAGCAAACGGAAATTTGCAGCCATACCCTTAGGTTGGGTAATCATTTTTGTCGAGCGAGACGAATTAACTGTTTGTGCGATCTGCCCCGATGAAGTCATGGATTCAGGTTGAAACTAAAGGCGGGAAACATAATGGCTACTGACTTTCCAGCCCTCCAACGCTTTGCTGCAAGCGAGCTGTTTCTACAGGCAGACAAGTTAGAGCCCTGCATCCTGGTCATATTTGGTGCCGCGGGAGATTTAACCCGGCGCAAGTTATTACCGGCACTCTATAACCTGGTGCGTGAACAGGCATTGGACGATCGTTTTGCTGTCATTGGATACAGTCGCTCTCCTAAAAGCAATGATCACTACCGTCAGGTATTGCGCGATTCTTTGGAGGCCTACTCACGTTCTCAACCGATAGATGATGTTGTGTGGCAGTCTTTCAGTCGGCGTATTGCTTATGTGGAAGGTAATTTTGAGGATCCGGAAGGTTACATCGCCCTGCGTCAGCAATTGGAGGCGTTTGAGAAAGAGATCGGAAGCGAAGGCAATCGTTTGTTCTATTTTGCAACGCCACCCGCTGCAGCGCCTATTATTCTCCACAGACTGAGCGAAGCAGGACTGATCGAATCGGGTGGTGGTGAAGTACCCTGGACAAGGGTCATCATGGAAAAACCCTATGGTCGGGATCTGGAATCTGCAACCGATCTGAACCGTATTGTCGGTGAGGTGCTGCTGGAGGATCAGGTCTATCGAATCGATCACTATCTGGGTAAAGAGACCGTACAGAATATACTGGTTGCTCGTCTCGGTAATACGATTTTTGAACCGTTATGGAATCGTAAATATATCGACCATATTCAGATCACTGCTGCAGAGGCCATCGGTGTGGAAGGTCGGGGTAGATTTTATGACCAGACCGGTGTATTGCGCGACATGGTTCAGAGTCATTTACTGCAGGTTCTATCACTCTGTGCCATGGAACCCCCGGTCTCGTTTGCTGCTGATGATATACGTGATAAGCGCGTGGAGGTGCTGCGATCACTCCGTCAATTCAACAAGCAAGAGGTCTTTGATCATGTGGTCTTTGGCCAGTATCGGGGCTATCGTGATGAGGATAATGTGGCGAATGAGTCGAGAACACCCACTTATGCTGCCATCAGGTGCTATATAGACAATTGGCGCTGGCAAGGGGTACCGTTCTTTTTGCGTGTAGGCAAACACCTGAAGCAACGTGTGACTGAGATCTCAGTGGTATTTCGACCGGTACCGTTATGTCTGTTTGGCCGAGACGATGTATGCGCAGACTTGGAGCCGAACGTGCTGACCATTCGTATTCAACCTGATGAAGGGATGGCCTTGAAAATTACCAGCAAAAAGCCAGGTGATGAGATGGAAGTGGGTTCTGTGGAGATGGACTTCAGCTACTCGGAGACCTACGCTCATCCCATTAAAGATGCTTACGAGCGGTTGTTACTCGATGCTATCAAAGGGGATGCAACCCTGTTTGCCAGACGGGATGAAGTTGAATTTGCCTGGCGATTTGTAACACCGATTCTGCATGGCTGGGAATCTGCAAAGAAAAAACAACCTGTATTCTATGCCGAGGGCAGTGAAGGCCCTGTGGAGGCAGAAAACCTGATGGATCGCTACAGTCGCCAATGGCGGGGGATAAACTAATGGAGCGTTTCATAGTTAATGAGAGAGAGTTTGTCGAGCAGGCAGAGAGATGGATCTACAACAAGATTCAGGCAGTGCTTGAGAAATCACAACGTTGTCACCTGATGCTGGCTGGTGGGGCTACCCCATTACCGATCTATCAGCAGTTGGGAAAACGCCTGGATGTACCCTGGTCACGCGTCAACCTCTATTTTGGTGATGAGCGTTGTGTACCTGTCGATACCTCGGAGAGCAACTATCACACCGTGATGGGCAGCCTCTTCCCCGTGTCTCGACCTGATGGTATGAATGTCTACCGTATGTGTGGTGAAGAGAATCCTGATATGGCAGCACAGGTCTATGAATCACTATTGCCGGCGAAGATCGACATTCTGTTACTTGGTGTCGGTGATGATGGGCATACCGCATCGATATTTCCTGGATCTGCCGCACTCGATGAGGAGCATCGCAGAGTGATGCCGGCAATTGCCAGTAAACCGCCTCTCCAACGACTGACAATTACACCACCGGTTATCCAGGGGGCAGAGCATCTGCTGGTGATGGTGCAAGGTGAAGAAAAGGCAGATGCCGTACGATTGGCATTGATCAATAACAGTGTGCCCGCTGCCCTGGCCGTGGATGGTGACTGGCTCATGGACAGCCAGGCTGCACGCTCGCTACCAAAAGACAAACTTGTGGGCTTTTAGAATGATACGAAAAGGGTGATAGGGAATGCCAGTCAATAATCAGTTTCATATCGGTCTTATCGGGTTGGGCGTCATGGGTCGTAACCTGGCATTGAATATGGAAGAGAAGGGATTCCCTGTCGCCGTGTGGAACCGTCATAGCGAAGCCATTGATCAGTTTGTTTCTGAATATCAGGGTAAGCAGTTTGGAGGTGATGCCGATCTGGGTCGATTTGTGGCCATGTTGGAACGTCCCCGACGGGTATTGCTGATGATCAAAGCGGGTGATCCTGTGGATCAGGTGATTGAACAGCTGCTGCCATTACTTGAGCCCGGCGATATTGTGATGGATGGGGGTAACTCATGGTTTGAAGATACCCAGCGCCGCGAAAGCTATCTGCGCGAAAAAGGAGTGCATTTTGTCGGGGTTGGCATTTCAGGTGGTGAGGAAGGGGCGCGTCATGGGCCATCGATGATGCCGGGTGGCTCGAAGGATGCCTATGCAGAAGTCAGCGCTGTGTTTGAAGCGATCACCGCCCAGACTGAAGCCGGGGCCTGTGTCACGCATGTAGGACCTGATGGCGCCGGCCATTTTGTAAAAATGGTTCATAACGGTATCGAATATGCGGATATGCAACTGTTATCCGAGGTCTATGATCTGATGCGACGCGGGGTTGGTCTCAGTGAAAGCGAGATGGGGGATCTGTTCGATCTGTGGAACCAGGGACCGATGGAGTCATTTCTGGTCGAGTTGACTGCCCAGGTCATGAAGGTCAGGGATAGTGAGACAAACAGCCCACTGGTCAGCCTGGTGATGGATAAAGCCGGTCAGAAGGGGACGGGGCGCTGGACCGTTCAGGCTGCATTGGAACAGGGTGTGGCCGTACCCGGTATTGCCGCTGCAGTCGATGCGCGACTGCTCTCTTCGATGAAAGCTCAAAGGGTTGCAGCCTCATCGATCCTTCAGGGTCCGGCGAGCAATCAAGTGACAGATGTTCAAGCACTGTTAGCTGATCTTCACGGTGCTATCTATGCCTCACGGATTACGGCCTATGCTCAGGGTATGGCGCTTATTCGCAGTGCCTCGGATCGTTATCAATGGTCAGTTGATTTGTCAGAGACTGCACGTATTTGGAAAGGGGGCTGCATCATTCGGGCCCGTCTTCTGGACCCCATCCGGCAGGCCTTCAGTTGTGATCCTGAACCTGCAAATCTGATGATAGATGCAGAGATGGGTGCCCAACTCCAGGCACTACAGGGTGCCTGGCGCAGAGTGATAGGGTTCTCTTTGACAGCAGGGATTCCAGTACCGGTAATGAGTGCCTGTCTCAGCTACTTTGATAGTTATCGTACGGGGCGTCTACCGCAAAACCTGATCCAGGCGCAGCGAGATGCTTTTGGTGCCCATACTTATGAACGGGTCGATCACCCGGAGTGGGGATTTGTTCACTCCGATTGGTAATATTTCCTTTCATGCGGTTGACGGAGCTATAGATCCTGCCAGTCGGTCAACAATATTCCGGAGAGGATGCCGGCAAAACCACCACCGAGGATGCCTCCAATAGCAGCACCAGGCAATGTCAATTGAATGACTTCCAGTGCAGCTAAGAGCGGTCCAGCCACGCTGCCATCTATACTGCTGATCATCACAAAAAAGCTGAGTGCAACAAAACCGGAGACCCCGATTCCGACAATCAGGCCATCGCCTACCGGCGGTAGCAGGTTGTCATATAATTTGATGAAACCTGGTACCAAAGAGACATAAATAATACCTGTAACAGGGCACATCAAAGCGACAATGGTACTTAGCGTCAACGCATCGGTAAAACTGGACAGTAAAAGATAACTGAGCGATGCCAACCAGCCTGCACTGAAGCCAGCAAGCGTTTTTGCATCAGCACGATTAACCCGCGATCCCATAGAGAAGACACCATACATCGCTCCTATAATCGCGCCTAGCACAGATACTAGGAGCAGGAGATGGAGAATATTGACAGGATGTCTGGCAAGGATGAAATAGAAGATACAAATTGGAGAGATAATCACTGTCATTAATACAGCGAGACGCATGCTGCTATAGATCAATGCACCCAGCGTGCCTGCAAGTACGCCCGCAAATAGCAGTGGGTCAATCGGTAGTTGCCAATAGTCTGAAAATGCAGCGAAGAAGACAAACAGCATGGCGTAAAGTAGCCCGATAAATGCCCATATAGCACCCCGAATGAAGGCCTCTTTGAGACGCTTGGGTGATAATAATGGTGGGTGCTGTTGTTGCACGCTGTGCTCGCTCTGAATCCACTGGCTCAGGTTATATTAATCAGGCTATATTGAAGGAGTACTAGTCAGTAGTATACATCGCCTTGTCATCAGCAAGTCTCAACCAGCCTTTTACAATTCTGTAGATCAGCCATATGGTGTTGGCAAACAGAACAATGTAACCAACAACGATCAGGGTTGTGAGAAAACCTACAGCTATCCACAAGAGGCTGTACCAGAATGTCCTGATCTGCCATCTGAAGTGTGATGCCAACCAGGTGTTCTCGACGTCATCCTTTTTGACATAGTTAATGACGACTGCAATCAGAAATGTGATGACAAAGAGAAAAGAGGCCGCTTGCAGTGCATACACCAACTGTGTAATTGTCTTCTCAGATTCGGCCTTTTTACTGTTCAGTTCGGCTGAAGCGCTATTCATTCTGTAAGTATTCCTTACGATTTATGTTGGCCCTGACAATAAGGCATTAAATGTCGATACCATTTGCCTATCATGTCATTGATCATAAAACCACGCTAGAAGAATCATTCCAATCCAACCCAAGTATGTCTGAAGGCGTTACTGCAAAATAGGTCGATGTCGTGTGTAGCATTTGCTACAGAACTATGCCGATGGTTTTAGTAACTTGCAGTAACATGATCTATTAAGCTCCTGATCCACTGTCATCAGGTATGCAGGTTGCTGGGTAAGAATATAGGAAGAATAGAAAAGCGGCATGAATAGTGCGAGTGTCAATATTCTGGGTGTTGCAGTCATTACGCTATTGGTTGGCGCTGCTGTATTACTAACGATGGTGCGTTACGAGCTTGGCCCAAAGAGCCGGTTGGCCAGAGGTGGGCAGTGGCTGCTGGCCACAGCTTTGGGTACTGGTATCCTTGCCTTCGCTCTCAAACTGGTCATTATGCTTGCCATAGTGAATTTTCCTGAGACCTTGGTAGAACCCCTGATCCGAAAAGCTATTGTCGAGAGACCCGTGGCCGTAGCCGATCCACTGTATGGCATGACGTCTCCACAGCGCTTTGTCTGGCAACCCTTGCCCATGGTCACAGAGTCAATATCGACCGGATCTCATGCAACGACCAATAATTCAACCTATGTATGGGAAGCATTGCCGGAACAGGCGCCTTCACCAAAGAACAATCCTGTTACCCCGGAAAAAGTGGCATTGGGGGAACGCCTGTTTTTCGATAAGAAACTCTCTCGTGATGGCACATTATCCTGTAGTACCTGTCACGATGTGATTGGTGGGAGCGGTGATGACGGCCGAGCAAGGTCCATAGGCATTGATGGACAGCAGGGAGGGCGTAATGCCCCAACAGTATGGAATACTGCCTTTCAGTCGGTTTTATTCTGGGATGGGCGAGCCGTTTCACTTGAGGAACAGGCTAAAGGGCCATTGGTAAACCCTACTGAGATGGGTATGGTGTCGTTAACAGCGGTCGAGGAACGGATCCGGAAGGATACAACCTATCAGCAGGCATTTGCACAGGCCTTCGGTGTTGAGCAACCGATAACCATACAGCGTATTGTTGAGGCCATTGCTGCCTATGAGCGTACACTGATTACACCTGACACACCCTATGATCGATTTGTACGTGGCGACCTCGATGCATTGAGTCCGGAGCAGCTTCAGGGTATGGCCTTGTTTCAGTCACTGGGTTGTGTCAGCTGTCATTTTGGACCCAATTTCAGTGGTGCCAGCCTGTTCGATCCCCGCGCACCAATGCGTATATTTCCCATCTATCCCACACCCTATGAGCAACAATATGAGCTGACTCATGACAGCGGTGCTGCCGGGGGAGGTGGTGGTCGAGGCAGTTGGCGAGTCCCGTCACTGCGAAATGTAGCACTTACCGGCCCATGGTTTCATAACGGATCCGTCACCGACCTGGCAGAGGCTGTGCGTGTCATGTCCAGTGTACAGCTAGGACGAACCGGACGATATTTGGTGTGGGCCGATACAAATAAAGTTTTTACACAGCTCGACCGTCCAGAACTGGATGAACACGAGGTGAATGATATCGTCGCCTTTCTGCATGCGCTTAGTAGCGATAAGTTGGTCCAGCGCATCCAGTTGTCAAAGGCGCAGGCTGGTGTGGCTTTTGCAAATAACTAGCCTCTGATGGGTGCTGTTTATACGTTACACCAAACTCGGTAACATTACGGTAAGATGTCGTCACCTGGATCGGAGGAGTACCAGTGACTGATACATTTTTCAACCTTTCATCCGAGGGCATGAAGCTACTTGATGAGGGTGTATTGCATAAACACTTCAGGAATCCGACATCTGTCATTCATAAGGGGCAGTGCGTCTCTGGTGCTTACCTGGTCACTAAGGGGCGATTGCGTGTATTTACCTATACACCTCAAGGTAGTGAAGCAACTCTCTATTTCATACAGCCTGGCGAAACCTGTGTATTGGCGCTCAATTGCTTATTCAACGATCTACTTTACCCTGCCTGGGTTGAAACGGATGCCGATACAAGTATCGATATTATCCCTGGTCCACTCTACCGGCAGTTGTTCGAGCATGAAGCACCGGTACAGGATCTGACGGTCAAGGCACTATCCGTCCTTGTGTTCCGCCTCATGAATGAGCTGGAGCAGGTGCATACCTGTAATCTTGACCAACGATTGGCCAACTTCATCTTGAGTAATGCCTCGGAAGAGGGGGTGCTGAAAATGACTCAGCAGGCACTGGCTGGCCATCTTGGGACAACTCGCGAGGTCATCGCCCGGCTTATGCAGGGCTTTGTTGCCGAAGGCGTTGTCTCTACCCGGCGTGGTGCAATCACCTTAACTGATGCCGCTAAACTAGCATTGATGGTTCAGCCAGCCATAAAGTAAAGTCGAGGGTGAAATCCAGGCTATACTGTAGACGTTAAGGGGTAGGTTGTGAACGATCGGGTAAAAAAGTTGGGTGATCAAAGAGGTGATTTTTATTCGCGCCTGTCCAGGTACTGTGGTATCGGATTCTGGGCTATTTATCAGGCATCATCATGAGTCGACAGCCCCTGGAAACAGTCTATATTACCCGTTCCGTCCGAATCCCGGACCCGGTGAGAATCAGCCGTTATCGAAGAGCCCCGGAGCTTGGTCCAAAGATACTCTTCTTTAGTGGCGGTACTGCGCTGAACGATGTTAGCCGGGTTTTAAAAAACTACACACACAATTCGATTCATCTGGTTACCCCGTTTGATTCCGGCGGTAGCTCCGCCAAGTTGCGCAAAGCCTTTGCGATGCCCTCGATCGGTGACTTGCGCAGTCGCTTGATCGCACTGGCTGACGAAACGGTAACAGGACATCCAGAGATATATAATCTGTTCACCTACCGCTTTCCCGACAAGGCGAGAAAGGGTCAGTTACTGGATCACCTTGAATCCATGATTCGTGGCAGGCACCCACTAGTGGATCCGGTGCTCAATCCGATGCGCCGTATTATTCGTAATCAACTGGGTTATTTTTATGATGCAATGCCGGCCAAATTCGATCTGCGCGGCGCCAGCATAGGCAACCTGATTTTGACCGGTGGCTACCTCAACAATCATGAACATCTCGATCCGATCATTTTTCTGTTTGAGAAACTGGTCGGTGTGCAAGGTATTGTCCGTGCGGTTGTGAATGATAATTATCACCTGACAGCGGAACTCAAGGATGGCAGTCGCATTATCGGTCAACATCTGCTGACCGGGAAAGAGGTCGATCCACTGACATCTGCGGTGGATCGACTCTCTGTTTCCAAGCGACTGGACAAATATATTCCCGTCAAACCACAGCTACGAAAAAAGAATCATAAGCTTATTCAGCAGGCAGAATTGATCTGCTATCCGCCGGGCAGTTTTTACTCCAGTATGGTGGCCAACCTGCTTCCTCAGGGTGTTGCGGCCTCGATAGCAGCCAATGACTGTCCTAAGGTCTATATCCCAAATCTGGGTTCAGATCCGGAGCAGGTAGGGATGTCACTTAATGATTCATTGCAAAAACTGATGACCTATCTGAAGAACGATGCACCGAAAAGCTGTACACCTGAAAGACTGTTGAACTTCGTGCTGCTGGATAAAAGGAACGGGAACTATCCCTCCAAACTATCGGCAAAGCTTGTTCGTGATTTGAACATTCAGGTTATCGATGTCCCGCTGATCAGTAAGCGAAGTGCCCCCTTGTACGATTCCAAGATGCTGGTTTCAGCATTGCTCTCACTGACTGGATGATTTTTTTAGGCACAGACAACAAGACTGTTAATAACGCATCATGTCTGACCTGATTGTCAGTAACTGTGGCTATGGCACCTCGGGACAGGGGATTTACACAAACAATCAAACAGGATAGAAAGTACCGTATATACTTCATGGAAATAGTCGCCTGTCTTTTTGTTTGATATGGGCGGCTTCACTGTTTGGGGTACACTTGAGAAGTACTTCACTTATCGCCACCGACAAGATGTCATTTATACCTGTAGGTTTCCTATGATATTCAATGGCTTATTTGAGTTCTCTCTATCCGGCTATTTTGTGCTGACCTTGGTACTTACCCACATCACAATTATCGCGGTAACCGTTTTTCTTCATCGCCACCAGGCCCATAAGGCACTGAAATTGCACCCCATTCTGAGCCATTTTTTTCGCTTCTGGCTGTGGCTGACAACCGGTATGGTCACCCAGGAATGGGTAGCCATACACCGCAAACATCATGCAAAGTGCGAAACCGAGGATGATCCTCACAGTCCTCAAACCAGAGGATTGAAAAAGGTGCTCTGGCAGGGTGCAGAGCTCTATCAGCAGGAGGCGGACAATCAAGAAACCCTGCAGCGATACGGTAAAGGTACACCGGACGACTGGATCGAAAACCACCTCTATAAGCGTTTCAACTACCTGGGCATCTCTCTATTGCTGATCATCGAATTTTTATTGTTGGGATTTGCAGGATTGACCATCTGGGCCATTCAGATGGTCTGGATTCCTTTCTGGGCCGCCGGTGTGATCAACGGTATCGGCCACTACTGGGGTTATCGCAACTTCGAGATCCCCAATGCCGCCACCAATATCGTTCCCTGGGGCATACTGATTGGCGGTGAGGAGTTACACAATAATCATCATGCTTACGGCAGCTCGGCAAAGCTATCAAACCGTTGGTTTGAATTTGATCTGGGCTGGTTCTATATCAAGCTATTCTCCTTCATTCGCCTTGCCAAAGTGCTCAAGGTTGCACCAAAGCGTGCTTTTGTTGCAGAACGCCCACAACTTGATCTCGAAGCTATAGCAGCGCTGACCGTGAATCGTCTGCAGCTGTTCAGTGACTATCGTCGAAAAGTATTAAAGCCGGTTTTTCGGAATGAGATACGTCATGCCAAACGTCCCCTGCGTCGTCTCTATCGCAATGCATCGCGCATGGTGCGTCGCGACAGCATGCTACTGAGTGACGGTGACCGTAAGCAGTTGAATGAAATACTCGACAGTAATACCGTCTTGAACAACGTCTATCAGTTCAAGATACGTCTGCAGGAGATATGGGAACAACAGGCATCCAGTCATGAAAAACGACTGGAAGCTTTAAGTCAGTGGTGCACTCAGGCAGAAGCAAGTGGCGTGGAGGCACTGCAGGAGTTTGTTTCATTCGTCAGGTGTTACGGTATGTCTCCGATACGTTGAGTTGTTAAACGAAAGGCTTTTCACCTGATAGGGTGGATAAGCCGTGAAAACCACAACAAGTCATTCCGTCAGTTGATGGGATATGTCCGCAAATGAGCTGTTGAATAAAGCCACTGGTTTCAGGTCTACAGTGCTCTTCTTGCGGAATGATGAACAAATCAGAAGCATCATAGGAATATTACTATGCCCCTCGTCAACATATCGATATTGAAAGGTAAATCCCAACAATATATTAAAGCCATTGCCGACGGTGTAAATGCAGCCGTGATTGAAACCATGGGCTTTCCGGACGATGATCGGTATCAGATTATTCATGAAATAGAACCGCATTGTCTTCAATTTCAGGAACGGACTGAAGACCGGGTTATGATGCATCTTGTTATGAGGGCCGGCCGCTCGAACAAATCAAAGCAGGCCTTTTATGCAAAGGTGGTTGAGCATTTAGCAGCCGATCCCGGTATTGATCCAGCCAATGTGTTGATTACGATAACTGAAAATCATGATATCGACTGGTCATTTCGTGATGGTGTAGCACAGTTTGTTATTTGACCTGGAAGGGGTTGTGACCGGTATCTCTTATCGCTCAACCAACTCTACACGCCGGTTATTTTTTCGACCTTCCTCGGAATGATTCGATGAGACGGGTGACAAGTATGCGACACCCCACGACTCAAGACGGCCTTTTTCTATATTATATTGTGATACGAGTTCATTTTTTACCGAAGCTGCTCGCCGCTTTGATAAATCCATGTTGTATTCGAATCCCCCCTGGTTGTCTGTATGGCCGACAACAACCAATCTTAGGTCGGGGTTTTGTTTTAACAGCTTCGCGATCTCATCAATAGTTGGCTTTGATTCGGGCTTCATATAGGCCTTGTCAATATCAAAATAGATTCCATATAGGGAAATACTGCCATGCTGTGAAATCTTGCTTGCCATCTCATTGGCATCAACCACAATTTGATCCTGTTCCATTGGCTTGAGTTCAACAATGCTTATATTCATGAGATGCCCATCGTAATTAGAATCGTTGAAATCATAGATAGCGACATAAATATTGCCAGCCGGTCGTACCAGTTTTGCAACAAGGTATCGCTGGTCCTTATGGAAATCACCAACAAAACTAAATCCCTTCTCACCGAGGATTCTTTTTCTGAAATAGCGGGCATTGTCAGAATCTTTACCACACCCATTGTTACTGCAACTAAAAATCTCCTCGAAATTGTTAGACTTCAGTGATGCTTGAAAATTTCTCATCACCTCGAGTGTGGAGCGGTCATTAGGAACATTGTAGAATATCCTTGTCACTTTCCCTTCAAGCCTGATTTCATCGCTACTCTCAAGACCTGAGATCATTCTGAATTCATCATATTCCTTAAGATTGTATTCAAAGATCTTTGAACCAGCATATCGACCTACAAGAGCATGATCCTCACTGCCTTTAACATCACCCTCAGCACCCACAATTAGACAAGGGCATATGGAAAGTACAATAAAACCAATTGTGTTGATGATGTTAAGTTTCACTGTTGACTCCGTCCAATTTGTGTTTTGACTATCTATTGATATCAATTACATCGAAGTGTGATGATGCTTACAGATTAGGTTTTGCACGATCAATGATATCTCTGAAGGCTATATGATCTGGAAGCGTGCCATACATATATCCATGGCTATGTAAAATACGACTTGATACGAACGCCTCAGCAATAATCTCATTGGAATACTGAATGAGTGTAGATGCTTGCCAGAGAAGTGCCATCTTTTCGACCAGTCGACGCAGAGAGTTGTCACAGTTGTTTTTTGTACCAAGATCCCGTTTAAGTGTGGCGAGTTCACTGTCATAGTGTTCAAGATTGTTTTTCGCTTTATCAAGCTCCGTTAGAAATACTTCAATCACTTCGGGATTTTTTTCAATGGCGCGTTTAACGTCAAGACATTGAATGTTGCCTGACCCCTCCCAGATCGCATTGATAGGTGACTCTCTATAGAGACGCGCAAGCACATTATCCTCAACAACCGCAACGCCTCCAATACACTCCATGGCTTCTGAGGTGTGCTGGGCAGCACGCTTGCAGATCCAGTATTTACCGATGGCTGTACCGATACGAAATAGTAGTTTATCCCCCTCATCGTTATTATCTAATGCATGAGCGAGTTGCATACTGATCGCCAGGGCGGACTCTGCTTCAATGGCAAGATCAGCCAGGACATTCTGCATAAGCGGCTGCTCGTGCAGGTTACGACCAAATACACTCCGTCCACCGGTATGGTGTAGTGCCTGTGAAACAGCAAGCCCCATAATCGATGCTGAACCAACCATGCAATCAAAACGGGTCAGTGAGACCATTTCCAATATCGTACTCACACCATGACCCTCGTCTCCGATCATCCAGGCAAAAGCATTGCGGTATTCAACTTCGGAGGAGGCGTTGGAGACATTACCCATTTTGTCCTTAATACGTTGGATGAACATGGCATTCTTACTACCGTCAGGTCGCCATCGAGGCAGTAAAAAACAAGACAGGCCTAGGTCAGTGTGTGCCAGAACCAGGAATGCATCGCACATCGGAGCAGAACAAAACCATTTGTGTCCTACGAGCTCATACGGCTCTCCAGGGCCAGTACTGGCCAATGGGTAGGCGTATGTGGTGTTAGAGCGAACATCCGAGCCTCCTTGCTTCTCAGTCATAGCCATTCCAATGGTTAATCCCTGTTTTTCAAAAAAAGGGATATTTCTCGGATCATATTGATTGGTTGTAATCTTGGGTAACCATTCATTGGCGATATTAGCCTGATGTCTGATCGCCGGGACTGCAGCGAATGTCATTGTCAGCGGGCATCCGCTACCCGGATCGGCCTGTGTATGTAGATACGCTATGCCTGCCCTGACAACATAGGCACCAGCCCTCTCATCAACCCAGGGTAGACTGTGATGACCCACTTCGATAGCAGCACTCATCAACTGGTGGTATGCCGGGTGATATTTTACTAGGTCGATACGATGACCGAATCGATCATGGCTCTGAAATTCAGGTTTGTAGTGATTGGCATCAAAACCGGCTGTTTGAAGCTCATGGCCTACCCTATGGCCATATTGATGTAAGGTTTCTTCACCCCATTCAGGTCCAAATATTTTCTGGTAGTGTCGTAAGATGAGATTCGAGCTGTATGCGTTATAGTCATCCAGAGGAGTTGGTTGATTAAATACATCATGGGTATCTGATGCTATTGTCTTTTGAGTCATGATCAACCTCCCTTTGTATAATAAATTAATATTTTAATAAGGCGATATTGCAATCTGAGAATCTATTGTAAATAGAGTGATTTCACTCATTTGACATTTTATTATTAATAATTACACAGGGAATTATCCATAGGCTGTCGAATATAGGGATATATGAATAGATATGTGTGCCTAAAGATTGATATTCAGTTAAACAAGTGGTTGTAAAGAAGAAGTTATTTTTGAGGTGTCAGGTGCATATGACGAATCTTTGTGTAGGGTAGATTCAGATTATCATTCGGATAACCAGGGTCTCTGACTTTCAGCTTCGATCCATGCCTTAACCCATTCTGGTATATCATCACTAAAATCATCGCTATTAAAATTATTGATTACTTCGGTTGCTGGGACTAATCCTTGATTTGATGTAACGCAAACTTTCATTAATGCGGAAGAACATGTCTTCTTTTTTAAATGCGTTTCCTGTAAAAAGTAAAACCATCTGCCATCATGACAGATAAGCTGGGTCGATAAAGTAAACTGACTGAAAAGTGGAATTCTTCTGCGGTAACGAATACTGGCACCACCAACAGCTACTCCCCAGTTATTTGTTTTCATTAAACCTACAAAGCCAACCCTCAATGAGTAATCCCATCTTCCTAATTCCATGTAATTGAAATAACGTGCATTGTTCAGTTCCATGAACATATCTATATCAGACATACCAGCTCTGAAATTCAGAACACTCTTCTCTTTCGGGTTTAATTTTGAACGATATTTTGCCTTTAACAAGGTAGCTGTAAGTTTTAAAAAAGGGTACATGTCATTAAATACCTCATAGAGATCCATGAATTCCGAATGCAATGGTGAAGATAATCACTTATAGGCGGTCTTCATATTCTGTGCGCATTCAACCTTAGACGCTCATGGTTCTATAGGATTGCCTTACATCCTAAGGCATTCGGCCATGGATTGAGTTAATTTCCATTTTCAGGAAAGAGCGTTGTCCAGGATTCTGCAGATCCTGCCAGTAAATCCAAACCATGTGGTGAGGGTTTGGTACAAGGAATAGCACCAACGGCCTCTGCTACAAAAAAAGATGCTGGAGAAAAGTAGATTTTGACTTCGCAGTGGAGGCGTCCCTCTGATTCGTGGCGAACGAAAAGTGCGATATCTTTTGGATCCTCACACTTTCTATATTCTGATAGAAATATACTTTTAATTTGGTCTAATGATTCCCCTGCCAACATGGCATCACCAAGATTTCTTGTGAACCAAATACTCATCTAAGTTTATATGAATGTAAGGTTGTAGGTTTATATATAGACACACATATAAATATTGCATCATAATCGCCAGTCTGACAATCTAATCTCAACGCCTACAACCACTCAGATATCAAGGAACGATATCATGCCCAAGCCAAGGAAAGCGCTGATCTCGCTTGAAGCTACCCCCTATTACCACTGTATCTCACGCTGTGTAAGGCGGGCCTTTCTCTGTGGGGAAGATGCCTTCTCCGGCAAAAGCTTCGAACATCGTCGTGAATGGATTCAGACCAGGCTATATGAGCTAGCCGACATCTTCGCCATCGATCTCTGTGGCTATACCATTATGTCCAATCACGTACATCTGGTGCTGTTTGTCGACCAGCAAGTGGCAGTGGGTTGGGAATCCCTGGAGGTCGTTGAACGTTGGCACCGGCTTTTCAGCGGCTCGCTGCTCTCTCAGCGCTTTATCGCCGGTGAGTCGTTATCCATTGCCGAACGGCAAGCTTTGGATGACCAGATTGCCTGTTGGCGCGCCAGGCTGATGGCGATCAGCTGGTTCATGCGCTGTCTCAATGAACCGATTGCACGACAAGCCAACCGGGAAGATGATTGTACAGGAAGGTTCTGGGAGGGGCGATTCAAATCCCAGGCCCTGTTGGATGAAAAGGCCTTGGCCGCTTGTCTGGTCTATGTCGATCTCAACCCTGTCAGGGCAGGGATAGTGCAGACCCCCGAGGCCTCCGAATTCACCTCGATCGCCGATCGGTCGGCACAGTTAACAGGCCACTCGAAAAACAGCAGTCAACTGCCAGCGCAACCGCCCCATCTGCTCACGTTTGTCGGCAACCCCCGCGAGGAGATGCCCAAGGGTCTACCGTTTCGACTGACCGACTATCTGCAACTGATCGATTGGTCAGGTAGAGCGATTCTGGAAAACAAGCGGGGCTTCATTCCCGACAATCTACCGCCGATGCTGGAGCGCTTACAGATCGACCCCAAGCACTGGCTCTATATGACACAGTATTTTGAAAGTCGGTTTAAGGGTTTGGTTGGTACCGTACATAGCCTCAAGGTAGCCTGCAAAAAGTTAGGCTATCGTAGAACACCCAATCTGAGTGTATGTCAGCGGTTTCTGATGTAGCAATCAATCAATTCACACTTTTGATACGGTTGATCAGCATGGGCTGAGGTAGGGCTATGCTTGTGATTTAGCCATTTAGCAATGTAACTGCCGCATCATCGGATTTTTTACAATTATTCCTCTTATCAACACTGGTACTGGTTACTTTTGTATGTAGTAAACCCTAAGTTAGCCGGCCCTATCACTAGCTTTATTAGGATGGGTGTCTGTATTTACTGTATTTACCGTAAGCTTGGCTATGGTATTCTCACAGCGAGAATAGCCCCTATTATTCAATTCCACAGTCATCCTTGGGCTGCCGTACGTTTCCATAACCTCTCGATGAATCTTAACTATTTCATCCACAACTATTCTGTTGTACACACGCTGGAATGATCCAGGTCGATTCTTCCAAGCGTAGTAGCCACCCCGTGTTACATCTAGCAACCGACAAAGTGGTGCAACACCATATTCATCACGTAAATCTTCAATTATTTGGAAGGCTTCTTTCTTTTGGCTTCGCCTAACTCCTTGAGTTTTTTTAAAACAGCATTCTCCATCCTTAGCTGTTTATTCTCCTTCTCCAGCTGTCTAAGCTGGTCCTTAAGCTTTAAGTCTGTCTGAAAGTCACTTTTCTCTGGCATTTTATCAAGCAACCCCGCATCGCGTAGTTCTTTCTTCCAACGATACAGTGAAAAGGTATGTATGCCTACTTCCTCTGCAACCTGGCTGGCAAGAATGTCTGGTCTACTCGCTTTCAGCACTGCTTGTATTTTGATATCTATTGAATGTGTTCTTCCCATTTGACACCTCTGGTAATAAATAGAGTGTCAATTATTCTTGGGGAGGCTCACAGCGTAATTTGCATCCGAACAAGCGCCTTGTTATAGGCTTTATTCATTTGGGGCTCCATACCTGTTGAGCACAAGGATAACATTGGCAGCATGCTGCCCCCAGTGAAGATAGAAGCTCGTTCGCCAATCTTCTTCCGCTTGTTCCTCGCATCCAGCATCAAAGGCAGATAAGCCTGACTTTAGATCGACGTAAATATCCCTAAGATCGTCGGCTAGATCGCCGGCACTCGGTTCTTGTCCAGGTATTTTTTCCGGATCATCGATCATTCGGTAGTAGTTGAAGGAAAGACTGCCAAACCGTTTATAAATCGCATTAGAAATATCATTTGCGACAGTTGGCCCAGCATAATCAACGCTATTTCTCTTCTGCAGAAGGAATGCACTTGCGTACAGTGCAGCAACAGACCTCAAGGCTTGCCTTTCTTCGCCATTCTTAGCTGGCGCTTGTTCGCAGAAATTGCAGAAGTTGCGCACAAGGCCGGAGAACTCTTTCAGGTACTCGGAAATTTCCACTTCCCCCTATTTCCTAGAACAGTTACGTTAACGAGACCCCCTGTCTCAATGGTATGGACTCCTCCACCTCAAGCTAAAACATCGTTAAAGTGACAGGTCGACCAAAAC
>JAHXHN010000006.1:0-38354 GCA_025656675.1 Candidatus Thiodiazotropha sp. (ex Codakia rugifera)
CTTCGTGAACGCCTGTGCCATCACTCTCCTCCCAGCTCTTTTGTGGTTCAGTCCCGGCTATTAGAAAGCAGTGCTTGTTTTGGGCCTTGATATTGATCAATTTATCTCGATAACTGATCAATTAGTGAGCTACTACAGATTATGTGAAAAGTCATGTCAGTGCCTGCCTGATATCGGTAAACATACAATGCAGTGCATCCATGTATCGCTACAAAGAAAGCAGCTGCCAACTGACACATTTTGCGTGCTTTGTATGATAGCGATTTAATCCAGCTTGCAGCCATTCGGCATCACCGAAAGATACACCTCAAAAATCCCTATAAATCAAGACGTCTATTAAGGAAGCGCTGAACAGGTTCGGTTAAGCCGGAGTGTGAGCCATAAAACTTTCGCATCAAGGCGTCAATCGCTGATAATGAATGGTCTATTGCCCAGATTGACAACGCAGTGGTGGAAGTTTTGGCCACAAGGTGGCCGTCCTTGACTTGTTCAGGGCTTCCTCGAAGATTGGGTTTGCCCGGATAGCGCTACAGACCAATCAATTGCAGGGATTGGGGGGAAAGTGTTATTAATTATGAAGCTGAATCCTCAGACTCAGATTGAATATGCGGATAGACAGTACGATATAACGCAAAACTGGCATATGCCATGACCGGTAGAACCACTAATAACAGTGGTAGAAATAGAATCGCAATCAGCACCGACAAGCTAAGTATCAATCCCCATAATATGGCTGTGAAGAGATTCTTGAAAACCGCCCGAACACTGGCGTGAACAGCTTGCACTAAATTCCCTCTACCCTCGAAGAGTATGGGAACAGAAAATGCTGAAACACAGAAAATAGTAAATGCCAGTACGGATCCCATCAGTGACCCCCAAAACCAGAAGGTGGCAATTTTTTCGTCTGCTTTTAGAATCCAGGGGAGTTCATAAGGTAGATGAGCACCACCGATAATAAAGCTATAGAGTACACCGGCATCGGTAATCCAGATGAGAAACATGAATGCGCAAAATATTGCAATCATCCAAGTTTGTAACGGGGTACGAAAAAAAGCGATAAAGGGCGTGGATACGGTTGGCTTTGAATCAGTCAGTGCAGACTCAGCAAGCTGGAAGAATCCGGTTAGCATGGCCGGAGCGATCAGCATAAATCCACCGGCAAAGGGTAGCGACATGGGAGAGAAGCCCAGCGCCCCGATACTGAACAGTAATATAAACCCGATCAAGGCTGCAACAGAAGCATAAATAATGCTGGGAAGTGGAATCAGCCGGTAAAGATCCCAACCTGATTCGATTGCAGCGGATAAATCGGAAAGTTCAATCTTCGTGGGGTGCAGTCTTGTGTTATTCAATGGCTCTACCCATATTTTGACCTGGATACATGTATCCAGATCAGCGTTAACTGATATATAACTACTGCATACTTATTTTGTGAGTGTACTGATGGGGCTGTCAAAGGTCACTTTAAATTAAATAATTTACACTCAATATTAACCCATGAGATGGGCATACTATCTTGGCAATATGAGCGCAAGGGTCAATGATACGACGGAGAGCAGGATAAATATAATCACAAATCTTGTCCTGGCACCCAATCTAAACCCGCGCTTCTGGAAATGGGATGGTGCACCACATTTGGAGCAGCGTTCAGCTTCGTCAGAAATCAATTCCCCACAATAGAGGCAGTTAACCGACATATCTCACCAGGTTACCCAGCCGGTAAGCACTCTCAATGTATCCCCTTATCATTCAGGAACTTGCTGTACTTCTGGTCCGTGCCGGCAATATGATCGATCAGCCATGTCTTGAGGAAACCGGTTAATTCATCAATAGTGCCTTCGCTGTCCTTTTCATAAGACTCCAGAAAGTGTGTAACCTTTGCAATCATTTCCTGATGCTGCTGCTTGTGTATCTCAAAGTCAGGATATCCGTTGTCCTGCATCAGTCGCTCTTCACGCTCAAAATGGTATTTGGTGTAGTCCACCAATTCACTCAGTGCCTGACGCTCAAAATCTTCGCCTGTTGGATAGAGCACTGAGGTTTGCAGATTATTGATCAGCGATAAAAGCTTTTGATGGTCATCATCAATTGTTTGTATGCCAACACTCAGGCTGTCATCCCAGGAGACAAACTTTTGCGATGTCATTTTTTTATGGATGACAGGTAGTACCAGAAGAATTGCGATCATTATCCAGGGAACTGGATTATCGATCCCGAACATAAAGCCAATACCTATTACGATAAAGGCGAGCACAATAAACAGGGAGAGACCAAAAGTCTGTAAGCTCTTGCGCATGGTTGATATCCCCAGAGGATTGTCTAACGAATAGCGGTGTATTGTTGTACTAAAGGGCCATGTGGCGAGACTGGATGATCCCACCCGGATTACAAAACGCCTTGATCCGTATCAATTCTATATCAGCATACTCCAAACCGTGTTTGAAACTATCGGAGATAGAGACGTTGTTTGATTTGACCTTTGTCAAGGTGAGTAAGCCCAGCCGGGAGCCTAATCTGTCGTGCGTAATCGACAAGTTAGGGAGGAGTTCTCCAATGATTAAAAGTTCCCGGCCACGCGCACAATCTATTCTACACGCAAGTGCGCTTTCCATGGCAATCGGCATATCCATAGGTGGCATAGGGTCTTCCGCCCAAGCCGCTACACCCACACTCAGTGAAGCAGACTTCGAGGCATCCAAGACCATCTACTTTCAGCGTTGTGCAGGCTGTCACGGCACGCTGCGTAAAGGTGCTACTGGCAAGAATTTAGAACCAAAGAACACCCAGAAACTGGGTCAAGAACGCCTTGAGAAAATCATCAGTTTCGGTACTGAAGGCGGCATGAACAACTTCGACGATATCATGAGCAAGGAAGAGATCTCGAAGATGGCCAAGTACATACAGCTGGAGCCACCCATTCCACCTGAGATGTCTTTGGCGCTGATGAAAGAGCGTCACAAAGTCTTTGTTGAGCCGAAAGATTACCCCACAAAACCCCTGCATGGTCGTAACTGGGAGAATTTCTTCCTGGTCATCGAGCGTGATGTGGGTAAAGTGGCCATCATCGACGGTGATACCAAAGAGATCGTGGCTCATGTCCCAACTGGCTATGCAGTACATGTACTGAAGGCTGTTGAGCACCATGACACCCTGAAAACAAAGGATCCGGGGCGTTTCTGGTACATCATGGGTCGTGACGGCATGATGACCAAGGTCGATCTGTGGCAAAATCCAGAGAAGATGAAGGTAGCCCAGGTTCAGGTTGCTTATGATGCTCGTGACGTTGCAGTATCCGGCGACGGCAAATATGTTATTGGTGGCGGCTACTGGCCACCTCACTTTGTCATTGCTGATGCCAAAACAATGGAACCGCTGAAAGTGGTTTCTGCGCGTGGCGTCAATGTTGATGGTGAATACGTCAACGAATCCCGTGTCGCTGCTGTGTATGACACACCCATGGCACCTAGCTGGCTGGTCTCTATGAAGGAACTGGGTCAGATGTGGCAGGTTGACTACACGGACTTAGAAAACCTGAAGATCACCAAGATGGACACCGCCAAGTACCTGCATGATGGTTTCTATGATCCAACAGGTCGTTATTTCCAGATTGCTGCCAACGCCTCGGACAAGATGGTTGTGGTAGACACCAAGACTCAGAAACTGGAAGCGATGATCGATACCGACAAAAAACCACATCCTGGTCCTGGTGCAAACTGGATCGATCCCAAATGTGGTCCTGTCGGCGGTACCACTCACTTGGGTGTAGGCAAGGTCACGGTTTGGGGTAATGACCCAGCTGGCCACAAAGACCAAGCCTGGAAGATCTGCTACGAAGTAGAAACTGACGGTCCCGGTGTTTTCATCCGCACCCATCCGAAGAGCGACTATTACTGGGCAGATCAGACCAAGCATCCAGAACCTGAAGTCCAGCAATCGCTCCAGGTCATCTCCAAGAAGACCCGCGAGATTGTCAAGACCATTCGCTTGACCGAGAAGACCGGCTACGCCGCTGTACACATCGAGTTCAATAACGATGGTTCAGAGGTATGGACTTCTGTCTGGAATCGTAAGGACAGTAAAGAGCCCAACGGTGAGATCATCATCTTTGACACCAAGACCCTCGAAGAGAAGGCGCGCATCAAAGGATTGTACGCACCTACTGGTAAGTTCAACGTGCATAACCGCGTTCATCACGTCACCTGATGATGTGCTGCTGGTACGCACTTAGCTGAGAATAAGGCGGATATGCGGCTATGCCCCATGTCCGCCTTGTTCACCGACATCTGCACCATACGCAATCCTGCGCTGGTGTATCACCTGACCATTGTGACCTGACGGGGTAAGCGATGCATCAGCACTCTCTATTTAAAAGCCTACTTTCACGCAAAGTCGCATTCGGTGCGACCCTGGGTAGTGCTGTCCTGTTCATGGTCATTGGCGTCATCGTATGGGGTGGCTTCAATACAGTTATGGAAGCTACCAATACCATGGAATTCTGTATCTCTTGCCATGAAATGGAAGAGAATGTCTATCAGGAGTACAAAGGTACACCACACGATGGCAACCGCAGTGGCGTGGGCGCAGGATGCCCGGACTGCCATGTACCCCGTCCATGGGTGCACAAGATTGTAAGAAAAATCAAAGCCAGTAACGAGATTTGGCACAAGCTCATGGGGACCGTGGATACCCCGGAAAAATTTGAACAACATAGGCTTACCATGGCTCGCCGCGTATGGAGTGCCATGAAAGAGACCGATTCACGAGAGTGCCGCAACTGTCATGACTGGGATACCATGAATCCTGAAAGACAGAAGCCTCGAGCACGCAATCAACATGTGTTCGCCATGGAGAATGGCAACACCTGCATTGACTGTCATAAAGGTATTGCTCATAAAGCGGTCCATAAAGAAATCAGTGAAGAGGAATTGGAAGAGTGGGCACAACCCATCGAGTCCTACAAAACCGAAATTCCAGCATCCTTCAAACTCGGGCTTTTAAGAGCCGCAGAGACTGAAGCTGAGGCTGAAGCAGCGGCACAACTCGCGACCCAAAAGGAACGTGATCGGCGTAAAGCTCAAGCTTTGGCGCAACAACAAAAAATCGATGCGGCTGTTGCTCAGGCACTCGCCGCTCAAGGACAGAACAAACCAGCTGCATCCACAGCGACGCCCCCTAGCGCCGGTGTAACCACGCAGGGGTTTGGTGTCGATTGGAGCGCATCACCAACACGCCAGATCACACTCTTCTATCCTGGCCAGACATCCATGGAGTGGACCCTCGTAGGTAAATTCCATGGTGGTGCCCGACCTTTCAAGGCAGGTGATCGTTGCACAACCTGCCACGAAAAAGAGACGGCCGATATGGGCCAGAGGATGGTCACAGGACAAAAGGCAGAACCAACACCCCCAGAGGGTAAACGAGCCGCTATCCCTGTTTCAGTACAGGCGGCACATGATGAGAGTAACCTCTATTTTCGCTTCCAATGGGAAGATACCGACCATGTCCCGGTCCCTTTTATTGAAGGCGGTAAAATGGATCCCGACAATCAGATTAAGTTGGCACTGATGTTGGCTACCGATGAAGTAGAGTACGCTTCGCAAGCCGGTTGCTGGGGCACCTGCCACGAAGATTTGCGTACGATGCCCGGGCATCCTGATGACCCTGCAGGCTCTGGCCTTAAACTCGATCTCACCAATGGCGTCACTAAATACATCAAAGAGTCACGCACCAAGGTCGAGGAGAAAGGTAGACGCGGTAAGAAACTGGGTGGTTGGGATAAACTCAAGGACGACAGCGCCCTTCAGACAGAGCGTGATGCTCACAAGTATATGGACCTGGTACGCTGGAACAGTAACGGCAAGGTAGAAAATGGCCATGTACTAGAGCAGCGTCTGATGAATGATGGTAGCGCTATTGAGGCACAAGGATGGAAGGATGCAGGCATCTGGACTGTTGTGATCAAGCGTCCATTGACATCCACTACAGCAGGCGACCTGTCAATTGAACCAGGCACCCTATACAACTTCGGCTTTGCCATTCATGATGACTACACCAGTGCCCGCTTTCATCATGTCTCACTCGGCTATAAGTTTGGACTGGACAATAGCGAAGCCGAGCTGAATGCTGTAAAAGCCAAGGTTGACTCACCTGTTGCCACATCGTCAATGGCAGCAGCTGCAGCACCCGCCGGCCAGCAAGCAGCAGCAACCAATGAAAGTATCGACTGGTCTAAATCCAGTGAACGTCAGATCACCCTCTTCTATCCTGGACAGACCTCGATGGAATGGACGCTCGTGGGTAAGTACCATGGTGGTGCCCGTCCTTTTCGTGCAGGCGATCGTTGCACAACCTGCCATGAAAAAGAGACGGCAGATATGGGGCAGAAGATGGTCACTGGCCAAAAAGCGGAACCAACGCCCCCCACAGGTAAACGGCCTGCCATCCCTGTCGCTGTACAGGCAACCCATGATGAAGAAAATCTCTATCTGAGATTTCAGTGGGAAGATACGCAACATGTCCCTGTTCCATTTGTCGATGGCGGCAAAATGGACCCGGAGAATCAGATCAAACTGGCATTGATGTTGGCAACCGACGAAGCGGAGTACGCCTCTCAGGCCGGTTGTTGGGGTACCTGCCATGAAGATCTACGCACGATGCCTGGACATCCGGAAGACCCGGCAGCCGCCGGTTTGAACCTGGACGTCAATCAAGGTGTCACAAAGTACATTAAAGAGTCACGCACCAAGGTAGAAGAAAAAGGACGGCGTGGTAAAAAGCTGGGGGGCTGGGATAAGCTAAAATCTGATGGTGATATTCAAGCCGAGCTGAATGCCCATAAATTCATGGATCTAGTGAGAATCAGTAGTGGCACTGGGGCTGTTGAAGATGGGCACGTACTTGAACAACGTAGCATGAGTGGCGGCCAAGGCCTTAATGGCAGCATCAAGGAGGAAGCCGGTTATTGGACAGTGACACTGGAAAGGAAGTTGAAGTCAGATAACCCGGGTGATATTACTATAGAACCCGGCAAGCTCTACAACTTCGGTTTCGCAATACATGACGACTACACGAATGCGCGCTTTCATCATGTATCACTTGGCTACAAGCTGGGATTGGACAATAACGAAGCTGAAATCAATGCTATGGCGCAATAGCTGACTGCCCGAGCTTGATTCTATGATGATCAATGAGTGAAACCTTCTCCCTGTAGGGAAAAGGACAGGAGGTCTATCAAATGGCACATCACAATCTTCTCGTCTCAGCCTTCATGTACCTGTTACTGGCCCAACCTGTCCTGGCAGAAGAAAGCGTGACCATCATCACTAAAGACTATAAGTTCGAACCAGAGGAAATCACAGTCAAAGTGGGTACCAAGGTACGCTGGGAGAATCACGAAAAACGCCAATATCACAGCGCTTGGTTCGAGATTTTAGGCGAGGAGCCCGGTGACTACTTCTTCCCTGGTGATGTCAGGGAACGCACATTCGATAAACCAGGCACCTACCATTATATCTGTGAACCACATCATGAAAGCCACAATATGAAAGGGGTGATTCACGTTGTGGAGTAAACAACGCCCACTAGCCGATTTACCTCAAGCAAATACCAAGCACACAACCCGACAGAGCGTTCCTGTTCAGCTGACTGTCGCACTGCTTGTCTCATTTTTAGCCCTATCACAGCCTGCAGTCGCTAATGATGAAACAACCATTGAACAACTCCCTGATTCCCTCGGACAGTGGTACAAACCTGTGAACAAAAGGCAGGTCTGGCTACATACCATGTTTGCATTACGTCGAGAAATGCAAGCTGTTGATGAGTATGCAGCTCTGAGGGACTTACCTCGGCTAAAAAAATGGAGCGATAAGTTTATACAACATTTTAAACAGCTTCCGGAAATGGTCCCTGAATGGGATGATGAATTGGAACTGGACGAGATTGCTCGTCTTGATACGGAGGTCAACCAAGGCGATTTTAAAGCTGTTTCCCAGACGCTAGCGAGAATTTCCCGTAATTGTAGAGCCTGTCATCGCGACTATCGTGCACTGGCTGCAGTACGATATCGTACAGCCGATTTCTCGCAGGTATCGATATCTGATAATGAACAGGGTGAAATCAGCTATACCGACCACATGAAAGCACTCTCTCGCAACATCAATCGCATCAAAATTGCCAGTGAGGACAGTCGCTGGAAAAGTGCACAACAAGCCGCTGAAGCTCTGGAAGTCCAACTGGAACTACTGGGAAAGAGCTGCGATAACTGCCATAAGGACCAGCCACCCTACGAAAGAATCCTTGGCCGAACCAGTCAACAGATGCTTGACGAACTGGCTCAAGCAATTCATCAACACCAGCCCAAATTAACGGCAAGAAGGCTCGGTGAGACTGCCGTCAGTATCTGTGCTCGCTGCCATAGCGTACATCGCAGCTTGAGCGATATACGTCATCAACTCTTTCCCTAAACCGCCCTCCCTCTGAACTAAAACCTGGCATATTCCTTTTGCTGATTGTTAGTCAATAAAGTGGATTGCCTGCACTATCCTATGAGAAAGAAATTTGACCTTAGGATGACCACTATCTAGTGTACAGTCCTATACTGTTTAACGCTTTCAGAGGCCCAGATATGAAATATCTACCACGATACCCCTGGGAATATGCCCACAGGTAACGATATTAAGCATCTCGTCGACGAATTGCATGCCGCTACCATGCGCATGAAGCAACGTCTTACAGAGAGATACCTCGCAAAGGTTTCTGGTCAGCAAACACCAGAGAAAAGTAGTGATCCAAGATCGATCTGGTGGGGATACTTCCCAGTTGTACTGGTTGCTGTAATGGGGTTAGCAATAACAATTGCAGTATTTGTACAATCATTGAGTTGGGAGAGGAGTCGGGTAGAAATTGCCTTTCATGAGGCATCTCAAGACAGAATCCTAGTCATTCAACGAGAAATAAAACATTCACTCGGCATCATTCATGACATTGCCACATTTTTTGAAGCATCTGAGATTGTAGGACGACGAGAGTTTCGTAAGTTTGTCGGTCCCGCGCTGAAAAACCAGGCGGGCATCAAGGCTCTGGAGTGGGTTCCTGTTGTACGTGCCGAGGACAGAGACACCTTTATCGAGGAGGCTCAGCACAGTTTTCCTCCCTTTCAGCTTCTCGAGTGGGATGGTTCGGGCAACCTGATCGAAGGCAGGCATCGATCCACCTACTATCCTGTCCTCTATATTCAGCCCTACCAACGCAACAAAGAAGCATTAGGCCTCGATATGGGTGTTGATCCAATCGTCTCGCAATTATTGATTGAAGCTGAAATCTCCCGTGAGATTCAGGTCTCTCCGGGGATATATCTCCAGGATGATACAGATAAGAAGACAGGTATTGTGGTCGCTGTACCGGTATTTTTCAAAGACAACCCGTCCGAAACAACATCCACACAAGCACCCACAGAAATCAGAGGATTTGCCATTGGGATCTTCTATATTGGCGATGTTATTGAGCGCGCAATGGAGAGCCTGCGTACCGGTGGAATTGATATCCACTTTTACCAGGACCAATCGATAGGAAATGGACGACTGCTCTATAGCCACTATTCCCGGTTAGACGAAAACCCAATGTCCTATACTGATAGTGATGCACCTGAAATTTCTTATACCCAACAGATTATGGTTGGGAACCAGAAATGGCAGATTGTGTGTAATAGCGCATCTGAAAAGTTCACTGCCGATACCTGGAATAGTTGGATCATTTTTTTCGGGGGCATCGCATTTACCCTACTTTTCACCATCTATGTGGCAACCCTAGTAGGGAGAGCCAGACAGGTACGTCTGGAAGTAGAAGAGAGAACATCCCAACTATGGGAAGTAGTACAGGCACTGAATCAGGAGGTAGTTGAACGTAAATCGGCTGAACAGGAATTGCAGAGGTTAAACGAAACATTGGAACATCATATTGCCTACCGTACTGCTGAAGCAGAACGGCGGGCTCAGTACCTTGAACAATTTGCCTATGTGACATCTCATGACTTAAAAGCCCCGCTTCGAGCGGTATCCAACCTGGCTCAATGGATTGAAGAGGATCTTACCGATAAATTGGATGCCGCTTCAAGAGAACAACTTGCGTTGCTTCGTGACCGGGTGAGAAGGATGCATGACCTGATTGAGGGGCTGCTGGAGTATTCAAGGGTTGGCAGAACCTCCGATTCTGAAAGTGAGTTCGACTCTAACGAAATGATTAACGAAATCATCGATTCGCTCTCTCCACCTGAGGGATTCACAATCAAGATCAAGGGTAAGATGCCAATACTGTATGCCGATCGGCTTCAACTTGGACAGGTATTCTCCAATCTGATCAGCAATAGTCTAAAACACCATGGGGGAGATAAGGGTAAGATTCGGATCAGGTGTGAAATTATCGATGAATTTTATCAGTTCTCAGTTTGTGATGATGGGCAGGGAATTGCCCCGGAGTACCACAAAAAAGTGTTTATGATGTTCCAGACGCTGGAATCGAGTGATTTTGAGAGTAGTACAGGCATTGGATTAGCACTGGTCAAAAAAATTGTTGAGGAACATGGTGGCACAATAAGGTTAAAGTCTGCGATTGGGGAAGGCGCATGTTTTCACTTCACTTGGCCAATAAAACATGCATCTGAATAATTTAAAATATGGGAGATCCCCTGTTCGAGAGAGACAGGAAATGCGAATATGTTGAAAAATGATGAAACGATCTTACTGATCGAGGATGACCGAGTCGACATTATGACCGTTCAGCGCGCCCTAAAAAAGAACAAAATCAGTAATCCACTGCGTATCGCTCGAACCGGACTGGAAGCACTCGATATGCTTCGAGGAACACCCCAAAGCAAAAAAATCACCCCCTTACCAGCGCTCATTCTTCTGGATCTAAACCTACCAAAAATGAGTGGTATCGAGTTTTTACATGAACTACGCAATGATCCGGAGCTCAAAACACTGCGCATTATCGTACTCACCTCATCCAATGAGCCCAAGGATCGTGCTGCCGCATTTGAGTATGATGTTGATGACTATATTGTAAAACCCCACTCATTTAATGAATTTACCCGAGCGGTTGCGACCATTCTGGCGCTTTGGGATGATTAAATCAGCCACTCAGACAAGTAGAGGAAAAAGCTGGTAGATATCGCAGTCTATCTGTGTTCCTAGGAATCCAATCTTGTCACCTTCATTATGCATTTGTCAGCACCGTCATGCATACACTGAGTTTCATTGATATCAAACCGTTCATTGAATTTCTCACCCAGGCCACGGATGATGCCCCTGACGACCGGACACAGTTGTCGATGGGACTGATAATGCACTATGAGGACATCATCAGAATCACGTACGGATGATAAGCGGGGAGGTTTTCGGTTAGGATTGTGCTTATGGATCACATCATGGATGCTACCACCGGCAGTTTCAATAACATCAAAGGTCTTCATCTCCTTGTTTTTTATATACATATGGTAAAAAGAGAGTAACTGAGGCCCAACATAGGAACCAAAGTCCTCCAGTATGACCGGGATAGGAGTATCCAATGCCTTGGATGCCGTTCCCACCAGCGCAAGAATCTCCTCATCCGGGTAGTCCTGAACAGGAAAGTAGAGTTTAAATTTATACCCCTGGGCCTCCAGTAGGGCCTTCCAAGTCGCTTCACCACCATGCCGTTCAATTACGTAGTCACGCAGGAAATGAAATATTACGCCGTACATGGCAATTCCTCAGTAAAAAATTAAAACCCATCGGTGAGAGTAAACCTCTCACTCCATATAGCTGACATAATACCTTTTTTTTTTGCCCTGTAATCAAGTCTGAAGAAAAAGAGAATAACAGTTCAAACTCTATTGGGATTTTTATTACCATCCCACACCGGATTGTCATTAATAAAAAAAATCAAAGGCGTTGTCATGTGCATCTATATGAATGCCTGGCTGGTGAATCTGCAGTGGATAAGGTTATCGCTATCTTTTATCGCAAGGTATTGGCAGATGACCGGGTCAATTTGTTTTTTAGCCGCATTGATAGGTAACAGCAGGCCGCAAAACAGAAGGGATTCCTAAAAATGGACTTTGGCGGATCGCATAACCACACTGGCATGGACATACACAAAGGCCACAAACATCTTTTAATTCATGAACTTAGTGATATCCATATTGATAGAATCACTGAGCACTTAGCTGTGCAGACACCGGGTATGGCCGGTTATCCATAGATATCACTCCCCTCGCCTGCAGCCGGAATCAGCGTTTGATTATCGACCTGGTCAGTATGTAACCCGATGCTGCGATAACACGTTTGATTGTGGATTCCTGCTGGTCGCACCCCGGCACAGGCACTGGTCTTCTCACTGTACACTCTCCTCTATAGGAGACCTGGACAGTGGTTTTCAGGTCAGGAATACCAATGATGGTCTAGTCGGGAGAGAAAAATCCTATAAGGTTGGAAGGTTTATCTTAGCACCCCTGATCAGTGTATAAACGCACTGCACAGAAACTGTTTTTAGCTGGCGCAGACTTGTAGGGAATCTGCTCAGACTCTAGTGTGGTACATAAATAATCTCCATCTAGTATCACCTGCTTCGAGAACCCTGCTGAAAAATACCAGCCACATACCAATCCAAACATAGAATAGTAACTTTATGAATTTAATTCACTATTTCTAAGCAAAGCCTATCTAGGCTTACTTACGACTGACGAATTTCATCAATAATTGTTTTTTTCCTATATAATTCTGGTTATCTGCTTACTCTACTAATCCTAAATACATTCAGGATCGACAGCATCGCAAGGAGAGCACAAGTCAATTAACTCAACAGTCTCTTCACTCTCAATAATATGGCTCCAAGGGATTAAAAATCAGCCCTAGACAGCTACCTGTTAAAAACTGATTAGGGAGTGCGTCTATGACGATGCCAACAACCGTGATATCAATAAGAAAGTCTCCCTTTTCCTGCGAGAGTAGTGCCCAGAACCTTTGCTATCGGTAAAAAATAATATTCCGAGGAAGTATGATTAATCTCAAACACGCCATCGTATTTTTCGGTCTTGTTCTTAACACTGCAACCCAAGCAAATAGTGATCAAAAGCTGGACCGGTTTCTTTCAATGAGCTTGGAAGAATTGATGGCCTTAGAGGTGACTATCTCAACCGATACAAAACAGACAATAGCCAAGGCACCTGCAGCTGTCACCGTAATAACATCAGAGGATATCAAAGCCACCGGATCGACAAATCTTGTAGAAATTCTGGAGAGTGTCCCGGGGATCCATGTCAGGGCCAGTCAATTTGGGTTCCGTCCCCTTGTACAGTTTCGTGGCGCCAGTGCCAGCCAAACCTTATTGATGGTAAATGGCACTCCGATGAGAGATTTGATGTGGGGATTCGGAATTTTTTGGAAAGGTATACCTACCAGCATCATCGACAGAGTGGAAATTATTCGTGGCCCCGGATCAGCGTTATTTGGAGCTGATGCATCCGCTGGTGTCATAAACGTCATTACCAAGACTGCAGGAAATATTGATCAATTCGAAGTGGGTTTACGAAATGGTAGCTTTGACAGCAAAACTGGCTGGATGCAGTACGGTGACAACTGGAATGGCTTTGATGTCTCAATGACACTGGAGATAGACAGCACTGATGGCCACCACCCTTTTATTCAATCTGATGGCCAGACCCGACAAGACAACGAACTGAATACAACGGTCTCACTGGCCCCCGGTACAGCTCAGTTCGGTTGGAAAAATACCGACTTTCGCTCATCAATTTCTAAAGATAACTGGCGTGTTCACATAGACTATGCACGCCATCATGATCTGGAGACAGGGATTTCGGGAGCTGGCGTATTAGATCCAGTTACTCTAGCAAACGACAGTCGTTTCAATATTGACTTGCTATACAGTGACGATGCATTCAGTGACAAATGGGGAATTGACGCAGAAATTCGTTATCAAGACCTTAAATATTCTTCAGGTGACGGCTTTCAAGAGTATCCACCCGGTGCATTTAATGGTGACTTTCCAAACGGTGTCATCAATAAGATGCGCTCAGCCGAACGAAGATTCGCATTTGAAACCAGCGGCTTATATTCAGGATTTGACGACCACTCTCTCAGATTGGGCCTAGGCTACACCTTACAAAATCCATATTTTGTCAGACATATCATAAACAAGGGTATAGGTCCTGATGGAAATGAACTACCTCCCGGGAGCCAATTGGTGGATATTTCAGATACACCCTATGCCTTCGCTCCGAAAAAAACACGGATAATTCGTCACCTTTTTTTCCAGGATGTTTGGTCTATCGACGAAGCGTGGGAATTAACCGCAGGCGTTCGCTATGATAACTACTCAGATTTTGGCAATACATTCAATCCACGTCTGGCGCTGTTTTGGCAGAACACTGAAAGACTCACAACCAAGTTGATGTATGGCCGTGCATTTCGCCCCCCCTCCTACCTGGAACTCTTTACTGAAACTTCATTTGCACTACCCAATCCTAATCTGAAACCAGAGCGATCCAAGACACTCGAGTTAATATTTACCTACCTATTGAACAAAGATTTAAATCTCGGGCTGAATCTCTACCATTTCAAACAATCTGACTTTATTCGCCAAATACCTGTCTCGGGACTTGCTAAGAATCAACAACAGAATGTTGGAGAACACACAATTCGTGGCCTTGAAATTGAGGCCAAATGGCAAGCAACAAAAGATCTGAGGATTTCAGGTAACTATACTTTTCGAAATCCTGACAACAATAACTTTCGCACCGTTGTTGAACCGGATCAGGACGCCTATCTACGTGTTGACTGGTACCTCTTACCTCACTGGAATTGGAATTTACAGAGCAACTGGATTGGTAAACGCACCCGTAGTAGTAATGATACCAGACATTCAGTTGACGATTACTTTATCACCGACACTACTGTTCGTTACACAGGCTTAGAAGACTGGGAGATTGCCGTTTCCATTCGTAACCTGTTTGACAAGGATGCAAGGGAATACACAAGCGCCTCTATACCAGATGACCTACCACTTCCAGAGCGTAGTTTATACGCAGAATTTCGCTATAACTTCTCGGGCAGTGTAAGAAAATAACATGGTCTGGAGGAATAGCTAGATGCACTATGCACTCAGTTCGGCACAACAAACCGCTGCTGTACGATATTGTCATCATGTACTTAACAAACAGACTCTACCAGCAACTGAGAACTCAGGTTTTGATGGCTATTCCATCATGAATAGAAGGCTAGAAAGCAATAATATTTATCAGGAAATGGATTGATACAGTGACGACAAGGTTGTTAGTCTTTATTTTACTTTGGACACTTAGTAGTGTATGGCCAGTTGCTATCGCCCAGAATTTACTGCAGGAGGAGAACCTACTTAAGGCCGTCTTTATCTATAACTTTGCCAAATTTACCCGTTGGCCAGAAGCCATGGGGGATGAAGCTGATACACCATTGAAAATTTGTTCTATAGGCAATGATGAGCTCGTTAGTGAGTTAGAGCGACTCAGCGGAAGAATAATCAAGGGTCATCCAGTAATGATCGAGCCAATGAAAGACAAGAATAATCTTCATAATTGCCAGGTACTGTATGTTGCTCATTCACTACAACGGCAATATCTCAAAATCATCAAATCACTGGTTGGAAAGCCCATCCTGACAGTTAGTGAACTACCCGATTTTGCACGCTCTGGAGGTATCATTGAACTCTATAGAAAAGAGGGAAGAATTAGTTTTATTATCAATCTTCATATGGCCCGTCAAGCTGGCCTGGTCCTCAGCTCCCGACTTCTCAACTTAGCCGAGATAGTAGGACAAGAGGAGTAACCGTGTATCTACTGCGTAATGCCTCCATAAAGCAAAAATTGGAAGCGATCATTCTGGTTACTGCTGCATCCGTACTATTACTAAATCTAATCCTTTTCATGGTAGTTGAAATAAGCTCAGCTCGCAGTGAAGCAGCCACCCGTCTTCAGGCCTTGGCACTACTGCTTGGTGCAAATAGCAGTGCAGCTATTGCATTTAATGACAAAGAGACCGCTAGCGATGTTTTATCTACACTCTCTACACAAGATGATGCCGTTGAGGCTACTATCTTCCTTCGGGATGGAGCCATTTTTGCAAACTACAGATCCCCTCATTTTCAAGCAGGGGTTGAAGCCAGTGATGCAGGTGCAATAAAAGAATCCTATTTTGGATGGGTTACTGTAGAAGAGGAAATTGTACTTGATGGTGAATCAATTGGTTCTTTGCACATCATCGGTGATATGAAGAAAGCACGAACCACCCTGCTTCAACAATCTCTCCTTATGCTGGGTGTTTTTGTTATTTCGATGTTACTGGCACTACTACTTTCGAGCCGTTTCCAACGGATAGTATCAACACCTGTACAACAATTACTCGACACCATGAAGATGGTGGCAGCAAAAAGGGATTTCTCACACCGTGCAAAACGAATCAGTAATGATGAACTGGGTAATCTGGTTGACGGTTTTAATATCATGCTTGACCGGATACAAACTCATGACCGAGATTTGGCTGCCTATCATCTGGACCTGAAGCGACTGGTTACAGAACGAACCCAGGAACTTAACAACGCAAAAGAGGAAGCGGAAGCTGCCAGCCAGGCAAAAAGTGATTTTCTTGCCACTATGAGCCATGAGATACGCACACCGATGAGTGGTGTTATTGGCTTTACTCATCTTTTGGAGAAGTCTGTCTTAACGACTCAACAGCGTGAATACGTCGATATCATTACCAATTCTGCTAACAGCCTACTCGATATTATTGATGATATTCTTGATTTTTCAAAGATGGAAGCGGGGAAAATCAGTCTTGAATACAGTAATTTTCTATTGGAACCCCTAGTAAATGGGGTACAAGTTTTATTTACACCAAAGGCCCTGGAAAAAGGACTGAAATTAAAAACATATATTGCGGATGATGTCCCTCCACTTTTATATGGAGATCCAGCAAGACTTCGACAAGTACTCATTAATTTGATTGGAAACGCGATTAAATTCACCAACCAGGGACAAGTAGAAATAAAAATTGAGAAAAACCGACAAAAGGATAATATAGTTTTTTTATGTATATCTGTCAGTGACACCGGAATAGGTATCACACCTGAGCAGCAGGCCCAGCTATTTCAACCATTCCAGCAATGTGATGGATCAATCACCAGAAATTATGGTGGTACCGGTCTTGGATTGGTTATTGCACAAAGGCTGGTATACCTTATGGATGGAGAGATCACACTGACAAGTGCACCAGGTAAAGGTTCTACCTTTACAGCACTTATCAGTCTAGCTTTGCCAAAAACAAAAAGGCCCACTGAGGCCACACAGATCGATCCCACAACCAATCAGGCACTGACCCAAGATACCTTGCCTGATACTATTTCCGAATCTAATTTTTCAAATTTGCGTGTCATGGTTGTCGATGACAGCAACGTTAATTTGACGCTGGCAAAGACACTGCTTGAAAAAAAAGGCGTAGCGGTTGTTGCAGTACAGAGTGCTGTCGAAGCAATAGATAAAGTTTCACATCAATCATTTGATCTGATCTTAATGGATCTTGAGATGCCAAAAATGAGCGGTATTGAAGCAGCATCCAAAATCAGACAAATTGATTACCGTACTGAAAATATACCGATCATTGCTGTTACCGCACACGTACTCCCTGAAAAACGTCATGAAGTAGTCGAGTCTGGCATGGTTGATCTATTAGCAAAGCCCTACTTGCCTGAGCAATTCTATGCCATTGTTGCAAAATGGGGTCTGGGTAATAGAAATCACCTTGACAAGAATTATCTGCAACCCATCGCCAGCGAAAACGCAACTATTCAAAGTTTACATGCGGTAGATGATATACAGTCAGTTAAACTAAAGCATGATGAGTTTTTAAAATTACTTCCAGATTTCGAGTCAACCATTCGTACAGCGCATTTGGCTAGCGACTACACTACTCTACTTCAAGCTGTCGAAAAACTTGCTGTTGCTGCCAATAGTAACGAAGCCACATTGATCCATGCAGAGGCTATCTATCTCACGAATATTTTAAAGCAAGATACACCGCAAATAATGCAAATCGATGTGAGCGTTGCAACCGTACTTGATCAGATCAACCGTTTTCAACAACAACCCAATCCCTGACACTATATTTAATTCAGAAGATTTTTCTGAAGCATATATTGAAATTTAAGTGCTTTACCATTTCATCGGTATAATAAAAGGGGCATAAACCCAGTCCCCAATGCGGGGGGTGGCCGTTAACAGGATCTCATTGAGCCTGGAGATTATTATAACCCGGCAACCGAATAGATTGCCGGGTTATTACAATTATTTCCAGTAATGTCGATTCCTCGAATATTCATCATGATAGGCGATATAACGCTTGACATCATTGTGCATAAATTCTCTGATCAGGTCGCTATTATTATCTAATTTACGCTTCAAATGACGAAACTCTCTGCGTGACAGATACCCGTCTTCCCGGTACTCCTTTGAAAGACGACGGGTTTTGCGAAGCTTTTTTTTAAGCTTTCTTGCCTCCTTATAGGTCAACCGTTCATTATCAATACCACGCTCTATCCTATGAAATTGACGATCCAGTCGTTTGTCGATCTTATACTCCATCTTACTCGGGCAGTAATGATGCTTGTCACCACGGTCTGCAAATGCCGGCATCGCAAGAAGGAAAGAGAGTGAAGTGGCAATCAATGTTGCATGAATCATTCGCATATCTGCATCTCCTGTTTCGTTGATTGTTTAGTTTCAACTAAAGAATACGCTGTCAATGCTGAACAAAAACTGAATGACCGACACCAGATTTTCCACTAGCACACAATCAATCTATTCGATATCCTCACCATAAATGAATGAAATGAATAGACAATTATTTACCTGCTGTAATTCAACGAGATGGAATTGATGAAGTACTATAGAGATTGGTTTGTCGGGATCTGTCTAATTGGCTGTTGTTTTTCTGTGTTTGCCGAGACACGTTACGTCACCGATGAACTTCAACTTTCACTACATGAATTGATCAACTCCAAAGGTAAGCTCCTGCAACGCCTTAATAGCGGCACTGAGCTTGAACTGCTGGATGAAGAGGGACTATTTGCAAAGGTACGTACTAAAGAGGGTATCGAGGGCTGGACAAAGTCAGGATTCCTGATCGCGAGAAAACCTGCACGAGCGCAACTATTAGAAATGCAAGCACAAAACCAGGGACTAACCAGCAAATTAAGCGCGAGCGAAACAGCACTGAAACAAGTCCAGAATCAATTGGCCCGCATTAAGGATCAGGAAGAACAAGCGAATGCTGAACTGCAAGGTCAACTGAAGAATACCGAAAACGTGGTGGCCGCCTTGGATAGGATTCAGCAGGAGAATGAAGCCCTTCGCCAACACCAAAGTAATATGATATCAGCTATTCCACTGAAATGGGGAGCGACTGCCGCAGCTATCTGCTTCGTTCTTGGTCTGATGGCAGGCATACTGCTATTCGATTATCGTAGCCGCAAACGCCATGGCGGCTACCGTATCTACTAGGGCCTGTTAACACTCTATGGCGTATTTTTTCATTCGATAGAGTAGCGTATCGCGAGTAAGTCCTAAAAGCCTTGCCGCTTTGCTGCGATTACCGAATGTTTTCCCCAGCGCCTGTTCAATCAGACTGGCCTCGAGTTCATCCATGCTCAAGCCCTGTTCCGGTAATACAAAATGGCCGTTTTGCGATGATACTCGGTGGCTTGCTGTTGTTCGAAACTCATGCGGTAGATTGTCAATATCAACATTACGTCCTGAAAATAGGATCAGCATACGTTCTGCAAAGTTCTTCAGCTCCCGCACGTTGCCTGGCCATTGGTAGTTATTTAAAGTCTTCAGCACCATATTGCTATAGAGGGGGGGATGCAGGTTGTATGATGAGGCAAGCTCAGTTGTCAGCCCTTTCAATAACAGACTCACATCACCAGGGCGTTGGCGCAAGGGTGGCAACTCCAAGGGTACAACATAGAGTCGATAGTAGAGATCACGGCGAAAACTCCCATCGTCGATTGATTGAGAGAGATCCCGGTTGGTGGCAGCTATAACCCGTACATCGACGCGCTGACTACTCGGACGCCCTACGGTCTGGCACTCACCTGTTTCCAGAAAACGCAATAATTTAGCTTGGACCGCAACCGGCAGTTCACCTATCTCATCTAGAAACAGGGTGCCACCATTTGCGGCTTTCACTTTACCGATACTTTCACACGAGGCACCTGTAAATGCACCTTTGCAGTGACCGAACAGTTCAGTCTCGGCCAATTGGGAAGGAAGTGCGGCGCAGTTGACAGTTATGAATGGCTTATCGCGTCGACGACTGTTCTCATGCAGTGCCTGAGCCAATAGTTCTTTGCCCGTACCACTCTCACCCGTTACCAATACCGTGGCATCCGTAGCTGACACAATACGCATTGCGCGAAGCAGGGCCTGAAATTCCGGCGCTTTTCCTAACATAACCATCTCCAAGCTAATCTATCCGTATTGTAAAACAGTTTACCAGCTGAGGAAAATAGTAAAGGAATGGAATTCCCTATTTGAATACCCCTTTGACGATCTCGAGAAAACGCTTGGCCTGAGGAGAGAGAAATTTTCCTCGACGCAGCACAATCCCGTAGCTTCGATCAGGAAAGTACTCACCCAGTGGTATCGTGGCTATCTGCTCCTCTCCCGTAAGACAGACATCGGTAACAATGGATATACCCAAACCAATTTCCACATATTTCTTGATTACTTCCCAACCACCCGCTTCGAGAGTCACATTATAGTTGGCATTATGTTGCTTGAAGACCAGATCCACCATCCGCCAGGTGCTCAGGTGATGCGGTGGCAGGATAAGGCCGTAAGGCGTGATATCATGTAGACGAATTGATTCTTTCTTTGCTAACGGGTGGTCCAATGGCGCAATCAGCACGGGAGCATAGTTAACAACCGGTTGATAAGTCACATCGTCGGGTATTTCGAGCATTGAGCCAATAGCGAGATCTGTCTCATCCGCCCTTAACATGGCCATCCCGTCCCGCCCTGTCACGTTATGCAGTTTTACTCTAATACCAGGATAGCGCTCCGCAAAAAGACGAATGGGTTCAGGCAAGATATAGAGAATGGTGGATTCACCAGCAGCGATATTCAATTCGCCACTCTCCAGTTTTCCACAAGAGGCTGAAAAGGTCTCTTGCAGTTTATCCATTCCCTCCACCAGAGGCTGAGAGAGCTTATAGAGGGTCTCTCCCTCAGGCGTCAGTTTGATTTTCGGTCCTCTTCGCTCAAACAAAACGGTTTCCAGTTCACGTTCAAGAGCCTGAATCTGCAAAGATACAGTCGGCTGACTCAGATAAAGTCTCTCAGCTGCCTCGCTGATAGAACCTGTCTGCGCCGCATGACAGAATGCACGCAATTGCTTGAGTCGGTTTTGTTTGTAATGAATCTGCGGAGTACTTGCCATTCCAGCCACCCTGAAGTATTAATATTATCAATACTAGATGCAGAAGCTACCAATAGCAATAATAGATACCCCTGTCATTTAAAATGCATTCGCATACAGCACTTGGTATTGGCTATCCTTAACCTAGCTGTCTCCTTCAAGAAACAAGAACAATGCTTCTTATGACGAAAATAATATCCAGCAAGACATTGATTTCAAAGGACTCTTGGATGATCCAGGGAGATGTAACTTCAAAAAGTTTGTATTCATTGTGTTTCTTTGCACACTATAGGTTACAAAGGCGTTTTTCTGGTGTAGTAAACCGACAAAAAAAGAGGTGTACATGCTGAAGCCCCAACAAAAACAGGACCCCATGTATCTATTACTTAAAGAGGGAAAAATTGAAGAGTTCAACCAACGACGCGCCAATGGTGAAATCTGTGACCTTCAGAATGCTGATTTGAGAGGTGTGGATTTACGGGATCTGGATGCCCGAAACTTAAGTCTAGAGGGGGCCTATTTACGCCACGCTGATCTTCGTGGACTGAATTTGAGTCAGACCAATCTTGAAGGCGCCAGCATTAATAGCGCAAAGATTTCAGGGACCTATTTTTCTACGACACTCTCTGCTGAGGAGATTACACTCTCACTGGTACATGGTACACGCCTGCGGAACCGCTGACTGACCAGTGATATTGTTTGCCAGGAAACAGGTCTTTAGTAAGCCGAAGGCAATCAAATGTTTTATTGGAATGCTATGCGTTCTTTAGCTATTTTTAATTCTGGACGGACACGCACCAGGACTTGAAAGTGCTATTCATCTGAATCGAGCTGTGCGAGGATATTTCTCGCTACAAGACGTTGATCTGCATTTCCCTCCTGCAGAATCTCGTAGAGCAGATCTCTGGCTTTTTCCACGTCACCGCTGTTTCTGAATTGCTGCACTTGCTGCAACTTAGCTTTATTGCTGTCTACACTGTCAGCGTTTACCCCTGTTTCTTTGCGCTCTTCTTCTTCGATTTCATCCAACTCGGCTTCCATCTCGTCATCCGAGAGAGGAACGAAGCGATCAGGATCAACGTAATCTTGAGCAGGATCTATATCACTACCCACCATTTCATCCGGGGACTCCTCCTTGTACCCACTCATCTCAGTGCCTGCAGTTGCGGGAACGGGGTCAACCGACTCATTCTCTGATGTCTTGGGGTGCCGCTTAACAAAACTTTTTGAGAAAATGAGCCCCAACTCGAACAGAATCCACATCGGGAATGCAAGCAGTGTCTGCGAGATGACATCCGGCGGTGTCAGAAACATGCCTGCGATAAATGCGCCAACGATGACATAGGGACGCTTATGGCGCAGTTTTTCGGGTGTAGTAACACCCATCCATACCAAAATGATGGTTGCAATCGGGACCTCGAAGGCAATACCAAAAGCGAAGAAGAGCGTCATGACGAAATCGAGGTAACTCCCCATGTCAGTGGCAACTTCGACACCTTCCGGTGCAGTACCGGCAAGAAAGGCAAACACCAGCGGAAAGACGACAAAATAGGCGAAGGCCATCCCCAGGTAGAAGAGTAATGTACTGGAAATCAGCAAGGGTATGACCAGCCGCTTTTCATGCCGGTAAAGGCCTGGCGCAACAAAGGCCCAAAACTGGTAGAGGATAAAGGGAACAGCAACAAAAACAGCAAGTTGCAGACTCAATTTAAATGGAATCAGAAATGGATCGATAGGTTTGGTGGAGATCATGGTACTGCCTTCCGGCAGCGCAGCACGCATCGGTCCTGCAATCGCACTATAGAGATCATTGGCGAAAGGGAACAGCACCAGAAACACAGCCAGCACAACGATCACCATCCGCAGCACGCGATCACGCAATTCGATCAAGTGAGCTACC
Source organism: Candidatus Thiodiazotropha sp. (ex Codakia rugifera) (assembly GCA_025656675.1). Lineage (GTDB taxonomy): Bacteria > Pseudomonadota > Gammaproteobacteria > Chromatiales > Chromatiaceae > Thiodiazotropha. Next base: position 23,404 of record JAHXHN010000006.1, read on the forward strand.
AGTGGCTGCTCCTGGGCGGTGACATTAGGGGTATTCTCGGCCGACATCTCGATTAAGACTGGCCTTTATTGTCAGTACTATTCTTCAAATCGAGGGCTGCCTGGCTCTCTTCCACCTGCTTGCTCGCCTCCTGTTTGATCTGATTGAGATCATCGCGAGTCTCTTCAAGAATCTCATGCATCGGATTGGCCAGGGTTGCCTGTTTTTCAATAACTTCCTTCAGCTCCTCTGCCTTGATCTCTTTGTCGATATCCGCTTTCACGTTGGCGATAAAACGTCTTCCGCGGCCTAACCAGAGACCTACGGTACGGGCTACCTTGGGTAGACGCTCCGGTCCGATCACAATCAAGGCCACCAGTGCAATGATTGTCAGTTCCCAGAAACCAACATCAAACATGACAATTTCTCATCAAGAAGGCGAGTAAGATAGCGTTTCTATTCAGCTCTTGTCTCTCTCCTTGGAGGTTACTTCACCATCGACGACAGTCCCAGACTCCGATTTCTCGATCTGCTCCTTGGCCTTTTGATCTTCTTTTTGTTCACCATCCTTCATCGCGCCCTTGAAGCCTTTTATCGCGCCACCGAGATCCGAACCGATATTTTTCAGTCGCTTGGTGCCGAATAACAGCAACACGATTGCCAGTATAATCAACAGTTGCCAAATACTGATGCCACCAAAACCCATAATCTTCTCCACTCACCGGCCAGGCCGGTTTTTTAATTTGTTGCTGAACTGATCAGGACTGGGATCATAACCCAGGTAATGTCTCCTGTCTCCAATACTACTAGCTCCTTCGAGCCTTCTCCTCGAGTCCAGAAAGGCCAAAACGGCGTTCCAGCTCCCGCAGTACAAGATCGGGGCTCAATCCTTGGTGAGCGAGCAAAACCAGGGTGTGAAACCAGAGATCGGCGGTCTCATAGACGATCTTCTCGGCAACGCCATCCTTTGCCGCCATCACAGTCTCGGTGGCCTCTTCACCAATCTTCTTCAGGATCGCATCTAGACCCTTGGCATACAGCTTTGCTACATACGAGCTGTCTGGTTCAGCCTGTTTTCGCGCTTCCAATACCTCGGCCAATTGTTGTAGTACATCACTCATGAAGTATCCTCATCTAGAATCGCCGGCCGCAGAGAACCATGACAATAGGCATGTTTCTGGGCGGACACTCATTTTGCCGTGTTGGAAAATCGCTATCCCGGACTATTTCTCATAGATCTTTTGGGGATCCTTTAATACAGGCAGAATATCGACCCATTTATCGCCCTGCAGTTCACGATAGAAACAGTTATGCCTACCTGTATGACAAGCGATCCCACCCTTCTGCTCCACCTCAAGCAGCACCACATCACCATCACAGTCAATGCGTATCCCTTGCACAATCTGCTGGTGGCCCGACTCTTCACCCTTGTGCCATAGTTTCCGCCTTGAGCGAGACCAATAGACAGCGTGCCCACTCTCACGGGTAAGCCGCAGAGACTCAGCATTCATCCAGGCCATCATAAGTATCTTGCCACTACCGGATTCCTGAGCAATAGCAGGCACCAGGCCATCCTGATCCCATTTCACCGCATCGAGCCAACTCACAGCCGCACCTCGACATCCTGGTCCTGCATAAACCGTTTAGCCTCACCGACTGTGAACTCGGCGAAGTGAAAAATACTCGCTGCCAATACGGCATCTGCCCCTCCCTGCTTTACACCATCCACCAGGTGCTGCAGATTACCGACACCGCCTGAGGCAATTACCGGGATAGGTACTGCATCGACGATAGCGCGAGTAAGTGCATTATCAAACCCGATTTTAGTACCATCCCGGTCCATGCTGGTGAGCAGGATTTCACCGGCACCGTAATCACTCATCCGTTTTGCCCACTCGATGGCATCCAATCCAGTTGGCTTACGCCCACCATGGGTAAATATCTCCCACTTGAGAGACTCACCTTCACTGCTCACCTGTTTGGCATCGATGGCGACAACGATACACTGGGATCCAAACCGCTCGGTTGCCTGTTTGACGAACTCGGGATTGAATACCGCCGCAGTGTTGATGGCAACCTTATCCGCACCGGCATTGAGCATTCTTCGAATGTCGTCCGCACTGCGGATTCCACCACCGACAGTCAATGGAATGAAGACCTCACTGGCTACCTGCTCCACCACATGCACAATCGTATCCCGGTCATCGGAACTGGCGGTAATGTCAAGAAAGGTGATCTCATCGGCCCCCTCTTCATTATAGCGTCGTGCAACTTCCACCGGATCACCGGCATCACGGATATCGACAAATTTTACACCTTTGACCACACGTCCGGCATCAACATCGAGACAGGGAATGATACGTTTAGCTAGCATACGTTTGTTCCTGGTTTCCTCTTGGAAACCTTGTTTGAATTTTGAATTGATGTGTTCGCTTCACTCGCGCCCTATTCGATAAAAGATTCCCTGCACGGAGCACACACAAACAATTCAAAATTCATAATTCAAAACTCAACATTAACCAACCAGTTCATCCGCCAGTTGCTGACCCGCAGTAAAGTCGAGCGTACCTTCGTAGATAGCCCGCCCCGTAATTGCACCCATTATATTGTCAGTATCCGCCTTGCACAGAGATTCGATATCAGAGATATCGGTAATACCACCCGATGCAATCACCGGTATAGAAATGGCATTCGCAAGTGCGGTTGTCGCCTCCACGTTAGGTCCGGATAACATGCCGTCACGCCCGATATCGGTATACACAATGGCGGAAACACCATCATCCTGAAATCGTCGGGCAAGCTCTGTCACCTCTTGATCAGTAACTTCAGCCCAGCCATTAATGGCAACCTTACCCTCTTCAGCGTCAAGACCAACAATCACATGCCCGGGGAATACCTTACAGGCACGAGCCACGAATGCAGGTTCTTTAACCGCCTGAGTACCAATAATGCAGTAGCTGACACCTGCAGTCAGATAGGCTTCAATAGTAACTTCATCCCGAATACCGCCACCTACCTGGATAGGCATTTCGGGATAAGCGTGGGCAATGGTTCGGATTGCCTCGCCATTGACCGGCTCACCAGCAAAGGCCCCGTTGAGGTCCACTAAGTGCAGACGGCGCCCACCTGCATCGACCCAACGCGTCGCCATCTCCAACGGTTTATCAGAAAAAACAGTATTGTCGTCCATGCGGCCCTGACGAAGGCGCACGCATTGGCCATCTTTGAGATCAATAGCAGGTATTAGCAACACGATGATTTTCCTGAAACAGTAGTTGAGAGAGTTAGACCTTCCAATGCACAAAGTTCTGCAGCAATTGCAATCCGGCATCGGCGCTCTTTTCCGGATGAAACTGTACCGCAAACAGATTCCTGGTGGCGATGGCGCTGGCAAAGCTGACACCATAATCTGTTGTTGCCGCGACCAGGTCCTGCTGAACCGGATCGACATAGTAGCTGTGTACGAAATAGAACCGGCTATCCTGCTCAATACCCTGCCACAACGGATGCTCGTAACCTTGATGCACCTGGTTCCAGCCCATATGCGGAATCTTCAATGCTTCACCGTCCGGGGCCACACCACCAGGAAAGCGATGTACATTGCCGTCAAACAATCCAAGCAGGGGGGTACCGTTATTCTCTTCACTGAAGTTGAGCAGCACCTGCTGACCCATGCAGATACCGAGAAACGGTTTACTCTGTGCAGCATCGAGTATTGCCCGATTGAGATGGTGATCGGAGATTGCTGCCATACAGTCTCTGGCTGCCCCTTGCCCGGGAAAGACTACCCTGTCAGAGTCGAGTATCAGCTTCGGATCATCACTGACCAATACTTCATCATCCTCCGCTGCCACGTGTTCTACCGCCTTGGCGACAGAACGCAGGTTACCCATTCCGTAATCGATGACGGTGATACGTTGTGTCATGCTAGGGCCTGTGATCAGTTACAGACTGCCCTTGGTGGAGGGCACTCGTTCGGCCATGCGTGAATCTGGCTCCAGAGCCATACGCAAAGCACGACCGAAGGCCTTAAATACTGTTTCCGCCTGATGATGGGCATTGGTGCCACGCAGATTATCGATATGCAGGGTGATGCCGGCGTGGTTGACCAATCCCTGAAAAAACTCTTGGAACAGATCCACATCGAAATCACCGATACGCGCACGGGTAAACGCCAGATTGTATTCCAATCCGGGACGACCTGAAAAATCGATGACTACCCGCGACAGGGCCTCATCCAATGGCACATAGGCATGACCATAGCGACAAATCCCTTTTTTATCGCCCACGGCCTTGGCCAGTGCTTGACCTAAAGTGATGCCGATATCTTCCACGGTGTGGTGGGCATCAATGTGCAGATCTCCTTTAGCTGTAATGCTCATATCTATCAGTCCATGACGGGCAACTTGATCCAACATATGATCAAGAAATGGCACCCCTGTTGCAAAATTTGCATCGCCTTTCCCATCCAGGTTCAGTGCAATACTGATCTGGGTCTCCAAGGTATTGCGCTCAATCTGCGCGTTACGCTGCATGCTGGTGACTCCGGTCAAAACTATATCGATTGGCAAAATCCGAACCAACAGGTTCAGGCTCAACTAAAACCGTGTATTTTAGAGAAAAATCACTGAAAAGACAGTGCTGCCTGTAGATTTTAATACACCGGGTCAAAAAAGCTCAGCCTCGACCTCCAGATAGGCTAGACTGATATGCTGACCGACATTCCGCTTGAAATCTACCCAGTCGCTAAAGCGACTGAGTGTTTCGATAATCAACGGACTCATTTCAAAATCACTGAGACCCTCTTCGAAATGCTTTGCCACTTCCACCTTCAGTGAACTCAAGTAATCAAGATAGGCCTCTGGCACCTCACGACCGCCTGTTCTGCCATGTCCGGGGATATATATTTCAGCACGACGTTCCAAAGCCAGTTCGATGGCCGCGATATTACCGCTGAAGGTGCCGCTATCCATCTGTCCGAGTCGCTTACTCATGACATTGTCACCCAGAAACAGAATCCTCTGCTGCGGCAGTTCAATCATGATATCGGAGTAGCTGTGAGCTTTAGGTTCAAATAGGATACGCAGAGTCACACCAGCGATCGTCAGCTCATCCCCATGGGCTGCAGATTGATTAGGCGGGACTTCCAGGGTGCCTGCAACAGCGCCCTCGGTCATTCGCATTAAGGTCTCTAGAAAGCGTTGACCCTCTCCCTTCAATACTAATTTACGCATCTCTTCATGGCCATATATGGCCACATCCGGATAGGCATCACGTATCGCCTGATTCGCAAACCAATGATCACCATGAATATGGGTATTGAATACCGCTACAACGGGCAGTTCAGACAACTTGCGTATTTGACGCAGCACCATCTCACCCGTTTGAACACTGGACCCAGGATCGATGAGGATGACACCTTTGTCACCGATCACAAATGCGGGATTGTTGATAAAGCCCTGGTTCTTCACCGATGGCACACCCAGCGGGCCATGAATGACATAGACATTTTCCGCCACCCGATCGGCAGGGTAGTCAGGGATTGCAGGTCCCCGCTCCGCTATTGCAGTGGTCGATGACGCAAGGAGAGCAATAGCCAGTAATTGATGGAAGTAATGATTAATCATGATAATTCATTCTCATTCAAGATGTGTTAGGGCCTGTTAACACTAATTTGTGAGTCACTGTTGAGCCTTGCTGGACAAAATAGTGATCTTGGCAATGATAATCAAATAAGTGTTAACAAACGCTAAGTAAGGTCACTATTGGAATACTGTTTATCCGGCAGCTTTGTGTGGAATCTCAACTCTCCAGCCAAAACGTGACTGGTCCGTCATTGATTAGCTCGACCTGCATATTGGCTCCAAACACGCCACTGGCCACAGTGTGATAACTTGCTTCTGCCATCATCGTTAAATGTGAGAAAAGCGCTTCCCCCAATACAGGATCTGCAGCTGTGGAGAAGCCTGGACGCATCCCCTTTTTAGTGTCAGCCGCAAGGGTAAACTGAGGTACCAGTAGCAAACCTCCCTGGATATCACGCAGGCTCAAGTTCATCCGTCCGGTCTGGTCGTAGAAAACGCGATACCCCAACAACCTTTCCAGTAACCGGTCCGCCTTGCTTACATCATCGCCTTTCTGAATCCCAACCAGCACCATTAATCCCCGATTGATCTCGTCTACACATTGCCCCTCAATGTGCACCCTCGCCTTATTAACACGCTGTAACAGACCGATCATTTCAGCTTCTCGGCATAGTTGTCAGTCGCTTCGATGAGTGCACTGCGTATACCTGGTTCGGCGGCGGAATGCCCAGCATCCGGTATCACCATCAACTCACTATCATGCCAGGCCTGATTAAGTTCCCAGGCAGAAGCCATGGGACAGATCAGGTCATAGCGTCCTTGAACAATGACACCTGGAATACCAGCCAGCTTGCCGATCTCCCGCAACAATTGATTTTTTTGCAGGAAAGCATGATTGACAAAATAGTGGCACTCAATACGTGCCAAACTTAGTGCAGTATGCGGATCTGTAAAAAATCCAACTACTGACGGGTTTGGATGAAGGCTTGCCGTACGCCCCTCCCAAACTGACCAGGCCTTGGCTGCCGCCATACGCGTGATTTCATTCTCACCGGTAAGACGCTGGTGATAAGCATGCAATAAATCATTTCGATCCTGTTCAGGAATGGGTGAGATAAATTCAACCCAATAGTCTGGAAATACACGACTTGCACCTGACTGGTAGAACCATTGAATCTCTTCATCACGACAGAGAAATATGCCACGCAGGATTAACCCCGTCACCTGTTGCGGGTGTGTTTGGGCATAGGCGAGTGCAAGCGTTGAACCCCATGAGCCACCAAATAACAACCAGCGATCAATGGATAACTTTCGACGGATGGCTTCAATATCGGCGATCAGATCCCATGTAGTATTCGCTATTAATGAGGCATGCGGGGTGGAACGACCGCATCCACGCTGATCGAATAGCACAATATGGTAGAGATCCGGGTTATAAAAGCGACGGTGGTAAGGTTCACAACCCGCTCCAGGTCCACCATGCAGAAAGAGAACGGGAATCCCATCAGGATTCCCTGCCTGCTCTATGTAGAGTTGATGGTTGTTATCCACCGACAGGGTATGTGACGCGAAGGGCTCAATGGGTGGATAGAGGTCTTTCATGAGTATCCCAGTAACTATGTAAGAAAATTCCTACATTTATTAGAGAAAAATCTCACAAGTCATGTGTGAATATTCCCACAGTAAAAGTTAATTTATGTGTCACTATTAAGTTGTCGTCATCAAGGACGTACCCCCAGGACTCAATAGCTCAGGAGAGCACAAGGAAGAGTAGCTTAGCCAACCAAGCCGACGACTGTAAGCCCAACTGCAAGGATTGCAGTTGGGCTTCTCTTTTTCTACCCCACTGAAAGACTCAACGGGTGTTCATCACAGCATCTATTCACGTGAGGCGCGTTTTCGTTCAAATTCCTTGAGGTGTTTCTTGCGGATGCGAATATCGCTTGGTGTAACTTCCACCAATTCATCATCCTCAACAAATTCCAGGGCCTGTTCGAGACTATAGCGCAGCGGGGGAGTCAGCATGATGGCATCATCCTTGCCCGATGCACGCACATTCGTCAATTGCTTGCCTTTCAACGGATTGACCACAAGATCATTATCACGGGCGTGTATGCCGACAATCTGCCCCTCATAGACCTCATCACCGGGCGAAGCGAACAGTCTTCCCCGTTCCTGCAGGTTGAAAAGGGCAAATCCGAGTACCTTTCCCTGACCGTTGGAGATCAACACACCATTCTTTCGTGGCGCAATACCTCCATGCTGTGCCACACCGTAGTGATCAAAGACATGATAGATCAACCCGGTGCCTGAGGTGCTGGTCATAAACTCGGTCTGAAATCCGATCAGGCCACGGGAGGGGATGATGTAGTCCAGACGAACACGTCCCTTGCCATCCGGCACCATATCCTTGAGCTCACCCTTGCGCATGCCCAGAGCCTCCATGATGGTACCCTGATCCTTCTCTTCCACATCCACTGTCAACTGTTCGTAGGGTTCACAAACCTCGCCGTCGACTTCGCGAAAAATGACTTCAGGACGTGATACCGCCAGTTCGAATCCCTCACGGCGCATATTTTCGATCAATACAGATAGGTGTAGTTCACCACGTCCAGAGACCTTGAATTTCTCCGGATCCGTCCCCTCTTCCACCCGTAGCGCGACATTGTGAATCAACTCCCGCTCGAGTCGTTCCTTGAGCTGTCGGGATGTCAGATACTTTCCCTCTTTTCCTGCGAAGGGGGAGGTATTGACCTGAAATGTCATGGAGACAGTCGGTTCATCCACAGTCAATGGAGGCATTGCCTCCACAAGCTCCGGATCGCACAAGGTATCGGAGACATTCGGTGCTTCCATACCACTGATAGCAATGATATCGCCGGCACTGGCCTCCTTGACTTCAAAACGCTCGAGGCCAAGATAACCGTACACAACACCGATTTTAGCGCGGTGCTGTTCGCCGTCATACTTCACCACCGTTACCTGCTGATTGGGTCTGACCGTACCCCGGGTCACCCGTCCTACGGCAATCGCCCCGACATAACTGTTGTAATCGAGGTTTGAGATCTGCATCTTGAAGGGACCTTCACGATTGACATCCGGGGCCGGGCAATGTTTAACGATAGTCTGAAACAGCGGTCTCATGTCACCATCACTGACATCATTATCATGCCCCGCATAGCCATTTACTGCTGAGGCATAGACGATCGGAAAGTCCAATTGATCGTCAGTAGCGCCTAATCGATCAAACAGTTCGAATACCTGGTCGATGACCCAATCAGGTCGTGCGCCTGGTTTGTCGATCTTGTTAACCACCACTATGGGGCGTAAACCGTGCTTAAAGGCCTTCTGGGTGACGAATCGGGTCTGAGGCATCGGCCCTTCCTGTGCATCAACCAACAGCAGCACCGAATCGACCATTGAGAGTACACGTTCCACTTCACCGCCAAAATCAGCATGTCCCGGTGTATCGACGATATTAATGCGGTAGTCATTCCAGCGGATAGCGGTATTCTTGGAGAGGATAGTGATACCACGCTCCCGCTCCTGATCATTGGAATCCATTACCCGTTCCACTTTCCCAAAACGCTCACCCAAGGTGCCGGATTGCTTGAGTAGTTCATCGACTAATGTGGTCTTGCCATGATCGACGTGGGCGATGATGGCTATATTTCTTAAGTTCTCAATCACTGGAGGGTCCATGCAGACAAAAAGATGGCGGATTATACCTTTATAAAGGGAAATATCTTTGAAATTTTAATCTGCATATATATCAATTAGTTAAGAATCCTTTAAAGAATGATAGTCATCATCTATCGACAACTCCCTTTCATTTCGAAACTTTCAGAATTACCCACAACTCCTGTGGATAACATTGTTGATAAATCCTTAAAACTGCCCTCAAAGCCTAATAAAACGGGCCGATTCATTAAATCGTAAAGAAAATGAACAATTCTGATTTTTTACTTTTAATACAACTATTTATTATTCTCCAGAGCACTTCATACAGTTCCGTGAATTAGAATAAAACCAAATACACAGCTATTTTTTCCACGCTGTGCACACTTTACCTTTCCACTGACCCTGACATCCTCAAGTACCTGTCAAATTCACTTAATAATCAGCACTTAAATCTTACAAATCATTAAACGTATTGTATGTGTACAGATCTTATCGTTATTTAAGAGTTACTAATACTCAAATAGATTGGACTTCTTTTAGAGCTTGCACTCTGAGTCAATTATGGACAGGATAGATCGGGACGTAGCCTGAGCAAACATAAAGCCGGGGTTGGCAGGATTGACCAATACCTAATGTGCTGCGCCACTTATCAATAGCAGAAACGAAGTAGAAGCACCCATGAACTCATCCGTCCTTGCTCCCCTGCGCGAACACCTGGCATCGCGTGTTATCGGTCAAACAAGTTTTATCGACAGCATGCTGGTCTGTCTTCTGAGCGATGGCCACCTGCTTATCGAGGGATTGCCGGGACTCGCCAAGACTACAGCAGTCAAGGCCCTGGCAGAAGCCATTGAAGGAGATTTCCACCGTATTCAATTTACGCCGGACCTTCTGCCATCTGATCTCATTGGCACCGATATCTACCGCCATGAAAAGGGGGATTTTGAATTCCGCCAGGGACCGCTGTTCCACAATATTCTACTCGCAGACGAGGTTAATCGAGCCCCTGCAAAGGTCCAATCGGCCCTGTTGGAGGCAATGGGCGAGCAACAGATCACTGTCGGTCAGACCACGTATCATCTACCGCCTTTTTTCATGGTACTTGCAACCCAGAATCCGGTAGAGCAAGAGGGTACCTACCATCTTCCGGAAGCCCAGCTTGACCGGTTCCTGATGCAGGCCAATGTGGATTACCCGAATCGTAACGAAGAATTACAGATCCTTGAGCTGGACAGCGCCCAATTAAAGAAGAAACCGACTCCTCCCGATAACCCATTGTCACAAAAAGAGTTATTCACAATTCGACAGGAGGTTGCCGAACTCTATCTGGATCCAAAACTCAACAGCTATATTGTCGATTTAGTACAGGCCAGCCGAAATCCCAAGGCTTATGATAAAGATCTGGCCCGTTGGTGTCGCTTTGGTGCCTCGCCCCGTGCCAGCATTGCGCTCGCCCGTTGCGCCCGCGCTCGCGCCTGGCTGGATGATGAAGAATTTGTGGCCCCACACCATATTCAGGCTGTTGCTCCGGCCATTTTGCGTCACCGTATCCTGCTCACTTTCGAAGCGGAGGCCGAGGGAATCACAACTGATGATTTTCTCTCCCGTTTATTGGATATGGTTGCAATCCCTTAGTCTAAGCCAAACGCTGTCAGTTGAAATGAGTCTCTATCCCCATATCGACGACCTGCTCGAGTTACGCCATCAGGCCCATACCCTGGGCTTGGCCTCGCATCATTTGGTTAACACCAGCTTTAGCGGTCTTTATGCATCAGTATTCCGTGGCACCGGCCTCGATTTCGAAGAGGTGCGGGAATACCGTGAAGGTGATGATATCCGCAACATGGAGTGGAATGTCACCGCACGCACCAATGTGCCTCATTTGAAAATATTCCGCGAAGAGCGTGAGCGCAGTGTCGTGCTGTGTGTCGATCGCGGACCACATATGAGCTTTGGTACCCGTGGCACCTTCAAATCGATACAGGCCGCTAAAGCAGCGGCCCTGCTGGGCTGGGCCGCCTCCAGGTTACATGACAGAGTCGGTGGCATGTTGTTCGGTGACAGACAGCAGGGCATGCAATACTTTCGTCCGACCAAGGATCGCCGTGCATTGTGGCGTCTACTCCATGCCCTCACTCAGGAAGGTGCAACCCAGCAACCCCATTTGGATTGTCTTTCTGAAGCGTTACAACGTGCTGATCGGGGGACTGCCACAGGATCGCTGATCTTTGTGATCGCTGATTTAAACAGGGAAATCCTCGGCCTACGGCAGACATTAGGACGCCTCTGCCAACATCATACCCTAGTGCTACTGCCAGTGGATGACCCGGCCGACAGTGAACTGCCAGAGATGGGACGGGTAACCTTTGTCGGTCCAGATGGCAAAGCCATGGAGATCGACACCCATGACCGCCAAGCCAGGGAGCGTTATAGTCAAGCATGGCACATACGTCGCCAGAAACTGAATCAGTTGACGAATAGCCTGGGTATTTCGTTAATGCCGATCGCCACCCATGAAGAGATCCATCTGGCCCTGACCCATGGTCTGGCTAAACACTTCGGCAGGCATTAGATGGACCCGCTTCGTGACATCCGAGGTATAGATCCTGCCTCCTGGTGGCCACCAGCACCAGGCTGGTGGTTGCTACTGCTGGGTCTGATACTGTTGGCGTTGCTGGCCTGGTGGCTGATCAGAAAGCGACGCCTCTATCCATTGGGTCGCTGGCAACAGGACGCACGGCACCAGTTACTTTCTCTGCGACGGCGCATGAAACGTGAGCCGGCCAAACAGGTCGCAGGTGAGCTTTCCGAACTGCTCAGACGTATCGCTATCGCACGCTGTGGTCGGGAACAGACTGCAGCATTGACCGATGAGGCCTGGTTAGACTGGCTGCAAAGCAATGACTCAACCGGCTTTCACTGGCGAGAGAAGGGACGCGTGCTGCTTGAACTACCATATGCACCACCGGATAGGACAGCTGAAAAAACTGAACTTGAACAGCTAATCAATGCCGCCATTCACTGGGTCAGCGAGGAGGCATGTCATGTTTGAGTTTTACTGGCCCTGGATGGCATTATTATTGACACTGCCATTGCTGGTGAGGTTCTTCTGGCCACGGCCTGCGGCCGAACAACATGAATCTGTTGAAGGGTTGCAGGCCACCCTTTTACACCCTGCCCTATCCCACCTGCAAGAGGCTTTTCAGACCCGAACGCCACGTCAACCACTGAGTGTACGTCTACACAGTTGGCTTCTCTTCCTGCTGTGGCTGGCGCTGGTCTTGGCATTAATGCGCCCCCAATGGCTGGAACCCTATACCGAGAACCGTACTGCCGGTTATGACCTGATGTTGGCTGTAGATGCTTCACACTCCATGAACGCCCTCGACTTCACATTGAATGATGAGCAGGTGAGTCGTATGCAGGTGGTGAAAGGGGTGGTAGCCAAATTTATCGAGGGCCGTCAAGGGGACCGGATAGGCTTAGTGATATTTGGCAGCAGGGCCTATGTACTCTCTCCCATGACCTATGACCGGAAAGCGGTCAGTAGCCTGCTGAGTGAAGTGATCCCGCGCATCGCTGGTGACGGTACAGCCATTGGTGATGCCCTGGGTCTGGGAGTGAAGAAACTGAGGGAGCGTCCTGAGGGTTCACGGGTGTTGCTACTGATTGCCGATGGCGAAAATACGGCCGGTACAATCCCTCCATTGAAGGCGGCACAGCTTGCCGCACAAGAGGGTATTCGCATCTACAGCATTGGTGTTGGCAGTGATAAAAAAAAGGTGCCTATCCTGGAAAACGGTCGTATCGTCACCCGTTCCGATCTGGGCTTCAATGAACAGGCAATGCGTGAAATCGCAGAGGCAACCGACGGTGCCTATTTTCGCGCGACCGACACGGCGGCCCTGGAAAAAATCTATCAGCATATCGATGAACTGGAGAAGACTGAAGCAGAGTCACGTACTGTTTTCGTACCCCAACCTCTCTATTATTGGCCACTGGGTGTGGCGCTCTTGCTATTATTGATCCTCGGTCTCTATCCCGAAGGCAGGCAACGGCGGTTGGGGAGCGGCGGTTATGCCTGAATCTGTCTTCCACTTCGCCCGACCTGAATGGCTGTTTGCCTTGTTGGGACTGATCCCAGTACTTGGTTGGTTAATCTTTAGTGTGGTACGCCCGCGAAAAGGCCCTATCCATTTGTATGCCGATGAACATCTGCTGCCACACCTGACAGGCGTTAGGGAACTCGATGTGAATGAACGTTGGAGTCGCTACTCACGCTGGGGTGTATTGTGGATACTCCTGGTCATCGCCCTGGCCGGACCACGCTGGGATTTCACCGATATCGAGGCCTTCTCACCGGCCAGTGATGTGGTGATTTTGATGGACATTTCGCGGTCCATGAATGTCGCCGATGTGCAACCATCCCGCCTTGCGCGTGCTCGTCAAGAGGTGCAGGACCTGGTACAGCTCAATCAGGAACTACGCATTGGTATGATTGCCTTCGCTTCTGTACCCCATGTGGTGACACCAATTACAGAAGATAGCCAAAGCATCCTCAACGCCCTGCCGGCAGTCACTACCGAATTGGCCAACCTCCAGGGAAGCCGCCTCAATGCAGCCCTGGAACGAGCCAAGCAATTGCTTGGCAGTGATACGCTGGATAGTGCTCAAAGTATTCTGTTAATCAGTGATGGGGATTTTGATGAACCCGAATTGCTTGATCAGGTGAAGGCATTGTCAAACCAGGGCATCACCCTGCACACACTGGGTATCGGCTCTCCGGGAGGTGGTCCTATACCGGCCCGGGTCGGCCAAAGTGACCTAATGAGAGAACGCAATGGCAAGCTCATTGAATCCCGGCTCAACGAAAGTATGCTTCGGCAACTCGCCCAGGCAGGAGGTGGCCTCTATCAGCACGCTGACTTTCGTGACCAGGACAGCCGCAACATTCTGAAACTGGCCAGTGGTGATGTCGGTAAACCCACACGTACCCAGGAGAAAACCCGCGTTTGGAACGAACGTTTCTACTGGCTGCTGTTACCGCTGCTGTTATTACTGCTACCAGGTTTTAGAGTCAGACGGTCTACCGGAGAACCACAACCATGAGGGTCTCTCTTGCACTGGCGCTGTTGTTACTATCCCTATTCTCCTGGGCTGAAGCCAACTGGTTTTTAAATCAGGAACAACAGGCTGCAGAGGACTACAACCAGGGACACTACGATGAGGCGGCTAATGGTTTTGAAGATCCTTATCGAAAAGGAGTTGCGCACTATCGTACCGGTGATTACCAGGCCGCAATAGATAATTTCAGTCAGGTAACGCGTGAAGAGATCAAACAGGATGCACGCTATAACCTGGGTAACAGCCGCTACAAGCTGGAAGATTATCAGGGTGCTATCGAAGCCTACGAATCCGTGCTCGATACCGATCCGGATCACACCGATGCACGGCATAACCTGGCTCTGGCACGGGAAAAACTCGCTCAGGAACAGCAAGAAGAAGAGCAAAAAGAGAACGAAGAGGAAGAAGATAAGGAAGATCAGGAAAAACAGGAATCAGAAAAAGAGGAGCAAGAAAAAGAGAGCGGTGATCAATCGGAAGAGCAGCAGGAGTCTGAGTCCGGTGATCAGGATCAAGAGCAAGCGCAATCGGGGGATCAGTCGCAAGAGCAGCAGGAGTCTGAGTCCGGTGATCAGGATCAAG
>JAHXHN010000006.1:38454-255004 GCA_025656675.1 Candidatus Thiodiazotropha sp. (ex Codakia rugifera)
AACAAGCGCAATCGGGGGATCAGTCGCAAGAGCAGCAGGAGTCTGAGTCCGGTGATCAGGATCAAGAACAAGCGCAATCGGGGGATCAGTCGCAAGAGCAGCAGGAGTCTGAGTCCGGTGATCAGGATCAAGAACAAGCGCAATCGGGGGATCAGTCACAGGAACAACAGCAATCCGGAGACTCAGATTCAGAACAGGAACAATCCGAATCGGGTGACCAACAACAGGATCAGCAATCTCAGACAGGTGACCCACAAGAAAATCAGCAGCAGGGCGCTGGAGATAAGTTGTCAGAATCAACTCAACAAGGAGAAGAGCAACAGCAACAGGATGCCAGTGGTGGACAGGAGCAAGATCTGCTGCAAGGCGATGAACAGGAAAAACAGCAGGAAGCTGATAAAGGAGAGGAAGATGATCTTGCAAAGGATATCCCTCAGGGTCGCGAGGAGCAGCAGCAGGAACAACCCGGCGGCGAGTTACCTCCTGAGCAGGCAGAAGATGGAGAAGCTGATAAGAGTCAGGATGCAGAACAGGATAAGGGACAACAATTGGATGAAATGTCTGCTAATCTCGATGCACCGGGTGATGAAAAAGAGCAGCATGAAAGCACATCCCCACGTAGCAATGAACTCGGTCAAGACACAGGCGAGCGTCATGTCCGACCTGAAGATGAAGCCCGCTCGGGTGCCGTAGACCAAGTGGACCAGAGCGGCCTGCCACAATCACCGGAAAGTGAGATGAAAACCGGCGGAGGTGGTGATGAGATAAACCGACTGAGTGGCGGTAGTGCTTTGATGGAACAGTGGCTGGATCAAGTCGAAGGCGACCCGGCCCAACTGATGCAACAGCAATTCAGACTGGAAGAGTACAAATACCTGCGTAGCCGCGGTGGCCGTGACACAGAGACGAGGCCCTGGTAATGAGAACCCGGATGTTGTGGAGATGGGATAGCAAATGGCAAATGAGGTTCATCCTCATGTGCCTTGCGTTGTTGATTTGTCAGATGCCCGCAACGGCAAATCAGTACCCTGGTCATACACCCTGGCAATCCATGCCTCCCGGACAGTGGAATTACGCCCCACCTAACCAGCGACAGACCGGTACCCCATCCAAGAACTCATCCACTTCCACACCACAAGCCCCCTATGGCGGAACCTGGCCAGGTCGGCAATATCCTGGCTATCCCACACAGAATTACTACACAGCCCAAACGAAAGTACCCCATATCGAGACAAAGCTCTCAAAACAGAATCCCTATGTTCAACAGTGTGTCATTCTCAAACTCAGTGTTGTCAGTCAAAACAATCTGCTCACTGCCACACCTCAAATCCCCCAGAGTGACCATTTCATCCTCCACCTGCTTGAGGGACCGATTGCCTATTCCCGTACCCGCAAAGGGAAACGCCAGATTGTTAATGAATTCTTCTACGAAGTAACCCCTCTCAAACCCGGCATCCTTGAACTGCCCACAATCACCGTCTCTGGAGAGGAGGAACAGGTAAACGGCTATGGTCGTAACAACAAAGCATTCAAGGCATCGACTCAAGACCCCATCAAGTTGGAGATACGCGAGGCTCACACCGAAAGCTCTCCCTGGCTGCCCTTAGAACAACTGACACTGAAGGTCACCCTACCCAAAGGACTCAAAGCCGCAACCGGCAGACCCTTTGTTGTGACGGCCGAACTCAATGCCATCGGTACAGCCGGTGAACAACTTCCCAGTCTGGAGCAACAGCTTAAAACCGATGCATTTCGGGTCTACCGCGAACAGAGCCAGGTGGAGACCACACTGGACAAGAAAAACAATAAAATATTCGGACGCCGGTTTGAGACCTTTACCCTGGTGCCACAATATGGTGGCGATCTGAAACTGCCACATCTCAGTATCAATTGGTGGAACACCCGTAACAACATGGCTCAACGAGCCTCTGTTCCTTTACAGCCTATTGCAGTGAGCGGTGCCCGAAAAACGACCGGCATCTTCAACTCCGATGAAGAGAGCACCCTATTTCCCTCAGGCACCTCCTCTGCATTCTGGATACCACTCTCGATCGTGTTCGGTGTCATATTCGGGTATTGGTTGGCAATCTGGTACTCACATCGTAAAAAGGGAAATACGAACACCTCCCCGCTTGAACCATTGATCGGATTCCTGCAACAGCCAATGCGCCAAATGGCGCCTGCCTTTTCGCCACTGAAAGCAAAACTGCGCACGACCACGGCGGTCCTGAATCCCGTCACTCACTGGCATCGATGGCGCCGTAGCCTGGTTGGCATGCTGCCTCTTTCGGTACGTTTCTGGTTTTGCGTTCGTTTTGTGGATGAAGAGCAGGATCCTGAGTTATGGGGCTACACCCTGCGCTTTCTCGCTAACAAGCATATGGGTCTACCCCCCAATGTGCCTTTTAGTGTTATCGGTAATCATATTGTCGATTTCCACCCTAAAGCAGAACCTGAGAAAATCCATGCTTTGATTCATGAACTCGAGCAGGCGATTTATGGCCACAACAAGCTGGACTTTGATCGTTGGAAAGAGGCTTTTAAACATGAGATCCGGCCCAGCCTCAGAATCTGGCCCGCAGCAATCGGCGGTAAAAAGAGCGGACATGAAACACACCTGCCTAACCTCAATCCGGATAAAGCTGTCAGCGGTTGATTATCTACAGAATCAGGAACCTTTATTCCTTGGCAAGCAGAGAGACGAATTGGGCATGACCCTGCTGAGCGGCCAATTCAGCGCTTGTTTCACCATCGTGACTGATCAAAGAAATATCGGCACCGTGATGAATCAGGAGACGGGCCACCTCGATATGACCTTTAAGGGCCGTAAACATGAGTGGCGACCAGCCATCACGGTTTTTTCTGTTGGGATTCACACCTTGATTCAGCAGTAATTCTACAACCCGTGCGTGTCCATTCCACGCTGCGGCCATCAGGGGGGTTCGCCCATCCTGATCGGCCAGATCCACTTCAGCTCCATGCGCTAAAAGCGATGACACAATGCGATAATGGCCTCTGACTGCTGCATAAAAAAGAGCTGACCATCCCTCCTTATTTTGCTTGTTAATGCTCGGCTTCTGGCTGATTATGAAATTCATCAGGTCTGAACGCCCAGCCCATGCGGCCTTCATAAGGGCGGTTTCACCGTTATTGCTGACACTATCGATCGAGACACCTTTGTCCAGAAGATTTCGGATTGCCCGTCGATCGCCCTTTACAACCGCCTTTATCAAATCAGTACCGTTGGATCCAATGGCATTACGGGCTCTTTTTCTGTCACTCTTTTTGGATATCGGTCTCTTTGGAGTTTTTACTTCAAGCGCTGCAATAGTAGCCTGCCTGAGTGGAGAAACCGGTTTCCGAGTCTGTGACGAAACAACATGCACTTTTTCCTTCATCGGATTGACCGGGAGCATTGTCACTCGCGGCTCATCATTATGAATAATGGATAACGGGGATTCATCTTCAGTCTGTGATGGTCGGAGCGGATTTTTACTCACCAAGTCGACCTGCAATGGTTCAACTACTTGATGAGACTCGGTGGATAGCACTGTTGAAAACCCGTTTTCAACCGTCTCATTCAACTTTGAACCATCCGACTCACCGAATACTGGATTGGGTTGTGGATCGAGTACAGTTACATTCTCGGCAGGAAAAACTGTGCTGACCTGATTCATAGAAGGATATTGTCCGTTCTCGATTAGGTTCTCCGTTTTCTGACTGTTTCCTTCAGGAGGTATTGAATAGTCGCCATCTAGCTGAAGCGGCGGCGGCTTAGCCTGCTCAGCAACCATCACAAACCGAGAAGTATCATCTACCGTATCGATGGTCGAACTGTTCCTCTTCGATGAATCCGTCCGAGCACTCGACAGGGATTCAGCCTTGTGGATTAATTCAGAAGATGTAGAAGCTGTGCGCTCACTCCAGCCGGTACTGTCTGCTGGAGACCCAGCAACCCGTAGTGATCTATTGTTCCCTGTCTCTGGGCTTTGGCTTGGCCACATCATCCCTATACCCACTGCACCGAATATAACCAGAAATCCAATCGCCAATCTTTGAAAGCTGTTCACGGACCTGCTGGAATAAGAATTGGCCCGGTTTTTTGGCAACGAATTGGTCACAGACTCGGTTATCGTTTCGGAGTCGACCCCGAATTGAATACTGGTATCTTCATCCAGCAAGATAAACCTGGATACCTCTTCGACAATTTCACGGGTAACCTTTTGTCGCTGCATACTTGTGGCGCAAAACAAACACAGATCACAAATATGCATGATCACCCGGGGAACACCTTCGGAAAGTGCAAAGATTGATTTTAACGCCTCGTTATCGAAAAGCGGTGGACCATCATAAGCAGCAATTTTCAGGCAGTGGGTGATGACAGTATGCATCTCCCGGAAGTCAAACTTTTTCAGAATGAAATGATCACCCCAAGGGGGTGCGAAAAGCACATGATCCCTATCTTCAATCTTTTGTGCCAATTGAGGAAGACCTGCCAAAATCAAGGTAGAGGAAACGCCTTGAATTCGGATTGACGCATGCCAGTTAAGTAGTTCTTCCAGTGTTTCATAAGCGAGATGGTCAGCCTCATCAAGAATGATCACGGGACTCGCTCCCTCGCCTACGAGTTCCCTCATCCTGTTTCTGATTTGTTCGCTACATTCATCGTTGAAAGATCCTTTTACAGAAATTCCCAATGATTCCCCAATCAGCATCAGTAAATCATCAGCGTGCAATTGTGCCCGGTCGATGAACACCCAATGATTGGTTCCGTTATTACCCTTGGCCTGCAGGTGCTTGAGTAAAGCCGTCTTACCCGTACCTGGCTCACCACTCAGCAACAGAACCGGGGACTGTCGTTGAATCGCATCATGAATATGATCACAGGTCTGCTGTACCGGCGTTGTCAGGCAGAAAAAAGCCGGGGCGGGTGTGATATTGAATGGCCGGCAGCCTAACTTAAAGTGATCCAGATACATGAGATATGTAAATATCCAGGTCTAAGAAGTTGCCATACCCGACATAAAATCCATCATAATCTGAGAGCTCCCTAGTTTTCGATAATGACCTCAACCCGCCGGTTCCTTCTTCGCCCTTGGGGATTATCGGAACCATCCGAGTGAGTATTGGGGACAAGTGGTTTGCTTTTACCGAACCAAGCGACCGCCAATCGCTCCTTTTGCACCCCACTGAACACCAGAGCACGTGCCACACTCTCTGCACGGCGTTTGGAAAGAGCAAGGTTGAAATCATCGCCACCAATTGCATCGGCGTGACCTTCAACAGCAATGGCACGTGAACCGAATTGTGTTGCATTGATCACCTCAGCGATTTTATGCAACTTGGCTTTGGCTTCCGGCTTCAACCGATCGCTGTTGTAACCAAAAAGCAAAACCTCTGGGAAGATGATCTCCACCCCCCGGTCAATCTCCTTGACTTCAAGATCAAACTCTTTAATTTCCTTGACTAATACTTCATTTTTCATATGAGTACAGCCGGATAACAGCAACAGGCAGCATGACAGACAAACAAATGTATTGCGTATACTCAATGTACAACTCCTAAAGAACAAAATGCCATCGTAGTTGTAAATAATCCACAACCCCATAACCATCCAACCGCATGCAAGACAGGACAAAACAAACAAACTAACGTGCTTACCCGAAATGACCGCTGATGAAATCCAGCAGCAAACAGATTTTGAATTTTTGTAAATTAAACAGTTGGGCAGGTTGTCGTTAACGGTAAATTATGCTTGTCAAAACAAGAAGATAACTCTCAACAAACCCACTTACATCGAAGTCTAGCAGATATGGAATTCATCACAATGTTCATAGGCCTGTCTGCTACAAGTTAAACCAGTTTATTAGACATGCTATTCCCACCACTACTTCGGTCAGCAATTATTCTCTGTAACATGTGAGTGGTAGTTGACTGGTTTTCAAATCATTTGATCAGCGCCACTGAGAACCAAATGAACTGATATCTTTTTAAGAAAGCGCACTGCTCTCAATGACTGCGAGAATAATCATTTTGGCAGTTGAGTAATAAGGAAAAAATACCCATAGCTATAACGTAACCGTCATATCAAGAGCAGTAGGTGCATCTACCATTCTCACTGTCATTCGATTAGACCTGTCAGTAAGAGCGTATTAGGGAAGCAGCACAAATCGTGTATGCCTAGTTATGCTGGTAACGAATGAATACACCCAGCTATATAATTCCATACTTGTTGGCCTGAACTCATTCATGGATCATTTTTCTTATTAAGCACTGTATAATCCCACTGCTATGCCACAACCAGCCAACATCTTCTCCCACCGACCCTACTGGGCCGCCCGTTTCGGAATTGCGCCTGTGCTGCCTATGAGCAGGGATGAGATGGATGAGCTTGGCTGGGACAGTTGTGACATTATCATTGTCACCGGTGACGCCTATGTGGACCACCCCAGCTTTGGCATGGCCTTGATCGGACGCCTGCTGGAGGCGCAGGGGTTTCGGGTCGGGATCATTGCTCAACCCGATTGGAGTAACGCTGAGGCATTCCGGCAACTGGGTCGTCCAAATCTCTTTTTCGGTATCACTGCCGGTAACATGGACTCGATGGTCAACCGCTACACGGCGGACCGCCGCATCCGTAGCGACGATGCCTACACACCCAATGGCAAGGCCGGCAAGCGGCCGGATCGTTCTGTCATTGTCTATGCCCAACGTGCCCGCGAAGCTTTTAAAGGTGTGCCTGTCATCATTGGTGGAATCGAAGCCAGCTTACGCCGTATCGCCCACTACGACTATTGGTCCGACAAGGTACGGCGCTCGATCCTGCCCGACTCGAAGGCCGATCTGCTGATCTATGGCAATGCCGAACGGGCTATTGTCGAGGTTGCCCACCGTCTGGCGGACGGTGAAAAGATCGATCAGATACGGAACATCCGGGGTAGCGCTTACATGCGTCAAGGGTTACCGGATGATTGGAGCGAAATCGATTCCAGCCAGCTCGACAAACCTGGCCCCAAGGCCCATCTGCCCGATCCCTATCAAGCCGAACCTGACTGTCAGAAGGTGGTCAGCTTCACGCCTCATACTCGACCCCGCCAACTGCCACGTGAGCGTACGGTGGTGCGCCTGCCTTCCTATGACCAGGTATTGGAAGATGAAGTCATCTATGCTCATGCCTCACGTGTCTTCCACCTGGAGACCAACCCGGGAAATGCGCGTGCCCTGGTGCAAAGGCATGGCAAGCGGGATGTATGGCTCAACCCACCACCTATCCCCCTCTCCACAGAGGAGTTGGATCGCATCTACGAGCTGCCCTATACACGACGCCCCCACCCCGGATATGGTGAAGCACGGAACCCTGCCTGGGAGATGATCCGTCACTCCGTAAATATCATGCGTGGCTGTTTTGGCGGTTGTACCTTCTGTTCCATTACCGAGCATGAAGGGCGGATTATCCAGAGCCGATCAGAAGACTCCATCGTGCGTGAAGTGGAGACCATACGTGATCAGGTCCCCGGCTTCAGCGGTAACATATCTGACCTGGGCGGACCCACTGCGAATATGTACCGACTGGCCTGCAAGGATAAAAAGATCGAATCTGCCTGTAGGCGACTCTCATGCGTCTATCCGGTCATTTGTAAAAATCTGAATACCGATCATCAACCACTGATCGATCTCTATCGCCGCACCCGCAAACTGCCAGGTATCAAACGACTATTTGTCGCATCGGGGCTGCGCTACGATCTGGCCATACGCTCACCCGACTATATCCGTGAACTGGTCACTCACCATGTTGGCGGTTATTTGAAGATCGCACCAGAGCACACTGAAGCATCGCCGTTGAGCATGATGATGAAGCCGGGTATCGACAGCTATGAACAGTTCAAAAAACTGTTTGATAAATATTCTGCCGAAGCGGGTAAAGAGCAATACCTGATCCCCTATTTTATCGCTGCCCATCCAGGTACCAGTGATAACGACATGCTCAATCTCGCACTATGGCTGAAGGACAACGGTTTTCGACCGGACCAGGTCCAGGCCTTTCTGCCGACCCCCTTGGCAATCGCCTCGGCGATGTACCATACCGGCAGGAACCCTCTGCAAAAAATCACTCGCAGACGGGCTGGCGTACGTGTTGTGAGAGGCCTTAAACAGCGTCGTCTGCATAAGGCTTTTTTGCGTTATCACGATCCTAAGAACTGGCCGTTATTGCGTGAAGCGTTGACTCATATGGGACGTACCGATCTGATAGGAAGCGGTAAAAAGCATCTGGTACCTGGGTGGCAACCCAATCGGGAGGGGAAGAGTAATCAGCCTGAAAAAGCATTCCGACCAGTCAGTTCAAGACGCCCGAAAAATCCCTCAATCCAGGGCAAAAAAGTCAATCGAAAAAAGCGCCGTCAAAGACAGTGATTTCAAGTGTAATTTACCTGGTTTATCAATAGATTAAGAACGGATATAAAACACCAAGCATAGACCTCCAGAGAAGCTTGAAAAAAGCCAGATTCAGGACCATATTCATAGTAGGGACAGGTAGTTTTTAAGGAGGTATATCATGAACATCACACGTTATGACCCATGGCGTTCAATGGAAGACTGGCGTCAGGAATTAGACCGCGTATTCCACCCACTTCTGCATCGAGACGACGATACCTCTCGCGTTGTAGGCGGCGAATGGGCCCCTGCAGTCGACATCAAGGATGAGGACAACAGGTATGTCATTCGGGCCGATATTCCAGGTGTTAAACCCGAAGATATCGAGGTCACCATGGAGAACGGCGTATTGACGATCCGCGGTGAACGTAAGTTTGAAGAGACCGAAGAGAAAGAGAACTTCAGGCGTATCGAACGCTCCCATGGTATTTTCTATCGCCGGTTCTCACTGCCGGACAATACCGATGCAGAGGCCGTTCAGGCCACCGGTAAAGATGGCGTGATTGAGGTGATCATTCCGAAGACAAAGGAAAAACAGTCTAAGCGGATAGAAGTGACCCACTAAGTACCATTTAGATGATTGATCCATTTTATCGACCCTCTCTGGCTAGAGAGGGTTTTTGAATTTGATGAATCGAGGAATCTCAAACCAGTTAACCTAATTGAAAGGTCAGTTGGTTTCAGATCTCTTTAACTTCGAGGGGAATCAGAAGCTGAATATCAAGCCGAGATTGGTTTCAAATTGGGGAAGGAGATCCCCATTGACCTGTAGATCACAGCCACCATCACAGAACAGTGTTCCGCTGGAGTTGACCAGGGTACTGTAACCACGCATCTCAAAACGTATACCGAGTCGTTCGGTGGGGTACCATTTTAAACCACCTCCCACACTCAGAGAAAAACGGGTTTCGTCACCATACCCTCTTTGTCCCGGATTCATATAGGTCATTCCTAGACCACCGGTGAGATAGGGAGTAATCTGGTCCTGATAGACATCCACCGTCCCACCTAAATGTACATAGTGAACATCCAGATCGAAGGCATTGTTCGGATCAGTCCTATCGGCCAGAGACGAGCCCTGGTGGCTGTATAGAAACTCATAACGAGCGGAGTCTGAAGCGGCCTGGCTAACGGTAAATCCCCAGTCAGTTGAATCAGCTACATCCAGTGATTGATAACCCCTGAAAAGATCGAAGGATCCACCAAATCGGTGTCCCACAAAAGGGGTGAATTCCAGATCATTGGCAGCCGGCAGGCTGAATGACGCTGCAGCGAGTAACAACCAGATGATTAGATGTGATGCTCTGTACATGACATTTCGGGTAAAAAAACAAGTTTCTAGTTGACTATTATCGTTTAAAAATCGGCCTATAACCCGGTATCACATCACATCTTAGGTCTGAGAGATCTTAAGTGCTTGTTTGTATAGATTATTTTTTTTCATCCCTGTCATCTTGGATGCCAGTGCAACGGCCTGTTTGAGAGGTAGTTCCGCCAATAGAGTGACCAGCATTTGTTCCACATCGACCTCGACACGCTGTTCGGATTGACACGCGGCACCCGCAATGAGTATGACAAACTCCCCCTTGCGCTGGTTTGCATCCTCATGAACCCGTTCAAGTAGTGATTCTAAACTCCCGCGCAGAAAGGTTTCGTGTAATTTTGTCAATTCCCTGGCGATGACCCCCTCCCTGGCAGGGCCAAAAACAAGTTGCATATCCGACAATGAGTCAACCACCCGGTGACATGATTCATAGAAAATCAGGGTCGACTCCTGACGGGCCAGGGTTCGCATCCAGGCTTGTCGCTGGGCTGTGTTACGCGGTGGAAAACCAGCAAAAACAAAACGGTCGGTGGGTAAGCCAGCCACGGACAAGGCACAGACCAATGCACTGACCCCAGGCACAGGGATGATCCGTCCGTCCCTTTTGACCACCTCCCTCACCAGAGGAAAACCGGGATCGCTGATTAGAGGTGTCCCCGCATCTGAGACCAAAGCGATCGATTGTCCGGTATCCAGGGCGTTTAACAGCGTCTCCAGCTGAGACTGTTCATTGTACTGATGGAGGGATCGGGTCGGGGTATCAATACCATAATGTATCAGCAACGGCTTGGTATGCCGTGTATCCTCTGCATAAATGCGGTCAACCCGCTTCAGCGTATCAATCGCACGCTGTGAAAAATCGTCAAGATTGCCGATTGGTGTGGCAACAACGTAAAGTACACCCTTTGACACAGATTTTCCTGATGTAGAATTGGCTCACCATCCTGCCACAGATAACAAACCATGCAAATCGATCGACGCTTACCATTCCTCGCCCTATTACTGCTCCTTATCCTGCAGGGTTGTACCACGACAACCACGGTGACGCCTCCAGAGACCCTAGAGTTGGCAGCTGAAATCCGATTACAGATTGAATTGATGGTTGAGAGTGGCGACTATGCGGGCGCCGCCGGACTGCTGGAATCCGCCGCCAAACAGAGTAATTCGCCCATGCGCGAGTGGCTGATGCTGGAAGCTGCCGAATATTGGCTCAAGGCGGGTGATCAGGCAATGAGCCTCGCTCTGGTAGAGCAGCTGCAGCCTTCTGACAGTAATTCCGATTTCAATCTGAAACTGCGCATGTTACGTACCGAGATCGCCGTACTGGAAGGTGACATTGAACAGGCCCTCGATCTGATGGAGCCTCCGCCAGGCCCGGATGCTCCCCTCGTTTTACGCCAGCATTACCATCGAAACATGGCTGAGATCTTCCGCCTTTCCGGGAATCTACTGGAAAGTGCACGCGAGCTCGATGTACTCGATTTGCTACTTGAAAGCGATATGGAAGCCCGTTTGGCCTCGCAGCAACTGCTGGTACAAACCCTGGCAACCATGACTGATACAGCACTGGCCCTACTCCAACCTCAACCACCTGCTACATTGATCGGTTGGATGGAGTTGGCCAAGGTCATTAAGTTACAGATCTCAGATCCAACCGAATTGAGTAGTCAGTTTGCGACCTGGCGTGACCGTTTCCCACAACACCCTGCCCTTCAGGAACTACTGGCCAGTTATCTGGAACAGCGTGGCTTAAGCAGTGAAGATCATATCGCTATCCTTCTACCCCGTAGCGGACCCTATGCAAAAGTTGCTGCCGCTGTACGTGATGGCTTTATGGCAGCCTGGTATCAACAACCGACTGCTCAGCGGCCGATACTGCAGTTCTATGACAGCAGTGAATTGAAAAATACCCTGCCGATCTATCAACAGGCGATCCTTCAGGGGGCCAAAATGATTGTCGGCCCCCTCAACAAAGATGCCGTCAAGATGTTGTTGAGCCTTGAACTGCTGGACCATCCTATCCTGGCATTGAACCAGGTTGATGATCCCGACCTGACCCATCCCAATCTATTCCAGTTTGGTCTCGCCCCTGAGGACGAAGCCCATCAGGTCGCTGAACGCGCCTGGCTTGAAGGTCACAGAACAGCCCTCATCTTAACGCCCTCCGGACAATGGGGTCAGCGTCTTGCCGAAAGCTTCCGTGTTCGCTGGGAGGCATTGGGGGGAGAGGTGATGGAGCAACAGCGCTACAACCCCAAGGAGAACGATTTTTCCGTGCCGATTCGGATGCTCCTGAATATCAACGAGAGTGAGGCACGTATTCATGCACTGAAAAAATTGCTGGGGCGTTCACTGGAGTCTGAAACCCGCGCACGCAGGGATGCCGATTTTATCTTCCTCGGTGCACGGGCACAGAAAGGCAGGCAACTTCGTCCCCAACTCAAATTCTTTCATGCCGGCGGTATACCGATATTATCGACTTCGCATATCTACACCGGAGTAGCTCAGGTAGACATGGACCGGGATCTGGGCAAAATCAGTTTTGTCGATACGCCTTGGTTGCTGGAAGAGGGCCAGGGAGGCCCCCTCTCCCGCAACAACCTTAAGAAACTAATACCCGGCGTAAAGGGGCGATATGCACGACTCTATGCGATGGGTATCGACAGTTACAATCTATTGACCCAACTGCAACAGCTTCAATCCCAGCCCGGTCGGTTATTCAGCGGCAAGAGCGGAACACTCTACCTTGATAGTAGAAATCGTCTCCACAGGCTACTTGCCTGGGCTGACATGGAGGGGGGATTGGCATCGATCAGCGGTTATGCACCCCGTTTGGCACAACCCTCCACCGATCTGCAACCTGCCATTTATACAGATCAACCTGAGAGCCAGCCAATCGAGAGAAAAAGTTTACCTCCGATCACCGATCACGATCTCTCCAGGCCGGGTGGCCCAAGATAATGGCTGAACATTTGGTGCAGGGCCAGCGGGCTGAACAGCAGGCACTCGACTTTCTGCTTGGCAGAGGTCTCAAACTGCTGGAGCGCAATTATCGCTGCAAGACCGGAGAGATAGATCTGATCATGCGAGAGGCAGATACACTGGTTTTTGTCGAGGTACGCTATCGACAATCAAATGACTTCGGACGTGCTGTAGAGACAATCACAGCCAGTAAACAGCATAAACTGCTCGCAACAGCAAATCGCTACCTGCAGATGTTAAAAAAAGATGCCGCCTGCCGCTTCGATGTCATCGCACTCAACGGTTCAGGGGCAACCCGAATTGAGTGGATAAAAAACGCCATTCAGAGTGCCTGGTAATCCACCCACTATTAAGTAGACCTATGTCCAACACAAACCGTATTCAGACGCTCTTCAATCAGAGTATACAGACCAAGATAGATGCCCTGCCATTATTGACTCAATCAATCTCAGATGCCGCTGAAATGATATTCAGTCGTCTATTGGAAGGCAACAAGGTGCTGAGTTGCGGCAATGGCGGATCAGCGGGTGATGCTCAACATTTCTCGTCAGAGATGCTCAACCGTTACGAACGGGAACGTCCCGGGCTTCCTGCTATTGCACTGACAACCGATAGTTCAACAGTCACTTCCATTGCCAATGACTATGACTTCTCACAAATCTTTTCCCGGCAGATCGAGGCCCTCGGCCAGCCCAACGATCTGTTACTGGCCATATCCACCAGCGGTAACTCAAAAAATGTAAATAAAGCGATACGGTCGGCCCACGAACGAGAGATGTCAATTGTTGCACTGACCGGCCGAGACGGTGGCGATCTGGTGAAACTACTTACCACCGGGGATGTCGAAATTCGCGTTCCTTCGGATGTCACGGCTCGAATACAAGAGACACATCTATTAATAATTCACTGTCTATG
Source organism: Candidatus Thiodiazotropha sp. (ex Codakia rugifera) (assembly GCA_025656675.1). Lineage (GTDB taxonomy): Bacteria > Pseudomonadota > Gammaproteobacteria > Chromatiales > Chromatiaceae > Thiodiazotropha. The sequence continues at coordinate 52,109 of JAHXHN010000006.1, forward strand.
CGACCTGGTGGATCAACAACTACTTGGAAGCTAATTCTAATTTCAGGGGAAGATCATGCAGACAAAACTCACCTCAGTGTTCTCTATACTCATCTCCGCGCTGATATTGCACGGCTGTGCTGCCGCTGTTGTTGGTGGTGCGGCCGCCACAGCATCCATTGCTCATGATCGACGCACAGCGGGGGTCATCGTCGAAGATCAAAGTATTGAGCTTAAAGCCCAGGATTTAATGGCCAAGGACCCCAGCTTTAGTCAACAAAGCAGCATCCATGTCACCAGCTACAATATGGTGGCATTGTTGACCGGGCAGGCCGCCAACCAAGCCTTGCGCAGTCAGGCAGAAAAGCTTGTTTCTAGTGTTGAACGGGTACGTCGGGTAGTGAATGAAATAGAGATCGGCAGCACTTCAACCCTGGTCGAGAACAGCCGTGATGCAGCACTGACTTCAGAGGTCAAACTCAAGCTCGCGACAATCAAAATTCCCAACTTCGATCCATTCAGAGTCAAAGTAGTCACTGAACGAGGTGCGGTGTTCCTGCTGGGTCTGATCACCAAGGCTGAAGCAGACGCTGTCACAGATGTGGTGCGCCATATCAGTGGTGTGCGTCGTGTGGTGCGTGTTTTCGAATATATTTGAGTTTTGGGTCGGGATTCCTGCATTGAAGACCAGCCTCACTCACAGCCTGAGCAAACAATTCAGAGGCATTGTCGGTTCAAAGGGTTTGTTTACCGATCCGGCAGACTGTCTACCCTATGGCTATGACAACAGCCGCCTTCAAGCCACTCCGGCAGGTGTACTATTCGCCGAAGAGCACGATCAGATCGTTGCGATTGTTCAACTCTGCCATCAACACCACCTGCCACTGATTTGCCGGGGCAAAGGCACAGGAACCACAGGAGCAACAGTACCGCAGCAGGGTGGGGTCGTTCTCTCCCTGGAGCGCATGAACCGAATCCTCGAGATCGATGTCGATAATCGCCTTGCACGGGTGCAGCCGGGTGTCACCAACAAGGCATTGCAGGAAGCAGTCGGTGCCGAAGGTTTTTTCTGGCCACCCGACCCGACCAGTGCAGCAGTCTGTACCATCGGAGGCAATCTTGCCTATAACTCTGCGGGTCCCCGGGCTGTAAAATATGGTACACCCCGGGAGAACACCCTCGGACTTAAAGCGGTTACAGGGAGTGGCGAGACCATTACTACCGGTGTGAATACCACCAAAGGTGTGGTTGGTTACGATCTCACACGCCTGCTGATCGGTTCAGAAGGTACCCTGGCTATCATTACCGAAGCCAGACTGAAACTCACCCCTCAGGCACAATCCAAACGTACACTACAAGCCAGTTTCCTTGACATCCATGCTGCAGCCAGAGCTGTATCAGCCATTATGCGTCAACCTGTGACACCCTGTGCACTGGAATTTATGGATGGCTCAGCACTGGAAATGGTAAGAACTTTTTCCGATTTACACCTTGACCAGGCTGTTGGCGCACTGTTGATGATTGAAGTCGACGGTTCTGAACAGAGCATTGATGATGAAGCCGCTACTGTTGCCAGAGCAGCCGATGTGGACGGTCTGCTGGAAATTCATACAGCGGAGACCCAGGAGGAGATTGCACGTCTATGGAAGACACGTAAGGCCCTCTCACCCGCGTTGCGGAACATTGCCCCGAAGAAGATCAATGAAGATGTGGTCGTACCGGTCTCACGCATACCCGATCTCATAGAATCGTTGTACGAACTCTCAGAAGAGAGCGGTATCACTATTGTAAATTTTGGTCATGCAGGGAATGGCAATATCCATGTCAATCTGTTGCTGGACCCGGATGACCCAAAGCAGCTGGTTGCAGGTGAACATTGCCTTAAATCACTCTTTAAACTGGTTCTGAATCTGGGTGGGACCCTCTCCGGTGAACATGGCATCGGGGTCACGAAACAACAATTTATCGATCAGGAGATTGACCCGGCTTCATTAAACCTGATGCGTGCAATCAAACGTCAATTCGATCCACATCAGATCCTCAACCCAGGCATAGTCTTTCCCGATTAGGACTATTGTAAGGTCGGATTGGCTTTATTAGGGCCTGTTAACACTAATCCCAGCAGAGCCGATTGGATTAGTGTTAACAGGCCCTAGTTGAAAATAGCTGTAGCGATGTGTGATAAATTTAGACGGTCCAAATGCTTGCTTTGTTGATGCAATTTCACCCGCCTGGTTGATGACGAAGCAAAAAAAAAGCACTCCCCGTTCGAAACGGAGAGTGCTACCCAAAGTGGAGGAAGGCTAATCGATCGGTCTATTTGATGACCTGTATCTTGTCAAATACCGCATTGCCATACTCATCTTCGACAGCATAGTAGAGTGCTCCGGTAGTCAATGCGCTATAGGGCAGCGATACGTTGCCATTGTGATCGGTATAACCATTGACCCACGTCTCCCCGGTCTGATTTGGTTGACCTTTCTCAGCAGGCTTCCATAACCCTACGAGTGCATTACTGATTGGATTGCCCCTCATATCGAAGACCTGAATCGGCAGTTCACAGAACTTGCAAATCTCAATGAGCTCAGGAATCTTCAGTTCGAACCTGATAGGGTTCTTGGTGCGTATTTTCATATCGGGATCGCCGAGGAGAAGATACATCCAGGCATTGTCCGAACCACTCAATGACGCCATCTGTGCCTCGCCCCGCTCGATGGCATGAGACTGGGTCAACAATCCCTCGTCATACACGGCTCTGAACATCCACTCATCCAGAACATGATTCTGAGAGGTGTATGAGGTTCTGGTGGCGCCGTAATAAGAGGAAGCACCGGCATCGGCCAGCTCCATCCACTCTTCGGCTACCGCGTCATTGGTATCCAATCTGGAGTTGGTGCAGGCGAATGACCAGACCACCGGTGAACGTGATAGGGGATTCGACAAAGTCGTAACTTCCACATCGTTAAAATATTCATTGGTCTGATTCCAACTCGTGGCAGTAGCATCTCGACTACCATGACCACGATAGGCCATCAAACCCACACCGTTATCGACTCGATTTACCACATCCGAATCGGTGACACCTGCCTGGGAACCGTAAAAAGTTTCGAAAATGGGGGCATCTGAATAGGCAAAGGTTCTCACTGTCTCATGTGCACCCTCATACTTTCCCGGTGCATTCTCTTTATGCGCCCACAGTCCGACCCGGTCATAACAACAGAACAGACTGGGATGGTCTTCATAGGTGAGGATTTTGTTCACCTGATTGGCAAGATCCGCCTCACTGTCTATCGACAGTCTACCCAGGTAGATCTCCTCATCCAGATCGTCACCATCAGTGGAAGCATACAGATCATCGGTCTGATCACCGCCTGGCGAGGTACAGTGAGGTATGACATCCGTATCACCAATCAGCAGTGTATAAGCATCGCGCCAATTGGGTATGGCAGCTTCCCAGGTCTCTATTGCATTACGGATAGCACTGCAGGTAGAGGCGCCGATATCATCCGCCACATTCATTTCAGTGACTTTGAATCCTCGTGCTTTTTTCTGATCCACGAGTGGCTGGATCTCATCGGCATGGGCACTGTCGGGATAGATAAAGAGATAATCGGCGGTGTAGAACCGGTAATTCGGTACGAACACCTGTTCAAGAAATTTCCAGTTGAGAAAGGTTTTTGATGCCATCAGGTCCCTTTCTTGGGTGATGGGTTCGAACTTCTCTGCAGTACCATCATGTTCGACAATATAGGTGATTCGACTTGCCACCTGCAGTGTCTGAGTGGCAGGGTTCCACTGCACCGGCCAGGCCTCCCCATGGATAGCGGGAATGCTTCTCAGCGTCTTGCCAATCTTATAGCGCTCCTCACCCAAGCTATCCGGCCAGTTACTGTCGCCCGTGTAGACTTTTTCATCCAATACAAACTTTTCCGGCGTACCTGTCCCCTTTTCACCGTCAAGTTCCGGAACAGATTGAGGCCAGACCAGGATTTGTTCGAATCGTTGAACATCCTGTGGCTTAGCTGACATGCGTATCTCCCCTTCGCTGTAGGGCACAGCCAAACTGAAGCGATAGGCAGGCAGATCGGGGGAACCCAATTGGTTATGGCTACCTAATCCGGGGATTTCGATCTTTTGATACTGTTTTCCATCAGGCCCCTGCTTGCTGGTCATCCAGAACCCGGGGATGGTGAGATCAAATACCGTCCTTTTAGCGTTCGATGCGCTATCGTTTGTCTGTACCACGGCAAGCGCACCGGGTTTCTGACGCTCATCCAGTGCGATCCAGCGGCGTTCCTCAACCTGCCTTTTCTGTTCAACCGCAGCCAACTGAGCGACTGGCTTGAATAGGGACATATCTGCTACACGGGTCAATCCTGCGGACACCTGACCTGAATACAGACTGACTGTAAACCCCAAAGCTAAAAACAAGCTCTTCTGTTGCATCTCCTTACTCCTTATTTTTTGATATTGAGAACAAGCACTCAACGCCTACAGACTAAGGATTACGCGATACAACAGCTGTGAAATATTCACACTCGTGGTGTGACATACTTATCGAATCAGTGGAAGGGTTTTGCGACAGAGATACGCCCACATCCTGTCACAGGCTGTGAACACCAGGAAAATACCTGTCAGGCAAACAGCTCAGTTCAGTATCGGGCCGGCAGCTGTTTATTAATGACGTAATGATTTGAGCCGGAGGTGATATATCCACCCTTGACCAGGTCTTTGAAAATACGGCAGACCATCTCTCGGGAAGCGCCAATCCGGTTAGCCAGCTCCTGCTGGGTGACATGTCCTTCAATAACCATCAGACCATCACGCTCGATCGCCAGGCTCAGAAGGGTCTTGCTAAGACGTCCATAGACATCGGAGAGGGCCAGACTCTTCACCTCATCAGTCAGCGTTCTCACCCTGTGCACCATATCTTTCAATAAATGGATGCCGATATCGGGATTGCTCTTTAATACCTGGTGAAAGGCCTGTTTGGACATGATGGCCACGGTGGTCTTAACCATCGTCATAATCGACGCTGAACGTTTGTAATCATCGATCAGAGAGAGTTCTCCAAAATACTCACCCTCCTCCTGATAGTTGATGATTGCCTCTTTGCCATTTTCATCATTGAGGTAGACCTTCACCCTGCCACTCAGAATAACGTAGAGCGAATCGCTATTATCACCCTCAGAGAGAATGATGGTGTTCCTCGGATAGCTCCTACGAACCATCCGCTGCTCAATCAGGGCGAGATCTTTTGGATCCATACCTTCGAAGATGGAGACGTTCTCAATCATAATCGTATTATATACTCTCTATTCGAAAGCCATGCAGGGAGCGAACTCTCCATAAACTCCTGCGACGAACCAGATGTACAATGAACTTGGAAACGATCCTTTTGTTATCTATACGATGCACACCGGGAAGCACCTTACCAAGACTTTAACAGAAAAAATGCGAACTAACAGGACAAAACCCATCAGCACAGGGAGTAAATTTATTTTTTCCGATCTCAGTTGCCGGATGGAATCGACGTGAATCGAGAAGGTGTTGCACGATCACTAGGCCTGGGGATCATGATCGGCATCCTCGGGGTGTTGCTCAATCTCATGCCAGGCACATCCTCCTGGGAGGAAGGCATAGGATTGGGTCTGTTATTCAAAGTGCGTGGTTACCGCCCTCCCCCTCAAGATGTCGTGATTATATCTATTAATGGACAAACAGGCGCACAACTCGGGTTTGGTGAAGAGATACCGGAGTGGCCCCGCTCACTCCATACCGCCCTGATCGATCAATTGAATAAGGCCGGTGTTGCAGTGCTTGCATTCGATATCTTCTTCAAGAAACCACGCCAACCTGAATCGAACAAACCCATGGCAGAGGCGATGCAACGTGCCGACAACGTTCTACTCGTTGCCTATCTCCAGCAACAGCGAATAGTCTCCGGTCAAGAGATCGTGTATATCGAACGGTTGATACGCCCAACCGAAACACTGGCTGAGGCAGCGGTTGGTGTTGCCCCTTTCGTCTTACCGAAAATACCTGTCAGGGTCAGCCGATTCTGGACATTCAATGGCGAAAACATGTTGATGTCCCTACCTGCCGCAACACTACAACAGTTGGTCGATCCCGATGGACACTACCTGCATCAACTACTGCTGGCCATTGGAGAAGATCAAAGCTTACCAGCAAGCCGGCAAGATACCATTCACCGGTTACGTGGCAATATACAGCTTCGAAAACGCTTACTTGAATCACTTGACAGGGTGCAACCAGAAGATCTCAAGGCACAACAGCGTCTGCGTCTCAGATCGCTGTTGAAACTCTACACTAGCGACAGCTACCCCTACCTGAACTTCTATGGTCCTCCCGGAAGTATTTCCACCTTGCCTATTCAGGAGGTACTCACAGCCTCACCCGAAGCACTTGCCAAGCTCAAGGATAAGGTTGTGTTCGTTGGCTATGCAGGCACCTATCAACCAAAACAGAAGGATGGTTTCTACACCATTTTCTCACAACCCAACGGTCTCGATTTAAGCGGTGTCGAGATCGCAGCCACAGCTTTTGCCAATCTACTAGAAGCTGAAACACTGTCACCACTCGATAGCGTCAGTTCGATAGCCCTTCTTCTCACCTTCGGAGTGCTGATAACCCTGCTATTCCGCACTCTGCCCGGTATCCCAGGTATCTTCGCCGGGATCGTTCTGGCCTGCCTCTATCTTAGCCTGGTCTATAACCTGTTTACTCAATACAACCTATGGTTGCCCTGGTTCATCCCACTCGCTCTACAGGCGCCACTGGCCCTGATTTTCAGTCTGACCTGGCACTATCGGCAGATGCGCAGTAGTCGTGAGCACCTCCGTGAACTGTTTGGCTACTATCTACCCGGGGATGTCATCGACCGCCTGGCCCAGAGCAACAAACAACCATTGACGGAGAGCAGTTCGGCATTTGGCGTTTGCCTGGCATCCGATGCACAAAATTACACTAAGTTTGCGGAGACCCTGGAACCCATTGCACTGCAATCCTACCTCAATCGCTACTACGAAATCTTGTTTAAACCCGTCAGATCTCGAAAGGGCGTAGTGTCCGATGTGGTCGGTGATGCGATGTTGGCAATATGGCCGGCAACAGAACCGGATCGTTCCCTGCAACAGAAAGCTTGTGAAGCCGCGTTGGATATCAAACAGTCACTCCAGGAATCAGACCTGGACCCTATACTCTTCACTCGAATGGGTCTGCATGCCGGGAAGCTGGTGATGAGCCACGTAGGTGCTATCGATCATTTTGAATACCGTGCAGTAGGCGATATGGTCAATACGGCTTCTCGAATAGAGAACCTCAACAAACTACTTGGCACTTCAATTCTTGCATCCATTGATTTCGTGGAGGGCTTGCAAGGTATTGTTACGCGAGAGCTGGGGCAATTTACGGTAGCCGGAAAGCAACAATCGATTACCATCTTTGAAATTGCATCATCAAGCGAACTCGCAACTCCCCAGTTACAAGCATTACATAGCGCTTTTGCTGACGCACTGTCGGATTGGCATAGTGGTCTGAGAGAACAGGCCTACGAAAAATTCAAAATCATCCTTCAAAGCCATCCCGATGACGGCCCTACAAACTATTATCTTCAACAATATCGCGAGCGCAGAAGCTCACGAAAAAACCTCATGGATAACTAAATTGGCTCTTCACCTGATAGGGTGGGTAAGCCGTGAAAACCACAACAAGTCATTCCGTCAGTTGATGGGATTTGTCCGTAAATGAACGCGAATGCACGTAAATAAGAATAGGGATTTCCTCTCGAGTGTCATTTTGACCGAAAGGCGAAATCTTAAAACCAAGGTTGTTTAACCTAGATTCCGTAGTTGATCGCTGTAACTTGAGGTAAATAAAAAATATTTGTGTTAATTTACGTTCATTTGCGGACAATCAACAGGGCTATTGAATAAAGCCGCGGTGAGCGTCCATTCTTACCCACTCGATCAGGGGAAGAGCCATTAAATCGAATCAGCTGGAATCCCTACCATATTCATCAGAAAATCTAACAATATCGTCCTCACCTAGGTAGCTACCCGTTTGTACTTCAACTATTTCAAGAGGAATCAGACCAGGATTCTCCAGACGATGTCTGGTGCCTAAAGGGATATAAACAGACTGGTCCTCAGTCAACATCATCTCTTTTTCCCCTTTGGTGATTTTTGCTGTCCCTTTGACAACCACCCAATGTTCAGCCCGATGGTGATGTTGCTGCAGAGAGAGACTGGCCCCAGGATTGACAACAATACGTTTTACCTTGAAGCGATCACACTCATCGACTGTCTCGTAGTTACCCCAAGGGCGATAGACCCTGACATGGCTGATATGTTCACAGCGGCCAGAGGATTTCAGCTGTTCAACAATCTCTTTTACATCCTGCACATGGGATTTATCCGCCACTAAGACCGCATCGGCTGTCTCTACAACAATGAGATTATCGATACCGAGTCCGGCAATCATGCGGTTTTCACTGCGCAGGTAGCTATTGCTGACATCCTTGACCAGCACATCACCCTGTATAACATTTCCGTTATTGCCTTCCACCACAGCCACATCTGCGAGTGCAGACCAGGAACCAACATCGTTCCAACCGGCATCCATGGGAACTACCACCGATTTATCCGTCTTTTCCATCACTGCATAGTCGATAGACTCTGCGGGACAAGCCGCAAATGCCTCCCTATCCAGACGCAGAAAGTCCATATCAAGGCTATTTGCTTCATAAGCCTTGCGAGCTGCCTGCAGAATCTCGGGAAAGAAACGCTCGAGTTCAGCCAGATAGGTCGCTGCCTTAAAGACGAACATCCCGCTATTCCAATAGAAATCGCCAGAATCCAGATAGGTCTTTGCTGTTTCTAGATCGGGCTTCTCTACAAACTCTGCAACAGGATACGCACTGTTAGTAGACCCTTTACTCTCCTTACGGATATAGCCATATCCCGTTTCAGGTTTATCAGGAACAATGCCGAATGTAACCAGGCTACCGTTACCGATACTGTTCAGCCCGGTCTGTATCGCTTCATTAAAACGCTCGTTATCTCTGATGATATGGTCCGAGGGGGTTACTAATAAGACTGCATTCTCATCCAATGATTTAGCATGAAATGCTGCGCAGGCTATGGCTGGTGCGGTATTTCTGCCTACCGGTTCGAGCATGATTCCCGACGGTTTCATATCGAGCTGACGTATCTGTTCAGCCACCATGAAGCGGTGCTCTTCATTGCAGACGACCAATACATCTCCCGCATCGGGAACAGCCGACATCCGCTCTACGGTCTCTTGAAAGAGAGAGTGATCATCGATAAGTGGAATAAACTGTTTAGGATAGGCACTTCGAGAGAGTGGCCAGAGCCGAGTTCCGGATCCACCGGATAAGATGACTGGGATGATCATAATGCTCTCCACTCTTCAAGAATGTTCATACAGATTTCATTCATTTCTTGTACTCTAGCTTCACTGTCTGATTCAGTATAACAGCGAAACTCCGGTGCATTGCCTGAAGGTCGTAAATGCACGATTTCTCCCTCGTTGAAGGTTATTCGTACACCATCGGTCAGGTCGATCCCATTAACCTGACCAAATGCATTGTCAAATGCCTCGACAATTGCCTGACGGTCACTGACAATATCACCGCTTTGAAAGCGGGCAAGCATCCGCTGGCTCAACTCAGTAGGAAACGCTTTAAGCCGATCACTATGCGTAAAGCGGGCCGGCAAACTGTTCACTATCTCTGAAACAGTCAGATTACTTTGCCTGGCCAACATCAGAATACTCAGTATAACAATCACTGCATCCCGGGTAGGTAGTGGCTCTAGTATTTTCCCTTTCAACATTAAACGATCAGCTGAAAGGAAACCCCCATTAGCCTCATAACCCACAACTGCCTGTCTACCCTCTTGGAGTAGCGCCTGCATTGCCGTTATCACAAAGGGTGACCCGATACGCGTCCGTACAACACCCTCAAACTTAGCCGACAGCTCGACAGCACTATTACTGCTGACCGGTGTCACAACCCATTTCGCATCAAGAAAGTCTGCACAAAGAATACCTGTCACATCACCCCGCAACCATCGACCGCTTTCATCGCTGATCAGCGGCCTGTCTCCATCACCATCGGTGGAAACAACACTATCCAGCTTAAACGCCTGAGACCAGTCTTTTCCCAGGGAAACATCCTGTGGCCGAATCGCCTCGGTATCCACTGGTATGAATGTATCGGAATAACCGAGACGAACAACGTCTGCACCAACACCTTGTAGAATCTCAATAAGCGCCGCTCGTGCCACACTTGAGTGCTCATATAATCCAACACGCAACCCCGTCAGAGCGTCTGTTCCTATAAAATCGATATAACGCCTTACATAGGCGGTATGGGCGCTTCTGTCTACAGCAGGCAAGGTTGGTGGTTCATTAAACGCCCCGTTAACATCAAACAGCTGCTCCGGAAGAGAGACCAGCTGTTGACGAATCCCCGACTCGTCTTGTTTGAGGATCTCTCCATCCGGTCTGTTGAATTTGATACCGTTACGGTCATCCGGGATATGGCTGCCTGTTACCATGATAGAGGGGATATCGTTTTGAATACCAAACAGTGCCAATGCAGGTGAGGGAATAAAACCAGCATTGATCGGGTTAAAACCACAATCCGATATTGCCCTGTAGACCGCGGCCATTATGCCAGGTGTGCTTGGGCGGAGGTCACCGGCAAAAGCCACCTGCACTCCTTTTGAAATCAGATTTTCTTGATGCAGGTATTCCAGGAACGCCACAGTATAGGTATAACAAACCCGATCTGTCATCGCATTGACCAGACCACGAGCACCGCTGGTGCCGAACTTGACACCAGACTGTTCCATCAGCGTTGCAATAGATAGTTTTTCTTTGTTCATTGTTTTCAAAACAAGCAGTTTTTGAGGGAAAAATAGACTAAGCAGACAGTTTTTAGAGCGGTGTTTCGATTATCAATCAGCTCAACATGTTATTAAATTTGTCACCGATTGCACGCTATCTTACTTTTCACTGTAGTACTTTTTAAATAGTAGCTTTGCCGCCTCACGATTAAAGTCAGTGACGCGTTTATCTTTCTTTTGATCACCTAATGTCTGCTGCGACTGCACTTGTCCAGTAAACTTGGAATCACCCGAAAGCGTAGATACCTTCTGATTGTGTAGTGCCTGGTCGGTTTCACTGCTGGTAGATCCTGTAGCCGCTTTATCTTCCAACATCTTAGTTACAAAAGCGGCATCCAGCAGTAATTTTTGATCAGCGAATCCATATACGAGGGCCGTATCACATAGTGTGTTGATAACGCGGGGTATGCCTCCACTGGCATTGTAGATAAGTGATGACGCATTCCTTGTAAACAGCGGTTTGCTGCAACCTGCCAAGCGGGTACGATGGATGATATAGGCTCGGGTCTCATCCTCATCCAAAGCCGTTAGATGATAATCGATCGATATACGTTGCTGAAACTGTAACAAGTCTTTCTGCTTGAGTATGTCACGAAGTTGAGGCTGTCCGACCAGAATTATCTGTAATACCTGATGTTTGTCTGCATTGATATTGGAAAGCAGTCGCAGCTCTTCAAGCACATTGACCTGTAAGTTTTGCGCTTCGTCGATAATAAGTACAGTACGCTTATTTGCAGCATACTGCTCGATGAGAAATTGGGTAAATAGATCGTGTAGGCCGATCTTCTCTTTTTCGTGGTAATCCAGGCCAAAGGCGAGTAGCACCCATTGCAGGAGTTCGCCCATGTCCCGATGACTACTGCTGACAAGCCCGACAGTCACATCCTCTTCCAGTTGGTTGAGCAGATGACGAACCAGCGTCGTCTTTCCACTACCGACTTCACCTGTGACCACCGTAAAACCGGCCTGGCTTACAAGACCATATTCCAATGCAGCAAATGCCGAACTGTGCTTCTTCCCAAGAAAGAGAAAGCTGGGATCGGGCAATAGGGTAAATGGCTTTTCAATTAAACCGTAAAACTTTTCGTACATCCGTTGCAGCCGCCTTGAGTTACTGATTTATCCGTAAAATAATTAGGGGAATATTGTCTCATGTTGCTCCGATTTTCGGCAATGGGCTTGTATGGGCAGTCTTTGGTACACGAAGAACCTTTTGTATTCCTTTGTAAAGTATAGACATTTATCTATTTTAGATTGTAAAAGTGTATATAGGATACATACTTAGAATCCTAACTATCTCCGATAGCGTCTCAGAAAAGGCCCATCGCAGAATTTCCAGTGTAGTGTCCCACACGAGAAATATCAGTGACCTCGGTCTTCCATGCACAATTTTAATGAGGCCTGCCAATCAGGCAGCTTTAGACCAAATGTCTCTTCCAACTTTGTATTGTCGAGCACTGAAAAGGCAGGGCGTCTCGCTGGTGTGGGGTACTCATGGGTCGGTATTGCTTGGATGCTGCACGCCACATCCATCAGTTCCCGTATTCGACAGGCAAAACCATACCAGCTGGTCTCCCCTGCAGCAGTCATGTGGTAAATGCCTCGTAGTCGTGCAGATTCGGCGGGATTAAAACACAGTTGATTTACAATCTGTGCCGTTGTTTCAGCAATCATCCGGCTCCAGGTCGGTGCGCCAATCTGGTCATCCACCACACTTAACTGATCTCTCTCTTTAAAAAGCCGCATCATTGTGTTCATGAAATTGAAGCCGTGGTTTCCATAGACCCAACTGGTGCGAAATATCAGTGCATTTGCTCCGCTGGCGAGAACCCTCTGTTCACCCGCCAGCTTTGTCTCCCCGTAGACACTGAGGGGGCCGGTGGGCTCCTCTTCCCGATAGGGTTTACGGGTGTTGCCTGAAAAAACAAAATCGGTTGAGTAGTGGACCAGGGTCGCACCTTGTTCAGCAGCCAGTACAGCCAACTGTTCCGGTGCTTCGGCATTGAGCTGACGCGAAAGCTCAATCTCTGCCTCTGCTTTATCTACTGCAGTGTGGGCAGCCGCATTAATGATGAAATCCGGACGTATTCGCTGAATCATCGCCGTGACAGCATGCCTGTCCAGGAGGTCCAGAGCCGGACCATAACCGCCGCATAACGATGTTGCGACTACTTCGCCGATAATCCCCAGAGTTCTTTGCAACTCCCAACCCACCTGGCCATCACTGCCGATCAGAAGAATTTTTGGTCTATCCGCTGCCACTATCATCCTAGAATCCACAGTTAAACATGGATTTGTGGGAAATCCCGGCGTACCCGGCAAGGCGTCGCTCGCCGTTAATGGCTATTCCCTTAACGAGAACGACAACGCGGCTGGGTGCGTGGGGATGTTTCGCAAATTCATATAGCATTTCAAAGTTCACCCAATGGGTAAGGGAAAAACGCACTATTTGATTTGGCATATTATTACCTTACGTTAGATATCAGCGGTCAACTGTGGAATCCAGGATTATAAATATCCTTAGGGTTGGTAGTGAGGTAGTTGTTCGGCAGGTATCTCATTCAGAAGCGGGGCATCACGATCTTTATCGGCAAGAACCGGGCTAAGATTTCCAGGCCAATCGATACCGATCTGAGGGTCGTCCCAGCGTACGGAAAACTGGGTTTCCGGGTGATAGTAATCGGTACACTTGTAGGAGAAGATCGCATCTTCACTCAAAACCAGATAGCCATGAGCAAAACCTACCGGGATATAGAATTGATGGTGGTTGGTCTCTGACAGGTGCACGCCTACCCACTGACCGAACCAGGGCGACCCTCGACGTACATCAACTGCAACGTCAAATACCTCCCCGCGTATGACCTGTACCAGCTTACCCTGACCAAATGGATTTTGAATGTGCAGGCCGCGCAGTACACCCCGTTGCGAAAAGGCTTGATTATCCTGTACGAAACCTCTTGGCAAGCCCTCCTCCGCATAACGATCAGCCTGCCAGCTCTCCATAAACCAACCACGTTGATCCCCGAAAACCTGTGGTTTTAACACCACCACACCAGGTATCTTTGTCTGATTCAGCACCATGATTACATTCTTCTCTCACACAGACTAAGCAGATATTGCCCGTAGCCGTTCTTGCTGAGAGCTTCGCCCATTCGCTGCAAGTCAGTGACATCAATCCATTGTTGGCTGAAGGCGATCTCCTCTGGACAGGCAATCTTCAATCCCTGCCGCATTTCGATGGTCTCTATGAAGTTACTTGCCTGAATCAGGCTCTCATGGGTTCCTGTATCAAGCCAGGCGATACCTCTTCCCATTTTCTCTAACTGTAATAGGCCTTTGGCGAGATAGAGTTTATTCAGGTCGGTAATTTCCAGTTCTCCACGTGGAGAGGGTTTCAAAGAGGCAGCCAGCTCTGTCACCTGTGCATCATAAAAATAGAGCCCGGTTACAGCATAATTGGATTTTGGTTTATCAGGTTTCTCTTCGATTCCGATGACTTGGTCATCCTTACCAAACTCTACAACACCATAACGTTCCGGATCCTTGACCCAGTAGCCGAAGACAGTTGCTCCTGCAGTATGAGTGGCAGCACGTCTTAATGATTCAACTAAGCCATGACCATAGTAGATATTGTCTCCTAGAATCAAACAACAAGGGTCACCCGCTACAAATTGCTGACCAATCAAAAATGCCTGAGCCAGTCCACCAGGATCAGGTTGCACAGCATATTCAATCTGTATCCCCCACTGATTTCCATTACCCAACATACCTTCAAACAAGGGGGCATCCTGGGGTGTAGTAATGATAAGAATCTCCCGAATCCCTGCCAACATCAGTGTAGACAGAGGATAGTAGATCATCGGCTTGTCATAGACAGGTAGCAGCTGTTTTGAGATCGTCAAGGTAAGTGGATGAAGACGTGTACCCGAACCACCTGCTAAAATAATGCCTTTTGATACTTGTTTATCCATCATCCCTGTCCCAGTCTCTCGCCTCTGTAACTACCGTCCAGTACCCGTTGGCACCAGGCTGTGTTGTCCAGATACCAAATGACCGTTTTTCTCAGACCTGTCTCAAAGGTCTCTTGTGGAGTCCATCCCAATTCCCGCTCCAGCTTACTGGCATCAATAGCATAACGCTGGTCATGACCCGGTCGATCCTTGACAAATTTTTTCAACTGACTGTGCGGTCTAAAAGGCGAATCAGGTACCAGCTCATCCAGCAATTTACAGAGCGTCTCAATCACTTCAAGATTGCTCATTTCATTGTTACCACCCACGTTATAGACCTCACCGGGCCTACCCGCATCAAGTACCCGCAAGATGGCACTGCAGTGATCTTCAACATAGAGCCAATCCCGCACATTACTGCCGTCTCCATAGATCGGCAGCGCTTCGCCCGTGAGCGCCTTCTGAATAAACAGCGGAATGAGTTTTTCAGGGAATTGGTAAGGACCGTAATTATTGGAGCAGTTGGTGGTGAGCACGGGCATACCATAAGTATGATGCCAGGCACGCACCAGGTGGTCCGATGCCGCTTTCGAGGCTGAATAGGGTGAATTCGGTGCATAGGGCGTGGTCTCGGTGAACATACCTTCTGCACCGAGCGAACCATAGACTTCATCAGTGGAGACATGCAGAAACCGAAAGTCTGCAGCCTCATCAGTCGTCAGTTTCGACCAATAAGCACGCGCACACTCCAACAAGTTAAAGGTTCCACCGATATTGGTATCAATAAACTCAGCAGGGCCATCAATGGAGCGGTCTACATGACTTTCTGCCGCAAAGTTCACAACTGCAGCAGGACTAAACTGCTCAAACAGCTGGGTGACTAAAGCTTTGTCTTGAATCTGTCCCTGGACGAACTGATGACGGGGATTTTCCTGGAGTGACTTGAGCGTATCCAGGTTGCCAGCATAGGTCAGCGCATCAAGATTAACCACCTGCAGTGTCTGCTTGGCCATGAGATGGTGGACGAAATTACCGCCAATGAAACCGGCGCCACCGGTCACGATTATGGTTTTCATTCTATAATGCCATTAATTTCAGTATGTTACGACAAATCCATGTAATCCATGACTGCGGCATTATACAGAGAGTTGACACTGTCAACTATGTGATTTTTCGATATTTATTATTGTGAACCTGAATCCGTGAGTTCATCAGGGCATAACGCACAAGTTCTTGATCCGTCGAACTATATAAAAAATCTCACCAGACCTAAGGGGATGGCTGCGATTTTTTCATTACACTTTCCGAAATAATACCTTGCACGCTGCACTGCTTCTGAACCCACGGATTCAGGTTGGAACCAGATAAACCACATCATGCTTCATTCTGGGATTTTTTTAAGCAATGCTTTTGCATCTTCAATACCATCAAATGCTTTTTCAGCCGATAGCGCAGAAGCGGCATGATGTTTAGCCATATCCATTCGGCCCTGCTGATAGTAAGCAAGCCCAAGGTGGTAATCGATTTCAGGGATACCTGAATCAGCTCTAGCAGCACGTTCAAGTATTGAGACCGCCCGATCCAGTTCTCCCCGCCTGATATAGACCCAGCCAAGCGTATCAAGAATGACAGGGTTTTCTGAAAGTTCAAAACCTTCAACCAGTCCCAGTGCCTGATCCAGTTTCTCCTGGTCTGGTTCTCCCTTGAGTAGAATCATAGCGAGATTATTCGATGCCAATAGGTGTTTCGGGTTTTTCTGAAGGATCTTTTGATAGATTCGAACAGCCTCACTCTGCTGTCCTGTCACGGTAGAGATATTCGCTAATTCCACACCTAACACCGGGTCTTCCGTTTTTTCAAAGCCCTGCTTCAACAGTGCCACTGCCTCCGTCTTTTTTCCTTCCAGCAATTTGATTTTAGCCAGATTCCTATAGGGTGTTGACCACGTCGGCTTAATAGCCAAAACCTGGTTGAAGGCATTTTCTGCCTCTGTCAATTGCTTCTGTGAAAGATGTACCTCACCCTTCAGATTTATGGCAAGGAAGTGGTTGGGATTCGTCTTGACCACCCTGTCGATTCGCTGAAGGGCATCATCGGGCTTCTTCAAAGCAAAGTAGCTTTTTGCCAGAGCGACCAATGCCTCAATTGAGTCAGATTTTAAGGTCAAGGCTTTCTCAAGATCAGCAATACTTTTGGAAGCCAACCCCTTCTCCTGAAGAGACACTCCCCGGTAGTAATAGCCAAGTGGATTCTGCGGGTATTTAGTGACAAATATCTCTGCGATAGCTGCCAACTCCTCCCAGTGCTTAAGCTTATCGCGAACCATTGCAAGTCCCTGAAGGACTTTCAGGTTTTCAGGGGCAAAACGACGCATCTTCTCCAGCACGACAACCGCATCATCAAGCTCACCTGTATTGATGAGCAGTTGCACCAATTCAAAGTTGGCCGCTGCCTCCTCAGGCTGGATCTTGATCGCATCCTCCAAACCCTGTCTTGCCAGCTCGACCTCACCTTTTTTCAAATGGGCTCGTGCCTTCAGACGATGTGCCTTGACGTACCCGGGATCTTCCCGTAGCAAGGTACGCAGATCCGCAATACCTTTATCAGGATCATTACCCATCAGGGCAATGCCGGCACGTATCAACAATGCGTCCTTAAATTTCGGATCAATTTCAAGGACCTCTTCAATCAGCATACCGGCTTCCGGTAGTGCTTCATCCTTGATCAGGATACTTGCCTTGAGAGTCCTGGCCAGGAGACCCTCTGTTGCCTGATCGGCTGAATCAATGACATCAGAAAGCACATCGAGTGCTTCGGATTTGCGATTCACGCCAAGATAGTACTTTGCCAATTCGAGCTTTATAGTGTAATTATCGGAACTGCTGCCGGCGTATTCCTGCATCAGCGATTCGGCACTCTCCAGCTCGCCACTATTCTTAAGTAGAGAAATAAGCGACAATTTTGCATCTGTATTGTCCGGAAGATCCTCAATGGCCTGCTTGAGTACTTTTTCAGCCTGCCGGGTATCTCCTTTTTCCCTATAGTAGTTGGCAAGGTGTATACGGTTTTGCAGATCCTTCGGCTTTTGTGCGATCAAATCGGATAAGACAGAAATAACCCCTTGTTCGTTTTTTTCCTGGGCATAAAGTCGCGCCAATAACAGATAAGAGGCTACACGCTGTTTGTTATTTGCAAGCGACTGCTTTGCGATTATTGTTGCACGCTCCAAATCACCCTGGTCTGCATAGAGTGCTGAGAGTAGCGAGGCCGCTTCTGGGTTATTTGGGTCCGACTCAATTGCTGCTAAAACCTCGCTGATAGCTGCATCTTTATCTCCCATCTTGGCCTTGGTAAAGCCCTTTAAAACCAATGCTGACGAATGAGCAGGTTCCACCTTTAAGGCAGCTTCAGCCGCTGCAAGCGCTTTCTCCTCTTCACCTGCCATCGCGTAGATTGTGCCCAAATGAACCTGAGCATCCCTATGATTCGGATTGAGTTCTGTCGCCCTGAGAAATAGTGCATAGGCCTTGGGCCAGTTCTCCTCTTTCTCCTCAATCTGCCCAAACATAAAGTAGGCATCAGCATCTTTAGGGTCTATCTGGAGAACATTTTTGAACTCCAGGCGAGCCTTGGTGAAGTTGCCTTGATCAAAGAGACTCATACCCCGGTTGAAATACTTTTCTTTACGTTCGACTGTATCGGAGCAGGCAGACAATAGTAGAAGCGTGAGTGAAATGAGACAGAAAAACGTGACTTCTAATATCTGAAGCTGAAATGATGGCTTCCTTTTCATTGTGTAGTCCTATTGAATCGATATAACCTTGACAGGTGATTTTGAGGGATATGGGTGATTTAATCTACATTAAA
The DNA here is from genome assembly GCA_025656675.1 of Candidatus Thiodiazotropha sp. (ex Codakia rugifera). Classification (GTDB taxonomy): domain Bacteria; phylum Pseudomonadota; class Gammaproteobacteria; order Chromatiales; family Chromatiaceae; genus Thiodiazotropha. Next base: position 70,857 of record JAHXHN010000006.1, read on the forward strand.
TGACTCTCAAAATGATGTTAAATATGTAAAAGATGATGGAATTCACTCATCAAACCAATAGGCCACTGAATGAATACAGTAATGCTTCAGGATTCAAAAAAGTTCAGTAGCCAGGCAATTGGATAAGCCACCATGCAGGGTGTGTCCTGCCGTTCCCTCCACTCGGCCTACAGATACGCCTCATTGGGATGACGACGCATGGTGATTTTTACTATTTTATAGCTTTGATCAAACATGTTTGTGGTACGGCAGGCCGTACTCTAAAACTGAATCTCAACACTTCAGGTATTTTATTTGCCTTCAGAGACAAAATACGCTCTTTAGATCATACACTTGAACATTCATGATATGAGCAGCCAATAACCCTATATACTTACATATTCACATGAGATTCAATCTCGTGGATTTATACAACAGCCACCTGCTTATTCAGGGATATAATCCCCCAAGCGAGGCACAACTTCACTCGCAAATTCTACCAGACGCCGATCTCCATCTTCCCAGTCCTCTGTTACACCGATCGTAGTCGACAATCTTACTAAAGCACCATCGGTACGGTGTTGGGTCAATCCATCCTGGAAAAGATACCACTTCACCAGCCACTCATTGGTTATCCCGCGCCCACGTTGCTGAAACCAGTAGTAGACCAGCTGCTTGAAATCGCCTCGCTTGATGACCAATCTGTTGGCCTGTAAAGGCTGTTCATTCATCTCCAAACCGGGAATATCAATTTGAGTCACTTCCTCAATTTTCCAGCCACCACCCGGTATGCAGGAACGTGGACTATGTGCTGCAGAACCCGCTTGCTGTGAGGCATAGTAGGCCACGTAGAAATTGACCATTGACCCCACCGGATTGACATAGTCCCCGATCAGATAATCATCCAGTTTCAACGAATCAAGATAAATCTCCTCCAATCGTCCATCACTGCCCTTCCACTCACCCACCTGCAGGGGAAACTCACTAAAGGCTTGACGATCAGGCTGGATCTCCTGCTGCACCTGGACATAGACTGAACTCAATCCAATCAGAATAACCGAAGCCAGGATACCGTAGTGTACGGCCGTCACCGGCCTGGCACGGTATTCAATACCAGTCGGCAACGCTTTGGGAAGCTCCAGTCCGAACACCTCTGAAAATCGACGCCTGGTGCTGCCCACTCGGGCCAATAGTGCCATTTCCAACAGTAGAATAAAAAAGCAGGCCATGAAGATGACCCAACCTTCAAAATAGTGCAGGAAACCATCGGCCTGTTCCTGGCCCCAATTCTCGACCAGCACACCGATAACACCAATCCTGAAGCTATTCATGAGGATGGTGATTGGGATACTGGAAAGAAATACAACCACCCTTTTCCAGCGTTCAACCCGATAGAGATACGCCGCCAGAAAGGCAAGGCTTACCAAAGGAAAAAGATAACGCAGTCCATTGCAGGCTTCTACCACCTGGAGTTTGTAATCGCCTAAATCGATTACGTTTCCTTCGAGAAAAACACTGATACCGAACCAGCGAATCACTTCCACCCCCAGTTCGGAGGAGATGAGCTGTAACTTCCCTGAAAGACTATTGTAAATAAAGGAAGGAAGCGGAACGATGAAAAAGAGCAGAAACAGGGGACCGGCAACCAACTTGAATGCCTGCCACCCCATAAGCGCCAAAGCAAGGCTCAGGACGGAGAGTACCAGTGCGTACTGAACCAGGGTAAAAGTAGTGGCAATCTCTCCCATAAAGAAGAGAAAACCTGCAATCAGAATCCCAGCCACCCCAATCCAGGATGGACTGAATTCAGTCTCAATCAAGTGATCCCTTCGCTGCCAGATCAGATAGGCGGAGATAAAAGGAAGAAAATAGGCATAACCATACTCCTCCTTGCCACTCCAGCGAGTGAGCATATCCGTAATACCATCCCAGAATCCGTAGGTCAGGAAAATGACGGATACACCAACCAATCCCCAGATCATGGGGGGGCTGCTCCAGCCAGTAGGTGTGGTGGTTGTCTCCATGTTAATAGTTGTTCAGTTATCGCAGCGTATGTATACCATCAATAAAAGTTTATTAATACGAACCATATGCTTCACAGGTTTACATTCTTAAATGCTCTCTATTTGCCAGGAACCACTGATAGGTACGCTGAATTCCATCATTTAAAGAAGTTTCAGCCTGCCAACCAAGAGAAGTCAAGCGAGCAACATCCAATAACTTTTGAGGTGTTCCATCCGGTTTACTTGTATCGAACTCAAGGTGTCCCTGATATCCAATCACTGTACCGACCAATTCAGCAAGTTCTCCGATAGAAATATCATCCCCCACACCAATATTCACCCTGTCAGTAAAACCACTCTTGTTCATGACATAGACACAGGCATCGGCCATATCATCCACATAGAGAAACTCCCGGCGTGGTGTACCCGTTCCCCAGACAACAACCTTTTCATCCCCCTGCTCCTTTGCCTCATGAAATTTACGAATCAGGGCAGGCAAAACATGGGAATTCTGTAGATCGAAGTTATCATTGGGACCATAGAGATTGGTAGGCATGACAGAGACATACTCTGTCCCATACTGGCGATTATAGGCCTCGCACATCTTGATGCCGGCAATCTTGGCGACTGCATAGGGCTCATTGGTTGGCTCCAACGATCCTGTCAGAAGATACTCTTCCTTCATGGGTTGCGGACAGTACTTGGGGTATATGCAAGAGCTACCAAGAAACATCAGCCGCTTCACGCCATTGGCATAAGCAGATGATATGACATTGAGTTCTATTGCAAGATTGTCTACAAGAAAATCTACGGGATAAGTGTTATTTGCGTGTATGCCACCCACTCGGGCAGCAGCAAGAAAGACATAGTCCGGTTTTTCGCTGCTAAAGAACTCTTCAACCTCGTCACGGTTTCTTAAGTCAAGCTCCTCATGAGTTCGTAAGAGAAGATTATTCAAACCACTCTTTTTCAACCGCTCGACGATGGCTGCACCTACAAGTCCACGGTGTCCGGCGATATAGATCTTTGCATCCGCTTCCATTCCTTGACCCTCTATCACTCGAAATAGCGATAAGAACGGAAACCGGCTTTTTCAATCACCATATCCTTCTTAGCAAGAGCCAGATCCTCTCTGGCCATTTCAGAAACCAGCTCAGTAAAGGTGATCTCCGGTATCCAACCCAACACATTCTTAGCCTTACTGGGATCACAAAGCAGAGTCTCCACTTCTGTTGGTCGAAAATAACGTGGATCAACCCGCACAATCACGGCTCCAGGTTGCGGGCCTGTATCATTGGTATTTGATTCAATAATGCCCTGTTCATCCAGCCCCTCTCCCTCCCAGCGCAGCAAGATTCCGAGCTCCTTTGCGACAGCGTCAACAAATTCACGTACAGAGTGCTGCTCGCCGGTACCAATAGCAAAGTCATCAGGTTGCTCCTGCTGCAGCATCAGCCACTGCATCTTCACATAATCATGAGCATGGCCCCAGTCTCTTAGTGCATTCATATTTCCCAGATAAAGACATGCCTGCAAACCAAGACGGATACGTGCCATGGCCCGTGTAATCTTACGTGTTACAAATGTTTCACCGCGTACCGGTGACTCATGATTGAACAGGATACCATTACAAGCATACATCCCGTATGCTTCGCGGTAATTTACTGTAATCCAATAGGAGTAGAGTTTTGCGCACGCGTAAGGGGAGCGAGGGTAGAAGGGTGTGGTCTCTCGTTGAGGTGTCTCTTGCACCTCACCAAACAGTTCAGAAGTTGACGCCTGATAAAAGCGTGTCTTCTTCTCAAGACCAAGAATTCGAATAGCTTCAAGTAGTCTCAATGTGCCGATCGCATCTGCATTGGCTGTATATTCCGGTGTTTCAAATGATACCGCCACATGACTCTGAGCCGCAAGATTATAGATCTCATCCGGCTGTATCTCCTGTATGACACGTATGAGGTTAGTTGAATCAGTCAGGTCACCATAGTGCAAAATGAAATTTCTTTTGTCTGCATGTGGATCCTGGTACAGGTGATCAATCCGGTCTGTATTGAATGAGGAGGCACGGCGTTTTAATCCATGTACTTCATAACCTTTTTTAATAAGGAATTCTGCTAAATATGCGCCATCCTGGCCAGTTATTCCTGTAATAAATGCCTTTTTCATACTCTTCCCTATCGAATACTTATGAGTTGCCTAAAAAAATGCCAGATGAATCTTGGATTATGGACTGCATATCGCTTCCAAAGTCTATTTGGTTCTGAGAGTAATCGAAATAGCCATTCCAATCCGTATTTTTGGAGCCACCGCGGTGCTTCCTTTTTTGTTCCACTTAAGAAATCAAATACAGCACCAACACCGACCATGACTGTCATTACTCTTCCTTTGTGTTTAGCCATCCATATTTCTTGTTTTGGACAACCTAAGCCTACAAGCAAGATATGCACATTAGCATCGTTAATCATTTTTACGTAGTATTCATCCTCTTGTTCAGTCAATGCATGAAAAGGTGGTGATATACCGCAACCTACTGTAACATGTGGATAGTCATTTTTTACTACAGATATGGCTTTTGATACAGCTTCTTCTGTCCCACCATATAATCCAATTGTAAGTCCCTTGTTATTTGCATGCTCTAGTATCGAACGAGTTAAGTCTGCACCCCTTACTTGTTGACAATCCTTACAACCAAGCAACATCAAACCGACTGCTAATGGTTTTCCATCAGGTACAACCAGATCCGAATTATTTACTATTTTCTGATAGGCTGATTTATCAAATGCTTCCATACACATATGGACATTAGATACACATATATACTTGCTTGCTCTGCTAGTTGCCCAATCTAATATTATTGTAAGCGACTTATCAAGTGTCACTTCGTCAACTCGCATTCCTAGTATGTTTTTGTGATTTAATTTTAGTTTCACGAAATTTTTGCCTTTTAATAAAAGCCGTTTTTAAACATTTTGTTTGAGAATTGATGTAAGGTATTTCATCTATTTAGCACTTATTTTCTGTACTTTATCCATTGATTTCTGCATTATATTTAATAATATTTTATAATTAGCACTTCCTGTGTAGTCCACTTCATATACATTTCTTGCATTCCTTCCCATTTCATCCATTTCCTTTGTATTCTCAAGTGCCCATGATATTTCTCTTGTTAATTCATCAGATGATCCGGGTTTGAATAACAGGCCTGTTCTACCATGCTCTACTAATTCTGTAAGTGCACCTAAACTACTTGCAATTACTGGTGTGCCGTTCCCAAAAGATTCAACAAGTGTTCTTGGCATATTCTCATACCATATACTAGGTAGAACCAAAAACGGCGCTTTTTGCATTAAATCATAAACATCATCTTGGTTAATGGACCCAATCATTCTTACATTATTAATAGACTCTAAAATATGCTTTTCTGGACCATTGCCAACAATATCAAAGATTTGATTAGGTAGCGATTTTATTGACTGAGCTAAAGTACTAATACCTTTTTCTTCAGAGAGTCTACCTACAAATAGTGGATTGCCATTCCTTTTTGTTCTACTACCATTATTCTTAAGCGTAACAAAATTCGGTTTAATACTTATTTTATCCTCTGGTAATCCCATTTCTACTAGCTTATTTTTACAAAATTTATTCAATGCAATATATGTAGTTACTTTTTTTTCATAAGTACCAATCATCCTATGAAACTGTAAAATTGCAGCTGCTGACATACTAGCTAGCATAGAACCTCGGTAACACTTCCTTGCAATGCCTCTCCAAGGAGATTTTGCCAAACAATCTTCACAGATTTTTTTCTCTCTCAAAAACATAGCTTGTATACAAGAAAGCCGGAAATTGTGGATAGTTTGAATAATTGGTACGTTGTAGAATGAGGCTGCCCAATAGATTGATGGGGATATGAGTGGGAATGTATTGTGTACATGAATAATATCCGGTCTATCCTTTAAGAATATTTTCTTAAAGTCTGAGATTGTTTTTCTGGACCAGATTCCATCAATTAGTAATTTCACATTGTTTAAGCCATTGATTTCATGATTATCCCTTGTGTAAAGATTAACAGTATGTCCATTATCTTTGAGTAACTTCATCTCAGCTTCAACTACAGTATCCTCACCTCCATACTGTTGATATCGATTGTGTACAAGTAAAATATTATATTGCTTGTTTTCATTCATTGATTTCTGATTTTTTTGCTTCTACCAAGTTAGGAATATATTTTACAGAAAACCACTACAGTAGCTATAGCTTCCGTATGTATTGTCTATGAATTATCATTTAAATATCACAGTATTGTAATATCATCAGTGTATTAATAGTGAAAAACAAACCGTATTTAAATGGTAATTGTATACAGGACAATATAGCGCTGAAACTTCCTTTTATCATCACAGCTCTAAGTCTAACTCAGCTTAAATCTAGCATAATAAGTCGTGGCATGAGTTGATTGCGATACTCTGTAAAACCTTCTTGCTTATTGCACATGGTTCATCATATTAAGAGTAATCAGATTATGTAACTCATTCCTTTTTAGGCACAACGCTGATTATTAATATTTCCTAATCTTCTATTTCGTTAATCCATGTTATAAATTGTTTATACACACAAATATCGGCTGTTTGAGAGCAGGTTTGCTTAGCACTCATCACCACTCACTCAAACTCTATTTAACTTGTCAGCATACCTGCGTTTTTACTTTAGGACGGGCGCATGTGTAATGGCTTTATATTTATTACATAAAGCATTTTACTGGATAGCATTTGTCATCCACTTATTTTCATATCATTCCTTTAATAGACTGCAAGTCGAATTCATACTGACACTTCAGGTAAAATATTTGCTAATGTCTAATTAATAACACCAATATTATAAATTATTTATCATTTTTTTTACATATGATAAATGACCTAAGGATTTGTTTTTTGCTATGTTAGTCTCACTAAATGAATAATTTATTTTTAACTCTCCGGATATATATTGCTTAATTTCCTGAATTAATCTTGCTTGATCATTTGAATTGTACAAATATCTTGTTAAACCTAATTGTTGAAATAGTGTTTTAGTTTTATTTTTACCGTTAAAGCTAATAAATGGAACATTTAATGACAAAGCTGAAACGCCTAAGTGCAGCTTTGACGAAATAAGTAAGTCGAGTGAACCTATTGTTTTTAGCATATCAACTGGATCTCTGTAATTATAGATTTTTACATTATTCTCAACCAACGGAGGAACTATTTCATACTTCATACCATACTCCTCTAAGTGACTAAGTATAAATACGAGTTCCACATCGAATTCTTTTCCTAACTCCAGAAGCTTTACTGCCAGTTTATGCCCTGAAGAACCTGTTAAATTCAATCCAATTTTTATTCTGTTATTTTCACTATTATTATTTTTCACGCCAAGTAAGCTATTTACACCCAGTATAACGTCAGGATAACACTCTGATGAAATGCCGAGGCTTTTTAGTAACTTTTCATCACTACTTAAGCGAACACTTGCCCCCTTAAAACAGTGATTACGAAACACTTTAAGTCTTGCACTTGGCAAATAGGTATTTACACCCCCACCATCTCCACCAATCGATGCCGCAAATACAGGTATCATGTATTGATTCATTTTATCACTGAATTTCAAAAAATCATTTTCAAAGCTGCGGGCAGTTTTTCTAAATATTGATCGAACCCTAGACCCAGGGACCAACATACCCCCACCCCCTATCAAAATAGCGGATGAGTTATCAAACAATTCATTAACTGTATCTGCAGTATTAATATTGTAGATAGATGCAAGCTCCTTATTAAGACGATAAACACATGGCGTATGACCCATTTCTTTTATCATATTCGAAAATATTATTGCCATTACATCATCGCCATAATTACCATAATTATACGATCCCCAGAGTCCTATCTTCATTAGAATAATCTACCTAACTTTAGTTGTTTAGCGAATTAACGGTGCTTATTGAATAATAATGCACGCCATTAATACAACATATATAAAGATCACTTTAGTTGCATTAAACAATGATTTAAATTTATAAATTTTCTAATCAACCTAAAACTATAATTACACAATCCTGTTATTAGCAAATCAATTTTTTATCCAAAAATACTTTATATAAATCATTACACTCACGTAACAAAGTACTCTCATTACACTCAAGTCCGTTTTTTATATTTCTTGACTTTTGTTTTTTTTCTAACGTTGGGCTAGCTATGGTCATCTTATTCACTGTATTATTTTTCCTGTCACGCATATCCATATACTCCAATTTAGACGTTATCTTATCACCAATAGCTGAAAGATCAGGTATAAAGTATGACCTGTTGTGCTTCCTGTTTATATACTCAATCACTTTATCCATGGAACTGACAGTAGTCTCAAAATCTACAATAATAATATTGTTTATATTTCCCATTAACGATCGATGAAACATAATATAGTTTTTTAACAAATCCCTTCCAGATAAATATGGACACCTCATGAGTAGAGATGCAACAGTGTCAGCAGGATTTCTTATTAGGAGTATTGCAGGTATTCCTAGCTTTACCGCCTTATTAATTTGAGCACTCCCATGTACATGATGAGCAATTTTAATATCCTCTCCATTTGACACCCACATAACAGCAACTGAATAAGTATTTGCAGAGCGTGGATATCCCTCGATTACCAATTCAGTACTAGGGTCGACAACTACATTTCTTTTATTAAAGAGTTTGCAATACAGCCATATGGCCCTCAGGCCTGCAGAAGTCCTACCTAAAGTCATCCATAGTTGGTGCTTCACTACCAATAAGTTATTAATCATGAATATGGTCTCGTGTCCTATAACCCGCTGCTATAAGTTTACTATCGATATGTTGTAATTGTTGTAGCTGTTTTTTTGCTAACCTCGAATATGAAAACTCAGGATGTTTCAGTGCAATAGCCCATGTAATAGCACCACATGATTGTGTGGTTTTTAATGTCCAATCAAGTGCTATATTTGTTGGGAAGTTTGCCCTACCACCTCTCCATGTTTTTTGTATAGGGAGGAATATATGTGCTTGAATTCCATCTACCAATGAAATGCCGTTGTTTTTTCCATTTTCAATTTGCTCAATTAATTTGTAATTTTCATTTGACCATGGATCAATTATTTCAGTATTGGTGATATGGCCTGCTGTGTATGTCTCATTAAGCATTGATTTTCTTAACCCCCACAAGTTAACAAACTTTTTTGTGACATCTTCTCGCACGCGGAAGTACTTATGCTTTTCGTTCCATGCAATAAAAGTATCTTCATTACCTTCACGCACTGAATTTACAAACAACCCTGAGTCGCCAAATTGCGCGTGGTCAAACCACCATCCGTCAATAGTATTGCCAAATTTTACTGAATATTGTTTTAGTATCTCCCCAATCGCTAGATGATTCGTTAAGTTGTTCTCCAGTAAATAACTATCCCAATTATCCTTTATCGTACTTTCATTTGTTAAATTTCTTTTGTTTTTTCTTTTTTCATTTCTTCTAAATAATATATTGCCTCTTGGTCCATCTGACGCATAATAAATCAGTATTTTGAAACCTTCATTTGTAAGTAATTCTATAGTTTCTTTAAGCAAATCTCGTGATGGCACCATTTTTTCGCTTATTTTGCTTTTGATATATTGATTTGTAGACGTGTATCGACCACCATAACCGCCTTCACTCAGGTTTAACATTACCCATACCGGCGTTTTTAGACTAGCCAATTGCTTGCTTAACGTCAGTGGATCAAATGCGTACAAGTCAGGTATATCACCAGCAGGTAATACTACTCGCACACCCCAATTACCAGCCATCCATGATTGATTGCTATCGCAATGACTCTGTGCATGACAATTGATAGATAGCCCAATAGTAATAACTGCCGTTATTACATGTAACTTGTTATACATAGACCTAACATTTAGTAACTTCATGATTAATATTTATTTCCAATATATTACAACAATATGTATAAAATACTGAAATTATGTAACTGCTTGTAAAATATTAATAGAAAGAATTATTCAACGATTTATTTTAACTTCATTAATATTCATTCTATCCATGCGCCCCTCTTTCAATACGTATTCGTGATTACTTCACACTCGCCGGTTTATGTTGTTTATTATGTAACCGTTTCATGTAATTCTCCCTTGTAAACTGACTCTGTATAAAAAAGTACGTTATCATTACATGTTGATAAATAATTACATTATCTGTAAACAATAGTGTAAGTAGCGCAAGCGCCATAACTTTTTGCTCAAATGTTTTCTGATTTAACAATAAAAACAAAAAAAATATTAATATTATAAATCCATATTCAATCAATATTACCAGTATATCATTATGCAACAATATTCTTGAACCCCCATAATGATCTTCTAAAACAGTCGCTACATTTCCTACGCCACTACCATAAAATAAATAATCCATGAATTCGTAGTCAACCCCAGTAAGCGCCCTATTCCATAATAATTGCCTGCCTTGACTCAACTCATTTGCAGATCTGTTAAATATCTCACTTACCTGATCATCTAGACCACCATATGCAAAATATATTGTTATAGAAGTTAGAATTATTGATAAGGATGTTATTATATAAGGACTGAAAATAATATTTCTTACTTTACGTGGAACAAGTCGCGATAACAATGTGATCAATATTGCAATAAGAGCTATTCTTTTCAACGTTATGGCCACCATAATGAAATGCACAAAGGAAAGCAGCCATCTTGATTGCAAGATGTAATATGAGCATAACATTGCGAACGGGAATGCTAGGGTACTTTCAAAAATTGACTTTGAATCTATTATTGAATACTTTATTACTTGTTCATGCATACCCAAATAACTTATTCCGACCTCCCACAATAATACAGTAAACAACACTGCACCGTAGTAATGAAAATTAATCTTTACTTTTGAAAAGTCTATAAACAAAAAAATACTTGAGTAAGCGGTTACGAATAATAATTTTTTTATACTATTAATATCATACTCATAAGCCGTTGGGAGGGAGACTAGTATAATTAAAATGAATGGGGCTACTACTCTATTGAAATTAAATGTTAAGCAGCGAAATAACAAAGCAATAAAAATAACAATTACTGGAAGAAAGTACACAACATATCTTGCTAAAGGTATACCTAGAAGCGCAACTCCAAGTAGAGTTGTTATTATGTAGTATATCTTTTTTTCTGCTTTTATATTTTTAAGCAATTTTCAATATCCTGTTTACACTACATTTTGCATCATATTCATTATTAACGGCATATAGCCCTCTGTTAATATCTCAGCATATGTAAACAGCTGATAATATCCATAAGCTTTTCACCGCGACCAATGAAAATCTGAATCGATTAAGTACAAACCCTGCGCATCATGAAATCTTTTACTACAACGTGTAATGTATTTTAATTTTAACTTGTGTTGTCAATAGGTTTCTAACAACATAATTAATGATGTACTCGAATGAATTTACAATGTAAGCCTAACCTGCACAACGGATACTACTGCTTCGCATTGCGTCTAAATTCTTTCACTGTTGTATATTTTCACCAAGTTAACCACTTCATTGGTTTTTGAGGTTTTCAAATTCATCCATGAATGTCTAGTAATTATGGATGAGTCGATTGGATTTATATCAATTATATGTGAATGTTGGTATCTTCCTTGATTTGATTTCGAATATTGTTAGAAAAATAACGGCCTGCAGTCACCAGATCCAGTTCAAGCCCTACCAACAGCATACAATCATGAACCCGACCAATAAATAACAGTCGCTAACCTGTAAAATGAGATACTATCACCATAGCACGCTCAGAGAATGATCCATTGCAGCATGTTAGACAGTGTAGAGGCAGACAACTTAAAGTTTATTACGATGTTTTTCTTGGGCTTGTCTATTTTGACTTCAACCGATCGATTGCCTCTTTTACAAACACAGGATTAATTGATGCATAAATTTTAATACCGATATATCTGTGAACCAAATACAATGATATTATATTACTTAAAGCCAAACCAATACTGACTCCTATTGCTATTCCAATGATACCGTAACTGTTCACCAGTATTGATGATAGTGCTATTCCGATAATTCCACTAATTATAGAGACATACATAAGCGCATTCTGATGACCACATAATCCTAGCACTATAGAACTTTGACCGGTCAGCACATTTACTAGCTGTCCGATAGTCAAGATCAGGAACACCTGCGCACTATCTATATAGTCATCCCCATACAATAGTATAAGCAACTCCTCTCTAAAAGTGATTAAAATCACTGATGCCAATAATGCAGGAATTGCTAGCAGCGTTGCAGTTCCTCTTAGAACCTTTTCTAGAGTTTTTATTTTTTTTGTTGTGTTCAAGTGAACAACTATTGGCTGAATTGCCAAGTTGGCTATCATAAGCGGGAATAACAACACGCTGACAAATTTCCACGCAGCACCATACAAAGCAACTGATTGTTGATTTAAGAATATACCAGATAACCATATTCCAGAATTATTTAGAATGTATACTGTTAAATTCACCAATAGCAAAGGCATTGATATAGATAATAGATTCAGAACATAAGAGTTTTTTTTATATGTGTAATCCTTAAGATTAAAATATAATACTAGTGCTGCAACTACAATTGAAATACTGACTACTATTACTGATATTTCTACAGCTTGTCTCAAGCTAATTGATATATTACTCATAACAAGTAAAATCAAACAGAATGCCAATAATATCTGGCTTAAAACACCATCAAAAATAGACGCATAACCTATCTTATCGATCCCTCTAAGCACTTCAACAGATGGTGTCTCCAATGCTAATAAAAACACCCAAATAAAAAGCAGTAATGACAATTCAACAATGACATTTGTTTGTAAAATATTCGCAAGATAAACATCAATCCGAAACAACCCCAAAAGCAGTATTAATAGCGACCCCAATAAGCTGATTTTCATAGCAGATATTGTTATAGATATGATTTTATAATCTGAACCGGTTGCGATTGCTTCAGAGACTAATCGAACAATAGCCTGGCGCTGCCCAAATCTTGCAAGTATTACAAAAAACATAACTACACTTACACACAAAAAATATACACCAAACTCTTCTTGAGTTAGCATCCTTGCAAGAGTTGCATTTGTTAATAACACACTAAACACACCAACCACCTTGATGGTCAGTACAATAGCTGTATTCCCTACTATTCGTCGTGCATAGTTCATCGAATCTACTATTCTGTTTTTAATACTCAGTTTTTTATTGTGATAAAAATATCGATCTACAATATTTAATGGCTTCGCATATAATCTAACTAATGCAGTACCCACTCAATCAAACAAATGACTCCGCATCTGCTTATTGATTCAATCTCTCATTACATGAGGTAGGCAGATGAATTCATTTATACAACTATTATTAGTATTGCTGTAATTCAATTCCGAATTAACAATACAGACTAGAATCATATGCGGGTGCGCGCGGACTCCACTGCTTACATCCTACAAAACACATTATTAAAACATCAATAATAACCATAGGATGAAATCTCATCCTTAGATTTATTCAACACAGTTCCAATAATATTAGAATCTTCAATTAATTCGTAAGCTTGCTTAAGTTCATCTTTACGTGTACTACCCTCTTCTACAACCAACATAACCGCATCAATATAGGGTGAGAAAGCTATCATGTCATCACAAGAAAGTAATGGTGGCATGTCAAAAATAACAATGCGATTCGGATATCGGCTTTTCAACTCCTCCACCAATTTCACCATTTTTGGTGATGAGAGCATCTCCGAGGAGTTGGCGAAAGGCTTATTACCTGGGAGAATAACTAGTCGTTCTAAACCTGGATTGAATAGGATCTTACTCAGCTCCACGTCTTGTGTCAGATAATCACTAATTCCTGGTTGTTCATCCGTGAAGAAGTAACGCTGAATATTGGGACGTCTGAGATCCATATCGACCAGTAACACAGAATGATTAACATCTCTTGCTAGACTGATTGCAAGATTGATGGACGTGAGAGTTTTTCCACAACCTTCATTGGGGCTGGTCACAGCCAATGAATTCCATTGATTTGCTTTTAACCTCTGGAGAACATGGGTACGTAAAACTTTATACTTATCTGAAATTGGGTCGTTGGTATCACCAGCGATGACTCGCTTTTCTCTTAAGTGATTTTTTGAGACTTCAATCGACCTTGTCTTGGTATAGGTTATTTTCGTTGAAATCTCTGGCTCAGGTGCTTGACGTACTACTGTACGCTGACGGTCATCACTCTTCGTCGTTGTGTGGGCATCACGGGCACGCTCCAGTGCTTGTTTTATCTTTTCCATAACTTTCTCACTGCAATTTCACCCTTGAACACCTCATCACAAAAATAAACAGCTAGTATGCACTTCATGTTAGCTGCTAATACCCATTAATTTTTATCATACCCCAAGTTCTATACCCAGTTTTCGAAGAACGATGTACCAGACAACATCCAAGGGTTTATAGAACAAATGAACCAGACCCAGTGTTGTTACTATCGTAACAGCCAACCATAACATGGTCATTGTGCTACTTGCTGCCTGCTGACGGCTGTCCTCACTACAGTCTATATAGGGGATGACTGCCAAGGGGGGTGCCTTAGTAATGGCTTCGACTGCTTTACTTCCATACACAGTCTGATCCATACTTTCTCTAACAGCAACATTGCCAAATCCACCAGCAAAGCTGATGACAAAACCCAGTAAGAGGATTGCTATCCGGTTGGGTTTATCTGGTTCTTCTGGCAACTGGGGTGGTTCGATGAGGGAGAAACGCTCGCCTTTACGTTCACGTTCCAGTGACTCCGACAATTCAGCCTCTAACTGCTTGGCCTTAACCTCCTGGTATTTTGCCAGGGCATTTTCATAATCACGGGTCAGATTACGATACTCCCGCTCCACTTGTGGACTTTGCATCAATCGTGATTCGAACTCTTTTGTCTTCGACTTAATCTCTATGCGCATCTCTCTGAGGGATGCCAATTCACTCTCTGCTGCCTGTAGTTGGGTCTCTAGTTGGAGATAGGCAGGATTGTCTGATCGGATGATGTCACTGTGGCTGCTGGAATTGACACCAACCTCTTTTTTCAGTGCTTCGATCTCCCCAATTATTTTGATCAATGTGGGGTGATCATCTGTATAGCGAGTCGAAAGCGCCAGGTACTCTGTCTGCATGGCCTTGAGTCGATCTTCCGCTCCCATCACCCTGTTACCACTTGAGTTATATAGGTCGCTTGTGGGGCTCATCTGCGCCAGTTCTGACTGGAGGTAGATTTTTCGCTCTTCCAGGTTTCTGATCTGCTGATTTGTTTCTGATAACTCCCGCTCATTTCGTTCCATGAGCTGGATATTCAACTGCTGGAGTTCTGGCAGGTTGTTGATATTTTGTTCTTTGAAGGTTGCCAGCAGGGTTTCCAGCTCGTTTATTTGCTGGTTTAGCTTTTCGGCTTCTGCGCCTAGGAAGCTTGAGGTCTCCAAGGCAGACTGGGCGCGCCTTTTCAGGTTTTCATCGAGATAGAGTGAAACCAACTCATTCGTCACCTTCTGGGCTACACGGGGATGCTTGCTGTTGAATGAGAGTTTAAAGGCAATGGTGGCGGTAGTGGGACGACCGCTGCGTGGATCGACCACATCGGCACTGATCATCTCCAACTGTATCTCTTCACGGAGTTCTTCAACCAACAAGGTAATGCTCGTATTCTCCCGCTCATCCTTGTAGAGTCCATAGCTATCGATGATTTTACCCAGGTTTTCAGTAGTCATGACACGTTGACTGATAACCTGAATACGCTCTCCGGCATAGGAGGTCACAGTTGATCGAACAAGCTCGCTTGGAATCTCCTGTTGTTCGATCAGGATAGTAGCTTCTGAGCGATAGATGGATGGAAGCCCAAAAGCCAGACCAGCACTCAATACCAGTATCACCAGGGCGGGGATGATAAGCTGTTTTTTACGGCGCTTGAGTATGGCTATATAGTCGCCAATTCCTAATAACTCTTCGTCTTCCATAGTGTGTTTGTGCCATGTCCAGATTATTAACCCAGGGATGATATCAGGAAGTATTCAGAAGAAAAAACTAATATTCGGTGATGTGTGACCAAAATTCCTATCTATTCCCAACAGAAACATGACAGATCAAACTGGCCCATCCTTTAGATAGCAGGATAATTTTCAGGTCACATCAATAGGCACCCACGTAAATGGAGCACTAACAGCTACTCATACATGTATCGAGCAAATATATTTATTGAACATATTATTTGGTGGAACCGGAAGGTATTGAATAGTGCTTGCTAAGAGCCTGGCAGTCCAAGCCCGATTTCAATGATCACCCTGCAATATGACATTGACTCCGTCCTTGAAATAATGACAGTCACAATTCAAACAGAACGGCGAGCGCTGTATGTAACAAAACCCAGTATAGCTGAGCCAAAGAGCCAGACAGCGGCCGGGAGTGGCACAGGTCTCACCATAACATTATATTTGCCACCAATAGCCCCATTCACTTCGCCAGAAAAAGCAAAACCGTAAGTAGTACCTGTGCTTAATCCGTCTAGGGTAAAAGTCGCGCTAACCAAATCACTGCCAAGGTCCACCTGAAATCCGTTTTGCCCCATGGCTATGAATTCACCGATGTCGACGAGGGGGGAAGCCCCGGGCAGAAGGGCAATCTCTGTATCTGTGATGGATACATTGACGGGGCCCTCAAAGACATCAGGGATTGTAAAATTTGCCGTGTCACTAAAAGCACCCACCTGTCCCAGGTGACTGAATGTCGATGCCTCACCCCAAACAAGGATTCTATCGATAATGCTGGTTGCCGATACCACATTCCCAGAGAATAGAATCCCTGCCATTAAAACGACCATTCCTGTCATCATCTTGTTGATGAAGACGAACTTCATGCTCAACACCTCAATTTCTTAATTCAAACAAACGCGCATCTCACCCTGAACACAAAAAAATCACTATTCCTGAAAGACAACCCATTCTTTCAGAAAGCACATCATCAAGATCAGGGGATGCGGCCACTCCATTTCACAATCGGAAACAGACGATAATTTCATATATTGCCTGCATTTATCATGCCTGTATAAGCAATATCTACCAATGCAAGCTTATCTTGCTGTTTTTGAAGTATTTTTTTAGACATCGTCAGCATTCATTATCGTTTAACTGAAATCCTACCCCTCGCCCTTAAGTAAACTTTTCCGACAGCGTAAAAAGTGACGCTTTAAATTGAGCTGGGGGGTCGAGGCGATTTTTACAATAATTAAGTCTTGGTTAGCTAATCCATGGCAGTGATTGTGAGTATCAGGAAAAGACCTGTCTTTCATGCTGCTCCTGCAAAATGCATATCCCCATGCTAAACAAGGTATTAGAGGCAGATTGCTTGCATTTGGTCAGCTGTCCTTTCTACCCATTTGAGAGGTAGGGTAAATGAGTAGGTGATGAACCTGCTGTGAATTGGCTTTCGTGAATTTATGGCACTTAATAATCTTGACGCCTTCATGCCAGCTTTGATCGTCAGCGATTTTCATTCCTAATTGCTAAGCCAATCAGTCTTTTTCATTGTAAATTTATCCGACACACCACAATCATCGCTATACGTTATGCAGCTGAACTCTTTTTTTCTTGTGAGGCTATTAGAGTTGGTGCCTCATCCATTCAATCGAGTCGGCACACTGAATACGGTGCCGGAAACGAATGACTCAACAGCGTTAGGGATGCTCTTCTCTGTCCAAGATGATGCCAGGAATGGTGTATGGAAACAGTCTGAATTGTGGCATCTTCTTAATCGATTCTTCATACAGTGCCAACCAAAACGCCGAACCGGAATCAAATGATTTAACTCAATCGTGTTAATGATCCCGTTATTCACGACATGACACTCACATTAACAAGGGCTTCCTTGGATTATTATAAAATGGGCTGATTGCCCAGTAAGATGCAAGTGCAATTGAGCGATTCACCTCAAATTTTAATGATAAATATACCCTTTCCTTGATCAAGGAGTTGACCCATAATCATTGGATTGATTGGACTTTTCTAAAAATCTTAGAGGATATAAGATTTGCCTGGCGTACAACATTCGGATCGTTCACTGCTACAGCGTCGTAACAGTCTCACCACTTCAATTCAGGCGCTTCTCGATGGCATTGCCGTGATCGTTTTGATCATTGCTCTCCCCATCGCTTTCAACGGCACCTTGACCATACACTACATCATGCTGGCTCTATTGCTGCTCGGCAGTATGGCCGTCATCTACGACCGGATGAATATTTACCGTCATCATGGCACTATGACAAAGAAGGCCTTGAAGCTGCTAAAGGCCTGGAGCAGTGCCTTCGCCTTCCTGCTTTTGTTGGCATTTTTAACCAAGAACACCGAACTCTATTCAAGGACCGTGGTTCTTTTACTCTATATTCTTGGCTATTTGGCACAAGCCTTCCTTCACTTTGGAGTCAGGTTTATACAACGCCGTATGGCCTCACATGATGTTAATACAAGGGCACTTATAATCGGTACAGGCTCTCTTGCCGATCATATTTATCACCGAATCAACGCAAACCCCTGGATGCCTGAAGAGGTAATGGGCACAATCACTCTTTCAGATTCCATACCCCAAGATAATAAACCGGCTGATGACCGCCCCCCTATCCTTGGAACCTTGAAGGATGTGCAGGGATTGATAGCGGAACACAGCATCCAAACGATCTATATCGCTGTCTCCCTGGATAGTTCGCCGATTATCCAAAAGATCTATTTCGACCTGCTAAATGTCAATGTAAACATCCATTGGGCACCCAATATTTTTGCCTTGAACTTAATCAATCATAGTGTGAAAGAGTTAGCCGGCATTCCCATCCTGACCCTTTCAGAATCTCCATTGATTGGATCTCACCTTTTGATCAAGGCAATAGAGGACCGGGTGTTGGCTACTTTGATTCTGATCCTTGTCAGTCCGATCATGCTCGTGACTGCCGTATTGATAAAGATCGAATCACCTGGTCCTGTGTTCTTTCGCCAGGAACGAACAGGCTGGGATGGAAAGAATTTTAAAATCTGGAAGTTCCGCAGTATGAGACAACATAAGGAAAAAGACGGCATTGTTAAACAGGCCACACGTGAAGACCCACGTATTACCCGTATCGGCCGGTTTATTCGCCGCACCAGTATCGACGAACTGCCTCAGCTGTTTAATGTACTGGCCGGACAGATGTCACTTGTAGGACCCAGGCCCCACGCACTTCAGCACAATGAGGCGTATTCGAAACAGATCGTGGCCTATCTGGCCAGACACCGTATTAAACCCGGTATCACAGGTTTAGCTCAGATCAGGGGATTTCGAGGAGAGACCAAAGAGCTTGAGCAGATGGAAAAGCGAGTCAAGTATGATCTGGAGTACATCAACAGTTGGTCTTTGTGGCTTGACATCAGCATCTTAGTTAGAACCATTTTCAGCCTTAAAAATGAAAATGCTTATTAATACTTTCGCAAAGAAAATGACAGACAATTGTAGAAATGAGACTGACAAGTTTATTTTTTAACTACGCACTTTACAGTTAGCGTAAAAATAGTTTTTTTGGAGTAGTTAGCATGGACGATAATATCATTTGGCATCACGCAACAGTTACCCGTGATCGACGGGAAAAGATGAACATGCACCGGGCGAAACTGCTCTGGTTTACCGGACTGTCCGGTTCGGGGAAATCCACACTGGCACACGCGCTTGAGGAACGACTCCATCAGCGGGGTAGTAGAACCTATGTATTCGATGGTGACAATGTCAGACATGGATTGTGTCGGGATCTTGGGTTTTGTATCGATGACCGGACCGAAAATATTCGGCGCATCGGTGAGATGTCGAAACTATTTGTCGATGCCGGAATCATCGCACTGACCGCATTCATTTCACCCATTCGTGAAGACAGGGATCGGGCACGCAGTCTGTTTGCCGATGGGGATTTTATCGAGGTCTATGTCAAGGCCTCGATCGAGACCTGTGAATCACGGGATGTCAAAGGACTTTATAAGAAAGCTCGAGCAGGGGAAATACCACATTTCACCGGCATATCATCGCCCTATGAAGCACCTGAAAAACCGGAAATTATCATAGATACAGAGCATTCAACGGTTGAACAGTGCGTCGATTTGCTCCTTGAATCATTGGAAAATCTCGGTGTCATCCCTAACTCAGTTGTATAACTATTATTTGATTGTCCGTAAATCAACATAAATTAATGCACATGCTTTAACTGTAGAACATGGGAACAATACGCCATATTCAGAATATAAGTTGGCACGACTGACAGTATCTGATAAAGCAGTGCTGGATGTGATTTACCTGGATAACCCATCATTATGGCGCATGCCCACTACTGCCCGAATTAAATTTCATTGACCAGAGCCCTGATTTTACACCTATCGTCTGGCGAGACTATCTACAACTTAACCACCAAGCTCGAATAGCCGTTTGTCTTGTTCATCAAACGACAGGTGGGGCAGGGCTCCACCCTAAGGTCCATTTCGAAGTGTAGCGTGGGGCCCTGCCCACCGTAAGATACTGGAAGTTTAAGTCCCGTCTGTGACTTATTGTGACCAAACAGAGATGCTGCTTTACCTCCAGGCCAATCGTGTTTACTTATTCCGGACAATAGTGGGTATGTACCGGAATGGGGAGCTAATGGATTGATGCGATACTGGCATGATGGTTGGCTCCGGTTGCTCAAGCATCATTATAAAACCAACAATGTTGATCATATCAGGTTACAGCTACTACACTTACCAACCTGCCGGATCTGGTTTTCATTCTTTGTTTTCCTGCAAAATTATTTCGACTCTTCTGTTGCCCAAGCGCTTCTCGAGTGCTTCATTTTCCTCATCGGATAGCTTCGGTATAGGTCCACGCCCTTCAACTCGAATACGCTCGAGCGGTATACCTCTTTCCGTAAAGTACCTTGAAACCGCTTGTGCACGATCTATCGATAGCCGCATGTTGTAGAGGGGCTCACCACTTGCATCGGTATAACCGCTAATCCTCACCGTTGACTGTTTGTTAAGTGAAAGAACGATGAATAGATCATTCAACATGTTATTGAATTGCTCAGGGATCTCTGTATTGTCAAACTCAAAATAGATCTGAAATTTCCTCTCGATATCCAAATCTCCGGATTGATCCTGGAGTGATTCATCCACTTCAACTTGCTGATATGTTGACTGTGTCGCTATATAGTCTTTACTGGCCTTTTCTATCGAATCATCAGTAACTGCTGACTGATCATTTTCTGGTTTGGTTGGCGTTTCATTCACAGCCACAGGTGGATCATCCTGTTCGGGTGATACCACTTCACCTGCATCAGCTATGCTACCCGGTTTAGTCACATCTTCAGTCGGCTCCTGATCTGTAGTCTTTTCATCCGTCACTACCGGCTTGTTTAAAATGGCGGTATCTTCAGCTGGTTCAGTATTATCCTGAGCATCACTCTGTACTTGTGCGTCATCTTCTATCTGAGCATCACCTTCCTCCTCGGCATCACCCAGCACCTTAACAGCTTCATCGGTAGTGTGTGGCTCGACTGTTTGCTGATTGAATACACCCCGAACCATACTCGCCACTTTATCCCAAGCAGTTTGTAACTGTGCAGGTTGCAGAATAAACAGTGCCAGAATAAAGAGGCCGACCAAAACAAAAAAGAAGATGTGACGTAATGATTTTCCGATACCATCTGCAAAGAGTTCATCGACTTCAACGGTTTCAGCGGTATTAATTAATCCGCCTTTTTCATCAATGTCATGTTTGCGTTTCTCTGCCTTCATTGAGGGTAGGTTGAGAATATCTTCTGTCTTGTGATGAGAATACTCTTCAGATGCTTCCTGGTCATTAATCCAGGTTTTTGGTGATACCTCTGAAATGATTTTAGAATCACTTTCATTCTCTGAAGATATGGTCGCCTCAGCCATCAACTCATCAGCAACTGTTCTATTCTCATGCAGAATCCTTGATGTCAGTGCTTTCTGTGCTTCATCATCAAGGAATAGCTTACCCGCGGGAGAGGTGAATCTTTCCGTTATCTCATCCTCGATGTGGCCTGGCGTTTGACCATTTAGCGCGATCTCTTTTTCACCATCAGAAGCTTGTTCTTCAATTAATATGGCTAACTCACCATCATCGATAGGTGGCTGTGTCTGAAGATCAGGCTCGGAGTCAATAGGTGGCAGTTGTTGAAGATCAGACTCCGAATCGATAGATGGCAGTTGTTGAAGATCAGGCTCAGAGTCGACATCTTGCTCAGCATCTTTGGCGGGTGTCTCACCGCTATCTGTGTCTTCATTGTCATCCTGCAAAGATGGTAGATCAGTCTCTAAATCCTCCTTCTCAAGTGATTCCGTCAACTTGGCCTGCACATCACCATATTTACTTTTAAACGCTGCAAATGATTCGCCAGGAGTAAAGGATAACCGCTCTTCATCAAATAACTCTTCCGCCACAATCCATACATCTTCTTCAGAGAAGGTATGTTTCTCTTCCAAAGCGCCATAGAGCAACAGGCGGCTTGCTACATGATTTATCTTTCTGGGTATTCCATTAGTCAAATAGTGAATAAGGGGAAAAATTGCAGGGTCCAGTTTTGGATCATCATGCCAACCGACAATACCTAACCTGTGCTCTATATAACCCTCTGTCTGCTGTACATTCATGGATTCGATTTGGCAGGTGGCGATCAATCTCTGCCGTATCTGCTCCATGGCAGGACCTAGGATGACATTTCTTAGTTCATCCTGGCCGATCAGGAAGATCTGAAAAAGAGGGTGACTACCGGCTTGCAGGTTTGAGAGCAGACGGAGTTCTTCGAGTCCATTCAGGGTCAGGTTTTGTGCCTCATCGATAACAATGATGGCTCGTCTGCCCGCCTGGTACTGACTTGTGACAAACGCCTCAATGCGGGTTAACAGCGTCGCCTTATTGTAGGTCTCAGCATGCAAGCCATACTCCAGGGCGACTTTTCGTAAGAGTTCTTCGGCCTGGAGTTGGTTAGTGACCAGATTGATCGCCAACACCTTCGATTCATCCAATTCCGACAGGATGTCACGGATCAGGGTTGTCTTTCCTGACCCGGGCTGACCGGTGATCATGACAAACCCTTCCCCCTGATCCAGGGCATATCTCAGGTATGACCACGCCTTAATGTAGTTTTTATGCGCAAACCGGAACTGTTCATCGGCGCTTAACCGAAATGGGTTTGCATTTAATTCGTAATACGATTCAAACATTTAGCAGCTATTTAACTCAATCCTCAACGATACGATCCTATAGCAGAAAGATGCTGAGAAATAGCGCTCCACTAATATTATTCTCAGATTTCCTGCCAGCTTGTATCTGTCCAGAAACGTTTATTAACGCCACATCATCCCGATACATGCCGGGACCCTGGGGATTGACTGACCCCAACGTAGGTTAGTAGCAACTTACTGGATTCCTTCGCCAAAACGACGAGTGCTGGTATTTCTGGGCACAGGTACTCACTCATCCACTTTATAATGATAGATCCGTAATGGCGAGTTCGTAACCGTAAATAGTATCCTTCGAACCAGGTGTGAAATCGAGCCTGGTGGAGATGTGATAGGGCTATATCCCTTATTTGTAGACTGCCCACTCATCAGATTCTGGTGCCACTCCCATAAGCACGGATCATTATTT
Organism: Candidatus Thiodiazotropha sp. (ex Codakia rugifera); assembly: GCA_025656675.1. Classification (GTDB taxonomy): domain Bacteria; phylum Pseudomonadota; class Gammaproteobacteria; order Chromatiales; family Chromatiaceae; genus Thiodiazotropha. The sequence goes on from JAHXHN010000006.1 coordinate 94,612, forward strand.
CTTAAACACTCTGGCGTTACAATAAAACACCCCGAGATTTTGAACGACTGAGCAATCTGCATGAGCACCCGGCTCATTCACTTTTTTCAGAATGGGGGTTATAAAGACTTCAGTTCGACCCTTGAGAGCCCGGGTGCGGTCCCTCGACAGGCGAGATAGGAGTGACAGCGATCAATATACGTTTCGGTGCTTTTAGGCATTGAGACTCTCGCTCTTGCGATGTGAGTAATGAGATCAGCACCGTCCTTGATCAATCTATGTCCTTCATCTGCCTCCCAACAGGCCAGACAAGAATCTTGATTCTTCTCTAAAGGTCCGATTTTCAATAGCTTTTCACCTGCAACTGCAAATTTCGGCCAGACATCGAATATCACCGGATCGGTACGTAGTGTCTCACTTTTAAGCTTTGCCGCATCTGCGAACTGTTTGGTTAATTGCTCAACTCCCTGAAAGAAGTGACTATTCTGGAATGCTTCAATCATCGCTTCTGAGATACGATCAATGTCGCGCATTGATTGCGAGATTTTTATATATCGGGTCTCATAGAAGGATTCGATAGGTACTGTGAATGCGCGAAAGGGTTCACCCCACAACTCATCAATGCCCTCTTCCCCACTGCGATGCTTTACAAGCCTGCCAAGCTCCAGCGACTCCAGCAGATATTGACCACACTCATGCAGCATCTCCCTACCCCTGCCACACTTTATGCTCTCATCATCCAGCTTGACCAATTCTCGGAATATATCAGTGCCACGATTAAACAGTGCACCCGCTAACATGGCACCCTTGACCCGTTTAAGTGCCTCGTCATTCTCTTCAGAGTAGGCCTTTCTGGCCTCATCCAGTCGATCACCAGGCATGTTGATACCGTGTTCAACATGATTGAAAAGGCGGCGGGTTAACGCTTCAATGAGTTTCTTTTTCGTCGCCAGGCTATCTTCCATGGGCACATAGTATTTAATCCAGTAGCCATCATAGTAGATACAGGATTTACCACCGATTTCCTTGATTGTGCCGTTGGGACTTTCTTCTGAGCTATGCATCAAAACTACCTAACATCTGCAATTCGGTGAATTTGACCTTATATGCATCGATTTGTCACATAGATTATGACAGTTGGGTGATAAATTATTTCCTAGCAGTTATTTCAGAAAAGTCCAACTTTTTCGGGCCACTACCTGTAAATATGCAACAGGCCAGCCCTTTCAGCTGACACTATTCAACCATTGGCCGGTTTTATAGGACTTCAAGTAATCTCACTAACGATTCAAGCTGCTTATCCTCTTCCATCGCACCTTCCCAGAAAGAGTAGTCAACCTGCTGTTCACCTTCACCCAGAACCAGTTTAGCCTGGAAAGCGTTCCCGTCACTTGGCCTTGGGTGTTCTTTCAGGCTTCCCAGGGCTTCGATGGCCGCCTGAAGGGCCGACTCCTGCTGTGGGGAAAGCTGGCCAGTACGCGGCTTCTGAGTGGTGTAAGTGCCTGTATGTACTGTGTAATTACCCGATCTATCAATTTCCAGACGAAATGAATACTCTTCTTCACCCGTGACTTGGTAGTTAATCGGAATCATTGTCTTACTCCCGAAGATTGGCTTGGTATCCATACTAAATACTGCGCCAGTATCGATCCTATTGGAAAGACTAAGATCATGATCTTTTCAGATTTTTTGTGCGCTGTGACTATCTGTCCCACATTATTTCCTTAACCTGAATCCAAAAATCCAGGTTTAATGAAGACAGCACTTTGCGAATGGTTTACCACTACCGCAGGGACAGGGGTCTTCAGCACGCGCTTGAGTTGCCATATCCTCAGTGAGTTCAACCGGGTCGTCGAATTCCTGTCTCTCCTGCCAAAAACCATGAATTTTTCTGGCTGCCAGCGGGATCGCCTCCTGCAGAGAGATGACTTCATCATCATTCATTTGATCAAGTAGATCCCATCCATGCCTATCACTGAAAAGCAGAATGGGCTGAAGCAGCTCAAATACCTCGTCACCACCCTTATCCCATGCATCAGGACAGAGTGATAGACCTTTCATGTAACCCAGACACCACTCATCGACGATGGTATATTTCTGCCCATCGACCTCTCGCTCATTAAAGATGGGCTGAAAATCAAACGAGTCATCCATCAAGGCGGAGACAATGCCGTTAAAGTGTCGAATTAGCAGCGCAAAGACCTTTTCAAACGCCTCTGGCGTTACCCAGTCCGGCTCATCATCACCCCAGATGAGCGGCAGCCACTGAGTGGGAGAAACAGTCTCAGGACCACTGACGATGGCCGTGAAGTAGCCATCCAGCTCTGCTAATCCCAATAGCCCCTCATCTTTACCCTCAAAATAGCCCTCCTCATCAACACGATCGTATAAAAAGCTGTCCAGCTCATCCATTTCAGTATCATTAAGCGGCTGGGTGAGATGCTTCATAGATGACTCCTATGCCATGTGGAGCGTAAATTGTGTTGACGACATCATTAACGCTCCTGCAGATCATCAATACGCGCTTTGAGGTTATCCAACTGCTCCTGCATTTCCAGCAACATCATTTCAAGTTGATCTATTCGTTCGAGCTGGTCTAATGGTTGATGCGACTCAACTGCAGATGTCGCTGTCTGTGCCTCAACACCTGCCACTTCTCCACAAAACAGATGCGCATAGCGCGACTCTCGCTTTCCCGGCTCACGAGCCAAGCGCACCACAAAGGGCCCCTCCTCCCGCTGCATGAGTCCATTCAGAACCGCCTCTGTCTCATGCACATCAGAGAACTGGCAAAGGCGGTTGGTGCGGGTGCGTAATTCACCGGGAGTCTGAGGCCCCCGTAACAGCATGACACAGAGAATCCCCAGCTCCTGATCAGAAAATTCCAGTGAACCAAATCCGCTATTGCAGAAACGATGCTGGTATTTGGCCACCCGGCTGCCAAAACCGGTACGATCACTGACCAGGTGCTTCTTCTTTAGCTCATCAAGCAAATTTTGCGTATCCATTTCGCTCAGCTGCAACACTGGATCACGGCTGCTTTTCTGGTTACAGGCACTGGTCAAAGCACTGAGTGAAAGTGGATATTGATCAGGTGTAGTGATCTCCTTTTCAATCAGACAGCCAATGACACGCGCTTCTAATGGGGTAATCTCAATTCGCATAGGACCTGTACATCACTATTGTCGTGTTATCGCAGCAAGTGCTCATCCATAAATGCACACATAATTATTATAACCAGGTCATCCTGACCCATGTCGGGATCCAGGGGCTTGAACGACTTACTGGATTCCGGGATGGATCGGAATGACAAGTTATGTTGTGCTTGGGCGGACATTAATAATCTATGGTTATCGCACACTATCATTTGGTTTGTCGATAGCACTAACTCATTTGGTAGAATCCATACAATATAGTTCAGCAATTCGTATCAACTGCTCATGTTGCCTTTCACTGCTTATTTCAACCCTCTTTTTCAACCGGCTACAGATCACCGCCTGGTAGGCTGGCTGTTTCTGCGCCTGCTTGCCCTGATCTATCTGGTCGCATTTGCCTCCCTGGCAGGGCAGATTACAGGCTTGGTTGGCGATGAAGGTATTCTACCTTTGAGTGAACACTTCAACCTGGCTTCACGCCATTTTGGGGAACATTCCTGGTTATGGTTCCCCGCTATCTTCTGGTGGACGGGCAGCAGTGATACAGCGCTGCAGAGCACAGCGTTGCTGGGAGTACTGTTCTCTCTGGTATTGCTGATAGGGCGTTGGGAAAGATTGTCACTGATTATCCTCTTTATTCTCTACCTCTCGCTCTATCACGCCGGTCAGGTATTCACCAATTTTCAATGGGACACGCTATTGCTGGAGGCAGGTTTCCTTGCCATTTTTTTAGTCGGCGGCGCCAACATGCTGTTGATCTTTTTATTTGACTGGCTGCTGTTTCGACTGCGTTTCATGTCAGGCTTGTTCAAATTAGTCAGCGGCGATCCCGCCTGGTCCGGTTTCACCGCACTCAATCACTATTTTGAAACTCAACCGCTGCCCCACATCGGGGCCTGGTATGCCCATCAGCTACCGGAGTTGATACTCAAGGCGGGTGTTGGGCTGACACTGTTCAGTGAATTGATTGTGCCGTTTTTTATCTTTTTGCCACGCCGGTATCGACTGTTCGCTGCAAGTATCACCATCTTGATGCAGTTACTGATCATCGCTACCAGTAACCATAACTTCATCAACCTGCTTACGATCGTACTGTGTCTGTTTCTCCTGGATGACAAGGTAGTCGGGCGTCTGTTGCCAGGTGGACTGAGGCAACGATTACAGGCAACGGATCCATCGCCTGGTAAAACCCGTACTTCTCTGATTGTTCTGGCCTGCCTGCTTATCATACCGACAAGTCTGATTGGCGTTACGACACAAATTATGGGGCAACCAGCACCACAAGCACTTCAACAGTTCTCCGAATCTGTGCGACGATTGGGTATCGGCCATATATACCACATCTTCCCAACTATGCAGGATCAGCGATATGAACTTGTTATCCAGGGATCTGATGATGGCCATACATGGCATACTTATGAATTCAAATATAAACCGGGCGACCCATCTCGAGCACCGGAAGTCATTATTCCTCATCAACCGCGACTGGACTGGATGATCTGGTTTGTACCCACCCAGCAAGCCGTTCAAATGAATTGGTTTGGTCGTTTCATGGAGCGGTTGCATCAGGGATCAGCCACTGTCACTCGACTATTGGAAATAAATCCCTTCCCCGAGGCCCCACCCCGCTATTTGCGGGTGAGTGCCTTTCGCTATCATTTCTCCAGTGCGAAAGAGAAAGAACAGCGTGGTCATTGGTGGCGGATGGAATATCTGGGTCAGTTTCCACAGATCGAGCCTAGAAGACCCTAGGTCTGGTTAATCAGTGGAATCAGATTGAACATTTATGCGGGAGAGTATCTTTTCGGCTTTGACGACCAAATCCCTGATATCGCGAATAGTCGCCTCGATGGCGAAGTGTTTAATACCATAGATACAATCGCCCTTGAATTCGGCCTGGAATCCACTGCGATGGGTGATCAGACCCTTTTCAGAATCGATCTGCCACTCATTCCCGTCATTTTCTTGCATCGAAAAAATCCTTGTCTGGAATGAAATCATCATATCGCCAAGCAGCCGGATATTAACACCAATGCCCTATAAAAGACGTCTTAGAATGAGGGTTTATGGATCCAACGGTAGGAAAAAGAAGACGAACCGTCCCTGCTCGATATCAATCATCAACCGTGCCCCATGATGGACCCCGTAATCCACATAGCCTGGGGTTGCGCTTGCCTGATGACACTCACTGGCATGTTGGGGTGACTCGAAATCACGGTCCCGGTCGTACCAGGAGAGCAACATATTTTCTCCCAAATAACGTTCCGCCTCCTGCTTTGCCAATTCCATGGCCTCCAGATAGTCCGAAACGGGGGGAGTTGGTTCAAGTTGTAACTGCTCGACAACACTGAGGTCTGTCGGCTGGGGAATGGGACAGGCGGGTACTCCATCTTTGTCATCCTGGCGCATAAAACCCTGCTCGATCCCATTGGTTGATAGTAAGTGGCTATTTTATACTAGCTTCCATCCAGAAATACTGAGAAATTCAACACTGAGCTCACCACGGTACTCACCAGGGTGTGATGCATAAAGACAGTTAAAATGTAGGTAGCTGATAAACAGAGAGAAAATCAAATGGTAAAACTCTATGGCATCCCTAATTGCGACACCATGAAAAAGGCCCGTCAATGGCTGAACGATCAGGGCATCACCTACGAATTCCATGACTATAAAAAAGTCGGAATCGATGAGAATCAACTGCGTAATTGGGTCGAAACTCTCGGCTGGGAGGTTCTATTGAACCGCCGCGGTATGATGTGGCGCAAGCTGGATGACTCGGTAAAAACCGCGATTGACGAGGAGAGTGCCATCCAGGTGATGTTACAGACACCCTCAATCATCAAACGCCCGCTGCTTGATGATGGGAAATCACTGCATGTGGGGTTTAAAGCGGAACAATACGCTAAGTTATTCAGTTTGTAGACCTCCCCTCCTACTCCTGCGCAATCTCTGTATAATGGCCCGTTTTTCGGTTTCCTGAGGTGTAGCATGATCAAAATCAATGAGAACTATAAGAAACTCCAGGCTTCCTACCTGTTCTCAGATATTGCAAAGCGGGTTACCGCCTTTCAACAGGCGAATCCGGACAAGCACATCATACGTCTGGGCATAGGTGACGTTACACGCGCCCTGCCGGATGCCTGCGTCAGGGCCTTTCATGCAGCTGTCGATGAAATGGCTAACGATGCCACCTTCCATGGTTATGGCCCGGAGCAGGGATATGACTTCCTGCGTGAAGCGATCGCCAAAGGCGACTACCAGTCCCGCGGCTGTAATATCGATGCCGAAGAAGTGTTTGTCAGCGATGGCGCTAAATGCGATTCGGGTAATTTTCAGGAGATATTCGCTAACGATATCACTGTCGCCATCCCCGATCCGGTCTATCCGGTATATGTGGATACCAACGTGATGGCTGGTCGTACGGGTCAAGCTGAAGATGGCCGATACAGCGGACTGACCTACCTGGATGGCAATCAAGCCAATGGCTTTATACCAGATCTTCCCAGTGAACCGGTAGACCTGATCTATCTCTGTTTTCCCAATAATCCGACCGGCGCCACTGCCACTAAGGAGCAGCTGCAACAATGGGTCGATTACGCCAGAGCCAACAAGGCTCTGATTCTGTTTGATGCCGCCTATGAGGCATTTGTGCAGGATGAAAGTCTGCCACGCTCCATCTATGAGATCGAAGGTGCTCGACAGGTAGCTGTTGAATTTCGCAGTTTTTCCAAAACCGCCGGTTTCACCGGAACCCGATGTGCCTATACCGTCGTACCCAAGGATTGCACCGCCTACACGGCCAGTGGCGAGGCTGTCTCCATACACGACCTCTGGAACCGCCGCCATACCACCAAATTCAACAGTGTCTCCTATCCGGTGCAGAAGGCCGCTGAGGCAGTCTACAGCGAGGAAGGGCGTAGTCAGGTACAGGAATTGGTCACTTACTACCTGAAAAATGCCAAATATATCCGCGAACAGATGGAAGCCCTCGGATATGACTGCATAGGCGGCGAGAACTCTCCTTACATCTGGATTGACGCCAAGGGCGACTCCTGGACTTTTTTCGACACTTTGCTTAACAATGCGGGCGTAGTCTGTACCCCTGGCGCAGGTTTCGGAAAATGTGGTGAAGGTTATATTCGTATCAGCGCATTCAACAGCTTTGAAAATGTCCAGGATGCCATGACCAGAATCAGCGGAGCTCTCTAGTGCCCGTATCAAAAGACTTTTCTGATCGTCTCTCTCACTCACTTGAGAGCATTGTCGAGCACTATGGCACCCCTTTTCATCTGTATGACGAAAAGGGTATCCGTGAAACGGGTGAAGCACTCATTCAGGCATTTGCAGGCGTCGATCAGTTTCGCGAATATTTTGCCGTCAAAGCCCTGCCCAACCCTGCGATCATGAAGATTATGCAGCGTCTGGGATTTGGCTTTGATTGCAGCTCAATTGCTGAGCTGGTATTGAGTCGGAAGATAGGCGCAAGTGGTGAGCACATCATGTTTACCTCCAACAACACCAGTGCTGCAGAGTTTGCCATCGCTGAAGCTGATGGCGGTTGCGTACTCAACCTTGACGACATTTCCCTGGTCGACAAGGTACCACATATGCCTGAACTGATTTGTTTTCGCTACAACCCGGGAGAACGGCGTACCGGTAACAGCATTATCGGCAACCCGGTTGAATCAAAATATGGGGTTGCTCACGATCAACTGATCGATGCCTACAGAAAAGCCAAGCAGCGGGGTGCCAAACGATTCGGGCTTCACACCATGCTTGCCTCCAATGAGCTCAATCATGCCTATATGGTTGAAACGGCCCGTATGCTGCTGGATCGAGTCACATGGCTCTCCACAGAACTCGATATTCAATTCGAGTTCATCAACATCGGTGGAGGTCTTGGTATACCTTATCGTCCCCAGGAAAAACCTCTTGACATAGTCAGTATGGGACGCGAGATCAGCGAACTGTTCAGGGTTTTCAAAGCCCATCATAATTATGCCCCGAAGCTCATTCTGGAAAGTGGACGTTACATCTCCGGTCCTCATGGAGTGTTGGTCACCCGCGCAATCAACCGTAAGGAAATCTATCGTACCTACGTGGGCGTAGACTCCTGCATGTCATCATTAATGAGACCAGGCATGTATGACGCGTATCACCACATAACAGTACTGGGTAAGGAAGGGGAACAGGAGACGGTTGATGTGGTCGGTTCACTCTGTGAAAACAATGACAAGTTTGCCGTACAGCGCCCGCTACCTGCCATAGAGGATGGCGATATCCTCTGTATTCACGATACGGGCGCCCATGGTCATGCCATGGGATTCAACTATAATGGTAAGCCCAGACCTAAAGAGTTGTTATTGCGTGAAGACGGGCGCGTTGAACTGATTCGTCGTGAAGAGAACCTGAATGATCTGTTTGCCACACTGGAGTTCGAACCTGATCATTTTACTAACCCAACACCTTAAATACAGAGGTTACTGGATTACGGTACTCGTCTACTACTGCCCTGAACAAACATCTTACTGTGGGTCGGAGCCACACCCTACATCTCGAAATAGACCGTAGGTGGGTATGTCCTGTATAGCACAACAAGTCATTCCATCAGTCTATAGGATTCGTCCGTAAATGTACGCAAATAGGGATAGGGATTTCCTCTGGTGTGTCTTTTTTGACTGGAGAGAACTTAAACCAGGGTTGTTTAAGATGTCTCTTATTGTCAGCATGACACAGGACTTGAACGCCATAAATTTCAGGTCGTTGAAATATTTGCGATGATTTGCGGACCCTCAACTGAGCTGTTGAATAAAGCCACAGTGTGTATCCATTCTTACCCACTCGATCAGGGGTAGAGCCAAAAAATAATCATCGGCGATCCCCAGATAAAGCGTCTAATAGCAGTTGATATTACAGCTAGACATTCTCAGCCAGATCACTGGCCGTTATATATGGCCTGATAAATCGATCATCGCTGTAATCCTCTCTGAGATCGGTGAATTCATCAACATGCTCAAGCAATAGATCTGTCAATTGCGGATCGAAGTAAGTGCCGCGATGCTGATGGAAGTACTCAACCACTTTAGCCAGTGGCCATGCTTCCTTATAAACCCGGCGATTGCCCAATGCATCGAAGACATCAGCAATGGCTACGATACGACCATATAAATGTATCTGGTCACCTTTCAGTCCCTGCGGATAACCACTGCCATCCCAATGTTCATGATGCTGATGAGCGATGATGGCCGCTAACTTCAGTAGAGGTAGCTTTGCTCGACTTAGCAATTGATGACCAAACTGGCAATGATCTTGTATCTGGATCCACTCTTCATTATCAAGTGGTCCGGTTTTTTCAAGAATATCAGATGATACCGCAAGTTTGCCGATGTCATGCATGGTAGCAGCCAACTGTAATAGGTCGCTCTCCTTTTTCTCCAGACCCAGCTTATGCGCCAGTAGACCAGATATTTTACAGACACGCGCAACATGCCGACCGGTTTCTCTCGATCTGCACTCGGCAAATTCACCCAGCGTATACAGGACTTCCCGTTGTGTTAATTCAATCTCCTGATGGAGAAACAGATTACCCAATGCAATGGTGGCATTGCTGACAAATATTTCTATAAGATTCTGATCAACCTCATCCAACTTGGGCTTACATCCCTCGATATAGAGCAGACCATCGACGCCTGCAGCATTACTCAATTTTACCAAACATGCATCCGCATAAAACACACTGCGTTTTTCAACAATCGCTTTTTTTATACGCTGGAGTACCCGGTCATCCACTACATCTTCCAGACATTCATTGGTTAGATGCGCATACTCCCCTGTCCCTGCAATAATGCGCTGCTGCTCAATCGATTTACCCTTGTGTTCTTTTAATATTCCAAAGGCCCGACTATAAAAGCTCTCCTCCCCCAAGTTCAATAAAGCACCCAGCTGGGTTGAAACACCACTGAAAAAATCCTCCAGTGAATCGATATTATACAAAGAGCCAGATGAACGAATGATCTTTTCCAGCCCGATTCTGTTTTTGTCGATAATGGTAAGATCTCTATAACTACGTAATGCGGATATAACAGAAGAGAATAATTTGTGAGATGTGAGATCAACCTTCTCTTTATAGTCGTTAATGTCATAGCGCAAAATGACTTCACGCTCAGGGGCATGCCCAGGTTGCCCTGTACGCAGAATGATGCGAATTAATCGATTATCCAGAGCACTGCGAATATAATCGACCAATTCCAATCCGGCATCGTCACTCTCCATTACAACATCCAACAGTACTAATGCTGTATCCCGGTGTTGCTCTAGGTATTCTCTGGCTTCGCTTGCAGAATAAGTATGGCCAAACTTTATGCCTTTTCCTTCAAATTCCAATCCTTCCAACGCCAGCTCAGTAACAGCATGAACGTCCGACTCATCATCGACAATCAGTACTCGCCAGTACGGAAGAGCCAGCTTGGGCTCATCACGTTCTTGTACGAATTGTAGCGGCTCTGACTGACTACTCATCCTTGGCCTCTTGTTAAGAACACTGCATAGGAAACACGATTTTAAATCGTGTACCCTCACCCACCTTTGATTCAACCTGGATATTGCCACCGAGGTTACTGGTAATGATATTGTAGACCACGTTCAAACCCAAGCCGGTACTTCCTCCCTCTCTGTTTGAGGTAAAAAAGGGTTCAAAAATATGTGTGACATCTGATTTTGCTATCCCTTTGCCGTTATCCGAATAGATCAGCTGGACCCGATCCTTCCCCAGTTGAACCACTTCCACCTTCATTACACCCTGACATTCATCGCGTTCCCCGAAACCATGAATCAAGGAATTCATCACCAAGTTTGTCAAGACTTGCGACAAGGCACCGGGATAGCAATCAATCTCGAGTGGATGATCACACTCAATCACTAACTGATGTTGCGTTCCCTTCATTCTGGGCTGCAGACTTAATCGAATCTCATGTAAATATTCACATAGATTGAAACGGCGCTTTTGCAGACAGCTTTGATCAACTGCGACCATCTTAAAGCTTCTTACCAAATCACCTGCTCTGTTAAGGTTAGAGAGAATAATCGTACAAGCCCTATCTGCATTGTGAAAAAATCTATCAAGATCACTTCGGGTCATCTGAGTTTTGTTGAACTGCGTACGAACATCATCGATCTTATCAGCCAAATGGGAAGCTGCCGTCACACTGATACCTACAGGTGTATTGATTTCATGAGCAACACCTGCGACCAATCCTCCCAGTGAGGCCATTTTTTCCGATTCGATAAGTTGTGCCTGGGTCTTTTTAAGCTGCTCAATGGAGCTGGTTAATTCAGTATTCCGTTGCTCCAGCTGTTGATTGGCATGACTTAACCGTTGTGTCTGTTCCACCACCTCCTGTTCAAGACGTCTGGTCACGCGACCTATTCCGATGTAAATGATGATTTCAAGTAAAACAAACACCACCACTGCAAAGAAGATATTATTTTTAACACCTGTTCTGAATGTCTCAACATCACCGGATGCATCTCGCCATACCAGAATTTGTCCAACACTGTCCAGGTTCAACAGTTGTGTTCCCTTGTAGTCATACAATGGGAATGAAGCAATAGCGATTGGATGAGCAATATCCTCTATAAGCAGGTTGGTGCTATCGGCAATCGACTGACGAACCCGCTCAAGACCCAGTAGGGTTCTAGTCATAGCCTCATCACTACTTGCCTCTATATAAAACCCTGAAAGAGGCGGCCGATCATCATAGAGTTGACCCAGTGACTCCGGCCATACCCGGCTTTGTAGACTTTCATGTTTTAAAAGCACAGTGAATCTTATCTGAGTATGGCGTTTGAGAAGATTGAATATCTGCGGGAATGAGGAACCCACTTCCAAAGCACCAATATGACTTCTCTGGCTTCCTATTGAAGTATCCTTTGCATAGACTGGGGTAACACCTCGGATACCGGCATAAGGCCTGCCAATTTCAAATCCTTTAGTCGGTTTTTGCAGAACATTCGCATCTACAACAGTGTGCCGTATCTCATCCAGTCGATCTCCATATTTTTCGCGCCGGTGAACACGAAGAAAAGAGAGTGCACCGGGACCCAGATGAAAATGCAATTGCCGCACATCATAACGTTTTGTCAACGCCTTCCAGCCCGGCCCTACCAATTCGAACAGCTGTTGACGTATACGCTCCGCTTGTTCACCTCCCGCTCCTCCTCCCTCTGCCTCCACGGCACGACTTCCTGCCTGAAACAGCTCCTGTACACGCTTGTCGCTCGCCAAATAAATGGCAATTTGTTGTAGCATCTCCATTGAACCGTCAAGTGCCAAATTAAAGGCACCGTGGGCTTCTGCCAGCTCTTCCTTGAGACCCTCCTGCATCACACTTCGAGCTGAAGTGTAGTTAAGCCAAACAAAAAAGCTGTCTGTAAGAAGAATAAACAGGGTAATAAAAAGAAACAGACGATTCGATTTAGTCAACATAGGGCTAGGGCCTGTTAATACTCATTGCTGATTTCAGCGGCTCCGCTTACCTGCTCTGATTTGACGATATAAAAAAACCCCGAGGACACCACCCCGAATACAGATAAGTAAGTCACTGAAAAATCTTTTAATTCTTTGGTTTTTTCAATACCCACAATTTGAGTAGTGGTTCTCAAACTTTTAACAAGCCTAGTACATATACTCAGGCTTCAATAACAAATAACGTCGGGAGTAAACCCATGGAAATAGTGACTTTCATTTTTGCCCTTTTACTGTTTGGACTGTTTCTGATTTTCAAGAGTACAGGAATCGGTACTGCAGCGAAGTGTAAAATCAACATTGACTCATTCCAAGAACAGATAGATACCGCCCTGAATCTCCCCAGGGAATCGGATGAGGCCTGGCAAAATGAACCCGCTACAGAGACAATGCTACATGAGCTTGGCGAAAGAGGGATCTGGTTAAACCAGCCATTGACCAAAGGTCAGGCGATGAATGTTCTGGGTCTTTTCTCCCCACCTGACGGTCGTCAAGTCGATATCCTTAAACACTTTAACATCCCCTACTCCTTCAAGATGAATCAGACCATGGCCTATTACCTGATTCGTGAGCTTTTCAATGATCCGAATAAGGTTGCAGAGTGGCAGAATCGTCCACCCACAACAACGGTTCGCCAGGGATTGCTTTTTCTGGAAGGCAGACTGATCAGTGGTATGACCCATGTTGAAGCACAGACCAGACTTGACCAGCTGTGTATGAAAAATCCTCATCGGTATCAGGAATGGAAACAGATAGACAGACTCTTCCTTGAAACCAACAATCCGGAAGTACGGGCGAAATACAAAGTCCGAAAAATTACCTGGAAACGCTTTTACGAGAGCTATGATGCTCTAAAAAGCACTGGTATCAGCCCTCGTGCAATGAGCGGTGAGCATATCATTGAGCACTCCCTGCGTCAGGATGATGCCATTGTTGCGCATGCAAAGATACGTGAGGCTATGCAACCTGCAACATCCTAAGTGACCGACAGGTCCTAGTGGGCCATGCGGTAAGTGCTGTAACACTCAGCCGAACCACAAGCGCCATTGGTAAGGCATGCGAGCGCAGGACTAGCCGTTGCTAATTCAAGCGAGCATAACACCGCCTATGGCGCTTGTGGTTCGGCCCAAAGGGAGGCCCACTAGGCATAGACGTCTATGCCTAGTACCTCGCTGACATAATCACGTTCCATATCGCCCTGTATAGACTGATATGAAGATACGGCACGTTGCTTGTGTGGGTCATCGGCTATCTGGGTGAGGGCGTGTTTTGATTTCTGGTGTTTCATTACCTGTTCTGCCTGCTTGATATCTTCCACACTACGCAATACTTGCTTGCCCTTCCCTACCTGAGAAGCGAGAGGCACAGTCTGAATCACACGCAAGGCGCTTTCTCGCTGTTGCTCCAGCGATGCGGTTAATGAAGGCAGTGTCAGTGAATTGGAAATCCGCATTGTTTATTCAATTTAAAGAACAAGATCGTTGATTAACTCTCTGCCGACTCCACCGAATAGCCTGCTTCAATAACGGTATTGACCAGTATATTTTTGTCTACAGCTCCGGTTACCACGGCTTGACCATCGTCCAGTGACACTTCAGCATTTTCCACACCAGGCAGGGCCTGCAGGGCCTTGGTTACATTCATCACACAGTGGGGGCAGGTCATGCCGGTAACTTTCAGCGTTATACTCAACGGAGTCTCCCTGGTTGGTTTAAAAAAACGTAATCTATTGGCATTGGTGACCACCGTCACCGATGACAGGGCCATTGCGGCACTGGCGAACATGGGCGGTAACAACCAGCCTGTTACAGGATAGAGAACGCCCGCCGCCAACGGAATACCTATCACATTATAGATAAAGGCACCGAAAAGGTTCTGTTTAATATTCCGTAAAGTTGCACGGGATATTGCAATCGCAGTGGTGACATTGATCAGAGAATCCCCTACCAGGGTGATGTCTGCGTTATCGATCGCCACATCGGTACCACTGCCAATGGCAAAACCGGTATCCGCCTGCGCCAGTGCAGGCGCATCATTCACCCCGTCGCCCACCATGCCCACGCGGCAGCCCTGCTGCTGCAATGCCTTTACCACTTCGAGTTTTTCAGCCGGCAGGAGTTCACTATGGACCTCCTCTACACCAAGGGAGTCAGCAACTGCCCGCGCTGTTGATTGGTTGTCACCCGTGCAGATAACAAGCTTCACACCCTGCTCCCTGATCGCATTGACTGCAGTCCTGCTATCATGGCGCAACGGATCCTTCAAGATCAGCAGCCCACCAAGCTCACCCTCGATCAACAACCAGACAGGCGTGCCGGCCTGCCTTGCCTCCCTATCGGCTTTGGCCACTAACTCAGTGGGTGGCACACAACCCAACGCTGTCAGGTATTGATTACCCCCAAGCTGTACCAGTCGCCCATCAACATGGCCCTCTACCCCTTGACCATCGTGGGACTGGAACCCCTGGGCAGGTAGGCTATCGATCTCCTGCTGTTTGGCATAGGCAACAATAGCATCAGCCAGAGGATGGGAAGAGAGTGACTCTACGCTGGCCGCAAGGCTGACCAACTCGGCGTCATTCATTCCTGAAACAGGAAAGAGCCCGGTAACCGTTGGTGCTCCTTTCGTTAATGTCCCAGTCTTGTCAACGACCAGATGGGTCAGACGGCTGGCACTCTGCAGGCCTTCGCTATTGCGTATCAATACGTTCAACTGTGCCGCACGGCTGGTACCCACCATGATGGCTATCGGTGTCGCCAATCCCAGGGCACATGGGCAGGCAATGACCAATACAGCGATACTCGCTGTCAGGGCATAGGGCAAGGATGAATCGGGACCCAGCAACTGCCAAACAAAAAAGGTAACCAGCGCGATAATCACTACCACAGGCACAAAGACAGCCGAGACCTGGTCGACCAGGCGGCCGATTGGGGGTTTACTCATCTGCGCCTTTCGCACCATGGCGATGATGTGCGCCAACGTTGTCTCATCCCCTAAGCGGGTCACCTGATAACTTAAAGTACCGTTACGGTTGATCGTTCCCCCGGTCACCCTGTCACCTGGCATTTTAGCCACCGGCATCGACTCACCGGTCAGCATCGATTCGTCAACACTGGATTGCCCGTCGATAACTTCGCCATCGATGGCGATGCGCTCTCCCGGACGTACCCGTATCTGGTCACCGATCCGTAACAGAGAGACCGGTACAGAAACCTCTTTTTCATCGTAAATGACCTGTGCGATCTTTGGCGCCAGGCCCACCAAGCTGCCAACTGCCTCACTGGTGGTCCGCTTGGCACGGGTCTCCAATACATGACCGAATTGCAAAAAGGCGAGAATCAGCACCGAGGCATCAAAATAGAGCTTATCAGTGCGTAAAAGAAGTCCCTCTGGCTGGATTACAATGACCAGGGATGAGAGCCAGGCCGCCCCGGTCCCCAATGCCACCAGACTATCCATATTGGCAGAGAGATGCCTCGCTTGCTTCCATGCGCCCAAATAGTAGTGTCCGCCACTGAAGCGCATCACGAACAGACACAGAATGGCGATACCCAGCCAGAAACTCTCTCCTCCCGAATCGCTTAATCCGGGCGTCTGACCGGACATCTCTGCAGTCATTAACAGAGCACCCACAACGCCAGCCAGCAGTGCACGTTGCCAGGAGCGTTTAACCTCCGCAGATGCAGCCGCTGCTTCCTCCGCATAGGGGTCGTTAAAGGGTTCTACCAGCCTGGCCCGGGTACCAGCGCTTGCCAGCTCATTCAGTAACTGTGCAGGATGAAGTGTTGTGTGAATCTTCCACAACATCTCATCACATTTGAAATCAGCGGTTGGATCAAGTCTATTCAAGAGGTCGGATAGCGACTGTTGCTGTGCTGCTTCAGGCAGATCAACAAATTCAAGCCATAGCTCATCATTTGCTAAGGGGGGTGCATTGAATCGAGCGTTGTAACCCTGATCGATTACGGCTTCGACAACCGCGGCAGGTTCACCGCCAACCACTTGAGCGCGTTTCTCTACCAGATTGACAGCTGCCTCAGTGACACCCTCTACAGCGCGAATAGCCCTCTCAACCGTGGCTACGCAGCTGGCACAGGTCATATCGTCGATCGCGATTGAATAACCATCAGTAAGATGCAGCGGTTTAGTGATAATCCCGGCCTGGAAATCAGGATCAGGCAGAGGACAATCTACAGGGGTTTCAGTAAAAGGTTGTGCGTCATAACCTGCTTCCTTGATTGCCGTAATCGCCTGACTGGGTCTCCCACCGATGATCTGAGCACTATTCGATTGCAAACTGACATTCACCTGCTCCACACCCGCAACTGCAGTGACAGCTTTCTCCACTGCAGCCACACAATGCTGGCATGTCATACCGGAAACAGTGATCTGGTAGGGTGATGCAGAGACTGGATTCCCCTGTTCAGATTGTTTGCTTTGTTGTGGCATCGCAGCGAAGTGCGAATCCTGGGGTGTGATACGTCGTCACCCCTATCGATTCGCTCAGTTTCTATACCCTATCCAGGAGGCCAACCCATTGGTCGACCACCCAGCAGATGCAGATGGATATGAAATACCGATTGCCCTGCATCTTCGTTGCAGTTGATCACTGTACGGTAGCCAGCAACATCGATACCTTCCGCCTGTGCCACCTTTTTTGCGGTCAAAGTGAGTTTTCCCACCAGCGATGCATCATCAGGGCTTAGATCATTTAGGGTGGAAATGTGACGTTTCGGTATAATCAGAATATGTGTCGGTGCCTGTGGATTGATATCGCGAAAGGCGAGCAGATCATCATCCTCAAATACTTTGTTGGGTTGAATCTCTCCACTCACAAACTTACAGAAAAGGCAGTCACTCATTGTCTCTCCTCAAAATTCAGATCTTCCTCGAAAAGCGTGCGCCAAGGTAGCTCCATCCACATATTCCAACTCCCCTCCCATCGGTACACCTTGGGCAATACGGGTTGTTTTTATACCATGCGTTTCAGCCATATCATGAATATATTGCGCAGTGGCCTCGCCCTCGATGGTCGGGTTGGTAGCAAGAATAATCTCTTTGACCACACCTTCGGCGAAACGCTCATCCAGATGGTCCAGGCCGATCTCCTTGGGACCGATACCATCCAATGGTGAGAGATGTCCGCCCAGTACAAAATGACTACCCCGGTAGTCAATGGCCTGTTCGATCATTGCTTGATCTGCCGGTGTCTCCACAATACAGAGCAGGGTTTGATCCCGGTCGGGATTGGCACACAAATGACACAGTTCAGTCTCACTCAGGGTTCGGCAACGTGTACAGTGACCTATCCGCTCCATCGCCTCGGCTAATACCCTCGACAGAACCCTACCCCCTTCGCGATCACGTTCCAGTAGATGATAGGCCATCCGTTGCGCACTCTTAGCGCCCACCCCAGGCAGACATCTCAAGGCTGAAACCAACTGCTGTAACAATGAGGGACTACTCATGCGGGATCAATTCAAAATAATCCCTGCATGAAACGTGCACATTCAATTCAGCATTCATAATCCAAAACTCAAAATTCTTTAGAACGGAAGCTTCATCCCCGGTGGCAAGCCCATCCCCGCAGTCAGCCCGGACATGCTCTCCTGCATTTTCTGGCTAACCCGTTGTGCGGCATCATTCAGGGCGGCAGCCACCAAATCCTCGAGCATCTCTTTATCGTCCGTCATCAAGCTATCATCGATCTCAACCCGACGCACTTCATGCTTCCCGTTCATGATGACTTTGACCAGGCCGCCACCCGCCTCGCCAGTCACCTCTTCCTGTGCCAAGCGCTCCTGTGCCTGCTGCATTTCAGCCTGCATCTTCTGGGCCTGCTTCATCAGATTACCTAAACCACCTTTCATGGGTATAACCTCATCTCGATCTTGTATCGTTGCACCCTGAAGAGGGGCCCCGACAGAATAAAAAACTAAGCATTCACTTATGTACTCCAGCGATATTCAATAAATACAATGTATTACACGTAATATAGAATAATCGTCTGGCATAACACGCTACTGACAAAAGTGTTAATTCATATTGCCCTTCTCATCCACCGGCCTGATTGAATCAGTCAGTAGACGCGCCGAGAACCGCTCTTCCATCTCGCGCACCAGAGGATCGTTCACCAGGGTTGCTTCTGCCTGTTGTTGACGCTCTTGTTGCTGACGTTTCTGGCGCATGGCTGGTGTCTCATCCACCGGTACCGCTTCGGAAATCTGTAGCTTGGCCTTTTCCCCCAGAAGCCTACGGATACTCTCCAACAAGCGCTTCTCTGACTGGCCTACCCGAAGCTGCCTCCTTGATGCATCAAGGGTTAAACAGAGTGTCTCACCATCCCAGCTGCCAAAAGTACAGTTGTGTGCGAGCTGGCTGGTAATGCCACCCAACTTCATTGTGCTGACAAATGCTTCCCAATTCGTGGGATCTGCATGATGATCTGCATCTGCTGGTTTATTTACAGGCTGACGCTTAAACACATTTTTCTGTTGGATCGAGGGGATCTCTCCCCGTCTCGCCGATTGATCATGGCCGCCCTTCCTCACCGGCTGCCTGATCACCCGTTCAGATTCTGAACCACCGGTTGTTTTGGACTCCAGGCCCGGCTCATCCGGTCTGAATGCCAACAGACGCAACAAGACCATTTCAAAACCGCTGCGGGGATCAGGTGCCAGACTGAGTTCCTTTTGCCCCAGCAGCACCATCTGGTAGTAGAGCTGAATATCCTCGGGTGAAAAGCTGTCAGCGAATGTCTGCAGACGCTGTGGATCAAAGGCCTCATCAGGTTCATAACCAGCCACTAACTGTAACACGGCTATCTGATGCAGCATGGCCAGTAATTCCTGCAGGGCATTGGGAAAGTCGACGGATAACTCAGCCATCTCGACCACACGCGCCAAGAGTCCCGGGCCATCCTTCTGTGCCAAGGCCTCCAGCAGCAGATAGATCTGATCGGCACCGATGGTGCCAATCATCGTCTGCACTTCAGAACCTTTCACTTCGCCACCGCCGAAGGCAATAGCTTGATCAAGCAGACTCAATCCATCACGCATACTGCCATCTGCTGCTCTGGCCAGTAGAGAGAGGGATGTTTCGTCAAACAGGATCTTTTCCTGTTCCAGGATATGCTGCAGCTGGGATTCGATCTGTTCACGGCTGAGACGTTTCAGATTGAACTGCAGACAACGGGAGAGCACGGTGACCGGCACCTTCTGTGGATCAGTAGTGGCTAAGACAAACTTCACATGTGGAGGTGGTTCCTCAAGAGTTTTCAGTAACGCATTGAAACTGCTGGCTGAAAACATGTGGACCTCATCAATCAGGTAAACTTTGTAACGCCCGCGTACGGGTGCATATGGCACGTTTTCCAGCAACTCACGGGTCTGGTCCACCTTGGTTCTCGAGGCAGCATCGACCTCCAGCAGATCAACGAACCTTCCTTCATCGATCTCCCGACAGGCATCGCACACACCACAGGGTGTTGCGCTCACGCCCTTTTCGCAATTCAATGATTTGGCAAAAATCCTTGCCAGCGTGGTCTTGCCCACACCTCGGGTTCCAGTGAAGAGATAGGCATGATGCAATCGTTCGTGCTCCAACGCATTGGTCAAAGCTTTCACCACATGTTGCTGACCCACCATTTGGCTGAACAGCTGGGGACGCCATTTACGGGCAAGTACCTGATAGGACATATAACCGGTTCGTCATCTACAGATCGAAGAGAGGCAGTTTAGCGCGAATCCATGGTGGAATCACTGTCAGTGAGATAACACCAGGGTGGAGAAGAAATAACCCTAACACTGAGGGCGTTAATGGTAGTATAGCAATGTATGCGTATTAGAAATAACCAGCATGGGCGCAGAGATCACCACAGCTAAAAATCTAACTGAGCTCAAACTACACTGGTCGCCCGGATGGATGAGACCAGTTCGGCAAACTCATCATCATCGGGCGACTCCCCCCCGATGCACCAGGCATGGATGATAGGATCAGGAAATTCGAGAAATTGAATAAAGTGGCGTTTCAATCGTGGAGAGAGCGCCTCATAATGCTGCTCCAGAAAGGCTTCCAGCAGCACATCCAACTCGAGCATGCCACGGCGGCACTGCCAACGTAGTCTGTCTATATCCGCCAAATCGCTATCCTGAATAATCATATTATTCTCTACAATAAATGATCAGATCGCTTCCTTGAGCATGATTGCTTTGATATGACCAATGGCTTTCGTGGGGTTGAGCCCTTTCGGACATGCCTCTACGCAACTCATGATGGTATGGCAGCGAAACAGTTTATAAGGTCCTTCAAGTTTGTCGAGTCGCTCTTCACCAGCCTGATCACGACTGTCGGCTAAAAAGCGACAGGCGCTAAGCAGAGCTTGTGGTCCGAGAAACTTGTCTGGATTCCACCAGAAAGAAGGACAGGCTGTTGAACAGCACCCGCACATAATGCATTCATAGAGTCCGTCAAGCTGATCTCTCTCTTCGGGTGTCTGAAGAATCTCCTGCTCAGGCAGGGGCTCCTTACGTTGCAACCAGGGATCTACCTGATTGTATTGAGCATAGAACTGACTCATATCCACCACAAGATCGCGAATCACAGGACGACCAGGAAAGGGCCTTACCTCGACCGGGTCCTTAAGCTCTGTCAATGGTGCTATACAGGCCAGTTTATTGCTGCCGTTGACATTGACTCCGTCAGAACCACATACACCTTCGCCGCACGAGTGCCTGAATGTAAAGGACTCATCCTGCTCTTGAATCGCCAACAGTGCATCTCGCAGCATCATCCCCTGACGCTGTTCGATCTCAAACATCTGCATGTAGGGTTCGCTATCGGTCTCTGGATTGTAGCGGTATACGCTGAATTTCATCACTTAACCTCAATTTATCGAGTTATGAGTTTTTTGTTTTGAGTTAAGGCGTTCGCTTGACTTACAAGCTTTCATAAACTGTAACTGCGCCCATCGTGCACTCATTATCTCAAAACTAATAACTTAAACTATAAACTTGCTGAATTAATAGACTCTTTCCTTCGGCGGAAAGCTCTCAACTGTCAATGGCTGCACACGTACACCTTTATAGTCCAGCTTGTCACTCTCCCTCCAATAGAGGGTATGTTTCATCCACTCCGCATCATCACGCTTTGGATAATCAGGACGGGAGTGAGCGCCACGGCTCTCTTTACGGTGTAACGCCGAGACCGCAATGGCAAGTCCAACATCGATCAAATTCTCCAGTTCCAGCGCCTCTGTTCGATTGGTATTGAAGGTACGGGTATGATCGGTTAAACGGACATCATTCAGTTTTTCCCTAACCTGCTTAATCTTCTCTACACCCTCGGCCATCATATCCTCGACCCGGAATACCCCGGCATGATCCTCCATGGTCTTGCGGAATTCATTGCGCAGTTGACTCACCGTCATACCATCGCCTTTGGCATCCCATCTACCGAGTCGCGCCATTGATGCCTCGACACTTGCTTCATTGAGTGGCCGGTGAGCTTTGTTCTCTTTTACATAATCGATAATGTTGTGCCCTGCCAGACGTCCAAATACCAGGATATCGAGCAGCGAGTTACCACCCAGCCTGTTGGCACCATGCACTGAAGCACAGGCACACTCACCTGCCGCATAAAGACCTGGCAGATGTTCGCCATCATCATCGGCTGTAGGCATAACCCGGCCGAAACGGTCGGTGGGAATACCACCCATGACATAGTGGGCAGTCGGAAAGACCGGTATGGGATCTTTAACGGGGTCGACGCCGGCAAAAATCTTGGCGCTTTCCCGAATGCCCGGTAGCCGTTTGGCAATCACATCCTCACTGAGATGATTAACCTTTAACATCACATGATCAGCCTCAGGACCACAACCATGGCCATCGCGTACTTCGGTGACGATGGATCTGGCTACCACATCCCGACTGGCAAGGTCTTTGGCATTGGGAGCATATTTCTCCATAAAACGGTCGCCGTCCTTGTTGATCAGATAGCCACCCTCACCTCTTACCCCCTCAGTGATCAACATCCCTTTGCCGGCGATGCCGGTAGGATGAAACTGGAAGAACTCCATATCCATCAATGGTAGATCGGCGCGCAATACCATCGCCATGCCATCACCGGTATTGATATGGGCATTGCTGGTCGTCCTAAATACCTGACCACAACCACCTGTTGCCAGCAGGGTTGTTTTGGATTCGATCAGCAAGGGTTCACCGGTGGCGATATTCAGAACCAGTGCACCAAGAATCATCCCTGCATCATCCTTGATCAGATCAACGGCAAAATACTCATCATAGAAATGAGTCTTGGCGCGAATATTCTGTTGATAGAGGGTATGCAGAATCGCATGACCGGTTCGATCAGCCGCAGCACAGGTTCGGGCAGCCTGTTCGCCACCAAAATCCTGGCTCTGACCACCAAATGCACGTTGGTAGATCTTGCCATTAGCCAACCTGGAAAACGGCACTCCATTGTGTTCCAGCTCATATACAGTCGGTATCGCCTCGCGGCACATATACTCGATGGCGTCCTGATCACCCAGATAGTCAGAACCCTTGACTGTATCGAACATATGCCAGTGCCAGTTATCAGGCAGCACATTGGCCAAGGCGGCATTTACACCCCCTTGTGCTGCGACTGTATGTGAACGGGTAGGAAAGACCTTGGAGACCACTGCCACCTTCAGATTGGCGTTAGCCAATTGCAGAGCGGCATTCAGTCCGGCACCACCGGCGCCCAGGATCAATGTATCAAAACGTTGCTTTTCCAGTGCCATGAATTAATAACCCTTTGTGCTCAGGCGACAGTCGCCAGAAAGATAGTCTGCATAACCCAAAGTGCACATCCAATCAGTGCGAAGCCAAACAGTGTCAGTATGGAGACGCGGATGGCTGTTGGATGGACATAGTCAATCAGTACATCGCGAAAACCCACCCAGGCATGCAGCAGGAGTGAAGCAAAACAGAGCAACAGGCCAAGCCCAACCAGTGGCTGGGCTACCCATCCCTGCCAAGCGGCAAAACTATCAGGTGGATTGAATATCAAGTGCTGCAGCAGATAGAGAAGAAACAGTATCAGGTAGATTGCAGTAGCTCTCTGTAGAAACCAGGCCCTCAGACCGCTTGCTCGTCGACTCATAAGAGACCTCCCATCAAAATCAGGGCCAACAGCGGTGCCACCAGGGTCACTGCCCAGGCTGTCTGGCGAAACAGGGGTTTTTCTACACCGACATCAATATCGATCAACAGGTATCGGATACCTGCCAATAGATGGTGCATCAGCCCCCACAAAAACAAAAACAGAAGCAGTTTGATGAAACCATTGGCAAACATCGCCTTGGCATCGGCAAATCCTTCAGCACTGCTGAGAGACAGATCCAGCAGATAGATGAGAAGCGGGATGGCTAATACCATCACCACGCCTGTTACACGATGGATAATCGACATAATACCGGCCATGGGCAAGCGTATCTTGGTAAGATTGAGAAAGACCGGTCTCGGTTTAGTGTCTTGCATGTTGCTCTTTTCCAATGCTAATCAATAAAAAAACGGGATCAGAGTTGAACTGCTTTTAGCTCTGAGTATTACTTATCCTATATTCGTGTCGCTAACAAGTGTAAGGCCTCAATCCTTCAACATCATACAACTGGCGCGAACAGAAGCCAGCGCAGTCATGTTGAGTAACCCACGCACGCTGATGCTAGGTGTTACTACATGTGCTGATTTGGCACAACCTATCAGTATCGGTCCAATAGCAATCCCGTCACCCAATACCTTCAACAGATTAAAGGCTACATTTGCAGCATCCTGATTGGGCATAATGAGTAAATTGGCCCGATCATGCAGACGGGAATTGGGAAAACGGCCGGTACGAAGCTGTTCCGACAGTGCCAGATCGGCGTGCATCTCCCCTTCAACCTCCAGATCTGGCATTCGTGCCTGCGCCAACGCTAGCGCCTTACGCATTTTTACAGCAGATGGGGAGTCGTGACTACCGAAGTTTGAGTGTGAAAGCAGTGCCACTTTAGGTTCAATCCCAAACCATAATACCTCTTCGGCACATAAAGAGATGATTTCAGCAAGATCTTCTGCAGTGGGTTCTTCCTGTACATAGGTATCCGCCATGAACAGGGTGCCGGAGTGTAATACCAGGGCATTCATTGAAGTAAGCTTACTGACGCCACTTTCAGTGCCTACAATTTCACTCACATACTCCAAATGGGTGCAGTAGCGACCCACTGTACCGCATATCATGGCATCGGCTTCGCCCACCGCCAACATCACCGAGGCCAAAACAGTGTGATTCTGTCGCAGGGATTCACGTGCTTCCTTGAAGGAGTAACCACGTCGCTGCACCCGCTCGAACAAGGCTTCAGCATAGCGTTCAAAATTTGGGTTATCGAAGGGATCGAGCAGCTCAAAGTCGACACCTTCCCGCATTCTCAACGCAAGCGATTTGATCCGTTGGAGAATAATCTCGCGACGTCCTATCAATATCGGTATGGCGATACCCTGATCAATTGCTTGCTGCACCACTTCGAGGATTTTCTCCTCATGGCCTTCAGCATAAACTACCCGTCGTAACTCCTCACGAGCCCTATCAAAGACCGGGCGCATAGTAAGACTGGTGCGGAATACCCGGTACTGTAGCCGGTTGCGGTAGGCCACCAGATCGGTCAATGGACGTTCGGCAACCCCTGACTCCATAGCCGCCACGGCAACGGCATAGGGGACGGTTTCCATTAAACGGGGATCAAATGGCTTTGGGATAAGATACTCCGGTCCAAACTGCAACTGCTGGCCACCATAGGCAGAGCGCACCACATCAGAAGATTCAGCTTGAGCCATCTCGGCAATAGCGCGCACGCAAGCCAGTTTCATCTCCCGATTGATCTCAGTTGCACCCACATCGAGTGCACCCCGAAACAGGAATGGGAAACAGAGCACGTTGTTGACCTGATTCGGATAGTCTGTGCGCCCTGTCGCCAGTATGGCATCCGGCCTCACTGCCTTGGCCTCTTCCGGCAGAACCTCCGGGGTAGGATTCGCCAATGCCAGAATAAGTGGATTGGGGGCCATGCTGGGCAACCATTCAGCCTTCAAAACCCCTGCAGCAGAGAGACCTAAAAATACATCAGCCCCTTCCAGGGCCTGTTGCAGCGTACGATGCGGGGTATCGATTGCATACGCGCCCTTGTAAGGATCCATTTCCCCCGCCCGACCTGTATAGACCACACCCGCAATATCGGTAACGATGATATTCTCTCGCTTCAGGCCCATATCAACCAGCAAGCCAAGACAAGCCAAAGCAGCGGCACCAGCACCCGCCGTTACCAGCTTGACCTCAGCGATATCCTTATCAACCACCTTGAGACCATTCAAAATTGCGGCACAGACAACAATTGCGGTGCCATGCTGATCATCATGGAACACCGGAATATTCATCCGTTCCTTAAGTGCTTTCTCTATGATAAAGCACTCAGGCGCCTTGATATCCTCAAGATTGATCCCACCGAAACTGGGTTCAAGTCTGGCGACAGTTTCAATGAAAAGTTGTGGGTCTCGCTCCTCGATTTCGATGTCGAATACATCAATATCAGCAAATTGTTTGAACAGTACCGCCTTGCCCTCCATCACCGGTTTTGAGGCGAGACTGCCAATCGTCCCCAATCCGAGTACAGCTGTACCGTTGGTGACCACGGCGACCAGATTACCCCTTGCCGTATAGTCGGCGGCCTTATTGGGATCCTCTTCGATCTCCTGACAAGCAGCCGCCACGCCTGGTGAATAGGCGAGTGCCAGATCATGCTGGTTAGCCATTGGCTTGGTGGCTTTGATCTCGAGCTTACCCGGACTGGGCGAACGGTGATATTCGAGAGCTGCTCGTCTCAAATCTTCAGGCATTTAGTACTTGTCCTCGATTCGCTGTGGTTACTTGTTCAGTAGAGTGTAGCCGAGGCTTAGAGGTTGTTGGAGCTATACACTGTATTGAATATATCCTTGCCATTGGCCACCTACAAGTGGATGCAGCCCATTAAGCAACCCAGGTTCAATGCAACAATGGGTCGCTATTCATGGTATCCGCCTTCATCCGAAGAGTGAGCAGTTATCATCTAAGAGAGTTAAAATTTTGGATATCCGGCAGGCAAAACCATCAGAAATCACACAGAAGCGATAGCAGCATAGGTTCACAGCTGTCTGGCAGGCGGGTAAATGTTTGGACGCTATTCAATACCGCAGAGATTCCAAAAGAGGGGAGCGCAGAATAGCTACAAATTATTTTTTTAACGAATCGATAGGATTCAGCAAATTTTCAGGCCGGACAGCCTAACTATCAGAATTACTGCTTTTTTTCGCTCGCCACATCGCTCCAGGAGACATCCCAGGGACTATTCAACCAGCGGCTGGCAGCATCAGAAAAACTCCTGTCCAGGTTTTCCTCGGCGACTGATCCGATCTCGACAACCTCGATATCGGGTTGTACATCCTCGACATTGATGATCTCTTCGGACTCCGCAACAAAACTGAGCCTGCACAATGAAGCACCGCTCGCCAGCAACTTTGTATCCTGTTCCAGATTGGCAATCACACCTTTAAGGATCTGTTTCATTCCGTCAGGGTAGCTCGGATTATCAAGCATGGTTTCCACATCTGACTTCATTTCCTGAATCTTTTCCCTCACCTTGCCCCGCTGTTGCTGCTCCTGATCCTCCAAGTGAGAAAGCTGCTGCTTGATGATAGCCGGCGAGACCGGGATGGGGGAGCCCGGTGTAGCAACCCCACGCTTTCGTAACAGAACCCTTAGTGAGACTGCGGTTTGTGCTGTGCGTTTAAACTCGTCAAGTAGATCCAGTGGATTGTCACCACCCTCATCACTTGAAAGCGAAATGAACTCGATATCATCGTTGCTCGAATAGTCTAATCCGGAATAGTGCAGGATTTTTTCCAGCTGACTCTTAATGATCGATTCAAGATTATTGAAATAGAGCTTGATTTTATTGACAGGAAGATTTCGCAGGCTATCACTCAGTGAGCTATAGAGGTTGAGTGCATCTTCAGGCATATCCTTGGATGCCACCCCCAATACCAACACGGCATTCAGGCTCTCCTGCATGCTCTCCATTGCCTTGGTGATATCGACAATCTGCTGAAGGATCAGTCGCTTGCTTTCCAGTGCGGAAATATCGGCCTGCATGGTCTCGTTATCACTCATTGATGACATCACCGTTAATTACCTCGGGAACTAGAAAATCTCTCTATTCACACTACCCAGGAAATTCTGATTTTCAAGAAAACAGCATATTGGAATAGTTTATATCCTAGCGGCAAAAAAAAGCGCTACTTAAGGAATCCAGGGGTTGGATTCCCAAACTGGCCAACTGACTTATATTTACTACGCCAGCCCCATACCAACCCCCGGCGGGAATCTGTAATCTCTTTGCTATCAATACATTGGATGACAGGTTATTTACTCTGCCACAGAAGAGCGGCCACGTATGATTTGTGCCAGCTCCTGTACGAAAGTTGATGCAACATGAAGACTGCCAATCGCGTTTAAGTGGCCACCATCGTGGGTATAGTCGCCGATTAATGAATAGTATGTTTGGCCATCCATTTTGAAGGATTCTCTTGTACCATCGGGATAAGTCGATTCACTTGCGGCGATATCGATGATGGGTGACGCCCCATAGGTTGAATAGATCAACCGATTAAACTGGTTACGCTTAATATTATCCAGCTTGCTGATATTTGGTCTTCCCAAAACCTCTCTTAACCAGATCGATGGTCCACTGGGTGAGTGTCTAAGCGGTATTGTCGTGTGAACAAAGGTGATCTCAGGATGCCTGCCGACAAGATCATCCATGATTTGTTGATAGTCACTAAACATTTTCGCAACATCAGTGTCTCTGTTGATATCGATATAACAGAATTTAAGCATTGCATAGTCGATCATCCCGGACAGTTTCTGATCGATAATTTGGCCGAAATCCACACATTTCGAGCGTGGCTCGGCGTTCTTCCCCACCCGCGAATGCACAAGACACCCTCCTGCACTCTCGGAAAAAGAGTGAAAATCCATGATCGAAAGGTCTACATCCTGAACATCCCGTGCAATGGACTCCAATCCATCAATGATATTGTTTCCTACAGACTGGTGACCAAAAAAAACCCTTGCTGATGCAAGTGTCTCTAAATCCTTTGCGAGATGCTGTGGCATGATGAACAGACCCTCTTCATTACTGGACTGACAGCCAGAGAGTAATACGATTAAAAAAGCCAGTACAGGGCTGAATACTGGTTTCATATTCTGCTTTGAAAAAGTTAAAAATCACTACTTTATTCTTCTATTGGCTCGCATATTGGCTCGCAATGACACAGCACCCAAGCATATTTAATACCTACGCATCTTCAAAGATAAGATAGAAAATCGCCTGCCCATCCATCGATAGTAGTTTGACCCGCCAACCTCACCCTAGTCCCTCATAACCCTCAATCAATAGCTGTTCCGTTGTCTTCCAATCAATGCATGCATCGGTAACCGACACACCGTATTCCAATTCTGCCGACTCAGCAACGATATCCTGGCGTCCTGCATTCAAATGGCTTTCCAACATAGCGCCCAAGATAAGTGGTTGATTTTCTTTGGCATTTCTAGCATGACAAATCTGATCTATCAAATTGCCCCAAACGATAACCTGGCGGGAATAATTTTTACCACTATTGGCGTGCGAACAATCAACCATTAATCTTGGATTGAGACCCTTAGAACGGAGCATATCTGCTGCCTTTAACACCTCTGTTTCATCATAATTCGCGCCTTGGGTGCCGCCACGTAGGATCAGGTGAGTATCGGCATTGCCCGCAGTTGCAACAATGGATGTCTCGCCCAGCTCATTTATACCAAGAAAGGTATGTGGGTTACTGGCCGACAACATCGCATCAACAGCGACTTTGGTATTGCCATCCGTGGAATTCTTGAATCCAACCGGTGCGGAAAGACCTGACGCCATTTGACGGTGAGTCTGACTCTCGGTTGTGCGTGCACCTATTGCTACCCAACCGAGCAGATCACCTATATATTGTGGTGTGAAAGGCTCTAGTATCTCGGTGGCTGTCGGCAGACCAAGCGCGTTGATATCAAGTAACAGTTGCCTCGCCAGGCGAAGCCCTTTGTCCATATCAAACGATCCATTCATCTCAGGATCATTGATCAACCCCTTCCATCCAATCGTTGTTCGAGGTTTTTCAAAGTAGACTCGCATGACAACATAAAGCCGGTCACTGACAGCATCCGCCAACGGCTTGAGCCGTTGTGCATACTCAATGGCTGCTACTGGATCATGGATTGAGCAGGGTCCTACAATCACCAACGGTCGGTTGTCCAAGCCAGCAATAATATTATGAATGCTATGCCTGACCTTGATGACATGATCATAGATCTTGTCACTCACGGGCAACTCTTTTAGCAATTCAATGGGGCGAATCAATCTATGGGTGCTGGATACCCGTATATTCGAAACCCGTCCATCCACAATCTGCTGTTCTGTATTCATCTTTGATCACCACTCATTTCAATTGTGGCACAATTTACCGTCCTCCAGCCTCTGATTTAGGAATAGAACATGTGGCTCTTCTTACTTAGCAATATCCCCCATCGAAGCATCCAGTACCCTCAGAAGATCCTCAGCAACCAGCTCAATCTCCAGACCGCGCCGTCCTGCACTGACACAGATCGTCGGGAAAAGGCTTGCTGAACGATCAACCAGTGTCACTAACCTCCGTTTTTGACCCAGCGGGCTGACACCACCCAGTACATAGCCAGTACTCCGTTCCACACTGTTTGCATCGGCCATTGCAACCTTTTTCACCTTCAGTTCTTTAGCGAATGCCTTCAAATCAAGCTGTGTGGAAACGGGGACGACAGCAACAGCCAGTCCCTTTCCAACCTGTTCAACAACCAGTGTCTTGAAAACCCGTTCAGGTGCTATTCCAAGTTTTTCCGCCGCTTCTAAACCATATGACGGATGACTGGAATCGTGTTCATAGCTGTGTGTCTTAAATGGGATTCCCGCCTTTTTTGCGGCGTTGATTGCAGGTGTCATGGTATCTGCGTATACCGAACTACCCGGTGAGTGATGTACATAATCAGTAACACAGCAGCACCAAATAGATAGAGACCTGTATGAATTTCAATCTCAGCGATCACGCCCAATTTCACAGTAACAATCATGACCGCAACCACCATCACATCCAACATCGCCCAACGACCGTAATCATGCATCATTTTCAGTAGATGGCCGAATTGAGCAGTTCTGATTTCCCGATAATGCAATAGAAGATATAGGAGTACGATTTTCAATACAGGTAAGATAACGCTGAATATTCCCACGATCAGAAAAAGAAACCATTGCTCTCTGTTGAACAGTTCCTGAACACCGGAAAGCACAGAAAAAGAGTTGGCGATGAACAGAAACTTTGTCAGTGTCACCATCGGCATATAGAGACCGGCCATCAACAGACAACTGGTCAACAACAGCAACCAACGAAGCCACCTGGCTGTGTATTCCGGAATTACCAGGTGCTCTGCCTCATTCCTCTCAATCATGCTACCTCTGGGAGACACTCCAATTGACTACAAGAATATTATCAGGATCAGGGGTGGAGTGTCCTACCTTATAGATACTGCGCTTGGGTGGGTTGAGTATCATACCTGTTTGCATCGATAGAAATCACAACCATTTTCAAATAAGAGCCGTCGCACACCTTGTTCGCTTAACGCTTCTCGCACCAGTGTGATATCACGCTCCTCATAGGGCCTGGGTGACCGGGTAGAGGGTAAGTCTGTACCAAACATCAGACAATTCGGATTGGCTGCATAGAGATCGCGCAATACGGGAGTCACCTTGAAATCGACACGCCCAAACCCCGAAGCTTTGACCTTTACCCCCTTTTCAACCAGCCTCAGCAAGGACTTTTGCCCAACTTTCGAAAGACCCAGGTGGTCGATACAGACTGCGGGTAGTTTGACCAGCCTGGATTCAAGATCTTCGATAGCCTGAGCATCCAGGTAGAACTCCACATGCCAACCCAGTCGTTCATGAATACGATGGGCAAAATCGTCCAGCTGGTCTAATCCCGTCGAACCACCCCGAAACAGATTGAAACGTACTGCCCGTACGCCTGCTTTATCCAGTTTATCCAAGATACTGTCATCGATATTCGCAGGCAGCTGGGTTACACCGACAAAACCCTCTCCCAAGCGCTTTAATGCCGCCATGAGATAGTCCTGATCAAAACCCTGAAAGGAACCAGAAACCACAGCACCCCCTACTAATTGCTGGCCTTTCATCCGCTCCAAATAGTCATCACAGGTATAGGTATCCGGTAGATAACCCTGATTGGCAATCAATGGATAGGCTTTGTCGATGATGTGGAAATGGGCATCAAACAGGGGTATGTCTATAGGCATGGTGGTGTATGTCGGCATCGAGTATGACGTTGATTTCTATGCGCTCCACCCGGTAGTCCGTAAATGGCTTATCCCTACACAGGATATTACAATCTGGATCGGGGTGAGCGTATTTAAAGGGGCACTACCGGTACCGCTTCCCTTCGTGTTTTATCCAGCCTCCCTGATGCCTACCTTGTGGATCGTGGTGGGTCCAGTGCAATACACCCCCCTTTTTATTCCATTCATAGCGCCCTGAAAACTCGACCTTATCTCCACTTTCTAGGGTATCGATCCGAGGTGCGAGATCAATATTATGAGCAACCAGAAGGGTTATTCCGGACGGCAAGCGGACAAGAAATCTTTGATGGCGGCTACCATCACGATCATCCGACAACAGCTTGAAAACAGTGCCTTCTCCGTGCACCTGGACTTCATCCGCCCGTTGCCGGAAGGCACGGGTAATCTCATCATCGCTACCTGCCTGACGGGGCAGATCAGGAAAATCAACCTGAGGGGGCGCTTCTCGTTGAAGAAACCCGAAATAGGCTGCAACCAGCACAACTAGAACAGCAACAATTTTTTTCAATGCTACCAAACAGTTGCACCTGTGACTTTAGTTGATTTGTTGTCCTGTGAGATAGCGCCCACCACTGAATTCCCTGAAGAACTCCTTGATCAATGGATGGTCTACCGGCTCATTGTTGGTGTCATGAGTCAGATTGCGCTCAGCGACGTAGGTCTCATTGCTAGAGCTATGCACCAGTACCCGATACCAGGGCTGATCCTTTGGTGGACGGGAACGAGCAACATTTTCATACCACTCTTCGGATAGCATGAATTGTGGATCCACATCCACCACCACACCGCGATAGTCGAACAAACGATGATAAACCAGGTCACCGACACTGAAATTTGCATGGGACGTTTGGATTTCAGGGGACACAACATTTGACTCCACTAGGGAACACAGTCCCACTTTAACATACTCGTGCAGTGTCCTATATTGTTTGACGTTTTGAGCGCGACGAGAAGTCATCATCCTGGAGCAGACCCTGCGTTTATCCCTCTTATCCCCTGAATCCCATTCCCTAGCTGAATGGGCACCTCTATTTTTCAACACCATTACACAGTTATCGACATTGCAACTTTGCCGAGCAGGTGGCTCCTGATATTATCGCGCACGTTATAACAGGGGGGCAGATTCAATGGTGTTGGCCAACTTTTTTTCCATGAGTGGTAACCAGGTCAAGTTTACTCGACAGCAAGCCAGTCGCTTCGCAAAAGAGATTGCAAACGATTTCAATCCGTTGCATGACACGGATGCAAAAATGTTTTGTGTACCAGGCGATCTGCTCTTCTCAGTTGCACTCAACCGACTCGGACTGAGTCAGCACATGCGCTTCAACTTCTCTGGCATGGTGAGTGATAACGCAGTGATCTTTCCTGATTCAGAATCACCCCAGATCAATGTCGAGGATAGTGAAGGAAAGCAGTATCTATCGATTCTGCGTGAAGGTGAAATCAGTCACGATCAGAACCTGATCAATCGCCTTTCCAACCGATATGTGGCCTTTTCAGGTAAAACATTCCCGCACATCTTAGTACCCTTGATGGCTCAACAGGGCGTCATGATCAACCCCAGCCGTCCACTGGTTATGTACCAGAGCATGGAGATCAATCTTGACCGTCTCGATCTTAGCGATCCCCATCTGGAATCCACTGGATCGAGTCTTGATGTACAAGGGAAAAAAGGGACAGTCCGACTCGATTTCCGTTTCGTGGAAGATAGCGTAGAGGTTGGGCGGGGTGCAAAATACATGGCACTACGAGGTCTACAACCCTACCAGGATGAGACCATGCAGCGTGTCGTCGATCAATATAACAGCTACAAACAAGCTTACCAGACGGATTGATCTGTCTTAGGGCCTGTCAACACTGAATCAACCGGCCCTGCTGGGACAATTTTTTTGGCCAGCAAGGCAGAATGAGCAATATGTAGTCACTCTACATGAGTATTGGGTGGCAGCGGGTATCAGCCACACCCCGGCACACGATGCCACTGCTGCCGCTGCTCCCTTCCGGGCCTGACGGGGTTCACAGCTTCTCGTTGCGGGGGGACCGATACCAACCGCCATAAGGCTGGGGATTATACCGATTATTGATAGGCAAAAAAGCTCAAATCGGATTATTTGAGCTTATTGTAAAAAAATAGTCCGCAAATGAATGCGAATCAGCGCAAATGTTTCAATGACCTCAAGTTATGACATTTAAGTCCTGTGTCATACCAATGATAATAGGCATCTTAAACAACCGTGACTTCCTTCCGGCACAAAATGAAACACAAGAGGAAATCCCTATCCCTATTTGCGTTCATTTGCGGACAATTCCCATAAACCGACAGATGCCTAGTGGCAGCTGTTCATTAGCCCGGATTCAGCGAGTATTGGCTGTAGTATCGACCAGACATTATCCCGGAGAATGGGTTGAGCTTTATCATTGGGGTGAATGCCATCACCCTGCATCAACGCTCGATCCAGTGCGACACCCTCCAGAAAAAAAGGTACCAGGGGAACCGATTCGGTCTCAGAGACATCATAATAGACTTGATGGAAGGCGTTTACGAAATCGGGGCCATAGTTAGCTGGCAGACGAATCCCCAAAAGCATGACCGATGCACCAGCCTGCTTGGAGAGCGCTACCATACGCTGCAGGTTGTCCCGCATTGTTTGAATACTGATTCCGCGTAAACCATCATTGCCGCCAAGTTCAATGATTACGACACGAGGCTGGTGATTTGCCAGCAGATCGGGTAATCGGCTCAGTCCGCCATTGCTGGTATCACCGCTAACGCTGGCGTTGACCACAGCGAAAGCGTCACAATGTTGGTTTATTCGTTGTGCCAACAGATTGACCCAGCGTTGTTCGGTTGAGACACCATAACCGGCACTCAGACTGTCACCGACAATCAACAGCTTGGCTTGCGCTGTCGCCAGAACTGCAGAAAACTGCAGCGAAAAGAGTAATAACAGGTGTAGGATCTTTTTCATGTTACAGACATCATCCAATCAACTTCCTGTGACCGCAAGCGGCCTGATGAAGTTCGTCGAGACTGCAGAAGGCAGGCTCGATATTCTACTGCAGATCGATTTGCAGGTATCGTCCGGTGAAGCGGTGGCGATCCTAGGCGCCTCTGGCTCAGGCAAATCGACCCTGCTGGGACTGCTGGCCGGGCTGGATGAGGCCTCGGCTGGTGAGGTTCGGTTATTTGACACCCCATTGAGCAGCCTCGATGAGGATGGTCGTGCCACTCTACGCGCTGGAAAGGTTGGTTTTGTGTTTCAGTCCTTTCAACTTCTCTCCGGCATGACCGCCCTGGAAAATGTCATGCTGCCTCTGGAATTAGCCGGTCATGAATCACCTGAGCAGGCGGCCAAAGAGGCCCTTTCCCAAGCGGGTCTTGCCAGGCGATTACACCACTACCCGTCGCAACTGTCGGGAGGTGAGCAGCAGCGGGTCGCCCTGGCTCGTGCCTTCGCACCAAACCCCAAGATACTGTTTGCCGATGAGCCCACAGCCAACTTGGATGCGCATACGGGAGAGCGGGTTGCAGAGCTACTGTTTAAACTCCAGGAACAGAGCAACACAGTACTGATTCTTGTGACCCATGACGAGATGCTGGCCCGTCGTTGTGATCGTCGTCTCTATCTGCGTGAAGGATGCCTGGAGGCAGAAGCTTGAACCCGCTCTATCTGGCCCTTCGACTGCTACGTAGAGACTGGCGTGCCGGTGAACTGAGATTACTGGCAACCGCCCTGGTGATTGCCGTGGCCTCTGTGACATCCGTGGGATTCTTCACCGACCGGATTGAGCGCGCCATGGAACGTCAGGCAACAGAGGTGTTGGCAGCCGATCTCAGGATCGAGAGCAATCAGCCACTACCCGACAGCGTTATCCGGGAAGCGGAACGACGTCAACTTGATCAGGCATCAACGCTGAGTTTTCCCAGCGTCATCCTCAGTAAGGGGGCAACCCAGCTGGTACAGATAAAGGCTGTCTCAGATCACTACCCGTTACGTGGTCACTTGAGAATACGCGATAGTGTGACCAGCCAGGAGAACATCACTTCTCTTCTGCCAGGTCCGGGTGAGGCCTGGCTTGAGGAGCGCCTTTTACCCCTGATGGGTCTTGCCATGGGCGACACCATAAAGCTAGGCCAAAGCGCATTCACAATCAGCCGCATTATCACCTACGAACCCGATCGGTCAGCCAATCTGTTTCAACTGGCGCCAAGAGTCATGATCGGACTCAACGATATTGAGAAAACCGGCTTGCTGGGACCGGCAAGCCGGGTCAGGCACTACTTTCTGGTTGCCGGCTCTCCCTCTCAAATGAGTCACTATAAAACCTGGCTCGAGCAGCTCAACCAGTCAGGCATTCAAATAGAGGATATCCGTGCAGCCCGCCCCGAACTTAGACTCGCACTTGAACAAGGCGGACGCTTCCTGCGTCTGGCGGCTGCAACGGCCATTCTGCTTTGTGTGGTGGCGGTAGCCCTCTCCAGCCGACGTTTTGTCGAACGGCAATCCGACACCAGTGCCCTGCTTCGCTGCCTCGGTGCCAGGCGCCGCCAAGTGGGGCAGATCTTCATCTTACGGTTGCTGAGCCTGGGGGTGATTGCTAGCCTCGTGGGTGTGCTGCTCGGATTAGTCGTACAAGCGCTACTCATCCATTTGATCGGGCAATGGTTCACCAGCCAGATACCTGCACCATCGGCCTGGCCTCTCGTCTCCGGTCTTATCACCGGTATCCTGGTCTTGATCGGCTTCTCGCTACCCGCCATACTCCGTCTCAGTGAGGTCCCTCCACTGCGTGTATTCAGGCGTCATTTAGGGGCACCACCGATCAGCTATCGCCTGTTTCTAGGGGCTGCAATTATCTCTCTCGGTATACTCCTCATCTGGCAGATAGGAGATGACCTGTTAGCATTTCAGTTGATAACAGGTCTGTTGGTCGGTATGGGCATCCTCTTAATTGTATCGCGCCTCCTGGTCCACCTGCTGACGCCATTAAGAAATCGCACCGCCGGTTCCTGGCGCTACGGCCTCTCCAGCCTGTCGCGCAATCCCGCCACGACCAGTGTTCAGCTGACTGGTTTCGGATTGGGTATCACCGTACTGTTACTGCTCGCAATTGTCAGGGTTGATCTATTATCCAATTGGCGAGATGCACTTCCTGAAAACAGCCCGAATCAGTTTCTCATCAATATCCAGCCAGACGAGGTTGAAGGCGTGCGCAAACTCTTGATTGAGGGCGGCATAAAATTAACTGGGCTGTTTCCGATGATTCGTGGACGATTGATCAGTATCGACGGTCATCAGGTCTCATCAGATGATTATGACAATCCCAGAGCCCAGCGGCTTTCTACCCGAGATTTCAACGTCAGCCATGCCACTCAGCCCCAATCTGATAACAGAATCGTTGCAGGTCACTGGTGGTCCGAGACTGAGTGGAACGAGCCCTGGTTCTCAGTGGAGCAAGGGTTGGCGGAGACCCTGGGTATTCCGCTGGGGGCAGAATTGGTATTCGAAGTTGCCGGTCGCAAGATTACCGGTCGAGTGGTAAACCTGCGTTCTGTCGAGTGGGACTCATTCAATGTCAATTTCTTCGTAGTCGGTACGCCGGGACTGATGCTCGATCAACCGGCCACTTACATCACCAGCTTCTATCTGACAGATGAGAAGCGCCACCTATTGCACCGTTTAATCCAGACTTACCCCAGTATCACCGCGCTGGATGTCACCGCACTAATGCAACAGATACGCGCCATCATGGACCGTGGCGCATTGGCAGTGGAATCAGTTTTTCTGTTTACTCTTGCTGCCGGATTGATCGTGCTCTATGCCGGTATCCAGGCGAGTCATGAATTAAGGGTGCAGGAGACCGCTATTCTCCGCACGCTCGGATTGAGTCGAAGCCGCTTGGTCATATCGGCGCTGTTGGAATTCTCCCTGCTTGGTGGACTTGCCGGTCTGATCGCAGCAGTCCTGGCCAGTGCTATCAGTTATTCGCTCGCGAATGCCGTATTCAATCTTCCATGGCAACTCAATTTTTCTATGTGGAGCATCGCGTTATTGGGAGGTGGATTGGGCGTTGGTAGTGCCGGTATTGTTGCCAGCTGGCCACTCCTGAATACACCACCACTGGTCGTGATGAGAAAAATGTGAATTAAAGGCTTTGCTTGAATGGATATTCTGGTTTAGGTTCATACAGACTGATCACGGATCATACCAGTCAGTTGATAAATAACGATTTAATAATAAAACAACCCGCTTCCCCACATATTTTCCTGTTGTAAAACTACTCACATCTACCCATACCGGTAGGGTTTTAACCTAGCTAAATATGGGCGTATTTTCCCATTTATGTGTCATATCGCACATATTTACAATCTTTCACACCTTGAAGAGAGGTTTTTTAAACAAGGAATGTGGTGCATTCGAAAAATAAGTCTGCTTGGTTGGCAGAGTCTGGAGTCAATAAAAACAACAGGGACACTTCGATGGGCATCTATCACAAAAACCATATTCTTTGGGTATCGAAGGGGTCACTACTGCGCTGTGGACATCTGCTAACGATCAGAATCCTTATCGCTGGTGAAAATCAATAGAGCAATATGTGTTGATCTCATGTAGTGGCATTCGTATGAAATGTATTCATAGTTTGAAGACAGAATTCCATGTCTAACGGATGCGGCAAATTATGGGTGGTTTCATTTAACCGGTTTGTCATTACAAGCGTTATCTGAAAAACCTGAATGGGGAATAACAATGAATAACCTAAAGCTCAAGCGACTATCCTATGCGGTGCTCCTGGGTGCTTTTACTGCTACAGGCGCACAAGCAGTGCCTGTTGATGGAGGCTCTCTCGATCCAACCACTATTCCAAAATATGTCACACCGTTAGTCATTCCGCCAGTGATGAACACTACCGGCGTGGCGAATGATTACGACATTGGCATGCGCCAATTCAAACAGCAGATTTTACCGGGCGGTATCTGGAACACGGTGACCGGTCGAAATGATGCATTCCCACCGACACCGGTGTGGAGCTATGGACCGGCTACCGATCCGCGACCAGATTCTCGTGCATTGGGTGGTGGACAGAATGTAGCACCAGCCCCTAACTCCCAATTCAACTACCCGGCCTACACCATCGAAGCCACCAAAAACACCAATATCACGGTTGACTGGATCAACCAGCTGGTGCGCCGTCCCGATAGATGTCGTGCGGTCGGTGGCGTCATTGGCACAGAAAGAGGAAATGACTGTAAATTCCGTCCCCATCTGCTCCCCGTTGATCAAACACTGCATTGGGCCAATCCAAAAGCACGCTGCGATAAGGGTGAACTGCGTACCGACTGTCACGGTCAGAGCCAGCGTCCTTATACAGGCCCTGTTCCAATCGTCACGCATGTGCATGGCGCTCACACCGGTCCAAGCAGTGATGGTTATACCGAGGGATGGTGGCTCCCCAATGCTTCAAATGTAAATTGTGTGCCACGTGATGCGAACGGTGATCCTGTGCGTCGTCCTGGCAGTGGTGAGTACGTCTGCTCAGGCACGATCGCCAATCTGCTGACCGATCGTGATGGCATCGTGGATACAAATATCAATACAGGTACCGGTACCTTCGAGTATCTGAATGACCAACCATCCACCACA
This sequence comes from Candidatus Thiodiazotropha sp. (ex Codakia rugifera), assembly GCA_025656675.1. Taxonomy (GTDB): domain Bacteria; phylum Pseudomonadota; class Gammaproteobacteria; order Chromatiales; family Chromatiaceae; genus Thiodiazotropha. Next base: position 134,445 of record JAHXHN010000006.1, read on the forward strand.
CTCTGGTATCACGATCACGCTCTGGGTATGACTCGATTGAATGTCTATGCCGGCCCAGCGGGTTACTGGTTGATCCGTGATCCCGCCGGTGTTAGCGGTGAAACCGGTCTGGTTGCCGGTAATCTGCCTGTACCCGCTCCGGTAGCCGGTGAGGACCTGGCCACCACCAATTTCCCCAACACCCTAGGTGGCGCCCGCGAGAAGTATCGTGAAATTCCGATCGTGATGCAGGATCGCTCATTCAATGCCGATGGCTCCCTCTACTATCCTAACAATCGTGCTTTCTTTGAAGCCCTGAATGTAGAAGGTACCGCCGGTACACCCAATGAGCAGTTTCCAGGCGAACCTGAACTGCAGATCAATTTTGCAGGCAACAACGCCCAGGACAAGGTCTCCGACATCGCACCGATCTGGAATCCGGAGGCCTTCTTCAACACCATGGTGGTCAACGGCACCACCTGGCCGCAGCTGGAAGTGGCGCCTTCACTCTATCGCTTCCGTCTGTTGAACGGCACCAACTCCCGATTCCTTAACATATCGCTACCGATCGTTGATCCTGCTACCGGTCTGCAGACAACCGTGACTAAGAATATCTGGTACAGGGAGATCAACAGCAACAATGGCGGATACAAAGGACCTTGGCAGCCCGACCAGCAACCGGTCAATGAGCTCTATATGTATCAGGTCGGCACCGACCAGGCGATGTTGCCCAAGGTAACCGCAGTACGTGCAGGCTTTGCTACCCAGCTGAACTACAATCCTCAGGCCTGGGCCTTCGAGCAAGCGCCCTATATGGAGGTCAATAATCGGCTGATCGTCGGTGAAACGGCACAAAGCACACCGGAACAGGCGATGTTGATGGGTCCGGCGGAACGTGCCGATGTCATTGTCGACTTTCGGGGTCTGCCTGACGGCACTGTGGTACGCATGATCAATACCGCACCTGATGCCCCTTTCGGTGGCTTTCCTGACGTACCAGCAGATCCTGGCACTACTGGCCAGGTGATGCAGTTCGTGGTCAACCATGCACTGATGGGTACCAGTCCGAGCGATGAGCAACGCAGCCCGAATGGCCAGTTGCAAAATGCCGATACGGCTGCCACCTCACCTTGGGACCTGATGCTGGGTCCGGTGGAGAACAACGCCACACCGCCTGCCAACAATATCCGGGATCTGGTACTGATCGAGGAGGAGTCTGCCTTGGTCTGTGCCGATGTGGATGTTGACGGCAATGTGATACAGATGCCAGGAGAGATCCCGGTCAATGGCGGCTGTCCGACAGCTACCGCAGTGCCCTTTGGACCTAAGGCCGCTGTACTGGGTACCACCGACACCCTGGGTGTGGATTCAGTAACGCTCTGGTCAGATCCGATCGTGACCACTCCAGACCTGGACGCCACTGAGATCTGGAACATCAAAAACATCACTGCTGATGCTCATCCGATTCATGTCCATCTGGTCAAATACAAAGTGAATGGTCGTACTGATCTGACAGGTGGTCCAAGCCCGACGGTCACAACACCTAACGGTATGGAAGCCTGGGAGAGTGGCTGGAAGGATACTGTGATCACCTATCCGGGTGAAATCACATCCATCCAGGCTGAGTTCGACATCCCCGGTCTCTACGTCTGGCATTGTCATATCGTTGAGCATGAAGACAACGAAATGATGGTACCTTTCTGTGTTGGAGGGTCCGAGTCACAGGGCGGCGTCTGCCCAGACAAGTTGTTCTGATTACAACAACAAAAAGACCTTAAGATTGGGCCGCTTTCGAGCGGCCCTTTTTTTTCAGCGATGACAACCTTTGTTAAGATCCATAGCCATCATGCAGGAAAATAGAGGAGAGCGACGTCCTATGCACATTCAGCTAACAACCGCCCTTATCATCAGCCTTGTGAGCAGCCACGCCCTCGCTGAAGAACAGTTAACACTTGCTGACGAAGCTGACCGTATCAACTATGCAATCGGCCATCAGATCGGTAGTGATTTCAAAAAGCAACAGGTCGACCTGGACCGACAAGCTCTTCATCAGGGCATACAGGATGGCTATATCAACATTCAGCCAAAATTGGAAAAGGGTGAGATGAATCATTTACTGGTGAATCTAAAACGCGACATTACCAGTGACATGGAGAGCGAAGCGACTGAACGCATGCAAAAAAAACTGGCGCAAATGAAGCACAAACGTCAACTTGGGCATGAGTTTCTTGAGGCAAACAAAACAAAAGCAGGGGTCACTACCACACCCAATGGACTGCAGTACAAAGTTATTTCAACGGGTAAGGGCCGGATGCCAGATATAAATGACCAGGTCAGGATTCACTACCGCGCACGACGTCTCAGTGGCCAGGAATTTAACAGCTCATATAAAAAAGGGGGACCATCTCTGTTTCGGGTCAATGGCGTCATTCCCGGCTTTACCGAAGCGCTGCAACTGATGCAACCTGGTGCAAAGTGGGAGATATATTTATCACCGGAACTGGCCTATGGCCGGCAGGGCCCATTGGCTCATGAGACCATTATTATTGAAGTGGAACTACTGGAGATCATCTCACCTCAGACTGCAAAAACCGAAGTGACAAATCCAGAGCAGAATAAAACTACTGCAACCAGTGAATGAACGTCACGAAACTATCCAGGCCCCTCCCCCAGTGAATGGGTGGAAAGTGAATGATAGGCCGCCAATGGCATTGACAATGGACCACAATTTTTCAACCATTTGAGATACTGGTGAAATGCTTACCTATACTTGATTCAGGCTTGTTATATATTTGTGTCCGATTTCCATAAGTTACAACAACCTGATCATTTATAAACCGAGCAGTCGGCTAGAGTAAGCAAGGTAAAACCATTGGCGTTGTATCTGCGGTGACTCATGTTTATTTGTGAATAAATTATGGTTCTGTTGGTTGCTGAACTGGTATGACTCCACACTTATCGAACCGCCAACACCTGAACACCGGGTAATGCAAGAATAGCTTAGCCTGCTTTGTTCTGTTTTTTCTGTTCCACCCTGATCTGCTTGTAGTCATCGGGAATCTTCATCCGGTTGTCAGGTATCGCTTTGTGCTCAACAGAGACAAATCTCAAGCTGCTTCCATTTTCTAAAACATGACTGCTGACTGAGACCTGGCGTTCATCTTTTGTCGATACCCCGGGCCATGCCAAACCCATTCTTCTGGCTACCAAAAAGAGGCGAGAGAGGGTCTTGGTTTTTCGCTCATTCAAACCAAGCGCTGAACCGGCAGCCATACAGTGATGAGCCAATGGTTTTTCAGAACCCATCTCATGCACTTTCTGGCAACGCACCCCGGAAACCGAGGCTTTTTCTCTAGCCGGCTTGAGTCTAGGCAAAGCGTCTTCCGGCCAGTAGAATTTTCCCATGTGGGTCTGGCGATAACTTTTATTGCCATCCATCACTTCGAACATCAGCATACGGCCGGTATCCATAAGTGTATAGTCAGCTTTGCCTTTGGCATCACTGTCGATCCTCAGCCAACGACCAGTAATCGATAAAGTGACAGTCTCTTTAACATCCTCAGATCCTGTTTTTTCATATTTCAGGATAGAATCCGCATCAACCGTACCGATAAAACTCAATCCCAAAACCATGGCAGTTTTATACAAATGATTTAACATCTCAGACTCCCCTATACATCCCATCATCTACTCAAATCAATCTAACCGCATCAATACACCATGATTTAAAGATCGAATCAACGACTACATTCCATTCGACCTGAAAAAGTAAAATGATATACATATATTACCCATTCATGAATACATATAAGACCCTATTTTCACTGCCAACACCGGAAGATAGTAAGACAAATCGTTACCGTTAATTATCTTCTTTCGCGAGGGTTCTAATTAAATCTTCTATCAATTTTTCTTTGTTAATAAAAGCTTGATACTATGGATTAATAATAACTTCACTGTCATTGATAGACTCAAACACACAAAATTTATTACTCAGCATATTTTAGGGGCTCGTCAGCTCCAGCTATATGGATAGGATATTAGAGAATGAAGACACTACCCGCCTCACTTCTATTTACCTGTATGAGCGCATTTCAGGTCCATGCCGATGATCTGTCGTCACTGCCCGATGAAACAGCGAAAATCAACTATAGCGTTGGATATCAGATCGGCAGCGACTTCAAACACAAGGAGATAGAGGTTCGTCCCGAAGCAGTAACCCAAGGCATTATCGATGCTATTAATGCCCATGAGGCTCAAATGACCGCATCTGAAATGAAGCAGGTCATGGCTGACTTGGGAAGACGCTGGGCCGAACAGAAACGGATGAAAAAGGAGAATCAACTCCGTACGCTTACTCAAATGAGTGAGAACTTTCACGAGGAAAACGGAAAAAAACCGGATATTGTCACAACAGAAAGCGGGTTGCAGTATCGGGTCATAGAACAGGGACGAGGCAAGAGCCCGACATCAAGCGATAAAGTCCTGGTTAACTATAGTGGCAAACTGATAGACGGCACCCAATTTGATAGTTCGTACGTTCGGGGAAAGCCGGCCAGTTTTCAGGTTGGTGGTGTCATCAAGGGTTGGACTGAAGCCTTGCAACTGATGAAACAGGGCGCACGCTGGCAGCTCTTCATACCACCAACTCTTGCTTATGGAGAAAAAGGGGCGCCACCCAGGATTCCACCTCACAGCTCTCTGATTTTCGATGTTGATCTGATCGCCATAGAGTGATTCAGCACGGTTCTTGCCAAACCGATTGTTGCGACAATAATAAGATGGAAAGTCAGCTTGTGGATATCGAGACGAGCCTAATTGATAGAACCAGATAACGAACCATGATCAAGTATAATAATAATCCGAAATCCCATAGTAAGACGCTTATTCAGCATATCTGCAGCTTTCTACTTATCGCAATATGCAGCACACTGACAATGAGTCATGATGCGACTGCTTCTGACGACCACATTATTGCCATCCAAGGTTCAATTGATACCGGTATGGAAGGTCATACCAACTTGACCTATAGCTGTCCCATGCACCCTAATGAAATGAGTCATCTGCCAGGCAGGTGCGCCCAATGTGGCATGAATCTGACCAAGCAACATCAACATGCAGCAGGAAAGCAGAACGATACACCAGACCCGGCCAGGGAGCCTAGCGAACATGAACAAGCATCGCTATCGACGTTGTATGCCTGCCCTATGCATCCCAAAGAAACCAGCCGGCAACCAGGCAGTTGTCCACTGTGTGGCATGTTTCTTGTAAAAAATGATCAACCATCGCACGACAGCAGTGGCCATACAGAGCATCAGCAAAATTCATCAATCGATCATCAAACCACTTTACACAGCGCCACTGAACATAACATGGCGAATAGCGATCATGAGCAAGCATCGCTATCAACGTTGTATGCCTGCCCTATGCATCCCAAAGAAACCAGCCGGCAACCAGGCAGTTGTCCACTGTGTGGCATGTTTCTTGTAAAAAATGATCAACCATCGCACGACAGCAGTGACCATGCAGAGCATCAACCCGCTTCACACAGCGCCTCTGAACACAACATGATGAATCAGGACATGGCGATGCCCGCCAAATCCACTCCTGAACGATTTTGGGAATCAAAACAATCACAGCATAGAACGACTGATAAAGACAATACGGCTGTTGAAGAAGATGCCAGGCTCACTCCCTCCAGACGATTGCGAGCAATACCGAAAGCATCCCCCGATATGCAGGAGCACAGTGAGGATCATAGTGATCATGATCACATGCGACAAAACAACACCTATATCTGTCCTATGCATCCGCAAATAGTGACTGATGAGCTAGGTTCCTGCCCTATCTGCGGCATGGACCTGGTACTCAAAGAGGCCGGGCTTAAGCAGGTGGGAAACCCACAGGTTTTTCTCAGCAGTGCTGTGATTCAGAATATGGGCATACGTACGATGACAGTAGAGCGCAATTCAGTACGTAAGGCTGTCAAAACACAAGGCGTTGTTACAGCTGATGATGAAAGGATTCACTATATACATCCCCGGACGGGTGGCTGGGTGGAAAGGCTCTACCCTATCACTGAAGGGGATCGCGTCGAACGAAAAGACGAACTGATCGACTTCTATTCTCCCTGGATCAATCAGGCTCAACTGGATTTTATAACCGCACTCGAAGAGTATGATCTCATCAGTTACGACCCTACCCACAAAGCGGAGCTTGAAGCCAAGGTCGATGCACTGAGAAATACCCTGAGGTTACTCAACGTTTCACCGATGGACCTGATGCGAATAGAAAAAAACAGGAAAGTACTCAACACCATACAGTTGATGGCGCCCCATGGAGGTCTGATCACTGAACTGAGTATCAGCGAAGGGAGTTTTGTAGAACCCTATCAATCCATGTTCACAATAGTCGATCTCAGTGAAGTCTGGGTCATGGTGGATATCTATGAGCATCAAGCTCCATGGGTAAGGAAAGGACACCAGGTGACGATCATGACCCCAACCATTCCCGGTAGAAAGTGGACTGGTGAAGTCGAATTCATCTACCCTGAGGTCAACCCGAAAACCCGTACCTTACGTGCCCGCATTGAGGTGCTTAATCCTGATGAAGCATTGCTAATCAACATGTTTGTTCATGTGGACCTGACTGAGGGAACCTCTAAAGAAAATATTGTCACCGTTCCCCGTGAAGCAATCATGTTAACCGGTGAACGTGAAATCATCGTCAAATCACTCGGTAAAGGACACTTTCAACCTGTCGAAGTAAAAACCGGTATCTGGGGAGATGGCAGGGTTGAGATACTATCAGGTATCAGTGAAGGTGATGAAGTCGTTGTTTCCGGTCAGTTTCTGATTGATTCCGAATCCAACCTTCAAAGTAGTCTACTGCGCATATCGGAGTAGGATAGGTGCCTACATATTTGATACGTTGGTCCATAGAGAATCGTGTGCTGGTGTTAATTGCCAGCCTTATCATAGGCCTATGGGGCTGGATATCTCTCCGTGATATTCCCGTGGATGCAATCCCAGATTTGTCTGATGTACAGATCATTGTTCATACAAAATATCCAGGACAATCACCACAAGTTGTAGAAGATCAGATTACCTACCCGATCACTACAACGATGATGTCAGTGCCGGGTGCAAAAACTGTACGTGGCTACTCTTTTTTTGGTGATTCATACATCTATATTATCTTTGAAGATGACACCGATATTTACTGGGCACGCAGCCGAGTACTGGAATATCTCAATCAGGTCGGCAGTGACCTGCCAGAAGGGGTGCAACCCAAGCTTGGACCTGATGCTACAGGCGTTGGCTGGATCTATAGCTATGTTCTTGTCGATACGCTCGATAAGAACGATCTGTCACAACTCAGTTCGCTACAGGATTGGTTCCTGAAATATGAACTTCAAAGTATTTCCGGTGTTGCCGAAGTTGCCACTGTTGGCGGTATGACTAAACAATATCAAATTGTTTTGAGCCCGGAAAAGCTACGGGCACTGGGTATCCCGCTATCAAAGGTCATCAATGCCGTAAAGCAGGCAAATCAAGAAGTTGGTGGTTCAGTGATTGAGCAGGGTGAAGCTGAACTGATGATTCGTACACGGGGTTACATCAAGTCAATCAATGACATCAATAATATACCTATAGATATTACTCAGGATGACATCCCGATTCTTCTCCAGGATATAGCGCATGTACAGCTGGGACCCGAGATGCGCCGTGTTGTAGCTGATCTGGATGGAGAGGGAGAAGTGGTCGGTGGCATTGTCGTCATGCGTCATGGTGAAAATGCGCTGACGACGATTAAAGCTGTAAAAAATAAACTTGCATCACTCAAAGCCGGGCTTCCTGAAGGTGTTGAAATCATTGAAACCTACGATAGATCGGGGCTCATTCAACGAAGTATCAACAACCTATCAGAAAAACTGACTCAGGAACTGATCGTCGTTGCCCTTATCAGCCTGTTGTTCCTATTCCATCTCAGGTCCTCCTTTGTTGCTGTCATAACCTTACCATTAGGTATTCTCATTGCCTTTATTATCATGCGGTACCAGGGTATCAATGCGAATATCATGTCACTTGGCGGCATCGCAATTGCCATAGGAACCATGGTAGATGCAGCCATAGTAATGATTGAAAATGCACATAAGCGCCTCGAAATCAGAGGTGGTAACTTATCGAAAAGTGAACATTGGCATGAGATTATGCTGGCTGCACAGCAGGTAGGTCCCGCTCTTTTCTATTCATTACTCATCATCACACTCAGCTTTCTTCCGGTACTCACGCTCGTGGGCCAGGAGGGGCGTCTATTCGGGCCACTCGTCTACACCAAAACCTATGCCATGGCAGCGGCAGCGGGACTGGCTGTCACGCTGATACCTGTTCTCATGGGCTACATGTTAAGAGGAAAAATTTTAACTGAGCGATCCAATCCTCTGAATTGGCTTCTGATTACAGGATACCGACCGCTGCTCAGTGCCGCACTTTCAATGCCCTGGTTATCGCTTCTCCTGGCATTGATACTACTATTGAGTCTACTGATTCCAATATATGGTATTGGTGGCATGCTTGAACCCCTCAAATGGCCACTGAATGCGCTTAGTTTGGGAGGAGTCGAGGGTGCTGATAGCTATGTTAAAAGAATTGAACATACACAGAACAAATTACAGGATAGATGGCAACACACTTTTAGTGATAAACCCGTTTTAAGCAAGATTGGCAATGGACTCGGATCGGAATTCATGCCTGATCTCTTTGAGGGTGATCTCATGTATATGCCCACTACCCTCCCCGGCTTATCGATAGGTAAGGCTCAGGAACTACTCCAGCAAACAGACAGAATCATAAAAACAGTGCCTGAAGTGGATCTCGTTTTTGGAAAAATTGGCCGTGCAGATACAGCAACTGATCCAGCCCCGCTTACCATGATAGAAACCATCATACGGTTAAAACCTATTGATCAATGGAGAGGGGGAGTCACACTCGAACACATCATCGCAGAATTGGATAGTAAAGTTCAGTTTCCCGGTTTGACAAATGCCTGGTTAATGCCTATCAAAACACGCATAGACATGTTATCAACAGGTATAAAAACACCGATTGGCATTAAAATATCAGGGCCAGATTTATCCACAATTGAACGTATTGGTAAAGATATTGAAAGGGTGTTGATGACACTTCCAGAAACCCGTTCCGCCTATTCAGACAGAGTAATAGCAGGTCGGTATATCGAGATAATTCCTGATCGCTTCGAAGCTGCCAGATTCGGCATTAATATTAATGATATTAACTTAGTTGTGAATGTGGCTGTAGGCGGCATCAATATCAGCGAAACAATAGAAGGACTGGAAAGGTACCCCATCAACTTACGCTTCCCGCGTGAACAGCGGGACGATATCAGAAAATTGAGCGAGTTACCCTTGGTCACGCCGTCGGGTGCACAAATACCGCTTTCCCAGGTTGCACAAGTGCGTGTAGTGGACGGCCCACCGCTCATTAAGAGTGAAAACGCACGTATGCATGGGTGGACTTTCATCAATGTACAGGATGTTGACATTGGCAGCTATGTAACAAAAGGTCAAATGCTACTTAATGAAAATATCAAATTACCGCCCGGATACTCCCTCACTTGGTCCGGACAGCATGAATACATGCTACGCGCTGAATCAACACTAAAAAAACTCATACCAATACTTTTAATAACCATATTCGGTTTGCTGATAATAATTTTCAAAAAAATTACACAAGCAATCATAGTCATGCTGACTATTCCATTTGCCCTTGTAGGTGGCTATTGGTTTATTCTACTACTTGGATACAACATGTCCGTTGCTGTTGCCGTTGGTTTTATCGCTCTGGCTGGTATAGCGACAGAATTTGGAATTGTAATGTTACTCTATCTAAACACTGCAATCGAAAACTACGCTTTGGCTGGCAGATTGATCAATCAAAAAGATCTGCGGGCGGCTATCCTAGATGGTGCAGTGATGAGAATAAGACCTAAGGCTATGACTGTATGTGTTGTCGTACTAGGGCTGACTCCAATCATGATGAGCGATGGTACAGGGTCGGAGGTTATGCAGCGTATAGCTGCACCCGTTATTGGAGGAATGCTGACAGCACCCCTGTTATCTCTATTTGTAATCCCCACTCTCGTACTACTGATCAAAAAGAGAGAACTGAGTAACTACGTCAGCCCATTATGACCCACAGAACATAAAGCATGGTTCACCATGGCAGATGTATAATCACAAACATTCTATAGAGGATAATCTAGCCGTATCCCACAACAAAGACCGGCTTCCTGAGAAACCAAACTCAATCAGTAAAAAATAGAAATATTCAATGCATTGAGGCATAACGTCGATCGCCAGCTTGCTGATCCATATTTGCAGCTGTCAATCGCAAGCGATTCAGTAATTCGCACACTTCCGGATGACAATGAGGGGTATCCAATAAAATCGTAAATACCTGCTGGTAGATATTGTTCTGTGAAGCATACCCACGTTCAGAGAGCAACAGCTCCATCTCGATCTCTTCAGCCATATCCTTAAATCCAGGATGGACGTGGAGTAGCCTGGTAGGCCCTAAAAGGCAATAGACAACCCCCCAGGTAGCTGAACTGACGATATTTTCTGACACATGAAAAACCGGCTCATGGTACTTTCTTGCAACAACACATACTTGTCGATGTATCACATCCAGAATTCGTTTTAAAACAGCAGGATTTAAATCAACCAGGCCCAACCCAAATGCTTGCAGATGCTCAGACAGCATCCTTTTTTCTACGTTTTTTTCGAAAAAACTGAACATGAGGACAACTCCTCCCTAATTGATGTATCGGATAAATAACGCCCTATTGTTGCTCCACAGGCTAAACCTCAAACTGGGTAAACCCCGCTCGAGTCATCCTCATTACTGCAAGAAGTAGTTAAAATCCTAGCGAATATTACTTAAGATTCGATTAAAAATATGCAAAAAAATGAAGCCTTGCCGATTTCCTGATATTTGCGATGGTAATATGCCAATTTCTACTTGCTAACCTATGTCGAGACGACTATAAAAAATAGCACTTCAAGTTAGATACAGGTGCATATAACGACCACCAGGAGAAGTACCATGCTAAGTCTACTCAAATGTAAATGTCTATTCGGATTCCTATGGACCAGTGCAATTGCAGCTGGTTTGCTAACCATTATTTTCTTCTCTTTCGTCGACCCATTCGCTATCGCGACACTTTTGAATCTTGAAATTGATGCGACCCTGTTCAGTATCAAAGTTTATGCGTCAATCTTCGTCTTTTTCTGGTTTACCCTGAATACCTCCACCTACCTGGCTTACTATTTCGGTCAACTGGTGAAGAAGATGGAGCAAGAAGAACAAACACAGCAAAATAATAAAGTCGAGTCGACCAGCGAAACGCATCCGGAATTAAACTAAGAGCCTATTGAATCTATACTATTTGTAGAAATTACAACGAGATAGAAAATGCACCCCCTTCTCCAGGCCGTTCAATCAAGGAGCTGGGGTTAAGCTTGAGCAGTCATCCAATTAGCACCTCATTCCGGCATGTTTGGCGGGTCTAGATCTTCCAGCGGTCGTTCCTCCCGCAGACTGGTTTGCCACTCTCTCAGCATCTCAACATGCCAGCCCTCCTCCTCTGCCATCTCATTGGCAATCTTCATCACCTCTTCATTTGCGGTGTGTTCAGCAACCTGAATATAGAAATCCCGACCACGAATTTCATTAAACAGTGCTATCTCCATCGCCTGAGTGATCGTCATCAAATAACTCGCCTCTTCCATACAGAATGATTCGGGAGATGAAGGACACTTCCATTTGAAATCCCAAGGGGTGAGCTTTGGCAGACGCATTCCCTCGGTACGTTGTTGAACCTCCTTGGCATGCTGTCGGCTAAATCCCGCCAGCTTCCGAAACAGCTCTGCCACCTGGATGTTATTGTGGATCTCCATGCTATCAGCAAGCTCGTCATAATGATCACCAGAGGCCTCTTCCAGTTCTAAGGCGTGGACAAGAAACTCAGCTACCGTATCGATCACAACGGCTGGGTCACTGCTCATAGATCAAACTCCTCTTCAAGGAGACTCAGTTCTGTTTCCTTCTGATTATCGGGTTGCCAGACAGGGTACTGACTGGCATAAATCACACCCGTCGCCATGCCATCATCCGCCTGGATGATCTGAGCCGCTTTTATCCTATCCTCAGTCGGAACATCATTGATAAACGGATGTACATCCTCTTTCCAGCTACGTTGATCAGGCCTGAAGGTGACACAACCACTTAACACCTGCACAAAGGCAAAACCGGGATACTCTATTGCCTCGACCAGGAGACGGGTCATCTCTGAAGGCTGTCCCGAGTAACCCCGTGCGATAAATCCAGCACCTGCCGCTAAGGCAATCGCTGCTGGGTTAAAACATGGAATCCCCGTGCCGTGAGGCGTCATTTTGCTGTTGCTCCAAGTGGGCCGTGTCGTGGGAGACGCCTGCCCCTTGGTCATACCATAAACTTCGTTATCCATGACGATGTAGGTCATGTCCATATTGCGTCGGCAAGCATGTAGAAAATGGTTGCCACCAATAGAAAAACCATCCCCATCACCGCCGGCAACAACAACCGTCAGATCTGGTCGAGCCGCCTTCAATCCTGAGGCAGCTGCAAGTGCCCGACCATGGATGCCATGAAAGCCATAACTATCGATATAGGCAGGCAGGCGGGATGAACAACCGATACCTGACACCACGGCAACCTTCTCTTTCACCAGACCAAGATGTGCCATCGCCTTGGTCAAGGCGGACAGTACCGCAAAGTGACCACAACCCGGGCACCAGACCGGCTTGATATCCGATTTGTAATCTTTAGCCTTGAGTGCAGGAACCGGCATCTTCATCCTCCTTATCCCATGTATAGTGTAAAGCTACCGAGACGCTAGTTAATATGCTTGCAAAAACAACATAATCTTTTCTCAAAAAAAGCCTCAATGCATGCCAGGAAAAAACCTAAATATTAATAATTACAATAAGTTATATACCCTGCAATCTTAATATCAGAATAAGATTCATTCTCTCTTGACAGCTACCGGTTTACCTCAGGACAATTTGAAAAAAATCAATAATCAAGTCCATCTCTCCTGATAGCATCTATCTAAATCCTGCCCATCGTCCTATACCAATTCTCACAATCACTCATCGAGCGCTCGTAAAATTCGTCCCGGCCGCAACGGCAATGGCCCCGGTTGCGCTAATGACGATGCTGTCATCGGCAGAACATCCTGAGCGCACAGGTATTGAAACAGTTGTCCACCATGATTCTGCTCCACCACGAGGATCCTATTCATACCCTCTATGGCCTGACTCAAGGCACGTCGCTGCAATGGCGCTAGAAGTCGGATGGCAATTGTCCTGATCGCATTGCCCTGTTGTCGGAACTGCCAAGCTACTTCTTTCACCACACCGGCACTGGATCCCCAAGTGATGATGCATTGCGTGCCCTCCCCCTCTATTTCAGCCCATTCATCACCGAAATCGAAATCCTCCAACTTGCGCAACCGCTTATTCAACTGCTCTCTGTGGTCAACCGCCATGCTGGATGGGGTGCCACGGACGTTATGTTCCAGACCGTCAGCGGTGTACATGCCACCGGGGGTACCGGGCAGTGTCATAGCGGAGATGTTTTCAGCTGTAATCTGATATCGCCGATAGTCGCCATCAGGGGATGCTTCGATAGTGCGTCGCCAGGGTAGATCCAATGCAGACGGTGTCTCTACAATTGCCCGTGACTGGCCCAGAGATTGATCTGAGAGTACAAGCGAAATGGTCTGGAGATGTTCCGCTAACTGAACTGCCCACTGGGTGGTAAAGACACAGTCACGAATTGAGAGGGGTGCGAAGACCAAATGGGGCGCATCACCATGCAAGCCATACAGGGCAATATTGAGATCAGACTGTTCAGATTTTGTAGGAATGCCGGTTGAAGGTCCGCCACGCATCACATTGACCACTGTTACAGGTGTCTCACTGACCAGAGCCAACCCCAATCCTTCCACCATCAGACTCAAACCAGGCCCCGAAGTCGCCGTGAGTGAGGGTACACCACCAAAAGAGGCCCCGATGATCATATTGATCGAGGCAAGCTCATCCTCTGCTTGTAGCAATGAACCACCCAGCTTTTCCAATCGTGGCGCTAACCACTCGAGAATCTCGCTGGCTGGCGTAATCGGGTAGGCAGCGACAAATCTCACCCCGCCACGTAAAGCGCCAACACCACAGGCTTGGTTACCTGTGATGCTCCAGACATTATCCTGTTTACCGGGTAATGGCATGGTTTTGGCCGGACGTTGATCGTGATTATAACCAAGACCCAACGCACGTAACGCGGTCTCAACCACCTGTTCGCCCTTACTTGCCAATACCCGTCTGACACCCACTTCCATGGCACTCAGCTCCAGCCCACAAATTACAGCAGCCGCGCCCAATGCAACCATATTCAGGCGTCCCTCCGGTAGACCAGAGGCAAAAACCTTGAATGGCACCTCTCTGATTTCAGCACCATTGCTACGCAACAAAACCGGCACTTCCCCTGCAGCCGGATCGCAAAGAATCAGACTTTTATCTGAGAGGGGAATTTCATCGGCGAATCGCTCGATGTTCAACCAATCCAGTGCCACCAACAGATCGTACTGATCCCCCATACACTCCACAGGATCGGCACTGAAGCGGACCATTGCCGCGGACTCGCCACCACGAATCTGTGGACCTGCTGAGCGGGTCATTAACCCCTGGAAACCACTGTAAGCAGCGGCCTCCAACAAGATACGTCCGGTGGTTACGGCTCCGCTGCCGCCCGATCCTGTCACAGCAACTGAAAAACTGCTGGACGAATCATCTGCCTGGTTTTTATTCATTAATGATCAACACTTCAATGCGCCGATTGCTTTTTCGCCCCTGCTCCGTTTCATTATTGGCCACTGGACGGGACTCGCCATAACCGATAGCAGTCAAACGCGTCCTTTCAACACCACCGACCTTCTCCAGGAAAGAGGCTACGGTTTCGGCTCGTCGCTGAGAAAGCAGCTGATTGACCTCTGCACCACCCACTGAATCGGTATGCCCGGAGACAACCACATTTGGATCGGGAAAAGACTTAACCGCAGTGACTATCTTGTCGAGTAAGGTGAAATTCTCAGATTGGATCTCACTGCCGCCACTGGCAAAATTGAAGGCGCGCAATTCAAGCAGCACATTATGTCCCTGTCTATAAACGTTTGCCTCATCCGCCAAAAAGAGATCCTGGATCTTGTCGAATCGATCTTGTGCCTCACGATTCTCTCGTTCCACGGCATCCAGGCGACCCTGTAAATCGATTCGCGTTGCCAGTTCAGCCTGCTGCATATCAGCGATATTCACAAGCTTGTCTCTCAATATGCTGACCACCTCATGATTGGATCGCTCAAACGGCAGCTCTTCACCTGTCGGCTCATTGATCAGACTGATCTGCTTCTGATACCAGAGAATGATATCCTCCATGGAATAATCCCGGCGCTCAAAATCCTTGATCATTTCGGTTATCTCGACACTTCGAAGCGCCAATCTACTTGCACGCAGTGCATGATTCTTTGCCTTTGTACGTTGGGTTCTGTTGGTTTCCAAAACCGCAACGGAAAGTGCAAGTTCCTCGAGCGCAAGCTTGAGTGTCTTCGGCGCAAAATCATCGGCCTCACTTTCGGTTGCCTGTGCGATATCGTGTCGGGCATTTTCAGTCGCATCCTGCTTTAAGGCTTCCAACTCAATCTCTGAATAACCGGACAGCATTTCAGGCCGCCACTTCTTGGCTGACTCGATATCTTTTTTCTCGATTCGTTTGCTCGCTTTACGCAATTTCTCGTCCAGCAGATTGAAACGATCTTTGAACATGGTGTCGGCCCCTGCAGCAATCGCCAACTGCCGGGCCTCAAGGACCTCCCGCATCAGTTGCATGCTAAGGGTGGCATCGGACTCTGCCTTATCGAGAACCTGATTACCTTCTTTGACCTTTATTGAAACCTGTTTATCACGCCTTGTCTGTGCCAGTGCGATCGCTTCAGCAAGCTTGGCTTGAGCAGTTGCAAAGCCATGGGGAGCAAGATTGAAAAGACCATTCACCTCATCCTCAGCCAAACGCGATTTCAATAATGAAATCTCATCATACGCTTCGATAACTTGATACTCAGATAGGGTTGGTGCTGTCGTACAGCCGGAGTAAAACAGGCTCATGAAGACGATACACAGCAATCTCTGCCTATTCGTCATGGGTTAATTCTCCTAAGAATACGCACTTCATAAAGAGGCATGACCGGATTACAACCCAGTAATACCAGCGAAGGCTTACCAGGGAATCATATCATTGCTAGCGAATAGCGGCGATGGTAGAGACAAAACCGACATCACAAATATGTTGTATATGGAAATGTCATCGTCATGTCCAGACCTTTGCCAGCCACAAACGAACACGAAGCAGAATCTGAGGTGTATATCCAACCGATACAAATCTCACCTCACCATCGCTATCGATAATATAGCTGGTGGGTAGACCACTGACACGCCATGCCATTGACAGATCACCCGTGGGGTCATTAATCACAGGAAACTGGAGTTGGTTTTGTTTGAGATAGTTGGAAATATCACCCTTACTCCCAGACTGCATTGCTACAGTAACCACAGGATAATCCTTTGACACTGCCTGAATCGTTTCGGACTCAAGCCTGCAAACAGGGCACCAACTGGCCCAAAAATGGACCAGCAGCGGCCACTCGGCCTGACTTTCCAAATCAAACCGCTCACCTTGCAGTGTCTCTGCAGCAAGTGTTGGTGCGACACCCTCCACCAAGTCCCGGGTTTGCCAAAGATGAATCAAGAAAACGACCATCAACAAGCCTAAACCCTGCAGAGTCCAGCCTAGCACCCGCCTACCCAACCCAGCTTTTTTGTTTTCTTCTACTGGCATTTTCCTTCCATGTCAGACAGCCGCTTCAACACGATTCATACATCGATTCGAATTTTTCCTGGCTGATCGCGTAGCCATCCAGCCCTTCTTTATCGTTATAGACCAGGTAGTCACCCGGCATGTACCGGGTTTCTCCCTCCAAAGTCTGAATTGCACCTGCTTTATCGGCAACTTCCGCCCAAACCTCGGCCGTCTTGATATAGCGACCCGCACTTACTTCCGTATAGGTTTTCACAAATGTCTCTGCATCCACCGTATAGATATCACCGTCATTGTTGACGAGCCAATCACCCTGTTTGCAAGTTTGTAGTCCACCCCATTTACGATAGGTAAAACCTTCTGTTTCAAGATCGAGCTTAATGGCGGAGACAGAGGAGGCAGCCCTCTTTTTGTATCGTTTTCTTCGGTCCATGGGTTTATCACCAAGTCAGTATTGGATGATCAGGAAGGAAAAAGTGTTACATAAATCTCTTCCTAATCTGATTGAGAATATCACTTCACTTCTCATATTTCGAGGCTTTAATTCGGTATCGCCATCTGCACATCAGTCTATTAACAATCCACTGCCAACTATTATCTTTATCATTGATTTTATTGATTATTTATCCTCATCAATCTTCAATCTCCTGGCCAATGGTCATGATCTCATGTACACCGAGTGAACTGGCATGATGCCTACGAGAGTCATGTGAGTGATTGACCACATTTGCAACTCATTCCACGTTTCATTCTAATATTAATGACTAGGCTTGTGTGAAGGGTGTAATTAGTTATCTTTGATTCAGCAGAACAAAAATACTTTCCTACAAAACGGAATTCACCATCAATAGAGGATGCTCATGAACTACCGATACTTGACTACCGCAATTTTATTCATGTCTGTCATATTCAATGCCCAGGCCGACAGTCTTCAACTGCGTATTCACGGCTCAAATACCCTGGGTTCCCAGCTAGTACCTAAACTGATTCATAGTTGGCTTGAAAACAAGGGCTACAGACAAGCTAACATGGAAAAAGGCAAAGAATCGGCAAAAATTCAAACAGAAAGCCGTGATGGAAGTCGTATTGAGGTACTCATAGAAAGCAAGGGTTCAAGCACTGGCTTTATGGGATTACAACAGGGGTCTGCAGATTTGGGAATGTCATCACGGAGAATAAAAAAACAGGAAATTACAGCACTTTCGTCAAAGGGAGACATGACCTCCGTTGAGAATGAAAGCGTCGTCGCACTGGATGGTATTGCAGTGATCGTAAATCCTGACAACCCCCTTACCAAACTCAGCAAATCACAAATACGTGATATCTTTACCGGCAACATCAGCGACTGGGAAAAGGTAGGCGGTCTACCGGGAAGCATCCATCTATATGCCAGGGACGACCAATCAGGTACCTACCAAGTTTTCAACACGCTGGTCTTAGGCAAGAAGACTGGCTTATCAAACAAGGCCAAGCGCTTTACCGACAATACAGAACTCTCAAGAAAAGTATCCAATGACCCTCTAGGCATCGGTTTTGTCAGTATGCCCAATATTCTTGATTCAAAGGCTCTTGCAATCTCCGATGGAGAGGCTCCCGCTATCGCACCAAACAGGTTTTCTGTCGCTACAGAAGATTACTCATTGGCGAGACGACTCTATGTTTATGCACCGAAACAAGCATCTGCCAACCCTTTGGCACTGGACTTCATGAACTATATACAATCAGATTCTGCACAAAACATCGTTTCTCAGGTCGGTTTTGTAACTCAACAAATATTTACCAGCACAGATAAACCAGGTAAACATTACCCTCAAGCGATGAGGGAACTTGTTGTTGGCGCTACACGACTTTCCGTTAATATGCGATTTGATGAAAGAACGGTTTTTCTTGATAGTAAAGCAAAACGTGATGCTGACCGGGTATATTCCTACCTTAGCGAAACAGATAAACTGAAAGATGGCGTTATGCTATTTGGCTTCGCAGAAAATAAGCCAGACGGAGTACGCAATATAAGTTTCAACCGATCGATTCGGCGCGCGGACCAGGTTGCAAAGTACCTTTCAAAAAAGGGTGTCAGCGTAGCCACCAGCCGTGGCTATGGTGGTACAGCTCCTGTGGCATCCAATGAAACAACACTGGGTCAGCAGAAAAACCGCCGTGTTGAGCTGTGGATAAAGTAGACGGCTAGAGCTGTTCAGGGATAGCGTTCAGTTGCCAATCGTAGTCGAGTATTTCAATACCAATTTCACCAGCACGAAGGCGCTGTATGTCTGCATCGGTTAATCCAAGCTGGGTGGCGAAATTGGCAAAAAACGCTTTTAATGAGTGGAAACCCTGCCAGCCCCGTTCAAAATCCTCACGATACCACTTAAATAGTGAAGAGACTTCAAGCTGGTTGTCGATATAGCGATTACGTGTCCGGTCTGAAAGAAAACGTTCTGTCTGCTCTTGCAATTGCAGCTCAAGCCGCTCTCCGCTGTACGCCTCTGTACGTAAAGCCGGACACCCAATGCTGGCACAATTTACTGCAAAATGTATGCGTGGATCATTATATCGGCCAGCCTCGCGAATCATACCGTGCTCGATATCATCCAGGGAACGGATCTTTCCTAAAAGCGGGATAAATGTTTTTTTCCAGGGTGATCTAAAAAAACTTCCCAGTTCCTTAATTGATTGTATCTTTGGGTAGCCTGTCAAAACCAGCTCTATTGTCCAGGCATTGTAAGCATTGATTAAAAATGCCAATTGATCAGGCTTTGACCAAAGCTCAAACTCAGATAGATTGACTTTTTCCAATGACTGTAAGTATTTTTTCAAGCGATTTCGATCACCATTCATGGCTTGATAATCTACTGCTGTAGTAAGTCCATCCCTTTGAGATACAACATGCTGGCGTAGTAACTGATTCCAATCACCATGATCAAATGCTGCTGCATTTACAGCCAGTGATAAGCACCACCCTGTTAAAATCAATAGAGAAGCTTTTAACATCATCTTAACTCCGAATTAACGCTTAATAGCGCAAAGTATCAGTTACTCATTTTCTTTCATATGCTCTATTGGTAACTCAGCTTAAACAGAAAGTTCGAAAAATCTGATAAACATAAAAAAGGCGGCTAAAAAAGCCGCCTCAATCTCTACAATACGCTTACTGCAGTCTTGTGATAGTGACGCGCGCCACCGGATTATCAAATCGGTGTTCCTCACCTAAGGCCGAACTGTCCAATCCGTCGTCATGGGTTACTACACCGGGGTGACCTCCCACGCTATCGCGGTCATCACGTGTTGCATTGAAGCCTTCACCACCTGCGGCGGGACCAGGTATTGTCGAGGCAAGCTCTGAATTAGCTTCAGTGCCTGCATCATAAGCAGCCAGCACCATGGTTTGAGCCTCATCCAACCTCATCTCACTCAGTGATTTGCTATCTACACCCGTGTAAGCATCATTGGTGTTAACCAGCATAGTTGCGAGCGAGAGGGCTAGATCACCCGCCCCATCGGCTTCGATCGTGACACTTTCACTCGCTCCCGGAGTGATAACCCCGCCGCCACTCATGGTGGTCCCATTCTCACCGGCGGCCTCAGCCAGTAATTCTGTATTGTCGCCACTTTCAGCCAGTTGCTCCAGACCGTTGCTGGCACTTGCACCGACTGTCCACATTTTGTAGCCACTACCGTGCAACACAACAGCCATCGGAGACATCGGCTGGGCTGCAGTCAGGTTGGTTAGCTCGACCTCATACATAACGCTGCTAACCACACCACTGTCATTATCGTTATCGTTTGGACAACCCGTGAGGAACAAGGGGCTGACCACCATCACGGTGAGTGCCGCCATTTTCAGCATTTCCATAGCAGACCTCCTATTTAACAACGATGGTCAAGCCGGCGACCGGGTTCAACCAACGGTGGATACTGCTATTGAGATCGCTGGTACCACCGGTTTCATCGCTATCACCCAATACACCACGATGAATATGCACCAAGGCATTGGCCTCGCTACTGGTCACCCCCGTACCACCTGTACCACTGGCGCCACCCGGATCGGCCGGTATACCGGGTGTGCCTGGTGCACCACCACCATTAACGATCTCGTCGTTGGCTTCGGTGCCCGCATCATATCCATTTAGTCGATAGTGATAGGTCCCTGCCACTGTCGGGATCGAGATGGAATCGGCTCCGACAAAGCCATCATTGCTTGGTAACAGCATGGCAGTAATGGAGAGATGATCGTTACCGGAAGCAGTGACTAGATCGAAGGAAGCAGAAGCACCTGGAGCAAGGAGTCCACCAACAGGATTTTCAACCGTATCGGCACTCACTGCCGCCATATCAGCTGATAACCCGGATATATCGCCCCCTTCAGCCATAGCCTGCAGGCTGGTGCTTGCTGACTCACCCGAATGGAACAGGTGGTTATCTCCAGCATGGGCGGCCACCAACAATGGCGTAAAGTAGGTGCCGTGAGTCAAATTTGTTATGGAAATCGTCAGATCCTGTGCCAGCACAGGTGCACTCAGCAACGCGCCGGCCATTGCCAGGCTTGATATGATTTTAACCATTATCTTCTCCTTCATTGGGTATCACTAATCAATTTGTTGGAAGTAGGATTAATGATGAAGGCGTAACGTCACAAGTGTGTCCCGTGAATCTAACGAAACAGTCACGGGATCGACAACCCATAAGGATAAGTTGTAAACGTGGATAGAGGATCAACGAAATGAGTGGTGTATTAACTGCAGACAATTGTCGGCATAGTCATCAACCGACTGTGCCGGTTGCTTATACTTCCATGGCTTCAGATAACGTTCTTGGATCATTGACAGGGCCATTGTCGCTATAAATTCAGGCGGGTAGCTATTATTCGGCTGTTTCTGCAGTTCCCTGATGAGCTGCTCCAGTTCTGTGGCTTGCGCGCGTTCAAGATTTTTTGAGTCATTTTGATGAGTCTGCGGCAGACTACGCGTCTCAAAATAGAGAAAGTAGAACCAGGGCTGAAGCAGCAGTGAAGCATACAGATAACCCTTGATCAGACACTCCAGCGCTTTACCAGGATCAGCCTCTTCCCGTGCGCTCCTGACAATATCATCACAGACGAGTGTCACTGCATCTTTGACAATAATCGCAATGTTTTCCTTATTGGTGATGGTTAGGTAGACCCCCCCCATGCTCAATCCGGTCTCTGACAAGAGATCCCTCAATGACATCGCCTGAAAACCGATTTTAGGAACCAGCTTAAACGTTGCACGAAAGATCTTCTTCAGATTTCTAACCGCAAACTTCTCCCTACGAATACCGATCAGTGCCTGATTGCGGCTGAAAAGCAGCGCATAGAGCACATCTTCGCTATAGGGAAAGTGTTTCTTGAATTCCGCGAATGTGAGCCCTTTATTCGAAGTGAACTCTTTTATCATTGGGTTGGCATTCAATTTCTCTCACTCGTTAGCATCGACAAAAAAACACCGATCCCTGATGGGCAGTATCAAATAGCGCTTGACAGAACATTCTAGCACAACTAATTTATAATAAAAAACGAACGCTCGCTCTTTTTTAAGGTCTTATTTCAGAGAAATCAGCAACCCAGAGCCCTATTTTCAGGCCCTAGAGGACAGAAACATGATGACGTTGATAGTGATCGCTATCGCTATAGTTGTACTGATGACATTAGCCTATCGGGGTTCCAGCGCTGCTGCATTGAGTATCTCTTTGGCCTTATTGGCACTGGTTTCATCGTTATTGTCCGGTAACACGCTAACAACCTGGGTTTTTACAGCCCTGTTCGCAATCAGCCTGTTGACCTCCATTCCATCCATTCGCCGCAGTCTGTTTACAAAACCGGCATTAACCGTCATGCGGAAGGTCATGCCACCGCTCTCCGATACTGAGAGAGAGGCCATCGACGCCGGCAATGTGTGGTGGGATGGTGAACTCTTCAGTGGAAAACCGAATTGGCAGCGTCTGATTTCAGGTTCCAAACCTGGGCTGAGTGATGAAGAACAGGCCTTTATCGACGGTCCTGTTTCCGAGCTTTGCCGGATGACCGACAAATGGAAGATCAACCATCATTGGAACAAAATTCCTGATCCGATTATCAACTTTGTCTGCCGCAACGGTTTTCTCGGAATGATCATTCCAAAAAAGTATGGCGGACTGGCATTTTCCCCTGTCGCACAATCCGAGGTGTTACTCCACCTGGGCAATACCGGTGGTGGTGTCAGCTACCTGGTCGGTGTACCCAACTCACTTGGCCCCGGCGAGCTACTGATCAAATACGGGACAGAAGAGCAGAAAAACTACTACCTACCCCGCCTGGCCAATGGACAGGAGATCCCCTGCTTCGCCTTGACAGGCCCTACTGCAGGTTCAGATGCCACCTCGATACCGGATACCGGTATTGTTTGCGAGGGTGAGTGGGCAGGTGAAAAAGTGATCGGTATGCGGCTCAACTTTTCAAAGCGCTACATCACACTTGCACCGATCGCAACACTGGTCGGTCTTGCATTCAGACTCAAGGACCCGGATGGCCTGATCGGGGACATACAAGATTACGGCATTACCTGCGCACTGCTCCCGAGAGAGACCAAAGGGATGCAGATTGGGCGACGACACCTTCCCATTGGTGATTCGTTCCTGAATGGCCCGATTGTAGGGGTCGATGTTTTTGTACCGTTAAGTTTCATCATTGGTGGTGTTGAAATGGCCGGTAAAGGGTGGCGCATGTTGGTCAATTGCCTCTCCGTCGGCCGTGCCGTTACCCTACCGACGACAGCCGTGGCTGTCGGAAAACGAGCACTGCTCGGCACAAGTGCCTATGCCAATCTACGAAAACAGTTTGGCGTTTCCATTGATCAGTTCGAGGGTATACAAAAACCGCTGGCGAGAATCGCAGGCCTCACCTATATCATCAACGCCTCACGTCTTCAGACCATTCAGTCAATCGTGGACGGCAATAAACCCAGCGTACCTTCAGCAATCTTAAAATACCACACCACCGAAATGGCACGTCAGTGCCTCCTCGATGCTATGGATATCCATGCGGGCAAAGCCGTCATCAAAGGTCCAAACAACTATATCGCGGATATGTATGAGTCAATTCCGGTGGCGATCACTGTAGAGGGCGCGAATATACTGACCCGCAATTTGATGATCTTCGGTCAGGGTGCAATTCGTTCACATCCCTATGTCCTGCAAGAGATGGCATTGCTACAGAAAGGGGATGGGGACGATGTGGTTGCTGAATTTGATCAAACATTGGCGGCCCATGTCGGTTATACAATCACTAATTTTGCCCGTTCTGTGATCATGGGCGTTGGGCTGTCCCGCGAAGCCACAGTGACGGATATCACTCATCTGCTACCCTACTATCGTCATTTTAACCGGCTCAGCAGTCTGTTTGCGTTGACTGCCGATGTAGCCATGCTCAATCTGAATGCTAAGCTGAAATTCATGGAGATGCTTTCAGCACGCCTGGGTGATCTGCTGAGTATGCTCTATCTCGGAAGCATGGTGATCAAGCAACATGAGGAGAGCGATAACACGGATGAAGAGTGGCCGGTTGTGAAATGGGCACTCGACTATCTGCTCTACCAATACCAGGTCGCCTTTGATGAACTGTTGGCAAACTGGCCGAACAGGTGGGTAGCTGCAGTTTTGAAACGCATCGGCTTTCCAATCGGTGGCCGGTTTGTCGCGCCGAAAGATAAGTTGGAAAAAGAGGTCGTCCGGCTGTTTGCCGATGACAACGATACAAGACGCGCATTGACTGGGGGTCTGTTCATGGAGGTCACAGCAAACAATCCATTGGCCGAAGTCAACCAGGTCTTTCTAGAGAGCCTTGCGCTGAGGCCACTGATGAAGAGAGTCGCGACAGCTATTCGATCAGGCAAGTTGGCGAAATCTCAAGGAGCGGCCCTTGTTGATTCAGCGCTTGATTCAAACCTGATAACAGCACAGGAGGCAGATCAGTTGAGGCAGTTTGACCGACACTTGATGACCATCACCGCTGTCGATGATTTTGATGAATCGGAACTGATCCGTACAACGTACGACAATAAAGATGACTTACAGCTGATCACAGGCTGAGAGGACGCACCAATGAATGCTACTGAACCCATGAGTACCCATGATGAAAGCCGGTCTAAGATCGATAGTATGATCATCAACCGTGTAGCTGTTCTGGGCGCTGGCGTGATGGGTGCGCAGATCGCCGCTCATTTCGCCAATGTCGGCATCCCCTCACTCCTGTTTGACCTGCCCAAGGAGGGCAAAGATCCCAGCTCAATTGCAAGGCAGGCTATCAAAGCACTTAAAAAACAGAAGCCGGAACCACTCGCCGATCCAGGCTTCTCTAGCAGAATCTCTGCCTGTAACTACAACGATGATCTCGAACTGCTCACCGATTGTGACCTGGTGATTGAGGCGATAGCTGAAAGACTCGAATGGAAAACGGATCTTTACCAAAAAATCACTCCCTATCTTAGTGCTGATGCGATACTGGCCAGCAACACCTCGGGTATCTCAATCACACACTTGGCCGAAGGTGTCCCAGAGCGAATTCGCGCCCATTTTCTTGGCATCCATTTCTTCAATCCACCAAGATACATGCCACTGGTTGAGTTGATTCCACAACCGCAAACAGCGCCTGAAGTACTCGACAGCATAGAAGGCTTTTGCGTCAGCACGCTGGGTAAAGGAGTGGTTAGAGCAAGGGATACAGCAAATTTCATTGCCAATCGACTTGGGCTCTTCTCAATGATGTCGACTTTTTATCACGCCAACCGGCTCGGGTTGAATTTCGAAACAGTCGATGAGCTGACCGGCAAATCCCTGGGTCGCCCGAAAAGCGCAACCCTGCGTACCGCCGATCTGGTAGGACTCGACACACTGCGTCATGTCATGCTGAATGCCTCGA
Organism: Candidatus Thiodiazotropha sp. (ex Codakia rugifera); assembly: GCA_025656675.1. Taxonomy (GTDB): domain Bacteria; phylum Pseudomonadota; class Gammaproteobacteria; order Chromatiales; family Chromatiaceae; genus Thiodiazotropha. The sequence continues at coordinate 160,323 of JAHXHN010000006.1, forward strand.
CCAATCTCGTGGACGACCCCTGGGTTTCGATCTACAAGATACCGGGTTGGCTCGAGGCATTAGTGGACAATGGCGCACTCGGAGCGAAGACAAAGGCAGGTGTATACAAGAAGCAGGATGGTGACATTCTAGTCTATGAAGCCAGCAATAACAGTTACAGAAAACGTAAAGTAAAAATCCCAGGGAAGGTTGATAAAGTACTGAAGGACTATAAAAACCCGCGTCGTATCGAAAACCTTCAGGCTATCAAAGATCCTCATGCCGAGTTTCTATGGGCCATTCAGCGGGATGTTTTTCACTATGCCGCCTATCTGCTGGACACAATTGCCGACAACGCACGGGATGTCGATCTGGCAATACGCTGGGGATTTGGTTGGAAACAGGGCCCGTTTGAAATCTGGCAGCAAGCCGGTTGGACCCGTATCGCCGAACTGATCCAGGCTGATATTGATGCAGGAAAAACAATAAGCAGTGAACCGCTACCGGCCTGGGTCAGCGACCTGGATGCGATCCATACACCTCAGGGATCCTGGTCGCCCTCCTCCAACAGCTATCGACCCAGATCCACACTCCCGACCTACCGACGTCAACGCTGGCCTGAACGACTGGTTGGTGAACAGGCAACTGAACAGGAAATCCTGTTCGAGAATGATGCAACGAGATTCTGGCTAACCGATGGTGATGTCGGTGTACTGACCTTCAAGACCAAGATGCATACCATGGACAGTACAGTGCTGGACAGTCTTAACCAGGCCATTGAACTGGCCGAACAACGATTGTCAGGGATGGTGATCTGGCATCCGGATGAGCCCTTCAGTGCAGGAGCCGATCTGAAATCATTCGTACCCGTAGCCATGAAGAGTATGTTACCCGGCAACAACGCTCTGGATAATCTACTCAAGCGTTTTCAACTCAGCTGTATCCGGATGCGCAAATCCAACATCCCCGTCGTGGCCGCTGTTCAAGGCTTGGCCATCGGTGGCGGATGCGAACTGATGATGCAATGCGATCGGGTGGTGGCCGCACTTGAAAGCTACATTGGCCTTGTTGAGGTGGGGGTCGGTCTGATCCCTGCTGGCAGCGGCTGTATGGAGCTGGCTCGACGGGCCAGTATAAAAGCGGCAGATGGCGATCTTTTCGAACACCTGAAAGGCATCTTCGAAACAGTCGCCATGGGTAAAGTGGCCACCAGTGCCGAGCAGGCAAAGAGGTTCGGGTTTCTTCGCGAATCCGATGTGGTGGTCATCAACCGTCATGAAGTCCTGCATGCCGCCATTGCCCAGGTGCGAGCACTCAGTGCCGCCAACTACAGACCACCTGCCGAGCAACCGATCCGTGCCGGCGGACGCGAAGCCATCGCCAACCTGAAAGCCGCGATGACCAATATGCACGCCGGGGGATTTATCTCCGACTACGACCTCAGAATTGGCAATCTTGTTGCTGATGCACTCTGTGGTGGGCCCGTCGATGGTGGCACCGAACTGCCCGAGTCCTGGTATTTGAGGTATGAACGAGAAGGTTTTCGCTCGCTGTTGAAGAGCACTAAAACCCATGCCCGCATCAAGCATATGCTGGACACCGGCAAGCCGTTGCGAAACTGATCGAGGAGAGTGAGATGAGTGAACAGGCCTATATTGTCGCAGCAAGGCGCACACCCGTTGGCAAGGCCCCTCGTGGCGTATTCCGCCAAACCCGTCCGGACGATCTGCTATCCCATGTTCTGCAAGGCGTTGTCAGTGACTGTGGTGGTTTGAAGGGCGAACAGATCGACGATGTCATCGTCGGCTGCGCCATGCCTGAAGCGGAACAGGGACTCAATGTTGCCCGCATCGCCAGCCTGTTGGCCGGTCTTCCAGACAGTGTCCCCGGTGTTACAGTCAACCGCTTCTGCTCATCCGGCCTGCAGAGTATTGCCATGGCGGCAGATCGGATTCGTCTCGGCGAGGCGGATATCATCATCGCCGGTGGTGTGGAGAGTATGAGTATGGTGCCGATGATGGGCAACAAGGTCTCAATCAATCCTGCGGTGTTTGAAGATGAGCATATCGCCATTGCCTATGGGATGGGGATCACCGCCGAAAATGTAGCGAGTCGCTGGAAAGTCAGCCGGGAAGATCAGGATGCCTTTGCCCTGCGAAGTCACCAACGGGCCTTGACTGCTACGACCGCCGGGCACTTCAATCAGGAGACACTTCCCTATCCGGTACGACAACACCTGCCTGAGAGTGATGGCACGATCCGTCTGGTTGAGCGTCTGGTGGAATCCGACGAAGGACCCAGGGCGGATTCAACCCTTGAAGGGTTGGCAAGACTGCGACCGGTTTTCTCCGCCAAAGGCAGCGTCACTGCAGGCAACAGCTCGCAGATGAGTGATGGGGCTGGCGCATTGTTGTTGATGAGCGAGCGCAAGATGAAGGCACTCAAGCTGGAACCACTGGCACGTTTCGTCGGCTTCAGCTTGGCTGGCGTGCCTCCAGAAATCATGGGCATCGGACCGAAAGAGGCAATCCCACGACTGGAAAAACAGACCGGTATCGCACTACATCAAGTCGATTGGATCGAGCTGAACGAGGCATTTGCGGCACAGGCCCTGGCAGTCATGCGGGAGTTGGGTATGGATCCGGAAAAGGTCAACCCTCTCGGCGGGGCCATTGCCCTTGGACACCCGCTGGGTGCAACGGGTGCAATCCGCTCAGCAACCCTGATACACGGTCTGCAAAGAACCGGACAGCGCTATGGGATGGTCACCATGTGTATTGGTACAGGTATGGGTGCTGCAGGACTTTTCGAACGCTGTTGATCTCAGGAGAGGAGAACCACTTGGCGAATGACACGGCAAACACACCTGAAGAACGGGTCGTAGCACTTTGGAGACGTTTCGGTAACAGTGCTTTTGGCAGGCGTCTCTACAGCTTCCTGTTCAGTCGCATGGTCCCCTACACAGGCACCATCCGTCCGATGATCGAAGAGATAACGCCTGGACGGGCATCGGTCACCATCGAAGACCGGAAGATCCTGCGTAACCATCTCCACTCTATCCATGCCATTGCACTTGCAAATCTGGGTGAACTGGCTAGCGGTCTGGCTGTTATCGCGGCCCTGCCCAAAGCGACTAAAGGCATCGTCACCAGCCTTGAAATCGATTACACAAAGAAGGCCCGGGGTAAACTTACCGCAATCGGAGAGGCGCAGGTACCGGACAGAATCAACGACACAATCACCCTGCAGGCCCGTGCAACCATCTGGGATAGTGTTGGTGACAGTGTAGCAACCGTCACAGCTCAATGGCTGTTGAGTCCCCGGGACTAATCAATATGCATGATGAGTCAGTCCTTGAGACACCCTTCACTGTCCATACCGGCATTCGAGTTCCAATCATTTGCGGCCCTATGTACCCCTGCTCCAATCCTGAACTTGTAGCTGCTGCATCCAGTGCCGGTGGGCTGGGTATCATCCAGCCGGTATCCATGACCTTTGTTCATGGACACAATTTTCGAGAAGGGATCAAACTGATTAGAAGCATCACAGACAAACCTATCGGCATGAATGCCCTGATCGAAAAATCATCCAGGAAATATCATGAGAGGATGGTTGAATGGGTCGATATTGCACTGGATGAAGGAGTACGCTTTTTTATTACATCCCTGGGCAATCCACGTTGGGTCGTCGACCGGGTAAAGGCCTATGACGGTATCGTTTACCACGATGTCACTGAAAGGAAGTGGGCATTGAAGGGACTGGACGGGGGTATTGACGGTCTGATCGCAGTCAACAACAGAGCCGGAGGACATGCCGGAGCCCGATCACAATTGGAACTATTGGATGAGTTGGGTGACCTGAATGTGCCTCTCATTTGTGCAGGTGGCATAGGATCGGAACAACAATTCAGTGAAGCGATCAAGCAAGGTTATGCGGGCTGTCAACTTGGCACACGATTCATTGCAACAACCGAATGTCATGCAGCGATGCCCTACAAGCAGGCTGTCGTCAATGCCGACGAGGACGATATCGTGCTCAGCGATCGTATTACCGGCGTACCTGTCTCAATCATAAAAACACCCTATATTGATAAAGTCGGAATCAAGGCTGGCGCATTTGCCCGTTGGATGCTGAAAGGGAATAAAACCAAACATTGGATGCGTATGTTCTACATGATGCGTTCAGTCTTTCAACTGCGGAAATCTTCACTGGATGAGAAAGGTGAAACGGAATTCTGGCAAGCAGGAAAAAGTGTATCCGGTATTCACAGGGTGGAACCGGTCGCCACTGTCATTGGTAAATATGAAGCGGCACTAGTAAAACAGGGTTCACTGAGGTGAAAGTGACCATCGATTGGCAAGATTTGCCGCGGTTAATGACTCGCGCTCGTTTCCGCCAAGCGACCAAAGTGGTCGCTGAAGTATAGGTCGAAAATACGCCATTTACCCTTAAGAGCAGATATTTAACGATTAAATTGTGGGGCAAGTAAAAAATAATACACATTTGGTTTTCCAAATGAATGGCTTGTTATACAGCATTACTGTTCCATTGATTTTTTGTAATTTTATACAAAACATGCTCTCTGAGGTGATGGCCTTCTGGAATAATCGGATGCTCAAAGTTGTTGCCAGTATTGACCATATTTATACGCTCCATAACAGACCGTGACTTATTGTTTGAAACGGAAGTAAATGAATATACTTCAGTTAAATCTAGCTCCTCAAATGCAAACCTCAGTGACTCTTTTGCTGCTTCAGTGGCATAACCTTTACCCCAATATTCTCTACCGAGTCTCCAGCCAACTTCTACACAGTTTTTCACAGGTAGGTCATAGGTAGGTTTGTGGAGTCCCACGAAACCAATAAACTTTTTTTCTTCTATTATTTCAACGGCCCAAAATCCCCAAGAACGATCAGAAAGGTAACCCATTATTTTTTTTGCCATTTCATTACTTTCAACTTCACTTAAAATACTTGGGTAATACTTCATTACAGAAGGATCAGCATTAATTTTAGCAAATGGCAATAAATCAATTTCCTTCCATTGTCTTAATTTAAGGCGATTTGTCTTTAGTTCTATCACTTCCACCATGAAGTCTACTCATATAATGTGATATCGTAAAACGTTTTGGTTTAGTCGAGTGAGGTACGAGCATCGGCTTGACCCACTGGTTAGCGCCTTTCTTGCCAAACCATCCACCAAAAACCCATACCTATTGCACCAACAACACCTGCGATAGTGCAATACACATGCAACTCCATAACGGTTATAGAATTAAAAATAATAATCTCTGTTGAAAAAGGCACAAACGGCTGAACATCTATATGCATAATACTATCTAATGCCACATGAGAATAGCTTCCTATAAAGGCACCAGATAGTGCTGCTATGTTGTTAATATGACCAAATCCATCCACGAAGCATTGCCTTGTAGGCCTAAGCCGATTTTGGAGCAACATTAGAAACACTCCGCATAATGGGCGGCCCAATAAGAAACCAGCTATAGCTACAAGCGTTGCGCCAAGATATGTATGGAAAAACCGATGTACCGGCCATTCACCATGTAACATGTAATACAGCGGTTCTATATCAATAAGTATCTGAACAAACACAAAAACGGAAAAGCTGTAATAACTAGGCGCTAGAGCTTTTAAAGCTACTCCTGGTCCAAAGTGAAACGGTGTAAATGGCATATCATTTCTTTGCGCTAACGACCAAGCTCTGGGGAGTAAGCACGTTAGTACGCAGTACCCCACGCAGGCGTCTTGTTATGTTTTACTAGATTGTAATTATTGTTTGCCAATGTAATCAATACACAATTTTAAGCCACACTACTTGCATAAATATTCATTTTTTATTTTAGTTCCTAGAAACTATACGAGTAGCATAATAATACCACCAATTACTAGTCCATAAGTGGGAATAGTAATACATAAAATACCTATAAAAAAGCCTATTTCAATAGCTAGATACCGGAACACATTACTCCATGTTGTAAATGTATACCGTTTCAACCTGCCATTACATTTTGGACATTTTCTACCAAAAAGCACCATTCATCACTTATTATAATAAATAATATTACGCCAGTAATAAGGGGCCGTGGTGAAGCTGAGGTCATAACAGTCCCAAAGGAGATATGATATTGCCCCGAAACAGTTGACATCCATCATACCGCCATCGCTGCAGCCTGGTTTGGCTTTCTATAGCCTAATCCAGAGTGCAGCCTCTCTCCATTGTAGAACTGGATGTAATCCATGTTGTAGGCAATTGCCTCTGCCAAATGACGGAATCTCTGAAAATAAACTATCTCCGTTTTTGGAGTATGAATGAAAGATTCCATGTGTGCATTATCCCAACAGTGTCCCTTCCAGCTCATACTGATCCGAAGACCTAGCTGTTCTAGTACCATACGATATTCCTTCGAGGTATATTCCGAATCTTGGTCTGAATGAAATATCGTCTCTTTGGTTGTCTTATTATCATCACAGGCCATTAGTAGTGACTTCCGTACCATTGATGCTGTCCGCTCTTTTGAGAAGCACAAACCGATAATTCGCCGACTGTACAAATCTATCACGGTGCTCAGGTAAGACCATTTCCTTCCAACCCTGATATAGGTAACATCACCTACTCATACCTGATTGGGTGCCGTTACTGGACCTCGATCCAGCAATAATTTTGTTGTGCCGCGAAACAGCTCATGGCGATAGCTGTGGCGTTTGAATCACCGTGCCATCCTGACTGCTATGCCATTCTCACGCATCAGGCGGGCCACACGGTTCTTGCCACAGACTATACCAGCCTGCTGCAACACTTTATGTACTCGGGGATATCCACAGACCTCACGGCTCTCTTTATGCACTATGATGATCTGTTTTTGTAGTTAATCATCTTCCATTGCACACCGACTATTCCCTCTCTTTTTCCAGGCGTAGTAAATACCTTGTGATACTCCCAACTTCCGGCACAATACGGCGATTGAACAACGCTCCCTGTACTGACTAATTAACCGGTAGGCATCTACTTTTTTCTTGGTAGAAGCCTCTCCGCATTCTTGAGAATACTATTTTCTTCGCGCACCTGCTTCAATTCCCGTTCTAACTTCTTTATCATTTTCTTGGCCTCCAGTAATTTATCCCTGGAGCGCGCTTCCTGATCGTTATTTTCCAACTTCCCCTCCCGCATCTCCATGCGCTATCGATAAAGCATTACCGGATGAATATGCAAAGCCTCTGCAACATCGATTGACTGTATATTTGGGTGTTCCGTTATCCTAACCGCAGTATGTTTGAACTGAAAATTGTAAAAAGTGTGCGTGTCTCGCTTCTTCATGTCTCACCTCTCATTTAGTTTTAATCTGAGAGGTGTCAATTATTTCGGTGTAGGTTCAATCCGAGTGTATGTGATTGTTATGTGCTAACTACTAGTCAAAATACGTATCGAGATGTTGTATATATGCTGACTCAATCCAATTTGTGCTGCCTGCAATGACGTTGTCGGCATGGAAGGTTGGTATCTGCTCACGTATACTCAAGTAATTATTGGTCATGATCAACGGTTGCAGAACGTCATCAATTCTAGTGGCATGTTGTAATACATGGCAGTTACCCAAATCACGGCTTTTCATATTGGACGTAACCACGATCATAAATCGCTCTGCCGGAACCTGTCCGCCTTCGCCATATTGTTCGGTAATGACGAATGTCTTTTTATAAATCAGAACCTCGTCAATCCATTTCACCATGGGGGCCGGCATGTTGAACCACATGATCGGCATAATGTAGATAATGCAATCCGCCCACAGCAGTTTCTCAAGTTCACGTTCAGCATCCCAATCTTTTGTTGTATCGGAAAATTTCACCTCATAGCCTTTAGCGGATAAAGTCTTATCAGTCAAATAGGCCAGAAAGCCGTTCAATTGTCCCTTTGCATCATAAATTGAATAGCCCGCTGTTACGACAAGTGTTTTCATAAGATATCCCTAACCATCTATATACGTTGAAATATACTCTCTAAAGAGCGGCGTGTTTTGGGTAGCTGGGCATTGTAATCCTGTATCGGGTGGTGATAGCCAATGGCTAAGGCAACTTCGCACTGATAACCATCTAACTCTTTAGCAAATACTCGATTCACCAAATCAACATCAATTCCCTCCATTGGTGTCGCATCAATTTTCAGGCGTGCGAGCGTATGCAAGGCGTTCCCCAACGCCAGGTAAAGCTGGGCTTTTGTCCAGCGGTCGGAATTACCCTTCTCATCTGTATTCAATTCAGCAAACATAAAGCCGCCAAACGCCTGTTCGCGATCTTCGGGCTTAGTGCGACCATCTTGTATTCCCTTATCAACCACTTCTGCATAATGATCTCTTGTGTATCGGGGGTTGTGGGCAAAAAGAATAATTTGTGAAGCATCGAAAACGTGTGGCTGATTGAACTGATACTTATTGACAAATGTGTCACTCATTCGTTTTCTCGCGTCGCCACTCTCAATTACGACAAATCGCCAGGGCTGAGAGTTAATGGATGATGCTGACAGGCGTACAGCCTCAAACAGAATTTTTAGATTATCTTCTGAAATTCGGCGCTTCGGGTCGTATTTCTTGACTGTGTGCCTCCACAGCAAGTCGTCTAAAATTGGATGTTTCATTTCTTTGTCTCTTTTTTCTGGGTAAGTTGAACTTCAATACGTAAATTTTCGGGGCCTTGAATAAAAACCTGGTGCTCGCCGATTAGGGGGACAGTTCTTTCAAAATAATCAAGATGGTAGTGTAGTAGTCGTTCAATGAGTGGCGGGTAATCCACTCCGCTAAAAGCGATATGGTCTATGATTCCGGTGCCAGAGACTGCCGGTGCTTCGTCGTTTATCAGGTAATCTGACTGCGAACAATCAACGGGGTTAAGCTCGCTCAAATGGATAAGCGACCTGTTACCACTCCATAACCACGCCCCTGGAAAACTGAAGGGCGGGCATTGGCCTACCTTTAGTTCAAGCGTCTGCTCAAAAAAATGAACCATCCTTGCCAAATCGTTTGTTCGCAACAGTACATGCTTGATTAATATGCACATTTCCTGAGTTCGATCCAAATTGATGTGCTGACTTAAAGCATAATACTTGTGTTTTATTTTAATAATTGCATAAATTGCGAAATTACTATTCATTATTTCTGAATAATATGAGCAAAATCGACGATATAGTGTTGTTTGTTCGTGTAGTAAAAGCTAGAGGGTTGGCTGCTGCGGGACGACAAATAGGTTTATCACCGGCCAGTATGACGGCACGTATGAATGCGCTGGAGCAACGTTACAATACCCGATTGTTACAGCGCACAACTCGCAATATTTCGTTAACCGATGCAGGAAAACGGTTTTACGATGCCTGCTTACGAGTACTGGATGAGATTGAGCATGCAGAGTCACTGTTACAAAGCGATAAGGTTTCCCTGTCCGGCCAATTACGTATTACCGCACCATCCGATTTTGGGCGCCAGTACGTTGCTCCTGCGATGGTTGAATTTATGCAATTGCACCCTGAGGTCACTCCATATCTGCACCTGACTGATGCGGTTGAAAATCTTATTGAGCAGGGCTATGACCTGGGTATTCGATTTGGAAACCTACCTGACAGTACGCTAATTGCTAAAAATCTTGTTGATAACCACCGGGTATTGGTTGCTTCACCTACCTATCTTAAACAAAAAGGAACCCCAACCTTCCCTGACGAATTGGAGCAACATCACTGTTTGGTTCTGGAACGACTTGGAGAGCCTTTGAATGATTGGCAGTTTTATAACGAGTCACGCCAGAAAAAGATCATAAAAGTTCCTGCGGCATTAGCTAGTAATGATGGTGCGGTTATCCGCCATTGGGCATTAGCTGGAATGGGTATTGCCTTTAAATCAGTCTGGGATGTCAAAAATGACATTGCAGCAGGTCACCTACAAACCATACTCGATGATTTTGTACTTGGCTTCCAACCAGGAGACGGAGAAAAAACGGGGTTGCAGTTAGTTTATCCTAACCGAAGATACGTTCCTGCTCAAGTCATGCGTTTTATTGGTTTTTTTCAGTCGTATTTAACTAAATAAGGCTTCGAAGGAATTAATGGCGCAACTTTTTTTTGCACATATTGTCGATAATCAGCCGCTCGGTTTTTTGCGTCGGCTGAATTTATTTTGTTAGGTTTTGTTTTCATCAGCTCTTACGCTTAAATATTCCAATATACTATCATTTACAATTTTTGGTTGGGCGATAACCAGGTCATGTCCCGCATTTCTGATTAGCCTGGTTTTGATCTTAGGCGCAACTCGATTAAGACGCTCAATCACGTTTCCTGGAGAATAGATTTTTTCATTCTCGCCTACCATGAAAAGAACAGGAACCTCAATATTATTTAGTTCTTCATCACTCAATACCGTCGGATTTACCATTCGTTTTCCTTTAAAGCTTCTTACCGCTATAAACGTTTCATCTATATGTTCTTCAACCAATGAATGACCATTTTTTCTATACTTGAGGGTATCCTCGGCAAGCCAATAAACAAACTTTCTTGAAAAGTACTTAAATGGGAGTGCAACAAGAACAGCTCGGGCAACCCATCCCAGCGACAATTGTGCAACAGTACCAACTGGGGCTAACAAGACCAGTTTATTGATTCTTTCTGGATATATAAGTGCATATTGGCTTGCTATCCATCCGCCATAGGACAAACTTACGATATTGATTCCTTCTTTAAGCCCGAGTTTGTCAAACAGCTCATCCAACCAACTGATGTAATCATTAGTGCTGGAGATACTTTTAACAGGAATGCTTCGACCATTATCATTGATATTGTCAATCGCAAAAACTTTATATTGCTTTGATAATGATTCAATATTAGACATCCATTGCAACGAGTTCCCCCCAACTCCATGCATCAGCACAAGTGGTTCTCCAATATCCAGTCCACTTATCCTTACAAAAGTTTTTCCATATGCTGTATTCACCATTTTGGTAGTTGATGCAACAGGCCATCTTTTTGCTCTATCATCATAGAGTTTTAAGTACTCCTCTTTTGCTTTTTGTGTTTTAAAGGGGTGGCATGATGCGTCAATAACTTTATTCATTCTTAGAGCTTTTCCTTGGTTCATTCCTAAACATTCCGTGAGTCCAGAGAAACCTAACGCCTCGCATCAGCAGTCGTTTCACACGTGTAACGAGTGGAACGATCCGCCTGCATGCGCTTGTTATGTGGTATTAACCATTGATCTCAAAAGTTTTACCATGACCACTCCATTTTCTACATCATTATATAACCCTCGGATCTCATCTAGTTTTCGAAATCCAAGATGTTCGTAAAATACGAGTGCCCCAGGATTCCTTTTACGCACCTGAACAAAGATATTAAAAATGCCGCTAGTAATTGCAACTTTTTCTAGCCAAAGCACAATTTGCGTACCGATCTTCTTGCGTCGGAAACCTTCCTTTACTGCAAGTAGATCAAGGTTTGCCTGGTCTTTACGATAGGTCATTATCCCAAAGCCAACTAACTTTTTGTCGATTCGGGCAACTACAACATTTTTTGAACTGTTCTTAATTAACTGCGTTAGCTTTCCCGATGTATAGTCCCAACCAAGACCATACTCTATCTCGTCTCTCGATATTCGGCTTATCTCAGCCACATCGGAGAGTCGTGCAAATTCTATATATGTTTTATCAGCTAGCACTGTATCTATGCCACATAACGACCAGGCTCAGTGGGACGAGTGAAAGCGAGCATCCACTGGAGCCAATGGTTATGCATTTTGTTGAATACCTTATAAAACTTATTAACGCAGTCTTCACATATAACTGCATATTTACCCTCTAGTAACTGCGAAAACTCTGTATCTTTTCTACCACAAAATGAACAGAGTGTAGTCCATCAGTCGGACCTAGGGTCAACCTCATATTCGTCTCTAAGAAAATCATCGATGATCTTCAGCGATTTGTTGGGCCGCATTATTTCCAGTCTTCGAGCATAGCCTGGATAATCTCTTCATATCGATAATACACAACTGAATGGCCCTCATCAGGATAGATCGTCGGCTTATCGCAGGATGGGATACGCTTGCAGACGTATTCGGCTACTTGTGGGTGTACGCCGCCGTCCTCCTCACCATGAAAAACCAATACCTTTGGGGTCTGGATATCCTTGAGTTTAAAAGGCCAATCAATGCGCTCAATAGTGAAGTCACGTGTTACCCCTTTGGCACTTTGCCGAAATGCTTCGACCGATGAGGCGGTAAATTCGTTGCGCATGAAAAACTGTATATCCTTCGCCGACATATCCGCACTTTCGGAATTCTCCATCAAACTAGCAGGGTCGCGGAAGAGCATGATACGCATTATCCTGAAGAGAGTTTGCATTAGCCACGGGCTATTATTCGCACTCCATATGAACAGTTTATTGACCCCGGAACCGCTGAAGGTGTTACTGTTCAGAACGTTTTGGGGTAAATCGTCGCTCGCATATGGGGCCTCTCCAGCCACAATAGCGGCTACGGTGAGGCGTTGAGGGATTTTGTGTGCAACCGCCGCTGCATGTGGACCGCCGGAGCTCCAGCCTAGCACTGCAAAGCGGTCAATGCCTAATTGGTCTGCCAGTTCGCTTACGTCGTCAGGCCAGTTGAGATATGTGCGATCCTCTTGAAAGTCAGACAACCCGTAGCCGGGACGATCAAGAGATATCATGCGAATTCCCAATTGCTGGTTGAGTTCTTCAAAAATAATCCCCTCGAGACGTGAGCCAGGTCCCCCATGGAAGTAGAACACAGGAAGACCTTCAGGGTCCCCAATGTCCAGGTAAGCCAGGGTGCGGCTGTCTGAAAGCATTATCGTCTGTCCTGCCGAACTGAAGGCTAAGCCTTCCCCAGGAGAAGGTTCGTAGATGAACAGACCGATGACAGCAACCAAAATAATGACGAGTATCGCGAGGATGATTTTTGAAAAAAAACGGAGCACTCGCCTCATGAGCATGATTCCCTTTTCGTATTCTAATGGTTCATTTTGCGAATAGGGTACTGACCATTAGAGTTGTTCGATGCGGCCTAACGTCGCGCTCTGCGGAATATTTGTCAGACAGAAGCGCCTTGTTAGGTACTGCACTAATAAACGCTCACTCGCTTAATTTTATATACGAATTCTGGCTCGTTTACATAATTAATAGCAATATCCCACAACGGGTCTGTACGATCTGAAAGGTTCTTTTCCAGTGCTTTGATTTCTGGCGGTGCATCATCTCTGAAATAGTTTCTGTTATTTCGATTCTTATCGTAGCTAACACCAGTTATCTTAAACTTTAATGGTTTCACGCGTTTTAACTTTTGCTGCGAAATATCCTTATGCGCAGTCTCCCAAGTTATTGCCCTTACCATTAACAAGTAGTTGTGTTCATCGAACCTCCCATTAATGGTGTACTCTGATTTCGAAGGGTACTTCGGCAATATTATTTTCTTGTATAGGCCGCCATTAACGAATTTAAAATGCAAATCATCTGATGTCATTTCGTATCGATCGGATTTTTCGATATCTATCCAGCAACCTTTAGACTTTTTAAGGTTTTGCCTTACAAAGAGAACTGCAAATGACTCTTCGGAAGCAGCATATTTCCGATATCTATTGAGTAGTTTCTTATCCATGTCGCTAATCTATTGTGCTTAACCGAGTACCTAACGCCCGGGCTCACCCGAGCGGAAGGAGCACAGCGACTGGAACGTCGGGTGCAACCCATGGTTATGCTTACTCACGGTATTTATCTGTATATGACCTGATAGCAAGCTCGTGCAATTTCCAGCCGTCACCTCTATCTCCTGCAATTAAATAGTATTCTTCTGCCTTATCTAAGTCTTTTTGAACTCCTAAGCCATTCTCATATAATTCTCCTAGTCTTTTTGCTGCCGTTTCTGCACATACACCGGATGTACTTATATCAAGAGCATTTTGGTAAAAATGAGCAGCTTCTTCATATTTATTTTTTTCGTCTTTCCTAATTGCCTTTCCAATTTTTCTTGCAGCCCTAAATTCATCGAAATGTTTGGGCGCAATTCTGGTTACTTTTAATATCCATGCAATGGTCATTATCAGAAGGAACAATGGCAAAAAAACTATTTTCTTCAAGGTGTCTATTTCTTTTTTGAAGCATAACGCCGCGTCCACCGGATTGTCCGGTGTAAAGTGTTATTATAACTCATTTTTAGGTTGGATATGATGCATCGCTTTTTCTATGCGTTGCATCATTATTTCACTACATTGCTTGTTAACCTCAGGCATTTTTTTAATGTAAGCACTTCCAATTCGACTTTTGTAGAAATTAATTAAACCTTGCACCTCCTCCTCGGTATACGTTTTTTCGTAAATATCAATAGTTGGCTCAACTAATCCTTCCCATGACATTGCCTCTCGAAAATAAGTACGGAACTCAGGGGCATTCATAATTGGATTGGATTTAAATTGCTCTTCATATGAAGACAACAATACTTCGTGATTTTGTTGGGCTTGTGTTACATCTAGTAACTCAAGAACCAGTTCTCTTTTACCTCCACAGTAAGCAGACAGGGGGATGAGAAGTGCTGATAATAATAGTATTCCTCTAAATTTCATTTTGTACTCCTTGAGTTATAACGTTGTGCTAACCAGCGCGGAGCAGCTGTGCTGCGAAGCGTCTGAGTGAGCGATAGCGAACGGTGTTAAGCACCTGGTTAGGTCTCTATTGCCAGATACATTGCAACATACAAAATACTTAACGCTCCAAATGTAGTTCGTATTTTGGTAATCCATCTTCAGTCCCTGAATGCTTAAAATGGTGAAGTTCGAACAACTTTAGCATCGGCATATTTGATTTAAGAACATATCCTTGTAACACCTCAATACTATTTCCTTTCGCATGCTCAATGAGCAATTCTAACAATAATGTGCCTACTCCTTGATGCTGGTATCTATCCGCTACGGTAATGGCTAGTTCTGCAATATGATGCTGTTCCTTTAATCTTATGTACCTTCCTAGCCCCATTCCTGATTGATCGTCTTCGCCCAATTTAGAAATAGTTATTAGTACATGATTTACATTGTCAATGTCTGTTAGATACTTTAACTGTGAAGGAGACAATTTGTTGATCGACGAAAAGAAACGCATGTATTTTGATTGATCAGATAATTTCGAAAACTCATTTGCAATACATTTTTCATCGCATGAGTTAATTGTTTGAACAGTTACATCTGTACCATTCTTTAAACGATTAGTGAACTTTGGTTCAAGCACAGATTTATCCTTTCAGAGCCTAACATTTTACATATGCGGCGCCCGTAGCAAAGCGAAGGGCGTCCGAGTGAGCAATAGTGAACGACATTATGTGTTTGTTATAACCTCACCTGACAAACCATTGATTTAACCGAAACCTTACAAGGTACAAAGCCATAAGTAATAAAAAAAAGTTCACTAACGTCAGGAACTCAGGAATACTAATAAATACACCTACGCTTATCAAATTTGGGCCATCAAATACTAAACTTATACCCATAAAAATATAAATTAGACTAGAAAATGATTTATTACCTTTCCTAGACATATTCCAAACCATCCAAAGTATTAATATCGAAGCAATAATAACTATTAACATTTCAATACTATATACTCCGATAGGCTCAATTCCGTAGGCACCAGCTAGATTTACTGCTATTACTGAAATCGCTTCTAATACAAACAAAAGCACTATCAAATAAACCAATTTTGGCGCTTCAGGAATTAGCACTTCTATTTCTAGATTTGACTTAGGTGGTTTATATATATCTGTCATATCTTTAATTCAGGTTATAACAGGTGATTATATTGCCGGCTCTTATTATCGCGTTATGCCGCCGGCTCCAAATATTGTGTTATACCGCCTAATGTTCTATCTTTGTTCTCAATCAAGTCTAATCGCATGGAGCGGCACGTCTCATGGAAAAAGAGAACCTTCCACAGACCCAGGAATTGAGTATTTCTGGAATAAATACAGTGATGTACTGAAGCTCTTTCGCATTCCAGAGCGACGACGCCTTGGTATCGGCGACATATCGAGATATTCATTGACGACCATCCCAACACGCGACTCAAGGAACATTCCATCGCGTCTGTTGACGCCTGGCTGAGTCATCTCGGGAGAAATCCTCATGTTAATGAATGGCAGTTCAGGCAAAAAATCGACGCACTGAGACTCCTTTACTGTCACTACCTGAAATTGCCCTGGGTTAACCAGATTGAGTGGGACCACTGGTTTTCCGGTGCCAAAGTCCTTGGGAGGGATCATCCTACCCTGGCTAGGTGCTACGAATTGATTGAGAAGACAGTGAACGATCCTAGAAACAGATTTGCCAAGAATTTCCCGGATATTTATCAGAAATACCTGATTTTCATGAGAATATCTGATTATTCTCCCAACACCGAGAAAAGCTGTCTCGCTTGGATTAACCATTTCCTTGTATTCCATTCCGAATAGCATCCCTGTGACTGCGGAGAAATTGAACTGGCTTCTTTTTAGAACATTTAGCAATGAACCGCAAGGTTTCTGGGGCAACGCAGAGACTTGCCCTCAATGCCCTAGTCTTTTTCTTCTCACGCATCCTCGAAAGGCCACTGAGACAGATAGGCCCCTACAAGCGCCCCAAAAAAACCAAGCGGTTGCCGACCATTCTCAGTCCCGATGAAATGCACAACTTGCTGATTAGGCTGGCGCCCACGAATAGGCTCATGATTCGCCTGATGTGCGATACCTGGATGCGGGTCATGGCGTGTGTCAGCTTGAGGCTTATGGATTTTGATTAACTTCAGATTACGGTACGCGCTGGCTAGGGCAAGAAGGACAGGCGTGTCCCACTGCCAATGCTTTTGAGTAACCAGGTTTTAACCCTATAGTGGCTGATGGCCGAATTGAGCGCTTATGCTTGCAAAACCAAACATGGCTGAATGCAGAGATACCTGTCAGATTATCGAGCAATTCATGAAATAGTCATTTTGAACCTACTTTTAGCCCGTATTATCCAATTTTGGTTGTATCCCTAGGTCGTACCGTACTTAATAACCGTCGTGACAGCTTGTCTGTTTTCCTTCTGATGACGTCCAGCCTGTCGACCCAGTGCATGAACCAGGTCCAAAAACATTTAATACAGACTTGACATAAATTATATTTGTTCTATATTAGTATTTAATTATATTACATATTGGTGAGCGTCATGAATGACATGCTACAAATCAGTTGCAGTGAACTGCGTGAATTGGCTGATTCAAATCCAGATGAAATTGAAGTAATCGTGGAGATGATGATCGAGGCAGAGGCTGAACTCTGTACCGATATGAGCTGATTCAGACTGAAGTCCAGCACAAAAAAAAGCCCGCCAAACGGCGGGCTTTTATATTTATTATCAGTAAGTTACTTAATCGACTGATAATAGTCCATGAGAATCTGAGCAACCTCCGGACGAGAGAACTCTTTTGGTGGTGCGATGCCCTGCCCCAGCATCTCACGTACCTTGGTGCCTGAAAGCAGCACGAAGTCCTCTTTGGTGTGATCCGGTGCTTCACACATCATAACCACCTCGTTCAGCTTCTTGGAGTATGCCGTGTGGTCTGCCTTGAATATCTCGATATCGAGGGCACCTGCAGGTACCTCCTCATCGAAGATGGTCTGTGCATCAAACGCACCGTAATAATCACCCACGCCCGCATGGTCACGTCCAATGATGAAGTGGGTGGCACCCATATTCTGGCGGAAATAGGCATGCAGTACTGCTTCGCGAGGACCTGCGTAGAGCATGTCGAAACCGTAGCCGGTGACCATTGCACTGTTCGGTGGGAAGTAGAGTTCTACCATCTTTCGGATCGCAGCGTCACGTACTGGAGCCGGAATATCACCTGGCTTCAGTTTACCGAGCAGCATATGGATAACCAGTCCGTCACAACCCAGTCGGTCCATGGCCATGTGACAGAGTTCTTCATGGGCCAGATGCATCGGGTTACGGGTCTGGAAGGCAACAATCTTTTTCCAGCCACGCTCTTTGATCTCATTACGGATCTCCACAGCGGTGCGGAACGTGTCTGGGAAGTCAGACTGAAAGTAAGAGAAGTTCAAGACCTGGATCGGACCGGAAATAGCAACACGACCCTGGTTGATGAATGCCGCCACGCCAGGATGCTCCTTATCGTCGGTGCGGTAGACCTT
The DNA here is from genome assembly GCA_025656675.1 of Candidatus Thiodiazotropha sp. (ex Codakia rugifera). Classification (GTDB taxonomy): domain Bacteria; phylum Pseudomonadota; class Gammaproteobacteria; order Chromatiales; family Chromatiaceae; genus Thiodiazotropha. The sequence continues at coordinate 178,513 of JAHXHN010000006.1, forward strand.
GTCAGTCATCACTGCCATCTGCTGCTCACTGACCGCTTCAATGGATTCGATATCCATGATGGCCAGTACCGGATTACCCTCAACATTCGGATCTCTGAGAGCAATGCGCTTGGCGTCACCGATGGCATCGGTATTCTCCAATAGACAGAGCACTGGAACCGGAAAGAAACTGCCATCAGTCAGGGTCATCTTTTCAGCAGCGCCCATGGCATCAGCTACCGTCATGAAACCCTTCAGTGGATTGAAGTAGCCTGTACCCATCATCACGGCATTGCCGGCAGCCTGAGAACTGATCACTACCGATGGCAGTGATTCCGCTTCATGGGAGAGTTTATGATGAGTTTCCGGGTCGTAGACAAACAAAGGTTGTAGTTCTGAGGAACCAACTGGGTTGATCATGACGTTTCGTCTCCTTCGTTGATCGCTTTATCAGATTGGCCTGCCCAGTCACCACACTGATCACCAAGCCTGCCTAGAATATTCACTGTGGGTTAGTTAACGAGAAGCTGCTTTTAAAAAAAGTAGTTTCTTTTTTTAAGATTAAATAACCAACTGTTTTTATTAGTAATAATTAAGTTATTTCAAATAACACAAAATTAAACAGCCCATACCCTACCACAACAAGGAGTTATCCAACCCCAGTATTTTTTTATGTGCTCAGCAAAATATCTGCTCTCGCTGAGATTGTGGATTTGAAGGAGTCAGTCAGTTGTAGCACTGATTTGAGGTAAAGATGACCAGGGCTGATTCAACATTCCGTTATCCACGTTATTCCTGCGAGAGCCCACTACTGTCCGGAATATGCGAACACGATTGGATTGGGGGTAAGGGAGTGTCTCTGCTTCGTCACGATAAGCTACAAATGAGACCTAAACTTTCAGTGTCTTACGGTGGAGCCCTGCCCCACCAATCTCGTTGATGAACAAGACTATGCTTATTCAAGCTTGGCGGTTAATTTACTGACCGTCTTACCAGACGAGAAGCGTAAACCGGGACGCTGGTCAAACCAGTGTCTTCCAGGTGCATTCACATATCGACAGGAATCACCAACAAATCAGCGAGTCCACTGTTTCGTTGCATTTGATGCTCGACGCTGTATTCAAAGGTTGTCTTTTCACCGATCAAGCTGAACCGCTCTTTTGATCGAGTAATCGCGGTATAGAGCAATTCACGACACAGAACAGGGTTGGGTTGATCCGGTATCTGAAGCAATACCTCCTTGAATTCCGAACCCTGACTTTTGTGAACCGTCACTGCATAGACGGTCTCACAGTAAGGCAGTCGTGAAGGAGAGACCCATCGGATTTGGCCATCAACACCACTGAAGGCGACAGCCAGTCCCTGGTCAGGATCCGGATGGGGTAACACGATGCCGGTCTCACCATTATAGAGATTGAGTTGATAATCATTGCGAGAGAGCATGACAGGACGCCCTGGATACCACTCGCTGTTATCCTGGATATAGCCGGCCTGAGTCAATGCATGGGTAATCGCCTGGTTCATCGCACTGACCCCGTGGGGTCCTTCCCGCAAGGTACAGAGCAGACGAAATTCCTGCAGTATTGAGAACAGTGATTCGACAGTTGCCCCTGCCGCCATTTCCTGAAAAAGCCTGGCATAACGACCGGAAGCCACCTTTACAGCACTAAGATCGTTATTCAACCAGGCTATTTCATCCCCACCCGTGAGCAACAAGTGTCGTGCCGTTCGCGCATCGCCCCGATTGATTGCACTGGCCAATTTGCCGATCTGGCTATCGACATCAAAGCGGTAACTCTCTCTCAACACGACCACGCTATTTCTGAGACGACTGCTTGACTGTGATTCGCTTTCTACCGCTTGACCTGTGATGTCCATTAACACCTGGTTAAATGACTGATCGGGCCCCTCACAACCTGTACATAGATCACCCAACACGGCGCCTGCCTCTACGGAGGCGAGCTGGTCACGATCTCCCAACAGTATCAATCTAGCCTGTTGCGGCAGCGCATCGAGGAGTTTTGTCATCAACGCCACATCAATCATGGATGCCTCATCCACTATCACCACATCCAGCAACAAGGGGTTGTTTCCATGATGGCGAAAACCTGTACCTTGTCGATTCACGCCAAGCAGACGATGCAGTGTCGATGCCTGTTCAGGAATAGCTTGCCGTTGTTGTGGTGACAAGGGTAGCGAGGCCTTGGATTGCTGGATCGCCTGCTGCAGACGTGAGGCAGCCATTCCTGTCGGCGCTGCAAGGGCAATCCGCAAAGTCTCCCCCCCAGGTTGCTGGCGTAACAGGGCGAGCAGTCGCACGACGGTTGTCGTCTTGCCGGTACCCGGTCCACCGGAGATGATACTGAGGCGACGCAGCAGCGCAGTGGCTGCAGCGATCGTTTGCCCGTCACTCCCCTGCCTGGATTGAAGCGGAAAGAGTGTCGAGATACCCTTTTTCAAAATACCCCGGTCAACCGCTTCAACAACTGATTCGGCGCGGTGAAGCAGTGACTGACCGAGTCGTTGTTCATACTCCCAATAGCGATGAAGATAGAGTCGGCTACGGGTATCGAGAATCAGCGGTTGCCAGTCGCCGGGGCGACCGACCACACCACTGCTCAACAGTTCGGCTGACCAATGCTCGAGTCCGGGTGCCTGAACAGCCATATCAGCGTCACTGAATAGTCGCTCACCCGCAATATCGTTCAAGTCGAGACAGACATCGCCCTCTGAGGTCGCATGACTGGTCAGGGCAATGGCCAGGGCAAGGGATTGAGAGGGTACCTCAGCTTCACCAAGCAGATACTCGGCAAGGTACAGATCGAGATCATTGAGTTGATTGTGTCGGTGTAGATCACGTAGCAGGTTATCAGTCTGAGTCATCACCCCGCCCCTCGATCAAGCTGTCCAGTGCTTCGATAAAGTCAAGAGAAGGTCGCTCAGTTACGATGCCTAATCGAGGACCGCTCTGAGGCTGCATGCCACGCAGAAACAGATAAAAGACACCACCGAAGTGGCGCTCATAATCATAGTCGACAAGCCGTAGCCGGAGATAGCGATGCAGTGCCAGGGCGTAGAGTACGTATTGCAAGGTGTAGTGGTGGCTGGTCATGGCATACAGCAGTGCCTGCGGGTGGTAATCGCTAAAACTGTGACCTAACCAGTTAGACTTGTAGTCGGCCAGGTAGAACCGCCCATCGGCTTCGAAAACCAAGTCGATGTAACCTTTGATATAGCCATCCACCACCTCTGATTGCAGGTTATCCAATCCATCCAGCAGCGCATCTGTCTCGGAGAAATAATGGGCTTGTGCAAGTCGCTTTATTGCCTTGGGATCGAGAGCCTTGACCGGAAAGTAAAACTCCATTTCATTGCGCCGCTGCCGATCCCCGATCATACTCAAAGTCAGGCCCTGGGCATTGAGGGGCGTCTGCACCAGGTGACTCATCCAGTCGACAACGACAGGCGTCCAACGGTTATCAATGGCATGCAACATCAGTTGCTCCGCAACCAGGGATTCAACTGCTTCTTGTTCAGGGTGATCGAACGCCAGTTCTTCCAGGATGGCATGAAGACAACTGCCAGGCCTTGAACCGCGGGGAAAGCCGTGTACGCTGAAGCCCTCCTGCTGATCCTGTGGCTGTATAAGCTGGGCCAGCGGGGCATCATGGTCCGGTCTATCCTCCTGGTGACCGGCTGTCAGGGAGGAGAAACTGGCCACCCTCCGAGTTCTAGAAAGCGAAGCTGTAAAACGTCTGGGATGAAGGAGTTCCGGTGGAAGCGGTAACGTGAGTTGCGCCACTTCACCACCGGTCGGCATGGGGGCCAAGCTGATGCTGCCCTGAGCAGCTTCGATCAGCTGTTGCAATTGTTGCTCGTCTCTCTCCCGGCTCACGGCCTTGGCCTGCTCTTTCCAGGATGCCAACCTGTCGGTCTGATCGCCACTTCGTCCACTGTGCAACAGCCAACCCAGAGCGGAGTTTGCACCCTGCTTCAGCAACCCCCAGGGCAGATAACAACGGTAGCGTGGACGGGTCAAAGCCACATACAGCAGTCGCAGGTTTTCCGCCATCGCCTCCTCACGGTAGAAGCGCTGGTTTTCCAGAAAATGTTCCGAGCCAAGCTCAAGAACGGCCGCATAGTCATCCGCTGGATCATGAAACAGGAATGGCCGGTCATTAGCCTTCTCCGTTGATTCGTCCCACAAATAGGGACAAAAGACGATGCCATACTCCAGCCCTTTACTGTGGTGTAAGGTATCGATCTTCACCAACTCCCCATCACTCTCCAGACGCAGCAATCGCTCGTCATCCTGGGAAGTGGATTGACGCTGGCGTCCAAACCACTTTACCAACCCCTCCATACCGGGTTGCACTGTACTGTCGTGTTGATGCAGCAGTTCCAGCAGATGATAAAAATTGGTCAGACGACGCTCGCCATCCTGAAAGTCGAGTAGCCGATTTTCGATCCCCTGCTCAACGATCAGTCGCCTGAACATGGTGACAAAGCCATCATCCCGCCAGCCGCGATGATAGTTGAAAAAGCGGTTAAACAGGCCACTTTGAATGCCGTCATCACGATTCAACTGATCTATTGCGGCACCATCCCAACCCAGCAACGAAGTTGCCAGTGCAGCCCGCATCAGGCTTCCCCTGTGGGGCTCCAGCAGCGCGATGAGCAGGCGTTCCATCTGTTCAGCCTCACGGCTCCAATAGACACTCTGTTGACTGCCACGTACGGAGTGTATGCCTCTCTCATGCAACGCCTCAGCGATGCGTGTTGCCTGTTCATGTTTTCGTACCAACACAGCGATATCACTGCCACGCAAGGGTCTCTGGCCAATCAGAGCCTGCCCTGTTGCAGCCTGTGTCAACAATTCGGCAATCTTACCGGCAGTCGCATCGGCTACTGCCTGGCGAACCTCTTCGAGTGAATGCTGGTCATCAAAAGCCAATTGCCAGATTTGAAACGGCGCATCACTTTCGCACTTTGAGGAGAAGACCTCCATCTCCCGGGATGCCGGTTTCACCGGCTCGAAGCCGATACGGTGATCAAAAAAGGGGCTTTCCGATTGACAGAACAGGGCGTTCACTGCCTGTACCAGTCCTGCTGTTGATCGCCAATTGGTATCCAGGGTATGGCGCACTGCCCCTGTCTCGTCCCTGGCTCGCAGATAAGCGAATATATCGGCGCCGCGAAAACTATAGATCGCCTGCTTCGGATCCCCAACCAGGAACACAGGAAGATCACTCTTTTGGTAGATCTTGCGAAGAATCTGATATTGAACCGGGTCGGTATCCTGAAACTCGTCTACCAGTGCTGCCGGGTAGTGTCTGCGCAACATGCCTGACAGGCGTCCGTTCGTGTCGGTTTGCAGGGTATGTTCCAGTTGCAACAGCAGGTCATCATAGGACCACTCCCCAGCTTCCGCCTGTCGTTTGGGGAGTTCGCCAAGTAGATAGTCGTAGAACTTTTTTTGCAGGGCGACAACCGCTTTATCATAAGCCTCGGCACATCTCTCGACACTGATCAGATAACTTTCCAGCTGTAAAAAAAATGGATGTTGCGGCGCTGTTTTACCCTTTTTCACTGCAGTCGCGATGATCGCCGGGGTAAACCGATCCGCTTTGTCGAAGGGTCTTTGATAGGGTGTTGCCTGCAACCACAGGTCCATTTTTCCGCACCAGCTCTCCACCCAGGCCTGTCGATAGAGATTGCCCTTCATGACCTGACCATCACTCAGCAATATCTGAATGGTGTCTCGCCCTGTTTCCCATACTGATCTGATAGCCGACTGTAATATGAGAGTCTGCTGCTCAAGTTGTTGAAGCGATTCAGGCCACTGCGCAGCCCTAACGTCCAGATAGGGCTTACCCAAAGCTGGACGCAGACGCGACAGAAGGGCTTCAGGCGTGGTTATCCAGTTGCGGAAGGTCTGCAGAAATTGTGGGGGTAGACCGGCCACCTCCCGGCGCCAGAAATCATCTGCAATCTGCTGTAGACGATCCCCCTGATCAGGCACCAACTCAGTTTGAAATGCCTGTCCGGTCTCAAATGCGTGTTCCGTCAATACCCGTTGACAAAAACCATGAATGGTAAATATGGCTGCCCGGTCAAAGCCGGCAATGGCAAGATCAAGACGCTTGCGCACCTTCTCCCTGTCCTGCAGCTTTTCGTATAAGTCGCGTAACAGCGGGTCTGTCGATACACCCCCCCCAAACAGGGTTCTGGCCTCTAGCAGCCGTTGCCGGATACGTGTTTTCAACTCCGCGGTGGCTGCTTTGGTATAGGTCACGACAAGTATCGAATCCGGACTGAGCCCCTGCTCCAGTAAGAGTCGCAGATAGAGGCTGGTCAAAGTGTAGGTTTTCCCGGTACCCGCACTGGCCTCGACCAGATTGAATCCTTTCAGCGCAACTGATTCGATTTGCATACCCACTACTGCCACTCCAGGTGATCCATCAGTGGCTGCATTAATCTCAAACTGGTTTCGCTGAACGTTTGATCCAAAATGGGACGCCCCGGCATCAACAGACGGTTATAAGGTTTATCCACATCACCCGACATGTATTGATTCCCAAACCACCTGTTATTGGCCGCTTTGAGCGCCTTCTCCTCATCACCCTGCAGCAAGCTCTCCACAAAGATCCAGGATGGTGTCGGATAGAACGGCAAGGGTGTTCGCAATCCCATGCGATAGTGCTGTAACCACACCTCCAAGTGCAAACCGGCCTGTTCAACGGGTCTATAACTGCCAGTCCTGCCACGCTCCAGCAGACAACTCTGCAACGCGACATCAGGGGGATTAAGCTCGTTCAGTAACAGGTGTCGAATCCACTGCTGTATCAACAGATAGGGGTAGAGCCGTTCTGTGCTGTAGGTCAGCAGACCCGATTCACTGATACCATCCAAATGACCTACAAGATGAACCTGACCCATTGTCAGGTCGATCTCCCGGGGTGCCAATTGGCTGTCACCACGATGGGAGAGGATCCGTTTAGCCGTCTCAGTTGCCTCCATCTGCATCTGTTCATAGACCTGCTCGCCAATTTTTCCATGTGGCAGTTGACCACGGGCATCTAATCGGTGGTAAAGGGCATCCGGCGACTCTCCCTGGAGTAACGCTTCCACCAGTGCATGCTCCAGATCCAATTGATCGAAACGTTCAAGGGCGAACGTTTCGCGCTCCTCCGGAAGCCATTCGGCCGACTCAAGGTTGATATCAAGCCGGTGGTGAGCAAAACCTCGTTGCGGGTTGGTAAAAAAATAGAGCAGCTGCTGCAGATCTACCTCAATGATGGCATCGGGTTCTGCAAGTGTTTGTGTCACCAGAGGTGGATCGACTTCTCTACCACGACCTACCCGCATAGCCGCCTCCCGCATCTCCGGGGAGTAACTGAAGAGTGCACTGTCACTTCGAAAATAGTCAGCCGAGTAGGGTTGCAGGGGATGGTCGAACCTGATCTGCTTCATACCCTCTTCGCCAACCATCTGCTGCAGGGTGTCAGATAACTCATCCACGACCACAGAGGGCGGAATCAGGCTGTTGTCCCGCTGGTTCCGTCCGACATAACTGAGCGCAAGACAGTCTCTTGCGGAGATCAGGGTCTCAAGAAAAAGGTAGCGATCATCCACCCGTCGTGAACGATCGCCTGGACGAAACTCAGTGGCCATCAGGTCGAACCCAAGTTCTGGCTGTCGGCGCGGAAAGGCATCATCGTTCATACCGATGAGGTAGATCACACGAAATGGCAGACTACGCATCGGTGCGAGGGCGCAGAAGTTGACGCCACCACCCAGAAAGCCATGGTCGGATGAGAGACTCAACATTTCCTGTAAGCGATGACGAATGACCGATACCGGGACAGGCTCATGAAAACCGGCCTCATCAGCCTCTTTCGCCATATCATGGATCGTCTCCCTGACCGATTCGATGAGTGGCTCATTCTCCTCATCAGTGTAAAAAAACTGTTCCGTGAGATTGATCAAAAAAACCATCCAAGCTTGTGGCGTCCGACTTGTCTCAAGCTGTCTTTCCAGGCCGAAGACAGCGTCACAGAAGGCCAATAGGCTCCCTAGCCACTGACTGGCGGAGCCTTCCACCACATCCAGCGGATAGGTCTGGTGCCATAATTGTTCCCCATCACCGGGCATGACATACCCCAGCATGAGTTGATGCAGACCTGCCTGCCAGGTATTGCGCTGTTCGGCAGGAAGTTCATATTGCTGCTTGCTATCACCATCCTTTCCCCAACGAATGCCAGCTGAAGCTATCCACCGAGTCACCTGTTCGAGTCCCGTTTCATCCAGTGCAAATCGGTGTCGAATAGCAGGAAATTCCAGTAGATTGAGCAGTTCGCTGACGCTATATCGAGAACCCGGTAATTGCAGGATCTCAATCAGGGCAACAGCCAGTGGGTTACTCTGCTTCAGACTGGCATCACTGATCCTGAAGGGTATAGAGGGCCGACCACCCGGTTCTGAAAAGAGTGCATCGATTAACGGTGCATAGCGGTCGATGTCAGGTGTCATGACCAGAATGTCAGCTGGTGTCAAACCGGGCAGTTCATCCAGCATCGCCAGTAGCTGATCGTAGAGTACCTCTACCTCTCGCATCGGACTGTGGCATCGATGCAGTGAAATAGAACGATCGGACAAGCAGCCGGCCACGGGAGCCTGGAGAAACAAAATATTATTTTGCAGCTGCTGTAGAAGCCGGTCACCCGGTTCAGTTTCAAATAGCGTTTCACCCCCTGGGTCCATCTCATTGATGGCTGCGAAGAAATCCCTCCCCTGCCTTCCCATAGTGGCCAACAGTGGATTACCGACCTCAAGATAGAGCTCTTCCTCAACTGACTTGAGTGTTAGCTGAGCCTGCTCAGCAGGTGAAACGATATCGGCCCAATGATCTTCACAGGGATTGAGTAGAAAAAGATGGACCTCCATAGTGGATGAAATTTGGCGAATAATCTCCAGGTAGCCAGGCGATAAGGTAGGCACACCAAAGATAAAGACCCTTGAAGATGGGTTGTCAGCATTGGGTTCAGCCGATAACTGAAACAACTGTTGCTGTAGACTCACCCAATGGATGGGATCTTTCTGTGCAAGCTGACGCCAGATTTCCGCTTGCCATTCATCACTCTTCGTTGCTGCCTCACCCTGTTGCCATTTAATAATCCAATCGGGGCGGTAGACCAGATACCGATCAAAAAGAGTGGCCAGCTGCTGTGCCAACTGAAAACGACGTACAGCCCCCCCCTCAGCCAAATAGTCTAAAACCGGTCGGTTCTGAAGGTTGACGTCTATGTCTGACAAGCAGGCAAATAGTCGCCAGGCCAGACGCTTTGGCTGATACCGGTCATAGGGGGGGACTGTGGGCAGACGGTCACGGAATAACTGCCAGATATAGGCGGCCGGCAAAGGAAACTGAATATTTGCACAAATACCCAGATGGCTGGCGATCTGCAGGGATAGCCAACGCGCCATACCTGGGTGTTGCACGACTATCTGATCTTGTTGAAGAGGCGCTCCGCCCGGTCCTGCGAGTAACCAGGCCAGCCGTTTAGACAGCGTTTCGAGATGGTTGGATTGGTAGAGCCTCAACATGAGGCCGTATTCTAACCCGTTTAGGGCTCAATCACTGAGCCCTTAGAAAATAAAAGTAGCCCAGGCCTGATGACGACACTTAATTCGGCTGACTTTTTTGAGGCCTAAGCTTCGGCGCCAACACCACATCCATGATCTCCGAGACCTTTTGCGGAATCTCCTCCATCAGGGGTTCGATATCATCGACCTGTAATCCGGTAATCTGCCAGATTCCTGTATCGATCAGTTCATATACCTCTTGAATATCGACACCGCTGATTTCTGTATAGGCCAGGGTGGATGCCAAATGCAACAAAGAAGTCTCCAACTGAAACACCTTTGTGGCATAGGGACGATGATGGTAGGCAACCACAGTGATAATACTCTCAGGCAACTTCCACTTTCTCAGCAAGGCTTCCCCGACATCCATATGGGTAAACCCGAGGATTTCGTACTCTGTTTCCGGTAGCAGGGTATCGTCATCGCCTGTGATCAACAGAATATCCCTGGCCTCTTGCGGCATCTTCAGGTAGATCGCAAGCCGGCCGATATCATGCAATATGCCCATTACGAACAACCGCTCGCTGTGTAACACATTACAGCGCTTGGCCAGTTCTGCAGCAATCACCCCTGTCGTTATGGAGTAGCGCCAATAATCAGCCATGTCCACTAAATCCCCGGGTATACCGGTAAATATCCTCGCTGCTGTGGTCGCCATCACCAGATTACGCAGTTCGTTTGTCCCAACCACAGTAATCGCCCTGGAGATGGTCTCAACAGGTGCTTTAAAATTGAAAAAGGCGCTATTCACGAGACGCAACAGGCGGGCAGATAGATCTGTATCCTGAGCTATCAGATCACCTAGGGTCGCTGCGGAATAGTTCGGTGCATCAATGAGTCGATTAACTTTGACACAAACATCAGGCAGGGAAACTAAGTTTTCAATTTCTATTACAAGTTGTTGCGGAGTCATGACTTCCACCTCACAGAGCGAATCCAATATATCCCTATTCCATCCCGGTTTAATACACTGATATACAAAGGATATTGGGATATTCTTCGATGCCGTATTCGGTTACTATCCTGGCTAGTTCTTAAGTTAGCGGCACGCTTTGACAAAGCTTGACCGCAAACCCGCTGTATCGGAGTGTAAATCATGCCTTTTTTTGTTTTCAAAATCTCAGCAGACAATAAAATCGAGTACATCGACGAAGAAGATAAATACCGACCTGCCCGCGAAAAGGTGAAAAAACTCCGTGCTGCCCATAATGAAGACGATGGCACCACCTATCGGATGATATTTGCCAACAGTATCGGACAAGGTGAGACTCTACTCACACCAACCGAGCCCAATAATAAGATCATCGGTGACGACTGATAAAGTTGTTGGAATTCGGGCCGATAGTAAAGATCAATCGAAAGAAAATTACTTAAACAACGAACAGTAAACAAACGATACGAATATTCATCTTAGTGTTTCTTCGTGCTACTCTTTACATTTGTGGACTAAAAATACTTAATATAAACCGTTTAATCAGTAGTGTCATCCCAACTAATATTTCACCATTGACCCACTGAAGGACTCACCAATCGTGTCGATCCAGGATAGAAAAAACAAGTACCAGAGCCAATTTCAGCCATTGCTGAATCGCTGTAGAGACACGGTTATTGTCTATATTAACGCCCTTTTGACAGAGCTTTTCAATAACTCAGATAAGGCACTCACCAGCTTTGCCCAGAAAGCCGAAACCAACGAGATACAGAACCGTTTCTTCGAAGCCATGGCTATGGTCCGAAACAGGCATGGCCTGGTGGAACATGAATTCCGTCAACTGGTCAATGAAGGCTTCGAAAAATTTTGGAACAATCAACCCGAGATCGATAGTTTTTCTACCCTTGATGAAGACACCGAACTGGAGCTGGTTGACCAGGAATCGATGGATGTCACCACTGCGCTAGAAAACATGATCAGCAGGACGGTGGGACATCACCGCTCTCAACTCTATGCACTAGGTCAACGTTTAAGCGTGGTGAGTGGTGGACATAGTGTCAAACATAAACAGATCCCCTCCGGTCCTCATCACTTGGCTCATGCGTTTAATGATGCTATCGATGCCCTGGGCCTGGAATCTCGAATCAAAGTAATTATCCTCGCCCTGTTCGATAAATATGTCTTAAAACAACTGGGATCGATCTACGATGACTTTAACAACAGCCTGAAAGAGGCTGGCGTCCTCCCTCACTTACGACCATCCATTCAGAAATCACCGGATGCCCGGGGTTCGGGCGAAGCAGAAGACACAAAGCAATCTGAAGAGGCATCTGAGCAAACCCAGGAAGAGTTGGGTGAAGAACTGTTTGGTTCAATCCTGGACATGATGGCCAGCAGACGTCGTGTATCGCCAGAGAAAACCCAGGCCAAGGCAAATGCAGCAAAAGCAGCCGGCCGTCAGCCCGGTGGCGCGCCCCCTGCAACCCATGAAAACCTGGTCAGTGCGTTGGATAATATCCAACCTACAAAACGATTGGATTTTGTACCGGATGTGAACAGCTCTCCCGGCGCTATCTCTAATATCGAAATTGACGAACAATTCCTCAACCGGGTCAAGCACACGCTGGCGGAAGAGCGCCACAAACTCTATGCAGAGGTAGGCGCAGATCGACTTGAAGCGGCAGACGAGGATACGATCGATTTGGTCGGCATGCTGTTCGAATATATGTTGAACGATCCTGTTCTGCCTGCTGTTGCAAAAGCCCTGATCAGTCATCTGCACACACCCTACCTCAAGGTTGCGATCATTGACCGCAAACTGCTAACCGACAGCGACCACGAAGCAAGACAGCTTCTCGATTCCCTGGTTGAAGCGGGAAGTCACTGGATAGATGAACGCAATCTTAAACGGGGTATATACCCCGATATGCAGAATGTGATCGACAGGGTATTAAAAGAGTTCTCTGACAATGTCAGTCTGTTTGGTACACTTTTAGAGACATTTAAAAAGCGTATGGATGAATTCAGACGCAAGTCTGACATCCTTGAGAAACGAGCTCAGGACTCTATCAAAGGCAGGGAAAAACTCAATATTGCCCGACAACGTGCTTCCCAGGAGATGAAAGCCAGGTCATTCAGTGAAAACCTACCTCAAGCAGTTAAGGATTTTCTCGAACAGACCTGGGTCGACAAGCTTATTTTTGTCCTGCTGCGTCACCCGGATGGCGAAATGAGCGATGACTGGAAGGAGGCCCTACGTATCGCGGATGAAATTGCCTGGACCTTTGAGCCCAAAGATCAGGCTGAACGTGAAGAGCTGGAGAAATCCTTACCGGATTTACGTAAAGCTATTGAAGATGGGCTAGCTTCACTTGGTGGATTTCACCAGGAAAAGAGTCAGGTCATATTTGGGCTGCTCAGCAGTGTCGAGACTGCAACGATTGCCTCTGAAAAAGCAGCAAAAGAGGTACCTGCACCACCACCATCGGAGAGCGTTGTACCGATTTCAGAAAAACCGGCATTAGAACCTGTACCCAGCAAGCCTGTAGTGGTTGATACTGCTGAAAAGCAGGATGAGGAAGAGATACCCGAAGACGAAGAAGCAATGATGGAAAAATTGCGTAAAATTCGATTTGGAACCTGGTTCGAAATACCTGATGCACATAGTGGCGAATCGCAAAAAGTTAAACTGTCATGGCTAAGTCCCTTGACAGCGTCGTGCATGTTCGTGGACAGGGCTGGTGTACAGACGGCTATTAAACCACTTCGAAAACTGGCACAAGAGATCCTTACCGGTGAATCAATCATTCTTGAGGATAGTAGTGACCCATTCGTGGAGAGGACATTACATGCCATTCGACGTATGCTGCAACGCTCATTGAAAACCACAGAAGATATCGCCAGTGAACTCATCGATGATGAGGGTAATGAGGGCAAAGAAGTCCGTTAAGGACCTAGGAAACGATTTCATGCAAGAACTTCGTCAATCCCCACGTAAAATAGCTAACGAGGTATTGGTTGTCGCCGATCAGATTACCGGCAGCCAGATTGGACGTGTGGTCAATATCAGCGCAGAAGGCCTCATGCTGTTGAGTGAGGAGCCCGTTATTACCGGCTCTGTTTATCAGCTCGATCTGCTATTAACTTCCGAGGTTAATAATTCGAGTAAAATATCATTTGGTGCCGAAGCCGTGTGGTGTACGGAAGCGTCCCATCCAGAGAGTTTCTGGAGTGGTTTCCACATTATCGATATTGGCAGCGACGAAGTATTGGTTATCGACGAACTGACACTGAAATGGCATGCTGATTGACGCGGCACCTAATCGACAGATCAGTGATGAACAGTAACACCTAACCCTGTTTCTCATCCAGGGTCCGTTTCCTGATGAAACCTCGCCTTGCCATCGCAACCACCCTGATGATCATAGTCTGGGCAATGATGGCAACGCACTTCCAGCCCTCTCCTATCCCAACCGTAGAGCAACTGCTACCCCCTGAATCAATTGCACAAACACGAGCGATACGTGGTTTATTCAGTGAATCCAGTCAGCATGTACTCTTGTACCTGCCAGCAGCATTGGAGAACACTTCTACAGCTACACTGCTGAAAGAACTTCATTCATCGATCAGCGGGATTCAAGCACTGTGCTTTTTCACCTCTCGTATCAGTGAATCATCAACAGTCAGTTTAGCGCCTTTCACACAGCTGCCTTGTAGCAAAAAAGAGAGCATCGGCAACCAACCCACTTTGTTGTTATTTTGGCGTAGCTCTTCGGACACGCTCTCACTAAGAAAACAGATCGAAGCTAAACTAAAATCAGTTCTTTCACCTTCCCTTGTCAAACAAAGCCATCTTTATTCCACCGAACTTGTCAGAGAGGCATCCTGGGAGACCGCAATACGCGATCTTCGATGGATTGTACCTCTTCTGGGTCTTATCACTTTTGTCGTACCACTATTCGCTTTTGGATCACTAACTGCACCTGCATTCATCTTTCTAACTGCAGGACTCACCACCACAACCACCCTGTTGCTGTTTAATGGGAATCTCCACGGAGGCTTTAACGCCTTGTTACTTGCAGTAGTACCCTTACTTTGGGCCGTTGCATCAATGGATGCTGCTCACCTGGTTGAACGCGTACAAAGCAACCAGGTTCGCGGCATGTCCAAACCGTTCTATAGCGCAATCCGGGATTTAGCAGGACCCTGTACAGTTACAACGGTCACAACTGCGATAGGGTTTGGAGCCCTCGCCCTACAAGATAATGCCCCTTTACTGCGGACCTTCGGTTTAACTGCAGCAGCAGGCACATTCCTCGCCATTATTTTCACTACCCTTCTCGGATGGCTGTTTTTGAACAGCGATATAACACATAAAACGACACAATCTTCCATTAATCCATTAGCTGACCTCAGTCACTCGCTTGTCCAGACATCCATTCGATATCCCGTTCTCACCCTGGTCATCTGGGGTCTCCTAGCAGTCTCATTGATACCATTTGTCTTACGTGTCACAACACACACACCTTATCCACATATCTTTTCCCAAGATCATCCACTGACGACTAAAACAGCCAAGCTGAAACAACTTCTCGGTACAGATTTACGTCCATTAACAATCTACCTGGTTGCTGATAAGGAGAGTGGGAAAAACAGGGAATGTCTGTTACATGCATCGGCCGCAACTGTTGACTATCTGGCAAAACTGCCTGAAACACGTCTGATCTTACCTGTCGCACTGATCAATCAGGCCTGTGATAAAGCGTGTCTTGAAAATATGTTTACCACAGCTGATAAGCAGTGGATCCACAAAAAGATAGGGATTGTTCGTCTTGAAATCCATTTCACTGCTACTTCAGCACAACGACAGCAGGAAATTCAGACATGGCTTGAGCATTTCGATCAAACGATACTTGGTCATCATCGCTTAGTATTTGACGGCCCCGGCTATCACTATCCAATGGTGGAAGCACTCGGTATTTCAGGTGCATTTACCGGCATTATTTGGTCACTACTGGGAATCTCATTCTCGCTGCTGATTGTGTTTCGCAGACTCAGGATTGTGTTGCCCGCACTATTCGTAACACTCTTACCTCTGTGGCTGGTTATCGGACTGATGGGGGCGACTGAAATCGATTGGTCACTGGCACTACTGGGTGTCCCGGCAATGCTGTTTGGATTGGCAGTTGATGACACCGTTCACTTGCTCTGGAACCAAACGCCAAATGCCTCTGTCAACCGAACCCTTCGCTACAACGCACTCAGAAGCGGTGCAGCACTGACGGCAACAACCCTGATGTTGTGCCTTAGCGTCATCACACTGGCCTTATCCGATCTTCAGGCCAATCAGGAGATTGCATTTCTGTTATCTGCCGGTATGGCCCTTGCACTGACTATGGACCTGACGCTCTTACCTGCGTCTGTCAGCTTGATGAGACACAGATCACCTCGATCAGAGCAGTGAAAATGACCGGCCCAGTTGCACTTTTTCTCACCTCGATGGTTGCACCTGGGGCTTTATCAGTAGCCGCCGTCATGGCGGTCAGCAACGCTGAAAAAACAGTATCGTGTGGTGTCTCGACTCCATCAACCCAATAGACCAGAGTAGTAAGTCCTGTTGATGGTGTAATACCTTCAGAAGCAAAAGTATTGCCGGCAGAGCTGCCACTCACCAATGCTCTGAAGCGCAGATGATAAGTTATCCCCTGATGCGCTGCCTTGATCTCCTTACGGTATGTGCCCGCTACGGGAAAGCCCTCTCCAACACCAAAACTGCTGTTATTGAATCCACTGGCGCAGATCCCGGCATTCCCAAACAATACCAGATCTGTAATATTGGGCCCGCCGGCAGGATCAATGCCAACTGAAGCCAGGGTTATTTCATCGCTATTCTGCGCAGGGTTCCAGAAACCATCCAGACCGCATTTTTTACTGTAGATATCGCTATCAGCACCATTGAAGGGAACATCCAGGTAGATCAAAGTACCTGACTGAAGTGCCGTTCTCAGGTCGCTCATGGCACTAGCGTCAATCAGAATATCCTGAAGTGGACAGGGTGCAACATCCGGTCTGTCAGCCGTCTGTAATACCAGCGTGCCTGAAATAGCACCACCCGTACCATCATCCGGGGAGTCCCCACCACCGACATCGTTACTGCTATCGCCTCCGTTGTCTGCAGTAGAGTCATTGTCACTGCCACCTGGACAACCACCCAGCATAGTCACAAGAAATAGTACCAATAGAAACTGTAGTAACTTATTCATCATCCACCTCGGAGGGAGTCGATCTTGAGCCTGGGGTATCATAACCCCCCACTTAGGTTCTAACCTTACAAACACAGACTGTGGTGTCTATTTTCAGGGTTGGACAACTGTTTCTTCGTTGTGAGTTGACTAACCGTTCCGCCCACCACTCTGTTGGAAAAGCATGATAGGGAACGGCAGGAAAATAACCCGCTTTTTTGATGAAGGCCCAGCAGATTGATGGCAGGCCGATCAAAGGGAGATAGAAAGGTCCAAGTAGAAGTGACTGTAGATAGTGACCATACTCATGCAACAGTACCCCCTGTTTTCCATTTGCATCATCACAAAATAGAAATGGACCCAAACTCACACCACCGTTCAGTTGCTTGTAAATGATGACTCGGACACTTCTCCACATTCCTGTATCACGTGAGCACTGATCCAACCAATACCTCACCATGAAATACCAGAACAGACCCATAATTGTTTGCGGAAGACACCAAGTCCAATCCAGAATATGAGCTAAACGTCTATTCATTCCTTGAATGCTTATTGTACTAATCTCATTTAAGGCCGCTTTCGTGGTAGATATCTGGATAGTCTGAAAAAAAACAGCGGTTAAAACAAAGGCACCATCAATTAAACCTTCGCAACCAAACTTGGGCCTGTTAACACTAATTGAGCATCGCCAACCGATTACGCTCAAATTCATTCAAAACCTTCTTGACGTAGTTTTGTGTCTCGGGATAGGGAGGGATTTTCTTACCATATTTGAATACAGCATTTTCACCGGCGTTGTAGGCTGCCAGAGCGAGCTTGATATCAAATTCGAACAGCTTCAGTAGATCTCTCAGATATTGCGCCCCACCCTGCAGATTTTGTTTCGGGTCATAGGAGTCATTGACGCCATAGCGATTGGCGGTTGCAGGCATCAACTGCATCAGACCCTGGGCACCTTTTCTCGATATTGCCTTCGGGTTGTAGGCTGACTCAACACGCACGACGGCATGCAGTAACCCGGGATGAAGGTGAAGCTCTTTAGCGATATTTTCTATGAGTGGTGTAACCTTGGCCTTATTTTTGCGCATTCGTTCAAGACTGTAGTTACTGTTTCGGTTTCTGTTTTTACCGCTGCGCCAAAGCAACCGATAATTACCCTTCATCGGCTTATCTGTGAAATGGATTCCACCGTCGGAACCTCGATACTTGAAGATTTCCGCCTCTACTGACAAAGGAATACAGAGGCATACCCATAGGATGAGTATGCTATAAAATCTTTGTCTCAATTGCTTTAGTATTGGCATCTGACAGCCTTACCCTGCACGCTTGTGGCTAGGGAATATGTCGGCAATCGATATAGAAACTTGAGAATCATGCTGTAACCCAAATATCACTGGTTTGTAAAATCAAGTACCGCAACATTTTTTAAATTTCTTTCCACTACCACAGGGACAAGGTTCGTTTCGTCCGACTTTAGGTTGTTTTCTCATCTCGGGTTTAGGGGGCACCAGCTGACCATCCACAAAGTACCAATCCCCATCCTGTTTGAGAAACCGACTGATCTCATGGTGAGGCCGAACCACCCCCTTCTCCTTGTAGGTAGCGATAAACTCCACACTACCCTCCTCGTCTGTCTCTGTCCCACCCTTCAATTCTACAACCTGCAGATTCATCCATTGGGCATTTTCAGACCAGCGCCTGGTAGCCTCGATATCGTGGTCATGACGGTGATCAGGATGCAGTGATTGATGTAGGAATTCTGCCTTATGGGCCGCAAAAGCACTATAGCGGGCGCGCATCAGCGCTTCAGCATTTATCGCCTTGGTTGTGCCATCAAGAATGGGGCCACAACACTCCTCATAGGCGACGCCAGACCCACAGTAACACGCTGCCATCGTATCCTCCAACTTACAATTATCAAGCGTGAACAATAACATAGCGGGTCATCTACACCAAGATGCAGACTCACTCGAAGGGTAGGATATCAATTGAAAGCCATATATTGAGGAGATAAAAAAAGGTGGGTAAATACCCACCTTTAAGGTGCCTCTATCATCGAGGCCTGAGACTGGAAAAGCGGAATGATTCCCTGATGAGGTTGCCTCTATTCAGTTAACCGGTATAGGCATACTCAGAAATCTTTCCAACGCGATCAACTTTAACGGTTAAATATGAAGATTTTATGACCGTTCCATGACGTTACACTGAAACCATAGGACCAGGTATAAAAGGAATTAAAGTCCCATCTCCTTATAACGCTTTTCCAGCCGCTTGATAGAGACCGGGTAGGCCGTACCCAACTCTTGCGCAAATAATGATATTCGCAACTCCTCAAGCGCCCAACGTATCTCCTCAATCCGCTCATCGATACGGTCATTTTGCCTGCATTGGCTCTCCCACTGCTGCCATTTTTGCAATAGTTCAGCCATTTCCCGCATCCGTTGCTGATCTCGCGCAGCAGCATGAACCAGCTTACCGGCTCTTTTCAATACGCCCTGCAGATAACGTGGATAATCTTTCAACCGCTGTTCTGGCACCTGTTGCAGAAAACCCTGATAGACCAGTCGATCCACCTGGCCTTGCATGTCCATCACTGCGTTCATCCAATTTATCTGGGTAATGGAAGAGAGGGTTTTTCTGGTCAGATGATAGACCTCCAAGATCTCATTCAACTGGGTACATACCTTGTTCCCCTGCTCTATCAACTGGCCCCGATGACTTTCCAACCGGGCCTCGAAGCTCGATGCCTCTCTGATCTCAGGTTGATGATTAAGAAATGTCTGATCGAAAATCAGACTAATCAACTCATCCTCTAGATCACGGTGCTGCTCTAATCGAAATCCTTCTGCCGCCGCAGGAACTTTGGCATATAGCAGCCGCAGTCGATCGAGTTGGGGTAAGTTCTTTCGCAGATAGCGTATCTCCCTGGGAATCCTCAACATCAGCAGACGCCGTACGCCTCTCTTATGAGCTCGAGTCGCATTTATCCTCTCATCAAGCAGACGAACAGCGACACTCTCACCTTCATCCACCAAGGCTGGATAACCCTGCAATAAGATCCCTCCCTGTTCGATACTTAACTGTTTCGGTAACCGATCCAAATCCCAGCTTTTGAGTCCGCTACGTTCCAATTCAGGTGAGTTGAGATGGCGATGCTTCGCTTGTGCTTGTGTGGCATGCCGACGTTTCATACCCACCAGATCGCGACCCTGTTCCAGACTCTCGCCTGTTTGATCGACCACGCGCAAACGTACACGCAGGTGATTCGGTATTTCGCTCTCCACCCAGGCATCCTCCGGGATATGTACGCCACTGAGTTGCTTTAGCTTCTCCCCCAATACTTGTATCAAAGGCCTGTCACTGGGTTGCAGGTCGGCTAAACAGGCATCGGCATAATCGGGAACCGGAACAAACGAACGTCTCAGCGATTTCGGTAAACCCCTGATCAGTGAGATCACCCGCTCCCTTAATAATCCGGGCACCAACCATTGCAGGCGTGCATCAGTGATTTGATTTAGCACATCCTGAGGCACGATCAATGTAATACCATCAGCTGCATTACCTGGTTCGAAGTTATACTCCAAGGGTAGCTGCATGCCATTGATATCCAACTTATCCGGAAACTGTTCACTGGAAACCCGCAACGATGCTTCCCGCATCAAATCGGCTTCCTGCATGTAGAGTTGTTTAGGATCTATCTTAGCTTGCTTGCGCAACCATTTTTCAAACCCTGGCGTTGTCGATATACCCTCGGGTATCTGCTGATCGTAGAAACTGTAGATTCGTTCTTCATCCACCAGGATATCCCGTCGTCTCGATTTGGCCTCCAGATCACGAATACTGTCGATCAGTTCCTGATTATGACGCCAAAAAGGTGCCCGAGTGTGGAAATCACCATCCACAAGGGCGGTTCGTATGAAGATCTCACGAGAAACAACCGGGTCGATGGGAGAGAAATTGATTTTACGCCGGGGGATCAGAGTAATGCCGAACAGCGTAACTTTTTCATAGCCGGCCACTTGACCGCGTTTCTTCTCCCAATGCGGTTCGGAATAGTGATGCTTAACCAGATGACCAGCAGCTTTTTCAATCCACACAGGCTGTATGGCAGCCACTGTTCTTGCATAGAGTTTACTCGTCTCAACCAACTCCGCAGCCATAACCCATTTTGGCTGTTTCTTGAACAACCCTGAACCGGGATAGATGAAAAACCGACTATTGCGTGCACCCAGATAGTCATGGGTTTTGCTTTTCAGACCTATGTGACTCAATAAACCGCTCAACAGTGCCCGATGGACCTCTTCATGCCCTGCCTCAGCACTGTTCTCGCGAAAACCCATTTCATGTAGTTGCCCACGTAACTGCGCATGGATGTCATGCCACTCTTGAACCCGGTTCCAGGAGAGAAATTGCTGTTTACACCAGCGGTGGAATTTGTGCTTGGACAAATGCCTGCGCTGCTGTTCCACCTCACTCCACAGCGAGAGATAGCTTAAAAAATCCGATTGTTCATGACGGTGTCTGGCATGGGCCTCATCGGCCTGTTGTTGCTTTTCCAGTGGACGGTCCCGAGGATCCTGCACACTCAGTGCTGCAGCGATCACCAACACCTCTTTCAGGCAGTGTCCGTGTGCAGCAGACAAGAGCATACGGCCAATGCGGGGATCAACGGGAAGCCTAGCCAGTTGTTGACCCAATCGGGTAACCCGCTGATCACCAGCTACCGCACCAATCTCCTCCAATACCCGATAACCATCCTTGATCAATCTATGATCGGGTGGATCGAGAAAAGGAAAGCGGCTGATCTCTCCCAATCCAAGCAACTTCATCTGCAGGATGACCGATGCCAGGTTGGTACGCTGTATCTCCGGTTCGGTATAAGGTCGACGCGCCTCAAAATCCTCTTCCGTGTAGAGCCTGATACAGACACCGGATGAAACGCGGCCACAACGTCCTTTTCGTTGATCGGCTGAGGCCTGGGAAATACGCTCAACGGGAAGACGCTGAACCTTGCTGCGATGACTATAGCGACTGATGCGTGCAAAACCTGTATCGATCACATAGCGAATACCAGGTACAGTCAAAGAGGTTTCAGCAACATTGGTGGCCAACACGATACGTCTGCTTGTATGCGCTTTGAAAACTTTATTCTGTTCAGCCACACTCAACCGGGCATACAACGGTACAACTTCAGTTGCCGGGAGTTTGTGTTTACGGAGGGTCTCGGCAGTCTCACGAATCTCCCTTTCTCCACTCAGGAAAACCAGCATGTCACCCCGGTCGATACGGGTAAGTTCGTCTACTGCATCCACAATTGCTTGTTGCAGGGGATCGTCACGTTCACTCTCCCCCCCCTCCTCAGGTGGCAGGTAGCGCACTTCCACAGGATATGTGCGCCCAGACACTTCAATGATCGGTGCAGCGTTAAAATGTTCGGAAAAGCGATAAGGGTCGATTGTAGCCGAAGTGATAATCAGCTTAATATCAGGTCTTTTCACTATCAGCTGTTTTAGATAGCCCAATATGAAATCGATGTTCAGACTTCGTTCATGAGCTTCATCGATAATCAGTGTGTCATATTGATTGAGATAGGGGTCTTGCTGAAGCTCAGCTAAAAGGATGCCATCTGTCATCAGTTTGATATGCGTATGAGATCCTACACGATCACTAAAACGTACCTTGTAACCGACGACTTGACCTGTTCGAGAGCCCAGCTCGCTCGCGACACGCGTTGCCAGCGCTCGAGCAGCAACTCTTCGTGGTTGGGTATGTCCGATTGTTCCTGATATACCACGGCCCAGAGAGAGACATATTTTTGGCAGTTGCGTCGATTTTCCAGAACCCGTCTCACCACAAAGCACAACAACTTGATGGGCCTGGATAAGTTGTTTTATCTCATCCAAACGATGACAGATCGGCAGCTCATCAGGAAAAGAGATAGGTGGTACCTGTTCACGACGCTGATCAAGACGTTGTTGTGAAGCCTGGATGGATTGCCAGAGTTTCAACAGACCCTGGGAGTACTCACCACCGCTGGATGCACGCTTTCGCAAACTTCTCAGTTGCTGAGAAAAGCGATGCTGATCCTGCAGCATACATTTTTGGATTTGCTGAGGATCGGGAAAATCGTTCTGAGTAGTATTCACAGTAAGGTTACAACAGTTTTTTGCTGCCAATGAACACCATTAATTAATGTGCTCTCTGACAATCCTTAACCTCATCCTATCATTATATTAATGATTGTAACCTTCAACCTTGTGGAATAGCGCCTACTGTTTGGCGAGTTTTCCAAAGCAGGAGGCCGCCTTGCCGTATCGGATACTGACAGTATGATGCGGCAGTGCCGCACCCTACATCTGTGTCAGTATTGGATATGTGTTGGCGTTGAACTAGCGATGAATGTTATTTATTTGTGACCTAAATGCAATATCTAGTTAGTGGTTTGTTGCGGATTAGGAACTAGGGCCTGTTGACACTAATCCAATCGGCCCTAGTGACCACCACCCTTGAGTGCAGAAACCATTCCCTCTATTGTGTCTTTTGCATCACCAAAGATCAGGGAGGTATTATCTTGATAGAAGAGCAGATTATCCACCCCCGAGTAACCGGGATTCATAGATCGCTTGAGAAAATAGACCTGTCGCGATTTAGCTGCATCCAGAATCGGCATGCCATATATCGGACTGGAAGAATCTGACTTAGCCGCCGGATTGACAACGTCATTGGCGCCTACCACTAGGGTTACATCGGCGGTGGGAAATTCGGAATTGACGTCATCCATCTCCATCACATGGTCATAAGGGATATCCGCCTCAGCTAGCAGAACATTCATGTGTCCCGGCATGCGCCCAGCCACCGGGTGTATGCCAAACATAACCGTTACATCCTTTGCTTCAAGCAACTCCAACATCTCTTTCAAGGCATGTTGAGCTTGGGCCACTGCCATACCATAACCGGGAACGATGATTA
This sequence comes from Candidatus Thiodiazotropha sp. (ex Codakia rugifera), assembly GCA_025656675.1. GTDB lineage: Bacteria > Pseudomonadota > Gammaproteobacteria > Chromatiales > Chromatiaceae > Thiodiazotropha. The sequence goes on from JAHXHN010000006.1 coordinate 202,279, forward strand.
CCTTATTGGCATCCTCCATCCAATAGATGGCATCATCCACTGAGGCTGACTTGACACCTTTCTCTGCAGCCTGTCCGACTGCACTTGCCTCTCCACCGGCATCACTGCCAAAGCCGCCGAATACGACATTGATAATCGATCGGTTCATGGCCCGACACATGATGAATGACAGGATTGCACCTGAAAAACCGACCAATGCACCCACGATGATCAGCAACAAATTTCCCAGTGTAAAACCTGTGGCTGCCGCTGCCCATCCTGAATAGCTGTTAAGCATCGAAATAATGACCGGCATATCGGCACCGCCAATCGGAATGATCAGGGTGAAACCGAGAATAAATGCCAGAAGCGTCATGAGTATCAGAGAGGTCATGCTCTCTGTCATGCCAAAATGAAAGCCAAATGCAACGGTGGCAACCCCCATTGCAGCATTCAGTGCGTGTTGCCCATTGAACTTGACAGGTGCACCACTGACAAGACCCTGTAGCTTTGCAAAGGCCACCACAGAACCGGAAAAGGTTATGGCACCGATGATGATGCCAGCAGACAACTCACCCATCATGACTGTATTGAGGGTACCTGCAGCATCGTGGTTGAGATAGGTGCCTATAGCGACCAGCACCGCAGCCATACCCACAAAACTGTGCAGCGCAGCGACCAATTGAGGCATGGCGGTCATCTGTACACGAGAGGCGAGCACCGTACCTATCAATGCACCTACAAGAACACCAACAACTATAAAGCCATATGACTGCACTTCATTGCCAAAAAGTGTGGCAATAATGGCAATGACCATACCTGCCATGCCGAGATAATTGCCACGACGTGCCGATGCCGGGTGGGTCAGCCCTTTGAGGGCCAGGATAAACAGGATCGCCGAGATGAGATAGGCAATCGCTTGGGTATTTGCTGAAATCTCCATTGCTCAGGTTCTCACTTATCTTTTTTCTTGAACATGGCCAACATCCGGTTGGTTACCAGGAACCCACCGAAGACATTGATCGAGGCTAGTAATACTGCAATAAAACCGAAAATTTCGGCTGCAGTGCCCGCAGACTCAAGACCTGTTACCAGCAGGGCACCCACAATGATGATTCCTGAAATGGCATTTGTCAGCGCGACCAATGGCGTATGCAATGAAGGTGTAACACCCCAGATAACCCAGTAGCCGATGAAGCAGGAAAGAACAAAAACATATAATGCAACCAGTGTGTCAGGCATAGGATCACTCTTTAGTTGGTTATAGATGTGTGCAGAGACATATTGATCTGCTAAATCTTAAGACTCGGGTCTAAGGCGCATTGTGGAAGTGATCTCATCTTCCTCGAGATCCTTCAACACCAAACCGTTATCGGTTTTATCCACCATGATATTCAGAAGATTCATGATGTTTCCACCATAGAAAGCACTCGAATCTGATGGGACCATTGAGGGGTAGTTGGTATGTCCGACAAGTGTTACGCCATGCTTCACAACCACCTTATCCGCCTCGGTTAAAGGACAGTTACCCCCATTTGCAGCCGCTAAGTCGATCACTACCGAACCATCACGCATGTTCTTGATGACCTCCTCTGTAATCAACACGGGGGCCGGCCGACAGGGAATAAGCGCTGTGGTGATGATGATATGAGCCTTACTCAGTTCATCTGCAAGGGCCTGCTGCTGTTTCGCTTTAGCTTCTTCAGAGAGTTCCTTGGCGTATCCACCCTCTCCCGAACCACTTTCACCGATATCCAGCTCAATGGCCTTTGCACCCAATGATTCGATCTGCTCCTTGGTTTCCGGACGCACATCATAGGCCAGTACATCAGCACCTAAACGCCTGGCAGTGGCAATTGCCTGCAAACCTGCAACACCCACTCCCAATACAACCAGCCTGGCCGGTTTGGCAGATCCGGCAGATGTCATCATCAGGGGAAGAAAGCGACCATAGTGGACAGCGGCTTCAATGACTGCTCGATATCCCGCAATATTACTTTGCGAGGAAAGCGCATCCATCGCCTGCGCCCTGGAAATTCGGGGTATCCTCTCCATAGCGAGATAGACAACCTCTTTCTCCAGAATCACTTTCAGTGTCTCATCCAGTCCACAGGATTCAATATGAGAAATCAAGATTGAGCCACGAGGTAACTCAGCAGCCTCACTCTCAGAGGGTTTTCGTACTCTTACCAGGATATCCGCTTGTAATGCCTCAGATGGGGAGACAATCTCAGCCCCAGCATCCCTATAGTGATCATCGGAAAACCGGGCATGTTCTCCGGCACCGGTAGTTACCTTGATTTCAAAACCCTTTGCACTCAGCTTTTTAACAATATCCGGTGAGAGGGCAACCCTTTTCTCTCCCACCACCGATTCTTTTAACAGGCCTATTTTCATCGTTTTCTTTTACTCAGCCAATAATTGAGTCGTAATCACACTATTTAAACGCGCTTCATTATCCAGCCAAAATTTTAGATTCACAAGGTCAGCCATCAGATGCTTACAGTGAGAATCATGAAGGAGATATAGCCAAGACAACTCATTGATTTGATGGTTATATTTCTTATATTTCAGTAGCTTATCTTATATCATACACGCTGCAGGATATAAAATCACAGAAAATTCCCGCAGATAAAGCATAAAAGACCGACCGAAATAATATACCTATTTTGGGAATATTTTCACATTTTTAGTAAGAATAACTCACTGTATCTCAGCTAACGGAACACCAAAAGCCCTGCTGGAATCCTGATTTTTACCCGTTAATTTCTCCGAGATAAGCGAAGTAGTGATACTAGATTGTAGGAACAAAACTTGTCTTTGTGAACCGCTATTCAAGAATGAAAACTATCAGACGGTCTAAGTTATCAAAGATTTCATAGTGGTGAATTCAGATTTTGACACTGACTATTATCCCGGCATCCTAATAGTAGGTGCCATAATAGTTACTACCTTTGACTTCCCTGCTCTTGTTCAGAACCAAACCAATAGCCTTCTCACTATCTAACCGGGTAAGTGAATCTTTTATCGCATCTACCGGAGTCTGCCCGGCTTCCACCACGAGAAGTACCTGTCCCATATGTTGATTCAGGACTGCAGATTCACTGGTTGCCAGAATCGGTGGAGAATCAAAAATAATGATCCTATCCTGATATCTATCAGCTATTTCTTTGAGTAGTCCCTCCATCTCCTTACTTGCCAGAAGCTCTGTCGACTTCTCTGATCGGTTTCCAGCAGAGATGACCTTAAGGCTGGGAATCTGGGTCTGAATAATCACATCCCCAACCGTACACTGTTCATCCTCTAGTAAGTCAATGAGGCCCTTTTCATTTTCTATGCCCAGCAGCTTGCTCAGAGAAAAGCGTAAGACGTCACCATCAATGAGAAGAACCGTAGAATCCAGCTCGGTAGCAATGCTCAAAGCAAGATTTAACGCAGTAAACGTCTTACCTTCTGATGGTAACGAACTGGATATGGAAATTAGATTCCCATGTTCTATTGGTGCCGCACCTTTACCCAATGCGTTCATTATGACGGGACGCTTGATGATCCTGTATTCCTCAGACAGCTGCTTATTGCCAGCATGAGGGACGATATACCCAACTTTTGAGAGGGATTCGTAATCAAGTTTTATTCTCTTTGATGGACTGGCTTCTGATGAACCATCACGAGAGGCGCTGCTTTTATCCTTACCTGATGGGCTAGGCTTAGCTGTAGATAGTGGCGCTGTTGATGTCGCTAAACGATTGATTGCCTCCTCTCCACTTTCCTGAGGCACGTCTCTTTCCGAACGGGTCGCTCTGTTCGTTTTGTTTTTTTCCGATTTGGATTTCGCTAAACGTTCAATCGCTTTTTCAATGCTACTCATTTAGTCCACTTTTGTAACAATTAGGTGATGCAATGGTATTAATAAACATGAATTTATCAGAACCATGTTTCAGGTATGATCAGGACATCACCCGGCAGCATTTTAACGTTAGCTGATATATCACCCTCCCTGATCAGGTCATCCAATCTGACACGATACTGGGTTGTTTTCCCGTTCACCTTCCTTACAATTGTCGCTTTATTCCCTGCTGCAAACTCTGTCAATCCACCCACAGCAATGATGGCGTCAAGCAGCGTCATGCCCTCTCGGTAATTGATTGACTGTGGCTGGGAGGCCTGCCCTACAACGCGTACTTGTTCTGTGTATCTTCCAACAAAATTTGTAACGCTGACTGTTACTTTTGGGCTTTTGACAAACTTTGAGAGTCTTCCTTCAAGTGTTCTGGCGAGATCTGTGGGTGTTTTACCGCTAGCAGGCAGATCTTCAACCAAAGGCGTTGTTATCAGGCCATCAGGACGAACGACAACCTCTGTCGAAAGCTCACTGTCACCCCAGACAAAAACATTTAGCGTGTCACCTGGTCCAATGACATACAAAGGTGACATGTTCTCATCAGACGCGGATGCTGCCTGGTCCCCTGGTACTGCAATCTCCGGTGGCGTTGAACAACCTACCGTAAAAATCATGGCCAGTACGATTAATATACCTGTTATTTCTTTGTAACTTACTGATAACATTGTCCTTTCCTGTTATTCAATGATGGCGAATTAAGAGCATTCTAACCGTTACCGGTAGATATCTCACTTAAAAGCTGCCTTGCTTGCTCAGACTCCGGAAAATCTTGATTTGTACTAATAATACCCAACAAAACATCTCTTGCCTCACTTTCCCTGTCTACCTCTGAAAGCATTACAGCATAATGATAGTGAATGGACGAATCTTTCGTTTTACCCAAGATAGGCTTAAGCAGCTCAATTGCAGTATCTGTATCGCCAGACCGATGAATTAACCAAGCATAGGTATCGGTTACCGCGAGAGAGGTATTGCCTCCACTTTTATAGGCCTTTTTTGCCTGGCCCAGTGCTTTTTCCGGGTTATTTTCAAAGTTAAGCAGCGCTGCATTATTCAGTGCAACAACATTGTCGGGATTTTCAGACAGCACATCTTCGTACAGCTTAATGGCTTCAGACATTCTACTTTGAGACTGATAGTTAATTGCCAGTGTCATTTTCGCCTGGAGATCATCCTGATGATCTCTTATCCACTCAACTAATAGTTTATTGGCACGATTGGATTCACTATGCTTGTTGTAGAGACTCGATAACTGCTGCACTAGAAAAAAGGGTGTTCTATTGTTGATATTTTGCTTGAGTAACTTGATAGCCGTTTGATGATCACCTACCAAATCGTTGTAATTCGCCAGCAATGAGATACCTGTAAATCTTGTCTTATCGTTAGCCAATAGCTGATTCGCGATATTATTGGCTGCTTTGTAATGTCCCTCTTTCATTTCAATTTTGTATCGCAAGACCATGCCTTTTGATGACATTGGAACATGGTTGTCCAGTTCAATTAATGTAGATTTGGCAGCCACCAAATTCCCTGCTTCACTTTGTAGTTTTGCAAGTTGTAGATAAGCACCTTCATTCCTAGGATTTAACCTAATAATTTTATTAAATGCGGACTCAGCTTCCTTATGATTACCATTCTGTTGATTAATAACGGCAACAAGCAACAATATTAAAGCATTGTCACTATCCCGAAAGGCTTTATCATCCAAATAGGTTGCCGCCTTCTTCGGCTGTTTTTTTCTTAGATAATGCCTGGCCATAATTGCACGAGGCAAAAGCGTATTCTGATTCGATTTAATCGATCGTTCCATCCATAGTAACGCCTCTTCTTTATTACCTGATCGTTCACTGATTTGCGCCAACAGCAACATTGCGTTTACATTTTGAGGATCCCGTGTAAGTACCAGGTTCAGCCTTTCGTCTGCAGCAATCAACCGACCATCTTCAAGATCTATCCTAGCAAAGGCTAATAATGCGGGAATATATTCTGCGTTTACGGTCAATGCGTCACTTAAGTATTTTCGTGCATTACTTCTGTTTCCAGTTGCCAGTTCTATCATGGCACGTAGATAGTAGTTATTCGCAACGCGTCCATTTTCATTGCTTAGAACTTGGTCTGATATTCTCCTGGCAGACTTATAATCCTGCTTTCTAATATAGGATAGAGCCAGTAGGTTATTCCCCCTATCTGATGACCCTGAACCATCCTTCTCCAGTTCATTAATAGCCTCATCTATCGCCCCATGGCTGAGATAGAGTTGAGCAAGTTCCTCCCTGATACGAGTATCTTCAGGATTAGATTCCGCAGCTCTTCTTAGATATTCAACACCTTGAGAGTAATTACCGGATTGGCTTGCGGCCAATCCGATCATGGTCAATATCTCAGCATCCCTATTCTGATCATGGGTTGACTGCAGAAGAGATAGCGCCTCTTTTGGCTTATCCAGTCGAAGTTTTATTTCACCAAGCAGCTTTCTTGCTTGAAGGTGTGTTGGCACTTGGTAGACGTAACGAGTTAGCAGAAGGTTTGCCTGTTCAAGATTATTATCTGAGTAATGAAGTGCACCAAGCAGCAGCATGGTTGGCAGATGACCTGGAAGATTAGTATGCACTTCTGATAATTCACCTATTGCTGCATCATATTGCTTCAATAGATATTTATGGAGGCCGGATAAGTATGAAATATAGTGATTTTTATTATGTTTTGCCTTCAGCTGTTTCAGGTAATGACCACCCTCATCTAAATTTCCCATATGAAGCAGCACCTGAACAAGTGCTACTTTGATTACAAATTTTTGGCGTGCCGGTTCACTTTCAGGTAGCAAAGATATTGCTTTTTTTAATGCATCGATTGCCTTGAGATGATTTTGCTGTTTGGCATTCACAAGACCAATGTCATACCAAACATTGTAATTTGCTGCATCTATGGCAAGTGCTTTATTCAGAAAATCTAATGCTAAGTCTTCATTGTCCTTCAAACTCGAAGCTTTCGCCAGAACCCTTAACGCTCTAACGCTTTTAGGATCGAGGGCCAATAATTTTCTTGCTAGTGCCTCACCATTTTCTATCATTTGCTCACTGACAAATGAGCTTGACACGACCCCCCACACGTAATTTCGCTCTACATCCTTGAACTTCCCTTTTTCATACTCCTCAATAATGGCTCTATGCTTTCCCTGCATATCCCAAGAGGCAAGCAACAACTGTTGTAACTCACTCGTCAGCGCTGTTGACATTGAAATCTGATTAATCTCTTTTTCAGCGGATGAACCATCACCTATTTTTATGTAACTATCAGCCAATAGTTGCCTGGCATCATTGTTTCCAGCGTTATCCTGAAGAATAGTTTTGAGCTCAATAATCGCCTTTGAATATTCACCGTTAGATAGACTGGCCTTAGCTGCTTCTAACATCTCAGCATCAGTGCTGCCAAGAGAACATGCAGATAAAGAAAGCAATAGAACAAGGATATAAATCAATGTCGAACTAATTTGTAACTTTGTAGTTGAGACTACCTGAATCATTTCCGGGTCACCGCTGGATTTAATATCACTAAGGTCAGATCTGCATTATTTCTTACGCTACACATGAAGTATTGGAAAATACTACAGCTGATGTTCATCTCTACATCACTATCCAAGCATATCTCCTTGTGAACACCTACTACTGATTTGTTAAAGCACTAAATTCAACTACGTAGACAGAAGTTATTTAAGACCATACTTATTAACCAGGTCGTATAAAGTGGGCCTACTCACTCCCAAAAGATCTGCGGCTTTGGAAACATTACCTTCCACAAAGCTCATTGCCCTGATAATTGCCCGAGCCTCAGCCTGTTCTCTAACTTCCCTTAAATTTATAGGCATACTATCCTCACTATCCTGGCTGAGCTGAAGTTCGTCTGGGGTGATCAATTGATCATCAGCCATAATGACAGATCGCTTCAATCTATTTTCAAGTTCTCTAACATTGCCCGGCCAGGAATATCCCTCTATTGCCTTCAAAGCCTCTTTTGTAAAGCCTGTCACTTTAGATGCATTCTGCTTCGCATATTTTTTCAGAAATGACCAAGCCAGTAGAACAGCATCTCCAGCACGATCCCTGAGAGGGGGAATATTGATCGTTATTTCACTAATCCTATAATAGAGATCTTCACGAAACTCACCGTGTTCAATCTTCTCCTCTAAATCTTGATTCGTAGCACAGATCACTCTCACATTAACAGGGATCTCATCTCTGCCACCAATCCTTTCAATGACTCTCTCCTGTAAGAAGCGCAGCATTTTAGCCTGCAACCCGATAGGCATATCACCAATTTCGTCGAGGAAAATGGTCCCTCCATTCGCACTTTCTATTTTCCCTATAGTCCGTTTTGCAGCACCAGTAAATGCACCCTTCTCATACCCATAGAGCTCACTTTCAAGGAGATTCTCAGGAATAGAAGCACAATTTATGGCTGCAAATCTTTCATCACTTCTATCACTTAAACCATGAATTGCTCGAGCCAGCACCTCTTTCCCTGTTCCACTCTCACCCAACAGCAGAGCTGTGATATTAGTCGGGCTGACTTTTTCAATAATTCTGCATATGTCCAGCATTTCTGGGCTATTAGCAATCACCCCATCTAATGGTGAGTTGCGCTGAATTTTATTCAATCCCCGGTTTTCCTCCTCCAGGCTGTGCACATGAAAAGCACGCTCAATGATCACCCGCAGTACATCAGGATCGATTGGCTTTTGATAAAAATCATAAGCACCTAACTCTATCGATTTCAGGGCATTCTCCCGATCATCATTTCCTGTAACAACAATAACCTTTGTCTGAGGGATCAAATTCAGTATTTCTTGTAGCGTTGCAAAGCCTTCACTGACATTGGTTGGGTCAGGTGGCAGACCAAGATCCAGGGTTACAACTGGGGCCGATGTCTTTCTGAGAAGATTAATTGCACTCGCTCTATCTCCCACAATATGCACATCATATCCATCAAAGCTCCACTTTAGCTGACTCTGAAGACCTGGATCATCTTCAACAATAATCAGTGGCTTTAGTTTGTTATTTCCTTTGCTCACATTTATGCCTCGGCAGCTGTAGCTGAGTGATAGCCTGACGTTTCATCTGAAAGATCCAACGGTATTGAAATGGTAAATTTTGTACCAACACCCTTCTCACTCTCCACTTTCAAACTTCCATTTAACGAAGTCACGTACTCCCTGGTCTCATAGACTCCAATTCCCATTCCGGCATTCCCTTTTGTTGTTTGAAATGGAAGAAACAATTTTTCCTTTATAAATACCTTGTCCATTCCAGTACCATTATCCTCTATTTGAATGACAGCATTGTCATTCACTCTATCCACCGACACTTTGACTTGACCATCCTCCCGTGATGCTTCCTGGGCATTTTTTATCATATGCACCATGATCGCAGTAAACCGGTCTTTATCAGCAATAATTTTTAGAAAGTTACCATTTACAGTTAAGCTTGGTTTAGGCATATAGGCATAAAGTTCCTTGACAGCCTGTGCAACAGATTCTTCAATGAAAAACTGCTTGGTCATCGTTGACTCAAACCTTCCCTGCCTCAACTGTGCCAACAATCGTCCCATTTTGTTCACAGCATTGCCAATAGTATTAACTGCATCATCCATAAAAGCAGGGTTATTTTTATGGCGCTCAGCATTTTTCACAACCAACTCAAGTTGCGCAATAAGGTTTTTAAGATCATGCACTACAAATGCAGATAGCCGGTTAAAGGCTTCAAACTGATTGGCTTGACTCAGTGCCTCAGAGGTTTGAAGCAGCGCTAAATAACTACCTGCCTGTTTAGCGGCCGCCTTTATCAGATCCCTGTCCTCCCAATTGATCGATCTGAATGACTGCGGGCGTATCAATAGGACAAACCCGATAAGGCTCCCATGGTGCTTGATTGGTACAATCAACCAGGCATCTTCAACTTTTATTAGCGCTTCTCTTATAGTCAGGTTGTCGTACCGTCCTGGAAATGAAACCAGCTCATCAATATCAATGATCCAATCGCTACCGGAAAAATAGGTGACCAGATTACCTTTTGCCTCAAATGACAGATTCACCTCGTTTGCATTCCAATCACTGACACATTGATAACTGCCACTACTATCCTGCATCCATAAATGTCCGCCCCCGGCATTGACAGTGTCACATATCGCCTGAATAACCCGGGTACGTATCTCACCACCTCCCCGTCCATCTGAGAGTGTCTGAACAACCCTTAGCCACTCATCACGCCAATCATACTTATAGCTAAAAAAGTGTTTATTAACAAAGACTTTTACCTTTGACCTTAGACTATTTGAAAACAGCATTACGATGAGGAAGATGATTCCTGCGAACACAAAGGCAATCTGCGTCGCCTTCCCCCAGCTGCCGCCATAGATCCGGATGTAGTAACCTACACCTGCCATTGTCACCAGATAGGCCCCAGCAGCAATCAGTGTGGTGGCATGAAACACAATCTGTTTCGAGACGAAGACACGCACTGACCAGTTGGGATTCCTGGTAGCGGCAATTGCCACAAACGGTACAACAAGCGAACTGGTCAATCCCCTGGCTTGCCAGAGTGTCTCGTCCACCTGCCTGAACATGAGCGCATCTGCATAGAGAAAAAAGTCGTAAACGAAAAGCACCCCCATGCCCAGATAGAGATATTTAACAGCCCAGCGCATATCAGGTCGGGTACTTCTATAGAGCTGCTCAATCAAAGTTAAACCGGTTAACGCAAACCCAAGATGTCCTACCAATTGTAAAATTAATGCCCCGCCCCAATCCCTGATACCCGGAAAAATCTGAGCCAAGAGTTCCATCCCCACGAGAGAAGCAGATACCGTGAAGACAAACGCTGGTGCATAGCCCAACAAACCGCTATCGATCCCGGCAGCTGCCTTTTGGGTCCGAAGGAGATGAAACAGAAATCCAAACCAGGCAAGATTTTTTGCTATCTCAAATATCTGGTAGGTCGCTACAGTGAGTGCCGATTCCTGCAGCTGAAAAGCAACGGCAGACAGCGCCCAACAAGCTGATGTCACCGAGGCGACAAGTAGGTACGTCCCTTCTATGCGTCCCCGCCAACTGGTCAGAAGCAGTACACAAAAGAGCAGGAAGAGGGAGGCGGAAATTGCATAACCGACGATTCCAATACTCAAGCAGTTAATCCTCTATACAGAATTTAATGGGATAAAACAGAATGAACTTTTTGCGTGCATTGATAGACGTACTATTTTAAATCCCACAAACCCATGCTCTGCATGCCAGAAAGCATGACCGAATAATTAATTACTATTCAATAAGTTAACGGACGACGATTAATATTCTGATAATTATCTATAGAATATATTATAAGGAATGGTGAACTGATTCACCCCATCAAGCCGTATTTACCAAGGAATCTAGATTCTGATACGGATTCCCTCGATAATAGCCGACATATAGACGGATTCAATTTTAACGGGTTTTAAACCATGACAAATAATGCAGCAACTGGTCTCACTTCAACCAATCCACTCATAGCTTACCCAAGGTATAAAAAAAGAATAGTTAGAAAAATCAATGGCTTTACCCTGATTGAAGTCATGGTTGTCGTGGTTATCCTCAGTATATTGGCAGCCATCGTGGTACCGAAAATCATGGACAGGCCAGAGCAAGCCCGCATTACCAAGGCAAAAAGCGATATTCGTGCACTCGAAGCTGCATTAAATCTTTACCGCCTGGACAATATGATCTACCCCACCACTGACCAAGGTCTTGAGGCACTGGTTTCTGAACCAACTGATTCACCTGAACCGCGTAACTGGAAAGAGGGTGGCTATCTGGATAGGCTACCTGTTGACCCATGGGGCAATCCCTATCTCTTTCTCAATCCCGGCACACATGGCTCGATCGATATCTATTCATCTGGCCTCGACCTGCAGTCGATTGAAGATGACCTTGGGAACTGGAATCTGGAGTGAGCACTCGTGTACCTCGGCGTCTAACGGTCAATCCTCAGCCAAGACGGGAGGGGTTCACCCTTGTCGAGGTGATGGTTGTTGTCATTATTATTGGCATTTTAATCAACTATGTTGCGCTCTCATTTGGACGCAGTTCACCCTCTGATCTGCTTAAATCCGAAGCCCAGCGCCTCTCCAGTCTGATCGGATTGGCTAGTGAAGAGGCACTCCTGAGATCACTGCTCATTGGTGTCGATATTGATGAGGAGAGTTATAGCTTTCTAACCCTTGATGAAGGTAACTGGCAACCAATGACCGACAATCTGTTTCGAGGTCGTAGACTGCCTGAAGGAATTGAGTTAAGTATCATATCCAGCCAACAAACCGAAGAAGACGAAGAAGAGGTAATCCCTGAAGTTATTCTGATGAACAGCGGTGAAATGACCCCCTTCGAATTGAAAATCAGTTCTGACCTGAGTGAGAGCTACTACAGACTGACAGGAAATGTAATTGGAGAACGCGCTATCGACCATGTCTCACCCTATTGAAGCCTCTCAAACCGGTATGACATCATCCGGTGCATCTCATTGCCGGGGCTTTACCCTACTTGAAATCCTGATAGCTTTGGCCATCCTTACGATTGCTTTCGCTTCGATCATCACCGTTTCAGCGAATCAGTCTGTCAACGTAGCCTACCTAAGAGATAAAACCCTTGCACACTGGGTGGCAATGAATCAAATGACTGAATTGCAAATAAGCAAAAAGTGGCCATCTGCAGGTAAGCAACAGGGTGACGAAGAGATGGGACTGCACAAATGGCACTGGGTCAGAACCATCACTAACACACCCGATGATCGAGTCAGGCAGGTCGAATTTACCATCTTCCGTGCAAGGGGGGACGAACACCCCGTCACAAGACTTGTGAGTTTTCTATCTCAACCAATCTAGTGTATGACATACCCGTCGCCCATTTCTAACAGAATCCAAGTAGCATCATCCGAGTGTGTGAGATGCAGGCGATCCCAGGGGTTTACGCTACTGGAGCTACTGATTGCCATCACGATCTTCGCGATCCTGGCTACATTTGTCTATGCCGGTCTAAAGGTTGTGCTCGATACAGGACATCACACCAGTCTCTACAATCAACGGATGTCAAAACTTCAATTGGGGCTCAATCTTATTCAAAGAGATATCGAGCAATTGGTAAACCGGCCAATTCGTGACGAGCAAGGTGACCTACAGCCTGCACTATTGAGTGGTAGTTTTTCAGGAGTGATCCTGGAACTTACCCGCGGTGGCTACTCCAATCCGATGAATTTACCACGCAGTAATTTACAGCGTGTTGGTTATCAGTACGAGGAAGAGACGCTTTATAGGCTATCCTGGCCAGTGGTCGATAGACCACAGGACAGCGAACCTTACAGACAGAAACTGATCGATGAGATAGTCTCATTGGAGCTCTTCTTTTATGACAAGGAACTGAAAAAAAAGAGCGGGTGGCCCACCCGGTCAGATAATAGCAATACTGATACTCCACCTGAACTGCCTGTTGCAATCGAGTTGGTTTTAGAACTCAAGGACTGGGGCCAGATTCGCCGTCTGTTTCGTTCAACTCACTCAATCCCTGCTGAAAAGGAATAGGAATCGATGCTGAAAAAAAGGATAAATCACATTGATCGTGAAAGGGGCGTTGCGCTTATCACTGCCATTATAGTTGTCTCCATGGCCTCCATCGCCGCCGTGGCCATGACCCACGATTTACAGTTGAGCATACGCAGAACCGGTAACATCATAACCGCCGATCAGGGTTATCTCTACACCCTGGGTAGTGAAGCCTGGTCGCGAGGCATGCTCATCCGTGATTTGAACGACAGCAAGGAGAAAAAGCACTACGACAGCCTGGATGAAGATTGGGCCCAGGAACTACCCGCCACACCGGTCGAGGGTGGCCAAGTGCAGGCTATAACTACCGATTCACAGGCCAGATTCAACCTCAATAATCTTTATTTAGAGCCAAAAGCCGATGAAGAGGCGAAGCTGAAGTTCAATGCCCAACTTGCTCTATTCCAACGTCTATTGGCACGCTTAGAACTACCGGAGTCGATTGCCCAGGCTACCGCTGATTGGTTGGACGATGATATCAATGTCCTCTATCCAGACGGTGCCGAAGATTTAGAATATCTCAATCTGGAGCTACCCTATCGTACTGCAAACGGCCTCATGGCGACCCCGACCGAGCTCAGACTGGTCAAGGGTGTGGATAAGAAGATCTATGAGAAGCTCTCACCTTACATCACCACGCTACCGGAGCGGACCACTATCAACGTCAACACCGCAGACAAACTGCTTATTCAAGCGCTGTCTGATACCCTGGATGAAGCAAGTGCTGAACAACTGGTCAGTGAGCGGGAAGAGAACCCGTTCAAAGAGACAAAATTATTTATCGATAGACTAAAAGCACTTTTAGATGAAAATAAAGTAAAATCTGATCAGATAACACCATTAATATCAGTCGATAGTCACTATTATCAAATGGAGACGGTTGTCCAAATGGAAAGCAGCAGCCAAAGATTAGTTAGCCTCTTACATAAGGGAGAAAAGGATGTCGTTGTCATTTCTCGCACACTCGGGGTCTACTGATGGCTGAGACTCTGATTATCCAGTGCCACGACCAGAGCTGTAACAAGGCCAATTGGCTAATCAAGGGCAGTGGCGATTCAGAAACCTCGGAGGGCACCCTGTCCGAGGCGGCAAAACAGGCTAAAGGCAGGCGCACTCTGGTGCTTATTCCGGCAACGGAAGTACTCATCACTGAAGTTAGGCTTCCAACCAGAAATCGCCAGCGTCTGATCCAAGCGATTCCATTCTCGCTTGAAAATGAGCTTACGGAAGATATCGACCAACTCCACTTCGCTGCCGGTAATATCGATAGTGAAAATCTAACGCCCGTTATCGTCATCGCCAAACAGAAGCTTGAGTACTGGTTACAAAAGCTGGATTCAGTTGGAATCGATCCCATCGGAATCTATCCGGATCTACTCTGCCTACCCATCACCCAAGACAGCTGGTCGCTCTATCAGAACAGTCAGATTCTGTATGCCCGAACAAACACAAACAGCGGCTTCAGTGTCGATGCCATCAATGGCACAGCATCGATCAATCTCGCACTTCAGCAAGCGAGCGAAAAGGCTCCCAAGCAGATCAACTTTTATCGCCTGGCCGGTTCTCCTGAGTTGGTTGATCTTGCACAGCTTGATCGTGATTATGCAATCAATACCTTGGACATCAACTCCCCTAGTCAGTTGACTGCCCTGTTAGCCAGTCATCTGGTCGATAAACAGCAAGTCAATCTACTCCAGGGAGATTATCAACGGGTCGACAAATTGACGCTTCAGTGGAAACGTTGGCTTCCAGCTGCGGTATTGGCCCCCATTTTTATCATCCTGTCGATACTGCTCGCAGTACAGGAGTACCGCCATTTTGATCGTCAGAGTATTGCGCTGAACAGTGAAATCAGACAGACATTTCAACAGGCCTTTCCCAATGTAAAAAGAGTTGTCGATCCCAAGGTCCAGATGGAACAACAATTGAAAGCCATGCAGAGTGGCCATTCCGGTAGTTTTGCGCAGTTTGCCAGCCTGTTCGTACCTGCTGCTTCAGTAGTCAAGAACAGTCCCAATACCACACTGGAAAGTATCAGCTTCAGAGATGGCCAACTCAATCTGCAATTAACCATCAAAGAGTTGCAAGCACTGGAGACACTGAAAAAGACAATTGAGAAAAAACGACTCTCCGTCGAGATCCGATCCGCCAATGCTTCGGGTAATCAAGTCACTTCACACCTCCGAATCAGTGGAGCGAAGCCATGAAACAGTGGTGGCAATCAAAAACACCTCAGGAACACCTCGCATTGATCCTTGCTGCTACAGCGGTTTTAATACTGCTGCTCTATCTCATCATTTGGCGCCCATTCAGTCTTGCCTTGGAAAAGAAGGAGCTTTTAGTCGAGAGTCAACTGACCACCCTGAACTGGATGCAGAACAATCTCGAATTGGTAAAGGGTCTTCGCAGCCAGCAAAAAAACCGTCCCGGCAACACCAATGAAGCGCTGCTTACCCTAGTCGATAGAACAGCCAGCAAGATCCAACTGCGTCAACAGATTCAGCGCATCAAACCTCAGGGAGACAAGGCTGTACAACTGTGGGTTGAACAGGCGTCATTTGATACTGTCATTCGCTGGCTGGGGCAACTGACCCAGCAGCATGGTATAGAGATAGAGTCACTCAATATCGACAGACAGGAGAAAACGGGGCTGATCAATGCCCGGCTGGTCCTGCAGCGCGGGGGGAAAAGCTGATGCGTTGGTGGAGTTATCTGTTAATTGGGCTGGGTGCCTACCTACTGTTTATGCTGATCGAGCTACCTGCACAGCATGTCTTGGGCTGGGTATCGAGCGAAACCAATAAGCTCCCTTTTTCATTCTCTTCAGTCACTGGCACACTCAGAAAGGGAAAGGCGGAAGATGTCTCCTACCAGGGGATCCCATTGGGTGGCCTAAGATGGCGTTTCAACTCCAGTGATTTGCTCACTGGCAGTATCAGCTTCGACATTAAAATCCGTGATGAAGAACAAAGCATCAATGGCCGCATTGCAAGAACTATAGGTGGCGGCTATCAGTTGGAGGCTATTAAAGGGCAGGTTCTCGCGACTATGATTCCTAAAATGCTGGACCTTAACCAGGTCGGAATTAATGGAAAAATAGATTTGGATCTCAACCATCTCACCATCGAAAATCAACGAATCATCTCAGCTGATGGGCAAATCAGATGGCTCAACCCGGCACTGGTTCAACCTTTTAAACTCAAAGTGGGTGACCTTAATGCGGATGTGACAATGGATGAGCAAGACAATGTCAAGGTGAAAATCAAAGACCTGGGAGGAGCAACTTCCGTAGATGGCGAACTCAGTCTCACAAGCGAGGGAAACTTCAACCTCAATGGCACCATCAAACCTGGTGCAGGTGCTGACCCTGGTCTAAGCAGTGCGCTAAAAGCAGTTGCTAAACATCAAAAAGACGGTAGCTTTCTGCTCAATTTCAGCGGAAACCTATAGGGGAGGGTGAGGGATATAGGCCAACCATTTGCGTTAAGCCTAACCTGTATGCCAACGCCTTATCATCTGCTAATATATAATGCATTATATATTCAACATAAACCCATGATGAATAAAGATTTTCACCATCAACCACTTATCCAGCCTCAATTCATTCACCACTGGGCACCCCAGATGCTGGATAAGGGCTCGATGGAATCGATTTAAAAATGAGCAACCTGGCAACCCTATTCATGGAAAGACAGCACATGCGCCTACGACATTTTTCGCGCCTGGCCCTCATGCTGTGCGCCGCCACTCTGTTAAACCTGACATGGACACTACAGAGTCATGCGGAACAGATTACCCTTAATTTGAACAATGCCGATATCGAGGCCTTGATCAAGACGGTGTCGGAACACACGGGAAAGAATTTTGTGATCGATCCTCGGGTGAAAGGCAAAGTAACTGTCATTTCCGCCCACCCGATGGAGAGCGACGAGTTCTACCAAGTGTTCCTCTCCATACTGGAGGTGCACGGCTTTTCAACCATTCCCAGCGGGGATGTCATCAAGGTGGTACCGGACGTCAAAGCCAAACAGGGTGGCATTCCTACCATTGATGCCATCGGTCAACTGCCAGGGGATCAAATCGTCACTCGCATCATTCAGGTCAAGAACGTCACCTCTGCACAGCTAGTGCCAATACTGCGACCCTTGATTCCACAGGAGGGTCACCTCGCCGCTTACCCGGACACCAATGTACTGATCATCTCTGATCGCCGCCAGAATGTGGATCGACTGATGAAGATCATTAAACAGATCGATCAGGTCAGTAACAGTTCCATAGAGGTGATCACCCTACAACACGCCTCAGCTGCAGAGGTGGTGCGAATTCTTAACGGCTTACAGACGCCCACAGCGAAGGGTGGGAAAAAAGCAACGAAACTGGTTGCTGATGAACGCACGAATAGCATTCTGATCAGTGGCGATCCCACCGCACGGTTGCGCTCACGGGTGGTGATCCGACACCTGGATACCCCCTTTGATAATGAAGGGAATGCACAAGTCATCTACCTGAAATACGCCAATGCTGCGGACTTGGTAACGGTACTGACAGGCGTCAGTGAAAATTTGGACAATACCAAACAAGCTCCAGGCACCGCGGCTAAGGGGAAACCCAAATTACCGATTAATATCCAGGCAGATGAGGCCTCCAATGCACTGATCATCACCGCCCCACCTGATATTTTCCGCTCTCTGCAGGCGATTATCCGCAAACTCGACATACGCCGGGCACAAGTCCTGGTCGAGGCGATCATTGCCGAGGTCTCCTATGACAAAGTGAAAAAGCTGGGTGTTCAATGGATCATCGATGGAACACCGGATGGCAGAGGCCCGGTAGGTGTGATCAACCTGGGATCCCCTGCTATCAGTGAAGTAGCCACAGCCGCAGCAAACGCTGCAAGTGGTCAAGGAGGCATTCCCCTTGGACCTGGCACATCTATTGGGTTTGGACAATTCAATAGTAATCGGATCAATTTCGCCGCACTCATACAGGCCCTGGAAAGCGATACCACAACCAATATTCTCTCCACACCCAGCATCACCACACTCGACAACCAGGAAGCCGAGATTGTCATCGGTCAGAATGTACCCTTTATCACCGGTTCTTACAGCTCGACGGGGGGTACCAGCAATTCAGTAAATCCCTTCCAGACGGTACAACGGGAAGATGTTGGCCTGACCCTCAAGGTGAAGCCTCAAATCAACGAGGGCAACTCCATTCAGCTGGAGATTGAGCAGGAGATCTCCAGTATCAACCAGTCCGCCAGTACAGGCACCAGTGACATTGTCACCAATAAGCGTACGATCAAGACCGTTGTCATGGTGGATGATGGCAATACCATCGTCCTTGGCGGTCTGATACAGGAAGACCTCCAGCAGTCCGAGGAAAAAGTGCCCTTATTGGGTGATATCCCTCTCCTGGGTGCCCTATTTCGGTCCAATAACACAAACAAAGTGAAACGCACGCTGATGGTCTTCCTGCGTCCGGTTGTGATCAGGGATGCCGCTGTCAATACACAGATTGCTGGCGACAAGTACAACTATTTCCGTGCTCAGCAACTCAAAATGAAACAGGAAGGGGTCAACTTGATGTCTGACGAGGAGACACCGGTACTCCCGCCTCGCTTTGGCACTCTCGCCCCACCCTTTGACGATATTGAGCTGGAACCGGGACAGTAATCGGAAGCGGGTACATGACTGAGCACTCCACTCACTCTTCACTGGCCACTGATGAGACCTCATCGGATCACTCCATGATGACCGAAATGGGCGAGCTTCCTGACCAGCTGCCCTATGCCTATGCCCGTCGACACGGGGTTGCCATCATCAGGGATGAAGCCGAACAGGTTTTCCGGTTATTGCACAAGCCCGGCGTCTCTCTCACTGTATTGAGCGAAGTACGCCGCCTGTTTGCTCAACCCCTGATCTACACCCAGGTCGATCAGGAAACCCTGGAAAAACAGCTCACATTGATCTATGAAACAGGCTCAAAACAGTCCAGTCAGATCATGGAGACCATGGGTGACGATATCGATCTCGATCACGCTGCGCGCGCTTTGAATCAACCTGAGGATCTGCTTGAAAGTGATGATGACGCTCCCATCATTCGGCTGATCAATGCACTGTTCACCGAAGCTATCAAGGAGGAGGCATCTGACATCCACATCGAGCCTTACGAAAACCGGCTGGTGGTACGTTTTCGTGTTGATGGCCTGTTGCGTGAGGTCCTCTCCCCCCCACGTACCGTTGCGCCCTTTCTGGTCTCGCGTATCAAGGTCATGGCCCATCTGGATATCGCTGAGAAACGCATTCCCCAGGATGGTCGTATCTCACTGAAAGTAGGTAACCGTCCAGTGGATGTGCGGGTCTCAACCCTACCCTCGAGTTACGGTGAAAGAGTCGTATTGCGGTTGCTCGACAAGCAGGCGGGCCGACTGGATCTGGAACAGTTGGGTATGTCCAAGGAGCTGCTTATACAGGTCGATCCGGGTGTCATCAAACGTCCTCACGGCATTTTTCTGGTCACCGGTCCAACCGGTTCCGGTAAAACGACTACCTTATATGCAGCACTAAGCCGACTGAACACCCAGAGCCGGAATATCGTTACAGTCGAGGACCCTATTGAGTACTACCTTGACGGTATCGGCCAGACCCAGGTCAACAATAAGGTTGATCTGACATTTGCCCGCGGCTTACGCGCTATTCTTCGTCAAGACCCGGATGTGGTGATGGTGGGTGAGATCCGTGACCTTGAAACAGCACAGATTGCGGTACAAGCCAGCTTGACCGGCCATCTGGTTATGTCGAGCCTGCATACCAATACCGCCATCGGCAGCATTACCCGTCTACGTGATATGGGTGTAGAACCGTTCCTGCTTTCGTCGAGTCTGATCGGTGTACTTGCGCAACGCCTGGTACGTACACTTTGTCCCCATTGTAAGGCCCCCTATACGGCCAGTGAGGAGGAGAAAGCACTGCTGGAGCTCCCTTCTGTGGGTGAGGTTACACTCTATTCATCCGTCGGCTGTGAAAAATGCCACACTCACGGCTACCAAGGTAGGACAGGTATCTATGAGTTAATCACCATCGATGAGACCTTGCGCAATCTTATTCACAAGGGTAGCGGTGAGATCGAAATGCTGGAACATGCCAGACATTCCAGTGACAGTATTCGCCAGGACGGTATGCGGCGGGTTCTCAAGGGTGATACAACCATCGACGAAATCATTCGCGTGACCCAAGAGGATTAACAGGTCTTGGACGCCTTTGAATACGTAGCACTCGATCCAACGGGCAAAGAGCGACGTGGTGTGCTTGAGGGTGACAGTCCCCGGCAGGTCCGCCAACAACTGAGAGATTCGGGACTCACTCCGCTGACGATAGACGCTGCCAGTGGCGCGTCAATAGAGAGAAAAAGCACCCTGTTTCAACGTCGCATCAATGCCATGGAGTTGGCATTGATTACCCGTCAGATGGCAACCCTGTTACGTGCCGGCCTACCTTTGGAACATGTTCTCAAGACAACTGCACAACAATCTGACAAGCGCCATGTAGAGCGTACCCTGCTGGCTGTCCGGGCAAAGGTCCTGGAGGGTCGCACGCTGGCAGACGGACTGAGTGAATTTCCAAAGACTTTTCCGGAACTCTATATACAGACGGTCTCCTCAGGAGAGGAATCAGGTCACCTGGAGATTGTACTCGAGCGTCTGGCAGACTATACGGAACAGCGTCAACAGATGCGCCAGAAGACCATCTTTGCCCTCTTCTACCCGGCATTGCTGACGATTGTCTCCCTGCTCATCGTCGGAGGATTGTTGACCTACATCGTGCCTCAGGTCACCCGGGTGTTTGAGAACATGTCGGCAGAATTGCCCTGGATCACACGAGCGCTGATGGCGACCAGTGACACCTTCCGTGCCTACGGCATTCCCATCTTTTTTGTCATCCTGATTGGCGGACTGTCGTTTAGCTACCTGTTGCGAAAACCCGGACCGAAACGCTGGTGGCATCGGACCCTGTTGCGTATCCCTCTGGTCGGCCGCCTGGTGCGAACATCCAATGCAGCCCGCTTTTCCAGGACGCTTAGCATCATGGCCGCCAGCAGCGTACCTATTCTTGACTCGATGCGCATTGCCTCTCAAGTGTTGACCAACCTGCCCATGCGCAGTGCCGTGGAAGAGGCTGCTTCACGGGTTCGTGAAGGCACCAGCCTCTATCGGGCCCTGGAAAAGACCGGTTATTTCCCTCCCATGACCCTCAGCCTGCTTGCCAGTGGTGAAGCGAGTGGTAATCTGGAAGGTATGCTGGAGCGTTCTGCAGATATCCAGGAACGGGAGATAGAAACCCTGGTCTCTACCATCCAAGGACTGTTTGAACCGATCCTGATTCTAATTATGGGCGGCATCGTGCTAGTGATCGTGCTAGCCATACTGCTGCCTATCTTCGATCTCAATCAACTGGTAGGCTGAGCTTATGCAAACCTTCTCCCACCTGAAACCGCTCTTTTTACTACTCAGCCTGTTATCGGGTCTTGTTGTACTGAGCGGCTGCTCGACGACTCCTGACGATAAGGGAGAGAAAGATTCAGCCGCCATACTCCAGGAGGCGCACAGGGCTTACAATATCAAGGCCTATAAAAAAGTCTTTGAGCTGATCTTTCCGCTCGCCGCCGCCGGCAATGACAGAGCGGAATATGCCTTGGGTTACCTTTACTACTACGGCCTGGGCATAGAGAAAAATGATCGCCAGGCCATGCATTGGATACAGCGTGCCGCCGCGCAGGGAAACAGAAAAGCACAAAAGGCATTGATCCCTAACAACTAACTGTTTCACACTCACGCTGAAGCGTTGAGAGAGGTGCCGTGATCGCCAGCCTAGGCTGATGCCATCCTCGCTCAATCAACTGCTTGATCAGAGAAGCATCCACTAAATCACCTTTGAAAAACTACCTTGTGAGGCCTTGCTGTTCAGATAGGCATCAAATTGCATACAGATATTCCTGATCAACAGACGTCCTCGTGGCAATACCTTAATCTCACTATCGTTTATTGAAATCAGTCCATCTGACGCCATCTCATGCAGGCGTTGAAGTTCGACCGAAAAGTAATCCTTAAACACCAGTCCCCAGCTTTTTTCCACATCGTGGATGGAGAGAGAGAAATTGCAAATCAGCCGGGTGATTACATCACGACGTATCAAATCATCTCGGGTAAGTTCAACACCTCTGAAAACGGCCAATCTGCCGCTGTCAATGCGTTGGTAATATTCATCAAGACTACGCATATTTTGCGCATAGCTTGGTCCGACCATGCCGATCGAAGTCGCGCCGAGACCGATCAAATCACAATCAGCATGTGTTGAATACCCCTGAAAGTTGCGATAGAGCGTGCCATTTTCCTGAGCCAGCACCAGCTCATCATTCGGCTTGGCAAAATGATCCATACCGACATAGACATAACCCGCGGCCGATAGCTTCTCAATGGTCATCTGCAGGATATCCAGTTTTTCCTGAGGTGGAGGCAACTCTTCATCGTTGATACGCCGCTGTGGCTTGAATCGCTCCGGCAGATGCGCATAGTTGAAGACCGAGAGTCGATCCGGATCGACTTCCAGGATCTGATCCAAGGTACTTGAGAAGCTTTCCATGCTCTGGAAGGGCAGCCCGTAGATGAGATCGATGCTGATTGAGCGAAAACCTTCATCTCTGGCGGACTGCAACACAGTCAGGGTTTCATCCTTACTTTGGATACGGTTGACCGCTTTCTGAACCTTCGCTTCAAAATCCTGTACGCCCAGGCTCATGCGATTGAAACCCAGTTCCCTGAGCAGCTTGATGGTATCGCCTTTCGCTTCTCTAGGATCAATCTCTATAGAGTACTCACCGCTATCATCGTCCAGCAGGGTGAACATTTTACGTGTCTGGGCAACCAATTCACGCATTTCGTCATGACTGATAAAGGTCGGTGTACCGCCTCCCCAATGGAGCTGGGTAACAACTCTTGAAGCATCAAATAGTTCAGACTGCATCCGTAGCTCTTCATAAACACGGGAGAGATAACCTGCCGCCATACTGCGGTCTTTGGTCGCCACTTTATTGCACGCACAGTAGAAACAAACCGTGTCGCAAAACGGGATATGGAAATAGAGGGAGAGTGGCTGGCCGGTTTCGTTACTCTGGGTAGCGACTCGCCGGTATTCAGCCTCGTCAAAACCGTCATGAAACTGAACAGCTGTAGGATAGGATGTATAACGCGGGCCACTCTGATCATATTTGGCTATCAGTGCGAGGTCGAATTGTGTCGAATGGTCCATTTGTCAGTCTCTCTTAAATGCTTTCATTTACGGTTAGTCCACGTCCACATCAATACCTTTACGATGTGTCTCGTTGATCTGACGAAGCAGGATAGCGAAAGGTATCTCATCATCGTGGCGATTCACCAGCCCCATAAATGAAAGGTCTTCACGATCAAAATGGTACTCACCATCCACCATCGATTGATAGAGTGATTTTATGCCCTGCTCTAACGGTTGAAGAAACCCGGGGTAACGCCCCAGCTCATCCATCTGGAAATCGTAGCAGTCTCTTAGATCATCTACCTCAAAGGCGGCCTGTTTGACCCACTCCACATACTCTTCTGCGCTACGTGCACGTTGTAAACTCATCGGATCTCTCTAGTCTCTCTCGAACTGTTATCTGAATGCGTGGGTTCAGATAACAGGTCAGTGTATGTTATTTGCGTATTTTGCCAGATCCTTGGCAGTGAGCAGAAATACACCCTCCCCCCCGTGTTCAAAGTCGAGCCAGACGAAGGGTATTTCGGGATAGCGCTCTGCCAATATCTCTGCACTATTTCCTACTTCGACAATCAATACGCCCTGGGGAGTAAGATAATCTTTAGCCTGCTTCAATATGCTTTGGACAATTTCCAGCCCATTATCATTCGCTTTCAGCGCTAATACCGGCTCATGTTGGTACTCTTCAGGCAATCCAGCCATCTCGGCACTACCGACATAGGGGGGATTGGATAGAATCAACTCATATTTTTTTCTTGGCAGGGCATCAAACAGGTCCGATTGGCGAACTGTCACCCTCGCCTCCAAACCATATTCAGACACATTTTTCTGGGCAACTTCCAATGCATCAGTAGAAATATCAACTAAATCGACCTGGCTCTCCGGAAGAAAAGCTGCCGCTGCGATGCCAATACAACCACTCCCGCAACAGAGATCGAGAATATGAGTGGCTCCCAGCGGATCTATCCATGGCGAAAACTCCTGTTCTATCAATTCCGCAATGGGTGAGCGAGGAATCAACACGTGCTCATTAACATGAAAGCGCATACCCGCAAACCAGGCTTCACCCATGAGGTATGCTAGCGGTATTCGTTTCTCAATACGGCGCTGAACCAGATCAAAGACCCGGTTTCGCTCTTCAGTAGTGAGTCGCGCGCTAAA
This sequence comes from Candidatus Thiodiazotropha sp. (ex Codakia rugifera), assembly GCA_025656675.1. Lineage (GTDB taxonomy): Bacteria > Pseudomonadota > Gammaproteobacteria > Chromatiales > Chromatiaceae > Thiodiazotropha. The sequence goes on from JAHXHN010000006.1 coordinate 227,230, forward strand.
CCAGCTTGCCGGTAAATCGGGTGGAAGATAGAGTGCTTGCAGCACCAATGCTGCCGCCTCATCCAGCGCATTATCTGTACCGTGGCCAAAAAACAACTTAGCCTCGGTGAATCGACTGGCGCCCCAACGGATAAAATCTTGAATGGAATTTAGTGACTGCACAAGAATGACTGGCTGATCAAACGGCTAATGATAGCCGATTTACCAATCCAGTCATAATTTGAGCGAGAACAGGCCGGGATGGAAGCGCATGGACCTCCACCCCGTCATTGAAAATAACGTTGGTAACAATCAAGCAGCTTGCGAATCGGCATTAGCGACAACGCTCAGTGAACTCTCCTCGTCCTCTGTTTTATTCAGATTTCTTCTCACCAAATCACCTAATGAGATATTGGCAAGAAAGTTGAAAATTTCACTGCTTAAGTCGTCCCACAGGGTATGGGTCAGGCAACGAGCACCTCCGCTGCAGTTTTGTCTACCGCCACAACGGGTGAATTCCACCCATTCGTCCACGGCACAAATGATGTTAGCAATGGAGATCTCGTCAGCGCTTTTTCCAAGATAGTAGCCGCCACCTGGACCCCTGACGCCACGTACCAACTCCTTGTTTCTCAAGGCGGCAAACAGTTGTTCGAGGTATGAGAGGGAGATACCTTGATTTTCCGATATCTCCGCCAGTGTAACCGGACCATTCTTACCATTCAGTGCAAGATCCAACATTGCCGTAACAGCATAGCGACCTTTCGTTGACAATCTCATTTTATTTCTCCAGGGGTATGGAATCCATTTCCTAGTAAATCACTTGGTAATTAGACTAGAGTAACTAAGTAATTTAGTCAACTTTTAAGATGAAAAAATTTCAATTTTATTACAAATAATTTTTATTATTATTTTTCAAGGTATTACAAGTTATTTTTTCAAGCGCTGTTTCTTAAATGGGGAGCTGGCCAGAAGATTATTATGATAAGCCACCATTGCCGGAGACTCTTTTGTAAGAAAATCCTTAATACTCCTGCTGAATTGTGGGTTTTTTATCCAATGGTAAGAGCGGGTGCGTGTTGGAAGGAATCCTCGCCATATCTTATGTTCCCCCTGGGCGCCAGGCTCGAATCGTCTCAATTCGTGGTTAATCGCGTACTCAATCCCCTGGTAGTAGCAGGTCTCGAAATGAAGGCTGTCGTAGTGTTGCAGAGCCCCCCAATGCCGTCCATAAAGTACCGAACGGCTTCGATAGAGTAGTGCTCCGGCCACACAGGTATCGCTATCATAGGCAAGTACCAATATGACCTGATCCCCCATTCGTTCACCTATTTCCATGAAGAAGCCGACATTCAAGGTTGGCAGGCTATACCGCTCTTCAAAGGTCTTGGTATAGAAATTGGCGAACAAATGCCACTCTTCCTCAGACACATCGCCCCCGTGTAGCACTTTGAATCGTATACCGGCATTTAAGACTTTTCGTCGTTCCTGCCTTATGTTTTTTCTACGTTTGGCTGTCAGCTGTGACAGAAAGTGCTCAAAATCCTCATAGCCTGGATTTTGCCAATGGAACTGAACACCAAGCCGCTCCAGCATTCCCATTGACATCAATAGGTCACCCTCCTCCTCTGTTGTGAATAGCCAGTGCATGGATGAAAATGTTGCATCATCAGCCATCTTCAGGGTGGCTTCGATTAAGCGCTTGCGTATTTGTGTAACATTCGATTCAGGATCTACCAGGAGACGTTCACCGACAGCGGGCGTATAGGGGGCTGCACTGATCACTTTGGGGTAGTATTTCACGCCAGTACGCTGATAAGCGTCTGCCCAAGCATGATCAAATACAAACTCCCCATAGGAGTTGGACTTAATGTACAACGGAGATAGCCCAACGATCCTGTCAGCCTCCCGAATAACCAGATGGTTGGGGATCCACCCAAAACGCGGGCCAACACAATCGTGATGTTCCATCGCTGCATGAAAGGCATGTTTAAGGAAGGGGTTTTCGTCTAAGACAAGCCGATCCCACTCTTCTTCATTCAGTTCATCAATGCTGCTATGGAATTCAACCTGCATGTCCCATCCATTCGAGTGATAACTACCCACAACGATGCCTCATGTAACAATTCGATATGTCTAAAACCAGTCTCAGTTTTTTTCAACCCTTGGTTTTCACGGTAAGTGTGGTACATATTACTCATGACTTTTTAATCATAGTAAGCGTTGGCAAAAGCTCAGTGCCAGCCTGTTAACCCATTTGGAGCGATATGGCTAGTCGAATCAGTAAGCAGGATATCGAGCAGTTCCCTTTGAAACCCTACGCTGAAATGCGTGAAGATTTGCAGACGGGAGACCTTGTTTTCTGTTCCGGTTCTTATTTCTTTTCACAAGCCATTCAGAAATTCACCCAATCCGTCTGGAGTCATGTGGGAATAATCTACCGCGACCCCACGCTGGAAAGGGTTTTTATCCTGGAGAGCGAGACAATGATCGGGGTACGTCTGGCACCGCTCTCCAAGTATCTTCGTGATTATCACGGCAAGAACCGTCCCTACAGAGGGAACATGATTATTGCACGGGTGGATGCACCGGTTGATCAGTTAAAACTGAACCATGCCATCAGTTTTGGCATGGACGAACTGACCAAGCCCTATGACAACTTCGAAATCGTGCGTATCGGCTTTCGCATTCTATTCAACATCAGCCGCCGCACAAAGGACCGGAAATACATCTGTTCTGAACTGGTTTATGAATGTTTCGACCACATCGGTGTTCCCTTTCAACTGAATGACGAATATGTGAGTCCAGACGATATCTGGCTAGATAAGCAGGTACAGCCGCAGTATCGGATCATGTAGGCTGCATGCCCCCTATCGTTTTCCATACAATAGAGCGCAGGTGAATAATTTATCTAGGCATAACTGTTTTTTATAGGTATCCTAATACGCCTGCCTGAAGACCCGGAGAAAGCATCCCGAGTCTGAATTATCGTCGATCCGCCTGATGCCTGTGTTCTCCACAGGCTGGATACGGCACGCCAGATCGTTACGAGGAACAGTTATGGCCACAAAGCATTCAAAGATTATCTACACCCTTACCGACGAAGCACCCTTGTTGGCGACGTGCTCCCTACTCCCTGTCATTCGTACATTCGCGGCTGCCGCCGACATCGATATCGTGACAAGTGACATTTCCGTAGCGGCAAGAATTCTTGCCGAGTTTTCCGATTATCTTACTGAAGACCAGCAAGTTCCTGACAACCTGAGTGAGTTAGGTCGCCTGACCCAGGAGCCCGATACCAATATTATCAAGCTCCCCAATATCAGTGCCTCAGTCCCGCAATTGATGATGGCGATCAGTGAGCTCCAGGCAAGCGGTTACAACATCCCCGACTTTCCCGAAGACCCTCAGACAGAGGACGAAAGGGTAATCAGGAATCGTTACTCAAAGGTGCTGGGCAGTGCAGTTAATCCTGTACTGCGCGAAGGCAACTCAGATCGGCGCGCTCCCGCCGCAGTAAAGCGCTACGCACGCAAGAACCCTCATTCGATGGTGAAATGGAGCCCGGCTTCACGCACCCATGTTGCTCATATGCGCAGTGGCGATTTTTACTCCAGCGAAAAATGCATGACGATGGAAAAGGCTTGTGATGTGAAAATGGATCTCGTGACAGCAGATGGTGATGTGATCGTATTGAAAGAAAAGACATCGTTACTTGAAGGCGAAATCATTGACAGCATGTTTATGAACTGCAAAGCGCTATGCCAGTTCTTCGAAGACCAGCTTGAGGATGCAAAACAGACAGGGGTGATGTTCTCCCTGCATGTCAAAGCTACCATGATGAAGGTCTCCCACCCCATTGTATTCGGTCACGCAGTCAAGGTTTTCTACAAGGAGCTGTTTGAAAAACACGATGAACTGTTCAAGAAACTGGGTGTAAACGCAAACAACGGCATCAGCAGCGTATATGAGAAGATTCAAAACCTGCCGGGCTCCGTACGCGAAGAGATCGAAGAAGATATCCATGCCTGTTATGAAAATCGTCCGGAGCTGGCAATGGTTGATTCAGCAAAAGGCATATCTAATCTACATGCGCCCAATGATGTGATCGTGGATGCTTCGATGCCAGCAATGATCCGTAACGGGGGAAAGATGTGGGGCCCTGACGGCAAACCGAAGGATACAAAAGCCGTCATGCCGGAAAGTACCTACGCCAAAATTTATCAGGAGATGCTCAATTTCTGTAAGACCAATGGTGCATTTGATCCTACTACAATGGGTACGGTGCCAAACGTTGGTTTAATGGCCCAAAAAGCCGAGGAGTACGGCTCACACGACAAAACATTCGAAATTCCCGCAGACGGAGTGGCTCGCATCATCGATGACCAAGGGAGGGTGCTGATCGAGCAAAACGTAGAAGCCGGCGACATCTGGAGGATGTGTCAAACCAAAGACGCACCCATTCGTGATTGGGTTAAGTTGGCCGTTACCCGCGCACGCCAATCGGATACACCTGCCGTGTTCTGGTTGGATGAGTACCGACCGCATGACGCCGAGTTGATCAAAAAGGTCAATCGATATCTGCTGGATCATGATTTGACAGGGCTGGACATCCAGACCATGTCACCCTTACGTTCTATGCGCTATTCGCTGGAACGTATCATTCGCGGGAAGGATACGATTTCGGTCACTGGAAATATTCTGCGTGACTATCTGACCGACCTATTCCCGATTATGGAACTGGGCACCAGCGCGAAGATGCTCTCTATCGTCCCGCTAATGGCTGGAGGCGGCCTGTTTGAAACAGGTGCCGGTGGCTCGGCGCCCAAACATGTCAAACAACTTATAGAGGAGAACCACCTGCGCTGGGATTCCCTTGGTGAGTTTCTGGCCCTTGCCGTATCCCTGGAAGATATCAGTAACAAGACCGGTAACAGTAAAGCCAAACTACTGGCAGCGACACTGGACGAGGCGACCGGCCTTTTGTTGGACAACAACAAATCGCCATCGCGCAGAACAGGTGAGTTGGATAACCGTGGCAGTCATTTTTATCTGGCAATGTACTGGGCTCAGGCACTGGCGGAACAGACAGAAGATCCCGATCTGCAGGCCCGGTTTACCTCCCTGGCAGATACCCTTGCTGATAAGGAGCAAGCTATTGTTGAGGAACTGAGCAGAGTACAGGGTAAAGCGGTTGATATCGGTGGCTATTTCAATGCTGATTCTGAGAAAACAAGCGCTATCATGCGCCCCAGTGCTACATTCAATGCCGCATTGGCCACAGCTCACACATGACCCTTGAGGCCATTCGATTGCGAAAGGCGAGATTAAGTTTATAGCGATTAAATCTGTACAGAAGGTATAAATGCTACCGGGGCCGGATTGACATTGATTATCTATTTAAGGGGTAGTGGTTTTTATATAACCCCTATTCTGTCTTCAACCCACTAAAGTTAAGGAAGTTCTGAATAAGTCATGGACGACCATCTTGTGGCCAGTGACTTCAACCTCTGCATTGTCAATCTTGGCAATAGACCTGCTATAACCTGCGACTGACGCCCTGATGCGATCGTTTTATGGCTCACAATCTGACTCACTCAGACTTGTTCAGCGCTTTCCTAAGGCATCCCCCTTATTGTCGAATGGATAGGCCGGGTTGTGATAGGAGCAATGTCACTCCGGATCGATAGCGTAAAGGGAGCGCAAGATCGACCCTGAGTTGCCTATGGAAACAGGGATAAAATCAACTATGGCTCGAGTTGTCATAGCTAGGAGCCGTCAAACCTTGTAACATGAGAGGTTGAACCGGATTTTTTGTCTACTGTGTCAATTTTATAATTTAACTTCCACCCGGGGAGAAGAGACATATGGACTGGATACTGATAAGTAAGCTATTCCTGATCATGTTACTGATCGTCGGTAACGCTTTTTTCGTGGGATCTGAGATCGCCCTGACCTCCGCCCGACGTAGTCGTATCAAGCAGCTGGCCAGTACAGGCAACAAGTCCGCCAAGATCGTCCAAGTGCTCCACAATGAACCAGAAAGGTTCTATTCGGTCACCCAGATCGGTATCACCCTTGTGTCGCTGGCCCTGGGCGCCATCGGTATGATCACCCTAACCCAGGTCATGGACCCGAGCATCGAGGCGGCTTTCGGATGGTTTGGTCAAAGTGAAGAGATATTGGGCTGGGCACACACATTCTCTTATATCATTGCCTTTATCATCATCTCTTTCTTGCACGTGGTGGCGGGCGAACTGGCACCCAAGGTGCTGGCCTTCCACAAAGCGGAGGCCATGAGCCTGTCTGTGGCGTGGATCATCAACGCTCTCCACACCATAATGCGCCCCCTTATCTGGGTCATGAACCATTCTTCCAACGGCCTGCTCTGGTTGTTCGGTCAACACGACCTTGCCGCCCATGGTGAGGGACACTTTTCCATGACCGGTGACGAGATCCGAACCATTCTCAGTGCCAGTGAGCAGGAGGGGGCTCTCGACCCCCAGCTGACTATGATGCTGAGGGGGGTGTTCGACCTGGATGAGCACACTGCACGGGATGCCATGATTCCTCGTACGGAAGTAGAGGGTGTCCCGAATACCGCCACCGTGGCCGATGTACTTGACCTCTTCAAGGAAGAGCTGCGCGAGCGCTATCCTGTCTACGAAACGTCTCTCGACAACATCATCGGCATCGTGTCCATGAAGGAGCTGCTGAATAGACTGGCCACAGCGGAGAGCCCGGAGTCATCCACCAACATCATCAAACTTCCGGTAAGTGAAGTGATGATGCCAGCCTATTTCGTCCCTGATACCATGCGCCTGAGCTTGCTGCTCAAGGACTTCACCAGCAACCGTCGGCAAATTGCCATCGTGCTGGACGAGTATGGCGGTACCGAGGGGCTAATCACCCTGGAGGATATCCTCGAAGAGATCGTGGGTGACTACGAGGACGAATTTACGCCCAGGCACCGTCACATAAAGATGGAGGACAAGCAGCACTTTATCATCAATGGCGGAGTCCGGGTAACGGAACTGGAGCCGAAATTGAACTTCCCCTTCCCCACCGGCGATTATGTGACCATGGGAGGACTCATTCATCACAGTCTTGGCCGGATCGCGGAGGTCGGCGACCTTGTCCAGCTTGAGGGGGCCTTATTAGAAGTCCTGGAGATGGACAACCACCGGATCACCAAGGTGTTGTTCCAACACCAGATAACGGAGGAGGAGCCGGAAGAAACTGGGCCTCAGGTCGAAGAAAAAAAAGCTAGCCAATCTGGTTTGAAGCAGTCATCAGAGAAAATAAACAAGGGCAAAAAGGACCAACCGGAGGTACAGGAAACCAAAGCATCGAAGGAAAAAGAGACAGATTCCAATGTAGCAGACATACCGATCAAAATAGAGAAAAAGGCCGGTTACTGAGATTTATCTTGGGAGGGAGCCAAATTGATAGGGATATATTGTGGAAAGAAAGCTCTCGCAGGGAGGGGGTGTAAACATACACCCAAAATACCCACCATTGGATTGGACAGCACTGGACCTCGTTAAACTTACAAGCATGTAAACGCTGGCGCTCAGGTTGATTATTGGACGGTATCAGATAATGAGATGGTGTCGGGGCCGGAATCGCATTGGTTGTCTATATACTTGTTTTTAATCGCTATTAAGTAGATAGTGATTTCTATATGCCCCCTTTTTTACCCTCTATTCTATTTTCCACCCACTCATTTTGATATCAAACCGCATATTGAGTGTAAGCAGCACGCTAAGTGCCTCTCAAGATTTGCTTTACTCCTCAAAACCACAACTAAATACAAGTTATTCTCGTTGTTTGATCTGAATTAAAAGACGCTAGATATTTCATGGAAGAGATAACTCAATTTCCATTAGATGTACTGTTGCATGCCTCTGAACTTATTTCTCACCCGAGACCAAAGCAGCAGAGGCATAATTTTATAAAATCGATTGTTCAGATTCCAGTAACACTCTATATCACTAGGATTGCATGAACGCTTACACTAGTAACTAGATACCGTCCATCTTGTTCCAGGTTTAAGCAAATTGGTTAGGTTTTCGAAAGTAGTCAAATATCTCTTTCAACTTATGTTGCTCACTACTATTAAGGGATTCAAAATTAATACCATAGTAGAAACCATCAGGTCTTTTGTCTGAGTGAACAATATTTCCATGAATAACGAACATTTCTTCCTCGGTTAAGTGTTCCTGCCCTGGAACATAGAGACGGATTTTGACTTCCAGATTACTTCGATCATCAAATGATTTTTTGCACTTTATCTGCAGGCCGGACATGCTAATATCCTGGGTCAATCCTTCAGCACGTATGTCTCCCTGACACAGCATCACTTTGATTCTGTTATTGATACGCGGAAATGTCCGCTGTTCATCAGTCTTACGCAATGGAGGAGCCACATTGTCGGTATCAAATTTGTGTAGCAAATTGTCAAGCTCATCAGAAACTAGATGTAAATCGCTGGCTACCAGCGATGTAGATCCAGCCTTATCTGCACTTACCGCAAGTACGTTGAATAGTTCGTTCAATTCTGAGTGAAGTGACTGCAATTGCTCTGTTTGCTGCTGATTAAGTTGGGCAATAAGTACGGAATTTTCAGTGTTTCTATTGATGCCATCAGTCATTGCATCGAAAGTGGAGAGTGTCTGTTCTGACTTCTCCTGTGATTGATTGACTTGTTTTATTACCTGTTGCATCGATTTCACAGACCCACCTGGGAAGTGAGTTCATCGATTAGACCGGTAATCTCGGTAGTAGAGTCAGCGGTACGGGAAGCCAGACTACGTACCTCATCGGCTACTACCGCAAAGCCACGCCCATGCTCACCTGCACGTGCAGCTTCAATGGCGGCATTGAGAGCAAGTAGGTTAGTTTGTGCAGCAATATTACTGATTGCTTCGATGATTGTATGTATTTGGTCTGTTGCACCTTTCACCGATTCCATATGACCTGCTGTGATATTAACACTTTCAACAGCACATCCAAGTTCCTTTATACTCTGTTGCACAACGCTGAAGCCCTTTTCAGCAACTGTGCGAGTCTGTTCTGCGGTTTTATTCGCTTGCTCGACATGTTCACTTACGGTGGTCGCTATCTGTTGCAGTGAGCTTGTTGCACTTAGTACCTGATTGGAACTCTCCTGCTCCTGCTCACTGATACTTGAAATCTCTCCTGAAATGGTGGCGATCTGTAATGAAGAGTGAGACATCTGTGTGCTATTTTGTTGCACCGTATGGATAATTTCACTAAGCACTGAACGCATTTTCTCAACATGGCACATCAGAGCGCCTATTTCATCACGATGCGACTTCTCATAGGGATAGGACTTGAGATCCCCATTTCCGATTCTCTGGGTGGTGTTAACAACATGTTGGAGAGGAACTGTTATGTTGTGAGCAATCATCCAGGCAATGATGATCGATGTGAATACTGCAAACCCCCAGATCCATACTTGATTACTGAGCATCGACTGTACTTTATGATCAGAGTCATTGGCAAACATCACCACGGCCTGATTCATGGTGGCCAGAACCTTGACACTGAGTTCGTTGATCTGATCCAACTGTTCCAGATTGTGATCAGCAGGAGTGGCATGATTCACTGCAATCTGGAGCTGCTGCCACAATTTATCCACTTCTTTCAATTTGGCCCTGATCTGCGGGCTGTCCGTACCTGGCAGTTCAATCGGTTTAGTCATTCCAAGGTCAAGATAGGTTTTTCCTCCCTGGCTGAGCGTTTTTAGTGAAATGCCAAAGAGCTCCTTACTTTTGTTCATTTTGCTCAGATCAAAACGGGTATCCTCTCCTTTAGCCTGTTGCAAGGCCAAGTAAAATTCCTTGGTGAACTTCTGGGTCAACATTCGTTGACGACCTGCGATATTGATTACAGCCCCATCACTCTTCTGGGCACCCAAAGTCATGGCAGTATAAATGACCATGGCACTAATGACGGAGAGAAATAACAAGGTAAGTGTCAATAGTTTTTTACTGACACTTAGACGATTTAGCCCCAACAAGACATCAAGTCGATCAATAATTTTCGACATTTCACCAGTCCAACTAAAGAATATTCTAAATAAATGGCGGCAGAAATGGATAAAGATTTAGATAATTTATTTATGGTCTAGAAAATCGCATCTTACTGACGAGGTCATGAAAGGCTGGATTGACCTTGGACAATGAATACCCTCTCATCATACTGCCTTCTCAACGGCCGTTTTTAGAGCAGATAGGTGTGTACATTCACTGTTGGAAATAATGTCGCATATGACCTCGTGTATAAGGCCCTTTCACAGCTATTGAAGGATCATTTCTATTACAGCCTTTTCCTTTATACCTATCACTTCACCATAACAGCAAATCGCAACATGCTTACCACCAATTCTATTGATTTTCAGGGATGAGTTCAGGAAGAGATATAAATAAAAACCCCGCCGTAACGAGGTCAGTAAGCCTTGAAGCAGGCCCCCTAAAGTGCCTATTACTGTCAAGTAAGATTCTGGTACTCTAGAAATATATAGGGAGGATATGTCTTCTGGCAGGATGCTCCTTCCTGTTGGTGACACTCAGTCATATTTAAATGAGAATTATTTACTATGCGATATATCCCAATATTCTGTGCCGGCGGTATAATACGATAATAAGAGCCAGCAATATAATCACCGGTTATGCCTATAAGACATGAGTATAAGTAAAAAAGTGATAGAGTTAATTTTGTACCACTCAGGTGCAAAAGAAGAAGAAATCACTGAAGAATCTCTTGTTGAAGATGATCTAGGCGTTACTGGTGATGATGCATGGGATTTAATGGAAGATATTCATAAAGAATTTAATGTAAATTTTGATCAATTTGATTTTTCTTTACATTTCGGTCCAGAAGCAGGTTTTAATGTAGCAGAGGAATATGGTTATTACCCAGTGACTGTTAAACATCTAATAGAGATTGCTAATAGAAAACAATGGATACTTCCAGAGCGTAATGAAGAGCACTCTCACCTAAGTAAGGCTCGAAGGAGTAAATCCAATATTATTTGGTTTTTAATTGTCGCAGGGATTGCAATTATTTTATTTATATTTGCTTCGCCTGATAAAACAGTAAGTTGTTTATAGTGAATCACATGGGCATAACAATCACATCAAGATCGTTCGCTATCGCTCACTGGGACGCCGCAAAGAACGCAGCGCACCTTATGTAAAACGTTATGCGAAAGAGGCCAAACGGATATGGAATACGACGTCTTTATAAGTCATGCTAGCGAGGACAAGTTCGAAGTCGCTCTTCCGCTCGTTGATCACCTGACAAACAGAGGTCTGAGAGTTTGGATTGATGAATTTGAACTCACGCTAGGTGATAGTTTAAGACGGAAAATAAATCAAGGTTTGGTTAAATCGAAATATGGTGTGGTGATCCTAAGTCCGGCATTCTTCGCAAAGGAATGGCCAAACAAAGAGCTTGATGGATTGGTAGCAAGAGAAAACGGTGCTGAAAAGGTCATATTACCAATTTGGCATAACGTTAGTGTAAGAGAAATCGGTGGATACTCACCGATGCTGGCGGACAAATTAGCCGTATCCACATCTAATGGCCTCGATTATGTAGCTGATCAGATAGTGAGGGCCGTTAAAGGGTCAAGTATTGAAATAGATCCATCTATCAATCGCTTAATGGCGACTGAAGATGATATCTTAGAACGATTGGGTCATCAAATGCTCACAGCACGATCTTCTTCAGATTTGCGCTACACGTTATACGAGCTTGAGGAATATATGGAGAAGTATCCGCGCTCGCCTCAAGCACGAATGTTGAAGGACCGTATTGAAGCAGGCAAGCGTCGTGCTGAAGAACTGGAAGCACCTCGTACCTTGGGGCTGCCAAAGGCAGATGCACCAATGAAAGCCAGGAGTGTAGGCATATTCGTAAAAATTATACTTGGGCTCTTATTTTTTCTGGTTTCTGTCGCAGCATACATATATATTTTTTTTGGTTAAAAATCGCATAACAAACGCATACGCTCGGACAGCAAAAAGTGCCGCTCGTTCCACGCTCTGCTTTTTTACTGCTGGTGATGCGAAGCGTTAAATGAAAATAATTGATCTTCATTTGAGGAATTGAAATGAAAAATAAAGTCATTTGGTTACGGATCAGTTATTGGGCGGGCGCAATTGGTGATTTTCTAATAGCAATTCTTGTGCTAATTCCAGAGAGAATGGGGGTATCGTCCTATGTTTATCCTATGGGGCTGATGAGTGCTGTGGCATTTTCCTGGGCATGCATGTTAATTTGGGCGGATAGAAAACCGTTAGAACGAAGATGGATTCTTCTACCCACTATATTAGTTGGAATTATGTTACTAATAGCAGGGGTATATTCTATATACGCTGGAGTAATTACAATTAGATCATATATCCCTAATTTCATAATAATTCCAACAATGGTCATTCTTTGGAGTTTCAGTTATTTTAATGCCAGAGATACCAAATAAGAATGAAAAATATAGTTTAGTACATTGCATTTTCCCCTAATCGGGTAAGGGCGGTCTCTAACCCTCCCTCCGTACCTGGCTTTACTTTTAGGTCAACGAACACATAATAAAAGGCCCCCGAAGGGGCCTATCTCGTCTTACCAAGGGATAGGGCAAGACCCAATCGCCGCTAATTTACTGCGATACGAAGTCTTTATGGGACCTTCTTGCCTCACTTTCAATCGCATCTAGACTGTCAACAAGATCAGTCAATATCCGAATTGTATGACTACACCCAGCCATCACATAGTCGGCAGGTTTGCCTGTATCTTCAAGGACCATACCCATCAGCACTGATAGATAATATGCAGCCTCATTGGCAGTGCTTTTGAGGTTACTCGCTTGTTCCGATATCTCTTCAGCATGTTCTGCGGATCTGATACCGCGGGCTGTGGCATTGAAGCCAACCCTTTTCCTGATAGCGTATGTGAGCGTATTTTCCGACATTGGACGGCGGACATCCCTTACTCCAGGAAAACCAATTCATATTTACAGGTGAGTTTCTTGATCCGCTCTGCAGGTATGCGCCACTGCTTGGTTCTAAAGTGAACCTCATCCCATCTCGCCCCCCGAAGTTCTCCAGGTCGGGCAAAGGTCAGTAAGAGCAATTTTTAGAGCTAGTCGAGTGAGTTCATGCACTGTGTAGTGATCTAATGCTCTCAAGAACTTTGGAAGTGACTCAGATCGTAACCATGCCCGGAGTGCCAATTTCGGAGTAGCAATGACGCCGTGAAGTTGGTCTGCTGGGTTGTACTCGATTCCTGCTGTCTGGACAGCGTACCTAAAGACACCGTTCATCCGTTGTTTAATTCGCCCAGCGACATCGATAGCTCCTCTTTCCTCAACGGCACGAATCACAGAAAGAGATTCAAGTGTTTTGATATCCCCTATCGGACGACCACCTATGGAATTAAAGACATCTTGCTCTAGAGAGGTTCACACCCTTTTGGCATGATCAGGCGTCCAGCGTCCTTTCTGCTTAGAAAACCATTCCTGTGCGATGGTGTAGAAAGAGTTGCCTGAACGGGTCATCTTTTCCATCTTTCGGCTATGTACTGGGTCTTCGCCTATGTGTAGTTTTCGCTTTGCTTCAAGTGCCTCTTCACGGACCATAGCAGCAGTAACAACCGGATATGCCCCCAAGGACATCGTTTTTTCTTTACTATCAATGCGATACTTAAGCCGCCAATACTTGGGATTGTCCGGATCAACGAGTAGATAGAGCCCTCCCCCATCTGCTAACTTATAAGGCTTCTCTTTTCCTTTAGCGGATTTGATCTTGGTTTCGGGGAGTTTTCCAAAGGTTCGCTGGCGTGCCATTTTGGGGGTATCTCAATATGACAGGATTTTTTATTACCTTAAAAATTCCCCCTATTTGATTGGATTGTAATGGACAGCACTGGACCCTGTTAGACTTATAAGTCCTGTAAATACTGGTAGTTAGGAAGATTATTGGACGTTGCTGGATTGTGAGATGGTGCCCGGGGCCGGAATCGAACCGGCACGACCCGAAGGTCGAGAGATTTTAAGTCTCTTGCGTCTACCAATTTCGCCACCCGGGCTGATTGGGCATACGTTGAAGTAGTCACAACAAGGAGATGGAGGCTGAGCCCGGAATCGAACCGAGGTCCACGGCTTTGCAGGCCGCTGCATAACCACTCTGCCACTCAGCCTAAGTTCGGAATTCTATCACCTATTGCTGGTGAATCGAATTCTAACCTGAACCTGCGAATTCAGGTATTAAACAAAAAGGCCCCGGTTGCACCGAGGCCTCTTAGAGAATTGGAGCGGGAAACGAGACTCGAACTCGCGACCCCAACCTTGGCAAGGTTGTGCTCTACCAACTGAGCTATTCCCGCTATCTTCAAGAAGGGCGTATTTTAGCTACAGTTTGCCCCCTGTCAACCCTTTCCTTGTCCACTGGAAGCGGATAGTGAAAATAAGCTTCCTCATATTAGCGATAGGGCCTATAGGGTAAGGTGATTACAATCTCGCCATCTTTTTCTGTTCTTTGCATGGCTTCCACATCAGCATCACCAGGTAACCTGAAACGACGACGCATAGAAGATGAGGTGGTAGAAAAACTGTATCCCCGATCACCACGGTTCTCGACTCGATGCGCTTCTTGGTTCTCAACCAGAAGAGAATGCCCTTGCACTTTCACTTGCAAGGCATCTGGTGAATACCCGCGAAAAAGAATACGCAGGTGATAGCCTGAGTCATCTTGATCCTGTCTGAATCGGATGTGCCGCTGCATATTGAACGATGAAGGGCCATCAGCAGCCCTATTGAAGGGAGCCCCAGACGAATAATAGCCAGGAGGTTGAGCATAGATTGAGGTACTAAACACAACCGCTAGGATAACACTGAATAATTTAATATCTTTTCTCATCAGAGACCTCCTCTAAAACTACCTCTGCCAAGTTTCTAATGCCCATCATTACAGTTGCGGCTACATCACTCCAGTGAAGGCCTGAATCCACTAGGTTCAATAGACTGATTAGATCCAGATGTACACCGTAATGACAAGTGCCGATGTTCTCGACAGACTTAATTGAAGCTTAGCAGTTCAGACAGCCCTCAAAATGGTATCACTTAACAATCCATATCTGGATAACACACTATCTCTACTTCTGCTCCAATGAACCGCTTAACTGCCGTTCTCCCAACAAACTGGGCCATGCGGCGCGCAAATAGACCACCATGGACCAGAGCGTAAGAATTGCGGCCATATAGAGCAGTACAAAGCCAACTGTATAGACGGGTATACCCCACAATGGCTCACTGTAGATTAACAGTAGGATTGCAACCATCTGTACTGCTGTCTTGAATTTTCCAATCATGGAGACTGCCACCATGCCCCTTGCACCCACTTCTGCCATCCACTCACGCAGGGCTGATATAGTGATTTCTCGTCCAATAATGACCGCTGCTGGTATTGCGAATGCCGGCGTCGGCTCTGACTGAACCAGCAACAACAGAGAAACCGCCACCATCAGCTTATCGGCTACCGGATCGAGAAATGCACCAAATGGAGAGACCTGCCCCCAGCGTCTGGCCAGATAGCCATCAAACCAGTCGGTTACAGCTGCAACTGCGAAAACTATTGCACAACTATAGCGAGCCCATTCCACTGGAAGATAGAACAACAGAACAAATACCGGAATCAGAATAATCCTCAGTAATGTGAGAATGTTTGGGATATTCCACATAGTGTTTCTCTAGCCCTTATCGTGAAAAGCGTGATAAATCTGCTCCGCCAAGGTCTTACTGATACCCTCGACACTGGAAATATCCTCTATCCCTGCTCTAGACAGCTCTTGCAGGCCACCAAACTGCTTCATTAAACGCTGACGGCGTTTGGGACCTATACCAGGTATTTGCTCCAACACAGAGCGATTTCGGGTTTTAGAACGCCGCTGTCGATGAGCCGTAATGGCAAAACGATGGGCTTCATCCCGGATCTGTTGGATCAGATGCAATGCCGATGAATCAGCGGGCAGTATAATAGGTGCTTTGCGCCCCAACAAGAAGAGCTGCTCCATCCCGGCTTTACGGTCCACCCCCTTGGCAACGCCAATCAGAATCAACCCAGAGATACCTAGATCTTGTAATCGTTCGTGTACGGCACTCATCTGCCCCTTGCCACCGTCTATAAACAGCAGATCAGGTAATGCCACCTCCCCTTTCTTGATCCTACGATAACGGCGTTCCAGCGCTTGTGCCATCGCGGCATAATCATCGCCAGGTGTAATGCCTTCAATGTTAAAGCGGCGGTAGTCAGACTTTAGCGGTCCTTGCTCATTGAAAACCACACAGGACGCAACTGTCGACTCTCCCCTAGTGTGACTGATATCAAAACACTCCATACGTTCGGGTATGGCCTGCAGCATCAGAGCCTGTTGGAGTGCTTGCAACCTACCCTCCATATCAGTACGGGCAGTAAGTCTGGCCTGTAGGGCCAGATCTGCATTTCCCTGCGCCATTTTCACCCAGCGAGCCCGCTCTCCACGTACCTTGCAACTGATTCGAACCCGACGCTTGGCCTGCTGACTAAGTACCTCCTCTAACAACGAGGTCTCTTTCAGTTGCCGGTTCAGGATAATCTCGCTGGGAACAGGCTTATCGAGATAGTATTGGGAGATGAATGCCGACAGAATATCCTGTTCAGATGCTTGTAGAGGCACAGAGGGATAAAAGGATTTATTACCTAGATTACGCCCGGCACGGATATAGAAAACCTGAATACAGGCACTACCGCCCGTTTTGGCCAGCGCGACGATATCCAGATCGCCACTCTCACCGCTCACATATTGGCGCTCTTGAACTCTTCTAAGATGTTTGATCTGATCCCGGTAGCGTGCTGCCTGCTCAAACGCCAGTTTTTGTGAGGCCTGTTCCATGCGCCACACCAGATCATCGATCACCTGATTGGTCTTCCCTTCCAGAAATAGCGTTGCATGCTGAACATCGCTCGAATACGCCTCCGTCGAGATCAACCCAACACAAGGTGCACTGCAGCGTTTGATTTGATATTGCAGACATGGCCTGGATCGATTGCGGAAAAAGCTCTCTTCACACTGGCGAACAGGAAATAGCTTTTGCAAGACCTGCAGGGTTTCCCGGGTCGATCCAGCACTGGGATAGGGTCCAAAATAGCGCCCATTACCTCGTCGTGCACCCCGTCGAAATGAGAGCGCAGGAAATGCTTCGTCGATTGAGAGATAGATGTAGGGATAACTCTTATCATCCCTCAATAAAACGTTGTACTTTGGCTTGAGAGACTTTATTAGATTATTTTCGAGAAGTAGGGCCTCCGCTTCTGTATGGGTGACAATAATCTCGATCTGTGCAATTTGCGCCACCATCAGCTGAATACGTCGGTTTAAACTGCGGGTAAAGTAGCTGGAAACCCGTCTCTTCAGATTCTTTGCCTTACCCACATAAAGTACTGATCCACTTGTACTGATCATGCGATAGACACCCGGTCTGGATGTCAGTGTTTTGAGAAAGGCATTGTGATCAAATACCAGGGGCTCTGTCATTGCAGTCAAAATTCCCTAGGGCTTGTTAACACTCATTTGATTATCACTGCCAAGACCATTATTTTGTCCAGCAAGGGAGAAAGCGTAATGCTCCCATTGGATCAGCACATGAAAACCACAGTTTCGGATGCTGATCTGAGTCATTTCAAAAGGTCACTGGTAAGACGACATTACCAGGCTACCTCTCAGTATGAATGATATGGACTCGATTCAACGATTATTGACAATTCAGGTATTCCCGAGCACGGCTAAAGATCTGCTGAAACATCGGCGTAGTGAGGCGTCGGGTCTGCGTATTGTAGCGACTGCAGTGATAGGAATCGATCAACAGCAACTGATCGTTTAGTGGGTGTTCCTTCCCATGGGCGAATGAGAAGGCTTTTTGCCTGAGTCCCAATGCTTTGATGATGGCCTGATGGGCAATTGAGCCTAATCCGATAACCAGACTGTTTGATGGCATACTCTCAATTTCATCTTGCAGAAAACGATTACAATTGTTGATTTCACTACCAATGGGTTTATTTTGTGGTGGCAGACACTTGACCGCATTGGTGATCCGGCAGTTATGCAGCTTAAGCCCATCTTTCCTTGAGATGGCCTCTGGTTGATTCGAAAACCCGAACTCAAACAGGGTTTGATAAAGCAATATGCCGGCATGATCACCGGTAAAAGGACGACCAGTGGCGTTGGCACCATGCATTCCAGGCGCCAATCCTACAATCAGTAAACGTGCTTTTGCATCGCCAAAGGGGGCTACTGGTGCAGCGTGATAATTGGGGTTGTCCTTTTTTACCTGACCAAGAAAATCAACCAACCGCAGGCAGCGGCGACACCGAGGGTTAAAGATCATTAATGCTTTTCGCTGTCTTTTAGGATGCCATGACGATAGGCCAATCGTGTCAGCTCAACATCGTTATTAATATCAAGCTTTTCATAGATACGCTGTCTATAGGTACTGACCGTCTTCGGGCTAAGGGAGAGAATATCTGAAATCTCCTGATTCTTTTGACCTTCAAGTATTTGTAAGAGTACCTGCGTTTCCCTGGATGATAACCCTTTGAAGGGATTTTCAGCATTCCCCTGCCATTCCATCAATGTATGTTTCCTTGCGACCTCTGAGGAAATATAGTGATGGCCGTTGTTGACGGCTCGGATGGCACGCAGCATTTCATCAGCCGGACAACCCTTGGTGAGAAAACCCATAGCTCCCACCTCGTGCAAACGTGATGGAAACGGGTCGTCATCGAGTACAGTCAAGGCAATCACCTTAAGATCTGACTTGATACGCAGTACCCTGCGGGTTGCTTCAATCCCACCCATGCCAGGCATATTGACATCCATGAGTACGACGTCTGGCGAATTTTGTTTGACCAGCTCTATTGCCTCTTCTCCGGTCGACGCCTCACCCGACACCTCGATATCGGGTGCCTTGTCCAAAATACCCCTGACTCCGGTTCTGATCAATTCGTGATCATCAACCAGTAGAACTTTTATCATTTCTGCTTCTCATCAGATCCCTCTTCCTTTCATTATTAGTCGGCATAGAGTACGCCACCTAACCCTGTGGCTTTCCGACAAACCCGTCATTCAAAACTAATTTACCCCAAACAGGCTGTCACGGCGAGTACCCTAAATCATTAAATCACAATAACCTATGTCTCATCTCAGGTATATTCAGGGAGTGACATTCCATCCATAACCATTTGATTGTCAGTTACAAATGAATGACCTTGAGTCACGCAATAGTTTAACCATTTTGAGAGAAATAGATTTATTCTCCAACGTTGTTCCAGGGTTGGATTCAATCCCCATCGCTGCAATGGTAAGTTGGATTCTCGCAGATCAAGTACATCGATCTGCCTTGAATCATGATAAACCCTAAGCGTGGCATCAGGATCGGGATAATCACCAATAACATGGCTGAAAAAGTAGGTCATGTGAACAAGTGTGGTGTAGGGAGTCTGCTCTAATACTTCAAGATAGAGGTCCATACCCTGTTCAAGATTCGACTGGTATTTGCCCAGCATCTGCCTAAGCGCAGGCGAAAGGCGCATTAACAAGGCGTAGTTCTCCTCACTAAGATCCAATACCATCCCCATGGTTGGCCGTGTGGACAACAGCTGCTTCATGCTCCATGGGTAACTGGCATGTCTCATGAAAGTCAGGACTCCTGCAAGGTGATGTTGTCGGATTCAGCGCGACCCGGATGCGCCAAGACGCCCCGAAGGAAGTGCCCTTGGGGTGCGCCCCGAAGGCAGTGCCCTTGGGATGCATAACATAGGCGAGTCCAAGGTGAATGGCTGGCCCATTTCAAGATCGGTAACACAATATTAGCGCCTGGGCGGTTCCCTGCGTACAGTACAGGCAGTAACTTCCCACACCTCATTCTGGTACTTTGTTGGCCGCTCTGAGTGTTACCATATTTTTGGCGGGTTACATTAAATCAAGCGTTTTCGCTTTGTCCATCCTGCTGTTCCGCTTCTATCTGTGCACGCACCTCATTCATATCCAACTCACCTGCCTTAGTCAATAACTCACGAAACGCTGACTCAGGTAGGGCACCCGGCTGTGAGAAGATGATGATATTGTCACGAAATATCATCAATGTGGGAATGGAACGCACCTGAAAGTGCATGGCCAACTCCTGTTCATCCTCCGTATTGACCTTACCAAAGACGATATTCGGGTGATCTTCCGAAACCGATTCGTAGGTAGGTGCAAATGAGCGGCATGGGCCACACCAAGGTGCCCAAAAATCGATAATCACGAAATCATTATCAGTAATAGTCGACTCAAAGTTGTCTTTTGTAAGTTCTACTACAGCCACGTTGCAGCCCCTTGCTGAATGTTAAAAAATTGGAAAGATATTATCAGAATAGCTTAATAAATTCTTGACGGATTCTGTAGGACTCTCGATCCGGACTGTAGTACGAAACGATCCGCAGCTGATCGATAACACGATATGCAAAAAGGCCGCATGACTGTGCGGCCTTTTCGCTAATCTGTATCAGAAATCAATCAAAGCCAGGACCTAACCTAATCCCTGAAAAATCTGATCTCGAATCTCATCAACAGTCCCTACTCCATTGATTTTAATATACTTACAACCGCCAGCATTTGCTTCTTTTGTATAGAAGCTGATCAGGGGTTCAGTTTGATCATGATAAATTTTGAGACGTGCCTTAACTGTATCTTCTTGATCGTCATCCCGCTGAATCAGATCTTCACCCGTCACATCATCCTTACCCTCAGCTTTGGGTGGATTATAGATAACATGATAAGTACGACCGGATGCCAGATGGACACGTCGCCCGGACATGCGCTTGATAATCTCCGCATCGGGCACATCGATTTCAACGACAGCATCGACAGGCACACCCGCTTGCTTCAAGGATTCCGCCTGGGGAATAGTGCGTGGAAAGCCATCAAACAGATAACCGTTTTTGCAATCGTCTTCAGTAATACGCTCTTTAACCATGCCCATAATGATCTCATCAGAAACAAGACCCCCCTCATCCATGATCTTCTTAGCCGCAGCCCCTAGCTCTGTACCGGCCTTAACGTGCGCGCGCAACATATCCCCTGTAGAGATTTGAGGAATCTGGTACTTTTCTTTCATATAATTGGCCTGAGTACCTTTTCCGGCACCAGGTCCACCGAGCAGTATGACACGCATGTTGACTCTCCGTTGGTAGTTGTTTTGTTCGCTGAAGTTTGCCATGCCCTGGCTGTCTGAGCCAGTTGAGACTATCAATAGGTGGATATAGGGTGTTTATGGACCACCCACAGACACTATTTCACCGAAATCGATAACAAACTTTATCGCCATTCAACAGCCCCGGTCTTTGGGGCCGTTGAATGGTTGTATTAGATTCATCCAGCCGTAAGATTTAGCATCAAACTATTGAGTCTTCGCACAAAAGCAGCAGGATCATCCAACTGACCGCCCTCCGCTAATTGGGCCTGATCAAAGAGCACTTTGGTCAAATCACCAAATCGACCGTCATCCCCCTCACCTTCCAGTCGTTCAACCAGAGGATGGGTTGCATTAATCTCCAGTATTGGCTTGGTTTGAGGTGCATCTTGTCCCACTGACTTGAGAACCCTGGCAAGGTTAGCGCTCATATCATGTTCCTCCACAACGAGACAGGCAGGTGAATCGGTCAACCGCTGGCTGACCCGAATCTCTTTGACAGCCTCACCCAACACATCCTGCATGCGTTTCAGCAGGTCTTTGTGTTCCTCGTTCTGTTTCTCACTACTCTCCTTATCCTCCTTGTCTTCAAGCTCACCCAGATCAAGTGCTCCTTTGGCAACCGACTGCAGAGATTTACCATCGAACTCTGTCAAACTGGTTACCAGCCACTCATCGACACGATCCGAGAGCAACAGTACTTCAACGTCTTTCTGTTTCAATACCTCGAGATGTGGACTATATCGCGCTGCCGCAGCTGAATCCGCAGTAATGTAGTAGATCTTATCCTGACCTTCCCGCATCCGTGCAACATAGTCTGCCAATGAAACGGTCTGGTCATCCGAATCACTAGCGGTTGAGGCAAATCGTAGCAATCCGGCAATCCGTTCCAGATTGGCGTGATCTTCCGCTGGCCCCTCTTTCATCACTTTGCCGAATTGATCCCAGAAGGTCTGATATTTTTCCTTCTCTTCCTCTGCCAGTTTTTCCAGTGCACCGAGAATTCGCTTCACATTGGCTTGACGGATGGTGTCGATCTTACGGTTATGCTGGAGTATTTCACGGGAAACATTCAGTGGCAGGTCGTCAGAATCGACAACGCCCTTTACGAAGCGCAAATAGCGAGGCATGAGCTTGTCAGCCTCATCCATGATGAAAACGCGCCGTACAAACAATTTGACACCATGCTTCTGATCCCTGTCCCAGAGATCAAATGGGGCGCGATGGGGTATGAACAGCAGCGCAGTGTATTCGTTATTACCTTCTACCCGATTGTGCACATAGGCCAGGGGATTCTCAAAATCATGGGATACATGCTTATAAAACTCATGATATTCCTCTTCTGAGATTTCAGAACGATTGCGCATCCACAGAGCCGTCCCCTTGTTGACACGTTCGTACTCAGGTGTCTCCGGTTTCTCTTCATCCTCGCCGTAGAACTCCTTCTCCATCTCAACCGGGACAGTGATATGGTCAGAAAATTTAGAAATAATGCTACGTAAACGATAATTTTCCAGAAAATCCTTTTCATCCTCCCTAAGGTGCAGAACTACCTCTGTGCCACGGGTCGGCTTGTCAAGATTTTCTATGGAGTAAGAACCCTCTCCATCTGATTGCCAGCGTACTCCGTGTTCAGATCCCAAACCTGCACGACGGGTCAATAGCGTCACCTTGTCAGCAACGATGAATGCAGAATAGAAACCCACCCCAAACTGACCAATCAGTTCGCTGTCCTTGCCCTGGTCCCCTGACATGGCTTCGAAAAACTTACGGGTTCCTGAACTGGCGATGGTACCGATGGTCTCTGATACTTCCTGACGACTCATGCCGATGCCGTTATCCGAGATTGTCACGGTTCCAGCCTCTTTGTCGAAGGTCACTCGGACTCTCAATTCCGAGTCATCCTCAAAGAGTGCCTCATCAGTCAAGGCCTCAAATCTCAGTTTTTCTGCCGCATCTGAGGCATTCGAGATCAACTCGCGTAGAAAGACTTCTTTGTTGCTGTAGAGTGAACGAATTACCAGATTCAGTACCTGGCTGACTTCTGCTTGAAACTCAAGGGTTTCCTTATGGGCTTCAACGGTCATGATTGGGTTTAGCCTCCAACGGGTTAGATTATCAATTCAAACAGTCGAACGGATTATTCCGTCGATAGAGGTGGGGGCTCAAGCTGAATTTTCAAGTGCTCAGAAAAATCAGAACAGCGTTGTAAACCTGATGCTTGCGTGATTCTCTTCGTAACTAAGCAGGTCAACATCCGCATCTCTCTCCAGATGGGTAAGACCCAGGGCAATTCTACTATCATTACCAATCTGGTAATTCACACCCAATGTGGCCGTCCACTGATCATAGACCAAGGCATCCTCTTCATGGTCAACAAAAGCAATCTGAAATAAACCATTCATGAGCCGTGAAAGCCTACGAGTAAAGGCCAATCCTAATTCAAGATCTTCAGTATCTCTTCCTGATCTGTCATAAATACGCTCATAATAGCCTCCCCTGAGCCGGATCGACGTCCTCAATGTCTGATATGTGAATTCAGTTATAAACCTTTTTATCTCATAAAAATCTTCAGTCAATGACGGAGTAAAAGCGGTTCTGGTAAGACTGGGCGGGCTTTCAAGTATTGGATCTCTTACAAGGTTTCCAAACTCGTCTTGACGCTGAAAGAGTGGCAGGTTACTTACCTCATCCCGAGCACTGACAAAATCCTGTTCATAAATGGCTGTCCATATAGTTCGACTGGACCTATGACTAAAATCCAAATAATAGTCATCGCCAAACGTACGCTCACCAAAACCAATTGCAACCCGCGTTCCGGGATTGGGGGTATAAATAGCACCCAGACTCCATATTGCGTCATCACTATCTTGTGTGACCGCCAGGTTGTATTCTTCATACCCGGCAGCGAAGGCGAGCGCCCATTGATGGGTGAGTTGCTGAATTAACTCGGCACGGAATATTGTCGTCTCATTGTCATCATCCAGAGAGTCATAGTCCACTACAGTATGCTGGGCTGACACCTCCCAAATCTGGTTTGTGAATGAACTACCGCTACCGAAGGCGATATCGACACGATTTCCAACACTATCACTCTGGCTTTCTTCGGCGTAATCAACACTATCACCGGTATATCTAGCTTCCAGCACAGCAATACTGCCTAATCTAGCCGTGTAATAGGGACTTAATCCAACTGAATAGAAGTCCGTGTCATCAGCGGTGCCGGTAAGGCCGCCGATACCGGTTCGTCCAGAACTTGTAATATTGGTCCTGTCAGCCCTCAACCAGCCATCGAGGAAGAGATGATTTTCAGCGAGCTCTATATTTCCTTCCGTACGTAGATAATGCACCACATCATTGTCTTCAGTCTCATCCCAATAGTGACGATACTCAGGTGCATAATTTAAATCCAATGATGCCCTCGCACCTTCCTTGTATATTGATATCGTGGGCCGTAACACACTGATTGTATCGCTCTCTTCATTCTCGCTTGTCAGAAATGCATTGTCCGTATAGATCTGCTCGATCCCAACACCTGGAGAGATGATCCAATCGCCTGCATTTGCACTGCTGACGAAGCAAATAACCAGGGCTCCACAGACTAGATAGGGCAGCAGTATACCTTTGAGCCTGTAAACCCGCTCCTTTTGTAAATGAATCATCCGGTTGGTGAACATATTCATCTCATCCTTCAGCAACGATATTGATTAATCAGCACGAACCCAAACAATCCATTGACAATCATGGAAGGTTGAGAAACAGACTAACAAGATTACGCAGGAAGGGGTAAGAAGTCGAGGTGCATAGATCGCACATTACCTACTCCATGACTGACTCTAAATCCCATATCGTCCTGATTGGCATCTGAGAACGATTATCAACTTGGTAGCCCTAATAGCAAGCTTCCGATTATATGAGTTTCTTGATAGTGATGTCACTCATCTGATCCAATCCACAACTAAAGTTGATATAAGCAGCTTCAACTTGAGTTACCAGGTGTGTTTGAATAGTGCATTACAGGAATAGAAGCAAGCTGGTAATGACCCAATCATGAAAACAATCACAATCAACACTAAGCCATTCAACGATCAGCGCCCCGGCACATCCGGTCTACGGAAAAAAGTCAAAGTATTTCAAACACCTCACTATCTTGAGAACTTTGTGCAGGCAATCTTCGATACACAAACCGATCTGAGGGGCGGTACCCTTGTACTTGGCGGAGATGGACGTTTTTATAATCGGGAGGCGATTCAGGTCATCCTACGCATGGCCAGCGCAAATGGCCTCAAAAGAGTATTGGTTGGGCAAGGTGGCCTGCTCTCCACGCCGGCAGCCTCCTGCATCATCCGTAAATACCAAACCGATGGTGGCATCATCCTCTCAGCGAGCCACAATCCCGGTGGTCCAGATGAGGACTTCGGTATTAAATTTAATACGCCAAACGGTGGACCAGCCCCTGAGTCGGTGACAGAGGCCATTTACCAGAGAACAACATCTATCGCTCAATATGACATTGTTGAGAGTCAACCAATAGACATCGACACCCTGGGTGAGTCGAGATTGGGTGGTACAACGATTCAGATTGTCGATTCGGTCAAGGACTATGCCGACCTGATGATGCAGCTATTCGATTTCGAACGCATACGCCAACTTTTCGAATCCGGCCTATTCCGCATGCGGTTCGATGCCATGCACGCCATAACAGGTCCATACGCTACCCACATACTCGAAGGTTTATTGAAAGCACAGCCGGAAACGGTGATGAATGGCACGCCAAAAGTCGATTTTGGCGGGGGCCACCCCGACCCGAATTTAGTACATGCACATGAGCTTGTGGCCCTTGCCAGCGGATCTAACGCAGTCGACTTTGGTGCAGCCTCTGATGGCGATGGCGATAGAAACATGGTCCTGGGCCGAAACTTTTTCGTCACCCCGAGTGATAGTCTGGCTGTGATGACCGCCAATGCGCACTTGATTAAAGGCTATTCGGACGGGATAAGTGGCGTGGCCCGCTCCATGCCAACCAGTCAGGCAGCGGATCGAGTGGCAAAGAAGTTAGGACTCCCATGTTATGAAACACCGACCGGCTGGAAATTCTTTGGCAACCTTCTTGATGACCATAAGATCACATTATGCGGTGAAGAGAGTTTCGGTACCGGCTCTAACCATATTCGGGAAAAAGATGGTCTCTGGGCTGTTCTATTCTGGCTCAACCTACTTGCTATTAAACAACAATCGGTAGAAGAGATTGTCAGGGAGCACTGGAAGACCTTCGGTCGTAATTACTACACCCGCTACGATTACGAAGCCATCGATAAAGCCGCTGCTGAAGATCTGATGGACCATCTTCGCAACAAACTAAACAGCTTGCCCGGCCAGGTTCTGAATGGCTATTTTGTAGAGTATGCTGATGACTTCGCCTATACCGATCCTATAGACGGCAGCCACTCTGAGCGCCAGGGAATACGTATCGGTTTCAGCGACGGCTCAAGAATCGTCCTTCGCCTATCGGGAACAGGCACTGAAGGGGCAACCCTGAGAGTCTACCTTGAAGCTTACGAAGCAGACCCCGCTAAACAGATGCAAGACACTCAACTCGTCATGAACAACCTGGTAGAAACAGCATTAACCCTTGCGGAAATCGAACCTAGGACTGGACGCACAAAACCAACTGTTATCACTTGATTAATACTGGACAAACAAGCAATCAATCGCCTATAAACCAGCTATAGCGGAACTGTCACATATGATCATTTTTGACCGCAAATAATTATTACTATCAATCAGGAGCAGTTGCATGAATAAAAGACAGGAAAAGGATTCAAAAAAAACAACATCTCAATCCGGCGCCATTAAAAAAACAAAGGCCCGGGTAAGTAAAAAGAAGGTTGCCAAAAAGAAGACAGTCAGCAAGAAGCGTATTATCAAAAAAACTGTTGCAAAGGCCGGTATGTCAAAACCGGCGATCAGTCCCAGGGAACGTTATGAGATGATAGCCACTATGGCCTACTATCGTGCCGAACAAAGAGATTTCGAACCAGGCCACGATGTACAAGACTGGTTGGAGTGTGAAGGCATCATCAACAATCTGATAAAAAATTCATCCTGATCAAGACGGGTATCGAGCTATCCTGAATAATCAGTGATCGCACGGATACATGACAGTTTCATTCACATAGTCGCAATCGACAGCAAGCGTCAATGATTTCGGCTTAACTTTTTTGTGAGGTTTTTTCTATCCCGACGGATACCTCACATTAGCGGTTGGCCACTTCAGAAGATGTATTTTCTACATGACCAGGGTTCAATAAGGTGCGGCCTCGCCGCACCAGAAAATCCCGATCAATCATTCCCCTCCCGCTGCCTGTCTCTCACATAACCTAGCCATGATACTAGGGCCTGTTAACACTAATTTTCAGCCCCAAAAAAAGCCGGACGGTTTGAGACAATCTCACCGTCCGGCCAGGGGGTTGCTATTCGCTTTGCTTTTTTAGCCTTAGCCCGCAG
>JAHXHN010000007.1 GCA_025656675.1 Candidatus Thiodiazotropha sp. (ex Codakia rugifera)
TAATAAAGACCGGATATACGTGAACTAAACTATTTCGTTTTTCCTGTAAATATATTGCTGAATAGGAGGAGTCCATATACGTTACTATTTTATAGCTTCATTTAACGACCTTATAAGATTTCTTTCTTTTGCTTTTTTTACGCGCCATATGCTCTTTTACTAGAACTGGAATCAGCTTCCATGCCTCAAAACCATCAAGTTCTCGACTTGGCGCTAAATTTACCAACGCAACAAGTGCACTGATATACCCCAAAAAAGCAACAATAGGGCCAAAACCATATATTTCATTTATGCTTAAGGTCTGTGACCCAATAATCAAAGGTAAAGCAACAACAAGCTGTGCGGTAACGCCGCCCCATGCAATTAATGATTTGTGCTTTTGGTTATATGGAAGTTCACACTCACACTTACCGTGTAGAAACCCCAAATAAACTCCTCTCACATCACATCCAAGTTTATTTGCAACGAATGCATGCCCGGTTTCATGCAACATAATTATACCAAAATACGAGCATATTGATATTAGAGCCAATATAGGGCTGTTGAACGAAATACCTAACAACCCACCCATTACCAATAATGCGCTCCAGTGAAGATACACCGGTGCACCATAAATCCTTAAAAACTTGATTTTTGTATATCTTTGCATTTGAGAAGCTAACGTCTGGCTAAGGGGCGGGAAGCGAAGCGGACCGTCCCAGCGAGTACAACGAGCGATTTAAGCCCCTGGTTATGTTTCATTTCTATACCGACTTTTTAAGACTACGCTTGCTGATGAAGAATACAAACACGCCTACAAGCAGCACAACTAACGTAACTAACGCGTAACCGTTAATGCTCACAACATACCTTTCGTATCGTGAACCACTCCCTAAATTGCAAAGTAGTTCATCTGTTACAAAAGAGCCCCAAGATCCAAGCACTGATCTTGCGCCCATGGTTACGATTGCCATAGGCTAAAAAGTAAAAAGGGGTCAGTACCCTTTTTCTCTTGCTGTTTTTTCTTTCTTCCCTTTGGGCGTCCCCTTCTGGCCTGACTAACTTTACACTTTAGCTGCTTTTCAATCTGCACACAAAAGCGAGTATTACCTAGGGGAGTACCCGTCTGAACGGTCGCTCGGATATCGTGGACCTGATCTGCCTCTAGCACATTACGGAACAATTCACGATAGGTAAACTGCCTGCACAGGAGATCTTGGCCTAATTGTCGATACAAGGCATGAGGAGTAGTCAGTTTATCAGTGTATTGGGTCGCATTACCTCGATAACTGGACCATGATAATCAATGGTTTTTTGTACCATACCCGCCCGAACCGAATTGAGTTCGATGTAACGCATACAAGTCAACAGATATGCATCACTATCGATCACGCAGCCCTTGTGGCGTCCTTCCCACTAGGTACCGGATCTTCCGTAGGTATGATTGATTTAGGGAACGTATTGACAGCCTACGAACTGTATAGTTTTGCTGATAGCCTCCGGGGATTCCGGCGTCAGAAGCAAATGGACATGGTTGGTCATTAAGCAATAGGCATGGATGGCACAACCGTGTTTCTCCGCACCCTCTTTTAACCAGGCTATATAGGCCTGATAATCATCGGTTTCAAAGAATAACGGTTGGCGGTTATTACCACGTTGGATGACATGAGCTGGGATGCCCGGTAAATAAAAACGGGGTTTTCTTGGCATTTGAACATCCATGTTCAGATAGCTAATAAAGTATGATTGCATTGAATAAATCGGTTAAAGGGTACTGACTCTTTTTTCTTTTTTTTCTCTAACTGTGCTTTCAATATGTTCGTAGAGATTTCTTAACTTAAATGCAAATTCTGGAGTGATTTCATTTTTGTCTTCTAGCCATGACAAATAGTCCATTGGCATTGGGTCAAATACAGCATCTAAGTGCGTCAATCCTTTTTTATTCAGCTTAAGCTGTTCATCACTAGAGCACGCAATTGAATTTAATCCTTCACAGATAATTGTGAAGTTAAATTGTAGTTGTTCAGTATCAGTTACCATTTTGCATATAACGACCAGCGAACTGGTGGAGGCGCGGAAGCACCGGAGTCTAGGTTGCGCTGTTTGTTACATGTCTGACCATATTTTTATTGCCAAGTTAAGTTCTTCCGTTATCATGTAATTGTTTATTGGTCTTGCCCTTGTTGCCTCAAAGTGCTTTAAGAACATAAAAATAGCTTCCTTCTGCTTACTGTTGCACTGTTTATACAGTTTGTTTGATTTCCCATCCCACGTAAGATGGCTAACAATTTGTTCACCATACCAATCATTATTTACCCAAAGATCAGGTAGTAATGCGAATCGAGCCAATACAGGAAAGTAGTACAATAATCCTTCTCCTGTCGAAAAAGTTATCGGATCCCAACCGGCATTTCCAAATTCCTCTCTCTTTGCCGTTTCCTTGCTACTGTTTCTTAGTGTTTGGTCATGTTCAAGGCACTCATCACAGTGTGTATAATCCGTGAAGTGTTTCGGCTTTTTTACTCCAGCAAATGCTTTCTCTACTTTGGAAAGTACAAGTTCATCTTCTCTCGCAATTGGCCATGCGTATGAACACCGAAGCAAATGATCAACAAACTGTTGTGAATCCTTCTCTTCGCAGCCTGCATAGTGCTTAAGCTCTGCAACAGCAAGAGTGGCCGACTTATTCATAAGTGATCTTTCAATCGCTTTCCAGCCCTCTTGGTTAATTGATAATTCAGGCACCTGAGTTCCACACTTTTCACAACAATACGTGGAGCTCATTACTTCTACCTCTTACATATAACGCCGAAGTTATGGGGCCGGAGCAAGCGCTAGCTTGTGGAGGTCCCAGCGGGCCCGAAGGGGCTGTGGCATGAACGCCTTGTTATGTATTTTTCAGTTTTTTGAGAAAACAAACGACGCGTTCCGTTTCAATGAAGTCCAGATACTTATGCATGGCAATGCTCCTTTCGTTTTCCACTTCTGTATCACTCGCTAATTCTGAGTACCCTTTAGCAACCGCCCATTTTTCGGCCTGCTGCATAAATAGTATGCCGTATCCGTTACCTCGATGCCTGGGTTTGATGTACCAGGCCTCGACGTATGGCAGCTTAGGGCGACGACTTCCTTCTGCGAAGTTCCTGATATTCAGCTCTAA
Source organism: Candidatus Thiodiazotropha sp. (ex Codakia rugifera) (assembly GCA_025656675.1). Lineage (GTDB taxonomy): Bacteria > Pseudomonadota > Gammaproteobacteria > Chromatiales > Chromatiaceae > Thiodiazotropha. Next base: position 3,140 of record JAHXHN010000007.1, read on the forward strand.
AAATCCAATGGGTTCCAACTCGATTGTACCAATAAATGCCTGAACGATATCGATTGATGATCCCGCAAAGTATTCATTGATTTCTGAAACGTGCATGTCACCGGTTTCAGGCCAAAGGTCTGTTCGCATCTCCGACCATGCAGAGATATCGTTGTGGGTAGCCTCACGAATGATCATCGTTTTTACGCATAACGCTAAAGTATTGGGGCCGAGGCGAAGCCGAGATCCCAGCCACGAAGAGGCGACAAGAACGCATTGTTAATGCTTTGTGGCACATTTACCGGCCATTACGTCATAGACTACACAAACAAAGTACACCAATAACGCGCAAACCAATGCTGTTTTCGTATAAATTATAATTGCGTCAGGTAAACCAATAAATTCAATAAATGCTAGAACTCCACTTATCCCTACAGATTCTTTGCCGAACTTATCATAGGTGCTAATTGGACCGACACTAACTACTAAGAAATATGCCCATGGCAACATAATTCCTAAAAGACTGCTTGTTATTAACTTCGCTTTCATATCCACACTTTTTTGAGCCTTAACAGTTACTATACGGACCCTACCGGTCCGTATAGCTTAATAAGCGGGAACTAATAAATACCGATAAGAGACTGTTTTTATTTGACATTGTGAATTCCCTGTCTCGTTACTAAGATGAGCAAATCGGGACCTCGATTTGCTTCTACCAATATAAGTCAATACTCTCAGCATTTCTATGGAGATACAGTAATACCTGAAAGCGGTTACAACACCATCTTCAGGTAATGTCTGCTTCTGGCTGCTTTTACTCGTAGAAAGAAAGCTCAACGAACTTCCACTTCTGGCCGAAAGCAGGACTTTAAATGCTCAATCCCTGGTCGAACGACATGGGAGAAGAACCAATAAACTAAGTCTGCTAAACCATCGATCCCTAGCTTTGTATCGCTTAGATAATCTCCCTTTTGCATATCAGGTTAATGATGCAAAGTAGGAATCCAAGAAAAAATCCGGAAATTCAATCCTGGAGTTTTCAACTTTAATAGCTCTGAACAGAATTCCAGTGTTTCTTATGCGGCTTCAACACTCACAGTAAATTTCCAACTAACGGATATGATGGAGAAGTCAACGACTTGCCAATTGCTGGCTATGGATTAATCCACAATCGGGAGCATCAGTCGTGTGGTGTCGGCGATAGCGTCTTTCTCCGGGAGCACAGGCATGAGGCTGGTGATGAGTTTTTCTGCGTTAGCACGGTATGCGGTGAGCTTGCCACCGAGGATGCTCACAACGCGTGGTCGATTCTCATCGTCACGTACAAATAAGGTGTCGCGCGATTTAGCGAAGGCCATGTCCTCCCCTGCCGGTAGTACGCGCAGACCGGCGAAACTGGCGAGCACTTTGTCGCGTTGCAGGTCACGGCGGAAATAATGGTTATAGACTTCGAGCAGGTAATCGATCTCATGTTCAGTGGGTGCGACTGTGGCAGGATCACCGCTGAATGCGGTCTCTGTTGTGCCCAACATGACACGCTGCTCACCATCCAGCTCCCATGGCAGTACGAACACTGCCCGCTTATCCTGCGGCGCTTCCAGATAATACGGATGCGTGATCGTGTCAGGCAAGATGATGTGCGCACCCTGCACCAGTGATACTGGCGGTGACAGTGTTGCATCCGGATGTGACGCAACCAGTCGGTTGTGTAATTCATCGACCCAGGGACCGCTGGCATTGATGACCATGGCGGCTTCAACACTGCTGTCTTCATCACCACAGCGCATATTCACGCGCACACCTGTTGGTTTGAATTCAGCATCGCGCACGTGCGCATCGTATTGTATTTGTGCACCCATCGATACCGCCGATTGCAACACCGCACGTGTCAGCCGCGCATCATCGGTTTGCGCGTCATAATAACAGAACACCGCGTCTAGATCCTCGGTGTTCAGACCGTCGAGCAAGATCCAGTCTTTTTTCTGTACCCGATGGTAGCTGCGTCTGCTGAACCAAGAGTACAGCAACATACCGGTGGTGATCTTCCACGGCCGTCGTGTGGTGCTGCGATATATCGGGAGATAGAACGGTTTAAGCTTCACCAGATGCGGCGCATTGCGTAACAGATATCTACGCTCCCGGAGACACTCCCGTACCAGTGCAAACTGACCGGTTTCGAGATATCGCAGGCCCCCATGAATAAGCTTGGACGATTTACTCGAGGTGGCACACGCCGCAGACGTGCACTGTTCCAGCAATAACACGCTATAGCCGTGCGCTGCCGCAGCCTGCGCTACACCAGCACCGTGAATGCCTGCGCCGATGACAATAATGTCCCATTCTTGTTCAGTCATTGTTGTTATAGTCATCAGTTGTGTGGTCACATGCACTCTGGCGCAACACATCATGCGCTAACAGCTCGGCGATATGATCGGTCGCGATATAGGAAACACCGCGCGCACCCCAGTCGAGCGCGATCTGTGCATGTTCAACACCATATAACATCCACAGCCAACTACCCGGCCATAGTTCTTGCGTATCGATCTTACGCTGGTTGCATATGAGGAAGTCCGGATGCAGATCTGCTGCATGTTCATAATGCGTATGGTCGTAGCGATGTAGTACCCAGCCCGTACGTAGCTGACTGTGTTGTTTCACATAGGTGATCGCTGCAGCGCTGAACGATATGATGACGCACTGCGTCGCGTACGCACTGACTTCAGCAAGCAAGCGCTGCATCACCCTGTCAACGCTGAAGTGATTGAGGCTCTCTTCCTTGATTTCAATATACGCTGTGAGCGCTGGATACACACGGATGAAGTCGAGCATCTGCTGTAGTGAAGGCACAGGCTCCGGCGCAAGACGCTTGTCAGACCTTTCCACTTCGTACGTACTTATCTGCATACAATCAGCGAGCGTGATGTCGAACACACTACGATCGACGCCACAGGTGCGTAACAGTTTGTCATCATGCATCACCACGAAATTTCCATCAGCACACATCTGTACATCGAATTCGATACAGCAGGCATCAGCAGCGACAGCAGCTTGCATGCTGATCAATGTATTTTCAGGATAAGCCGCAGAGTAACCACGGTGTGCGACTAAGCGAGGAATCTTCATATGTGAGTCAGACACCGTTCGAGATAATCGAGGAAATGCAGGTAGCGTTGCTGTAATGCAGCATCCGTTTGCGGCCGGAACTGTGTTATCTCGGCATGCTGATGCCAGCCGTGAGGGCACCCGGCCGCCAGCCAGGCTGCTCCGCGTGCAGTGGCTTCGCTGTCATCACTGCGTATCACGCATAAACCGCTCAGATCGGCAAGCCGCTGACACAGGCCATCAAGTTTCGACAGACCACCACTGACGTGTAACAACGATAGTGCTGATTCACTTTGCATAAGTTTGAGGTTCGACTGCACCATGAACAATATACTTTCAATGACACCGACGACACGCGCACCATCATCACTCCTCGCCGTATTGGTGTCTTCATCGATGAAGTGTGGATCGATGTCTGCGCGCCACCACGGCGATCCCAGACCACCAACACTGTTGAAGAATATTTCAGGTGTTTTCACCGCCTTCAACCAGTTTGGCAGTTGTTGTTCGATCCCTGTGATGCCATAACGCTCTGCCAGCCAGGTGAGTGCCGATCCCGCACCGTTGATGGTTGCCTCGCGCACATAACTCACTTCAGACATGCTGGACACGGCGATACCAGAGAGCTGCTGTTGTGATACACGGTAGTCATCCATGTGTCGCAATACGAATGCGCCCGTACCAAGATTGACCAGTGCGACTTCGGTCTGGGCAGTGGTCATGCCGCACAGCGCTGCATTCTGATCGCCAGTGACTGCTGTCACCGCGATTCCATGCTGTTCAAGATCACCATAAGCATGGCGTACGGGTACACACAGCGGTAACTGCTGCGATGACACGCCAAAGTTTGCACACAATGCGTCTGACCAGTTTAGTCGGTTGATATCGAACAACTGTGTGCGTTGTGCATTGCAATGGTCAACGACATAAGGTTTCGTATCGAGTAGATGGTAGAGCAGATAGCTCACCAGTGGTGACAACCGGAGATGTGCATCTGCATCTGAGATATGTTGCTGCAGCCAATGCAGCTTGCTGGCACCATAATGTGGCGACAGCGGTAGTCCCGAGATCTGCTGGATCATCTGCTGCTGCAGCCACAATGTATCGACGAGATCGCTACCACGTACATCCTGCCAGCTGAGCGTAGCCGAGCAGGCTTCGCCCGCACTGTTCCAGGCGAGCATGGTAGATCGTTGGGTAGCGATACCGCAGGCTTTTATCTGTGAATCTGCGTCGAAACCAGCGACCACTTCAGCTACCACTTGACGCACAGAAGCAAGTATCTCAGTGGCATCCTGTTCGACACGTTGAGCATCGATTCTTTGTAGCGAGATGTCACACACTGCGCCACTGAGCACATCACCGTATTCATCGAACAGGATTGCACGGCTGGCGTGCGTACCCTGGTCGATCGCCAGATAGTAGTTCATGCGGGTTGACTGTGTTTTGGTCAAGTCATTCCAGATACTTTACTAAGCTCGTTTTCGTAATCCATCGGTGTCCTGCAGCCCCGTGTTGATTGCAATAGAAATGTGCTCCCATGTCGGATCGAGACTCCTGATATTATGTATTTGTTTTAGGTGAGTCAGGATACGTTCAGGATTATATACAAGTTTTGGTGCGGCCCTTCCCTTTACATAAAGCGATAAATATCGCCATACTTATGTTGAATCTGTACTACATGAGGAACCTAAGGTGGACCGATCTTACCCCGCCTCATGAAGTTGAATCGCATTGCCGGGATGCCATCACCTAACCCGTTTCGGCACTACCATTGTCAACAAACCATTCCGGAATTGACCACTGGCACGGCTGCTGTCCACCGCCTCTGGGAGTGTAAAGACTTGTTGCAGGTTACCGAAAAAGGTTTGCCATTGACCGGTGTTCACCTGATCATCTTTAGTCTGGACCGAAATGGTCAGCACCTGGCCGTCCAATCGCATATCAATGTCATTCGAAGTTACACCTGGCAATCGCATCTGCACCAGGTAATGATCTCCCCTATCCTGTAGATGGGATGCGGTGCCTTTGAAATTGCCTCCCCAAGAGGGGATTGCGCCGAAGTACTTGGGACCGTGGAAAGTGTAGAATTGCAATTGCCGATAGAGTTGTTCCTGTAACAAGTTCAGATTTCTGATCATATCGGCAGGGTTCGGGCCGTAATAGGGATGATACAGAGGGTATGCATGCCATTGCTGATAAGGAACGGAGGGTGCCTGTGCCATTAACAGTCCACTAGCCAGCAGCAATGCCATACCAAGAATAATTGCACGTTTTAATGGTTTTCGGTTTCTTTTAATCATGATCATCTCAAATATATATAGGAAGATTATCCAGATTACGTTTTATCCGTATGTTTCAACAGAGGTTCAAGTAGATCCATCGGTAACGGAAACACCAAGGTATGGCTCTTATCACCTGCTACTTCAGTCAAGGTCTCCAGGTATCTCAACTGAATGGCCTGTGGTTGTTTAGCTAGAATGGTAGCAGCTTCCACCAGCTTTTGTGCAGCCTGTTCCTCACCTTCCGCATGGATCACCTTGGCGCGCCTGGCGCGTTCTGCCTCTGCCTGTCGGGCAATGGCGCGGATCATACTGTCATCCAGGTCAACATGTTTTATCTCGACATTTGATACCTTGATTCCCCAGGTATCGGTCTGTTGATCGAGTATCTGTCTGACATCATCGTTTAACCGCTCACGCTCAGCTAGCATCTCATCAAGTTCATGCTGTCCCAATACGGAACGCAATGTGGTTTGAGCCAATTGACTGGTAGCAACCATGTAATCCTCAACCTGAATGATGGCTCTCTCCGGATCCAATACCCGGAAGTAAACCACTGCATTGACCTTTACCGAGACATTGTCACGTGAGATTACATCCTGTGAGGGAACATCGAGGACAATGGTACGTAAATCGACTCTGACGAATTGCTGAATGATTGGAATTATGATAATCAGGCCAGGGCCTTTAACCCGCCAGAAACGGCCCAACATAAAAACCACACCACGTTCATATTCACGTAAAATCTTTAGCGCTGAGGCGAGAAATGTTATGATGAAAAAAAAGATAACAGCATAGATATAGAGTGTCACAATAATGTCTCCTTATCGGTTGGCGTCACTTCCAAAACCAATCCTTCTCTGCCGGTAACCTGTACCGGCTGATCCTTGCGTAACGGCTGCTTCGAGTGTGCTCGCCATACTTCGCCATGCACCCTTACAGCACCATCACCGGTAAAGTCCTCCACGACAAGGCCTTCACAACTCAGTAGTTCCTCTCGACCACTAACGACAGGCCTATGACGGGATTTGAGGGCCATTCCGATAGTGAAAACCAAAATGAATGCACTGGCTACGGCAACTGTCAGAATAAGCGGTAACGAGACTCCAAAACCGGTTTGGTCCGTGTCTACGAGGATCAATGAACCAATAACAAAAGCAATTACCCCACCTATACCCAGTGTGCCAAAACTAGGTACAAATGCCTCTGCAATCATCAATGAAAGTCCAAGTAGTATCAGGGCAACACCAGCGTAATTTATGGGTAGTACATGAAAAGCATAGAGGGCTAAAAACAGGGAGATAGCCCCTACTGTTCCTGGCACGATTGCCCCGGGGTTGGCAAATTCGTAGATCAAACCATAAATTCCGAGCAGCATAAGAATATAAGCCAGATTAGGATTGCTGATGATGGAGAGTAACTGACTCTGCCAATCGGGCATTAGCATTTCCAACTGTAACGCTTTAGTGTCCAGAGTTTTTGTACCAAATGGCAGTTCAACCTGATGACCATCTAGCTTGATAACAAGTGACATAAGATCTGTGGCAATATAATCAATGACCTTTTTTTCCAGTGCCTCTTCAGCCGAGAGGCTCGCTGCTTCGCGCACCGCCTGTTCAGCCCAGTCAGCATTACGCCCCCGTAATCCAGCCAGACTGCGCATGTAGGCGGAGGCATCATTGATGACTTTTCGCTCTTTTGCGTCGCTGGGTGGAGGTGGGTGACTACCCTCCTCCCCCTCAGAGTCACGGTCACGTATTGGTTTGGGCACACCTCCCAATGTTACGGGTGTTGCTGCACCTAAATTGGTAGCAGGTGCCATTACAGCAATATGACTGGCATAAAGTATGTAGGTCCCAGCACTCGCGGCTCGGGCGCCGCCTGGGGCAACATAGCCGATGACTGCGACCTGGGAAGCGATGATGCGTTTGATAATGGCACGCATTGAGGCATCGAGCCCGCCTGGTGTATCCATGCGGAGTACGACAAGCTCGACAGATTGTGACTCAGCTTTTTGGAGTGCACGTTCGATATAGTCAGCCGTTGCTGGTCCGATCGCTCCGGATATATCCAGGACGAATCCCTTGCGACCGTTTTCATCTGCATGAAGCTGACTCGTTCCACCTAGCAGTAGGCTCACGGAGAATAGAAGTGATAAGAACACGTTAATCACTGATCACCTCACTGTATTACTTACTCTTATTTTAGTCTCTCAGTGGATCGGCGTTGAATAATTTGGATATCAGGAATTTATTGGAGTCAGCGAAGAGTTAATATATACATTAACAATAACAGTAAGTTATCAGATTTTATAGATATTTAACATTAAGTATTGTAATGACTCGAATCAACGATCTAATCAAAACACCCTCCACATCGATTGTTGAATCTGTTTTTGAAAACCACCCATTCGTGCCGAGACCGGATTCAGCGATTCGGCGGATCGTTCGGATCCAAGGCATTCGGCATAGTTGGACAACTTAAATATCGAAGTTCATTACACAGGAACACAAATATTATATTGCTGCATCAGTCACTACCCGCTATCAAGTGAGTGGTTAATACACGCTTAAACTCAATGATCAGAAAATAACTTAGCCATCACTCTTCACTGTCATACTCCTGTAACAATAAAAGAATAAAGTTGTAAAAAATTCGAAATATTCATATTGAGCAACGTGCTGCATCACGACGCATAGGGAGGTTTCACTATGAATATTATTTATAAAACTAAAGATAGAAGAACTCGTTGGATTTAAGCATTTAAAGCGGGTTATTAAAATTCGAAAATCATTTGAGGATGATCCATGAAAAGAAAATTGTTTAGTGCCATCCCGTTGGCAACCACTACCCTGTTACTTGCTATAGCAGCGCAAGCTGCAGATCGTACCGTTATTCAGAACAAAGGCTCTGATACCCTGGTTAATGTCGCCCAGGCATGGGCGGAAGCCTATCGGGATGTCGATGCAAATATCGCAGTGGCTGTTTCCGGAGGGGGGTCCGGTACAGGCATAGCGGCTATGATCAACGGTACTGTGGATATAGCCAATGCCAGCCGTAAAATGAAATCAAAAGAGGTTAAACTGGCAAAGAAGAAAGGTCAGAATCCCATCGAACATGTGGTTGGTTATGATGCCCTCGCTGTCTTTATCCATAATGACAATCCGGCTAAATCCTTATCCTATGAACAGCTAAAATCGGTCTTCAGCCGGGGCGGCAAGGCTACAAAATGGTCCCATATAGGACTGAAGGTTCCAGGTTGTGATAGCGATGAGATCGTCGTTGTCAGTCGCCAGAACAATTCGGGTACCTATGCCTATTTTAAAAAGGCCGTGCTTGGCAAGAAAGGCAAGTTTCGCCAAGGAACACTCGATATGCATGGTTCAAAGGATGTCGTGGACCTTGTTGAAAAAACACCTTGCGCTATTGGTTACAGCGGCCTGGCATACGCCACGGACCATATCAAAATGGCCTGCATTGAAAAAGAGTCCGGAAGTGCGTGTATCAACCCCAGTGTAGAGACTGCCAGCGACCGTAGTTACCCCATTGCTCGACCACTGTTTATGTATACCAATGGTGAACCCGCAGGGGCGATAAAAATATATCTTGACTGGGTCAAGAGTGATGAGGGTCAGTGCATTCTTCTGAAGAAGGGATATGCACCAACTCAAGATGTGAACTGCAGTTAAATCTCCATTTACCTACTGATCAGGTTGAAGGTGCGTAAATTCGGACCTTTAACCTGACGAACAACTCATTTGCTGAATAGATAAGAATAGAACGGTATCTGCCAGTGACACCGTTTAATGGGGAGTATCAAGAATGTCCCAACTCGAAGAACGCCTGGAGAGAGACCTTAATAATATCCACGATCGTGTGGCAAAAATGGGGGAGCAGGTCCAGGACGCTGTAAAAAATGCTGTTAATGCCCTTCAAACCGGCAATAAAAAGCTTGCCTATGCAACAGTATTGAATGATAACCCGATCAATCGCTGTATGCGTGAGATCGATACAAGATGTCATCGTTTCTTCGCGATACATATACCCAGTGGTGGACATCTGCGCCTGCTCTCTTCAGTAATACGAGCAAATATTGAGCTGGAACGTATTGGTGATTATGCAGTGACTATTGCACGTGAAGCTGCACAGCTTTCTCAACCGCCAAGCGGAGGGCTTGGCAGAGAACTGGATCGTGTTGCTAATGAAACCATGCTTATGTTGCGGCAAGCCATTAAGGCATTTACCGAATTCAATGCCGATATTGCGAAAAGCACCATGATTATGGCGAATGAGCTGGAACACAATCTGGATGTGGTCTATACGGAAATGATGGCCAATGACGAACGTGGCAAGGTCGAAGAGGTGCTCGCGATCTTTGTCATATTCACCCAATTAAAACGAGTCGCCGATCAGGCGAAAAACCTCTGTGAGGATACTGTATTTGCAGTCACTGGCGAGCAGAAGGCGCCGAAAATATTCAACATACTGTTTGTCGATGAAGACAACAGTTGTCACAGTCAGTTGGCAGAAGCGATTGCCAGACAAAACCATCCTCAGTCTGGCAGGTACCGCAGTGCTGGTCGGACGCAGGCAGAATCTATAAATCCAAAACTGAGATCGTTTATGGAAAAACGAGGTATCGATATCAGCCATACACAGCTGACATCGCTCGAACACCTGACTGCAAAAGAACTTTCGGAACAGCATGTCATCGTCAGTCTGCAAGGTGGCGTGTCTTCCTATCTACCGCAGATTCCATTTCATACCTCAGCCCTTGAATGGGGCTTGGGTGATATTCCAGAAGAAGAAGACGAGCATGAATATGAGATGCTTTACCATGAAATTGCAATCTTGATAAAGGACCTGATGGAGTTGCTTCGCGGGGAAGGAGCAAGTTAAATGTCGGCAATAAACCCACTAAACAGATCGATGACGACCGATTTCGATAGCCGAAACATGGACTGGTATATCGATAAATTCGTTCAGTCTATTGTCTTTGTTGCAGGTATTTCCGCGATTATTTTTATCATCGGTATTTTTGTTTTTATCACCATGGAGGGTTTGGGTTTTCTGCTTGAGGATTTTAGCTTCAGGGAGTTTTTCCTCTCTCCGTTTTGGGAGCCCTCGGATGAGGATGCACCTGAGTACGGCATCCTGGCACTTGTGGCGGGTACTGCCAGCGTTACCGGGCTGGCCATGGTTGTCGCCATCCCCTTCTCTCTTGGTGCTGCCATTTTTATCGGTGAGTTTGCTTCTGGCAAGATGAGAGAGTACCTGAAGGTACTGGTGGAGCTTCTCGCTGCCATTCCTTCGGTTGTATGGGGCTTTATCGGTCTTTCCATCATGAACCCATTGATCATCGATCTGTTTGATGTACCTGTCGGCCTGAACGTACTCAATGCAGGTATCATCCTTGGATTAATGGCGGCACCTATTATGACCTCGATCGCAGAGGATGCCCTTAAGGCAGTACCTGACCGTTATCGAGAGGCTGCCGAAGCATTGGGTGCTACGCGCTGGCAGGTGATATTCAAAACCGTACTGCCTGCTGCAAAAAACGGTCTGCTCGGTGCAGTACTGTTGGGTGTGGGACGCGGCTTTGGTGAGACGATGGCAGTGCTCATGGCGACCGGTCATGCGGTGAACATTCCAGGTAGCCTGTTCGATCCGGTACGTGCCCTGACGGCAACCATTGCTGCAGAACTGGGAGAAACCGCAGTAGGGTCACCGCACTATCAGGCACTGTTCACGATTGGCATTTTCCTATTCATCATTACTTTTCTAATCAACCTGACCGCGGATCTCATTGTTCGTGGCATCCGTAAAGGATAATAAGAGATGTTTGCTGAATCTGCATTGAATATACGGAACAAGCGTGTCCAGAATCTGTTCCGCATTCTTTTTTTGATGATGACTGTGCTGTTGATCATACCGGTAGTGATCATTCTCGCTACTCTGGTTGCCAAGGGCGGCAGCATTATCTCCATTGACTTCCTGTTTACCGACCCAACCAATGGTATGACGGCAGGGGGCATCTTTCCCGCTTTACTTGGAACAGTGTGGATCGTAGCCGTTGCCTTGCTTGCTTCTGTCCCACTGGGTGTTGCTGCAGCGATCTATTTGAATGAATATGCCGGCGATAATTGGTTCACACGCATTATCCAACTGGCCATCATCAATCTGGCTGGCGTTCCGTCGATTGTGCATGCCCTTTTCGGCGTTGGTGCTTTTGTCATCTTTTTCGGTTTTGGCACCAGTATTCTGGCGGCCAGTTTAACCCTGGCTATCATGACATTGCCGGTTGTGATTGTCTCAACGCGTGAATCCTTAAGGGCCGTTCCGCAAGCTTTCAGAGAGGCTTGCTGGAATATGGGTGCTACACGCTGGCAGACCATTCGCAGAGTAGTCCTCCCCAATGCTGTCAGTGGCATCCTGACAGGTGTCATCCTGGAAGTGTCACGCACTACCGGGGAAACAGCACCGATCATGTTCACCGGTGCCGCATTCTTTCTGCCATTTCTACCTCAGGGTGTATTTGATCAAACCATGGCCCTCTCCTTGCATCTGTTCGTAGTCGCCACCCAAGTGCCTGGTGTTCCTGATAACCTGCCATTTGGTGTCGCACTGGTACTGATAGCCATGGTACTGCTGATGAATAGTATCTCTATTGCGTTCCGTATGTATCTGCGAGGCAAAAAGAAATGGTAGATATGAATGTCAACCTGGCTGCAGCCAATAAAATTGAAGACCCCGCTTATAGTGCTCCCGTTAAACTCGGTGTCAGTGATCTGACCATCAGGTATGGTGGCACACCAGCGCTGAGTGGGGTCAATCTGGAAGTACGGGAACATGAAATTTTCGGCATTATCGGACCTGCCAATGCCGGAAAAACCTCTTTTCTTAAAACATTGAATCGAATGGATACTTTCAACACCAACATGTCGGTTGAAGGCGAAATTCTGTTCAATGGACTCAATGTGCAAAACCTTAAAAACATCTATGCCTTGCGCAGCCGCATCGGTGTGGTATTCCCCTTGCCTGTCGGATTACCACTGACAATTTACGAAAACGTCGCACTTTCGCCTCGACTGCGCGGTATAAGGAGAAAAAGCGAACTCGATGTAATCGTTGAACGTTGCCTGAGCAGGGCTGCACTCTGGGATGAAGTCAAAGACAGACTTGATTCTCTCGGAAGTCTGCTTTCGGGAGGGCAGCAGCAAAGACTGACCATTGCCCGAGCACTTTCACAGGAACCCGACCTGTTGATGTTGGACGAATTCTCTATCGCGGTAGACCCGGTCACGACCATGCGTATAGAGGATGTTCTGAAAGAGTTGAAGCATGATATGACGATCATTCTAGTAACCAATCTGGTACAACAAGCGCGCCGCCTGGCAGATCGAACTGCCTTCTTTCTCGAAGGCGAATGTGTGGAAGTCGGCATTACGGAAGATCTATTTACAGGCGAGGTTCAAGATCAAAGAACCCGAGACTATGTCGAAGGTAAATTCGGCTAATTCACAAACATTAACCCCTATGAAGATCTCAACATGAATGCCACTGCAAAAGCCATGAGTGAACCGGTAGCGGAATATGCCATTCGAACCAGTAAACTCAATCTCTGGTACGGTACCTTTCAAGCACTTTTCGATGTTGATCTCAACATCTGCAATGGCATGATTACTTCTTTGATCGGGCCATCAGGTTGCGGGAAATCCACCCTTCTCCGTAGTGTAAATCGTATCAATGAAAGACTTGGTTATGTGCGAATCGAGGGCAATATCGATGTCATGGATAAAAACATCTATGACCCTGATGTTGAACTGGTACAGGTACGCAAGCAGATCGGGATGGTTTTCCAAAGGCCCAATCCACTACCCATCTCGATACGGGATAATATTCTGTTTGGACACAGGATACATAATAAAGACCTTAAGTCATCGAAAAGCGATCAGAATGAAATTGTTGAATCGGCACTAAAGCAAGTGCTTCTATGGGACAAGGTGAAAGATCGCCTCAATCAAAAGGGAACGGAACTCTCCCTGGAAGAACAGCAAAAACTCTGTATTGCCCGACTCCTACCGGTCAAACCCAGCGTATTGTTAATGGATGAGCCCTGCTCAGCACTCGATCCTAAAGGTACGGCAGCCGTAGAAGAGCTGATCTGGGAACTGCGTGGTGAATACACAATCCTTATTGTCACACATAATATGGCACAAGCCAGACGGGCCAGTGAAGAGTGTATTTTTATGTTGATGGGTAAAGTGGTCGAACATCAGGCTACGGAAGATCTATTCGTCACACCAGAACAAAAAGAAACTGCCGATTATATTGAGGGGCGATATGGATAGGATGCGAATTAATCTGATAAGTATAGGTACTTTATTTGTCTGTCTACTCTCAACATCATTGCTTGTGCAGGCACAACGCATCCCAATTCAAAACCGCGGATCGGACAGCATGGCGATCGCTGTATCGGCTTGGTCAGAAGCCTACCAGAAAATCGACCCTGAAGTGGGTATTGCCGTATCCGGAGGCGGTAGTGGAACCGGAATTGCGGCATTGATCAATGGTTTGGTCGATATCGCCAATGCCAGTCGACCACTCACAGCCAAAGAGCTTATGTTGGCAAAGAAAGCGCAAAGAGATCCCATGGAACATATTGTGGGCTATGATGCAGTTGCCATCTATCTGCACAGGGACAATCCGTTAAAGGCACTTTCATTTGCTCAGTTAGGTGGCCTATTTGGTCGGGGTGGCGCCACTTCAATATGGACAGACCTTGGAATCGAAGTACCCGGTTGTAAAGATCAGAAGGTCATTCTTGTCAGCAGACAAAGCAGTTCCGGTACCTATGCCTATTTTCGTAAGAAAATCATAGGAGAAAAATACCGGAATAAATACAAGCCTGAAATATTGAGCACTCAGTCATCCAAGGATTTGGTGGAACTTGTTGGAAATACACCCTGCGCAATTGGGTACAGTAGTTATGCTTACCAGACACCGGAAGTCAAAGCTGTATGTCTCTTACAGCAAGAGACTGAGAGTTGTTTGCAGGATGCAGCAGAGCGTGCTTCGGGAGAGACCGCCTACCCTTTGATCAGACCCCTGTACATGTACACAGATGGAGAGCCTAACGGTAAGATTAAAGCGTATATTAATTGGGTGCTCAGTAAAGAGGGACAATGCGTTCTGTCAGGGTTGAACTACACGCCTGTACATAAAGAAGATTGTCAATAAATTCAGCCAGTACCCTAATTATAATAACAAAACTCAGCTTATTACCCTGTTACTTTTCAAACGAATATTTTGATTCTGTCAGCTAGAGTCGGACGGATTGGGATCATCTGTTTTTTATATGACAGTTCGGCCGAGATCGCATATTGCCAAGTCAAATAAAAAACCAAGTAATATAGTCTACTATTTGGGTGAGGTATCCCCTATTCCCTGGAGGCCAAGCATGAGTAATCAGGTACAGGTCAGTCTGGATCAAGCCGTATATGATCGTCTTCTGCAACTGCAGGTTCCCCCCTACAATGACATCAACTCAGTCATTGAGCGTCTGCTTTTTCACACTGGTCGTAAGAGTAACGAGGCCCTACAGCTTGAAGCGGAAGAACGCCATTTCAGTTTTGAAGAGGAAGTGCAGAGAGAAATGGATGGTGTATACGCTGGTTCCGGCATCTCAACTTAATCAGAGGGAATTACAAGGCCAGGGAAGGCTTAATAATGTGTGATCGGCGATGGCTGGTATTCCCATCAATTATTTTGTGATCGAGAATCGGGTTATCTCATATTGCCTTAAATTATTCCCGGTCTTTTGATCCTTTAATATTTAATTAATGTTCTCCTTTGGTACGACGTATCCCTGCCAATCGGTTACCCTGTTTCTGGGGACCTCCCTTGGGAAAAATGTCATGTAAATAGCGGTTATTGCCACGTTCAGGTCCCCAGGTATTTTTAAAGTGCTTAATCATGTCACGAACCTGGGCTTGCACACGGTGTTCTTCATAGTAAGCCTTGATGTAGTAGATCACCTCCCAGTGATCCTTAGTCAATACCAAACCCTCCTTTTCAGCCAGGGCCACGGCGAAGGCCTCAGACCACTCATCCATTTTCTGAATATAACCTTCCTGGTCAGTAGCTACCTTGACACCATTGACATCTAAATATTCAACACGGATTGCGTATGGATTTGTACTCATAGAGACAGCCTCTCGACAGGGTCGTGGGGGACTCACGTCCCCCACGGTTTCATCAATTGTTTGTGCTTAGTTCATAGGTATCCGTTTGACACGAACAATCTGATAGGCACGACCGAGGTAACTAAACGGTACGCTCCAAACATGAACCAGACGGGTAAACGGAAAAATCAGAAACACGGTCATCCCGAAGAATATATGGATCTTGAAAATCGTTGAGACTCCCTGAACCAGACTCGGCTCTGCACTCAGGGTGGCCACACTTTTAACCCATTCAGTGAGCACTATCATCTGCGAGACATCACCATGGGAAGCATGACCTGATGAGACGAGAATCGTGCTCAGACCCAGCGTGACGGTTACCAACAACCAGCCGATTACAAAGGTATCACGTGTACGACTGGTGGCTTTAATACGCGGGTTGCTGACGCGGCGATAAAACAACATGGCGGCACCAACAAGGCACACAATGCCAAAGATGCCGCCAGCATAGATGGCGAGGTACTGATGTGCAACATCTGAGATGCCCATAGCGAGAAACCAGCTGTGTGGCAACAGCATACCGGCCAGATGACCAAAGAAGATACCCAGTATACCTATGTGGAACAGGTTACTGGCCAGGCGCATATTTTTATTGCTGAGCAGTTGGCTGGAGTCGGTCTTCCATGTGTACTGCTCACGATCAAAGCGAATCCAGCTTCCCAGAAGAAAAATGGTCCCTGCCAGATAGGGGTAGGCTCCGAAAATAAAGTCATGAAGTGTCATCATTTCGATTCTCTCCTCAGGCGGCCTGGGCTAAAGTGCCACGATTTTCAACGATACGAATCAGCTGTGCATAGGGACTCTCCTTCTTCTCCAGGTTCTCCGCCAGCACTTTCAGTACTTTGACGGCGTCTCCCAGAAAAACCCGCGCCTGCATATCGTCCAGGGTCGATACAAACTCAAGTATCAGCGGCAGATAGTCGGGGATTTCACCTTTCTCCAACTCCAACCCCATGCCCTTGTAATACTCTGACAGGTCAATCAGGGCCGGCCCACGTCCTCGATCGTCACCGAACAGGTGGTGAGTCAGATGCAGATCGTGCTCTGGCGTCATATCGAAGGTTTGTACATAAATCCCCTGCAGTCCGGTCAGATCATGTGATTGCATCCAGGTTATTAGCTGCATCAAAGTATCTCGCTCCTGCTCACTGATACCCGGATCTCCTTTTAACAGGCTGATGATCTCCGGCATATTCTCCAGTAACACTTCATCTGGATAATCGAGCAGCCGCGCCAAAATAGTGTAGATATGCATGAATTTTCTCCTGCCTAATCTTTTTTACGTGGCATGATGCCCTGTGGGGTATATGTGCGCTTGCGTGGTGTCGGAAACAGGCTGACACCCGGACCGCTGCCCTGGGAACTGATGTTACCGGGAGCAAAGCCATTCTGACCCTGAAAAGCATATGGATCCTCTTGAGCCATCTCTTCGTGAGAGGTCGGTATGACGAAACGATCCTCGTAGTTGGCAATACCCAGCAACTGGTACATGGCCTCGGCCTGAGACTCGTTGAGTCCGACTGACTCCAAGACCGCTGTATTCGGCTTGCCATCAACCTCCTTGGAACGCTGGTTACTGCGCATCGCCATCATCCGGTTAAGTGCATTGATGATCGGACCCTCATCACCTGCGGTTAGAAGATTGGCCAGGTAGCGTGCAGGAAAGCGCAGTGTCTCGGCTTTGGGCATCACGCCATCCGCCTCAGTGGGTAGATTGCCCTGGTCAATCTGGCTCTGCACAGGTGATAGCGGGGGGACATACCACATCATGGGCAGGGTGCGGAATTCCGGATGGATGGGAAAAGCGATCTTCCACTCCATTGCCATTTTGTAGACCGGTGAGTTTTGAGCTGCATCGAGCCAGGTCTGCGGAACGCCATCTTCCAGTGCCTGTTTGATCACCTTGGGATCATGGGGGTCGAGGAAGATATCTAGCTGGGACTGATAGAGATTCTTATTGTCATCGGTTCCGGCGGCATCACTGATCTTGTCTGCATCGTAGAGTACGACACCGATATAGCGGATACGTCCGACACAGGATTCGGCACAGGCTGTAGGTATCCCCGATTCGATACGCGGGTAGCAGAGAATGCACTTCTCCGACTTGCCTGATTCCCAGTTGTAGTAGATCTTTTTGTAGGGACAGGCGCTGACACACATGCGCCAACCACGACAGCGGTCCTGATCGATCAAGACTGCACCGTCCTCATCGCGTTTATAGATGGCGCCGGATGGACAGCTTGCTACGCAGGCTGGATTCAGGCAGTGATTACATAAACGGGGCAGATACATATGGAAGGTCTTTTCAAAGTCCTTGTACATCTGTTTCTGGATGCCCTCGAAGTTCTTATCCTTCGCACGCTCGTCGAATTCACCCGCCAGATCATCTTCCCAATTCGGACCCCAATGGATTTTTTCCATCTGTTCGCCGGTGATCATGGAGATTGGACGCGCAGTGGGGGCTGCCTCGGAGAGTTCCTTGTTCTGCAGTTTTGGATAATCGAAATCGAACGGTTCGTAGTAATCGTCAATCTCAGGCATATCCGGGTTGGCAAAAAGATTCAATAATTTACTGATACGGCCACCCGCCTTCAGTTCCAACTCACCATTCTTCTTCTCCCAGCCACCGTTCCACTTGTTCTGATTCTCCCACTCCTTGGGAAAACCGATACCCGGTTTACTCTCCACGTTGTTGAACCAGGCATATTCCACCCCCTTGCGATTGGTCCAGATATTTTTACAAGTCACTGAACAGGTGTGGCAACCAATGCACTTGTCCAGATTCAGGACCATGGAGATTTGTGCACGTATTTTCATAATTTGTTCCTCAAAATTCTTTCGCTGCCGGTGGCATGGGAGTGAGGGCTATCATCAGCCCCCCCTATTCCCTGTGCCGTTACGATCAAAAACTCAGTTGTTGATTCCTGGAGGATTGAGTTGGGATTCACGTTTAGCCGTCAGCGGACGTTCAAGCCAATCCACATCGCCATCCTTGATTTTATGAATCACGACGTACTCATCACGCTGTGAACCGACAGTGCCGTAGTAGTTGAAAGCGTAAGAGAGTTGGGCATAGCCACCAATCATATGGGTAGGTTTAGGCACGATACGTGTCACGCTATTGAGAATACCGCCACGTTTACCGGTGGTATTGGAACCCGGTACGTTCACGTGTTTCTCCTGGGCGTGATACATGAAGGCCGCACCACTGGGTATGCGCTGACTGACCACCACCCTGGCCACAGTGGCGCCGTTGCCATTGATCGCCTCTACCCAGTCGTTATCCTTAAGACCTATGGATTTGGCATCAACCTCCGCCACCCACATATAAGGACCGCCACGGAACAGTGTCAGCATGCGCAGGTTGTCCTGATAGGTGGAGTGGATACCCCACTTGGAGTGAGGCGTGATCCAGTTGAGAGTCAGGTGTGGTTTGCTCTTTACTTTGTCCGGTACATTTTCGTGTGTCTTAAGATCGACAGGAGGACGGAATGCGCACAAGCCCTCACCGAAATCGAGCATCCACTCATGATCCAGGTAGAACTGGGCACGCCCGGTCAGGGTGCGTAGTGGGATATGCTCATGGACATTGGTCCAGCAGGCGTTGTAACTCACCTCTTCCGATTCAATTCCAGACCAGGTCGGTGCGGTGATGATCTTGCGTGGTTGGGCCTGAATGTCCCGATATCGTATCTTCTCGTCCTTGCGTGAATCGCACAGGTGATTGTGATCGATGCCGGTTTTTCTACCCAGGGCTTTCCAGGACTTGTGAGCAACCTCGCCATTGGTCTCCGGTGCCATCTGCAGTACCGAATCACAGACATAAATATCCTCTTCCAGAGATGGCAAACCCTGGCTGACGCCCTCTTCCTTGATCACACCATTGAGTTCCTTAAGTTGCTCGTATTCCACCTCGGTGTTCCAATCCAGACCCTTCACTCCATTTCCGATCTTGGTCATTAACGGCCCAAGAGAGGTGTATTTCTTGTAGGTGTTGGTGTAATCACGCTCCACCACCTTCAGCAGGGGCAATGTCTTACCCGGTACGGGTTCGCACTCACCTCGCTTCCAGTCCTTGACTTCACCCAGAGGCTGAGCCAGCGCCATGGGGCTATCGTGTTGCATGGGAAGCGCCACCACGTCCTTACGGGTACCCAGATGGGTTTCTGCCAGTTCGGAGAATTTCTTGGCAATGGTCTTGAAGATCTGCCAGTCGGACCTGGACTCCCAGGCCGGATCTACTGCAGCATCCAGTGGATGTACAAAGGGATGCATGTCGGTGGTATTCAGGTCACTCTTCTCATACCAGGTCGCCGTTGGCAGGATGATGTCGGAGTAGGCGCCGGTGGAATTGAGACGAAAGTTGATATCCACCATCAGATCAAGCTTGCCAACCGGAGCCTCTTTTCGGAAGACGATCTCTTTGGAGTCAGCTCCGATGTTAGCCTCCTGCATGACACCGTTTTGCGCACCCATCAGGTGCTTGAGGAAATACTCGTGACCCTTGGCTGAGCAGCCCAGCAAGTTGGCGCGCCAGACAAACAGGTTACGTGGATGGTTCTCCGGTGCATCGATGTCTTCACTGGCAAATGTAAGATCACCGCTCTTGATTTGATCAACCATATATTTGGCCACACCTGACTCATCGGTAGCACCGGCCTTTTCGGCTTCATCCACGATATCCATTGGATTCTTATTGAAGTGCGGCGCGGATGGCCCCCAACCCAGACGCTGGGAGACGACGTTATAGTCAGCTAAGCTGTAGCCCTTGTAGCGACCCTTG
This sequence comes from Candidatus Thiodiazotropha sp. (ex Codakia rugifera), assembly GCA_025656675.1. Classification (GTDB taxonomy): domain Bacteria; phylum Pseudomonadota; class Gammaproteobacteria; order Chromatiales; family Chromatiaceae; genus Thiodiazotropha. Next base: position 23,530 of record JAHXHN010000007.1, read on the forward strand.
GCAGTGGACGCCATAAGCTCATCGGCATTGACTGTTTCATAACGCCACTGATCGGTATGAAAATACCAGTAGGTGGTAGAGGCCATATGACGGGGTGGACGGTGCCAATCCAGACCGAAGGCAATAGGCGCCCAACCAGCCTGGGGTCGCAGCTTCTCCTGCCCCACATAGTGAGCCCAACCACCACCGGATTGCCCAACACAACCGCACATGTGCAGCAGGTTCATGATGCCACGGTAGTTCATGTCGTTGTGGTACCAATGGTTAATTGCGGCACCAAGGATGACCATCGACTTGCCGTGAGTCTTTGATGCATTATCAGCGAACTCGCGGCCGGTGCGCTCCAGGTCGGCACGTTTAACACCGGTAACTTTTTCTGCCCAAGCCGGGGTATAGGGCACTGACTCATCGTCGTAGGATGTGGCCAGGTCATCACCCAGCCCCCGATCAATACCGTACTGAGCCACCTGCAGATCGAACACGGAGGTGACCATGACTGTTTCACCAGAAGCCAGCTTGAGTTTACGCACCGGTATGTTACGCATAAGAACGTCACCCTCACCCGGGGTGAAGTGGGGGAAGGCAACCGATACCACATCATCACTACCGTCGATACAGGAGAGTTCTGCCTCGATTACAGACTGGTCTACAGCATTCTTCTCCAGCAGGTTCCACTTACCCTCCTCGCCCCAACGGAATCCCACTGAACCATTGGGCACTACAAAGGCCTCACTCTTGGTGTCGTAGACCACTGTTTTCCACTCGGGATTATTCGACTCGCCCATATTGTTGGAAAAGTCCGAGGCGCGCAGAAAACGATCCGATATATAACGATCCCCATCCTTTCGCAGCATCACCTGCATTGGCAGATCAGTGTACTTACGTGCATATTCAGTGAAATATGGGTCCTGTTTGTCGACATGGAACTCCTTCAGTGCCACATGACCCATGGCCAGAAAAGCAGCGGAATCGGTGCCCTGTTTGACCGGCATCCAGAGGTCGGCAAACTTCACATACTCAGCGTAGTCCGGGGCCATGGAGACTACCTTGGTTCCGTTATAGCGGGACTCGATAGCAAAGTGGGCATCTGGGGTGCGGGTCATAGGCAGGTTGGCACCACAGATGATGAGGTATTTGGAGTTGTACCAGTCGGCTGCCTCCGGCACGTCGGTCTGCTCACCCCACACCTGTGGTGAAGCCGGTGGCAAATCACAGTACCAATCGTAAAAGGAACCGCATGCGCCACCGATCAGAGAGAGGTACCGGGAACCGGCAGCGTAACTGATCATGGACATGGCTGGAATCGGTGAGAAGCCATAGATCCGGTCAGGCCCCCATTTTTTCGCCGTATAGACATTGGCTGCTGCAGTGATTTCAGTCACCTCATCCCAGGTGCTGCGCACGAAACCTCCCAGACCGCGCACCGCTGTGTATTTCTTGCGCTTGTTGGGATCACTTTGGATTGCCTCCCAGGCTTCAACCGGGTCTTTACCACTTTTTCGTTCGGTGCGGTAGAGATCGAGCAGACGGCCGCGAATCAGCGGATATTTAATCCGGGTTGGACTATAGAGGTACCAGGAGAATGAGGCCCCACGTTGACAGCCCCGTGGTTCATGGTTGGGCATGTCTGGACGGGTACGCGGATAGTCGGTCTGCTGCATCTCGTAAGCAACCAGACCGTTCTTGACATAGATCTTCCAGGAACAGCCGCCGGTGCAGTTCACTCCATGGGTGGAACGGACCACCTTGTCATGACGCCAGCGATTGCGGTAGGTGTCTTCCCACTGCCGGTCTTCACCGGTCACGATGCCATGACCTTTGGAGAAGGTCCCTTGGATCTTCTTGAAGTACCTGAGTCTGTCTAACAAATGGCTCATCTGTTTTTTCTCCCTGGGGACAAGCTGTATCAATAACAACAAGCCCCACGTTTGTTAGGATCGGATGAATCCGCCAAGGCCTCCTGGGGGGGGTGAAATCGCCTTGTTCATTTCTGCAGATTCATCCGAAAACTGTTTTCTATCAATTCACACTAAGGATTCTTGTACTCAGCCTTGGGTCCGAGGTAGTACCACCAATTCAACAGCAGGCAGACAAAATAGAAGATGGCAAAACCGTAGAGTGCATATTCAGGGGTTGCCATCTTGATTTGCTCACCGAACACCTTAGGAATGATAAAAGCACCATAGGCGGCCACTGCAGAAGTCCAACCCAGCGCAGGCCCAGCCTGCTCTTTGTCGAAGACCATGGCTATGGTGCGGAAGGTGGATCCGTTGCCAATGCCTGTCGCGGCGAACAGTATGAGAAACAGTACAAAGAAGGGCAGGAAAAATTCCTCAGGCGTTGCTGACACATAGGCCTGCTTCAGGAAATAAGCCACGCCCAGGGCACTACCGATCATCACGATGGAAACGATTTGCGTTACCTTGGCGCCACCCACTTTGTCGGCAATCCAGCCACCCACCGGACGAATCAGCGCACCAATGAACGGCCCCATCCAGGCATACATCAAGGCTGATGGCCCATTTGGGTTGGCTGTCGTGTGGGTCATTACCCCATCTACCATCAGATGCTGAAACCCGAAGACCACCTTGATGGCCAGTGCGAATCCTGCGGAGTAGCCTATAAAGCTGCCGAAAGTCATGGTGTAGATAACGCTCATGACCCAGGTGTGCTTATTGCCGAAGATCTTGAACTGGCGCTGCAGGTTCGGTTTGATGTCACCAGGAATCATTTTCAGCAGCATGACTGTACCGAACAGAATGCCTGCAATGACCGGCCATTTGGCCCAGCCGGGGGCTCCCATTCCGGTTGGTGCCGGTAAAATGATATAGAGTCCGATTGCCGCAGTGATGAAACCAATCAGCAGCATGCCGCTGATTTTCGAGAAGGCACCGAAGGTCGAGCCGATGTGGGGTGAAACGTGATCGGTTCGCAGATTATTCATACCGAACCAACCGGCAAAGGCCAGTGGTATCAGCAGTATCAGCCAGACATAACCGGCGTTGTGAATCCAGGTCTCTGAGCCTGTCGGAATCTTGCCGATCAGGGTGCCAGAGGTATTTTCCAGAATCATCGAATCTCCACCGAAGATACCGAAAGTCATCACCAGCGGTATCACGATCTGCATGGTGGTAACACCTGCATTGCCCAGACCCGCATTCAATCCCAGTGCAAGACCCTGCATTTTCTTTGGAAAGAAGAAGCTGATATTTGACATTGAGGAGGCGAAATTGCCACCGCCGAAGCCGGACAGGAAGGCAAGTATCTGGAATACCCACAGTGGCGTGTTCTTGTCCTGCAAAGCGATGCCGGCACCTATGGCCGGGATCATCAGCAAGGCAGTGGTGAAAAAGATGGTATTGCGTCCACCGGCGATACGGATGAAGAAACTGCTGGGGATGCGCAGTGTTGCACCGGTCAGACCGGCGATGGCTGCCAGGGTGAACAATTCGGCTTTCTCAAATGGAAAGCCCAAGTTGAGCATCTGCACGGTGATGATGCCCCAGTAGAGCCACACCGCAAAACCACAGAGCAGACTCGGGATCGAAATCCAGAGATTCCGGTTTGCTACTTTTTTACCCGTTGACTCCCAAAATTTCGAATCTTCTGGGTTCCATTCTCTGATATCTGACATTCGAGTATCCTCGTTGATTGAACAGATTTTCTAACTACCCGGCTAGCCGGGACCTTCCCATGACTAACACGACACCTCAGCGTCCTTGCGGTAATACCACCACCAGGTGGCGACCAAACAGCTCATGTGAAACACGCCGAAGCAGATCATGGCGAAATAGGGATTTCCGAAAAGTGCGTTGGAAATGGCTAAGGCAACTGGAATACCAAATCCCCCAAATGCTGCGATGGAGGCACTGAAGCCCAAGGCTACGGCAGTCTCGGTTTCGGCCTGATGCTTAGCGAGTGCTCGTCCCGCTTCACCCTTATCTGCCGACCAGCGTTGATGAAGCGTGTGGAAAACGATGGGAATCATCCGGAAGACAGAGCCATTGCCAATTCCGGTGGTAAGGAACAGAAGCAGAAACAAAAGATAAAAGCCTGTCGCATTACCGCTGTAGGCATCGCCTGGTACGAAGAACAGTACGCCGAACATGGCAACAGTCATCACCGCAAAATTCCAGAAGGTAAGACTGGCACCGCCCATACGATCGGACAGCCAACCACCCAGCGGCCGGATCAGAGCCCCTACCAGTGGTCCAACGAAGGCATACCTGACCATGCCTGAATCTGGAAATTGTGTGGCCAACAACATCGGAAAGCCGACAGCAAAGCCAATAAAAGAGCCAAAGGTGCCTGTGTAAAGCCAGCTTCCCAACCAGGCATGCTTTCGGTGAAAAACAGCGGCCTCTTCTGCAAAAGTAGCCTTGGTATGCCGAATGTTGTTCATACCAAACCAAACGGCGAGCGTAGAGAGCAGTATGAACGGCACCCAGATAAAGCCTGCATTCTGCAGCCAGACCAATTTTTCGGTACCCCCTTCCATCATGGTCTGAGCCTCGCCGCCCATGAAGAAAAGTGCACCACCGTAGATCACCACTGGCACCACAGCCTGGGCCACAGCCACTCCCAGGTTACCGACACCGGCGTTAAAGCCGAGAGCCGTCCCCTGCATCTTCTTGGGAAAGAAGAAGCTGATGTTGGCCATGCTTGAGGAGAAATTGCCACCACCGAAGCCGCATAGCAGTGCAATCACTACGAAGATGGCATAGTTGGTGTCGGGATTCTGAACAGCAACACTCATCCATAGGGAGGGGAGGAGCAGTGAAGCCGTACTGAAAACAGCCCAGTTGCGTCCACCAAAGATGGGTACCACGAAAGAATAGAGCAACCGCAGGATAGCCCCTGACAAGCCAGGCAATGCCGCCAGCCAGAAAAGTTCACTGGTAGTAAACTGGAAGCCGACCTTGGGCAACTCAACCACCACCACGCTCCAGACCACCCAGACTGAAAACGACAGCAGCAGCGCCGGCATGGAGATCCACAAATTGCGGTTGGCGATGGCACGACCCGTGGTGTTCCAGAAGCCCTCATCCTCCGGGCGCCAATCCGTGAGCCAGACCTTCCTTCTCTGCTTGGCATCCACCAGGCCGTCGCGAACCATTTCATCACGCAGATCTTCATTTTCCTGAAGAATGGCCTCACGCTCACCCTTGGCCGCCGCCCATGTCCAGATCATGACACCTGCCAGGACCATATACATCAACATGAAGCAACTGCTGCGAACACCCACCATATCAGCAGCGATACCAAACATAATGGGCAGGGAAAATCCACCAAGGCCACCGATGACCCCCACTAAACCACCCACTGAGCCCATATTGGTGGGATAGTAGTCGGCCAGTTCGCGATAGACGCTGGCCTTGCCGATACCCTGAGCGATACCCACAATGAAGATCAACACAGTGAACATCACAATACCGACACCGAGGCTCACTGAGACATCGCCCTCAATACCATGGATAGTCAACGTCGTAGGAGGATAGGAAACCAGGAACAGGCAGATGATGCTCACCCAGAATACCCACCAGGTCACTGTACTCCCACCCCACTTATCCGACATCCAGCCACCCAGGGCACGAATCAACCCGGAGGGTAGTGTAAAGAACATGGTAATCAAGGCGGCCTCTTTCAGACCGAGCCCGTACTCACCCACGTAGTACTTGGGTAGCCATAGTGCCAGGGCGACAAAGCCGCCAAAGACAAAATAGTAGGCCAGTCCAAAGCGCCAGACCCGTGCTTCTGTGAGGGGCGCCAACTGCGATGCGAGTGAAAAAGGGGTCTTGGATTTTTTACGCTCTTCATGGAGCGGGTCAGGATAAGTCGTGAACCAGAACAGGACAGCCATAACCAACATGGCGATGGAATAGATTTCCGGTACTGCCCGCCAACCGTATGCCACCAGGATGAGGGGTGCCACCAGATTGGTTACCGCCGCGCCAGCATTGCCAGCACCGAAGATACCCATGGCTGTACCCTGGCGTTCCTTGGGAAACCAGGCGGAGGTATAGGCGATGCCGATCGCAAAGGAACCTCCGGCAAGACCTACAAACAGGCCAATGGCCAGGTATTGCCAGTACTCGGTGGCAAATGAGAGTCCATAGGTAGGGATGGCCACCAGAAGCATCTGGATGAAATAGACGATACGCCCACCGTAGCGGTCGGTCATCAGTCCCAAGGGTAAACGTACCAGGGAACCGGTCAGGATCGGAGTGGCCACCAGTAGGCCGAACTCGGTCTCGCTGAGAGACAACTCCTGTTTGATCTTGATGCCGATAACCGAAAACATGGTCCAGACCGCAAAGTTGACTGCGAAAGCAACCGTGTTCATGGTGAGAACCGATAATTGTTTGGTTCTTTGCGTGGCCATATCGAGAACCTCTGGCAAGGAATTCGAACCTAATTTAATTTGGCCAGAAGGGACCTACAATTGACTGAAATCAATCCAGCTTTTGCACCAACCCCTTGTCTAATCCTTTAGGAGTATTTGCTGTACCACTTGCAATGCATTGAAAAAAAAGATTATTCCTAATAACGTGGCAAGTATTCGCAATCGTGCCGCGATGTTGTCAACGCAGAAGGATTAATCCCACAAATTTCTTGCTGGAATTGACAATGCAGCCGTTTGACCAGCCTGCAAACGGTCAACATGCTACTCAGGCATTTCATTGACAATTCGGAGGTCTGCTCCATGTTTGGATACCTGAACCACTCACTCCTGCTTCGTGCCGGTCTGGCGATGGGATTGGTCACTGTTTTAGCAGTGGGCGGAATGGCCAGTGCGGTATTCGTGGCCCGCTCCTCTCATGGTGAGGCTGCTGCAGTGAACCAAGCAGGCAGTTTGCGTATGCAGTCCTACCACATTGCAGCTGCACTGGAGTCAGAACACAACGGAGGGCCCGGCCCGTTCGGAGACATGGATCTTCTGACAGCGGAGTTTGAGCAACGCCTGACCCATCCGCGTTTGACCGATGTCATAAACACAACCAGCCGTAAGTCCATACAAGAGGTCTACCAGCTGATTATGGGCCGTTGGCAGGGAACGATTCTTCCCTTACTTCACGCTTACATGGAACAGAAAAATGATTCATTGGTGGATTCATCATTTGATGAAACCCGTCTCGCCTTCCGCGACATAGTAGGTGGATTTGTAGCTGATATTGACAACCTGGTACGGCTGCTGGAGGAAGATGCCGAGTCACGTATACACATGTTGGGTCTGTTCCAGGGAATCAGCCTGTTTCTGACCCTGGCAGTAGCTATTGCCACCCTCTATTTGCTGCAAATCGATGTGTTGGGTCCCTTGCACGAATTGCTCAATGCCGCAGAGCAGGCAGGCAGCGGTAATTTTACAGCCCGGGTAAGTCACACAGGGCTTGATGAGCTTGGTCGATTGGGTAGGACTTTCAATACCATGGCCACTGACCTGTCCAAGATGTATGGGGCACTTGAGGAACGGGTTGCCGAGAAAACCAGAAAACTTACGCAACGCAATCAATCACTGGAACTGCTCTACACCGCAACCCAGTATCTGACAGAGGCCCCGGTTTCTGATCAGACCTATAGTAAGTTGCTGGATGATATCGGACAGGTGGTAGAGATCGATGGCATCACTCTATGTCAGATGGATGAGAGGAAAAAACGTGCCTACCGGATAGCTTGTAATGGTCCGATACCACCGATGTGTGAAACTGAAAACTGTGGCTTGTGTCTGGGTAACGGGATAACGCAGTTGCTAGGGAACATGGAACATGGCAGTGCTCAGAATATTCTGTCAGTACCCGTTGGCGATAAAAAAAATAATAATGGTGTTCTGCTTGTAGAGACCAAACCGGATAAAGCACTGGAGCCCTGGCAGATCCAACTTCTGGAAACACTCGGCAAACATATCGGTATCTCTGTGGACGTTGCTCGCCGCGTTACCCAACGTCGCCGTCTGGCACTCCTCGAGGAACGTAGTGTGATGGCTCGGGAGCTACATGATTCTCTGGCACAGTCCCTCACATATCTCAAGATACAAGTTACCCGCCTTTCAGTAATAACACGATCGGGAGCGGAGCAGAGCGCAGTAGAAGACGCCCTTCGCGAACTCAAGGAAGGGCTGGAATCAGCCTACCGCCAGTTACGTGAACTGCTCACCACATTTCGCTTACAGATGGATGGTAGCGGTCTTGGACCTGCACTGGCGAAAACGGTAACGGAATTCAATGCGCGAGGTAATTTGGATATTCAACTGGACAATCAGCTTAAGACCTCTCCATTCACCGTCAATGAGGAGATTCATGTATTGCAAATCGTGCGTGAAGCGCTATCCAATGTCATTCACCACTCTAAAGCTACACAGGCCAGGGTCAGCCTAGGCTTTGACGATGACAAGGGCATACTGGTCAGTGTGGAAGACAATGGCATTGGCTTGCCACAAAAAGCCAAACGTACCCACCACTATGGGCTTGCGATCATGCACGAACGTAGCAACTCATTGCATGGCAATCTGCGAATCGAACGGCAAGATCATGGTGGTACAAAGGTCAGTTTGAGGTTTCAGCCTGCAGTATCCGAGAAACAGTTCTCCCCACAGGAAGAACAGACGACATGATTAAAAGTAAAGGCCAGCGTATTGTCATCATCGATGATCATCCCCTATTACGTAAAGGACTGCAGCAACTTGCCAACCTCAGTCACCAGGTTGAGATAATAGGAGAAACAGACAGTGGTGAGAAAGGGCTGGCAATAGTCAAGGCCTTGCAACCCGATCTTGTATTACTTGATCTGAACATGCCCGGAATGAACGGGCTGGAAACCCTGGATGCACTGAAACAACTAAAGCCGCAACCTAAGGTAATTATCCTTACTGTCTCGGATACCCAAGAAGATGTCATCGCTGCTTTACGTGGGGGTGCTGACGGCTACTTGCTGAAAGACATGGATCCCGAAGAACTTCTGCTGAGAATTAGCGAGGTCGAAGAAGGTAAACCGATATTGTCCCCCAAAATTGCTGAACACTTGGGTGACTCACTGCAGGCAGAGGTTCAGCGCATCGTCATCATTGATGACCATCCCCTATTACGAAAAGGACTGCATCAACTTGTAGATCTCAGCCCGGACCTCGATATCATCGGGGAAACGGATAATGGTGAACAAGGTCTACTGATGGTTCAAGAGATACAACCCGACCTTGTACTGCTGGATCTGAATATGCCGGGAATGGACGGGTTGGAAACTCTTCAAGCCCTGAAACAGCTAAAGCCTTCACCCAAAGTGGCAATCCTCACCGTATCCGACAAGCAGAAGGATATCGTATCTGCCTTACGAAGAGGCGCTGATGGCTATCTGTTGAAGGACATGGACCCTGAGGACCTCCTGCAAAAATTACATGAATTGGCGGAAGGCCGGCTAGTGATGTCCCAAAACATAGCTGAAAGCCTGGCGCTGGCGTTGCGTGCTGAGAGTCAGAAGGATCAAGAACCGGGGGGTGAAGAACTCACAGAGCGGGAATGCGAGATCTTAATCCACATAAGCGGCGGTGAGAGCAATAAGGTAATCGCCCGTAAACTTGATATCGCTGAAGCCACAGTCAAGGTGCATGTCAAGCATCTGCTGAAAAAGCTAGGATTGAAGTCGCGTGTCGAAGCAGCAGTATGGGCCATTACCCATAAAGATGAGCTGAAATGACATAGCCTGCCATAAAAGGTGTGCTCGTATTCCTGTACCAATAAACAGGATGTCGTCTGAGCAATAGATCTGCAAATATCGTTTGACCTCCTCCACAAATGAGACCCAATCTCTCAGCACAATACGTTGGAGCAGACCCCACCCTACAGCTAGAAATGGACCGTCGGTTGGTGCCTGCCCCACCAATCACTAGCCGTACGCATTGAGTTTCAAGTAGCAAATTCTATTCATAATGATTGAACATTAATCATCCAATCAGCTTAATATTGCTGCAAACTATCTTAGATGCCTTGAAGCACTTCATTGTTAAATTAACAAGACAGTTTCCAGTCCCAATGATTTAGCTCCGTAATCACGGCACCACGCTCATTCAAGTTCATCAAGTTAAATCTATAATTTCAACTTCTAGTAATTAACCTACTAAATTTCTTGCTTTTTCCCTTGATTGACATATTATGTCAGACAGTTTATCTTCTACTTATCGTGTGAATGGAGGAACCAATGAACAACCTATTAGAAAAACTGGAGAGGGTACTCGGTATGTCTGATACGGGAAGCCTGAACGGACTTGAATATGAATTCAATCCGATACCAGGCGAAGTTGAGGTGGTCCAGGTTGCATTTAAAGATAGGGAGGAACTGCCGATATATCTGACTCAATCAGAAAGTCAGATGCTCTGTATCTGTTATTTATGGGATGACGAGGAGGTTATCTCCGATAAGCGAGCAGAAATGTTGGAAGTCATGCTGGATATGAATATACCCATGCCCCTCTCCTCTTTTGGCCGGATTGGATCACGCTATACAATATTCGGTGCCCTCTCTCTCGAATCGTCAGCAGAGAGTATTGCCAGAGAACTTACCGTACTCAGCGACAATGCGCTCGACGCCATTGACGCCATGAGCGAATACTTGAACTAATTCTTAACAGGAGTCAACCAATGGAATTTTTCAAAAAACTGATTACTGCTATTCGTGGTGGTAGCCGTGAGTTGGGTGAGGCAGTTCTCGATACACAAGGTATCCGCATCTATGAGCAGGAGATTGAAGATGCAAAGGAGGCAATTAAAAAGGCTGAAAGTGACCTGACAGGCGTCATGGCCAAGAATATGCAGGCTGGCCGCGAAATCGAACGCCTCGAAAAAGAGGTTGCCAGTTATGAATCGAAGGCATTGAGTGCCCTTGATCAGGATAACGAGGCACTAGCCGGCGAGGTTGCCGAAAAGATTGCAGAACTAGAGGTTGAACTCGAAACACAAAGGATTGCCAAGGATAAGTTTTCTGCCCATGTGGATTCGGTCAAAGAGATGATCAAGCAGACTCATGCAAAGATCCGCGAACATGAACGTGAGATATCCATGGTGAAAACCACGGATAATGTCCATAAAGCAGCCAAATCGATCAATCAGCACATCGATGGTGGCAGTTCAAAGATGGTTGCTGCCAAAGAGTCGCTGGAGAGAATTAAACATCGCCAACAGGATGATAGTGACCGTATGGTTGCTTCAGAATCGCTGAATGATGAATTGAGTGGCGAGTCGCTGGAGAATAAATTAAAAGCGGCAGGTATTGGTGATGAGAGTGATCGTAAAAAGCAGGTGTTGGAACGTTTAAAGGCCAAGCGCAAAGGCAATGAAAACTGATCGTTCACTGCAACAGCAGTATTGCTTTACCCATTTGGCATGACCGTCTCCGGTCATGCCGGTTCAATGATCGATTGCTTATACCCTAATGACCAAAAAGAACCCAGCCAAACCGAAACGATGGTCAGATTCCGATAAGGCAATACGTGCAACCCAGGTCGCGTTTGATGTCGAAAATGAGATTATTGATACGATAAAAAAGGAAGCTTGTCATAAGGGTGTTGCACCTTCGGATATGATTCGTCATATCGTTGGTCTGAATGTGACCGTAAAGCCTGTCAGACCACGCCTTACAATGTCGTTAAAGGAAGATGATTATCATATATTAGCTGAAAAATATGGACTATTGCCCAGTGAGCGTCTTGCAATCAAGACACGGATGATCGACGAGATCAGGAAATACGCATCACAGAAAAAATAGAGCGGCTAGCTGCTTGAATAAAGGAGATTAACTTGGACGCTTTTTTTGACACGATCAGCAGTTATCCAACCAGTGTCTATACCGTTATTCTCGGAATAATGCTGGTATTTTGGCTGTTTGCTATTGTTGGCATGCTGGACATCGATCTAATCCCAACTGATGTTGATGAAGGTCTGTTTGAATCGGATGTGAACTTTGAAGGTGAGATCCCCGGTTTTGTGGGTCTCCTGCATACCCTGGGCTTGACCGGAGTTCCTTTTACCTTAGTCATCAGTATCATCGCACTGATAGGTTTCACTCTTTCATATGTTGTCTCGGCCTACCTGCTCATACCCCTAGGCTCAACATTGGTTCGATATGCTGCTGGTACGTTGGTATTGGTTGGTGGTCTTGCTGTGGCAATTCCCATTACGGCAAAACTGATCAAGCCCATGAAACCACTCTTTGTAAAGCACTTTGCTCCTTCGAATAAGGATTTTATCGGATATATCTGCACGGTATCGTCTTCAAAAGTAAATACAACATTTGGTATCGGTATTGTGGAGACGGGTGGTTCTCCACTGCAAATCAACATCCGCGCAGATGAACATCAAGCTTTTAAGAAGGGTATGGCGGTAAGAATCGCTGCTTATGATCAAGCCAATGACGTCTTCGATGTCATCAGCGAAGAAGAGTATCAAAAACTTGTTGGCTGAAAACCGACACAGTTTCAATTTATAGAGGAAGTAAAGATATGGAAACAATCCTATTTATCATTGGATCTGCTGCAATTATTCTGCTTGGCGTATTTGCCCTGTTTGCTGGCCTATACAAAAAAGTTCCGCAGGGTAAAGCAATGATCGTGAGCACCCTCAGTAAAGATCCAAAAGTGACGTTTACCGGTGCCTTGGTACTGCCTGTCATTCACCTCAAGGAGTTGATGACTATCTCTCTGAAGACGATCGAAATCGATCGCCGTGGACATGATGGGCTGATCTGTAAGGATAATATACGAGCAGATATCAAAGTAACTTTTTTTGTACGGGTAAATATGACCAAGGATGATGTATTGAAAGTTGCACAAGCCGTGGGTGTTGAGCGGGCCTCCGATCAATCATCGGTCGAAGAGCTTTTCTCAGCTAAATTTTCAGAAGCCTTGAAAACAGTGGGAAAACGAATGGATTTCATCTCCCTGTACGAAGAGCGGGATGCTTTCAGAGATGACATCATCGAAGTTATCGGTAAAGATTTGAATGGTTATGTGCTTGAAGACGCAGCCATCGATTATCTTGAGCAGACACCTGTTGAATCATTGGATCGGGACAACATTCTCGATGCAGAAGGCATTCGAAAAATCACCGAACTCACTGCAACCCAGCATATCAAAACGAATGAGTACGAGCGGGATGAGGAGAAGGCGATTAAGAAGAAGGATGTTGAGACTCGTGAGGCGGTATTACAGCTGGAAAAGCAGGAGAAAGATGCAATAGCTCGTCAGCATCGGGAAGTTGCCACGATTCAGGCACGGGAAGAAGCGGAGACACAAAAGATCCAGGCAGAGGAGAATCTCAGAGCTGAAGAGGCACGTATCAAGATGGAAGAAGCGATTGCAATCCAGGAGGAGAATAAACAGCGGGAAATCGAAGTTGCCGCCTATCAACGTCAAAGCGTAACTGTTAAAGAGGCAGAAGGTGTCACCAAAGCCAAAGATCTTGAAATTGTAGAGCGTCAGCGCATTGTTGCCCTTGCCGATTATGCCAAGGAGAAAGAGGTTGAACAGGAGAAAAAGGAGATCGCGGATCTCACCAGCGATCGCATATCGGTAGAGAAGCGGGTTGCGGAAGAAGAGGAGAATATCGAAAAAGTGCGTCTTGTCTCCAAGGCCGAACGTGAGAAGGAAGCTACCATCATCGCTGCTGAAGCTGAAGCGCAAGAGGGTCTTGTCAAAGAGGTGAAAGCAGCTGAGGCAGAGGCTCAAAAAGCGATTCAGAAGGCACAGGAAGAGGTGACACTGGCCGAAGGACGTAAACAATCAGCCACACTCGATGCCGAGGCGGCCATCAAACAGGCTGAGGCAACCCGTTCACTGGAAGCAGCCCCTGGGTTAGCAAAAGCAGAGGTCATGGAAGCCACCGCAGTTGCAAAAGAGAAAGATGGATTGGCCGAAGCAGTTATCCTGCGTGAGAGACTTGAGGCTCAGGCCATTGGTAATGAAAAAGTTGGACTGGCCGCGGCAAGGATTAAGGAAGCAGATGCGGATGCAGTTGAGAAGATGGGTGAGGCTGATGCAAAAAATGTTGAGTTGCGTTTTCTTGCTGAGGCCAATGGTCTGAAGGAGAAATTCACCGCTATGGACGCCATGAGTGACCATTCCCGACAACATGAAGAGTTCCGTCTCAAGCTTGATCTCAACCACACAGAGACGATGCGCTGGATCGAGGCCAATACTGAGATCGCCAAAGAACAGGCTGATATTCTTGCTTCAGCCCTCAGCGATGCCAACATAGATATTGTCGGTGGTAGTGGCGACTACTTTGAGAAGTTCGTCAATGCACTTGCGGTTGGTAAATCAATGGATGGGGTTGTACGTGGTGAGACTGCCCAAAAATTGCTGGGAAAACACCTCAGTGGTGAAGCCGATTTAATTGAGGATATCAAGGATATTGCTGCTGGGCTTGGTGGCAATAGCGACAGTCTGCAGAATCTCACTGTTAGCGCCTTTATTGCCAAAATGATGCGAGATGGCAACCCAGAGCAAAAAGAGATGCTACAAAAACTGATGGGATCTGTCTCTAGTCAAAAAACATCATAACCCAGTTGATAAGACCTATATAAGGAAGCTTTGGTGCTCGCACAAAAGTTAAGGAGTTGGCATGTCTGACATGGTCACAAAGGATGAGAAGCAGAACCTGGAGCGCGCAGTCGCTGAAGGTGGTGCCTATGAGGTCATACGCAAACGACTGCTTGACCAAGCGAAAATGTTGGGCAAGCAGGTGACATCGCTGAATGAGGCCAGGCTGGCGGAGTTTGGTGATACCTCAATGGAGGTGGTCAGTCGAGTTCGTGTACGTACTGAAAATAACTGCATAGCCCGTGATATCGCACTGGTAGATGACAGTCTGCTTTTTGGCTATAACGTCTTCATTGGCCTCAAGAAGGAAACTCAGGTTAGAGATGTCTTTGGTCTCTATCGATTGATTGAGACAGAGGATGGATTGGAGATTGAGCCTCGTCCTCTGCATGGCTCATTCCTGGACGAGTCCTCCTTTATTGCCGATTTTCAAGAACTCTACGCCTATTACAAGAATACCCGGCTCTCTAAACTACTGGTTGCCAATCAGTATTTACTGGCTACCTTCCAAATCGGGGAGAAGACATCTGATATAAAAGTTTTCCGTTGGTCGATCGGCAACAATGGAACTGTTCGCTATATCGATAATCGAGGTGAACGGGATATCCCTGCCCCACCCCGCTATGATTTTGAATGGGTTGCGTGTGACCGTGAAAATTTCATCACTGGTAGATTTCCCCATATCGGTATTCTTGACGAAGTTTTCATCGACACGATAAACGGATCGCTTACCATTAAGGTGGAAAACAATACCGAGGCCGGACTGGGCATCTACGAGGAGCCTGTGGATGATAAAAACCAGTCCCTGGCTGATGCCAGTGTCCAGTACGCCAAAGTGGGGAGTTTGATCGTTCTTAAGGTTCTTCCCTATCGCGAGCAAGATTGGCGCTATTTCATTTTTAACACCAAGACGAAGGCAGTCATGCGTTCCGATGCCATCGGTGAAGCTTGTCAACAGTTGCCGGAAGATCATGGCTTGATTTTCCCCGGTGGTTATTACCTTGAAAGTGATGAGACAAAAGTTTTCGATGAGGATAACCGGGGTATGCAGTTCGAGCGAGAAGTCAGGTCTCCGAATGGTGAAGACGTGCTCTATCGATTCTATGAACCTGTCTCAGGACGACTATCAGTATACGTCTATAATTTAATCCGTAAGGATCTGCAACCTCCCCTGGTGGGGCATGGTTTTGCCCGCTTCAATGATGGAACGGCCATGCTGTTTAGCACCGATACAGATGAACCAACTCGAAATCATCCCATGCAGGTTTGGCGAACCCCCTTTTCGAGTGACAGTCTCCTATCTAGAGAATCTGTCAGTCAAACCTTTCTAGGTAAAATCGGTAACGCGGAACTGGTGCGTGGTATTTCTGAATTTTACTCCGTTATACGGCGCATTCAGGAGCAAAAACCCAGTGCTATCCTCTATGAAGACCTGATCAAGAGCTGTAGTGAGATCCTGGATAGATACCACTGGATCAACAAGCAGGAAACCGGTTCCATGGGGCAAATAGTTCGCCAGATACGCGAGACTGCTGAATTGGTTCTTGATGAATTCGAGAAGGTCCAGATTATTCAGCAACAAGCACTGCATGCAGTAGCTGATGCAACAAGTGCACAACAGAAAACACTACAAGCAATCAACCGGCGTGACTACAGAAAACCCGACGATTATGTAATTGGTCTTAAATCGATTCAGCAACATCGCGGCCATCTCCTCACAATGCGTGAACAACGCTACATTGACCACGCAGCCCTGGATAACCTTGATGAGAGATTGCTCGATGAAGAGGAACGCCTCTCCAGCAAAACCGTTAATTACTTGCAGAGAGATGATGCTTTCAATAGCTATGAGGAAGCGATTGAAGAGACCCTGAAGTCGATTGGAAAGGTAGAGACAGTTATCGATATCCAGCCGATCCAACAGCGACTTGATGAAATAGGTGACGGTCTCGACCTCCTGACTGAGATGCTGAACTCACTGAAAGTCAACGATACAACAATACGGACGACCATACTCGAGACCATGTCCACAGTCTATGCGCGTCTCAACCAGGCCAGGGCTCGTGTTCGCAATCATCTGAAGGAGGTTGGTGCCGGAGAAGCGGTAGCGGAATTCGGCGCACAGTTCGCCCTCTTTTCACAATCAGTTATCAATGCACTCGGTCTGGCAACCACTCCGGAAAAATGCGACGAACAACTCTCCAAGCTATTAGTACAGTTGGAGGAGTTTGAAAGTAAATTCAGTGATTTTGATGAATTTCTCAATGACATCATCACAAAGCGAGAAGAGGTCTATGAAGCCTTTGAGGCACGAAAACAGACTCTCCTGGATGAACGTCAGCGGCGAATCCACAATCTGAACAGTGCTGCCACACGGCTGCTAGATGGTATTGAAAAGCGCACCCAGAAGATGCAGTCACAGGATGAGATCAATACCTACTTCGCCTCTGACCCAATGGTCAATAAGGTACGCACTCTCTCTAAGACGATCCGGGAACTGGGCGATACGGTTCGTTCAGATGACATTGATTCACGCCTGAAAAATGCCAAAGAACAATCGGTGCGTTCACAACGGGACAAACAGGAGTTATTTGAGGATGGCGGCGAGGTCATAAAATTTGGTCGTCACCGCTTCAGTGTCAATGTTCAGGAGACAGACATCACAATTGTCCCTCATGAGAATACCATGGCATTGCATCTCAGTGGTACTGACTATTTTGAATCTGTGACTGACCAGCGCCTGATCGCATTGCAGGGTTATTGGGAGCAAAGCCTACCCTCTGAAAATGGTCATGTCTATCGTGTTGAATATCTGATCTATACGTTGCTGAATGCCGCTGAGCGGGGTGAATCCGGTCTCTCTATGAAATCGCTCATGGAACAGCAAGGCAATCAAACAGCATTGGCTGAAACCATCAGGAAGTTCATGACACCACGCTATCAAGAGGGGTATGAGAAAGGCATCCACGATCAGGATGGAGTAATTTTACTAAACGCCATCTTAAAGATGTATCAGACCGCCTCTCTGTTACGCTTCAGCCCAAGAAGTCGGGCCCTGGGTATGCTCTTCTGGCATGAGAAGCACAGAGATTCCCAACTGCTAAAAGCACGCGCCTGGATCGAACGAGCAAAAAGTGTTCATCAGCTGGAACAGGCCTTTGGTGCTTCAGATGCCTTTCAACGTTTACGCGAGGAACTCACTCAACAGATAAGTGAGTTTAGCACTGCCGGCAATCTACCTTTTTCCCCTACCGAAGCGGCATTGAGTGCCCACTATCTCACTCTGGAGTTGGCTAAGCCTAAACTCAGCTTTGAGGTCAGTGAGTATGCCAGTGAGCTTGCCGATCGCCTGATACAGCAACTGCGGAGACTCAAACATCAAGAGACCTTTTCTCAAGCACTCGATCAGATGAAGGGTGATAGTGGATCTCGTTGGAATCTGGTCTCGACATGGATCGATGGTTTTATCCGATTTCAGCAACTGGAGCAGCATGATTTCTTCAAAGCCGAAGCCACTGCCCTACTTCTGGCGGGTAATAGCCTGCCTGTGCAAAAACGCAGTGCGGTCATCCAACAAAATCTTGACGATCTACTTGGCGACCACCCGCGTATCGAATCTCAATCCATGTTATTGCTGCTTCCTGAGTTTCTTGACCGGTTACACCACTTTAACTCATCCATTCTGCCTGAATATGAGTCCTTCAAGGTACTTCGGTCTGAACTTATTGATGAGGCTCGAAAGCAGTTGCGGATCGAAGATTTCAAGGGGCGCCCCCTCTCCTCCTTTGTACGTAATCGATTGATCAATGATGTCTATCTACCCATCATTGGTGACAACCTCGCCAAACAGTTGGGTACCGTCGGTAAAGATAAGAGAACCGACCTGATGGGACTGCTGTTACTGATATCACCTCCCGGCTATGGCAAAACAACATTGATGGAGTACATTGCCAATCGTATGGGATTGATTTTCATGAAGATCAACTGTCCCTCTCTGGGGCATGACGTGCTTTCTCTCGATATCCAGCATGCACCTAACGCAACAGCGCGCCAGGAACTGAAAAAACTCAATCTGGGTTTGGAAATGGCCAACAATGTAATGCTCTATCTTGATGACATCCAGCATACCAATCCGGAATTTCTGCAGAAATTTATCTCTCTCAGTGATGGGACAAGACGTATTGAAGGTGTCTGGAAAGACAAACCGAAAACCTATGATCTTCGAGGAAAGAAGTTCTGTATTGTGATGGCAGGCAATCCCTATACTGAATCAGGAGACGTCTTCAAAATACCTGACATGCTGGCCAATCGCGCAGATATTTATAACCTGGGTGATGTCCTGAGCGGTCATGATGATGCATTCGCCCTAAGTTATATTGAAAATTCACTCACATCAAATCCAGTACTGGCACCTCTGGCAAATCGGGATATGCAGGATGTCTACCGGTTTGTACGCCTAGCAAAGGGTGAGAATATCCCTGGCACCGACTTTACACACGCATACAGTAGTGCAGAGACCAATGAAATTGTTGGCGTATTAAAGAAGCTATTCAAAGTTCAACAGACAGTAATGCGTGTCAATCAGCAGTATATTGAATCAGCAGCTCAAGATGACAAGTATAGGACAGAACCACCATTCAAGTTACAGGGTAGCTATCGTAACATGAATAAACTGGCAGAAAAGATCAGTTCGATCATGAACGAAGATGAGCTGAATGCAATCATACGTGACCACTATTTAGGTGAAGCACAGACACTCACCAGTGGTGCCGAGGAAAACCTACTAAAATTGGCTGAGATCTCTGCCTCTCTGACTGAAGAGGAGGCTGCACGTTGGAACAAAATCAAGGCAGACTTTACCCGCATCCAAAGTATGGGAGGAGAAGGTGCAGATGCTGTTACCAAGATCGCCAACCAGATAGCCAGTGTTTCAGGTGAACTCAAGACCATTGATCAATCTCTGAGTCAGGCGTTTTCAAATAATCGGGCTGATGCTATCCAAGAGGAGTTGCAGGCACTTGTTTCATTGATCAGAACACTCGAACTCAATGTGGAAGTTATCAACAAACCGGTACCCGGCATGGATAAGGTATTGAGCGCCATGGGCGATGCCATCAATACTTCACTGCTTCCTGTAGTACAGGCAATGGAGCATAAATTAAAGATGGATCACGATATTTGGGAACGGGTCAAACGACTTGGAGAACAGATAGGCTCCCTTGAAAAATCAATGGTGAAGACAACGCGAAAAAAACGCATAATTTCGAAGAAAAAAACTACCACTAGAACCGATTGAGTCATCAATTGGCAAGATCAAAGTTCAGTTTTATTTTACAGGTTGTAGCAGCACTGGTCCTTAGTGCCATTCCAATTCTCCACTATCCATTTGCCTGGTTTGAGACCCTATTCCATGAACTTTCTCATGGGCTGAGTGCTGTCTTGACTGGAGGTTCCATAGAGTCAATAGCGCTGAATTACAATGGCTCGGGCTTATGCACCACTATAGGTGGTAACCGGTTTCTAATACTCGTATCTGGATACACCGGTAGTGCATGTTGGGGCTTCCTTGTCTATATTTCTGTAACCTATACTAAGGCACATTCTGTGAAAATAGTGGCTGCATTACTTGCTATCTTAGCTGCATTTGTCGGCATCCTATGGGTAAGAGATATTGTGACACTTAGTATCCTTCTCGTTATTATCATCGTATTCTTCGTCGCATACCGCTATGGAAGCCACCAGCTAACCCGGTCGTTTATCGAATTTACCGGTATCTATGTGGTGATGAATGCTATCCGCAGTCCTCTGTATCTGATTGATGGTAGGGATATCGGAGATGGAAGCGCACTTTCAGAATTAACCTATATACCCGAGATTTTTTGGGTGACAATATGGGCTTTGATTGGGATATCTATTTTGATGCTACTCTATCAGCGCTCTATAAAATCTGTTTGATTTGATACTCAGGCTGGTGCGTATATTCAGGCTTCCCAATAGTTATAAAGATTATGTTTTGATTTAGCAGATTGACGCATAAGAGCAGAGATACACAACCGTTCATCATGCAAACAGTTTGTGATATCTCTTCAGATAAACTTACATCACCGTTATCTCGATAGCTCATTTTTATTCACTAACTGGGTTTATATTTGAATTTAAAATGAATTTGTCATTGGCGTCATTTTAAGGAAGAGCATTCCTATTTAAACATGCTGACCTGTAGAAACCCTAGTGTGTGCCGATAAACCATAAGAGTAAGATATATTGTCCATTTTATCGTTTTAAGGAAAAGGCAGATTAACAGTATATCTGTTACTTATATATGTTTTACATAGAGTTACAGGTTAATATTAATGTCTTTTCTTGTGTTAAATCGAGGTACTGTCAATCTAGTTACTAGAAGTCTGAATGCAGCTTATGGCTTATTACCGACACTGATACTTATTACATCTGCATTCATCCTGTTCAATGCAGTCACAGTACGTGCAGAGACCTCGTGGGATCTAACCCAAAATAGCCGGCTAGCATTTGATATTTCCAGTAAAATCAGCCGAAATATCGACACTCACCACTCCGCAGCAAGTCATGTATTCGGCTTGGACTTTCATAAAGTTTTTTCCGCTGAATCAGGCGATATTGGTACTCTGGTCTTCCAACCGTACATCGTATCCCTGAACAATGTACCGAACCCCCCCTTTTTCTTTGATGATGGTGAAGATACGGAGTTAACATGGCGTATCGCCAACTTCAATTACACCGCTCTATCAGAGGGCAATTTCAATATCCGCTTTGGACATTTCGAAATACCTTTTGGGCTTGAGCAGAATCTCGATACGAATGGCACACTTCGACAATATACCTTCTCAGATCGTGGCATTAAGGCCGACTGGGGTATCTCATTTAATGGCATATTGACCAACCTTGACTATGAAGTTGCACTGACCCGTGGGTCTGGTAATGAAGTTAAGAGTCAGGGAGACCCATTTATTTTTTCTGGCCGTTTCGGTACACCCTCACATGAGAATTTTGTAGTAGGCCTATCCTGGTTTTATGGTGATGTGCTGGGTGGTAGTGGAATAACTGAGCGAAAATATTTGGGTCTTGATTTTGCTTATTACTACCATAACTGGGAACTCCTGATGGAAGTCTCGGGTGGAAAAACCGAACAGGTGGATACGGTTAATGTGTTAATGGAAGTATCATGGCGATCTGCCGTGGAGGACCTACACCTGTACGCTCAATGGAAGAACTCACAATTGAAAACTGATAATGATTGGGAAGCTGGTGATGATTTTATTGCCGGACTCCGGTGGTTCCAATCTTCGAACTTCGAAATCAGTACTCAATTTGTAAAACAACTTGATCTGGTCAAGCAACAGGAAAAACCAACATTGTTAACACTTCAGATACGACTGCGTATTTAGAATATTGAGAGTTGGAATATGAAGATAATTGCTAACTTGTTATCCCTACTGATTTTTTTAAGTGCAAATATGGCACATGGTGCCTATTGCTCGCTGCGAGATCCTGTCACAGCTATCAAAACACTATATCATAATACAAATCAATATCGCTCAATCGTTGCACCCATTACAAATAAGAACAGAGACAGTGTAAAAGATCTCCTTCCCTTTACTCTACACAGGAGCGAGATAGGAAAACATACGCTTTATATGGTACTTGATAACAACAAACCCACCGGGTTTGTACAAGCAAGATCAGAATTGGCGGAATGGGGGCTTATTGAGATTGCATGGGGTATCAATTTTGATATGACAATAAATGGTCTGTTTTTCCAACGCTGTAGAAGCCCAAAATGCAATCAGGTTCTCTCCGACAAACTTAATAATCTTCTTAAAGACAGGTCATTTAAAGAGATTCGCGATATGTTGAGTGATGATGGCACGAAGACAGCTTCATCAATAGCTTCTAAGTTCAGTGAATCTAACGATATAGCCTTGTTAGCCATTAGGTCTGCTTTGAAAACGATTGCTATTACTGAAATAACCTGGAAAAAAGAGATAACTGAAATAACAGGAATCAAATGAATCTACCCATATCCTTAGTGACAGGGTAGATCATGGTAATAATGACATAGATAGTAATGAGCATTAAAGTCTACCTGGCAATCTTGATTCTTACCTGCCTAGCTGGTGGATATGCCTTAGAGGAAGCCCTATCAATACAGTTTGACAATGTTCATGAGCTCTCCAATAAATACAATGCTGACTTACTATGGGAAAAGGATCTTGTGCGTACGGGTGATAACACGGCGCAGTTCCTGATATCCGTAGATTTAATACTTGGCTCTGGTAATACTTACCTTATTGACGGCACTTATAAAAAAGGTGTTCTTTTACAGAAAGCGTTTGCAAAGCTTTCTGAAAATGCATCATTACTACAAAACCCCCATCTATTGGGGGCGTCTGCAGAGCAGGTGAGATCCATTAACAAGCTGTTGATTCAAGCTAACGATCTATCAGAGGGAGAGCTTTTTGAAGAGGAGTTATCTGAGCTGTTGATACAGCATGACCAACTGGGTTACATATTGGCCAGTAATATTCAGAATGTTACATCCGAGGTGGGCGAGAGGCTGAAACACAATAACCAGATATTACTTGACAAAAAAGAAGACGCTGCATTAATTCGTCATATTGCAAGAGCTCTCTTTGCACTGCTCATCGCTGCTGTTTGGTATTGGGCAAGCAAACAAATCAGTATCCCCTTGAGACATCTAAAGGAATCGTCTGCGAGTGCCGTATCTGGCAGTAGTTTTGAAAAAACGTCCTATGGTCCAAAAGAGATCATAGACTTAAGCTATCACCTGGAGAGCATTACAGCAACACTTTTTCATCAAGCATCCCATGATCAATTAACAGGACTCTACAATCGAAGGGCGTTTGAACGTATCCTGAAGCAACAATTGGAAAAAGGCTCGAATCATATCGAAAGAGACGCCCTATGCTTTATAGATCTTGACTACTTCAAAACAGTCAATGATGCCTGTGGACATGCAGAAGGTGACAAACTGCTGATCAGTGTTGCGAATATTCTTACCGAAAATATCCGAACCAGTGATGTGGTTGCACGAATAGGTGGAGATGAATTCGCAATTATTTATATGGGCTGCACGTTAGAAAAGGCATTGATTATCAGTGATAACATCCGGTTGGCAATCAGTAATATCAAGCATCACTGTGAAAATAAGCAGTATCAGATAGGTGCAAGCATTGGCGTGACTGAGATTGAGAAAAGTAACCAGACTATAACAGAAATCCTGAATACAGCTGATATCGCCTGTAGCATTGCGAAAGAGTCAGGAAGAAACAAAGTATACGCTTATGACCAAAGTAGTGAGATCTCCGTTAGAAACAGCAAAAAAATGTTATCTGTTGAACAGATTAAAGCCGCTATTACACATAGCGCATTTGTTTTATATAAACAAGATATAATTCCTTTGAATTCCCAGGATATTTCATTGAGTAGAATGGAAATACTCATCAGAATGAAACAAGCTGATGGTACCATTCTCGATCCCGAGTACTTTCTACCAGTCGCAGAGCGTTATCGATTGAGTAATCAAATAGATCATTGGGTAATAAACAGAACCATAGATTGGTTCAATGATCATCCGCATGAACTGAATCATACAACATCTATATTTATAAATTTGACGGCCCAATCATTAGCTGACAATGAGCTCAAAATGTTTATTATAAACAAACTGAAAATGAGTGATTTTCCTGCTGATAAAATATATTTTGAGATAAAAGAGGCAGCAGCCATATCAAATATTGATGATGCAAAGCTGTTTATGCAGGATCTACGCTTACATGGATGCAAGTTTGCACTGGACGATTTCGGGAGTGGTCACTCGTCCTATGCTTACTTAAAACAGTTACCCACGGATATCATAAAGATTGATGGAGTCCTGGTAAAAGAGATGACCAGTAACTCAGTCGACTATGCTACCGTGAAATCGATATGTGAAATATCAAAAGCTGTAAACCAGCTAACCGTTGCTGAGTCTGTAGAAACTGATGAGATTGCAGCGTCTCTAAAAAAACTGGATGTTGATTTTGCTCAGGGATTCTGTTTATCAATGCCTGAGCCACTAGATTGTTTTCATGTAGATAATAATTGCACTGTATAAGCGTTATTCAAATATAAACTATGAATAAATAATGCCAATATATCTATATTATTCTCACTGATGATTAATCCTCATAGAAAAAAGTATACAGTGTTCTACATATATGACAGTAAAATACCGCCCCAGCTTATTTTAAACCAGGGCGATATAGCCGAGGAGAGCCTTACACAGTGCGAATCTCGATCTTACGAGGCTGGAACTGCTCCCGCTTGGGGATCCGCAATGACAATACACCATCCTTGAGCGTCGCTTCAGTTTTATCTGCATCCAGTTCACTGCTAAGCGAAAAACTCCGCTGGTAACGGGTTGCTCTAACACCCACATGGACAACTTCCATATCTTCCAGTGTTGAGATTTCAGTTCTTCCGTCTATTGTCAACGTCTCTTTATCGACCTGAACATCAAGTCCCTTTTTTGAGACACCAGGCATATCTGCCATGACAGTGATCCCGGTTTCATCCTCAAATATATCGACACTGGGCCTGATAGTTGTTTGGGAAGTAGCAACAGGTTGTTGAGTTACCACTTCTCTTTCAGTCATATCGTTTCGATTGTTCATGAATCTTACCTCTTACCTTTTACTGAACTGTGATCTGACGCGGTTTGGAAGCCTCACGCCGCTGTACAACAATATGCAATACACCGTTGCTATAGCTTGCCTCAACCTTGTCCGCATCCACATCTTCTGGCAAGTTGACCACTTTATGAAATGCACCGTCATAACGCTCATTTCTTATGTATTTGACCTTAGTGTCTTTACTTATCAGACGTTCACCTTCTACAGTCAGTTGGCTGTCATGTATTGAAATAATCAGGCTTTCCGGATTGACACCGGCAATAAACAGGTAGAGATCAACCTGGGTTGATGTGGTGCCGATGTTGATAGGTGGATAGGAATCCTTCGCCACGGAATGAATGGTATTTGGCCACACACCTGCACTGAAAAGTTTATCCATTTCATGTTCCATGCGCCTGAATTCATTGAGCAGGCCACCCTCAAAACCGTGTAATCTAGCAATCATTTGGATCTCTCCTTTGCAATTCTCATGCAATCATTCATAGCGTTGCCTTGTAGATAGGGATTCGAGTGTTATTTTTCAAGTGGATTGAACAAAGGGTGGATTTTTCCGAAAGAAAATGTCGTTAGGATGTATTAAATGATTGAACGTATCTGCGGGATGGGCCCTACTCTGCAAATTATTGATCCGGCACCTTATTCGTTACCACGGGCTATTATCTGATTACTGGACAGTGACAGTTATCCTTTCCGATATGAGAGGTGGTTGTGAGGTTCATGAGTCTCAGCTCCCAACAGTAATTGAAGTGTATGACGACCAGGAACCCATTCCAATATTGCTTCAGCTTCACCCTGACCATAGTAGATATGCCAGGTGTCTCTTGGTATATGCTTTATTTTAACCGGCAGATGATGGTGTCCCGCTCAAGGGCGAATTATTCTTTGAATGGACTTGTCACAATAGCACCATCTTGCAGTCCTAAAAAACGACTCTTGCCTCCTTCGTAGGTGTATGGTCACTTACAGAACTGCTGAGGATGAGGAGAAGAAGTAAAGGAATGTATCCTGTTATATGTCTACACATGAAAGATCCCATTATTTTAGTAACTGGAATAGATGCGGGTCTTTCCATTTTTCTCGAATGTCAGAACATTATATTTATCTTTTCTCGGTCCTTCCATACCAGGTGATCCCATCGGCATACCTGGTACTGCAACCCCTTTGACTGCAGGTTTCTCTTTTAAAAGACGGGTAATATCATCAGCAGGAACATGCCCTTCAACAATATAGTCCCCAACCAATGCCGTATGGCAAGATTGTATATGGTTGGGAATACCCAGCGAATTTTTTACTAATTGCATATTATTTCGATCATGCATTTCAACTGAGAAACCATTCTTCTGTAAATGTTTGATCCATGCACTGCAACAGCCACAGGTCGGACTTTTATAAACAACAATGTCAGCTGCATTTAATTGAGGTGCAATCAGGAAACCAGCCAATACCCAACTAACTAGTTTTGTGTTCGTGGATTTAGACAGTATTTTTAATAGTCTGATTTTAGTCATCTTTAACCTCATTGATTAGATATCAACCTTTTTTCAGCAGCTGAGGCGATTTGTCAGCCTGCAGATTTCGCTCATGCCAGATAGTATAGATCTCATCGGTCCAGTGAGACTGCACCCATGCCAAGATGTCATCAATCTGTTGATTATTTAGCTTGTCTGAAAATCCAGGCATAGTGCCTCCCAAAGGAATGCCCCCTATCTTGACAGTCCTCCTTAGAACAGAGAGCGGATGGTGCCAGGTGTGTGCAGTACCATTTAATGGGGGTGGTGGATAGTTGCCTTGAGCGTCCAACTCCTGCCAGTTTGGTGTACCTGAGGCATCGGGTTTATGGCAGCTAGCGCAAGTCTCCCGATACAACTCCCCCCCTCTATTGACTTGATTAATATCATACCAGCGATCAGTGGGCGAT
Source organism: Candidatus Thiodiazotropha sp. (ex Codakia rugifera) (assembly GCA_025656675.1). Classification (GTDB taxonomy): domain Bacteria; phylum Pseudomonadota; class Gammaproteobacteria; order Chromatiales; family Chromatiaceae; genus Thiodiazotropha. The sequence continues at coordinate 50,756 of JAHXHN010000007.1, forward strand.
GATTGAGATTGAGTGACGGACGTGGCCTTTTCACCAGAAGCAACCTTTTGATTATCACAGCCAGTCAAGTTAGTCAGGCCAAGCATCAATATCAGGATTAATTTCATTCTGTTCATGCAAATACACCCTTGGTAGCAGGTACGAATACCGACCGTAAACCCTAGACGGTTGGTATCCTCACCCTCTTCTCACATACGCAAATTCAAAAGAGCGTTGAAACCTCAGCGTATTGATAGAAAGAAAGTCAGATTCGAGGCGGTCGCAAGGGAGGAGAGATAAATTGAGAAAGTGGCATCTGATGGTTAAGAATTGGTTCACAAGCACGCGGCATTTGAGTGGTCAATATGCGGTATGAGGAAGCAATAGCCGGAGTAGAGACACAATGGGTGATACTACAGATATCTCCAGCACAGCATGCTGTATCTTCACCTTGTCCACATTGGCACGATACATGCCGATCGGCCATAACAGATGAGTTGTCCATCTCTATTTGCTGAGAACGCTCATCAAACGTAACTGATAAACTTGCAAATGCAACCTGCAATGGCGATATGACCCAAAGCAAAGTGAGAAGAATCAGTAAATATTTTCCACATGACCGGTGCATATTTAGGTGGTGATGTCGATATTGTTTTTGAATCAGTATCAACGTTCGAACAATGGCTGGCAGAATAAGTTCAAACTTTCAATACAATGTCATCTTACGAGTAGCCTGTTAAGTAATTGCCAAACCAGAGGTTTGTACCCGTCATTCCGGTATGAAATAGGGACTTCCAGATGCGAAAATCAATACAATTCTCAGCTAGCCTACTAAATCGTGGAAACATTAAAGCTTGACTAGACCGACCGGTCAAATATAATGACGCCATGAGCATCGAACCAGATACCAAGGATCGTATACTAGCAACAGCCCGCGAGCTGTTTCATGGCCGCAGCTATGCCGATGTGGGTATCAAGGAGATCTGTACCCTTGCCAAAGTCCAGAAAGGGAGTTTTTATCACTTCTTCCCTTCAAAACAGGATTTGGCCATGGCCGTCATCGACAATATGTCAGATGATTGGGCGCACGGCTTTGTTGCAGAAGCCTTCGATCAAGAACTACCTCCCATTGAACGTCTCGATTATATGGTCGATGCGGTCTACTACTGGCAGAAAGCAGCCAAGAATGTTGAGGGGCGTATGCCCGGGTGCCTGTTCGGGAACCTTGCGCTCGAAGTTAGCACCCGTGACGAGGTACTCAGGGCACGACTGAATGCTGTATTTGAAAAGGCCAGTGCCCGTTTCAACGAAACCCTGGAGCAGGCTGTGGAGCTTGGTGATATGCCGCCCCTCGATACGGCAGCAACAGCAACGGCAATGCTAGCTTATCTTGAAGGCGTCATTCTACTTGCCAAGACCCGCAATGATCCTGATGTGGTAAGGGTCCTGGGTCCAGCGATCAAGAGTATTCGTATTGAACAGAGACATCAAAATTGAGGACTATTTTTTTCACCTTCGAATTGACCGACCGGTCATCTCTGCGGAAATTAGCCGCTTAGTTTGTAAAGGAGTAATGCCATGAGTGAAACCAAACATACCCTGGATGCAAGAGGTTTGAATTGCCCTCTACCCATCCTGAGAACCAAGAAAGCCATTGCTGCATTGGCTTCCGGTGAGATTCTGGAAGTAACGGCAACGGATCCTGGATCAGTTAAGGACCTGGATTCATTTTGCAGCCAAACCGGGCATGAAATGCTCTCCAGCGAGCAGATTGACAATGGATTCTTCTTCAAAATCCGAAAGGCTTGATCATAGTAAGGAGTCATGACATGAGTAGTACAGTACCTATAGTCGATATCCCTAGCTCAGATCTGAATAACTGGTTTGACCATCGATTTGAGGAAAAGATGGCCGAACGTGAAGCGGCTCACGTTCCTTCAATGACGATCATATCCACCAAAGGGACCCTGGATATGGCCTACCCTCCTTTCATCCTGGCATCTACAGCTGCCGCTTTGGGGTGGGATGTATCGATATTCTTTACTTTCTATGGTCTTAATCTATTGAAACGTGATTTGGACCTCAAGGTAAGCCCACTTGGTAATCCGGCCATGCCGATGAAACTGCCTGAGGGGCCTGCATGGATCAAAGGTAAGGATATCCCTATGCCAACATCTGTGATGACATTAATACCCGGCTTCGAAAAAATGGCGACTGGCATGATGATGAAGACCATGGATAACAAGGGTATTGCACGCATAGACCAACTACGTGAGATGTGCATTGAAGCTGATGTCAAACTTGTTGCCTGCCAGATGACCGTGGATCTCTTTGACTACCCTAAAGAGGTATTTATTCCAGAGATTGAAGAGTGGGTTGGTGCAGCAAGCTTTCTGCCACGAGCGCTTAAGGCCGATGTGAACTTGTTTGTATGAGGATTGTGTCCCCCTCCATTGGGGGACATGGAATGATGATAAACAAAAGTCTGTGTATCAACCCGATGCAGCGTCCTTGAGCTTATCCAGCCCGTCAGTGTCCAGGGCGTTGGCCAGGGCGCGCAGTGTGGTGATGCTGTCGGCATTGCCTTTAACCTTGATGATGAAACGCTGCCCGATAATGATGTTGTATTCACCATGTCCGTCGACCTCATCCCACTCCTCATTGACCATGCGCCCGGCATCCGAATAGGTTTTTTCATAGCCTCGTTCGGTTTTGCGCTCGCTGCCTATTGCAGCGAAACCCGCCAGTGCAAGCATACCTTTGGCACCGCCCATATCCATGATTTCCACACGAAGTTGCTGGCGGCCGTTGCTGTATTTGGCCTTCGCCAGGGCAACTTGCACCCCTATGGCCTGATTGCTTTCAGTAGATAAGTCGCTGCGTTGCATACCCAGTAGGTTTTCGGGCAGGAATTCCCCCAGCTTATCGTGGGCCACAGCCTCGACCGCCCCATTGCCGCCAAGTAACGTACCAACCATCTCTTGCATAGCCTCCTGTTGGGCCTCGCTGTCACCGGATTGCTGTGCCGACTCCATCTGTTTGCCCCATGTTTCTAGTTTGCCCATGGGCGAGTCTTTGTCGAAATGTGCATCGTTCGTTGTAGTGGGTGATATACCGCTGACTGCGGTCACCAGCAGATTTAGGACTAACCCGAGCACAATGCCGATCACAACGACCGCCGCAGTGTAGCCCAGGGATTTTTCCTTCGGGCACTTCATAGTCTCGGGCAGACCGAGTTTGATCAGATAAATCGCGTATACTGCCGCAGCCAGGCCCAGTAGAGCGACCAATGCACCCAACCCGGGCAGGATGTGCAGAACACCCACCACCCAGACCGGTGTAAGGGCATAGGCAGCGGTTTTGAGACCTTGCAGTCGGTCGCGGATGCCGCCGAAGGTCGGGGCCAGCGACTCGATGACCACCGCCATCAGATAGATCATCAACAAGCTGACGGTGTAACTCAGTATCGCCTGAATCAGCAGGGCACCAAAACCGACGTGAATGGTGCCCATCATGGGAACCTTGATGCCGAACAAAGCGGTGCCTATCAGCATGCCCAGGGCCGGCAGTGCTGCAAGGATAAGCACATAATTGCGGTAGATACTCGAAATACTGGCCGGTTCGACTGCGATTTCCGGCCAGGTCTGTTGTGGTTTGAGCAGGATGGCACGCACACGTGCGATGAGTGACAGGATGTTCATTCTTGTGTTCCCCCCGAAAGAAGTGAACTTGTTTTTTTGGAATAATACTAGAGTCCCCTTAATTGGGGGAGAATAAAATCTATGTAGGTGATGAAATTAATCAGGTCACCCTCAACGCAGAGCCGGTACCAACTGGGTAAGATCCAATGTCAGACCTACATCCCAATTAACGTTGCCGGTAGTACTGGATTGTGCTGCGCCACCCCGTACACTGACTCCTGACCCGCCAATGTTGCTGAGTCCGGCACCGGCACCACGCCCCCGCCCCCGCATTTGCACTGTCAAGCCACGAATGCCTGGTACCGGAATATCACGCCCGTTGACAAAATCAAGGGCAAGCTCTCGTGTTGGTGCATTGGCCAATATTGCGACAAGCGACGTACCTGCAAAGGAGGCAGCGGCCGTTACCATTATCACTTGCCCACCGGTGTCTGCCCGCCCCCACTCAAGTCTTAGCCTTCTCTGCGTATCATTCAATAGTCGACGGGCTGCTTGCTGGATGGCAGGAAGTGCCCAGACTGCTCGCATGATATCACCAACCTGGCCAGGTCTGGGAGTTGCAGGCCCTGCAGCTGGCGCTACAGGTGCAGCTGATGTGCTGGACGTTTGGCGCAGCATGATACTAAGCAGACTCTGGTTAAAGCTGCGCCAGTCTGGTTGCAGAAACAATCGTTGCAACCGGGGCGTGACATTTCCCGTAACCATCCCCTGGATCTGAGCTTCGATTGCCGGATCAAGACGAAGCTGATAGTTGCCGAGATTGAATCGTGACGCCCTGGCGCCCAAATCAAAGTCACCCATCGCAAGCCCTCCTCTTCCTAACAAATGAAACAATGCCTTTGATCCTAGTCTGCTCACTATTGATAGGATGTAACAGTCTCGCTGTTCACATATATTTTGTGAAAAACTACCTACCATGGAGAGAACTTTTCGGAACGGTGTGAATTGGTCTGCGTGTTTTGCATGACTTAACCCCCCATTCAGGGGAATAGTTTTTTTATCAATTCAGGAGGTCACGCTCTATTTACGGAGAGTATTTAATCTTCACCCTACTCTGTGTTTGGGAAGCGACTATTCATACAAGCTGGAATTTTTGAAGCCGGTACAGGACGACTGAAGTAGAATCCCTGTGCGGTCATACAGCCTATCTCCCGCAATATCCTGACCTGTTGCTGGGTTTCCACCCCTTCAGCGACAACATCGTGTCCGAGTGCTTCCGCGACTCTGACAATTGTTCCGAAGAGAATGGACGAGTCCGGGTCTTGTGTCATATCTGAGACAAATAGGCGATCGATCTTTAGACAATCGATGGGCAGTTTTTTCAATGATCCAAAAGATGAATAGCCAGTGCCGAAATCATCAATTGCAATCCTCACACCAAGTGCTCTGATCTTCTCAAAGATATCAATATCATCACCAGTGGTCTGTACTACACTTTCGGTAATCTCCAGCTCGAGGTCGCTTGCCGTAAATCCGGTTTTTTGCAACGTATGAGAAAGCGTATTGAGAATTGTCGGATCCTGAAAATGGATAGGCGAAATATTGACCGACATGCGAAAATCGGGCAGTCCCATCTTATGCCATGTCATCGCCTGCTCGCAGGCAGTATTAAGCACCCATTCACCCAGCAGATTAATCAGGCCGATACGTTCTGCGATGCCGATGAATTCATTGGGCGCTATCAGCCCAAGCCGTGGATGTTGCCAGCGAACCAGGGCCTCAACCCCCACCAGTTTACCTTTTACAAGATCGATTTGTGGCTGATAGTGCAACCGTAATTCGTTGTTCTCCAACCCTTGTCGAAGCTCCTCTTCCAATTGAAGACGTTGTTCTGCCTGTATGGTCAATTCGGGTTGATAGAAAGCGTAACGGTGCTTACCATCTGATTTGGCAGCATACATGGCACTGTCAGCAGCCTTGAGTAATGTTTGCAGATCCTTGCCGTCATCTGGAAAATAGGCGATACCGATACTGCCCCTGGGTCTGACCTGTTGCTGAGTTAGTTCAACAGATTGATTGATGATTTCCAGACAACGCTTGGCGACATCAGCAGCATCATATTCGCTGTTGACGCTGTCCACTAAGATGCAGAATTCATCACCACTGAGACGTGCGACAAAATCTGCCTGACGCATGACCGATTGGATGCGCATTGCAACTGTCTGCAGTAGAAGATCACCGGCATCATGACCCAGGCTGTCATTCACATCCTTGAAACCGTCCAGATCCAGGTAGAGTAGAGCAAAACGCTCTTCTCTCCGTTGTGCTGCTTTAATTACGTCTTCAACATGCTTATAGAAGTAGGCGCGGCTTGCCAAGCCAGTCAATTCATCTGAGTAGGCAAGTTGGCGAATACGTTTTTCAGCCTTACGTTGTTGGGTGATATCCTGGATTGTACCCAGAACCACCAGGCTGCCATTGGAAATTAAATCGAGTTCCTGATGTACGTTAATCAAATGTGCTCGATCAGCAAACATACGATAGTCTGCAGGTTCCAAGGAGCCACCCAGTTTAGCCGTTTTCAGTTGATGTGAAATATAGTCCTGGTCGTCTGGATGAATTAACTTGATAAAGTCTTCCAGTTTATTGCCAAAATTAGCCAGTGTGCTCCCCAACATTTCCAGCAGATGTTCCGACATTTCAAAGATGTCTTCATCACAATTCCAGCGCCAGTAACCCAAGCGAGCAATTCGTTGTGCAGTGGACAACTGTTCACGACTCTCATGTAAGGCCCTGGCGTTTGCCGCTGCACGGAGCTGGAACCGGATACGATGAGCGACGTGTGTAAAATTGACCGGTTTAGTGATGAAACTGGCCGCACCTGATTCGTAGGCATGATTGACTGATTCCATATCATCGAGTCCGGTAACGATGATGACTGGAACTTTTTCGCATCCGGGTATTTTATGAATACGAGAGCAAACCTCATATCCATCCATGTCATCCATCAATGCATCCAGTAATACGAGTTCCGGTTGCTCAAGTTGAATACGGTTCAAGGCTTCCTGGCCATTGGCCGCATCAGATACGGAAAATCCAGCTCCGGCAAGGGCCTCGGTCGCTGTCAGACGAAATCCCGGGTCATCATCCACAATCAGCAACTTTGCCTCGGGAGTCGGTTGTGCCGGTTTCATTACCTCAGATTGTGCATTCTCAACCACAACTGTTTGCAAGGCTGTCAATACTGCTGGTAGTGATTGTTGAAGTATGTCAAAGGCAGCAGTCGCTTGTTCAAGCTGTTCATTCCTGGCCAGTAACTCCAATTCGGCACACTGTGAGGAAAAATCCATCGCTCCAAGATTGGCGCTTCCAGACTTGAGGGAGTGAACGATGCCTCGAAGTGTTTTCGCATCCTGCGCTTCAAGCGCAGCCTGCATGCGATTGACATCTTCAGGTGTGTGCTGCAAATAGTAGCCAATCGACTTACCTAATACATCCCGACCAGTTTTATTTCCCAGTTCACGCAGTTGATGTAATTGGTTCAAATCGAGAATGCCACTTACAGATAGCTCCTCCGGCTCATTGTTCTTGTCAGTTATGTCATGACTTAAGAATTGCTCAGGCAACCATTTTTCCAAAATCCCCTCAAGTTTTACCTGACTGAACGGTTTGCTGAGATAGTCATCCATGCCGGCATTTTCACACTGTATTTGAATGCCTTTCTGCACATCAGCAGTTAATGCGATGATAGGTACTCTACTGTGACCCTGAAGACGTTCCGACTGCCTGATTAGACTGGCGGCGGTAAAGCCATCCATTACCGGCATATGGCAGTCCATAAGAATCAAGTCATAAGTAGTTTGGGTTGCTAATTTCAGCGCGATAGCTCCATCTTCCGCTAAATGGGTATCACAACCCAGGGTCTTTAGCATACTCAGCGTTACATCCTGATTGACCAAATTATCCTCAGCAACCAATACTCGACCTTGCAGTTTGGTTTGTGTAGCTGTTTTGATGTGTTCATTGGTTACTATTTTACGCCCAATCACGTCACACATTCTTTCCAATAACTGATGTTGACGTACAGGTTTTGGTAGAAATGCCGCAATACCGGCATCTGCCATTAGTGGTGCACTGGGATCAAATCCGCTGGAACTCAGAATAATCACATGTGGCCGGGGAATTGATGCATCAACCAGAATTCGACGTGCCAATTCCACTCCGTCCATGCCAGGCATATGCCAGTCAAGCAGAATGATCTCGTAGGGTTGTCCCTGAATCGCACTCTCTCGTAACATCTCGAGCGCCTTCTCGCCAGAGGCACAACTACCGTTGCACATACCCCAGGCAATGACCTGATTATGCAAAATCTCCCTGTTGATTGCGTTGTCATCTACAACCAGCACCTTTACACCCTGTAGCGCCTGCGGGTTGTTAGAGTCAAGCTGGGGATTTTCAGCCATATCAATAGGAATATTAAAACAGAAAGTACTGCCTTGGCCCGGTACGCTGTCCAGCGCGAGTCGCCCCCCCATCAATGATACCAGTCGCTTGGAGATGGCCAGACCCAGACCGGTACCACCATGACGGCGAGTGGTGGAACTATCAGCTTGGCTGAACGCATCGAAGATAATTTCTTGCTGTGTAGCATTGATACCGGTACCAGTATCAGAAACCTCAATCGCAAGTTTGTAGTGATCTGCATTGCGCTCAACCACTTGGGCCGAGAGACTCACCTCACCCTGATCAGTGAACTTGACCGCATTGCCCAACAGGTTAATGAGAATCTGTCTTAGTCTCGCCGCATCACCACTGACCCACTCAGGCAGATCTGGTGGTAAATTAGGCAACAGTTCGAGCTCCTTGCGATGGGCTTGGTCAGTAACCATCTCCAGCGTCTCCTCCAGCAGCTGGCGTAGATTAAAATCCTCATGAGTCAGTTGTAGTTTGTCGGCTTCAATCTTGGAGAAATCGAGAATATCGTTAATGACACTCAATAGGGTCTCAGCAGAACGGTGCGCTGTGTGTGCCAAGCGTCGTGCGTGCTCATCCAGACCTGTGTCGAGTAAAAGCTCAGTCATACCCAGCACCCCGTTCATAGGTGTGCGGATTTCGTGACTCATGGTGGCAAGGAACTCACTTTTAGCCCGGCTAGCTGATTCTGCGGCATCCTTTGCCTTTGACAAACTGGCGGTACGCTCCTCCACCCGCTGTTCAAGTTCTTCTCGATAGGAAGCCAGTGACTTATCGCGCTCTTCGATCTGACCGAGCATCTCATTGAAACCTTCAATGATGATACCGACCTCATCATTGTCTCCTGACTTCAGACGCAACCCATAATCCTGTTCCTTTGAAACCTTGCGCATTCCACTGACCAGGTGACTGATCGGTCCGGAGATGCGACGATGCAGTAGGTATGAGAGCAGGTAAACTCCAAGCATCAGAGTAGCAAGCAGTAGAGCGACAATCTGCAAATAATTGGTTATCTGGTTATAGAGTGGTTCCAGACTGGATTCAATATGTAAAAAGCCGATGACCTCGGTATCAAGCAAGATCGGCGTAAAAAGATCTAGATCGTTATCGTCATAGCGATGTTTGCTCTGTTTATCATGCAGTGCCTCTTCAAGCCATTCATGGTCTTCGGTTTCAATACCCGCTTGTATGTCCTTCCTTGCGACATAGATGGCGAACAACTCTCCGTTCATCTGGAAGAGTGTGGCACCATCAATAGCTGCTTCTGTCTGAAGTGAATTCAACAGTTTCTGAGCGGTTTTCGGGTCATCGAAAGCAAGTGAAGCCGTAGCATTGGTACCGATGACATCAGCTAGTATTGATAGGTGGTCAACCAGGCTCTTTCGATAGGAGTAGACTTCAATGGCCACATAAGCCAGTGAGGCGATAATCAGTACAATCCCACTAATCAACAGAATGATGCGTCTGAGTTTCTGGGCAATACTGATGTTGGTTAGGAAGCTCATTCTTCTGTTTTATTGGATACAGAGCCGACAACTGTTGCCAGGTCAAGAAGCGGTGCTGCTATCGTCAAATTGGATCGTTTCGCACTCTTCAGGTTGATCAAAAAACCAATACGCTTTTTTCCGGCAGTGAATTGCAGTATGCCGCCCAGTTCTGCGAAATTAGCCATATCACTCAGAGTGAGTATCGGCCGATTCTGCATGGATTGAAGAATAGGCTTTATAAAAGCCTGTTTGGACTCACTGATAAACACGATCTGGCAGCGAGTATCGACAGTATCTGACTGGGACAAGCGGTGTACCATGATCGGTAGTTCCTGTACCTTGCGTTCTTCCAGTGCATCCAATGCCTCACCAAAATTGTCCTCTCCTAGGAGACAAATACCGAAATTATGATGGGGGTGACCCATCTGCTGATTAGGCCATTCTATGAATTTAGTCAGTTTATAGATCAATGCTGCTTTGAGTTTATATTCCGATGAAGGCGTTGCAGCATGCAGATGCAATGAAATACCTGTCAAAAACAGCAATATGCACAATTGCATACAAATAGCTGTGATAAGTCCATATTCCCTTATTTTTTTATCAGGTATCAAGTTGTCAGCTCCATCATCAGGTAACTATCGTATTCTATTGGAATTTCCAGCGTACCTTTGCGTAGACTGATCGCTCGACTTCTGTTTTTAATAGAAGGTTTTCTCCAACAAACTCTGTATGTCGACTATCAAATAGGTTCTGACCGACCAGAGAAACTTCCAGATCATTGTTTAGTCGCCATGCCAAGCGTGCATTCATGCTGGTATACTTATCTATAGGCATGGGGACGGAAAAACTGGTCCTGTTCAGCTCGTCCACAAAATAGAACCAAAGATCTAGAGATACCTGTTTGCTCAAATCCATATTGGAGCGCAGTGAAACTTGATGTTTGGGGCTTGAGCTCTCGCTTACCTTTTCTGTATCAACCGGATCACTGCTCTCGCTGTCTAACTGAGATTTGATTCGAATGTAGCTGTAGTTACTTTCCAGACGCCACCACTCCAGGGGGCGCCAGTCCATGACCCATTCCAGCCCGTAAGCATAGGCTGATAGTTTATTATCGAAGATGAGTTCTGTCGGAGTAGAGCTGAATTCAAATGTCTGTAGATTCTCATAGTCGTTATAAAAGACAGCCAGGTCTGATGAGATGTTCTCTCTGGGCTGGAAGCGATAGCCGACCTCATAGGCGAGCATTTTTTCTGATTCAAAACTACCATTGCCAACGGTATAAAACACCATAGGATTGATGACTCTGGCTACAATACGAGAACCTTCTTCAAGGAATGAAGGTGTTCTGACCGCGTGGGAGACCGAGGTCCAAAAGGTACTACGCTCGGATGCCAGCCAGACCAGACGTGCACTAGGCTGCAACTCGAGGCCAGTGAAATCATTTTTTTCGAATTTTGAGCCCAGGGTAAGGCGCAACCGCTCTGGTATAAGATTTATTTCGTCTTGCAGGAAGGCACTGATGATATCCACAGAGCGATTTTCAGGCAGAAATGTTACGTTGAACGTATTATTGAAATCACTCTGAATATGACGATAACCCAGTCCCCATTGCAGGTCATGACGTTTATTAATCTGAAACTGATGTTGATAGTCGATATCCAGCGTATCGTGTTCCTGTCCTAGGAATACTTCCTCGCGTTTCGTGTGATCGTAATAGAATTGCAGGCTGGCATTAGATTGCTTTGTAAAGATATGATCCCAGCGAGCCAACAGGTTCCAACCTGAGGAATCCACCTCATCCTGGTTGAGCGCTGCTAAGAAGAAAGGTGCATAGATCGTATTGGTTGAATCAGCAGGGTCTTTCCACAGGTTGATTCTCTGATTTTCCTCCGCATCATAGAAATCGCCCTGAATGGTCCAGTGATCGATATCTGTGGGGTCGCTGTCAAGCCGAAATCCACCTTGCACCCGCTTCCAGTCATCTTCTGTCTGATTATTCAGTTGAGGCGCATAAGAACTGTCCCTGTCGTTATATTTAAGATAATAACGTCCATGGGTGTATTCGTTTAATTCACTTCCATAGCGCAGACTCCCAATAACCTTTTCTTCACCACCGGTACCGGCGACCAACAAACCACCCTGAGTTTCATTGGCAGGCTTTGTAATAATGTTAATTACACCATTAACTGCATTCGCTCCCCACAAAGAGGCGCCTGGGCCACGGATTACCTCAATACGATCAATATCCTCCAGCATTGTATCCTGCACATCCCAGTAGACACCGGAGTAAGCTGGTGTGTAGACAGAACGTCCATCAATTAACACCAAGAGCTTATTTGCAAACTGATTATTGAAGCCACGACTGGAGATAGCCCATTTATTCGCATCCAACCTTCCAACATGGATTCCAGGCGCCAGGCGAAGCGCTTCAGGAATGGTGGTAACTCCCGAACGTCTGATGTCTTCATTAGTGATGACATACACCGCTGCCGCCGCCTCAGTCAGTCTCTGCTTCTTCTTGGAGACGGAGGTGACCTCCATGTTAAGTAGATCCTCTAGGGAGAGATCTAAATAACTGTCACTCGACTGATCGGCTAGAGCCGGTACGATTATCAGGATGGGTGAAAAGGCCGTGCAAAATAAAACAGCCTGCACTAAACGACTGATCATTATGCTTTTCATACGATAAAATCCCTAATATTATTTTTATTGGCGTAAATTATGAGACAATTCAATTGCTTGTAAATAGATAGTGATACTACTTACCACATCAATCAGTTAACGGCTAATTTCCAGGTTTCTTTAACGAGAATTAGTACTGGTTTGAATAGGCTACGATTGGAAATCACCATGCCATTTCCTGACAATATTTTATTTGTCTGAAAATCCAAGCCGGCTTCCGGCGATAAGTAATATTGTACAACCTGGTCACTGCTATTGAATGATTTAAACAGCAGTTTTGAGGTATTGATTTTTCATTTGGGAGCTATATGCGATTCAAAATCCTTCTAAAGGAAAGTATCGAGATAGATTATATTTACGATGGGCTGGTTCAGCCAGTCATCCTGATCCATATCTCAATCAGCGGACAATGACAAAGGCGTTCTCCTACTGAGGTGAAATATAATTACAGTGTTTGCGCAATTTACTCTTCGGTTATGGAAATACAACATCTGGCCTTCTACTATAACTGCGCATAGCTCAGTTATTAGCCCGGCTACCTAATATGTTGTATTGAGCCGTCTGGTGGGCACATTCAGATGATTCAGACTATTCTTGAATGATAATGTTTGGACGTTGTAACAAAATAATCATTTACCACTCTTCTTCTCTTTTTTGTCCTTCTTTTTCTTCTTTTTATCCATTTTCTTATCTTTTTTGCTCTTTTTTGCCGCCTTATTTTTTTTCGATTTAGACTCAACGGATGCTTTTGGTGATTTCATCTTTTTGACATCTTTATGAGCTTTGTTGACAGAAGCCTTAGCCTTTTTTGGTTTTGTCCTGCAATAAGCATCAACTTTTGTACCTGTTTTTGTTTTGTAGCTATTGATCCAACTACAGCCAGCATTTCCATTGCAGCTTGATTTGCTTAGACCCTTACACAGTTTTGCAGCATATACATTGGGTTGGATCATGATCAATGATAGAACGACCAGGGACAGTGCCGCATTTCTGACAAAAGCAATCATTGGTAAACCTCTGTATTGATACTTAGTAAAACATATGAAGCTTGTTACTGTATGACACTGGAGTATAAATCAACCTGTTCGTAGTAATCTTTGTTAATTCACTACATTTAACAATAATTCAAATAGACTCGACTAATAAAGTACCAATACCCCGTAATTGGATAAAAAGTAGCCATACAGTCTATCTGACGATCAATTAATAATAATCAACCGCGCTTGGACTCATGACCGACAATCATCTCTCTCAAATAACCAAACGGCTCTTCACTGGTAGTCAGAGTAAGATAGAGGTGTATTGGAATAAAACTAAGAATGGCGAAAGCACCGATAGTATGCACGGCTGCAACCAATCCCAAAGAAGCACTGCTCATGCCTATCAGAGGCCAGTATTGATAGAAAAGATAGAGTATGCCACTCACCCAGATAATAGGTGAAATGATCATAGTCAGTATGAGGTAAGCCATACGTTGCATAGGGTTGTGTTTCTCTGCCCTCTTCCGGTGAAAAGGATGAGGTGCCCCAAGAAAGATACCGACCAGGTAGTATTTAACCATTGACATCATACTGTCGGCATCACTGGGGAGATATTGGCGCCATTCACCGGTGGTGGTGTGCCAGAAAAGTGCCAGCAGCCACAATCCAATCAGCACCCACGCCAAAAGTGTATGTAGATTAATCGCCTGCTCATAGCCCAATAGCTGATACGTACCATGAATCTCAAAACCTGTAATCAGCATACCGAAAATCAGTATCGCTTGAGACCAGTGCCAGAAACGCTCAAAGAGACTGAAGTAGTATATTTGACTCATTGCTGTTATCTCCTGTTGGACTTTGATAACAATCGGCCCAGACCATGTAGGGAGATACCCCCCACAGTACCTAATACTGCCAGCCAACCGAAAAGGTCAACCCAGTAGTAGTTATCACGTCCGGGCATATAAAACCCACTGAGATTACTTAAACGTCCCTCTTTCGCGTGACAACTTTCACAACCCAGTGCCTCTTCTTTGAGTGATACCATGTGTGCCAATGGCCAATGATAGGTCGTCTCTATGAAGCCATACTCTCCGCTATAGTCAGCATTGCCTGCATCCATGGCTGCTTTGATGGCTCTGTTCCAATCAAATGATTTCCAATAAGCATCACTATCCTTACCAAAAAGGTGCGTCGTCACTAGCGTATTATTGCCCTTGTCAAAGGGTTGTTTACCTCGCATGACCTTGAATGGCCATATTCTCGCATCAGGATCGTCGTAACTCCCTTCAAAGGTATTGATAGCTACGACACTGTTTGGATCGATCTTCTCATCGAGTTGCTTATAGCGGATATTGCCGGAGTACCAGGCATATTCAGGAACCAGGTTTTCACCCCATTCAAATGAGCCCTTTTTGGTTACATAGTTTACGTACCCCTTGGCATCCTTGGTTTTGATGTGTTTTCCATCATTGCTCATACGACCCGCTGTTGACCAGTCCCACCAGGTTTTGGTGGGTCTGCCACCTCTGGCATAGGTGGGAATATGGCAGGTTGTGCAAGCAATTTTGCTGGTATGATCATTGAGTTTATTGTTTACCGTAACAGGATGTGGCCTGTCACCATGACAGGACTCGCAAGTTGAGCGGATGTTGTCATCACGACCTGGGATATCGATACCGTGTTTATCTTTAGCTTGCGTGATGTAACGACTACCCGATACATCATGCCCCTCTTTTTGATGACATGTGCTGCAGGCGAAATCCAATCCATCCGTACCCATGTGGACATCCAATGCCTGGTTTGGATTGGTCATGCTGGAGTCGAGATCACCATGTTTGATTCCATCACCCCCGCCCCCATAGAAATGGCATGCACCACACGTTTTACGACTGGTTTTACCCACGCGCTGTGCAACCTGCGATAAATCAGGTGCTTTCCAGATCTTCTTGCTTTTGGGTGGAAAGGGTTTATCCACATAGGGGGGGTGACCTGCACCAGTAGGAAACTTTTTGTAGGTTCCTGTGGTATCGTGACAAACAAGACAGTCAACATTTGTCTCAGCGCTGAAATCAAAACTGTTGTCTTTCCAGCCATATCCAATATGACAACTGGTGCAGCGAGCATAGTTTGTCTCGATAGCCCCACAAAAATTATTTACAATTGTCTGCTTGCCCAACTCCTCACCTGTATCTGGGTGAGTGAACTTCCACAACCAGTGTTTGGTTTTGTGTATCTGTTTTGAGGCCTCTGTATGACAACTCAGACAGGCTTGGGTAACCTCCGGACCTGATTTGAATGTCTGTTGAAGCTCATCAAACTTGGTGTGATCGGCTGTGGTCTTAATGATCGCTTCTGCTGCAGGCAGAGCAACAGTGAACAGCAGTAATGAGAGTAGAGGTATGAGTGAAATCAGACGAAGCGTACAGCAGTTTTTCGAGCACATGACGCCCTCCGGTAACGGAGATTTTCAAAACGGCCCTCACACCGGTATAACCCGGTATGAGGACTCAAACTGACTAGTGTTCGCCCATAGTAAGCAGTGTCCGTTATCCCGGCGTATCTAGAACCCAGTATGACGTTGAACATGCTGGACCCCGGCATCTGCCGGGGTGATACGATTTAGAAAAAACATGCGTTTCCGGACGAATACCAGCTTATAGATTCACCTCTGCAACTGCTATCGACTCAGGTGCAACCAAGTCTTCAGGCAGGTGTTTGAATTTATTGACCAGTACAGGCCATAGCAGGTTGTAGAACAGTTCACCCCGTACAAGTACTGTGCCTTTTGCAGGAATATTGTATGAAAGTATTCTTTCTTCATAGGGTTTCAGACGCGTGTCGGCACCCAATTGTGTCGCTGTAGGAGGCATAGCAGGATCGCCTTTGTCATTCGCCAGCAGATAAGCGAAATAGGCCTTGGAGTCGTCCTTGGCTGGATGGCCTTCTGCGTTTTGCCAGACTACATTGCCCTGTGCATCATAAGCGGAGAGTTTCAGGTAAATATTTCTGAAAGGAGCACCGGTTGGTAGACTGTGAGGCTGCATATTCTTCAGCTTCACCGTTGCATTCAGATTATCACCCTCTTTGACGGCATCCAGGGTGAAGACAACACTGCGCTTCAACATGGCATGGTTGTGTCCGCCCCCCATACCGTGATCCGCCATACCACCGGCTATCGGCATATGGCATGACTGGCAATTGACATTACTGCCGGCATATTCATTGCCGGTCTGGCAAAGTGGTACGCCATGTGGATTATTGCGCTTATCGTGGCAACCCATACAGGCCGCATTGGTCTTCATCAATCCGGGATTTCCCGCCATTGGTAATGCAGGAATCTTCTTGCCATCCAGTTCCACTTCACCCTGTGTATGGGGATTGGGTTTTGAATCATCACTGCCGGCACCACCAAACATATCGTCAGCCGCCACTAATTTTGCCAATCCCTGGTTGAATCCCTGAGGGCCCTGCAGTTCATTCTTTCGCTCATACGCTTTAAGCCCTAATAAAAGCTTGCCATTTTTTCCACTGGTCCCTTTGAACTTAGACAGGGTATGGCATGCGACGCAATTGACACCTTCTGAATAAGCAGGCTTGGCATCGAGCTTCGTTGTTTTATCAACGGCCGCATTAGGCGCATGGCACTGTAAACAGATTGGATACTTACCTGAAGCCTTGTGTTTGACACCCTCTTCAATCGGACTGCCAACGACTTTTTTATAGAAAGTCCCATGAATCGGATCTTTCAATGCAGTGCTTTGAGCGTGCATTGAGCCCTTCCACTGTTTGTATATTTCTTTATGACAATTTTGACAAACTTCTGAAGATATTTGATGAACCGGTTTTTCGGTACCAGCCGATACTCCCAAGGGATTTATCAGTAGAACCAGTAATGAGAATGTGTAGCTTAAGACGCGGTATGTCCTTGAAGCAAATGCTGCTTCCATGGTGTTCCTCCTTAATTTCTTGATGCAGGATGAGAGAGAATTTTTATACTTCTTTTCTTCTCGGTTAAGAATCATACACAGATTGATTGATATAAAAAATAAAAAAACAGTGAGTTATTGATTGAGCGCAGAAGATTAAAATCACTAATTAGTAAATACCCTGCATTTTATTAGTACATTTATTGAATAAGTGTTTTTTTATATTTTAAGTGTTGTTTCAGCTTAATTGATAATTCTCATTGACATGTACTGTGTTTAGTTTGCGCAAGGCATCCTTGCCACCGCCACCTTCATGTGTGTAATATCGAACGTATATCAACCTTGTTTAAATAAGCCTACATTTTATGATGCATATCATGATCTGTATGCAACATCATGATAGGATGATTGAGTAACCATTAACCCTTCGACTAAAAAAAACGATAAGCGCATTCCTGCATGGCCTGTTCTGCAGGCATGCCCAAAGAACAAAAACTACAGCTGCGATTGTCACTAATAATTCCAATATCTAAATAACGCCTAATGCAGTATCTGGCTAGGATGCACGATATGACACTCCAGCTTAAGGAGATCGTGAATGAACCTGTCCCTGCTGAGGCGTCTTCTGTGTCTTGCCCTGATTTGCTGTCCCCCTATCCTGTTTGCAGCGAAAGTCACCGTTGATCCCAACCAGTGGGGCGATCCGCTTGGAAAGGAGTGCATCAGTTGCCATGAAAAAGCATCGCCCGGCCTGGCCCAGCAATGGCACAAGAGTGTTCATGCGGAAGCGGGCGTTAATTGCCTCGATTGCCATAAGGCATCAGTCGATGACATTGATGCGATAACCCACGAAGGACAGGTTATTGCCACCATTGTATCTCCTCTCGATTGTTCCCGATGTCATACAGTTGAGTATGAACAGCAGAAAGGTTCGGTTCATTCCGAGGCAGCGACAATCATCGAAAACAGGCTGCCTGCCCTGGCCGGTCATGTTGGCGGTGATGCCATCGTAGCGGCGGGCTGTGACCAGTGTCATGGCTCAAAGGTCAAATTGCGAGGCGATGGCACGATTGACCCCAGCACCTGGCCAAACTCGGGTATTGGCCGAATAAACCCTGATGGTTCAAAAGGATCCTGTTCATCCTGTCATGGAAAACATCGATTTTCCAAGGCCCAGGCACGGGAACCAAGTGCCTGTGTTCGTTGCCATTCGGGTCCTGATTCACCCGATAAGGCAATTTATGAAGCCTCTAAGCATGGTATGCAGTTTCAATCTCACCGGGATGAAATGGCATTGTCCAGTGATAGCTGGGTTGCGGGTAAGGACTATGTCGCAGCACCCACCTGTGTAACCTGTCATATGGGTGCAGCAGGAAAACTGAAAGCCACTCATGACGTCGGCATGCGTAATGCTTGGAGCTTAAATACGCCAATTTCACAAAAACAGCAGCTGGTTGTGTTTGAAGATGGCGATAAGCTGGAACTACCTGAATCCCATACTTCTCCCAAACGTGGCAGCGAACTCACGAAGAGTGATGGAAGTATGGGCAAAGTCAAGGCTGTAGCCTCACCAAAACGTAGACGACAGGCCATGAACCTGGTCTGTCTGGAGTGTCACAGCAAGTCATTCGCTGGCAGCTTCATGAAACAGTTCGATGGGGTCGTTAAACTTTTCAATGAGAAATTCGGCAAACCGGCTAAGAGTATAATGCAGGCACTCTATTCTGAAGGCGTATTGACCCCCGTTCCGTTCGACGAACCGATTGAGTTTACCTACTGGGAGCTTTGGCATGACGAAGGAGCGCGTGCCCGTCATGGTGCCGCAATGGCCAGTGCCAACCATACCTGGTGGGAAGGCATGTATCTGGTGGGCAGGAACTTCTACGCCCGCTTCTTACCCCAGGTGGAGATGGTAGCCGGTAAGGAGATGGCGAAAGCACTCATTGAGGAACACGTGAAGTCTCTTGATCACCATCAATGGATGGACAAACCACAAAAGGCCAATCCAATCCTGGGTTATGACGTGACAAGGCAAAACAATGAGCAGTAGATGGAAACTCCCCGATTTTATCACCCGGCATGTTCTTTATGCATTGGTAATAGGCGGCGTGGCGGGTATTGGTTTTATGCTTTTTTTAATTGAATTCGACCACCTGACCAGTTCGGAGGCGTTCTGCACCACATGCCACTCGATGGAACTTGCAGCTGAATCCTATCGCCAATCGACGCATTACAATCCCGTCTCGGGTGTAAGAGCTTCCTGCGGTGATTGTCATGTTTCCGAAGGTGTATTTGCAGCTACCTGGGATCATTTTCTGGGAGGTAAGGACCTCTTCTCTCAGATTTTCGGCCCCGATTACGATGATCCGGTAGTCAATGTGTTGCATCTGCCTGATGCCGCATTTGCTGCGAGAGCATGGTTCAAGTCGAAAGAATCAGCGACCTGTAAACGATGTCATGTATTGGAGGCTATTCAGGGTAAACGTACCGATACCAATGCCATTCATCGGGAAGAGACGGCAGGCAAGAGTTGTATTGATTGTCACATCAATCTTGTCCACCGGAAAGTACCCGATGAGAAAACCTTCAAAAGAGCGCAGTGGCACCGGATGATTGAAGAGGAGTTTGGCCTTGAAGCGGGCATGGCAAACCAACTAATGGCAAAGTAGTTACTGGTGCCGGCTAAGGCAGTCAATAAAGCACTGACTTTCTACTCAGTGTATACAGTCTTTGAGGCCCGTACCTGGAATCAATGTAATGACCATCGCCAATAGAATAATGACCGGGCTGATTAAAACCATACCCAGTGCGACAGGTTGAATGAGTAAAATAATCATATGACTGGCCATCAGATGAGCAATTACTTCCAGCAGCATACCGCCGATTAAGAATGCACCCGCCAGTTTGACGACCCGACGAAAATATTTACAGTTCAGGAATGACATACTACACCTCACTACCGCATATTAGTAATTACTAATATAGTGACTATTTATCCCAATTCAATCACTGATAATTATCAATTTGACTCCATTACCATCGCTGAATCAGATTTCCCTTCGATCCTATTTGTCGGCTATATTATATTATTCTTAAATAATTATATACAAAAAGTGCCTTAGAAAAAACGTTGTTGTGACAGAGGCCTTATAAACTCTATTTAGTATTTACTCTAAATATACGGTCTTAGTTTATGTTATCTATTATTTTTCTTGCTTTTCTAGTGTTTGGTAGCAGTGTACCTGAAACCGAGGTGTACAGAGAGCCAGGAAGAGCAGATCTTCATCTCCTGTGTTAGTGATTCTTTGAGCCACACCTGGCGGGATTAACACAACATCACCAGCCACTATCGACTGGGCCGGTAACGCCCCTATCTCTACTGACCCGCACCCGCTCAATATGAGGTAACGCTCAGTCGTGTTCTCCAGGTAATGCCATTGTGTTGTTTTGCCGGGGTTCAGCCTTGCCTGGGCTATGGACAGGTCGGTGTCCTGTGAATGGTTTGATAGTTCATTGATGTAGCACCCTTCCCGGAAAAAGTACTCATTTTTAGCCTCATGCTTTAAGATCATTGGTTGCATCTTACTACCCTGAATATGTTTCAGTATGGTTTTGCAATATAACGCAAACCATTCATTAAGGATGACTGTGAGCTATTTCTCCCTCGATCCAGCGATTATTCACCTCAATCATGCCGCAGTTGCCCCCTGGCCTGATGCCACAGTAGCGGCTGTTTGTTCCTTTGCAAATCAAAATGGAAGCCGGGGCTCATTGGATTATCCACAATGGCTAGGGCAGGAAACAGCATTGCGTGCTCTTTTGGCCAAACTGATCAATGCGCCATCTGCTGACGATATCGCATTACTGAAGAGTACTTCGGAAGGGCTTTCTCAAATTGCATACGGCCTGGATTGGCAGCCCGGCGATAACATTGTTTCGATTGCTCAGGAGTTCCCTTCAAACCGGATTGTTTGGGAGTCCCTGAAGTCCAAAGGGGTAGAGGTTCGTTTACTGGATCTCGATACCACCAACAACCCTGAGCAGGACCTGATTGCAAGCTGTGATGGTCGTACCCGGTTGATGGCGGTGAGTTCTGTCCAGTACGCCAGCGGATGGCGACTGCAGTTACAACTGCTGGGTGAATTCTGCCGACGACAACAGATACTCTTTGTCATAGATGCCATACAGAGCCTGGGGGCTGTTCCATTCGATGTAGCAAGCTGCCAAGCAGATGTAGTGGTAGCCGATGGGCATAAATGGATGCTCGGACCGGAAGGCGTTGCTCTTTTCTATTGCCGTCAAGCACTTCGGCATCAGCTCAAGCTACACCAGTTTGGTTGGCACATGGTTGAGGCCATGGGTGATTTCGATCGTACTGAGTGGCAACCGGCTACAACGGCACGCCGTTTCGAGTGTGGCAGTCCGAATATGTTGGGTATACATGCACTGCACGCCAGTCTTACACTTGTGTTGGAAATTGGTATCGAGTCTATTACCTCCCTTATTGAAAATCGTGTCCATGCGATAATCGAGCAGATTGACAGTTTGGGATTTGAGCTACTGACACCTCGGAACCCAGAGTGCCGTGCCGGAATAGTTACTTTTCAGGTGCCGGATGTGGATAACCAGGCGCTCTACCATGCATTGATGAAAGAACAGGTTTTGTGTGCCTATCGAAGTGGCGGAATCCGTTTTTCACCCCATTTTCACAATACACCAGAACAGATACAGATGGCCTTCCAGCGTCTGCGCAAGCTGATCTGAATTCACCAATATTAACAATTGGTAATTTGATGATTTAGATCAAGAATTTTTTTTTCGACTGTCTTATAGTATTTAACAGGTTCAAGGAATCGCCGCAAAGGCAATGGACCGCTCACACAATAGAAAAGGGATGTGAAGGTTGGTTACCTGAAACCCGCCCAAACATGAAAGCATTACGAAGGAGACAATTTGCCATGAAAAAAACCTTGAAAACTGCTGTCATTGCTACTGTCGCTGGATCCGCACTGCTTGCCACACTACCTGCACAGGCCTTCTGGGGTCCTTTTGATTGGTTTGATGATGATGACTACTACTACGGTGGTCCATGGGGAGGTGGTCCGTGGGGCTATCCCGGTTATGGCTACGGCTACCCCGGCTACGGATATGGTTATCCCGGTTATGGTTATGGCGGCTATCCCGGTTATGGCTATGGCGGCTATCCTGGCTACGGATACGGTTATGGTTACCCTTATGCCGCACCTGCAGCTCCAGCGCCTGCTGCACCGGCGGAAAGCGAATAGTACGTCACTTGCCCCGAAATAATCTCGTCAAACAATCAAACCATCTTTTACCCCCCTCTCCTTCCGGGGGGGGGGGATTCGGAAAAATACAGATTCATCCCTTTTTCACCACTCAATCCCAACCTTCCCGATGGTGACTGAGCCATAGATCCTTGAAATGACGCTACCGGAAAACCACATATCTCTCGCTCATGGCAATGGCGGCCGCTACATGCGCGAACTCATAGAGATGTTATTCGCCCGTTACCTGAAAAACCCGCATTTGAACACCCAGGCCGATGCTGTTTCCCTGCCTGTCGCCCAGCAGAGCGAATTATTGTTCACTACTGATGGATTCACAGTGCAACCCCTGGAGTTTCCTGGTGGCAACATCGGTTCGCTGGCGGTGCATGGGACGACCAATGATCTTGCTGTGAGTGGTGCCACACCAAAATACCTCAGCCTGAATGCCTTTATTGAGGAGGGTTTTGAAGTGGCTATCTTAGAGCGCATCATTCAAAGTATCGCTGATACTGCGAAGGCAATTGATGTGGCAGTGGTCGCAGGCGATACCAAAGTGGTAAGACGTGGTGAAGGTGGTGGCATCTATCTGGCTACAACCGGCATAGGATTCAAAGACCCCCGCATACAGATTGGAATGAAGCAAATAAGGCCGGGAGACAAACTGCTGGTAAGCGGCCCTGTTGGTGATCATGGCATTTCTGTCATGCTTGCCCGTGAGCAGTTTGGCCTGCGCGGAGACTTATTATCCGATGCTGCCAGTATCTTACCCTTTACCCAGGCCCTTCTCGATCTTACCGGACTGCATTTCATGCGTGACCCCACTCGTGGTGGACTCGCCACGGTTGCCCATGAAATCTGCCGGGCAACTGGGCTACAGGTCAATCTCAACCAGGCGGCCATCCCGATACGCGATCCTGTCAACTCGGTCTGTGAGATGCTTGGTTATGACCCCCTGTTCCTGGCCTGTGAAGGGCGAGTCGTTGCTGTCGTTGACGCCGATCAGGCCGATCAGGCTCTGGCATTATGGCGAAGCCAGCCAGGTGGTGATTTTGCGGCAATGATCGGAGAGACGAAACAAGCCGAACCTTATGTTGTTCTTCACACGGAATTGGGTGGTGCGCGTATTTTGGAGGAGCTTGAGGATGATCCGTTGCCACGGATCTGTTAACAGACCCAGGCAGGAGGAAAAGAGTGGGAAAGGGGACACTCGCCTCCCCCACTCTTCCCACAATTGACTACCGGATAGATAGACCGTTTCCCAGTCCGCTGATTGTAGCCAGTACCTCTGCGGCACCGGCACCTAGGTTTCGGGCCAAACGGTCCCAAACCTCCTCTTTCTGTGTGAAGTCGACAATCTCTTCCACGCCGATCACTTCCCTGGCGACAAAGCTGCTGCTCCCAAATTCATCGATGAGCCCCATTTTTCGTGCCTCTTCACCACTCCAGAATAGTCCGCTAAACAGTTCCGGATATTGCTCAACTTTGAGGCGATCTCCTCTGCCCTCTTTAACCGTCTCAATAAACTGACCATGCAATTGATCCAGCATACGTTGAATGTGGGTCATGTCACTATCATCCAGTGGGGAGAATGGATCGAGTATGCCTTTGTTCTCACCCGCAGTAAGAAGCCGCCGTTCGATGCCCAGCTCCTCCATACCATCCACAAAGCCAAAACCGTTGATCAAGACACCAATGGAACCCACGATACTCCCCTCGTCTGCATAGATCTTATCGGCTGCAGCAGCTATGTAATAACCCCCCGAGGCACAGATATCAGCGACTACGGCATAGACCGGTATCTTTGGATATTTCTCTTTAAGGCGCATGATTTCACGATTGATGTAGCGAGATTGCACCGGGCTGCCACCTGGTGTATTCATTCGCAGGATAACCCCTTTGGTCTTTTTATCCTCAAAGGCGCTACGCAGACCGGTCACTATTTTGTCGGCACTGGCCTTGGACTCCGATGAGATCAGCCCTTTCACCTCGACCAGTGCAGTGTGTTCCTTTGCACTGGATTGTGCTACCTGCAGTTTGTCTGACCAAAGAAACAGGCCCAGAATCAGGAAGAGGTAACCAAAAGTTAGGAGCTTGAAGAAAATCCCCCAACGACGGCTGCGGCGATTTTCGGCGACAGTCGCCATCACCATACGGTTGAGCAAGTCTCTTTCCCAATGGCTGGGCTCGGACTGATTTCTACCTTCTCCACTATTTTGTTCCGACATTAAAAATACCTTTTAATTAGTTGTAAACAAATGCTATTTTAAGAATTAATTATGAATCAATTACCTGAGAATCTGATCCGGTTATACCCGCAGTGGCATACTGCTCCAACCAGGCTGGAATCGCTGTAATTCGATTCAGACAGGCCAGTGGATTGTGTTTGAGCAGTCGTTCATGGGCATGAACACCGTAGGTCATCCCCAATGATGATATACCGGCGTTGACAGCCATTTCCAAGTCATACTCGGTATCTCCGATCATCAGCGCATGCCGGGGTTCGACTCCTGTCTCTTCAAGTATCTGATGCAGCATCTCAGGATGAGGCTTGGAAAAGGTCTCATCTGCACATCGGGTCAGGTGGAAGTAGCCCCCCAATCCGGTAGTTTCCAGTGCGTAATCCAACCCCTTGCGTCCTTTCCCCGTTGCTACTGCAAGCAGATACCCCTGATGTGACAACTCGCTGATAACCTTCCGGGTTCCCTCGAAAAGTTGCGAGGGCGTTTCGCTGTCACTGAAGAAGTGAACCCGGTAGCGGGCAGCAATATCGAGATGCAATTCATCCTCGCTATCGGGAAAGAGTGCATGCACGGCTTCACGCAACCCCAAGCCAATGATATTTCGAATGGCTGCCTGGCTTGGCAGTGGTTTATTCAGGTCCTTTATTGCGGCCTCCACGCATTCAATAATACGTGCCTCGGAATCCATTAAAGTTCCATCCCAATCAAATATTAATAGCTTAAAATTCATGTTAATTCTTGAGTTTATTCAGGAGATCTTCCAACGCTTCGGGTAGTGGAGCCTGAAGGATTAAATCCCGCTTTTCACCGGGTAGACGGAAGCTGATTTGATGTGCGTGTAGAAAGAGGCGTCGCAAGCCAATTTCCCGCATGCGCTTGTTGGCTTCAGCATCTCCATACTTTGAATCCCCCAAGACAGGAGAGCCTAACCATGCGCTATGCACACGAATCTGATGGGTGCGCCCGGTAATCAGTTCCACTTCGACCAATGTTGCCTCCTTAAAACGCTGTAACCGTTTAAAACGAGTTTGAGCGGGTTTTCCTTCAGCATCGACTCTTACCACGCGCTCCCCACCTTGTAGGGTGTTTTTTCTTAATGGCATATCCACATTTTGCTGCCCTTTGCGCCAACTCCCTGAGAGTAACGCAAGATATCGCTTATCGACCCGGTTTTCGCGAATGAGTTCATGAAGTGCCCGCAAGGTGCTACGCCGTTTAGTAATCAACAGACAGCCTGAGGTGTCCCGATCCAAACGATGCACCAATTCCAACTGCTTCTCATCGGGTCTCATTAGCCGAAAGGCCTCAATAACACCGCTACTCACACCACTGCCCCCATGTACTGCCATACCGGAAGGCTTATTGAGCACCAATAACCTGTCATCCTCATAGACCACCGCATGCTCAAGGCTGGATTGCAACTGCTCAGACAGACGTGGCACAGGTGCTTGCTGATCCATGCGGACAGGTGGAATCCTGACTGAATCCCCGGCTTTCAATTTGTAGACCGCTTTAATCCTGCCCTTATTAACCCTGACCTCCCCTTTTCTTAGAATGCGGTAGATATGGCTCTTGGGTACCCCTTTGAGTTGCCGTATCAGGAAATTATCGATCCGCTGACCGGCGTACTCCGGGGCCACCTCAACAAACCTGACAGAGGAAGAATTCTTTTTTGATTCTGACATTTAGCGGTGATTTAATTCAGTTAATTGATTGATGTTAAGAGTGAAGATTGCTATATTCACCAACAGTTTTTCAGGTGCTGGCTAGCGAATTGTCGCAATCGCCGGCACCCGCGCGGTATGTGATCGATTGCAGCCCAGTCAAATTATCTCGGCGCAACCGGTTATCCAGCCAGGCGCACAGGTGCCTTTTGGACCTGGCTCTTATCTGAACCCTCCGCGCCAGAGCAATTATCGAGTTAGTCCGCAGACTCGGACTAAACTTCGGGAATAGATGCCGGGCCAAATTAACAAGGCCATGTCGCTCTCCCTTGCTTTGAGCGCCATTATTACAGTTCGATCAGCAGCCGATCCCAAACGGCGGACTTTAACAGTTTTTCAACCGTCCGAGCTAGTTTTCTAGCCTGGAATCAGACCCGGTTCCAAGGGTTTGTATAGTGATGCGCTATGACTTCGAGCAGGTATTCTGTTTGCCTGCCTCCGTCTTAGTGGTAATCCCTGTGCGCCAGTTAGTGGCGACGCTGGATGGTTGTATGGATATAACAAAATGAAACGTATGTTGATCAACGCAACTCAACCTGAAGAGTTGCGTGTTGCGATCGTCGATGGCCAAAAACTATTCAACCTCGATATAGAAATCCCCGGTCGAGAACAGAAGAAAGCCAACATCTACAAAGGACGCATCACACGCGTCGAACCTAGCCTTGAAGCCGCCTTTGTTGATTACGGTGCAGAACGCCATGGATTCCTGCCACTTAAAGAGATCGGTAGGAACTATTTTACCGATAAGGCCCGCAACGGCTCAGGCCGGGTAAATATTCAAGAAGCAATCAAAGAGGGACAAGAGGTCATTGTTCAGGTCGAGAAGGAGGAGCGTGGCAATAAAGGGGCTGCGTTGACAACCTTCATCTCCCTGGCAGGCAGATACCTTGTACTGATGCCAAACAATCCCAGGGCTGGCGGTGTCTCACGAAGGATAGAGGGGCAAGACCGAACCGAACTGCGTGAAGCCATGAGCGAGTTGCAAATCCCGGATGATATGGGGTTGATCGTACGCACTGCCGGCGTCGGTAAAAACAGTGAAGAACTGCAGTGGGATCTGGACTACCTGATCCAGCTCTGGCAGGCCATTGAACACTCGGCTGAAAAACCTGCGCCTTTTCTCATCTATCAGGAAAGCAATGTCATCATTCGCTCCATTCGCGACTATTTGCGTGCAGATATCGGCGAAATCGTAATCGATGACCGTGATATCTTCAGTCAAGCTGAGCGCTTCATCAATCAGGTGATGCCCCAATACGGGAAGAAAATGCGCCACTACGACGATGAAGTTCCCCTCTTCAGCCGCTACCAAATCGAGAGTCAGATCGAATCTGCATTCCAACGTGAAGTCAGTCTGCCCTCGGGGGGGGCCATCGTCATCGATCACACTGAGGCCCTAACCTCCATCGATATCAACTCAGCACGGGCGACCAAGGGTGCAGACATTGAAGAGACAGCCCTGAATACGAATCTGGAAGCAGCCGATGAGGTTGCCCGTCAGCTACGACTTCGGGACCTCGGCGGTTTGTTTGTCATCGATTTTATTGACATGACCCCCTCGCGGAATCAACGTGAGGTGGAAAATCGACTAAAGGAGGCCCTCAAACAGGATCGGGCCCGAGTACAAATTGGTCGTATTTCCCGCTTCGGCCTGCTGGAGATGTCTAGACAACGCCTTCGCCCCTCTCTGGGAGAAGCCAGTGAGCAGGTCTGCCCACGATGCAAAGGACATGGCACAATCCGCGGTGTTGAATCACTATCCCTCTCGGTGCTGCGCATCATCGAAGAGGAGGCAATGAAAGAGAATACAGGCCGTATCGTTGCACAGCTACCTGTCGATATGTCGACATTTCTACTGAATGAAAAACGTCAGGCGATTCACGATATAGAGAGGCGACAGACCATCAGTGTGGTCCTGGTACCCAATATCTACCTGGATACGCCAAACTACAGCATTGAACGTGTACGTGTGAGTGATTTACCGACAGAAGACAACGCTGTATCAAGCTATAAGATGGTCTCTGAAGAGAGTGAAGAGACCACCCAAGAGTTCGGCAAGACAAAGCAGTTACAATCTGAAAAACCTGCGGTTAAATCCATTGCGCCGGCAAGTCCTGCCCCACAACGGATACAGCCGACAAAAACAGAAACTGAACAAGAAAACGGTTTTTTAAAGAAGCTATTCAGCATCTTCTCCCCGAAGACACCAGAACCAGTGGAGCCTGCTCAGTCAAAACCGGTTAGAAAAACCAGAAAACAGCAGCAGACATCAAGCGGGGAACGAACCTCATCTACAGCCAAAGGGCGTAGGAATCAAACGTC
Organism: Candidatus Thiodiazotropha sp. (ex Codakia rugifera); assembly: GCA_025656675.1. GTDB lineage: Bacteria > Pseudomonadota > Gammaproteobacteria > Chromatiales > Chromatiaceae > Thiodiazotropha. The sequence goes on from JAHXHN010000007.1 coordinate 79,501, forward strand.
GGGTGGTCGTGGTCGAAACAGTGCCTCTTCCGGTACTCGCCGTAATGATCGATCGGAGGGTCGTTCTCAAGAGGCTTCCACCAACAGAAGACGGAACCAAAAACCTCCCGTCAGTGTGAAAAAAGCTGTTGAGAAAGCAGCGACCGATACGAAACCTCAAGAGAAACCCGTTTCCCAGGCAGATACAGAGAGAGGCGATGTTCCCAAGCCAAAGAGCTCACGACGTGGGCGGCGCGGAGGTCGCAGGCGCCGATCAAATACAGAACGGAACAATGAGCAATCCTCAGCAAACAGTGGGTCTGACAATCAGAACGCCCAAAAAAATAATGAAAAAGCGGCTGATGAGAAGCGAAGTGAACAGCGCCCGTCTAAGAAGGTGCAACCCATATCAAAGGCACAATCAGACAAGCACAATGCTCCTGCACCTAAACAGGATAGAGATAGCGCACAAACGACACAGCATGATAGCAAGAACACGACGGCTAACAGGCCTGAGCAGCCGGAATCAATCAAGCCGATAAAGAGCAAGCCTGAAAGCAAACCTAAGTCTACTCAGGTTGAAACGACGCAAAAAGCGGTCAAGGTGGAGCAGGAAACCGAGACGGTTAAACCGGTTGAAAATAAAAAGCCAGCACCACCCAAGCCAGCGAAAATACAAGTAAAGCCCGAGAAAAAACCGGAACCCCCAAAACTGCAACAGATTGAGACCACTAAACCCGCTACAAAACCGGCTGTCAAAAAGCCTATAGCGGAAAGCGATAGACCTGCCACGATCGAAAAAACTCAGCAGAGTAAGCAAGCTTCCCCTGAGAGCAAATCAGAAGCACCAGAGAGTGCAGAACCCGCTAAAAAAACCAATGTGGCCGATGCTGGGAATGCAGACTGAATAGCTTTCAATTGTGTTTTTAAAAAAACCGCCCTTTTCATTGGGCGGTTTTTTTTATCCTGATGAAATAGTGAAATGTGAATTGTTACTAACCGGGGCCTGGTTAGTGAAAAACCCGTGCAAGCTGGCGTTTAAGAGAAATGATTATCCCTTATCTGCATAAACAAACCTTGAGATGCCTCTTCCACCAAATCGAACACCCGGTCAAAACCTGCCGCTCCCCCATAGTAGGGATCAGGCACTTCACGCACTGCTTGCTGAGGTGCAAAATCAAGAAACAGGTGCAGCCGATCCTCCCGTCCTGGCGGACAGAGTGCCAACAGATCATCGTAGTTGCTGCGGTCCATGGCAATCACATATTCAAAGCGCTCAAAGTCATCTGAAGAGACGACTCTGGCACGCAAGTCGCTGAGATCAACATCCCGTTTGAGTGCCGTTTCCCGTGCACGACGATCGGGTTTGGAACCCACATGGTAGGCGATTGTTCCCGCAGAGTCTGTTGAGATGAGGTCTGTTAACCCTTCCCTTGCAACCAAGGCACGAAAAACACCTTGAGCAGTGGGTGATCTACAGATATTGCCCATGCAGACGAAGAGTACGTTTATTTGTCCATCTTTATTCATAAATAATTGTTTATACTACTATTATAGTTGCATCTAATATGAGATTCAGCGCTGATTCTGGCAGATATACGGATTAAAATCATTTAAAATATAAGACCTCATACTAACCTTCATTTAGCTTATAAAATTTAATGACTAGAGTGTTTGATCATCGTTTAGATGGTTTGAATGGTAATTTCATGGTAGGGAACTTTTTCTTCTTTTTAGTGGTGCTATCTATTTCAAGCTTGAGCACCAATTTTACGTCTTTTCTTACTATGGTTGCACTTGAACTGTCGACCGATTCCACTTTCCAGTCATGCTTGTTCATCCCCTGGGAAACGCGCAGCAGTTGATTGGAATCCAGGTCACGAATAATGGCCACTTTATTATTCGGCGTTATGGCAACACCTTCCAGTTTTAGCCGTAAGGGTTTGCTGGGTGCACGTGCCGCGGCCTTTTTCGGTTCAGGTTCGGCAGGTGGCAGTCGCCCTTCCACAAACAGCGGCCGTTCTGTGATCTCGGCGTAGCTACTGATCGCAGTTGGGCTGAAAAGAACTGGCTTTCGTTCACCAGCTGATTCCTCAATCGAACTGTTATGGGTTAAGTCAGGTGTAGAAGCGGTTGAACTGAAAGGCGTTATCCACTGGTAGTAGAGATAACCCATCAGTGCCAGCAGGGAAACGAGCAATAAGAGGCTCAGCATATTAAAGCTTGACTTCCAGTGGCTCATGATTCTCCACGCTTTAGATAACCGCTAAGCAGAAATTCCACATCCAACATACTAATAGCTTTAGTGATCTCTTTGGTTTTAGGGAGTCTTCGTCTTGTAATATGCCGGCTTCGAACCGTAATATTTTCTACGAATAGATAGGGTTTCCCTGTCTCTAACTGATGCAATATTGCCTTCATATTTTCGAGGGTACTCTTCATCCTTACACGAATGGCAACACGATTCAGATCCTCTTCCTGAGTTACCTGCACTGCTTGAGTACTTATTATTTCTCCATTTTTCTTACCCGCTACCTGCTTCATCCTCCGTTGTAATTCGGCTTTTGCCAACGAGTCAGTATTGCTTTGTAGATAGCGTCGATCAGTCTGCTGACTTCGCTTGAGATGATTGAATTCCTGTTGGTATTGATTGTTCTGGGATGCAATACGCTGATAGATCTGTATCTGATGCTGGGCATCAGTGATCTGCTCATCATAGGTAGTGTTCAATGACCAAACGGGATAGATCGCTGCTACAAGAACGACCAGAAACAACAGGAGCAGTATAGCCGAGGCCACTATTCGGCTTTGAATGGGTGTCAAAGAGGAAAGCATCTATCCCTTTCCCTCCTGGGTGATGACCAGATCAGCCGAAATATGAAATCGCTCGGTATTATTCTTTTTGTTCTGAGTAATCGGTGACCTGAAAGTGACGTTCTTAAACAGCTTGGAAGTCTCAAGTATTGGAATCAATGTTGCGGAAGCTACTGATTGGCCATGCAGATGAACGGTCTTGTCTCTGATTTCAAAGTTGCTGACCCAGGTATCATCAGGAAGCAGCAGGGTCAATTCAAGAAGTATGTCGAGCACCTGGAGGGATGTCTGTTTTTTCTCATCAAGAAAACGGTTTTGCTGTTTAGCACTGTTGACCCTATCTCTTAAGGCCACTACTTCAGAGGCCTCTGCTTTATGTTGGTCGAGCTCGCTGTCCAATCGACTGGCCAACTGTGACTTTTGCCATACTGGAAGTATCAAGTTGCCGATCAGTAATAATGATACAAATAGAAAAAGGGCCATATTAACGAGACGGTATCGCTTATGAGGTTTCTCCCGTTTTTCGGGTGGGAGAAGGTTTACCGCGTTCAGGTTAGGGTCGATCTCTTCACAGGGGGAGATGGCATTGATCTGGACATTATTCTCTTCCAATTGCTGCAAGGCCAATGAGATTTTATCCACTGGCGCAAGAATCAATGTGATGTCCAGGGAGCGATTCTGCCTGTCACGTGCGTTAATGACGTAATCATAGTAGACCTGGTCAGGGCTGAATGGGGTCTGTCGATCCATTTCGAAAGCGAGCACTTCACGCAGGTTCTCTTCAGTTTCGATTGGAAGCGTGACCTTTTTAAACAGGTATTTTTTCCTCTCCAGGCATAACCGTATTTCACTCGCGGAGGTAAGTATGCGTTTATGCTCCGGATCACTAAAATCGATGACACGAAGATAGTTCTCTACCACCTCTTCTCCACTCAATCCTTGGTTGACGATCCTCAATGATTCGTCCTGATAGAGTAGCTGGGCAGGTTTCCCACTACGAAAAAGAGCACGCATCCTCTCCGGCATGAGTGCAGCCATTTCGCTACGCCACCAAAGCCAGAAGCCTCTCAGTTGATATCTCAGGGATTGTACAGCCATCACTTGATTCTAACGGGTTTTTATATTCATAACGAATCATGCCAGGAACGAATTGAATAGGGTTTGTCCCCCTGGCCTCTTAGATCCACATCCACCAGTAAAAGTGCCCTCGCCCCCTGACCTGTCACAGCCTCTACCTGAATTCGATAGACCTTACTTGTGGCTCCTCCTATATCTTCAGGTTCATCGAGATCTACAAGATCGCTGTCGATATGATCGAGGGCGTCGGTAAGCTCTTCGCTAGCTTCCAGCTGACCCTTGAGTAGAAGCGTCAGCTCCTCCGTAGCAAATCGGTAGTCCAAGTTAGCCGAATCAGAATAGAGTGTGACATGGGGGCGCAACCTGTTAACACGGGCCGCGTCAAATCCCATGACATAGGCAAGCTCATCGACGCTGAGTAGATCTCGCCCTGCGGTGACATAGGGATAACCCATATTGCGGTAATCCTTGTCCTCTGCTCCGTTCAGGCGTCGCAAATCATCGCTGTCACGCCAATCAATCAGTCGATCGGCCAATGCCTCCTGTTCTTGAGTCTCTTCAGTGATCAGAAAAAACAGCTTTTGCAACTGCTCTCGGGATGCCTTATTGAGATCCAGCAAACCTGACGAACTACGAATAGCAATGCGGATGATACCCTGTTCACTTTCCAGCGTGTAGATCTGACCATTGACATTCCAACGCTGCTGAGGATTGTTGACCAACAATTCCATGATAGCGCGATTAAAGCCGCTTTCAGCCATCAACTTAGCTCGGAGTGAATCAATCGTATTACCCGTGAGTCTGCTCTCAACTTTGGAATGGGTGGAAAAGCTGGCGGCGACAATGGTCAACAGGGCAACCAGCCAAAGCACTAACACCAGCGCAACACCCTGTTGACGATTGATAGGCTTTACCATTCCACGCATCACTGCTATCTCGCCATCACAGTTGATTGACGGCGAATACGCATAAAGCGGTCCTGAATCATTGCCTGCTCACCCCCGTGCCGTTGTGTCATTCTGATCAGTTTGGGGTAGAGATGCGATACAGATTCCCAGCTATCTGTCCATTCAGGTTTGACACGATCTCTTTTATTGCCAAAGAAAGAAAACTGTACCTCATCCAATCCCGTTATCATGACCCGACGAGATCCTCTCTCCGGTAAAGAAAATTCCTCTCTATCCGGGTGCAGAGGTGCATAATAGAGCACCAGACTCATCCCCTCCTGCTCAGGATCGCTCTCCTGTCTCAGTAGATATTCGAACAGCCCTCCAGCAGCATGCTGTTGGGGGGCAGATGATATGAAATGTAGCTGTTGGGCATTACCGGAAAAAGCCAATCCACGTTGTTGCCGCTGATTTTTCCATACTAATGGCGTGAGGTGCTGAACCATGGTTGTCACTCTGGCTAGAATCAAATGATTTTCAAGGATTCTGTCACTGTTCTCTGTCAACCCCTCCCACCCCTTAATATTCAGAAACAGCATCGATGCGGAGGTCGTCATAATGACAGCCAAGAGCACCATGGCCACCATCACTTCCAAGAGCGTGAAGCCATCCTCTTTACTATGAGGAGAGAGCGATTTGATAGCTTCAGAAGCTAAATCATTCGGCACAAAAAGAGAAGCCGTTATGGTTCGGTCAGGGTTTGACATGAACAACGCCTATTCGAGTGAAAGTCACTTGTCGTTCACCGCCAGGGGCATCCCATGCAAGTGTGATCTTCTCCTCTATCGGTGACAGGGGAACTGCAAACAGCTTCTCCTCAGTCCATGCGCTAAAAGGCTGACGCAGATAACTCCAGCGGTAAGTTTCCTCATCAACTCCCTGCTGACTGTAGTTGCTCTCTTGTACTTCCGCTGCCATCTGTTCAAGTCTTGATTGGGCTATCTGCACGGCTTTGAGATAGTGTGCTGATACCTGATGATTACGCAAGGTGGTTGAGTTAATCCTTAATATCACGGTCATGGTCATGCTGAGAATGACAAATGCGACTAATACCTCGATCAGGGTCATGCCCTCAGACTTGGAATTTATCATCATCACTCAGTGTTTCGGGGTTGATAACCTGTACCCGACTCGTCAGCCAATCCACTGCAATGGCAAAGCGCCGTCCTCCGTTTTCAAGCAATAACAGCCCTCCGCTCGAACTGCCATCCGGATAGAAGATGAAAATCAGAGTCTGCTGATCTATCGCCAATGATGATCCTTCCCGTGTGGCAAACTGGAGACCATCAGGTAGACGTCTTATTTCACCGCTGTTGACCAGATCGCTTTGATACTCGTTGGTAAGCAAATTGAATTGTACTTTAGATGGGCTGCCGGACAGGATAGACGCTTGCTGTATATAACGGATCTCCTGCGCCAGATCCCGGGTGGCTGCTTTTAGTTTTAGGGTAGGAAAGGCCTTTTGAAAGAGCGGCGGGGTCAAACTGACGAGAAGTGCCAGTACAACCAGCACCAACATCAGTTCGATCAGGGTAAATCCACGTTGAAATAGGGAACGGTTACTCATCTAGGCCTCACATCAACCTTTACCCACCTCATAGCGCAACCAGGGAGTTAACACCCAGGATAGCCACCAGGATCGACATGACAACCCCCGCAATGATCAGGCCAAGAAACAGGATCATGATTGGCTCTACCAGGCTCAGGGCGCGTTTGATCAAGGTTTGAGTCTCTTGATCGAGGATCTCAGCAGTCTGCATCAACATCGGTTCCAACTGCCCCGACTCCTCCCCGACACGTATCATCTGCAACGCAAAAAGTGGAAATTGGGCATGTTCAGTCAGGGGATCAGCAAGCCGCTGTCCTGATTTCAGATTACTGACCACCTTGTCCATACCATCGGCAATGACATGGTTACTGATGGTATCTTTGACAATCGCGACCGATTTAAGCAAAGGCACTCCGTTTTCCAACAGGGTTCCCAAGGTTCGGCAGAAACGCGCTGCCTCAACCTGTTTGATGATTGGACCGATCACCGGTAAACCAAGAAATCTGGCATGCCAACGTTTGGCGCTCGCTCTTTTGCCCATCTGCCACTTGAAAAAGAATATGAGCGCTATGACAGACAGTGCCAGCACCCATCCATAGTCCTGAAGCATTGCGGCCATACCCATAGTGATACGTGTTGATAGGGGTAACGCCTCCCCCATATCGCTAAACAGCTCGCTGAACTGGGGAATTACGTAGGTCAATAGAATCAGGATTGAGCTGATGGCAACAAACAGCAGGATGGCAGGATAGATCAATGCCGATATCAACGAGCTACGTACCTCCTTGGATCTTTCCAGATGCATTGCAAGCCGAGCGAGAACGCTCTCCAGCGCGCCACCTGACTCCCCTGCTCTTACCATCTGAACATAGAAATTACTGAACAATCCGCCCTCTTTCCCCAACGCATCTGCAAAAGAGTTTCCGCTTTTCAAACTATCGCGAATACTGGTCAGATGTTGACTGAAAAGCGAAGACTCACCGGCAATTGTGGTTAGAATTGAGAGTGCCCCATCGAGGGGTTGGCCCGATTTCAGCAAGGTGGACAGTTCACGTGTAAATGAAGCGATCTGTTCAGAAGATACTTTACTGCGTCTCAATCGACGACGTGGTGTGCGATTACCCTTCTGTTGACTCTCTATGACACGAATGGGCACCTGGCCTTTGAGATGGATCTGGTTGACCGCATGGTCCCGGCTGACCGCTTGCAGCTCACCCTCCACAATCTCACCATCAGCACCGACTGCTTTATAGAGGAATGAGGTCATGCTCAGCTCTCCTGTGTAACTCGCAACACCTCTTCCAAAGTAGTGATACCACGCATCACCTTATAAAGACCATCCTCATACATGGATTGTGCGCCTTCACGCTTTGCACAGTCAGCCAAAGCGTTTTTATCCTTGCCTTGCAATATCAGTGAACGCATGGCCTCGGAAAGCTCGATCATTTCAATGATAGCGCTGCGACCGCGATAACCGCTACCGCTGCAGTGGTCACAGCCAACTGCTTTAAAAAGTGTGGTCGGTCCATGATAGCCGGCAAAGCGAGCTGAGATTTCTGCTGGTGGAGTGTAGGGTACTTTACAGTGAGAACAGAGATTTCTTACCAAGCGTTGGGCTACCACCGCATTCACAGTAGAAGTAAGCAGAAAGGCCTCAATACCCATATCGATGAACCGGGTAATGCTGCCGGCTGCATCATTGGTATGCAGCGAGGAGAGCACCAGGTGTCCGGTCAGTGCTGATTGGACGGCTATTTGAGCAGTCTCCTGATCACGAATCTCACCGATCATGATGATATCCGGGTCCTGACGCACGATTGAGCGTAAGGCTGCGCTAAAATTTAACCCGATTCCCGGCTTGACCTGAATCTGATTAACTCCTTCGATATTATATTCGACCGGATCCTCCACCGTGAGAATTTTCCTCTCCGGCCGGTTGAGGTAGTTCAGTGCCGCATACAGGGTTGTTGTCTTACCACTGCCTGTTGGACCGGTTACCACCACAATGCCATGTGGACGATCGAGTATCTCCAATAACCGTTTTTCTGTGCTGTTCTCAAATCCCAGACTTGCGAAATCGAGTGATACCTCATCACGCTGCAGCAGTCTGAGCACCATACTTTCACCATGCAGTGTCGGTACGGTCGAGACACGCATATCGAGGGTATTACCATGCACTCTTACTTTAAAACGACCATCCTGAGGCAGACGCCGTTCAGCAATATTGAGGTTGGCCATGATCTTAATACGGGAGATTAGCGCCGGTGCCAAATTAATGGATGGGTGTTCTGTTTCCCGTAGCAGTCCATCTACCCTGTAGCGGATCTTGAGGACATTTTCAAAGGGTTCAATATGAATATCCGATGCTTTTGAAGAGACCGCTCGTTGAATGATCTGGTTGACCATTTTGATAACCGGCGCTTCACTTGCCAACTCTTTGAGTTGCTCAACATCATCGAGAAGCAGTTGGTGTTCCACACCCTCTGCATCACTCCCTTTTTCACTCTTCAACAATTCGCTGAAGTAGGCCTGTATCGCCTCGTCAATCTCGGACGCGATACCGATCAACAACCGTACCTGCTTACCGCTGATCAACTCCAGTGCTTCGATGACATAACGATCCGTCGGGTCGACCATAATGGCCAACAGATGATCTTCCTGCTCGTCAAAGACTACCAGGCGGTGCTGTTTAAGGAAGTTGGAAGAGATATTCTCGCTGAGCTGGGAAAAATCGGGGTAGGCCTTTTTCTCGATAACCGGCACATCGCAGATATCTGCCAATGCCTGGGCCAGATCACGATCAGAGATCAAACCCAGCTGAAGTAGGATGGTGCCTATCGACTGGTCGCTCTGTTGGCTCGCCTTCAAACGAACCGCACGTTCTGCATCTGCGGTACGGAGTCTGTCTGTCTCCACTAGCGCGACACAGAGTGGATACTCTTTATAAATGAGCGCACCTTTCTCATCCTCAGTGGACGGGATATCCCTGGCTATCTGACTAATCTCCTGTCTCACTACAATTGCCTCTCAGGTATCTGGGCGGTCTATGACATCTAACTGACGGTTGCCGCTTGAATCTGGCAAGCTACACCAAGTGCGCCATACCTGCTTCAAGTCGTTACTGACTGGATGCCCGACGCCTTTGAAAGTCATCATGAAACAAGGTGGCGTCGCGTATCTTTTCCCGCAGTTCCTGAGATATATCGTAGGCCTCTTGTGGGTTGCGTACCACCTTTGGCGTCAATGTGACGATCAATTCGGTGCGACTGACATCCTTTGTGGTGCTGCCGAACAGATTGCCGAGAAGAGGAATATGCATCAATCCCGGAATACCTGTCTTGCCGCCGGTGGTGTTTTCCCGGATCAACCCGCCAAGTACGACCGTCTGGCCATCGTGCACAATAACGGTGCTTTCAATCGTGCGCTGGGAAATCGAAACATTACCTCCACCACCAATCGCCGGGGAGGTACCGGGGGTACTCACCTCTTGACTGACCTCGAGGGTCACCATACCCCCTTCATTGATTCGTGGGGTAACCTGCAGCAGTGTACCTGTATCGCGAAACTGCACTTCGGATACGATCGGTGCATTGGGATCAGAGGTACTCTGCGAAGAGCGAGTGACTATAGGAATCTGATCGCCTACCCGAAAACTCGCTGTCTGATTGTCGATCACCATGATCTGTGGCGCTGAGAGGAATTTCACTGAAGATTCGCTCTCCAGAATATCGAAGAAAACCTTCAGGTCCGAAGCATCGTTGAAAAGTCCCAGAGAGAAGCCATCGCCACCGCCGACATCAAGGGGTAAATTACCCAAGGCACCTTTGTAGGGACGGCCGCTGCCGGTTGAGCCGTTAAAAAACCATCTCACCCCATAACTCAGGTTGTCACTCAACTGCACTTCCGCAATGGTTGCCTCGATAAGCACCTGCTTGGGTGATACATCCAATCGGTTAATGGTCGCCTTGATCTTTTGATACTCCCTGGGGCTGGCCATCACCAGAATGGCATTATTGTCCGGATCGGCGATAATCGTCGCTGTGGCTTCAGAGGCTGCCTGTGATGTGGTACTGGGCTGGCTGGTTTTTGGAGCTGCGGTCGCCGCAGCTGACGGTTGATCCTTGGTAAGGCCTCCCTGACTGTCAGCATTGCTGCTTTTCAGATCAATGCCTGTAGCGGTGGGAGGACGTACGTTTGAGCGTAACAGTGGATCACTACTACTTAAACCAGTCGAAGAGACTGGTGTAGAAACCTCATTGCCGAAAATATTCTGCAGAATAGTGGCTATGTTTTCTGCCTTACCGTTTTTCAGATGATAGACATAGAGACGGCGATCAGGCGATTTATCACTGCCCTGGTCAAACTGGCTGATCAGCCTACGTGTTTCGTTGATATATTTCGGTTGTTGACTGATCACCATCACTGCATTCAATCGTTCTACGGGTATCAACTTGATCATGCCGGCCAGTGGTGATGAGTCTCCATCACCAATGATATGTTTGAGTTCATCCGTGATGGTTTTGGCATCTGTGGATTTTAGAGGTATCAGTCCAAATGACATACCACTCAGCCAATCCACATCGAACATCTCGACAGTCTGCAACAGATTGTTGATTTTCTGAAACGAGCCGGTCAGGATCATCAGATTCCTACCCGGATCAATTCGAATCTGCTCTGTCGATGAGGCAAAGCTCTCCAAGATCTTTTTCATCTCAACAGCGGAGATATACCTCAATGGGACGATCTGTACACCCTGACCCGCACTCATTTTTGCCTTGCCCTGCCCGACTGCCGGATTCAATGCGATACCTTTCATCTCCCCGGCAGGCAGAATTTTGTAGTGCGAGCCATTTCTTACCATGACAGCGCCATTCATCTGCAGAATATTCTCCAGAATCGGCAACACGGCATCAGTGCTTACCGGATAAGTTGTATGAATGGTCACTTTGCCTTGCACTTTGTCGTCAATAAGGTAGTTTTCTCGCAAGATCTCCTCAAAAATGACTTTTACAACCTCGCGAAGGTCAACACCTTCGAAATTGAGGGTGATATCCCCTCTTGCCGGTTGACTCGATTTAGAAGCTGATGAACCGCTCTGCTTGAGAAAATTGCCACTACCCTGTCGAACAAAGAATTCAGGTTCCTGCTCTACTTGCTGAGATAGCACTAACTCTTCCTGCTCACTGTTACCTGGTGTAGAGACAGGTGGCCTCTCTGCCGGATAAGGCGTTATCACACGACTGCCGGCTGTCTGATTGACCTCAGGTTGCTGAGCGCATGAGGCCAATAGGAGCATTAGCCCCATTGACAGCAGTAAGCCCAACAGATTGAATTGTCTCTTTCTCATCGGTTTTCCAGTCACTCTCATAACATCCACACCATCAGACTCCGCGGGTTGCGGATTGGCTATCATAATGACAGCAGATTTTCCCAGTTTAGGAGATTGATAGGACGGTGTATTTGCTTGTGGGGTAATTCCTTACCTTTGATGCATAAAAACCCTACCATGACTTCTACTGTTGTCGACATAGGCTTGTTCAACGCATAAAAGTCAACACACCTCAACACCGAATATTTAGGAAAATCAATCCTATACACACTGCAGAAGCAAACTATTTGATAGCTCATGATCGTCACGACAGGATACTAAACCCAATTAGGATGAAGCGGTGTCTGGGGCGATCAGGTAGTAACATACCTCATCATCAGGTAGTAGTAACACGCATTACGGTATAAAGGTTTAAAGAATATAGTTGATAATTAGATGAATCCATTCAGTTTTTACCTTTATCTCCTCACTTTAGGACTAAATCGCCTCATTTGGTGACAGAGACAATGCCAAAACGACTTATCATTGCCGCTATATGGGGGATAGTATTCTATTTTCCCACCGTCTATGGTGCGGCAGCGTTAACTGCTGAGGTGGAGAAACTTGTCGCACAAGTGAATAGTACGTCACATATCCCAGTTATTATAAAATTTAAAAAACAGATAGATATCAATCAGTTTAGAGATATATTTCGAAAACAACATCAGTATGAATCTACTATTCATACTCAACCACTCAAGCAAAAGAAGCAGTTCCGTAAACGGCTACTGCATGGACTCAAGGAACAGATCGAGCGGCCGAGGGCTGTTTTAGCCAAAACCCTGCGCAAGCACGGTATAAAAACCCGCCTGAAATCCCTCTGGAGTATCAATGCAATCGCCCTCGACTTGCCTACCCATCTGGCCGATGAGATTGCAGCCTTACCGGAGGTAGAGCGAATAACAGTGGATTTACGCTTGACCATGAGCACCGAAGAGGTTGAATCAATCTCCGCTGAGCCTCTTTGGAACCTCAACAATGTCAACACGCAACAACTATGGCAACAGGGCGTCACCGGCGAAGGTGTGGTAGTGGCAATAATGGACTCCGGCGCCGATCTGAATCATCCGGATCTCATTGAGAAATGGCGGGGTGGAATCAGCGGTTGGTTTGATCCTTATGGACAGCATGAAATCCCTGTCGACCAGGTAGGACACGGTACCCAAGCATTAGGTTTGATTTTGGCAGGTGATGAGAGCGGCTACCAGATCGGTATGGCTCCCGAGGCAAAATGGATTGCCGCCAGGATTTTTGATGATGCCAATCAGACTACACTCAGCGCCATCCATGAAGCCTTCCAATGGCTGCTTGATCCTGATGGTGACCCACTCACTGACGATGCCCCCGATCTGGTCAACAACTCCTGGGGATTCGCCACAACCATCAACCAGTGTTACCAGGAGTTCAGTGATGATATTCAACTGCTGCGTGAAGCTGGCATCGGTGTCATCTTTTCTGCTGGGAACTTCGGCCCACTCGACGAAAGCAGTATCAGTCCGGCCAACAATCCAGGCGCACTTTCAGTAGGATCGGTGGATCAATTCAACGCTATTGAACTGCTTAGCAGCCGAGGACCGGGCGCTTGTGACGGTGGTGTATTTCCCAAACTGGTGGCACCCGGCGGTCAGGTTTTCACCACCGACATCCTGCCGGTTGCCTATAACGTGGTCTCTGGCACCTCGTTTGCCGCTCCCCATATCACGGGCGCAATGGCCCTGTTAAAAAGTGCATTTCCGGAAGCCACCCTGTCTCAAATCGAGACAGCCATGTACGATTCCGCCACCGACTTGGGAGAGCCAGGTGCGGATGACCACTTCGGCTATGGTTTGTTGAACGTTGCGGCTGCCTACGAACATCTACTTGCCAGCTTTGGTTCGAGTGATTCCTCTCTTCTTGTGTTCAGTGAGCCATCCTATTCAATCGATGAAGAGACAAACCGACTTGTGATCACAGTGAGGCGACTGGGTGGGAGTGCCGGAGAGGTATCAGTCGACTATCACACCAGCGATGGCGACGCTCGCGAGAGACATGACTATTCAGGAGCCTCCGATACCCTGACATTTGCTGATGGAGAAACCCTGCGTAGTTTCGAAGTTGCCATATATAATGATCAACTGGATGAGGAAAATGAGTCATTTTTTCTCACCCTGTCCAACCCACGAGGCAGTGTCTCTCTAGGTAATCAAAATGAAGTCGAAGTGACCATACTTGATAATGATGGGATGGGCACCTTCAGTTTTGGTGCTATTTCATATGCCGTGAACGAGTCCAGGCGGGAGGCCTTTGTCAAAGTGTTGCGTACAGGTGGCACGACTGGTGCGGCTGAAGTTGAATACAGGGTAATCAGTGATACCGCCACCGCAGATGTAGACTACATTGCCGGTGATGGCAAAATTCGTTTTACTCATGGAGAGTCAGAGAAGCAGATCCGTATTGAACTGGTGGATGATAATGATTTTGAAGGCAACGAACGCTTTCAGTTATTGCTATCAAACAGCGATAATGATGCTCAAATAGGTGAACCTGCATCAACCACTGTCACTATTCTGGATGATGATCCGGATAGCCGGATCGCCTCAATCCACCTTGATGCCGTTAGTTACGATATCGGCGAAAACAGCTCTGCTGTTACAATAGAAGTCATTCGCACAGGCAATACAGATAGTATTGTCTCTATCGAATATACCACCCTGGATGGCTCGGCAAAACATGACCAGAACTACCGAAAAAGTAGTGGCAAACTGACATTTCCATCAGGCTCCACACGGCAATTACTGACTGTCAATATCATCAATGACGGTATTTACAAAAAGGATAGTAGTTTTACCCTACAGCTCTCCAATGCCAGCGATGGAGCCGTTGTTTCGCAACCATCTGCAGCTATTGTCAGAATCCTGGATGATGATGCACTGCCTTTTGTCTCCTTCCACACGGCAACAACTCCAAGCCGGAGCAGTCAAACAGGCTCAGCTACTAACGACAGGGGTCGTGCCAAAGGTAGCACCGAGGCGGACAACAGATCAAAAGCTTCTTCAGGTCTACAGGTGTTTGAGCTTACGCTTCGGGATTACACTCAAGGTAAGAAATACAGTCCTGGGGAATTACTGACTCCGAAAGATAGCCTTGATAGTGAAATACAGCTTGAGAGTGATCAAGAGACAGGCATCAGTCAATCAAAATCAGCCTGTGGTCAAAACAGTGGGAGTGAAGGCGATGCATCGCCTGAAGCATGCACTGCGACGCAGGATGAAAATGGTTCTCAAGGTGAAAGCCCAATCGACACGAGTAGTTATACGACAGATGTTGAAACGCTCAACAGTAAATCCACTGAAATAACAAAACCTGTACCTGCAGAAAGTGAATAAGCAGCCAATCAACAGCATTGATCGATATAACATTGTTTTATAATGTTGTAAGGTGCAGCCTGCCGTACAATGAAGCGATTAGAAAAACAGAAACGTGGTTTACTGTGTGTGTTGTCTTTTTCGGATGGCGCTGTTAATAAAGTGTTCGGTATGGCAGGCTGCACCCAACATCTCTTTTACCTTCTTAATAGGACCAAGAAGAGATCACCTCAACCCTATCTTCAGCTTGATTTACAATAAAGAAGTCGCCCCCAGATAGAATTGTCCTCTCTTTCATAGAGTCAAAAAATGCAGGTAACTCTTCACCAAACTTTTTCTCAATTTGATTACTGATAATCACTGCCTTTATCATAAGGCCTTCGTCGATATGTTTGATTATAAGCTGCACTCTGCCTGCAAACTTCTCCTCAAAACAGATGGCCTTGAGTGTATCTTTGATAATTCGATAAAGAATCGATTTTCGATCAGCGGTAATTTCGTCCTCATTGAGTGATAAATCGACTTCAACTTCCAGCCCCGTTGTTACTGTATGACACTCTGAGACCAATGAATTGAGGGCAGCCTTCAAGCCAAAATCATCAAGACTTGGAGGGCGTAAATCTATCGCTACAGCTCTTATCTTATGTGCAGCATTCTGCAATACAGGTACGATATCCTGGGAGAGTTGCTTCGCACTACTATCATCATCCATTGTTCCCACTGTCAAAATGTACTTCTCGAGCTGCATCTTCACCCCGGAAAGAGTCTGTACGACATCCTCATGCAGTTCAAAGGCAATTCGTTTTTTCTCATCTTCCTGGGCATGAATCATCTTGGCAGTAAGAAACTCAAGCATGATCTTTTTTTCTCTTGTGATACGGTTCTGATCATCGATAATCCGCTCTGATCGCTTAATATGCATGAGTAGGAAAAAGTAGAGAAAAAGCATCAATGCGAATGTCACCAACACCAGAACAAAAATAGTTTTATCTGATTGTCTCGCATAGCCACTGATATCGTAATAAACCTCCATTACCCCTAGGACCGGTGATGAATTGTTCGCGCGTATGGGAACATAAGTCGAAACCAGGTTGACATCCTTGGTATTAGTATTAAAAAAACTAAAACTATCCTGGTAATTCAATACTGTTTTTGGGTTTCCCGCCAACGCAGACTTGAAACCATCATTGTCTTCGTCATCATCATAGGCACTAGCCTTTGAGGAGTACATCACCATTCCAGATGTATCATATAACTTGATTCTATCGACATCTGTATCAGCTATCATTTTCTTGATAGCACGCTCAAGCATAGGTTCAAAAGGCATTTTTGATACCATTTTATCCTTATTGAGCTTAGTGAGATTAAGAAACATTACAAAGTGATCATTGAGTGCATACTCAGTTGCAATCGTCAGCGACTCGTTACTCTGCTTACTGGAGTCTTGTATAATTTGGATGGTTTTGTATCTAAAGAAAAGCAGTAATATAAATGCAGTCAGAATAATAGCTATAAAACTGATTACGCCATATCTTCTTGCAAGCTGATAGTTGGATTTTGAAGAAATCTGGAGTTTGTTATTGTTGATGTCCATAACAGTTAACACTAAATATATCCGTATGTTTACGGCGCCTTCCAATCCGTAAAGTTAACAAGCTTGCCATTATCGTCAATCCCAGCCACGTAGAAACCCCTTGAGATAAATCGTTGATCAGGCGCTAAGCTGACCCTTGGGTAGATTGAGGTATAGGGTATATCATCGATCATGTGTTCAACTTTCTCGATAAAATAGTCCCGAAAAAAATAACCCCTTATGCCTTTTAGCGCATCTCCGGCTACCTTTAGTGAAAAGTATGCATTAGCCTGAATCTCCAGCGCATCAGAATTATAAATCCTCTTCGATTTAAACCAACCTGTTGATCTCATCAGTAAGCGTTTTAAACGCTGGGGCATTTCCGATGTATGAATAAACTTTACTGAATCATGTAATCGAGATGGTATTGAATCTGTTGTGGTCCCGTAAAACCTTGTAGAAAGAACAATCTCGGGTGGAGACTTTGGCATAGTTTTACTCACCCTTGTCAATAACTCATCTGTTTGACTCTGGCCCAGCCACAATACGGCAACCTGATTTGGCTGCAACACTTCAAACTGCTGACTAGACTCGAGCACATCACTATATATGGCATCAGTAACTGCAATATTTCTCTCTTGTAGCCTTTCACGGAGTGTATTTGCCGCCATCATACTCAATTGATCAGATTTATCGACATACTGAATTACATTGACACTCTTTTCACTATCCGAAAGATAGGATGCTATTGCTTCACCCTCATGTGCAGCGCCTTTGTTCAAATAGATAGTGTAAAAATACTTTTCAGCCACAACAGGTGACTGTGTGGTAGGGAATAAGCACGGTAGATTCTGACTTTCACAAAAGTTGTGAATGTTATCCCAGCCTGAAGGCACTAGACCGTTTAGAAGAGCAAAAACCGGCTGTTTTGCATAGTGAGCTTCCAATTGTGATGGCCAGCTCTCCTCATCACCCGTTAACATCCAGGTATGAATTTGCCATTTCCTATAGGGCTTAAACATCCACTCTTTATGCCACGGTGCATTTTCAGCTCTCTTAGATTCGTATCGTGTCTCAGTATTTTTTTGCTCTTCATACAGGCTCATCACATCCAGAAGTGCTTTATTATCTTCTTCCTTATTGGATGCAAGTACCACAGTGGCAAAATGAATGGTTGTATCCGTAACACCTGGGGATGCTGCCTGCGAAAGTGTACCGAGGTAGGTTGTCAAACCATCAAGCGTCGCCTCATCAATATTATACCTGGGCATAAATGGATCCAATGGCTCACCATTGACATCGATTCCATCTCTAATTGCCGCCATCAGGGATTGTTTTGTATAGCCTTCACGGTAGATGGGGGGCTCAGGTGGTCGGCTGGTAGGTAATTTGAGTGGTTTAAAGAGGATATGGCCTGCAATTGCCGGGACAACTTGTTGGCCTTCCGTAGAGCCCATGCCACTTCTTCTATGGCATGTCTCACAAATTAATTGATTGCCTTCAACCTGGATATCACCCTGAACAACAGCTTTTACTGGTTCACCGGATGGAAGTAAACCATCGGTATAGAGCTGTTTACCAATCTGATATTGTTTAGAATCAATTTCAGCACAGTTTACCGATGCAGATGAATACCCAACAATGCTAGATACTAGACAAAGCTGAAGAATCCAATTCGTTTTTTTTTTCATTATTTCTCTACATCCACAATACTGTGATACTCCTTTACTATATCTTCTGCACTGGCCAATCCATTAATCCTTATCCAAGATGCCTCAGCATCACCTCGAATCAAAGTAATGGGTTCATGGTTCAATTTTGAACCTCGGAATATATCAAATGCCTTTTCGACCGTCACGACATCATTGTAGCTGCCGGTAAAAAACTGCCAATTGTCCCGAGCTTTAAAACGCTTGGCGTATTCCATCAACTGCTGTGGTGTGTCATATTCCGGGTCAATAGTGATTGATATCATAGAGACGGACTCGTCTTTCCCCAAAATCTCCTGAACTTGATGAAAGCTCGCAGATAGTACTGGACAGATAGTCGTACAAGTAGTGAATATAAAATTAAGCATCACCGGCTTGTCACTATTTAGAAGTTGCGGGAGATGTGTCTTTTCACCTTTATGAGAAGTTAAAAAAACATCAGGAATCGAATAATCGACTTTATCGATTTTATAGTCATCTTGTTCCATCATCATCCTGTGATGGGCATGCTGATCATGATTCGAATGGTCGCTCATATTCGTAGAGACCATGAATCTATTCGCAGTGGTCATACCATTAGAGGGTCTGGTGATACAGTCCATCTTAAAAGGTGGTTGAAATACCTCTGTTTGTACGCCAGGTACATCGCTCCGTACGCCTTCGGAAGAGTATGCAGCTAGCGAAAAAAACATTACCGGCAAAATTAATAAGCCATCACGCATTTTCCTTGAATCAATAAACAACATCATACCCCTCCGAATTCCTTTAACAATTACCGCTTAGATGACAAATTCAACCTGGAATTGTACAAAAACAGGTTTAAAGATAGGAGAAATACCAACAGTAGCAGATCAATGGTACCACCTCCGCCACCACCACCACTGCTATCGCCATCACCTGAATCTGTGGTTCCATCATCATCCAGTATGGTCAGTGTTAGGGTACTATTTGCAGTATCTATAACGGCCACTCCAGTTACATTACCTAACCTAAAAGTAATCGATTTATTTCCATCATCTAGGGTGTTATCAATGATCTCTATACTGATATTCTTTTCCGATTCCCCATCTAAAAACTGTAAAGTTCCTGTTGTGACGTTGAAATCAGTTCCAGAAACAGCCGTCGTGGATTCCACACTAAGGTCAACTGTTACGCTACCCGACAGTACGTTTGTGCGGCTGATAGTAATGTTTGCCGCAGCTGATGATTCACTAACAGAGAGACTATTCACTGTAAAGGCAAGGATGGCAGAGCTCGACTGTGCTTCATCATCAGTGATAGTCAGTTGCGATAAGCTCTGTGTTCCCAGTACAGCACCACCTTGAGGATTAATCAGTTGTAATGCTAACTTTTCATCGCCTTCCAGTTGCGCGTCATTGATGATTGCAACATCGAAGGACTTGCTAATTGCCTCTCCTGCAGCAAAACTGATTCTACCGGTACTAAACATGTAGTCTGATGAGGCGATTGCAGAGCCGTCCATCGTAGTATAATCAACAGATATAGCCCCAGTGGAACCTCCCTCGCGTGATACTGAGATAGTTGCGCTATTACCATCTTCTGAGACTGATTGGATTGAGTTGGTAAATACCACAGCCCCCGCAGCAGGTGGGTCATCATCATCACTAAGACTGACAACTGCTGAAGCCATATCCCCCAGTAAAGCACCAAATACATTACTTAAGGTCAAATTGAATGTTTCAATGCCCTCGAAATTTGTATCATCATTCAGGGTCACATCGAAACTCTTCGAGATTTCACCATCGGCAAAGATAATGGTGCCGCTGTTAACAATATAATCGTTGCCTGCAGTGGCTGTACCATCACTGGTTGTGTAATTAACCATCGCAACTCCCGTACTACCATTTTGGCGTACGACTTCGATTGTCACGCTTCCATTAAACTCATCTGCAGCATAGGTGTTCAGACTGAATTCAATTTGACCTGAAGCCGGTGCCTGATCATCTTCAGTGATAATCAAATCAGCTGCAGAGTTAGTACCAATTACAGCACCACCAGATGGATTGCTGAGGCTGAGACTGACTCGCTCGTCACCCTCATAGGCACTATCATCCAGTACAGCAACTTGAAATGATGCGGTAGTAACACCATTAGCAAAACTCAAGCTACCATTGGTTGCGCTATAGTCCTCACCGGCCATAGCGCTGTTGTCTGAAGTTGCATAATTGACACTTACGGCACCGCTTGAACCACCTGAACGAGTCACTGAAATTGTTGCGCTACCCCCATTCTCTGTTTGTTGAAATTCAAGCAAACTGAATTGCAGGCTGCCAGCAACAGGGACTGGATCATCATTTTGGATGGTAACGACTGCCATAGCAGGGGTAGCCAGGATAGCACCACCAGTAAGTGCTCCCAGATTAGCCATAAACAGCTCGTCATTTTCATAGTTGCTATCATTCAGAAGGGGAATTCTGCAATGTTGCAAGTTTTCACCCTCTGTAAAACTGATACTACTTTGAGTTGCTGTATAGTCACTTCCAGCCAAGGCACTCGAATCCGCAGTACTGCAAACAACACTGACAGCTCCAGTACTTCCTCCAACTCGTGTTACCGGTATCACAACCTCAGATGAGCCCTCAGTCACGCTGTATGCAGAACCGCTGAATTGAATACTGCCGGCTGCAGGTATCGGTTCATTATCAAGGATGGTTATATCGGCAAAATCCCTCTCCCCGAGGGAAACAGAGACTGGATTACTCAAACTCAGTACAATCGATTCAGCACCTTCTTGTGTACTGTCATCGGTAATATCTACACTGAAGCTTTTGCTTGTTTCACCATCAATGAAGGATAAACTGCCAGCAGCAGATGTATAGTCACTACCGGCAGTTGCAGTACCATCGCTTACGGCATAGTCAACAGAGCCACTACCGACACTTCCGTTAATTCTTTGAACCGTGACAAGAATGCTACCTATCCCCTCATCAACCCGATAACTGCTACCACTAAACTCTACACTCCCGACAGGTTGAGCGTCATTCTCCTGAATTGTCAACGTAGCTGTGTTTAAAACCCCAACTGCACTACCACTCAAGGTTAAAGTGACGGTTTCATCACCTTCAAATACGCCATCATCAAGAAGGTTGATGGTGAACTGTTTACTACTCTCCCCATCGGCAAAGTCCAAAGTGCCTGATACCGCAGTATAGTCTTGTCCCGCACTCGCCGTACCATCTGAGGTGGAGGCATAATCGATCGAAAGCGCTCCCGAAGTGCCACCTGATCTTTGTACTGTAATCTGTGCGCTGGAGCTGCTTTCATTGGCTGAATAAGTGGCACTGCTGAATTGTAACTTCTGACCGGGAAATGCCCCGGACTGCGCACCCAAGGTAAAATCATCAGAAAAGAAGGTATTTGCTTCGTTTCCTGTCTCATCTGATGTCTGAATCAGTAGATTACTGAATCCGGCATCGTCAATGAAACCAAGGAAGGTCCATTCGAAAACGGTCGATTGTCCACCAGTGAAATCAATGGCCTCAGAGCCGTTACTGGTGAATGCTAATTTTGTACTTGTCGCGCTACGAAACCAGCCTCCGACGCCATATAAAGTTATGCCATTGGCGGTCAATGTATATTGATCAGGAACCAGATGATTATTTCTTTCATCGACAGGAAACATCATATAGCTGCCATCATGTACATCCCCACCGCCAATACTGGTGCTAATACCGGCAGCACCACTCGAACTCGGTGCCCAAGTAATGCCCTGCGATGTGACTGTGGCTTCCGGTAAGGAACGAGTACCAACCCAGGCATCACCTTCAAAGCTTTCTGATGTCAGATCGACTGTAATGGATGGTAACGAGGCCAGATCCTGTATATATTGAGTTTCTGCGGTCGCATCACAACAATAAACAGTAACTGCTGATTGACTTTCAAATGGTATAGCAACGGCTAACAGAGACAATAATCTAAATATAGAAATCCTAGTACACATAAAAACTGTCCTGTCATTTAACAAATATTAGTTAACGGTTAAGTGTTCAGCCTTGAAATCACCGATCACCATCGTGACCTTCTCTCCCGACTTCACATGGGCATCGGGATTGCCGAAAACCATATAATAGATCTTATTTGGCCGAATACTCTTGCCACGGTTAGTTGGGCGAAACGCGCCTACCTTAGCGGCCATGGGTACAGGTAGTTTAGCATTAGATTTCTCAACCACTAGTAGTGGTTTGATGCGGTGATCAAAGAAGCTGTTAGCCTTTTTTTCATCCAGGACGCGAAAACGGAAGTCGATCATATAACCGGCAGCGGTTAAACGCAGACTGATCAGCTCAACACCCCACTTTTCCGCAATCTCTTTTGCTGTTTGAGGGGAAACCGGAGAGGGAAGTTTGACAGGCTTAGCAATCGGAGGTTTCCAGTCCTTGAAAATAGGTTGCTGCGATTGGGTGACAGTCGCCGGGCTTTCAGCACTTTTTGCAACGGAAGAGGTAAAAGCCATCAACACCGTCATACAGATAACCAATACCATGATAATCAAAAGTGGATGACCTTTAGGGTGACTTTCCTGGTCATCCATACTTCGCTTAACGGAATTGTCAGGGTTTTTCATGAACACCTACCCTTATAGCTCATACTGTTACTGCTTGCCTGTTATTTGACAAATCAACCCCTGGAATAACCAGGAGTTGATTGCCATCAACACTAAGGCCGAATAAACACAGGATAGTTCAAGTAAATCGCATCTGGATACCCTTCCACTTCAACTCGCAGGGTGTCCCCGGGTAGAGCTAGATCAAGTCGACCGGCATTACCAACATTATTTGCGTTGATGCCCCAATTGCGATTGTTGCGAACCTGACCGTTATTGTTGTTAGTCACAGTTGGTGTAATCTCCGCAACATCAATACCACCCCTGACCAGGTAGACATGCACCTGGGTTCCGGGAGCGATGCTTGCGTCAACACTACCCCTGATACGCCAGTCATCATTGCCCGTATTAGCAGTTCCCTGTTGGCGATACTCAGAGCGACTCAAAGAGACCAATCTCATGAAATCGGCCTGGGCCACATTGCTGACTGCCGCGGATGTATCAGTTGCTTCATAGGTCAGACTGCCAAGTATACCGCTTGCCGCATTGTCAACCGTGATCGTAGCCGCACCATCTGATCCTACAAGCTCAGGGGTGACATTATCCGGATCATTGACCTCTGCTGCTGTTAGCGTATCAGCTGTATCCACATCAACATCGTTATCAAGCACGCCAGGTGCAGCGAAGTTAAAGACCGTCTCGATAGGTTCTCCATCACCATTCAAGGTGGTCAACAAGGCATCCTGCAGTAATAGCGTATCATTATTGGCGATTGGCGTGTCATTCTGTGGATCAACCACAATCGTGACTGTCGTTGGATCACTGAGCAACCCACCGCCATCCACCGCTCTGTAAGTAAAGCTGTCCTCACCATTGAAGTCAACATCAGGCTCGTAATGGAATGAGCCGTCGCTGTTCAAGCTGAACAGTACACCTGGATTATTTGGATCAGGACGCGCATTACTCGGACCGGTCACCAACTGCACAGTTAAAGTATCGCCATTCGCATCCGTGTCATTCTCCAATACACCGGGAGCCGCCACATCCAGGATACCATCTTCAACCATGTTGTAAGTATCGTTAACGCCGACTGGCGCTGCTGGTATGGGATCAGTGACCGTAATTGTTACAGTAATCGCCGCACTTTCCGGGTTGATACCATCTTCAACAGTGTAGGTGAATGTCTCATCCAATGGCAGTATTGATGGGACAGCAGGTGGTGTATAGGTACAATCGCCTGTTCCATTGTCACAGGTCAATCCACCTTCAACGATGCCTGTCGTATCCAGAGTAACAATTGAGAGTGTATCTGTTTCTGGATCGGTATCGTTGGTCAGTACGTTGAAATCAGCTACCACACCTGAATCAGTCACGACATCATCAGTCACAGGTGTCGGTGCCATGTTCTCAATCACATCAACGGTCACCTCAACGCCTGCCACAGAGTTGACACCATCTGAAACGGTATAGGTAAATATACCTGTTCCGGTTGTATAAGGGTTAGGATCTCCCCCAGCCGGAATAAAGGTACAATCTGCTCCCAGACATGAAACGGTACCACCGATTTCGGGTGTTGTAGCATCAAATTGCGTGATAGAGAGTGGTAATAATTCAGGATCAGTGTCATTGGCCAGGACATCTACCACGCCACTCACACCGGTCATGGTGCCTTCTGCGAATTCAATCGTCAGGGTGTCAGGCAATGCAACCGGTGGTGCATCCGCAACACTTGGTCCGAAGTTCAGGAAACGCAACATGCCACCTACGGCATCACCAGCAGTGACAACTTCTGGGTCACTGGGATTGGTCATATAGCCGTTGCCGTCATACACCGCATAGCGTCCTTCCAACGCTGGTGTAACAATCACATCCTTTGTCTTCAGTGGAGGTAAACCGACTGAGTATTGTTGACGAGGCGCCATTGTTGTGGCCCCTGTCACTCCGTCCTGCCAGGTGTATTGAATACCGTCTTCCGCGTGGATCATGCCGTGCAGGCCTTGAATGACAGGCACATGATTTTCACTGGATGCACTCAGAAAACGCAGCAGTGTCGGTACGCCGGCATTGCTTACAGCAATATCCGGAGTTATTCCATCCACATAAGGTTCACCATTGATCAGGAACCACTGTGGATGGTAGGCAATAGGTGTATAATTTGGATCACCTGCTGCAACTGCGGCATTATGATCCGGATCGATTTCACTGTAGAACAGCGACACCTCATTGTTATATACAACACCTGGATATAGTTCTGCAGGTGTTGTCAAAGTCGCATCAGCTGCGTTCTTTGTGACAGCACCGTACAATCCCATATAGACCTGGTTTTGAGGATGGGTACCGGAATGGTACATAAAGGTACCAGAATTATTGACTGGGTTATTGCGGATGTTAGTCCAGGCATAATGACGTCGACCACCATTAGCTGGTGCCTCTCTGGTATACGAACGTACCTTTTTAGTCAGATTTGCCCCGCGAGCACCTACAGACCCATCGTTCCAGGTAGGGCCGTTAGAAAATGCAGAGAAAGGCAACTCCTGCCCAGGTATGATCACCGAGGTAGGCTCGGTCAGACCATTGGATAGCAATATTCGTAATTCCGTGTCATTGCTAGGTACAGATAATACCGGACCTGGAACATCTGGATCGGGTAGCGCATTGATACAGGTTAGACGATCACCATTAGTGGCTGCGTCATAACATATACCAGCAGGGTCTTCCACATATCCCCACATGGGCACACTCACCAAGGTGCCATCGGCCATTGGAAACTGCTTGGTATATTGTTTAGTAGCCAAATAATAGTCTTCTGCACCTGCTTGACCAGCAGCCAGAGCCAAGGCGCATGCGATTACAATTGGTTTGATCTTTACATTCATGGTTTTAAACCTTTTCATTGTCTTTCCCTCCCCACTTATTCATCAATGCCAATGTAGGGCGGAAGGACGACAACTGCACCCAGTGATCCACCAGGGAAGATATCGAAGGTGGTAAGCTCTTTCTCAGCATGTGAGTGCCACACCAGGAAGTACCCGCCGAAGGGGTTCAGACCACCCTCACCTGGAGGCAAGTCGCCTGTATCACCCAGGAAGGGGCTACCACTCCACCAACCACCGAGACTCAGTTCACCGACACCAGGCAGGCTGACCAGATCGGAAAGCGCCTTGCCGTGATCAGCACAATACTCATGTTCGTATGTCGATCCAGCAGATGTATCACCGAATCCATCCCCATTACCATCGACACAGACATGGCTGGTATCGTGGCCATAGATATCCCAGTTGAGATCCTTGCCAGTCCAGGTCCAAAGGGCATCGACTGTCTGCTTGGGTGCTGAGTTGATGGTGTTATCCGAACGTCCCAGGTCGGCCATCACACCATCAGAGCTGAGCATCTTGCCGTCCCGTCCAATGAAGCGCAGGTTTTCACCATGGTAGTGCATGGGGTGAGAGTCATGGCCGGCATTCACGTTGCGTACCAGAACGGTGTCACCGGGATGGGCCATTACCAGGGACTCATAGGGCTGGTTTGGGAACAGGTTGTTGTAGTCTCCCTGAAAGAGATCGGGAAAGACCCTGCCGTTCAAAAACCAGACTTTGGCATACCGATCCGAATTGGTGAAATGCTCGTAGTGGCCCTTTTCCATCTGAATATGGATATCAGGGTCCACTTCTGTCATCAGATAGAGATTTTCCTGATCATAATCCGTGCCTGTCCCGGCACCATAGGCAGTACGACTGCCATCGGCTGGCCGAACAACCATGACACCCTGCAGGCCCATCTCTGCATGCAACCCTGGATTCGCACCATCCAGGCTGTGATAGATATAGGTGCCCGGGCTACCTGCTGTGAAGCTATAGGTCACTGTTTGAGTGCCCGAAGGATCCGAAGTATTGGTTAAAAGACCTGGTGAACCACCGGTCGCAGTAACCTGGTGACCCGTAACGATAATGGAGACCGGGTTCGGTACACCATAGTTGGTCATGTTGATCGTGATCGCCTCACCTTCAGTGACGATCAGGGTCGGTGCCGGATACTGTGGTAGTGCATATCCCTGCCCTTGTGGATGCGATGCACCTGTTCCTGCATTCATATCACCGAAACCCCACATACGAAGACTGGTACCTTCCGGCAGGTTCATATTGAAAGGAAAGGCGTACAGATTGAAATCGCCCCCAGGTTGCGGTGTTATCCCACGGATGTCGTGGGCAGCTTGAGACTGCGCCCAAGGGAGCAAGCTCGCCACACCCAACATCAGGACGCCCATCAGCCGTCCAGGTTGTTTGAGTAGTTTTCTCATCATCATTATCTCCTAGCTCGGCTTGGTCTTAGTTCACAACGATCTCAGTGATCATTCCGCCATCGAACTGCGTTCTGTTGCTCATTTGGTGCAATTCAGTGGCATGCAGGAAGTAAGTCCCTGCTGCAACATCCGTGGTATCAATGATCACATCGTGCGTTTCACCACCGCCGAAATTTACAGAAGAGGTAGTGCGGTAGAGATTCTTTCCATCAGTACCACGCATGTGGCGGGCGCCGGTACCGACAATCTGCATCTTCAGACCCGGTGCAGTGAGTGTCCAGAAACGATCCAGACCCACATTGGAGAGCCTAAGCAAGAGCCGCTCGCCCTGAGAAATGCTGATCACCGAATCGAGTGTCTGGGTTGGGGTTCCGTTATTCAGTAGTTCACCCGGATTGCCTGTCACTTTTCCGTTTACGTCATCCAGAGGTGGTGGGAGGCTTCCCGATATGATTGTATCGGGATATCCACGACCATTGATCTGCGGATAGTCTCCTTCCAACAAGGCGAATGGCAGTGGCTGTACAAACAGGCTGGCATCATGGAAGTCTGAGTCGAAACTGGCTAACTGCAGAGCCTTCTCCTGATCAAAACCTGTTGTGCCATCGTCGTCATTGTAGGCATAACCCATAGGCGCATTAGTAGCTGTGCCACCCTTTCGTGTGGCAATCGGACAACCCGGTACGGCACTCGCACAACCCGTCGCATCTTGTGCAGGGTGTACGTAGAGATTGGCCAACATACCCATCTCCATATGCTCTGTGGCTTCCACATGACAATGGTAGATGTAGGTGCCTGGCTCAACTACGTTGTAGTAGTAACTCAGGGTTGCGCCCATGTTGATACTGACTGAAACCTCAGGCACGCCATCAAAAACAGTGGCGGCATTGGGGAAACCATGCCAGTGAATCGTGTGAGGATCGAACAGATCGGGACGAATAACGGTACCTACATTTGACAGGTTAAGCCAAAGCTCGTCTCCCTCATCCAGTTCGATGGTCGGACCGGACCATTCCGCATCCAGAATACCATTTGAGATAACATCTGCTTCAGGTGTCCCTGTCTGATCGCCAAAACCAAAGATGTACATGGGATTGTCATCTGACATGATGGCAAAACTGTCACCTGCAATCAGTGACATACATTTATGGTTGGCAGGGGCATTCGCATCATCGATTATTGCATCACCATCATTATCTCCAGGACACTGAATATTCACAACAGCGCCGGCACTTCCTATCATCCCGAGCAATGTGATTGCTATTGCTCCGCTGAGGGCTTTTTTTGTAAAAAATTTCATCTGGCGTTACTCCTCATCAATTTTTGTAACTGCCTAAAAAACAAATTCTGCTGTTTGTGATCTCTTTGGCTGGAATCCTTACCCTCGATGAGCAAGGATTCCACCCTCATGAGATCAACCCACATCACTCTTTACATCGCCTCGTCGGCACCGATGTCATTCAGACCACCGTTAGGACGTGCATCGTTGTCGATATCAACACCAAGGCGACTTGCGGCGTTAACATTAGCTGCATTGTTAATGGCCGCAGAGGCTGCAGTCAGGTGGTAGTCATATAGAGGACCTTCAGCGTTTCCTACCACATCATCCAGCTCGACCAAGGACAAAGGTCCAAAAGCCACCTGGATAAAATTGCCACCCTCGTCAAAAGCACCCGCTGTAGCCAATGTCTTGAACTCGGGGAAGAGGAAGCCGTCACGACTTTCGTTGAAGTACTCGTTCACAAACCCAGCATCACCTGTAATAAAGGTGTTACTGCCCGGAAACTGCACCAGTTCGCCGGTTTGTAGGAGTGAGAAACGTGCATCCAGCACATCAGCCGTCTCAACTTTTCCGTTCATGACTGCCAGATCATTGGTATAGCCTTCGATGTTCACCAGTTCAGCATTACAGGTTGCTGGATCGAACGTCGTCAGATCGGCAGGTACACTCGCCAGACAGATATCAGTAGCAGGGAAAAGCCCCGTTTCACTGATCGGTGTAGCTGGGCTATCAAAGTTCAACCAGAAGAATGACCGGTTGTGGTAGACGATATTGTTCCGCAGGAACAGATCAGAGAACAAGGCACCATCAGGATCACGCAATGTGGCTGGATCGATAAAGACATCGCCTGCAGCATCATCGATATTCACCAACTGGGACATCGCTGGTCCATGCAGCCTGGAGATAATACCCGCTGGCTGTGGAATAGAGAGGTTAGGATTGGTGATTTCAAACGCCTGAGAACCCGTTGCGGTACTTTCGTTGTTGGCAACTGTGTTGTTACGGATGATCGCCTGCAATGAGTCAGATACGGAGATGGCACCTGCTATACCGGCAACATTGTTGTCGATCATATTGTTGTAGACAAACACATCGTACCAGGGGCCACGAGCACCCAGACTGCGATCAACATCAAGACCATTGGCCGTATCGATGCGGATAGCACTACCGTCACCAGCACCGGCGGCATTGCCACGGATGATGTTGGCATCAACAGTGACATGACCTGTACCTGAAGAGAGCATAAGCCCGGTCTCGTCGGCAGCCATCAATGGAGGCTGTCCACCGATGAAGATACCGCCACCGGAAGGTGCTGTACCCACCTGCTGGTTAAAGACCTCATTGAAGATGATGTGGTTGTCTTCTATCACACCACCGTTGGAACGGCCGAAGTGTGAAATTCCACCACCGTTGCCTTTGCCGAAGTTACCGCAGACCCAGTTCTGTTGGACCTGATAATTATCAGCACCGACATTCAAAGAGATACCACCACCCGTGCCATTGGAATTACCATTCTGAGTGATATGGTTGTGGTGGATACGAATCCGGTCATTTCTTGCATCGTCATAGACCAAATCGCCCACTTCATTCTCATCAACACCGCCAAGGTTATAATCGCTCTCAGCCGCGATTTCATGGCTGATGTTGGGATGTCCGATACGGATACCCCCACCAAAGATACCAGCGTTGGAAGTCACTATATTGTTACTGATATTCATGAACTGGTTAAAACCGTTGGCCACGATGCCACCACCCTGGCTGGCACCCACAATGGTAAAGCCATCGATACGGGCACCCCGGTTAGCGAGAGCACCGAAACGGTTTGCACCCGTACGCTTACCAGTGACAAAAATACCGGCACCCTGCTCAGTTGGAAACAGTGCTTCCGCCAGCGCAGGAAAGCCAAAAGGCGCCAATGTCTGGCCCATCAGACGATCGATGGAACCATCATCGTCCAGTTTCCTTGCCAGAGCACGCCACTGAACAATCTTTTCAGTCGGAGACTGACGAGCATTGAGGGTCACAGCACCGGCACCCCACCCTTGCAGTTTCACCGGCTTCCACATGATGACCATTTCATCGTAGACGCCAGGCTCAACCAGAATCAGGTCACCTGCTGCAACTCCGGGCTGACCTAACTTGGTAGGATCACCGATCGCTTCCTGGATGGTGGCGAAGTCACCTGGCACACTCCAGACGTTATAGGTTCCACCATTCGGACGCACACCCACTTCAGCGGTACCAAGCATAGTACCCACAGTTAGAGTCACACCGAGGGGCGAATCAACGGGGGCAGGAACGCCACCCACACGTGTCACCACCACCTGGTAGTCTCCCGGCGCAACAGCCGGCACTTCCGCGAATATCCGGTTGCCATTGCCATTGACTACAGTCATCGGCGTTTCCGTACCGTCTGCCGCCACCAGTTTGGCTTGAGGATTGGCTCCAAAATTGTAATTACGCGATACAAACTTGTTGGCCAGATCCACACCATCCCACTCAGGATTCGGTACCAGTACGTTATTACCCATTGCCTGGATACGGACCTGCTGTCCTGGCAGAGCGAAAGGCCCGATATTTGTGCCACGACGTTTCACATATCTGATCATCGGGATCAGGGTCGGACGTTCACAATCCACCGGAAAATTACCTGGGCCAGCAAAGGCCGCTATCGGCTCAACCGGAGTATCCAGATAGGTTGTGGCACCCGGCATATACTGGAAGGTGTAGCAGAACTGGCTGAACTGCTTATTGAAGTACGGATCAAGCATGGTTGATGCATTGCCGTTATCATCAATGTTGTCACCATCCGCATCCAGTGCCGGATCATAAGCCGGGTTAGGAATAGGACCGGCATCGTTCATGCAGGAGACCAGCATATTTGGCGACTGACCCGAAGGTTGAGGCAGATTGGCCGTAAAGGTTGAAGGCACGACTGCATTGTAACGACCATAGGTATCTGCATAGATACGGCTCACCTGATTGCCTTCCGCGTCATAGAAAGCGACAGGTGCATTCGGTGGTGCAAACTTCTCACCAAAGGCTGGAGAGTTCGGGTTGAACTCATTGGCCAAGTCATTGAGGATTACGCCTGAGGCATTGCCCACCAAGGGCACATCTGTCATCAGAAAGAACTCAACACCCGCATTTTGTGCACCAGAGAGGGGAACCTCTTTGAGGTCGCAGAGTCGACGATCAACACCGGCAAAAGGTGCTGCCACATCAGCAGGATCCAAGCCAGGGAGAATCTGTGCAGGATCACCACTGCCATCCTTGGTCGCCATCGCCAGCAGAGCAGGAACTGTGCGCATATTACCGACGCAGGCTGCAGGCAGTGCCTGAGTGGAGGGGATATACTCATCGCCAAAATCGACGTTCTTGTGCTCTTCCTTCACCAGCTTGTAACCACCTGGTGTTGCTGCTTCGACTATATAGTCGGAGGGCAACATCCACTCTTCAGGTAAAGAAAGAGGATTATCTACACCACGCCGGCTTGCATAGAAGGCATTCAGACTGGCTTGAATAGGTGCAGGTAGTGTTGCTGTATCGTAGTTATTGAAGGCAAAACCACCGTCAAATACACCAGGACGTACCTGATTGAAGTTACGCAGACCATCAAAGCAGCGGCTGTTTTCTTCATCGGTAATGGTGCCATCCAGATCGAAGTCGATCAGGTTTTGACCCTGACAACCGGTAGGCAGATTGTCATCCCAACTGTCGGTCCATGTAATAGCAAGGGCATCACCACGGTCGAAGATACCATTACCATTACGGTCGACATCTTCATTACCTGGCGCACCGCCATCTGCCCAGCCGAGGGGATAGTTATCCACATCAGCTAAGTCAATAGTGTTATTACCATTGATATCATCAATGAAACCATCGTCTGGTTCAGGCGCACCACCGTTCTGATTCCAGTCGATGTCACAGTCATCGACACCAAAGTTTCCTTGAGGAAAACAGTCAATGTCACCATCGGCATACAGGTTAATCTGTACACGGGGAATACCTGGCTCCCAAGTCTCTGCAGCCGTAAACTGAGGCTCATCCTCGGCACGTACGGTGGCATAGTAGACGATACCTGAGATACCGCCATTCTCACCAACGAACTGAGGCAAGGTAGGTGGAATGGTGGTGAAATCAGGTGCAGTGAAATTTACATAATCGGTCTTACCGAATTGCATGACACTGGTCTGTCCCAGGAAGCCCTGGAAAGCTGCGGTCAGCACCTGGCCTGTTTCGGTACGTGAAAGGTTATTAGTGGTATTTGGGTTGATGAGAGGATTACCCGCATCTGCTGTTAAATCGCAATTAGCGGCTATACCATCACCTGCAACCGCTGGGTCACCCATATCAGCTGGGGTACAGACCTGTGGCTGAGGTGTCAACTCGCCAAACGAGGGCATATCCCAACCATTATCTGGAAGGACTTCACCACCGGCATCCACAACAAATGTGGCGCCTGTTGCCTTCTTGTTGGCAAAGCTGACTTCAGCCACCAGCCAATGAAAGAAGGGGAAAACCTGATCAAAAGGTGCTTCACCAGCACCATCCATAGCGAAATTCTGATAGACGGTGCCATCACGCCAGCGGACACTGACATCCTGACTCTCTGGACCAATGCCGTTCTCATCGTCTGAATTACCTGCTATGCCATCAGCACCATCCGGCTCCCAAAAACCGTCCTGGTCAACATCATTGAAGACAGCGGTATTCAGACGGGCAAACCAATTGAATACGGGAACATCGCCAAAGTTACAGCTCATACCCCCATTACAGGTACCACCGGTTTCATCAACAGTAAAAGGTTGGGCAGCTATAACCACATCCAAAGGTCTATCCCAGATAACCAGCTGATAACTGCCGGGAGGCACATTCGGGATAGAGAAATTACTGTCACCATCACAAGGCGCGGCAAAAAGCCCTCTTCCTAAACCGCCTGGTGTGGATTCGTTCAGACCGATCCAGCATTGTGGAAACGGACGACCACTAAAGAACTGAAAGTTCGGTGAACGGGACATATGCATGTCCGTAATGGTTCCGCTGACACTTGCCACTTGTTGACCTGGACCGGCAGACAAGGGAGGAAATCCGCCATCAGCTGTGGATTTAACGAAACCTACAAAGACGTGGGGCCCTGGAAGACCGAATTCGACAAACAAGGGGGGCTCATTCGCTTTAACCCACGCATCGATAACCTTACTACCTTCAATGGTGCTCGTCTGTACCCAACCTGGATCAGCCGAAGGTGATGGAGGAATAATGATCACACCATATTTGCCCGGTGCAATGTTCTTGACCGTCAAGAAGCCATTCTCATCAGGCTGCAGCGTACCGTCACCAAGATTGCTTACGATCGGATCACCATTCGCATCAAAACAACCGTAAAAAGTATTCGGATCTGCATCGGGTTGCCCGTCAGCGTCACAGCCATGCTGATACTCGGTACCCAATGGATTACCGAATACATCCTGTATGACTTGGCCACCATTCTGGCCATAGCGGCCTGCCGGCTCCTCAAGAAACAGTTCGAACTGAGTCCAGTCCACATGTCCGGGCTGGCCTACACCAGGGTCAGTCTCTTCCGGTAAATCTGGTGTGCCGTTGATCGGTGCATTGTCATGAAACAGATAGATCGAAATCTGGGAAGTAGGAATCGGCTGTTTCTGCACCACAACTGTGACATTATCCAGTGTTTGATCAGGATCCTCCGCATTAGGGAGTACCACCGCTTGGTTACCACTGATGCTATAACCTGCATAAGGCAGTACAGATACATAGTAGCGGCCTGGAGGAACACTAGTGATGTTGACCGAATCTTCTTCTACATTTCCACTCAAGCCACTACCATCGAATGCCAATGCGGGTGGATGGTTACTGGCATGAAAACCCATGGAGAGCAGTTCATCGGGAATGATTGATGGATTTGCAGGATCAACTGCAAAAGTCTTATCCTCCTGCAACAGCCAGCGGAAGCCGCTCACTGCATTGCCATTCTTATCCACCACATTCAAATTAAATTGAGCTGCGTTTACAGTTGTAGTCAGAAAAAGCAGAGTCAGTGCGATAAAAACCATCACACCTCTGTTTTTGTAACCCTGATTCTCGTTTATCATGGTTTTTTCTCCAGACCCTAATTGGTCAACAAACTTTACTGGGACTTGCATGCCAAGCTATCCAGACACACCAGCCCCTTTACCAGTGCTTAAGCCAAAGTTTAAGTTTCTCTATATAAAGAGTCTTTGCGTGTTACTACGCCAATCACACATCAAATCTCCTACCCGGGGATGAGTAAATTGAGTATTTAGCCGGGAGTAAAAACCCTACTGCAAAAGGTAGGGTTGCCAGATAGGATTTAGAGTCGGGTTTTAATTCGACAATCGAGTGATTTTTCTACAAAATTGACGGTGATTAAATACAGAAAACAGATACAGCAATCACTTGATGAAAACACCTCATCAGCGTGCGTGGATTGAGCCGAACATTACAAAACCCAGTAACGTGGCATACATAAGATTTTCATGGGGTTTATTCAAGATTGAATTTGTGTCATTGTGCCCTATAAGCAAATTCAAGACTGAAATTAATCATAATAATTCATGGTTTGCATAGCGCCCATTCATATCTAAACTTAGTTTGTTATAGATATACATAAAACGATCCTATCTTAGAAAAGAAACAACTAAGATCTAACATAATATTCGGATGGCAATGGACGTGGACAAGAAGAAAATCATCATCGCCGAAGATCACAACATTTTACGTGCCGGGCTCAAGGCATTGTTGACCTCCAATCCACAGTTTGAAGTGATTGGTGAGGCTGACAATGGTCGGGAAGCTATTCGTCGTGTCATCGATCTTAAACCCGACTTGGTTATCATGGACTTGAGCATGCCTGGATTGAACGGTATGGATGCAATACGTGAAATCAAAGAACGTATGCCCGATGTCAAGACATTGGTTCTAACGGTACACAATGAGGAAGAGTATGTACTTGCCAGTCTTAAAGCTGGCGCTAACGGCTATGTGCTGAAGGATGCCACCCAAAATGAACTGATGACTGCTGCCGAACGGGTCTTGAATGGAAAGACCTACTTGAGTGCGGAAATTACTGAAAAAGTAGTCAACAGCTACCTGAATACGAATAACATCAACCAGGAACCTGTTACCCGATGGGATACGGTTACTCAAAGAGAACGGCAAATCCTCAAGTTGATAGCTGAAGGCCACACCAATAAGAGCATGGCGGAATATCTCTGCATCAGTGTAAAAACGGTGGAGAAACACCGCGCCAATCTAATGAAGAAACTTGATCTGCATAGTGTTTCGGCGCTGACGACCTACGCGCTAGAGAAAGGTATTATTAACCGTTGAGTGTGACCTTTTGCACGGGAAAAATTACCTGAATCTCTACACCCTGATCAACACCTGCATGCATATCCATTTTGCCGTTCAGTGACTCGGCACGTTCGCGCATGCTCATCAAGCCCAAGCCTAATTTATCCTTTATGTCAGCAAGGTCAAAACCGATACCATTATCCAAAATAGTAAGGTGAATAGCATCATGTGAGTGGACCACGGAAACCTGAATCACATTTGCTTGGGAATATTTCACAGCATTGTTCAGTGACTCCTGAACAATCCGATAGATAACACTCTTATGCGCTTCAGGTATTTGGGATTCATCAATATGAAAATCGGTAACGACATCCACCTTGGAACAAATCCTTGATATCTGACGACACTGCCATGAGACAGCCGCCAGTACTCCCAGATCATCCAAAATAGCAGGACGGATCGCGCTGCAAATAGTTCTTACTTCAGTGATCGCCTGTTTAACCATGGAAGAGAGCGCTTCCAGAGACTCCCTGTGGTTTCCTGGCAATGGAACATCGCTGGAACTTCCATCCAGACAATGCTGTACATGCAAACCCATTGTAGTCAGCAACTGGCCTAATCCGTCATGTAGTTCCCGAGAAATCCTTTTCTTCTCCTCCTCTTCAGAATTCATTCTCCGAGAAGGCAGTTGCTCATGCCCGAGAAGATCGGTGAAATCGGTGGCAACTTGAGAATCCATCAAAGGCATCTTGTCTTTCAAAGCGATAGACTTACTGGATGGTTTGGCAATTGGCGAGATTGAAGAAGCAGATAGCGTTAACAAGGACTGACCCGTTATATCCAGCTTATTTGCTTTACCTTTAACCAGTGTCATCAACAGTGCCCCTGAATTTTATGAAACCAAAAAACTCAATGATGATTTACAAATAAATAAACTTCAGAAAACGTGTCATCCGGTCCACATTTTTTTATTTATTACTGCGGTTACAAGCATTGTTCATGCCATGCATTATATTTATCTTATTTAATATAGGCTTACAGTTCTTTTATAATGTTTATTATAATAATATGTGGTTTCTGAGTGTAAGGAATCCCGACATATATACGATTAATTCCTAAAGTAATATGGGTGATATGCCCTATTTCGAAAGAATGTGTCGGGAAAGTTTACAATTCAATAACCCTCTATCTGATGGATCTCCTTGACAATCAGAGAAGGAAATGGGAGATGCCCCATACATTATCAGTATAAATTTGGGTGGTGTGCTTCTAATTATTAATTTCAGCTAGGCAAGCTGCTCGGCGACCCTTCGTAAATCATCACGCGTATCAACCCCGCGGCCAGGCTCCTTTTGAGCATGGCTGACATGGATTTTTCCACCATGCCATAAAACCCTTAGTTGTTCCAACGATTCTGCTCGTTCTATAGGGGCATGGTCCCAGGCTACGAAACGAGACAAATACCCTGCTCGATAGGCGTAGAGTCCTATATGCCGGGAAAAGCCTGTATCACTGGGAAGCGGTGTATCAGCTCTGATGAACTCATCCCGATGCCAGGGTATGGGCGCCCGACTGAAATAGAGGGCAAAACCTTGTGCATCAGTCACTACCTTCACAATATGGGGGTCGAACAGGGTAGCACGGTCGGTAATTTGTGTAGCGAGGGTTGTGACTGCAGCAATCTCATGTCTGTTCATATCCTCTGCAACCTGGCTGAGCAGCTCTGCCGGCATACAGGGCTCATCTCCCTGTAGATTAACTATGATCTCATCCTCATCCCAGCCCCTGATTGAAACCACTTCACCGATTCTGTCAGAACCGCTACGATGCTGATCAGATGTCATGCAGACATCGGCTGAAAATAGACGACAGGCATCAGCGATCTGCTGACTGTCTGTGGCAACCACAACTTCAGTGGCGCCACTCTCAACAGCACGCTCGAAGACATGCTGTATCATCGGCTTTCCAGCCAACTCCAATAGTGGTTTCCCAGGTAGACGCACAGAGGCATAACGAGCGGGTATGACCACTTTGAATTGCATCAGCGCTTTCCTTCTGTAATCTCTTCATCCGCAGCAAGTTTTCTAGCCTCTTCCTCAAGCATCACGGGTATATCGTCGCGAATAGGAAAGGCCAGACGGTCAACCCGGCAGATGAGTTCACTCTCTTTTTTCATATAATTGAGCTTCCCCTTGCAGAGAGGGCAAACCAGAATATCAAGCAGTTTTCTGTCCATCTGTCAGCCTTTTAGTGAGTGCCAAAAGTTGTCGTTCAAATCCGGCATCTACTACAGCCGTGGCAGGCACGTACCAATGGCCGGGTTGTGCAAACAATTCGCACTTTACCGCATCTTTCTCTGTCATGAGAACAGTCTGAGGTGAAAAAGCGATTAAATCACTTTGTGAGTAACGGTAATGATCAGGAAAAGCATGGCGTTCCAGCTTCAGCCCGTTTGCTTCCAACATGGAAAAAAAACGTTCTGGGCAACCAATACCGGCAACTGCATGGACCTTTGCGTCACCAAAAGTTGTTAACTTTCTAGGTTCGCTTAGACCATCCAGGGAGAGTGCATCATCACCCCTCACATGCATGCTATATTCTCCCTCCTTTGGTTTGCCGTTAATGATGACCAAATCGACATTTGCAAGACGTTTGGGGGTTTCACGCAGTGGCCCGGCCGGTAGACAAAGACCATTGCCAAAACGTCTTACACCATCAACAACAGCTATCTCCAACTTCCTATCAAGCCCATAATGCTGTAAGCCGTCGTCGGAAATGATGATATTACACGCATGTTCAGCTAACAGTCGCGCTGCAACTGCAGGCCTATCAGCACCAGCATAAACAGGACAGCCGGTACGACGTTTGAGTAAGATCGCCTCATCACCCACCTCTTCCGCCAGACTCTCAGTCGTCACTTCACATGGCCAGTGGTCAGATGTTCCACCATACCCCCGGGTAATGATACCGGGCTTGAATCCCCAATCCACCAGCTTGCCGGTCAGCCAGATAACCAACGGTGTCTTACCTGTGCCACCCACAGAGATATTACCCACAATGATGACAGGCACATCAAGTGTTCGAACCTGCAGCCAGCCGATACGATAAAACAGACGGCGGATTGTGCTCAGCAGGCAGAACAGACCCG
Organism: Candidatus Thiodiazotropha sp. (ex Codakia rugifera); assembly: GCA_025656675.1. Lineage (GTDB taxonomy): Bacteria > Pseudomonadota > Gammaproteobacteria > Chromatiales > Chromatiaceae > Thiodiazotropha. Next base: position 118,493 of record JAHXHN010000007.1, read on the forward strand.
ACAGGGGTAACAGTAACAAGGTCAATAAATGCCAACCATTCCAGGATGCTTCGATCGACTTCAAATGGGAAAAGCCCTCACTCAGCCACTGGTCGATGTGCAGAGAAAGTCATCTTCGTTAATCCCAACTGGCTTGCCGCGTCCATAGCCGTCATCACCGATTGATGGGGAGTCCGGGCATCTGCATTGATAACGACAGGCAAATCCCGCTTATCTCCCACTGCATTGCTGATGGCCTGTTTTAAGGTATCAATCTCTGTATTGATAACCTCAAGCTGATTCACGAAAAAAGTACCTGATATATTGATAGTGATATCCAGCTTATGTTTTTCTGGCTCTATCTCTTCGCCGGTGGCTTCCGGCAATTCGATCATGATCTGACTCTCCCGCTCGAAAGTGGTGGAGACCATAAAAAAAATCAACAGCAGAAAGACCACATCGATCAGCGGTGTAATATCCACTTCGGGTGATTTTCGAGGATTCGGGCGGAGATTCATCTCAACTCTCTTTCCCCATGGATGACTTCGACAAGCTTAAGTGCCTGCTCTTCCATCCCTATCACCAGTCTGTCTATCAGTCCACTGAAATAGCGATGAAACATCAGGCTTGGTATGGCCACGGAGAGCCCTGCTGCTGTGGTAATCAGCGCTTCCGAAATACCACCGGCCAACACGCCGGGATCACCGACTCCGGCCGTTACAATGACACTGAACACCTTGATCATACCGATAACAGTACCCAGTAGCCCAAGCAATGGCGAGATCGATGCGATGGTACCCAGGGTATTGAGATAGCGCTCAAGCTCGTGGACCACCTGGCGACCAACCTCTTCAATCGCTTCCTTCATTACTTCTTTGTTATGGTCCCTGTTGATCAGTCCTGCCGCCAAAATCCTACCCAACGGTGAGCTGGACCTCAACTTACTCAGATCAGCCAGATCCAGCTTTTTATCTCTGTGCAGTTGCAGAATCTGCCTCATCAGGTAGTCAGGCATGACCTTTTTTCGCTGTAGCGACCAGAGCCTTTCAAAGACTATCCCCAGGGCTACAATGGAGCAGGCGATGATGGGCAACATGAGCCATCCGCCAGACTTTACCAGTTCAAACACCTTATATGCGTCCTTTATTCATTAGTGAAGAAACATTCCCGTGCGGCAATCATACTTTATGCAAGCATCTCACTGAAAGTAACGGTTTCAAATTGGCAGCTCAATCAGTCGCCATACTCATTTCTCCCTCAATTTTCCTCTCGTTATTCCGATCACTCCAATAGCGCCTGTTAAGTTCACGATAGAGCCGAGGCCTTAGCGCTGTCTGGTCAGGTGACAGTTGGAACTGAATGGCACCCGTTTCAGCTGTATTCAGTATAACCGCACCCCTGGTCTGCCAACGCTGAACCACTTCATCTTTTGGAAAGCCGTAACTATTTTTATAACCGGTTGAGAATAGCACCCACCGTGGGTCGACTGCAGTCACGAACGGTGCTGTAGATGATGTGGCAGAGCCATGGTGTGGTGCAACAAGAATCTGTGATTTCAACGCCTCTGGATAGCGTTCCAGTAAGTGCTTTTCACCCGCCTTCTCTATATCCCCCGGTAACAGTATGCGCCAATCGCCAAGGGCAATCATAAGCACACAGGATCGATCATTGGATCGCTTATAACTATCATTCTCCTGTGGATGCAGTAGTTTGAATGTCACACCGTCCCAGCTCCAGCTCTCACCGGCAAGACAGGCGTCCACATTCTGAGCCCGCTCAGGTTCTCCAGCAATAACATCCCCGATGGGGAGTGTTTTTTTCAGCCATTCATAGCCGCCAGCATGATCCCTATCGCCATTACTGAGCAACAAACGATCAATTTTTTCATAGCCCTGTGCACGCAAGTAGGGAAGCAGCACTGTTTCGGCAGTACTGAATCCTGAGGCATTGGCTGGTCCGGTATCGTAGATCAAAAGATGGTTACTGGTTTCAATTATACAGGCCAACCCTTGACCTACATCCAACACCGTGAACCATAAATCGCCCCCATGCGGACGCTCAGGAGGCGAAAGAAATACGGGCACAAACAACCAGACACCCAATGCGCGTCCAGGCATGCCTCCTGGCATCATCCAAAGCAGACACCCGACAATAGAGGCTCCCCACAGCCAATTGGTCACATCGGGCAATTCCATCAAAGCAAAGGGCAAAGAGGAAAACCAATTTAAAAACTGATAGGTATAACCGCTAATCAGGCCCAGCAGCCAAAACCACCAACCAGCCACAGCCGGCATCAGCAGTAGAGGAAGACCAACCAATACCAACGGTACCAATACCAGGGTAAACCAAGGCACCATAATTAAGTTAACCACAGGGGACACCAGCGACGCCCGACCGAAAAACAGCAGTAGTATCGGCAACAAGCCAAGCGTAACAAACCATTGCACTCGCACCCCCTGCCGCCATCCCTGCCAGGGTAATATGCGTCCACCTACACTCCACATAATGACAGCAACCGCCCCAAAAGAGAGCCAAAATCCGGCTGACAGGGTGGCGACAGGATCCAGTAGTACAACCAGAAACAGTGCTAACAGCAGACTTCTCGCAGGTTGAATCCGACGCCCAAGGACAACACTTCCCAGGGTTGTTAGCAGCATTAATAGGGCACGTTGTGTCGGCAGGGAAAAACCTGCAAGCCCTGCATAGATCAATGCGCCAATCAGTGCCATGATTGCCCCGGCCTTTAATGCTGGTAATTTGAGAGTGAGTCGTTCACTGCGACACCAGCCCCATTGACCCAGCAATAGCAGCCATCCCGCTACCATACCCACATGCAAGCCGGATATCGCAATCAGATGATTGGTTCCGGTTAGCGTAAAGACATGCCACTCGGCAGGTCCTATACCCCGTTTATCGCCGACTGACAATGCCTTCAGCAAGGCAGCTGCTACAGGTTGTGCCGTATGCTGATCGATCAACCGGGCAATGGTTTGACGCAGTCGACCCATCCAGGCAGTACCTGACTCTGTACTCAAAATCCTATTGTCAGACCAGGCCCTGACATACCCTTTGGCTTGTACTCCCTGGCTAAATAACCAACGCTCATAATCGAATCCAGCCGGATTCTGCATTCCCCTGGGTCGTTTCAATCTGACTTTTAACTGCCAGGTATCCCCGACCCGAATGGCTTCCTTGGCATCAAACCAACTCAGTTGCAGATGCGACAGATCCACTGGCACCCCTCTGGCGTTGAGCAGCTTAATTACCTGCACCTTGAAACGGCTCAACCTGCCTTGCCGGGCTGGCAGCGATTCGACAACGCCTACCAACACAAAATCTTTGCGTTCCATATCAGCCGGCAGTTGCTGCTGAAGCATATGGGTCACGAATAAGAGGCTCCAGCCTGCACCAGCGAGGAGTGCAATCAAGGGGCGAGACCATTTATAGCGCCAGAGGACAATCATTGGCACCAAAAGCGTCAGCCACCCAAGTCCTGGCAGATCTCTAATAAAATGGAAGAGCGTTGCACCTGCAACAAAACAGATAAGAATCCCATTCATGACATGTCCCTGTCTTCGTTAATTCCATTTCATTCAGGAAGCTCAGCATAAAATCTTTGCAAGGCGGAAGGGACTGACTGCAAGGCGGCTGTCCATGACTTGCTCAGATCTTGTTTATGTGCTAATCCGTTTAATCCTTGTTGTACTATGCTTAAACATGCTTCAATAAAGCGCTAGTTGGCGACTTAACAATTAGAGACCGCTCACCTGACTGATGCCAAAAAGATTCATCAAAAGCCTATTACCTCATCATGATAAGGTGCGCAATCATAAACATTTACGAGTCTTTGGAACGCTGCTGCATGATGCGAATCTGTGGCATTTAAACCGACACTCGGCATCCGGGGCCTTTGCCGTCGGGCTGTTTATGGCCTTTATACCCCTTCCCTTCCAGATGGTTTTAGCCGCCGCTGCAGCGATATTGTTTCGAGTCAACCTACCCCTTTCTGTATGCCTTGTATGGATTTCCAATCCTATCACTATCCCACCATTATTCTTCTTTGCCTACTTGGTCGGAACCTGGGTCACTGGCTCACCGGCAGAGGTGGAGCCCTTCCAGTTTAGTCTGGAATGGTTTCAAAATGGTGGACTGGATGGAATCTGGGTCCCCCTGCTCATCGGCAGCCTGGTTTGTGCCAGCATTGCTTCTCTGTTGGGTTATAGCCTGATTCTATGGATTTGGCGTTGGCGTGTGGCCGAGAAATGGAAGGCGCGCCGCTCGAGAAAAAAACCGCAACGCACACCGACCACACCCTCTACATGAATAGCTAAGGCCTGAACAGCTTGCCATCCACCAATTGCCAGGTTTCATCCATACGGGCCGCCAATTCAGTATCATGGGTGACCACGACAAAGCTGGTATTACTCTCCTTATTCAGCTGCAACATTAACTCATAGACTTGATCGGCACTCCTTCTATCAAGATTGCCTGTAGGTTCATCCGCCAACACACATGCCGGATGATGAACCATCGCTCTTGCCAGTGCGGCACGTTGTCGCTCACCACCTGAGAGCTCATTCGGCTTATGTTCTGTCCGCTTAGCCAATCCAACCTGTCCCAACATCGCTTCTGCCAACGCTCTTGCCTTTATGGCAGATTCACCGCCGATCAACAGTGGCATGGCGACGTTCTCTAGCGCAGTGAATTCAGGTAACAAATGGTGGAACTGGTAGACAAACCCCATATGCCGGTTTCTGAGTCTTCCTTTATCCCTTTCGTTAAGGCTGAGCAGATCCTTTCCATTTAACATGACCTGACCCGCATCAGGCCGATCGAGTCCACCCAGACAATGCAGCAAAGTGCTTTTACCGGAACCCGATGCACCAATGATTGCAACCCGCTCTCCCTGTCTGATTTGCAGATCAACACCTTGCAATACCTCTACATGAAGATTGCCCTGAGTAAACGTTCTGACCAGATTACTGGCCTGCAGTACAATCTTCGGGTCACTCATAACGCAATGCCTCGGCAGGCTGGGTACGTGAGGCCTTCCAGGCAGGATAGAGTGTTGCCGCCAGGGTGATGATGAAGGCTGCAATGCCAATAAACATGATATCCGAGAAGTGCGGATCGGAGGGAAGTTTGGTGATGTAATAAATACTGGGGTCGAGAAAATCAAAACCGAATGCTGACTCTATCCGGCTGACAATCTCTTCAACATTCAGGGCCAATAGCACACCGCCAATGATACCGAGGATATTGCCGACAATACCTATCGTTGCTCCCTGCACCATGAAGATGCCCATGATGGAGAGGGGGGACGTTCCCAAGGTACGTAAAATAGCGATATCTGACTGTTTGTCGGTCACGACCATAACCATGGTAGAGACGATATTGAATGCAGCAACAGCAACAATGAGAGAGAGAATAATGGTCATCATGCGCTTTTCTGTCTGTAAAGCGGCAAAAAAGTTACGATGCTGCATGGTCCAATCACTGATTCGATAGTAGCCTCCCATTTTCAGTGCTATCTCACGGGAAACCTGAGGTGCCAGATAGAGATCATCCAATTTGAGACGAACACCGGTTACCCCATCCTTAAGCCGCATCAGTTTGGCTGCATCCCTGATATGCAGAATCGCAACGCCACGATCATACTCGCCCATTCCCACCTGAAATGTAGCCACCACAGTGAATCGCTTAAGACGGGGCATGATGCCCGCAGGTGTCACATTGACCTGAGGTGTAACAAGGGTCACCCGATCCCCCACTCCAACACCCAACACCAGGGCCAGTTCACGTCCAAGGATAATCCCATAATCACCTGGTTGCAGTGCCTCTATGGAACCTTGAGTAATGGCTGAGATGACATCAGAGACTTGATCTTCCTGCTCCGGGGAAATCCCCCGTAGCAGTACCCCGCTGACCTTTTGTCCACTGATCAGCATTCCCTGCCCCTCTACATAAGGGGCCTCCCCGATGACATGTGGGAATTTCGATGCTTCAGCCTGAACCTCTTGCCAATCGTTCAACTCACCACTGACCCCGGAAATAGTTGCATGAGATGCCATTCCGAGAATTCGTTCACGGACTTCTTTATGAAACCCGTTCATAACTGATAACACCACGATTAAAGCCACCACACCCAGCATGATGCCTACCATGGAGATCATGGAGATAAAGGAGATAAAGTGATTACGCCGCTTGGCGCGTGTATACCGCAGGCCGATATATAATTCGATCGGTTTGAACATGTGTGGCCATTAAATCATTAAAAGTAGCGCCTGAATCCGTAGGTTCACAGCAAATGGAGTGTCTGAGTGCTTGAGTCGGATAGCGTACCAAAAATAAAAGGGAATAGCGGCCCCTATTCCCGAACATTTTCGTATAGCTTGATGAATCAATGACTTGCGATAGCCAGTACCATAGACAGACTGATTTAGGTGAAAGAAAAACTCATAGTTTTCTATAGTTAGACAAGAGTGCTATATTTCTACCTGAAGAGACAAATTCGGAGTTGCTCAGATGACATTTCGCTTCACCACCCTGTCCGCTGCATTACTGTACATGCTTGTACAACCGGTTTCGGCCGATGTGCTCCTCATTGACTCAATAGATGCGGCACCTATCAACAGCGAAGAGGGTGTACCACGCCCATCTCGTAGTATGACCATGGACCAAGTTACCCAACGTTTTGGTCAACCGATGAACGCTTATCCCAGTGTCGGTGAACCACCAATAACCCGTTGGGACTATGGTAACTACTCTGTATTCTTTGAATACAAGCACGTACTGACATCCGTTCTTCACCGATAACGCTGCATTATTCAAGGTATCGCGGCCTGTTTCATGCAGGCCGTACATTACCTATCCCGAAAAAGCCGACATTCCCCAAGGCGGGAATGCCTAGTTTATCGATCTGTTCGTAAATCATCCCTCTCAAGTAACTGATGTAAATATTAATTGTACAGACACGGCAATAGTTGACAATTTTACTGAGTTTTTTATACTCCGCTGCATTATGTCAATCCCACAGGTAGTACTTCATGACTGACAGCATGACACCACAAGAGCTGATGCACTCAATCATTCAACGCATCGCTACCGGACCTGAACTGAGCAAAGACATCACTCTGGAAGAGGCCAGCGATGGTGTATCTGCCATCCTTCGTGGTGAGATCGATGATGTGCAGGCCGCTATTTTTTTTATTGCACTGCGCATGAAAAGGGAAACCGATGATGAGAACAAAGGTGCACTGGATGCGATTCTCAAGGTTTCGGAGAACCGTCAGGCCAATGTTGATGAACTGATCTCACTGGCTGACCCCTACGGCGGTATCAATCGCAATCTACCTATCGCACCATTGATTCCCCCTGTTCTGGCTGCTTGTGGGCTACCCTGTGTGAGTCATGGTCTCGATTCTGTAGGACCAAAATTCGGTATTACCCATCGCCATGTACTCCAAGCGGCTGGTATAGATGTGGATATGAGCCTCGAGACCGCGGTTTCACGTGTGGAAGAGTCGGAGCTGGGATGGGCCTATGTCGATCAGCGTACTTTTTGTCCTGGACTGCATAATCTGACCGGATTAAGACAACAGATCATCAAACGTCAGGTGCTGACAACGGTTGAGGTGCTGGCAAAACCTATCACCGGCCAAAAAAAGACCCATCTAGTCACCGGCTATGTACACAAGCCCTATCCAGCAAAATATGCCTCACTGGCTCGGTTTGCAGGGTTTGAAGGGTGTTTACTGGTGCGTGGTACCGAAGGCGGAGTTATCCCTTCACTCAGACAACAAGGCATGATCTATCGCTACCAGGACCTGGGAGAGGAAGAAGCCATTGATATTTCCCCCGATACCCTTGGTATTGAACAATCTTTTAGAGCCGTTCCTCTTCCAGAGGATACAGCGATCAACAAGGATGGGGATGAAATTGCCCGCATTGGAGATGTTTCTGGTGCTGCAATGTCTGCAGCAGAGACGGGCTTACGTGCGCTGCAAGGGGAAAAAGGCCCTGCATACGATTCCCTACTCTATAGCTGTGCTCTGATCCTATGGCATGTGGGCCGTTCTCTTTCAATCGCTGCGGCAGCCGATCAGGTACGACAGGTACTTGATTCCGGTGCTGCCTTTCACCGGATGAGGTAGGAAAGTGGCTGAAGAGTGGGTACAGGTAGCTAACTGTGCTGAGCTACCGATCGGCAAGATGAAACGTGTCGATATTGAAGGTCATCGCTATTTGATCGCCAATGCTGAAGGTAAAATCTACGCTGTCGACGATCTGTGCAGCCATGAAGAAGTCTCGCTCTACCTAGGTTGCATCGAAGGGGAAGATATTAAGTGCTCCTTGCACGGCAGCCGCTTTAGCCTGAAAAATGGTACGGCCCTGGATGAGCCTGCAACCGAGTCAATCGGTACATATTCTGTAAAAATCACCCAGGATCTGATTTTTATTCGACCAAAAAACCGACTATAAGCACCGTTTTTGGTGACCTAGATCAAAAATCAGTTCATTCCCACACTAGCGTACCCAGGGTAATTACTATATATTTCCCCTCTAACAAAAAGTGACCCATAAGGGCATTCCGTTTTACCACCACACATATTTCCGGGGGGATACTGGGTGAAATACCTGTTTGTGTTGGCTATTGCATTTTGCTTGACATTGGTTTGGCAGACGTCTGATATTGCTGAACGGACCCCCAATTTGCAGAGTTTTGAGCAGGAACAGGTGATTATCAGGACCCCACAAGCAACCTGATAGCGATAAGCGACCCTTTATACGACAACAGGCTCGGCTCCAAACAGAATTTCCACTGCTTTTGTACGCTATTCCTCAATCCACGCTTTTTTTCGTGACAGAGTACCGTTTTCACCAAAGAACCAAGTACCTTATTCGGAATCAATATTGTCACTGAATGTCTCTATTTGGGAATAATAACCCAGACATGACGCACATATTTCGTGATTATATCCATTGTGCGCTCTATTTTTTGTTGAGGCCTCGGAGTGAGATCGGGTATGGTTGTGCACTTTGCCAAAATGCTGTTTCTGCGCCGCAGTACAGTAGATAACGATAAAACGACAGAAAACTTGTGACAGCAGCAGCAACCAACACAGCAGCAACCTACGAGGCCGAATCATTAGCGTGCATCCGAGACGATCGGGTGCTGTTTGAGGATCTGAGCTTCGGTATCAAGCCAGGGCAGGCACTGGTATTGGAAGGAAGAAATGGCAGCGGTAAAACCTCTCTGTTGCGCATACTCTGTGGCATACGGCTCCCAGAGTCGGGAAAGTTACTGTGGGAAGGCGAAGACATTTTTCGTCTTGGACCTGAATTTCATGAGCATATCGCTTATTTGGGCCACAAGGACGGTTCCAAACTCGACTTAACGCCATTGGAGAATCTTCGTATTGCTCAAGGACTTGGCAAGGCAAGTGAAGGCATAGACCTGGATGAGGCACTGGACCAGGTGGGTCTGTATGGTTTTGAAGATGTACCGACCCGTAACCTTTCAGCCGGCCAGCAACGTCGACTGGCGATTGCCAGGCTGCTGGTGACAGATGCAAAACTCTGGATTCTGGACGAGCCGTTCACATCCCTCGATAGAAAAGGTATTGAACACATGGAACGCCTGTTCGAGGGACATCTCAACCGGGGAGGCATGGCAGCCATGACGACCCATCATCGGATTGGCTTCAAGGATGAGGTTCAACTGGTACGCATCAATCTATCAGAACGATGAGCACCCTCTCCCTCACCAGCGCATTTAGTCTGCTCCTGAAACGGGATCTTGTCCTGGCATACCGTCGTCGTGCGGAATTAGTCAATCCGATGCTGTTTTTTGTTTTGGTCACCGCCATGTTTCCTTTAGGCATAGGCAATGACGCAAAACTGATCGAAGCAGTTGGGCCGGGTGTTATCTGGGTGGCGGCTCTACTTGCAGCTCTGCTCTCTCTGGACAGTATGTTTCGCTCTGACTATGACGATGGCTCCCTGGAACAGTTTATGTTGAGTGCCCACCCGGTCTCCATCCTTGTGCTTGCCAAGATATTGGCCCACTGGCTGGTCACTGGACTACCACTTTTTATTGTGGCCCCCTTGCTGGCGGTATTGCTGAATATACCAGCGTCCGCCATTCCCACGCTGATGCTGACCCTGATACTGGGTACGCCGGTACTCAGTTTGATCGGCTCTGTGGGGGTGGCCCTGACCGTTGGCTTGCGTCGAGGAGGAGTGATTCTTTCTATCCTGGTCCTGCCCCTCTATGTGCCGGTCTTGATCTTTGCCACCGATGCAGTCAAAACTGCTATTGTCGGCATACCGACGACAGCGCAACTGTCTATATTATCCGCCATGCTGGTGGGCTCCCTGGTATTGGCACCAATGGCCACTGCCGCTTCATTGAGAATCAGTCTGAGTTGATATGATCATACGTTTCTTTCATCAAATGGGTTCTCCACGCTACTTCTACAGCGTGGCGGGCAAAATGATTCCCTGGTTCATGACCAGCTTCTTGATCACGCTGTTGGTAGGCCTCTACTACGGCCTGTTTGTTGCCCCGGCCGACTATCAGCAGGGCGAAAGCTATCGCATTATGTACATCCATGTGCCTGCGGCTTGGATGTCGATGTTTATCTACGTTGTAATGGCTGTCTCCGGTCTGATCAGCCTGGTCTGGCGTATCAAGATGACTGAGGTTGTGGTGATCAGCAGCGCTACTGTTGGGGCATCGTTCACATTTCTGGCCCTGGCTACAGGATCCCTATGGGGTAAGCCCATGTGGGGAACATGGTGGGTTTGGGATGCACGTCTTACCGCTGAATTGCTTCTGCTGTTTCTCTATCTTGGGATTATTGCCCTGCATAGTGCCATCGAAGACAAACGTGTCGCAGCACGCGCGGTCTCTATCCTCGCGCTTGTGGGTGTTGTCAATATCCCCATCATTCATTATTCGGTCGAATGGTGGAACACCCTGCACCAACCCGCTTCGATCACTAAATTTGATAAACCTTCGATGGATATGAGCATGCTGGTACCCCTGTTAGTCATGGCCATCTCTTTTAAACTTTACTATGGTGCCGTGGTCTTAATGCGCGCGCGGGCGGAAATTGTCGAGCGCGAGCGCAATACCCGTTGGGTGCAGGAAATGGTTGAACGGGAGGTCAAATGAGCGAATTCTTCGCAATGGGCGGTTATGCCGTCTATGTATGGCCTTCCTTTCTGTTGGCGTTGATTATCTTAGTTGCCAACATCATAGCGCCTATGCGTCAACGTAAACGCGTTTTAACTGATATTGCCCGGAAAATTCGCCGGGCCAGGAAAGAGCCAAAATGAACCCAATCCGTAAGAAACGACTGACACTCATCGGCCTGATGGTTGCAGGTATTGGCGTCGCCACCTGGCTGGCCCTCAATGCATTTGATGAGAACCTCATGTTCTTCTTCTCACCTTCTGAAGTAGCTGAAGGCAAGGCCCCGACTGCTCACCCCTTTCGTATCGGTGGTCTGGTAGAGACAGATAGTGTCAAACGTAAACCCGATGGCCTTACCACTGCATTCTCAGTTACGGATAACGCTGAAGCTGTGACAGTGGAATACACCGGCATTCTGCCTGACCTGTTCCGTGAAGGTCAGGGCATTGTTGCCATGGGTCAACTGAATCAGGATGGCATTTTCGTTGCCAGTGAAGTGTTGGCTAAGCATGACGAGAACTACATGCCACCGGAAGTCGCCGCATCCTTGAAAACCGCCCATGACGAGGGGGTAAACAAGATGCAATCACGGGTAAGCGTTCAATGATTCCTGAATTAGGACACTTTGCACTTATCCTGGCACTCTGCCTGGCGATTACCCAGGCAGTGGTTCCCCTTGTTGGCTCCTATACCCGTACGAACTCCTGGATGGCTGCGTCGCGCACCCTGGCGTGGGGTCAGTTTGTATTTCTGAGCATCTCTCTGATTATTCTGACCAATGCCTTTTTGGCCAATGACTTTTCTGTCATCTATGTCGCACAGCACGGTAATACCAAACTGCCCGACATGTATAAGATCTCAGCAGTATGGGGTGCCCATGAGGGTTCCCTGCTTCTGTGGGCCTTCCTGCTTGCTGCCTGGAGTGTCGCCATTGCCAGCTTCAGTCGCAACCTGCCACTGGAAATGGTTTCTCGAGTACTCTCAGTGATGGGCATGATCAGTATCGGTTTTCTGCTCTTCATGCTGCTCACCTCCAACCCCTTTGACAGGACGTTCCCCGTACCCTTCGAAGGTGGCGAACTAAACCCGATGCTCCAGGATCCCGGACTTGCGATCCACCCCCCGATGCTCTACATGGGTTATGTCGGATTCTCTGTCGCCTTCGCCTTTGCCATAGCCGCGTTGCTGGGTGGACGGCTGGATGCCTCCTGGGCACGCTGGTCTCGCCCCTGGACCACGGTAGCCTGGGTCTTTCTGACCTTGGGCATTGTTCTCGGTAGCTGGTGGGCTTACTACGAATTGGGCTGGGGCGGATGGTGGTTCTGGGACCCGGTTGAAAATGCCTCCTTCATGCCCTGGCTGGTTGGTACTGCCTTAATTCACTCCCTGGCAGTCACCGAAAAGCGTGGTGCCTTCAAGAGCTGGACCGTACTGTTGGCCATCTCAGCATTTTCATTGAGCCTGTTAGGTACATTCCTGGTACGCTCAGGTGTGCTGACATCAGTACACTCATTCGCCTCAGACCCGGCACGGGGCGTATTTATTCTTATCTTCTTGCTGGTGGTTATCGGTGGGTCACTGCTGCTATACACTTGGCGTGCACCTTATATATCAGGTGGAGGGCGTTTTGATCTGATTTCCCGTGAAACCTTTTTATTGGGTAATAATCTACTGCTGTCAGTATTTGCCGCATTGGTGCTGTTGGGCACCCTGGCCCCCCTGATCTACGATGCACTCGAACTGGGTAAAATCTCAGTAGGATTTCCCTGGTTCAACAAGATGTTTCTGCTTACAACGCCCTTTTTGGCTCTATTCATGGGTATCGGCTCCCTCTCCCGCTGGAAGCATGCCGAACCCTCTCAGTTAGTAAAACAGCTGCGTGTTGCGTTTGTCGTCAGCTTGTTGTTTGGCCTGGTGAGCCTACTACCTGTCTTTTCTGGTGGTAACTGGCTGGTTGGACTGGGTATGGGTCTTGCCATGTGGGTCACAACAGCTCATTTGGTCAATCTCCGGGATCGCCTGAAACACAAACATGGTTTTGCAGGTTTCTGGGTGGATTTCAAATCTGGCGGACGCAGTTACTACGGTATGCTCCTCGCCCATCTGGGTGTTGCCATGTTTATAGTTGGTATCACCATGGTCAGTAATTTTGGCTATGAGAATGATGTTCGCATGAGTCCGGGCGATGTGAGTGAAATAGCCGGCTATGAGTTTCTGTTTGAAGGTGTCAACCAGATACCTGGCCCCAACTACAATGCCAATCGCGGCCGCTTCCAGGTAACCAAAGATGGTGAGCACCTGATCACGCTGGAACCGGAGAAGCGCACCTATTTTGTCCAGACCAGACCGATGACTGAAGCAGCTATTGACTGGGGATTCACCCGCGATCTCTATGTCTCCCTCGGTGAGCCTCTCGGTGGTGGTGATTGGAGTTTGCGGCTCTACTACAAACCCTATGTACGCTGGATCTGGTTAGGTGGTGTATTGATGAGCCTGGGTGGTATTCTTGCCATCACTGATCGACGATACCGTACCACCCGTGTACGCTCAGCCGAAGCTGTCAATACCGCTGCTGCTGCGCCTGCTGTTTCCGGGAGATAATCCAGTTATGAACCGATATCTGCGCTACTCCATACCGCTGTTCATCTTTGCGATTATTGCAGCCTTTCTGTTCAAGGGGCTGGGTATGAATCCGCGGGAGATACCCTCCCCCCTTATCGGTAAGCCGATTCCTGAGTTTTCCCTGCCAACCGTGGAAAATGCAGAGACCATTGTCAATAAAGTGGACCTGAACGGTAAAGTCTATTTACTTAATGTGTGGGCAACCTGGTGTGTCTCTTGCCGTGCGGAACATGAGACACTGGTGCGTCTGTCACGTACTGGTAAGATAGATATCGTAGGCCTTAACTGGAAGGATGAACGGGACAAGGCACAGGTCTGGTTGCGCCAACTCGGAGATCCCTACACTATCAATATTTTTGACAAGAAGGGTCGGACTGCCATTGACCTTGGCGTCTATGGTGCTCCAGAAACATTTCTTGTGGACAGCAAGGGTATCATTCATTACAAACATGCAGGTCCGATGACCATGACGTTGTTCAATGAGACCCTTCTGCCCATGATTGAAGATTTAAAGCGTAAAGGATAAGACTCGTGCGTGTTTTTTTTCAGATCCTGCTCCTTTTCGTCAGCCTGCCATCGCTGAATGCCGCCACTCTGGCTGAATACACCTTCGAAAACCCCAACCAGGGCGAAGATTTCCGTGACATCATCGAAGAGATGCGTTGTCTGGTATGTCAGAATGAATCCTTGGCAGGCTCAAATGCGGAGCTTGCAGTTGATCTGAGAAACGAAATCTACGACATGATGAAGAGTGGTCAAAACAAGGATGAGATTATCGATTTCATGGTATCCCGTTATGGTGATTTTGTTTTATACAATCCACCACTCAAGCCAACCACTTATGCCATCTGGTTTGGTCCACTGGTCGTCTTTCTCATTGGCGGTTTGGTTCTTTTTCGTATCCTAAAACGTAAGAGCCGCACCCAGGAGACAGAATTGTCGACTGAAGAACAACAACGACTCAACAACCTTTTGAAGCAATCGACTGACAACAGAGACGTTAATCAATGACCCTATTTTGGATAATTACTGCCGGGCTGATTGTCCTGGCCATGGCCTTTGTTGCATTGCCATTATTGCGAAAGCATGTTGAAACAGGTGTCACAACCAACGAACTCAATCTTTCTGTTTTCAAGCAACAACTCGCAGAACTTGATGCTGATCTGGAAGCCGGCAACCTGGAACAAAACCGCTATGATGCTGCACGCAAAGATTTGGAAAAGGAGTTGCTCACTGATATCTCCGGTGAACTAAAGACAACAGAGACAGCGGTATCAGGCCGTACCATGGCACTTTCCGCGCTACTGATTCCGTTAGCCGCTGTCTTTCTCTACCAGGCTATTGGTTCCCCGGAAATCATCCATCGCTTGGCCGAACAACCAGGTGGTATGCCCACCAAGGCTTCTCCGTCACAGTCGCAGCCTGGAAATACCCAAAACTTGCCTCCGATGGAGGAATTGGTAAAGCGCCTGGCCGCTAAGCTGCAGGAACAGCCTGATAATCAGGAGGGTTGGGTAATGTTGGGTCGTAGCTACATGGCAATGAATAACCCATCTGCTGCAATCAATGCTTACGAGAGAGCCATACAGTTGAATGATCAAAATGTTGCCCTACTGCTTGCTTATTCTGAAGCAATAGCCTCGACAAACGGCAATGATTTCAGCGGTCGAGCGGCACCCATGATCGATAAGGCCTACCAGCTAGAACCGAACAACCCCAATGTCCTGTGGATTTCAGGCATCCTCGCCTACCAACGATCGGAATTCAAGTCAGCCATAGAACACTGGGAGGCTTTAAAGGTCATGCTCCAACCCCAGAGCGCTGAGCTCGAATCGGTCAATGACGCACTTGACGACGTCCGCTCAAAGTTAGGGCTACCCCCGGATGAAGCCCCATTGCCTAATATTGTTCAAGCAAAAAAATCGGCTTCCGGCAAATCTATTGCGAACCCATCAAAAACCCTACAGGTTGAGATCTCCCTCTCCCCCGAATTACAGGCGAAAGCTAAACCAGGTGATCTGGTATTTGTCTATGCCAAAGCTATCAGCGGCCCACCCATGCCCCTTGCTGCAGTAAGAAAAAAAGTGAGTGATCTACCGCTTTCCATTAAGTTGGATGACAGTATGGCGATGATGCCGCAGATGAAACTCTCCGGCTTTCCCAAAGTGGTCGTGGGAGCGCGTGTCTCTCTATCGGGTAATCCCACTGCTCAGAGTGGCGACCTTGAAGGTGAGATTAAACCTGTTAGCCCAGGCCAATCAGAGACCGTTCATGTCGTCATTAACTCAGTCCATCCATAACGTCATAGCGCATTTCACAACATACCCGTAATTCAGTTGTTCCGGCTCACGCCGGAATGTCAGGAAATCGGCACGGATGGATGGATCTTAGTTCTTTTATGGAGTAAACCGACCGCCATATAAGCTGCCTACCGCTTAAAAAAACACTTTTTTATGCCATTTTCCTGCTTAAACTCAACAACTGCTCTCCACTGATTGATATACTGGCTTAACCAAAAGAAAATTAATATCCTTTTGCCGATACCTTCCATCAATACGCGTAGCTTGCCTGCGTTTTCTGCTGATAGGAGTCAAAATGGCCAGTTATTCGACCCACGACATTCGAAATATCGCCCTGGTAGGGCATGCCGGCGCTGGTAAGACCAGCTTGATCGAGTCGCTACTACACAACAGTGGCATGATCGGTAGCACTGGTAGTATCAATCGAGGCGATACTGTCTGTGATTACGAAGACCTGGAGAAAGAGCTTCAGCACTCATTGGATGTTGCCATTACCCACCTAAGCCATGAAGGTAAACAGGTGAATCTCATCGATACACCCGGATATGCAGACTTTCTGGGACGCGGGATTAGCATCCTCCCGGCGGTGGAAACAGCTGCAGTCATCGTCAATGCCGCCACCGGAATCGAACCGGTTACCCAAAATATGATGGATGCGGCTAAGCGAAGAAATCTCTGCCGTTTCATCATCGTCAATAAAATAGATATGCCGGGTGTCAATTACGCAAATCTGCTCAAAGATCTGCAAGAAACCTTTGGCAAGGAGTGTTTGCCCATCAATCTGCCGGCTGAGAAGGGAACAAAAGTCATAGACTGTTTTTTTCAGCCCGGTGGCGATCCAACAGATTTCTCCTCTGTCTCACGTGCCCACGACAATATGATCGATCAGGTGGTTGAAGTTGATGAAGCACTGATGGAACTCTATCTGGAACAGGGGGAAGCCCTACAACCCGAACAACTACATGACCCTTTTGAAAAGGCATTACGTGAAGGACACTTGATACCGGTCTGTTTTACATCAGTGGAAAATGGTGCTGGAATCGACGAATTGTTGACACTTTTTGCACGGCTGATGCCGGATCCAACGGAAGGCAACCCACCTCCCTTCATGAAGGGAGAAGGTACCAATATGAAACCGGTCGAGGTATCACCTGATCCACAAAAGCATGTCATTGGTCATGTCTTTAAGGTAATTAACGACCCCTACCGTGGCAAGCTGGGTATCTTCCGCGTTCACCAGGGGACGTTGGAAACCAATGCACAACTCTTCATCGGTGATGCACGCAAACCCTTCAAGGTCAACCACCTATTCAGACTGCAGGGAAAAGAGCAGGATGAGATGCGGCGAGCTGTACCCGGTGATATTTGTGCTGTTGCAAGGATTGAAGATATCCATTTCGATGCTGTCCTGCACGACTCCCACGATGAGGATCACCATCACTTGCGCTCTATTGAGTGCCCCCTGCCGCTGTTTGGGCTTGCCATCACCACGGCCAAGCGAGGTGATGAGCAGAAATTGAGTGATGCCTTACATAAGCTTGAAGATGAAGATCCCTGTTTCCATGTTGAGCACAATGTCAGCCTGAATGAAACAGTGATGCGTGGCCTTGGCGAACTGCATCTCGATGTATTACTGCAACAGATAAAAAACAAATACAGTGTGGAGGTGGAAACCCATCCACCCAGCATTGCCTACCGGGAAACCATCACGCGTAAGGCAGAAGCGCATTATCGACATAAGAAGCAGACCGGTGGTGCTGGTCAATTCGGCGAAGTCTATCTGCGTATTGAACCACTTGGCCGTGGAGAAGGTTTTGAGTATGTCAATCAGGTAGTCGGAGGTGCTATCCCGGGACAGTTCATACCCGCCATAGAAAAGGGTATTCGACATGCCATGGAAGAAGGAGCGATCGGTGGCTATGCCATGCAGGATATCCGGGTCATTATCTACGATGGAAAGTTCCATTCTGTTGATTCCAAGGAGATCGCCTTTGTCACTGCGGGTAAAAAGGCCTTTCTGGAAGCCGTCGAAAATGCCGGTCCGGTGATTCTGGAACCGATCGTGGAAATATCGATCACAACCCCGGACAGCTTTATGGGGGACTTGACGGGTGACCTGGCGGGACGACGCGGTCAGATCAGCGGCACCGAGTCGGGCCATAACAATATGTTGATTATCAAAGGTCAGGCGCCTTTAGCTGAATTAGAGGGCTATGCAACTCATCTCAAAGCGATCACGGGTGGTGAAGGTAACTACTCCATCAAGTTCAGCCACTATGAGGCAGTCCCGGCCAATGTCCAAAGGCAACTGACTGCAACTCAACATGCCTGACCATTCTACAATATGGGTATATTCATATTTTCATGTTAAGTGGCCCATGCCCGCTCTGTTATAAAATATAGAGCGGGCATTCACGAGGTAGAAATTCAGCTTATAAACAGCTATGTTCCATGCTGACATTCGGCCGCCTTTTTTATACCCACGCCTCTTTGTAACCACACCCCATCGCTTTTAAAAAAACAGAAAACCACTTCATCATAGGCAGCCTTGATTTAGATCAAGGCAGCTCGTTCACCTAATCGTTTTGAATAGGACTGTGTAAGCATAATAAGAATAGGGTTTTACTGACTTACAAGTGAAACCATGTAGTCCCCATATAATAAAAAATTGGGGTTGGGGTAACAGTCGTAACCATCCTTTCTACTATTTGGCTTGCTAAATTCAGAATGGGAGCTTTCATTTGTCTATCTTGTGTCCTTTTGCATCTATTTGCATTAGGCCGGGGTTTGCTGTTGGAAGTCTGCCTTATCAGTCAACCCATTTAAGGAGGGAGCTATGAAATGCTTCAGTAATGGTCGGTTCACCGCAATACTGGGGAGTGTTGCAACTGGAATCACCCTGCTGTTCCAGGTAACAACAGCCGATGCAGCACGGCCATCTGGCGAGATAGGTAAAGACTGGGGAAACCCGAAGGGGCAAGAGTGTGTTGAATGCCACTGGCAGGAAGATCCCGGTTTAACCAAAGAGTGGAATAACTCCCAACATGGACAGTCAGGTGTCAATTGCCTTGACTGCCACGCGACAGAAGAAGGCGATACAGACGCTTTCGAGCATGAAGGCCAGATGATTTCCATCATTGTCACACCTAAAGATTGCTCCAAATGTCACTCTGTAGAGTTTGATGAAATGGATGGCTCACACCACTCCCATGCGGGCCGGATTCTTGCTTCCCTCGATAACCTCCTGGGTGAAGTGGTGGGTGGACCAGCAGCAGTCAACGTCGGCTGTCGTCAGTGCCATGGCGCTAAAGTGGAAATAGGTAAGGATGGCAAACCCACTGGTGATACTTGGCCCAATACAGGTATTGGTCGCCTGAATCCTGATGGGAGTGAAGGCTCCTGTACAGCTTGTCACGGCCGTCATCGCTTCTCCAAGGCCCAGGCCAGAACACCTGATACTTGCGGTAAGTGCCATGTAGGTCCAGATCATCCTCAGATAGAGGTTTACAACGAATCCAAGCACGGCATCATCTATCGTGCAAAAGTTGATGAAATGAACTTGGAGTCTGATAAATGGGAAGCTGGTGTCGATTACTCAGCCGCGCCTACCTGTGCAACCTGCCACATGAGTAATGGCGGTGGACAGAAAAAGACCCACAATGTCGGTGATCGTATCTCCTGGAATCTGCGTTCTCCCATTTCCAATAAAATCAATCTGGTTCGACTGGATAATGGACAAGAGTTCGATGTACCAGAGGGCAAACCACTACCAAAAGTGGGAGATAAACCCAAGAAAGGTAAAGGTGCTACAGTGGTCGAGGTCGTCACATGGAAGGAGCGTCGCGGTATGATGCAGGATGTCTGCTTAGCCTGTCACAGTGAGAGTGTGGTCAAAGGTCACTATCATCAACTGGACAATCTGGTCGACCTTTACAATGAGAAGTTTGCCAGGCCCATCAAATCCATTATGGGCGAGCTGAAGAAGGCCGGTTACATCACCAAGAGCCCGTTTGACGATAAGATCGAATGGACCTGGTGGGAAATCTGGCATCATGAAGGTCGTCGTGCACGTCATGGCGCCTCGATGATGGGTCCCGATTATGCGTGGTGGCATGGCATCTACGATGTTGCTAAACACACCTACCTGAAGTTTATCCCCGAGCTCAAGGAAGTGGTCAAGAAAAAGGATGGCAATGAGAAATTCGCTGATGCCATGTTGGATAAGTACTTCAGGCCAATCGATGGCCATGCCTGGTACTTCGACGGCATG
The DNA here is from genome assembly GCA_025656675.1 of Candidatus Thiodiazotropha sp. (ex Codakia rugifera). Taxonomy (GTDB): domain Bacteria; phylum Pseudomonadota; class Gammaproteobacteria; order Chromatiales; family Chromatiaceae; genus Thiodiazotropha. Next base: position 138,864 of record JAHXHN010000007.1, read on the forward strand.
AGCAAAGAAGCTATCGATAAGGTACGCAAAGGCTTCGAAGATCGCTACGGCAAGGGTTCCCTGGACTAAGTTTCGACTATCCATACCCTGTCGACATTCCCCTCTCCGGGGTTAAACCCGGAGAGGGTTTTTTCCTTCAACTCATTAATAATGACCTGAGGATGTAGTGAGCTATGTGGCGTCTTCTTTTCTTAGCACTCGCGATCTCTTTATCACTCAATGCGCTGGGCAATCAGGATACTGAAATCCTCATTCAACAAAGCTATGAGCAGACAACAGCCGGCAACCTGGATGATGCTTTGGTAACACTCCAGCAAGCGGCTCAAGAAGCCCCAGATTCATCTTTGGTTCGTACGCGTCTGGGTGGTATCCGTGTCCTCCGTAAGGAGTACAGCAAGGGAATAAAGGATTTTCAGCAGGCAATCATGCTGGACCAGAAGAATACATCGGCATTCATCGGAATGGCAGTAGCCTACCTGCACATGGGACAATACAACCTGGCCCAGGCAGCTTTGGAAGAAGCAGGTAAACTGGATCCCACAAAAAAACCTGAAATCAGTAAAGTTCAAGCCTGGATTGAGCAGCGTACAAGCAAGGCCGCTATATCTACCCACTAATAACCTCTAGTTAGAGCAGGAATGAGATTGAAAACCTCTCACATCTAACTGGTAAATTAAAACTGCTTTCCTGCCTAAGGAGATACAGATGAAGAATATGAAAAAGCAACTCTCGGCACTCTCCGCCGGTCTGCTACTGGGCTGGTTGGTCACCGGGTGTGCTACACAGACTCCATCAGCACAGGCCCCCAAAACAACCAAACCAGCGGCTGCACCTGCTGTTGCAGCAAAACCAGCCGGTGTTCGTTCACCCAGTATGCTAGCCAATACCTGTGCTGGTTGCCACGGTACCAATGGCGCAAGTGCCGGGAAGATCATGCCGATCATCGGCGGCATGGAGAAAGAGTATATGCAGCTCGTATTGGAGGAGTTCAAAACAGGCGAGCGTGACTCAACCATCATGGGACGCATCGCTAAAGGCTATTCCAATAATGAACTGAAAGCGATTGCTTCCTACTTGGCGGATCAAACCTGGGTATCCAGCCCCTTCAAGGCCGACCCTAAACTGGCTGCCATAGGTAAGAAGATTCATGAAAAGCAGTGTAAGACATGTCATGAAGATGGGGGTCGAGTACAGGAGGATGATGCTCCACGTCTGGCTGGACAGTGGCCCGATTACTCCCTGCATTACCTGAAAGACTGCCATAAAAAGGGTCGACGCTGTGCACCACGCAAGATGGGTTCCCGCGTCATGAAACTCTCCCAAGAAGAGTTAAATGCTATGGCCCACTACTATGCCAGTGAAAAATAATTGCAGGGGATACAGTAAAATGACACAACTTACTCGAAGAAAATTTGTTAAGGCTGCTGGCGCATGTGCTGCACTGGGAGCGATGGTCTCTGTCAGCCCCCGTACCTTTGGTAAAGCTAAAAAAGGTCGCGTTATCGTAATCGGTGGCGGTTATGGCGGTGCAATCGCAGCAAAATATATTAAAATGGCAGATCCCGACATCGATGTTCTGCTGATTGAAAAAAATGCCAACTATGTCTCTTGTCCACTGAGTAATGAAGTACTTGGAGGAGATAGAGATATCGACAGTTTGACCTTTGACTATGCCAATCTAAGTCACAAACACGGCATCAGTTTCATGACTGATGAAGTGGTTGAGATCGATGCTGCCAAGCATTCTGTTAAGGGCAAGAGCGGCAAACAGTACGACTACGATAAGTTAGTAGTATCCCCTGGCGTCGATTTCCGTTACGAAAAAATTGATGGTTATAACGCAGGCGTTGCTGAGCAAATTCCACACGCTTGGAAAGCTGGACCTCAAACAGTCACATTACGTAAGCAATTAGAGGCAATGAAAGATGGTGGTGTATGCTATATTGCTGCGCCACCAAACCCCTTCCGCTGCCCTCCTGGACCTTATGAACGTGCTGCGCAAATTGCGCATTATTTCAAACAACATAAGCCTAAATCCAAGGTCATCATCCTCGATGCCAAGGATAAGTTCTCCAAACAGGGCCTGTTCATGCAAGGCTATAAGAAGTTCTATGGCGACATGATTGAATGGGTTTCAGGGGCTTCAGGTGGGATCATTGAAGCTGTTGATCCCAAGAACAACACCCTAGTGGGTGAAGTCGATGAATACAAGGGAGAGGTACTGAACATTATACCAGCCCAAAAAGCAGGTAAAATTGCCCATATTGCCGGTCTTGCCAATGATTCAGGCTGGTGTCCTGTCAATCAGAAAACCTTTGAATCCACCCTGCACAAAGATATTCATGTCATTGGCGATGCCTGTATTGCCGGTAAAATGCCAAAGTCTGGTTATGCCGCCAACTCTCAAGGTAAGGTCTGTGCTGCAGCTGTCGTTGCTGCCTTGAATGGCAATGAAGCGGGCGAGCCCTCCTATGTCAATACCTGCTACAGCATCATTGCACCCGAGTGGGGTATATCGGTGGCAGCAGTCTATCAACTTGTGGACGGTAAGATCGTTGGTGTAAAAGGGGCTGGTGGTCTATCACCTATGAATGCGAATGCAAACACCCGTGCAATTGAGGCACAATTTGCACGCAGCTGGTTTAAAAACATCACCGCTGACATGTTTACCTAATAATAATACCTCCTACCCTATTGCTTAAAACAGGCAATATTGAGCGCCGCTATATGCGGCGCTTATTTTTTCTCAGCGTACTGAACGGTAGACCCCGGAATAGTGCTGCTTATTCAAAACAAGTTGCCACAATTGTCCCTTGCGACAGCGAAAGAAGCCTGCACAGGAGTGCAGGTAGTATTTCCACATCCGGTAAAAGCGATTATCATAGCGACGCTTCAAATCAGGCCATGCTTGATTGAAATTCAGCCACCAGCTCATCAGTGTACGATCATAATCTCGACCAAAATTATGCCAATCTTCTATTAAGAAGAGACCTTCCAACGAGACTGTGATCTCACTGGCAGAGGGTATTTTCCCGTTAGGGAATATATATTTTTCAGTCCATGGATCAAGCGTTTTTACACGCTTATGACTACCGATTGTATGTAACAGAAACAGCCCATCGTCAGATAGCAGACGATTCACAGTACTGAAAAATGTTCGGTAGTTTTTCTGTCCCACATGTTCAAACATCCCTACTGATACAACCTTGTCGAATCTACCTGTAATCTCTCGGTAGTCCATCAGGTCTACTGTTACTGGGAGATCTTTACAGCGCTTCTGAGCCAACTTCTGCTGCGCCTTCGAAACCGTTACCCCCACCACCTTGACCCCATAGTGTTTGGCTGCGTAGTGCATCAAAGAACCCCAGCCACAACCAATCTCCAACAAACGCTCACCTGGTTTTAATTGTAGTTTGCGACAAATCATCTCGAGCTTTTGTTGTTGTGCTCGTTCCAGATCATCAGCATGTTCCCAATATCCACAGGAGTAACTCATGTCACTATCGAGCATGGCCTCAAAAACATCGTTGCCGATATCGTAGTGTTTCTCACCTACCTGAAATGCCCGTCGCGTCGATTGCAGATTAAACAGATATTGTCGTAATAGCTCACTTATCAAGCGAAACTTGAACCAGCCAGCCAGTTGTTCATCGATATCAACTGCCATCAGTCGAGAAAATAATTCATCCAGGGCTGGACAGTCCCAGAATCCATCCATATAGGCTTCACCAAAACCAAGGGAGCCCTGTGTGAGAACCCGCTTAAACAGCATTTCATCATGAACTTGAATGTCCCAGGGACGATCACCATTAAAATGAACATCTGCCTGGCCAAGCAGCTCGACAAGTACCTGTGGTTGGCCTCCCTCATTATGCTGCTCATTTTGTATGTCTTGGCTTATACTCTCGAGAGGCATCGGCATTCTCCTCACGAGTTGTCGACCATCGAGCAATACGCCGTCTATACCTTAATAAGAATTAACCTAAATGCACAAAATACAATCATTGCCATTCAGTTGCCGCAATATTTATTTTCAGACTTTATCGCTCATCTGGTGGTAAACAACTCATCAATTAAACTTGCAGATCTCGATATTTAAGACCCATATAACTATTGATACGTTCAGTGTCAGCCAACGGTTTCAGTGGAGATTGAAGACCTGTACAGACTATATGGTGAAACTTAAACAGCTGAGTAACATAGCTCCTCCCCCCATTGAAAGAGGACAGGAGCTTCACCAGAACCTGTGACACCACACGAGTTATAAAAAGCACGTATTACATTGAATTATTCAATAATCACCCGACTCCATTACACGATAGTTTTTTTATTAGAAGCTTACATTAACCATGACTCTGCATCGCCATTTGACTGGTCTGTTTTTCATTTGAAGCATTCTGACTCATCATCTTCGACTGCGCTCTAACCAGACGTGACATAGCTGAAATATCACGATCGCTGAGTGAGAATGCCGCATCGACCCAATCATGAGCAATATCCAGCAGCTCCTGTTTCTCCAAGGGTAGGACACGATTGCGCATCTTCAGTACTGATCGCCTGGTAATACTTGATTTGTTGAGGCGTTTAATGAATGACCTTAGAGCCATTTCACCCTCACCAGGATCTGCAATGACATCGACTATACCCATCTCATACAGATCCTCAGCGGTATATCCTTCAGCATTAACTATCATCCGTTCCACCAATGCCGGTGAGATACGCCGAGCCAAGAATGAATAGGCTCCCATGCCAGGAAACATATTGAAAACAACTTCAGGGAATTTAAACATGCTGCCTGCTTCGGCGACGATATAGTCGCTCGAAAGTGCAGCCTCGAATCCTGCACCCAGTGCAGTACCGGTTACCAGGGAGATAGTCCGGACATTAGCATTGAGATTGATAAAATTGGCATACAACACATCGATGCTAAGCTCCGCATAGCTTTGTAGGGTCTGCCTGTCACCCGAGGTGATCATATCGACAAAGAACTTCAGATCACCTCCCAGGTTGAATACTCCAGGTACATCAGAACCAAATACTAGAAAATCAACATCACTTTTAACTTCCTTGCTGCTCAGGAAATCGGTCATTTTCAATTGAAATTTGTTAATATCCTTCAGTAAATTATATGAAAAACAAGGTATTGCGCCAGGATTCATGGCAAATGTAAGGGTCTTGTAGCTCTCATCATAGCGTACATTAAGGGTCTCAAAAGATAGGTCAGATAGTGATTGTGTAGGTACGGCTTTGAGCATTTTTTCTTCCTCTCGGGGTAGATGTCATATCGTCTGGTGAATCGGATGGTTCGTAACCCAACGTTTTACAGTAACGGTGGTGGTTTTATCTTAGGCTTTGACGCATCAGGATAAAAACAGCATTTCATAAAATGGTTAAGGACTGTGCAACCGAGACGGTGTGATCGTGAACCATTTCAGGTTCCCGTGGGAAGAAAAATCCCTTAACCAATTGATCTTGCTCAATATATTTTCAGATCATAGTATTTTATGGGAATTATTATCTTATTTTTGGCAAAATTAATTGAGCGAACTGCCGCTATAGTTCATCTATGCATTCATTTTATTACACGGCTGTTACAATGTGCGGCCAAGCAAAAACAAAAAATCAGTCACATAAGGGTGGATAAGCCATGGCCGGCGATACACTGAAAGAAGTCTTTAGACTACCCCGACTCACGATCTTGACTCAGGGACTGAGTGATGAGGCTCGCCTTGAATATGAGCAAGGACTCATCCGTCTCTTTTTTACATTTATTGTCTTCACTTATCTACTGATATCTGACTTAGTTGACCCCCTAGGCAGCAGCCATTCCACCGCTACGATGTTAGCTGCAGGTTATGAGATTTTTTCATTTCTGGTTTTGCTCTCATTCATCTTCATGAAGCAAGGTTCACGGTTGCGCAAGATCACGACTATGCTGGGTGATCACAGTATGACCTGCCTCGCTATGTATGGTGCAGGTGAAATTGGCGCTCCCTTGTTCACCGTACTCCTCTGGATAACCGTTGGGTATGGCGCACGATTCGGTACCAACTACCTCTACCTGGGCATGCTGCTCTCCACCTCAGGATTGCTTATTTTAATCAATGCAACACCGTTTTGGCTTTCCCATCCCGTGGTCGGTTATGGATTGATAGTCACCAACATTGTCATTCCGATTTTTGTCTCCAAGATACTTGGGCAATTAGTTGAAGCAAAAGCGACTGCAGAGGGAGCGAACCAGGCTAAGGGACGCTTCCTCGCTAATATGAGTCATGAAATGCGTACCCCTTTAACGGGTATCATTGGTATTTCTCAACTACTGATGACAGAGAGCCTCTCACAGGGTGCCGATAAAAAGATAAAAACGATCGACTCTTCCGCCAGACACCTTCTCACACTCATCGATGACGTACTTGATTTCTCCAAGATCGATGCCGGTGAGATAAAAATTGAACATCAAGCATTCGACCTACATGCTCTGGTCACGACCGTCAGCTCTTCCCTCGAACCCATCGCTCGAGAAAAGCATATCAACTTAATGACCCATATCTCTCCGGAGGTGCCCTTTAATCTGCTTGGCGACCCCCATCGTATTCAACAGGTGCTTAATAACCTGATCGGGAATGCCATAAAATTTACACATCAAGGCTATGTGGATATCAGAGTCAATCTCCTTCAATACACTCAAACTTCAACCAATTTAAGATTTGAAGTCATAGATACAGGCATCGGCATACCGGAAGAGGGCCTGAAATATATTTTTCAGCGCTTCAATCAAATCGATGATTCGATTACCAGGGAATATGGCGGTTCGGGGCTCGGTACGACTATTTCTAAAGAACTGGTCAACTGCATGGGTGGTGAAATCTATGTGGAAAGCACTTATCGAAAAGGTACTCGGTTCTATTTTGATTTGCCATTGGAAGTCCCGGATTCTTCAATAGAGCAGAGTTATACAGGACATTCTGCAATCATTTTCACCAATAGCCTCAGCTTCTACAACAAGATCAACCAACCGCTCAAGCTATGGGATATTGATAATGATGCAATCAGCACAGAGCATGAGCTCATTGAAAGGCTCTCACAAACTGACACCTCCTCGCATCAGCCACCTTTGGTCCTACTGGATGCCAATCACCTCGACGATGATATTCAGCAACTGGTAAGCAGGATAAAAAGTTCAACCAACGATCATGCCCACCTCATTCTGATTGACATCATTGGAAGATTTCAATCATTCAACATACCACCCGATATCGGGTCTATTGTCCAGAACCTGGACAATAGACGACAACTCTATAACGCCATTCATAGCATTTTCCTGGATACTGAGTTGCCGGATGGTGTGCAATCAATCGAATCGTGGGAACAACAGCAAGATCAAAATAGACTAAAGATCCTTGTTGCTGAGGATACCTCGGTAAATCGCCTCATTCTAGGAGAGATGTTGACCAAAGCTGGCTACGAAGTTGAGCTGTACGAGGATGGTGAGAGTGCATTACAACGATTTGAAGAGGTTGAATTTGATCTCGCCATACTTGATATGCAGATGCCTCGTATCGGTGGACTTGATGTTATTCGAGAGTACAAAGCAGGCCTGGGCCTAATCAATGACATCCCGTTTATTGTGCTCACTGCTAATATCTCTAAAGACGCTGAAATGCAGTGTAAAGAAGCTGGAGCAGATGTCTATCTGCAGAAGCCTATCGATATAAAGGCATTGATTGACCAAATCCAGCGATTGACCGATCAAGGCAATAAAATTTCAGATCCCTCTCAGGGTACATACAAGGTATCCCGCAAGACTTCGCCTTTCACCTCGAAAAGGCGGGAGTATCTCAATAATGACACGCTGGATGAACTGACAAGATTAAGTTCACGGGAAGATTTCTTTGAAGAGTTGGTCAACAATTTCTTAACCGATATATACAGCTGTATCGATCGTATGGAAATCGCCCTGGACGAAATGGATATCACTCAAATTACCGATAACGCCCACGCAATAAAAGGGGCTGCTGGTAATATTGGAGCAATCTACCTTCTTGAAAAGGCAGCAAAGCTAAATCGGTCATCGAGTGAAGATATCAGGCGCAATGGCAACCAGTATTTGAGTGAAATAGCTACTATTATCGATGAAACAAAGATAGCGTTAGAACAATATATCGAAGCTAACCAAATAGATATCAAACTAATCACTCGTTAGTGTTCTGGAACTTACCCAGCTCTTGTTGCTCTGACCATCAATAAAAAATTAACTGACCTTACAATCAACATCAGGAAATAGATGTTCACGACATATTTTTACGGTATCTTTCGGTGTCAGCTTTTCACCTGTTAGACCACATTGAAAAGCACCCTCAACCGATTCATTGAATCGACATGTAATACAGGCTCCGAAGCTTTTCGCTCCTCTCGCTTGTTGCGCGGCTCTCAATACCTCTTTCAGGTCTTCAGTCAGTTGACCTATTTTAGCTTCTGAGGTGCTTTTCAATGCTTCTATCAGAAATAGTGCAGGTACAACCTTATCCAGGGTTTTACGACCTGCAGCTGTGGTCTGCAGATGGACTATTCTTCGATCATTTGAGTCAGGCAGTTTTTTTACTAGTCCTCGCTTCTCGAGTACCTTCAAGGTTTGAGAAACGGTACCTTTTGTCTGACCAAGATACTCACTGACACCCTGTACACTATCTGAATAACGATTGCACTCTCCAAGGTAGTGCAGCGCCTCAAGTTGAACAGGTAACAACCCATTCCCCGCACCATGCTCTCGTGCCTCGACACGCAGAAGATTACATAACCGTTCAAGGGTTGTGTGAAGCTGATCAATGCTCATCATAAGCCCCGCTATTTGAATTAAATATTGGCAATATATTAGCACCTTATATGTTTCGTGTCGAAACTATATTGACAGAATACACCTAAGGTGCTTAACTGTTTATACTGTTTCGACTCGATACGGTTAGCCGAAGCAACCCATAATTGTAATGGAGGGAAGTAATGAAAATCGATGTTTATGATAGTTACGCACTCATTTCGGATGGTACTCAATTTCATTTTGATGTCCTTGTACCCGAGGGAGTCATTGGGAAGGCCCAGCAGTATGCAACAGAATGGTTGAAGGAGATTGGCATCTGCGATGCTGATATCACACTTGAACAGTGTAGTTTCTGTCACAGCGAATCAGTAACACCGGAAATTGAACAGCAACTCGTGCTTAATGGCTACTTCATCCTGCAGATGGAAGGCTGTCCCAGCCCTATTTTCTAATTCCGCCACCTATGGAGAACGAGCAATGAATCCTATGAAAAATAGATCCGTATTGACTGCCATACTGTTGTTATCTGGCTCATCTTTTGGTGCTGACCTTATCGATTATCCAGATGGTTACCGCCTATGGCCACATGTAAAGTCAATGACTATTCATAAAGGTCACCCATTACAGCATCCCTTTCTTGGCATTCATCACATCTATGCCAACAATCAAGCTCTAGAGGGATTAAAAAATAACAGATTTGAAGAGGGTGCCATGCTGGTATTCGATCAACTGCAAAGTAACGATGCCGGTATGGCCTCAGTTGAAGGAAAACGTGTGCTGATAGGTGTTATGGTCAAAGATAACAAGCGCTTCCCCAAGACCAATGGTTGGGGGTATGAGGGGTGGTCAGGCGACAGTCGTACGGACCGTCTTGTCACAGACGAAGGTATGTCCTGTCACAGTTGTCATACACAACAAAAGGACCAGGATTATGTATTCACTAAATGGCGCGATTAATGGGTAGAAATAGTTAACGACAAGACCATAGGAAATGTCCGGGACAAGGATGTCACATGTCAATACAACAGGTAAAATTAAATCAAATATATGGATGTAGGAGCGACACCTTGGGAATTACAACAAAAATAATTGTCACATCTCATGTATGGGCATCACTGAAATTTTTTGTTTACACTAACAATTAATACCCAATGTTTGTCAGTGAGTTTGCTCTTCAGAGACAGTACCTCGATCTCATGGTGAATATCAGTCTCAATCTTAGCTTGTTAAGCATACTGCCAATACCACTAACTCGAACGTAGGTTATTAATTCAATGATTTGCTGGTGTTGATGGGCTAAAGCTCATACAGTCTTTAAAAGTATTGAGAATGGTGAACAGATGAGTGCTCAGGCAGAACGGCTGAAAGTATTATCGGGTGGCATAATCAGCCTCGTATTGATGTTGGGCATTGCCCGCTTTGCCTACACTCCGTTACTTCCGATTATGCAGGAACAAGCGGGGCTTGGTCTCTCTGAGGGTGGCTGGTTAACGGCTATCAACTATTTGGGCTATCTCTGTGGTGCCATCACAGCATCATCTATCAGTGATCTGTCACTCAAAGACCGACTTTACCGTATTGGTTTGGTAGTGGCCGTCATCACGACCTTGGGAATGGGGCTGACTGAAAATATCTGGCTCTGGTCATTTTTCCGCTTTTTTGCCGGTTTGAGCAGTGCTGCTGGGTTACTCCTGGGTTCGGGACTTATTCTTAATTGGCTTATTCGCCATGGTCACCGCAGTGAACTCGGTATACATTTCAGTGGGATCGGCCTGGGTATTGCTTTTGGGGCCATTGCAGTTGAACTGATGAAGCAACACTTCGACTGGCGTGAGCAGTGGCTGATATTGACCCTGATAGGGGCCATGATTCTGATTCCCGCGTGGGCATGGCTGCCACCCCCGGATAAAACCAGGTTTACCCGCACAGGTCAGGCAATGATCGATGCACCACCCAGCCAAAAATTTCTCCGGTTGCTTATTGCCGCCTACTTCTGTGCTGGCGCCGGGTATGTGGTCAGTGCCACCTTTATTGTCGCCATCGTCGATCAATTACCCGGACTTGAAGGCCAGGGATCATGGACTTTTTTTATTCTGGGACTGGCAGCAGCACCTGCCTGTATATTGTGGGATCTTGTAGCGCGAAAAATGGGTGATATCAATGCCCTCCTTACCGCTTTCGTGTTACAAACCATTGGCATTCTGCTGCCTGTCATCGATTCCAGTCCCACTATGGCAATTATCGGTGCCGTTCTGTTTGGCGGAACCTTCATCGGTATCGTCAGTCTGGTTCTCACCATGGCTGGACGCTACTACCCTACCCGCCCTGCAAAGATGATGGGGAAGATGACTATTTCGTACGGAGTGGCGCAGATCGTGACACCCGCTGTTACAGGGATAATAGCTGAGAGTAGTGGTAGCTATAGCGATGGCCTCTACCTGGCTGCAGCGATGATGGCAGTGGGTAGTGCGCTGATAGTGATGCTGAAGTCACTCGAACGTAACGAAGCATTGGCTACGTAAAAAAAACATACTAGTGAATCACCACATTTAATAGATTGTGCATGTCATATAATCACCTGTAATAAATATGCCAGGGCCTGTTAACACTAAATTTTTAATACAGTGCTGATTATAGTTATGTTACAGGCCCTAGTTCAGAAACCGCAGATGACTCATCAGACTTTTTTACATTCAATAGAACTGAATAGAGTAAAGGTATCACACCGAGTGTCAGTACCGTCCCTACTGACAGTGCAAACGCCATCATAGAGGCCATGCCATAAAAAAGCGGGTCTTTGTATATGATTAACGGCAGTAATCCTAGTACAGTTGTTGCAACAGAGAGTAAAATGGGCTGTAAGCGTGACTGCGCTGCTGCAATAATCGCATCATATGGCTCAGTACCGGCATGGCGTTCCTCCTCTATTCGGTCGATCATTACAATACCATTGTTGATGATGATTCCTGCCAAAGCCAACAGGCCAAGAATAGTCATGAATCCGAACACTGCCTTCATGGTGAGTAAACCGATTACAGCGCCAACAATGATTAAAGGTATAGTCAAAAGAATCACAGTAGCACGTCGAAAAGAGTTGAATTGCCAGACTAGCAGTGCCGCAATCAGCATGAAGGCGATAGGCATCCAGGTGGCAAGTTTCTTCTGAGCATCCGAAGAACCCTCAAGTTCCCCACCAAGATCGATTGAATAGTGAACCGGTATAGATTCTGTCAATCGAGTGATGGCCGGTTTCATCTGTTGATGAATCTCTGCCGCCTTCATTTTGACATGTTTTGCCTGGACAGTGATCGTTCTTTGCTGATCCCTCCGCTTGATACGGCTGTATTGTCCCAAGCCACGTATTTCAGCCACCTGCGCCAAGCTTACACCCTCAGTATTCTGCTCGGAAAAAATGACAAGATCCCACAGATTTCCCACTACATCGCGTTCTGCTTCCGATCCCCGGACAATGATTGGAATGACATTGTCACCTTCCCGGTAATCAGAAACGTGTGAACCGTCCATAAAGGCATTCATAGCCTGGGCCACATCTGATGAAGTGATATTGGCCCGACGAGCGCGTGCCTGATCGATAATGACTTCTAGCTTGAAAATTGGATTCTCCCAGTCATGCTTTACATCAATGGTGCCCTCCAGCGCATATAATTCGGTCATGAACTGTTCTGCTGCTTTCTCCAGTATGACTGAATCCTGACCCGATATACGGATTTCAAACAATCCTGTTTCACTGGGCCCTAGCCACATGGATTTTACGTGTCCGCGTGCATCCGGATAGTTATTCAGTATATGGTTATGCGTTCGGGTAACCAGTTCTTTGACTTGGTTACTGTGCTCTAGGCTAACGACTGTGAATGAGCGATGTGAGTCGGGATCGACCGGTGCCAATGCAGAGTAGAAACGAGGGCCGCCCTGGCCGATATAACTGACGGTGCTGTTGATCTCGGGATTTTTCTGTTTGTCGAGCAACCATTCATTGAGTTTCTGTAACTGATCTGCGACAGCATCCGACTGAGTACCTGCTGGAAGGTCGAAATAGATCAAATACTGGTTACGGTCACCCTTTGGAAAGAACTCCTTTGGAACTTGAGCAAATCCAACAACAGCCACTGCCAGAGTAGCAATAACAAGAATACCGACAATCAAACGATGACCGAGTACCCAGTGTAATGCACTACGGTAGAGATGAAAAAACCGGGTATCGTAATTTAACTCCTTCGATGAAGCCGGTTTGACCTTCATAAACCAGACCGATGCGAGGGGCACCACAAGCATAGCCAACAACCAGGATCCCACCATCAGGATTGCTGTCACATAACTGAGCGAACCGGTATATTCACCGGCAGCACCCACCATCAGCATCAGAGGCATGAATGCAAGAATTGTTGTCAGCGAAGAAGTCAGCAGAGGGATCGTCAACGTACGCCCAGTCTCCAGAGCAGCGGCCTTTTTCTCGGTACCACTGTGCATACGAGTCTGAATATCTTGTGCCACGACGATGCCATTATCGACCAGCATGCCCAATGCAATTATCATCGAAGCGATGGAGATACGCTGCAGTTCAATACCGAACATCGACATCATCAGCATACCGAATAACATCACCATCGGGACAAAGGATCCTACAATCAATCCTGTCCGTACGCCTAAAAACAGCATTACAACAACAAGAACAATAATGATCGTTTGGCTAAGGTTGACGACAGCACCATTGACAGCCTTATCGATTAAATCGGGTTGAAAAGTGGCAAACTGGAGTGAGTAACCAATGGATAGTTGGTTTTCCAAAGCCTTCACCCCTTGCTTAAGGCGATTACCGAAGGCAACGGCATCTGTGGCATCCAGAACAGAAATACTGAGAATAACGGCTTGTTGACCGTTAAAATAGACTGGATTTTCCAGTGGTGAGACATATTCACGCCGAATTTGTGCAATGTCACGTAATTCGAGGCTTTGGTCAGTATTCGGAATTCTGAGTAATAAGGATGAAATCTGTTCGATGTTATTAAAGTTACCTGTGGGTTCTATGGCAAAGTTTCTACCGGTGATATTGACTGATCCACCCGTAAGCAGAACGTTCTGCTGTTGAAGCGCCTGCTTAATAGCAATTGGTGAGATGCCCAGTTCTGCAATTTTGCGATTTTCTAATTCAATGAAGATACGTTCTTCCTGAATACCATAGAGCTCAACGCGCTTGATACCCTGGAGCGTATACAGATTGTCTCTGATATCACGTGCTTCTTCACGCATTTCAGCCAACGAAAAGCCATCGCTCAAAAGTGCTACGGTGGCTATCGCTGTCAGGCCAAACTCATCGTTAATCCATGGACCCTGGGAGCCATCAGGCAGATTGGCTTTAACATCGTTAACCTTATTGCGTAGTTTTTCCCAGACATCAGGAAGATTGTTCACTTCATCCCTGACTTGAACATGGATAATACTGGTACCCAATTTTGATTCAGAGGTGATAGTATCAACTTCTGCAATTTCCCGGATTTTCTCTTCCAGCGGTCGGGTAACCAGATATTCAATGCGCTGAGGTGACATGCCGTAAAATTGCGTGGTTACAATGGCCTCCCTGACCGTAATGGAAGGATCTTCCTGCTTAGGGTAATCGAGATACAGAAAGACCCCGGCAATGGAAATAAATATTGCCAGAAACAGCGTTACACGTGAATGATTGATGGAAAATTTGGAGAGATTCATTTCAGACTTCACCCATAGATCAGCGCTTGATTGGAGGTAGTCTGACTTTCATACCGTCTGACAAAAAGCTGGCACCCGCTACCGCGACAATATCACCTTTCTGTAAACCTGAAGTGATCAAGGCCTGCTGGTTTTGTCCGCCCGTCAGAATGACTGGGGTTTTCACTACAGTACCTGATACATTATCGTAGACAAAAACATAGTGAAGCTGTTTGTTTGGGTCCGGCAGTATGGCGGATGCAGGTAATAGAAAACCATCCTGCATCTGCTCGTCAGCAACATTGATGGCAACTTCTGCACTCATGCCGGTGTGGACCCAGTCCGGTGCTTCAGCTATTTCAAACAGGACTAAAAAAGCATTTCCTTCTTGTGCACGTGTTCCGACCTGAGTAATAACGCCATCCAAAGGCTCCTTATCACGATTGGAGATATAAACAGTACCTGCCTTACCTTGGTCTATCTGCTCAATCAGGTTTTCCGGTATTTTAAGCTCGACTTCGAGTTTCCCGGTCGCATCAATTTCAAATAGGATCTGTCCTGCCGAGACCTCAGTATGTGGGTTTACCGTGCGACTTGAAATATAGCCATCAAAAGGTGCTTTAAGTACTGTATTATTCAGTTCCTTTTGAGCAATTGCCAGCCTGCTCCGTGCACTTTTAATACTCAGTTTCGCTGAGTCTTTGTCTGCAACGGCTTGATCAAGATCAGATGCAGAAACATACCCTTTTTTTCGCAATTCCTTTTTCCGTAGATAGTCTTTATTGACTTTTTGAAACTCCGCCTGACTTTTTTTCAGATCTGCTTCGGCAGAATTTAGGTTGAGACGGAACGTCTCATCATCCAGCAGTGCAAGTGTCTGCCCTGCCTTTATCTGATCACCATTATCAACACGTATTTCTGTTACTTTACCACTGGATTGAAACGAGAGTTCAGTAACGTTCTTTGCTTGAATCAATCCGGTAAACCTTCTCAATTGAACAGCACTGACAGGATCGCTAAGAGTGATAGCCTTAATCGGTCTGATTGTTTCAATTCTATTGACCTCCTTTTGGTTATCACAGCCTGCAAGGATGACCGTTGATAGGATCAAGGTGTGAAGCGTCCCACGAACCATAGTATTCAACTCTCTAATTATAATTAAGCGATGCACTGGCAAAATATTCCTTACATTGGCTATGCGGTGACAGGTTGTTTACTCTTTCTCTGGAGTCGGGGCTTAAAAACACCAAGAACTATAGCCAATATCAAGGGGATGATATTGCTCATTCCCACCAGCATTGCTGTATGCTCCTTTGCCTTATAAGCTTCTGTCAGCACACCTGCCTTGAGGCTCTCTTCTGCCAGCATACGTAATTCAGGCATCAAGGGCGTCAGGAGGAAAAAGGCATTAAAAGCAAGGAATGCTGCCAGGCAGATTTTAATTTTTAACCACATTGGTTTCTGTTTGTACTGACCAAACATTATAAAACCGGATAGGGTTTTCAGCACTATCCCCGGTAGAATAAAAATGTATGCGGTTGTCTCCTGAAAAACAGCAGTGTGGTAAACAGCTTCAACATTGGATCCTGCAATGATACCGGAAGCTATATGAGCCAGAATTGTGCCGATATACATAATGGTGCCAACCACATGTAAAAAAAGCATTGATTTTCTTAACATATTATACCTTTCTAAGTTGTGTTACGGACCTCCTGTGTACTAGCTGCCCTTGCCAAACCACATACGTGAAAACAGGGCATCTTTGCGAATAAATTGATGGTAAACAAATGCAGATAAATGCCCAACAACAAGGAATAACAGCACCATACCAAGGATGCCATGCGCTATCCTTGGTGGATACATATCGAACGACTCGGGTAATGGTGCACCCGATGCTCCAAATACTATTTCCGGCAAGCCAGCCATATTCGCTATAGCAAGACCGCTTCCCGCCATCAAAATAATAACCAGATAGAAGAGATAATGTGTTGCTGTACCTAGCTTGTTAAGGGTCTTATTGCCAATATCTGCACTTGGTGGCCTTGATGTAAAAACACGTATGAACAAACGAATAATCATTAATACCAAGATCAATAATCCAGCAGACATATGCATTTTCAGATAAAACAATTTTTGAGGGTCGCTATTTGCAGTTTCACTTAGAACACTGTTCCCCATGATCAACCCCATAATGACCATGAAGGCTAGTACCCAATGGAAAACGACCATTAAAGGATGATAATGATTCATGAGATTCTCCCGACAATATGATAGAAACGGATATTAATTCATCATTGCAATTATTGCAAATGCAATTATTGCAATTTCCTGCTAATATGTCATTATTCACTGTATGAATAAGCAGTTAACACAGAAAACAAGAGAAAATAGCGTCGGCTGGATGTTAAAAGTACTGACGACATCACTTGATTCAGAAATGAATTGTGAATTGAAACGGCTTGATCTGAGTATCAGTCACTTCGCTGTATTGATGACATTGCTGGAAAATGAGGGCCTCACTCAGACAGAAATCGGAAAAAAAGTTATCATGCCAGGTTATGCCACTACCCGCACGATCGATGCTCTTGAACAGAAAAAACTGGTTAATCGTTGCAAAGACGAAAAATCAAGAAGGAGCTTCAAAATATTCTTAACCCATTTAGGCCATGAATTAGCACCAGATCTCTTTAATATTGTTGGTAAGGTAAATGAAGATTTACTATCGGTTCTTAATTCTACTGAGAAAAAGAACCTCTCAAAAATACTGTATAAACTAGTACAGGCTAAACTAAGAAAGCTTGATAACCAAGATTAAACGCTATGTCGAATTCCATTTGAATAGTTAATGCAGTAGACATTTCATCTTTTCGAGAAACGCTCAGAAAAGGCAGTAAATTTAGGGATGCATATATTCCAAATACCCTCTCTACAGAAGCACCATGTACAGGCCATTTAACCCTCTTCTGTTACAACGCTCCTAATCATATAGCCACCTGATTTTTCATCAGCCTCAAGAATAAGCAGCTTGCGTGCTTGTGCTTCCTCAAGTAATTTGCTGAAAGTACTGAATCCATGGTATCTCTCACTGAAACCAGGTTTACGACGCTTTAGTGTTTGTTTAACCATTGATCCCCAAACCTTCTCCATTTCACCACGCTCCTGGATCAGGTCTTCCACCGTCGCAACGACCAGATTCAAAGCTGCCTGCTTTCGTTTCTCCTCCTCACTCACCGGCTGTTTCGAAGCCTTCTTCTTAGTACTCTTATTACTGGAACTCTTGCGTTTACGAACCGGCTTTTCTAACTCCCTCACTAAATCGTCATAGAAAATAAACTCATCACAGTTGGCTGTAAGAAGATCTGAGGTGGAGTTTTTTACACCCACGCCAATAACAACTTTATTGTTTTCCCGCAACTTGCTTACTAGCGGTGAAAAGTCTGAATCACCACTAACAATAACAAAAGTATCAAGGTGTAGCTTGGTATAACAAAGATCCAAAGCATCAACCACCATTCGGATATCTGCAGAGTTCTTACCCGATTGGCGCACATGAGGAATCTCGATTAACTCGAATGCCGCTTCATGCATGGCAGCCTTGAACTCCTTGTACCGATCCCAGTCACAATAGGCCTTCTTGACCACGATGTTGCCTTTAAGCAATAACCGCTCGAGAACCTTCTGAATATCAAAGGCTGTATAATTGACGTCACGTACGCCGAGTGCAATATTCTCGAAATCACAGAACACGGCCATATTTTGTGTATTGATCGATTCAGTCATTTGAGAGTTACCGTAAAAATGTGATGTGTCTGTATTTAGGATAGTGAAGTATCATTCGGGTGAACTCAACCCGGGAAAGAAACTACAGCAGCCTGGTTCACCCAGTGTGTCTGAACAGATGTCTAAATACTCAGAGGGTGTTGTATGAGAGACACTATACTGGTAATAGCGCATCTATTCATGCACTATAGTAAAACTTATTTATCTGACCTTCAAAATGAAACACCTGACTTTGATCAGGTCGCCCTATACAGAAAATAGTCTTTTTGATATTTGAAATTTTTTACACCTCTGAATGATTGACCGCAAACTCTCCGTCGCGCCCATGCTGGACTGGACAGACCGTTACTGTCGCTACTTTCTACGCTTGATTTCCCAGCATGTCGTGCTTTATACAGAGATGGTTACCACAGGTGCTCTGTTACATGGAGATCGAGCGCGTTTTCTCGATTACGATCCATCTGAACATCCTCTGGCATTACAACTGGGTGGCAGTGATCCGAATGAATTATCGCTATGCACCAAGCTAGGAGAGAAATGGGGGTACGATGAGATCAACCTGAATGTGGGATGCCCATCGGACAGGGTTCAGTCAGGACGCTTTGGTGCATGTTTGATGCTAACCCCTCAGCTGGTTGGCGATTGTGTCAAAGCAATGAAGGATAGTGCTGCGATCGACATCACCGTTAAACACCGCATAGGCGTCGACGATCATGATAGTTACTCAGCACTTTGTGATTTCATCGGTATTGTCTCCGAAGCTGGCTGCACCACTTTTATTGTACATGCCCGTAATGCCTGGCTGCAGGGATTGAGCCCAAAAGAGAATCGTGAAATCCCTCCCCTCTCTTATGAAACAGTCCATCAGCTCAAGCGCGACTTCCCCCACCTTGAATTGATCATTAACGGTGGCATCACCCATCTGGAAATGGCTCAACGGCAACTTGAGTCTGTAGATGGCGTGATGATCGGTCGTGGGGCTTATCACAATCCCTGGATCCTTGCTGACGTTGACCGATTGATATTTGGTTGCGATCACACTGTAGTAAGTCGGCACCAGATTGTCGAAGCATTAATTCCCTATGTCGAAAAAGAGTTGGCAAACGGGATACCGATCAATCGTATCACGCGTCACATACTAGGCCTGTTTCAGGGACAGCCGGGTGCAAGAAAGTGGCGACGAATGTTGAGTGAAGAGTCTCACCTCGATGGTGTGGATAGCCAATTATTAATTCGGGCTGCAGCACAGGTTACTGAAGAATCTTAAACCTAAGGTGCGGCAGACCATACCCTACCTGGATCACCTGACCGAATACAGTGAATCGCCACAACCAGAATTCAGGTTATCCGGGCTGCGCAACATAAAAAAAACGGCGCCTATAGACGCCGTTTTTTCTGCATGCCTTTATTCGACTACTGTCTAATACCTTCCACGGAGAGTTCCAACTGGATGATGCGCGCAGCTGGTCCCAGGTCGAAGGGAATACCAAAATCGGTGAGTGCAATCTCTGTCGTACCGTAAAGACCTCTACGATAGCCACCCCAGGGGTCCTTACCATGACCGATATGTTCAACCGCGATCACAACAGGCTTGGTCACACCTCGCAGGGTGAGATTACCTTTGAGTTCCGCTGTCCCGTCACTCTTCTCTGTAAATGCGGTTGAGGAAAATTTTGCTGCTGGATATTTTTCAACATACAGAAAATCTTCACCACGCAGATGTTTATCCCGCTCAGCATGATTGCTGTCGACACTGGCCGGCTTGATATCGACCGTTACCTTGGACTCACTTGGATGCTTCTCGTCATAACTGAAGCTGCCACTGAATTCATTAAACCGGCCTAGCAGCCAGCTATAACCAAGATGTTTGACACGAAACTGAATAAAGGCATGGGCACCCTTGGTATCGATAACATAGTTTTCTGCCTGTAAGGGTGTCGCTATAGCTACGCTGGCTAACATAAGATAGATGAAATAGCGTTTCATGGAGATTCTCCTTGAAGTAAGTCGTGATTGTCTAAACTGTATTTCGTCCGCGAATCAGCTGCTGGGTAATGGTAGCGACACGTGCACCATAACGCGTTGCTGTAGCGATATCACCTGCAGACGGTGCATCGCCGGGATTGACCTGAAAGCTGGCAGCCATCGGACCCATGTAGGAACCAACCCGGTTCAATACTTCCGGTCCGGGGCCTTCGATGTGATTCATAGACTCAGGGTCACTCTCAGCGGGTTGCATACCAAGGCTGACATAAATCATGCTGTGCTGCATGGCATTGATCACTAAACCTACCAGAGTATTCAGCTTGTCCCCTGAAAAGGAACTGGAATTGGTGAAAGCACCCGCCACCTTGTCCTTCCAAGACTGGGTAAACCATTTGGCTGCAGCAGTCTCCAGAAATTTTTTCATCTCTGCCGACATGCTCCCCATGTAGGTAGGGCTGCCGAAGATGATAGCATCAGCTTCATCGAGGCTATCCAGATTGCTACCCGCCTCTTCCGAGGTGAGCAGTCTGGCTTCCACCCCTTCGATACTTTCAGCACCTCTATGTACTGCCTCTGCCTGCAGTTTGGTGTGACCGAAGCCACTGTGGTACACAATAGCAACCTTAATCATCTATTAGTCTCCTCATGGTTTATTAACTGGAGGCATTGATATTGCTTTATCGATGCACTCCCTAAAGTGTCTTCTCAGATCCCAAGCATGCGCTTGAGTGTCCGATCATGGTCTAAAAAATGGTGTTTTAATGCAGCCAGCGTATGCAGTGCACTCAGCACAATGATGCTCCAGGCCAGATAGAGATGGACCTTACCGGCAATATCCTCCTGCCCGTCTATGCCACTGATGGTTGCCGGTATTGAAAACCAGTCAAATACCTCCAGCGGCCTGCCATCGGCAGTCGATATCAAGTAGCCACTGATCATCACGGCAAACATCAACAGATAGAGTAAGCTGTGCACCAGCAACCCCACTCGACGTTCATAGGGCTTATGGGTGGGTAGATGGTCTGGCCGCTGGTTGAAATGGCGCCAGATAAACCGGCCCACCAAAACAACAAAGAGCAACATACCGATACCCTTATGCCACCAGGGCCCTAGTTGATACCAGGCATCGTAGTAACCCAGATCACGCATCCATAGTCCCAGGCCAAACAGACCGAATATAACCAGGGCCACCAACCAATGGAGTACCATAGCGATCAAGCCGTAGTTCTCCCTGTCATTGGCTAAACGCATCAGAAGCGTCCCTCCTGATAGTCACTGAATGCCTGCTGGAGCTCCGCCTCATTGTTCATGACGAAGGGACCACGTCTGGCAATAGGTTCATTCAGCGGCTGACCTGCAACCAGTAACAGACGACTCGATTGATGTGCCGTCAATTCGACCGATTCACCTTGATCCAACACAGCCAGGTTACCGCCTTCCAGTGTTGTTTCATCGATTGAGAGTATCCCCTCGATAAGATAGATGAAGGCGTTATAACGCTCAGGTAATGGCTCACTAAAATGGGTACCCGCTGGAAGTGTGATGTCGAAAAAGAGCGCAGGTGTAACTAACTCACTTACCGGACCTTGGGTATGGCGTGAAGTACGTCCTGCCACAACACGGACTGATACACCATCACCTCGCTGTTCAACAGGAATCACCTGCCGGTCAAACTCCTGATAACGAGGCGCTGTCATTTTCTGCCCTGCCGGCAGATTGACCCACAACTGGAAACCCGACAACAAACCATCCTGCTGCTGTGGCATTTCAGAGTGAATCACACCACTTCCGGCAGTCATCCACTGCACCCCACCCGCTTCTAAGATCCCTGTGTGACCGGCATTGTCACGGTGCTCCACCTGGCCAGCCAGTAGGTAGGTAACCGTCTCAAAGCCTCGGTGGGGATGGGGTGGAAAACCGCCAATATAGTCATCCGGATCGTCAGAGCGAAATGCATCCAGCAGTAAAAAAGGATCAAGTTGGGGTAACTGCGGTCCCCCGATCACCCTTGTCAGACGCACGCCAGCGCCGTCGGATGTCTCTTGTCCATGCACGGTTCTCCTGACTGATCGCCTGTTGTTTGTGAGCTGCTCCATGACAGCCTCCTCGCATAAATGCTCAGTAATTTGATCGGTTATTGATCATTTTAGGTTGTCATTAAGGGAGATAAAGGTCACTATTTAGGAAACACTGTTGCTAAAAATAGAACAATGGATCGATTAGAGTGCTTAGAAAGCTTTGTCGCGGTGGTCGAGTCAGGCCAGTTCAGTGCGGCTGCAGAACGCCTGGGTATCGGTAAATCGGTTATCAGCCGACGGGTTTCAGAACTCGAGGAGTATCTGGGTGCCTTGCTGATTCAGCGGACTACCCGTCGCCTCTCTCTCACCGATGCAGGTCGAGCCTTCTACCCCCGCACCCTACAGCTGCTGGAAGATCTGGCAGAAGCTGAACAGTCGGTTTCCGCAGCGCAACACGCTCTAAATGGACGCATTCGACTGGCTGCGCCACTCTCATTCGGGTTGTTGCATCTGGCACCGGCCTTGAACGCCTTCATGAACCAACACCCAGGCGTCATCCTGGATATGGATTTCAATGACAGCCAGGTCGACCTCGTACAGGAGGGTGTCGATCTTGCACTGCGTATTGGACGGCTTGATGACTCTACCATGGTTGCCCTGCCCCTCGCGCCTGTACGCGCCGTTATCTGCGCCAGCCCGGGCTATCTGGCCCGTTATGGCACACCAAAAACACCGGAGGAATTATCAGGCCATCAAGGGCTTTGCTATACCAATTTGCCTGAGCCTCAAAAATGGCGTTTCATCGATCGTGAAGGTAGGTCTCACACAGTACGGGTGGATAACCGCATGCAGGCAAACAATGGAGAGATACTGCTCGAAGCTGCCGCTGCAGGTCATGGTGTCTGCCTCTCACCCACCTTCATCGCCTACCGAGCCATTCTGGAAGGTCGCCTGGTACCGCTCCTTGAAAATTTTAAGATCCCATCGGCAACCGCCTATGCGATCTACCCTACTCGCAGGTTCGTACCTTTACGAGTCAGAGCGCTGGCAGATTTTTTACGTGATCAGTTTGGTGAACGGCCTTATTGGGACGAAGGGTTATTTAGAGATGATTTGAAAAACTGAATTATTTAAATCTCATCTTATATCCATACCCGAACATCACTTGGATTGTGCCGATTACTTTATGATGAGTTCAATTCATAAGTCTTAATTCATCAGATTGGAACTGAGCGTGACCTCCACTGGCATCTCAGAAAATACCATACCTCCATGCCCCTCATTTTCTTCAGTCAGGATAATTGACGACATTTCCGATCACAGCTTAATTTCATTAACGGCCATCATTTTTAAGAGTATGCACATACGAACTTGGATGCCCTAAGTCCAATATTTACGTATCACATAGTCTATTTACCCTATTAATTGCCTTGTTTATTCATCAATAAATAGTCCTTTATTAGGGAATAAATAGTCACCCACTCTCGTCTGACTAATAAATGTTTGGAGTTAATGACAACAATGATTCTATTTGGTCCAGCCAAAGCAATCAGGAAACGCTATAACGAACTGAACCCAAGACTCTACAGGCTTGCGTGGTCATGGTGCCATGACGAGGATAAAGCGCAGGATTTAGTTCAGGAGACCTGGGCCAAAGCGCTGGAGCATAGCAAACAGTTAAGGGATGCGGAGAAACTTCTGCCATGGTTGTCAAGCATAATGGTGAATCTCCACTGCGATACCCATAGAAGGAAACAGGATCATTTGGATATCGATAGTGATGAGTTGGTTGGAGCTGATGACACACTCGATAACATTAATCGTGGTAATGATATTCAACGAGTGCGTGATGCCGTTTCCCACCTGCCGAAAGAACAACGTATGGTCTTAACACTTGTTGATCTGATGGAATTGTCCTATTCCCAGGTTGCAGACGCCATGGACATTCCGATTGGTACTGTTATGAGCCGACTGAGCCGTTCACGCCGAAGATTACGGGAGCTTTTAGAAACCGGAGACAAGACAGAAGTGCCCACCGGAATACGGAGAGTTAAATGAAAAAGTATGGAGAGACGTTCTCGGAAGAGATACTCAATGCACTTGCTGATCAGCAATTTTCTCCCACTGAACAGGCTGAAATGCTACAGCAGATCAGAAATGATGAGGAAGCAGCCACTGAACTATGCCAGCTGCGCAATATGAAGGCGTCAGTACAACTTGCTTATGCAGAACCCACGTCTCCCCATCAGTCTGCAAAATTAAAAACCTCGATGCGAATACCACTGGCCATAGCCGCAACTGTGCTGTTGCTCATTGGATCAGCAGTGATGCTGCAGTACGGCTCGCCATTGATGACCATGAGTAGCACAGATCGAGTTGTTATGCTGGATCCACAGGGAAAGGGTCAACGTCCTGCTAAAGCTGAAGATGAGGAGATGCGCGTTGTGTTCCATGTCCAGAACATCAGACAGGTCAGTGCTGGAGAACTGTTGGATGAAGTGGAAAGCTTGATGCTCGATTTTTTTGGGCGGGGTGAGACTGTACGCGTCGAAGTCGTAGCCCATAGCGATGGCCTCGGTCTATTACGTTCAAAATTGACAACAGAAAGTGAACGAATTGCGCGAATGGTAAGAGATTATCCAATGCTTACCTTTGTCGCCTGTCAAAACACAATCAACAGATTGAAGGTGGAAAAAGGCATCGAAGTTGTTCTTATACCGGATGTGGTTGTTACGGAATCAGGCGTTGCCTATGTGGTACGCAGGCAAAAAGAGGGTTGGGTATACATTCAGGTTTGATGCATTACAAATAATCAGTTGTTTCGCAGCACCTGCAAACACACTGAGTCTATTACCAAGATGAGGATTGAAAAATGAATACAGGTCGAATGTCAAAAATTTTGATGAGCTGTATAGGCATGCTGGTAGTGAGTGTTGCCATGGCCGGCTCCTATGGCAAGCAGAAGGTTGTCTACCATATCAATTACGATAACCCGAAAACCCAGGCTGGTGCTTTACGTAACATCCAGAATCATATCAATGCCGTCGGTGCGGAAAACCTGGACCTGAAGGTCGTTTTACATGGCAAGGGGGTGAGTCTACTGCTTGAGCCTGATGCTGTAAAAGAGACCAAACTGGTGCTTGGAAATGCCACAGACGAAATACAGGCCAAAATATCCGGACTGAAGGAACAGGGTGTCGGCTTCCATGTTTGTGCCAACACATTAAAAGGCAAGAAGGTCATTCTGACTGAGCATCTCTATGACACATCAGATTCAGATGTAGTACCGAGTGGTGTCGCTGAACTGGCCAAACTCCAGGCCGAAGGATATACCTATATCAAACCCTAGTCCCCGTCTAGAAACGCATATACTCTAGGGTGTGGCCCTGCCGCACCCTAGATCAGTGTCGTCCGCCCTGTCTGGGGAAGCACCTATATATCTTTCGATGAGTTTATAGTATGTGTCATTCTGGCTAGCTACGATTTTTTCTAACCATATAAAAAAACATACTATGCAACCTCATATATTGGTTATCAGATTCAATCGATTTCAATAGCGTCGATATTCGAAAGGACCTGTTGTATTTGTAATTCTCCTTGCTGAGATGCAATAGTTTCTAGTCTCTTACACAGGTTTAACTTGAACTCCCGACACAAATTGACTACCTCTTCCCGACTATAATTTTGCTTTGATTGCTTAACACACTCTACTGAACCTGAGCCACCCAATAGCGTCACTTTTGCAGAGCGCCTGATCATACTACTGGCGCCTGTACCTTCCTCGCTGGCAGTCAAGGGGCCTGTCTTTGTGTATGTCTTACTTTGATACTCGAATCGCTGACCTATCTTGAGTTGAGGAAATCGCATCTTGAAACCTATTCAATCGAAAGACTTGGAACAGTTGATTCTATCTCATTAAACGTTGTAAAACGGTAGCCAATAACCCAGGTGGGGGAAACTGTTCGCTGTCGACGGTCACCGTTCTTTCACATTCATAGGACGTTAGTGGCTCACAATGCTGTTGCTGATGCATCAGGACTGTCAGATCGGCTTCGGAGGGATCATTACCCAGTCCACTCCTGTGCTTAATACGATCATACAACAGGGTCTGACGTGCCTGACAATCGATGATCAATATTGGAGCCTGTTGGCTCTCTGCCATCCGAAGAAACATTTCACGCTGCCAATAGGCCAAAAAGGTCGCATCGATGATGACTGAAAACCCATTCCGTAGCAGCCGTTTCGCCATCCCCATCAGATGGGTATATGTGACTTGGGTTGCCTCATCACTGTAGCGCTCGGAAGCTGTTGTTCCCTCTGCAGTACCTTGTTCGGGATAGAGTCGCTTACGTTCAATATCCGAACGTAAACGAATTGCCATCATCTGCTCCGCCAACCAACCGCTGATGGTGCTCTTGCCCGATCCGGAATAACCATGAGTAATGATCAGGGACGCGGGGGGATGACGGGTTATCGATTCCGCCAGAGAGAGGAAGCTCCGGTACTCAGCCAATAGCTGCTCCCGCTCCTCATAGGGAAGCCCCTCTTGGGATGCACGAATAGCGCTTACCTTTGCCCGCACCATGGCACGATAGAGCAGATAGAAACGCAACAGTGGCAGACCGACATAGTCTCCCGACTGTTCCAGGTAAACATTCAATAGCCGGTCTGCGTCAGGATTAAGCCCACGATGCTGGAGATCCATAATTAAAAATGCGATATCGCTGAGGGTGTCTATCCAACGAAGATTGGGATTGAATTCAATACCGTCAAATGGGGTTATACGTCCCTCGAATAGAGCGATATTGCCCAGATGGAGATCACCATGACACTCCCGGATATGTCCCGATTGATAACGCTCTTCCATGAGAGGTTCTAAAACGCTTGCCTGTTGCTCGGTCCATGTCTGCAGTATGTTGAGACGCTCTATCTCAAGCAAGGGTTGCTTTAACCCTCGAATCAATTGGAAATTCTCCTCCATGGGTTTAAAAACGTTCTTGGGTTTACCGTAGGGCATCACTTCTGATGCAGCTGGAATCATTTGATGAAAGTCCGCAATCAACACGGCCAAGCGTTCGATCATATCCCTGTCTGGTAAGGTAATATTGAGTAAGTCTTGTTGGCGAAAACGACGCATTCTCACTGCATATTCCAGGATACCGCTATCAGCATTCATTATCGGTTGTTCAATGCTGCCACCGATGCCCACTACATCGAGATAGAGTGTAGGTGCCAGACGACGATTGAGCCGTAACTCCTCCTCACAACACAAGCGCCGCTTCTCCAGGGTTGAAAAATCAAGAAAGCCCAGGTTGAGAGGTTTCTTGATTTTGTAGACCGTATCACCGACCAGTAGTAGATGGGAGATATGGGTCTCGATATGCTCGGCCTGATCAAGGGTGTGTCCGAAGCACGAGGGATGCTTTAGCATTTGCTGAATCAAATGGTGCTGCAGATCAAGATCTTCGGCATTAGGGGTCATAGTAGGAGCATCCTTGACTTAATATTAGATAGTGCTAATATAGCGCTCACTTTTTTGATCGTAGGCTGTTAATGGCGATCCTTCATACCGTCATTATCACACCTGAACAAGTAGGGTGATGACGGACCAACACTGATAGTTTAGAGGCAAATCCATGAATATCGACCGCATTGTTCTCGCCTTTGCCGGCTTTGTAATCCTGTTGAGTGTAGCGCTTTCGCACTATCACCACCCCTATTGGCTCTTCTTTACAGCATTTGTCGGACTTAATCTCCTACAATCAGCCTTCACGGGATTCTGCCCATTGGCTACAATTTTAAAGAAGTTGGGCAAAAACAGTGGTTCCGCTTTCTAGGCGTCTGTCTAAATTAGGTGACCGTGGCGAACCACTCTATCCTGATTGGGGTTTCGACCCTTTTTAGCTGGTTGGCGAGGCGCAGGGAAGCGCCGGTTTTAATCGATCAACCTTCCTCTTCATCATCAATATCCACCGGTTCGGCCTGCAGGTCATGAGCGGTTGCATCCGTGATGCGCACTTCGATGAAATCCCCAGCTTGCAACGCCCAGGCACCAGGTATAAAAACCCGCCCATCGATCTCGGGAGCATCTGCCGGGCTTCGTGCCACCACTTGCTTCTCCCTGACTTCATCAACCAGGACCACCATCTCCTGGCCAATCTTGGCCTGTAGTCGCTGACGACTTATCTCCGTTTGTTTCTGCATGAAACGGGCACGGCGCTCTTCCCTGACCTCATTCGGCAATGCGCCAGGCAGTGCGTTAGCCTGAGCCCCTTTAACGGGTGAGTAGGCGAAACAACCCACCCGGTCAAGTTGTGCTTCATCCAGAAATTCAAGCAGCTCCTCAAACTCGGATTCCGTCTCACCTGGAAAGCCTACAATAAATGTACTGCGCAGGGTGAGTTCAGGACACTCCCGACGCCAGCGTGCAATGCGTGCCAATACCCTTTCAGTGGCTGCAGGACGTTTCATCGCTTGCAGCACACGGACATTGCCATGTTGCAACGGCATGTCGAGATAGGGCAAGACATGACCCTCTGCCATCAGCGGTATCAGATCATCCACATGGGGATAGGGATAAACATAGTGCATTCTGATCCATGCCTGGAGCTCTCCAAGCGCAGCAGCCAATTCTTTGAGTCTTGAAGCAACAGGACGGCCCTGCCAAAAATCGGGACGGTATTTGATATCAACCCCATAGGCACTGGTATCTTGAGAGACAACCAGCAACTCCCTTACCCCTGACTCAACCAGACGCTGTGCCTCAAGCATGATTTCGCCGAAAGGCCGGCTAACCAAACGCCCACGAAGATCAGGAATAATGCAAAAGCTACAGCTGTGGTTACAGCCTTCAGAGATTTTCAGATAGGCATAGTGCCTGGGAGTCAATTTTATGCCCTGCGGTGGCACAAGGCTGGTAAAAGGATCATGGGGCGCCGGTAGCTGCTGATGGATTGCATCCATCACGGCATCATAGGCATGAGGCCCGGTGACCGCTAGTACCTGCGGATGGGCATCACGAATACGTGCCTCATCCTTACCCAGGCAACCGGTAACAATAACACTTCCATTCTCCTGAAGTGCCTCGCCAATTGCATCCAGGGACTCCTCCACGGCCGCATCAATAAAGCCGCAGGTGTTCACGACCACGAGATCAGCACCTTGATAACTCGCTGAAAGCTGATAGCCCTCGGCCCGTAATCGACTGAGAATATGTTCAGAATCGACCAGATTCTTGGGACAACCCAGACTGACAAAACCAATTTGAGGGGGTGCTTCTGACATGCCTTCTCGTTTTAGTAGTTGAGTCTGAAAAGTTCGCGGCGGTAACGGGCCACCTGCTCATCTTTGGCATCGAGCCGGTCCAATACAGCCTGCATGGCTTTGCGGGCAATACCGTTACGATAGGTGGGATGATTGCGTACCAGATCGAGTAACAGATCGAGGGCTGCCTCCAGATCGTCGCCTATCAGGGTAACGGCTGCAAGCTGATAGCGTGTGTCCGCATCCTTGGGATTCACTGCCAATTGGTGTTGAATTGCCTCAAGCTCGTCAGCGTCCTCTGCTGTAACAACGATATCAAGATGAGCCAGGAGGTTACGTATCTCAACACCCTCCTGTGCCTGTTCAGGTAACGCACTCAACAGATCATAGGCCTCCCTGAATCGCTCCTGGCGCATTAAAATCTTGGTCATCAGCGCCGGCAGAGAAAGGTTTTGTGGATCGTTGATAACCGCCTCTGCAAGGATCTTCAATGCCCTTTCCGGATCACCCGACTGCCACGCCGCAATCGCATCCCTACTGCTGCTATCGAGCTGTTTCTGTACATACTGATCGATAATTCGCGGGTAGTCGGATTCAGGTTGTACCCCGTGATACTCCCCGACCAGATCGCCATCGCGGAACAGTTTAAATGAGGGCAGACTTCGAACACCGAAGCGCTCAGCCAGGGCTTTTTGCTCATCGGTATTGATAGATACCAACAGAAAGCGTCCCTCATAGCGCCGGGCAAGATCGATAAAGATCTGTTGCTGCTTGAGTGACGGCCCGACCCAGGTTGCCCAGAAATCAGCAATCACCAGGCCACGCTTGGAGTTTTCCAATACCAATCGATCGAAGTTGTCCGCAGTACCCTCGAGAATATAGCTTGGTGTTGTCATGAATTGAGCAGACTCATCAGAGAGTCGCTGGCATGATCACGCCCCATCTCAACAATGATTGTCTCAGCTATTTCAAGATCACCGCTTGCAAGATGAGGCATCAACTGCTCAGCGATCTGCTGCACAATCAGCATGCCGGCACGATTCGGGTCGACCTCCTCGAGGGCATTGATGTTCCGTTGCAGGATCTGCAGGTATTGAGAAAAGGATTCAGCTTGTCCCTTTAGTTCAAGTGACTGAAACTCAGTGGTAAAATCGATGTGCAACTCGCGCCCTGGCTGCTCAGGATCATCCAATACACCTATCTTCAATGGCCCTTCAATCAACATGCATCTCTCCACAAATCAATACTATTTGAGGACATGTTAATCTGATCGGTTGGTTCATCAAAGCGAATTGAGTAAAAACAAATACTTAAATTTCCCCTGGAAATTTCATTCAGAATTGGATTCTTCCACCATGGGAAAAAGTATGCGAGTATGATTGTGACTTGGGTGCTGCAAGATTTAGCCTGATAACGATGAATTTCCGCCTACTCATTAGGGATGATGACAAATAGCGTAGTGAATGGAAATTGAGTTCATCAGAACCTTTCTGGCAGTGCAGCCACAAAGCGGTCGGCTCAATGTCGTTTATATGAGCTGCCGACCTCTGTAGTTTGTGAGGTAACACATTGAAAAACTGTAAGCTTTGTCGATTTAACAAGGTCTGTAACGACTTGCCGGGAATCTGCATCCTGGCCCAGTACGCCGCTGTCGCTGTCCTGATCGCCTCTCTGGGTTTCCTATTTTTTACTCAGGAGATACTTGCCTAACTTATAACGGCTAAACGCTGGCAAACAGGACCTTAGCAGGTGGTATTTGGATGGACAGGCATAAGTTTCTGGAAACCTTGGATTGCTGTCAGGTGCCTGTCATTGACCAGTCGGACTTTGCGGTCCGGTTTCTCCTTTGGATATTGAGTCGTTCTCCTGCTCGTGTGATGGATGATTCTTTGACTGCGCTACCATATCCCTTGAGAAGTAACATGGCATCGAGTAGAGAAACCTCTTGCACCTCATAAAGAGGCAACTCTCTTGTAAGTATAATTTCTTTATTTATCATGGCAGTATATTTCTTTATTAATCCCCCTGCTTAAGACTATGTTAGACCTTTATGAAAATAATGCAAATCCGCTATCATGCATGCTGAATATTGAGTTGTTTACTGGACGATGACATGCCAAAGAATGAGATAGTGCTGATCGGTATCGGAGAGGTTGGTGGCGTATTTGCCAAGGGATTCCTTCGCCTCGGTTTTACGGTTCATCCTGTTACGAGAGAGACAGACATGGATCGATTGGCTCAACAGGTTACTCAGCCTGAACTGGTGATCGTTGCCGTAGCCGAGAATGATCTTAACCTCGTCCTCAATGAGCTGCCTGATAGTTGGCGATCTCGCCTTTGTCTACTGCAAAATGAGTTACTGCCAGATGACTGGCGTGGCATCCCTTCACCAACAGTCATCTCAATTTGGTTCGAAAAAAAACCGGGTATAGATCCCAAGGTCATTATCCCCTCCCCCCTGTTCGGTCCTCAGTCAACCCACGTGAGCCGCGCCCTGGATAGGGTAAACATTCCCACTAACATCCTGCTCGACGAAGATGAGTTGCTTTTTCAGCTTGTGACAAAGAATCTTTATATTCTCACCACCAATATCGCGGGTCTGCATACCGGCGGCACGGTCAGTGAGCTATGGCAGTCTCACCAAGCCTTTGCCAAACGGGTTGCTGAGGAAGTGATCTGCCTCCAGGAGGCCTTAACCCATAGATCATTCGACAAGGAGAGGCTGATTGCTGCCATGCTACTGGCCTTTGAGGGTGACCCTGATCATCGCTGTATGGGACGCAGTGCTCCTGCCAGGTTGCTACGCGCCCTCTCACATGCCGATCGTTTAAACCTGGAACTGCCGCAGCTGCGTGATTTGCAGCGGACTGCAGTTGAGTAGTGGACCATGTCTGAGAAAAAACCACAGATTGTCCCCGGCAGCCGGGTCAAGATGCATTTCGCTCTCACTCTGCCTGATAACACAGAGATCGTCTCTACATACCAGGACACCCCCCTGGATTTCACCTTGGGTGACAACACCATGGAACAGATGTTGGAGTTAGCGCTTCTGGGCCTACATGCTGAGGATGAACAATGCCTGACTGTCGCGGGAGATGATGTTTACGGACCAAGAGACGAAGCACTGATTCATTGGCTTGATCTTGATGCTTTTCCTACCAGCCAGATACTCAATGAGGGAGAAGTCATCGCCTTCACCACACCTGATGGTGAGGAGCTGGCCGGTATCGTACTGCAGGTTGAATCGAAGCGAGTGCAGGTCGATTTCAACCACCCCCTGTCCGGTAAGCAATTTAACTACAAGGTTACTATCCTAGAGGTTGAGCACACCTAGATAGCTAGCTATGCTGATGCTCACAGCACTCATTCAGTAATCCTCGATCAATGAATCAGACACAACAGATATTTCTAGCCAATCCCAGAGGTTTTTGTGCCGGTGTCGACAGAGCAATCGAAATCGTCGAACGTGCTCTGGAACTCCTCGGAGCACCCATCTATGTGCGTCATGAAGTAGTACACAATCGCTTTGTAGTCGAAAGCCTGCGAGAGCGAGGGGCAATTTTTGTCGATCAACTGGATGATGTCCCCGATGGACAAACTGTCATATTCAGTGCTCACGGCGTCTCTCAAGCCGTGCGAGAAGAAGCACAACAACGCCAACTCAGGGTCTTTGATGCCACCTGCCCTCTGGTTACCAAGGTTCATCTTGAGGTCGCCAGGCGATGCCGTGATGGTTATGAGGTGATATTGATCGGTCACAGAGGACACCCGGAAGTTGAAGGTACTATGGGCCAATGCACCGGTGATAGCACCTACGCACGCATCCACTTGGTGGTTACCAGCCATGATGTCGAACAATTGGAGATCGGGAACCCGGAAAAGATCGCCTTTGTTACCCAGACAACCCTCTCCATCGACGATACTCAACAGATAATTTCAGCATTACAGCATCGTTTTCCTAAAATCACCGGCCCCAAAAAAAACGACATCTGCTATGCCACGCAGAACAGGCAGGACGCCGTCAAAGAGCTTGCCAGGAACTGTGACTTGGTACTGGTAGTCGGCTCACCAAACAGCTCCAACTCCAATCGCCTCAGGGAAATCGCCGAGAAACACGGCCCACCCGCCTACCTCATCGATGGTGCACAGGATATCGACACGGATTGGCTTGTTGATAAGCATCGTATTGGTGTCACCGCCGGGGCATCCGCACCTGAAATTCTGGTGGAAAATGTTATCGACAGACTCAGGGCATGGGGATGCGAATCAGTGATAGAGACCCAAGGGAAAGCTGAAGAAGTGGTATTTGCCTTACCGAAGTCACTATTAGGCGACTCTGGCAATTGATAAATCCTGCCAGGTAAAACAATCTGCAACTCATATTGATAAGGTCATACACTTGCCACGTGACGTGTATAACACCACTTGACTTATCTTTCACACCAAATCAAAAAACTACAATAATTCCCAATTTTGGACGATAAGGTCACTGGAGAGAGGGTCAACACTGTTTTTTCAGGATATATGGATAGTCTACCCCGACGAGCGGTATGCCCACTCGTTGAAGAGTACTCTAAGCTATGGACTGAACGAGTGAGGTTTTTATATGTATCGAATAAAAGGTTTCACATTGATTGAGTTGATGATGGTTATCATCATTGGGGCAATCTTATTGACCGTGGGTATCCCTGGCTTTTTAAATTTGGTTCAACGTAATGCTGTCACAACTACGAGTAACGAGTTGCTTGCCTCACTATTGCTCGCTAGAAGCGAGGCCGTTAGACAGGAGCTGAATACCACCTTCACATTAGAGGCTGATGGCTGGGAAGTGGACACAGGTGCAGTCAATCAGATCAGTAATACCGTGGCCAATGACAATATAACCCTAGCAGGCAATCTATCAACTCCCGGCGATACTATTACCTATAACTCCATGGGTCGGGCAGCACTCGTCGTTGGTGATTCAATCGATGTAAGTTTCGATGGAGAAGTTTTAAGCCATGTTTGCCTTACTATAACCGGTCGCCCTTACATTAAATCCGAATCCGAGGGGGACTGCCCATGAGATCCTTGCCAACCATTTCACAACAGCACTTTTGTCAAGGTATGACCCTTGTCGAGGTATTGGTTGCAGCCATTGTTATCGGAATAGGCTTGATGGGGGTAGCCGCCCTCCAGGTAGCTGCGCTACAAGGCTCAAGCAATGCACAACATCGCTCTAAGGCTACAGATATGATCTCTTCCCTGGCAGACAGAGTCCGTGCCAATCCCGATGGTGTCAACGACTATATCTCTGCTGTACCTGGCGGTAATTGTGCTGCAACTGCGCCTGCAGCCAATTGCGCAATGCATCCTGATGATGCTACGGCAACCGGCATTTCAGCGTGTACACCAACTGAGTTGGCTGCATTTGACCTGTGGGAGATACGGTGTGATCTGGAAAACGAACTACCCGGTGGTCAACTTGCAGTTGATTGCCCAGGCACATGCCCTCCTCTCACACCCATGCAAATCACAATCACCTGGCAAGTACAGGAAACCACCGCAGGTTATACAACCCAAGATGTCACTTTGAATATTATTCCTTGGGTGTCGGCAGGAACACCACTATGATCCCTATCGTAAAGAAACAAGCAGGCTTATCGATCATTTCACTATTGATCGCCAGTTCAATCGGTGTTTTTCTTATCGGTGGCGCAGGCAAAGTATATGTGGATAGTAAAAGCACATTCACAGCACGATCTGCCATCACTGCAGCCACAGAGAGCACCCGTTTCGCCATTCAGGATTTGCGTCGCACCTTGTTTATGGCGGGAAGAAATATCAGTGAGTCTTCTGACGGACCTAGCGCCTATGCAGCAGCAGACAATGGTGCTCGAACCTTTCCCGCCGTTGATGATCCTGATGGGATTATTGATGCAGATACCAATGGATCCAGCGTGATAGCTATCCGTTATGCCGGTGGACCGGCACCTTGTGGACAAGCTGGGACAATTAGTGCAACCAGGACCGTACGCTTCTACCGCGACGATAATGCGAATCTCATATGTCAAGTCGTAGAAACTGACTTTGCTCAACCCTTGGTATCGGGGATTGTTGCCATGCGGGCATTATATGGTGTGGATACAGATGCCGATGATATTGCTAATCAGTACCTTACAGCCACGGAAGTAGAAGCTGCTAACCGCTGGCTGAATATAGTATCGATTCGCATTGGCATAATTACAAGTTCTGGAGATGGTGCAGAGCTTCCTCCACGTTATCGTCCTGCTGCTGCTGAGGAACTGGACCTCCTTGGAATGACCTTCACAGCACCCGACACATCACATTTCTATAAAAGTGCCAGCACAACAATCTCTTTAAGAAATCTGCATAGCAGCGTACAGAGACAGTAATCATGATTATGAACACACATAGACTGCAAAATCTGAGCAGACTTCAACATCAAGGTGGTACAGCATTAGCTGTTACCTTGATTCTACTCATCATTATCACACTCCTAAGCGTCAGCGCCATGCGATCAACCAATCTCGACACCAAGGTTTCTGTCAACCACCAGTTCAAAGAAGCAAGTTTTCAAGCTGCAGAAAGTGCTTTGGGTATTGTCACCGCACCTGCTCCAGTGGTTCAGGTTCCTGCAACGCCATCTTCGCCTCCAGTCACCAATACAGATTTTTTCTCCTCATCCGGAGTGACAAATCAGGCTGATCTCTCTGCTGATCTCATCATGACTTATATAGGCCCATCCAGAAGCTACAAGGTCTCTGGGTTTCGCCCGAACGCTCTAACTCATGAATACCAGGCCGATGCTATTGGTACAGTGGATCAAAGCGGTACCAGAACACAAAATAGCATGCGACTTCTGCTTATCAGGAATTAGGAGCCATTCTAATGAATATTACGACACACTCCACCTATACAAATAAACTTGCCATTTCCTTAGGACTCCTTATTGGACTGGTTTCCACAAACTTCCCAGCGTTCGCGGATGACATTGAGATCTATCTGCAAGAACCACCTGACCCTGTACCACCGAATGTACTATTCGTGCTCGACGAGTCTGGCAGTATGGCCACAAACGATCGTAGAGGCAGCCTTGTCACTGCAATGCAGACATTGATCAATGATCCGGATATGGGCAATGTCAACGCAGCCCTGCTAGGTTACACAACACAGTGGGGAAATGACGGCCCTCTCTTCTTACGAGCCCACAATGGTGATTTCAGCTTAATCGAGGATAATAGACCAAGTCTTCTTGCTGCGGTCGATGGCCTTCAAACTGTCAGCTATACACCTACAGTCAAAGCCATGGAGGCTGCTGTTAACTGGTTCCGTCGTGACCAGACCTTTACAGATTCCAATAATTTTGCAACCACATCACCAATTGATGGCGATCCAGAGGATAACTGGTGCCGACCCAACCACATGGTCGTACTCACTGATGGACGTCCGAACTCGAACTCCCCAACTTCTGGACAGGCTTACGGATTAACCAGTTTTGAAGGTACCAACTGTACCAGTGATGCAACTTCAAGTTGGCAGTCTGGCCGTTGTGCCAGAGAGATTGCATCCTGGGCCTTCAACACCGACCTGGAGACAGGAACAGGTTGGGATGATCAACAAAATATTGTCACCCACACCATCGGTTTTGATACCAATGATGCGACCATACAAAGTTTTATGACCAGCATAGCGAACGCAGGTGGTGGTAACTACTATCCTGCTAACAATGTCTCACAACTGGTCTCAGCCTTTACTTCGATAGTCACCCAGGCAATGGAATCCATTCCCTATGCCTATACAGCCCCAGTCATACCTTTCAATCAGGACAATGCCGCAATCAGTGGAAACAATATCTTTGTACCACTCCTTGTGCCGGGAGCCGAGATTTTTTGGAAAGGTAACTTAAAGAACTACACCATCTCAACAACCACATCGGCTGGTGGGGAAATATCAATCATTCTTCGGGATGCAAACAATCAGCCTATCATCAATGATAGATTTGAGTTCATTAGCTCTACAGATCACTGGAGCACATCACCCGATGGTGCCAATCCACTGGTTGGCGGTGCTGTCGCTCATATGACATCATCAGGCAGTAGAAATCTGTTTACAAATGTCAATCCCAGTGCCCCGCTTTCAGATATCACAAACCGGGTACATCGTGATACTACATTAATTACTAACGCACTATTAGATGTGAGTACCGATGAGCTTAGAACAGAAGTGCTCAATTGGATCAGTTGGGACCCTACTCTATCCGGAGATGACTCCCACGAAGGTGAGATGGGAGCACCAATTCATACTCAACCCAGCGTAATGAACTACAGCACTGGCGATGTCATCTATCTGCCTACCAGTGAAGGTGTACTTGAAGCCATTGATGCCGAAACTGGGGAAGAGCTGTGGGCCTTTATGCCCGCCGATCTTTTAGATGAGATTTTGACCATTAAAAATAACAATGACTCAACAATCCCCTATTACGGTTTAGACGGCCCTCTCACCCTGTATGAGACAGGTGGCAGAAAAATGGCCATTTTTGGCATGCGTAGAGGCGGTAGAAATTACTATATACTGGATATTACAGATAGGCTTAATCCAACCTTTGTAGCACTGATATCCAATACACCAGGCATTGAAACAACTGGCTTTAGCAAACTTGGACAAACCTGGTCTAAGCCGTTGTTCTTAAAAATGGATATCAGTGGAACGACCACTGATGTATTGGTATTCGGTGGCGGCTATGATCCTGATCAGGATGGTGCCACATCCAGGCTAGACGATGATGAAGGTAATGCCATCTACATTATCAACGCTTTAGACGGAACGCTTTTAAGGACAATATCAGATACCGGTCCATCTCTCTCAATCGCTGACATGGATAACGGTATTGCAGGTGATATCCTTCCGATAGACATCAACTCCAATGGTATTACAGACCGCTTATACGCTGCTGATGTCGGTGGCAGAATTATTCGTATCGACATCCCAGACAGCGACTTCAGTAGTACCACTTTGAGTGGAGGAATAATTGCCGACATCAATATGAATACTCTTGATTATCGGCGTTTCTTTAACACCCCTGAAGTTGGTTATTTCAATAGAGGAGGACACCAATATTTAGCTGTGATGCTCGGAACTGGTAACAGACCCGCCCCACTGGACAACCTCATAACAGATAGATTTTATATGATCAAGGATCCAGCCGTGTGGACTGCACCAACCACCTATGTAACTGTTGCAAATGCAGACCTATTTGATGCAACAGACAACACTGTTCAAGACGGTAGCGCAGCTGATCAAGTACAGGCCAGGCAGGACATATTGACTGCAAGCGGTTGGTTTATTGACCTTGGAAATGCAGAGAAATCATTCTCAAAAGCTGTGCTCTACAACTACTCCGTTTTGTTTACAACCTACAGCGCCGTTCGCAGCACAGATCTGGCAGCCTGTGAAGCTAGGGGCGCCAATGGTGTTTCACGCTTCTATTCTGTAAATATGGTGAATGGATCAGCAATGTTCGACGGTTTAGGTGGGCACGAAGGCACACTCGATGCTGATGACCGCTCAATGGTATTGAGCATGCTCGGTATGCCACCTTCCCCAACGCTTGTATTTCCAGGCGGTCAAAATGGGGTACTAGGCCAAGTGGTGAAGGCACTTGTTGGACTGGAAGAAGTCTATGAGTGGGACGATAGATTCATCCCCATTTCCTGGGAGGAGGTTATTCAACAATGAGTTGTTGTAAAAAAGATGCAGGCTTCACGCTTATTGAGCTTATGATCGTTGTAGCTATCGTGGGTATATTGGCCGCGATAGCCTATCCAAGCTATCAAGACTCTGTGAGAAAAGGGCGGCGCCATGATGGCATGGGGACACTTCTCGATGCCGCTCAGAAACTTGAGGTCTATCGTTCACGCCAGTCTTCGTACACGACAACACCAGGCGATGCAAACATTTCAACAACTAGTGTTGAAGGATATTATGGAAACCTAACTATTCAGGCGGGTGGATGTGGCAGTATCGTCAGTTGCTTTACCTTGGAAATCGCACCAACTGCACTTAACGGCCAGGACAGTGACGATATTCAAGGTTACCGCCTGACATCTACTGGGGTAAAACAACGACTTGATGATGGTTCTTGGGTAGATGGCTGGAAATAAACCCTATATATAGTTTGATATTGGGTGTTCTAATAACACCTTTTATATCAAAGACTACATAATCACTCTAGATGATAAAAGCATCACCAGCACTTGCTGGTGATGCTTTTTTTAATCTTGTCTAATTACTCCTGCTCCAACAGCTTAATCACAACTCACACGACCTATGTCAATAACCCCTGCTCCGATGACTTAAACATGTATATACTACCAACTACATTATTTTAGCGACACTTTCTAACGGAACCAATACACAACATATTATGACAGACTGCCTCATCGTCGGTGGAGGTCTCATCGGTATGCTCACGGCCAAGGAACTGCAATCTGCGGGAATGGCCGTCACTTTGATTGAACAAAGCAATACCGGCCGCGAGTCATCATGGGCGGGTGGCGGCATTGTTTCCCCCCTCTACCCTTGGCAATATGATGCTTCAATCACTGCTCTCGCTGAGTGGGGTCAGGAATATTACCCACGCCTGGCCGATATGTTGATCGTGGAAGGCAGCGTCGATCCTGAGTACACCCGTAATGGTCTGTTGATTCTGGAGCCGACCGATACGGATGCCGCAGTTCACTGGTCAAAGCAATTTAATCAATCACTTCAAGTCATCGGCCGACAATCCATCCTGGAATGCGAACCGACGATGCAGACCGATGCCAAAGCGGCCGTCTGGATGGCTGACGTTGCGCAAATACGCAATCCACGCCTGACCAAGTCGCTCTACCAGTCGATTTCCAAAAATGTAACGATACATCAACAGACAAAAGCCACAGAACTACTGATCAGAAATGGTCGCGTACAAGGTATATCAACCGAAGACGGCCCCTTTTATGCCGACAATGTCGTGATATGTGCAGGCGCTTGGGCAAGAGAGCTGCTGCAAGGATTAACCTCACCGCCGTCAATAGAACCTGTACTCGGGCAGATGATCATCTTTCGTCACTATCCCGGCAGTATCTCTCGCATCGTCTTACACAATGACCGATATATCATACCGAGAAGAGATGGAAGGGTATTGGTGGGGAGTACCTTGGAATACAGAGGTTTTGACAAAACCACCACAGAGCAAGCCAAGCAGGCACTCAAGCAATTTGCCCTCACCCTTTTCCCGGCACTGGAAAAGGCAGACATCGAACACCATTGGGCCGGATTAAGACCAGGCTCCCCGAACGGGATTCCTTATATCGGTCCAATACCTGAGATAAGCGGACTCTTTATCAATGCGGGACATTTTCGTAACGGTGTGGTGTTGGGTCCCGCCTCCGCTCGGCTCATGGCAGATATCATGCTAGAGCGTCCACCTATCCTTCCACCATCTCCCTACTCCCTCACGGCGTCTCGAGAGAAATAGAGGCTAGACCCCAAAACCTATCAACGTCTATAATTGCTGCCTTTCGGCCGATGTAGCTCAGTCGGTAGAGCAACTGATTCGTAATCAGTAGGTCGGCGGTTCGATTCCGCCCATCGGCTCCATGTAATCCAAGTGTCATGACAAATCCCTGGTATGGCATAAGTTCAG
>JAHXHN010000008.1 GCA_025656675.1 Candidatus Thiodiazotropha sp. (ex Codakia rugifera)
GCCTTGACATGGGCTCCGGCCAGATCCTCTACATGGATGTAGTCACGTACTCCAGTACCATCAGCGGTTGGGTAGTCGGTACCGAAGATGTAGACAGCTTCACGCTTGCCGACAGCCGCTTCGCAAGCCACCTTGGTCAGTAGGGTTGCTTTTGGTGTCGACTGTCCGATACGGCCTTCCAGGTCACAACCTGCGACATTGAAATAGCGTAAAGCGACATAGCGCATGTCGCTGGCACTGGCCAGGTCGTGCAACATCATCTCAGACATCAGCTTGGAAGTGCCATAAGGATTGATGGGTTGCGTGGGTGCATCTTCATAGGCGACGCTTGTTTCAGGAATCCCGTACACAGCGGCGGTGGATGAGAAGACGAAGTGCTTGACCCCGGCCTCGGCGCAGCATGCAAGCAGATTCCGGGTATTGCAGGTGTTGTTGGCGTAATATTTAAGTGGATTCTCAACCGACTCAGGAACAATGGTATGCGCAGCAAAGTGCATCACTGTATCGATGTCGTGCTCTTTCAGAATGCGACTCACCAACGCTTGGTCACCGGTGTTGCCAACGATCAGTTCGCCATGTAGGACCGCCTGACGAAAACCGGTGCACAGATTGTCGAGGGTGACAAGCCGCTCTCCATTTTCGCCCAGCTGACGTGCTGTATGGCTACCGATATATCCCGCGCCACCGGTAACAAGAATCCCTTTCTGTGCCATTAAACACCCCTCTTCATGTCGGTTGGATGGTCTGTAGAATGCTGCACATGATAGCGGGCGTTGATAGCTGAGTCATGCCTTATGGCATCAGTGATGTTAAATGTGGTTTTTTTGGACAAGTGGTGAGCAGCGAGCAAAGGGAAATATCCGTTTTTTTAGTCGGGAATAGGTGGCTGACGAGGCTGTCAGATTCGAAACAGCTGACGGGTGTTGAATGCTGTCTGCTCAGCGACTTGGGCTGGCTGCAGATGACGTAGTTGGCAGATCCTGTGGAGAACCTCAGGCAGATAGGCCGGTTCATTCCGTTGTCCGCGGCGGTTGCTGTCGGGTTGATCAGGTGAGTCTGTCTCCAGCAAGATGGCTTCCAGAGGCAATGCCTTGATCAGGCGCTGGAGTCGATTGGCCCGTTCGTAGGTGATTGGGCCTCCGAAACTCAGATAGAAACCCATTTTGATCAGTTGAAGTGCTTGTTGTTCGCTGCCTGAATAGCTATGTAGCATACCGCGCAGCCCCGGATAACGACGTAGTGTGTTGACCACCTCTTCCACTGCTCGCCTGGCATGGATGATCACGGGCAGATCGTAATCCCTGGCGATATTCAGCTGTTGCTCGAAATAGTACTGTTGTCGTTCCGGCTGAGGGTCATCGATATAGAAATCAAGTCCACACTCACCGATAGCGACTGGCCGCTCTCTTTCTGCCCACTCCCGCAATGTCACCAAGTGCTCTTCAAGGTGATCGGAAAGATACATCGGGTGTAGGCCATAGCTTGGATAGAGCCCGGCTGTCTGTTGGCAGAGCTGCTTGATTCTTGGCCACCAGTCAGCCTTGATGGCCGGGATTATCTGTTGGTAGACTCCAGCCTCGTGGGCACGCTGTAAAGCTTGCTGACGGTCAGCATCGAAACTGACATCGTCGAAATGGCTGTGTGCATCGATCAGCCGCGGCTGAATACCCATTGATCGTCCTTGGACAACCGTGTATTGAAGCGGTAGCCCTCTGTCTTGAAACGCTTGATATCCTGTGGGTCCTGCAGGCGGTTTTCGATAATATAACGACTCATCAGTCCACGGGCTTTTTTCGCGAAGACACCGATCATACGGTAGCTGCCATTCTTCTTCTCCTTGAATTGAGGGGTGATGATACGACCCTCCACCAGCTTGGGTTTGATCGATTTAAAATATTCGTTGGAGGCCAGGTTAATCAAGATATCATCCTCCTGTGCCTTAAGATCCTTATTGATCGCCTGTGTAATCGTATCCCCCCAGAAGGCATACAGATCCTTGCCTTTTTCATTGGGTAGCCTGGTCCCCATCTCCAGTCGGTAGGGTTGCATGAGATCGAGAGGTCTGAGCAGTCCATACAGGCCGGAGAGTATGCGCAGGTGCTGCTGGGCAAAGTTGAGTGCCTCTTCACTCAGGGTCTCGGCATCCAGCC
This sequence comes from Candidatus Thiodiazotropha sp. (ex Codakia rugifera), assembly GCA_025656675.1. GTDB lineage: Bacteria > Pseudomonadota > Gammaproteobacteria > Chromatiales > Chromatiaceae > Thiodiazotropha. The sequence goes on from JAHXHN010000008.1 coordinate 2,151, forward strand.
CCGCATAGACATCACCCTTCATAGCCAGAGCGGCCTGTTTGGCATTTTTAAGGGTGAATGGGGTCTTCCAGGCATGATAGCGATCGAAGTTGAGCTCCGACAGTTTCATACTCAGTTTCATCAACTCGGCCAGATCCAGGGAGGAGTAGTTACGCAGGTTATTGATCAATAGCCTCGACTGTTTCAGAAAGGCCGGTTTGGTGTATGTATCAGTAACCGGGGCTGTTTCATAGTCGAGGGTCTTGGCGGGGGAAATCGCAATCAACATCTAAATCTCTACCTGCATTATCCTGGGATTGTGGTGATTTCCGTAAATGATCGCCAGATCGTCGATTAAATACAACCGTTCCACACAAAGGGGTAAAGTACGTGGGTTGGTGTGACAGGAGCACACACTATATTATTTCACCGGTGGATAGCGTCTCGGTTGAGTAAGCGGATATGAATCAAGTGATTGGTGATGTACTTCAGCGGTTGCTGCAGGTCGTGCAAAATCTCTATACGGAAACAGCGGACCTGACCGAAGGTGAAAGCGAGCTGCAGCTCTGGTACAACCGGGGTTATGCTGATGGCATGGTCAGTGCCATGAGGGCATTGGGTTATGCGCAACAGATCGATGCTGTTGACGCACCTGGCGATAGCGCTTTGGTTGCCGGACAAGCGCTACTTCCCTGGGGGAAGGCCTACCGGCACGGTTTTGATCAGGGCGAAAAAGAGACCGCTGAGGTCCTACAGGAAAAACAGTCATGAAAATCGTCTCTTTCAACACCAATGGCATTCGTGTACGCGAGCATCAGCTGAGTAGGTTAAAGGCTGAGTACGACCCGGACATCATCGGTATACAGGAGAGCAAGGTACAGGATGCTGACTTTCCTGTTGATATGATCGATGCCATCGGTTACAAGGCCGAATACCATGGTCAAAAGACCCACTATGGGGTGGCCCTGCTCTCCAAATCTGCGGCGATAGCGGTTGCGAAAGGTTTTCCTCAGGATGGTGACGATGCCCAGCGGCGCTTGATAATCGGTCGTTATCTTTCACCTAAGGGAAGTCCACTGACTGTGATCAATGGCTATTTTCCCCAGGGCGAGAGCCGTTCTCATGAAGTAAAGTTTCCAGCCAAACGTCAATTCTATGCCGACCTGCTCAACTACCTGCAAAGTGAACATGACCCACAAGAGGCCTTGCTGGTAATCGGGGATATGAATGTGGCTCCCCAGGATGCCGATATCGGTATCGGAGCTGACAACGCCAAACGCTGGCTGAAGAGCGGCAAATGCAGTTTTCTGCCCGAGGAGCGTGAGTGGCTTGAGGCACTTCAGTCCTGGGGACTACAGGATAGCTTCCGTGCGCTCAGGCCGGAAGTATCGGACCTCTTCAGCTGGTTCGATTACCGTAGCCGGGGATTTGAACGGGAGCCCAAAAGGGGATTGCGCATCGACTTGGTATTAGCCACCCTGCCGTTGATTGAGTGTTGTACCGATGTGGGCATAGCCTACGATGTCAGGGCTATGACAAAACCTTCGGATCACTGTCCCATCTGGGCAGAATTCGACTACTGAACCTTGAACCTGGATTCCGTAGTTGACCGCTGATGCTTGAGGTAATGAAATGCTGAATCAACTACGGATTCTAGGTTGAGTCCAATGCCCCGGGTCAGCTTGCGTTTTTATGAAGAGCTGAATGATTTCCTGCCGGGGTCGCTGCGAAAGTGTACCTTTGAAAAAGAGTTCACGGAAACACAAAGTGTTAAACACCTGATCGAGAATCTTGGTGTGCCTCACACTGAGGTCGAGATTATCCTGGTCAACGGTCAGTCAGTGGATCTGAGCCATCCGCTGCGGGAGGGTGATCGTATCAGTGTCTACCCCATGTTTGAGTTGTTGGATATTTCACCGCTGTTACGCCTGCGTATGAAGCCGATGAGGCATCCTCGTTTTATTGCTGATGCGCATTTGGGTAAGCTCTCCCGGTATCTGCGTCTACTCGGATTCGATTGCCTGTTTTTTAACGATGCCGGTGACAGGAACCTGGCCCGAATCTCTGCAGAGCAGGGGCGGGTGCTGTTGACCCGTGATCGGGTTTTATTGATGCGTCGCAACATCACCCATGGCTGCTTCATTCATGCGACCGAGCCCAGACAGCAATTGATGGAGATAGTGCAGCGGTTGCAACTGGAAGCGTTGTACAATCCATTTACACGCTGCATGGCGTGCAATAGTCAGTTGACGGCAGTGGAGAAAAAGCGGATCGAGGATGAGCTGCCAGATTCTGTTCGTCAACACTATAATGACTTTTGGCGCTGCAATAAGTGTGGAAGAGTCTACTGGAAGGGGAGTCACTACCGCGAGTTGCGGGTTTTCATCGACACCTTGGTCTTACCGGTTACAAAACAGTAGGGAGATGTCAATAATGCCGCAATGGATCTTATTGATCGTACTCAGCCTCTCTCCTGTAGCCCTGCCTGCCGAGGAGAAAAGCAACGGATGTCTGAAACGAGTCTTCATGCACTATTGTCTGGGAGGGAGCATGACCAGGCTGATGCAACAGCGACCGGTCAATCTGGATCCGGTCGTTGATGGTGATCGTACAGGCATCATCTATACCAAGGGCCGGGAAAGGATCTATGTGATGGCCTATCAGGGCCTCATTTACAAGGTGCTGCAGACCTATGATTCTCCGAATCAGGTTACCCTGCAAAGGATTCAGCGTAAGTTGCACAAGAAGTATGGCAATCATCAGGATATGAGTGTTTTTCCAAACAATGTGCGTAATACAGCGGGAAGGATCGGTGCTGTGCGCAGAGGTGAAGGCGAATTAAGGTATCGCTGGCAGCTCCCCGGCGCTCCTTGGCGAGTCGAGTTGGCCTGGACCCGAAAGTTGGGGATCTCCCTTGCCTACCTGGCAAACGCATTGGACCAGCAACAACGTGAGGCCGATGAGCGTAGTCTTTGAGTGGGTTTGACCGTGATGTGGTGCTAAAAAATTGAAACTCCTGTGCCCCTAGTCAGGTGTTGCGTCATGAAACCCTATATAATATGCGGAAATCAAAGGTGAGGAATAAAGGAAGTAGCCCCATGAGATACCTATCAATTAGCTTATTCAGTCTTTTTTTGTCGCTTATGTTGCTGCAAGGGTGTGGTGGCGGAGGTGGCGATAGCGATAGCCCCAATACATCGGTTGATACAACTTACACGGGGTCTACTGCCGAAGCCACTGTCGATGCATCGAATGCCAAGGACCTCTCTACCGGTGCTGCATCGGGTACTCAGCAGGCGGTAGCCTCAGACGCTGTGTCGGGTGTTGCGATGCGCCCGCAAGGCTCGCCCACCACCAAGCTTTCGGAGCTGGCCCCAAGGATTGCTCAATGGATAGACCAGTTGAGCAGTCCCAATGCCGCCAGAACAACTGACTTGACGGCTGAAATATGTGATGCGGGCGGCCGGGCTGTTGCAGATACCAACGAGGCCGAGACCGAAGGCAGCATCACTTTCACCGATTGCGCCATGAGTGATATGGAAGGTGGCACAGTGGTGATCAATGGTACGGTGACATTCAATGCTAATACGAGTGGCGATAGTCTGAACATGGTTTTCCGGGTGACTGTCACCTATATCGGCGAATCACAGGCGATCAACATGACGCTTGCTTGTAGCAATATCTCGACCTCTGCCATTGCCTGTTCTATCACATCTGATTTCGCAGGTATCGACGGTAGGATCTATCGCATAGAGGACCTGTCGGTCAACGGTAACGAGATTTCGGGATTCTATGTCAGTATGACCTTCTATGACCCGGATCACGGACGGGTTGATGTGATAACCACCCAGCCGCTTACTTACGCCTGTCCAACGGCTGTCCCCGGTAGCGGCATGCTTAACATTAGCGGGAGCAGTGACACATTCGCAACAGCCAGTTTCGACAGTTGCGGCTCGTATACCGTCAGTGTAAATGGTGTGGGCACGACATATAACTGGTGAGCCTATCCGTAACAGGCTGAACGCGCTTCAGGGGCACACTCAGCCTGTTTCTCATTGACTCGATTTCAGGGGGAGCTTGAAACGGCAGTCAGGACTTTTCCCTGGAGTTGTTGCTCTACCTCATCAATGCCGGATACCAATACCTGGACGATGCGATTTTTCAATTCAGTACCGACAGCTCCTGTTGCTGTAATACGCAGATAGTTGGGTGTATAGCCTCCCCAGCCACCCTCATCTCCGCCTTCGATCAATACCGGCAGGGTACGATTGAGATAGCGCCCCAATGTTTGCCGTTTCATTCGCTCGGCCAATCGATGCAGCGTTTGGCTGCGTTGCCGTTTTACTGCCTGGCTGAGTGCCCCGGGCAGGCTGGCCGCCTTGGTACCCTGACGGCGCGAATAGGTAAAGATATGCAGATCGCCGAAGCCGATCTCTTCAACGAAATCGAGGGTTTGTTGCCATTCATCCTCAGTTTCGCCAGGAAATCCAACAATGATATCGGTGGTGATATTGATATCCGGAACCCGCTGCCTGGCCGTCTCGATCAGTTGCCGATACTCACTGCTGCGACAACGGCGCGCCATACGTCGTAACACGCTGTCGGAACCGCTTTGCAGCGGCAGGTGCAGGTGGGGCATGAATCGGGAATTGTCAAATAGGGCCCAGAAATTGTCAGGTAGATCCCAGGGTTCTATGGAGCCGATGCGCAGACGAGGAATAGCGGTCTCGTTCAGCACCCGGAGGACCAGTTCAGCAATACTTGAGCCGATATCGCTGCCGTAACCACCAATGTGCACACCGGTCAGCACCACCTCCTGGATACCCTCACTGTGGAGGCGATTGATCTCATCGATTATCGCTTCGGCTGAGCGGCTGCGTTCCACGCCACGGGCCAGGGTGACGATACAGAAGGTGCAGCGGTAGCGGCAACCGTCTTGGACCTTGATGAAGGCCCGTTGTCGTCCCCGTTCCAAAAGGCCGGTGGCATCGGGCTCCGTAGCAGCTGCTGGCATAACCTTGAGGTCGAGTTCTTGGGTGACTAGTTCTACTAGTCTTTCTTTATCCTGGTTGTTGACAACCAGGTCGACCCCTTCCATTTCAAAGGTGGCAGTGGGATCCAATGAAGCGTAACAGCCACTGACAACCAGACGGGCATTGGGATTTTGCCGGTTGCTACGACCCAGTAGCTTGCGTGACTTACGTACCGCCTCCTCGGTAACCGCGCAGGTGTTGACTACCAGCAGATCGGCCTCTTCGGCACTGTCGGTCATGGCATGCCCCCGGGCCTGAAAGTCACGGCTCCAGGTCTCCATCTCTGCCTCGTTGAGACGACAGCCCAGTGTTTTTAAATGGATGCGCATTCGTTTGGTCGATATATGTAAAGAGGCCCGCTCAGGCACGTATTGGTCGGCAAAGGTAATGATTGCCACGGCAGGATGCAAGTCTGGACTCAGGTTTTGAGTCACCGGATGGGGTATAGTTCTGGCATGGAATGGTTTACTACAATGCCGTCACCCCTACAGCTCATCTTTGTATTGAGTCTGGTCGGTTTGGTACTCCTGGGTTGGGTGCTCTATTGGCTTGCACGTCTGCTCGATACCCAGCAGCGTGAGCAGTTGGCCAGGGTCCAGCACCAACAGGCACTACAAGAACTGATGCATGATCAGGAACGCCGCTATGCCAGGGAGCAGAGCGAATTACGCGACCTGCTGACCGAGCGTATAGCCCGGGGTACCCTGGCGCAACAACGTCTGTTGCATGGCATGCAACAGACCCAGATGGAACGCTCAGATAAGCTCTATCATGGTATGGAACGGCGCTTCGGGGAGATGCATCAGAACCTCTCGGACGATACGGGTCGCTTGCGTCTCGAGCTGTTGGAGCAATTCGAGGGGTTGAAAAAAACGGTTACAGAGAGCCTGGGAGATGGACGACTGCAGCAACAGGAGAAGATGGGTGAGCTGCGTGAATCATTGGCCCAGTCACTGGTGCGTCACCGGGAGGCATTCGATGAACGCCAACTGGAAGCCATGCGACAGCAGCATGAGACGCTGCAGTCCGGTATGACCGAGGTGCGTAAGCAGGTGGCTGAGGCCCTGGTTCAGCATGCGGACAATCTGGGTAAACGGGTAGCCGGGTTGACTGAAACGACCGACCAGCGTCTCAAGGAGATTAGCGGGCAGGTAGAGAAACGTCTCAGTGAGGGCTTCGAAAAAACCACCGAGACCTTCAATCAGGTACTCACACACCTGACCCGTATCGACGAGGCGCAGAAAAAGATCACCGAGCTTTCTACCAATGTTGTCAGTCTACAAGAGGTGCTTTCGGATAAACGATCCCGTGGTGCTTTTGGCGAGGTGCAGCTGACAGCACTGGTGCGGAATGTGATGCCGGATTCCGGATTCGCCCTGCAACACACACTGAGCAATGGTCGGCGCGCAGATTGTGTCTTGTTCCTGCCGGATCCCACCGGTAACGTGGTCATCGATTCCAAATTTCCATTGGAGTCCTATCAGCGCATGCTGGATGATCAACTTCCGGAATCGGAACGCAACCAGGCGCAGCGACAATTCAGGATCGATATCAAGAAACATATGGACGATATAGCATCCCGTTATATCGTTCCTGGCGAAACCTCTGACGGTGCTGTGATGTTCATCCCGGCAGAGGCGGTATTCGCTGAAATCCATGCCCATTTTCCTGATCTGGTGGAAGAGGCGTTTCGGAAACGGGTCTGGCTGGTTTCGCCGACCACCATGATGGCCATTCTTACAACGGCAAGGGCGGTGCTGAAGGATGCAGCTACAAGGGAACAGGTACATATTATCCAGGAGCACCTGCGTGCCTTGTCGAAAGATTTCGGACGCTTTCAAAATCGCATGGACAATCTGGCGAGACACATTGGACAAGCGCATCAGGATGTCAGTGATGTGAACGTTTCCGCCCGTAAAATCAGCAACCGCTTCGAAAAGATCGAAAAGGTCGAACTGGACGAGGAGCAGGGGCCCGATCTGCCGGTCTTTCGCAAGGCTTCGTTGCAGGATGGAGAGGATAAGTAATTTAATTACTCCTCATTTTTGGGCTATATCCGGGTAGCGGTTGGATTGGATAGTGACCATCTGGAAACACACGCTTTAATGAATTCATGTCATCCCGGCGAGGGCTGGGATTCAATGAAGTACTGGATTTAGGCCTTCGCCGGAATGACAAGTGCTATCGTTTCCGGAGACGCTGCACTATACAGGCAGCTTACGACCGTCACCATCAAGGTTTACATAGGTGATGGTGGTAGTGAATACATTTTCCTCAGTGCCGCTATTAGGATCATCCGCATAGACTTTTGCCTGGTATCTCACCGATGTATGGCCTTTTCTGAGCTGCTGTACATCGAAACGGAGAATGGTCCCTTCTCTGACACTTCGATGAAACTCCACTCTATCCATGCCAATGGTTACGAAATGACATCCTGGGAAGTCATGTACCGCAGCAATCCAGGCGTATTCATCCACCCATTTGAGCAGGTTACCTCCAAACAGATACCCATACTGGTTCAGATGCTGTGGCAGCACCAGTTTATGATTTTCCATTACGTTACACCGCACCGGGCACATGCAGGCCCGGTGGGGGTGGTGTGGGTGAGTTCTGATGCATCAGCAGTTGCCAGCCCTGGTCACTTTTGCGATAGACATTCGTCGCATAGACAGGAGTGGGTGGTTGCCCGGATGAACTGACTTTCTCCTCAACCAGGTGGATGGCCAGTCTGCCGGTTTCAATCCAGTGCAGATGCCTGATCTCAATTTCAAGGGTGATATCCCCTTTGAACAGAGGTTCCCAGAGTGTGCGGATACCTTCCGCTCCGCGCTGGGCCGGCATCATAGGCAGCAGGCAGAGAATGTCATCGCTGCTTTCCCAGACTGACATCAAGGCCTCCAGATCTCTCTCTTCAATAGCGTCGTAGTAGGCATCTTCCGCATCTTGGGGCGTGAGGTGAGTATTTGGCATGAATGGCTATCCAGGTTGATTAGGTATGGGTGAAGCGCCATTCTATAAGCATTGGCCGATAGATCGAAATAGCAGATTGTCTTCCAATGATTTTATGGTAAGTCACCGATGGGTGCCTGTTTCAGTTGTTTGGGAGAGTAAGTGGCACCAGGCATATTCACTAACTGTTCCGCTTTCCGTATCATCTGGCCAACTTTTTCAACCAAGTCGTACCCGAATAGATGATTGACCGCATTGATCAAAGCTTTGAAGGGATAGAGCAGGTTCCGCTCAGCCAGTTTACGGAGAGCGCCTATCTGAACTACTCCATGTATGTCATTCTCGATCGGGCCTTGCCAAATATTGGTGATGGCCTGAAGCCGGTCCAGCGCCGCATCGTCTATGCGATGTCTGAGCTGGGGCTCAGCGCAAACGCCAAATTCAAGAAATCCGCCCGCACCGTCGGTGATGTACTTGGTAAATTCCATCCCCATGGCGATACAGCCTGCTACGAGGCTATGGTGTTGATGGCCCAGAGTTTCTCATACCGCTACCCGTTGGTGGACGGACAGGGTAACTGGGGCTCACCGGATGACCCTAAATCCTTTGCGGCAATGCGCTATACCGAGTCGAAGCTGACCGCCTATGCACAACTGTTGCTCTCGGAGCTGGGCCAGGGGACAGTGGATTGGGTACCGAATTTCGACGGTACTCTTCGTGAGCCTACTATCCTGCCTGCCAGGCTCCCGAATGTATTATTGAATGGTACGTCGGGTATCGCAGTAGGCATGGCAACAGATATCCCACCCCACAATCTGCGGGAAGTGACTAATGCCTGCATCCATCTGCTGGAATCACCAAAGGCGACTCTGGCCGATTTGCTGACCTATGTGCAGGGGCCGGATTATCCGACTGAAGCGGAGATCATTACCCCGCAAGAAGAGTTGCTCAAGCTTTATCAAACCGGTCATGGTTCCATCCGTATGCGTGCCTGCTATGAACGGGAGAATGGCGATATTATTGTCACCGCACTACCGCACCAGGTATCGGGTGCAAAGGTGTTGGAGCAGATTGCCGCACAGATGCAGAGCAAAAAACTGCCGATGGTCGAGGACTTGCGGGATGAGTCGGATCATGAAAATCCGACCCGGCTGGTCATTGTCCCTCGCTCCAATCGGGTAGACGTGGAGCGTGTCATGTCCCATCTCTTCGCTACCACCGATCTGGAGCGAACCTACCGGGTCAATATCAACTTGATCGGTATTGATGGCAGGCCGGCGGTGAAGGATCTGCTGTCACTGCTCAAGGAGTGGCTCAGTTTCCGTACAGAAACAGTTCGCAAGCGTCTTCAGTATCGCCTGGATCAGGTGCTTGATCGGTTGCACATCCTGCAGGGTCTGATGATCGCCTACCTCAATATCGACGAAGTGATTGCCATCATTCGCTATGAGGAGGATCCCAAGACAGAGTTGATGAAACGGTTCTCGCTCTCTGAGATGCAGGCCGAGGCGATCCTCAATCTGCGTCTGCGTCACCTTGCCAAGCTGGAAGAGATGAAGATTCGTGGAGAACAGGATGAACTGGAGAAGGAGCGTAAATCGCTGGAGTTGATTCTCGGTTCCAACCAGCGCCTGCGTACTCTGATTCGTAAGGAACTCAAGGCCGATGCTGAACAGTATGGGGATGATCGCCGTTCCCCTATTGTTGAGCGAGCATCCGCAGAGGCACTGGCAGAGACTGACTTGACGCCAAGCGAGGCCGTAACTGTGGTACTTTCCGAAAAGGGCTGGGCGCGTGCTGCCAAAGGGCATGATATTGATCCTACCACGCTCAACTACCGGGCCGGTGATGGCTTTCTTGCCGCAGCACGTCTGCGTAGTAATCAGCAGGCGGTTTTTATCGATTCCAACGGCCGCAGTTACTCCCTGTTGGCGCATACACTACCATCGGCACGCAGTCAGGGTGAGCCTCTGACGGGTCGTTTGTCACCTGCAGCAGGGGCGACCTTCTGTGCTGCGGTCGGAGGCGACACGGGCGGTGAATATCTGCTTGCCTCGGATGCTGGGTATGGTTTTCGTGTCAGGTTGGCGGATATGCTGGCTAAAAACAAATCGGGTAAGGCGTTGCTCTCCCTACCCAAGGGGGCTCGGGTACTAACCCCGGTTTCGATCATCGATACTAACCATGATCGGGTGGTAGCGATCTCCAATGAGGGACGTATGCTGGTCTTTCCTGTCACCGAGTTGCCGCAGTTAGCCCGGGGCAAAGGCAATAAAATCATCAGTATTCCTCCAAAAAGAGTGACTTCCAGAGAGGAATTCGTTGTCGCACTGGCCGTTGTGCCACAGGGGGGGAGTCTGACTGCTCATGCGGGTAAGCGTTATATCGTGCTTAAACCCTCGGATCTAGACAATTACCAGGGTGAGCGGGGGCGGCGTGGTGGCAAACTTCCCCGGGGTTTTCAGCGAGTCGACCGGGTCGAAGTGAGTGAGTGAGGACGTACATTTTGGCCGATTTCATGATTAAGGCGCGATTGACGTGGAGACTTGTTCCATTCATCGTTATAATGGTGAGTTCACAGCTAGGCAATGGCGACTATTCGCCACCAGGCTGATATGCGAAAGTGGCGGAATTGGTAGACGCGCTGGATTTAGGTTCCTGTGGGGTAACCCGTGAGAGTTCGAGTCTCTCCTTTCGCACCATTTTCCCCTGGTAATTGCCAACCGCAGTTTTCAGGATAATTTCCAGTCTTTTTACATTGAGCTAATGGCAGAACGGGCTGTCAGGAGAGGAATAATGCAAGTTTCGGTGGAATCGGGAGAAGGGCTTGAGCGACGTCTTACCGTCGAATTGCCAGCTGAGCAGGTCGAAGTGGAAGTCACCAAGCGTCTGAAGCAAATTGGCCGAACCGCCAAACTGGATGGCTTCCGTCCTGGCAAAGTGCCAATGAACATGTTGCGCCGCAATTACGGTGGACAGGTTCTGCAGGAGGTCTATGGCCAAATGATCGAGACCAGTTACCAGGAGGCGATTCAGCAAGAGAAACTGCATCCTGCCGGGATGCCGAAGATCGAGCCGAAAGAGGCGACAGAAGAGGGACTGTTCAGTTATGTGGCAACTTTGGAGATTATGCCCGAAGTCGAATTGGCCAAGCTTGAGGGCGAGATAAAGCGTCCTGTCGCAGAAGTCGGTGATCAGGATATTGATGCCATGATTAAGAAACTGCGCAAACAGAAGGCAACCTGGAACAGTGTGGAGCGCGCTGCCGAAGAGGGGGATCAGGTCAAGATAAACTTCAAGGGAACGGTAGATGGTGAGGCCTTTGAAGGCGGCAGTGCTGAAGACGTTGACCTTGTACTCGGTTCAAAACGCATGATCGATGGCTTTGAGAGTGGCTTGGTTGGCATGGTCAAAGAGGAAAAACGCAGCATCGATCTGAAATTCCCCGACGAATACCAGGTAGAAGCGCTGGCTGGTAAGCCTGTAACGTTTGAAGTGGAGGTCAATGAGGTCTCTGAGGAGATACTGCCCTCACTCGACGATGATTTTGCCAAGGATTTTGGTACAGATGGTGGGGTGGACAAGCTGAAGACGGATATTCGTGAAAACATGGAAAGGGAACTTGACCAGCGAATCAAGTCCAAGATCAAGAGCCAGGCAATGGATCTGATCTATCAATTGAACAAAATCGATCTTCCTAATGCCTTGATAGAAGAGGAGATTGAGGCACTGCGTAAGCAAGCGCGGGAACAGATGGGGCAGGGTGCCGGTAGTTTCGAACTACCCCGTGAGATGTTTGAGGAGCAGGCGAAACGGCGTGTGACCCTGGGCTTGGTTATCGGAGAAATCATTAAACAAAATGATATTCAGGTCGATAATGATCGTGTACGCAAGACAATCGAAGAGTTTGCAGCCAGTTATGAGCAGCCTGAAGAAGTCGTCAAATACTATTACGCCAATCAGCAGCAGCTGGCATCGGTACAGAACGTTGTACTCGAAGATCAGATCGTCGATTGGGTCATGGATCAGGCTACGGTATCGGACGAGCAGACCACTTTTGCAGCATTAACAGAGCAGGGTTGATTTCTGAGGTAATGAAACTAATGAACGAAAGATTCCAATCAGGCATGCCGGATGCAAATAATCTTGGCCTGGTTCCAATCGTCATAGAGCAGACCGCCAGGGGCGAACGCTCTTTCGATATCTACTCCAGGCTACTCAAGGAACGGGTCATCTTTCTGGTTGGGCCGGTGGAAGACCATATGGCCAACCTGGTAGTTGCACAATTGCTGTTTCTGGAGTCTGAGAATCCGGACAAGGATATCCATCTTTATATCAATTCACCGGGTGGATCTGTGACAGCAGGTCTCTCAATCTACGATACCATGCAGTTCATACGTCCTGACGTCAGCACCATGTGCATCGGTCAGGCAGCCAGTATGGGAGCGTTGTTACTGACCGGCGGTGCGAAGGGTAAGCGCTATTGTGTACCTAATTCACGGATGATGATTCATCAGCCGCTGGGTGGTTTTCAAGGGCAGGCCTCAGATATCGAGATTCATGCAAAAGAGATTCTACAGATACGTGAGCGCTTGAATACCATTCTGGCTCTGCATACGGGACAGACCCTGGAGAGGATTGCTGAGGATACCGAGCGGGATAACTTCATGAGTGGTGAAGACTCGGTAGCTTATGGTTTGATTGACACTGTTTTGACCAATCGCGAAGGTGTTGAGAAGTAAATAACCAGTTTCAGGAAGCGGTTGAAGCATGCGAAGGATGGCCTGATACTCATGTCAGAGTTTAATGACTCTATCCTTGCCATCTATGCGCAGTTGGATATGATTGGGTTAAAGCAGGTTGATTACGGCTTGGAGGAGTGAGATATGGGCAGTGACAAGAGCGGAAAAGGTGACGACGGCAAGCTGCTGTATTGCTCCTTTTGCGGCAAGAGTCAGCACGAGGTACGTAAACTAATTGCCGGTCCCTCCGTCTTTATCTGTGATGAATGTGTCGAACTCTGCAATGATATTATCCGCGAGGAGATGCAGGACCCCGGGGAAGAGAATGTCAATAAGCTTCCCAAGCCGCATGAGATAAAAAAGACGCTTGATCAGTATGTTATAGGTCAGCAGAGAGCAAAAAAGGTACTCTCTGTCGCGGTATACAATCACTACAAGCGGCTCGATGCCATCGGTAAAGAGAGTGAGGTCGAGCTGGCAAAATCGAATATCCTCCTGATCGGCCCCACCGGTTCGGGTAAAACCCTGCTGGCTGAAACCCTGGCACGACTTCTGAATGTACCTTTCACCATCGCTGACGCCACTACCCTCACTGAGGCGGGTTATGTCGGTGAAGATGTGGAGAACATCATTCAAAAGTTACTGCAAAAATGTGACTACGATGTGGAAAAGGCCCAGACGGGCATAGTCTACATCGATGAAATCGATAAAATTTCCAGAAAATCTGACAATCCCTCCATTACTCGCGATGTTTCAGGTGAGGGTGTACAGCAAGCCTTGCTGAAGTTGATTGAAGGGACAGTGGCCTCGGTGCCTCCCCAAGGCGGTCGTAAACATCCTCAACAGGAGTTTCTACAGGTTAATACCTCGAATATCCTGTTTATCGTAGGCGGTGCCTTCGCGGGGCTTGAAAAGGTCATCAAGGATCGATCTGAAAAGGGTGGCATTGGCTTTTCGGCTGAGGTGAAGAGTAAGGATGATTCTCGCTCAGTGGGTGACATCATTGTCGATGTTGAACCCGAGGATCTTATCAAATACGGGCTGATTCCCGAGTTTGTGGGGCGTCTGCCAGTGGTTGCAACGCTGCAAGAGCTGGATGAGGGTTCACTGGTCAAGATACTTACAGAACCGAAGAATGCCCTGACCAAGCAGTATGGTCGTCTCTTCGAGATGGAGGGTTGCGAGCTGGAGATTCGCGAAGATGCACTCCGGTCCATTGCCCGTAAGGCTATGTTGCGCAAGACGGGTGCGCGAGGGCTAAGGACAATTCTGGAGCAAGTGCTGCTGGATACCATGTATGACCTTCCCTCCATGGATGAAGTAGCGAAAGTCGTAGTGGATGCTGCTGTGATCGCTGGTGAGTCAGATCCGCTGATGATCTATGAAAACAGCGACAAGCAAATTGCTGCGTCTGACTAGTTACTGCATCTGTTCAAGCTGCAATGCCCGGTTGCAGATAATACGATTATCGATTATTACCTGAAGTGTCGGCTATCTCATTGAATGGAAGGTAAATCTGTCATTTGTTCGCTAAATACCCGTTGCATATTGGGCTTGAAAGATCTAGCCTCCGTCCTTATATAGAGAATCTATCCGGTTTGTAGATCCGGATTGGACATACCTACCCACACTAAAATCAAATCCCTGTACTGACTCTGTCATACCTGCGGTTGAAGTTTTTTGAGCAGTGACGCTGCCAAACGAGGATAATTTTTATGGGCCAAGAGTACTCAGAATCCACGAAGACGATTCCCCAGAACAACGTTGTGCCTGTTCTACCGCTACGTGACGTGGTTGTCTATCCACATATGGTCATTCCTCTGTTTGTTGGGCGTGACAAGTCTATTCAGGCGCTTGACTCGGCCATGCAGAGTAATAAGCAGATTCTGCTTGCTGCGCAGAAGAGTGCCGATGTGGATGATCCAGACGTCAGCGACATGTACGCTATCGGTACCCTGGCTAATATCCTGCAACTGCTTAAGTTGCCTGATGGCACTGTCAAAGTGCTGGTGGAGGGTGGCGAGAGGGCACGTATCACCGAGTTCATCGACACCGATGAGTTTTTTACTGCCAGGCTTGAAACCCTGACTGATTCACTTGACGTAGCTGGACGTGAAAGTGAAGTGTTGATGCGTTCTGCAACTAACCTATTTGATCAGTATGTGAAACTGAACAAAAAAGTACCGCCTGAAGTACTGACTTCACTCTCCAGTATCGATGACCCAAGTCGTCTAGCAGATACCATTGCTGCACACATGTCGCTGAAATTGGAAGAGAAACAGCAAGTCCTCGAAATGCCCAACGTGCGTGAACGCCTGGAACACCTGATGGGGCTGATGGAAGGGGAAAACGATATCCTGCAGATGGAGAAGCGTATTCGAGGTCGTGTTAAGCGCCAGATGGAGAAAAATCAGCGCGAGTACTATTTGAATGAACAGATGAAGGCGATCCAGAAAGAGTTGGGCGAAATGGACGATGCGCCTAATGAAATAGAGGACCTGGCGAAAAAGATTGAAACAGTGGGTATGACCAAAGAGGCCAAGGACAAGGCAGCCAATGAGTTGAATAAGCTTAAGTTGATGTCACCCATGTCAGCGGAAGCAACGGTGGTCCGTAACTATATCGATACACTGGTGGGATTACCCTGGAAGAAACGTTCTAAAATACGCAACGATATCGGTGCTGCTGAAGCCGTCTTGGATGAAGATCACTACGGTCTTGAGAAGGTCAAGGAACGCATTCTTGAATACCTCGCGGTTCAGCAACGGGTACGCAAGCTGAAAGGGCCTATTCTCTGCCTGGTGGGCCCTCCTGGTGTGGGCAAGACCTCATTAGGCCAGTCTATTGCACGTGCCACCAACCGTAAGTTTACTCGTATGGCCTTGGGCGGTGTGCGAGATGAAGCCGAAATTCGTGGGCATAGACGTACCTATATAGGTGCACTGCCCGGAAAGATCATCAATAACCTGAGCAAGGTGAAGACCCGAAACCCTCTGTTTCTGTTGGACGAGATCGATAAGATGGCGATGGATTTCCGTGGTGATCCGGCATCAGCCTTGTTGGAGGTGCTCGATCCTGAGCAGAACCATACATTCAATGATCATTACCTTGAAGTTGATTTTGATCTCTCTGAGGTGATGTTTGTAGCGACCGCCAATACATTGAATATTCCTGCCGCACTGCTTGATCGTATGGAAGTGATCAGGCTGTCGGGCTATACCGAAGATGAGAAGGTCAACATTGCCGAACGCTATCTGGTGCGTAAACAGATGGAAAACAATGGCCTGAAACCGGATGAACTGATTATTCGTGAGGCTGCGATTCGTGACATGGTCCGCTATTACACTCGAGAGGCGGGTGTGCGTAATCTGGAACGTGAGATCGCCAAGGTCAGCCGCAAAGTGGTGAAAGAGATCCTTTTAAAGAAACCTAAGGGTAAGATCACGATCACACCAAAGCGTCTGGAGGACTACTTAGGTGTGCAACGCTTCCGCTATGGACGCGCCGATGAGCATGATCAGGTCGGGCAGGTTACCGGTTTGGCCTGGACAGAGGTCGGTGGTGAACTGCTTCATATTGAAGCGGCGCTGATGCCGGGCAAAGGACGACTTAGCCATACGGGCCAACTGGGTGAGGTTATGCAGGAGTCTATCCAGGCAGCCATGACCGTTGTCAGAAGTCGTGCCGATTCACTGGCATTGGAGGAAGATTTCCACCAAAAATGTGATGTTCATATCCATGTGCCTGAGGGAGCGACGCCGAAAGATGGTCCAAGTGCCGGTGTGGGTATGTGTACCAGCCTGGTTTCTGCCCTGACGAAAATTCCTGTCAGAGCTGATGTGGCGATGACCGGTGAAATCACACTTCGCGGTGAAGTTTTACCCATCGGTGGACTTAAGGAGAAACTGCTCGCTGCCCATCGTGGGGGTATAGCTACGGTCATCATTCCTGAAGAAAATGAACGTGATCTGGTTGATATCCCTAAGAATATCAAACAAAATCTTGATATTAGACCTGTTCGCTGGATTGACGAGGTGTTGCAGATTGCCCTCAAAGAGGTGCCGCACCCGAAGGATGCCAAACCGACTACAACTACGTCGAGGAAGCGTAGCGAGAAAAGCGACAGCGAAGAAACCAAGAAACGTGGAGGGGCTCCTACGAAGCATTAACATCACAAGCTACGGTTATTGTATGAAAACAACAGTGGCCGTAGCTTGACAGGGTTTCTGGCACCCGGTATAAATTCTGGCGTTTCACGCTCCAATTGAGTTATAACACAACACTTCTCGTGGCGGTCATTCCGCCAAGATCATCAAAGGGGATCATTATTAATGAATAAGGCCGAACTAATCGAGGCAATGGCGGAATCTGCAGACATTTCCAAGGCTGCCGCTGGGCGTGCGCTTGACGGAATGGTTGACGCAGTAACCGAAGCAATGAAAGCGGGTGACACCCTTTCTCTAGTGGGTTTTGGAACCTTCTCTGTGAAAGAACGTGCTGCTCGTGATGGCCGCAATCCACAGACTGGTGAGACAATCAAGATCAAAGCCTCGAAAATCCCGTCATTCAAGGCTGGTAAAGCATTGAAGGATGCAATAAACTAGCGCGCCTTCGAGTGTGGTATCTCTAACTAATCGACGATATACCTCACTAGCGGGGTGCTTAGCTCAGCTGGGAGAGCATCGCCCTTACAAGGCGAGGGTCGCAGGTTCGATCCCTGCAGCACCCACCAATTCGGAGCGGTAGTTCAGTTGGTTAGAATACCGGCCTGTCACGCCGGGGGTCGCGGGTTCGAGTCCCGTCCGCTCCGCCAACTTCGACCATCTACGGGGTATCTGCCAGATACCCCGTTTTTGTTTTTGATGCATTACACTTGAACTCAACATTTCAGGTAACAATAACGAGTCACTGATCATGCTTCAGGTTATCAGAGATAAAGCGCAGGGATGGATCGCATGGGCGATCGTCATACTGATCTCGATCCCCTTCGCCCTTTGGGGTATTCAATCCTATCTGGGTATAGGTTCCGAGCCGGTTGCGGCTACTGTGAATGGTACAGAAATCACAGAACGGACATTGGATAGTCAATTTCAACGTTTTCGCCAGCAACTCCGCGAACAGCTAGGCTCAGCCTATCGCCCAGAAATGTTTGACGATGTCAGGATGCGCAAAGAGGTCCTCAATCGCCTGGTACGTGATGAGGTGTTGCAACAGGTCTCGGAGGATATGGGATTACGTGCCGGCAGCGCGATGATACAAGCCACTATTCTCGGTATGCCAACCTTCCAAAAGGACGGGCAATTCGATCAACAGACCTATGAGCGAGCCTTGCGTTTACAGGGACTCTCACCGGCTGGTTTTGAGGATCGTGTTCGTCGTGCACTGGTTGCTGAACAGTTGTCACAAGCGGTACAGGTAGGCTCGTTTGTTACCAAAAGTGAGCTTGCAGAATCTCAAAGACTGTTAAATCAAACCCGTGAGTTGTCATACTTTCAGATACCCGTAAGCGATTTCATGGTGGAAGGTGGACTTTCGGATGATGAGATCAGTGCCTATTACCAAGCCAACGAAAGTATTTTCCTGTCGCCTGAAAAGGTGAAGGTCGAATATATTCTGCTTGATGCAGAAACAGCCGGTAATACTGTCAGCACGGATGAGGAGATTCTGCGTGGATACTATGACAATAATCAGGACGAGTTTGGTCTGCCGGAACAGCGTCAGGCCAGTCATATCCTGATCCAAGTTGCAGAGGGTGCAGACCAGGCCAGCGTGGATGAGGCAAAGTCGAAGATCGAGGCATTGGCTGAGCAAGTGGGTGGCGGAGCATCTTTTGCTGAGCTTGCAAAAGAGCACTCTCAGGACCCGGGTTCTGCCTCTGTTGGCGGCGATTTAGGCTATTTCGGAAGGGGTATCATGGCCCCGGCTTTCGAGACAGCTGCGTTTGCTCTCCAGGATGGTGAGGTGAGTGAACCGGTACGCACCAGTTTCGGGTTTCATCTGATCAAGCTGACCGGTATCAAAGCGGGTGATGTAAAGCCATTTGACGAGGCTCGTAGTGAAGTGGAAGCTGCCTACCGCAAGGTTGAAGGGGAACGGCTCTATTTTGAGATGGCTGAGCAGCTTGCTGACCTCAGCTACGAGGACCCAGGCAGCCTTGAGCCGGCATCCAGCGTACTGGGACTCTCTGTACAAGAGAGCGACTGGTTCACACGAGCTCAGGCAACCGGTGTATTCTCCAAGCCGAAAGTCGTGGCGAGCGCCTACAGTGATGACGTACTGCGTGAGCGTAACAACAGTGAATTGATCGAAATCGATGGCACGAGTTCAATCGTGTTGAGGATTCTGGATCATCAGGAGGCTTCAATAATGCCGCTTGATGAGGTGAAGGATCAGATTATTGATACCCTGCAAAAGCAGAAAGGGGAACAGCAGGCAGCTGCTGAAGCGGAAAAACGCTTGGCTGAGCTTAGTTCAGGAAACTCGTTGACACAAGTGGCCGGTAGTTATGCTGTTACAGGTCCGTTGACGGTAGGGCGTAACGACACCAACCTCCCGATGGGCTTATCGAATATGTTGTTTCGTACTGAAAAGCCAGTGGCCGATGGGTTTACGTCAGGTCGCGCCAGACTTGCCAGTGGTGACATTGCCGTGTTTGTGTTGTCAGGCGTAACAGAAGGCAGTGTTGATGAAGCTTCGAGTCAGCAACAGACCGAGAGTTTACGGCGGATGCGTGGCAGAGATTATTACGAGATGGTGTTGGCGGATCTGGAATCCCGCGCAGATGTTGAGATTTTATTAAAATCAGATAGTGAATGAACTGTGATTCGATTGTCTGAAGCTGCAGACTTGGGAGATATGGCCCCTCGCATAGGACAGGACACTAGTCCTCTCTTATGGAGAGAGGACTAGAGATTAGGAGTATGTCGTCATCTTGTAGCGTATCGATATCATGCCATTCCAAGGATGTGATAACCGGAATCAACATAGATGATATCTCCGGTAATGCCTGAAGCCATGTCTGAACAGAGAAATGCAGTGGTGTTACCCACTTCCTCTATGGTGACATTTCGACGTAGAGGATTCATCTTCTCCACCTCGTCGAGCATACCTTTGAAGTTTTTGATACCCGATGCGGCCAAGGTCCTGATGGGACCTGCAGAGATACCGTTAACCCGGATACCTTCCGGACCAAGAGATTCCGCCAAATAACGAACACTCGCTTCCAGGCTGGCTTTAGCTACTCCCATTACATTGTAATTGGGAACGGTGCGTACCGCACCCAGATAGCTCATCGTCACCAGTGATGCGTTTCTGCCCTGCATCAGTGAACGCCCTGCCTTGGCAAGTGCAGCAAAGCTGTATGAGCTGATGTCGTGCGCCATGGCAAATCCATCACGGGTGAGATTGTCAAGGTACCCACCTTCAAGGTGGTCACGGGGAGCAAAGCCGACAGCGTGGATAATCCCATCCAAATGACCCCACTCTTTTTCAAGGGTGGCAAAAAGGTCTGCAATCTGCTCATCGCTGGTGACATCCAAGGGCATCACTATGTTGGCGCCAAATTTCTCTGCAGCATCATCGACGCGTTTTTTCAGTTTTTCAGTCTGGTAAGTGAGTGCCAGCTCGGCCCCCTCACGGTGCATGGCTTCGGCAACACCCCAGGCTATGGAACGATTGCTGGCAATACCGACAATAAGAATACGTTTGTTTTGTAAAAAACCCATGGAACAATTCCTTGCTGGAGTCATCGAACAGAAACACGGATAATAGACGCTTTAATGCGTACCCCGGTCCGCAATAATAACAGACTAAGTTACCGGAATTTCCGACTAACGAAAAGCGCGGGATCACTCTGATAGTGTTAGGCCTTTTTACAAAACCACTGTATTTATCGACGATTGCTTCTGTTTGTCTGTTATTCGCCGGTTGCAACGGCTCACCGTGGAATAGCCCCTATCCGGTTGCAGATGCTCAAAGACCCGTGCTTTACAGCTCTTTTAGTGAGCGACCCAATCACCTTGATCCTGCCCGGTCCTACAGTTCCAATGAATATGCATTCATTGCTCAGATCTATGAGCCTCCCTTGCAGTACCACTTTCTCAAACGTCCTTATACCCTGGTGCCATTGACTGCGGAGGCAATGCCTGAGGTCAGCTATATCGATAAGCGAGGGCAACAGCTCCCAGCTAATGCTCCGGTAGAAAAAATCGCTTTCAGTGAGTATCTGGTACGTATACAGCCAGGCATAAAGTATCAACCCCATCCGATGTTCGCCAGGTTGGAAGATGGGACATTGCGATATCATAACCTTACCGGGAAACAGCTTGATAGGGTGCATACGCTCACTGATCTGAGTGAAACAGGTAGTCGCGAATTGACAGCGGCAGACTATATCTATCAGATCAAGCGACTTGCTTTTCCCCGCTTCCACTGTCCGATTGCCGGTGTCATGGGGGAGTATATCGTTGGGTTCAAGGCTTATTCTGATCAGCTCAAGCAGGTTGAGCAGCAGTTACAGAATGAGTTGGGTGAAGAGCGGCCCTATGTCGATTTACGCGACTACGAGATGGAAGGGTTAGAGCTGGTCGATAATTACAGTTACAAAATTCGATTGGAAGGAAAATACCCGCAATTTCTCTACTGGATGGCTATGCCTTTTTTTGCGCCCATGCCTTGGGAAGCCGATCATTTTTATGCCCAACCGGGTCTTCGGGTACGTAACATTAAGTTGGATTGGTTTCCGGTGGGTACAGGCCCTTTCATGCTGTCGGAAAACAATCCCAACTTGCGAATGGTGCTGGAACGTAATCCCAATTTTCATGGCGAGCGCTACCCATATGAGGGTGAATCCGAGGACTATGCAGCCGGTTTGTTAGATGATGCCGACAAGGTGATGCCCTTTATCGAGAAGGCCATCTACAGTTTGGAGAAGGAGACTATTCCGTATTGGAACAAATTTTTACAGGGTTACTACGATACTTCTGGCATTTCATCTGACAGTTTTGATCAGGCTGTACTGTTCGATGCCCAGGGGGAGGTGGGACTTGCTGACGCAATGAAGGAGAAGGGGATTCATCTGACAACAGCGGTACAAACCTCGATTGGCTATTTTGGTTTCAATATGCGCGACCCGGTAGTGGGAGGTGATTCAGAGTCAGCTAGATTACTGCGACGGGCGATCTCCATTGCTGTCGATTATGAAGAGTTTATTTCCATTTTTGCAAATGGCCGCGGTGTGGTAGCACAGGGTCCCATTCCGCTTGGCATCTTTGGTGCGAAGAGTGGAAAAGAGGGTATTAACAGATACATTTACGAAGAGGTGAATGGCAAAATAAAACGACGTTCTCTCAATGAAGCAAAGCAGTTAATGGTTCAGGCCGGCTATCCTGAGGGCAGGGATCTAAACACCGGTAAATCGCTGGTACTCTATTACGACGCTGTGGCAACAGGGCCGGATGATAAAGCGCGCATGAACTGGTGGCGAAAACAGTTCACCAAATTGGGAATCCAATTGGTAGTACGCAATACCGACTATAATCGCTTTCAGGAAAAAATGCGTAAAGGCACAGCTCAGCTTTTCAGTTGGGGCTGGAACGCAGACTATCCTGATCCGGAAAATTTCCTGTTTCTGTTATATGGTCCCAACGCAAAAGCAGATGGTGAAGGTGAAAATGCAGCCAACTACACCAATCCTGAATTCGATGAGTTATTCATGCGCATGAAAAATATGGACAATAGTCCGGAAAGGTTGCGTATTATCAATCGAATGGTGGAGATACTGCGTAGCGATGCACCTTGGCTGTGGGGTTATTATCCCAAGGCGTTTTCTCTGCATCATCACTGGTACCATAATGTCAAACCCAATCTCATGGCCAACAATACGCTCAAGTACAAACGTATTGAACCTGAGGCCAGAACAATGCAGCAGTCTCAATGGAATCGACCGGTTCTCTGGCCGGTTATTACATTGGTCGTTCTTTTTCTACTCTCGTTAATTCCAGCATGGATATTGTTTCGCCGCCGTGAAAGGAGTCGCCTCCAATGATGGCCTATATTATTCGGCGGATTTTTTATGCGATACCGATTCTTATCGGTGTGAACATCATTACCTTCATGCTTTTCTTTGTGGTCAATTCACCTGAGGATATGGCAAGGATGAATTTGGGCATGAAGCGGATCACACCGGAAGCGATACAACAATGGAAAGAGGAGCGGGGTTATGACAAACCAACCCTCTATAACGAAACAAAAGAGGGTATTGAACGGGTTACCGATACGATCTTTTTTCAAAAATCCCTGAAACTTTTTCAATTTGATTTTGGCTCATCGGATAGTGGGCGCGATATCGGCTATGACATCTCCCAACGCATGTGGCCCAGTCTGGCCATCGCACTGCCGGTATTGATCGTAGGGCTGGCGCTGAATATCACCTTCGCCCTATTGATTGCCTTTTTCCGGGCAACCTATATTGATTTCTGGGGTGTAGTGACCTGCGTCATCATGATGTCGATATCATCCCTCTTTTATATCATCGGTGGTCAATACCTGGTTGGAAAGTTGCTGCACCTGGTACCGATTTCTGGTTATGACACCGGTTTGGCTTCACTGAAATTTCTCATTCTACCGGTTATTATTGGCATCATTGGTGGGATTGGTGCAGGTACCCGTTGGTATCGTACGCTGTTTTTGGAAGAGATTAATCGTGACTATGTGCGCACTGCGCGAGCCAAGGGCTTGAGTGAGCAGTGGGTGCTTTTCGGACATGTCTTTAAGAATGCCTTAATTCCGATATTGACGGGTGTGGTGGCCGTATTACCACTGCTTTTTATGGGTAGTCTGATTACCGAGTCATTTTTTGGTATTCCGGGATTAGGTAGCTATACCATTGATGCAATTAGCAACCAGGACTTTGCTATTGTACGGTCGATGGTCTTTTTGGGGTCAGTACTTTATATCATAGGACTGATAATGACGGATATCTCTTATACCATTGTCGATCCGAGGGTACGGCTGCAATGAGTGTGTCAACTCTGGTTCGAGCAGAACAGAATGAAGATCAGCGAGCAGGGCTTAATCCCACTCGCAGCAGAGATTACAGCTGTCTTGGGGTTGGAAGGCTATGCCTGAGTTGGTGATACTCTCAACTGATGCATTGATATTTTTACTCGTTATCCTGGCATCAGGGTTCACGCGCTATGCGAGTAAACGGGAGCATCTACGGGCACCCTGGCGTGAGGTGGCGCGTAGTAAAGTGGGCATGGGCGCACTATTGGTGCTGAGTTGTTTCGTTACTATCGGATTGCTGGATTCCATCCATTATCGTCCAGAAGCCAATGGCAACGTCAAAGAGTCTGCCGAGGTTTTGAGCCTGTTCGATAAGCTGGTGACACCATTACGGATGTATCAGGAAAAGACCTATTCAGCTCCACTGGCTGCCTACCAATATACAAAAGAGAATACAGAGCTGGCCGATGGGACGACCAGGCGAGACTACCCGCGTCTTGAATATGGTGGTTCGCATCTGCAGAACGTAGAGCAAGAATGGGGTTCCGACATTGTCAGTAAAAGCCTTTTAGGCATGTCTAAAGGTCTACTCTTCTGGCTTTTGATCACATTGCTATTTTTGTTTTGGCGCAGTCAGCGTAATAGCACAACGATTGGCAGTGTTCTGAATGATATTTGGACCTTTCAGACTGAGATACCCTGGCGCACGCTATTGTTTACTGCGAGCGTGATTTGTCTACTCGGCTTCTGGGCCGCAGAACTTTCGACCTACTATCATTTGCTGGGTACGGATAAAGTAGGAGAGGATGTCTTTTATCAGGCCCTGAAGAGTATTCGTACCGGGTTGTTGATAGGAACCCTGACAACCCTGGTGATGCTACCGGCAGCGATACTGTTAGGCATTATGGCAGGTTACTTTCGCGGTTGGGTGGATGACTTGATTCAGTATGCCTACACCACCCTTAATTCAATTCCAGGTGTGTTGTTAATTGCGGCTGCAATTCTCATGATGCAAATCTATATGAGCAATCATGAAGAGCAGTTTGCAAGCCTCACCCAGCGGGCTGATCTACGTTTACTGTTTCTGTGTATGATCCTTGGTGTCACCAGTTGGACGGGCCTATGCCGTATGTTACGGGGTGAAACCTTTAAAATGAGGGAGATGGAGTATGTGCAGGCCGCTCAGGCGTTCGGTGTTGGTAACTTCACCATTATCGGACGGCATATTCTGCCCAATGTCCTGCATATCGTTTTGATTACACTGGTGCTTGATTTCAGTGGTTTGGTATTGGCGGAAGCTGTGCTTTCTTATGTCAATATTGGGGTCGATCCGACCATGAACAGTTGGGGTAATATGATCAATAGTGCTCGACTCGAAATGGCAAGGGAACCTATCGTCTGGTGGTCTCTGGCTGCCGCGCTGATATTTATGTTTACACTGGTGCTCTCCGCCAACCTCTTTTCTGACGTGGTGCGTGACGCCTTCGATCCAAGACTGAGGTCTAGCCGTTAAGCGACATGACCATGAGTGAAACCCTTTTATCCATTACCAATCTTAAGACACGCCTGGGAGATGCACAACATCCTATCAGGGTGGTGGATGGTGTTGATATTTCCATCAACAAAGGTGAGACCTTTGCCCTTTTAGGTGAATCGGGTTGTGGCAAGTCGATGACTGCCCTGTCCATGATGCGCCTTTTGCCTCCATCAGGACGTGTTGTTAAGGGTCGCGTGGAGTTTGCCGGGATCAATCTGCTGAGCCTCTCCGAAAGGGAAATGCGTGGTGTTCGTGGCGGCAGTATGGGTATGATTTTTCAAGAGCCGATGACATCCCTGAATCCGGTGCTCAGGGTAGGTGAACAGATTGGCGAATCTGTCCGCCTGCATGACAGACAGTTAAGAGGGAGTGTTGATGATCGGGTCGTGGCGTTACTGGATGCAGTGGGTATACCTGATCCGGCAAGACGCGCAAGGGAGTATCCTCACCAACTCTCTGGTGGCATGAAACAGCGTGTAATGATTGCCATGGCATTGGCTGGTCGCCCTAAATTATTAATTGCAGATGAACCGACCACAGCACTGGATGTGACTATTCAGGCACAGGTACTGAAGCTATTAAAAGGATTACAGCAGGAGACCGATATGGCCATCCTGTTGATTACTCACGATCTTGGTGTCGTGGCGGAAACGGCAGATCGTCTGGCGGTGATGTATGCAGGTCAGATTGTTGAGACAGCTGAGGTAGACGGTTTTTTTCAGGGTCCTAATCACCCCTATAGCAGGAAGCTATTTGATTCACTGCCGGATAGTCGGAAGCGTGATGAGAAATTAGCTGTTATTGAGGGCTCGGTGCCTTCACTGGACAGTTATTTTAAGGGTTGTCGATTTACCGAACGATGCGATGTGAGTAGTGACCGTTGTCATCGTGAAATCCCTAAGTGGCGTCAATTGGATGAGCAGACCGGTGTACGTTGCCTGCTTTATGCTTACGATGCCATGCTGCCAGGTCAGAAAAAAAAGCAGGATACAGCGCTGCATTCGCCACGTCGATTGACCCAAAAAAATCTCTTGAACGTGCAGGATTTAAAGGTTCATTTTCCAATTCAAAAAGGCATCTTTAAGCGGGTTGTGGGCCACGTGCGTGCTGTTGACGGTATTGATTTATCTATACCCAAAGGCACTACTATGGCTTTGGTAGGCGAGTCGGGTTGTGGAAAAACCACTGTGGGTAAGGGAATTCTGCAGCTGATACGACCTACTGATGGCAGGGTGCAACTCGAAGAAGATGAACTCACTCTACTCAAGGGAAAGGCTTTGCGTCGCCGAAGGGCCGATATGCAGATCGTCTTTCAGGATCCTATGTCTTCCATGAACCCTCGTATGTTGGTAGGCAACATCATTGCAGAGGGTATGCAGGCACAAAGGATGTATAACCGCGAGCAGCGAGAGAATCGGGTGAGTGAACTGCTCAAACAGGTGGGACTGTCGGCCGATGCCGCAAAACGTTATCCCCATGAATTCTCAGGTGGTCAGCGTCAACGTATCTGTGTAGCGCGGGCATTGGCAGTCGAGCCTCGTCTGATAGTCTGCGATGAGCCTACCAGTGCATTGGATGTCTCTGTGCAAGCGCAAATACTCAACCTTTTGAAACAGCTGCAAAACGAACTCGACCTCTCCTACCTTTTTATCACCCATAATATCTCGGTGGTCTCCTATTTGGCCGACCAGGTAGCCGTCATGTATCTTGGTCGGATTGTTGAGAAGGGCAATGTGAATGAGGTTCTGGAAAATCCCACGCACCCCTACACCCAAGCGCTACTCTCTGCTGTACCTGTCCCCGACCCGAACCACCAAAGCAGTGTCATTCAATTGGATGGGGATATGCCCTCGCCAGCCAATCCGCCGAGTGGTTGTCATTTTCATCCTCGCTGTCCTGTCGCCAAGAAAAACTGTGCAACCGAATACCCCCATGAGACCCAACTCAGTGACTCACATCATGTGAACTGCTGGCTGGTTACATAGCCTTGCTTTATTGACTTATTTTTTTAGTAGTTATTATTCAATAAAGTTTCGGTGTCATTGTGACGATGAGTGCATAAGAAGGAGAGCCGCATTCTTAAACAGTTCCAAGGGGTTAGGTCATGAGAAATTTCAACATCCTTTCATCATTGTTGATGATAATGCTTATTATTACGGGCGATGTGCTGGCTGTTACTGCCAGTGAGTACGCCGTTGTGATTAATCTTTCTGGGCGGCAGAGGATGCTGACTCAGAAGATGTCGAAAGAGATGCTGTTAATCGCAAATAATGTTGATGCTGCAGGTAACAGAGCGAGCCTGGAAAAAACAGCCAAGCTGTTCGATTCAACATTGAAGGGATTACGTGATGGCAATGCCGAGATGGGTTTGCCTGCAACAGAAGGTAAACTCCTTCTGAAGCAGTTAGCCAAGGTTTCAAAGCTGTGGGATGAATTTCATGGCTTAGTGTCACCGGTGATTTCCGGAGGCGATGTTGATATTGCAAAAGTAGCGGAACTCAATCTTCCATTGCTTAAGAATATGAATACAGCGGTTCGCCTGTATGAGAAAGAGGCCAAGAAGGCAACCGGTAAAAGTGCTGGTGTTGTGATTAATTTGGCTGGAAAGCAACGCATGCTGACTCAGAAGATGTCAAAAGAGATGTCGCTTGTCGCACTGGACCATCAAGCAGACAATAATAAATCAAATCTTCGTAGTACCGCCTCATTGTTTGACCGTACCCTGAAAGGATTGCTTGATGGTGATACAGACCTGGAGCTCCCTGGTACAAAGGATGCGGCAATACGTACTCAATTGGGTGTGGTTGGACAGCTTTGGAAGAGTTTTAAGCCACTCGTAGAGAGGGCGTCAAGTATTGATGCAAAAGGCGTTACAAAAGACGACCTTGTACAAATGTCGAAGCAAAATCTTCCACTGCTTAAAGAGATGAATAAAGCAGTCAAAATGTATGAACAACTAGAACAGTAGTTGTCACAGTCTCGCATAGAGGTGACTTAATTATGTCAGTCTCATCCTGGTATGTTGCAACCGTTAGTCTTTTTTTCGAACGGTTTAAAATTCGCACATTGGTGTTTATGGGCATGGCATTTTTCATTGCCCTGATGCTATTCACTACACTATTTGCCCTTTTTCAACTGGGGCATACTATGGATGATCTCTCAAAAGCAGCAGGACAGGCCGCAGATATACGTTCTGTCGTTAAGGAGGTTGAGCAAGGTTCCAAGCAAGCTTCTTCATCAGCTTCCAAACTCAGCGAAGAGATGAATCAGAAGCTCGTTAAAATGCTTAAAACCAATGTCTCTGACATGGGTATGATTCAGTCGGCATTTGAAAAGATGGTTAAAAATCTCAATACCTTGATTGAAAGTGAGGAGGAAGATCCCACTACGTTGATGTTGGAAATTGAAGATATTTATGAGCAGTTAAGGAAAGAATCCCTACCCCGTGTTCGTAGTATTGTCAGTGAATTTGAGAAGGCCGCAGTAGAGGGAGAGCGTGAGGCAAAGGTAACAAAAGAATTACAGTCATTTGCAGAAACTTTTAAGGAGAAATCTGTCAAGGCAGCAGGGGCATCGGCTGTTATCGAGCAAGACTCTGCTTTATCGGTACAGAGAGCAGAAGAGAGTATGCAGCTGTTACTGATCATTATTGTCGTATCAGTTGTTTTTGTTTTTATTACTTCATTCAATACCTATTTGGTCATCAATCGCCCGATCTCATTGATGCGTGAGAGGATAAAAGATATTGCTGAAGGGGAGGGGGATTTAACCAAGCGACTCAATGAAGATGCAAGTAATGAATTGGGCGAACTCTCTCACTGGTTTAATGTGTTTATGGATAAATTGCAGTCATTGGTTGGAAATGTCAAAGATTCAACCGGTAAAATGACGAATGCAGCTTCTCAGATGCTTGAGATGACCCAACAATCCAGCTCTGGTGTGCTTCATCAAAAAACGAAGACGGAAGAGATTGTACACGCCATGCAGAATCTATCCGTCACAGTGGATGGTGTGGCAGAAAGTGCTGCAGAAGCGGATCAGGCTACGGAATCTGCTGAAAAAGAGTCTGTAAAGGGTAGTGAGGATCTGCGTAAGACCATCAGCAGTATTACTTCTCTGGCGGAGGAGATCGATACTGCTGCCAGTATTATCAATGGTTTCCAAAAAGACAGCGAAGATATCGGTGGCGTATTGGATGTCATCAAAGGTATCGCTGAGCAGACCAATCTGTTGGCGCTCAATGCAGCTATCGAAGCCGCACGGGCAGGTGAGCAGGGTAGAGGTTTTGCTGTTGTGGCTGATGAAGTGAGAACCCTCGCAACACGTACCCAGGAATCAACCCAGGAGATTCAAGCTATCATTACCCGTTTGCAATCGGGGGCCGAACAAGCTGTCAATGCCATGCACTCAGGTCGAACACGTGGTCATGAGACTGCAGAGCAGGCAAAGCAGGCCGGTGTGTCGCTTGAATCGATCACACAGGCTGTGGATGAAATATCAGCCATAAATTCCAAGATTACGGATGCGACAGGTGACCAGCGAAAGGTTGCTTCTGATGTCAATGAAGGGATCAATACCATCAGTCAAGTTTCAGAACAGACTGCAGCCAGGGCGGAACAGACTTCCCAACAAGGGCAGGTTGTATCGCAGCTTGCACATGAATTACACGCCTCTGTGAAGCAGTTCAAGGTCTGAGACTGTTGTTATTTTCCTAGCAGATGCCAAGACGATAATCATATCGTCTTGGTTACAACTATCTGAGCATGGATCCATGCCTGTAGGTTTGCTGTCAAAGCCAAAATAGTAGAAAATCCCCGCTGAAACCCACATTTCCATTTTTTTATACCTTTGCCAAGGCAGGCAACACAATCGCGTTTTCTTTCTTTTTCGGTTTGTAAAGGTTGTGATCTGAGCCTGTAAAGGAACGAATCGACACCTTCCTGTCCTATTCTTACTTCAGAGGCCTCTTTCTTAGACAATCTTTGCCAGCTATGCGATTAACCATCCAGACAAAACTGTTTTTAAGCCATTTTGCTGCAATTGTGCTGGTTTCAGGTAGCGTTGGCACTTATTTCTATCAAAGCGCCACTGAGAATCTGATGCGTGCACTGCAGTCACGCCTTAGAAACAGCGCAGCCCTCATCAGTCAGGGGCTGGATACACTCAATCTTGATCAGATACGTGTTGAAGCAGACAGAGCGTCACCGGCCTATAAAGAGCATGTCCTTGCGATGCGGGAATTTGTTAAGGCCAATCCCGATATTGCCTTTATCTATGTGATGCGGAAAGTTGGCGATAAGGTCTTTTTCGTTCTCGATTCAGATATGCAGGATCCTGCTATGCCAGGGGAAGAGTACAGTCATGAGATAGCCTCATTGATGGATGGATTCATTCGCCCCTCAGTTGATGAAAAAATCACACAAGACCGTTGGGGCTATTTTCTATCAGGTTACTCGCCACTTGATGGTGGTGAGGATGACTATCTGGTAGGGATCGATATGCGGGCTGATGAGGTGCAGAGTAAGTTTGAAAAGATACGACTCGCCGGTGTACTCTCGCTCTCCCTGTCTGTAATCCTGGCAATGATTTTCAGCCGGTTATTATCTCTCCATCTTACCAAACGGATTACTAATCTGGCGACTCGCTTTGCTACAATTGCGCCCATCGAGCAGGACATTAACCACGATATTCGTGGTGATGAATTGGATCAGTTATCGCTCTCCTTTGATCAGATGGCCAGTCGTTTGAGCATTAAACAGCAGCAGATCGATGCCAATCAGTTGGCACTTCACAAGGCGCATGGCGATATGGAAAGGCGTATCGAGATGCGTACGGCTGAACTGGTACAGACCAATGAAAAGTTACTTCAGGAAATTGCTGAGCGCAAACATGTCGAACGTATGCTGGAGGAGACCTCTCGTATCGATTACCTTACAGGTGTCCTGAATCGACGAGCGATGACAACTCGTCTGGAACAGGTGGTATCGCTAACAGGACGAGGAGCGAATAGCTTCTGCACCATCCTCCTGGACATCGACCATTTCAAGCTGGTCAATGACAACTATGGCCACGATGTGGGTGACCAGGTGCTGAGGCATTGCGTTGAGCAGATGCGAAGGTGTATTCGAGAATCGGATGAGCTGGGTCGTTGGGGTGGGGAGGAATTCCTGATTCTGTCGCTTGATACAGAACTTGCGGAAGCCGTAAAGCTGGCACAGCGATTGTGTGATGAGCTATCTGCCACTTCTGTGGTCCAAGAAAATCATGAGATTAGTGTAACAGCCAGTTTTGGTGTTACCCAATATCAATCCGGAGAGGCGCTTGCCTACTGCCTGAAACGTGCTGATGACGCCCTCTATGCAGCCAAAGCTAAAGGTCGGAACTGCGTGGTTGTTGCTGAACAGGACTGAAGCGTCAGGCACGAGATGAAAATGCCTTATTATAGGCTGACCAGATAGTTATAGAATTTTGCCAATAATACATATATTAGGAAAACAAATGTATCTTCTCTGGAACAGAGTCTTCAGTAGGTTGTTACAAGGATCGGTCATGGTCCTGCTGATAGTGTCTTGCAGATTAGTAGCCGCAGAGGGCTTCTCACTGCCGGTTGAAACTGCAAAGGTTGTTCGAGATACCCTGGTCGATAGTGTGCAGGCTGTAGGGACATTACGCGCCAATGAGTCGGTTGTGATCAGACCTGAAATTGAGGGACGTATCACTAAAATCAACTTTTCTGAGGGTGGTGCAATCAAACAGGGGGAACTGCTGATTGCCCTCGATGATTCGATCTATGCGGCAGAACTCAGACAATCTGAAGCGCGCCTGGCTTTAGGTCGTTCAAACTACAAACGGGCGACAACCCTGAAGAAACAGGGCTATGGCAGTGAACAGGATCGTGATCAATCCGCCTCAGAACTTCAGGTCAATCAAGCTGAGGTGGCGCTGGCAAAAGCACGACTTGAGAAGACCCGTATCATGGCTCCCTTTGATGGGCTATTGGGTCTGCGTCTGGTGAGTGTCGGCGATTATCTGAAGACCGGACAGGATATTGTGACATTGCTGGATCTGAGTCTTCTAAAAGTTGATTTTCGTCTTCCTGAAACTGCCTTGGCAGATGTACAGGCAGGGCAGGAGATCGAAGTGGTGTTGGATGCCTTTCCAGGTCAGGGTTTCAATGGCGAAGTCTATGCTATCGATCCACAGATCGATCTGAATGGTCGTAGTTTGTTGGTGCGTGCCAAGATTCCGAATAGGAACAACAAACTATTGGCAGGACAGTTTGCCCGTGTAACGCTGATTCTTTCTCGCCAGGAAAACAGCTTGTTCGTACCTGAAGCCGCTCTGATGCCACAGGGAGATCAGCAATTTGTCTACAAGTTGGTCGATGGCAAGGTTGTCTGGACAGAGGTTTGGACCGGTAAGCGTCAGGGTAGACAGGTACAGATCGTTAAGGGTCTGAGTGAACAGGATGAGGTTGTTACAGCCGGACATCTGAAGCTGCAGGATGGCATGGATGTAGCACCCATGCCGGTCAAGGAATAAGCATGGTCATCACCGATACCAGTATTCGTCGACCTGTTTTGGCGACGGTGATGAATCTGTTGCTGATACTTGTCGGTGTCATCTCTTACGACCGACTCACGGTGCGGGAGTATCCCAATATCGATCTGCCTGTGGTGACAGTTGAGACCACCTATCCAGGTGCCAGTGCCAGCATCATGGAGAGTCAGGTTACCAGTACCCTGGAGGACTCTTTGGCCGGTATTGAGGGGATCGACTTCATGACCTCAATCAGCCGTTCTGAAGTCAGTCAGATCACCATCACTTTTAAGCTTGACCGGGATGCCGATAATGCGGCGAATGATGTTCGCGATCGGGTAGGTCGGGTACGGGGCGCACTGCCGGATGATGTGGAGGAGCCGGTGGTCGCCAAAGTGGAAGCCGATGCCCAGCCGATTATCTGGTTGGCAATGTCCAGTGATCGCCATAACAAGCTGGAGATCTCCGAAGTGGCCGATCAGATCGTACGTGATCGCCTGCAGACCATCAATGGCGTAGCCAGTGTTGAGATCTTTGGCGAACGACGCTACGCAATGCGCATCTGGCTCGATCCTGTGCGCCTGGCAGCCATCAATCTGACGACACAGGATGTGGAAAATGCCTTGCGTGGACAGAATCTCGAGGTGCCATCCGGTCGCATCGAAAGTGTGGACCGTGAGTTCACCGTCTTGGCTCAGACCGATTTGCGGACACCACAGGAGTTCGGCGACATTATCCTGCGGGATATCGATGGCTACCTGGTGCGACTGCGGGATGTTGCACGTATTGAACTGGGACCGGAGGATGAGCGCGTGGTCACCCGTTACAAAGGTGAGACAGCGGTAGCCTTAGGTGTGGTCAAACAGTCTGTTGCCAATCCTTTGGAGATATCCCAGGGAATCAGTGATCTGTTGCCAAAACTGATCGAAGCGATTCCGGATGGTATGACCATTGACATCGCGTATGATTCATCGATCTTCATAGAACGCTCTATTGAGGGAGTATTCACCACCATCTTCGAAGCGGTAGCACTGGTTATACTGGTTATCTTTCTTTTCTTGCGCTCAGTGCGTGCAACCCTGATCCCAATGGTGACAATCCCGGTTTCTCTGATTGGTGTATTTGCCATGATGTACGCCTTAGGGTACTCCATCAATGTCTTGACGCTGCTGGCAATGGTGTTAGCGGTAGGCTTGGTGGTTGATGACGCCATTGTGGTACTGGAGAACATTCATCGCTATATCGAGAAAGGGTTGCATCCGATCAAAGCGGCTATCAAGGGGAGCAGTGAAATCGCCTTTGCGGTTATCGCCATGACGCTGACCCTGGTGGCAGTATTTGCCCCGATCTCATTCTCCCTGGGTCGTACCGGTAAGCTGTTTACCGAGTTTGCTTTGACACTTGCGGGTGCAGTGCTGGTTTCAGGTTTCACAGCCTTGACACTTTCAACCATGATGTCGTCGAGGCTGCTCCGGCACCAACAGCAGCATAATTGGTTTTATGATGTGGGTGAACGGGTGCTTTCTGGAATGATCAGTGGCTACCAGGGGGTGCTTGGATTAACCCTTAAACTGCGCTGGCTGATCCTGTTCTTGGCGCTGGGTGTGGGTGCAGGTTGCTACCTGCTTTATACCGGCCTGCAACAGGAGTTGGCTCCCATCGAGGATAGGAGCTTCTTTATGACCTGGGGTATGGCGCCGCAGGGTTCTACCGTTGATTACACCAATCACTATTCACGTCAGATGGAGGCAATCACTGCCACGGTACCGGAGGTAAACACGACCTTTACTGTGGTAGGTTTTCCTGTGGTAACCGAGACGCTGGCCTTCAGCAACATGAAGTTCTGGGAGGAGAGGGATCGTCCTGCAAAAGATATTACCAGTGAGCTGACCCCCAAGCTTTATGGGGGTGTGACCGGCCTGATGGGCGTAGCGATCAATCCACCGCCATTAGGTCAAAGTCCCATCAATAAAAACCTGGAAGTGGTTATCCAAACCACTGGAAGTTATAAGGAGCTGGACGGCCTGGTACAGAAGGTAATGGCTCGAGCCCGGGAGAACCAGGCCCTTGTGTTCCTTGATAATGATTTGAAACTCAATAAACCTGAGTTAAAGGTTAACGTCAATCGTGATAAAGCGGCTGCCACAGATGTGAGTATCGATACCATTGGTAGAACCCTGGAAACCATGTTGGGCGGTCGGAAGGTGACTCGATTCAAACGAGGTGCCGAACAGTACGATGTGATTGTCCAGATAGAGGATGAAGACCGACGTGATCCCAATGATCTGAACAATATCTATGTACGTGGTCGCGGTGATGAGATGATTCAGCTGGCCAATCTGGTTTCTATGGAGGAACGGGTAGCGCCCAAAGAGTTAAATCATTTCGATAAACTGCGAGCTGCGGTTATCTCGGCCAACCTGGCCCCTGGCTACAGCCTGGGCGAAGCCATCAGTTTCATGGAGCAGCAGGTGGATGAAGTGGCAGAGGGTAAGATACAGCTGCAATATAAAGGTGAGTCACGGGAATTTAAAGAGAGTGGCGATACCATGATGTTTGCTTTTATCCTGGCGCTTGGTTTTATCTATCTGGTGCTGGCAGCGCAGTTCGAAAGCTTTATCGATCCGTTTATAATCCTGATCAGCGTTCCCTTGGCCATCGGTGGTGCTTTGCTGGCGCTCACGTTGACGGGTGGCACACTCAATATCTATAGCCAGATCGGTATGATCACCCTGGTAGGGCTGATCACCAAACACGGTATCCTGATTGTCGAGTTCGCCAATCAGATCCAGCGACGTGGCAGTGAGAAAATTGAGGCGGTAATTGAGGCTGCCTCACTAAGACTTAGACCGATTCTGATGACTACAGCGGCGATGGTACTGGGGGCCATACCGCTTGCACTGGCGAGTGGTGCGGGTGCAGAGGGGCGTCAGCAAATCGGCTGGGTTATCGTTGGCGGCATGAGTATAGGAACGCTTTTCACCTTGTTTGTTGTACCGGTTGTCTATAGCTTGATAGCACGGACTCATGAATCTATTGAAGGTGAAGAAATTGCATAGATGGTGTTCGTCCAGAAACAGTTCGTTTATAACGCAAAGCGAGCGAAGGCGATAAACTGACTTAAACAAACCTTAACGTCCTTTGCTTATATTGTTTGCCTCGTTAACCCGATCAATAGAGAAAAAATTTAGAGGGGGTATGCAGCGTGACTATCGATTGGCGTAAAACAGTTGCCGCCATATGGCGACCACGCAAGGGGTACCTGAGAGCAATAGAAAATGTTGATCAAATCAAGCTCGACCAGTTGATCGGTATTGATGACCAGAAGGCGCAACTTATTCGGAATACAGCACGTTTCATCAACGGGGCAGGGGCCAATAATGCCCTGTTGTGGGGTTCCAGGGGGACAGGTAAATCCTCACTCATCAAAGCTGTTCTAAATGCTTTTAGTGTGGAGGGCCTGCGATTGATCCAGGTCGACAGAAATGACCTGGTTGAACTGCCTGAGATTGTGGATGATATCAGGGCATTACCACAACGTTTTATCGTGTTCTGTGATGATCTGACCTTTGAAAGCGGCGAAGCGTCCTATCGCGCATTGAAGAGTGTGTTAGATGGCTCTATTGAAGAACCGCCTGCCAATGTATTGATCTACGCAACCTCAAACCGTCGTCATCTGTTACCTGAAACGATGAGTGAAAATCGTGAAGCAAGACTGGTAGGGGATGACCTTCACTTAGGTGATACCACTGAAGAGAAACTGGCCCTGTCCGATCGCTTCGGACTCTGGCTCTCATTCTACCCGGTCAATTGGCAGGAATATCTGGAGATAGTAGACAGTTATTTTGCAGATTATGACGGTGATCGCAAGGCCCTCCACGAAGCTGCGAAATTATTTGCAATGACCCGGGGAGGTACGAAGAACGGTCGGGCTGCCAGGCAGTTCTTTAATACCTATTTATGACCATCAGCTATGGTACGGATATCTGAATGAAGAAGGCTATTGGCGGAGGTTTGGCAAGCTGGTCAATCCACCATCCAATCGGTGTGGTCATGATTACTCTGGGTGTCATGGTATTGGGTTTAATGGCGCTTGGTCGTTTGGGTGTCGATCTGTTACCGAATGTTATTTATCCGGATATTGGAATTAGAGTGATGGATCCGGGTGTGCCGGCAAATATCATGGAGGATCAGGTCACCCGTCAATTGGAAGAACAGCTCTCAATTACTGAGGATGCGATTCATATAGAATCAAGAACCCGTGAGGGGCGTAGTGAAGTTGATCTCTCTTTTGCTTATGGCGCAGATATCGATAGGTCACTTCAGGATGCCAGTGCTCGTTTGGATCGTGCGAAACGCTTTCTTCCCGATACCATCGACCCGCCCATTATCTACAAACACGATCCATCTCAACAACCTGTCGCCGAATTTGTTGTCAGTTCTTCGCTGCGTGATTCAGTTGCGCTACGAAGCTGGGTGGATTATGAACTGAGCAATATGTTTCTTAACTTACCGGGTGTTGCATCAGCAGAAGTCGGTGGAGGGTTGGTACGGGAGATCAATATACATGCGGATCAGCTGAGACTGGCAGGCTTAGGCATGCACTTGGTTGATCTCACAGAAGCCCTGAAATCTTCAAATGTTGAAACTGCCAGTGGGCGACTGATCATGGAGCAGGGAGAGATCAGTGGGCGCACTGCGGGTCGTTTTGCGTCAGTCGATGAGATTCTCAATCTACCGCTGAGAATTGTCGGGGGTGACGATGCACCGGCCTTGATTCGACTGTCCGAAGTAGCACAAGTAATGGATGGCGCAGAGGATGAGCGTATGCGCATCCGACTCAATGGGTCGCCAGGTATAAAACTCTCGATACAGAAGCAGCCGGCGGCGAACACAGTCGAGGTTGTGGACAGTGTCCTTGCACGACTGGATGAGCTAAAAAAGAAATCGATTATTCCCGATGATATTGAGGTGAATCCGGTTGACGATCAGGCTCGTTTTGTGCGGCGCGCATTGGATAATGCAATTAATTCAGCCCTGGCCGGTGCTGTTTTGGCGATGTTGGTCGTCTACTTGTTCCTGGGCAGTTTACGACGAACATTAATCATCGGGAGTGCTATACCCATAGCTATTCTAGTGACCTTCATTCTTATGTCTGGTGCTGGCTTGACCCTGAATATCATGACATTAGGTGGTTTGGCATTAGGTGTTGGTATGTTGGTAGACAGTACCATTGTGATGTTGGAGAACATCTATCGTCACCAGCGGGAGCGAAAGGATCAGCAAAAGGCATCTTTAATACCCAGCAGGGCAGCAGCCGAAGTCAATAGCGCTATTGTGGCAGCCACATCAACCAATCTCGCCGCGGTTCTGCCTTTTCTGTTCATAGGTGGATTAACCGGGCTGCTATTTCGCGAGTTGATCTTTACGATATCTGCCGCGATTGCCGCTTCAATGATGGTTGCATTGACATTGGTGCCGGCTCTGGCAGGCAGGCTCACTGCTACAGGGGAAGGGCGGTTGCGAAGCTCTATCGATCACCTGATGAATCGTTTGCAATTCGGTTATTCACGATTGGTTGGGACGTTACTTAAGCTGCCATGGCTGCTGCTATTGGTTTTTCTACTGATGCTGCTCCTCGCCTATTTTAAGCTGATACCTGAGAAACAGATTTTTATTCCGGAGATCGATGAGGGAAGAATCACCATCAGGGTGAAAGCTGATAAGGGTATCAATCTGATGGGTATGGATGTTTTGGTGAATCGCCTGGAGGAGATAGTCAGGCGACAACCGGAGACTCAAACCCTGTTTTCCCAGGTCGGCGGCTTTGTGTTTGGCCGCTCTCAGTATGTGTCGGCCAATCGGGCCAGTATCAAAGTCATTCTGAAGCCACTGCAATATCGTGGAATCAGCAGTCGTGCCTGGGTGGAACGTGTCAGGGAAGAGATTCAACAAGCCAGACTTCCAGGGGTTGTCGTACATATGTGGGTGCAGGGGATAAGAGGTATTCGCTTTAATCGTGGAGACGATGATCTTAGTTTGCGGATTAAGGGGCCGGATCTTGCTGTTCTGAATCAGCTTGCTGAGGATGTCAAAAAGAAACTCTCCCAGATTCCGGGCCTGCGTAATATCCAGAATAGCAGTGATGAGGTTACTCAAGAGATCTCATTGACAGTAGATCGCGAGCGAGCCGCCAATTTCGGACTCAGTGTAGAAGAGCTTGGTAGAATGGTGAAGTTGGCACTCAGTGGTGAGGTGGTTACCGACTATCTGGAGGGTGATCGTCGTATTGATGTACGACTGAGATTGCAGAGAACGGATATTGCCACTCCGGCAGATGTAGAGTCGATTATTATCTTTAGCAACTCTGAGCCTCCTGTACCACTGCGTTTAGGTGAAGTGGCACGGGCCGAACTGGTTCCATCTGTGGTAACGATCAAGCATGATCAACAACAGCGGATTGTCGAGGTCAGTGCTTCACTCGGGAGTGATCTATCTATGCAGCAGGCAGTCAGGGAGGCGGTTAAAATCATCGACACTATGCATTTACCGCCTGGCTACATACTTTATGAAGGTGGCAGTGCAGAAGCCATGCAAAAGGGGCAGGAAACAGGGGTATTGTTGCTGGGGTTGGCACTGTTTCTGGTGTTGGTGGTTATGGCTGTCCAATATGAGTCATTACGGAATCCTCTGGTCATCATGTTCAGTGTGCCCTTTGGCTTGATTGGTGTGGCTTTGGGGTTGAGCTGGACAGGCCTGCCGCTCTCCATGCCTGTCTGGTTAGGTCTCATCATGTTGGCGGGTATCGTTGTGAACAACGCCATCGTATTGGTTGAATATATCGGCTTGAAACGTGATGCCGGACTCGGCATCAGCGAAGCAATTGTTGAAGCTGCTAGACTTCGCTTGCGCCCTATCCTGATGACAACGCTAACGACAGTGGCAGGAATGATGCCATTGGCATTAGCTTTGGGGGAGGGTTCGGAAATGTTGCAACCACTTGCGGTGACACTGGTCTCCGGACTGCTTTTCTCCACATTTGTAACATTGCTATTGATTCCTGCAGTCTATCGGTTGATTGGTCGTTGATCGGGATATCGCTCTGGTTCCACTTTTCGACAGGGTTACAACCAGTATTGAATCTGCGTTAAAGCATGAAATATGCAGCAGGCGTTATAGGTGGCTGACGCGATTACGGCCTTGCTGTTTAGAGCGGTACAGCGCTTCATCTGCTCTTCTCAGTAACGTATCGGCGTTATCACCTACTAGATGACTCGTGACTCCGAAACTGCATGTCACCTGCTCATTGACGGCAAAGTGAGTCTGTTCGATGGTTTGTCGTAACCGTTCAGCTATATTCAGTGCTGTTTGAGTGTCTGTATCCCGACAGATGATGATGAACTCTTCACCTCCCCAGCGACCGATACTGTCATTGCCTCGTGCCGATACTGTCAGTACGCCAGCCACAGTCCGGATCACCTCATCTCCAGCCTGATGGCCGTAATGGTCGTTGTATTCTTTAAAAAGATCGATATCGAGCAGGATCATGGCAAGTGGTGATGGATGGTGGCTCGTCTCAGCAAGGGACTCATCCATAATCTGATCAATCTTTCGACGGTTGTAGAGTTGTGTGAGAGCATCGATCTCTGAGAGTGTGGCCAGCTCACGGTTTTTATTGGCTAGCTGTTTTTGCGTTGCCCGTAATTTGTCCAGGGTGATATTCAGTTCAGTGTTTTGTGCCTGCAGGATCTGTTTTGTCAGAGCCCTCGAAGCAATCAATCTGAACACCTTGGCAATATAGACTGCCAGGGCGATGAAAGCTGACAGAAACACAATTCTCAATATGATATTGATAGTACTGACACGGTCTGAGATGAACTCCTCAGTAATGGAGCCGAGAGTGATCGTGTTGGTATTCAAGGCAATAACAATGATTAACAGGTAAGCGCTAATACTGAGCAGGCCGGTGGCCAGGGTCAGGCGTGGTGAAAAACGTAGTGTTGATAGTCCTATCCACAGGTAGTAGAGAAGAAAGGCTTCGGTCTTGAAAGTTCGAAAAGTACCAAAACTGTAGATAACGATAGAGAGCAAGATAATATCGATACTGACTGAAGGATATTTGATCCAACTGGGTGGATTTAGGTCTTTGAGCTTGAAATAGACAAAAATGCCATAGCAGAGATTGATCAGTGAGGCGATGATGATGGCGTTGAAGGAGTGTTCCGGTAACTCATTGCGAATACCGAAGCCAACCGCAAAATAGAGGAATGTAAGCAGCAGCCTCACATAGTTGGCATACCGTTCACTCTTTCTCTCTTCATGCAGTAAAAGTTCTTTCAGTTGCAGATCGGGAACAGTGGTTTTGAGATCCTGCGTCACTCAATTCTCCATCTGTCAGTTTCTGGCAATATTGATCAGTGTTAACAGGTCCTAGGAAACAGTCCATTCACATAGGGGTGGATTGCAGTACGGCAGTGAAAGTATACATGGAATCACCGCTGTCCTGTAAAATCCCCCCGACCTGGATGAGATCACCCGAGTCGAGAAGCCCGCATCAGTGGCTGATTTGTCAGCGATACTGGCGAAGATACCACCATTCAAAAAATCTCTTCAGCCAGTGAAAGAGGGCCATATTGGGCATGACGATGTTCCTTTTCATGGTTCTTGCCACAAGCATCCCGCTGGTTTGGCTATCAACGATGCAGACCAGTTCCACTTTGAAGGTCTCTTTGGGTATTTCACCCTTGAACTCAGCAAGCAGGTTATTTACTGCTGCAACTGCCTGCAAGTCTGCCATATGGGCCTGTTTGGGCATCCACTCAGGGCCTGGAAAACTACCTGAGTCTCCCGCCACATAGGTATGATCCATACCCTCGATTCTGCACTGAGCATCCGCTTTGATCAGTCCACCTGGTGAGCGTGGCAATTTGGTATTGTCGAACCATTTGTTACCGGTCATGCCTGGCATGAACAGGATCAGGTCTGCATCGAACGCACCACCTTCAGTGACAACACTGGTGTGGGTGAATTCCACCATTTTGTGTCCAAGATGGGTTTCGATATCACGCTTTTCCATCTCACTGACCAAACCCGAGACCGCTTTAGGGCCGAGTCGCTGTCCAGGTTTTGCTGCAGGTGTGAAGAATATCAGTTTGAATTTCTCGCGACGCTTCTCAAGTCTCAACTGAC
Source organism: Candidatus Thiodiazotropha sp. (ex Codakia rugifera) (assembly GCA_025656675.1). Lineage (GTDB taxonomy): Bacteria > Pseudomonadota > Gammaproteobacteria > Chromatiales > Chromatiaceae > Thiodiazotropha. Next base: position 44,123 of record JAHXHN010000008.1, read on the forward strand.
GATCGATACCAAACAGGAATTCGAACATCGGCCCACCACGCATGGCACTTGGTTCCTTGGGATTGCTGGCAAAGCCAATCGCGATAGTGCCGCTATCCAATGCCTTGAGACGTTCACGAATCTTCATTGTGGCAGCAATACCCTCGCAGGGGGTAATGGCATGCTCGATGCCCGATAATCGCTTAATAAAGCGACCTCCGGAAGCGATAATCAAACCATCGTTTTCAATATCACCATGACTGGTTTTCAACAGCCGGCCATCGCTACTGAGGCCGGTAGCTTCAGCGGCAACATGTTTGACTTGCATTCGCTTAAAGAATGCTTGCAGGTCAATGATGAGATCTTCGGGTTCGCGGATACCCGATGGAATCCAGATTGAGCCGGGCAGATAGTGGAACTCGGCCTTTGGGCTGACCACTGTGATCTCAATCGACTTATCCTTTGACCTCAGGGTCTTTATAGCAGTCAACGCAGCGAATCCGCTGCCTACAATGGTCACTCTTTGCATACCTAAACTCCGAAGTGGTCGCTATCTTCGGCACATCTTTGGATGTCGCCTGCTGAAAAATGGGGGTGCAATATTACACGTAATTACTGCATACAGTAATTACAGCCTTAGAATATACGTTATTCTGGCGTGGGTCGAAATCCTGTAACCCATTAAAAAAGGGATGAGTATTAGGGTCGGTTAATGCTGTATTCAGTTGCACCCGGTCTATGTGTGATAGTTTACAGTCATGCTATGGATAGACAGAGCTGTAGCACGCCTGCAGCAAGTTTCGATAACGTATACTGTGAGCAAACACAGGATGGCCTGTTATAAAAAGCCAGGGGCTATTAGGAAGTAGAGTTCTGTACTACATTGACAATGAAACTAGCATCTTGATCCGAACAGTTCATGCAGCCCCGAATGTCGGGTGACTCGCGTGCGGGTCAGTAACGGGCTCATAACCCAGTTGGTCAATATCAGTAAACGCCGCCAACTCGGTTGTTGAACCACCAAACAGTCGTAATGATAGTGGTCATTTCTAGTGGTGCATCAAAGGCCGATCAGCTCGGCATGAAGACCTTGAAAGTGGGTGATCGATAACAGATCCTGGCTGTTGACACGCTTAGGATTGTATTCTAGTACAAATAGGTGAGGACGCTTTTGGTCCACATGTACCGAGACTACCCCATCCCGACTACGGAAAGCCTCTTCCAGTTGTGCTAGCCCGTCAGTATCCAGCGTTTCATCCACATGTAGCGTTACATCAGCAAGATCGATATTCATGATTTCCTCACTTTAAAGACCCGACGCGGTTGTATGCCGCATAACAGTTTTGAACCGAGTACACTTATGAGAATAGTCGGAAAAACACAGATTGCATCAGTTAACCGGTTCAACCTTCATGCCTGGCTGCAATTCGAGGAACCCTTTTGTGATGACCCGATCGCCTATTCCCAGCCCCTCCAGGATCTCTATTCTATCGGTAATCCGCAGTCCGCTTTTCACGGACTGTCTTTGTGCCAACTGCTGGTCGTCAAGCTGGTAGATGAATTCACCCTTGTTATCTCGTTGAAGAGCATTGAACGGAATGGTGATCCGGTCCAGGTTGGCGGTCTTGAGTGTAACCCGGCAAAGCTGCCCGGATCTGGCTCCCTGCGGTATAGGACGGAGCGCCACTTCAACGGTTCCCATGCGGGTTTTCTCATCGAGTACCGGATGAATACGTTCAATCATGCCGGGGAATTGCTGGTCACCAAGACCATCTATACGGACAGATACGGGATCATTAAGTTTGAGCTGTGGCAGTAACAGGTCGGATACCAGGATTCTTGTGATCAGTGTATCAGGGTTGATGAGCGTCATCAGGTGCGTATGACGAGGCACTACATCGCCTGGTTCAACCAGACGAGCACTCACCAGGCCGGTGAAAGGTGCGTAGATGCGTGTGTAGTTCAGGCGGGTCTGAAGCATGCTTTGTTCCGCTTCCGCCACACTAAGGTCGGTTCGGGCCCGGGCAAGTTCGTCCTCGGAGACAGCTTTTCGCTGTGCTAACCCCTCCTGTCGTTTAAGGTTTATACGCATCTGCCGGGCAGTTGCGATGGCTTTTTCCAATTCTGTTTTGAGCAGATCATCTTCCAGGCGGGCAATGGGATCGCCCCGTTCTACCCGGTCACCTTCAAAAAAGGGGAGTTCGGTTATTCGACCCTCCTCCTGATTGAAGATGCGTACCGTCTGGCGTGCCTTTAACGTACCACTACGTTCGTGGTTTAGGCCCAACGCACGCGGCTCGACTACCTCAACAGCGACCAGGTGGGATTTCGGGGCAGGTTTTTTTTTACTGTTTTTTTCGCTGGTTGATGTCGGGGAACAAGCTATCAATAGGAGAACTAATACCCAGGGAAACAAGCTGTGGAATGGCCCTATTTTCAACACAATGGCTACAACTCAATTAAGTTCAATAGGTTTAGGAGGTATGCCGCCGGGTATATAGGGGTGGTAGTGTTTTATTTTTCGTCCCACATTGCGCTGCACAATAACACCGATAATCCTGTACTCGCCTTCATTGAGCTTGATGTCGGGATAATCGGTATTCAAGGCCACCAGTCGTTTCGCGGAATCCCCTTCCGAGATGTATTGGCGAAACCAACGTTCACCCTGTGCCTCGGCTACCACGAACGCACCTGTCGCACAGACATCCGAGGGTTCGATGACAACCACGCATTTCGCGGGGAATTCAGGTTCCATACTGTCATCAAGTACTTGTAGGGGGTAGAGTTCGTTGTAGCTGCAATCTTTGCTCATAACCACTCGCTGCGAAGAAATGACTAAGGAAGAGGTTGGTAGGTCTACCGATCCCCGACCAGTTTGGTTGGCTTGGATTTTATATGATTCAGATATAGTGCGTAAGCACGCTAGGCTGAATTCCGATAAAATTCCCGCTTCCCGTCCACAATCTACCCAATATTAGCATGGTCCATAATAGCCGATCGCAACCCCAGGTCCACAAAGACCGACGCGACTACCACAATCTGCGCAACATGCTGCCCTTTCTGTGGGAATATCGGGGGCGTGCCCTTTTTGCGTTAGGTTGCCTGGTACTTGCCAAGTTTGCCAATGTAGGCATACCACTGGTGCTGAAAGAGATTGTCGATGGCCTGGAGAACGGGGACGAGACATTACTTGTGCTGCCCCTGTTTCTGTTACTGGTATACGGAGCCCTGCGCCTCAGTAGCTCACTGTTCAACGAATTGCGTGATGCAATCTTTGCCAGGGTGCGCTATCGCGCTATGCGTAACCTCTCTAGCCGTGTGCTTGCCCATCTGCATGAGCTCTCACTACGTTTTCATCTGGAGCGCCAGACAGGTGCTATCAGCCGTGACCTGGAGCGAGGTACCCGCTCAGTCAGTACCATTCTTAACTACATGGTGTTCAGTATCATACCGATGGTGGTTGAGTTCAGTTTGGTTGCGGCAGTTTTACTGACCCAGTACGAGATCATTTTTACCCTCGTCACCTTTGGTAGCGTGGCAGTCTATGTGGGTTTTACCCTGGCTGTCACTGAGTGGCGAATGGAGTACCGTCACACCATGAATCGCCTCGACTCACAGGCCAACAGTCAAGCCTTTGACAGCCTGATCAACTACGAGACAGTGAAATATTTCGGTAACGAACCGTTGGAGTTGAAGCGTTTCGATGAGACGCTCTCCCGCTGGGAGGATAATGCGGTAAAGAGCCAAACCTCAATGTCACTGCTCAACTTTGGTCAGGGGGGAATTATTGCTATCGGTGTCACCCTGGTTATGATTTTTGCCGCCAATGGGGTGGTAACAGGAAGCATGTCAATTGGCGATCTGGTGCTGGTCAACGCTTTTATGCTGCAGCTCTTTATTCCGCTCAACTTTCTTGGCATGGTCTACCGACAAATCAAATACTCACTTGCCGATATGGATCTCATCTTCAAGCTATTGGAGAAGCAACCAGAGATATCTGATGCGGCCGATGCAACTAACCTGCAGTTGGATGGGGGGGAAGTACGCTTTGAGCAGGTTGATTTCTCCTATCAGGTGGAGAGACAAATTCTGTCTCAGGTTGATTTTGTTATCCGCGCAGGTGAGAAGGTGGCTGTGGTCGGTCACAGCGGTGCGGGTAAGTCTACCTTGTCGCGTCTACTGTTCCGTTTTTATGATATTACGGGTGGCCGCATTACTGTTGATGCCCAGGATATTCGTCAACTCACCCGACAAAGCCTGCGCTCAGCAATCGGCATCGTGCCACAGGATACCGTGCTGTTCAACGATACAATTCTCTATAATCTGGCCTATGGACGACCAGATGCCAAACGCGAGGAGATTGAAGAGGCAGCGCGTATAGCACATATAGCGGATTTCATAGAGCAGCTGCCGGATGGATATCAGACCGTAGTGGGTGAACGTGGATTGAAACTTTCAGGAGGAGAGAAACAACGCGTCGCGATCGCCAGGGCAATGCTCAAAGGACCGCGAATTTTAATTTTCGATGAAGCCACTTCCTCCCTCGATAGTAAGACTGAACAGGCGATCCAGGAGACCCTGAGGGAAGTCGCTAAGCACCACACCACACTGGTGATTGCGCATCGTCTTTCCACAGTGGTGGATGCTGACCGTATCCTGGTTATGGAAAGGGGCAGGATCGTGGAACAGGGTACCCACCAGCAATTGCTGATGCAGAATGGACTCTATCATCAGATGTGGCAACTGCAGCAGAAAGAGAAACAGGTATTGGAAGCGATTCCCTTGACGGATCTGAAAGCGTGATGATCAGCTTTCTAAAAGCAATGCGAGCGGATATACAACAGCACTCTGCCCGGTGGTTTCAATGAAGGTCTATTTGGTCGGTGGTGCGGTACGGGATCAGCTCCTCGATTTGCCTGTGGTTGAACGTGATTGGGTGGTGGTCGGTGCTACTCCGGAGGAGATGCTTGCAGCGAATTATCGTAGAGCCGATAGTGATTTTCCGGTATTTCTTCATCCCGAAACCGATGAAGAGTATGCCCTGGCTCGTACCGAGGTGAAGATGGGTGCGGGTTATAAGGGTTTTCAAGTTGAATACGGTCCGGAGATCAGCTTGGAACGGGATCTACTACGACGTGATCTAACGATCAACGCTATGGCCATGGATGAAATGGGCCATCTGATTGATATCTGTGGTGGTCGTGAAGACCTGGATAACGGATTGCTTCGTCATATCACGACTGCATTTACTGAGGATCCGGTACGTCTCCTGCGCATCGCACGTTTCGCTGCCAAGCTGAGTCGGTGGGGATTCAGGGTGGCCCATGAAACCCATGCATTGATGAAAAAAATGTCGGCCTCATCAGACCTGATGAGTCTAAAGCCTGAACGTATCTGGCGGGAGATGAATCGGTCGTTTTCAGAACCTCAACCCTGGCGTTTTTTTGAAGTACTGCATAGCTGTGGCGCATTGCAGAGGCTGCTCCCCGATGTGGCCACTGAGATGAGTGTCACACGTCATGAAAAATCGAAACAGGCCCAGGTCATGATGCCACTCAAACGGGTCGTCGAGGAGACAGATGACCCTGTGGTTCGATGTGGCGTGGCCTTGTTTGCTGCTGTCCAAAAGGTTTCAAATCAAGAAGAGTGGATGGACAATTTGCGATTGGACAAGGCTGGACGTCTGCTGTTGAGTGATCTGTTGGACTTCAGTCAACCAACAGATGATGCGTACCAGGCTGAAACATTGCTGCGATTTGTGGTCAGGCTGAAACCACAGCAACAACCCAGGCGCTATCAACGTTTTCTCGTTGCTGCGAATGGGCTGTGGCCACAGACATTGAGTGTGCTATTGCCTGTTCTCGAAACAGCTGTTGAGATAGTGAAAGAAAAAGTGCCTGAATCATTGATGGAATCTGAATTGAAAGGAGCGGCTTTGGGTAAGGCACTCTTTGCCTGGCGAGTGAATCGATTACAAGAAGTGATGCGAGATACGGGGGCACCAAACTGACCTGGTTTTGGGGTTCGTGGTAGAGTTCGCATATGCAAGGCGAAGATAAACAGCTGCCGATGAACGAGATCTCCAGAAGTGGGGAAGATCTCAATCGCTCACAACACAGACTGGCCTGGATCGAGGGTATGATCGATTCAAAGCACTGGCCCAGTCTACGTATTCTTTTCAGCGCCAATCTACTGCTTCCAATATTGATTCTGGGTGGGAGTATTCTGGCTAGTCTGATGGTTTTTTTATGGTTGTTCTCTCATCAGGCCGGGCACTCTCCGCTGCAAATTGTGCTATTGGTGAGTGTCTCCCTGGCACTCTTTTCGCTGATACTGGTATTGAACCGCTTACGTAGCCAACTGTTACGCCCGCTGGCCTCCCTGGAGCAGACAGTCAACCAGGTCTGTGAGGGTGAGCCGGTTGCCACCAAAGGGAGTGAACAGACAGGTGTTTTGAGTGGTATGGCCCGGGATATCGATAGTCTGAGTGAGGAGTTGACCGATATATATGATGATATGGAGGTTCGGGTGGCCCGCCAGACTTTGCGGTTGGCGCAAAAAACGACTTCCTTGCAGGTGCTCTATGATGTTGCGGCGGGTATTAATCAGTCCGAAAATCTCGATCAGCTGTTGTTGCAATATATGGGTGTCTTCAAGCGCATGGTCAGTGCCCGGTCTGCAACCGTCCATCTGGTGTTGCCTGATGATAAGGTGCGTCAGGTAGGCTGTATCGATCTGGAAGGACGACTCTACAACGAACAAGAGATGCTGCCGATTAAACTCTGCCAATGCGGTATCGCCCTCTCTCCGGGTGATATACTCTGTGCCCAGGATGCTAAGATTTGCTCACACAGGAATGATCGGCACATGTACGGTGCGGATGAGGTTGAGCGGGTCTCTGTACCCATGTGGTATCACGGCGACGTACTCGGTTTTTACCATCTGTATGTCGATAAGCCAGGTATCTATGATGGTCGGGAAGATGTCCTCGATATACTGAATACCATTGGCAGTCATTTGGGTATGGCAGTGGCCAAGCAACGCTCTGATTCTGAAGCACGGCGGCTATCGATCGTTGAGGAACGGACCTCTCTTGCCCATGAACTCCATGACTCGCTGGCACAGACATTAGCCAGTTTGAGATTTCAGGTGCGTATGTTGGAAGAGACCCTGCAGAATAATCAGTCGTCTGAAAGGGCGCAACAGGAAGCACAGCGAATCCATAATGGTGTGGACGAAGCGCACGACGAATTGCGAGAACTGATCAACAGCTTCCGTGCGCCACTCGATCAACGTGGTCTGGTACCGGCACTTGGCAAGCTGGTAGAACGATTTAATCAGGAGACCGGTATTCCAGCCTTTTTTCAACCCGATTGTCTTAAGACCGATCTGGAGACCAGCCAGGAGATGCAGGCATTGCGTATTGTGCAGGAGTGCCTGGCAAACATCCGCAAGCATGCCAAAGCCCACACAATCAGAGTCTTGTTACGTTGCCGCAGTCCAGGTAATTATCTCATTCTGGTAGAAGATGATGGGGTGGGTTTCGAAGGTGCCGCTCCTCAGGGTAACCCTGGTGAACATATTGGATTATCGATTATGGAGGAGCGTGCCAGACGGGTTGGTGGTGAGTTGTCAATCGAGAGCGAACCCGGAGAAGGTACCCGGGTTGAGTTGGTGATTCGCAATGGACAGAGGTGAAATAAGATGCGGGTACTACTGATTGATGATCACGCCCTGTTTCGTATCGGTCTTCAAGAGCTGCTGGAACGACGCGGGATTGACGTGATCGCCATCGGCGACTGTCTGAAGGGTATAGAGACTGTTGCACAGGAGAGACCCGATGTGGTGCTCCTGGATATGCGCATGCCGGACATGACGGGTACTGAAGTGTTGAGCGTATTGCGAAAACACTACCCGGAGATGCCGATCAGCATGTTGACCACCAGTCGTGAAGAGTCGGATGTCATCGAAGCGTTACAAAACGGCGCCCAGGGATATCTGCTCAAGGATATGGAACCGGACGAACTGATTGATGCCTTACAGCAGATCAAGCAGGGACAAACCGTGGTTGCAAATGAGTTGACCGGGATTCTGGCTAAAGCGGTACAAGGTGAAAGCCACACCAGCACGCCACCCACATCGTCGCTCGATGAACTCACTCCCCGTGAACGTGAGATCCTCTGTCATCTGGCGGATGGACAAAGCAATAAGGTTATCGCACGGAATCTAGGTATCTCGGATGGTACGGTGAAATTGCATGTCAAGGCGATCCTACGCAAACTGGAGGTTCACTCGAGGGTAGAAGCTGCAGTGATAGCGGTTGAGCAAAACCTCTGTTCCCGAGGATAACCTGGGTAGCAAAGCCGATAATGACTTAATAGTCGACGGGTGAAGTGGCACCCTGCTCCGAGTGGGGAGGGGCTTCAAACCAGGCAAGCTTCTCCTGTAGTTCGACCACGCGTCCGACAATGATCAGTGTGGGTGGTTTAGGGCGTTCCTTTTCAACGATGCCAAGAATATTCCCCAATGTTCCGGTAAATACCCGTTGCTTGTGGGTTGTACCCTGCTGAATCAATGCAATGGGCATATCATCTGGTACACCATGGTTTTGTAATTCTCTGCAAATGACAGGCAAACCGACCAGACCCATATAGAAGACAGTGGTTTGATTGGGTTGGGCCAACATATCCCAGTTGAGGTTCATGGTACCGTCTTTGAGATGGCCGGTAACGAACGTGACCGCTTGAGCGTAGTCTCTGTGAGTCAATGGAATGCCAGAATAGGAGGCGCATCCAGCCGCTGCAGTAATCCCCGGGATCACCTGGAAGGGGACACCCTCCGCGGCGAGGGTATCGATCTCTTCTCCACCCCGACCGAAGATGAAGGGGTCTCCACCCTTCAAACGAAGCACCCGTTTTCCCTGTTTTGCAAGCTTGGCCAACAGTTGATTGATCTCCTCCTGGCGCATGGCGTGTTTGTCACGTTCCTTACCGACATAGATATGCTCGGCATTGTGGCGCGTCATGTCCAGAATAGCCTTAGCCACCAGACGGTCATAGACAACCACGTCGGCTTGTTGCATCAATCGTAAGGCGCGAAACGTAAGCAGATCGGGATCACCAGGACCCGCACCCACCAGATAGACCTCTCCCATCTCATCGCTTGAGCCGGTCGTGGTCAGGGCCTTCTCCATTAACTGATCGGCTTCCTTGTCATGACCGGAAAAGACCCGCTCGGCAACGCCGCCCTGTAGCACACGGTCCCAGAAAATTCGTCTGTCTGCAGGCTCGGCAAAGGTATCTTTCACACGTTGACGAAATCGATTACACAAATTGGCCAAGCGGCCGTAACCGGCCGGAATTAACGATTCGAGGCGAGAACGGATCAGGCGAGCGAGCACAGGAGATGCACCACCGGTTGAGATGGCCGCCACAACCGGTGAACGATCAATGATAGAGGGGACAATGAAGCTGCATAGGGCCGGTTGGTCGACCACATTGACAGGGATGTGCATTTCGTCAGCAATCTCGGCAACGCGGCGGTTGACGGCAGCATTATTGGTGGCCGCAATGGCCAAATGGTGTCCGGTAAGATCCCCATCCTGGAACACTCTTGGCAGGTGGGTGAGTCGGCCCATATCGCGCCAGGTGGTGAGATCATGGCTCAGATCCGGAGAGACCAGGATTACATCAGCCCCTGATTTGAGTAGCAGGGCAATTTTACGTTCGGCAATTGCACCACCGCCAACAACCAGGCAGGATTTATTTTTGAGGTCAAGAAAAATGGGAAAATAATCCATAAAATCAACCAGATAATTTGTTGCTAATCGGTTTTTCAGCTGTTCTGTCAGACTCTACCATGACTCAATCACCCTAATAAACCTAAGGGCATGCAAGGTAATCAAACTTGCAATATTTAAACACATTAATATACTAATTAACCTATATTTTATTTGAAGGCGACACAATTCGTGATGATTAAGGAAATCGATGCAAACGATCTTCAGACCCGTATTGCTGAAGGGGATGAATTCCTACTGCTCGACATTCGTAGTGCAGGCGAACTCGCACAAGGTGTACTGCCTGATGCCGAGCATATGCCTATGCACCTCATTCCTTTACGTATCAGTGAGTTGCCAAAAGATAAAGAGGTCATTCTCTACTGTCACAGTGGTGCTCGCTCCTACCATGCATGCGCTTATCTGGCACAGCAGGGTTTCCAGAATGCTATCAACTTGCGTGGCGGTATTCTGGGTTGGGCAAGGTCAGGTTTTCAACTGGCTGCCAGGTTAGCAAGTTAGTTACTTACCCAGTGGCTATCAGTAAGGGTAGCGCTGATATCAGTGGCATTCGGACATCTGTTCAACTTGCGTTTGAATGACGCATGACATATAAAGGTCCGTCTGTTTTTTTACGACATACAAAACCATTAGATTAATAGCTGGAGGTCATACCATGGCAGATTTTGATCAAGAACTGGACGCAAGTGGGCTCAATTGTCCCCTGCCGATTCTGCGTGCAAAGAAAACCCTGAATGGTATGGAATCCGGTAAAGTGCTGCACATCATCGCTACCGACCCTGGTTCTGTGAAGGATTTCGAAGCCTTTGCCAATCAGACCGGAAATGAGCTGATGGAGTCCAAAGAAGTCGGCGGCAAATTCGAATTTCTGATCAAGAAGGCCTGATTGACCGCCCGATTGGAAATTTTTTGGAGACAACACGATGTCAGACGAAAAAAAGTTAGCCATTATTGCCACAAAAGGGTCGCTCGATTGGGCGTATCCTCCCTTTATTCTGGCCTCCACAGCCGCAGCACTTGGTTATGATACCGAAATTTTCTTCACTTTCTACGGCCTGCAACTGCTGAAAAAGAACCTTGACCTGGAAGTCACGCCTTTAGGCAATCCAGGTATGCCAATGCCAATGGGCATGGATAAATGGTTTCCTGTATTGGGCCTGGCCTTACCAGGTATGCAGGGCATGATGACCGGCATGATGAAGAAAAAGATGGCTTCCAAGGGCGTGGCCGATCTCGCTGAGCTGCGAGAGTTATGTCAGGAAGCGGAAGTTAAATTGATCGCTTGTCAGATGACAGTGGATCTGTTTGAAATGAATACCTCTGAATTCATTGACGGCATTGAATATGCGGGCGCTGCGCGCTTCTTTGAGTTTGCCGGTCAAAGCGATATCTGCCTTTACATCTAATCCGTTGTAAAACGCAGTCACGGCGCCGCCCCAAAAGGGCGGCGTTTTTTTTTGCTAAAAAAAGCCCCGAGTTGTTCGGGGCTTATTGGTCTCAATGATTGCTTGTTGGTTACATGAATTTTTTCGTCAAGCCAATCCCAAACAGGTGGACACTGGATTCGTAATCGCCATTGACGGCGCTTGTGCCATTCGTTTCTCCGGCATTCGGCGCCGAGTGAGCGAAAGTTGGGTCGATATCCAAAGTCCTGTCATCAAATTTTACGTACATATACCCTGCATCAATGGTCCAGCCATTGTTAAGGGTATGACCCAGGCCCAGGCTGAAGAGCTGACGGTCTGAATCCGGAATGCGCGGACTGTAGAACGTATCATCCTGTGGTGTTTCGTCGAAGGTATAGCCTACTCGTAATTGAGTCGATTGGGTAAAATCGTAGCTGATGCCGATGCGGTAGGCATTAGCATCATCCCATTGGTTCAAACTGGTGACGATGTTGGTGCCAAATTGATCCTGGTCGACTATCAGCTTGTCGAACGAACTCCAACCGGTACGGTTAAAATCGAATTCTATGGCGAGTTTATCAGTAGTCTGATTTCGCACTCCCAATTGTAGGCGCCAGGGAAGCTTTAGTTTTGCGTGGACATTATTCGAAACGAATGAAGGTAGGGCGCCGGCGGGGAGGTCGACAGTGCCGTCTATGGGAATATTAGCTTCCGAGTGGTAGCTGCCGCCGAAGCTCCAGTCACCTTGATCAACCATCAGTCCCAGGTTGAAGCCTGTACCGCGGCCGTCACCTTCAAGGTTGGCTTCAGGGTTTGAGCCGGGAGCACCCGCATTGATATCGCCGTTGAAGATAACTTCGCGCATCCAGTAGTAATCAACACCGGCAGACAGGCTTGTATTTTCATTCACTTTGTAGGCGACGCTAGGGGAGAATGCAACAATCTCCAACTTGCTCTGTGTGGGTATGGTCGTTCCTGGTGGATACTGACTGTCGAATGTTCCGGCAGGCCACTCCGTCTCCAGACCGAAGGGTGCATTGACTGAAATACCGATCGACCATGCCTGGGTCAGTTTCATATGGGCTGTCAGTGAAGGAATGGCGACTGTGTCGTTTGCATCGCTATCGACACTGCCCGAGCCGGTATCCACACTCAGGTCGGGTAGCACCAACAAGGTACCGATGGCAATGGAGCTGCCTTCGTGGAATGACATAGCAGCTGGATTGTAGGAGATGGCTGCCTGTAAATCCGGGTTGGCAACTAAGGCATTTGAGAGTGCCAGACCGGTGATATTGAGTTCAGGTACGGCAAAGCCCGAGGCTTGGGCCGATTGATTCATTGTCAGTATGGCAAGACCGCATGAAAGCGCCAGTTTAGTGAGTTGAAGGGGCTTATAGTGTTGCATCCGGTGATTTCCTCCGCCGTGGTTATCAATTATTGTTCAGCTGGTTCCAGATCCATACTGACCGATCAGAGAACTTTGCTGTTTTCGTAACGACTTTTTATTGCCCCATCTGTGACATTATGGGCATGTTTCTGTGAGGCTAGAGGATTTTTAATCGAATTACCATATTTTAGATAGATGGATTTACCTGGAATCCATATAGGGGATGAGGCTGTTCAGACCTCTTTCTGAGTGTGGATCTCTGAAACTCAATTGCATCACGGCTCCCATAGCATGTGGAGTTATGGTATAAATTGAGTTTATCTATACAAAGAACAGTTGATTAGGCATTAAAAACAATGGCGGATCGAAGATTACAGGTTTTTCATACGGTTGCGCGTCTTTTAAGTTTTACGAAGGCTGCTGAATCGTTGCACATGACTCAGCCGGCGGTAACCTTCCAGGTTCGACAGCTGGAAGAGTATTTCAACACCCGGTTATTTGACAGAACGCATAATCGTATTAGCCTGACTGAGGCGGGTGAGCGTGTATTTGGATATGCGGACCGGATATTTGATCTCTATGCCGATATGGAAAACTCCGTGCGGGAGATGACTGGCGAGATCCGAGGTGCGCTGACAATCGGTGCCAGTACAACGATTGCTGAGTATATGTTGCCTTCTCTGTTAGGCGATTTCGGAACCCGCTATCCTGAGGTGACCATCCATCTGCGCGTATCCAACTCAGAAGGTATTGTCTCCATGGTAGAGAACAACACGATCGATCTGGGCGTTGTTGAAGCACCCGTTGGGAATAAGAATCTGGTCGTTGAGATGTGCCGGGAGGATCATTTGGTCGCCATTGTGCCACCTAACCACGATTTGGCGGATCTCGAGGCGGTGGATATAAAACAATTGCTCGAGTATCCCTTTATCTGTCGCGAAGAGGGGTCAGGTACGCGTGAGGTCATCAATGAGTATTTGGGAAACCACTCTTGTGATTTAACCCTGAATATCTCCATGGAGCTGGGTAGTCCAGAAGCGGTAAAAGGGGCGGTAGAAGCGGGTATGGGGGTCTCTGTGGTATCACGTGCCACAATTCAGAAAGAGTTGAAGTTAGATACATTGAGAGCAATCAATCTGGTGCCAAAACTGGAACGTCCTTTCTCCTTTGTACATCAAAAGCAGAAGTTCCGTCTGCGGGCCATGGAAGAGCTGCTCGACTTTGCCAGAGGCTATTGTGAAGACCATGCCGAGGAACAGCTTTAGCAGTCGCTATGGAAAGATTCCACTGACTCCTCAGTTGTCCCATTGAAGGAGTAAATCTGTGCAGTTCGTTCCCAGACAACAGAAACTCGAATCAGATCAACAGCAATTGCTGGATTTCTATACCTGTCTGGATCCTCAGCAGCGACAGACACTGCTATCCTTCGCGGCATTTTTAGCAAGCCAGGAATCTGCTGTCAGCGTGCAGGAGGAAGAGGCTCCTCATAAACCTAAGCAGATAGACAGACCACAACAGGAGTCGGTTGTGAAGGCGATAAAGCGCCTGTCTGCAAGCTATTTTATGTTGAAAAGGGAACAGCTGCTTGATGAAACTTCATCACTGATGATGGCTCATATGATGCAGGGAAGGGAGGCGAAACAGGTTATTGATGAGCTGGAGGTGTTGTTTGCCCGGCACTATCAAACCTATCTGGATAGTCACTCGGTTGATTGAAGGCCACCAATAGGTTGTTCTCATGCAGGTTATAACAAATTGGTTTAAGCGTTATTATTCCGATCCCCAGATTGTTTTTCTGACCCTATTCCTACTCCTTTTTTTTGGGGTTGTGATTACCATGGGGGACATGCTTGCCCCGGTATTGGCAAGTATCGTTGTCGCTTATCTACTGGAAGGTATTGTCTCTCAATTGGAACGGCGGTCCTGGCCCCGGTCACTTTCTGTCATATTGGTATTTATTCTGTTTTTACTTTTTGTTGCGCTTGTCTTACTGGGCCTTCTGCCACTGTTGTCGAGGCAGGTGACTGATTTTTTACAACAGTTACCTGTCATGATCTCAATGGGGCAGAATGCACTGATGCAGCTACCTGAACGTTATCCTGATTTAATCCCCCAGGACCAGGTCGATCAGCTGATCCAACAGATCCGAAATGAGATTGCATCTTTTGCACAGCAAGCTGTTTCTTGGTCTTTGGCCTCGGTGGTGGGGGTGATCACACTGGTCGTCTATCTCATCCTGATGCCTCTGCTGGTGTTCTTTTTTCTTAAAGACAAGCGCCTCATCATCGATTGGTTTGTGATGTATCTTCCCAGGCACAGACGATTTGCCGGTACAGTATGGACAGATGTCGATAAACAGATTGCCAACTATGTACGTGGCAAGTTTTGGGAGATAGTCACTGTTTGGGCCGTCAGTTTTGTAGCTTTCAGACTGCTGGGATTGAACTATGCACTGCTGCTTGCCGTGATGGTGGGGCTTTCGGTGATTATCCCTTACATAGGTGCTGCAGTTGTTACCATACCTGTTCTGTTTATCGCCTGGTTTCAATGGGGCTGGACGACTGATTTCGCCTGGCTGGCAGCTGCCTATTTTATTATCCAGGCATTGGATGGGAACGTTCTAGTCCCGCTACTGTTTTCCGAAGTGGTCAATCTTCACCCGGTGGCGATTATTGTTGCAATCCTGGTATTTGGTGGGTTCTGGGGGTTCTGGGGTGTATTTTTCGCAATTCCTTTGGCCACACTGGTACAGGCAGTATTATCGGCTTGGCCAAAGACCAAGGAGGAGAGTTCCGACAACAAGGGATGACGGCTGTTGACGAACTCATCGCAGAAAACGCAACTTGACCTGTCGAATATCAATACAGCCTGACAACAAGACTGTGCTGAAAATCGATATAAGACTGTAATCCCAGGTCAAGCCACTGTTTTCTCAGAATAGAAGTCTAGGCTGATTTCTTTGTATTGATGCCGAACAGTGTCCACAAGGGACAAAAAGAGACAAGGCCTGTGAGGAGAGGGACGGCACCGATTATGCCTAACCAGTTGATTGGATCACTTAGCAGAAATCCCCATGCAAGGATGGCCAGTCCTGCAATAATCCGAATGATACGTTCGATACCACCAACATTCTGTGTCATGGTTTACTCCTTGAATATTTTTCAATAATAAGTTGTTCTAACGAACAATGCCTGGACAGATTGATCGTATTACCAGGGCCTGTTACCAGGCCTTAGGCTGATCAATATGCTGTCACCTCAGTGTTGGAGCATACTCAGCATTAGTATGGCTGTATGTGACAATGTCACACAGACTTAAACAGGATGCGGTTCACGGGTACAGGACACTGCACAAGGGCCTTATTCAATGCTTTTATTCCTCAAGCATTGTCTGTCGGAAAGATGAATTGACCCGCGGGTGATAGAGATCATCCCCTGTTGTTCGAAATCCTTCAGAATGCGACTGATTACTTCACGGGAGGTGCCCAGGTCTGATGCAATAGCCTGGTGGGTGATCTGTAGGTTGTCATCAGTGGTTTCGGTGCGATGGAGCAAGTAGTTCGCGAGACGCCGGTCCACCCGACGGAAGGCAATCTCTTCGACAACACTGATCACATCACCGAGCCTGTCGCTGATGAGGCGAAACAGATAGTTTCTCCAGGCAGGCACATCGTTGGACCAGCGAACTACATCAGCTGTTGTGATTAACAGCGCCTCAATAGGCTGCTCACTGATAGCAAATGCTGGAAAGGGCCGGTCATTCATTATGCACGACGCAGTAAGGATGCAGCTCTCACCGGGGCCGATCCGGTAGAGGGTGATTTCCCGGCCATTCTCACCTATCTTATAGACTCGGGCGCTCCCTTTGGTGATCAGAGCAAGGTGACTGCATTGCATCCCTTGCTGACAGATTGGTTGATCGGGTTCCAAATGAACGATGGCTGTACTGTTGAAAAAAAGTTGTACGAATGAGGGTTCAGCACCCTCTAGAAACGGGAACTGGTTGGATAGCTTTTTTTTGAGAATAGGGTCTGAAATCAAAGCGATCACGATAATGTAATGAAGGAATGAGACATCTGCTGCTACCGGGATAAGGTACTATCAGACCTATTGAGTATATCAGGTGTGGTTCGCACTGAAACAAGCAGCTTTGCTACACTAGCGGATCACGAATGTCAGCCATAGTCGAGCACGTGAGCGATTGTTGTGCTAATTTACATGTAAATATTATGGGTATAGTGCCCTGACGGTCAGGTATGGCAGATCCAAACGAAGAAGCGGTAAAAATAAAAAGAGAGAGGGTGCGTCTGCTGTATGCAAATGGCACGACGCTTATCATAGCCAATCTTATTGCAGGGTTGATCTTTTTTTATCTGAATCGGGTTTGGGAATTACCTTTGGGCATAGTGTGGGGCGGGCTACTTGCCTTAGTGCTTCTAGGACAGACTGTACTGACGATCATTGTCCGAAATAGCGCATTGGAGCGTATACAGTTGTGGCGATATGCCCTGCTGCCCGGGGTGATGCTACTAGGATTATTATGGGCGGCAGCTTTGATTCACCTGCTCCATCATCCAGCCGATACAGATTTCCTGGTGATCGATCTGGTATTGATTGGTACGGTATTTTTACTCACCTCGCTATTGCTGACGATCGATACCTTCTTTAGCATCATTTTTGTGTTGGCGGCATCGCTGCTGGTGATGCTTAGTCTTACAGGCAATAAAGAGCTGGTATCCGAGGAGTTTATAGCCGGCCTGATCGCCTATGCCCTGGCGCTGTTAATCCTGTCTGCCTGGATGACGGTGTATCAGCAAGGCTATCTGTTGATTGCGGCAAACCGTGTGCTACTCCATGAACGCATGGTTGCTTCAGAGACTGAACTCAGTGAAATGAGAAGCCGCCTGATCGTAGAAAATGACCAGCGGCAATCTGTGGAACAACAGCTGTTTCTCGCCAAAGAAGCGGCCGAAAGCGCCAATCTGGCCAAGTCAGAGTTTCTGGCCACAATGAGTCATGAGATCAGGACGCCGCTCAACGGTATCCTGCCGATTCTGGATATGTTGTTGGAGACAAAGCTGAATGGTGAACAAAAGCAGTTTGTCACCACTGCGTTGAATTCATCCCAGGTACTGCTCAGCATTATCAATGACATTCTGGACTTTTCCAAGATCGAGGCCGGCAAGCTGGACTTGGAGCTAATTGATGTCAATTTGCTGGACACGGTCACTCAGGTAACGTCTTTGATGAAGAATGCGTCAGATCGACGTGGCCTGAAACTGAAATACCAGATAGATCGGGATGTACCCAGGTCTGTGCGGGGTGACCCCATACGTCTTCGCCAGGTCCTGACCAATCTTGTCAGTAATGCTGTCAAATTCACTGAGCATGGTGAGGTCTCTGTTGAGGTCTCTACCCGTCAATCGACACGTACCGAGGTTGAACTCTTGTTTGCTGTCAGAGACAGCGGTTTAGGCATGACAGAAGAGCAGGTACAGCGTCTGTTCGAACCCTTCTCTCAAGCCGATGCCTCTACTACCCGAAAACATGGTGGGACAGGTTTGGGACTGGTTATCTGTAAGCGCCTGACCGAGTTGATGGGAGGTAAGATCGGTGTGAAGTCTCATGTGGGACAGGGCTCCTATTTCTGGTTCATCCTGCCAATGCGGAAGTCGCTACATGAGATCCCCTCCAGCAGACGAAATCTTCATGATATCCGTACCTTGCTACTGGCTGCGAAAAACGATCCGGAAAGTATGATGCTGGCTAGTACGCTTAAAGAGCTGGGGATGTTGCTGGAGCATACGGATGACCAGTATGACGCGCTTTCGAAACTTAAAACCTCGGCTAATCTCGGCGCAAGCTGGCGCTATGAATTGATCGTGATTGATGCTGGTCTGTCGAGTGTCAATCTTCTCCAAACCATCAACTCGGCACGCGAGATTGCACATATGCGTGATGTCCAGGTACTGGCGATCAATCTAGAGGAGGAGAATATCCCCACACTTCAAGGTCTGGGTATCGAGTGTCTTGGTATCGGTGCCAAGAGCAAAGAGGTTAAGCAACGCCTGTACCGGATTTTTGATGTGGAGCAGATTTCCGGTGTGTCAACCACTCCTGAAGAGGTACCCATTCCGCGTCTACCTGACGATCATTTGAACTGGCACGACAAAAACAACGAGATCGAGCCTGTACCGGGCGGTGATAGAGAAGATGATGAGAAGATCCAGAGCCTGCATACCAAACTGGCTGGTCGGGTCCTTGTCGTCGAGGATAACCCAGTCAATCAGGCCGTTGTAAAGAAAATGCTGGAAAAGGCCGGTTTATCGCCCATTACCGCCAATGATGGTGTGGAAGCGATGGACGCTTTGCATGAAGAACAGTTTGATGTGGTGTTGATGGATTGTCAGATGCCACGAATGGATGGCTACGAGGCTACCGAAGCGATAAGAGAGAGGGAGACCAATCAGGGGTTGATGCACACCCCGGTGATTGCCATGACAGCCAATGCCATGCTGGGCGACCGTGAGCGTTGTCTGGCGGTAGGGATGGACGATTACCTCTCCAAGCCAGTAAAACCGGCACAATTGGAGAACATGCTGCGTCAATGGCTGCCAATGGAGGAGTTGATTACTCATGATGAGGATGAAAGTCTAGGAAGCGAAATCGGTACTGCTCATATAATAGAGGCTACTATTGATGAAACAAGTGAGGCTTTGGATAGTATAGGAGACACAAGCATGTCTGCAGGTGGCATGATTGACCGTAGTATTCTGGAAGAGTTGTTCGAAATAATGGAGGATGAGTTTGTCTCTGTACTTGAAAGCTATCTGAGCAGTGCCCCTGGCCTCATGCATGCTATACGTGATGCGGTGAAGGCTGGGGACATGGACGCATTGGTGAAGTCAGCGCATCCGCTAAAATCAAGTAGTGCCAATGTTGGAGCCATGGAGTTATCCATTCTGGCAAGAGAGTTGGAGTTTAAAGGGCGCCAAAGTGATGCCAGTGGGTTGGTGAACAGCTATAACCAGACTGCGGATGTCTACCGACGAACGATTTCAGAACTCAAGACAATTGTGGATAAGGGCAGTATTCACTGAGCGATCATATTTATTGACCCACCCCTGACAAACTGACGGGTTGACAGGTAATTCGACAGATCAGAGGTTGACAGAGGCATAGTCTGCGAGACGAGAACGCTCACCCCTCTGTAGGGTGATATGCCCGCTGTGCGGCCAGTTTTTAAACCGGTCGACAGCATAAGTCAGTCCCGATGTGGTTTCTGTCAGGTAAGGGGTGTCGATCTGCGCCACATTGCCGAGGCAGACAATCTTGGTACCAGGCCCGGCACGTGTAACCAGTGTTTTCATCTGTTTAGGCGTTAGATTCTGTGCTTCGTCCAGGATGATGTACTTATTGAGAAATGTCCGGCCACGCATGAAATTGAGTGAATGGATACGGATTCTGCTGCGCAGCAGGTCTTCAGTGGCTGCCCGACCCCACTCGCCACCTTCGGTCTGGGTCAGCACCTCCAGATTATCCATCAGCGCCCCCATCCAAGGGGTCATTTTCTCCTCTTCGGTGCCGGGCAGAAAGCCGATATCCTCACCCACGGGTACAGTAACCCGGGTCATGATGATTTCGCGATAGAGATTGAGATCCAGTGTCTGAACCAGGCCTGCGGCAAGTGTCAGAAGGGTTTTCCCGGTTCCGGCGGTACCCAGCAATGAGACAAAATCAAGGTTTGGGTCGAGGAGCAGATTGAGAGCAAAGTTCTGCTCCTGATTGCGGGCAGTGATTCCCCATACCGCATGTTTGCTGTTGCTGTAATCCTCCACCAGCTCGATGGTGGCATTGTTTTCCTGTTTTTCCCGGACGATGGCCTGAAAACCCTCTTCACCCGGTAGATGGAGACACTGACTGGGGTACCAGGTCTGGGTGTCCGGACCGGTAACACGATAGAAGGTCCGGCCCTCCTCCTGCCAGGATTCTAGCGCTTTGGTGTGTTGTTCCCAGAAATCCTCCGATAGGCTGTCTCTGCCACTGTAGAGCAGGTTGACATCCTCCAGCACCTGGTCATTGGAGTAGTCCTCAGCATGTATACCCACCACGGCTGCCTTGATGCGGAGATTGATATCCTTTGAGACGAGGATGATCCGTTTCTCAGGGTTCTCTGACTGCAGGCTGAGTGCCGTTGCCAGGATCGTGTTATCGGGCGTGTTGCCGGGCAATGGGGAGGGTAGATCCCCAGAGAGCGGCTTGGTTTGAAAAAACAGGTGGCCAGTGAGCGCTTCGGCGCCACCGTTGAGTTGTAATGTATTGAGAGGGATCCCCTGGCTGATGTCATGTTGCGGTACATTACCCATCAGTTCATCGAGAAAACGGCTGGTCTGGCGTACATTTCTCGCCACTTCGGACATGCCTTTTTTACCCTTGTCCAGCTCTTCCAGTACCACCATTGGCAGGAAGATATCATGCTCTTTGAAACGGAAAAGTGCCGATGGGTCATGCATCAGCACATTTGTATCGAGGACAAAAAGACGGGGTCTCTGTTGTTCTGTTTCTGACATACGTCGTCTCAGCTAATGGTTTGGGAATTCAAGAGCATCAAGCATAGCAATCCCCACAAGGCATATTGCTGGTGATTGACGATGATAGGGGTAAGTTAGTGCGCAATGTGTCAGGGAAGTTTGCCGGCACGCATCGCTTTAAGCGTGTTCAGCACCTCTTCGGCATGACCTTTGACTTTGACCTTTCGCCATTCATACCGCAAGAGGCCCGTTTCGTCGATGAGAAAAGTACTGCGCTCAATACCGCGAACTTGTTTCCCATACATCGATTTCATCTTGATGACATCAAAGGCCTGACACAAAATCTCTTCTTTATCGGATATTAGATCGAAGGGAAAGCCTTGTTTTTGTTTGAAGTTTTCCTGAGCCTTGAGGCTATCCCTGGAAGCACCCAGGATGATTGTGGATTGGCGTCTGAATTTTGCTATCGCTGCGCTGAAATCAAGCCCTTCTTGGGTGCAACCCGGTGTACTTGCCTTGGGGTAGAAGTAGAGCACAATCGGTTTACCGTGAAAATCGGCTAGTTTTATGTTCTTGTCACCGGTGGCCGCTAGCTCAATATCGGGTACAGGTTGACCGATGGCGATTGCACTCATGGTTCGCTAACTCCTCCTTAGCCTTTAATCGGTTCAATGACGGCGTCTAGATTCAGCGCATCACAATAATCCATGAACTCTTCCCGCAGTACGGCAATATGAATTTCCGAGGGTATGCCGACGCTCAGATGGACAGAAAACATGGGTGTACCGGTATGTGCAGCGGAGTAGTTGGCTGTCACCATGTCTTCGATATTGATGTTGCGCTCGGAGAAGAATTCCGCCAGTTGATTGACAATCCCTGGATGGTCCATTGATACCACTTCGACCATATAGGGCAAAAGATTGCTTGAGCGGGCACGTCCTTCTGTACGTTTACAGATGATCGTGAGCCCAAGGTCGTTCTGTAGATCGGGAACGGCGGATTCCAGTTTGGCCAGTGTATTCCAGGGACCTTCGATCAGCAGCAGGATGGCGAACTCCCCCCCTAAAACAGTCATTCTGCTGTCAGTAATATTACAACCCTCGTCAAGTATTTTCTTGGACAAGGCTTTAACGATCCCGGGTTGGTCTTTTCCGAGAGCTGAGATGACCAGATAGTTCTTCGGCGTGGACATAGAAATGCTTATGGTCGAGTGATTGGACAGGGTTCTGTAGAGTGTATCATCTGTGATCCGTATCGAGTACTCCATCAATATTGTCTTGAGGGTGTACTCACGATTTTTTCCAATCATACTATGACTGTTTTTTTGTGCTACTTGTCATCATCACAATCCACAGGATACCATTGTCGATTGAGTCATTAATTGGGGTGTGAGGCGATGTTTCACGGCAGTATGGTAGCAATGATCACTCCCATGGAGGAGGATGGCAGTCTGGATGATGCCGCTTTGCGCGAGCTAGTGGAGTTTCATATCCAGCAGGGCAGCGATGCAATCGTGGCAGTTGGCACGACCGGTGAGTCTGCCACTCTGGATGAAGAGGAACACTGTGATGTCATTCGTCGGGTTGTCGATTATGTCGATGGACGAGTGCCTGTCATTGCCGGTACCGGCGCAAATTCGACGCGTGAGGCGATCAGTCTCACAAGGTGTGCCCAGACTGCAAGGGCGGATGCCTGTTTGCTTGTGACCCCCTATTACAACAAACCGACTCAAGACGGGCTCTATTTACATTTCAAGGCGGTTGCGGAGGCAGTGGATATTCCGCAGATCCTCTACAATGTGCCGGGACGTACCGCATGTGACATGCTGCCTGAGACGATTGCCCGATTGGCGATGATTCCCAATATCATTGGTGTAAAAGAGGCGACGGGTGATCTTTCGCGTCTGCACAAACTTCGCGAGCTGTGTGATCCAGCCTTCGCGTTGTACAGTGGTGATGACGCCACCGGCTGTGAATTCCTGCTAAAAGGTGGGCATGGCGTCATCTCTGTGACAGCGAATGCCGCTCCTCGCTTGATGCACGAAATGTCAGTGGCAGCGCTGGCAGGCAATGACGAAGAGGCGATGGCGATCGATGGTAAACTAGCCGGTCTGCATAGTGCGCTTTTTGTGGAATCGAATCCAATACCTGTAAAATGGGCAATGATGAAACTGGGGTTGGCAAATCAAGGGATTAGATTACCGCTTACCTGGTTGAGTCCATCGGCCGAGAGTGAAGTGCTGGATGCCATGCGACAGGCTGATATTCTGTGAAAAATCCTGGATGGGCTTGTTTGGTCATGTGTTTGGTCTCCCTAAGGCATCCTTGTGACACCTCGAATGGGTAGTGATTCAATACCAAACTTACTTCCGAGTTCTGCTGTCATAGGCAACACACAATAATCTGACTGAATTCTTAGACATGCAATCAACCCCAGTTCTCTTGCTTATAATCCTTCTTCCTATCCTGCTGATCGGTTGTAGCTCCAGTGGCGGCTACTTTTCCGATTCTGAACGTGAATACCGTGCGCAGGGGGAGAGTGTCGATGATCTTGAAATTCCGCCAGATCTGACCAATGCATCGATCCGGGACGCCATGGCAGTTCCTGGTGCTGGAAGTGCATCCTATGAGGAGTATGCCAATCAGAAAGAGAAGGGGAGTAATTCAACAAGTATTGCTGCCGGTGAGGTTTTACCGGAATTCGATAATATTCGGGTTGAGCGAAACGGGGATCAGCGTTGGTTGGTCATTCAGGCCCAACCGCAGGCCGTTTGGCCGAAAGTAGTTGAGTTTTGGCGAAAGAACGGCCTGTTGCTGGTGGAACAGGATCCGGCCATTGGGGTGATGAAAACCGACTGGCTGGAGAGCCGTGCAGATATCAAGCAAGGTGTGATTACAGAGTTTTTTCGCAAGACACTAGGCAGTATCTACTCCTCCGCTACCCGAGATCAGTTTCGGATTCGACTGGAAAAAGGTCTTCAGCCTGGCACAACTGAATTGTATCTGACTCATCGGGGTATGGAAGAGAAGCTGAAAGAGGATGTCAGTGGCAATGCTGATACAACTTATTGGACTCCTCGTCCGAATGACCCCGGTATTGAGGCTGCCATGTTACGCACGCTAATGGTCTATTTGGGGGTTGCTAGCGAACAGGCAAAAGAGTCGATTGCGCAGGCGGATGACAGGGTTCAGCACTCCAATCTGGTCAAAACTGCAGATCGATCCGAGTTATGGATTAATGAAGGCTTTGCCCGTGCCTGGCGATTGACAGGCGTGGCGCTGGATCGGGTGGGTTTCGCTGTCGAAGACCGGGATCGCTCCTCGGGTCTCTATTTTGTCCGCTATAGCGAGTTGTCTGGTAAAAGTAAGGAAGAGAAGGGTTTTTTCTCTAAACTCGCCTTTTGGCGGGATGACGAAGAGCGTATCGACACCGAAACGCAATACCAAGTTAAATTGACCGAGCTCGATGAGGGAACCCGGGTGGTTATCCGTGATCAGGATGGGGGGGAGGCCGATTCTAAAGCAGCCGGCCGCATATTAACCCTGATTCACGAGCAAATTCGCTGAGCAGTGCCATTCAGGTTCGCCTTGCTTGGGAGCGGTAGTCGGGGAAACTCTCTTCTGATTGAGACCGCTACAGTCAGAGTGTTGGTCGATTGTGGATTTTCTGCACGAGAGGTCGAACATCGTCTCACAGGGTTGGGAGTGGATCCCGACTCCCTGACAGGCATACTCGTTACCCATGAGCATAGCGATCATGTCCAGGGCATAGGGGCAATGGCGAGGCGTTATGGGTTACCCGTATGGATGACACCAGGCACTTTTCAGGGAGCCAACTATGGCAAGCTGCCGACCCTGCATCAGATAGATTGCCATGCCGGATGGTGGTCGATCGGTGATCTGGCGGTAGCGCCCTATCCGGTGCCTCACGATTCAAGAGAACCCTGTCAGTTTATATTTCGTGTCGGTCACCAAACCCTGGGGTTGCTCACGGATACAGGTTACATAACGCCACATATCGTTGGCATACTTCAAGCGTGCGACAGCCTGATACTTGAGTTCAATCATGACCCTCAAATGCTGGCAAAAGGGCCTTATCCACCCAGTCTTCAAGCCAGAGTAGGTGGTACACATGGCCACTTGAATAATCATCAGGCGGTGGAATTGTTAAAACGATTACAAACTTCCCGTCTGGAATATTTAGTGGCTTCGCATTTAAGCGAAAAGAATAATTCACCTACCCTTGTGACAGACATCATTGCGCAACGCATACCCGCACTGATTGATCGGTTTTCGATTGCAGATCAGCATTGCGCTTCAAACTGGTATCAGTTGGAGGGGTAAAAGGACATTTTTGGCCAGGCTGTATCAACAGCACTGGCTTTTTTGTTTCCTGCTATATAACCTCGGCGATTCACAATTTGTACCCATGATTAATTTTGGATAATCGGCATATTAGTGCATTGCATATTACTTAAATAATTTTATTATTCAGTGAGTTGGGTATACACTTACGCAGCTTTTTACATCCGCGGTATTGCTACCTCTCCTGGCTAGACCGCAACCCTATAATTATTTGGAGAGGATGGAGGTCTTTATAAATGGCGCATATTGTAGTTATGGGTGCCGGTACGGGTGGAATGCCCTGTGCTTACGAATTGCGGATGGAGCTGGGTCGTGAACACGAAGTAACCATGATCAACGAGCGGGAGTATTTCCAGTTCGTTCCTTCCAATCCCTGGCTGGCAGTTGGCTGGCGGGACCGTTCACACATCACCTTTGATATTCGCCCTCATTTAGAACGTAAAGGTATCAATTTCATTGCCAAGCGGGTCGATAAAATCGATCCGGAGGCCAATCAGCTCACGCTGGATGGCGGCGATACCGTTGATTTTGACTATCTCGTTATTGCCACCGGCCCCAGGCTTGCGTTTGAGGAGGTTGAAGGCTCAGGTCCAGAGGGTTTTACCGAATCAATTTGTACCGTGGATCATGCCGAAAAGGCTTATGGCGCCTATCAACGACTGCTGGAAAATCCGGGGCATGTCATCATCGGTGCAATGCCGTTTGCCAGCTGTTTTGGACCTGCTTATGAGTTCGCATTTATAATGGATTCCGACTTACGCAAACGGAAAATGCGTGACAAGGTACCGATGACGTTTGTCACCTCTGAACCCTATATCGGCCACTTGGGATTGGGCGGTGTCGGTGATTCTAAAGGGTTTCTCGAGAGCGACTTTCGCAGCCATCATATCAACTGGATCACCAATGCCAAGGTGACTAAGGTTGAAGAGGGCAAAATGCAGGTTGAGGAGTTTGATGACTCCGGGCATAAACTTAAAGACCATGAGCTCGATTTTACATACTCGATGATGCTACCCGCTTTTAAAGGTGTGGATGCTGTGAGTGGTGTAGAGGGTCTCTGCAATCCTCGGGGTTTTGTTTTCGTGGATGATCATCAGCGTAATCCCAAATATCCCAATATATTTGGTGCGGGTGTCTGTATTGCCATTCCTCCAGTGGAAGCGACTGCGGTCCCCACCGGTGCACCAAAAACCGGTTACATGATCGAATCGATGGTTACAGCAATCGTGCATAACATTGCTGATGAGTTAGCCGGTAAAGAGGGGACGACACTGGCAACCTGGAACGCCATCTGTCTTGCCGATATGGGCGATACCGGGGCTGCTTTTGTGGCCCTGCCTCAGATACCACCACGCAATGTAGCCTGGTTCAAGAAAGGCAAATGGGTGCATATGGCAAAGATTGCGTTTGAGAAATACTTTATCCGCAAGATGAAGAAAGGAACATCTGAACCGATCTATGAGAAATACATCCTTAAGATGCTTGGTATTGGAAAGCTGAAATAGATCAGAAGCTGCCAACGAAAAAAGCCCGGCCATGGCCGGGCTTTTTTTGTACCAGCTATAAACCGGTTTGTATCATTATTTTTACATCACGCCGGATCGACCGCTTTATCACTCTCCGCAACCGGACAACAGCGATACTCTTGAGATTTGTCCAGTAAATCGATCTGTTTTTTCAGTAGTTCATTCTGCAGGCGTTTGTGCTCCAGTTCGATTTTAATTCGTTCCTCCAGGGCAGGTTCACAGGTCTGGCAATCATCAAGACATCCTTTTACCACGACTCCGGGGGTAGGTAGGCTGGTGCGGAATTCAAACTCCATTTCAGCTCGGATCTGTTTGCTGGCATTACCATTTGCATCGACGATGCCATTTTTTTGCAGATCGCTCTGTACTGCTGTCAGGGCTTTGGCGCTGATCTCCTGGTTGACAGGTTCCTGATTGGTATTTATCGCATTCAATGAGGAGACATTGAAACGTCGGAAGCTACCTAGTTGGGGTGTCTGTAGTTCCGTTGTACGGTAGGCCGCCTGCAGTTCAGGCAATTTGCTGGAGTTGGCCAATACGCCGGCGGGAATAGCGGTCAGTTGTTGATCTCTTGATATAGGGCGATTGACAACCGCGCTATCCCCAACAGGGTCAATGACTCGAGTACGTATAGCCTGAATAGTGAGTTTAACCGTCTGAACCTTATTCACCTGATAAAACATATAGCTTACAGCCCGGCATTGATTGGGATTGGAAAACAGCCGACTGCTACTCTCCAGGTGGCTTTCACTTTCTCCTTCAACATGTTGGCGGGTGGATACTTCGCCAATAGAGACTGAACTCGATTCGCGGGTCATCTGTACCGAACGGTTATGCGATGATTCGGCATGTACATTGAGTTCGCGCAGGAATGAGCGGGTCGATTGCGCATTATATTGCCCCGATACACTGACCGATGGGCCACTGAAAACGCTTTCGATAATGCCACTGGTGCTGGCAGAGCTGGAGGATGATCCTGAAGTGCTTGATGAAGAACTGCTTTGATCCGTAGATTCCAGGTCCGACATGAAGCGGTCCACTGAATCCATATAAAACTGCTCTTCAGCTATGCGTTCATGGCGATAAGAGAGTTGGGTTTCGCTGTCGAAAGTGAATCGGGAGCGTCGGTCAAGACTGAATAGACGTACTTTTTCACCGGGTAGGAGTGTCGTGCTATAGACCAGGTTGCCGAGTTCCATGGGGCCAGTACAGCGTTCCAAGCGAATGTGCAGGGCGACCTCTACGGGTAGTCGGTGATTACGGTTATTATCGCTGACTGTGGCTATGTGGGTGAGACGATAGACAAAATCCAGGTAATCACACTTCTTTCCATCGGGTAGTTCGGGACAGCATTTCATTGAATTCTCCATGTCACTTCTCCTTTGTGGTTCCGAATGGTCAAACTATGTGATGAGGTGTTGTCAATCAGTGAAACAATTGACTGAATAGATGTGGAGAATTCACCTTGTATGCAGTTTTTTCTCTGCTAGTGCCGATGGGACTGTCAGAAATGAAAAATATTTTGTGATGACTAAACCATAGCCACAGGTTTATTGATCATTTCTGACCCATTGCCCAGGAGAGTGAACCTGATTCACTGAATAAGGTAATCAGCCCCAAGCACTTTTGGTATCCTTCCACCTAAGTGGTCGAATCGAGGCAATTAGAATAGTGGCAATCAATAGACACAATACATGTGGTGTTTTGGTTAACGGCATACAGATTGGGGGAGGGGCTCCTGTGGTCGTGCAGTCCATGACCAATACGGATACTGCCGATGTGGTTTCGACCAGCGAGCAGATTGTCGCACTGGCTGGAGCAGGATCGGAGCTGGTCCGCATCACAGTCAATAATGAGGCGGCTGCCAGAGCGGTACCATTGATCCGCGACCGTCTGGAGCAGCTGGGGTTGAATGTGCCGTTAATCGGTGATTTCCATTTCAATGGCCATCGTCTGTTAAGTGATTTTCCAGACTGTGCAGAGGCATTGGCCAAGTATCGTATCAATCCAGGCAATGTCGGGAGTGGAGAAAAGCGCGATAGTCAGTTTGCAAGTATGATTGAAATAGCCTGCCGTCGTGAAAAGCCAGTTAGGATTGGCGTCAATTGGGGCAGTCTGGACAAGGGACTGGTCGCCCGGCTGATGGATGAAAATGCCCGTTCCTCCTCTCCCCTGGATTCAGACCAGATGATCCGGGAGGTGATGGTGGTCTCAGCCCTGGAGAGTGCGCAACGTGCCGTGGAAGTGGGTCTCCCTGCTGATCGAATCGTACTCTCATGCAAAATGAGTGGTGTCCAGGAATTGATTAGCGTCTACAGGGAGTTGGCAAAAAGGTGTGACTATGCACTCCATTTAGGTCTTACTGAGGCGGGGATGGGATCCAAAGGCATTGTTGCTTCAAGCGCTGCGCTTGCGGTACTGCTGCAAGAGGGTATTGGCGATACGATACGTATCTCGTTAACACCTGAACCTGGCGGGTCCAGATCCCAAGAGGTGATTGTGGCCCAGGAACTCCTGCAGTCGATGGGTATTCGTGCCTTCACGCCAATGGTTGTAGCCTGTCCCGGGTGTGGACGAACCACCAGCACCTACTTCCAACAACTGGCTAAAGATGTACAGAATCATCTACGTAGTATGATGCCCGAGTGGCAAAAAGATCATCCAGGGGTTGAGTCCATGTCAGTCGCTGTGATGGGGTGCGTCGTCAATGGACCAGGGGAGAGTAAACAGGCAAATATCGGTATCAGCCTGCCGGGAACAGGCGAATCCCCATCGGCCCCGATCTATGTGGACGGAGAGAAGACAGTTACCCTAAAAGGTGATGATATCGCACAGCAATTCATAGCACTGGTGGATAGTTATGTGCGAGAAAACTATTGATGATGATTTTGCTAAGATCCAGGCACATGGTATAGGATCGAGAACAAACTATAAGTCAGGAGGAGACAATGAAGCGATTAATGATAACCACAGCCTTGGTATTTGGCTTTTCGATGGGTGCGATAGCTGAAGAAGCTGCACCCACGGTCTCACTTAAACGCCTTTCGTTGGAGTCGGCCAATCAGATCGCCTTGGGTGCTATTGAAGCCTGCCGTAAAAAAGGGATACAAATCGGCGTCACCGTGGTGGATCGGGACGGCACTGTACAAGCGGTAATGCGGGATACCATCGCGGCTCAAATCACCATACCCATCAGTCGGATGAAGGCCTTTACTGCCGCCAATTTCAATGCAGCAACATCAGCTTTGAAAGATCGCGCTGATTCTCCAATCGGGCGTATTGATGGATTGGTGATGTCTGCTGGTGGTCTGCCTGTTCAGGCGGGCGGTCAACTACTGGGTGGTGTGGGCGTTAGCGGAGCGCCGTCAGGCGAAACTGATGAGGCATGTGCTCAGGCCGGCGTCGATAAGATAATCGATGATCTGGAAATGGAGATGTAGACAGGTACCCATCCGCTGAACACGACTCAGGGGGCCACCTGCCGCTGATCCTAAGATGACTGCCAGCGGCTTGCAGCCCAGTCAGCATGGTAACAGGCTCTAGTTGAACTCGTGCAAGTGTACAACAGGCTTATTGGGTGAGTGTGAATGGCTATGTTCTTCAGCCGCAGCCAGTGGTCTGCCGGCATAGACAGCCTCTGCTGCCTTATAAGGATTGGTCTCACCGGTTACCACGACATTGACAGCCTGTTGGGTCATGCGATTGATAAACCCCTGACCGGCACCTGCCGTGATGAGTACGTCTACGGAAAACAGCGGGTGTTGTACCCCCCTGAATTCATGCATGGACATCTCTTTCGGGAGATCCCATCGATCAGTCTCAATGACCTTGCCTGTGTTGTCCTGTTGTAATATCAGGAAACGTCGGCACTTACCCGCATGGGGTGTAATGGTCCGGAAGTTTTGACTGGTGACGGCAATTTTCATGGTTTTGGCAGTGAATACGCTGGCTGTGGTGTGCCTTTGACAGGCTGATTGGCAGGCAAGCTATCCTGCAGCAAGGATCTTGACCACTGCTCCATCAGTGCATTCGCTACAGGCATTGGAGCCTCGACAAACGAGAGGGTGATCAAACTGTCTGATTGGCAGATACCGATTGAACGAGGTCTCGTCGCCAACTGCTCAGGGTCTTGCAGGGTAAAGCCAAAGCAAAACACAATGTTGTAAGCCGCTACTATTTCATCTGCAATCTTACCTTCCGGCAATTCACAAGTGTGTTTCATATGATTGAATGTGGCGATATATTTAGCTGCTTTATGTGTCTGAACCTGCTCCTCAATAAATGCAACAATCTCTTCGATTGTGTTGAATCTGCATTCTGAAATGTCCATTTCGATGCTGAACACCGGAAGCTCAATTTCCCTGACAACCTGTTTCAAGATGCTTCTCCAGAAACCATTGGTATGGTGATGAATTTACAATCCAGAGAGCAGGTTATGCCTGAGCTATTTTTCAGGCATTGAAAATGGTCAATCTTCAGCGATTCTTTGAAGGTTGGGTATATCCAACAGAAATTGATTGGGTGTGGTTTCAACCAGAAGGCTCTGTCGTTTGAACTCGGCAATGGTCCGGCTTGCGGTCTCGGTGGTGATACCCAGCATCGCACCCATATCTTCCCTGGCAAACAGGCTGCACTGACTCTCTTGGGTATCCTTTACAAGACGCAGTAACAGGCGAGCGACGCGCTGTTTGGCGGAACCGGTTGATAGCTCGGTAAGCCAGGCATCCGCCTCATTCAATGCACGTTGCCATCGGTTGAGAAGTTCACGATGGAGGGCGGGGTTTTCCCTGCTTAGATTTTCCACCACACGAACAGGCAATGCGCATACCTCGGTCTCTTGCAAGACAACGGCATCATGCTGATAGGTTTCGCCTAAGATCGACTCTAGTCCGGTAATATCGGTGGAACGAATCAAACGTACAATACGCTGACTGCCATCTGGTAGGTATTGAACCAGCTTGAGGATACCTGAACGCACTGTGTACATGCGTTCACCCTTATCACCGGTATGGTACAACGTTGACCCTACGGGAAGTGTGTATTGATCGATCGGATCATGTAACTGCTCAAAGACTTCATCCTTGAGTTTGGCAAACAGGACCGACTCCCGCAAAGAGCACTTCAAACAATCTGCCACTCCATCCCTGGCATCCTTGAAGGAAACATTCTTAACCATCGCTGTCTACTGCCCAAATTGATAGAGGTATCATTATCCACATGCCGAATTACAATGCACTGTAGTCAACAATACCAGATCGAGAAAAGAGTGGTAGACTATTTTTTAAGACGTCTGTTGTAAATTACTCAGGATCAGCGGAGTTTGTAAATCTGAATCCATGGATTCATGGTTGTATATTGTGCAAGTCATTGATTCCTGGAAGGTTCAAAGCATGCCCGCTTAACTGTTGGGTGAGTCAATGATTTATTGATTTCGTTGGATAACACGCGACATCTTATGCGCTGTGTTCGTTCTGAATCCACGGATTGAGGGACAAAAGAAAGATCCCTGTTTTTTTAAGCCTTTGAAGGAAAAAGAAATGCGTTTTGAGTGGGCTGCACAAGGAGGAGCTGTATGGTAACCGATCCGGAAAAGACTGCAGAGCAACATATACTGGTTGTTGATGATCAACCGGCAAACCTGACCAGTCTTGAGCAGATATTACGTTTTAACTATCAGGTGACACTGGCTGCGAATGGTCAGGCCTGTCTCGAGCAGGTAAAGCGTGATCCCCCCGACTTGATCCTGTTGGATGTGGATATGCCGCTGATGGATGGTCTGACTGTCTGTAGAATGATCAAGGCTGATCCTGCGACGTCCATGATCCCGGTGATTTTTGTATCGGCGCTTTCACGACTCAGCGAACGTCTTGCTGGCTACCAAGCTGGTGCGGATGACTATGTTTCAAAGCCCTATGATGTTGATGAGTTGCTGGTAAAGATCCGTATTGCCCTTAATAATCGCCATGATCTTGAGATCGCCAGAGAGCAATCCAGTCTGGTTCAGGAAGAGATGGAAGACTCCCTGGAGGCTTGTACGGAACTGAGTGTACTGGTTCGGTTTATTGACGATAGCCTAGACTGTGACGATGTCCGAACACTCGGAGAGCGGATGCTGGCTATCTTTGAGCGATTCGGGCTGCGTGTGATCGTGAGGATGATTGCCAGTGGCCACTACTTTTCCCACGCGGGCGAGGTGGGGGTCTTGGATCGTGAGATGATGGAGAATATGTACGAAAAGGGTCGGATTATCGACTTTGGTCATCGTACACTGATTAATGCAGAATCGATTTCTGTATTGATACGCAATATGCCAGTCCATCATACGAGTCGTTATAAACGTTGGCGAGAGAACCTCAACTTACTGGTAGAGGTTGTGAATAGCCGAATCTACAATGTGCAACGACAGAATAATAAACAGAAAGAGCGCGAGCGCTTGCAACCCTTGATCAATGGTATTCACCAGTTGATCGAAAAGTTGCAGCACGCTGATAATGCGCTAAATAGAGACCAGGCATCCCAAGACTTGAATCGCTTGTTTATGGCATGGGAGTCGCAACAGCTATAAACCTAGATTCCGCACTTGACCGCTAATATCTGACGTAAGGTAATGATACGCCAAATGAAATGGTGCATTTTTCTCGCACTCATTGGGTGAGTGTTAACAGGCCCTAGGATGATCCTGATCTCTATCCTTGAGTAGGCGTTAACCTACTTTTGGTAAGTGGGCCAACGATTCCTGGATGGCTTCATCCGGGTATTCGAAGTCCTCCAGCTCTCCTTTGAAATAACGATCATAGGAGCTCATATCGAAATGACCATGGCCCGACAGGTTGAAGAGTAGGGTCTTAGGTTCACCTGTCTCCACACAACGCTTCGCTTCTCGAATGGTCGCAGCCACCGCATGGCAGGATTCCGGTGCGGGGATGATGCCTTGGGTTTTCGCGAAGAGCTCGCCGGCTTGGAAGGTTTCCATCTGGGGTATTGCAACGGCGCTCAACAGACCCTCGTCGTATAATTGACTGACAAGTGCGGAATCACCATGATAGCGCAACCCACCGGCATGGATACCCGGTGGCATGAAATCATGACCAAGTGTGTACATCTTCGTGAGTGGTGTCAGTCCCTCGGTATCCCCATAATCGTAGGCGTATATACCTTTTGTCAGCGTTGGGCAGGAGGTGGGTTCTACAGCTACCAGGTCGATCTTCTTACCGGCTGCCTTGTCGGCAAAAAACGGAAATGCGATCCCCCCGAAATTTGATCCACCACCGCAGGGGGCGAAGATTATGTCAGGATAGTCCCCAACCAGTTCAAGCTGTTTTTTCGCTTCCTCACCAATGATGGTCTGATGTAACAGGACATGGTTAAGCACTGAACCCAATGCGTAATTGGTATCGGCCCGTCCCGCTGCTTCTTCTACTGCCTCGGAGATGGCGATACCGAGCGAACCGGGTGAATCGGGGTGCTTTTCAAGGATATGCCGACCGGATTGGGTCATTTCAGTGGGACTTGCGAATACCTCAGCGCCCCAGGTCTGCATCATGGAGCGACGATAGGGCTTCTGATCGTAGCTGACCTTGACCATATAGACACGAACCTCCATACCGAACATTTGCCCGGCCAGGGCCAGCGAGCAGCCCCACTGTCCCGCCCCTGTCTCGGTAGCCAGTCGCATAATCCCCTGCTGCTTGTTGTAGTAGGCTTGGGCTACGGCTGTATTGGGTTTGTGTGATCCAGCAGGACTGACAGCCTCATTTTTAAAGTAGATCTTGGCAGGTGTTTTTAGCGCTTTTTCCAGACGATCGGCCCGGTAGAGGGGGGAAGGTCGCCACAATCGCAGTACTTCCCGTACTTCGTCAGGTATGGCTATCCACCGCTCAGCACTGACCTCTTGTTCGATAATGGCATCGGGGAAGATGGCAGTAAGCGCATCGGGGCTGATAGGGGATCCATCGGGGGCGAGGATCGGTGCCGGTGGGTTTGGCATGTCCGCCACGATGTTATACCAATGGGTTGGCATCTCTGCTTCTTTCAGCAGAATCTTTGTCTTCATGCTTTCTCTTCTCCTGATACTTGGCCCGAGTCTGGAATAGTGATTTGATAGCCCATCCGTGATGCACCCGTTTATTGGTTCGAATTGGTCATTTTCTGCACAGTAGTCAAATCAAAAGTGAGAAAAAGAAAAAACCAATTAAAAACGTTGAGATAATCACACAACAGACCGATTTTTGCCACGTATGACAGCGCTTTTTTTACGCCAGGAGACCCAATGCCGCTGATAACCCTGCGCAACCTCCATCTCAGCTATGGTGATGCACCCCTGCTGGATAAAATTGACCTCACTATAGAGAAAGGTGAGCGCATCTCCCTACTCGGGCGCAATGGAGCAGGGAAAACAACCCTGATGAAGGTGATCCTCGGCACACTTCAACCGGACGATGGCGAACGAGTGGTCAGTAATGGGGTGCGAATTGCGCATTTGATTCAGGAAGTGCCTGGTGAGATTGGCGGTAGTGTCTTCGAGGTGGTAGCGGACGGTATCGGTCATCTCGCCGATAAGCTGAAGGCCTACCATCAGATCAGCCACAAACTGGCTGAGACAGGTGATGAACATCTTCTAGAGCCGCTATCAAAGGCACAACATGCGCTCGAAGCGGATGATGGATGGCAGTTGGAACAGCGGGTAGAAACGGTTATCTCACGGATTGGGCTTGATGCAGATGCTGAGTTCAGTGAACTCTCCGGTGGGCTGAAACGGCGGGTTTTGCTGGCCCAGGCACTGGTGACCGAACCTGAACTGCTGCTGCTTGATGAGCCGACTAACCATCTCGATATCGAAGCGATAGACTGGATGGAGGAGTTTCTACTCAACTATCCCGGTGCCATCCTCTTTGTGACTCATGACCGGACTTTCCTGAAACGACTGGCCACCCGTATCCTGGAGTTGGATCGAGGCAGTCTGTCTGACTGGCCGGGTGACTATCATAACTTCCTGCGTCGTAAACAGGAGATGCTTAATGCTGAAGCTCAGGCCAATCAACGCTTTGATAAACAACTGGCACAAGAGGAGATATGGATTCGCCAGGGTATCAAGGCGCGTCGCACACGTAACGAAGGTCGTGTCAGGGCGTTGGAAGCGATGCGTAATGAGCGTGACAAACGCCGATCTCAAGTAGGTAAAGTGCAAATGCGACTCCAGACGGCTGATAGATCTGGAAAACTGGTGGTTGAGGTTGAAGGCATCGGTTACAGCTGGCAGGAAGCACCTATTATCAAGGATCTCTCCACTACCATTCTACGTGGTGACCGGGTCGGTATCATTGGTCCCAATGGCTCTGGAAAAACCACCTTGTTGAATCTGTTGTTGGGGCGTCTGCAACCCGATGAGGGCGTGGTTAAATTAGGTACTAATCTGCAGGTTGCCTATTTTGATCAATTGCGCAGCCAGCTCAACGAGGAACTCTCCGTCCAAGACAATGTGGGCGGTGGTAGCGACAAGGTGGAAATTGCCGGTAAATCCAAGCACATCATCTCCTATCTGCAAGATTTTCTTTTTACGCCTGAGCGCTCGCGAACCCCTGTCAAAGCCCTTTCAGGCGGTGAGCGAAATCGACTGCTGTTGGCCAAACTATTCACCAAACCGGCCAATGTGTTGGTGCTTGATGAGCCAACCAACGACCTTGATGTAGAGACCCTGGAGTTATTGGAAGAGCTACTGATGGGTTATCAGGGAACGCTGTTGTTGGTCAGCCACGACCGTGAATTTCTAGACCACTCAGTCACCAGTTGCCTGATATTTGAAGGTGATGGTCGTGTGATTGAAAGCGTCGGTGGCTATAGTGATTGGCAAGCGAAACGTAAAACCCTGCAGCAACCCGTAGAAAACAAGGTCAAGTCTCAGCAAGAGAAGCCGAA
This sequence comes from Candidatus Thiodiazotropha sp. (ex Codakia rugifera), assembly GCA_025656675.1. Lineage (GTDB taxonomy): Bacteria > Pseudomonadota > Gammaproteobacteria > Chromatiales > Chromatiaceae > Thiodiazotropha. Next base: position 81,029 of record JAHXHN010000008.1, read on the forward strand.
AAAGAAGATAGGGAAGTTGAGTTACAAGGATCAACGAGAACTCGATCATCTGCCACAACAGATTGAGGAACTGGAACAACGCCTGGTTGAACTACAGGAACAGTTAAGCGATCCAGCCCTCTATCAGTCGACCGCCAGCGAAGATGTGAGCCGGTTACAGCAGCAGATGAACGAGGTTCAACAGCATTTGGATCAGGCCTATGAACGTTGGGAAAACCTTGAAGTCCTCCAGGCGGGGACATAAAAAAGCCTATTTACTGCCTGCATTAACCGTTTTACTTTGTTCTTTGCCAATGACGGAGAGGGTGATGGCAGGCGGCAGCTGTGTGATAGCCAAACGTCAGGGTGACTCATTGGCCATTGAATGGGTTGCGACATCTCAGGATAGTGCAGCGACAGCCATTCATAAGGCCGAGCAGAAGTTACTTGAACAAGGCTATAGAAAGCGAGGGCAGGATGTCCACGCCCAGGCTAACAGTGATCTGCCCCATGCCCATGTGGCGATCATCAAAACCGAGTACATCACAGCCAGGGGTAAAAACCGCACCAGCTATGGTTGTGGTTTCAGTGCCCGCTCTGCCGGGGAGGCGGAACAGGCTGCGTTGTATGATCTGCGCAATTATTCGTGGGGATGGAAGCAGGAGTATGGGTATAAGGTGGTGGAAGCGTTTCGATATTAGTGATGAATTGAGCTGTTCAATATGCCCACAATCATTTAATTTGATTCATCATACCAAGTTGCGATCACTCCTCCGTCATTTCGGTTATGCCAGGTTCCAGGCACTCCATTTATGAAGATTCAGTACCTGGGTAGGTTATTTCCAGAGCCTACTTGATCACCTGATGGAAAAAGCAGAAACAACCCAACCGTCACAGTGACCAGAAATTAGAGCGTACCGGTTGGTAAGCCAGGGGGTGTTATTTTGTGCCTATATTCAGTGCATATGATTTAGGGCCTGTTAACACTAATCCAATACGCCCTGCTGAGGCTGTTTTTGTGCCCAGCAAGGCAGAATGAGCGTGGTGTAGCCCGGCTACATAAGCGAATGATAACGCCATTGGGCGCAAAAACAGCCTCAGCCCTAAGGGTTGCGCCTGAAAAAGCGCCACTCGGCGTTGCTCATCGCTTATTTGGAACAACCAAACCATGCTCCTCGCGCCTTGATTGGCGCTTTTCCAGGCACAACAGGGCATATTGGATTAGTGTTAACAGGCCCTAGTGTACAAAGCCCGGTATCAATCCGACAATCCGCTGACATTCGTTTATGATTGAGCCTGTCTGAAACCAACGGGCCTCGTGCCATCGACCCTGAGCAATGACTGTACCGCAGATCGAGATTTTGATAGTGCTGGTGGCAACCGTCGCCCTGTTTCTGTGGGGACGCTGGCGTCACGACCTGGTTGCCCTGGCCGCACTGATGGCCTGTGTTCTCTTGGGTCTTATCTCTGCGGATCAGGCATTCCTGGGTTTCGGTCATCCTGCGGTCATTACCGTGGCCTGCGTACTGATCTTGAGTCGGGGCCTGCAGGATACCGGTGCGGTCGATCGTCTGACCCGCTGGCTTTTACCGCGTGGCGTGGGCCTGATCAGCGGTATTGCAGCACTTGCCGGGCTCGGCGCGGCGCTTTCTGCGTTTATGAACAACGTGGGTGCGATGGCGTTGTTGCTGCCGGTAGCGCTGCAGCTCTCCAAACGATTTGATATGGCACCAAGCCGTATCCTCATGCCCCTGGCATTTGGCACTATTCTCGGGGGAATGAGTACCTTGATCGGCACGCCGCCCAACCTGATCGTATCCGGCTTTCGTGAAGGCGCTGGCAGCGGTAGTTTTGGCATGTTCGATTTCCTGCCGGTTGGTGGCACCGTTGCACTGATCGGCCTCACGTTCCTGGTACTTGTCGGTTGGCGTTTAGTGCCAGCGCGAGAGAAAGGCAGCGTCGGTGATTTTGATACCGGTAAGTATCTTGCCGAGGCACGCGTTCGGGAAGGCAGCAGTTCCATCGGCAAGACACTGAACCAGGCAGATGCTACGCTTGATCAGGACGGTGCACAGATCGTTGGATTGATACGCGATGATATCCGGCTATACGCGCCCAATCCCCGACGTCGGATACACTTAGGTGACATCCTGGTCATAGAGGCCGAACCCGATGACCTGAGCAAGGTCATCTCTGATCTCGAGCTGTCCTTGGGTGAACGCGAGAAACCGGTGGAACAGGACAGTACAGAAAGCCAGGACGAAGACACCGCTGAAACGGCGAGTGGCCCTATTGTCTTGCAGGAGCTCGCAGTATTACCGGACTCCGGGTTGATTGGCCGGTCGGCTGGTGGGATCAAGCTTAACGAACGCTACGCCATAAGCGTGCTGGCAGTATCGCGCCAGGGAAGGCGTACAGTTCGCCGGGTCAAGACAATGCGTTTCAAGGCCGGGGATCTTTTACTGATGCAGGGTCCGCCAGAGGCGCTGGCAAAATTTAGCAATGAGTATCGCCTGGTGCCCTTGGCAGATCGGGACATTCGTCTACCAAAGCCGCGCAAGGCAATTATCGCGACTGCGATCATGGTGCTTTCGATCGGGAGCACCGCGTTAGGTGTACTGCCAGCATCGGCCTCGTTCGCACTCGGCGTATTGCTGATGGGTGTATCGGGGATCATTCCGCCGCGCGATCTCTATAAAGCGGTGGATTGGCCCGTGATTGTATTGCTCGCCTCCCTGATACCAGTGGCAGGCGCGATGGCCAGTACCGGCACCGCCGACTTGCTGGCCAATGCGTTGTTGAATGAGCTGGCCCAGGGGACTCCTGTACTTGCCATGGTGCTGCTGCTGGTGGTTACTATGACCCTGTCTGATTTCATGAACAATGCAGCAACCGCCGCTGTCATGTGCCCTATTGCCCTCAGTGGTGCGCAGCAGCTCGGCGTCAGTGCCGACCCCCTCCTGATGGCCGTTGCGATCGGCGCCTCTTGTGCATTCCTGACACCTATCGGTCATCAGAACAACACTTTGATTCTCGGTCCGGGGGGGCTGAAGTTTGGTGACTATTGGCGTTTGGGCTTGCCGATGGAGATATTGGTGGTCGTCGTGAGCATTCCGATGCTGCTGTTGATTTGGCCGCTGTGAGGCATTTGCTGATCTTCGGGAGGATTCGGCAAGGTTGACCGTGTCACAATCTTGGGATCTGTTCAATGTATGTCGGGGACTTAGATCATCACAAGTCTGTAACTGCAGGAAATGGTGCCACTGAAATAGAAAGACGGTAGGTCCCTGTGAGTCGTCGGCACATGCTGAACCTGATGCGATGTCGAAAGGTAGTGAAACTTCAGCTCACGAGAAACCTGCCGTTAGATACTCCTATGAACAGTCAATTTTGGCCCTTTTCAGGAAACCACTCGTTTTCTCGAAAATACACCAGGAAGACCTAAAAAAGACCAGATATTTTCAGGAATAATTTCTTAGTCGTAGGTTTCAAATCACATCAAGGAGCAAAGAGAAGCGTGGAAAAGTCAGCACTATACTGGCCACCAAGATCACTGCAGAACCTTGCCATTTGTATGACGTTGGTTCTGTTACTGCTCCCATTGACTGCCCAATCCGCAGGTAAGATACCTGCCAGCATAGCGAAGACCCTACGTACCCATAACATCCCTGTCGCCGATGTCAGCCTTTATGTGAGCCGGGTGTCTGAAACCTCGCCAAGTCTGGCGCTGAACGAAACGGTTTCTCGTAACCCGGCATCGGTGATGAAACTGCTGACCAGTCTGCTGGCATTGGATACCCTGGGACCGGACTACCAGTGGCGGACCGAAGCCTACATCCAAGGAACCCTGGAGCAAGGAGTACTTACCGGTGATCTGATTCTGAAAGGATACGGTGATCCGTACCTGACTCCTGAACGATTCTGGCAGCTCTTGCACGGTCTGCGCGAGCGCGGAATACGAATGATTCAGGGTGATTTGATCTTAGACAGCAGTTATTTTGTCGCTACGAAAGAACAACGGGGTGACTTTGATGGCAAACCCTGGCGAGCCTACAACGCACTGCCTTACCCCCTCAGCCTGAATTTCCAGGCCACAAAGTTGCACTTGCTGCCAGACCGGACTGAGGGCGTGATCCATGCCTTTACCTATCCGCCCCTCGCCAACCTGAAGATACGCAACCATACAAAACTGGTATCGGGTCCCTGCCAAAAGCCGCATCTCCGCCCGGTGGTCCACCTGTCCGAGCACAAAAATGGGGCAACCGTGAATATCCGGGGCAGCTATTCGACAAAATGTTCCGAGTGGAGCAATACTTACCTGGTCATGGATCCGGCCGAGCATCTTGGCGGTGCCTTCAGCCTGCTCTGGAAAGAGATGGGTGGGCAGTTCAATGGCATTGTTAAACAGGGTATTGTACCGCGCGGGGCCGAGCCCTTTCACAGCATCGAATCACGCCCGCTGGCTGAAGTGATCCGTGGCATGAACAAGTTCAGCAACAACCTCATGAGCCGTATGCTGTTGCTCACAGTAAGTGCAGAAACCCAGGGTGCGCCTGCAACGATCACACAGAGCCAAGACCTTATCGCAAACTGGCTAGCCAGCTGGAGGCTATCTTCAGAAAGGGTCCGGGTCAGTAACGGAGCAGGACTTGCTCGCGATGCACAGATATCGGCAGAGCTCATTGGGCAGCTGCTTCAGACTGCTTTTCAAAGCCCAATAATGCCTGAATTCATGGCCTCACTTCCAATTGTTGGAATCGATGGAACCATGCGTAAACGATTGCACAAGACTGCCCTTGCCGGCCGGGCGCACATCAAAACCGGATCACTCAACGACGTCAGCTCAATGGCCGGCTACATCCAGGACCGTCACGACCAGCGCTGGGTGGTAACACTCATCATCAATCACCCGGGGCTAATGGCTTGGCAGGGCAAACAGGTTCAGGATGCGGTACTGCGCTGGGTCTATAAGGGTGTGGAGCGAAATCTGGACGGAACAGGACTCATCACCCAGGCATCCGCGTTAGAATGCAAAGAGCAGTTGCAAGCACCGGCATATTATGAACATGCGATGCATAAATCCCTATCTGACAAGACAGAGAAGCAACTAATACGGACTGCTGCAATTGAGCAAGATCAGCCTCTGGATGAATAGAGTTATCGATAGTCCCAAAAGCCTTGTTTCATGACTGCGTGGTCATATGCAACCGGTTTCCGGTATGAGGGGAATTGGTAAGGATGGAACGCGTGTGCCTTAAAAATATCTGCCATTGTTCTGTTGGAGTTTGAAGGTCTGATTGGACTGCCATTCAAACTCGCCTGAGTGAGACCCGATGAATATTTCAACAGATCCTCCAGCGCAGGATATTTAACCAACATATGGGGCAGACCATGCATGTCCTATATGTTGTACAATTGAGTTGACGTCAAAAAAAATCATTCATCTTTTCAGATACCCGGAGTCATCTAAAGAGCACAACGGATGCAGCACATGGCTTAGTCATCACTACTCCGTAAATACCGAGCGTTAACAGGCCCCAGATCATGACACATCCCATCTATATGGTTGATGTTTTCGCAGAGCGATCCTACTCAGGTAACCAACTGGCAGTCATTGTTGGTGCAGATACCCTGTCTGACGAAACGATGCAACAGATTGCCGCGGAAATGAATTTCTCGGAAACAACCTTTGTGACGTCCATTCCCGAAGAGGATGGTGGATACCGTGTGAGGATATTCACTCCGGCACGGGAGATCGCTTTTACCGGGCACCCAATACTTGGGACAGCTTGGGTCATTCGTCATCATGTTGCATCTGAATTTTCTAATGAGATACAGCTCAACCTGATCGTGGGTCAGGTCCCGGTCTCATTTGAGACATCTGCTGATGGACAAGAGGTTGCCTGGTTTATCGCACCCCCCATGTCGCTTGAGGCGACAACGCCTCACGAACCGGTTGCGGTGGCACTCGGCTTATCGCCGGAGGAGATCGACACGAAAACGCCGATCCAGGTGATTTCCGCTGGTACAGCGGCAATGATTGTCCCGCTTTGCAGTCTTGATGCACTGCGACGGAGTCAGCTTGATCTTGAGCTGTTTGCCCCCTTGGCAACGCAAGGTTTTCCACCCCTTGTCTACCTATTCTGTCAACAGACTCATAACCCCCGGAATGACCTGTCTGCAAGGTTCTTTTTTGAGGCACACGGTGTGCGTGAGGACCCGGCAACAGGTAATGGTGCTGCCTTTCTTGGGGCCTACCTGTTGGAGCATCAACACCTATTCGAGCCGGATCTATCCCTACGGATCGAGCAGGGTTATGCGCTGCGTAGACCCGCTTTGATCATGTTGCGTGCAAGTATGCGTGACGGGACTCGAGATGTACGTGTGGGCGGTTATGTCATTCCAACGCTACAGGGAACGTTGGTTTGAGCCTGGTAATAATGAAGTCCATTCACTGCAGTCGTCACTGGGTAACCCGGGGTTTGCATCGGCTGATTTTCAGGTAGGGCCTTATCGACTTTTACCTGTGAGTCGCTTAAGCGCCAGTTCAGCCAGCCCCCGTGCCTCCTCCAGGGTGTTAGCGCGTATATCGAGCACGAAATCACCCTTGACCAGGACATTGATCTTTTTGAAGCTACCGATACTCTCCTTCTCCAGATAGGCCTCGTCACCCAGACCCTCAATCATCTCAATTTCGCCAGCCATGGTGGGAGCCCACATTTCAGGCGAATAGATAAAAATTATGGCATAGTTTTTCATACCATCACCAAGCTCGATGGTGTATGTGCAGTCGGAGGCGTAGGACAACATTGTTGCTTTCGCTAAGGTTTGGTCGGGCGTCGAACCTAATATTCCTGCCACATCGGTGGCCGGTAGGCGTACACAAACATCGAAGGATGACAAGTCACGCTTGGCCACAGTCTGGGTTTGAGCCCGGTATTTCTCTTCAGTCTGATCCTCAGTGCTGGCTGTGTTGTTTGATTGCTGACTGCAGCCGTTGAGTCCCGCAGTGAGTAGTGCGACTACAAGACAGATGGCAGGATGGTGCAGTTTACGAATGGATCGATACATGGGAATTACCCTCCATGGAGGCTTTTATCAAGAATAAGAGTCCTATACCCTAAAGTCCATGTGAAATTGAATGACCAGAAGTTAATGATGTGCTTTAAGCTGATGTCATTAGGCTGTCAGATTCAGCGATCAGCGCACAGAGGCGAATCATGTCTGCATTGAAGCTATACGACTACCCCCGCTCAGGTAACTGTTACAAGGTGAGATTATTGCTCTCCATGCTGGGTCTCGACTATGAACGGGTCGATACGGATGTACTGAAGGGCGAGACGTTGACGCCGCTGTTCAAACAAATCAACCCTCGTGGTCAAGTTCCCGTATTGGTCGATGGTGAAGAGACCATTTGGGACTCAATGGCGATACTGGTCTATTTAGCTCGACGTTATGGCGATTCAAGCTGGTTGCCAGAGGATGTCATGGGCGAGGTCCGGGTTACACAGTGGTTGGCTGTCTCAGAAAATGAACTGCTTTATGGTTTGGCCAGAGCACGGGCTACGCTTGTGCTTGGCCGACCCTATGACCTGGCGTTATGCCAACAGGATGGCCAGGCTGGGCTGGCAGTGATGGACACCCGGCTATCCGTTGCCGACTGGCTGGTTGGTGGGAGCGTTACCATAGCCGATATTGCCTGTTACCCTTACGTTTCCCTGGCCCCAGAGGGCGACGTATCGTTACAGCCCTATCCCGGGGTGCGAAGTTGGCTGGAACGATTGGAGGCCTTGCCGGGTTGGGAAGCCCTACTATCTGAATAAGGTCCTTAGTATCGAATTGTGCGGCATTGCGATCATCGTGACAGGCATTGTCTGGCATGCTATTTCATAAAATGCTAATATTAATACTTTAGTACATATCTTATTGTAAAGTGGCATTTCAGGGTTTTTCACCATGCAGGATCCCACGAAACACACTGACAGCGAGACCGGTCGTGTCGAGATTAAAGAGACGACCTGTTACATGTGCGCCTGTCGTTGCGGTATTCGCGTCACCCTAAGGGATGGTGAAGTACGGCATATTGAGGGCAATCCCAACCACCCTTTGAATAAAGGGGTTATATGCGCCAAAGGTTCCTCCGGGATCATGAAGCAGTATTCACCGGCACGATTAGCACGTCCACTGCTGCGTAAATCAGGGGCAGAGCGGGGTAGCTCTGAATTCGAAGAGATCTCCTGGGAAAAGGCATTTGGGCTTGTTGAAGAACGCTTAAACAAGATACGCGCTGAAGATCCTAAAAAGTTCGCATTGTTTACCGGTCGAGATCAAATGCAGGCGTTGACCGGTCTGTTCGCCAAGCAGTTCGGTACGCCGAACTACGCTGCTCATGGTGGTTTATGCTCTGTCAATATGGCAGCCGGTCTGATCTATACCATCGGAGGCTCTTTCTGGGAGTTTGGCGGGCCCGATCTGGAGCGTTCCAAACTCTTTGTCATGATCGGTACCGTGGAGGATCACCACTCCAATCCAATGAAGATTGCGCTGGCAGACTTCAAGCGACGGGGCGGGCGATTTATATCCATCAACCCGATTCGTACCGGTTATTCCGCCATTGCTGATGAATGGGTACCGATTAAACCCGGCACTGACGGGGCCATGTTGCTGGCAATCATTCGTGAGCTGATTCATCAGGGGCTCTATGACCGTGATTTTCTGATCAAATACACCAATTCTGCAGAACTGGTGGTGGATGATCCTAAGCGCGATGATCATGGCCTGTTCCGCCGCTTCGAAATGCATATCGAAGCGGGTTGCTTCGATCCTGAAAATAAGCTCTGGTGGGATCGTGAGCTGGACCGTGAGATCTCCACCCATACACCAGGTACCGATCCACGTCTGTTGGGGAGTTTTGAATTGGAAGATGGAACCCCGGTGAAACCGGCCTTCCAGTTACTGAAAGAGCGAGTGGAGGAATATACCCCGGAGTGGGCAGAAGATATCACCGGTATACCGGCTGATACTATTCGCCGTCTATCCTACGAAATGGGCGTGGTGGCTCGTGATCAGAAAATCGAGTTACCAATCCAATGGACCGACAGCTGGGGTAACGATCACGAAAGCGTCACTGGCAACCCGGTCTCTTTTCATGCCATGCGTGGTTTGGCGGCACACTCCAATGGTTTTCAGACGATCCGGGCGCTGGGTATCCTGATGACCATTCTTGGTACAATCGATCGCCCTGGGGGCTTCCGCCACAAGGCACCTTTTCCGCGGCCGATCCCGCCCTGCCCAAAACCGCCGAAGGGCCCTGAGGGGGTGCAACCCAATACCCCCCTGGATGGAATGCCACTGGGATGGCCCTCCAAACCGGATGACCTGTTCGTGGATGAGGCGGGTGAGGCGGTACGTCTCGATAAGGCCTTCTCATGGGAATATCCACTCTCAGTACATGGCCTGATGCACAATGCGATTACCAATGCATGGCGTGGTGATCCCTATAAGATCGACACCTTGTTGCTGTTCATGGCGAATATGGCCTGGAACTCATCAATGAACACCGAAAATGTTCGTAATATGCTCAAGGACAAGGATGAAAATGGTGAGTACAAAATCCCTTTTGTCATCGTCGCCGATGCATTCCAGTCGGAGACCATTGCCTTCGCCGATCTGGTGTTGCCGGATACCACCTACCTGGAACGGCACGATGCCATGTCGATGCTGGATCGGCCGATTTCAGAATTCGATGGTCCGGTTGATTCGGTCCGAATACCAGTGCTGCCCCCCCGTGGTGAGTGCAAGCCTTTTCAGGAGGTATTGATAGAGTTGGGCAGTCGTCTTGGATTGCCAGCCTTCGTTAAGGAAGACGGCAGTCGGAAATTTCGCGACTATCCCGATTTTGTTACTAACTACCAGACTTCACCTGGTTCGGGAATCGGATTTCTTGCAGGTTGGCGAGGCAAGGGCGGTGAGAAGTTTCTAAAAGGCGAACCCAATCCTCGTCAGTGGGAGATGTACCAAAAAAACGGTTGTTTCTATCACTACAAGTTACCCAAGTCCTACCAGTATATGCGTAATTGGAATCAGGGCTATCTGGAGTGGGCCAGGGCCCATAGCATGACCCGTTATGTGGAGCCGATTACCCTGCATCTTTATTCTGAAGTGCTACAGCGTTTTCGTCTGGCTGCTCAAGGTAAGCTACCAGGAAAACAACCACCACAAAGATTGCGTAAACGTGTTATTGATAATTTTGATCCGCTACCTTTCTATACTGCGCCACTGGAGCACAAATTAATCGATTCACAGAAATACCAGATCAGTGCACTGACTCAACGTCCGATGGCGATGTATCACTCCTGGGATTCTCAGAATGCCTGGTTGCGACAGATCCATACCCACAACTACCTGTTTGTTAATCCTAAGCTGGGCGAGGCCAATGGTTTTGGTGACGGAGATTGGATCTGGGTGGAATCACCCACCAATAAAGTCCGTTGTATGGCGCGTTTTTCCGAAGCGGTGGAACCAGGCACTGTCTGGACCTGGAATGCGATTGGCAAAGCTGCTGGCGCTTGGGGTTTGTCTTCCAAAGCAAACGAGTCACAAAAAGGATTTCTGCTTAACCATTTGATCGCCGAAGAACTACCTCCCTGTGAAGCTGGTGAGCATATATCGAACTCGGATCCGGTAACAGGACAGGCAGCCTGGTTTGATGTACGGGTCAGAGTCTATCCCGCAGGGCCCCAGGAGCCGCAAGTCACTTCACCTCAATTCAAACCACAGAAATCTGTGCCTGGTCAGGATGTGAAGCGAGGAAAGTGGCAGGCTTTTTTTGCCGGAAAGTTTAGACGTAAGAGCGGCATTCGATAATTTTGAATTGACGAGAGCGCTTTGCGCACGTTTATTGGGATGTATTGAAAATGATATTTAGAACTTCATATCAAGCGGTGAGCGAAGCGAATACCACAATTCAAAATTCATCATTCAAAATTCATAATTGATTTATAAAATGACTCAACTGGCATTAGTAATTGATCTCAACGTTTGCGTCGGCTGCCATGCCTGCGTGACCAGTTGTAAAGAGTGGAATACTTCAGGATGGGCAGGGCCGATGACGGACCAGCGACCTTATGATGAAGACCCGACCGGAACTTTCTTTAATCGGGTGCAGACCTATGAGGCAGGTGTGTTCCCCAATACTGAGACCTACCATTTTCCCAAGTCATGTCTGCATTGTGAGGATCCTCCCTGTGTGCCGGTTTGTCCGACAGGAGCCTCTTACAAGCGTGTGGATAATGGTGTAGTACTTGTTGACTATGACAAGTGTATAGGTTGCAAGTACTGTTCCTGGGCTTGCCCCTACGGTGCCCGTGAAATCGATGAGAAATCACGGGTAATGAAGAAATGTACACTGTGTGTCGATCGTATTACCGATACAAGTCTGCCGGAATCAGAGCGTAAACCGGCCTGTGTTTTGGCTTGTCCGACCAGTGCACGATTGTTTGGAGATATTCACGATCCAAATTCCAATGTTTCTGTGGCGATTCGTGAAGAGGGCGGTTATCCGTTACAGCCGGAATGGGGTACGAAACCTGCCAATCACTATCTGCCTCGGCGAAAAACCCGTATCCAGATTCACGAAGATGAACTGGTGCGTGCTGATAATCCGCTGAAGAAGGAGGAGTTGCCTTCACTGCCGGATGGTGGGGAGACCCTGGATGATGTGGCGTGGTAGATGGAATTAATAATTGTGAATGTTGAACTAAACAAGTGCATTTTGTGGGCATTTGATATTGGAAAAAGTGGATATGAACTACCTGAGACTACTGGTGTTCGAAGCGAACACCGACATTCAGAATTCAAAATTCAAAAATCAAAATTATATGTATTCGGAGTACTAAATTGCATCCCGCATTCTCGGTGATATTTTTAACAACTTTATTAGGCGCAGGACAGGGCCTTTTTCTCGCACTCTATACAGGCCAACTCTATGCTTTGGCCAACCTGTTGCCTGACCAGAGTAATGATTTCTATATCATGGGCAGTTTTCTCTCTATGGTGCTGTTGATCGCAGGTTTGATTGCCTCTGTATTTCACTTGGGACGACCTGAGCGGGCATGGCGTGCTGCAACCCAATGGCGTACATCCTGGCTTTCACGAGAAGTTGTTGTCCTGCCTGTGGCTATGGCTTTAACCTTTGTTTATGGATTATTTCACTACCTGGGTTGGACTCAGGCACTATTCACTATCTCAGACACATTACCAGTGGATGCGACCTTGGTCACAGGTGCTTTGGGTACATTGGCAAGCTTCCTGTTGTTTCTTTGTACAGCAATGATCTATGCAAGTCTGCGATTCATAAAAGCCTGGCATACACCACTTACCGTAGCCAATTTCCTGTTCCTTGGCATGGCATCGGGGTTTATGCTTGCTGCTGCACTATCCGCTTATATGGGGACTAATCTGGTTGCCTTTTATGGAACCTGGGCTGTTGTAGCAACAACCTTGGGGGCGATCAGTAGGGGGTCTTCTCTCTATAGGAATAGCAAGTTTCGTTGTAAAGTGGATATGCAGTCAGCGATTGGTGTCCACCATTCACAGCTTCACCAGAAGGCACAGGGATTCATGGGAGGATCTTTTAATACCCGTGAATTTTTTCACGGAAAATCAGACGGTTTTCTACTCATGGTTCGCTACATTTTTTTACTGATGGTGTTTGTTTTGCCCGTGCTATTGATCCTGTTTGCCTACCTGTCGGAATCAGTTCGCTTACCTATTGCCGCATTCGCAATTCAGTACATTGGTCTGGTTTTAGAACGTTATTATTTCTTTACCGAGGCCAAACATCCACAGAATCTCTATTACCAAAGCATGGCTTGATAGAATATCCAATCCGGAGGAACTCGTTATGAAACAATTTGTGCTGACACTATTAATGGGTTTGTCGAGTCTGACTGTCCATGCAGATGTAGCCGTGCTTGTGCATGGTTATCTTGGCAGTGCCGCTTCCTGGGAACAGAGTGGTGTGAATAGCGCTTTGGTTCAGCATGGCTGGCAGCGGGCTGGTGTACTGACATCAAGAGGATTATTGGCTATCCCGGGTGATACGGCTGCGAATAAATTCTATTCCGTCGATTTGCCTTCGATGGGACCGGTTGCGATGCAAGCCGATGTTCTGAAGGGTATGTTGAATGCGGTGGAACACCGTCATCCGAATGAATCGATCATATTGATTGGTCACTCTGCAGGTGGGGTTGTGGCTAGAATGGTTTTGGTGCAAGGAGGCGTGAAGCAACCGAAGGCCTTGATAACCATTGCATCGCCACATCTCGGTACACTGCGTGCAGTAGAGGCATTGGATGAGACGGACGATCCTTTTCCCATCAGTGTGGTGAAAGAGTTCTTTGCCGGCGATCTGTATGGCGTGGTACGCGACTCCTGGGCAGTACTGCTCGATCTGGTACCTGAACAGCCGGGGAATCTCCTGTTCTGGCTTAACCGACAGCCTCATCCCGACATAAAATATGTCTCTATTGTGCGTCCGGGGCCAATCGGTATGGGGGATGAACTGGTTCCAGCTTTTAGTCAGGATATGAACAATATTCAAACACTGAAAGGTCAGGCCGAGATCCGACTACTGCCTACAAACCACGCCCTGCAGCCAATGGATGGCAGGGTATTGGTGGAGTTGTTGGCGCAACTGTGAGTGTATCCGAGCCAAGGTCATGGGACACACCGAATGAGGAGCAATGGTGAACAGTGATTACTGTCTGCATCCATCTCCTGTCAAGAGATTTCCAACACTCTTGTGATCAGGTTATTTCTGCGTCGATCTTCCGTGCGGCGCTCATCTGAACCATTCGGGGATTCTTGACTAATGCGTCTGTCACGGTTTGGAAATCTGCGGTAATAACGGTGTGGTTTTAGGAACAGCCCATTGACTGTCTTACCATTTAGATTCTCAATAATGGTATCTGCAATCATTGGTGAATCTACCTGGACAATGGCATGATACTCGACCATATCGGTATCCAGATCTTTAATCCGGACAATTTTCGAGCGTTTGATTGCCGCCTTTTTAGTTAATGGCAATAACGCCCAGCCTGGTCTTGAGCCCTTTGCTGTGACCTTCTGGATTTCTTTTGTGGATACCCCTCTGGGTAGGTGTCTATAAAAGATCCACATGCGCTCTCCTCCGCGTATCATGATGATCTTCGCCATGACTTGAGAAGGATCTGTGGCATCATCCATTGAAATGGGGCCTCCAAACTCCTTGGAGATGGTCGATCGTGTCTTCTCTTTTCCGCAGTAACCCATTGGTCATTACCACGGTGAAAGTCGAGATCACCTGTGATTATTATTGTCTCAAATGTTACAGGAGTATAGTCATATGCGGGTAATGATGTGTGAACTTTATGATCATTGACTGGGTTGTAATTTAGTTTGTGATACAAAATAATTTCTTAACTATTTGTATTTAAAGTAAATAGCATTGTTGTATTTGTTTGTGACAGGTTCGGTATGGCGCCTGAGCTTTTGTGATTTTCGGGACTATTGAGGAACTATTATCCTAAGGATGAGTAACACGAGTTGGGTAAAATTGATGAGTCACAGCGGGTGTCTGGTTGTGATTTATCATGAAACTTGTCTATCAGGTGGCAACCTGCCGACCTGCATTTCTGTATCAGGGTTGGCAACGAGGGATGTGGCTGCCAACCAGATTGTTGTCTGCAGATTTCAGGAATCAATCGAAAAAGGTATTGTCTTGCAGGTTCTATCCATTGCAGTAGCTGCTTTATCGATTCCTGATACTGTTCTGCCAATTGTTAGAGCGCTACAGTACTTTGAATAGTGCCAATAAGTAATTTTTTACTCTGTCAGCAGGTTTTTTTCAGATTTGGATTTAAGGAAGCCATAAAAAAAATGAGATTCTGTTTTCTATCATTTGTGCTTGTGGGTTCACTCTTACTGCCTGTTGCACATGCAGCAGATGCTTTGGCGACTGCCAGGCCCGCACTACAGCGGGAAGTCCTGTCAGGTTTTACCCGTGCCCATACACGTGTTGTGCTCTCAGCCGAGACGGCAGGACGTATACGATCTGTCAATG
This sequence comes from Candidatus Thiodiazotropha sp. (ex Codakia rugifera), assembly GCA_025656675.1. Taxonomy (GTDB): domain Bacteria; phylum Pseudomonadota; class Gammaproteobacteria; order Chromatiales; family Chromatiaceae; genus Thiodiazotropha. The sequence goes on from JAHXHN010000008.1 coordinate 96,111, forward strand.
GCGATGTAGGCGATAAGATTGAAGAGGGTGTGCCATTTGCCTGTCAGGACGCAACATTCATTGATATGGAGCTACGTTCCAACCGTGCTGAGCGAGAAGCGTTGGAAGTGGATAAGGCCTATTATCGAAAGGAGGTTGCGCGTTACCGCCAATTGCTGAAACAGAACAGTTCATCCGAGAGTCAACTCGACTCAGCGCAACGGAATCTGGATAAAATCAGAACCCAGCTCGATGCTTTGTCGATCGCTGCAGAGACCTTGATGGAACGCAAACAGCGGCTCTGTATTTTTGCACCTAAAGGCTGGCGGGTGGTGACGCGATTTATCGATCCGGGTGAGTGGGTAAATGTTGGTGAACCGGCAGTCGAGGTGGGGGATTATAATCGTCTGGTTGTGCCCTTCGCACTCACTATCGCTGAATATCAGGCATTGATCGCACAGCAAGAGGAGCTCACAGTCCGGTTACCTGAGTTGCAGGTTGATGTAACTGCTTCAGTTCTACGTATATCTCCGGCATTCGATGAGATTTCCCGCAAGATCCACCTGGAGTTGGAGATCAGTGACGGTGTGTTATTTCCAAGAGGTGGTTTGCGGGTTGAATTGGGATTGGATATCCCCGTACGGACCGGAGCCGTTCTCATCCCGGAACGTTCGCTGCAGCAACGTTATGAACAATATTGGCTGAAACGTCCTGATGGCAAAGAGATCCGGGTGGTCTATCTCGGTCATTCCAATGGTGTTGATGCGGATTGGGTTCGCGTTACTTCGCCGGATGTGAAGCCGGGCGATCAGTTCCTGATAACCGACGAGTAATAATTCATGCGTGAGATCGTCGCTTTTTCTCTTAAGCAACGGGTCTTCTACAACCTGATGTTCGTGGTATTGATCGTAGTGGGATTCATCTCTCTCTTTGCGCTACCGGCTGAACGTTATCCCAACTTTGGTTTTGGTGAAGTGATTATCTCCACCGTCTATCCTGGTGCCTCACCGGTGGAAGTGGAGAGTCTGGTCACACGAAAAATCGAAGAGGCGCTGGAAAAGGTGGATGACGTGGAGTGGATTAATTCCACATCCTTCAGTGGTCGATCGAATGTTCGTCTCAAGTTTGTGGATGATTCTGACTATGATGCCCTCTTCAACGAAGTCAGGTTCGAGGTGCTGAATGTTATCAGTGAATTACCTCAGGGAGTTGATCCACCGCAGTTATTGAATGCCAAGGTACAGGATTGGCTTCCGGTTATTTCAATCAACTTATTGGGAGACCACAGTAATCGAACACTGGCTTTGATGGGGGAGGAGATCAAGACCCGTCTTCTGAAGATTCCAGAAATCCAGCAGGTCGATTTCTCGGGAAAGCAGACTCAAGAGTTCCACATCTATCTCGACCCACAGAAACTGCGGGAGTTTGGGGTTGGGTTTGATCAGGTGTCGCAAGCGCTCACTGGTGCCAATCTCTCCATACCAGCCGGTAAATACACCAATCAGAGTGGTGAGTACCTGATTAAGCTTGATGAACGATTCCATTCTTTGGAACAGGTGCAGTCAAGTGTAGTGCGTAGGGATGCGGATGGCAGTCTTGTGCGTGTTAAGGATCTGACCACACGTATGGGAATGGGCTACCGTGATCCCATTGTGATCGCTTCTGTTAACGGCAAACCCTCATTGGGGCTGAAAGTCATCAAGTCCGATCAGGGTAATGCCATGCGGATCCGTGACCAGGTGGTGGCGGTGATTGAGGCATTTCGTCCATCCCTGCAGGCACAGGGCGTAGAGGTGGTTTTAACCCAGGATTCCACAGTCTATATCAAGGACGGGTTGACGACTTTGGGCATGAATATGTTGGTCGGTATTTTCCTGGTATCACTGATCATCTGGTATTTCATGGGCATACGGAATGCGGGTTTGGTGACGATTGGAATCCCTTTTTCCTTCATGATCACCATGCTGATTATGTACCTGACGGGTAACAGCTTGAACGAGATCACACTGTTCTCCTTCGTGTTGGTAACCGGTATCGTGGTGGATGATGCCATTGTGGTGACAGAAAACATCTACCGCCATGTACAGGAAGGAGAGTCCCTGCGTGAGGCGATCATCAATGGTACTGCTGAAGTTGCGATGCCGGTGATCTCTGCAACAATGACCACTGTAGCTGCATTTTTACCGATGTTGATCATGAGCGGTTCGACCGGGCAGTTTTTCGCTTTGGTACCGAAAGCGGTGACCTTTGCGATTGCCGCTTCGCTGGTGGAGTGCCTGCTTATCCTGCCAATCCACTATTTAGATTTCGGTCCACGCCAACAGACAGCTGTTGATCTGCTGGAACGGGATAATGCAATGATGCGTGTGACGCGGCGGTTTACTGACTGGTTATTGTCCTGGACATTGCGATTTCGTCTCATGTCTGTGCTGGCGGTCACCCTGCTGTTTGTCATCTCGATAATGATCCTTGGACTCTCAGCGAGTGGAAAGATCTCGCTGATCCGAATTCAGTTTTTTCCCGATGACTACAAACTCTATTACGTCGATGTTGTGGGTCCAAGCAATATTGCAATTGAAGAGGTGAATGAGCGGGTTAAACGTATTGCAGAAACGGTTATGGAGGATGGCCAAGGTATGGCCAGTGCGGCTGCAGGTTTATCGGGCATGTATTTCAATGAGGACTACGAACCTGTCTATGGTAACAACCATGGATCGGTGATGGTAACCATGCCAGCAGCAGCTGATCAAACCTTTGATGATCCCCTTGCACACCTGGACCGTATGCGAGCGAAGCTGAAGCCACTCTATGAAACAGATGGCTACAGTCTGCAAATCCATCCGCAAAATGATGGACCTCCCAGCGGTAAAGATATCAATGTGCGGGTTGTTGGTGCCAATGTGGATGCGGTCTCGGGATTGGCTAGAGATCTATTGGCCTTTATGCGTCAATCACCGGATATCGGGCCTAATCTGATCGACTTGAATGACGACCGGGGACTTCCCAAGCGTGTGTTTCGGATGGAGGTCGAGCAGAGTCGGGTCGCAGAATATGGACTGGAGAACAGTCAGGTGGCCAGTCTTGCTGCGAGTGTGCTGGATGGGCGATATCTCGGCAAGTATCGACATATTGACGAAGAAGTGGATCTGAAGCTACGCATTGATCCGCACGCTCTGATTGATCCGGAGAATGCACTCTATATCCCTGTGGTCGAAGATGCGGGACGTCCAGTCTACCTGGCAGACCTGGTGAGTGTGCGGGCCTACAATGAGGCGGGTGAAATCAAACGATACCAGGGGCAACGGGCGATTAGCCTCAAGGCTGATATCCGAAAAGGTGCCCCTACTTCAACCCCTGCAGTGGTCAATGCAGTTGGGCGCTACTACGAGACGATACGTGACAGATATCCAGGGGCGACGGTTACTTTTGGTGGGGAACATGAAGATACTCAGCGCTCCTTCGAGTCGCTGGCATATGCCTTCATTATTGCTGTGTTGGTGATGTATGTGATTCTGGCAACCCAGTTTCAGTCATATCTGCAACCACTGATTATCCTCTCTGCCGTCGTATTCGCTCTGATTGGGGTTGTGTTCGGCAAATTGGTTACACAATCCCTATTCACGGTTAACAGTTTTATTGCAGTGATTGGTGTAGCAGGTGTGGTGGTCAATGATGCCCTGGTATTGATCGATTTCATCAATAAGCGTTATCGCAGTGGAATGTCACGACGGGAAGCCATCATTGCAGGTGTGCATATCCGGCTACGTCCAATTTTGCTGACGACACTGACGACCACATTGGGATTGTTGCCTATGGCGATTGGTTTCCCTAGCTATTCTTTGATCTGGGGAACCATGGCTTCGACATTCGTGACTGGCCTGGCAACTGCCACCGCACTGACCCTTTTTATCATCCCTGTCCTATGGGATCTATTGCAGGGCATGCAGGAGCGTTTGGATAAGCGCAGGAGCCGAAAAATGACCCCGGTGCAATAAAAAAAACGCCCGCACTAGGCGGGCGTAACTAAATAGAGAAGAGCGAAGGAATCAGCTTTTTTTCTGCCGTAAACGAATTGCACCAAATCCAAGTAGACCAAGTCCTAGCAGTGCAAGAGATGATGGCTCAGGTACGCTGTGCTCTACTGGCGCATCATCGTACGTATAGCTTACATAGAGATCACCACCCCATGCATTGTATTTATTTCTTTGGTAGCAATTGTCAAATCTGCCACACCGAGTCAGGTCAGCTATCAGGGTGCGCACAACTCTAAAATCCAAATCATCAATACCGATGAAATCACTTAATGCAAATCCATCTAGCTCGAATATACCATCGAAGGAACCGTTATCAGTATTTCTGTCTGTGCAGCTTTCTAGATCTCTACAGTCCGATCTTACTACTTCGTGGTTTCTCTCAACCTCTCTGTTGGGATCTATCAGACGTATTGCCTGATTACTGATGGACCTACCTGCACCTGAAGCTGTCGCTGTCCGATATCTGTAGTCATGCGAATGCACTATTGAACCGAGGGACCATTCGGTCTCAAACCAAATATCGACATCAATTAGACTACCCAGAGATGCATCGAAGCGGTCAAGAGATACGGTTTGCACATCTCTTACAACAGCTTGATAGTTATTTCCGGCACTGTCAGTACCCGCGTTTCGGTCGTATATGTAATTGTTTTCTTCAAAATTGAAAGAAACCATGTCGCCAATACTCATGACAGTAGCATTGACTGTTGCACTGGCGGTGCAAAGCGCCAGGAATGCGGCTGTCATTGCTGTATTCTTGATCTTCATCGTATCTGTACCTCTTAAACTCTCTATTCACTACTGTTGGTATTAATGCAGCAGAATCCGTGCCAATCATATTAATTGCTATAAATAACAGATAGATAAGAGATAAAGTGTGTTTGCAAATAATCTTGTGTAAACTAAATCGACACCTACAAGTTGCGACGTTATTTTTAATAAAAACAAGATGATAAAATGTTTTTTCCTATGTGCCGGGAATTAAATTCTAATTTTAGGCTTAGTATCAACAGGATAGTGTAAGATTATTCAGAAATTATGAAGTTACTTGCAATCGAAACTGCAACCGAAGGCTGTTCTGCAGCCTTGTTTTCGGACGGGGAAATCAGTCTTCGTTATAGGCTCAAGCCACGCGGTCACAGTGAGTTGATACTCGATATGATGGAGCAGCTTTTGGCGGAGGGCGGACTGAAAGCAGCCAACCTGGATGCCCTTGCATTTGGACGAGGGCCCGGTTCATTTACCGGTGTACGTATTGCCACTGGTGTGATACAAGGCGTTGCTTTTGCTGCAGATCTTCCAGTCGTGCGGGTTTCTACCCTTGCAGCGCTGGCTCAACGAGCCTATCGGGAGAAGGGGGAGTGTAATTTGCTGCCAGCCTATGATGCCAGGATGGGGGAACTGTATTGGGCTGGCTACAGGATTGGTGAAAATGAGTTGGTAATGCCCGTCATTGCCGAACAGGTGGCATCTGCCGAACAGGTAGAGATCCCGTCAGATCATGGTTGGTACGGCATTGGTTCCGGTTGGGGGGTGTACGGTGGGCAACTGGGCAAGCGGATGAAAGGTTCATTGTTGGGCTATAAAGCTGATATGTACTGCAGTGCCCGTGAAATTGCACAACTTGCTGCTGAAGATTATCTTGCCGGGTTAGCTGTGGCGCCGGAACAGGCACTGCCTGTATATCTTCGTAACAATGTGGCTAAGAAGATGAAAACTCAGATGTAAGGATGCTATCGCTCAATTACAACAAAACAGATTTTTTAGCGTATCTGAATCTTTGTGCTAATTCGGATTAAGTGTTGTTCGGCAAAGGCCACTCAAAATCAATGGCCCCGTCTATTTCTATAAACCAATCCCAATTCCGACGCTGCCATACCCCCGTCCTCCCGAGCTCGCACCAAAACCAAAATGGATGCGTGGTCGTATCTTGCGTTCACTGACTTCCGGCCAGAGTGAGATTTCATCGCTAATCAATACGGGGAAATGATAACTGGCTTTTGCCACTTCTCCTTGACGGATTTCAGAAAACGTTCCGGTTACAGTCACCAGACGACCTGCAGCGTAGTCTTTTGTCTCGAGATAACCCGTTTGTTTGGCAATAAAACGTCCAACAGAGGTTGTACCTGTGTCAGGGCGACCATCCGTATCGAGTGGGTAGGCAAGAATCTCAACCTCTGTTGATTCGTTAAAGTTCTGAGCTTCAATAATGATCCCACCCCATTGCAGAGGTTTTGATCCAGGATCGGGTGGGGTGGCGGTAGCCTGTTGCGGGGTGAGACTCCGGTCGGCATTGTTGTCTATGACAGGCTGACTGCTGCAGGCCTGCAGGGTAAACAGGATGAAAGTATAGTGTATCCAGCGTTTCAATCGGATCACCAGTAGTAGTAAGGGTATCTTCGCCAATAGGGGTAATAGAACGGATCGTAAAAAGGATCATAATAGTAGGGCCGAGGATAGTGTTTCTGCTTTGGCCAGAGGTAGTAGGCTTCAACATCAACCACGGGGTAGGGATAGGGGTAATCGCCTACCGGCTTTTTAATCACTTCAATGACCGTTCCCGTAACGGTCATTGCTTGATCCTTTGGGTACTCCTCGGGTTCTAAATAGCCCTCGATTCGGGCTATGAAGCGACCGCTACTCCGGCTCTCGTCTTTGGGCTTGCCGTTCTCACTCAGTTGTCGGGCGAGGATTTCGATATGGGTCTCGTCCGCTAGATTTTCTACAGCGATAATATCACCGCCCCAACGTACCTTGGCGTCGATGAAACTGTTCTGTTTCTGCTGCACCTCATCCACTCTGATATCGCCACCAGGTGGGGTGCCAATGATGACGGGAACTTTTGAAGCACAAGCGCTGAGCAGCATTGCGCTGATGATCCCAAGAAGTGTGAGTCTGTTGCGTCTGTTCATAGCCTGAATTTGCCTATCCGAGGCTGGTACAGCCCCTACGTTTTTATGACTGTAGGGTTAGGATTTAATTCCTTATTCAACAATGCGTTCTTTTTTAGCCTCCTCTTGGTAATAGTAGTCATATTTCCGATGCATATGGTTGGTAAATGACCAGGCTTCGTTGTAGGAGAGGCCGCTGTTCTTGGGAATGATGACCTTGATATAGAGATTATTATCTCTGTCTTTAAGGCGGGTAAGGTTCTGCTCCAGCTTGTTGCGTGATATTGATTTAAATCTACTATCCCCAGGACCTTTATACTCAATACGGTAGTTTTTGCCTGATTTCGTGTAACGCACCTCTGCCAGCGTCTTGCCTTTCGCGGTACGAGCCGGTCGTAACAACTTGTTATACTGGATTTTCAGGGTTGAAAAATCCTGTTTCAGGTCATCAAGCTGCTCATCGGTCTCTTGATTGCGTGCCAGGGCGGCCAGGAGTTCCTGGTCCTTGGTGCGTAGAGTGAGTCTTAGCTGTTCAAGATCCTGTTGCGTGGTCACCTGACGGGCATTGGCCTGTTCCAGATCGACAGTGAGCGTCTCAATATCGCGATTGGCCTCGCTAATCTGGCTCTGAAGACGGGTAGTCTCCTGGCTCAACCGGGTCATCTGGGTGGTGAGTAGATTCCGCTCCTGACTGAGCAGGTTGGCTTTACTATCGAGTTCATCCCGTTCACGACTGAGATTGGCAATCTGAAAGCGTTGACTGGAAATAGCCGCTTCCTGCTCCTCAGACTGTTCGCGCAGCTGCATTAAATCCATACGTAACATGGTTATTTCGTGCTCACGGGCAATGAGTCGCTCTTCAAGCGTTTCATTCTCTTCACCCGTGGTGCGCGCCAGTTCCATGGCCTGTTGCTCCGCTTCCATGGTTGTCCTCAACTGGCTAAGCAACTCCATATTGCGTATCAGCAGGATCACCATTGCAAGGAGGAAAATCATCACGATGACGGTCATGATGTCGGTGAAGGATGGCCAGAAGCTGTCATCCCCCTGACTGCCCTGTGCGTTCAGACGAAGGTCGATGAAGCTATCGTCCATGTGGATCAATCATCCTCATGCAGGCGGAAGCCACGCTTTAGAATATGCTTGATTTCAGCCATATCAGCATGCATGGCTTCGCTCTTCTGCTCATAACCCTGAAGTGTTTCCAGAATTCGCTGTTCAACGGTCTCGAATGTCTGCTGTGACAGGTCCATCTGGTTGACCAGTTCCTGCAGAGAGCGTACCAGACCGGTAAATTCATAGAGTGCGCTGTCCGTTTGTACTTGGAATCGTGGAATCAGCTCATTGACGGTCACCTGCTCGACTGCACTGATCAGGTTGGTCTGCACATCACCCAATTTGAGATGGAAATAACCAAAAAAGATAAAACAGAGAATAGCGGTGATGGTGGTGGAAAGGGCAGTGGACATACCGTGAACCACCATACCCATGCCACCTACATTGATCGAAGAGGCAAGCAGATCCGAAGCACCAATCAGGGCGATGGACAGGGAGACGATGGTACCGAACACACCGGTCAGGATCAGGATATTATTGATGAATTTGGGCAGGCTGTTGCGGGTGCTCTCATTGGCTACCAGGGTAGAGGCCAGTGAACCATGATTTATGGGGCAGTTCGCCTTATGCAGCCCCTGCATGGTGCGGTAGCGGTTGGCGATAATGGCTTTTTTATGGATTCTTGTTAATGGATCCTGCTCACCCTCACGCAGATTGCGTAAAAAGCGGATGAGCGCATTCTCTTCCGTAGCGTAGTGTAGGAAGATGGTGATCATGCGTAAAATGCCGACAGCGAACAGTCCGACGATGGTGCCGTTGATGATCAGTCCCGTACTGGTGAGCTGGTCACGGAAGTAGACTTGATTGATGAATTCAAACTTCCATACCATCAGTGCTGCAATCACCGCAGACAGGAGTATCATCCTAATCAGGATGTTGCGGCTGAAGTTTCGACGTAGCTGTATGCTTCCCAACGCTCTGCTCCCAGCGAGATAGTAATATCAGTTGCCTACTTCGGTGAGGTCATAGCGGTAGATTGCACAGTTTTATGGTCAGTCGGCGATAACATGGTGGACTGCAATAGCATCAGCTATTCCCCCATCATTCTGATTACGCTATCCGAATCAGGTACTTGCAAACCATAGCCATTGTGAGCTCACGGATTCAGGTGCAACAGTGTAACTCAGCCAAGTGCACCTCGCCATAAATCCTGTCATATTCCGTGAGTCAGGAAGGAGTTGAAAATGCATCAACAGAGCTTGAATGCACACTATCGTAAGCTGCTGATAGAGATTTATCAGGCTGCTTTGATCAGGGTGGAAGGACGGTCTGCAGTTTCGAACTGGTTGAAGCAGAATGCACTCCCCGATTCAGTGCGACTGATCGCAATTGGCAAAGCCGCTCAATCTATGGCCCGTGGGGCCAGTGACTATTTAGGGGATCGTATCAACCAGGCATTGATCATCTCCAAATCGGGGCATATCGATCACCTGTTTTGTCGACAGCACGGCTGGGTAGCTCATGAGGCGGCTCATCCTGTCCCTGATGAATCATCGCTTCATGCCGGTCAAAAGGTACTCGATTTTTTAGCGGACGGTAGTGACTTACCGCTGCTCTTTCTGATATCAGGAGGAGCATCGAGTCTGGTGGAAGTGCCGATTGAAGGGGTGGATATCGCTTTCCTGGCTCGCACAAACAATTGGTTGTTGGGTAGTGGTTTCGATATTTCACAGATGAACTGGATTCGGAAGGGGCTCTCACGGATAAAGGGTGGTGGATTGATTCGTTACCTGGGGGAACGCGAGGTTGTTGGATTGGCCATTTCAGATGTCCCGGAGGATGATCCGGCGGTGATCGGTTCCGGATTGTTAGTGCCTGATCTTGAATTACCGGAGCGTTTGGCACTCATGTCACTGCCGTCATGGTTGGGCGACAGGCTCTTAACCGGTGTGAAAGCATGGCCCCGGATACCCTGCCGGTCTCCCAGAATGGAGATCGTTGCTAATCTGCAAAGTGCCAGAGAGGCGGCCGCTGAGCGGGCCGAGACATTAGGGTTTCCAGTTTCACTGCACCATGAATTGCTTCAGGGTGATGCGGTAGCGACCGGTCAGCGGCTGGCACGAGAATTGTTGAATGGTCCTTCTGGTGTTTTCATCTGGGGTGGGGAGACTGCAGTGACCTTGCCTCCCAACCCGGGTCAGGGTGGCCGAAACCAACATCTTGCTGTCGCAGCGGCAAGAGAGTTGGCCGGTAGCTTTGACTGTTATCTTCTGGCAGCAGGCACTGACGGCACGGATGGTCCGACTGAGGATGCCGGCGCCCTGGTGGATGGGGGGACGGTAATTCGTGCCGCACAGAACGGTGTCGATGTGGATCGATGTTTGGCTGAAGCCGACTCGGGCCATCTGCTTGAGGTCAGCGGAGATCTCATAACAACGGGTCCGACAGGCACTAATGTAATGGATCTGGTCATAGGGTTAAGGGGTTGAAATGAACTTAAAACCTAGCCTATACCTTGCAGCTAGATCATGTCTGCAATGTGATGCTGTGGATGAAAAGCTGCAACTCACAGATCGAACTGCAACAGCCTGGGCATGCGGAGAGCTCACTCTTTGTGACTGGACGTCAAGTGATTCAATTATTCATGCGGGCCATCCGCAGCATCCGGCACTAGTTCATCCAAGCCAATTACCACGACGTGGTTTAGGTAGTGAAACTGGCCGGTTGGCGCTGATCCATGCTATCGCTCATATTGAATTCAACGCCATCAATCTGGCATGGGATGCCGTGCAGCGGTTCCCTGATCTGCCGGAAGAATACTATAGCGACTGGATTCAGGTGGCCAGGGAAGAGGTCCATCATTTTCGTTTACTGCGGGAACGGTTACGTGATGGTGGCGTCGATTACGGGGACTTTCCGGGTCATAACGGTTTGTGGGAAATGGCTGTTCGTACAGCCCATGATCCACTCATCAGAATGGCGCTGGTACCACGCATGTTGGAGGCGCGGGGATTGGATGTGACACCGGGTATTATGCGTCGTTTCGAGGCGATAGGTGATAGGGAAACTGTAAAGGTTCTGCAGGTTATCCTGGCCGAAGAGGTGGGACATGTGCAGTTTGGCAGCAAGTGGTACAGCTATCTTTGCCAACAACGGGGATTGGAACCGGAAGAGACCTATTTCGATTTGCTCGAAAATTTTTTAAATGGGGAGATACGTTGTCCCCTACACCATCAAGCCAGGCGAGAAGCGGGCTTCAGCAAACAGGAACTGCAGCGTCTGGAGGCTTTATGCGCAGGGCATTGATGAAACTTGTTTTATCCATTTTGAGATTATCGATTCTCCTGCTGGCAAGCCTCCCGGTTATGGCGAGTGATCAATTGGCTGATGTGCTGGTCTACAGTGTTCATGAGGCTGGCGGTGAAGCAGTTGTCAGTCGGCTGTTGATTACACCCACAATGTTGCGTATCGATCAGGGTAAACAGGATGATGACTATATCCTCTATGACAAACGGGCGGAAACCATCTACAGCGTAACGCCTGATGAGCAATCCATTCTCGTTATCCACCCTGACCGTGCAAAACGTCAGATCCCTGGGGATATGAAGTTGTCGATTGAGCAGCTGAGTGATGTCAATGCACCCAATGTAGGGGGCAGTAAACCGGAACACTGGCGCATGACTGTGAATGGAGAAATCTGCCAAGAGGCCATATTGGCGCCAGGCCTGATGTCGCGCAGTCTGGTACTCTATGGCGACTATTTGACCCTTCTGGCAAACCAGCATTTTGTGAGCCTGGATGCCATCCCTGTTGAATACCGTGCCCCCTGTGAAGATGCAGTTCATGTCTTTGTACCGACGGTATTCTTGGATAAGGGATTACCGATACGAAAATGGGATAAAGGAGGGAATCAAGAGAGGCTGGTTGAGTTTTCCAGCAACCAGAGCGTATCGGCTGATTATTTTGTACTACCGGCAGATTACCAGCAGGTACCTAGTCGATAGGTGACTGAATGGTTGATCCCTCTTTGTATTCTCTGAGTGAAGCTGAATAGGAATGTGCTGCAAAAAAAGCTGCCAACCATGCAGGGTGTGGCGGGTTGCATCCTACCGGCAGTCACTTACATCAATAGCAGACCGGTTCCCTTGAGAAACCGTCAGGCGTGACACAAATGAGTTCAGCATGATGCCGATGCCACTCTGACAATACATGACGACAGAGGGTTTTGTCGGCTATGCGAAAAGTGTGGTCTGCAGGTCGATGGGTATGGCCATGGATTAAATGCTCGGCACCGTGCTCGAGAAGGTATGCCTCAACCGCTTGCTGGTTTACATCCATGATTGAATCAGGCTTGAGCGACTTGGCTTCGCCGCTCTTGGCCCGATACGCCATCGCCAATGCAATCCGTTGTTTTATCGGTTGGGAGAGAAACTGATCAACATGATCGGGATGACGTATTTCACTGCGAAAATTCAAGTATGCCTGATCATCCGTGCATAGTAGGTCACCATGCATCAGTAATGTTGGCATGCCATAGAGGTCTATTCGCGTTGGGTCTTTCAGTAACTCGGCCCCAGTTTCCTCGCAGAAGGAGGTACCAATAAGAAAATCCCGATTACCGTGCATCAGCCACAATCCGGTTCCGGATTGGCTGAGTTGGACCATTGCCCGCTTTATTTCGGGAATGGGGGACGCAAGGAAGTCATCGCCGACCCAGGCATCGAACAGATCACCCAGGATGTAGAGATGATCGGCCTGGGTAGCACGTTCATTGAGGAATTGGATAAACAGCTGCACCGTATCCACCCGGTCGGCAGACAGGTGCAGATCTGAAATAAACAGCTGTTCCGTCACTCAGTGATTTCAGCCTTCTCGATAATGATATCCTCTACCGGAACATCCTGGTGGCCAGCCTGGGTGGTGGTATCCATTCCCTTCATCTGATTGACCAGATCCATGCCGCTGGTGACCTTGCCGAACACGCAATATCCCCATCCATCCTGACCGGGATGGTCAAGGAATTTATTATTCGCTACATTGATGAAGAATTGTGCGGTGGCTGAGTGAGGCTCCATAGTACGTGCCATTGCGATGGTGCCGATCTCGTTGGAGATTCCATTCTTGGCCTCGTTTTCAATCGGTTCTCCGGTCTGTTTCTGGATCATACCCGGCATGAAGCCACCGCCCTGAATCATGAAATTATCAATGATGCGATGGAAGATGGTGCCATCGAAAAAACCGTCCTTTACATACTGTTTAAAATTCTCACAGGTTTTGGGTGCGTTGGCCTCATCCAGCTCAATAACAATGGGGCCTAGATTAGTGGTCAATGTGATCATGGGTTTTCCTGTTTTTTCTGGAATCTGAGTGAGTTTTTTTACTCGATTATGCTAACCGTTTCGATGACGATGGGTTTGTTGGGCACATCACGCATTTTGTTGCTGACCCCGGTTGGTTGAGAGGCAATGCTATCCACAACCTCCATACCCTGGGTGACCTCACCAAAGACCGCATATCCCCAGCCATCTCTGCTTGGGTAGTCGAGAAAATCGTTAGCTTTATGGTTGATAAAGAACTGAGCCGTGGCAGAGTGGGGGGCGGATGTGCGCGCCATGGCAATAGAACCACGTTTATTTTTGAGGCCATTTTTAGCTTCATTCTGGATTGGATCACGGGTCTCTTTTTTCGTCATTTCAGATGTGAAACCTCCACCCTGAATCATGAAGCCTTTAATGACCCTGTGGAAAATAGTGCCGTTATAGAACCCATCCTGAACATATTGCATGAAGTTCTCCACTGACTTCGGCGCCTTCTCCTTGTCGAGGGAGAGGGTGATGTCGCCCATCGAAGTCTTTACCAGGACCTGCACTTTTTCCGCCCAGGCATTCGTGCACAGTAGCGGTAAGAGTAGGAGGGATAACAGCAGGGTATGTATCGATTTTTTCATAGAATCCTCATGGTTGTCGGCTTATTCCCGAGATGGAGCATCATAACGGTTCGATGGAGGCATAAAAAGGGGTAGGTTGATGAGGGTGGTACCGACAGGGGGTAGTGTGGCCAACAGGCCAAATGAAAAAGCCATGCCGTTCGGCATGGCTTAATTATCAGAATAACAGTGCGTTACATTGGTTAGTTGTTCTCTGCACCTTGAGCAATCCAGTTTTCGATCATGGAAATTTCAATCGCCGATAGTGCCTCTTTACCATGTGGCATGCGAATTGACGGGGCAACTTTTCCAGCCACCAAGCGATAAAATGAGCTGGAGAGTGGATCACCTGCCACCACAACAGAACCCAATCTTGTCCCTTTCATGAGGTTATGGTAGTTGTCTGTCAGGAACCCACTGGCTTCAGTGCCGGCACCGCCTTGTACATGGCACTCAGTACAATATTTATCGACCAATGGTTTTATCTCTGACTTAAAAACTGACCGGTGCCGGAGCGGCACTACAACCCGCCAATAGGATGGCAGAGAGTGTTACAGATATTGATAGAGTGGTGCATCTGGACATCTAACAGCGCCGTAATATATCCAGTTCTAGGATCAATAGTTCAGCCGTGAATTGGGTGATCCGTTTCGTATACCCAACCAAAATAATTAGGCTGTTTTCTCCTTTTTTGACATAAAGACAAATGAATCAGCGAAATGCCATATCCTCTCTTGGGTGAAGTAGGGTATTAAGCTACTGCTTACCCGTTTATTTAAGTGTCATAACCCAGTTAATCACACCTTTTATATCATCCAGTTTTGCCTGGCTGGGTGGCATCGCTACATTACCCCAGACCAGCGGTTCCCCTGGTGTACTGCCTGCTTTGACTTTATCGGCAAGCTGGTCTACTGAACCTGCATCACCCGCATATTTTGCAGCAACTTCCTGGAAGGCGGGGCCAACCAGTTTTGCGTCTGTTTTGTGGCACCCCAGGCATCCGGATCGCATGGCCAGCATCTGATCAGCTATCGCTGTATGCGTGAAAAGGGTCGCTGCTATCAGTGAAACAATGGCAATTTTGTGCATTAAAGAACTCCAAGGTTAATTTCAATCAGGTTTGGTCGGAGGTTCTAACGGCCATGAGGAAAACCTGATTTAAAAATCTATATACACTGTGTCGGGAGTGGGGGCAGATTCTTTAACATCTCTGTGGTTGAGTGTTCTCCGGTTCACTGCATAGTGAAGTTTGCCATCGCGCATGCAGGAGTCACTATTGATTCAAGCTTGATAAGTGCCATGGAGTTTTTGTCTCCAGCATAAAAATTAATCTGAAAAACCGGATTATCTCAAGAGTTTCTACGGATGGCCGAAAGAGTAGGTATGTCGGCAATCTAGAGCAATTGATGTGTAGGCTTACCCATGAATAAGTACATATCCGTCCAATGGAAAATTCTCACTCCTATGGCACTGATCTTTATATTGATCATGGCGGTAGTGACTGTCTATTCGGCTCAACAGCAAAAGGATCGGCTTTTAAGACTGACTGAAAATCAGATTTTCGATGTATTGAATGGTTATCTCGATAGCATGAATGCGATGATGTTTACCGGCACCATGAGCAATCGTGAAATGCTACGGGAGAAGATTCAAAAGCGTGATGGTGTGCTTGAAGTGCGGATGTTACGCGCTGAGTCTATTAATAAGACGTTTGGCACCGGGTTCGATCATGAGAAGCCACTGGATGAGATGGATAGACGTGCCTTGAATGGGGAGCAGGTTATCAAGGTGGATGAAGTCGAGGGTCAACGGATTGTTACTGTTATTGAGCCCTTCGCTGCTGTTTCGGACCGGAATGGTACCAACTGTCTTACCTGTCATGCATTGCCGGAAGGGACCATTCTCGGTGCAGGAAGATTGACCTTCTCTCTGGCTGAGCGGGATAAAGCGATCGACAATGAACTGCTAGTCAGCGCCGCAATTAATTTTCTGGTGCTGATTATTGGTCTGTTCATCATTAACATGATCATGCGTAAGGTTGTGATCAAGCCGCTCAAAGGACTCAAAAGTACCGTGGAAACAATTGGGTCTCAGTCCGATTTACGACCCAGAGTGGTACTTGGTGTCAATGATGAATTTCGCCAGGTTGGAGAAGCCGTCAACAAGATGCTCGATAAATTTCAGCCGACAATCAGTGATCTGGCCACGACTATGGATGGATTGGCCCACTCTGCAGATCAGTTAGCCCATGTAACCAAGAAGACGCGGGATGGGGTCGATGAGCAGGAGAAAGAGACCAGTCAGTTGAGCGTGGCTATTGGTGAACTGACGGTTGCAGCTGAGGAGGTGGCCAGGAATGCTGCAGGTGCCGAACAGGCAGCGGTAGAAGCTAGATCCAATGCGGATGCGGGAAGTGATGTGGTGGCTCAGGTCTCCAACTCGATTACCAGATTGGCCAGTCGGGTGGATGATGCGGCAGTTGTTGTAAAACAGCTGGCTGAGGGAACCCAGAGTATCGGGCAGGTTTCAGAATCGATCACTTCCATTGCCGAACAGACCAACCTGCTGGCGCTCAATGCAGCTATCGAAGCAGCAAGAGCCGGAGAGCAGGGGCGCGGGTTTGCCGTCGTTGCCGATGAGGTCCGTAATCTTGCCCAACGCACCCAGGAAGCAACGCATGAGATTCAGGAGATCATCGAACAGTTGGTGACTGCATCGAGCCAGGCGGTCCAAGTCATGGATAGCAGCAAGAAGGAAGCCGATCAAAGTGTCACAGACTCGAGTCGTGCCGGCGATGCCTTGGCTCAGATCTCAAGCGCAGTAGAGTCGATTAGCGAGATGAACTCGGTGATTGCCACGGCGGCCTCGGAGCAGACTTCAGTAGCCAGTGAAATCAACAAGAATATTATTGCCATCAGTGAAGTTTCACACCAGACGGCTGAGGGAACCTGTCGTACCCTTAAAGAGAGCCAAGAGGTTGCTCAGATTTCCGCCCAGCTGGATGGCATGGTGAATCAATTTAAGGTATAAGTCTTGATGCTGACATGTATCCCGGCATCCTCAGTTGTGCATCGTTAAGGATGATCAACTGAAGAATTAAAGTTTTTCACTGAGAACTGCCTGCTAAGATCTACGGACTAAGTTTCCCGTTTATAGGCACCTCGCAACAGGTCTCGACGGGAAATCGATCGTTCTGTTGAAGGGGTTAGGCTGGCATCACTTAGTCTTTGGGCATCGGGTTGTTCCACCGTCAGGGCAAAACCATCGACGGCCACATCGCTTTCCTCTTCTCCACGCAATATACGTCCCAGCAACTCTTCATCATAGGGATCTTCATCCGGATGCTCGACTTCGACCATCAATGTCTGCATGAAACTCTTTGCGGCCGCCACAGCGTGGTCCTGATTGACGAATTCATGCATCGGTGAGTGGAGCGAATAGGTCTGACACCTACCGATCCCCTCAACCTCATTGACCATGAATTTAAACTGATTGGCAGGGAATCGGTGGGGCTGTTTATGGCCCAGTTCCAGCTCACTCCAATCTTCGCTCTCAGCAGGAAACATGATCAGATTCATCATCCAGGGTGTGATAACGACACCGACACAACGTCCTTGGTAGTGCTGAAAGCCAATTGTTTCAACCGCCAGCAAGGGATTGAGCAGAGGGATACCCTGCATCTGCTGATCATGAATACGGGTGAAACTCGCTTCAATCTGACGGGTCAGTTGTTCCAGATCTTGCATTGCATTTGCTCCTTGAAAAGAGCGTTAGTGATTGTTGAATATCAGGTATCGGCCAGACCGGGAAAATAGTCTGCGACTGTGAAATCCTCATCCTGGCTCATGATGGCGCTCAGGCCATCCAGGGCCTTATCGATGTTGCGTGCATCCTCTTCACTGATAACCTCCCGGGCAGAACCAAGAAAGGCCAATAACCAGGTCCCCTCCGGTTGCGCGCCCGTGAGCATCATATTGATCTGCTCTTCACCATTGCGGCTGCGGCATAGTGAAACGAATTCGCCGGATTGTATGACCTGAACCGGTATCCCTATACACATACCGAGGTGGCTTCCCTTTCAGCTTCTCTTTTCCAGTGACCGATATGTGATTGAGTACGCTGCCGCAAAGAGATCCCGAGTGTTGCCAGTTCTTGTACCAGCATCTCAACCATCCGTTCCAATCCCTGTTCGGCTTCCGCAGTCAGTCCCAGTCTGTTCTCCAGGGAGTGTGGCACCATACCGATAATGGTGACCTGATCCGGTATCTCTCCCTTCAGCGTTAGCAAGGCAAGCAGATCTGAGACGCCGAGTTGGTGATTGGAGAGTTTGGTCTGGAAAAAGGCGGGTATTTCATCATGGGTAATACGTACCAGGGTACCGTAAGGGGCACCGGTATTGACTGCATCGGCGATAATCAGGGTATCTGCCTGACGCATGGGTTCAAACAGCTCCATGCCGGTCGTGCCACCATCGACGACCTCGACACCGAAGGGGATATGGTAACGGTTTACCAGTTCCTCCACAGCACGTACACCCACACCCTCATCCTGCATCAGTACATTGCCCATGCCGATGATCAGGGTCTTTTTCGCTCTGTTTTCCATGTATGGATGACCTCCGGTCATTCGCTTATAGTGCCTTGACTCTGACAATCTCTTGCTGCTCGGTGTCTACCATATGGATAGCGCAAGCGATGCAGGGATCAAATGAGTGAACAGTACGCAGAACTTCCAGCGGTTTTTCCGGATCGGCAACCGGATTGTCAAGCAGGGAGGATTCATAGGGACCGATCTCTCCGTTGGTATCACGTGGTCCCGCATTCCAGGTGCTGGGCACCACCGCCTGATAGTTTTTGATCTTACCGTCTTCGATGACCACCCAGTGAGAGAGCGTTCCCCGGGGGGCCTGATGGAAGCCGACGCCCTTTATCTCGCCCTTCGGAAAGACCGGTGCATTGAAGGTGTCGGTATCGCCGGTACCAATGTTATCGACCAGTCTCTGCCATTGATCTTTCAGGGTGTCCATCATCACAGCACAGCGAACCGCGCGGGCGGCATGACGGCCGATCGTGGAGTGAATGGCTGACAGCGGAATATCGGGATTTTGTGATACGGCCTTGAGAGTACCCATTGCCTGATCGAGATATTTTTTGTAGCGGTCATTGCCGCTGGCCACACCAACCAGGACATCGGCCAGTGGCCCGACCTCGGCACGTTTATTGTAGAAGGTCGGTGCCTTGACCCAGGAGTATTGCCCCTCATCCTGGAAGTCGGTGTATTGAGGTTCAGTCTCACCCACCCATGGATGCAGTGCCTTATCGCCTTCATACCAGGCGTGTTTGGAGCTTTCCGCCACCCCATCACGAAAATAGGCGTCGTCAAAGGTCGTGATCGGTTTCAATGAGGCCAAATCTCCGTTCTCAATAAAACCACCGGGCAGGTCAAACACGGTGCCCTTGGTGTCCTGGGGGAAATCCGGTACGGTCAGGTAGTTCATGACACCACCGCCGATCCCGGCCCAGTCGAGATAAAATGCACCGATTGCCGGTACGTCTGTCAGATAGGTTGATTTAACGAAGGGTTCCAGCTTGTCGATAAAACCCTTGATCAGCATCAGGCGTTCGATATTGAGCACCGATGGGGCGCTGTGACTGATTGAGTTGCTCACACCACCCACGGCCACATTCTGGATGTGCGGGGTCTTGCCACCGAGGATAGCAACAATCTTGTTGGCATAGTTCTGTACATCGAGGGCCTGTAAATAGTGAGCGACCGCCAGCAGGTTGACCTCCGGTGGCAGTTTCATCGCCGGGTGTCCCCAGTAGCCGCTGGCAAAAGGGCCGAGCTGGCCACTGCCGACGAAGGTTTTAAGTCGCTCCTGAACCGCCTTCATCTCATGGGGTCCGTTCAATGGCCAGTCAGAGAGGCTCTCCGCCAACTTGGCGGTGGCAACCGGATCAGCCTTCAATGCTGAAACCACATCGACCCAGTCGACAGCGGAGAGGTGGTAGAAATGGACAATATGGTCCTGGATGGCATGCGCGGTCTGGATGATGTTGCGAATCAACTGAGCATTGACGGGAACCTCCAGGTCCAAAGCATTCTCCACCGCCCTGACAGAAGTGATGGCGTGTACCGTGGTACAGACACCGCAAAAGCGTTGTGTGTAGGTCCAGGCCTCACGGGGATCCCTTCCGATCAGGATTTTTTCGATACCCCGCCACATCTGGCCGGAAGACCAGGCCTTGCTCACCTTGCCATCATCCACCTCAACATCGATTCGAAGGTGGCCTTCGATGCGGGTAATCGGATCAACAGTAATTCGTGTCGTCACAACAGAATCTCCTCAAATGTATTGCTCACGCAGGGTCTGCGTTGTGGAGCACGGGGAATTTTTTTACCAGGAAGAGGTAGGCCATGATCTCAATGGCTACAACGCCTGCGGTTACCATGATTTCCGAAACGGATGGAAAGTAGCTGTAGCCGGGACCCGGGTCATAGGTAATCAGAAACGCATTAAAGCGATATAGTGAACCGGCAAAGAGCATGGATACGGCAGCATAAAGCAGATAGTGACCGCGTTGTCGTAAGCTGGGTGACAGCAGCACAAACAGGGGGAAGACAAACAGGATGGTTTCCAGCAGAAACATCCAGCTGCCGAGATCCCCGGCAAAGATCAGCCCTAGCTTGCCTCGTAGGATAATTTCAACGAAGCGGATAATCAGATAGAGCCCCATTAGCCAGATAATACCTTTGCTTAATCGGGTCAGTAGTGGGGTCTCAGAGGGGCGTCGAAATCCGACAGCAGTGAACGAGGCCTCAAACACCACCACAGCAAATCCCATAATCAGGGCCGTCAATACTGCCAGTAGTGGTTGGATATGCAGCGATTGCCACAGAGGGTGCACTTTATGACCCATGGCAATCAACATCGATCCCAGTGAGGATTGATGCATGGTGGGTAGCAGAACACCCAGAGCGATGAAGAAAAAAAGCACCTTGTTGAGTGTTTTCAGCAGGCCTTTTGCACCGGTCTTTTCCAGTAGGGTGGGTGAGAACTCAATGAACAGCACCAGGATATAGGTAGCAACACAGAGACCCACCTCGAGCATCACCGAATTGAAGTTCATGTGCCAGGGCAGGAATATATTGTAGAACTGCCACCAACGGCCCATGTCGATGAATGCACCGAGACCGCCCAGGGCATATCCAAGCAGACTGGCAAGCAGAGCCGGGCGGATCAGCGGGTGGTATTCTCCTTTGTTCAACACATAGACAGTAATCGCCAGTGCATAACCGCCGCAGGCCAGGGCTGTACCGACTATCACGTCATACACAACCCAAATTCCCCAGGCATAACCGCTGTTGAGGTTGGTCACAAACCCCATCCCACTGGTGAAACGTATGGCAAGAAAATAGAGGCCGACCAACGCCACCGCTGCGAGCAGTATAAAAGGCAGGGTGATGATCGGGCGTTTCAGGGCTTGGTGTTCGCTCATGAGTCACCTCCTTCATCGTCACTTGTATTACGCCTCACCACGAAGGTGAGTCCGGCGAGAGCAACTGCTGGGAGTGCCAGGTATTTATAGAGGGTGTGTTGTACCGTCTCAGAGATAGAGGCGTAAGAGCGTTCGCCCAGTGGCGGCATACCCAGTTTGTCGAAGGCGATGGCTGAAATATGCATGACATTGGTACCTCCCGCCTCCTTTTCACCCCAGATATGTTTCTGATAGGCAGGGACCTGCTTTTCATGGTGACTTTCGGGCTTGCGTATATCGCCACGCGGGTAGTTGTAGATCTCACCTGCACTAAGGGTCATGCGCCGTTGGGCCTCCTCCAGGAGAGCCTTGCGTGATCCGAACAGGGTTGCGCCGGTCGGGCAGACCTCGGCACAACCGGTCATCATCCCTTTGTCGACACGCTCCACACCGGCCTGATTACACATCTGGCATTTATGGATCTGTCCGAATGGGTTGTCATAATCAAATTGCGGCACGTTGTAGGGACAGCCGACCATACAGGTTCGACAGCCAATACAGGCATCGGCATGGTAGGTGACAATGCCGGTTTTGGGGTGGCGCCGCAGAGCAGTGACTGGACAAACCGAAACACATCCCGGATCGACACAATGCATACAACTGCGTTTTTCAAAAGCGAATCCATCGATGGCTTGGTCTTTGTGCGTTCCCACACCCTCCATATAGGCCTTGATCACATTCAAGGTTTGGGGCGAGAGATCTCGTGCCGCGTCGTATTGGGTCTCATCCTCCATCGCCACCGGCGGCATACCATTGACCTCTTTGCACTTACTGACACAGGCCTTACAACCGATACAGAGGGTTGAATCGAAGAGCATGCCGATGGCATCTTCAGCGGGTTCCAGATTCCCCCTCGCATCAGCTGCACCACTGCTGAGCAAGGCCGCTGTGCCGCCAAGAGATGCCTTGAGAAAGTCTCTGCGTTTCATGACTCCCCCTGGTTCTCGTCGTGCTCTTTTTTATCGAGTTTTTTTGCGGCCATCGCGGTGGCCCCGACAGCCAGTCCGACAGCAGCCCCGGTGATGGCGGCAGCCCCGGTCGATATGCCGGAGCCACCCTCTCGATCATCGATTGAAGGGAACATGTTTGGTGGGGTATGGGTTTTGACATCGGCCAGGCTGAATAATGGTTTGTTGAAACCCACACCACCTTCCGAGCAGCCAAAGCAGGGATGTCCGATACCGATGGGCCAGACACCACCGCCGATATTGTTGAACTCCAGGCTTGGACAGTTGTTGTAGGTTTCAGGGCCTTTGCAACCCAACTTGTAGAGGCAGTAGCCTTTTTGATGGCCCTCGTCGCCGAACTCCAATGCAAACCGTCCGGCATCGAAGTGGGGGCGGCGATAGCAGTTTTCATGAATCAGGCGGCCATAAGCCCATTTCGGGCGTCCCTTCTCGTCTATCGGGGGTAGTTTCCCATACGTCACGAAGTAGAGAACGGTACCGATAAAATTTGCCGGGTTGGGTGGGCAGCCAGGAATGGTGACAACCGTTTTCCCAGACAGCAGTTGCGGGGCACCGACCGCACCGGTCGGGTTGGGATCAGCTGACTGAACGCCTCCCCAGCTGGCACATGATCCAAATGCGACAATAGCGGCCGCATGCTCTGCCGCTTCGTTGGTGATATCGACCATGGTCTCACCACCGATTTTGCAAAAGATGCCATCACTGGCGAGGGGTATGGCACCCTCGACAACCAGCAGATATTTGCCCTTGTTTTCCAACATCGCCTTTTTCTTGATCTCTTCTACCTGGTGGCCGGCACCGGCATCAAGGGTCTGGTGGTAATCAAGCGAGATCAGATCGAGAATCAGGTGTTCAAGAGAGGGCTGTTCAGACCGAAGCAGAGATTCACTGGGGCCCGTACACTCCTGGCCATGTAACCAGATCACCGGTGGGCGTTTTTGCGGATCAGCGACTGCCTTTGCCATCGCCATCGCTGCGTTGGATGATAAACCGAGAGAGGCTGCAACGCCGGTACAGAACTTGAGGAAGGTCCGGCGAGAGACGCCAAGGCGTTTCTCCACTGCTGTAAAATCAAATTCATTCACTGCCATCAGTCATTCTCCGGTTATCAAGTGAGGCGATGTGGGTCCAGCTTGTGTGAGAGAAAATTTTTGCTATTTCCGCAATTTCTGTGCCGAAATATTTTATGTAGTTAATTCAACAGGATATATCTTAAAGAGGGTTTAGATGAACTGGAAATGTGACAAGGTTCATTGCACTCTTATTTCCTTATTGGAAGGAAGGTTTTCACTTTGCCGGAAGATCAATCTGGAGGATTCGGCTTGTTGCTGAGGGCCAATTTTTCACCGATACGGGGGGCTTGGTACAACCAGGATGATCTTTGTGGTGGCAGCCTGTTTTAGTTAAGATGCCCGGCATTTATCTCAGCGCAGATGTGGCCTAACGACATGCTCAAGCTCTATAACGATCTCACAAACCGGAAGGAGACCTTTCAACCCCTGGAGGCAGGCAAGGTTCGTATGTATGTCTGTGGTATGACTGTCTACGATCTCTGTCACCTGGGGCATGCACGGGTGATGGTGGTGTTCGATGTGGCCTATCGTTATCTGCAGGCGAGCGGATACGATGTCACCTATATCCGCAATATCACAGACATTGATGACAAGATCATCAATCGGGCTAATGAGAAGGGTGTGCCATTCACCGAGCTCACCGATGAGTTTATCCAGGCAATGCATGTTGATGCCGATGCACTCGGTGTGTTGAGACCCACGGATGAACCAAAAGCAACCCAGCATATGGATGAGATTCTGGAGATGATCTCCCGACTCATCGAGAAGGGCCATGCCTACGTTGCTGAGAATGGGGATGTCTATTACAACGTCCGCAGTTTTAGCGACTATGGCAAGCTCTCAGGTAAATCGATTGAAGACCTAAGGGCCGGTGCCCGGGTTGAATTAGGGGACGCTAAGCGAGATCCCCTGGATTTTGCCCTGTGGAAAGCCACAAAACCGGAAGAGCCGGCCTGGGACTCTCCCTGGGGTCGAGGACGTCCCGGTTGGCATATTGAGTGTTCTGCCATGTCCACCAAGGCGTTGGGAGATACATTCGATATCCATGGCGGTGGAGCGGATCTGACCTTTCCTCACCACGAAAATGAGATTGCACAATCAGAGGGTGCAACCGGCCACCCTTTCGTCAAGTACTGGATGCACAACGGCTTTGTACGCATCAACGACGAGAAGATGTCAAAATCCCTGGGAAATTTCTTTACGGTGAGAGAGATTCTCGAGCACTATCGGGCGGAGGAAGTACGCTATTTTATTCTTACCAGTCAATATCGGTCACCACTCAACTATGATACCGAGCACCTGGATAATGCACGCGCCGCACTGACTCGAATCTACACGGCCCTACGCGGACTCCCAGTGGCAAAAGCTGCAGGTGGAGAGCAGTTTGTCAGCCGTTTTCGTGATGCCATGGATGACGATTTCAATACCCCCGAAGCACTTGCTGTGCTGTTTGATCTGGTTCGGGAGATTAATCGGGTCAAAGAGGTCGATGCCGAAAATGCGGCGGCACTGGGTGGCGTGTTGAGAGAACTTGGTGCTGTATTGGGGATCTTGCAAACAGATGCTGAGACCTACCTGCGTGGTAGCAGTCAAGCTGGACAAGACGGTCTGTCTGATGAGGAGATCGATACGATGATCCAGGCCAGAATAGATGCCAGATCAGGTAAGCAGTGGACAGAGGCTGACCGCATAAGAGATGAGCTTCAAGCGGCAGGTATTATCCTTGAAGATGGTGCGAAGGGCACCACATGGCGTAGGGGATAGACGAGGTGCCGTAGCTCCAATCCACCCAGGTCACTGAGTCAATGAGAGACTCTATTTGCTGGTGCTATGCAATTCTGCCGCCTGCAGGGTGTTCTCCAGCAGCGTGGCGATCGTCATAGGACCGACACCGCCTGGTACGGGTGTGATCCAACTGGCCCGTTGACAGGCTGCTGCAAAATCCACATCCCCCACCAGCTTGCCATGCTCGTTTCGGTTCATCCCGACATCGATCACGATGGCACCCTCCTTGATCCATTCACCGGGTACGAACTCCCCGCGGCCAATGGCGACCACCAGGATATCGGCATTGCGTGCCTTCTCCGCCAGATCCTTGGTGCGGCTGTGGCAGACGGTGATGGTGCAGCGGGCCGCCAGCAGTTCCAGCGCCATCGGGCGACCAACGATATTGGACTGGCCGATGACGACCGCATCCAGGCCCTCCAGCTTCTGACCGGTGCGCTCCAGCAGGGTCATCACCCCTTTTGGTGTACAGGGACGCAACACCGGCATGCGCAGGGCCAGGCGGCCCACATTGTAGGGGTGAAATCCATCTACGTCCTTGGTCGGCAGGATGCGTTCAATGACGGCCTCTTCATCAATCTGGTCAGGTAGCGGGAGCTGGACCAGTATGCCATCTATGGCATCGTCACTATTCAACCGATCGATCAGCGCAAGCAACTCATCCTGGGTAGTGGATACCGGCAGATCATAGGATTCAGAGAGGAACCCCACCTCCTCGCAAGACCTTCTTTTATTGCGTACATAGACCTGGGAGGCAGGATTCTCACCCACCAGAACAACGGCCAAACCGGGTCGACGCTGTCCAGCATCGACTCGGCTGTCAACAGCTGCCTTGATCTGTCCTCTGATATCTGCCGCTATGGCCTTACCGTCTAGAATTTGTGCGCTCATCTGGGTTCCAGGGGGGCTGTGAATAATTTAGGGGACCGAATGATACCTAAACCTGACCAAACTGTCAGTGAGTGGGTCCTGTTGCCATTGACCTCGGCAGGTATCGACAGTATTATTCCCTCCCTTCGCGTAACCAGGGTGTAGAGATGCACTTTTGGCGTGATTTTCGGGGTATAGCGCAGTCTGGTAGCGCGCCTGCTTTGGGAGCAGGATGTCGGGAGTTCGAATCTCTCTACCCCGACCAATTTTTTACTGCGCCCGTAGCTCATTTGGATAGAGCATCGGCCTTTAGGCGCACATTGAGATGTATGTGCAACCAGGAGCCTTTATGAGGAATACAACTCATAAAGTGGATCGCACTGTATCGGGGAAACCTTAACAGGTCATGCTGATGGCAATCCCGAGGAAACCTTTGGTTGATCCATCCAGCGGTGAACGGATAGCATGCTTTGCATCAGTTACAGCAAGCGGTGATCTGATTTCCGAGGGGATCCGTAGAGACTATACGTGCGACACCTGAGATGGTGAAGAGATAGTCCAGACCACAAACCCCTGATGGGGGCGTCGAAAGGCGTAGTTGGTAAGCTAAGCCGAGGGTAGCAGGTTCGAGTCCTGCCGGGCGTGCCAAGTCTGCAGGAGTGGTTGTAGAATGCAACCCAGTTGAAACGGTTAATGGTGGACGTAGCTCAGTTGGTAGAGCTCCGGATTGTGATTCCGGTGGTCGTGGGTTCGAGACCCATCGTCCACCCCATTTTTCCGATATTGATCATACAAAGTCGATACAGCTTTCGGGCCATTAGCTCAGCTGGTAGAGCAGTGGACTCTTAATCCATTGGTCGAAGGTTCGAATCCTTCATGGCCCACCAATATTTTGAAGATCTTAAGACGTAGTAGTTACTAACTCGCTGCTGTTTATTTGCACGTGGGTAACTCCAGGGTAACTAATTACAATCAAAACCCTAATCGATTTCATAATGTGAGGGACTGCAATGTGGAGTCCTCTATACTCCTATTGCATACCAAATCTACACTCATGGAACCTAGTTATGAAATAACTGGCGTAATCACGTCCCTCTTTAATTATCAAACTCACTACACGAATAGCCCGCCTTCCAGTCGTCTAAGTAATTAAACCAATTCAGGTTGAATTGTATTTCATTTTATGCAACAATCTTTTTGCATTCTGGGTAGAATGCATAAGGTGATTTTTTAATCAGCTCAAGTAAAGGAGACACCTATGAAATTACTAACCCCCTTCGGCAAAGCGATGCGGAAGTATCGCGTCGACCTAGGGGAGACCCAGATGGAGGTTGCGCGGGCAATAAGTGTATCTGTTGCTTTTTTGTCTGCTATTGAAACGGGGAAGAAAAATGTACCAGATAAAGTCTTCTCTAGAATTGTCACCCATTTTGGGTTATCGACAGCAGAGATAGATTCAATGAAACACCTTGCATGGATTTCACAGAAAGAAGTGAAAATCAACATGCAGAAACTAGATAACAGAGGACGTGAACTGGTTGCTGGCTTCGCTAGAAGGTTTGAAGAACAACAAATTGATGAAGAACAGTTACGCAGATTAAGAGAAATTTTTGAAATGGAGGGAAAATAATCGTGTCAGGTCAGAGCTTCGAAGTTCCACCACTTTCACGTGTGCAAATACGGAAAATGGCCAGGAAAATTCGAGCGCTTTCAAATGAATTACTTGGTAGTCAATGTGTGTGTTTTGATGTTGTTAAGTTTCTGGATGTTGGGTTAGTGAGGGTTATTCCCGAATTTAAGCTGGAAATTCTTACGACAGCTGAATTAGGAAGAGCACATGGAATGACTTATCCTGATCATCATACGATTCAGGTCAGGGAAGATGTCTATGAAGCAGCATACAATGGGCAAGGCAGGGATCGCCTTACTCTTGCCCATGAGCTGGGTCATTACGTGCTGCATGCAGGTATTGGATTGGCAAGAACTCCAGCTGATGAAAATGTAAAACCATATCGGCAAAGCGAATGGCAAGCGAATGCTTTTGGGGGCGAATTACTTGTCTCGGCTGACTATGTTGGTCAGTGTGCATCACTATTTGAAGTAGCCTCACGTTTTGGAGTAACAAATGACGCTGCCAAGGTTCAGTGGAATGTGTTTAAAAAAGAAGGAATCGTGAAATGAAAAAGACGACTTTGATCTGCAAATCAGAGTCGTCTTTTTGCTGTGGGGGATCCTGGGAGGGCCCCGCACTTGGAATGCCTATGAGGCGCTGTTGCAATATATGCAAACTAATTGTAGCCCGCCAAGCAGGATTTTCCAAGCTAAAAGTCTCCTCCTGGGAAGGAGGTGATTTATGTGCGTAACAACGTAAAGAAAGCTCCGAAGGGGTTTCGTTGGGTATTTCCCCGCTATCGCAGGGTCCGTGGTACCAACCGGTATCTAGACGCTCGTAATTATGGGTATAAATGCTGGGCGTTTCTCGTAAGGGCGTAACCTGAATGGGTGGGGCACAGGCCCCACCCCCTCTCATATTTTGACTTGTTGGAGAAAATCATGGCAGGTAAAAAAAGTGGTGGTTTTAATGAAAAGGGTATTGAGGGTTTAGCGAAAGATAAACCAATTGTGTACGATATTGAGGATAGAAATGGAAAAACGCTTTATACAGGCGTAGCAAAAAAGGGAAGAGTTGAAGCTAGGCTAAAGGAACATTTACAAGGTGGGCCGGATCCTGTACGTGGAGGATCAAAGGTTCGTATACAGCAGAAAACAAGCATTGCCGATGCTGAAAAGGCTGAAGCAAGGAGAATAAAGAAGCTGCAACCACCTCAAAATAAAAGAGGGAAGTAGCCTCTTAGCGTACTACTAAAGTGGGGTAAACAATTAGGATGTAGAATTTTGATTGTTTGCCCGACTTGTAATCAAGGATTATGAGAATTTAGGTAAATATTTGAGTTGGTATTGTGATAGAGAATATACCATTCTTATCCTTGTGTTGGACTGTTATTTTTATAAATATGATTGATAGCTAATGAGCACCAATCCTCAAGCTGTCTATAGATCATCTCATAGCGTTTTTTCCAATATCCGCTAAATAATGAAGCGCTCATTCCCAAAAATTCATACTTCGGCTTGTCCTTGCGATATTTATTCGGTTTCGACATCTCAAGAAGCGCTAACATTACCAACTTATCCAGATAATCCCGACCTTTCTGTATCCTCCAGTTTTCCCTCTGCTTCACTCCTTCAGCGAATTTCAGCAACTCATCATGCAGTAATGTAATGCCATAAGTATCATCAGCCCACTTGAGACGTGCAGCTGACCACCACAGGGGTGGCATACCTGAACACATCGCAGCCGCAATGGAAGGATTAACATTCGCGCCAGACGTGGATTTCCCGACACTTCGAAGATTCACCCCATTGGGGGCACTCATGGCAATGATTCGAACAGGATTCATAGCTTCAACATAACCGATAAATTATAAATCTATCAAGTAAAAAATGCCCGCCACGCCAGTAGGAGCTTAGCTGCGGGCTGTCGGGGTTTTTCGACTCAGGCACTCACCGACTAATCCTGGTCCACACGCAGAGAGTGGAACCTAAAGAAATAGGTAGTTTATAGAGCCATACCCAGGGCTGTTTTCTTAAGCAGGAACGATGCCGGATAGTTCGGCAAAACTCTCCCTGTGTGCAAGTGCTATATCTGCTCTTAGGTGGGCCAGGAAGGCATATTGTAGATGATCTGCATATGCCTCTTTGAGCACCTCAATTCGAATGCCAGTGCGTAGCCCGATCATCACTTGTGAAAAATTTCCTGCAATCATGGAGCTAGCATTAGTTGCTGACCCCATGGTTTGATCGATCGGAACAGATGTAGTAGTCAGTCGAGGAATTGCTGCTATTGCCGGTGGTGGCTGTAAAGGCTGGCCTGTGGAATCAACAAACCCTTCGATTGTCCGCCAGGTTCTAGGGGCTTGGATAATTGCTGTGGTAGGGCCTGCATTATCCTGCTCAATTTCCAAAAGTAGGTCTAAAACACTCGACCAGTCAGTGATCGCTGCTCCATTTGTACCCATAGATACGGAACCAATTCCATTTGCTTGAGTAATACCTAATGGCTC
Organism: Candidatus Thiodiazotropha sp. (ex Codakia rugifera); assembly: GCA_025656675.1. Taxonomy (GTDB): domain Bacteria; phylum Pseudomonadota; class Gammaproteobacteria; order Chromatiales; family Chromatiaceae; genus Thiodiazotropha. The sequence continues at coordinate 126,352 of JAHXHN010000008.1, forward strand.
GTCAGCACCATTCCCAAACATCCCAACACGGTCCAGTTCAAGAGCGAGACTGCTAGACAAGGCACCCATTAGTGCTTCTTCGATGTTTAGGGAGTCTTCCAGTAGTTCACGGGAAACCTTGACCAGTACGGCCAGGGAACGTGTATCAAAGGCTATTGCACCAAAAGTTGGCTCACTTTCTGACACTTGTTCATTTTCACCGCGCCACACAGGTGTAGGATCACTATCAAGTCGAGCAATAACGGTCCGCTGAGTCTCAAGAGGAACAGTGATTGCTCCAGCCTGGCTAAGGACAGACTTAGCCCTTAATCTGTCGATAACTCGCGCAGATAATATTTCAGGAACTGTGTAGCCACCAGTTGGGCCACCTGACTCAGCTAGCACCTTACGCTCAATCTCATTCCTAGGACCAAGTACCGATGCCCGTAAAAAAGCACCAGCCGACAACCGATTGAAGTCACCCTCAAAATAGTTGGCTACATTTGGGTCGCCAGATCCTTCAAATTCGGTAAAAGGTTGGTTATTGTCTTTATAGACAAAGTCCACCATTTTTTGTTCTTTGGAGAGAAAGGGGACTCGTTTGCCGTCAGTAGTATGTCCCCATGCGATAGGTTCTGAGTTCGTGGCTGCCGGAGCTTCACTAGAGGCAGTAGGACGTTTTAAGTTTGCAAGCTCATCCTGCATTGCAGTGAAACGGCTATCGATCCCGCCTTTGAATTCGTCAAAGGCGCGGCCTTGTTCTTCAATTAAAGATAAAACTTCAGTCATGGTATTTCTCCACACATGATTGGATTAACAAGCTGCCAAAAAGCAGCACTCCCATACCTGTGCAAGAACGCATCACGCAGCTCAAGGGAATAGTCATCGCATCACGCGCGACCATGACCGCTAGTTATCCCGTGGTAAACATCACGCAAACCTGGGGAGCTTGACGGGTGGTATATGTATAATTTAGCATGACGGGAACATAAATAGAACATATATTTTTAATTAATCGTGACGCGTTGCAGGAGTGCTTCACGCTGGACTATGTCTCCCATTTCATGAAACCAATCGACAGTTTTTTTGTGCCCTAGGCACTCCAGTGCGATATTGGCAGCTGTAGTGGCAAGCGCGTTGGCTATAACATCTGGTGGGATGTCATCATTCTTTATCCAATTATCTGCAAATTCTTTGAAACGGTGAGTCATCAGCTCACCTATTTGTTCATTTACTTCTTCAGTTGTCATCATTGGTCCATCCTTATAAGTCATAATATTGAGATACCCCCCCTCTGAAATTCCCGCTTGTAAAAACAAATGTAAGCAGTCGGTCTAGAGTTTGAAAGGCTCTGTACTTTTATACCCCCCCCTCCCCATTTGTATTTAATTACCCAATTGCTCAGAACTAGCAGAAATAGCAACAATAGCAGCGTACCCACTTGTCCAAATACCTCTGTTAATCATCATTTTCAGTACTAAAAAATAAGTTTAAAAATATCTTTTATAGGGGGGCTGCTATTTCTGCTATTTTGCTATTTTCTCATGCTACCTTTCGTAACCTATTGATAGGCAAAGGATCTGTTGCTGACAAAAATAGCACCCCTGTTGCTATTAATTGCTATTTTTCAGAGTCACCTATTTGAGTAGCCACGGATTCACTTGCACCAGCTTGCGTTTTCCAATTTTCATCACACGAATGTGGTTTACGCCATCGGCCATAAGTTCGAGCAATGCCTGGTCTCGCCGGCGCTTTTCCCTCAACTGATGTGGGCCAAACTGGAGTATTTCAGTAGGTGAAACCCGGCCCTCTTTATCCATGAGTGGCGAGTCGTCTTTACGAGTGAGCACCGGCGCTTGAGAGATAAGCCATTGACTCAATAACTCAGCATCAGTCAGCTCTTGTGGTTTGTCGGCATCAAAGAATATCCGTGCAGCCTCTTTGAGGTGCCAGCCAGCAATCGCGATCCCTGATACCATAGCGTCTGTTGTAATCTCACCACCTGGTCCTTCATCCCATACCTGGAATACACAGGCAATACGCGCAGCGTTTTCCGCGCTCTTCGACCCGACATCCTTCACGAGTACATAGTCCCCGTAGACCCCAAGCTCTTTTTCCACTGTGTTGTAGTATTCCTCCCATACAGCATGCGCCCCTTTGTATAGCTTCATGATGGGCGGTTTCAGTTCATAGCGTTCATTCACGGGAAGGGGTAGCGAGAGCAGTTCGCGGGATCGGAAGTTGAACCGATCTAGCCCCGGCATATGGTTGGGCGGTGGTGTGTAGAGTCTTGTACCCATCAGTGATTCGGGAAAGGCAAGCAGAGAGCGGGCAAGGAAGCCACTACCACGCCCACCTTTCTCTGTGATCTTTTGAAAAAAATCAGGCTGGATCTGAATCGATAAAGAAAAACGTCTACCGATGACGTCGACAGCTCCCGCTTGTTTGCGGGTCTGCTTGATGGGGTCACCGTCCCATAGCTTGTTAGCCACAGCAAGAAACTGGAGTGCATTCTCATCCTTCATTGAATGACCACCCAGGATCATGCCCCCTTCACTTGAATTGATCATTGCAGTGGGATATCCGGAACCCAAGCTCTTGATTAAGCCCTCTGTCGTTGTGTCCTCGTAGTAAAGATGTGGGAGTGGTTCGATGTATAAGTTTGTGGCCTGATCTTCCAACTCCATCAGTCGTGCTTCACATTCTTTACGCTCCATTTTTGATTCAGCATTACCTTTAGCTTCCAGTGCACCAATCTTTTTGATACGCGCTTGCCTACGTTCATTGAGTGCTGTCTGCATCGCTTTGCCCCTCCGGTATGTGGGCATTTGCTCCTCTCTTTGCTCTGACTCCCACTGTCGAATACCTTTTGAAAATGCACCATCCACAGCGGTTTTACGTTCACCACTATGGGCAGTGACAATGGTGAAGAGTGAGCCAGGGGAGATTAATCGCGAATC
>JAHXHN010000009.1 GCA_025656675.1 Candidatus Thiodiazotropha sp. (ex Codakia rugifera)
GTTCAGCACTCTCCCAAATGGCCCTGGTCGCTCAGGGTCTCGCTGATGTGGCGCGTGATTCGCGATTAATCTCCCCTGGCTCACTCTTCACAATTGTCACTGCCCATAGTGGTGAGCGTAAAACCGCTGTGGATGGTGCATTTTCAAAAGGTATTCGACAGTGGGAGTCAGAACAAAGAGAGGAGCAAATGCCCACATACCGGAGGGGCAAAGCGATGCAGACAGCACTCAATGAACGTAGGCAAGCACGTATCAAAAAGATTGGTGCACTGGAAGCTAAAGGTAGTGCTGAATCAGAAACGGAACGTAAAGAATGTGAAGCACGACTAATGGAGTTGGAAGATCAGGCCACAAACTTATACATCGAACCACTCCCACATCTTTACTACGAGGACACCACTACAGAGGGCTTAATCAACAGCTTAGGCTCTGGGTATCCCACTGCAATGATCAATTCAAGTGAAGGGGGCATGATCCTGGGGGGGCATTCAATGAAGGATGAGAATGCACTTCAGTTTCTTGCTGTGGCTAACAAGCTATGGGACGGTGATCCCATCAAGCAGACCCGCAAACAAGCGGGAGCTGTAGACGTCATAGGTAGACGTTTTTCTTTATCGATTCAGATCCAGCCTGATTTTTTTCAAAAGATCACTGAGAAAGGTGGGCGTGGTAGTGGCTTCCTTGCCCGCTCTCTGCTTGCCTTTCCTGAATCACTGATGGGTACAAGACTCTACACACCACCGCCCAACCATATGCCGGGGCTTGATCAATACAACTTCCGATCCAGCGAGCTGCTCTCGCTACCCCTTCCCGTGAATGAACGCTATGAACTGAAACCGCCCATCATGAAGCTGTCCAAAGGGGCACATGCTGTATGGGAAGAATACTACAACACAGTAGAAAAAGAGCTTGGGGTCTACGGGGACTATGTACTTGTGAAGGATGTCGGGTCGAAGAGCGCGGAAAACGCTGCGCGTATTGCCTGTGTGCTCCAAGTGTGGAGTGATGGACCAGGTGGTGAGATTACAAAAGAGTCTATGGCATCAGGGATCGCAATTGCTGGCTGGCACCTCAAAGAAGCTGCGCGGATATTCTTTGATGCCGACAAACCACAAGAGCTGACTGATGCTGAGTTATTGAGTCAATGGCTCATCTCTCAAGCGCCGGTGCTCACTCGTAAGGATGGCTCGTCACTCATGAATAATGAGGGCCAGATTTCTCCTAATGAAATACTCCAGTTTGGTCCACATCAATTGAGAAAAAGGTGCCGGCGGGACAAGGCGTTGTGCGTACTTATGGCCGATGGCGTAAATCACATTCGTATGATGAAAGATGGGAGACGCAAGCTGGTGCAAGTGAATCCAAGGCTACTTAAATAGATGATTCTGAAAAATAGCAATGAATAACAACAGGGGTGCTATTTTTTATCAGCACCAGATCCGTAGCCTATCAATAGGCTACGAAAGGTAGCATGAAAAAATAGCAAAATAGCAGATATAGCAACCACCCTATAAAAGATATTTTTAAACATAATTTTAGTACTGAAAATGATGATTAACAGAGGTATTTAGACAAGTGGGTACGCTGCTATTTTTGCTATATCTGAGCGATTGGGCTGCTAAACATCAAACAAATAAATTGGGGAGGGGGGTGTAAAAGTACAGAGACCTTAAAACCCTAGACCGACTGCTTACATCCGTTTATACAAGCGGGAGTTTTGAGGGGGGGGTACATCAGGATCCCAGTTGGTCAAATAGATGACAGTTGTAAGTAAATGAATACAAACGATTGATAGAGACAAACCATTGAACTCGTAGTGAAAACACCTTTATAAGGTTGGGAGTTATTTGCCTTAGATATGATGAGAATAGGCACATCAGTATATTGAGTATCAGACTGCTTACGATCCAATGCGGAAGTTGGGATTTAGTTCAGCGGAATACCGCTACCGGAAATGAACAGAATTTCATGCCATGTTTCCCAAGCGTCTCCTGTTCGGCACCTTAGTAACCATTCTTAAGTTTCTTATAGGTAAGACGGCTAAGCCTGGGCACTGCATTCATGAGAGCTTAGTTATTGTCTCTCTGCCGCCCTTAACCAATCATTGATTGAATTCAACCCCAATGACAACAGCAAATCTTGCAATGACACCACGCGCTTTAGCATAGCGCCGCCGTCGGATTCTTCCCGCTCCTCGGCTTCGGCGAAAAGCCGGGTCATTAACTGTACAAAATTATCTCTATAGTCGTAAAAATATGGCTTGGCGCGATTGATATAAGCCAAGTAAATTTCGGTCGCAGTTAGAGCGGTCTCTGGGTCGCGCTGCGAAGTGGCATTGAGCCATTCATCAAATCCGACCAGACGGTGATGTTTGTTTTTGCTATCGTTTTCGAGCGCGCTAAGGCAGTGCTGAATCAATTCGGTCGGGATGGGGATTGGCGGCGTATTCTCTCGGAAGATATTGTCTACATATCGAACAACTGCTGTTTCATGAGGGCTGCCTGCATTTAGTCCTGCCTCAATACCTGCAAGGCACTGCTCGTGATGCTGTCTGATATTTCCAGTGTTTGTCCAAACACTCGTTGCCCCCTGCCATGCTTCGGTAATATTCAGAGTGTTCAAATCACCAAGCAAGCTAGCAAAATCAATATGCCCAGTCAGGGCAGATAAAGCAGAAATGCGCCCCCAAGTTTCCATGTCTTTCTTGTTGCCGTCGCGATAGATACGATCTAGCAAGGGTGCAACCCTTTCAAAATGATTATGATAAGCGTAGTACAGGCATTGTTCGGCGGTCTGCCAAAGCCCTACAGCATCCTGCATAGCAAGACGAAACAATTCCCATCCCAATTCGGGATTCTGACTTTGGAGGTACGGTAAACGTCGCAGAATCAGGGCGCGAATTGCAGGGTATTCATTGCTGGCAAATCGACGCAGTGTGGGCGGTAACAATTCGGGTAAATCAATGCCGTGCTCATGAAAGTTATTGGTCAAAATCATCAAGGCTTCGGCTACATTACCGCTTGTCATATTGATACCAGTGGTAAGCAAATCCGAATCGTCTAGAGCGATACTTTCCTCCCTAATACCCTCAAAGCCTATTGCTATGAACACTAGCCTTGAAGCATTTTGTATATCCTGGATGACATGTGCGCAGGCTTCCTGAGCCTTGGCTGCGGTGCGATTGAGCCGCCAGTGGGCGGAATGCCTCTCAAGTTCGTCAAGAATGTGATGAGCCAAGGTGGGTGCATCGGGCTCTTCAGTCGGCACCAAAATGTCGTTGGTTTTCAAATTACCATAGCGATGCGCCAAGTAGTTGGCGATGCCATCCATGATGTCGTCGCAAAAATTTGCTGAAATATTGGTCCAATGTGAGGCCAGTAAATTCAAGAAGTGCGACGGGTGGCGAGATGAAGCCTCGCGCAGTTGCCAACCGACCTCTCGTTCCCCTCCGACCAAAAAGTCATCTAGATCTCTATTATATCCAGAGTAGTGCGCTAACAAATTAATTACACCATCATCACTGACATGCAGAAATTCCTCATATGAAAATGGGGCGGTAACAGTACCGCCTCGCATACCGATGGAAGGCTGTCTAATCAACGCTCCATATACTTGTTCGTAAGCATCTAGTATCGCCTGGGCATTCGGTGAACGCAGATGGCATGGGATGGCGGATATATAATCGGCTCGCCTCTTCAATACCCATAAACGTTTTTCCTCATCAGTAACTGGTTCCTCCCACACGGTTTGCATAGTTTTCATCACTGCATCTTGTGTTTGGTTCTCTAGATTAATGAATGCAGACTGGATCAATGCACCTAATTCGTAAGAGAGTTCGAATTCCAGTAAATTCCTGTCGCACAACAGGCGGCCGACCAAGTTAATATTGGGCTGTGGAGATTCTGTCAAAGCAAGGATCGCGAAGTAACACAGTGCACCTTCGTGGTTAAAGCACAGGTGTTCTCGGTTCTTCAGCCACCAGTCGGAGTGCTTTTGGGCATGGTCGAGAATGGCAGCCTCAATCGCATCCAGTAGAATCCGTTCACTGTCTATGTGTAGAGTATCGGTTTGTGTGTGGATTTCACTGTAAGAGGTTTGTTGCAGGAATCCATTACGATAGCCTATTCGAGTCTCGCCATAGCTAGCTGACCGGATTTGGCTCCACTGCTCAATTGTTTCTAATGCTAAATCAAGTAGTGAAGTAGATTTTATCATCCGTTGTTTCAGGAAGTTGTCATTCTTATCTCCAAATTCATGGGGTTTGCAATGCAGTTTGTTGTCAAAATGAATTCCCATCACATCGTCTTTGCCGATGTCACCAGCAATGTAGCGCCATAGGAATCTGTCATCGACAGCACCAGCGGAGACACAGCGTGCAACAGCATGCCCCAACAAACTATGATCTGGTTTTGGCATAGTGAGTAGCCGCTCTAGTAAGGGCGAAATCAGTGACAAATTATCTGTTTTGAATTTGGATAGAGAAAATGCTAATTGCTCTGCGATTCTATTGCTATCTAACCAATCCAGCGCCAGCGTCTCCATCCAGAATGCTAATACCCTGGCGGAGTCTTCATTTACCGACTGTGTTACCTGATAAACATGGGCTGTCAGCCCATTCTCATCGTGCATTTCCTTCAATACAGGCACCAGATGAGACAACCAGAAGAGATGCCACTCAACCAACGATGATTGGGAATAAATTACCTGAAACACTTCTAGATGCTTGTTGCGCAAGTCAAGTATTAGTGGCCAATCATCATCCTGCGGCACCTGCTCGGCAAACGATTCTGCAATTAGGCGGCGGATATGGAAGGCGGCATTGCCCATCAATACCGCTCGCAGTTGCTTCCTGAACTCGCGACGTTCTCCCGTCGCCAATTGTGCGACAAAGCTACGTATGCTTGGCCGCACGAATGGTACGGGCGGCAAGCTTTGGATGAACTCATTGAGCGAGATGCCCCTGCGCACTGCACCGCTTACTACCAGCACATCCAGCAGCGTTTGATGACCAAATGTCAATTTCCCATCATAGGTATCTTGCAGCACATTGAGACTGTGCAACCGCCGCAGGATACCCTGCGAAGCGCTGAAGCGCTGATGTGGAATCGAAAGGCTGCGTGACTTCAGCATTGCGTCAGCGATATCTTCAATCGCTTGCATAGCTGCGTCTCCCAGCGCGGGGTCTGCCTGTACGATGGTATCGAGGTGGCGTTGTGCCAGTGCTTGGCTGGTCACCACGTTGAAGCTGCCTTCATGCTGGGCTAGTTCGACAAACAGTGCCAGTTCGCGAGGATTCCGGATCAGTTCGCGGGTGACGGGATCAATGGTGGTCGATTCGATTTCGAGCTTGTAGAGTAACGGTCCAATTTCAGCCTCCCAGTCCAACGGCAGGCACTGTAATTCGCAGTCCCATTGCCGTGCGGCAATTCGTCGATCGTATTTGCGGTCAAAGTCGCGGCAAGCTGTGATAACGGTGACATTGGGAATTAGTAGTAGTTGGTCAATTTGTGCCAGAAAATACGTTAATACGCCGTGCTCTCGGGCCACGGACAAGACATCCAGTGAGTCGATGACCACAACTACATGCGCGTCTTCTGCCAAGCGAGCGGCCTGCTCTACCCAATGCTGAGGCAAGCCTTGTGCTTGGCGCTCCTGCGCCGTCGCCAGGTCGGCGAATTCGCGCGACTGGATGAAGAGCGGCACTAGGTCTATTCGGGTTTGTGCACGCTCTTCTAGTGCTTCTTGTAGGCTCAGCATTACACAGGTTTTGCCGGAACCCGGAAGTCCCGTAAGCAGGACGGCATGTTTGCTGGCATCGATGGTAGCTAGGAGTTCGTTCACAACTGGGTTCGCAATGCGCTCTCCAGCAATGTCCCTATGCCACGACCTGCCCACAGCTGAGATGTTGGCAAATGATGACCGCACCTGTGCGATGGACATGACCGAAGCTAACATTGAACCCGCATGATGAAGAATGTCTTTGAGATCGTCCTTAGTCAGCCGATGCTGGGTGGAGGCGGACAGATTGTCGCCCTCCATACGTCCACCAAGTTTGTGTAGACGTATCCAGAGGGCGTTGAAGGCAGCATTTGAGTTGCTTGCTATTTGGCGCAAACGTTCACGCAGTAAACCCTCCATGCGATCAAAACCGGGGCTGATCTCGAAAGAGATGCGCCGTAGGAATTCATAGGTCGAAAGATAGGGAGCCTGGGCGGTAAAACGAGCATCCAAATCGTAATTAGTTTTTGTATGCCCTGCAGTCAAATTCTCACGATATTCGGCATCATTGCCATAGGCGGTGCTGAATTCTCGTAATTTTGCGAGTGCGCCAAACTCGCTGCGTGAGTAGAAACTGACTTTGGCTTGTTGATTTATAGCGAGTTCCAGATAAGCCTTGTCCAATTCATCAGCAAGGTCAGCTATCGACCATGCACTGAAATTGGCTTGGTTCTTCTTGCACTGACAACAAATCAGTGAACCGTCGGATTTACCAACTACGACATCGTCTACCAGATGGGTCGTCGAATCTATTTCAAGCCATAGAAATTCTGTATCAGACAAAACGGTCAAAGCCCAATCGAAGGCAATCAAAGTCTGATAGATATCGCCACGGTTAGAGCGTATTCCTGCGATGCTCATTTAGCTCCCTGCTCATACTTTCTCATAAACATTGCATAAATTAGAAGGAGTGTATTTTTAATTATTTTAAATGGGGTGTTGTTGGAGCCGCAATCAACATTCATATAGCATTCTCCACCTTATCTAAAATGATGCCACCTTCCACTTCTGGCCGAAAGATGACACCAGCAAATTCCATCTAAAAGTCCGAAATCTGACCGAAGAAGACGCTGAAGCATAGGCCAAAAATACTCCACTTTCTCTCAAGAGCTGACGTTTAAATGCTAAAGTTCAGGGGCGCGGATCGTCCATTGGAGCTCCTTGTTAGATCACAGCTTACCATTGACCACAGCAAGCATGAACGTTTTTGTGTGTTTATGAAGATCGTGCTTAGTCAGCTTTGCACCAGACAACCTGCCAATACGAGTTTCATTGCCACTATCCAACCTCTTCCGATAAGCACTGAACTGATATCCGTGTTTGGTCTTTTTCTCTTCAAACCTGAAAATTTGATTGCCTGACACTCCAACATACGCCCCTGTGGAGTCAGAGGTCCAATAACCCCCTAATGAGATAGCTTCTAGCGCTCGCCGCATCTCTAAGGCTGACTGGTAGCGAGCACTGGGATCGGGTTTTGTTGCCTTTGTGATTATTCTGGCGATGGAGCTGGGAGTAAATAGAAGGTAATCCTCTTTTCTTGGGATTTTTCCCTTTGCTTTCAGTTCTTCGAACTTCGTTTTACCCAGATTATTACGTATATCCCGAATGGTTCCCACACCACTAATCATTCGAAAAAGTGTTAACCCGACCTGATATAAGTCCGTACAAAGAGTGATGTTCCCGTCCGCAGTTGTTTCTGGAGCCCTGTGAAGAATGTAAGCGTTCGGTGCTTTTGTCGGCTTTAGCCCTGGTGACGAACAAGAAATACCGTAATCGGTCAGAATTCCTTCTCCTCTTGGGCCGATCAATATGTTCGATGGCTTAATATCATTGTGGTATAGGCCGGATTCGTGTAAGTATTCCAGCCCCCTAAGAATATCTATTGTGATTCGGACAGCTTTGGTTATTGGAAGAAAGTTGCTTGGGTTAAGCTTCGATGTGGCACAACCGGTTGGATGGTAATCCATAGCAATCACCACAACCCTTCCAGAGGGAGTGCTTACGACGTCGGCATAATGAACGTGGATCACATTGGCATGCTCGAGGCGATTGCCAACTTTTGCTTCATTTAAGTGTTCCGCGACAGACACCATACTCTCATCGAGTATCTTGACCGCCACATCCCTTGCAAGGGTCAAATCGTGAGCTAACCAGACTTGCCCAAAATGACCGCCGCCGATATGCAGCTTCAGTTGATATTTATAGAGCTGGTCGCCAGCAGAGAACGCAGGAGCGGGCATCAGGACATTCTTCTCAGAGCCCATGCCACCATAATTGCGTCAGCTATTTGTTCGTTCCAGTACTTTGATGTGCGCCCAACACGATCCTCTGCACGTTCCTTTACAGTTGATCTAGTCGCGCCAATTTGGCTATAGAGTTTGTAATAAACTGGTTTATGGGCATCTTTTGCAGATAGGAGAACAGCCGCATCGAGATAGGTAGCAAGACGTACAGCCTTCGTCTCGCTCCTGGCATATTCGCTTGTTTTAAGTGCTACGAAAGCGATATCCAGGTTCTGGCGAAGAATGCGATCTACTTCTGATTTCTGCCAATGAACTATGTCTTCGGTTTCAGTAATTCCCGCAGGTACCTTGATCAAGTGTTCTGAATCATTGTTCAACAAAGTTATGGAATTACTGGAGACTTCTACGAGAGCAAATCTTAGCTGTTTTGGCGCCGTTCGAATTCCCAAGATTTTCATAAAACTTCTCCATTACATTCTTATTGATCTAACAGTTATATTAACGGGACCTCCTGTCTCGTTAATATTTTTATGTTTATTATTTACAACTTGTATATCTTAATAACTTTCGATTGATTGTTGGGGTGCCAATATTTCTTGGAATGCCCCATCTTATGAGTATTTTTCAAATATAGTACTTTCACAGATAAGTGGCCCACAGTATAAATCCACTCACACCATACCGGGTCTTTACCATCTTCTATGACTTGAATATTTGTAATACCTGCATATTTAGACTTATAAGTCGGTGTCCCACAAAAATTCAAATATACCTCATCATGTGAGCAGCCATTTAAAATCGCCTTAGAGAATGAAGAAATATCAATGGGGACACCATTATCAACAATTCTACAACCGAATAACTTGACAAAGTATAACTGGATATTTATCAACTCTCTATTAACCCTACCAGGAAATACCTTACTTAAGTTTATACGCTTTACTGGTGTGTTCTTTGGATAATTATGAATAATGTAATTAGAAAGTAGCTCCCAGGCTCTGTCATGGGGCTGAGTTAGCGCATTATTACAATGCTGGCAAATTAGAGATTTAGACTTAAAGCGATTTGATTTTGTACTACAGATAGGGATATTTCGCTTAAAGTTATTGTGTGTATACACCGGACTGTCCTTTGACACGATGCCGAAGTATCCCTTAATATCAGACGCTTTAATAAGGTGCTCACGAGAATCACCTTTTTTGCCACATATCCAACAGCTCACTCAGCCCTCTCAAATAAACATAATGTAGAATTTACTGGTTTCGCACTGTTTGCGAAATCCAGTGGAATGGTTTGTTATACAATTTTATTAAGCTTATCAGGAAGAGCTTTTCTCAAACGTTCCTTGTAGATATCACCATTTGACTTGAGGACTACCTCAAGATGATGGTCAATTTCATTTGTTAAACCCATTTCATTTTTTATAATAGCTAAATTATAGTGAGCGTCATTATTGTTAGAGTCTAGTTCCAAAGCGTAATTTGCTGAAGCTCGTGCTTCTTTAAGCTTCCCGAGTTTTCTTAATGATGCGGAACGAAAGCTGTAGTTTTTGCTCGTCGACATACCTCTTGAAATTGTAATATCAAGGCAAAGTAACGCTAAATCATGTCTTTGACATTCATTATACCAAGAGTGGAGTGCAAAAAAATCGCCGGCATTCATACTCAGTAGAATACCTTCCCAAGAAGCGGCATAAGTACTTATGTTATCTACAATTTCTAGATTTGTTTTTTGCGATAAAAGAAATGGCTGATATTCCATTGGTGTGTTTGAGTTATTTATTACTTTAATGTCATCATCGGGTGGTACTGGCCCAAATATTTTATCGGCGAATAACAGTGGCTTTTTTGAAATGTATATTCTCTCTAGCAATACTAAAAGTGCTACTATTGCAACTAAAGAAAATAACCAAATAGGTAGAGCTGAGAGAAATTCTTTCATATTATTAAATTCATATCTTTTTGTGATGCATAACCTTTTTATGCGATTATTACTTTTAACCACTCAACAATGTTTTTGAAATATGTACCGAGAGCTGCACCAATTAATAGTGTTACTATCCATATAAGTGCAGATGAGACCCGTCTTAATGTTTTGCCTTGTTCTGATTGTTGCAAGAGTTCCTCTCTAAGTGCATTGCTCATTTCCTCTTTTAATGCCGCAAAATTGGCTTCGTTTGTTTCTGCAAGTTGTGCGTATTTTTCTGCAAGTCTCTTTTTTTCTTCAATGTCTTCAAGTAATGAATCAAGTTGAGCGTGCTGTGACTCAAGATCAACTTGCATCTCAGATATTATGGCATTTGCCTCAATAATGTGTTGACGTGCCTCTTCGACTCTTTCGCGAGCCTTCGTTTCAAGAGCTGGTTTTGGGAAGAGATCGGCAAAGTATTTCCCAGCAGCATGTGACGTAATTTGGGAAATCTGATCTTTAGTAAATAGTTGACCTGTAATAGAACGGAGGAGATCTGTCCATATTTGACTAACTAAAACTTCCAACCCTATCATGTTATTTCAGCTCCCGCATAACAGTTATATATTTATAACAAGACCTCTATATAATACCATAATATCAATGAGTAGGATTCCTGATGTCTTGTTATATATTCACAGAAAGTCGTGGCAGAGGCACACTATGGATTTTGGAGGAAGATAATGGTGCTTCATCCACTGAAGCACATAAACCATGCCTACTTGATCAGGTTCTTTTTTGTCTGTCGCTAAAAACACTTTAGTCCTAAAACAGAAAAGTCTTATGTTTTCTGAATTCGTCAGTTCACACTCTTTAATAACAAGCGTCATCCAATTGAGATGGGGAAGAAAAAATTGAATCCTATCTAAACCATCTAGAATCCTAACGTCGAGTCTCGGCAAGCACACACTCCATTGCTCTCAATGCCATTGTTTTCTTATATCGCACTGTTTTAAAATAGGTAATGCCGGATCTTAATAATCTGAGACGTATTAAAAGATATAAAACCATTCCTGTTGTTATGTCGAAGCAAGAGGCGAAAGCTACATTTTCGTGGATGAGCAGCACCACACGCCTTATGGCCGAGCTTATCTATGGAACGGGAATGAGAATCAATGAGTGTATGATACTGAGGTTCAAAGATATTGACTTCGATCTTCGCTCTATTACGGTTCGCGCAGCTGAAGGAAACAAGGACATAGCTACGGTCTTTACCTGAGGCCATGATACTGGAACTGCGAAGCCATCTAACCAAGGTGGCTCAGTTCACAAATCTGACATACTCCGTGGAAATGGTTATGTTCAGATGCCTAATGCACTGTATAGAAAGTATCCATCGGCCTCAAGGTCACTGGCCCGGCAGTATGTTTTCCCCTCTACACTTGTCCGGCCCTGGCTTAATACCCGTCATATGGCACGATGGCATGCATCACTGAGCACGCTCCGATGGGCATTCAAGCACGCCGCAACAAAAGAGAAGATATATAAGTATGTTGGACCACATTCGCTCAGACATAGCTTTGCCGGTCATTTGCTTGCAGCTGGCACCGATATTAAGTTGATTCATACACTACTAGGTCATAAAATATTGAAACTAAGATGATTTATACCCATATCACGCCAGATCACAAGAATGTGTATAGCCCGCTTGATCAGATAAATGCTTTCGATAGTCAGGCACAGTATTCATCGGTCCATCTGGGATGGACCGATTGACGCGCAACAAAGAGTTTTACAACCACCGTGTTACTCTAAGCGTCCGCTATGAGGTGATTTCGGCATTTGATTCCTATCTAACCGAATTTCTGCTATTGGCAGAAAACTCCAGTTCACTGGTCTTGTATTGAACGTCTGCTCTCGTGGCAGGGTACAACATCACAAACTTGAACCTAAATTTCCGGTTCGTGGAGTTTGAAGATTCATAACAAGGTGGATCCATAGTGGCTCAACCAGCTTGACTGGTAATAGCGATACTCTGTCCTTACCACCTTTTCCAGAGCGAACGGTAATGGTTCGTAATTCAAAATCAATGTCCTTTACTCGAAGTTGAACACATTCATTTACGTGCAGACCGGTGCCGTATATCAAGGCAGCCATGAGTTGCGTGGTGCCTTCCATTTGGTCAAGAATCTCTCGGTCTTTGCTCACGTTTAGATGGTAGTTAGATACTGCTTAAGCTTTGCACGATCTAAATTGTCTAGCCACTCAAATTCTGACTGAAGTACTTGTTTATACATAAAAACCAGGGCGTTAAGGGCTTGTGATTGTGAAATGGCAACCAGGTGGTGGTTGACAACAAAATGGTTCAGGAAAGCTTCTATTTCAGCTGTTCCCAAATTCCGTGGGTGTTGCATTTTGTGGAAAAGAATAAATTGTCGGCACCAGTAGATATAACTGGTGGCTGTTCTGGGGCTGGGATGGCTTCGGAGGCAGGTTAGGCGGATTTGTTCAAGGAGTTTTGACTTCTTGTTGTCAAGACTATTTGATGCACCCCATTATCGTATCTTCATAGAAATAGTAATCGTATTGAATTATATTGGGTTAAACAAACAGGGAACACGATTTGCTCATCTTAATAACGAGATAGAGAATGCATAATAATCAATAAAAACAATAAGTAAGAATATTATATTAATTCCAGCATATATAGCTATACAGACTGACAGGGTCCGTATAGTAACTGCTATGCCCTTATTAAATTTATACGAATGAACTGATGTCAGACAAAGATGCAATTTATGCTATAGGACTTGGAGTTACACTTGTGCTCGGCATATGGAACCTTTGGCACAATCACAAAACAACAAGAAAAAATAATTTCATAAATACTGTAACAAACCAAAGAATTCAATGGATAGAGCAACTTCGCCAAAACATAGCAACATTTCTAGGTCTGACACATACGTGGTGTGAATCTAAAATTGAAGGAAAACCCGAAGAGATAGAAATACTTAAAGAGCTAGACAGACTTCGACATTTAATTCAGTTGCGTCTCAATGCAGATGCAACACTTGATAAAAAAATTGCAGCGCTTGTAAGAAAAATACCAGACCTAACTCAAGATTCACAGCAACCTGAAAGAAAGAGCGCAATGAATGAACTAAGCTCTCTTTCGCAAGAGCTATTTAAAGAAGAGTGGGAAAAAGTTAAAAAGGAATCTAAAGATGGTGATCTTAATGAAAAATAGGCATAACAAATCGCTCGTGCGGGACTCTGAGCAAAAAACGCACATCACCTCGCAGCTCGAACGTTTTGCACCTGAGGAAATATGGAAAGAGTAACCATAAAGTTAACGAAGCTTGAAATTGCTGAAATACAGTTAAATCGTGCAATCAATTTATTTCTCTCCGGTGAAGATTATGTGTCAGCAATCACACTAGCTTGAGCAAGTGAAGAAATATTAGGTAAGCTACTAAATCAACGTGGACATTCAAATGCACTAGAAGAACTAGCGGTTGCTTCGCAGAAAATCGAAAAGAAACTCTATGGTGATAATGGATCAAGAAAAGAATATGTGTCATTGGCTAACTATTATAGAGACCGACTTAAACACATTAATGATGGTACTAATTTATATTTTAGCGTTGACTACGAAGCAGCAGATCTTATTGATCGCTCCATATCCAACTACTTCATATTGACAGGTAATCAAACTAGGGAAATGAACGCGTTTCAGGAAAGTGGATATTTTAAGTAATACATCAAAAGTACATAACTGCGCCTTTCAGTGGATACAGTCGCTAACGCGCCTGCTCCGCTGAAGACAGCGTTAGGGCTACTAGGATAATATGAGCAAGAAAGAAGCTAAAAGGAAATATCTGACCGAGTTCAGTCTTAATATATATTCGACTGAACCTGCCATAGTTGCACCTGCTGATCTAGATAAAATCACAGATGCTGACGAAGAAACCAAAAGGCATATAAAAAATTCAAATATTTATCTGATTCTCAAAAGGCCAAGGATATCATTTATTCCTACCTCACTAATAATAGATAATAGAGAAGTTGTTGGGTCTGTAGGGGTCCAAACCGAAGAGGGTATTGTAGAAGCTTCATTCAGAATAAAGGGTGAACTTCCTCATGAAGTGAAATCAATTAAAGCTTCTAAATATCCTCATACTAAGCTTACGGTTATTGATAAGACAGGTGAAGATGTCCATACCATGCCAATGGCCTACCTCTTAAAAAATATGACTGTTGAACTAAATGGTTTGGATTATTTAGAAGTTGCTTATGTTGGGCAAGCGTTTGGAAGTGCTGGAGAAAGATCTGCTGCAGAAAGGCTAGGTTCACATTCCACGTTGCAGAAAATACTAGCCGATATAACAGCCAATCAACCGCATATGGAAGTTCTATTGGCGCTTTATCAATTCGAGTTTCATAGATTCATAATTACTATGGATGGCATTAGCAAAGCCATGATAACAGGTGATGCTGATACAGAGCATTATCAGAAAATACTTGATTCAACTTTCAAACGTTCAATGAGAATATCATTGGCTGAAGCAGCACTGATTAGATATTTTCAACCTGAATACAATAAAGTTTTCAAAAATGAATTTCCTAAGAAAAGACATAAAATACTAAAGAAACTGTATGATTTTGACTTTGCTGCCATAACTGTCGAGGCATGTGTAGAAGATCTAGGTATGCAATTATATAGCGATGCAAAAAAGCACTCTTGGCACCACATCGCCAATTTTGACCTGCATGATCCAACGGAGAGAAAGAGTTTCTTCTTTGGCATGCCCTAACAAGCGGCTGCTGTCGGGCTGGAAAAAGCTTCGGCTTCGCCCCCACTTTTACCAGCTGCAGAGCTGAGCGTTAGATTGATTTTAGTGGGCCACACATTAAATGTTCCAGCTGTGGTTGTGGTATGGAAACGGGGCATTGTAACTTCATAGATTTGGCGGCTCTCTGTCCTGGTCTACTAACAAAGATGAAGGTCGTATTGGAGGATAAAACCTTTATTGCAGTAACATCTCAACCAGAGCAAAAGTAAATTTATATAATTATCGCTGCTTACACAGCGCTTACACAAAAAAATAGGTAGTGGTTGATTTTACGTAAGTATTTGAAATATATGGTGGGCGCAACAGGGATCGAACCTGTGACCTCTGCAATGTGACTGCAGCGCTCTCCCAGCTGAGCTATGCGCCCGAGTGCGTGAGTGGCGCATTCTAAAGTGGTATAGGTAGCAGGTCAATCGAGGCTGCTGCGGGGGTCGAGACCGGGGGGCTCTGAATCCTGATGCGATTTCCCAGCTTCCGAATCATCCCGGGTCTGTTAGAATCGCGGTTTTGCCAGTAACTGGATTCTTTATCTGATCATGACTGTCCGTACCCGATTCGCTCCCAGCCCGACCGGCTTTCTTCATGTGGGTGGTGCCCGTACTGCCCTGTTTTCCTGGCTCTATGCGCGCAAGCACGGTGGAAAGTTCGTGTTACGTATCGAGGATACCGATCTGGAGCGCTCAACCATGGAGTCGGTGAATGCGATTCTGGAGGGTATGACCTGGCTGGGTCTGGAGTACGATGAGGGGCCTTTCTATCAGACCAAGCGCTTCGACCGTTACGATGAGGTCATCCAGGATCTGCTGGAACGTGGCCTGGCTTATCGCTGCAACTGCAGTCACGAACGCCTTGATAAACTGCGTGACGAGGCAATGAAACGCAAGGAAAAGCCACGTTACGATGGCCATTGTCGTGGTATTGAGGTTAACCCGAACGAACCTCATGTGATCCGTTTCCGCAATCCCGAGACAGGGGTGGTTGCAGTGGATGACCTGATTCGTGGCCGGGTCACTTTCAACAATGAAGAGCTGGATGATCTGATTATCCGGCGTACAGACGGCTCACCCACCTACAACCTGACAGTGGTCGTGGATGACTTGGATATGAAGATCACCCATGTCATCCGAGGCGATGATCATCTCAATAATACGCCCAGACAGATCAATATTTTACAGGCGCTTGATGCAAGCCCTCCCATCTATGGCCATGTCCCGATGATCCTTGGTGATGATGGGGCAAGATTGTCGAA
The DNA here is from genome assembly GCA_025656675.1 of Candidatus Thiodiazotropha sp. (ex Codakia rugifera). Taxonomy (GTDB): domain Bacteria; phylum Pseudomonadota; class Gammaproteobacteria; order Chromatiales; family Chromatiaceae; genus Thiodiazotropha. Next base: position 16,032 of record JAHXHN010000009.1, read on the forward strand.
ACGGCATGGCGCGGTCAGTGTGATGCAGTATAGGGAGGCCGGTTTTCTGCCTGAAGCACTGCTCAATTATCTGGTGCGACTCGGCTGGTCACATGGGGATCAGGAAGTTTTCAGTGTCGATGAGATGATTGAACTGTTCGATATCGACGCGGTGAACAAAGCTGCTTCCAGCTTCAATACCGACAAATTGTTATGGCTGAATCAGCACTACATCAAACAGGATGATGCAAAACGCATCGCCCATCTGCTCAGTCCTCACATGGGAAATCTCGGTATCGACCCTTCCCAGGGTCCCGATCTGGTGGCAGTAGCAGAGGCCCATCAGGAAAGGGCCAGGAGTCTGGTGGAGATGGCGGAGATGAGTGCCTTCTGTTATCAGGATTACGAGGCTTTTGAAGAGAAGGCGGCCAAGAAACATCTGCGCCCTGCAGCCAGGGAACCCCTTGAGCGGATGCGTGAAACGCTGGATAGTTTGGGTGAATGGACAGAGGAGACACTACATGCTGCGGTGGAGCAGGTCTCGGCAGATCTGGATGTAAAAATGGGTAAGGTGGCACAGCCACTGCGCGTAGCCGTGGTGGGACGCGCCGCTTCACCGGGTATCGACGTGACCCTCTACCTGGTGGGCAAGGAGGCGAGCCTGCGACGAATCGATAAGGCACTCGACTATATTCGTCAACGTGAAGCCAATGTCGGTTAGACGGCGATATTTTAATACAGGCAAACCACAGCAAAGAAGCAAATATCATGAGCGAAACGGAAAACAGCACCACGACGAACTTTATCCGTCAGATTGTCGAGCAGGACTTGAAAACAGGTAAAAACGACGGCCATGTGCACACCCGGTTTCCCCCGGAGCCGAATGGTTACCTGCACATTGGGCACGCTAAATCGATCGTGCTCAATTTCGGTATTGCCAGGGACTACAATGGCCAATGCAATCTGCGCTTCGATGATACCAACCCGCATAAGGAGAATATCGAATTCGTTGACAGTATCCAGCAGGATGTACGCTGGCTTGGCTACGACTGGCAGGATCGACTCTTCTATGCCTCAAACTATTTTCAGCAACTTCATGACTTTGCAGTGGAGCTGATTCAGGCCGGAAAGGCCTATGTCTGCGATCTCGATGGTGAGCAGATGCGGGCCTATCGCGGCACTCTCAAGGCGCCCGGTCAGGAGAGCCCTTATCGATCCCGTTCGGTGGAGGAAAACCTGGCTCTGTTTGCGCGCATGAAGGCAGGTGATTTTGCCGATGGGGAGCGGGTTCTGAGGGCCAAGATCGATATGGGATCACCCAATATGAACCTGCGCGACCCGACCCTGTATCGGATTCGTCATGGTGTGATTCACCACCAGACCGGGGAGGCCTGGTGCATCTATCCGATGTATGACTACACCCATCCGGTTTCTGATGCCCTGGAGGGTATCACACACTCCCTTTGTACCCTGGAATTCGAAGATCACCGACCGCTCTATGACTGGGTGCTGGATAATATCTCTATCTCTTGCCACCCACAGCAGATCGAGTTTTCCCGACTCAATCTGGAATACACCGTGTTGAGCAAACGCAAACTCACACAGTTGGTTGATGAGGGGTTTGTAGAAGGTTGGGACGATCCGCGTATGCCGACAGTTGCGGGTATGAGGCGGCGTGGTTACAGCGCGGCATCGATTCGTGAATTCTGCCTGCGTATCGGTATCACCAAGTCGGATGGTTTGGTGGAAATGGGGATGTTGGAGAACTGTATTCGAGAGGATCTGGATGCCCATGCACCCCGTCGTATGGCGGTAATGCATCCGTTGAAGGTGGTGATCGAGAATTATCCGCAGGGGCAGAGCGAATCATTGACTGCGCCGAATCATCCCAAAGACGAGGCAATGGGGGAGCGGCAGATCGATTTCTGTCGTGAGGTCTATATCGATCAAGCCGATTTCCGCGAGCAGGCGAATAAGAAATATAAACGTCTTGTGACGGGTGGGGAAGTGCGTCTGCGCAACGCTTATGTGATCAAATGTGAAGCAGTGATGAAGAATAACCAGGGTGAAATCGTTGAACTGCGTTGCAGCTACGATCCGGAAACTCTCGGTAAAAATCCCCAAGGACGTAAAGTGAGGGGGGTCGTCCATTGGGTTTCAGCGCAACATGGAGTGAAAGGTGAAGTACGCCTCTATGACAGGCTCTTCAATCAGGCCAATGCCGATAAAGTGGAGGAGGGAGGCCGTTTTACCGACAACCTCAATCCTGACTCTCTGCGAACCCTGACTGACTGCTATTTCGAGCCAGCACTGGCCAAGGCGGGTGTGGGTGAACAGTACCAGTTTGAGCGAGAAGGGTATTTCATACTGGATAGCCGCGAGGCAGCCCGAGAGGAGTTGGTGTTCAACCGGATTATCACCTTGCGTGACTCTTGGGCGAAAATCGACAAAACGGGGGGCTGAAGGCCTTTAGATGACCCTGGTTGGATAATAACCGCTATCGGGAATTGTGTTTTGTCACTATCTTCATAACGTCTAGTGAACGTCATTCTGGCGAATGCCGGGATTCAGAATCTCTCACCGCTATAGCATCTCTGGATTTCGGTATTCACCGGAAAGACGAGGTCACGGAGATGACGAATGAAACCGGGGTGTTTTTTCTTGGATCAGCACGATTCCTGGCTAATCCTAATCTTTCAGCAGCCTGTTCGACAAGGGCATGAGCGGGAAAAAATCAGTGGACAAAATGGGGATAATCCCCTAATATTCGCCGCTTTCCGGGGCCATAGCTCAGCTGGGAGAGCGCAACACTGGCAGTGTTGAGGTCGGCGGTTCGATCCCGCCTGGCTCCACCAGATTCGATAAAAGACAGCCCGGATTCGTTCCGGGCACGCTTTTTCTAGGGTATCCGCACGACATGCGCCTGGAAGTCCCTCAATTCGATCTACTGGTAGGATAGCGATATGCTCTGGATCGACATTCTGATCATCGCCATCATCGCACTCTCAGCTATCATAAGCCTGATTCGGGGTTTTGTTCAGGAAGCGCTTTCGCTTGCCACCTGGATAGCTGCATTTACGCTGGCCTGGTTTTTCTTTCGTCCACTGGCAGTTGAGCTGGAGCCCTGGATCGATGTGCAATCCATTCGCCTGGGTGTCGCTTACGCTATTATCCTGCTGCTGGTACTGATCCTTGGAGCGGTCGTCAACCACTTCATGAAGGTGCTGGTCGATACCACCGGTTTGAGTGGAACCGACCGTCTGATTGGGATCTTTTTCGGTGTTGCCCGAGGCGCTGTGGTCGTGGCCATATTGGTCCTTCTGGCAGGTTTAACGCCCTTCCCGAACGATAACTGGTGGCAGGCGTCGCGCTTGATTCCCTATTTTCAAGATATGGCCCTCTGGTTAAAGAGTTTTTTGCCTGATGATATTGCTGCAAACTTCCACTACTGATTCGGAGAACTAAATCATGTGCGGTATTGTGGGAATGGTGGGTAAGACGCCTGTCAATCAGTCGCTATACGATGCATTGTTGGTACTACAGCACCGTGGGCAAGATGCAGCCGGTATCGTCACCTGCGAAAAAGGCAAACTCTACCTGCGCAAAGCCAACGGCCTGGCACGCGATGTCTTTCATACGCGCCACATGTTGCGCCTGAAAGGCCAAATGGGGATAGGACATGCGCGCTATCCGACCGCCGGATGTGCCTCCTCCGCTGAGGCTCAACCTTTTTATGTCAATTCTCCCTATGGCATCACCCTGGCGCACAATGGCAACCTGACCAATGCAGAAGAGCTGACTCGGGATCTGTTTGTCGAGGATCTGCGCCATATCAACACCTCGTCTGACTCTGAGATTTTACTTAACATCTTTGCTCACGAGCTGCAGATGCAGAATAAGCTGCGTATTGCGCCGGAGGATATCTTCAAAGCAGTAGCTGGTGTTCATCGACGCTGTCGTGGGGGTTATGCAGCAGTGGCCATGATTCCAGGCGTGGGTCTGATTGGATTCCGCGATCCCCATGCCATTCGCCCAATTGTCTATGGTAAGCGAGAGACCGACAAGGGTACTGAGTACATGATTGCATCCGAGAGTGTCGCCCTTGACACTTTGGGTTTTGAGCGGGTTCGTGATCTGGAGCCTGGGGAAGCAATCTTCATCAGCAAGGAGGGGAAGTTTCACGCCCAACAGTGTGCCGCCAACCCAGTCAAATCTCCCTGTATTTTTGAATTTGTCTATTTTGCCCGCCCTGACTCAATTATCGATAATGTCTTTGTTCATAAAGCCCGCTCACGCATGGGTAAGAAGCTGGCAAGAAAGATCCAGAGCGTATGGTCGGACCACGATATCGATGTGGTCATACCGATTCCGGACACAAGTCGTACTGCTGCGCTGACATTGGCGAATGAGCTGAATGTGCGTTACACCGAAGGTTTTATAAAAAACCGCTATATCGGTCGCACTTTTATCATGCCGGGCCAGACTGTGCGAAAAAAATCTGTCAGACAGAAGTTGAATGCCATCGATCTGGAATTCAAGGGCAAGAACGTCCTGCTGGTGGATGACTCGGTTGTACGAGGTACCACATCTCAGCAGATCGTGCAGATGGCCCGTGAAGCCGGTGCAAAAAAGGTCTACTTTGCATCAGCGGCACCACCGGTGATTTTTCCCAATGTCTACGGTATTGATATGCCTTCTGCCAGCGAGCTGGTGGCCCATAACCGAACGGTGGATGAAGTAAGGGATATTATCGGCGCAGACCGCATGATCTACCAGGATTTGGAGGATCTGATTGAAGCGGTTCAGAAAAAAGGTAAAACCGATATCGAGCGCTTTGATACCTCTGTGTTCAATGGTGAGTACGTCACCGGTGATGTCAGTGACACCTATCTTGAGCAGCTCGAGCTTTTACGCAATGATGGCGCTAAAAATCAAAGCGAGACAGCTGAGAGAAGTACCCTCGATCTGCACAATGATGTGTGATTTACAGAATAACCTAAAAAAATAGAGGCTCTTCCCACGATCGAGTGGGTAAGAATGGACACTCACCGCAGCTTTATTCAACAGCTCAGTTGATTGTCCGCAAATGAACGCCAATATTATATTTACCTCAATATATAGCGTTCAACTGCGGAAACAACCGTGGTTTAAGATTTATACATCCGGTCAAAATGACACACCAGAGGAAATCCCTATCCAAATTTAGGTTTATTTGCGGACAAATCCCATCAACTGACGGAATGACTTGTTGTGGTTTTCACGGCTTACCCACTCTGTCGGGTGAAGGGTCAAAATAGATGAACCATCAACAGTGATGGATACGGTCATAGTAGCGTGCCCGGTAGAGTAGGCGACTCTGAGAGCCATCTGTGAATCCACTACGGGTATGCAGTACATTATTACAGATAAGCCCTTGGCCAGCTTCCAGTTTTCCATGAAAATGCCAGGATGAGTGTGTTTTCAACAGCGACTTCAGACAAGAAATCGCCTCCTTTATCAAGGGATCATCCATCCATTCGATACTGCGGCTTCTATCGGTATAACGCATATGCAGATGGCCATCAGGATAGATGGCAAATACGGGTCCGGTTCGTGCAGGTCGGAGTTCTTTACCGTCCACAATGTTGGCCGGTATGGTCATTGCCTGTGGGTGCATCAGGATACGGATATATTCAGGATTATGGGACATGAGCTGAATAAAAAGAATTTCATGATCGAGTAGATCATTTTCTCCACCCTCATCCGCAGGATTGACGCAGTGCAATAATAGTCCTTGTATCTGTTGATCGTGTGCGTTGTAGTAACCGTCAGTGTGCCAGGCAATGGGGCGGTTGGAGTAAGGTATATAACCTTGGTGCAGTGCGTCTGACTGGACGGTCAAGGAGGTGATGGCGTCATTATCTGCACACATGTTGTGATCCAGGTGTTTGAGACCGAAGCTCAACCCAAGATCAGCTATGATTCGCTTGTCTCCATCATGCCCGGAAAGACCTGCCCAAATGGCCATATTGGCTTTCTGACAGAGAGAGAGGAGCTTGTCGTGCTCGGATTGGGATAGTTTGCGAGGGTCACGGATCTCTACAATCAGGTCACCAACCGTTTTAGGGTAATTGTCGAGTTTCTTATCTCGCCAAATCGCATAGGTATCCTGATTATCAGGATGGAAAGGGGACTCAGATATTGTAGACATACGACTGTTTTTCGCAGATTGAACATACTATTGGTATGATACAGTGAATGAAGGCTGCTGGAAAAACAAATCTCCTATGAGGCACACTACCATGCAAGCAGTAACTGGGCGTCCGCTGATGCCAAAACCGCTTTCCCTGCCGCTGAAGCTTTTGCCTAAAAAGGCACATGGCATGATCTTAAGTACTATCTTAAATCAGGTTTTACGTACTGAGCGGCGTGAAGGTGAACTTGATTTCCTTGAAGGCAGGGTTGTACAGATCAAGGTGAGCGATGCGGGTATAAGCTATTCACTGACCCTGAAACGAAATGCAATCGCTGAGGCGGGAGACAAGGCGGTAGAGCTGACTATAACCGGCACTGTTTATGATTATCTGTTGTTGATTAGTGGCAGAGAAGATCCTGATACCCTCTTTTTTCAGCGTCACTTGGTAATGGATGGTGATACAGGCCTGGGTGTGCATCTTAAGAACATGTTGGCTGCAATTGAGATGGAGCAATTGCCGCTACCAAAAGATATGCGCCCTATTATCGATCGGTGTCTTACAGTATACGAACGCCTTCTTTACAGTACTTAAATTAATGCAGTCATCCACTGATTTGGGTGGGTAAGTCATACACATCATGATTACTTGTGATTTCTGCAAAGGTGGATGTTTCCGCAACTTAATGCGAATTAGTCATTGTTAACAGCTATCGGTAGTGAATTCACCACGCAGGATTTACCCTGTAATTTTTCGATAAGTTCACGGGTCCCCTCAGCCGGCGCGCTGCACCAGTAACTTTCACTTCCTGGAATTTGATTCTTAGAGAGCATACCTTCTTCAGCCAATCTTTTCTGAAGATGTCTGGCGACAGCCATACCGGTGTCGATGATTGTAACTGATTCACCCGCTACTCTTTGAATAATATCTCGAAGAAAAGGGTAGTGAGTACACCCCAAGACCAATGTGTCTACACCTTTATCCAGAATGGGTTGTAATTGTTGCTCAACGAGTCCTATTGTATGTCTATTGCTTAATCCGTTATGCTCGATGGATTCAACCCAGCCGTGGCAAGGGCAGATGATGACTTCAGCACTATTGGCATGCTGATGCATGAGCCGTTTGAATTTATTGCTAACCAGTGTGCCTTCAGTTGCAAGAACACCAATCAGTCCGTTTTGGCTCTGTGCCGCAGCAGGCTTTAATCCTGGCTCCATACCAATTATCGGAATAGGTAATGTGCGACGAAGATCTGCAACTGCGATTGCTGTTGCCGTATTGCATGCTATAACAATAGCCTTGACATTCTGCTGCATAAGAAAGTCGGTAATGTGTACTGCGCGATCAAGAATAAACTGCTTGTCTTTTGTGCCATAGGGAAGATGGGCTCTGTCAGATACATAGATGAGACTCTCTGCAGGTAGTAATTGACGTATATGCTGTACAACTGAAAGCCCGCCAATCCCTGAATCAAATATACCGACAGACTGGTTAGGTTGCATTATCTGCTGCTCGAATAGTTAGTAGTTTATTGACTTCCATAGTCATTAACTTATAGTCGCGATGCAAGCGTTTGGGGTCGTTCGAGGCACAGGCAGATTCGAAGATAGTCACTGAATAGTCAAGAGCTGGTACCCCACATGATGAAGTGGAACCCCTTATTTTATGGGCGATCTCTTTCAGGTTGGACCAGTCCAGATTTGAAATATATAGCTCAATAGTATCTAACTGCTGTGGCAGCTCATCACAAAGTTGTTTAAACATCTCATCAGCAAGGTTCTGATCGCCCCCCGTTATACTGAGTATTTTTTCATTATCAAATGTTGGTAGATTAGGTGGGGCAATTTTATCGCTATTACTTGCTGGTTGGTAGTCATAAGAATTCGCAGGTGTACGGCTACTAAGAATATTATTGATTACAGACCACATTTGAGGTTCGTCTATTGGTTTAAGTAAATAACCATCCATACCGGACTCTTTTATCTGGTTCCTGGTGGCAGGTACAACATCGGCAGTTAATGCGATAATTGGAGTATGCTTGTTTTTTGGCTCATTTTGACGAATAATTTCAGTAGCTTCTGTCCCCTTCATTTTCGGCATGTGAATATCCATTAATATAAGATCAAAGTCATTTGAAAATGTTTGTGAAATAGCGCTTAAACCATCTCCTGCTTCAGTAACGTTAGCTCCATTGTTTTGCATAAGTGTGCTGATCAACTTTAGGTTTATATCATTATCGTCAACGACAAGTATGTTATAGTTTTTAAGTGTAGGAAGTGATGTATTAAGGTCCTGTTCAACAATTAATTTCTGTGCGTGCTGATGGTCAGACAGAATTGTATCCAAAGCCTCGAAAAATTTATGGGTGCTGAATGGTTTAGATAAGTAAAAATCATCACTCAAAGATTGAAACTGCTCGATGATTATTCTCTCTGATGCGCTGAGTAGAACAAGAAAAGGAATGTCGCTGGATGTTCGCAGTCTTTTTATTTCTTCCTCTGCAAATCCGGATTCAATCTCGTTATTTTCAAATCCCATTACAATAATGTTGACATTCTCAGCAGAAGGTATGGGAAATTGAGCCTTTAATACGTCAATTTCAAATGCTTCCAATGTATGTTTGATGGACAGGTAGGAAAGCTTTTGATTGTCTGCCAGTTGAGCGCAATGTCCCAATATTGAGAGTTTTTCCTTGGGAATAAGATCGCTAGTGGACTTTTTGAGTGGCAGGGTGACAATAAAATTAGAGCCTTTACCAAGGTTGCTTACAAGTTCAATGTCGCCATTCATTGATTGAGCCAATTTTTTGCATATGCTCAATCCAAGGCCGGTGCCGCCATATTTTCGACTTGTTGAAGAATCTGCCTGTTGGAATGACTCGAACAGAGATTGTTGAGCTTTTTTATCGATACCAATACCAGTATCTGTCACCGAAAATTTAAGAATACATTTATCTTTTGTCTCAGTGTCAGTCATAACACGTATGACAACATCGCCCTGGTGGGTAAACTTGATAGCATTATTAATTAAGTTGACCAATATTTGCCTGATGCGTGTTTCATCGCCTATTAATGTATTAGGTACGTCTGAGTAGACCAGTAGTATCAGTTCAAGCCCCTTGTCGTGAGCAGATGGGGATAAGAGTACGGTAGGCTCTTCAAAGCAATTTCGCACATCAAATTGTGCAGTTTCAGGTTCAAGTTTTCCGTACTCGAGCTTAGAGTAATCAAGTATTTCATTGATAATTTCCAGAAGGTTAATTGCTGATTTCGAAATGGTGTTGACAAGATCATGCTGTTGATTTGACAAGCTTGTCTTCAGTAGCAGGTTCGTGAAACCAAGCACACCATTCATTGGTGTACGTATTTCATGGCTCATGTTCGCAAGAAACTCAGATTTTGCTTTGCTTGCAGATAGGGCCCTTTTTTTGGCTAAATCAAGCTCAACGTTTTGAATCTCTATCGCCTCCATAGTCTCGGTAAGTTCTGCAGTGGCTTGATCAATCTGTTGTTGCATCGTCTCATGAGAACGGAGTATTTGACTCGTCATGGCATTAAAGCCCTCTTCAAGGCTGCCTATTTCACCTTTGGATACTTCAGGCACTCGAACTGTGAGATCGCCATCACGCATCCGAGATACAGCATGCGTCAATCTGTCTATGGGCTTTATTACAGAACGACTCAATGCAAGAGAAAAAATAGCAGTGCATATTAATCCAATACCCAGCATTATTATCGAATTACGTATAATAATAATTCGATTCTCATCTAAACGAGTTTTGCTTAATGTTAGAGTAACAGAGCCCATATCCTCATTTTTTTGTCTGGCAATGTTAATGCCCTGATCGGGGTAATCGATTATGTCAATGTCTTCGATTAGGTATATGGCTGGTGCTGTAAACTCAGCCAGATTGCTGGCTATCTCATCCTGATGCTTGACCATGTGTGACAATAAAGTGCCAGATGAGTCATAAACCTTAATGCTATGTACGTCTGTTTGTAGAAAAACAGGTCTGAGACTCATCTCCAGGATTGATTTATCTCTAGTGAATATTCCATAAACACTGATTGCAGCAGACTGATTGGCAATCGATAAGCCTCTTTCATTAAATGATTCAGTCAGTCTGTCAAGTTGTGTGTTGATTAAATAAATGGTTAACAATAAAGCCAGGATCAGGGCAGGCAACAAGCCAATCATTAACGCCTGAAAGCGCAGAGATTTAAGTTTATTCAATATCATCAGATGACCTTTTGATTATCTCTTCTTTGAGTTTGGTAACTGATTTAATTGGAAATCCCAATGAGCGAGCAACTTCTGAATTGAATAATATTGAAAAATACTTAGCCATTTGTGTACGGTTGGATATGGCATTGTCTGAGTATATGTCAATAATATTGTCTCTTACTTGAAATGCGATATCCTCTGGTGAAGAATAAATAGCAGCTAAGGCGCCAGCCTTAACATAGGCAGATGAAAAGCCAATTAAAGGGATTCGATTGCGATAGGTCGATAGCAGTATATTGGAGACAGTAGATTTGTTATGAATGTATGTATCCGGGACCGCAAGCATTATGTCTACATTAAATAGCAGTCTATTTAACGAAGCGCCAATCTGTTCTGTGGAGTTAATTTTCTCGATTCCAAGCGCAAAATTCAACTTGTCAGCAGAAGTTGTTAGCAATTTCATGGATGACTCATCATTAGTATTAAGAAGAATGCCAACACTCTTGAAACGATCAGACAAAGCTTTAATAAGCAGTAAACTTCTATGTAACGGCTGATCGAGATAGAGATAGTACTGATCAGGATTAATGGCTGAAGGGCTATAAAAAGTTGTGCTTTTTTTTGGTATTAAGGCTGATAAAACGATGCTATCGGCAAGTTTGTCATTTGCATACATTGCTGCTTTAATGCCGAGCGTAACAACTAATCTGTATTTATGGTTTAGATTTTCATCGAATGAATTAACTTGACTGATTTCAAAGTTCGTATCTTGACATGAGAGGCTGCTATTCCGGCATTGTTTAATTGTAGAGTTTGTAATGGTCGTGGCTACGTCGAGATAAACATCATTATTTCCACTTAGTAGAATAAGAATGTTATTACTCTCTTTTGATATGCAATTAATAGGTGACAGGCAGAGGAAAAGGAAACCAGTAACTATAGTAAATAGTCTATTTTCAAATAACTTGACTGAAAAACTCCGGTTAATATTATTTACAGGAAGAGCACCAGCAGCTTTCACTTTGTGAAAGGGATTTGAAGTATTGGTGAGTAACCGGCGCATTATGCTAGTACTAAAGTGCTATCTTGGCCTGCAAATAGATTCGTTTGTTCCATATATTATGTGAATCAATACGATCATTGTGGTAAAAATCAAAATTCTTTTTATGTAAATTCTGTATTAATAAACTAAGATCGATGTTAGTGTTAGCCAGGTTGATGTGTTTACTGAACTTTAAGTCTAGGCGGCTGTAGTTGGGTACGGCATCACCTTCGCCCGGCCATTCCATCTCATCTGTGAAGTAATAAGCAGCACTCGTTGTTAGGCCATCATCAAATGCATGGCTTGCGATAAGGCTGAAGGTTCTTTTGGGGATTTTTTCCTCGGCATTCTCTCGAAAGCTGAAAATGCCATTTTTCAGTCTTTTGATCTCATTGCCACTGATATCCAAGTAGCTGAAGCCAAAATAGACCATATCCCTGACAGTGGGTCTGTAGTCAAGTTCAAACTCCAAGCCATTGATCTCAACATCTCCAAAGTTGGTATAGGTAAATGCGCCTTGTTGATATAAATCGTGAAATTGATTCAATAAGGCAAAGTCGAAAGGGTCTGTAACACCACGATCAGGGTCAGGATAATCAAAATTCCTATATTGATCGATAATGTCAGAATACGATTCCTGGAAAACGCATAAATCGACGGTGAGACCATATTCTGTAAAATTACCAAAATAACCAGCTTCTACTCGGTCTATTTGTTGTGGGTCGAGGTCTTCAGTACCGATCACCCAATTATTAAAATCGTCGCCAGGTGCGAGAAGTTGAACAGTAAGGTGCGCATTATCCTCGTAAATAGTTGGCATGCGGTAAGCCCTTGAGCCACTGATTCTTATTGTATTGGATGGATTCAAGTGATAGTTGAAACCCAGTCTGGGTGAAATTATGCGCTCCTTTCCCTCAAATTTTTCAAGCATGCCACCAGCATTTATCACGAATTTCTGTGTTGCATACCATTCACTGTTGAGAAACAGCCTATAAAGATCTCTGGATACGGGTTGATTACTATGCAGAAGCCAAAAGCTTTCGCCGCGATCGTGTCTGGCTCCAATGCCCCATACAATACGAAAATCATCCAGGGGCTCTATTGTATGTTCAACTTCTAAATCATATCTGTGCGATTTTAAACCCAACCAAGAGAAGAGTAAGGGTGAGTCAGTTAAGTTCAATGCATTCATAAGTGAATCAAAGTCATATCTACCACCGGAGATTGCAGCAGCAAAAATGTCAGGTCTCACAGATTCATCGAATGTGCTAAGTTCATCAAATGCAGAAATTTGTTCGGATATCCTAGGTGTCTGTTTAAGGTCATCGACTGAGTAGTAATTATGATAAAATTGGATGTTTAATTTACTCTTCTCTGATAGGACGTGATTCCACTCAATAGATTGGTAGTTATATCGGTTGTCTAATTCTCGCTCACTTTGTAATAGGGTTGGAAGTCCCTCATCATAGTTACCATGCGAAATGCCAAATGTAGTGCGTATCGTGTGATTGATATCAAACTTGTAGTCACTATCGAATTTCAACCATCTTGCCCTTGATGAATCATCGCGGTTTTCAAACCCTTCAGCTTCTTTGTAACTGGTAGAGAGGCGATAATCTAGTCTTCCATTACTTGCTGCGTGTGCAGCCTCCACATAACGTGTTTTCTCATAACCGAAGGTGGTTGAAAATGAAGTACCGAGAAGATCAGCAGGGTGTTCTGTAACAACGTTGATTACGCCAGCATATGAGTTGGAACCGTAAGCCGCGGCATTAGGTCCTCGAATAACCTCGATTCGCAGAATCTCATCCAGGCTCAAGGGAATTTCAGACCAGGGAATGCCGCCGTATACTGGATCATAAATCGACCTGCCGTCGATGAGCACTTGCATATCTCTTGCGTATTCATCGGCATGTCCATGATATGAGACAGTTATGCTGGCATCAGAAAGAAAACCAATGGTGAAACCGGGCACCAGTCTCAATAAATCAGGCAGATTAAGTGCCGTACTTGCCTGAATCATTTTCTTGTCGATGATCGTCATGGCTGTAGGGGTGTCAGCCTGCGACTGAGTGAGCCTTGAGGCTGATAGAACCACGGGTAAATCGTCATAAAAATAACTTTCAGTAAATGCTGTTAAATCATCATCACTATGACCGGTACTCCAGAAGATCGTCAGGATTAGGAAAAGAGGTATGTGGTGGTGTGCGTGGTGCTGTCGATTAGGCATGCAATTACCTGTCTAGTGCTGAATCTTACTGATATCGTCAAATAGTATGATACACCAGACACGCTTTGGGGTTAGCATGATCACTTTTCAGGCCACTATCATATTGGCCTTATGGTAGTTGCGGTTCCATAGCTACAGGATGATCAACGACAGCCCGGCCTATGTCTGACCAATGAATATGGCCTTGGCAGTGACGATCAAATTAGTGATAACAGGCTCTGGATAAAGATAAGCCGGATGTGGTGGGAATGGTTTGAGCAGGAGCTGATAGCGTGGCTAATCGTTATGGGAATTAGATTCAGATAATCCGCTGTTTCCGTGCCAATAGCCATCACAAGAGCCCAGTGGCATATATTTTTCAAGGTCCTTGATGGTGGAGCCGTTAAGTGCACTGTGGAATGCGTCGACAATCTGACCGGTAAATGTCGATTGTGGGCTAATTCTCAAAACATCTACCTGTAGTTGCTTAAGAAGGGAAACCTCAGTTATCAGATTGCAAGTCTTGGCAGATACGGTCTGTACCCCATTCAAGGCAAGAAACGGCTCATCTTCCTGGGTGGAGAGTAATCGGCCATCGGGGTAATCGATACATTTATATTGGCAGTCATCTTTTGGTAGATTGTGGGAACGCGCGGTAAAACACCTGGCTGACAGGGTTAATGGCATGCGTCCATAGCTGAAGACTTCAGTCTCAATGCCACCAGGCCGTTGCAGCTGCATTTGCTGCAAGGTGGTTTTTGATAGCTCAATCGGCAGTACCCAGCGTTTCAGTCCTTTTGATGCCAGGAATTTGAGGGTGGCGGCATTGTAGATGTTTACTGTTGGTCCAGTGACAAAAGGCAGCTGTTTCTTTGTCATTATCTGAACCGCACCGATATCATTCGCTTCGATCATGAAACGCCCATTTTCACACAATCGTCTGAGTGTCTTCAGTTCAGATTCCGCCTCAAGCAGGGCAAGGGTTGAGAGGACAATTTCCTTGTCACTCGTTTCACTCAATTTAATTGCCAGATCAATCCAGTCACTGCTGCGAAGACTACGCCTTTTTGAGCAGACAGTTTCACCGAGATAGATGATATCCACGGCCATTTCCGCTGCTTGAGAATAAAAGTCGAACAGGTCGTCCCGTGACCAGTAGTAGAGTATGGGGCCGAGAGAAAGTTTTGGGGAACTATTCATTGTTATTGCCAGGGACGGTAGTAGGGACCGAGGGTGGTTGTCGCACCTTCCGAGACCTGGTCGAGAATGTTATTCCATTGAGGGGTTGCAATGAACTTTTCAGGATCATGCAGGCAACTGTCAATGGCCGCACGCCACACTTTGGTAACCTGCCCAACATATGCGGGTGTACGTTGCCTGCCTTCAATTTTGATTGCTTTCACGCCTGCACGATGTAAGTCAGGTAGCAGGGCCAGGGTATTCAATGACGTTGGCTCTTCGATAGCATAAAAGGTATTTTCACCAACAGCGAAACGTCCTTTGCAGATCGTCGGATATCCTGCCTGTTCGTTACTGCCGTAGCGGTCTGTTAAAAGGCCGCTCAATCGAGACTCCAGGCCATCAGGTGTCTCACGGTATTCAACAAATTGTGCCGGTGAACAGGCACCATGTGTATTCGGTGATTCACCTGTTACATAAGAGGAGAGTATGCAGCGTCCTTCGACCATTACACAAAGACTGCCAAATCCGAAGATTTCTATCTCCACGGGTGAATGGTCGACAACATGTTGAACTTGGCTGAGTGATAATACACGTGGTAGAACCGCCCGTTTAATAGCAAATGCCTCATGATAAAAGGCTAATGCCTCATAGTTGGTACTGGATGCCTGCACTGAGAGATGGAGGTTCAGATCTGGCCAGTGCTGGTTGGCATAATCAAGTACCCCAATGTCTGCGCATATCAATGCGTCCACTGATAGGGATGCAGCATCGTCGACAGCTTGGCGCCAGCGTTCCCACCCTTCCGGGCGTGGATAGGTATTGATGGCCATGAACACCCGCTTGCCCCTTGCTTTCGCATAAGCGATGCCTTCACGAGCACGTTTTTCATTAAAGTTCAGCCCGGGAAAGTGACGTGCATTGGTATCGTTACGCAGTCCGAAATAGACTGCATCAGCGCCATTGTCCACGGCTGCTTTTAGAGAGGGCAGATTACCTGCGGGACAAACAAGTTCCATATTTCAAGCTCATATTATTTTAACCTGACAACCCAAAAGTACTGGGTTGCAGGGTTAATTGTTAACCTTCATGCAACCTGCCGATGCAGTGCGCGTCGTTGTTGCAGTTCGATAGTGATAGCATTCAGAACACGCCATTTCTGAGCACACCAGTTTGGTGCCAATAGGATCGTCTCTGAGGCAGTGCCTGTAAGGCGGTGCCAGATAATCTCTGGTGGTGTGAGTTCCACCAGATCAGCGGCAATATTGACATACTCTTCCATAGTGAGCGGGTTATAGTCGCCCTGGCGAAAATCATTGGCCAGCTGAGTCCCCTTTACGACATGCAAAGGGTGGAGTTTTAGGCCATCAGTACCCAGCTCTAAAACTTTTCGCAGTGTTTCTCTCGCATGCTGGGCTGTTTCACCGGGCAGCCCCGCAATCATGTGAGTGCAAACCTTGAGGCCGAGTTTCCTGGCTCGCATAGTACTATCAGCATACTCTGCAAAGCCGTGTCCACGATTGACTTTGGCAAGTGTCTCGTCAAAGGCGGACTGCAGTCCAAGTTCAAGCCAGATTTCAAACCCTTCTGTTTGATAGCCTGCTAACAGTTCGAGTACCGCATCGGGCACACAATCAGGGCGAGTGCCTATTGAGAGTCCAATGACATCTTCTTCAGCTAAAGCCTCTCCATACAATTGGGTGAGGTGATCTATTTCATCATAGGTATTGGTATAAGCCTGAAAATAAGCGAGGTATTTTGTTGCGCCGGTGCGCTTACGAATGACCTGCCTGCCGGATTCTATCTGTTCGCTAATCGGCTTGGGCTGACGTCCGTTGGGGCTGAAAGAGACGTTATTACAAAATGTGCATCCACCTATTCCTTTGCTACCGTCCCTATTTGGACAGGTAAACGCGGCATCAAGGGCAATTTTATGTACTCGCTCGCCATAACGATTCAGCAGGTACTGGCCAAAGGTGGTTACTTGCTCGGAAAGTGTTGTCATCGCATTTATTTGGTTAACCAACCTCATTGAGGACGCGGCGGCGAAATTTTACCTTCATTGCTTTCGCAACGGCCTCGCATGCTGGTATATCGACACCCTCAAGTCCATCGACTGCGGATGCAGTCACATCAGTGATATAGCGGGGTGCCTCGCGAATAAATTCGAGCATCGCTTCATAAGAACCGGGAAGATTAGGTCTGCAGTGCAGATCATAGATCTCCTGATTTTGGGCATTCAGGGAAATTGACAGGGAGTCAACGCACTCTCCGAGTTCTGGCAATGTGTTGTGCTTGTGTACCAGATTGCACAATCCATCCGTATTAACACGCACCCGACCACCTTGCTGCTTGATATGCCTGGCGACCTGTAACAGTACATTGAGTCTGAGGGTGGGCTCGCCATAGCCACAAAAAACCACCTCTTCGTATTGGGTTGGATCATCAATGGAGGCGATGACCTCTTCTGCTGTGGGTCTGTGGATAATTGTCAGGTCATAGCCTTTAACGGTCATGTCACCAAGTGTTTTAGGACAGAAGGCGCATTCCAGTGTGCAACGATCGGTAATGCTGAGATAGAGGTTTTTGTCAATTTGATAGCTTATCTGCTGTGCCACGTTGTCCTCATACAATATGGTTGGGAAGTGCCATCCTAGCGTTTGAGAGGGTAGAGACAATGACTTTGGTCAAAGCAATCGGTGGGTATGAATCAACCTGAAAAGCTGGGTTCAGGCACCCACTGCCTGCATAGTCTTTTGGCAAATAACCTTGAAATTGTCATATTGCTGGCGAGTGACCCCTGGGCCACTTAGGCCATTGTCACCGTAGAAAAGTCCTATCGGTTTGCCACGGATGAATACCGACATAGCAATAAATCCACTCGGGTTGATCTGTTCCAAGGCGGACTGTGGAATCATCGGTAAGTATTTTTCAGCATTATTTCGATTTAAGGATATTGACTGAGGTTTATTCATTAAAATCTTGAATAAGCTTGGTTTTGTTGTGTTTAGTGAGAAATCCTTTAGGGAAAGCTGCTGATCTGATTCGGTCACGAATCTTGCTTTAAGAGTGGCTTTGTCTGGGCTCAGCATGGCAAACATCACCCGACTTAAACCAAGCTCTTCATGCATCTGTTGTAAAGCATCATTGAGCAAATCCTGTAGTGGATTGATACGCTTCTTTGGTGCAGGGGGCACTGTTGCTTTGGGTTTTTCAACCGGGACTACATTAGGATTGGAATCCGGTTTTGGCTGAGTTCCCGCTCTTGATTGGGGTGCATCAGTAACCCTTTCGATTTGTTCGAGAGGTTTTTGAGGGACACTCTCTTGAAATGATTCCTCCGTCACTCGATCCTGGCAGATGAGGTAAAAAGCAGGTAGTGGCAGGGGAAGTACGTCAAGTGCCCGTGCCGCCTCAGCTGACAGCTGGTGTAATTGTGCACTGGCCTTGTCATGGGTGATATCGAGAAACTCCGCCAGCAGCTCAATATCATCATGAGTCCTGTTCAGATTCCAGCCGAGACTGCTCTCCCTGGCAAGTACGGAAGCGAGCATCACTGTCAAAGGCCGTGGTTGGTAACTGTTAGAGAGTCCCTGAGAATCATGAATCAACTCTGGAAGTCGCCATTGTAGACTCAACTGGACATTGAGTTCCTCAAGTGTAAAACCCAGTATCTCTAGAGCAGCACTCTCCCGCTCATTCTTGTCCACGATTTTAGCGTGGATCGAGCGCATGAGGTCGGGTTCAGCAGACCACAGTGCCATTTCCCCAAGATCGTGGAGCAGGGCGGCGGTGTAGAGCGCATCCCCATCGGCTTGGCCCTGTGTTTCAGCAAGACCTAGGGCATAGAAGGCGGCATGTGCCGCCCGGCTATAGCAGTCAATGAGCCCTCGTCGTGGTGGTCCCTTCAATTTGTCTTCCAGACAGGGCAGGGTTTGGCTTGCCTGTTCGATTAAGCCCATACCAAGAAGCGGTATTGCAAGTGATATCTTCGTAACTGCTTCCTTGGGAGGATTGGGTAGGTTGCTCAGTCGTTGCATGATGTGGAGACTGAAACCTGGGTCCCGTGAAATGACCTCTGAGAGTCTATTGTGATTGACGCTTGATTTCTGCAACAGATCTCTGACATGGGTCAGCGTCCGCTGCATGACGGGTAGTGGATTGGCTGAAAGTTTGCCTGCCCAGTCTTGGACTGTTTGAGTCATCAGTGTTAGCCCTTGATAGCGGTTAGCCGGGTTTTTTGTGATTGCATTATGGATGCTTCTTACAGGAATACCTGTTTTTCACCAAAGATAATTTTCTGTTTTGACACCAGTCCGTTTTACTAGGCTCAACGATTGATGGGCTCAATTCGACATCAGTAAAGGGTACTTAAAAATGATCGGCAAAGTCCGGTGATTCTTAATCAAGAGTTGCTTTTTCAGGTTATATAATTAACAATTTTCGTCTCGAGAGAAACTGATGTGGATTAGCTAATTCATTGTAATAAAAGATATTATCTGAGAAAAGTACGCTCTCGTGTCTCATGCGCTCATCCATCGGCTGCCTTGGTGACTACCCTCCCGGTTAGGGGTGAAAAATGTGATCGGCCCTATCGATCGGCATGCAACCTGGAGACAGGTGCAATTCGTCTATATCTGAGAGATCGGGTGAATGGTAAACTGAACCGTTTATTTCTTCTGTTTTGAGAGGTTTGTATGGCAGGTCACAGTAAGTGGGCCAATATCAAGCATAAAAAGGCCGCCAATGACAAAAAACGCGGCAAGATTTGGACCAAGCTGATACGGGAGATTACCGTAGCCGCCCGTATAGGGGGTGGGGAGATAGGCTCCAACCCTCGGTTACGTCTCGCCGTGGATAAAGGTATCGGTGCAAACATGCCTAAAGATACAATCGAGCGTGCGATCAAGCGGGGTGCCGGTGGTGCCGAGGGTGATAATTACGACGAGATTCGCTATGAGGGCTATGGTGCGGGAGGTACGGCGGTGATGGTCGACTGTATGACTGACAATCGTAATCGAACCGCATCAGAAGTGCGCCATGCGTTTAGTAAACTGGGCGGAAATTTAGGAACGGATGGCTCTGTCTCCTATCTTTTCAGCAAACAAGGCATGATCAGCTTTACCAGTGGTGCCGATGAAGATGTTGTCATGGAAGCTGCAGTGGAAGCCGGTGCCGATGATGTTGTTACCCATGAGGATGGCTCGATCGATGTGGTCTCTACACCCGAGAGCTTTTCACAAGTAAAGGATGCACTCCTGGCTGCAGGCTTGACGCCTGACAATGATGAAATTACCTACACGGCTTCGACAAATGCGGTATTGGATGAAAATGATGCTGATAAACTGCTTCGAATGATCGATATGCTGGAGGATCTGGACGATGTGCAGAATGTCTACACCAATGCTCAGATCGCTGATGAAATTCTGGATGCTATTGGCTGAATGTTACGCATAATCGGCATTGATCCCGGTTCCCGTATGACAGGTTATGGCCTGATCGAGTCGGACGGTATGCGCTCGGTGTATGTGGCTCACGGTGTGTTGCGCCTTAGTGGTGACGATTTGCCACCCAGGCTGGGGGCGATATTTGCAGGTATCAGTGACCTGATTGATCAGCATCAGCCGGATGTGATGGCTATCGAACAGGTGTTTGTGGCTAAAAATCCCTCTTCGGCTCTCAAGCTTGGACAGGCACGGGGAGCGGCAATTTGTGCAGCCGTAAACCATGGGCTGGCGGTTGCGGAATATACGCCCACTCGAATTAAGCAGGCTGTAGTGGGTACAGGTCGTGCTGAAAAGGCACAGATTCAGCATATGGTGCAGAGGTTGCTGGGATTGAAAGAGAAACCACAAGCTGATGCGGCCGATGCACTGGCGGTGGCGCTCAGTCATGCACATACCAATACAACATTGTTACATAAAACCAGTAACAGACAGCGGGGTTTACGCAGATGATAGGTCGTCTGAGAGGGGAGCTTGCCTACAAACAGGCGCCGCATCTTCTCATCGATATCAATGGTATTGGGTATGAGTTGGAAGCACCGCTTTCCACCTTTTTCACCTTGCCGGAGATTGGTCAGCAGGTCATCCTCTACACCCACCTGGCAATACGTGAGGACGCCCATGTCCTCTACGCATTTGCCACTCAATCTGAACGCACCCTGTTTCGCAGTCTGCTCAAGGTCAGCGGGATTGGTGCAAAGATGGCTCTCGCGATTCTCTCTGGTATGAGTGCAGAGGAGTTCAGTCGCTGTGTGGAGACAGAGGATGTGGCATCTCTAGTGAGATTGCCGGGCATTGGCCGTAAGACAGCCGAGCGCTTGATTGTGGAGATGCGTGACAGATTGGCTAAGCTGGGTGATCTTGCTGCTGTTGGTACGCCTTCTCAGGGTGGACATTCCACACGTCCGGCGACGGCAAGTTCGGATGCGGTGTCAGCATTGGTCGCACTGGGTTATAAACCACAGGATGCGAGTCGGATGGTCAAGGCTGTGAAACAGGATGGCATGGATAGTGAAACACTGATTCGGGCTGCGCTGCAGGGCACAGTTCAATAGTTTTTAACCCAATTTCTTACGAGTTGCACCGGACAATCAAGTGAGTAACGAACCCAGACTGATCAATAGCGAAGCCACTGGCGAGGATGAAGCCCTGGATCGTGCCATCCGTCCAAAACGGTTGTGTGACTACGTTGGTCAACCTGCCGTATGTGAGCAGATGGAGATCTTTATCCCTGCTGCGCGAGGTCGGGAGGAGGCCCTTGACCATGTCCTGATATTTGGTCCACCCGGTTTGGGAAAAACTACGCTGGCACACATCATTGCCAATGAAATGGAAGTCAATCTGCGCCAGACTTCCGGACCTGTCCTTGAAAAGCCGGGTGACCTGGCCGCCCTGTTGACCAACCTTGAGCCTCACGATGTGTTATTCGTCGATGAGATCCATCGGCTCAGTCCCGTAGTGGAGGAGGTACTCTATCCGGCGATGGAGGACTTTCAACTCGATATCATGATCGGAGAGGGACCGGCAGCCCGCTCGATTAAGCTCGACCTACCACCCTTTACCCTGGTTGGGGCTACCACTCGCGCCGGGTTACTGACTTCACCGCTGCGAGATCGATTCGGTATCGTGCAGCGCCTTGAGTTCTACAACAGCAGTGATCTGGCAAGAATAGTCACTCGGTCGGCCGGTATTCTGAATATCGGTATGGATGAATCAGGGGCAAGCGAGATAGCGCGCCGTTCGCGAGGCACGCCAAGGATTGCCAATCGTTTGCTAAGACGGGTGCGTGACTATGCTCAGGTTAAAGGGGATGGGCATATTTCAGCTGAATTGGCTGATAAAGCATTGGGCATGCTCAAGGTCGATGGCAACGGCTTTGACAATATGGATCGACGTCTGCTGTTGGCAGTGATCGAAAAATTCGAGGGCGGACCTGTAGGCGTCGACAACCTGGCAGCGGCGATCGGCGAAGAGAAAGGTACCATTGAGGATGTCCTGGAACCCTTCCTGATTCAGCAGGGATTTATGATGCGTACACCCAGGGGCAGGGTGGCGACCCAAGCCGCCTATCTACACTTCGGGCTCTCACCGAAACCAGGTGAACAGGTGCCCACTAAGGATGATCTGTTTCGCGAGTCATAGTCTAGCAGGGAACTCGTACCACATCGTACACTCATAGATTGGGACTCATGGTATCTGCAGGTGCGAATTCACTACCATCAGTTTACGAAGCTAAGTATGATTCTTCTGTTTTTAACCTGAATCCGAGGATTCGGGTTTTTGTGGCATCTGTTGTGGCTGATGAGACAGAAAATAATTGTAAATTTCTGAGTCCATGGATTGATGGAAGGATCAGGTAGTGGTCAGGTAAGGGGTATGAACAGCAGCGCTCATCGTTTTGTCTGGCCGGTTAGGGTCTATTACGAAGATACTGATTCAGGGGGCGTTGTCTATTACGCCAATTACCTGAAGTTCATGGAGCGTGCGCGAACTGAATGGCTCCGTACAATCGGATTTGAGCAGGATCGTCTATTGAAGCAGGACGGGATCATCTTCGCAGTTCGCCAGGTGGAAGTGGGATACCATCAGCCTGCTCGTTTTAACGATGCGCTTGAGGTCAGTGCCAGTCTGTCACAAAAAGGTCGTGCCAGTCTTAGCTTCTATCAAGAGGTTGTGCGTTCGTCGGACCTACAACTGTTGTGTAAGGGCAAGATCAAGATTGCCTGTGTGGATATTAAAAAGATGCGTCCAACGCCAATTCCCAAAAAGCTATTGATGGAGATACCGGATGTCGACTGATCTCACTATTACCCATCTGATACTGAATGCCAGTCCGGTCGTTCAGTTTGTAATTGCCCTGCTGGTGTTCGCCTCCGTCAGTTCATGGAGCATGATATTCGATCGGATGCGTGTTCTGAAGAGGGCAGTGCGTGCCGCGGATGAGTTTGAAGGCCGATTCTGGTCCGGTGGCGATCTGGCCGAACTCTACCGTCAGATTGAGCGGGAGACTGATGATGAATCGGGCATGGCCTCTATCTTCCGTGCTGGATTTCGTGAATTTGCACGCCTACGTACCAAAGGGCACAAAGACCCGATGGCGATGGTGCAAGGTGCGCAGCGCTCCATGCGGGTATCTTTGAATCGCGAAGTCGATCGTCTGGAACACCACCTCTCAACCTTGGCCACAATCGGATCCACCAGCCCTTATGTGGGGCTGTTCGGGACTGTCTGGGGCATTATGAATTCCTTTACCGCACTGGGTAATGTCAAGCAGGCTACCCTCGCGCTGGTCGCTCCGGGTATAGCTGAGGCATTGATTGCCACGGCCATCGGCCTGTTTGCCGCCATTCCGGCGGTGGTTGCCTATAATCGCTACTCCAACGATGTCGAACGACTGAACAATCGTTATGACGATTTCGTCGAGGAATTTGCAACTATTTTGCAGCGTCAGGCTGTTACCTGACTGGCTGATAAAGATGAGCCGTCAAAAGAATCGTCGTCGCCCCATGTCTGAGATCAACGTAGTGCCCTACATTGATGTGATGTTAGTGCTGTTGGTGATTTTCATGATCACGGCTCCATTGCTGACCCAGGGCGTCAAAGTTGATTTACCCCAGGCAGATGCCGAGCCTCTGTCTAAGGAAATGGATGAGCCTTTGGTTGTGACGGTAAACAGGGAAGGGGAGATGTTTATCGATATCGGTCAGGGCAAAGACCAACCGGTTGAACCGGACGTGCTTGTCAGCCGGGTACAGTCGGTTCTTAAATATAAACCGAAGACCCCGATTATGGTGCGTGGCGACACAGGTGTTGCCTATGGACGCGTAGTGGAAGCGATGGTATTGCTACAGGCCGGTGGTGCACCCAGCGTTGGGCTGATTACCGAACCACCGGAGTCCTAATGCTATCTGTAATCAAGCGCAATCCGGTGTCTGTGGTACTGGCCCTTCTATTGCATGGGCTGATTCTGTTTTTTCTGATTTTCGGTGTGGATTGGTCGAATCCGGGAAAACCGGCAACACCCAAGGCAAATGTGGTTCAAGCCCATACGGTTGATGCCAAGCAGCTCAATCAGACCAAGGAAAAGGAGAAAGCCGCAGAGCGTGAAAAACAGCGGCTGCGGGAGCAGGAGCAGAAACGCAAACAGGCGGAACAGAAAAAGCGTAAGCAACAATTAGAGCAGAAGCGGGTTGCAAAGGAAAAGGCCGAAAAGAAACGACAGGAAGCTGAGGTTAAACGTCAGGCCCAGTTGAAGAAGGAGCGGCAAGCCAAGGAGGCTAAGCGTAAGGCTGAGACAAAACGCAAAGCGGAGATGGAAGCAAAGCGTAAAGCGGAAATAGAGAGGAAGCAAAAGGCTGAACGTGAAGCCAAACGCAAGGCCGAGGCCAAGCGTAAAGCGGCTGCAGAGGCAAAAAGAAAGGCCGAGGCCGAGGCCGCTGCACGAGCTGAGCGCGAGCGAGCCTTGCAGGAGCAAATGGCTGCAGAACAGAATAGCCGTGAGATTGATCGCTATGTGGCCGTCATAAAGCAGCAGGTCGAACGTAGCTGGCTAAAGCCAGGACAAGGTAGTGAAGATCTCTCCTGCGTGGTGCAGGTACGCCTGATTCCGGGTGGCGATGTGGTGCCAGGTGGTGTCAGTATTATCAGAAGTAGTGGCAATGCGGCATTTGATCGATCTGTGGAGTCAGCGGTCTATAAAGCGGCCCCATTACCCGTCCCAAGCGGATTGTTATTTGAATCGTTCCGTACACTAAAGTTAAACTTTAAGCCGAGTAAGTAACTAATTGTCATCATGAAAAAAATTCTACTTTTTCTGCTTGCATTAATGAGCTGGCAACCGGCATTGCATGCCGAACTGACCATTGAGATTACAGAGGGTGTCGAGGGAGCGTTGCCGATCGCTGTAGTGCCATTCAGTTGGCAGGGCAATGGTTCCCCACCTGAAGACATTGCTGCTGTAATCAATGCCGACCTGCAACGCAGTGGTCGTTTCAAGACATTGCCCCGGGCTGACATGCTAGCCCGACCGACTTCTGTTGAGGCGATTGAATTTAAAGACTGGCGAGCCTTGGATATTGAGAATCTGGTTATTGGCCAGGTGCAGTCGAATGGTGCTGGCGGCTACCAAATCCAGTTCCAGCTATTGGATGTATTTAGGGGAGAACAGTTGGTCGGTTACAGCATACCCACCACGGCTCCGAATTTACGCAGCACTGCACATCGTATTGCCGATCTGATTTACGAGAAATTGCTGGGGATACCTGGAGCGTTTGCGACCCGAGTGGCTTACATTACATCGACCAAGCCGGTGAATGGCGAGATGCGCATCGATCTTAATATCGCTGATGCAGATGGCTACAATCCAGAAACAATAGTCAGTTCCAGTGAGCCACTGATGTCACCAGCCTGGTCACCAGATGGGTTGAAACTTGCCTATGTCTCATTTGAGGGGGGGCAGTCTGCGGTCTATGTACAGGGGGTTTATACAGGTAAACGTCAGAAGGTTACCTCATTTAAAGGCATCAACGGTGCGCCGGCCTGGTCACCGGACGGGCGTAAGCTGGCCATGACCCTTTCGAAAGATGGTAATCCTGACATATATGTCTTCGATCTGAATACCCGTAAACTACAGGCTATCACCAGACACTATGCCATCGATACCGAACCTGCCTGGTCACCGGATGGACGCAGCATCGTGTTCACTTCGGATCGAGGTGGTAAGCCACAGATCTATCGGGTTTCGGCATTTGGCGGAAAAGCGCAACGCGTCACCTTTCAAAACAGTTACAATGCTCGTGCTTCCTTCTCACCCGACGGGAAGTTGTTAGCGCTAGTGACCCGTGAAGAGGGAAAATACCGTATAGCGGTACAGGATCTTGAGTCTGGGGTCATGCAAGTGCTCAGTCAGGGCAGCCTGGATGAGTCACCCAGTTTCGCGCCCAATGGCAGCATGATAATTTACGCCTCTAAGGCAGGTTATCGTGGTGTCCTGGCAGCGGTCTCGGTTGATGGTCGTGTACGGCAACGCCTCGCCCTGCAGGAGGGTGATGTGCGTGAACCGGTTTGGTCGCCTTTTAAGAAATAATCGTACCGCTGGTAAGGAGAGTTATTCATGAAAAAAATGTCAATCATTTGGGTCCCGGTCTTGCTATCACTGTTATTGCTCGTGGGCTGTTCTTCAACCCCTACCAGTGAAGGCGGTGCGGATGTATCTGAACAATCCACTGGCGCTGATGGCAGCGATGCCAATGGTGGCAGCGCTTCCACTTCCGCTGCCAGTCAAGGTGGTGAATGGCAAGGGGACCCGCTGGAGAATCCTAACGGTCTGTTGGCAACCCGTGTCATCTATTTTGATTTCGATCTGAGTACGGTCCGGTCCGATTACATGGATGTGATTCAGGCACATGCAGACTATCTTGCAGCCAATCCACAAGTTGTGGTGCGATTGGAAGGCCACGCCGATGAGAAGGGAACGCGTGAGTACAATCTGGGTTTGGGCGAGAATCGTGCTAATGCTGTGCGCAGCCTGATGTTGGCTCAGGGTGTGTCGGATAATCAACTGGTGGTCGTCAGCTATGGCGAGGAACGGCCAGCAGCATTTGAACACAACGATGAGTCCTGGGCACTCAATCGACGTGTTGAACTTATCTACTGATTGGGGAGTTGGCGATGAGGTTGATCTTCAGGAGATGCTTACTCTGCGCAATGTTGGTGATCAGCGCTATGGCAACAACGGTTTCTGTCGCTGAGAATGGCAAACAGAGTGTGGAGCAACGTCTGCAGCGGCTTGAGAGAATATTGCAGAACCAGAGTCTGGCTGATCTTGTGGTGCAGCTTCAACAGTTACGCCAGGAGGTCCAGCAACTGCGAGGTGATGTTGAGCTGCAGAAACACACCATGGATGCAATGAGTCGCCGTCAGCGTGATCTCTACCTGGATATCGATCAAAGACTGTCACGGGTTCAACCGAGCAATGGTGCCGGTATGCAGGCTCCTGTGGTCACACCCCCACCGGTTATCAACCAACCGGTAGCGACTGATACTGCACCTGCACCAGGTCCGGTAGCTCCAACACCGGCTGCCAATGTGACACCACCTGATCCGAAAAAAGAGGCAACGGCCTATCAGAGTGCATTCAATCTTTTAAAGCAGGGGCGTTATTCGGAGTCGATTACAGCATTCTCCAACTTTCTAAGGGATTATGCAGGGGGTAGTTTCGAAGATAATGCTCAGTATTGGTTGGCGGAAGCAAGCTATGTCAATCGCGATTTCGATACGGCCTTGGGAGATTTCTCGAAGGTCATAGAGAAATATCCGCAAAGTCCCAAGATACCTGGGGCCATGTTGAAGATGGGATATATTCACTATGAGAAGCAGAACTGGGACGAAGTAAAAAGGATTCTGCATGAGTTACGGTCAAACTATCCTGCCACCACTGAATCCCTGCTGGCAGAAAAGCGCTTGAAACGCCTGGCTAAAGAGGGACGCTGAGGGGCATACTTTCTGTTCCAGCGCGATATGCCGCAACTTCGAATCACTGAGATATTCCTCTCCCTGCAGGGAGAGGGACGACACGCTGGCTGTCCCAGTGTCTTCATTCGCTTGACCGGTTGTCCCCTGCGATGTCATTACTGTGATACACGCTATGCATTCAGTGGTGGAGAGTGGTGTAGCGTTGAAACGATTGTGCAACAGGTCGATAAGCTCAAGGCTGAACATGTCTGTGTGACCGGGGGAGAGCCGCTCGCTCAACAAGCGTGTAATGAGCTATTGACCCGATTATGTGATGCTGCTTATCGGGTCTCACTGGAGACCAGCGGGGCATTGGATATCAGCAATGTCGATTCCCGCGTGACCAGGGTGGTTGATCTTAAAACACCGGGTTCAGGTGAGATGCAGAGAAATCTGATGTCGAACCTTGAATACCTAACGGCCAATGATCAAGTCAAATTTGTCATAACCAGTCGTGCCGATTACGAGTGGAGCAGGGATCTTTTGCAGAGGTACCGGTTAGCGGATCAATGCGAAGTGCTCTTTTCTCCTGCCAAGGAAGAGCAGAACGCAACCGAACTGGCCGAATGGCTAGTTGAAGATAGATTGCAGGCCAGGTTTCAGCTGCAACTTCACAAGCTCCTATGGGGCGACCAACCTGGACGATGATCCTATATTCCACAGTTGACCGCTGATATCTAACCTAAGGTAATGAGATGACGAATCACATATTGCGTTTTACCCCTGCCGATTGGATGAGCGTTAACAGGCCCTAGATGAATTTGATAAAAATCCATGTTCAACGGTGGATCTAGGATGATAAAAGCATGAGTCAACGTGCGGTTGTACTGCTCTCAGGCGGCTTGGATTCAGCCACTGTTCTGGCGATTGCTCGTAGTCAGGGATTTTCTTGTTATGCACTGAGCATGGCTTACGGTCAGCGCCATGCTGCTGAACTGGCTGCGGCATCACGGGTCGCCACAGCATTACAGGCACTGAGACATAAAGTGATTCATATCGGGCTCGACGATATCGGTGGATCAGCATTGACAGATCGATCGATTCAGGTACCGGAGGAGACGAGCGCAGGTATTCCAGTGACCTATGTGCCTGCAAGAAATACAGTATTTCTCTCTCTAGCCTTGGGATGGGCGGAGGTATTGGAAGCTCATGATATCTTCATCGGCGTCAATGCTGTTGATTATTCGGGCTATCCTGATTGTCGACCGCAATTTATTGAGGCCTTCGAACAACTGGCTAATTTAGCGACTAAAGCGGGTGTTGAGGGGAAACCGTTTCAGATTCACACGCCTCTGATCAATCTCAGCAAGGCGGATATCATCCGTCAGGGTATACTGCTGGGTGTGGATTATGGCATGACTGTCTCCTGTTACCAGGCGACAGAGGCCGGTGAGGCTTGTGGTGTGTGCGATTCCTGTCGCCTACGTGCTCGAGGTTTTGTCGAAGCGGGTATTGCAGATCCTACAGCCTATCGTTGTCAATCAATTATAGAGTAACTCCGCCCAGCGATCCTGATTGATAAGACTGTTTTTATGCTTTTTCCAGGCCTCTGGGGAGCCGAATGCCTCTGCCATCACCTTGTCTAGTACGTTGGCTGCCTTCTCCTGTCCTGCAACATAAACATAGGTATTTGGCGCTTGCATGAGTTGGCTGCACTCCTCCATGTTGGCAGTCAGGCTATCCTGAAGTCCATCTTCCGCCCTCGCAAGCGGCCTGTCAGTCAATACACTAAATGCCTTGAAGGTGTGGTCATCATAAAATTGACTTAGGTCCTTTTGCTCATCATTCAAGTAAAGCAGGTTCATCCCGCCCTGGTCACCGTAAAAGAGTCGGACATTGCCTTTCCAGCCACTATGCTGATCATAGATTTGACGGACAAATGCCCGAAACGGGGCAATGCCTGTACCAGTGCCAATCATTAACAGATTACTCGATGTATCAGCAGGTATCTTGAAAGGGCTTTTATAAGGACCGGTAATCTTGATTTTATCCCCGACTCTGGCATTGCAGAGGTAGTTGGATGCAATACCCGGATACTGTTCACCGGAAATATCATCCAGATAGAAACAACGCCTTACCAGCAGCTCGAGGTCAATACTCTGACTATTGCCAGTTTGGACCGGATTGGCGATTGAGTAGCGCCGATGGTGGATTTCACTACCGAATTGGTGAGGACCAGGTACCAGTACCCCGATGGATTGACCCGCAGCGTATCGGAAAGTTGGGTCATCTATTTGAAGTATGAGTTTACGTACTTCTTCTGTGGATTCCGGGGTTATACGAGTGGATGACTTGATTGTGGCATCGCAGGTATTTTCTAAAAGGGACTCATCCGCGTTATCGGCCATTTTTAATACTCACAAAATACTATTAAAATCAGTTTGTTACAGTTTCGTATGCTGTTGCGTCGCAGCATTATAGAGCGAAAAGCAGATGCTCACCAGTCTCAATACCAGGTACCTACGGAAATCTTTAGGTCATCAATGCTGGATTCAAACGTCAACAGTGTAGATTTCAAAGAGACAGGTGCAACAATACGCTATGGATGGACAAGATAATGATAACGCTATACCATGCGTAAGCACTTATTTCTTCAGTATATTTGCCATATTACCTGAATCTGTAATTTCTATGATTGACTATATTATCGTAGGTGCCGGGTTTGCCGGATCTGTACTTGCTGAGCGCCTGGCTTCTCAAAATAACAAAAAAATACTTATTATTGAAAAGCGTAAGCATATAGCTGGTAACTGCTACGATCACTACGATGAGCAGGGTGTACTCGTTCATAAATATGGACCACATATATTTCATACTGATAATGCTGAAGTATTCAATTATCTTGGGGGATTCACTTCCTGGTTGAATTATCAACATGAAGTACTGGCGTTGGTTGATGGACAGAAAATTCCTATTCCATTCAATTTGAACTCACTGGAACAGCTGTTTTCACCCTCTTTGGCTTCATCGTTGGAGAAAAAGCTCGTAGAACGCTATGGTTTTGATGTAAAGGTCCCTATACTCGAGTTAAGAAAAGAAGAAGACAAAGAGTTAAAATATCTGGCGGATTATATCTACAGAAAGATATTTGCGAACTATACCGCTAAACAATGGGGATGCACACCAGAAGAAATTGACCCCGAAGTCACTGCACGTGTACCTGTTTTTATTTCCAGGGACAACCGCTATTTTCAGGATAAGTATCAGGCCGTTCCCAAGCATGGTTATACGCAGTTATTCGCCAATTTGTTAGATAATGACAACATTAAGTTATTGTTAAATACTGATTACAAGGATGTGTTGTCTTTCGACAGTAAGACCGGTGACATCACTTTTTTTGGCCAACCATTTTCGGGGAAATTAGTCTACACCGGTATGATTGATGAGCTCTTTGACTGGAGATTTGGTGAATTGCCATACCGTTCGCTTCAATTTGATTTTGAACACTTCAAGCAGATGTCTTTTCAACAAGCAACCACTGAAAACTATCCGGATAATTACGATTTTACTCGGATCACTGAATTCAAACACATGACCCGACAGGAAATTTCGGGTACTACAATCGTGCGTGAATTTCCTCAAGATTATGATCGAAGTGATGTGGGTAAAAATATACCTTACTATCCAATGTTAAAAGATGAAAACAGGCAATGCTATAAACAATATTATGAGTTATCGCAGAAATTTGATCATCTTATCCTGGTAGGGAGACTTGCCGAATACCGTTACTACGATATGGATGACATCGTGGCACGAGCCCTTGAAGTGTATCAGGAGCACTTTGTTACCTGAAATGGCTGAGAAAAAAATCACCAAACGCCTAAGCATTGTATTTCTAAATTATAACAAACTGGCCGAAACCCAACAGACTGTTGAACAGCTTTCTCTCATTTGTGGGAACAGAGAAGATATCGAAATCATTGCTGTCGATAATGGTTCCAGTGATGGTACAGCGGAATATCTAAAAAGTCAGACAGTCGCAACAACAATATTACTTGATGAAAACACTGGTATAGCAGGATATAACAAAGGGTTTAAGCAAGCATCAGGTCAATATATTCTGGTACTTGATGATGATTCCAGCCCAAAGAACATAGCTTCTGTTGAGCAAGCGATGTCAGTGTTGGACCAGCGTAATGAGATAGGCATTATTGCCTGTCATATCGAGTCGCCTGATGGTAGCGCTCAATCGAGCTGGCACTTACCAGAAAATGATAGCTTTGGGCCATCACCTTTTTTTATCGGCTGCGGATTTATCATACGTTCCGAATTGTTCAGGACTATAAACTGGTATCCCGACGATTTTTTTCTTTACCAGAATGAAATCGATATTGCGTTCAAAGTACGACAGAACGGTTACCAGATCTATTACGCTCCTGACTGCATTGTCATACATAGGGGTATACCAAGTCAGCGACCTGGATGGAGAAGAGTTTACTACCCTACGCGTAATACACTTTGGTTAATCCAGCAATATTATCCTCAGCCTCAAGCAAGCTATATGATAGTGTCACGCTTATTGATCGGATTGGTAAGGGCTATTCAATTTAATCAACTGGTGAACTATGTCAAAGCGGTGAAGGATGCCTTTAAACAACGCCCCAGTAAACAAATACTATCTGCTGATGTCAGGAAAGAGAGCGATATGTTTTGGCGACAGAACAGTCTTTTTCATTACCTATTCAGAATGAACTGATGATTATGACTACCAACAAGCAGACTCGAGTTTTAATTATTATCGTCACTTGGAATAAGCAGCAGTATGTTATTGACCTGTTAAATTCAATATCGATATTGGACTATCCACGCGAAAGTATGGATATAGTCGTTGTTGATAATGCTAGTACGGATAACACAGTAGAGTTAATACAACAGCAATTTAATCATGTTCATCTGATATGTAACAAAGAAAATATCGGTGGTACAGGTGGCTTCAACACAGGTCTTGCCTGGGCATTTGAGCAACAAGGCTATGATTACCTATGGTTGCTGGATAATGATGTGAGGGTCCACAAAAATGCACTTGCCGAGTTGCTTAATGTGCTTGAGTCGCAAAGCGATGTGGCCATTGCTGGATCTACCATGATGCAGTTGGATTTTCCCTATAAAATAAATGAAATGGGCGCATTTGTCGATCGAGGGAATGGGCAATTATTATTTAACCGACATAAACAGAAAGTTCCATCTCTGCAAGGAAAAGATGTCGATGATCTCATAAAAGCTGATTTGGATTTAAGTCAAATCATCAGCGAATGTCAAAGCTGGATGGATGTGGACTATGTTGCCGCGGCGTCTCTACTGATTCGTGCTGACGTAGCTAAAGAAGCGGGTCTCTGGGACGACTTTTTTATTCACTTCGATGATGTGGCTTGGTGTCAACACATTGCTGAAAAGGGATATCGTATTGTTGTATCGGCTCAATCCATCATATGGCATATGTCAGCGGTTACTAAAGTACCATCCTGGATACTCTACTATGACAATCGAAATATTCTCTATCTGCTTGAGAAATATGGTTACCCAGGATCAGTGGCCCGCTCAAAAAAATGGACTCTGAAAAAATCACTCTACTACGCATTGATTGGTAAACCTGACATTTCGGCATTACATATCAATGCTCTGAATGACTATGATCAACGGGTAAAAGGAAAAAAGAATATTGTTTTGGATTCGGTGTATCAGGGTCTTGATGCCACCTCAGAGGTTTTACTCGACAATAATATAAAAAGGGTGCTCATGCCCTGGACTGTAAATTTGCAAGCCAGTAATTTACAGCATCTCTTTATCAGAGCGCTACATGAAAGAAAGGACCTGCATATCGACTTTATATCAGATCCTTCAGATAGTGTTTCAAATCAACCTAGGCAACTACCAAAAAGTAACACCATATTTTTACCGAAATCAAAGCTAATGCGTTTGTGGGTCTACTACAGATTGCGAAACCGTTATGACCTGGTCATCCAATCAGATTACCAGGCTATAATACCGCTATCCTGGGTAGCTGAGAAAATTCTATTTATTAATTATGAAGGAATCAGTTATAGAAAACGGCCCTCTGTTACGAATATCGTGGAATTAGTAAAAACCATCATTAAATTGTGGCGCAAGTTATAAGAGTATGTCCGAATTAACGTGTTAAAAAAAATATTGCGTCACTTTTATCGATTGATTAGTAGCAAGCTCAATGAGTTTCGCTATAGGAGCATGCTTAGATTCAATCCGCCGATTCTTCCCAATAAATTCATACTGAATACATGGAATCGAAGTGAGTGGCCTGACTATCAGTGTTGGATAGACTCTAATTCTATCAATACGGTACAGGAATGGAAAAGGGCAAACCGGCAGTGCCAGGCATTTGATGGGTCACTGGCAATATCAATCGTCACGCCGGTTTTTAATACAAGAGTCGATGTATTGCGAGAATGTATTTTGTCTGTTCGCTATCAGACAAGTCCATACTGGCAGCTAATCTTGGTTGATGATGGCAGTACAGATAAGAATACCTTGTCAGTACTCAATTCCCGTTTATGTGATGATCCTCGTATTTATGTCATTTTTAATGGTAAAAAAGGTAGTGGTATCTCTGCGGCAAGTAACCGGGGGATAACAGAAGCCAGTGGAGATTATATTGCATTTCTTGATCATGATGATCGACTGGCCACTGATGCGATACAGCGGTTTTATGATGCATTGATGATGAATCCTGCGATCGATATTCTCTATTCTGACAGAGATATGATCTCTACAGGTAACAGACGTTTTATGCACCTGATGAAACCAGATTGGTCACCTGAGACCCTGCTTTCAGGTAATTATCTATTTCATTTTATGTGTTATCGAAAACAGTTAATTAATAAGGTTGGAGGTCTTAGATCTGATTATGATGGATCTCAGGACTACGATCTGATATTGCGATGTAGCGATCACCATCCTGTGGTTAAACATATTCCCCGGGTTTTATATCACTGGCGTCAATGTGAGCTGTCAGTTTCACTGGATGAAAATGCAAAAAGTTATGCATTTGATGCAGGTATCCGCGCACTTGAGGATACTTTGGAAAGACGAAATATCAAAGCGACTGTCATTGAAAATAAGGCGCTTTGGCGAGGTAACTATCAGTTACAGTTTGACTCAGTAGCTACCCCTTCAGTAAAAGAAATCATAATTGATAGCCTTTCATCAATCACTGACTTTTCAGGTACCAAACAACCCCTTTTTTTTCATGATGCAGCTTATCATACTGAAAATGCCCAAAGTGTAAGCGAACTTGCTGTATGGCTCTCTGTCGAAGATGTAGGCATTGTCTGTGGTAAATGCATATCTCCTGAAAATACTATTATTTATGGCGGCGCAGTCATGAAGTCGGATGGGAATGTGTTGTTTCCCTATCGAGGGGAGGTAGTAACAGAGCCTGGATATATGGCAATAACTCAGATAGTTCATAATATCAGTGTGCCGGATTACAATTGTTTTTTGGTACAGCCTGCGCTGTGGGCAGTATTGGGGGGATTTGATACGGTCTACCAGAGTTTTGCATATCAAGTGTATGATTTGGCATTGCGGGCGGCGGCTAAGGGATGGAGAGTGGTATATAACCCCCGCTCCGTATTTGTCTGTGATACTATCCCAGAAGTTTTTACAAAACAAAACAGTGATCAGAAGCGGTTTTGTGAAAAATGGAGTAAGTGGCTGGATAAAGGGGACCCTTTTTATAACCCAAACCTGTCTGAGCAGAGTATTTGCTACGAAGTCCATTGCCCATAAACAGATCATGAATTGTGGCGGAGCTGGATGATACGACAGTCGCTACATAGCCAGATCTACACTTAACTGCTTATCTTCGGGATAGTATTTCACCTCGACCTTTTTTAGTTGATAGAAACCGTCTTTCATTTTAGGCAGTTTCAATTTTTTCTGATGATATTTAACCCGTACATTGGTCAGTTTGCGGAAGGGGCCTATCGGGCTGATTGCATGGGTTAATTGGTAGACTCCGGGTTTTATGTTCCGCGTTATCAGACGTGTCTGTTGATCGGTTTGTTCGATTGTTACATGGTCAAAAGGGGCAGCCAGTGGTTCACCGATAAAGAGACCCTCTCCAGGTTGTTGAACACTCTTCCAGTAGGCCTCGATGAGTGTGCTGCCACTGCTGTAGTGTTCCATCAGAACAGCCGGATTGGGGAACTTGCCGGGATGATTGCAAGGTTCCACTACAGTACCGTAACTACCGCTGGCGCCTGCCTCCAACCAACGCAAGGCACTCATCTGCTTACCACCGTTAAGCTGACCGCCTGCCGAAGTCAGATGGTCTGCTACCGCGCCGGGCAGGAAAGTCAAGCTGTCGAGTGCATCAACTTTGGACTTGCCGGTAAAGTAGAACAGTACGTCATCACGATCCCGAAGGGTATCGTCATGGATGATCTGTGTCTCGATCCAGCTCTGCATGAGGGTATTGATGCGTGGGTAATCATAAGCACGCACATTTCGTGCACTATCGCTGGTGCTGACCAGATACGCAGTTCCCTGGGGTAGGGTATTGTCTGCAGCAAGGCCGCGGTCAATCAAGCGCTTTGCCGCAGCAAAGTTGTTGGCTGCAATGCTGATGGTTGGACGGAGTGCCAAATCCAGATAGGGATCGGCACCACTATAGTTGTAATAGGGGCTGTGACGTGTCGTGTCGCATTGCTGTTGAGAACACCAACCACGCTCTAAACCAAATGTAATGGCTGACGTAATCGACATACAACCCACCCGGTAGGGTGTGGACCAGGTGATGGCATAGGCCTGGATATGCGCTGGGGTTGCCTTTAACAGACTCTTTCTGAGTCGGGTGAATTCAGCGACCTGAATAGTCGCCTTTTTGGGTTCAAAACTGACGTGCAGCAAGTTCCCTGCTGGCAGTCCGCGTGCCTGTAGATAATAGTGCCCAATCTGCACACTGAGAGGGTCTTCGTCATTGACAATAACGGCCAGTTCATCGGGCTGCAATCGATATTTTGGAAGGGATAGTTGTGGTGTATCAGCAATCAGTACAGGGGATAGAAATAGCCCAAGCAGTAGCAAACACAGGCTTTGCCGAACATAGCGTGACACTATGGGATAGTTGTATATCTTATCCATAACGGTGACAGGCTTGATTTACTCTAATGCAAGATTCGAACATTGAATCCCGTGTCATACTGATGATCAGTATTCATCGTGCAGTGGTTACGAGGGCAGCAGGTTCAGGCACATCATCGAACCTTTTTTTCGAGCTGAATGAGATGCGCAACGGCGACTGGGTAATTGGCCATTGCCCTTTAAGCCGGATCTCAGGTCTCTCTCCCTCAAAAGCGAGATAGCTGTATTTGCCATAGTGTGGCAGTTTTCTAGCCAATCCTGGTAGCGCAGCCGCTGATTGACTGGCGATCCAGGCGATGGTCTGGCCTGTATCCAGGGTATGTTGGGTGAGTGCAAAGCTATGATTTTTTTTTGAATGGCTTGATGTTGAAACTTTCACAGCGTCATGCCCCAGCGCAAAAGGATATCCCTTCAGCTTGTCGATGAAGCCATCAAGGAACCGGTTTTCCCAACCCAACAACCATACCGGGCGATCCTTTGGCAGTTGAGTAATCTCATTATCGGGACGAATATCTGCATCCTGGTAGCCTTCACTCCATTGCCGGGCTAAGCTCCGGTAAGCCTTCAATAATTGATCGGGTGCTTTGGAAGGCGTAATGATCAGTACCCGGTCACTGCCGAAGAGCCGGCTGAGGGTTGGTGGGGATTCGGAAGGATCGAGCTGTCTGAACAGATCGAACCACGGATCAATGTCGAGCTGAGTTGGCTTACTGGCAAGATCAAAGGCAAACTGTTTTTTTCGTTGGTCAGTGAACAGTCTTAACTGTGAAATGCTGCCATCTGTTTGTTGAATGACAAAAGGGACTTCGATGGGAAAGGGAGGCTCCTGTTGGGTCTGTAGCAGTGTGCCCTGGAGTCGATATCCTGCAGAGCTCGCTTCCAAAGAGAGATTCTGAACGGCGATACCAGGGGATCCGCTCCTCTCTGTCCAGTGTTGAAAGTATGACTTCAATGATTGCCCACTGACTTGCTCAAAGGCTGCTCTTAAATCCTCATAGCCTACTGTTTTGAAGCGGTTATTACGATAGAAGCTCCGTAAGCCGGCTATAAAGGGTGCATCGCCCAGCTTGCGCCGGAGCATGTGGAACAACATCAGGCTCTTGTCATAGCCAACGGCCTGACTCGCTGTTGAGTGACGACTGCGAAAGTCAACCAAGGGAAAGTCATTTTCCGAGTGAATGAAATCCCGATATCGCTGCAGTGCTGTGCGGCGATGATTGGCCCCCTGGCCACGTTGTTCAGCCAGCAGATGATCCGCCAGGTAGCTGGTCAAACCCTCTGCCCAGTTGCCGGATTGATAGTCGATATAGACACTGTTCCCCCACCAATTATGGAGTATTTCATGGGGATAGGATGTGTGCAGTATAAAGGGTAGACGCAGAACCCTGGGGCCCAGCAGGGTGAAGGAGGGCATGCCGTAACCACTCTCCCAGAAGTTTTCCACCATGGCGAACTTCGCATAGGGATAGGGACCGATAAGTGTCTGATAGAGTTGCAGATAGTGATCAGTGACCTGCAGATAGCGGTCAGCAATAGCCGTATCATCCTGACGTAAATACACCTGTGCCTCAAAGTTCTCCAATGGCTTGCGATAGAGGTGGTAGGGTGCTGCTATCAGGTAGATATCATCCTGTGGGGTTTTTTCATGCCAGCGAATCGATGTCCGCTCCTGGTGGGTGTCGATTTTTGGGCCTTCACCCTGGCTCACTGCAAGCCAAGGTTTCGGTAGCTCGACGTTCAGTTCAAAGGTATGCAGGCTATCTGGAAAGTAGGGATACCAGCCGGTGCTGGCGTCCAGAAAGATACCCTGCTTTGATATCGTACCGGAGAGTCGTTGACTGATACGTCCTGGGCTCTCCTTGAGGGTGGTCAACTGATGCGCAATCTTCCCGCTATAGTCTAGGGTGAAATGACGCTGCTGTTCAGGCATGCTGAGTCGGTAGGCAACCAATGGCGCTGAGCCGGGTGCCTTTCCAGTCTCAACAATCTCCACACCTTCAGTCAGGCTACGGGGATTGAGACCTTGATGCAGCAGAAATTCGGTGTTGGCACCTTCAGGTAAACTAATTCTGTCCATCACGTGCAACCGTTGGCTGGCTGGGTCAAGCGTGACGTGTATATCGTGGTGCAACTCAGGGGTGGCGAATGCTGGACTGCAGCATTGAATTTGCCACACCAGGATGAAACAGATGAAGGATTTGTTGGTCTTAACGCGCATATGTAGTGTAGTGTCTCATAGTGGTATGACGTTATCAGAGGCCCGTCAATGCCTCAAGTTAAGTGTACAGTGCTGTTAATGCCAGACAATGTGAGACAACCTCGTCAAAAAAAATGCTATGTATTGGTTTGACTCCCTGCATCGGTTGGTTGTCGCTCCATCGTCCTGTCAGCACAGGCTTGTACTGATGAGGTTTGCGCGGTATTTAAACCGGTATGAAAAGAGAGCCGAATACCTGCCACTTAAACGACAGCAAGGTTGTTCAAGGGACACTCGACTAGTTGATCGAATTGGGAGAAGTTTGTGTTGCATAATCGTTTATTGATTGTAATCTTGACCTGCCTGATGACAGGCGTCCAGGCTCATGAGAATCACATTGACCCTGTCATCGACCTCTCAGCAATGATCGATGTGACCAGTCTGGTAGAAAAGGTTGCCGATCGACAGGTTGTATTTGTCGGTGAGTCACACGATCAGTACCAACATCATCTTAATCAACTGGCTATCATCAAGGGGCTTTACGCAAAACACCCTGATCTTGCCATTGGTCTGGAATTTTTCTTTCAGCCTTACCAGAGTGCCCTTGACCGCTATATTGCGGGTGAAATCGACGAGGCTGGTTTGATTCGTGAATCGGACTATTTCAATCGCTGGCGATTCGATTACAGACTTTATCGACCCATACTTCAATATGCCCGAGAGCATGGTATTCCTTTGATCGCACTCAATCTTGAGAGTGAAATCACCAAACAGGTGGGGAGTGAGGGAATAGATAGCCTCCCGGAACACCTGAAGCAGCGTATCCCAAGTGAAATTGACAGGGAAAACAAGACCTATCGCAATCGCCTGCAGACAATATTCGATGCGCATCCTCATAAGGAAGGGAGTGATTTCGAACGCTTCCTCGACGTTCAACTGTTGTGGGATGAAGGGATGGCACAACAGGCTGCTGAGTGGATGAAATCGCACCCGGATTCGCATCTGGTCATCCTGGCGGGAGTCGGGCACCTGATGTATGGGTATGGTATACCCAAACGTCTAGCCCGCCGGGTCGATGCCAGCCAGGCAATCATCCTCAATATGAATGCCCCGTCAGAGCTCAATCAGGCACTTGCGGACTATCTTATCCTGGCCAACCAGCAGAACGTTTTACCCCGTGCAGGAAAACTTGGTGTTCTACTTGATGTCAATGAATCACCGCCCAGGGTGACAGGTTTTGTAGCGGGAAGTGGTGCGGCAGAAGCGGGTGTCGAGGAGAAGGATCGGTTACGTGCTATCGATGGTCAACCGATTAAGAGTTATGCTGACATACGTATTGCCCTGATGGATAAAGCAGTGGGTGACAAGGTTGAATTGGAAGTGGAAAGGGAGCGGTTGTTTGTTGGTGTTTTTACTGAGATCTTTCAGGTAACGCTACACTGACAGAGTACAAGTATGTCACCGGGTAAATATGGCAGCGTCTCTCAATGGATGATCACGGGCCAATGATACACCATTTAAAAAATATACTATGAAACGACCAGAACTCCTCTCACCCGCAGGCACCTTGAAAAATGCCCGTTATGCTTTTGCCTATGGCGCCGATGCTGTCTACGCCGGTCTGCCCCGCTACAGCCTGCGGGTAAGGAATAACGATTTTTTACAAGATAATCTAGCCATTGGTATTGCCGATGCACATGCTTTACAACGCCAATTCTATCTGGCCTGTAATGTGATGCCGCACAATGCCAAGCTGAAGACCTTTATCAAGGATCTTGAGCCGGTTATCGATATGGGTCCGGATGCACTGATCATGTCCGATCCAGGACTGATCCTGATGGTTAGAGAGACCTGGCCTGAGATGCCTATCCATCTCTCTGTACAGGCCAACACGGTGAATGCCGAGGCAGTACGATTCTGGCAACAGCAGGGTGTGAGTCGGGTGATTCTCTCCCGTGAACTCTCCCTGGAGGAGGTGCAGGAGATCAGGCAGTCCTGTCCGGATATGGAGTTGGAGGTGTTCATTCATGGCGCCTTATGTATCGCTTATTCAGGTCGCTGTCTGCTATCAGGCTACTTCAATCATCGAGATGCCAATCAGGGTACCTGCACAAACAGCTGTCGCTGGGATTACAAGGTATCAAAACCTGTCGCTGTACCAAGCCTCAGCGATGGACCCGCGGGTGTGACCCGGCATAGCGAGGCAGATGACATCTACTATATCGAAGAGAATGGTCGGCCAGGGGAGCAGATGCCGGTGTTTGAAGACGAACACGGTACCTACATCATGAATTCAAGGGACCTGCGAGCTGTTGAACATGTGGCGAGGCTGGTCGAAATCGGTGTGGATTGTCTGAAGATAGAGGGCCGTACCAAGTCACACTACTACACTGCACGTACAACCCAGGTCTACCGGCAGGCGATAGATGATGCTGTCGCGGGAAGACCCTTTCAGGTTGAGTTGATGGCGGATCTGGAGAGCCTGGCCAATCGAGGCTATACCGATGGCTTCTATCAAAGGCATGAATCGCAACAGTTGCAGAACTACCGCTATGGCAGCTCTCAGACTGAGCGGCAACAGTTTGTAGGTGAAGTGACCGGCATCGATGATGCATCAGGTCTTATTGACCTGGATGTAAAAAACAAAATTCGGATAGGTGACCGACTTGAGTTGATGACACCAACAGGGAATCGCAGTTTTATATTGGAGAAGATGGAGGACCAGCATGGTAACGCCATGCAAGAGGCGCCAGGAGGGGGTTATCAGGTCCGTGTTCAATTGCCCACCCTTGAAGTGGAGAACGCGCTGCTATGCCGTTATCTTGAGCCAGTATGAAAGTAGGTTTGAGAGTTTGCGTCAATACCTTGAGCGGAGCAACATGGGGTGTTCCTGCACTGTTGAAGTTGTTCGATGAGTATAGTATTCAAGCCAGTTTCTTCTTTGCCACCGGTCCGGATAAAAGTGGACAATTGATCGGTCGAACTTTTCAACCCTGGTATCGAAACCTCGATTTAGTCTCTCGCTGCTATGGATTGGTGTTACCCCCGCCTTTGAACTATCAGCGTGCGGTAGAAACAATGCGTTCAGTAGCAGCTGCAGGACATGAAACAGGTATCTTATGTCACGACAGAAGCCAATGGCTGGGTAGGATAGCTCATGCTGACGAGCAATGGACCCGGCAAGAGCTGAGCAGTGCCATCCATGCTTATGAGAATGTTTTCGGAAGCAAACCTAAAAGTATTGCTGCTGCTGGCTGGCAGGTTAACCCCCATCTTTTGAAATTGGAGCAGATGCATGGGTTCAACTATGCTTGTGATGCCAGAGGGAAAACGGCTTTTTTTCCAGTCTTGCAACAGGTTGAGTCATATTGCCCTCAACTGCCGACAACACTACCAACACTGAATGATCTTTTAATACAGGGCGGTGCAATTACACCGGAAAACGTGCATGAGTATCTCTATGCTGAGAGTCAGCACATTCTTCCCCAAGGCCATGTCTATTCCTGTGATGCGGAGATGGAGGGCATGACCTATCTGCCTTTAATGGAAAAGCTGGTTGTGATGTGGAAAGGGATGCAGGGTGGCATTCAACCTTTGAACCAGTTTATTGAAGAAGAGGATTTGCCAAATATTGCAAAGCACCAAGTTGGTTGGGCGCCGGATCCATCCGGTAAGGTTTACTATGCGACTCAGAGTGTGAAGTTGGATGGATGATCCGGTCTGTGGGTTATGAAAATTCCTGAGAATAAAGAGGAGTTTTTGGTATGGCCTCCAATGGGTGCAGGTGTTGCGCTATTCGTAGGTGCTACATTTTTAGATTCATTTGCTGCCTACAATGAAACTATTCAGAACATAGACGGCAACGCTGTTATGGTAGGCTATCTTTTTCCGATATGTATGGGTCTGGGGATTGCTTTCCGTCTGGCGGGTAAGTATTGGTTGGGGTTTGGCTGGCTGGCATTCCTGGTTTATGCCGGTGGAGTATTGATAAAACTCTTTTCTATCTCTGGGGTGATGGGACATATTTATGCACTACTTATCAGTTGCACCATTATGTTTGCGACTCAATCATTTTTTTTGTACCTGAAAAGGTTCAGGATAGGCAATACCTGAATCCACGAGTTCAGGTAATAATTAGTCCGGGTAAGTTAACGATAACTACCTGCTACCTGGAATAGAATAATTGCCATACATCACATTGAAGGAACTGAGATGTCTGAGTATGAGATAACCGGTAGTTGCCTATGTGGCAAGGTTGTATATGTTATCAAAGGCAACCTTGGGATATTTCAGTACTGTAGCTGTTCGCGGTGCCGGAAGTTTACCGGTAGCGCATTCGCTTCTAACCTTTTAGTCTCTCCTGGCGATTTCGAATGGCGTGATGGTGAGAAATATCTTGGTAGATATGGATTGAAAGAGGCGAAACACTTTGCTACATCTTTCTGTACAAATTGTGGTTCTTCATTGCCTTGGTTAGCACAAACGGGAAAGGTGGTTGTAATACCGGCTGGTACACTCGACAAAGACCCTCAAATACGACCCTCTCAAAACATATTCTGTGCTTCGAGAGCGGTATGGTATGAAGAGCCTGCTTCTCTACCTGAATTTGAAGAACTTCCACCGGGTAAAAGCTAAGCGGATTATCAGGACACTATTAACCGGGCAACCTAATATGTCACATCCAGGGTATTCTTGAAGCCCTTGACAGATAGTTTTAATTAAAGACAGGCTGATGTGTGCCTGGTTACAGATTTCGTTACCAAAACAGACTGTTGAATGGTATTACCTTTAGTGGGTGCGGCTCTGTCGCACTATCCCGACAAATATTAGGTACGGCAGGGCAGGCAAGGCCGCAACCTACGCCTGCATCTAAAGTAGACCATCTTCGATGATAGAAATTAAAAAATTGACTGGTCGCGGACTCAGTATAGAGGCGGCAGTGATTATCATCACGGTATTAGCAAACGATACAGTAAGTAGAGATGTAATCAAGATTATTACAAGAGGCAGGTGTAGGCATCCATGCCATTATTATCCTGGATAACCCATCAGCCTCACATTGAGGGGATACCGTTAGCCCATAGGTTAGATAAGGGCTAACCAGACCAGAACTGATGCCGTTATGACAGCAAGGGCCGCTAGTATTGTACCTGTACAAAAAATACAGATATTGCCAAGTCTGTTATTGTATGTAGTCATTTATCTTCTCCTGCCACATTTACGATTAAGAATTATAATTAGTATTCAAAGTACTGATAATTTATCTATGTGGAATTTTGATTAAACTCCACAAATCGTAAGGTTAGTCACTGAATTAAAAAAAAGCAAAAAATTTCAAGGCATTTCAGAGGGTAAGCGTATTATGAAATACTGAATGTGGTGGCATGAACATACTTGCATATCTAACGGTTTAATTTTTTTTATGTCATTAAATCATCAGTTCATATGAAGAAGCTGATTGTAAATATCAATGTATTCATAACTTTATGGCAATAAGTTACATGAGTATGCTCGAAACATATAGGGGCGTCGTTTATCCATATCAGCTAGATCATATGGGACACATGAATGTTCAGTGGTATGCAGCAAAATTTGATGAGGCAACATGGCAACTATTCACGATAATCGGCCTAACATCCCAATATATGAGCGTGAATAATAGAGGTATGGCTGCATTGAAGCAGATTACTAACTATAGATTAGAGGTGTTTGCCGGTGATCCATTACTTGTAAAATCGCAGATTATTGAAGTAAGGAATAAATCCATTCGCTTTCTGCATGTTATGTACAGAGTGGATTCTATGCAGGAGGTAGCCAATAGTGAATTGGTTGGTGTGCATCTT
Organism: Candidatus Thiodiazotropha sp. (ex Codakia rugifera); assembly: GCA_025656675.1. Lineage (GTDB taxonomy): Bacteria > Pseudomonadota > Gammaproteobacteria > Chromatiales > Chromatiaceae > Thiodiazotropha. Next base: position 61,014 of record JAHXHN010000009.1, read on the forward strand.
GATCGAAATCTACACAAGTCATGTTCACTACCCTCTGTGATTAGAGAGCAGTGTGAAAAGTTAATTCAATCGTCAACGGAATAAGCGATTTTCTCCAAATAACTGGCGGTTTGCTTCATTCGATAGTTTGATGCTGAAGGGCCAAATCCTAGAATAGTTATGCTAGGGCCTGTTAACACTAATCCATTACGCCCTACAAACCTAGTTCAGGAATCGAATCGATCAGATAGGGCTTGGCGTGCAGATAGTGGGTAGTCTTACGCTTATTATCAATATCCTGGAAAACAAACTTTGCCTGTTCTTCAGCGATGTTGAGCATGATGGCCAAGTCACTTGCGGAAGCACCAATATTATGCGCCCATAGCGCTTTATCCATCTCTTGATAGGGTAGTGCAAAGTAAAACTCGTCCTGTCCTTGCGGTAAGCTGTAAGTGTCAGTGGTTGGTATAGCGTTACAGATTGATTCGGGCAGGCCCAGGTGTTTTGCAAGTGCGTAGACCTGGGTTTTATATAAATGGGCGATTGGTTTCAGGTCAGCTGAGCCGTCACCGTTTTTCACGAAAAAACCCTGATCATATTCGAGTCTGTTGGGTGTGCCGATGACCGCATAGTTTAGACGGTCTGCGTGATAATACTCGATACTTTTTCTAATACGTTGTTTGTAATTGGTGGCAGCGACAATCTGAAGGTACTCCCTCAGATCGAGACGCTTCTCATGCATCTGACCCTGGGGGTCTTGGACCACCAGCATGAAGTGGTTAACCTGACCATTGAGCCCGCCTTTTATGACAATCTTGTTTTTCCAGCCATCAGTATATTCAGGAAAGGTCTTTATAATCGCCTCATCCCTCGCATCGTAGCAACCAATAGCTTCCAGTGTTGCTGCAATATTATGGGTAGTATGATCGACACCGAGATGTTCAATCAGCTGGCTACCCCGGGATTGTGTATCCTCTGCTGAATCCACTTCTGGGAGCTGAATGAAAAAGGCCTTGTTGGCACCGAATGCTTTGACTGCCAGGGTAGCCGATACAGAACTGTCAATACCACCCGATACCGCCACAACGACACCACGTCGCCTTAACTTGGAGCGCATGATGTTGCGCATTGTTTCACAGATTCTGTCAACCTCTTTGTCACGGTCGAAATTAATGATTTCATTTTCATACCGGTCAGCTAAAGCATGCATTCGTGATTCTCCAGATATTTTTCTGCTAGATTGTTCTATTAACCTAACCACTTGGGCTCATGTGAGACTTAACTCATTACTCCATCGGCCTAAGTTATCATGTTCCTGTGTTCAGCGTGTATTTCTATTTTTGTAATAGAAATTTCTGTATTTTACCTGAGGCTGTTTTGGGCAGCTCTTCAATAAACTCGATTGTCTTTGGGATTTTATAGAGTGCAAGATTACTCTTACAGTGATGTTGGATCACCCTTTTTTCGAGGCTGTTATTTTTTTTCAGCACCACATACGCTTTTATAACCTCTCCCAGCATTTCATCGGGGCAACCTACAACAGCGACTTCCAGGACCTGGTCGATCTCCTGGATCACCTCCTCAATCTCTTTCGGGCTGATTCGGTTAGCACCGCTTTTTATCATGTCGGATGACCGGCCATCGATATAGAGGTATCCATCTGCATCGGTATGGGCTAAATCGCCAGTATACAGCCAGCCATTCTTTATGATTTCCGCAGTTTTCTCATTGTCCTTCCAATAGCCCTGCATGATGTTCTTGCCAGAAGCACAGATCTCACCCGTTTCTCCAGGTTGGGTAACTGTCCCCTCCTTGCTGCGTACTTCAATTGTTGTGTTCGGTATGGCAATACCGATAGAGCCTCGCTTTTCCTTAAGCATCTTTGGTGGTAGATAAGTCAATCTTGCACCCGCTTCGGTTTGACCGTACATAATAAACAACTCAGTACCGGGTAGTGCGGATGATAATTTATCGGCCAGTGCAGGCGCCATTGCACCACCAGCCTGTGTGATATAGCGCAACATTGAGAGGTCATAATCTTTGATATTAACCCGGCCAAGTAATAGAGCGAATGTTGAGGGTACACCTGAAAATCCGGTCACTGCTTCATTGACCATCTTTTCCATGACGCGGTGCGGATAGGCAAGACTGTTTTCCAATATCAATGAACCACCCACCGCCAGATGGGTATGTAGTATGGAGTTGCCATAGGAGTAGTAGAAGGGCAGCACATTAAGAATGCTATCCCGTTCGGTGAGTTCAAGGTAACTCAGAATGGAATCGATGTTAGCCGAAAGATTACCATGGCTTAAGGTGACGCCTTTTGGATGCCCTGTTGTACCTGATGTGTAGATGATCGAAGCGAGATCAGATGGAATGAGGCTGGTGGTTGGCACTGGGGCTGTTAGGTCGAGTATCTGTTGCCAGGAAACGACTCTATCTGTCTGATCATCAGAACCCCCCCGGCCCACTGAGATTAACTCAATGTCCGATTTTATCTCTGCTGCTATGGCTTTAAATTCTGGGTGTCGCTCATCAAAAAAAAGCCATTTGGCATCTGAGTGTCCTACCCAGTTAATGATATCCTTCGCCTTTGCTTGCGTGTTGAGTGCTACTGTGACGCCACCAACAGCCCATATCCCATAAAAAACAGCGGCGTATTCTACTGAATTGGTGATGACAAGGGAGACTCGGTCACCCTTTTTAAGTCCTGATTCCAGTAGGTACTGACTGATTTTCCCGACGCATTCAAAAAGATCCTGATAAGAGGCCCGTTGCTTATTATCTGCAATGGCGAGCGAATCAGGGTATTTGTTTACAGTCGTTTTAAAATGATCAAAGAGCGTAGTGGGCAAGGACGCCACATTACTGCCTTTTTCTTTCGATAAAAGAGACGATGTTGTTCACCGAGTCCAGGTTTTCAGGCACCATTTCTGTATCTTCGACCTTGATTTCAAACTCATCTTCCAGAAAATAGATGACTTCCAGAATGCCGGTAGAGTCCAAGATGCCTTTGTCCAGGAAGGAGTCAGCACTGTCCAGGGCTGACTCATCATCCGTGAAAAGGTAGTTTTCAAGGATATAGTTTCTAATTTTTGCTTCTGATGACATGGGTATTCCTAAAGGTTCACACAAGATGATAATCGTAAAAAATTGTTATTCAGGCGAATATGGATTAATCGATATACCCCATTCATAGTGCTGGTGGCAGGGGCCTGTTTATAGTCTCCTTCAAGGGATCATATCGGCTAACCAGTAATCTTCTTAACACGTTAATCAATATTTTAAATTCTAATGTTAATTAATGTAGGTAATATTTCACTGAAATTGAGCTGTCATATTCTATCAGCTTGATTGATGGCGATTATAGGGTTCAATGGCATTTTTTTCGATGATCATTTCATCGACCAGCATGCTGGAGAGAATGCCGACAAAGGCCATATTATCAGCAAACCCCAGTGCTTTACCTCGTGCACATTTTTTCATCAGCATGCTGACCGTTTTAGGATTGTAATACCCTGATTTACGAATGCGCTCTTCACTGAAGAGGTAGTCGACATACTCCAGGGGTTTGCCATCGACAAAGAAGGATTGGCTGTCTGGGGCTCGATAGGGCTGTTTACTTCGGTTTCTGATGCTTTCCGGGATTAATCCCTGCATGGTGTGTTTGAGCATGTATTTCTCATTTAACCCCATAATTTTATAACGGCAGGGTAGTGTCGCAGCAAATTCAATAACCCGGTGGTCGAGAAAAGGAAATCTACCTTCAATTGAGTTTGCCATGGCAACACGGTCACCCTGAGAGCTCAGCAGGTATCCTGAAAGGAGTGTATTGGCCTCAATATATTGATCCCTGTTGAGCGGCTTCCAGCTGTTGATCTCATCTGGAAGGAGACGATTGATTGCAGCATACTCGACCGGATGGGGCACTGCTGCACGCGCTTCGTCCGAAAAGAACTGCAAAATACGCTGTGTCGTAGACCACCTGGGTATGTGTGCAAAATAGGGTTTATCGATGTGTTCCATACCCTGCTGGAAGAAGCGCTTTGTGAATGCACCGCTCGCTGTTGGTGAGTGCTTCAGATAGGGATAAAGACGCTGCAGGATCATTGGACGCCAATGTGAATCTGGCGCATGGCTCCAAAATCGCCTTACTTTTGCTTCCTTGAAGATGTCATATCCACCAAATACTTCATCGGCACCTTCCCCGGTCAGTACGACCTTATAGCCGGCTTCACGTACCGCGCCGGAAAGCAGCATCAAGGGTGTCGGTGCGGTTCTGACAATGGCAGACTCAGTATGTGAGATCACTTTGGGGAATGCTGCACCTATGTCCGAACGCTTACAGAGAACATGGGTATGTTTGGTGCCAAGGTAGTCAACCAAGTCTTTCTGAAAACCACTTTCATCGAATTCCTCTTCTTCGAATCCGATGGAGAAGGTCCTCAGTGGTGTATCAGTGAAGTTCTTGATCAAGGAAGTGAGAACGGAAGAGTCCAGGCCTCCACTGAGATAGGCACCGACAGGGACATCCGAGCGTAGCTGCAGACGCACTGAGTCGACCATCAGTGCCCTTAATTCCTCACTCCATTCGGTAACCGATTTATGGTTGTCAATCTGTTCATTGGGAAATGACCAGTCCCAATATCTGGACAGGCGCTTTTCACCCTTATTGATCACCATTAAATGGCCGGGTGGCAGTATCTCTACAGATTCGAACAGCGAGTGAGGAGGCAGGGTTGTCCAGAATGTGAATACTTCCTGCAGGGCCGTCAGATTAATCTCACGAGGGATTGCCGGATGAGAGAACAGGGACTTTACTTCAGAGGCGAAATAGAGTCTCCCCCCCGTTTCAATTGTGAACAGTGGACGTATGCCGGCTCTGTCTCTGGCAAGTAAGAGTTTCTGTTTTTTACTGTCCCATAACGCGATTGCAAACTGTCCATTGAGATGGTTTACAAATTCCTCTTCATGTTCCTCATAGAGATGGACAATGACCTCAGTATCGGAATGGGTATAGAACCGATGACCTTTTTTCTGGAGCTGTGCTCTCAACTCGAGATAGTTGAAGATTTCACCATTGAAAACCACTTGAACCGATTGGTCTTCATTATGAATAGGTTGATCACCACCGATCAGGTCAATAATACTGAGCCTGGCATGGGCTAGGCCAAGTTTGTCATGATAATAGAAGCCATAACCGTCAGGACCACGGTGATGGACAGCATGTATCATGCCCTCGAGCTCATTTCTGGAGGGTGGTATACCATCCTTGAGATTAATTATTCCTGCTATACCGCACATGTTGTTGGTTCGTTTTTAATTAAGTTGTTTTCAAGGGCGTGCATCGTTTATGCATCCCGGTCAGCATTGGTTCATAAAAAAAATTCAAGCATTTATCATTGTTTAGTATTTTTTTTTCTTATCGCTCATTTCCCATTGTTTGAAGAGAGCAAGACTCTCTTTCCGGTGCAGCTGTTTAACAATGATGCTTCTATCGACCAGGGGTTTATCAAGTTCCAGTTTGATCGCCCTGTCACTAAAACCGATGGCAGCAGCATCTTCTGCATCAGCAGCATAAACCAGGCGTTCGATATGTGCCCAGTAAGCTGCGCTGAGACACATCGGACAGGGTTCACATGTAGCATAGAGTACACTGCCGGGGATATGGTAGTTGGCAACGCTTTGACAAGCTTGACGAATTGCCTGCATTTCAGCATGTGCTGTTGGGTCGTTTAAGTCGACCACCTGGTTCCAACCACGGCCGATGATACGACCCTGTGAGACAATCACTGCTCCAAATGGACCTCCATCGCCCCGTTCGATCCCTCTGCGTGCAAGATCTAGGGCTTCAGCCATGAAATACGCATCATTTTCCGCCATCCTGCTCACTCCCAGCGAAAGGTTTTTGAACCTATGCTGACAAAGCATAGGGTAAACAGGAACAATGTGAATAATTGGTCTGTGACATCCGCAAGTCCTGCGCCTTCAATCATCACTACCCGCGCAGCATCGACCATATGGGTAAGAGGAAGAGCGAGCGCCAGATTTTGAACCAAAGGGTGTGATCCCTCCAGGGAGAACCAGACCCCGGAAAGCAGCATCATCGGCCAGCTGATCAGGTTCAGCAGGCCATTTGCTGCCTCCTCACTGGTGATGCGCGCAGCAACCAGCAGACCGACACTGATCATACTCAATGCACCGAGGACCAGAATTAAAAATAGCAGCCAATATGAGCCGATCATGCGGAAATCAACGACCAGGTTTGTGCCGGCATAGACAAGTACGGTTACTGCCACGATCATCAACAGGCGTGATGCGATCTGCGCAGAAAGGAATTCAAAGGCACTGAGTGGTGTTGCACGCAGACGTTTCAATACCCCGTTTTTTCGGTATCTGACAATCACATAACCAACCCCGAAAAGGGCGCTGAACATGATGTTCATGCCCAATACACCGGGAATGACCCAGTCGACATAACGGATCTCTGAACCGCTGACGGCTTCCCGTTTAAGCTGATATGGCGTAAGTAACTGTTCCAACAGGTAACCTTTGGGTGATGTGCTATTGACCCAGTAGCGGTTATTTTTCAGATCAAGCAACAAGTCAATCTGATGCCGGTCAACCTTTTCGATCATCCTCTCCAGCTCATCCACCGGTATGAAATCAACATAGCGAGTCTGTAGGAAATCATGTACGGCCAGGTCTTGATCAGATTGGCCATAGAGTCCGACCTTATAGAGCTCCTCCTGCCCGGTGGAGAAAGCAAAGGCAAAACCCATCACAATCAGTACCGGCATGATCAGGTTCCATCCCAGTGCTGTACGGTCACGCAGAAACTCCAGGTTGCGTGCTTGCAGAGCGGCGAGAAAACGGCGTATCGACATAATCAGGTACGCAGGTGGTGCCCGGTCAATTCCAGGAATAGATCTTCCAGGGTAGGAGAGCGTACCTGTAACTGCTTCAAAGGAATATGCTGTGCTGCCAGGTAGTGGATGGTAGCATCCACATCCCGCGATAGAATCTCCATCTGACCATCCTGAGGATGGAGTGTAGATGCCTCATCGGCACGAAAATCTGCCGGAAGTGCGGAGAGGGGCAGTGTAATGACCGAGTTGTCAAAATGGTTGGCTAACAGCTCCTTTGGATTGCCTTGGGCTATGATAACGCCATGGTCCATGATGATGATCTCGTCACACAGCTCAAACGCCTCTTCCATATAATGGGTAGTCAGCACCAGGGTCTTGTTTTCAGCCTTGATGCGGCGTACCTGATGCCAGAGGTTGCGACGAGACTGGGGATCGAGGCCAGTGGTGGGTTCGTCGAGAAACACCACTTGCGGATCGTTGATCAGGGCAATCGCCAGCAACAGACGCTGTTTCTGTCCCCCGGACAGCTTGCGTGTGTCCCGGGTAAGGAACTCTTCCAGGGCACAGACCTCTACCAGTTCTTCTATCGGCCGGGTGTGACTGTAGAACTGTTGAAACATCTTCAGCACTTCATCGACACGAATAAACTCCTGCAGTGCCGTGTGCTGAAACATGATTCCGGCTTCGTTACGAAAGCGCTGACCAAGTGGCTCACCCTTATATCGGATAATGCCGGAAGAGGGGGTCTTGATGCCCTCCAACATCTCTACAGTGGTGGTCTTACCGGCACCATTTGGCCCCAGCAGGCCAAAGCAGACACCACGGGGTATGGCAAAGCTGACCCCATCCACCGCCTTAACACCTGCATAGTATTTGCAGAGGTTTTCTGCCTCAATCATGGTCTGCCTGATTCTGAAAGCGGTATAACATCATGATAGAAACATGACCTCGATATCCTGGATATCGTCAGCGACCCCTTCGATCTCTATGATATTGATCTCCGGTTCAACTCCGAGTTTGGCAAATGAGGGTATTTGAGACCACGCTGCTGTATCGGGTGTGTGATCTGAGTTCATCTGGGACTCGAGACGTGCCACCAGAACAATATCCACATAATCGGCATCGCCTTCACTCGCATACGCAAGATTGAGAAAATTTGCCGGTACTTTGATCAATGATGGTGGAAAATCCCACATCTCCAGAATCCGCTGGCCGATTTGGGGACTTATCGCATCGATGATCCGGTCCAACTCCTGCGGGTCTTGTAACAGTTCCTCATGACTCTCGGCCATGGCGAGGACCGGTAGTGCACCAATGTTATGAATCAGGCCTGCCAGCATGGCTTGTTCTTTGTCGAGGTGATCCACATTACCTGCCAGGACACGAGAGATTGCGGCAATCTGTACACTCTCTTCCCAGACCTGGCGAAATTTGGCATCCAGTAGATCATTGGTGGCTTGAAAGATCTGCTGCATGATCAGACTGACAACCAGACTGCGCACCAGACGCACCCCTAAACGCGCCACAGCCATTTGCAGATTGTCAATCACTACCCGGCCACGATAAAGGGGGCTGTTGGCTACCTGTAGAAGGCGTGCTGAGAGCGCAGCATCAGAGGCGATGATTTCGGCAATCTGGTTGGCAGAACTCTGCTCTTTTTCTACCGCATCCCTGACTTTCAGCGCCACTTCCGGTAGCGTGGGAAGGGTAAGGTGGTTTTTGTCGATGGCCTCATTGAGGGTTTCAAGAAACTGGTTTTCGTCGATCATGTTCCGTGTGCTTCCCTTGGCTGCAGCTGTAATGACAGCTTAGCGGTCACTTCAGTCATTTCTTAATCGGTATCTTGTCTATTCTGAGTAACTGTAGGGCAGGTTAAGGAGCTCCAGCTTGGGTCCATTTTCTCCCAGGCAGACCTGTTGTTCCTCGGCACTTGCGATTTCGATCACTGCCAGCAGGTCGTAGCCATCACCGCAGGCCTGGGCATCTACCACCTTGCCGGTACCCTGTCCCGAAGTACTGTCCTTGGCGAATAGTTCATCGCCTGGATTCGGGGGTGTTGTGGTACTGACATGGGCCAGGTACATGCGTCGTTTCAGTTTGCCCAGGTACTGCATGCGGGCGACGACCTCCTGGCCTGTGTAGCACCCCTTGGTGAAACTCACACCATCTATCAACTGCATATTGGTCATCTGTGGGACGAACGACTCACTGGTACTCTGATAAAGTGTCGGGATACCGGCGCGAATCTCCTGTAACGCCCAGAAATTTTCACCTACCGGTTGCGCCTGACCCTCTGCCGTCTGCCATATCTCCTGTATCTGTCCGATCGGACCAATCACTTCAAAACGTAGACTGACGCCCGGCACGCGAATGAGTGTCATCTGATCCTGCTGCTGCACATCATTGACCTGCTCAGGCAGTTCTTCGAAAAAGGGCTGTAACAGGGCCTCGGCACAGATTCCGGTGAAACCGATCCTTACCAGTTCATCACTGGCGTCACTGATGGCGACCTTGGATCTCAGCACATACATCGACAGCCGTTGTAACACCAGGGAGATGTTTTCCAAGGGTGTCTGCAGGTAGAAGGCCTCACCCCGGCGAAAGCAGCGAAAGCTGGTCATCATGCGTCCCTTGGCGTTGCACCAACCTGCCAGGTTGCTGTGCGTCTCTGTAACCTGCCCCATGTCGTTGGTCATCTGGCCCTGTAGAAACTGCATGGCATCCTCACCTTCAACACGGACCAGGCCGTAGTGGGAGAGATCATTCATGGCGCAGCCAATGTCAGCACTCTCCTGTACTGGAGCTGCATGTGAGGCGAGGAATTCAGTCCATTCTTTGTTCATGTCAGGAACAGGCTCCTGGGTTTGAGATTAAACAGTGCGTATCATACCCGATCCCGCAGAGGACGAAACTCCCTGTGATACTCCGGATATAATGATGCTGCAGCGCTGTTTATTGAACTGCTGAATGATTTATTCCTTGAGATCATGGGGTTTTCAAAGGGGAGAGGTCTTACACCTCACTTTGATTAGAATCTCTGGTATGTATTTTTTTTCGGAAGGTTTGATGAGTAAATTGACTGCAGGTGCTCTGGTTCTCTATAAAATTCGACCGGCTCGTGTCGTTGAGGTGGCGGATAAGATAACCATTGAATTGGAGGGAGCTAAAAATAAGCGTGTCAGGGATAAGGATGTGATGCTGCTTCATCCAGGGCCACTTTCCAGTCTGAATCAGTTGACGCCACAAACCGGTGAGGTTGAGGAAAACTGGGAGCTGCTCGAGGGTGCTGAGACCGATATCAAGGAGTTGAGTGAACTGGTATTCGGGGACTACACACCGGCGATGGCCTGGGCGACCTGGCAGCTCGTCGCCGAAGGGATCTATTTCGAGGGTGATCCTCAGTCGATTCGCCCACGAGCCTCCGCGCTGGTGGAGTCGGAGATCGCCGCTCGGGAACAAAAGGCAATTGAGGAGGAGGCCTGGCGCAGTTTCATGCAGCGACTGCGAACAGAAACCATTGTTGAAGAGGATCGAAAAGCCCTTGGAGAGGTAGAGGCAGTTGCTCTCGAGAAACGCGAGAAGAGCCGTATTCTGCAGGCAATGGAGATACCGGAGACGCCGGTTAACGCGCACCGTCTGCTGATTAAGACCGGGTATTGGCCGGCCAATGAAAATCCCTATCCTCGTCGGATGGGTATAGATGAGACCATTCCTGGACATGAAGTACCCGTTCTGCCGGATGAAGTGCGGCTCGATCTGACCCACTTGCCCGCCTATGCCATAGATGACGAGGATAACCAAGACCCGGATGATGCGATCAGTCTGGATGGAGAGCGAATCTGGGTCCATGTGGCCGATGTTGCAGCCCTGGTAGAACCGGATTGTGATATGGATCTGGATGCCCGCGCTCGTGGTGCCAACCTCTATCTGCCGGACCGAGTCATTCCCATGTTGCCACCCGCCGTAACCGACCAGCTGGGTCTCGGCCTGCAGGAGAGGTCGCCAGCGCTATCTATCGGCTTCAGGCTGTCAGAACAGGGAGAGATAGAAGATATTGGGGTTCACCCGAGCTGGCTGAAGGTCAAGCGAATCAGCTATGCCGAGGCGGATCAGCGATTGCATGAAATGCCGTTTGCGCCACTGCTGACTAAAAGCCAAATCTATCGTCAGCGTAGAAAGGCGGCGGGGGCGGCTTCAATCCAACTACCGGAAGTAAAGCTGAAAGTCCGTGAAGGCAATGTGGAGATCGAACCACTTCCCAGGCTGGAAAGCCGGGAGATGATTACCGATCTGATGCTGATGGCGGGGGAGGGGATAGCCGACTATTGCCAAATCAACGAAATTCCCATCCCGTTTGCCACCCAGGCGCCACCTGAGGAGCGGAACGAACCTGAAGATATGGCAGGTATGTATGCCTATCGGCGCTTTTTCAAACCCACCAGGGTCAAGACCCAGCCGGAACCCCATTCCGGGCTGGGGCTGACGGCCTATACGCGTGCTACAAGCCCACTCAGGCGTTACTCCGATCTATTGACCCATCAACAACTGCGTGCCCATCTGAAGGGTGACAAGGTGCTTGATATCCATGCGATCTCTGAACGGATTGCCCAGTCGGAGATGGGTAGCATGGCGAACCGTAAGACCGAACGAGTGTCGAACAATCATTGGCGTCTGATCTATCTGCTCAATAATCCCGAATGGCAGGGAGAAGCGGTCATTGTAGCCAGGGAGGGGGAGAGGGCGACCGTATTACTGCCATCGATCGGCATGGAATCCAGGCTACGCATTAAAGGGGACGCCGGCTTGAATGATCATGTCAGGTTGAAGCCCAGAGAGATCGACCTGCCGGATCTCAGTTGCTATTTCAGGGTGCTCGGATAGCGGCATCGTAGCAACGGTCAGACACAGCTATTTCTTTTGATTTGGATGATAAAGGTAAATGAACGTGAGATGGATACTGCTTTTGTTGTTGTTGACCGGGTGCAGACAATCCTACCTGGTCAGTAACGATCTGGATTATCCCTACAATCTGCCACCCGTAGGCAGTCAGTTGATGTTGAAACGGTCTGTGACGATTCAACCTGGGACCACACGTACCTTTTTACAGCAGGGTACGTCTATGGCCCTCAGTGAATTTGACCGGTATGTACCACATTGTAATTTCGAAATCAGCAACCTGGTGGATAGTCAGCAAAAGATTGAAACTGACACCTTTGTTGTTAAAAAAGTACAGCGGGTGATGGAGCAGGTTGTTTATCAACAGATGCCCGGAGGGGGGAATATAACAGTAAGCTACGAAGATCACGGATCCTCCCTGATTACCCTCGGTTACCATCTCTGGCTTGACTCAGCACGGCAACCCGATGTCATGCGGCTGACTTGCCGAGGCGCTTTTGATGACAGGTGGGGTGCAGATCCGCCCTCCATTCGGGAGGTCAGAGAGGCACTGGGTGATTATGCTGAACTTGTTTTGGCGATTTAGATTCACGTTTTCATTGGCTTCGCATCATGCATTCATTGGGTGTCCCCGATTATCCTTCTATACATAGAAGTATATGGCAACAAATAACAGTCATCATATAACACATCACCCGTGTGCGGCGTTTGGCGAAACCTGTCTTACGCCCTACAGCTTAAATGTTTATAGCCATGAAAGGTAATATGAAAAAATTGGTTTAATTGACAGAGTGGTTATAGCGCTTTTCTCTGTCATTGCAACTTATTGCACAGCAATAGGTATTTTTTTGCAGAGGTACTATTGGTGGTGATCCCTCTGGAATGGGGCTTGATTGCTTTCATGGGCAAGGCTGGCTTTACTGGTTGATCAATGGCCTGGCAATAATAGCTGGCATCCTTGGCTCTAGCAGAATGGCAGAGGTTTAGGGTTTTATTTGGAGGACTAATAAATCCAAAGATGGAAACTGGTTATGATAAGTAATTCGTGTGGGCCGTCAAAAGCATACTTTCCCTGGTCTGACAATTACAGCATTATACGCAGAAAAATGTTTAAGCAAATATTTGCTAATTCGGTTTACATTAAGGTTTATCAAAATCGTTTTGATTTACGTCAAATAGAATCAGGCGTAACTGCGACTGTGGTTTCATCAAATACATTTTCAACAAGTCGTATACTAGTAGGGCATTTTGTTGAAGCTGATACAATTCTAAGAAAAGGTATGAAACAGTTGCATAAGGATAAGTGGTTTACACCTAAGCCTGTTGTAATTATCCAGCCAATGGAGAAAACAGAGGGTGGTTTATCACAGGTGGAAGAACGTATTCTGAAAGAGCTGGCTACCGGGGCAGGTGCTAGAAAAACCTTGGTATGGGTAGGGCATGAACTTTCAGACAATGAGGTAATTGAAAAACTGTATGGCGTATAATCTGCACATCAAATTCGCTCCCCTCGCTCGCTCATCACTTACAAGCTCGCATGGTCTATGTGGGTATGACCAGTGTACCAAAGGAAATCACGGTGAATAATCTCGCATCATTCTTACACACCAAAGGAATTGGCATCATTTGGATCGGTGCTGTTTTTGGACCAGTTTTGGTAGTGCTAGGTGTAGCAGAAGAGAAAGCGATCCATCTTATGCTTGGCATTGGTTTGTTGTTACTTGTACTGTGGTCGATTATCGAAGGGTTCAAGGCCCTTAGGTACCACTCAAAGTCAAAGTTTATTGCTTCTGCCTTCGTCCCAATTGTTTCTATCGCTGTTGGAACTGTTTTTGCCTTAATTCAGCTTACTAAACTGAATTGATATGCTGCGTCCAATACCTGTCAAAAAATCAAGGCCGACGCCAGAAAGCGCAGCAGTATGTGGATAGTTTTTGTAGTGGCGCTACATAACTTAGACGTTGTATGTAAATTGATTGATTCATCATGGAGCAAATATTCAAATAGCTTTGTTGATATTTGCATGGGTGATATTTACCTGCAACAGGGTATCGCTCAAAAAAGAACTGGTAAACTCCCAACGAAAAAATTAAGCATGCATAAGTAACTTAGAAAAGGTGCAAAAAGAACATGCTAATTATTCAACTACCGGCATCATTATTCTTGTTCTGGCGTTACTATTAATGATTCTTCTTGTAAAGTTAGGGGTGATTTAATAATTTTAACTTAATGACTCATAACACAAATGAGTCATCTCCCCGTCAATAGGCAACAGTACTTCCTGGTCCCCGACAGCGGGCTTATAAAAAAACCAGGAACAAGACCGCTTATTATATATATCTCTATAGGTTGCTAAGGCACTTGCAGCAAACACATATTGAGGCTCTCTCACTGCGTTAATGGGCGGCCTGACCTGTCTGTTCCATCAGGATCGTCAGGGCATTAGACAGTCGGTTAAGCTTGCGCAGGTACTTTTCAAAATAACACTCTTAACAATCAGGACCAGCCTAAAAAAATCTTGTCAGCGTAAATTCCAGGTAATCATCGCGATGGAAGGCATATAGCGGATCATCTACTGGGATATCTGACCATAAGCGGATTTGTGCACTCGTCTTCCAGTCGTTACCGATTCGCCGGCTCGCTTCAAGGTTGAACATCCAGCCGTCATCATCCAGATCTTTGATGACACCTGCCAAGAGTTCACTGCCTTCCACATCATTGGCAGTCAGACGCAAACCGATAAACAGATCGTTTTCAAAAGGTGTTGAGGCATCGTCGCCTCGGTCGTCATAGAGGTATTCGCCCAATAGTCCCAGATCCATGTCACTATCAGCGATGCCAACCAGGGTAAATTCAAAACCACCGGTTACAGCATTGTAGCTGCCGCTATCGATAGAACGGTGGAGGAGTTCCATCTTCCACAGCCAATCGCCTTTGGTGGCTTGCAGGTCAAGGCTGGTTTGATGCATCTGTTCGTAGAAGGGTATGAGTACCACCTCTCCTCTGTTATTAAGGTCAGGTATCAGAAGTGGATCGCGATTGGTGCCGTTGAAATGGGCCAGGCCAATATCCCAGTCACCGATAAAATGGGACCAGCGCAACGCCAGACCGATATGTCTCTCTTCCCGGTCCGATTGGTAGGTTGCCTGATCTGTATCTACATGTGGATGAGTCCGCAGGCGCCCGGCTTCACCCGGGTAGGTTCGCTCACGAAAACCTGGCAAGGCATATAAATCGAGTATGCCCCATGTCTGTTCAAGGGAGAGCTTGAACATCGGTTGGCCCAGCTTCTGTTCACCATCCGGGTTTTCGACCAGATCAGTCTGGTTGATCACATCCACCAGATGCAGTGCCTCTGTGACGCCCCAGAATACCTTGCCGATGCCGGCCCGGGTCTCCCAGCCATCTCCAGCATAGGTCCAGATCAGTTCACGGATATCGCCATGGGTTCGTTCATCATCTTCACTGTCCCAACGAAGAAAGGGTATGAACAGCAGACTCTGTTTATCCTTATCCCAGCGTTGATAGTATTCCGGCTGCAGCACAATCGAAACGAGTTGACCTGACTGATCACGATCCTGTGCCTGTTGAGGAAAGTATCGCCCCTGCAGTTCGATAAAACCACTCCACTCACCAGCAGATAATAGCCCGGGGATCAACAGCAATACCCATCGCCATGCCTTCACACTACACACTCCTTAGAATATAAAAATACGGTCTGTTTTCCTGCTGATCAGGTTGCCACCAAGCAGGGTGCGTCCCTGCCGCACCCTAGGATTCAAAATTTAAAATCACCTTGCCCGCTTTAGACTGTTCTTATTGAAATCCCCATCATCCAGGCCGCTGCGAAATTCATATTGTTTCCAGGTCAGGAGCGTACTTTTTCCCGTCTGGTGATTTTCCATATACATCTCGTCAGCCCGCCAGTATTGATCGAGATATTGCCGGTAATCACGAAAAACCAATGTCTTCAAGGGTGAGTTTTTTCGATCGTAATAATCGATCTTGAGTGCAATATATCGCTCCTTATCGACCCAAACCTGTTGGCGTGTATAGCCTGAATTGGGATCAACAGGGTAGCGTTCGAGAATAAAACTGGGTATGCCTTCGTGTTCACCTTCGTCAATGAACTTATAGGTGTATTTTTCTACCTCCTGGGAGGAGATGTCTTCATAGGCAAATTCACTGCCCATGAAGGGGCCTGACTTATTACGTGAAGCGATACGTTTTACCCGTTTAAGGGCCGGCAGGTAGAGCCATTGATCGTCATCACCCATCTTATGAGAAAAGCTGAGCAGGGCAGTGCCTTTCACATCCCGAGGCTCATCGAACACGACCAGTGTCTTGTCACCGTCATTATCCACTTCCAGGGTTTGGTTGCGCATGTCACGCAAACTCTCTTCACCATGCTTGTTTCGCAAAAGCATGCTCATAGTGGCTTTGAAATCATGAAAGCCGCTATCCCGTACTTCGATCTCCTTGGCGATATCCAAACCGCGCTCTTCTGCGGTAGCTGCCAGTGCCATAGCGGGTGCAAAGAGCAATACAATGGGAATAAGGATTGGCTTCATGATTTTTTTCCTCCGAAGTAGATCAGCAGCGGGGGCAGAAACAGAAAGTCGGCTATAAGGGCAAAGCCGAGGGTGATGGCAGTCAGCATACCCATACCTGCATTGAGTTGGAAATGGGAGAAGGCAAGGATACCGAAACCAACCATTAACACCAAAGTGGTTACCCACAGGGCGGTGCCAACAGTGGAGAATGCATAACGAACTGCATCTTCCTGGTCCATTTTTTTCTCTCGTCGGGCACGAAGATATTTACTGAGAAAATGGACCGTATCATCAACCACAATACCGAGCGTCATGCCCGTCACTACTGAAAGGGCGAGGCCAACTTCACCGACAAACATACCCCAGAGTCCGAAAGCCATGCCCATAGGCACTAAGTTGGGAATCAGGCTGAGTCCACCGATTCGTAATGATTTCAGTGCGAAAATCAAGATGATTGAGATCATTATCAGCGCCAATGTGGTGCCTTTGAGCATGGCAATAATATTACGACTGCCGATATGGGCGAACATGATCGTTGGGCTTGCTCCATCAATTCGCATACCCGGTGCATGCTCGGTCAGCCATGCCTGGGCACTCTCCTCGATCTTCAACAACTGTTGCGTGGAAATACTCTCCATTGTCACAGTAAAACGTGTGGCAGACTTCTTTACATTGATCTGATTGTTCAGATCAAGTCCAAAGGGGAGGGAGAATTCATACAGCAGCAGGTATTGGGCCGACAGATCGCGTTGATCCGGCAGTTGGTACCAATCGTCGTCATCCTCATGCATGTTGCGATTGAGGCGCTTCATGATGTCGGTGATGGAGTTGACATGCAACACATAGGGCTGCTGTCTATACCATTGGGCAAACTCCTCTACCTTTTGCAGGAAATTCGGATCGCTGATGCCGCCTGTCTCGCCGCTCTCCAATGAGTATTCAACCAGATAGATACCAGTCAGGTTCTCAGTGGTGAAGTCAGTCGCCTGACGAAAGGTGATGGTCTCATCGAAATATTTAACAAACTGATCGTCAAGCCGATTGTTGGGTATCTGTGAAATGAGGAGCAGAATGACTATGCCCATTCCCCACAGCAACCCTTTTTTATTGCGCACTACAAATTCAGAAAATCGAATCATAGCGACACTGCCCAAGGTATCACCACTCAGTGCCTTTACCGGTAGCAGCATCATCAATGCCGGGAGGAAGGTAATGGAGAGAAGGAATGCCAGTACCACACCCATCGCAGACATGTTACCCAGATCACGGAAAGGGGGCGCTTCACTGAAATTGAGGCTGAGAAAACCGATTGCGGTAGTCAGTGTAGTAAGAAAAATCGGTTGCAGATTGATTCTCAGACTCTCCATCATCGCCTGATACTTGCTCTCACCGTCGCGCATATTATGTAAGAAATTGACCAGGATATGTACACAGTCAGCGATAGCCAGGGTCATGATGACGATCGGTACGGTTGTGGTGGGTGGTGACATCTTGATGCCGAGCCAACCTGTCAGACCCATGGTGGCAATGATCATGAGAATAATTATGATCAGGGTAGAAAGTGTGCCGGGAATTGAGCGCAACATCACGACCAGCACCAGAATCACCGCCCCGAACATGACGGGATAGAGGCTCTTCATGTCATCCATGGAGGCAGAGGGAAAGGCGTTGTTCATCATTACCATGCCGGTAAGATGAACTTTGATATGGGGATAGTCCGCTTCCAGATTGCGTACCATCTCTCTGGCCATACTGGCTACCTCAGGCACTTCGGTCAATTTTTTACCCGGCAGTTGAACCGTTACATTGACACCGGTGGTATGGGCGTTAGGTGATATGAGCCGATTGACCAACAACGGGTCACTGGTAGCGATCTGCTGTTTGTCTGCCAGTTGTTCTTCTGTCAGCAATTGGGGGTCCAACACCAGATCCTCAACCACCAGGTCATCGCCTTCCGCATAGGTATGCTGGAAATTGGTGATGGAGTCGACCCGCAGCGAGTAGGGGATCTGCCAGGCTTGTTTGGTCAGTGCCGCGACAGCGGTCAGTGTCTCTCTGGAAAAAACTTTGCCGTTCCGGGGTTCGATGACAAACAGTACATTATCATTTTTGGTGTAGGTGTTCTGAAGTTGTTCGAAGGCCTTAAGTTGAGGGTTCTCCTCGCTGAAAAACATCCGGTAGTCATTGCTGAATTGTAGCTGTTTTACACCACTTCCCATCAGTAGGGATAGTGTCACAGCGAGAAATATCACCAGTAACCTATGCTTCAATACAAACTGAAAAAATGCTTCGCTCATTGTTCTGTCCCTGTCACTGTTTTTGTTGTATCGGATGTTCAATATTTCAATCCTTCGAAATTATTCTGCCTATTCTGATTAAAGCTTAAGCACGGAGACTATTCAGATAGTTCATCAGTCCCTTGCCGCAGCGCATCAGTTCGTTGTGGCTCTGTGCATTTTTTGCCATGCTCATACAACCCTCAAGGGAGGCCAAAATGAAAAATGCTGTATCAGCAGCGTCGATAGAGGTATTTACGCTGCCTTGCTGCTGTCCTCTGGTCAGGAGTGCTTCAATACTGGATTGCCAGCGCTGATAGAGTGTATCAACCCGCTGACGAAAGCCATCATCGATGGCTGACATCTCCTGTGCCAAATTGTTAAGCGGGCAGCCAAGGGTGATCTCTTCACATTCATAGTGATCACCCAACTGTTTGATTGCTGCCTTCAGGACCTCGATCGGATGTCCGGGTTGCTGCATGGGTTTGAACCAGAGTGATTCCAATTCATCGGTGATATGTTCGTCCAGCACCGCATATCCGAGTTGTAGTTTACTGCTGAAGTGGTGATAGAGGGCGCCTTTCGTCACACCGGTCCGATCCAGAATGGCATTCAGGCTGGCAGCTTGAAAACCATACCGGTGGATCTCCTCGTAGGCAGCTTTCAGGAGTGATTGTCGGGTGCTGCCGGCATCAGCATTCATGATTTCTTGTAAAATTCACCAACATACCAACCAGTATGTATCTCTGTTTGCAGACTGTCAAATCTCATCTGTGCAACTGTCTGTTGGGTATTGTTTCAAAGAGTTTGGCCAATATTTTTATAATATCCTTTACGAGGTGTAACCTGTGGTCATAAGTTGTAACCTCGGGTGACCTGCAACTTCTTGAGTTAAAAAGAAGAAAAAAAGATTTCACCCTATTTTCCACAAAACCAAGGCTTCAAATTTTCACTGACCTCAATCCATGCTGTTTCATGGTGGTCCAGGTAATTGTTGTTGTTTTGGCCGTTAACGCGACCCAGGAGGAGGGTAGGATCTGTTTTTCAGTATAAGTGAACACAAATTGTGTATATTGCGTGGAAGGTGAGGCAGTATTTTTTTATAGGGTGTGATCGAGCTTTCGCAGATGTTATCTGCCTTAACCCATCCCTTCGCCCGGTGGTCATGTGTTGTATAGCTTAGCGGTAACCGCCTTCGATGCACTAGATTTTCTATACAGCGCTTTCATGCCTGCATTGCAGGGTGCTGAGAATAAACTGCATGGCTAACTGGACTATTTGAGTGGGGTTAACTGTCCTAACTGTTTACTTCAGCTGACGCTGTATTGTTTTATTTATATCACTATCTTTTAACCATGGGTGATCAATGTATTCACCCCGCTTAATCCATTGATAGGCAACACTGACCGGTATTCCATGACTATATTTAGATACGAAATTTTGTTTCGTTCTTTCAACATTTTTTGAAAGTTCCACATTGTTTGGGTTTTCTTCAATGAGTTCATCAAGACTATCCAGTACAGGTTCAAGAGGCAATAAACTACCTTCATTGTCTGCTTCCGCAACTATCTTATCTCGTTTTATTCCAATGTTTCTTAAGTCACGCATGGCTAACTTGTTGAGATGCAACATCTGTTCGGAAGACAAAACAACCGCCTTCTGTCCTTTAGGAACAAAAACCAATCGGCGAGTAAAAAATAAATAGGTAATTATTAGTGCAATTACGATCAGCAGCGCTAGTACATCCACAAAAAATCCCGGGTTATTATTTTCTTGTAATTTAACGGATCATTTTTTTAGATTAAAAGCACTCCAGATTAATATCAAGGAAAGATCACATGTACTTTGACGATTTTAACAGTTTATGGATTGACGAAGAGTATGATTGAACAATATGTGCCATTAAAAACCGCTGGAACCTATCGACTTGTATAAATTGTTCCATGTCGAATTCATGTTTATTCCCAATTCTATTGTTCGCTATTTCAACTGTGCCACTTGGGTACTTAGATAGCTCCTGGATTTTTATGGACGGTCACAGGGTATAACAACCATTGGGCAGGTGGCCGGTTACTTATATATTGTAAAAAAAATTTTATAAAAATTGGATATGAAATCAGTCTGTCATACACAAAAATTTCTTTGTCCATCCGTACATAATTTTTTATGGTTGGATCAATGTTGCAGACATTTCAGATATTGTGTGGCTATGTTGTGTAGCAATTACCACTATGAGTCAATCTAATCTGCATGCAGTTTTAGACTGAATTTTTTATTCTCGAATGACAGAGTTTGTATGAGTCAAAGTTGAATCTGATGGTTATGGGGTATTGGGGGAGGATCTGTAATGAGAGAGACTTTAAGGTGCCAATTTCAAGGTGAGTATCAGTATGGGAATTAAGTCATTGGACCGGCTTGAAAACCATACATTTTGTAATATAATTATAAGCGTCTCTGGATGTAAACAGGTTTAATCCTAGGTCCAACAATCGGGATAACGATTACGCAAAACGGTGTGATCTGGTAGATACCAACGACACAAGTGAAGATTATATTGCGTGTCAGGCCTAGATTGGTGTGTCCAAACAGTTAAACTTAATTTAGACATCTAGAGTTAACAGAACCCCGCTTCGGCGGGGTTTTTTTATAGCGGGTAAAAAAACATCAAAATCACGTAATTTCCCCGGAATCGATACCTTAACTCCTTGCTATTGTTTGGTCTGGAAAGGAATAAACAAGGCTGATCTATATAATATGTTAGTGAGTTAACAATTTGATTATCAATGAAAACATAGAGTTACAGTTGGCCTGACAAGTTGTAACATATAGGGTACTACACGAGTGATGACCTGTTGTACAGAACTCCCTATACTGGACCTCCAACAACAACCCGGCACACATCCTGTGGCTTGTGCAGCCTGATCTCGGTGTGAGGGTTAGGTAATCAGAATGGGTACCTGAACCTATTGATTCAGGCAGTACACAACAAGAAAGGGGAGATCTGTATGTCTTCGTCTGAACAGACTACACATCAGGAGAATCTGTCATTGGGGGCATCAGCCCAGGAATTCCTAGACTATTGCGCGGCAGAGCGTGAACGGAGGCTCAACTCCGGTGAGGCATTCGATGAGGAGACATTCGATCAGGCAATCGAAATGGTCATGAGTAAGCTGAAAGTGCTGGCAGATGAGGGTTGGTCATGATTATCAATGCCATTCAATCTAGCAATATTCTGAAATACGCCGATCTGGATTTGCAGGATATTCCTGAGCAGGGATTGATCGCTGTTTCCGGACCCAATGAATCGGGTAAGAGTTCGATTGGTGAAACCGTCTGTTTCGCCCTGTTTGGTAGAACCTTCTCTCTGAATATGGATGAGCTATCCAAGGTGATCCGCTGGGGGGAGACCCACTGTTCAGCAAAACTGGAATTCACCCCCCGGGATGGGAAAAGATACAGATTGGAGCGTTTTCTTGATGATGCGGGCAACCACAGTGCCCGTTTGACACTTGCTGCGTCAGCATCTAACGATGAACCCATAGCCCGAGGTGTAGAACAGGTTGCAGATAAGGTCTATGAACTCATCGGCTATGAGTATGAAGAATTTGTGGAGTCCTTCTATCTGGCACAGCGAGAGATCACCACACCGCATCCCCATAGCTACGCGGTCAAGACCATGGCAGGACTTGTGACTTTGGAATACTGTGATGCAGCCTGCAAGGAGGATAAGGAAGAGACCCTCAATGAAGTTGAGCAACGTCAGACTGAGCAGGTCACTGTACAGGGCCAAATTGAAGAGGTTGGCATCGATCCTCAGCTGATGCCATCCCTGGAAAGCGAACATGCTGAGATTTCCAGGCACATGGATGAATCCAACCGGCTGATCGAGCAGTTGGATGATGCGTCCATTGCTTATCAGGATGCGCTTCCAAAACGGGAGAAAGCCCTCTCGGCTCGCGGCCGAGCCGGCTTTTTTCGATTCATCTTTCTCTTGTTGACCCTGCTTGCAGGTGGCGCCTGGTATGTGCTGGCAAAGATGCCAGAGCATGAGTATGCGCTGCAGTTATCTGAATTTATCGGCAACATGGCGCCTAACTGGCAAGCGTCTTGGCTGCTCTATGCTGCAGCTGCCTTTGCGCTGCTGTTTGTGATTTTCTGGATACGCCGGGTGTCGAATCACAGCAGTACGAAAGCCTATGATGAGACGGCATCTGTATTGGCAACGGCCCTGGACAATCTCAGCAGTCTGCCAGCTGTAGAAATACAGGACGATAGCGAGGTGTCTGAGGCAGCATCAGAGGTCGCGTCCACTGAATCCTTATCATCAGAAGAGCAGGTTGGCTCTGAATCCGAATCCATCGTGGTCGACCGTGCCGCCCGGGAACGCCTGAGTCAACGGGTCAGTGACTGGAGTGCCGGCATAGCCGAGGTCAGGGATGGCGTGGGTCATGAAGAGAGTCAATTACGAAAAGGTGTGGAAGTGGACAGGCGCCGTCTGGGACAGCTCGATCAAGTCATTGCACAAGAGCAGGAGCGGTTGGACAGGGTCGAACAACTTCAGGGTATCAAGGCCGACTTAAAGCAGAAGATTGAGGAAAAAGAGCGCCACATGGCTATCTGCGCTGTCGCGGATGAGTTGATTCAGGGCACCACACGTGAGGTCTCCCATCAATTCAATCGCAAGCTTCGTGGGCTGGTCAGCAAAACGCTCCCTCTATTTACTGAAAACCGTTACGAACATCTTCAAATCGATGATGATCTGAGCGTACGTGCCTTCTCCAGTGAGAAACGGGACTTTATGGATCTGGATGAGATCTCCAGTGGTACCCAGCGACAAATCATGCTGGCAGTACGTCTGGCCCTCTCACAGGAGTTGGTCGATCGGGCTGTACAGGGCAGTCAGTTCCTCTTCCTAGATGAGCCCTTTGCCTTTTTTGATGAGAAACGCACCCGCAGCTCATTGACCGTATTGCCGACACTGAGTGAAGAGTTAAACCAGATCTGGATAGTCGCACAGGATTTTGCCGACGATCTGAAATTCGATCTGCATGTGCATTGCGATCGGGAGAGTGATTCAATTCCACTGAAGCAAGCGTAACCGGTCCGTAAACATAAGCCCATGGGTTGTTTATCTGGATTTTTAACTGGTTTTGCCATTCAGTAGGTTGTGGACCAGTCGCACCATATCGGTCTCGGATCAAACCAAACGGCTGGATCGTTTATGCTGTTGTGCATATTTTGATGTTGTATGAACCTTTATACAGTGTTTGGTGCGACAGGCCACACCCTACGAGGTTGTCCTGTTTGTTGATTGCAACATGCTCCATAGGCTATGTCACCTCACGAGTGGTCCTGTTAATATGTCAAGGTGCTGCACCGGACAGAATCACGCCATTTGCGTTTATTCGTCGACAATCCTCTCTAAGCTAGCCAATACAATTGTGATGACTTCCATTATCTGTCCATCCGACCAGGATAGGAGTCTTGGGGTTTGAAGCCTGAGGTTGAACTCCCCGTCAATCAGGTCATACCTGCGCTCTCAACAGCATTGGCCACAAATGGCAGGGCGGTGTTATGTGCTCCCCCCGGTTCGGGTAAGACCACAATTGTTCCGATCGCGTTGTTGAATGCCAACTGGTTGGGTAATCAAAATATCCTGTTACTTGAACCTCGTCGTCTGGCTGCAAGGGCAGCTGCTGCACGCATGGCGGAATTGCTGGGTGAACATCTCGGCGAGCAGGTTGGTTATAGCATACGCCTGGAGCGCAAGGTCTCCCGTACTACCCGTATTGAAGTAGTGACAGAGGGCATTCTGACCCGCCGACTGCAGCACGATCCTGAGCTACAGGGTGTAGGATTGATCATCTTCGATGAATTCCATGAACGGAATCTGCATAGCGATCTGGCATTGGCCCTATCGCTCGATGCACAACAGGGATTGCGGGAGGATCTGCACCTGCTGGTTATGTCCGCAACCCTCGACAGTCGCCGCATCAGTGAATTGATGACGGGCGCACCTGTCATTGAAGCCAAGGGTCGGCAATTCCCTGTGACACACCGCTATCTTGGGCAGAGACTGGATAGAAGGGCAATTCCGGAACAGGTTGTGAAGGCGATCTCTCTGGCTTGGCGTAATGAGCGGGGTGATCTGCTGGTTTTTCTGCCTGGTGTGGCTGAAATAAGACGTACACAGCAACACCTTATATCCCAGTTTGCCGATACTGATGAGCAGCCTGTTGTCTGTCCACTCTACGGTGATCTGACAAAATCGGAGCAGGATCGTGCTCTCTTTCCCGATCAGAACAACAGACGCCGTATAGTACTCACAACATCCATTGCAGAGACCAGTTTGACCATTGAGGGTGTAGGGGTAGTGATTGATTGCGGCTGGTCACGATTGCCCCGGTTCCTGCCAGGTATCGGAATGACACGATTGGAGACAGTGCAGGTATCCCGTGCGGCGGCCGATCAACGTGCGGGACGAGCCGGGCGCCTCGGCCCTGGTTGTTGCTACCGTTTATGGGCTGAACAACATCAGACAAGGTTGCCTGACTACCATCCGGCAGAGATCCTTCAGGCCGATCTGGCCCCCCTGGCGTTGGAGTTGGCTAGTTGGGGCGTTGCCAATCCCAATGATCTCCACTGGCTCGATCCACCTCCACCGGCTGCATATGATCAGGCCTGCGAATTACTCCAGCGACTCGGTGCTCTGGACCAACGGCGACAACTGACACCTTTGGGTCGGCGTATGGCAGCACTTCCGGCCCACCCACGATTGGCGCATATCCTACTCAATACGGGTGAAGGTGAGAGTCAGACTGTTTACGATTTAGTGGCCCTATTGAGTGAACGGGATATCCTGCCACACCAGAAAGAGCATCATCCTGGAACAGACATAGAACTGCGATTGCATCTCCTTGAGACATGGCGTGAAGAGCGATATGGAGGCACCCAATCACAGGTCAATATACGTGCCTGTAAACAGGTAGATCGAGTCAGCAAGGATTGGCGCAGGCGATTGAAAAAAATGACGAGCCTATACCGTGGGGATGTACTGTCCACTGCTCAACATCTGGCATTGGCTTATCCTGACCGTCTTGCACAACAGACAGGACATGGCCGCTTCCGCCTGGCAAACGGTCGTGGAGTACAGCTGGCCGCAGATGATCCGTTAGCTGCTCAGGCCTATCTGGTCGTCGCACAACTGGATGCAGGAGAGACCCAGGGTTGGGTGAGGCTGGCTGCCGGTATCAGCGAGATGGAGATCCGTCAACTACCCGACATCACAATTGATAGCCGAACTACCGTTGTCTGGGACAAACAGCGACAACGGGTGAGCGCCACACAGGAAGAGCGGATAGGGGCGGTCGTGTTGCATCGTCACCAGGCTACCGATCCCGCTCAGGATGCGCTATTCACTGCCATGCTCCAGGGTATCGCTGAAATGGGTCTTGAGGTTTTGCCCTGGAATAAACAGCTTCGTCAATGGCAGGGTAGGGTCTGTTGGCTTGGCAGCCAACTTCAGGATGACTTATGGCCTGACCTGTCGGATCAGTGGTTGTATGACAATCTATCAGAGTGGTTGACTTCCTGGCTTGAGGGGATTGTCAGTAAGGATCAGCTGCGGCATCTCGATTTGAGTGCGATACTTCATGCGCGACTCGATTGGAAACAGCAGCAGTTACTAGAGCAGGAGGCACCCACTCATCTGAAAGTACCCAGTGGGTCCAGGATTCCTCTCGGTTATGCCGCAGGTGAGTCACCCGTACTGGCGGTCAGGTTGCAGGAGATGTTTGGTTTGGCAGAGACGCCAAGACTGTGTCGCGGCAGTGTACCCGTCATGCTGCATCTGCTCTCACCGGCACAACGTCCGATGCAGATTACAGACGATCTGGCCGGATTCTGGGAAAGAACCTATCCCCAGGTCAAAAAGGAGTTAAAAGGACGATATCCCAAACACTACTGGCCGGATGACCCCTTGCAGGCGGAACCCACTGCCAGGGCAAAGCCGAGAAAGTCGTGATGTTATATAAATCAGGATAGCTCTCGGAAATACTGCTGTTGAAATGCCCTGTTGGGTGCAACTTGCCTCACCCAACACGCTATCTACGGAACCGCCCGCTAAGACAGTAGACACCGGAATCAGCCAAATGTCCGTTTTTTATGACAGGCCCTCGTCTAACTCGTTAGGCAACTACGCACGAAATTTCTGGAATGAAGTCAGGCGGTAACCAGATAGGCATATAAAAATCGCACAATCAGTATGCCCGCCATCGACCACAGCACGCCTCTCAACAGGCTTACATAGTTTTCGGCCGTAATCCATTTGCGCAGTTGCATGCCCAGGTGGAGCGCTACAAGTGCAACCGGTACCAGCCATAGGGTGGTTAACAGAAAAGATCCAATACCCGGGAGGTCTTGCTGTAGAAAGATCAGGCTCTGAGTCAGCTTGCCGGTAAAGAAATTCAGATTAAACAATACCACCATAGTAGCTGCAGCAATGTGAAGTTCCATAAACAGAACGATCAATACAGGTAACATGACATTGACCGTGCCTGCCATCAAACCGGCAGTAAATCCAAAAAGGGCATAAGCCAGGGTGGGTTGATTTTTTACCCAATGGAAGTCCAATCCTTGCATACGGTGTTGATTTAGATAAAGCAGGATGGCTATAGCTAGCAAGAGTAAAAAGGGACGTGGATCAAGCCACAACAGCAGAAAGGAGCCCATCACCGTACCCAGCAGGACAAAGGGGACAACCGGTAAATAGTGGCGACTGTTCTTCAATTGTTTTATACCACCCTGCCATATTACCGTCAGGTTAACTGACATGGTTGGAATCAGGCAGATCAGCACGGCGGTGAATACATCTGTGAACAGGGCCAGCAGGGGGGTGGCAACCATGGGAAAGCCGATACCGAAGGTACCGTGAATCAAACCGGCCAGGAGAATAGCGGGAATTGCCATCCAGATAAGTTCCTGGGTAAGTGGTTCAATTCCGGTCATGATACAGGGACTAGTTTGATCACCATTGCCAAGACCATTTTTTTCCAGCAAGGCAGTAGCAGCACAGTAAAGACAGTCTACATAAGTGACTGATAACGCTGCTGGGCGGAAAATTGGTCCGGGCCTCCCGGGTTGTGCCTGAAAAAGCACCGCTCGGCGTTACTCGTCGCTTATCAGGCACAATCAAACCACGCTCCTCGTGCCTTGCTGGGTACTTTTTACAGGCACAACAGTGACACTATATTTGTATTAACAGGCCCTAAATCAACATGAAGCTGGATCTATCCCCATCGCTGCTTACATCCCTGTAGTGTAGAGATACAGATTCTTTGCCTAGCACTTTTTTCGGCGACGTACATCAGATAGAACAGAGCGGTAGTATCGACCCAGTTTACGGTCTTGAGCCCGTTTTTCAGCCAGGGTTGCCCTGTTGCGATCCTGTTCCCGCATTAATTTATAGTAGTTATATAGCCTTCGCTCATCCAGCTTTCCAGCTTCGATCGCTGACTGAACTGCACAGCCGGGTTCATGTTGGTGTTGGCAGTCCGAGAATTGACATTGGGTAGCCAATTCACCGATCTCCTTGAATGTGTCTGTGATCCCATGCTCACAATCGGCCAGTTGTAACTCCCTCATGCCGGGCGTGTCCAATAGAAGACCTCCGGTTGGTAAAAAATGTATTGATCGTCCTGTTGTGGTGTGACGACCCTTATCATCATCTTTCCTGATTGGGCCTGTTTGCTGGACTGCGCCACCAGCAAGGGTATTGATCAAGGTGGATTTGCCAACACCGGATGAGCCGAGAAGTGCTACCGTTTTGCCTGCACTGCACCATGGTTCGAGTTTGCGCACCTCGTTAAGATCAAGACTGTTTACCGTAATGACCATAAGGTGTGGATCGAGGATCTGCACTTGCTGGGCATATTGCTGAGGATCAAGACAACAGTCGGCTTTCGAAAGCACAACAACCGCTTCCACATCGGTATCATTCGCCAACGCCAAATAGCGCTCAATTCGATTGAGGTTGAAATCCTGATTGAGTGAACAGACCACAAAAAGGGTGTCCACATTGGCGGCAATGAGTTGAGTGGATATTTTGCTTCCCGCTGCTTTGCGGGAAAATAGCGATAACCGTTCCAACCGTCGATGAAATTTTCCTGATGTATCGAGCAAGATCCAGTCACCAACCGTCATGGCCGGCATTCCAGGTATTAACGGTAAGGTCTGTTTGCCTGTGGTTGTAAGCAGATCGACTGTTGAGCGGTGTTGTGCAACTATGCGTGCGATATCGTAGTGATCCCACTCTTCAAGTGTGAGTTGTTGTTGAAAAAAAGGCTGCCATCCCAATTGGGATGGAGAATATGAGTGCTTCATAGGAACCCCTGGCGCGTAAATGCGTCCAGTAAAATTACTCATCAGGGGCATGGCATGTGTGCCCCGGTTTTAGAAACCGGGCAGAAATATCAGGCTTTGTTATTTACGCTGATATAGCCCGGAAGGTTGCTATTACAAACATCAATACCCTCCAGTTTTCGATTGATTTTTCAACATGATGATCCTATCAAAGGTTCCCGGAATTATAAACCGGGATCTGTGTGCAATTTACCAAAGGCATATTTTAATCGGGTAGTTGCACCGATTGCATTACGTTCCACCCAGGCAATATGCAGGTTTCCTTCACTATCCAGTGCAATGCTGGGATTGCTCTGCTGACCCGCATCTGAAGCGACAGGGAGGGGCCAGTCTTCACTCCATTCTCCATTCTCACGCCAGCTCAGCATGATATCGGCGTTTCCTTCGCGTTCATCATCCCAGGCTACAACAAGCATACCCTTAGCGTGTCCGCCGACTGTGGCATGACGTTGTTTGGAGAGCCCACCAAAATCGTCCTGCACCTTTTCGTTAGTCCCGAATCCACCCTGGCTTAAAGAGAAGTTGGCACCCCAGATATCGTAACCATCACGAAAGTCCCGCTTGTCAGCCCAAGCGGCGAATACGCCGTCACTGCCGAATCGCCCGAGTGCGACTCGCGATACACCATGTCCTGTGCCATAGGGCAGATTGCGCGACTCGGGTTTTTCACTGATGCGAATGGGTTCACTGTAACGGCAATGTCCTCCCTGCAGTTCAGTTGCAGCCATTATGATGGTGTGCTTCGGGCGGCGATCTTCCCAGGCGACCACTAATCGATTGTCAGTGATAACACCCGTGGGGTAGAGCTGTTCATCGGTAGGAGGAACCTTGTCAATGGGACAGTTGATACCGGGTTCCAATGTCCCGTTAGTGTTAACACTCAAGCGCTGTGAACGAATCTGGCCATAGCGCCCCGTTCTCTCTGACCACAAGGCAAACAGGTGACCCATGTGTTGCACCAGGCTGACGTGTGCAGCGGTGCCTTTATTGAGCTGGCTTGTAGGTCCTAGCCGTAACTCACCCTTGAATTCGACCATCCGCGAAAATATCTGGCTATTCTCTTCCCATGCGACAACAAAACGGTTGTTAGCCAGTGCGACCAATGAGGGCTCATAAGCTTCCCCCTCTCCACTGATTTGAACTGCGTATTTGAAACTGTCCTCAGTATTGGGTTTAAAGGCCAGATAGATACGAGGTGTGACGTCACGATCGTCCTCCCAGGCGACAGCAACACCCAGTGTAGAGGCTGCAATGTTGCGCCGACCTGATGAGTCGAGATGGTGAAAAATCTTGTGAGTCGTGCTTGATTCCACGCCCGCTACGTTCACGGCATGTTCAAATTGCCAAGGTGCTGCATGAAGTATTGATGCAGGTACGAGCCACAACAACACAATGGTCAGTATCTGCATTATCCTAGAATCCGTAGTTGAACATGGATTTTTCACAAATTCATGTAATGTCATAAAGCTCACCCATTGGGTGCAGAAAAAATCCAATATTTGATTCTGCAATTTATTACCTTACGTTAGATATCAGCGGTCAATTGCAGAATCCAGGATTATTGTTGCTTTGCCTTTGACAGGGCTGCCTGGATTTTATTATCTGCATCGATCAGATCTTCGATACGTTGTACGCCAACCATACGGTGGATAAGCTCCCCGTCAGTGTTTAGAAAAGTGAATACCGGCGTGACCAGGGCGTTATAGCGTGTTCCAAGATCACGTTCTGCAATCCGTTCTCCACTGGGTAGCCGTAGACGCCGACCGCTCTCTGCATCCACGTAAGCAAGCGCATAGTTTTTTGAGTATCGTTGTCTTACAGCCGCATCAATAAACGCTTCTCGATTGGTTTTTTCGCAGTAACCACAACCATATCGACCAAAGTAGACAAACAACAATTTAGATTCGCGCTGTGATTTTGCCATAGCTTGATCGAATGAGACAAAGGGGTAGCCTTCGGGGGCATCTGCCAGTGCATGGATGGGTTGTATCAACAGTACAATCAGAAGAAGTGAAAAGAGTCTTTGTAGCATAGCTTCTATCATCTCATATGTTCAGATTATCTGGTCTATATGTCGTTTCAGTGGCTGTACAAGGGTATATGCAAATGCAAATCAGAAACTGCCTCAATCATGGTCTATGTGGATATCATCGGGAAATGGCCTGCCTTTGCCTTTCTCAAGTGCCTCTTTTAGGCTCAACAGGAAAACCGCCCACTTAGTACTGCAGTGTCCCATGAAATCGGTCGGCTCTTGCCAGTTAGAGTGCTTGAATAGAACAATAGTTTGCTTCCCATCGTCCTGGAGTTGAAAAGTGATTTCAGTACCCACCCAGGGTTTTGGCTCTTCACCCGAATGTTTCCATCTGACAAGATCATCGGTATGGAGTTCAGCCACAGCAAAATCGGGACCACCACCATCGAATCTGAACTTAATGATAGAACCCACATTGCCCGCACCGACGGTATCAGTTGTCCACCATTGGGAGAGACCTTCATCCGTGGTCAAAGCGTTATAGACGACACTTGGAGGTACGGCAATGCCGACTCTGTGTATGATTTGATACATATTGGCTGTCCCCGCCATAGATTTGTATGATATTGGATCCTTGCTTGAATCTCAGTCATGACAAACTGGTTGTATATTCAGATCATATATCCTCTCTTTCTGCTCACTCTTTATCTATTATCATATCCGATTACCTGAATGCCCCTATTGGGTATGCCTGAAGATCGATCTTGAACATAGGGCACACTCCGTCGCACCATCTTCATACTTTAGTCTGTTTCCAGCTGATTTGATTTAACGGTTTGGAGTATAGACTGTCAAAATCGTATTTCCCTTAGATGTAAAGTGATAATTGCCTGTTGATTGTACGAGCGGTACTTCAGATTTTGGAATTAATCCTCTCTCCCCGTGAAGTTAAGAGCAGGTGTCGACCTGAGTGGAAGATCATGCGTCAGCCAGATCCATAGACAACCTGCAACCTATGTCATGCAAGAATTTGATCTTCATAGCTCAGTGGCGACTCTCAATATAAGATACTATTCTCATAATAGAGTTTAGAGACAGGGGAAAATAACCTAATCCATCCTGGGGGTACCCCGTAGGGTGGAGCCATTTACCCTCAGGACAGCAACAACGACTGACATGCAACTGCAGACAATAATAAATCAACTGAAACTGTCACCGGATCGGGAATCTGAGCAGTCATTCGTCAGGGTAGTCATTGCGTTAGTGATGATGAGCTACTGCGTCATGTTGGTGCTTCAATCGCCAGCGGATGAGCAGGCACAGCCACTGCTGGTTGTTTCATTTATCTATACAGCAGTCTCATTTCTTGTTGTAGCTGCCATTGCCATTTCACCCTTGAATTTCCGGCTCCGTCGGATATTTACGATGTTGTTCGATGTGGGGATGGTTACTTTGGCAATGTGGATGGGTGGTGAAAGCGCATCGATGTTATATGTGTTTTATCTGTGGATCAGCCTGGGTAACGGTTTTCGTTTTGGAATTCCCTCACTCTATTTAACCAGTGCATTAGGATTTATTGGGTTTACATTTGTCATTATCAGCAGTGATTTCTGGAGTGATCAACAGGTTCTAAGTATTGGTCTCCTTATCGGACTTATCGTCACATCTCTTTATGTCTCATTACTGCTGAAACGTTTGGAAAACGAGAAAAAGCGTGCTGAAGAAGCAAACCGGGCCAAGAGCCAGTTTCTGGCAAATATGAGTCATGAGATCCGCACCCCGTTAAATGGTGTGGTCGGCATGACTGATCTGTTGGCGGGAACGCCCATGGGCGTTGAACAACGTGAGATCATGCAGACTATACAGGCTTCCGCAGATACATTGTTAAGCTTGATTGAAGATATTCTGGACTTTTCGAAAATTGAGGCAGGCAAGGTAGAAGTTACCACTTCAGATCAGGATATTGCACATTTGGTAGATACTGTTCTCTCCATGATGCAGCCAGCGGCTGATGCCAAGTCAATCAAGTTGTATAGTAGCATTGATGCTGAGGTTCCACCGGTCATTCGTACTGATCCTCAGTTATTGCGACAGATCTTGATTAACCTACTGAATAATGGAATTAAATTTACCGATCAGGGCAGTATAACCTTGAGGATCTCCATCCGCTCAAATATTAAAAAAGAACAGAATGAGCCAAGGTTGCTATTTGAAGTGATCGATACTGGAATAGGGCTTACTGAGACGCAACTGCAGCAGATATTCGAACCCTTTATGCAGGGCGATGATTCGAATACACGTTGTTACTCCGGTAGTGGATTGGGAACGACTATCGTAAAACAACTGGTTGAGTTAATGGGCGGAAAGGTTGGAGTAGAGAGTCGCTTAGGTAAGGGCAGTCGATTTTGGTTTGAAATCCTTGCCATTTCCGGGGATGAATCGATTGTGATGAATCAGTTGTCTGAGGCCAAGGTGCTTCTTTTTGCCGATCTATTATCGGATCAAGAGTCTGTCCTTGATTACCTTCAGGAGTGGCAGGTAGTAACCAAGGTATGTAACAGTATTACGGATGGAATGCTTGAATTGTTGAGCGCAGAAAAGCTGGATGCACTTTATGATATTGCAATCATTGATGAAAGCCAGAGTGGTCTCTCAATCAATGAGCTGGTTAGCGTATTAAGGGCTGAAAAAAGCCTGGAACAGCTTGCGTTGGTCTGTATCACACGGGATGCACAAGACCGGGATAGAGAGGTCATGCTCTGCAGAGAAGGTTGTACAGCTGTAATATCACCACCTGTCACTGCAGAGAAGTTACGCCATGCACTTCAACATGCCCAAAAAAATAAATTGAGTGAGGTACAGCAACTCGAACCGAAGATATTCAGGTCTATAGTTCGAACCGAGTCAAAACAAGTGAGGATTTTATTGGCCGAAGACAACCTTATTAACCAGAAAGTGGTAAAGAAGATATTGGAATTACAGGGTTATAATGTTGAGGTTGTAGAGAATGGTGAAGATGCTTTATCACTGCTAGAGAGACAGGTATTCGATTTGGCGATATTAGATCTACAGATGCCTGATGTGGGTGGTATTGAAGTCATAAAGTCTTATCAAGCAATGCATGTCAAAGAGCCAATAATGCCATTTATGATTCTTACTGCAAATGCAACAACTGAAGCAGTCAAACAGTGCGAGGCGGTTGGCGTCAGTGCCTATCTCACAAAACCAGTTCGTTCTTCCCATCTGTTGGATGTGGTGAATCAAGTATTAGGCATTGATATCAGGAGTATCCCAATAGATGCAATGATTGACCAACCGACAAGGGATCCTGGTGCTGAAAAAAATCTTCGGGTAATCGATTTAAAAACACTCAATGATTTGGAAAAACTGAGTAAGGATCCTGGTTTTGTACAAAATATGGCAGAGAGTTTTTTACATGACAGTGAAGCACTACTGATTTTAATGCAGAAGGCATTGGAAGAACACAGTCTTCACAAGTACAGGGATACTGCGCATGCATTAACCGACAACGCTACAGGGATAGGGGCATTCTCTCTTAAGACCGTTTGCTCTGTTGCTTCAAATATAGATCAGAAAGAATTTGACGAACATGGGGTTAAATTACTGGCTAAGATATCATCAACATTTTCTGTGACATGCCAGGCACTGCATCACTATCTGCAAACAAAGCATGAATAGTTTTTACCTCATCCCCTGACTGGTGGCGTATCGGTAATGTTGTGTGTGGCACCCTATACGGCAAGGATGTAATTAACAATATAAGATTGAATTACGTGTTTAACCTACCCCCCTACATGAGGGAAAGCACGAGTGTCTAGATTTTGTCAGTGTGTTGTGAAGTGGTTCGTTGAGAGAGGTAGTGATCGTATGCTTGCAGTGTAAGGCTGAAAGTGTGTTCTATCTCCTCCAGAAGCGCCGGGCCCTTGTATTCGAATTCATTTGCTTGAACCTTTGTCGCTTGTTGATTCAATTCATACAGTACGAATGCTCCAAGCTGACCGGCACTATCGAGGAGGTTTTGTGCCTGATCAAGGAATTGACCCAACTGATTCCTCTCTACGGCTCGTCGCATAGTACGAATGATGACATGTCCCTCAGCTTCAAAAATCTTAAAAAGATCACTGATGAACGCTATGCCGTTATCCAGTCGTTCCAGTCGTAAAAGAGTCATGTTGTCCAGCAGGCGGGAGTGTTGAAATTGGGTGATATTATGTTCAAATGATGTACTACGGTAATTGTCGCGTGCAGGCCCCAGCGACTGGTGTTGGTCTAATACCGTTGGGATCATCTCCAATAAATCATCTGCGGTCACAGGTTTGAACAAACAAGCCTGCACACCGATGCTCCGACAGAGTCGCAGGGTATCCGGGGTGTTTTCATCGGTCATGAAGATGAACGGGACCCAATGTTTATAGGGTGTGGTAAAACGATGTAACTTGACGACTTGGGTACCGCTCATTACCGGCATCTTCATATTGGCAATTGCCAGATCGAAACCCCGTTCTTCCAGTGCATCAAGTGCCTGGTCCCCATTATCAACTATTCGGATATGATAACCGGCTTGGATCAGTTTCTTACCAAGTAAAGTACGTTCGGTTGAGGGAGAATCTGCTAATAGTATCGCTCCCTGTCTGGGTTGATTTTTTTTGGTTACTCTGTGTTTTGACAGGCTGACAATATTGGTTGAATCAGGAAAATGTTGTGGTTCGCCCATGATGGCGCTGAAGAGTTGAGCTTTTATTACAGGGTTCTCGAGTAGTGTGGCGTATCCAGCTTCTAGCAACCTCTGTGCGTGACCTTCTATCTCGGCTGGACTTTTTAAGCAAATCAGTTTTAATTCGTCTAATTTTGCTTCATCTCGTATCAGGCCTACCAAAGAACGGGGATCAATATCCAATTCATGCTGATCGACAATCAGCGCATTATACGGGATGAATACCTCACCCTGTCTGCGTGACAACATATGTTTGAATGCCTGGACACAGTTTCTACTGGCTGTGTATTCATATCCCCAATCTTTCAGGTAACGGGAGATCGATTCGGTCGTGTCATCGTTTTTGGATAGTATCAGGATCCGTTGAGTACCGTTTTCAAGTTCAGATAGAGAGGATTCTGTTTCTAACAGATGGTTTTCACTCTCAGTAATCTCATCGTTCTGGTTTGCAACTCGTGTGTTGCCTGCGTCGTGCTCACATCGCTGTAGATAAAGAAGCTTGAGTGGGAGCAGATTGGGTAGTACCACCGTGATCAGGCTGATGGCTATCGATTGTATGAGATCCAACTGAATGACCGGTCCCTGACTCAGTGATAGTAGCATCATCATGAATGCGGTTGGAATGGCAATCAAGAGATATCCACTACCCATTGCGCGTGTGGCATAAAGTAGAGCCCCACTCAGTGGTAGCGTCAGCAACACCGGCATCCCGGCTAAGGTAATCACACCCAGGTAGATTTGATCAAAAACTATAAATGATCCATGTGTCAGGGGGGGGGAAGGGTACCTTTTTCTTAGCGTCAATAGCTGTATAAACCGAATCAGGGTGTAGTATGCGGCTAAAGTCACTGTTGCAAGGTGAGCCGCCGTTGAATTCTGCCATAGAAACTGCCCAATCAGGCTGCAGAGTACGACGCAGCTGACAACCAAAGCGATGCTGTGGTAGATACTATGACCACTTTTCAGATGGGTGGGTAACAGGTTATTTGTCGTGAGTTGTTTCAAGCATCTGTCTCTTCGGGGGTACCTTTAAGGCATTGTGAATCGATTCCACTTCCTGCATCTCGCTGAGAAATGCGTCTGCACAGTCGGGATCGAAGTGATTACCACGCTCCTCACTAATATAGTCGATTGCTTTTTCTATCGGCCAGCTCTTTTTATAGGGCCTGTCAGTTACCAGTGCATCAAAAACATCGGCTATAGCCACAATCCTTGCCTCCAGGGGAATATTTTCACCGCTGAGGCTGTTCGGATAGCCCTGGCCATTAAACTTCTCATGATGGCTGAGGGCGATGATAGCACCGGTCTGAATATACTTGGAGGGGCTATCTTTGAGAATCTCATACCCCAGCAATGTGTGACGTTGCATGATTTTGAACTCATCCTTAGTGAGACGTCCGGGTTTCAGCAGGATGGCATCCTGGATGCCGATTTTCCCGATATCATGCATCGGAGCGGACTGGGCGATCAAATCGCATCGTTCATGAGATAGCCCCAACTTCAGGGCAATCAATTTAGAATAACGGGAGATTCGCAGGATATGATTGCCTGTGTCCTCATCGCGATACTCACCGGCTTTCGCGAGCCTCATCAAGGTCTCTTGCTCCCGATCGTGCAATTCCTGGGTGGTTTTGCGTATCTCACGCTCGAGCAATAGGGCACGATCCTTGATCAGTTTTCGCTGCAGGCTCATGGTGAGCATATTGTGGCAGCGAGCCCGGCACTCCGTATGATCAATGGGTTTGGTGATGAAATCATTGGCCCCAGACTCCAGGGCGAGGTAACGCACGGATTGATCTTCCACACAGGTGACAATCATGACCGGGACATCATTACAGCTTGGGATTCGCCTAAGCCACTTGATGAATTCGATGCCATCCATCTGGGGCATTTTGTAATCAGTAATAACCAGGTCAATTTCATGGGATTTAGCCCACTCGAGTGCCTGAGTTGGGTCTGCAAAGCAGGTTGAGGAGACATCCTTGTCGATCGATCCAACTAATTCCTGCAAGATCATCCGAGTTATTGATTGATCATCAATAATGAGTACATGAGACATAATAATAAGGTTTCGCTTTTTTTATCTGGGTATGACTCAGGGGCTGTCTACCTAGTCTATGTCGTTAACGGCAACTCGTCTCAATGCTTGATTAATCCTTTATCAGCAATTGAGTCAACTGACAGTAAAACGCGATCCTTATCGTTTAAAACCTGCTGAAAGTGACTATCTGTGTGGCCTGAGTATCATTCTGTGTCCTGCTGGGCATGACTTTCTGTCAGGCATAATAACGGCATTCTCGTTCTATTAGCCCTGCTGTGAGAGAATTAAGTTCCTGAAATGTTAACTGATTCTCTGATTTGATGCGACTGATTTGGTGACATCACTGCTCTTGGAGTATCTGTTGCAGCAGGTGCTGAATGGTTTCAGTCGTGAAGGGTTTATCACAAATTGCTGATACCCCTGATTTCTGTACGGCCGCCAAGCGGTTTTGATTCGATTCGCTGGTCACCATGAGTATTGGCAGGCCGGGTTGACCACTCTCATAGCGAATATAGTCCACCAGTTCCTGTCCGTTCATCTCAGGCATGTTGTAGTCAGATATGACCAGGTCATAGTAGTGCTGGTTGACCAGTCCCGCTGCTTCAGCCCCATCACTGGCCTCAGTGATATTCTCAATCTCCATGGCTTCGAGAATTCGCCGGATATGATTTCGGGACATACTGCTGTCATCGACGACCAGGATCTGAAGTATTTCCGTATCGACGTCGTGGAGTGCCATGTTGGGTGTCTCTACGTAGTCGAGGGTGGCTCTCATGGCGACATGCAGGTCTTCAAGGTTGAAGGGTTTAGGCAGAATGGCAACGGCTCCAGCCTGACGGATAGGGTCAAGGTAGGAGAGGCTGGTCTCGCTGGATATCAGCATAAATGCAGATTGCATCAGCTGCGCATCATCACGCATTTGATAGACCAGATCGGTACCGGTCATATCGGGTAGATAGAGACTGCTGATGACCAGGTCCGGCTTGCTGACAGGTAATGCCTGCAGGGCTTCGGTGCCATTTGAGAAGGTCTCGATGTAACTGATGCCCAGTTCAGCGAGTAGCTGAGTGATAATATGTCGCTGAGTCAGCGAGGGTTCCACGAGGATGACTGACAGATCTTTTATATTCATCCGCTTACATTAGGTTGTATGTAGATACCCTGCTTATGCCACTACACAACCATCTTTGCAAGTCGCTGGAGGCAGTTGCAGTACTGTTATTCCAACCAAATATGTCTGAAGAATGTTACATAAGCGGCTTTCCTCCCAAACAACTAGCCCGTAGAATTGGCGCTTGGTAGGTGTGGAGAGATCTTGCAGTGAAATTGAGTGTTGAACAATTCCGTGATTGGGACCGCAAATGTATTACCTTACTGGGTATGTCTGGTGTGGGTAAGACCCGTCTGTCCAACTTGTTGAGGCAGAAAGACTGGTTTCACTATTCAGGAGACTATCGCATCGGTACGCGCTATCTGGATGAACCGATCCTCGATAGCATCAAGGAACATGCGATGCGTGTACCCATGTTGCGGGATCTTCTTCGTTCTGATTCTATTTTTATTCGGAATAACATTACCTTCCACAACCTGAAGCCCGTTTCCACCTTCCTCGGCATGTTGGGTAACCCCGAACTGGGCGGTATGCCGTTGACCGAGTTTAAACGTCGTCAGAGTTTGCATCGACAGGCTGAGATTGCAGCTATGTATGATGTACCCAGTTTTATGCACAAGGCCCAGCTGATCTATGGTTATGCTCATTTTATCAATGATGTAGGCGGTAGCCTTTGTGAACTGGATGAGCCTGGGGTACTGGAGTTTCTGGCTGAGCATTCACTGATACTCTATATCAAAGCCAGTGAACAGGATGAGACGGCATTGATCGCCCGCTCGGTGTCACATCCCAAGCCGCTCTATTATCGAGAGGCATTCCTTGATGAACACCTGGCCGAATACATGCAGCTTGAAGGGCTCGATTATGTCTCATTGGTCGATCCTTTCGACTTTAATCGTTGGGTATTTCCCCGTCTGTTTCGTGCCAGGATTCCCCGCTATGAGGCGA
Source organism: Candidatus Thiodiazotropha sp. (ex Codakia rugifera) (assembly GCA_025656675.1). Classification (GTDB taxonomy): domain Bacteria; phylum Pseudomonadota; class Gammaproteobacteria; order Chromatiales; family Chromatiaceae; genus Thiodiazotropha. The sequence goes on from JAHXHN010000009.1 coordinate 100,813, forward strand.
TTGCAAGCAGCTACGGATATACCGTGACTACTGAGGAGTTATCACAGGTTCAGAATGAGTCTGACTTCCTGCAGCTTTTGGAAGGGGTTATCGATCGAGAGTCAGGCGCTCGGTCAATCGCACTTTGAAGGAGTATCAGCATGCCACTGGTTGCGCACACTAGCCTCCCTACCTTTGCCCGTCTACGCGAGGAGGGGCAGAATGTTCTCTCTCCAGACCGGGCTACTCACCAGCATATTCGTGAGTTGCATATCGGTCTGCTGAATATGATGCCTGATACGGCCATTGAGGCTACTGAGCGACAGTTTTTTCGATTAGTGGGTGAGGCCAATCCTATTGCCCAGTTCTTTGTCCATCCATTTACCCTCGCTTCATTGCCGCGTGGCGACAAGGCGAGGGCACACATTGATCGTTATTACGAGTCTTTTGATCAGATCAAACGGGATGGACTGGATGCGCTGATTATTACAGGCGCAAATGTCAGCCATCCTGATATGTCTCTCGAGCCATTCTGGCAACCACTGACTGAAGTGGTCGACTGGGCCCATGACAATGTTACCTCCGTACTCTGTTCCTGTCTCGCTACTCATGCGGTTGTACAATCCCATCATGGTCAAAAGCGTACACACATGGGTGATAAGCTGTGGGGTGTCTTCAGTCACCGGGTGAAGGATCAGCATCATCCACTGGTTAATGATGTCAATACCCGTTTTGATGTACCTCACTCACGCTTTAATCAAGTAACCAGAGAGCAGTTTACTCAAGCTGGTCTAAAGGTATTGGTGGAGAGTGAAGAGGCAGGCGTACATTTGGCAGTGAGTGAAGACGGTATCAGAGTGGTCTATTTCCAGGGACATCCGGAGTATGACACCATCAGTCTGCTCAAGGAGTACAAGCGAGAGGTCGGCCTCTATTTCACTGCAAAACGCAAAGACTATCCTCCCTTTCCTGAGAACTATTTTACACTGCGAAATCAGGCGATCTTCAATGAGTACAGGGAACGTTTGGAGTTAGCCAAGGTAAACGGGGATAAAATGCCGGCGTTTCCCGAGGCCCTCGTGATCGACACTCTCGATAATACCTGGCACGACACGGCTGAAGGGGTTATCGGTAACTGGATCGGTCTGGTCTATCAGGTTACCCACCATGTCCGTAACATCCCATTCATGCATGGCATAGATCCTCAGAATCCGCTGGGGTTATAAGCGTTGTTCAGCGTTTTTTTAAACAAACAGATCAACATAGGCTGACTCAAAATTGCCATTGGTTTGAAAATAAACCAAATTGGGAAATAGTGATTGCATCAGGTCATCATCGACTCCAAACCATCGCGCAATTGACGCATTGACCTGATCTTGTGCCATGGTCGGTATAATCCGTCCCTTGTCGCTAAAGTCATCGTCACCACCCAGGTGAAGATGCGGGAGCGTGCCAAATAGTTTTCCTCCATCCAGACTGGCCGCTGAACCATCTCCGAGACCCCCCATTACAAGTTGATGAGACCCCCAGGCATGATCGGTTCCATCCCCATTCTGGCTTAGGGTGCGGCCAAAGTCGGATAGGGTGAAAGTAGTGACCTGCTTGGCATAACCCAGTTCTTCCATGGACTTCTGGAATTCCCACAGACCAAGACTCAGTTCGCGAAGTAGCAACGGATGCGTGATCGCTTGGTTGCTGTGTGTCGTAACTGGTATATATCGTATGCGACATCCCATCCTGCCCCAGCGACATGATCGAAAGCTGAGCAAAGGAATATACTGGGAGGCTATTGCAGGGTAAATGGCGGAGCGGACGGGACTCGAACCCGCGACCCCCGGCGTGACAGGCCGGTATTCTAACCAGCTGAACTACCGCTCCGTTGTTTAGAGAGCGCGCTAGTTTAATGTTTTTCTCGCCCAGGTCAACCGAAAGGCCATAAAACTATGCTGATAGGGTCATTTATTAGGGTCCAGCCACAGGTTCCATGCATCGAATAGAACCCTGTTGGTTGCACCCATAGCCATCTGTGGATCGAGGCTGGGTATTGGGTGGTCGGATTGGCTGGCATGAGGTTTGGTGAGCCTGAAAAAGCCGCCGGCCTGTTCAAAGATCAAGGCACCTGCAGCGTAGTCCCACAGTTTTGCGCCACCATGAAGATAGAGCTGCAAACGCCCGGCTGCAAGCCAACACCAGTCCAACGCTACACTGCCGATACTTCGTTGCGACAGATAGGGAGGATCTGTCGCCAATCGGGTTGCCAGGGGCAATGCAAGGCGTTTGAAATCGACCATTGCGATCGATCTATTCAATTGTGACGTCGAGCAACTGAGTTTCAGGGGCTGATGATTCAACCAGGCCCCACCCCCTTTAACTGCATGAAAAAGTTCATCCCTGACTGGGTCAAAGACGATTCCGATCTGTGCTTGTCCATTGATCATGTAAGCCAGTGAGACAGCAAAGCAGGGCATACCCGCTACATAATTTGAAGTGCCATCCAGAGGGTCAAGACACCAGAAACCCTGCTTTCCATTTTCCAGAATAGCCGCCTGCTGTTCAGATGACATCTCTTCACCCAATAGGGGGATCTGAGGATAATGACGGTTTAGCTGAGCTTTTATGGATTGTTGCATCGCGATGTCGGCCTCAGTGACAAGCGATCCATCTGTTTTTGTGTGGCTATCGATATGTTTGAAACGTGGCATCAATTCTGTATGGGCACTCTCAGCCAGCAGCCCGCACAACAACTCAGTATCAATATTCATTTAAGTAGTTTACCGGTAATTTGGCGGTTTGCGTAATATCAACGATTTATGCCATAACTCATGCCATATTTAATTCTTGCAGATCGGAAGAGGCGAGAGATAACAGAATGATTTTCAATGTGGATGAAATATTACGCAAGCGCGCGAAAACACCTCATGAGCTATCGATGCTGAATCTGGTGGGTTGTCATCTGATTGCTGCACCTGCTTCCATCGTACTCGATGTCGGATTGTTGGGTTTTTTGATTCCTTTGGCGTTATCACTGTTGGTGATTGGTTTTATCTGGTATCGAGCAGGGTCTACGGCTACCCATGATGATTGGTTCGTAGCTGCTCACTGGCGTCTCTCCGCAAATCGTACCCGTATTCTGATGGTGGGCTATGCTATCAGTGCCGTCGTACTCGGTATGGCCATGTTAGCAACTAGCGGAAGCCCGAAAGGCGATATCATGATGGTGGCCATCTCCCGAGTCGCGGTAGTGCCAACACTACTCACTGTTATGGTCTGTTTTGTCCTGGAGTCCGGCTCAATCTATCAGGCTGGAAGAGGTGAAGTGCCTGATGGCATTACAAAACGTATGCCGCCGCCGGAGAGTTTGACGATCATTGAAAATGCTGCGCAAGAAGTCGCAGAGAATGGCTGACTTCTTCAAAAACACCCGCTGTATTCGATTTGATTCTATCTGCTAGGGGCTGTTAACGGCCCTAAAAATGCGTCAGGGCCGGGTGGTTATTTGGCACCCAACAATTCGATCGGGTAACCATCAGGGTCTTCAATGAAGGCAATGATGGTGTTTCCTGCATTCATGGGGCCTGCTTCGCGAATAATTTTACCACCTAGATTGCGAATCTGGTCGGTTGCCTGATAGACATCGTCAACTTCAATAGCCAGGTGTCCAAAACCATTTCCAAGATCATAGTGGCCGGTATCCCAGTTGTGGGTTAACTCGATCACTGTCTGGTTTTTTTCATCACCATAGCCGATGAACGCTAAAGTAAATTTGCCCTCAGGATACTCTTTTTGTCTGAGTAACCGCATGCCTAACACTTGTGTGTAGAAGTCGATGGATTGCTGTAAATCCCCAACCCGTAGCATAGTATGAAGTATACGCATAAATGACTCCTTATCGATCAGTGTCAAATCGCTTTTCGCACTCTTCTGCGGTCATTGGTTTTCCATAGCGATGACCTTGTGCCAATCGATAGTCGGATAAAATTAAATAAGTTTCTTGTTCAGCCGTCTCAACACCTTCAGCAAGAACTTCAATGCCCAGGCGTTGCCCCAGATCCTGTACAGTTTGTATGATCGCCTGATTGCCAGCATCTCTCGATAGGTTATCTAAAAATATTTTGTCTAGTTTCAATCTGTCAATGGGGAGTTGTTTTAAACGTGCCAGGGATGAGTAGCCGATACCAAAATCATCAATTGCGATGGTAATGCCGATTACTTTAAGACGTTGCAATACTTCAGCGGCCACGTCAACTTGTCGAATAAATAGGTTTTCTGTCACTTCCATGGCCAACCATTCACCTAAACAACCGGTATCCTCAAAAACCGTTTCTATCGATTGTAAAAAATCCTCATGGAGAATTTCACTCGCGGAGATATTGACTGCTATTGGTGGTGGAATCAGACTACTGTCTCTCCATTTCCTTATCTGGTTGCAGACATTACGTAGTACCCACTGTCCTATAGGAAATGCCAGCCCAACATCTTCAGCCAGATCGAGAAACTGGCTGGCTGATACCAGGCCACGCTCAGGTCTATTCCAACGCAACAGGGCCTCAACACCTATTAGCTTCTTCGTATGGAGTTCGTATTGGGGTTGATAGAGAATCACAAACCCGTCTTCTTCGACTGCACCCTGTAATTCGGAAATTGTGTTGAGTCGCTCTTGTACCAACAGTGTCATGCTCGGGTCATAGAGTTGGTAGTTGTTACGGGATCGCCGCTTAGCTCGGTACATGGCCGTATCCGCATTCTGGAGCAATAATTTGCCATCTATTCCATCATTTGGGAATAGACTGATGCCGATACTGACTGACGGGTGGAGCCGCTTGCCATGTAAGGTTACGATCTGGCGTACGGTCTCGATGATGTGTTGTGCCACTGATGTGGCATCCTCCGGCCGCTTGATATCTTCCAGCAGAATAACGAACTCATCACCACTAAGGCGGGAAACGACATCACCGCTGCGCACAGCTTTGAGCAGGCGTTTAGCTGTTATACCGAGTAGTTGATCCCCTGCATCATGACCCAGACTGTCATTGACCTCCTTGAACCTATCGAGGTCAAGAAATAGCAACGCAAGCATTGTTTGGTTCCTATCTGCCCTGGCTACGGCTTGTTCTAACAGGCTGTTGAACATGAAGCGATTCGGTAATTCGGTCAGGGTGTCTTTTTCGGCAAGTTGCTGCAGTTGATGTTTCTTATTTTGTAGTTCATCCAATATCTCCAGATGCTCTGTGATATCCCGATAAGTTACTACGATACCTGTGCTGTTATTGTCTCCATCAGATAGGGGACTTGCTTGGAGTTCCATGCGTCGAAATCTGCCCTGGCTTTGAGGGATTTTATGAATACTCTTTACTGGCCGATCATTTTGAATGACGTCCTGGGACATCTCTCTGGACGGAATGATATATTTCTGGAATTCCTCGTCATCAATACCGATACCGGATGTGGATAATTCGCTTGCAGCATGGTTTTGCAGAATAAGTTCTCGCTCCGTACTGAATACATACAGCGGATCGGCCACAGCATCGATAATGGATTGCAGGTTCGATTTACTTTTGCTCAGTTTGCGTAAGAAACTCTGTATGATGATCCAAGCAAAACCAATAAACAGCATGCTGATCGCTCCTGACCACCAGAGTTTTTGCTGAATATCGCTTATTAGTGTATCGAGAAACTCCCGACCGGCATAAAAACGGGCAATTCCCACAAGAACTTGTCTCTTTTCATGGAACAGTGGAATTTCCGTTAAAAAGCAATCTGTGCATTTTACTGCACCTCGAGCCAGATCAAGGGTGTCAGGTTTAGTATCAATGACCGTAAAATCGATTTCCAGTTCGATACGATGTATCACAGGTGTCCAAGTGGCGGGGTCACGCACGAGCAGTATTGAGTCCATTGCCTGTTCTAATTCGTGTGAAATGAATTGAGGTTCGGCACTGAGAGACTTGGCGAGAATGCCAGCATGAGCCTGGGCCAAGGTATTGGCTTGGGTTTGTGCTTGTGTAGTCAAGCGAGGTTCCAGACTGAATAGCCAATAGGCGATAATCAACAGACTCAGTGTAATGGCCAAGGTTATAAATACCATCGTCAGACCGTGGCTCTGAGCCAGCGCTTCCAGTCTGTGCTGTTTCGTATGGTTATTCATGATAGGTCTTGGCTATCCGTAAAAAGAAGGGCTTGAAGCTGATGGCACCCCTTTTGGCCTGTGTCATATTGACGATGGGAAGAATACGGTCGGAAATGTGAAGACCGGCAACAGCACCACGCATGACATCTCCAGCAAAAGGGGAAAACACCAATGTATGGTGGTTTATCACCCAGTTATCGAATAGCCCAGATTGAATACCAGGCGATGTGATGAACAGGGCAGCAATCTGTTGTTTTTTGTAGTGCTCAATGGAAGTCAGAGATACGATATCTATTTGCAGGGGATAGCCGCCAATTTTATCCAGTTTCTTTAGTTTTTCAGCAACCAGCCCGGCTAGTGATCGATCCTGCTTGTGTAACACCAGGATTCGTAAGTTTCCATTGGGTGCCCGCTTGTCTGCGAGATTCATATCGGCACTTATACAGGCAGGAAATAGACGTATTCCTACACTGAGGCGCTGCTTTTCTTCTGGCCATAGTCCATGGACCATGGAAGTTGTTATGATGTATAACAATAGTAGCCACAGGAAACCGGTAGCTGTTATTGTTCTCCTGTGATGCTCCTCTCCTTCCACAATGTGCCCTTGTTCTGTGTGGGTCTATATGTCGTAGCTAAGCAATAGCCGCGAACGCCGGCCAGGGCGCGGGTAGTCATCCGGATAGGGTATAAAAGCACCTCCTGTAAAGTCAGTTGTGAGCTGCTGCGGATAACGTATGTCCTCATTGGTTAAGTTTTTTACACCTGGATACAATTGTAGTCCTGGTGTGGAGGATAGGTAACTCGCTGTAATATCCAATGATGCAGAGGTAGCCAGATGCGATCTCGAATCAAGATAGGGGCCGTGTTGTTCATTCACATGATGAAGCTGTATTGAGCCAGTCCAGTCAATGACCGGTTTCCAAGGAAGTTCCAGATTGGCCAGCCACTCAGCGTCGCCCGGCAGTTTAGCTTCACTTGAGCGAAATCTTGCGTTTACATAGGAAAGACCGGTGCCAATTTTCAGGTGATTTCCGTGGCGTTTGAGATATTCAAATTCAACGCCATGTAGCCTGGTATCCTGTTCATTGATATATCCTTCAAAATTCAATTCATCGAAACCAATCGGATCTTCAGTCTCTGCATGAGCTATTAGAGTGACGGACAGGAGAGACAGGATTGCAATGAGAAATATTGTTCTTATGAGCAATCCATATAACCATTTTAATGTTATGGGAATTATGAAGTGGGCAGAGCCAGTATTCGAAATACGGGCATCCTTGCTATCAGGCAAGATGAGCTTGGCCATGTGAAAACGGGAAATAGACCACATCATTCCGTTTCGCTTGAATCTTTTTACCCCTAGTAACTGATTTTCCTATGTAAATCACTTTTTTTCAAATCAATGGGCTTTATGGGAAAAATGATCACATTTGGTTGTCGCTATTATTCGAGGATCAGTTTCAGACATGCCGGGTGATAAAGGCATATATTTGCAAATATGGTTGGATGGTGCCAAATGCTATGTTCATTCGAGAAGAAGGTAAATCAGCGAAGTCATCATGCCTGTGGCTGGTACAGTTACAAACCATGCCAGCATGATGCGAGTAAAGGTCGAGCGTTTGACAAATTCATGTCGGTAGAGCTTCTGTAACGATTTACGCTCTTTTTTACTGAGTTTTATCCCGCTATCCGATGCATCGAGTTGAGTAAGCAAGCGACCCTTTTCGCTAAATGTCGATTGATCGAAGCGATGGATGAATTTTTCAATTTCATCCTGGTTCTGGCCCTGCTGGCGACGTCTAAGTGTTTCCAGAAGAATGGCATAATTTGTCTTCAGGGCCTCTCGTAAAAATCCAATTCCGAATACGGCACCCACGGCTGTGTGAGTGCTGCTGACAGGGAGTCCAAGTTGACTTGCAAGAAGTACGGTAATAGTGACTGAGGTGACGATACAGAATGCCCTCACCTGATCGAGCTCAGTAATTTCACTGCCGATTGTTTTTATCAGTCGTTTACCGTACAGAACCAATCCCAGTGCTATGCCCATGGCGCCAATCAATAACATCCAGGTAGCCAGATTTGGCTGATAGATGCTATTCGAGATAGTGGCTGCTTCCTTGATGGCGATGAGTGGGCCGATAGCATTTGCGACATCGTTCGACCCATGGGCGAAGCTCAGTAATCCAGCCGCCAGCAAAAGAGGCATGTTAAACAGCCTGTTGACAGCTGATTTGGTATTGGGAAGCAGGGCGGTACGTTGCACGATACTGGGTTTTATCACCAAATAGATGCCCAGGCCTATCGAGAAACCACATATCAATGCAGTTTGAAGATCGACTCGCCAACTGGTTTTGACACCTTTAATCAGTAGATAGCTGGTAAAGGTCCATGCCATAAACCCAACCAGTAGCGGCAGTGCCTTTCCGGCGGCTTTCGACATGTTGTCCTGATAGGTGATGGTGCGCTTTATCAGGTAGAGCAATACTGCTGCGATCAAGCCACCCAGTAGCGGGGAGATCAACCAGCTTGCTGTGATTGTGGCAATGGTGTTCCAATTAGCTACAGTCAATCCGCCAACGGTTATTCCTGCCCCCAGCACGCCACCGACAATCGTATGGGTTGTGGAGACGGGGGTGCCCGTGAGGGTAGCGATGTTCAGCCATATGGCACTGCCAAGCATGGCTGAAAACATGACCCGGATGATCGTCTCTGAATCACGGAATTGAGTAGTATCGACAATACCCCGCTTGATAGTGCTTATTACTTCATCACCTGCAAGGAAGGCACCCGCAGCTTCAAATAATGCTGCAAGAAACATGGCTCCTGTCAGGCCGATCACAGCAGAGCCAACCAGAGGCCCTATGTTGTTACCGGCATCATTTGCACCAATATTCAATGCCATATAGCCACCCAGCACAGCGGCTAAGATCATCATGCCATTTTCATTGATGCCACTGAAAAAAAGTTGTGAGGTGGCAACGATCCCGATCAGAAACAACAAAGCAAGCGCATGATTCATCTGGTAGAAAGTATGATAGGGTGCCTTCAACACTTCTCAATACCTATTGTCTACGCCAGTAGCATGGGATTCATGAACGCTGGGACTACTGGCTTATGCTCTCTATGAGGTTTGCATGTTGCGGATAAATTCATCAGATTGTTTGATTGACTGATTCATCCGGTTGATCAGGTTATTGATATCGGTTTTCAGGTTACCGAACTCTCCACGCAGTGAGCCAATTGCCTGGGCGTTGAGGTTGTGCTTAAGAAACAGCACATTGTCACGGAATGTATTGAGTACTGGTTGCATGCTGCTTTCAGCCTGTTTCATTGAACTCAGCATCTTTTTGTAGCGCGCTTTAGTCTGGCTGAGCTTTTTGGCGCTGGTCGCCTTCAAACTCTTGTTTTCATAAAGATCCAACTCTTCCTGCCATTCCTCGAAAAGGTCCTCGGCTACAGACTCCACTTTTTTGATTCGGTCTGTCACTTCTGAAGCGGCCGCCTCACTGGCCTCAAATTCATGATTGAGACTGTCATAGGCACGTTTCAGGTCGCTATCCTCCAGGCGGATGACCGATGCAAACTGATCCAGTGCTGATTGAAACTGCTCCTGAGCCTCAGCTTGAGCATCCCGTGCCGATTCAACCCGGTCGACCATGATGTCCCGTTTGTGAATACCAACCTTTTCCATGGTGTCGTAGTAGACACTTGAACAACCGGATAGAAATAGCATGAAGGCAATGAAGGAAAACTGGGGTATTGAGAGCATGTGAACTAATCCTCCTGGAATCTGTTAGATTGACCAATTCTGCCACAGAGTGATTGGCGAATGCGATGCTGGTCGCGGATAAAATAGGTTATTAATCCATTAAATATGTAAAGATAAGTGTCGGGGCTTGGGTCGTTGGGTATGTTATATAAGCAGAATTTGCTTCTGGGGGCGCTTTTTATCCTGCTGTCGGAGTTGATGTTTGCCTCGATGGGAGCAACCGTGAAGTTTGTAACACAGTCTTTACCCAGCGAGATGGCTGTATTCATGCGCAATTTGTTCGGTCTGGCGTTGTTGATGCCTTTGGTGTGGAGTCATGGATGGGTAAGCCTACGAACGGATATCTTCCCTGTCCACCTGTTACGTTCTGTAGCAGGGGTTTCAGCGATGTACTGTTTTTTCTACGCACTGGCTCATCTCCCGCTGGCGGATGGGATGCTATTGAAGATGACATCTCCTCTGTTTATGCCATTGATCGCCTGGTTTTGGCTTAGCGAGCCACTTCGGCAACGAATTTTTTTGGCCATTGGTATTGGTTTTGTGGGCGTTGTCCTGGTTTTGAATCCAGAGGGTGAATTCAATCGTATCGCCCTCATCGGTCTGCTGGGCGGGGGACTGGCATCGCTGGCGAAAGTGAGTCTACGCAGACTTGGCCGGACTGAGCCATCAATAAGAGTGGTTTTCTATTTTGCATTATTGAGTTCCATCATCTCCGCAGTTCCAATGTTCTGGAGCTGGCAACAGCCGACACCCAACCAGTGGGCATGGCTGGCCTTGATCGGCCTATTGGGTACACTGGGCCAATTGATGCTTACTCGGGGCTATGCGATTGCAGCAGCGGCCAGGGTCAGCCCGGTAACCTATTCGTCAGTATTATTCGGTGCTGGATATGGCTATCTTTTCTGGGATGAGGGATTAAGTGGGCAGTTTATTTTAGGTGCGCTGTTGATTGCCATTGCTGGTATCCTGGCAATCGGTTCGCAGGGGCGTATCGATAATACGCTGGTCAGCGATCCGACGAGACCTTGATAGAATGAGTGACTACTGTATGGCTTTGAAGGATTGATTAGACCCATGTCGATGAACTGGTCTCAACTACTCTCACGCAAACGCTTAGGTACGAGCGACCACTCAATCGGCAGTGCCACACGTACCGACTTTCAGCGGGATCTGGACCGTATCGTTTTCTCATCGGCCTTTCGGCGGATGCAGGATAAGACACAGATCTTCCCCCTTTCAAAAATTGATTATGTGCGTACCCGACTGACCCACAGCCTGGAATCCTCCAGTGTCGGCCGATCATTGGGTACCCTCGTCGGCGAGCAGATCATCGCGCGTCATGGCCTTATAGAAAACGAAGCCTCCGATTTCGGCGATATCTGCGCTGCCGCCTGTCTTGCTCACGATATTGGTAATCCCCCGTTTGGACATTCTGGTGAAGATGCCATCCGTCATTGGGCGGAGACCGCCAGTTATGGCCAACAACGGGTTGCGGTTCTGCAAGGCAGTCAGCGTGAGGATTTCCTGAACTTTGAAGGTAATTCACAAGGCTTTCGTGTCGTCACACGTCTGCAGAACAGAGATAATCCGGGTGGATTGCAATTGACTTGCGCCACCCTAGCCGCCTTTACCAAGTACCCCCGTGAATCCTGCATCGGTAAAGGACGCTTTGATGGGGTCAGTGCCAACAAACCCGGATTTACCGCTGAGGATCAGAACAATTTCACTGAAGTGGCGGAGACGGTCGGACTGATGCGCCGCGATCCGGTATTGGCCATCTGGCATCGACATCCATTAGCCTTTCTGGTGGAAGCAGCTGATGACATCTGTTACCGGGTGATCGACATCGAGGATGGCTTTCGTCTGGGGCATCTCAGTTTTCATGAGGCGATGGAGCTGTTCAATGCTGTCCTGCCAGACTCTTCGAAACAGAACAGTCGATTGAGCCGTATCAGTGGTGACAAAGAGAAGATAGAGTTTTTACGCGCTAAGGTGATCAGTCAGGCGATCAGCGAGATCCTGAGTTGTTTTCTCGATCATGAACAGGCGATCCTCGATGGTTATTTTGATCATCCGCTGATGAGCCAAATTCCCCATCGCATGGAGATGGACCGCCTGATCGAGGTAGCGCATGAGAGGATCTACATCGCACCGGAGGTGATTGAGATTGAGACCGCCGGTTTTCAAGTGATCAGCGAGTTGCTGGAGCGGTTCATCCCTATCATCGACGATGTAGCAGAGCATGGTAAGGACGCCAGTCCGCGCAGTCAGATGATGATTCGTCTGATTCCCGACCAGTTCATCGGTCCACAGGGTTCACCTGCTGAAGATGACTACACCCGGCTGTTACGTCTGACTGATTTTGTTTCCGGTATGACCGACTCCTATGCCGTATCGCTCTATAAAAAAGTTACCGGTATTTCGCTCCCAGGTTGATTATCCAGAAACAGGTGACAGGTTTTTGGAGTTCAGCAGGATGGTGAGTTACAGCATTATTAGGACGGGGGCGAATAACCTATAAAGTGGCTTAACTAGCGCTTTATTATCTAATTAAAACAATAAGTAATGGGTGAATCTTTATTTGATAGATAAAATAATTCACTTATCTTGGAAGGGCATGAGTCGACAGCATAAGGTAGACTGGTAACTTCTGTCCCAATATATGTAGGATCTCTTTTGATGGGTTTGACGAGTAAGTTGCATACCATAGTGCATGGGTTTCTTGCAGGTAGTGTGCTTGCCGTTTTGTTGGTAGTCGGTGCAACTGAATTGATCGTTGATCTGCTGCAAACCAATCAGCTGGAGCGGCAACGGATTGAAGTTGTAAACAGGTTGGCTACCCTCCGTGCACGTTTGGAAGGTGAGATCAATTCAACTCTCCACCTGACTCGAGGCCTTATCGCCTATGTAGCGATAAATCCCGAACTTGATAACGATAAGTTCGACTTGTTGGCGAGTGAGATCATCTCGGTCGGTCGGAATATTCGTAATATAGGCCTGGCCAAAGACAATATCATTACCCACGTGTTTCCTCTGGCTGGTAATGAGGCGGCGCTCGGGTTGGAGTATAAAAAAACCCCGGCTCAATGGTCAGCTATAAAACGGGCGATCGATGTGGGTGGCACCACAGTGGCTGGGCCTGTCTCTCTGGTACAGGGCGGTCACGCCTTCATAGCCCGAACCCCTATCTTTACTCGCGGCGGATTGGGTGGTCACCTGGCTGTCCATAAACCAGCCTATTGGGGAATGGCCTCTATTGTTATCGATATTCCGACCCTGTTTGATGCTGTCGGTATAGCACCGGAACAAGATGGTATCCAGTTTGCCTTGCGCGGCAAGGATGCAATGGGTGAGACCGGCGAGATGATTTTCGGAGATTTCGAACTGTTTCAGGCCAATCCGGTGGTGCAGTCAGTACTCCTTCCCAATGGGTCGTGGCAGATCGGTGCTCAACCAGTCGGTGGATGGCAGGTAGGCATTAGCAGTTTTTGGCCATACAGACTTGCCGGGTGGCTTGGGGCGCTGCTCATCGGTTTCTTGATTGCCGCATTGCTGCGGACCCGCGAAATCAACAAGTCATTGGCTTTACATGACCACCTCACAGGTCTGCCGAACAGGCGTTTGTTGGCTGACAGATTTGATAATATCGTGGCGCGTAATAATCGTGTGAGCGGTGGATTCGGTGTTTTTTATATCGACCTGGATGGTTTCAAGGGGATCAATGATCGTTATGGCCATAAGGTGGGAGATGGCCTGTTGCTTGAGGTGGCCAAGCGGATGCAGACCAGTATTCGTGCTTCGGACACAGTGGCCCGAATTGGTGGTGATGAATTTATTGTACTGGCAGATGAGGTCAAAGACGATGTAGCACTGAGGCAGGTTTCTAATCATTTACTGTCGCACTTGAAGGGTGATGTCTATGTGGATGGCAACTGTTTGGAACTGCATGCCAGTATCGGCTCAGCGCGCTATCCCGATGATGGGGATGATATCGACCAATTGCTTAAGGCGGCAGATCACAAGATGTACCAGGCGAAGCAGAGTGGGAAGGTCTACCGTATGGATTTCGGCCGGTAGAGGCGATCTTCGGACCGCTGAAAACGCCGCACAGTATAGGCCACTACACTAGGGGTAGGGTGACAGTAACACAAGTCCCCTGGTTTACTTCGCTGTGAATTTGCAAAACACCACGATGGGCTTCTGTGATGACACGACAGAGATAGAGCCCTAGACCATATCCCCCGGTTTCACGCTGACGTGATTTATCGACCCGATAGAATGGTTCGGTGAGATGGGGCAGATGCTCCGCTGGTATACCATGACCATGATCCTCCACGGTAACTGTCCATGTCTGGTCTACTATCCGACTATTGATCGTAACGGGTTCTGAGGATGGAGGGGTATGTTTCAATGCATTGTCCAGCAGGTTTCTGATTAACAGTCTGATGCGTACTGCATCCATCTTGATGTACTGGTTATCATACTCATGATGGCAGGAGAGTCTGGATGTGGAGAACTGCTGTTGAATAACTGATTCAATCAGTTTTTTAGGTGCAGTTGATTGAAGGTCCAGTTTGGCGTGCTTGTTTTCCAGACGCTCAGTCTCGAGTAGTTCTGTCAATTGCTGTTCCAGCAATTGGATGTCGGCAATGATACGCGCTCTGGGCTCGCTTTCATCCAGGAGTTCGGCGTTTAAACGTGCACGGGTCAATGGTGAACGCAGTTCATGACTGATAGCCAGTAACAGTTGGCGCTTGGCTTCAAGCATTGCTTGGATTTCATCAGCCATGGTATTGATGCTTTTAGCCAGTACACCTAACTCATCCCGACGCTGGAGATTGATACGTTGATCAAGTTCACCGGAACCGAATCGGGCGATACTCTGGCGTATTGTCTGTATGGGTTGGAACAGGCGTCTGACCAAATGGTAGGTGAGGGCGATCAACAACAGGACGACAACGATTGTCGCACCGATGATAAGGGGCAGAGGGCCGGTACCTGTATTGTCCCTCGTCATCAGCAGCAGTGTGGTATCAGCTTCCTGCAGGCGCAGTAGATAGCGATGTCGATCATGACTCACCTCGACCAGGCGACCATCGGCTAAGTTGTGTGCATGAAATGCCAGTTTTGTATCGTCGATACTTTTTCCGCTACTGGACCAGACCTTACCCGCAAAACTGATCTGAATGTCCAGTTGTAGTCGGTTCGCTAATGTTTGGGCTGCTCGAATATCGGGGGGTGAACCGATTTGTTGGCGCAGATGGTTGATATATTCCAGCAGATGTGGAGCGGCAAAGGTTCGAAACTCACCCTGAACACCAAAATAAAAACCAGCACGCACAGTCAGAGCAATCAAAATGCTCGCGCACAAAAAGAGTAGAATTAAACGGCCACTGAGGCTGTGGCGTCTTTTCATGAAGTGGGTCCTACCAATCGGTAGCCGGTACCCCAAACAGTTTTAATGTAGTCAAGAGGCTGTAGTTTTTGACGTAGTCGGCTGATCAGAATGTCAACAGAACGGGTATAGATATCCGCATCTATGCCTTTTACCGCAGCTAGAATCTCATCTCGACTGAAGGTTTGTCCGGGATGTTGAACCAGTAGTGCTAACAGACGGTATTCCAGTGTGGTTAGATTCAATATCCGCTCGCCTATCCAGGCATTTTGCTGCACCAGGTCGAGTTTCAAGTCACCCAGTTCGAGCTGTTTCCGAGTGGTTGGTTGGGTCGCACTGCGTTTCAGGATATTTTGTACTCGTGCTACCAATTCCCTTGGCTCAAAAGGTTTTGCCAAATAGTCGTCGGCTCCCAGTTCCAGTCCGATTACCCGATCCATGACTTCTCCCCGAGCAGTAAGCATGAGGATGGGTAAGTCACTCTGTTTACGGATGGTTCGGCAGACTTCAAAGCCATCCATTTCCGGTAACATGATATCGAGTATGATCAGATCCGGTGTTGATTGCTCGATGTGCTTGAGTCCCTGTGAGGGTAGTGTGACCGATTCCAGCTCCAGACCATAGCGGGTGAAGTACTCTTTCAAAGGCGCTGCCAGAGCTTGGTCATCATCGATCAGCAAAATATGGGGCATAGGCTCTTCCAACTGATTTTGAGCAGGCAAACATGTTGTACTAACCTACATTTGGGTTAGTATCCGCTGGCATCTTATCACCCTCCCCATAAGGGGGAGGGTGTAGATCTAGTCCTGAGTTGCTGCCTGGCTATCGCCACATCCATATCGGCAATGGCGATGATCCCGGTGGTGCTTGATCATCGATTGTAGTTTATCCCGCTGGCTTTGATCGAGATTATCGCTGAACTGAGCAAAGGCGTCGATCAGGTCATTGCTGACACTGGCCAATTGTGCCTGTTTTTGCATCAGTAGTGTATGTGCTCGATCACGATCGAATTCCGGGCTTTCAAGCAGTTCAATGGCTTGATCTATATAGACCGACCGGTCGCTCCGTAACTCCTTGAATGTCATTACAGCCCTCTCTTTGAAAAGGGACAGATGCTGCTGTTGTGAGTCGTTGAGCTCCAGTTGCCTGCCGATGCGGTCTGCCACCCAGCCGATTCGCCCCTCAGGACCCGCGCAGTAGCCTTTATAGCGGGCAATGGCTACACCACTGACCAGCAGCGCTGTCAATACTATGAGTATGATAATTGTGGTTTTACCCATGACGATCTCCTTGATTGCTAAACGTTGTTGCAGGACCGGTTTGTCCTTGGCCATAAGTTTGCGTGGTCGAGCAGAGAAGATCCTCTCAGGGGTGTATCTACTTGTAACAAGATGTATCTGGAACAGAGTAAAGCGTAACAGTGGATTCTTGCGCAGGAATGAAAGGATATATTCGATCCTGGTTTTGATGCAAAATAACAGTTCTCTTTTCCCCATTGGTGAAATAAGCATTGGATATCCAAAGACGCTTCGGTGGTATTGCACGGCTTTATGGTCAAGGGGCACTGGACCGCTTTTTCCACGCTCATGTCGCAGTGGTCGGTGTTGGTGGCGTTGGTTCCTGGGCCGTGGAAGCCTTGGCACGTAGCGGTGTCGGCGCGCTCACACTGTTCGATCTGGATCACATAGCAGAATCAAACATCAATCGACAATTGCATGCAATTGAGGAAAATTTTGGTTTGGCCAAGGTGTCTGCATTGGCAGAACGGATTCTGACAATTAACCCTGCCTGCCGGGTTACTCCATTGGAGGTCTTCATCGAAAAGGAATCCATGTCATTACTCGCCGATGGCCGTTTCGATTACGTAATCGATTGCATCGATAGTTTTCGCACCAAGGCCGCTTTGATTGCATTCTGTAGAAGTAACAAGATAGCCGTTATTACTGTGGGCGGTGCTGGGGGGCAGTGTGATCCGACAAAGATTCAACTGGCAGATTTAAGTCGTAGTGAGCAGGATCCTCTACTCTCCAAGACACGAAAACTGCTGCGAAAGGAATACGCCTTTTCATCCAACCCAAAACGTCGTTTCGATATCCCCTGCGTTTACTCAACAGAGCAGCAGGTCTATCCGGATTCTGAGGGTGCTGTCTGTTTGGATCGACCGACTGCAGTAGAGAGTTCGTTGAACTGCGCTGGTTATGGTTCAGCGATGACTGTGACGGCCAGTTTCGGATTGGTAGCCGTCTCACATGTGCTTAAGCGTCTTTCTGCCACACAATCAGGTTGAAACTGTCGGATAGTTGGATACCCTGGTATCAGCCAGTCGATCATGCAGGGTTCGGTTGTCAGGGTCTACTAGTAGCAAGCCAATGTCAGCTAGGGGTAGTGACGGACCAATGTAAGGAATGGCCAGCAACAGGGCGGGAATGAGGTATCGAAGGAAGAATTTCCGGTAAAATCCGGCATGCATTCCATCACGGCCTCGAATCTGAATTTTTAGCGCCCACTTGCCATTAGTTTGGTTGCGACTATGAAGTAGATAGAGATTAATACCTGCAACACCCAACCAGGAAGAGAAACTATTCATGATCATCGCGCCGATAAGGCTCTCATCTGTTGAGAGAAGGACTTGAATTGCAGGATAGAGTATTACTGTCCAGATGGCGATATCGGTACCAAAAGCGAATAGACGTCACCAGGAAGATGAAATCATAGTATCGGCTTTCAATGGATCAAGCCTTGAATGCCATTGCCACCGTGTAGGTTTTGCCCTGTTTTAGCTTGTCGTAGTTACCGAATATTTCAGTGAGATTGCGTTTCATATATTGTCTCAGACCATTGATTGTCACTACATAGAGTTTACCGCCTGGATTGAGTCGCTGTTTTGCATCGTGCAGCATCAGACTCAACATCTCTTTGCCTACTTTGGCTGGAATGTTTGAGGCAATCACGTTGAATCGTAATCCAGGCTCGATATGATCGAAGCCGTTACTGAGTATCGCCCTGGTATTCGGCAAATGGTTGCGCTTGGCATTGGCATTGCTGTAGTTGACGGCCATAAAGTCCTTGTCGACCATCAGTGTTTGGCCATTTGGAGCGCATCGGGCCATGAATAGGCCGATGGGTCCATAACCACACCCTAAGTCCAGGCAATTGTCAGAAGGAGCAATCTCCAGGTAGTTCACGAGCAGGTGGGTTCCTTCATCGATCTCGCGGGGTGAGAATATACCCCATGTTGTGTGAAATTGGAGATGTTCACCAGCCAGATCTTCCTCAAAGACGATATCCTGGCGGAGCTTGTTGATTGTATGATGGTTTTGCATGGAGGCGGAGTGTTACTTGCCAGTGGCTATAAGTCAATCTCATGAATAACACGTTTCAGGTGCTGCATAGCCTATCGATGATCTCCAGCATATTGTCAGCTGAATGGTAATCAACTGCTACAGGCCAATAACCCCCATCCTTTTGAAAGATTAATGAGGGGAAGCTTCGTACCCCCATTCGGATTGATTGCTCAATCTCGGATTCAAGCTGCAATTGGGTCGACTTATGGCCAATCTTGTCCCTGAATTGGCACTTGTCGAGACCTATCTCTTCTGCAAGTTCGGTCAGGATCTCATTGTCTGATGGATTGCGGGCCTGTAGATAGTAGGCTTGTTGGATTGCGAGAATCATAGCATCTTCAGTGGATAGATCCAGTGCTCTGGCAGCTATCACAGCACGGCAGGCCGGGTAAGTTGATCGTCGTGGCGTGTTGTTTGTCCAAAAACCAAAATTAAAACGTGTATCAGGTAGTTTTTTCTGTATATGGCGCCATGTCGCCTGTAATTTAATACGCATTTCATCAGGCATAGGGTCATCTGAATCAGGCGCCAGACCACCTAATAGACGACTGGTGGAAATTTTTTCAGGAATTTGGTTAAGCAAAGTATCGAGTGTAGGGCGAAAGCCCCAACACCAGCTACACATGGGATCATGTATGTAATAGAGATGTGGCATAGTAGATAGTGTGGTTATTGCAGTCGATTCGGGTTAGTGTCAACCCTATGGACGAAGATTATCATTCCAGTGAAGATGGTATCCAATTACCCCATCAATCACCTGAAGTTCTGACTTCACCTGGAAGAAATGGTTTCGAAAACTATTCGTATCTTTAACTGGTAACAGGTTAACTACTCAAAGCCTGAAATCATACCAGCCATTTGATAATATTGTTTTAATCAGTAATCCTTTTGAAGGGCTGGTTTGTCAGGTTAGATATGAGTGATGGTATGGATCATTTAAACGCTGCTATGATAACCTGCTTGCAGTCGGTACGGCAGGGATAGGTCCTTAATAATGAATGCCGCTGTTTTTTGTAATGCGTGGACTATTATTTTGGAGATGGTATTTTGTTGAAATCTGCACTGCTGGGTAAGCTTTCATTCTGGTTGGTGGTTATCGGTGGTCTGGCAATGGCTACGCCTCAACCTGCATGGCCCGAATGGCTGGCACGCATGACGTTGTCGACAGGTATTGCGCTTGGCATTACCACAATGGGTGTCTCAATATGGCGCAAGCAGACCAAAAAGAATAAATAAAGCAGATTGCCAGAGATAACTGTAAACTTGTCGATGATGTTATAAGTTTAATTGGTTGAGCCTCTCTTCAGCATCAAGCAACTCCTCAGCGAGGTCACGTAGTTTTCTACGTTCTGAACGTGCTTTTGAACGTAACATCTCAAAGGCTCTCTCTTGCTCTATATGGTGACGCTCCATTAAAATACCAACAGCTACGTCAACGACACGACCGGTCTGGATGGCGTTAGAATATCGGCGCTCCGATTCCTTTAATCGCCGGATCTCACTTGCGCAACTTAAAGCGTGCTCGATACAATGTAATATATGAGTGGTATCATTGGCTTGTTCTATTATGCCAAGGGAACCTGTATATGTCTTATGGTTGGGCGGCGTTGACCTTTGCTCGTCGCAAAGCAGAACAAATGGCATGCCGTTTGACGATAGCTCTCTACCGAGTTCAGCGTCTTTTGTTTGATAGAGTTCGATATCTAAAATAACCAGATCCGGCTGTTGACTGTTGCTTAAGTAGAGTGCTTCATTCGGAGAATTTGCTGTGATTACCTCGTAACCTGCTTCAACAAGCAAGATATTAAGTGGTTCCAGTATATTTTTATTGCTGATAACTAATAAGAGTTTTTGGCTGTTCACGCTAAATACACCAAGCTGTTTACATGATCTTTCGGTTGTAAATTGGAATTTGAATAAAAAAAGTGAAATATGAAGCAAATATTATATGTATTAGGGTGATATCTGGTAGTGCTTTCAATGTTCCTGAAAAATGAAGAAAGGTTGATATAAACCACTATTCTCCCCCTTGAAGTGGCATCATGCAATTGAAGAATACGTTATTCTGAAGACTATATGACCAGGGTTGAATGTTTTTAAATGTTAAATATTTTTCTTCTCCTGAACTGTTAATATCCTGTTGAAGCTGACACGAAAACATTTCAATAATTCCTATTGGAATTGTAGTACTCATCATTCGCAAAGTTGCTCACTCCATTGTTAAAGATGAATCGATGTTAATGGTTTGATGGTTTTCATTGGATTCTATCCATGGCGTATGGCTCAGGAGGAGAGCAATTGTTTTTTCAGCGGAGACGGGTTTGAAAAGATGGAATCCTTGTGCCACATCACAGCCATACATTTTTAAATAATGGAGTTGCTCAGGATTTTCTATTCCTTGTGCTGAGACTGTCAGCGATAGGTTGTGAGCCATATTAATGATCGTTTTAACCAGCTGTTTACCATCATCTTCATTGCCCAGTTCACCGATAATGGATTTATCCATCTTTAAGCTGTTAATTGAAAAGCGTTTTATGTGGTTGAGTGAAGAGTAACCGATACCAAAATTATCAATAACGATTTGAATACCAAGACGCTTGATCTTTACCAACGTCTCAATAGTTTCTCTTCGTTGATCCATGAGTGCACATTCAGCTATCTCAATCTCCAGTGCAGAGGGAGGTAACCTGGTGTTGTAAAGCAGATCCTGAACATACTCGGCAAGTCTTCCTGTGCTGAGATGAAGATTTGAGATGTTTACACTGATACATATATCCAGGCCAAATTTTTCTCTCCATGAAACTGTTTGGGTGCATGCAGTGTTGAGAATCCATCGCTCTAACTCAATAATCAGGCCACTCTCTTCGGCAATGGATAAGAAATCATCTGGCTTTATCTTACCTATATCAGGTTGTTCCCAGCGCACTAGTGCCTCAAGGGATGAGATTTTTCCCGATTCTATTTCCACCTGGGGCTGATAGACTAAAGTAAATCTATTATCAGCAATTGCTGCACGAAGATCATTCTCGATGGTTATTCGGCGTTTATACTGGATTCCCATGTCAGGGGTATAGATGACGTAGCAGTTTTTCCCACGCTGTTTGGCTTGATACATCGCTGTGTCTGCATGACTGATCAGCGTTTCACTATCGTTACCGTGGTCAGGGTAGAGGCTTATACCAATGCTTGTATTTATATATAGCTCTCGTTTCCCAATAATATAAGTTGACTGAAAGCAATTCAGGATTTTTTCTGCTACCTCTTTTACTTGGGATTGATTGTGGATGTCAGATAGTATGACTGTGAACTCATCTCCACCGAGTCTTGCTACAGTGTCCGATTCCCTTAAACGATTACTCAGTCTATAGGCGACAGCACTTAACAGCAGGTCGCCGGTAGCATGCCCTAGGGTATCGTTGATTATCTTAAATCCATCCAGATCAAGAAAAAAAAGTGCGACCTTACTTTTATCCCTATAGGATTGTGATAGGGAAAGCTTTAGTCTGTCACTAAAGAGTTCCCGATTGGGTAACCCTGTTAGTGTGTCATAATACGCAAGTAGGTGAATTTGATTTTGGACCGAGTTCCTTTGGCTAAGGTCTGAGAATACAGCTAAATAGTGAGTGATTGTTCCACTCTTATCCTTCAAATGGCTGATACTTAACCATTGCGGATAGACCTCTCCATTTTTTCGCCGGTTCCAGATAGTACCCTGCCATTGGCCACTCTGATGTAATAGGTCCCACATTCTTTGATAGAATTCTTTGCCATGTCTTCCTGATGAGAGTAATCCAGGCGTTTTGCTGATTGCCTCATCATATGTGTATCCGGTTATGCGTGTAAAAGCGTGATTAACCTCTACGATACGCAGATTGATATCTGTAACAAGAATTCCGTCAGAAATTGCAGATAGAATCTGAGTTGCCAGAGGCGATTCTGAATGATTCTCGTTTCGCCAAAAAGTTCGTAACCCAGAAAAATTGGAAATTAAGGTGGTGAGCAACTGAGTCAAGCGCGACATTGAATCTCTCGAAACGGGCGGTAATCCTTTTTCATCCTCTATATAGTGCTCCGACCTGAGTATTTGGAAATAACCACTCTCTGAATTCAAGGGACCAAGTTGAAAAATTATTGTACAGACCTTCTGAGATCTGAAATATCATCCTCTGAAATCACGGCAGGGAGAGGGCCAGATGACTGAGTTGGTTGGCTGGCAGATGAATCAATGCTGTTGTAAAAGGCGGGGGGAAGGCCGTAATGACGCAATAGTGCGGGGGGGAAGGCACTACTGGATGATTATCCTGAATATACCTTGCATTAATCAAGCGTTTTTTTGTTAAAAGTATACATATTCAATACGCCTTACAATACAGTTCGATTAAGTATCTAATTACTATTTACCGCTGCAGACATGCTGCTCAACATCGCCCAGCAAGCCGATAATCTCTTTTGACAGGGGATCGACCCGGCTATACAGGGCTTCCGCCTCATCGGGTTTGTCACTCTCCATGAGCG
>JAHXHN010000010.1 GCA_025656675.1 Candidatus Thiodiazotropha sp. (ex Codakia rugifera)
TTCGTAATCAGTAGGTCGGCGGTTCGATTCCGCCCATCGGCTCCATGTAATCCAAGTGTCATGACAAATCCCTGGTATGGCATAAGTTCAGGCCAAAACTGGCGCAATACTCATTAAATTCCTCTTTCATATCACCTACCTTGGGATATAGGCGATTATTAGATAATTGTTTAATTTTCTTTATCTTGTGCCGCTACTCTCTGTTGTTGCCTTAAGTCTACGTTTGCCTTTCTTGGAGTAGTTGTTCATGTTTAGTTTCGTCAATCATCTCAATGTGGGTCATCGTCTTTGGATTAATGTGGGTATGGCGATCATTACCATAGTGACGCTTCTCATCATTGTAATGCTGGAGTTCCGTGATAGTCAGATGTCGCAAAGGCAAATGGAAATGCGTGGACTTACAGAAACCGCCTATGGCGTCATTGAGCGTTATGGTCAACTTGCTGCAACACAATCTATGACTGAAGAGGATGCTAAAAAACAAGCAGCTGATGCTGTAAAAGCCTTACGCTATGGTGATGTGGGTTATTTCTGGATCAATGACACAAACCCCGTCATGGTCATGCATCCACATAAACCCGCATTAAATGGTAAGCGACTCAATGAAACTAAAGACCCTAACGGAAAGCGTTTATTTGTCAGCTTCGTTAAGGTTGCACAAGCGAATGCTGAGGGAGGTATCGTTGATTATGTCTGGCCGAAGCCGGGTCAAGAAGAGGCTCAGCCTAAAATTTCCTATGTAAAGCTCTACCAACCTTGGGGATGGATCGTCGGGACCGGAGTTTATGTCGATGATATCAACGCAGCATTTTTACGTCAGACTGCCACGTTGGGGATTATCATTGCTGTGCTATCAGTATTCCTGATAATCGTTGCTGCATTGATAAGCAAATCAATTCTGATTCCTGTACGAAAACTAGAAAAGGCAATTTCTCAAGTCGCAAAAAATGGAGATCTTACCGTACGCGCTAATGTCACCCAGGGTGGCGAATTGGGATCAATGGGACGTCATTTTGATGATATGCTGGCTAGACTGCAGAAATTCACAAATGAAGTTGGAAATGCTGTAACAGAGATGACCACTGCATCGACCAAGTTATCGACAATCACCGAAAAGACCCAAAGCAGTATTGAAGTTGAACGTACGCAGACAACACAGGTTGCTACGGCGATGACCGAAATGACAGCCACTGTAAAAGATATTGCATCAAGTGCTTCCACCTCAGCTGAAGCCACTATTAATGCAGACAACGAGGTGGAACAAGGTACACGTGTTGTCAATGAAGCTACTCAAATGATTGAGCATCTTGCTGAGGAGGTTCAAAGCGCCAGCGAGGTGATAAGTCATCTTCAGGAAGACTCCTATGCAATCGGTAAGGTCCTGGATGTCATACAGGGGATTGCTGAACAAACCAATCTATTGGCATTGAATGCTGCCATCGAAGCGGCACGGGCAGGCGAACAAGGTAGAGGATTTGCAGTTGTGGCTGACGAGGTACGAAGTCTTGCTCAACGTACTCAAGAGTCGACCAGTGAAATCAAGCAAATCATTGAAAGTTTACAATCACGCTCTCAATCTGCTGTCGAAGTGATGGATGCGGGGCAAACGCGAGCAAAGACCAGTGTTGAGAGTGCGCTGGAAGCTGTTAAATCACTCACTTCAATTGCAAATTCTGTCGCTGAAGTTAAAGACATGAGCGCGCATATCGCAACAGCATCAGAGCAGCAGAGCGTTGTCGCAGAGGATATCAATAAAAGCATCATAAAAATTGACGGCATTGCATCCGAGACATTATCCGGCTCTAAGGAAATCTCGTCAGCAAGTCACTTGTTATCTGATGTGGCCGAAAGATTGCGTCAGGTATCAACCCAATTCAGGGGCTAATGTCTTGTCACTGCGGGTACAATGAGGATTAAAACATTATGTTTCTCAATACCTTGTTATTGGCTATAACTAACATAAAATCAGAGTAAGGTGATTGGCGGTTCGATTCCGCCCATCACCCCCATCTACTCGCCGTCCAAGAAAAAGATCAGCCCCTATCAGGCATGTAGTACAATGGTCGCCTTGATTGCGACACCTTCTTAAGCTTCGGCCGCCATGTGCCGCAACAGGATCATATTAATATCGAAATCTGTGGATTCAGGTTACAAATATCTCTCATAGAGTGACAGAATCAGCCATGCGCATTTTCAAAATCGTTTTTCTAAACCAAGGAAAAGTCTACGAGATCTTTGCCCGCACGGTACGGCAAGGCGAACTCTATGGTTTTGTCGAGGTAGAAGATCTGATTTTTCAGGAGACCAGCTCCCTGGTGGTCGACCCATCGGCTGAAAAACTGAAAGAGGAGTTCTCTGGCGTACACAGGACCCGTATCCCTATCCATGCGGTGATACGCATTGATGAAGTGGAGAAGCAGGAGCATGGACCGGGAAAGATCATCGAAATTGATTCGGAATCAAACATCACCCCCTTTCCCAACCCTTTTCTCGATCCAAAGAAGAGACCCGATAAATAGCCTGGAATTGCGAATCCGCATTGAGACCCAGGTTGAGCTATTGAGAATAGATGAGCATGATAACGTTATGCTCAAATACTAATCGATACGCCTGGCTCCTGATATTTTCGCTGTGCCTGCATGCATGCTCTAAACAGACGGCTGAAGAAGATGCCGATCTGGCTATCTCCCCGCTCCTTTACGCCGCAGAGACTGGCGATCTTCCCGCCATTTCGAGATTGCTTGAGCATAGCGCTCCTATTGATGTAAAGGATGCCTGTTTCTGGACACCGCTCATGAAGGCCGCATTGAATGGTCACACTGAAGTGGTATCCCGTCTGCTTAAGGCAGGAGCGGATGTGAATCAGACGGACAAGGGAGGCTACTCTTCGTTGATGCTGGCAGCCTCGAATAATCACTCGGAAATTGTCGAAATACTGATCAAGGCAGGTGCGACTATCAATCAGGTTGAAACTACCAATGGTTGGACCGCACTGATCTGGGCAGCCAAACTCGGTCACACTGAATCCGTTCAACAGTTACTGAAACATGCGGTAAATCATGACATGACGGATTTTACCGGCAAGCGAGCTCTGGATTGGGCCAATCAGAACCAGCATCAGGCAATCATCGCCCTGCTCGAAAGCGAGACACAGTCAAAACCACCCAATTAGAAGAATATACTAATTAACTGATCTACATCATGAGCAGCAAGCTAACACAATTCTATGATACTGAAGAGTATTGGTTAACCGATACAGCAGATTGCAACCAATGCTTATAGTTTCGGTATCAAACTGTCATCGAAAGTTTTTTCCGGGAGGGATCTCTCATGCCACACAATATCTCCAATGATCAACATCTGCGTGAAGCAATCAGTCAGCTGGCGCCCGCTCAACAAAGAGAGCTGGGGGGGCAGTTTGTGGCAAATGTGGGCCACTTGAGCCAGGACCCACGCATTATGCGTGCAATCGAAGCAGCGGCTAATCCGGAGCTATCGTCCATGGAACTGGAAGATACCTACAAGGCCGTGAAGGCTTTCGCTACACAATCCTATACGGCCTGTGGTCGTGACGCGGACTGGGCTGCTCAAGCGGAACATTTTCTCGCAGCGGCAGCAGCGGCTGCCCTGGCGACTGATGACCAGAACAGCGCTAAGGCTGCCTGGAAAGCCGCCATGCAGGCAAGAATGGCGAAGAATTGTGAAATGATTCTAAATGACGAAGGCGGGATTGCTAACGAGTCGGAAAAACAGTATCAAATGGCTGAGCGTTATCTCGAAAAGGACGCGTGACACCGCTTACCCGACTACGGCATTGTATTGCAAAACTGCGCTGTAGGGTGTGGCCCGCAACACCATCAACATGATGGATCAATCTGAAAGATAGTCGATTTCTTCGTGTGCACTCTCGATGGGGAATTCTGAGTGAGTGTTCAGTGCTGCAGCGCCGCACCCTACATGATTGTGTAGTCTGTCAGTAAGGAAACTAAAATCACTGCTTGCCATCCTGCAGTGTAATGCCGTCCAGACCATCGACAAGGGAGTCACCAGTCTGATTGGCACCCAACTTGATCATCAGGCGGACATCATTGGCAGAATCCGCATAGGCCAAGGCATTTTCATAACTGATGACACCCTCTTCGTAGAGCTGAAAGAGGTGCTGATCAAAGGTAATCATTCCGTGTTCTGTTGAACGCTTCATCAACTCTTTTAGTTTGTGGATCTCGCCCTTACGAATCAACTCAGCGGCCAATGGTGTATTCAACATCACCTCTATTGCAGCCCGACGGCCATTGCCATCGACCTTGGGAATCAACTGTTGGGCAACCACCGCTTTCAGATTGAGGGATAGATCCATGAAGATCTGCTCCCGTGAATCTTCCGGGAAGAAGTGGATGATGCGGTCCAGGGCCTGGTTGGCGTTATTGGCATGCAGGGTAGATAGACAAAGATGGCCGGTCTCGGCAAATGTAATGGCATGCTCCATTGTCTTGCGAGTGCGTATCTCACCGATCAGGATTACATCCGGTGCCTGACGAAGGGTGTTTTTTAGTGCAACTTCATAGGATTCCGTATCAATACCGACTTCACGCTGCGTGATGATGCAGCTGTTGTGATCATGCATATACTCGATCGGATCCTCGATACTGATGATATGTCCATCACCACGGGTGTTGCGATAGCCGATCATCGCGGCCAATGAGGTCGACTTACCGGTACCCGTGGCACCAACAAAGATCACCAAACCACGTTTGGTTGTTGAGAGGTCTTGTAATATCGGTGGTAGGAAAAGCGATTCAAGCGTGGGGATTCTTGTTTCGATACGGCGCAATACCATGCCGACTGCATCGCGCTGAATAAAGCTACTGACCCTAAAGCGACCTATATTCTTGGCACTGATCGCAAAGTTGCACTCCTTGGTCTCATCGAACTCCTTTTGCTGTGCATCGGTCATGACGCTGTAGGCCAACGCTTTGGTCTGTCTGGCCGTTAGTGGCACTTTATTGACCGGATGTATCTTTCCATCAACCTTGATAGAGGGTTCCCGCCCTGCAGTGATGAAAAGATCAGATGCCTTATTTTTTACCACCATGGACAGGAGGGTATTCAGTTCCATAATTCGATCCTCTTCACTCACATTTCAATGCACTATCTCTACCTAATTTTATACAGCTTTACAAATGGCGCACGAAATCAATACAGGGCCAGCATGCGTCGTATCATACACCCCCTTGCAGGATTGAGATTAGAACTGATCCTTGTTCTGTGCCTTTGCCTTGGCGTCCAGTCGACTCACTACACCCTTTTTCACCAGCTCCTTCAACGCCTGGTCCATGGTCTGCATTCCTGCTGCCTGACCGGTCTGTATGGCTGAATACATCTGAGCGACCTTATCTTCACGTATCAGGTTACGAATGGCAGGCGTGCCAATCATTATTTCCCAACCGGCAATTCGACCACCCCCGATCTTTTTCAGCAGTGTCTGGGCAATAACCGATCGTAGCGATTCTGAAAGCATCGAGCGCACCATGGACTTCTCTCCAGCGGGGAAGACATCAATAATACGGTCGATCGTCTTTGCCGCCGAACTGGTATGCAAGGTACCAAATACCAAGTGGCCAGTCTCAGCAGCTGTCAATGCGAGACGAATGGTCTCCAAATCACGCAATTCACCGACCAGAATGATATCCGGATCTTCACGCAATGCTGAACGCAATGCCTCGGAGAACCCCAAGGTGTCACGATGGACCTCACGTTGATTGATCAGGCATTTCTTGCTGGCATGGACAAACTCGATCGGATCTTCGATGGTCAGAATATGCGAGTAGTCGTTATCATTTTTATAATCCATCATAGCGGCCAGCGTGGTCGATTTACCCGAACCCGTAGGTCCAGTGACCAAAACCATGCCACGGGGTACGTCGACAATCTCTTTGAAAATAGAGGGACAGCCCAGGTCATCGAGCGTCAATACTTTAGAAGGAATAGTACGAAATACAGCCGAAGCACCACGGGCCTGATTGAAGGCATTGACACGAAACCGCGCCAGACCGGGTATTTCAAAGGAAAAGTCGTTCTCAAGAAACTCCTCAAAGTCCTTACGTTGTTTGTCATTCATGATGTCATACACCAGGGCATGCACCACCTTATGCTCCAGTGCGGGAACATTAATACGCCTGATGTCGCCATCTACGCGAATCATCGGCGGTAATCCAGCAGAGAGATGTAAATCTGATGCGTTATGCTTGACACTGAAGGCCAAAAGTTCAGCGATATCCATTCATTCCCCCATTTTGAAAGGCAAAAGGTGATCGACCAGTCGCTCGGCAGACAAGCTCGTACTGTTTCCCGATCCTGACAATACCCGAATCCATGGATTCGTGCTTATTCCTGGGTCATTATCTAGCTATCGTCCCAAAAAAGGATAAGTTTAGCTAGTGTAGTGCCTTACACCAGCATGTGATAAAAAAAGTAACTTGAAATAGCGTTAACTTGACCGCATCTTGCAACTGACTAGAGTTATCGTCTTAATAATTAGCCGTTACCACATTAAAATCGTATCCAGCGTGACTGAACAGAGAAAAAACAGCCTGCGCCAGCCTTATCATCAGGTGCTGGATCGCATTCGTCGAGCGGAAGCCAATTGCAACAGAGCACCCGGCAGCACACAGCTGTTGGCTGTGAGCAAGACCAGGAGTGCCGATGAGATAGGTATGCTGGCAGATCTCGGGCAGCGCCTGTTTGGCGAGAGTTATCTCCAGGAAGCTTTGACGAAGATAGCTCGACTGAAGGACAGCGAACTGGAGTGGCATTTCATCGGTCGAATCCAGAGTAACAAGACCCGACAGATTGCTGAAAATTTCCAATGGGTTCACAGTGTCGCCAGCCTCAAGCATGCCACCCGGCTTAGTGACCAGCGACCACAGTACCTTCCACCACTGAATATCTGTCTACAGGTCAATACCAGTGGTGAAAAGAGCAAGGATGGCCATAATGAACGTGAACTGGCAGAACTTCTGGATGCCTATACTGCGCTGCCCAATATCCAGGTGAGAGGTTTGATGACGATTCCTGCCCCAATGGAGGATAAATCAGCCCAGCACTACCCTTTCCAACAGCTACGACGGCTGCGTGATCGATTGTGCAACGAAGATGTTCCATTGAATACCCTATCCATGGGCATGTCCGATGATCTTGAGTCAGCTATTGAAGAAGGCGCTACATTAGTCAGAATCGGCACCGCAATTTTCGGCCCACGGCAGTATAATCAATAATGATTTTACACGACCCAACCCCTTAACATAAAAAAACTCCGGTCTATATAACAGTATGAATAACAGCAATATCACTTTCATAGGCGGTGGCAATATGGCCACCAGTCTGATCAGTGGCTTGATTGCCGACGGTTATGCTAAGGACAGTATCACTGTCAGTGACCCGGACAACGACAAACTGGCGCAGCTGGCAGCGCGCTGTAGCATTCGCACGGAGTCAGACAACAACCTGGCCATTGCCGAAGCTGACGTGGTTGTTTTGGCGGTAAAGCCGCAAGTGCTCGAACAGGTGGCCCGTGGTTTGGCAGAGACCATTCAACGAATCAAACCATTGGTAATCTCGATCGCAGCGGGGGTAAAAGAGACACCCTTACGGGATTGGCTTGGGGGTGAGGTAGCACTGGTACGCAGCATGCCAAACACACCTGCCATGATCCAGTCCGGAGCTACTGGTCTGCATGCAGGACCTGGTGTCAGCGAGATCCAGCGAGACCAGGCCGAAAGCATATTACGCGCAGTTGGACTCACCCGCTGGGTTGAGAATGAATCTCATATGGACGCAGTGACTGCAATTTCAGGGAGTGGACCAGCCTACTTCTTCCTGGTCATGGAAACCATTGAGGAGTGTGCTAGAAGTATGGGACTGGATGAAGAGACGGCTCGCTTATTGACACTGCAAACTGCCCTGGGAGCAGCGCGTATGGCCCTGGAAAGTAGTGACTCACCCGCCATACTCAGACAAAAAGTGACATCCAGAGGAGGCACCACAGAACGTGCCCTGAGTATTCTTGAAGAAGGAAAGCTGCGGGAGCTGTTCAGCAAGGCGTTGCAGGGTGCTCAAGAGCGCTCACGTGAACTCTCGGATATGTTGGGGCATCAATAGTCATGGATAGCAATTATCTTACTAATCCTCTCGTATTTCTGGTTCAAACCCTGTTTGGACTCTATATCCTCGCAGTGCTGCTGCGCTTTATACTGCAGCTGGTGCGGGCAGACTTTTACAATCCCATCTCACAGTTTCTGGTTAAGGTAACCAATCCACCGCTCAAGATCCTGCGTCGAATCATTCCGGGGCTTGGCGGGATTGATCTCTCATCAATCACTCTCGCCTGGCTCCTCAAGGCGATCGAGATTATCCTGATTCTTACGATTTCAGGCAGTGCGGTCAATCTACTGGGCCCAATCGTCTGGGCCTTACCCGAACTGGTGGAACTGGTGATCAATATCTATCTTTTCGCCATTCTGATTCAAGTTATTCTGAGCTGGGTGAGCCCAGGTAGCTATAATCCTGCGTCAGCCCTGCTCTATAGCATTACCGGCCCGGTGATGAGGCCCGCTCAGAAGCTCCTTCCTCCCACAGGTGGCATCGACCTATCACCCATGCTGGTGATGATCGGTCTGATTTTACTGAAAATGCTCCTGTTGCCACCGCTACGGGAGCTCACAGGCAGCCCCTTTCTGTGAGTTGGTTTCGTTGGGAACAAGATGACCTGATCCTGAAACTGCGTATTCAGCCCAAGGCCTCCAGAGACAGCCTTGTCGGTCCCTATGGGGAGAATGAGTATAAAATCACCCTGACTGCCCCACCGGTCGACGGTAAGGCAAATACCCAGCTTGTAAAGTTCATCGCAAAGGCTTTTCGCTTACCCCGCTCCAGCGTTAAGCTGATCTCGGGAGAGGCCTCCCGTAGCAAATGCGTGCGGTTAAAGTCCCCTCAGCATCTGCCGATACCTCTTGAAGATTGAGACATCCGGATATGGCGCCTGCGCCTCTCCTCGCGTATCATTCCATTTACAGCTGAAATGAACAGATAAGAGTCTGTTCCGGCTTAAAAAAAAGACTGGGGCTATCGCATGGAAAAAGTAAGATTTCAAGAACAGTTACTGGCCTACGAGCAGTGGAAAAAGGATGTTATCAACACGATAGAGGAGTATGCCCCCTGGCTTGAGGAGAATGGCATGTCTTCTCAGGACATCCAGCAGCGTATCGAGCATACCTTATCCACCCTGAAGAGCGATAAACTGACCATTGCCTTCGTCGCTGAATTTTCCCGCGGCAAGACAGAGCTGATCAATGCCATATTCTTTGCTGATTATGGCCGGCGCCTGCTACCTTCTGATGCAGGTCGCACCACCATGTGCCCCACCGAGATCTTTTATGATGACGAGCGTGATGAGGCCTATGTACGCCTCCTGCCCATCGAGACACGTCTGCAAGACACCACGCTCACACAATTACGACACGATACCAAACAATGGGTCCATTACCCACTGGAAGTTGATTCTGTAGAGCAGATGCAGGCTGCTTTGAGGGAAGTCATTGAAACAAAATCGGTAACCCTGGATGAGGCAAAACACCTTGGACTCTACAGCCAAGACCTGCATCCTCATCAGTCTCAACCACCGGAGATGATCGAGATCCCTAAATGGCGTCATGCCCTGATCAGTTTTCCCCATCACATGCTGCAGAAGGGGCTGACAATTTTAGATACCCCCGGATTGAATGCCCTTGGCACTGAACCGGAATTAACCCTGAACATGCTGCCAGCTGCACAAGCAGTTCTGTTCGTACTCGGCGCTGACACGGGTGTAACCCGCAGTGATATGGAGATCTGGCAACACCACATCAAGGGATTTCAAAGCAGTCGTCAGCGTGGACTGATGGTTGTACTGAATAAAATTGACACCCTGTGGGATGACCTGCGTGAACATGAGGATATCCATGATGCAATCCGGGGCCAACAACGCTCAACTGCCGAAATGCTGGGCATCGAATCCAAGGCTGTGTTCCCGATATCTGCCCAGAAGGGATTGTTGGCGAAGATCAAGAGTGAGCCCGCACTTCTCGACAGGAGTGGGCTGCTGGATCTGGAAAACTACCTGGGTCAGGATGTACTGAATATCAAACAGCAGATCATTCTCGATACGGTCAGTTCAGATGTGGGACAGATGTTGGACAACAGCCGTAGCATGTTGTCGGGTAAGCTCAACGACACCAAATATCAGCTTGAAGAGTTAGAGGAGTTGAGCGATAAGAGTGACGATGTCATCAACAATCTGATGGAGAAGACCCGTAGCGAACAGGCACAATATCTGCGTGATGTAGAGACCTTCCAGCAGAGCCGCAAGCAATTGAAACAGCAAGCACAGCAATTATCGGAAACGCTCAGCCTGGATATTCTTGATGACATTATCGATCGCTGTAGAAAGGAGATGACCAACAGCTGGACGACCAGCGGCATGAAAGGCTCGATGAAAAATCTGTTTGAAGAGACACGTCGAACCATGCTCAAAGTGGTGACCCAGAGTGAACAGACCCGAAAGCTGATACGCTCAATCTACCGTAAATTCCAGAATGAACACGGTTTTGCCGTAGTGCAACCAAAAATGTTCTCCATCGTAAAGTATCGTGTGGAACTGGAACTACTACATCAAGAAGCAGAAATTTTCCGTAACAGTCCTGTGACAGCAATGATGGAGCAGAATTTTGTCGTAAAACGCTTCTTTTCAGCACTTGTAAAGCGTGCTCGAGATATCTTCCAACGTGCTGATGAAGAGATCAATGGTTGGCTGCATTCTACCCTGGAACCACTGGTCATGCAGATCAAAGATCACAAAGAGATGATGGAAAAAAGACTGAACAATCTGCAAAAGATTGGACAGTCTCGCAATACACTGCAGTATCGTATTCTTGAATTACAAGAACAGTACACCGAACTGGCTCGACAGTTGACTGCATTACGCAACATGTCCAATAGACTCAGTAACAATCGACCACTCCATAGCAGTCAACGACAGAAACCGACGCTTGTGAAACAGAATGCCTCTTGATTGAATCAGTCTCGGCATGGATGCCATGCCTGTTTTTTTTTACGGCGCTATGATCATGTCGGATACAAAGAATACGATTAATCAAAATCGCTTTGTTAATCTTTGTGTAAGATTTGTCATATATAATTCCCACCTGACAGATACATGATAGTAATTCGCATTAAATGCATAATTTGTTTGCATGAACATGTATATTTGACGCACAATGCAATGCGTTAAATTTTTTAATTACTCTAATAATAATCCTAACAATATTTATTAATACAAAGAGTTGCATGATCAGGAAGCCAGCATTTTGCCATTTCTACTGCCTCTTCACCCTCTGGCTCTGATCGTCTACACTGAGACTACAACAAAGACCGGCCTTACAGACCGGCATCGTAATCAGGAGGAGTTTTTTTATGTCTTGTATGAAATATGTTGCTACCTTTTTTACCCTTATGCTATTAGCCCTTCCTGGCTGGGCGGAAAACAGCACTGCCATTCCAGGTTTTACAATTCATCATAACGCAATACCCAGCGCTTCACTGGAACCTTCAATTGCCAGACAATATGGGATTCAACGGAGCAAATACCGCGGTATGCTCAATGTCAGTATTATTAAATCAGTCGACGGTACTATCGGTGAACCATCAGAAGCGGTGGTAATGGCCAAAGCAAACAACATTCGTGGGCAATTAATAAGTATCCCAATGCGAAAAATCAAAGAAGGGCCTGCGGTTTATTACATCGGTGAATTTCGTATTGCCGACCAGGAAACACTCAACTTTGAGATACAGGTTCAACCAAGAGGTGAAACCCGTTTTTATACCGCGAAGCTGAGCCAGGATTTCTTTATCGATTAAAGCGTGCTGAAAAGTTTCCTTAAATCTTCAGCCTGTACGGGTTGTGTCAAAACAGCCCGTACAGGAAAAATTCCATTCAACTGTTCACATACTTGTGTTCTGATTTCTCAACCGAAACGATAACTTTTGCTTGCGGTGCATGTCGCTGTGAACTGAGCAGCAGTACATCCAGGTTACTGATATTCATACCCACTGAGTTGTAGCGTACCTATGGAAGAATTCCGCAACGACATATTCCGGTGATGTTCATTTTAACTCAGCCAATGCATGACGCATTTGTTTAAACTGCATCACTTGAAAATTCAAATCTGTATAGAGTTGGGAAAAAACGGGTTGGGAGGAAGACTCTGAAATTGAATAAACAACAGGAATGGACATCGTCCTTCAGAAAGCCCGCACAATGGTCAGGATACCAAACAGGATTACCATAATTCCTGCAATCCGTCTTACCCGTATATCCTTTAACCAACGTGCAAGACTACCGGCGACTATCCCCATCGCAAACAGATTCGGCAGGGTTCCGAGACCAAAGGCAAGCATCAGACCTGCCCCCTTCATTATGCTCCCGGCCGAGACAGTCCACACCAACATACTGTAGACAAGTCCACAGGGAATCCATCCCCACACAAGCCCGAGTACCCAAGCTTGTCCAGGTGTCTTGACCGGTAATAGTTTTCGCGCGAAGGGCTCGATCATTGTCCAGAGTGAATTACCCAGTCGCTCGATCCTTGCCAATCCTGTCCACCAACCGCCTAAATAGAGTCCAAGCAAGACCATGAACAGGCCGGCGATCGCCAATAAAATCTGTTGGGCGATATAGATTGGCACCACCTGCGCTAAAAGCAGACCAAGGCCACCCATGATACCACCGGCCACAACATAACTGGTCACTCGACCCAGGTTATAACCCAACTGATAAGGGAGTGTGTTGCTTAGTCGCTTGCGAACCGGTTCCGGAAGCCCAAAGGTCAGCGCACCCACAATACCGCCGCACATCCCAACACAGTGTCCGCCACCCAACAGACCCACGACAAATGCAGCCACATAACTGCCTTGTTCAATCATGGTTGTGATTCCCACTCGAGGGCAGATAACGCATTGCAAGAAGAATCAAGATTAAAACAGGTATGCCCATAGATGCTGTTATAAGAAAAAAGTTTACATAACCCAAGCCGTCCACCATGACACCGGAAAAGCCACCCACAAATTTGGGCAGTAAGAGCATCACTGAGCTGAACAACGCGTATTGTGTTGCCGAATAGGATACGTTTGTCAGACTGGAGAGATAGGCTACGAAAGCCGATGTGGCTAGTCCGGCACTGAGATTATCTGCAGAAATCACTAGCGTGAGCATCACAACACTATGACCGATTCCAGCCAGCCAGGCAAAGAGCAGATTGGTTGAAGCCGCTAACACGCCTCCCAGCAACAGGATACGCATGACTCCCAACCGAGTGACCAACATGCCACCAACAATCGCACCTAAAAGGGTCATTATCACGCCAAGGACATTGGCCACGATCGCGACCTCACGCTTACTGAAACCCATATCAACATAAAAGACATTGGATATCACACCCAACACTACATCTGAGATCCTATAGGTGGCAATCAACGCCAATATCAACACTGCCTGCCAACTATAACGTTTAATAAAATCGGCAAACGGACTTACTACTGCACCATAAAACCATTCAGTAAAGGTACGCAGACTGCCTGGTAACCAACCTTGTTGTTCTATAACACGGTCTATCACGGCCTCCTGCTCCAACGTTGCGGCATCCGGGTGAACATCGGGTTCATCGATGAGGAAAACAGTTATCACACCGACCAGCATCAGTGATGCCATAACCAGATAGGCAAACATCCAGGCTGAGAGGTGGTAACCGGTTTCAGTTGGACTCGCCCACTGGGCCATACCCAAGGCACCGCCACCGCTAACGATCATCGCAAGTCGATAACCAATCATGTAATTGGCAGCCATTGCCCCTTGCAATCTGACTTCCGCCCGTTCAATTCGGTAGGCATCGATGACGATATCCTGGGTTGCAGAGGAGACCGCCACCAATAGCGCCAATAAAGCAAATGATTGAAGACTTTGCCGAGGATCTGAGAATGCCAGCCCGCAAAGCCCAACAATTACAGATAATTGTGCCAGTAGCATCCAGGCACGGCGTCGACCCAGTTTCCGGGTTAGCCAAGGCAATTCCAGCCGATCAACCAAAGGAGCCCAAACCCACTTGAAGGCATAGGCAAGCGCCACCCAGCTAAGAAAACCAATGGTTGCACGGCTGATACCCGCTTCTCTTAACCAAAATGAAAGCGTACCGAAAACCAATAACAGGGGCAGACCTGCAGAAAAACCCAGAAAAAGCATACTGCGCAGTCCTGGCTGCCAATAGACTGCCAGGGCTTTGAACCAGTCGGATGACCTGCTGGTTAAATACACATACACCTCAAAATGAAAAAATGTCGCCGCATTATAAGCATCTAATGGAGCCAAGTCCTCTATCTATCTTCAACCTAGAACCCGTAGTGGAGCATGGATTTTCAAAAATTCATGGTGTGTTTCGGGACTCACTCAATGGGTGCGGATAAGAGACACTATTTGATTCGGTATCTCTCACCTTACGCTAGAGATCAGCGGTCAACTGCGGCATCTATGTGCTAGACAGGTTACAATGCAGGGATCACTTTACTAGGTATCGGATTATGCAGGATTATCAACGCGAATTTCTCAATTTTTCCCTTGACGTAGGGGTATTACGTTTCGGTGAATTCACACTAAAATCCGGACGAGTCAGTCCCTATTTCT
Organism: Candidatus Thiodiazotropha sp. (ex Codakia rugifera); assembly: GCA_025656675.1. GTDB lineage: Bacteria > Pseudomonadota > Gammaproteobacteria > Chromatiales > Chromatiaceae > Thiodiazotropha. The sequence continues at coordinate 14,765 of JAHXHN010000010.1, forward strand.
TTAACGCCGGTCTTTTTAACAGCGGCGCCAGTCTGGCTCGTCTGGGCCGTTATTACGCCCAGGCTATCGTCGACTCAGGCATCCCTTTCGATGTACTTTACGGTCCTGCCTACAAAGGTATACCCCTGGCAGCTGTTACAGCTGCTGCACTTTTTGATCATCACGGCATCGATATCCCCTATGCCTTTAATCGTAAAGAGGCTAAAGACCATGGCGAGGGTGGCGTCATCGTCGGTCATGAACTGGCAGGAAAGATATTGATTATTGATGACGTAATTTCTGCAGGCACCTCAGTGAGGGAATCGGTAGAAATAATCCAGTCACAGGGGGCTATACCAGCTGGCGTTGTGATCGCCCTTGACCGTCAGGAGCGGGGACAAGGTGATCGTTCCGCAATCCAGGAGGTAGAGAGCGACTACGGCATGCCTGTGAGCGCCATAGTACGCCTAGAGCTGCTAATCGAGTATCTGCAGTCGGGTGATGATACAGGTGAATCCCTGCAGCGCATCAAGGCTTACCGGGAAAAGTATGGCGTGTAATACCGGGTCGTCCCCTATCCGCTAGGTCCACTCAGTCGGCTAGCCCAATACCAGCTTGCTCCCGACCAACAGGGTAACCACTTCGAATCCACGCTTGATCCATTTGTTGCCTTTGGCAATAGAGAGATGTGCCCCAAGATAACCGCCCATTAGAGATCCCAGCAACAATACCGGTATCCATTCCCAATGAATGTCACCCAGGATTCCCAGAGTGACAGCACCGCTCCCATTCCAGAATACGCCGACCAACACCAGGGTATGGGCGACTGCACGACGATAATCGAGACCAAACCAACGTACCAGCCAGAGGGTGACAAACAGGCCGGTACCTGATGTAAGAGAACCGTTCAGTATCCCGATCAGAAACAGCCCTATACCACCCACTAAAAACCCACTACCATCTCGATTAATGGGATGATACTCCTGCCCCAGCCTGGGACTCAGATAGGAATAGACACTGAGCCCGAGCGTAAGCACACCCAAGGCTATTTCTGCATATCTATCAGGTACTTGTAATATCAGACTAGCACCAAGCACTACACCGGGTAGTCCTGTTACCAGCATGAAAATTACAAATTGGCGCTCCAATCCTCCTTCACGCAAGTGGCGAATGGTGGCCCCCACACCCAGTGCAACAGAGGCAACCTTGTGAGTAGCCAGAGCAATACCAAAAGGCAGGCCAAGGAAGATCAATACCGGCAGTTGTACCAATCCGGCACCACCGCCTGAGAAAGCGGAAAAGAGGTTCGCCAGGAGAGAAATTATAAAAAGGGTGAACTGTTCCACAAACCAGCTATCTTATGATGTGAGCCACGAAGTATAATTGATCTCTGGTACCATTCGACTTGAAAACAGAGAATTCCACCGGTATGCGTCTGAGAATCATTATTTTAACAATCCTCATACTCCAGTATCCATTGTCTAGCCATGCGGGCAAACTCTACAAGTGGGTAGATGACAAGGGTCAAACACATTATACGCAAACCCTTCCACCCACAGATACCCACCGGGCCCGCACTCACCTGGATGAGCATGGTATTACTGTCAGACAGGTGGATGCCGCCAAGAGTGCAGAGCAGCTTCAACAAGAAGCAGAACAGGAGAGGTTGCGCCAAGAGCAACAGAAACTAATCGATAAACAACAGGCCCAGGACAGGGTTTTGTTACGCACTTTCAGGACAGAGGACGATATCCTGATGACCCGTAATGGCCAGATTATGTCCGTAGACACCACCATACGTGTTACACAATCGAATATCAAACGTCTCAAGACAACACTTGAAGCAATGCAGCAGCATGCAGCAGAAAGAGAGTTGAGCGGTCGCCCTGTCAGTGCAAAGACGCTACGTGATATCGAGACGAAACGCCAGGCCCTCAGAGATGCCTATCGTTCCATTATCGACCGGGAACATGATAAGAACCGGATTCGTCAGGCCTTTGCCAGAGATCAAAAGCGCTTCCGTGAATTGAAAAAACTGACCCAAACCAACGATCCGGTTTCTGAAGCCAAGGAGTCGTTCAACAATGCCCTGCAGAATGTCTATCATTGCGATGGCAGTTCTGACTGTGAAGGGCCATGGCAACTGGCCAAAAGCTACCTTAAAAACAACAGTACCACCCCGATCAAAATGGAAGGTGACGACATCGTTATTACCGGGGAGCCGATCGAGGACAATGATATCAGCATCTCAGTCTCCCGAATTCTTGATCCGAAGAGAGGCAATACTGTGATTTTTATGGATCTGCAGTGCAAGATAGTGTCTATTCAGGAGAGAATCTGTAATAACCATGCTGATGTGAAACGGATAAAGCAGGGGTTCAGGGCGGCCCTAGCACAGTATCAACCTCAGTCTTCCCTCCCATAAGTGAGATAGATACTAATTCTCAGGATGAGTCGGTATCTTATTGGAGAATAAACTCATCGACAGTAGCTGCCATTGTGCATCCCATTGTTGCAATGGAGAGATCTTAAAACGGCTTCGCAGATACTGGTGCATCAACCCTTCTGCCAAACTAATCATCAGATTGGCTGAGACGGCGATATCACTTGAATGAGTGATCTCCTGACGCATTTCCGCCTCTCTCAAAATCTGCTTGAGTTGGGTTTCCACCCGATCAAAAAACTGTCCTACACGTACCAGCAGGCGTTCCGTCTCACCGACCAGTGCATCTCCCAGCAACACACGGGTAATGCCAGGATTACGTTCAGAAAAGGCCAATAGTAGATAAAGCAGCTGCGCACAACGGGATTCGGCTTTAGTTTGCTCCAAGAGAATCTGATTGACTCGGGCAAAGACACTCTCTTCGGCAAAATCAATTAACCCTTCAAACATCTTCGCCTTACTGGCAAAGTGCCGATAGAGGGCAGCTTCAGACACACCGACCGCCCTTCCAAGCGATGCCGTGGTAATCCGACTGCCGGGGTTTTGTTCCAACTCCCGGGCCAGTGCTTCGAGAATCAGCTGCCGGCGTGGCGTCTTAACACGATCCATCAGCGTCGCCGTATCAGGGTGCCTACGCCTTCATCCGTGAAGAGCTCCAGAAGAACTGCATGAGGGACGCGCCCATCAATAATGTGCGAGGTACCGACACCCGTTTTCACCGCCTCCAGTGCAGTAGAAATCTTGGGCAACATACCTCCATGGATAGTTCCGTCGGCAATCAACTCGTCAACACGTTCAGCAGACAATCCAGTCAGCAACCCACCATCCTTATCCAACAGTCCACGGGTATTGGTCAGAAGAATAAGTTTCTCCGCTTGCATGACTTCAGCTACTTTGCCGGCAACCAGGTCAGCATTGATATTGTAGGAGTGTCCATCATTGCCTACACCGATCGGTGCAATGACCGGAATAAAGTCACCATGCACCAACATATCCACGACACTGACATCGATACTCTCAACCTCTCCCACATGACCAATATCGATAATCTCAGGTTCATCAAGCTCAGGACCTCTGCGGCTGATGACCATCTTTCTGGCATGAATCAGGTCACCATCCTTTCCAGTCAATCCCACGGCTGATCCACCAGCTCGATTAATCAGGTTTACAATGTCCTTATTGACCAAGCCACCCAATACCATCTCCACTACATCCATGGTCTCACTGTCAGTAACCCGCATTCCCTCTATGAATTCTGAACTCTTCCCCAATCTTTGTAGCAAATTACCAATCTGTGGGCCACCGCCATGAACAATCACAGGATTGATTCCCACCAGCTTCATCAACACGATATCCATGGCAAAACTGTTTTTCAACGTGTCATCGACCATCGCGTTACCACCATATTTTATAACCAGCGTTTTACCGGTAAAACGCTGAATATAGGGTAAAGCGGAAGTTAATACATGAGCGACATTCTGCGCTTGTTCTGTGGATAAACTCATCTCAGTGGCATTTAACAGCAGCTATAGAGGATAAAATAATCTATCAGATTGTTTTTAGAACGGTGGTTGGAGAGCCGGGTCAACTTTGGTCAGCATATCACGAAAGATCGACTGGACTTGCTCCAAACCCGCTTCGCTATCTGCCTCAAAGCGAAATAGAAGCGAAGGTGTCGTGTTTGAAGCACGCACCAATCCCCAACCTTGTTCAAATTCTGCCCGAAGTCCATCTATTTTAACCAGACGAGCGCCGGGTATTTCAGGTAATTTATCGATGACACCCATCACTTTCTGAGGTTGACCTTCCTCCAGTTGCAAAACATACTCCGGAGTGGATAAGCTCTCAGGCAGTTCAGCAAAAACCTCGGCGCTGGTGCGATAGTCTAATGAGAGGATCTCTAATAAACGTGCTCCGGCATAGATACCGTCATCAAATCCATACCACCGTTCAGAAAACAGGATATGCCCACTGAACTCACCTGCAAGGAGCGCATGGGTCTCTTTCATCTTCGCTTTTAACATGGAGTGGCCACTCTTCCACATCAGTGGACGACCGCCATTGGAGAGTACGATGTTAGCAAGATGTCGACTGCATTTGACATCATAAATGATATCGCCACCGGGTTCCCTTGCCAGAATATCGATGGCCAGATACATCAATAGGCGGTCCGGCCAGATCAGCTTGCCCGAAGAGTCTACAACACCGAGACGGTCGCCATCGCCATCAAAGGCCAGCCCCAGTGCAGCCTGGTGATCAATCACGGCCTTTTGCAGGTCACGCATGTTTTTCGGGTCGCCCGGATCGGGATGGTGATTGGGAAAAGTGCCATCGGCCGTACAGTAGAGTTCGACCACTTCACAGCCTAATTGTCGATAGAGCTCAGGTGCAACTGCAGACGCGGCCCCATTTCCACAATCAACTACGATCTTAAGCGGTTGACCGAGACGGACGTCTGATATGACCCGTTCTATATAGTCGTTTTCGATCTCCTGAGAATCAAAAGAGCCTTCTCCCTGAAGCAGTTGCCCTGCATCGATAAGGCGCCGCAAATCCTGAATATCTTCCTGCGTGGGACTCTCACGACCGACGACCAATTTTAACCCATTATACTGTGAAGGGTTATGACTACCGGTCACCATCACACCGCACTCAGCATCCAACTCATGTACGGCATAATTGAGTAAGGGGGTCGGTACCATGCCGAGATCGATCACATCCCGTCCACTGGCCTGGAGTCCCTGGATCAGCGCACTCTGTAAACTATCGCTGGACATACGAGTGTCTCGGGCCACTACAACTGATTGGTAGCCCTTCTCATAGACCTCACTGCCGATACCTTGCCCAAGCAGCGTTACAATTTCTTCCGTTATGGTATCTCCCACAACACCGCGAATATCATAGGCACGAAAGATCGATGAGGGTATATCAACCATCTCATCCACTACGATAGATGCTCCCTCATCCTGAACGACCATATCGCTAATCTCCATACCTGAAATATCAGATGCAGAGCGCTTGGCCTTGACCTTTTCAGCTTGGTTGGATCGATATTCCCTTACTTGGTGTTCCAAAACATCCAGCGTAGGTTGCAAATCACTCAATTGTGCTGGCTGGGGTTTGGGAGGACGACCAACCACCAGCGATTCCATCAGTGAAAGAATGTTGTGTTGATCACGTTTGAGGGCGTTCGTCATTCGTTGTGATAGTCGAAATAGCAACAGTGCAGTGAATAGAAAGAACAACACCCCCGGTACAATAAGCATCAGGCTATCGATTAAATCAGCCTGAATGCCTGTACCCCCCCAGTAAGCAATCTGCCAGATAGAACCTTCAAGAGGTATCACGCCATCGGGTCGATTGCCAGCTACAATTTTTGCCCCCTTGCCTGCCAACGCGAACGGTTCCTTACCGGCGAAGACTTGTTGCAGTTCAACACGCCCGGCATAATCCTCAATACCATCCAGTAATTTCAACAGTGTGTCGGTCGGATATGCAGCATGTAGTACCCCACTAACACCTACACCATTGACGGAAGGTATGCTGCTTGCAATCGCGATATGCTGATGGGCCGTACCGAATTGATGCATCTCTGCAGGTAGTACTGTTTCGCTCTCTTCAGCTTGTCGCAGCAACTGCAGTGAGGCATAACCCATATGGGGTTTTGCATCAGTGTCCGGCTGCTCAAAACCCTTGCGCAGTAATCGTATCCGCATCACATCAGGAACAAGTCGTGTAAGCCGAGCCTGCTCGACCTGTAAATCCTGTGCATCCTCTTGATCAATCAGCTCTGCCAAAGCAGGTTGATGGGCAAGCCCCTGAATCAGCTCCATACGCTGCTTTAAAACTGTCGTAATGGATACTGCCAGTGCCTGTGATATAGCCTTTGTCTGCTTTTTTTGTTGTGCTTGAGTGGTAAGCTGATTTTGATAAAAGAGATACGACCAAACTGCAGCTGTTAAAACCAACAGTCCTATCACACCGATCGTCCAGTAACCACGGATACTACGACCACTACCCTGCTGGATTTTCTGTTCACCAGTTTTTTTCGTGAATCCCATAGTTATCCCTGGTTAATTTTTCAGCAATCTTAATATTATTTTCAATGTCGACCAGAGTGACCAAAACTCCCACTGCCACGATGGCTCAGGTCAAATTCATCGACGATCTTAAAATCAGCTTGGACAACAGGCACCAAAACCAACTGTGCGATTCGCTCACCAATTTCGACACGAAATATGGATTCACCCCGGTTCCAACATGAGACAAACAACTCACCCTGATAGTCCGAATCGATCAGGCCCACTAAATTACCGAGCACAATACCATGTTTATGGCCAAGCCCGGAACGGGGCAGGATCATCGCAGCCAAGCCTGGGTTTTCAATATGTATTGCCATACCGGTCGGTATCAGCTCTGTCTGACCGGGCTTCAGGTCAATGGATTCCTTGAGCATAGCCCGCAAATCGAGCCCTGCCGATCCCTGGGTTGCATAAGAAGGAAGAGGAAAGGCATCTCCGAGGCGCCGATCAATTATTTTTACTTCAAGTTCTTGCATGATATCGCTCTGCAATCCTCCCGGCGAGTTGTTGTGCTAATTGAGCTTTGGTCATCATCGGCAGTACTTCTCTGCCATCTTGCCATAATAGAATGAGTGCATTGCTATCAGATTCAAACCCACCCTCATCCATACCAACCCGGTTGGCTGCGATCATATCCAATCCCTTAGTCCTGCGTTTTTCCTCGGCGTAGTGCTCCACTTGTTCCGTCTCAGCAGCAAAGCCTACAGTAAACGGCGGCTTATCCCTAGCTGCCACTTCTGCGAGTATATCGGGATTCCTCACAAGTTCCAGAGTCAGTATCTCGTTATTTTTCTTGATTTTCTCGCCAGTGTAATTTCGCGGACGATAATCAGCTACAGCTGCAACACCGATAAAGATATCGCTGTTTTCCACATGCTCCAGCACCGCTGAGCGCATTTCATCAGCCGTTTCTACCCTGCTACACAGGATCCCGATAGGTGCGGAGAGGGATACCGGACCGCTGATGAGTGTTACAGCGGCCCCTAAACCATGTAATGACTCAGCAAGTGCGAATCCCATTTTGCCTGAGCTACGATTGCCCACGAAACGAACCGGATCAATCGGCTCTCTGGTGGACCCGGCGGTCATCAGAATATTGACGCCCTCCAATTCTCCCGGGCAAAAAAATGTCTCTACCTGCTGAAGCAACATCTCAGGCTCAATCATACGGCCTGGTCCGGTTTCACCACAGGCCTGTACCCCCTCATCCGGTCCCCAACAATAGTAACCTCGTTGAGTCAGTCTCCGCAGATTATCCTGTGTCGCCTGATTGAACCACATCTGTTGATTCATGGCCGGCGCCAAAGCAATTGGAGAGGCCGTTGCTAAACATATCGTTGTCAGCAAATCATTGGCATGTCCTGAAGCAGCACGGGCCATAAAATCAGCAGTCGCTGGTGCAACCAACACCAAATCAGCCCAGCGTGCGAGTGAGATATGATCCATTGCCGCTTCCTGGGCGGAATCCAGCAACTCAGTGTAGACCGCATGGCCTGAAAGGGCTTGAAATGTCAGTGGCGTCACAAAAGCCTGAGCAGCCTGTGTCATAACCACCCGTACATCAGCCCCAGCGTTTTGCAGTGCACGCAGCAAAACCGCGCTTTTGTAGGCGGCTATTCCGCCGGTGATCCCTAATAGGATCTTTTTGTCTGTCAGTGATGGCATTGGCTGTGTGAGCTACAGGGGTAGTAATGAGTAAGGGTAACCCATGCATCTGAAAATGTTAATAAATCTCAAGCACATCCGATAAATTATCCACTCCGGTCACTTGAATACCCTCGATGCGCTGCTTTGGCAGGTTCCCCTTGGGTACAATGGCTCGCTTGAAACCATGTTTAGCCGCTTCACGCAGGCGTTCCTGGCCATTGGGTACCGGTCTGATCTCACCTGTCAGTCCAACTTCTCCAAATACCACCAAACCATGATCAAGGGGGCGGTCACGAAAACTTGAGAGGGCTGCCATCAATACGGCCAGGTCGGAAGCTGTTTCAGTGATACGGACACCACCTACCACATTGACATAGACATCCTGATCAAACATGCCGATACCACCATGGCGATGAAGTACGGCCAACAGCATAGAGAGACGATTCTGCTCTAAACCGAGGGTTACACGACGGGGATTGGCCAGCGGGCTCTCATCAACCAAGGCCTGCACTTCCACCAATAAAGGACGGGTACCTTCTCGAGTGACAAGAATAATGCTCCCTGGGACTGTTTCTGCCTGGCGGGACAGAAAGATGGCTGAAGGATTACTGACCTCTTTCAGGCCCTTGTCGGTCATAGCGAAGACACCCAGCTCATTGACTGCACCGAAGCGGTTCTTGATGGTACGAATGAGTCGGAATTGGCTGCCGGCTTCGCCTTCGAAATAGAGCACGCAATCAACCATATGCTCCAATACCCGTGGACCAGCCAGACTACCCTCTTTGGTGACATGTCCGACCAGAAACACAGCCGTTCCGCTACGCTTTGCGAAATGCACCAGTTGTGCCGTCGCTTCACGTACTTGCGAAACAGAACCCGGGGCTGACTGTAACAGCTCGGTGTACATAGTCTGTATCGAGTCTACAACCATCACATTTGGGCGTTCCCGTTCTGCGATAGCGATAATCCGTTCAACACAGGTTTCCGGCAACAGCTGCAGCTTCTCAGCAGGCAGCCCCAGGCGCGTTGCCCGTAACGATATCTGCCGGGGAGACTCCTCTCCGGAAACATAGAGCGTAGCCAGCTTCATAGAGAGGCGTGCGAGAGTCTGAATCAATAAGGTCGACTTGCCTATACCAGGATCGCCGCCGATCAACACCACTGAACCCTCAACAAGCCCGCCACCCAATACCCTGTCTAGTTCCGGACTACCGGTGGGTGAACGCGCCTCCTGCTCGCTCTCTACTTCAGTCAATGCCAGGACCTGGGGAATGGTCTCTCCTGTATACCCGGCAAATCGACTTGTCCCAGCATTGGACGATATCAGGTCTTCCTCGAGGGCATTCCAGGCGTGGCATTCAGAGCATTGTCCGGCCCATTTGGGAAAACTGGCACCACAGGCACGACAGACATAGTGCGATTTGGCCTGTTTCTTATTGCCTTGAGCCATTATCCCTCCCCGTCTTCATTCTGATCGACAAATGCTACTCGCTGCTTAACCCCGCATAGCAACTCATAGGCAATGGTTCCGGCCCGCTCGGCAATCTCTTCAACCGGCAAACCCTCACCCCATAACACAACATCATCTCCCACCTGTACTGTGGGTAAAATGCGTGCATCGACACAGATCATATCCATCGATACGCGACCTATCAGCGGTAATCGCTGTCCACCCACCAAGACCGGAGTACCGGTAGGGGCATGGCGGGGATAACCATCACCATATCCTATTGCAATCACTGCCACCGTCATCGCTTCCGGACAGGTGTAGGTCCCGCCATAGCCCACTTTTTCACCATTACGACAATGCCTCACAGCGATAACGCGACTATGCAAAGTCATTACCGGAACTAATCCCTGGTCACTGGCATGGGTGTCGGAAAACGGTGAAACCCCATACAGCATAATGCCTGGGCGCACCCAATCAGAAAGAGAGGCAGGCCATCCTAACAGACCTGCGGAGTTAGCAATGGAACAGCGACTGAAACCAGTATGTTCAATACGCTCAAACAGTTCACATTGCACTTGAGTTGCTGGATCATTGAGATCATCAGCATTCGCCAGATGGGTCATCAAGTTGAGTTGGGCAACAGCGGGACATTTTTTCAGCGACGCTGCAGTACTGTGGATAGCGTCATGATGGAATCCCAACCTGCACATACCGGTATCGACCTTGAGCCAGATCGTCATTGGCTGTTTAGACGATTCCATCTCCTGTAACAGGCGCAGCTGTTGTGCATCATGCAGGGCAAGCTCTAATCCGGCATCGGAGGCAGTGTGCAGGTCAGCCTGGGTGTAACAACCGCCCATCACAAGAATCGGGTGCGTAATTCCCGCCTCTCGCAAGCGCATCGCCTCATCGAGCCGGGCAACCGCAAAACCGTCTGCCTCATTAAGAGTACGGGCCACACGCAACATACCGTGTCCATACCCATCAGCCTTAATGACAGCCCATATCTTGCGGCCTTGCGCTGCCTTTCGGGCACACTTCAGATTGTGGCGAAGTGCAGCATGGTCGATCCTGGCCTGCGGGGCATACCCCATCAATAGCCCTCATCACCATAGATGTTGTCGGTGTAATTCTCGAACTTCGTATACTTACCCAAAAAGGTCAGACGCGTCGTGCCGATGGGTCCGTTACGCTGTTTTCCGATAATGATCTCTGCGATGCCCTTTTCAGGACTGTCTTCGTTGTAGACCTCGTCGCGATAGATGAACACGATCAGATCCGCATCCTGCTCGATGGCGCCTGACTCGCGCAGATCCGACATGATGGGGCGTTTATTGGTGCGTGATTCCAGACTTCGATTAAGCTGGGACAGGGCAATGACCGGCACATCCAGCTCCTTTGCCAAGGCCTTCAGAGAACGGGAGATCGCCGATATCTCATTGGTACGGTTATCCCCCTCTCCCGGGGCCTGCATCAACTGTAAATAGTCGATAACAATCAATCCAAGGTCGTTGTGCTCACGCTTGAGACGACGGGCGCGTGCCCGCACTTCCGTTGGTGAGAGTGCCGGTGTGTCATCGATGAAGAGTCGGGTCTCCGCCAGCATACTGACGGCAGATGAGAGCCTGGGCCACTCATCATCCTCAAGTTTACCGGTACGCACGCGGAGCTGATCAATGCGGCCCAGGGAGGACATCATACGCATCGCCAATGAGTCTCCGGGCATTTCCATACTGAATACAGCTACCGGCTTGCCGCCCTGAATGGCCACATTCTCTGCAATGTTCATCGCAAAGGTGGTCTTACCCATTGATGGACGTCCGGCAACAATCACCAGATCTGCATGCTGTAGACCTGAAGTCATTTGATCAAAATCGGTGAAGCCGGTACTGACACCGGTGATGGGTTCGTCCTGTTGAAACAGGGTCTCAATACGGTCGACCGCCTGGGTTAACAACGACTTGATGGGAGCAAATCCACCCTTGCCCTTGCTGGTCTGCTCAGCAATCTCGAAGACCTGTCTCTCAGCCACATCAAGCAGCTCTTTTGCCTTTCTTCCTTGAGGATGAAAGGCGTTATCGCAAATATCTGTGCCGACAGAGATCAGCTGGCGCATCACTGAGTACTCACGCACTATCCCCGCATAGGATTTAATATTTGCAGCGCTTGGAGTCTCCTCAGCCAGCTTCACTAGATAGGGTAATCCACCACCATCCTCAAGTGTTTCTTTGCGTTCCAGGTGCTCTGCCAGGGTCACTACATCAAATGGTTGATTTTCATCTGCCTGGGCGGCGACTGCGTTGAAAATCAAACGGTGCTCCTTGCGGTAGAAATCCCCCTCCACGACTAAATCGGCAATCTTGTCCCAGCTGCTATTATCCAGCATCAGCCCACCCAATACCGACTGCTCAGCCTGTATTGAATGCGGCGGTACCTTGATTGCCTTGGTTTCCAAGTCCGGGTAGGCGGGAATCTCTTCAGGATAGGCGGTTTCTGACATCAAACGTAGTCTGCGAATGAGGTAAATCGGAATTGCCGGAGTGATCCGCTAGCATACGGTATTGAGGGAGGTGAGAAAAGAAGTAGAGTGAAGGAGTTTGTACTGTCACATCATCGAAACGACTGCAAACATTGGCTGCAAATGAACGCCAATCACTGCTAATAGCCGCAAATAAAAACTTTTGGTCTATTAGAGATAATCAGTTGAAACCAAGGCTGCTCTATGACAGGCACACCCAGTCTCCTTTTAGAGCCTGAATGATCAGGCGCCAAAAGGAGAGATGTGTTTCCAGATAGAAACTATTGAGCAGCGAACTGCTTTCTAAGCTTCCGGTACGATGGTCAGCTTAACGCTGACATCAACATCTGCATGCAGATGCAGGTCTACATCATACTCACCGGCGACCCGGAAAGGTCCATTGGGCAACATTACCTCTTTCTTGGCTAATTCCACACCTTTTGCAGAAACAGCCTTCGAGATATCTGCAGTACCCACAGAGCCAAACAGACGACCCTCATCACCCGCTTTACAGGTTATCGAGATAGTCATTCCATCCAATTTGGTTTTACGAGACTCGGCCGCTTTCAGCTTCTCAGCAGCCTCTTTCTCCAGCTCAGCGCGTCGCGCTTCGAAAGCTTTCAGATTCTCTTCAGTAGCCGGAACAGCTCTGCCGGAAGGGATCAGAAAGTTACGGCCAAAACCGCTCTTTACGTTTACCTTTTCACCCAGATCACCCAGGTTATCCACTTTCTGCAATAGAATAATTTCCATTGTAACCACCTTTATATAGGTCAAATCGTTCGTTTGCAGTTCTAATCCTTCAATGGGAGTAGATCTGCAACACCCTCTTACCCACTCTGCATATTTTTAAAGCGGGCTCGAAAATTTATCCAAACATCCATCAGACCGATGCTGGTCAACAGCATTACCATCTGTGGCATGAACACAATCAGCAATAAATAGGTCAACACCAACCAGAGCTGTGCGGATTTCATTCCCTTGAAAACGCCATGTGCCACTGCAAGTCCTTGCAGAAAAAGCACTCCCAAAACAACCGCACCCAAGCAGTTAAGGGCGGCAGGGGCAATCTCATCCGGCATCAGCATAAGCAACATAGCTGAGGCACCTATCAAACCCACCACCCAATGCACCCGCAATTGATGGTATTCAATGGCAAACCCACCAGGGTTATATAGCGTTGCCTGCCACCAGCGAGCCAGATAAAGGCTGCAAACCAATTGCAGTAGAAACACTACTGCTACTGCACCGCACATCACCGTCGACAACTGCTCAATCACTTGTAGACTCTGAGCCTGATCAAACAGACCAGCGTCAACAAAGCGCTGTCCCATCGGTTGCAGGTACCCCCGCCAGAACTCTGCCGGTTGTCCCAAGCTGATGTACTGCACCACCACAGCCAATAGGCCAAATCCAATACCTACCTGAGTCGTCAAGGACAGTGAGCGTGTATTTCGCAACACGATACTGAGCAATCCGACCGGTATCCAAAGCACAAGCAAGAGACCCAGTGCAGGCAGGGGATTATTAAAAATCACCCCCATCAACAGGGCCGCAGCCAGGGTTGATAGCAGTAGTGTTTTACTCCCAGCCTTGATTCCCTGACGCAGGAAAACCAATCCCACACAGGCGCTACCGAGGATACCGACGAATGGAAAAATCAGAGACAACATAGTCAGGACCGTGGTTGCCATCGCTGATTGAGATGGACCACGCATCACAAACGATGCCAATGCCTTCATTCTCCGCTACCCGGCAGGTGAAAACCCCTCTTAATGCTGATCTGTGTAAGGCAACAACGCCAGGTAACGGGCACGCTTGATAGCGGTTGCCAGCTGACGTTGATACTTTGCCTTAGTGCCCGTGATGCGACTAGGGACAATCTTGCCGCTTTCACTGACGTAGGCCTTGAGAAGATTTAAATCCTTGTAATCGATCTCAGTGATACCTTCCGCGGTAAAGCGGCAGTATTTCTTACGACGAAAAAAACGTGCCATATCTAACTCCTATCTCAATCCAATCGATTAATCTTCGTCAGACGACGATTTGGCTTCATCTGCCATTTCGACAGCATTGACCTCTTCGCCTACTGTATCCGTACCCTCATCGACAGTATCACTCTCGTTACTGTAGCTGCGTGAGGATGAGTTATCTCTCTCTTCCTCTTCCTGAGACTTGGCCAGTTGTGAGACCTCAGAGATAGACTCGTCACGACGGATAATCAGATTGCGAATCACAGCATCATTAAAACGGAAAGCGCTCTCCAGTTCGGACAGTGCCTCGCTATCGCATTCGATGTTCATCAGCACATAGTGTGCCTTGTGGATTTTATTGATGGGATAGGCCAGCTGGCGACGTCCCCAATCTTCCAAGCGGTGTATAGCTCCGCTTTTGGCTTCGATACCCGAGCGGTAACGCTCGATCATAGCTGGTACCTGTTCACTCTGATCCGGATGGACCAGGAACACGACTTCATAGTGCCTCATTGTCTCTCCTTTCGGGTTAGGCAGCCTTCTGCACAGGCAGTAAGGCAAGGAGTGATGCCCGGCCCGCTCGCATGGCAACCACTATTTTGCGGAAACCAGCGGGCTGTCGGGCACCGGGAAGCGGCGGATTCTACCTATTTGCCAGAGAATCCGCAACTTATGTGCCTAAAACGGTTTGATGATCTGATTCATAACCGGCATTTCAATGAAATACCACACCTTCGATATGAGTTGATGAGGATTTTCTTTCTTTATCTGAGCATGCGGGGGTCATAATACTGATATTACTAATAAATACATGGCCTTATATAGCGCAATCGTATTAGTCCTATATAACCCTTACCTATTTCGTTACTATAAATGGCAGTTCACTGCTGTATGCCATGGAAATCGACACAGGATGTTAAGGCCAATCATCATAAAACATCGAATATCTTCCAAGCTTTTATCATCAAAGCTTTCAACATCAAAGCTTGTGTTGGCTCAGCCAGAATGGGCATTATTTGAACGCATGGAATATGCGGATAGACTTTATAATCACCCAACCCCCATTAATTATACCAATCAGCAAAAGCAATTTGGGAAACGCAGACAAACCATCATTGTAATAGCTGAGAACGACTTTACTGAAAACACCCTTGTTAGTGCAAATAAGTCACTGAAAAACAATGGAGGTGAAATACATTTACCTGCGGGAGAGCTGATTTTAGAAAACTCCTTAAATATAACTCAAGGGATTTGTTTGAAAGGAATTGATGGACGAACCGAGTTGGTTTTTAAAGATTGTGAATACGGGATAAGCATTCAAGGTACTGCTGGAAATAAATTAGACCAAGTGGAAATCCATAATATTAGGCTTTACCACCAAGGCGACAATAGATTCTGTGCCGCACTATTCGCCAGTCATACCCGGGCACTGCAATTAGAAAACGTTGATATTATTTCACCGAGGGCCGTAGGCATATTATTAGCGGATCAAGTCTATCAAACGAAGATCATTAATTGCCGAGTGCATTACGCCGGACTCGTTGGGTTTATGTTTATTCGTGATGTTAACGAAACCCTAATGACAAACTGTACTGCAGAATACTGCCAACAAAGTGGTATTTTTTTAACCGATTTAAAACTGCCTGATGATATTGACCCCTTGGACTTTTCTGGCCAGCTGGAATATACACATCACACTATTGGTAATTTTGCACCTTTTGCCGTTGATGATCCTTCACCCTATCGTACAGATATAATTGACTGCGTATTCAGCCACAATAGAAAAATGGGCATTACCACTGATGGCGTTGCCTATCTAAGAGTCATTAATTGTGTTATTGCACATAATGACTGTGAAGGAATCACCATTGATAATGGTGCATGGGGCTGCAGTATTCAAAACTGTCATATTTTCAACAATGGCTGGAGAGGAATACAGCATGCAGCTGAGCTAGGCGCTGACTATGTGAGTGAAATGGGCTTGATGGATGATGGCAGTTCCAAAGCTAAATTACCTGGGGTCAGTTTGGATAATGCAGCCTATACAAGGGTGGAGAGCAATCACATCGAGTGCAATTGGGGCGATGGTATTAAACTAGTGCGAGCTGCCTACGAGTCGAGCATTTCCGGTAATTTAATTGAAAACAATAATCGCGGGGTGAATGACAGGTTCCATTACTTTGGAATATTAGTCGGTGTTGCCAAGCGTCAGCATTGCAATCAATATGACTTCGCCAGTTGTAATAACTATATTGGTAAAAATACGATTCTAGGCGAGCATTTTTCCGGTATTCACTTAATGAAGCATGTTACTGGAAATATCGTCGAAAAAAACAACATTAGTGGTGCCAGCTGTCAATCGATAGAGATTCATGCACTATTCGGGAATATGTTGGTAGATACTTAGATGATTGTTGATGTAGGGTGCAGCCTGCTGCACCCTACCTGATTACTGGCTAGAAGCACTCAATAACAGCATCAAATCAGAAATCGGCTTCAAGACCAAGAAATGCACCATTAAAATCCCAGTCGGTGTAGATCCCGTCCAGATCGTCAAGCTCCAGGGAGAGTCGCCGATAGCCACCTTTGAGTTTGATATCGACCGCCAGACTCTCAACAAGGTTAAAAGCAATCCCAGCCTGGTAATCTTGCAGGGTATGGTCCCCAACGCTCAACAGATTGAGATCGCCGTAGAGTGAAAGCCGGGTAGTGGGAAGACCAAACTGCACGGCGCCATAGAGCATGGGTACATAACCATCGAAGCTCTCTTTCGCACTGATCCCACTGCTCTCAACCTCAATCTCACCATCGATGTATTTGACATTCAATCCCAGATCCAGGGAGACCGTGTCGTTATCAAATATCTCGTAGTAGAAAATAAAATCGGTATTCTGGGCATCGAAATCCACATTTACATTGACTCCCGATAAGAAATCGACACCTGAATAGCTAAAGTTCTCTGAGAGCCGTTCATCACCTGATGAAGACAGATCATGGGTCCTGATTTTGAAATTGGGAACCAGCGGTAGTGGGTGTTCAAAAGCCAGTGAGAGGACTGCAGTACGTTCTGTATCGAGATCGAAAGACTGTAAATCACTGTTATCCGCGAAGGAACCGGATGAGTCCATATTCCAGAAATCCACATCCGCTGTCAGACCAAGCACCGTATCGGCATGAACTGGCAGAGTGAGCATGGCAGTTAGCAGAGTCAAGTGGGAAAATCTTCTGATCACAACAATCTCCTAAAAATGAACGGGCTTCCAATTTCACCCAAACAAGACAGCCTGTTTGGGCTGATTTCAAACGTTACCACGCTGCCGAACTGCTTCATAGAGAGAGATACCGCCAGCCACTGAAACGTTGAGGCTCTCCACACTCCCCGCCATCGGCAGCTTGACCAGTAGATCGCACTGTTCCCTGGTCAGTCTGCGTAACCCCTTCCCTTCCCCCCCCATGACGATTGCCAAAGGGCCGCTCAAGTCGGCTTCATAGAGAGTTTGCGTTGCCTCTCCTGCCGTACCGATCAACCAGATTCCTTCTGATTTGAGCCACTTCAGGGTCCTGGCCAGGTTGGTGACCTGAACAAAAGGCACCGTCTCAGCTGCACCACTCGCTACCTTCCTGACTGTTGGAGTGAGACCGACTGAACGATCTCTGGGTGCGATAATTGCATTCACACCGGCAGCATCTGCAGTACGCAAACATGCCCCCAGGTTGTGTGGATCCTGAACACCATCCAGTATCAGCAGAAATGGCGCCAATTCCAGCTTTTTCAGCAAGGCTTTGAGGAAGGGCTCATCCTGGGTCTGTTGTTGTCTGAGCCCGAGTGCCACACCCTGATGATTCGTCTTCTGGGCAAGTTCATCCAATACTCCCCCTTTCACCTGTCGGCACTTGATACCCACCCTATGGGCAAGATCGAGCACTTCCTTGATACGGTCATCCTGTCGTTTGGCATCGACCAGCAATTCAGTGACCGCAGTCCCCTGATTAAGCGCTGATTTTACGGCATGCAGGCCCAGCACCCATGACGCTTCGTCAGTGTATCTCGTCATCAAGCCTTCTTCGGACTAGGGCGGGGCTTTTTGCCACGCCTTTTTTTTCGTGATGGCGTTTTATCAGCCACAGGTTTTGAGCTTCTGTTGCCTTTTTTGCTGCTGCGATTTCTTTTCTTATTGACCGTCGTCCCACCACCTGCAGTCTTGGCGGGTACAAAATCGATCTTACGATCATCCAGGTTGACCTTTGCCACAATAATGGTCAATGGATCACCCAATCTCAATACCTTGCCTGTACGTTCGCCTGTCAAGCGATGTCCCACTGGATCGTAGTGATAGTAGTCATTATCCAGTGCGGTGATGTGCACCAGACCATCTACATAGATCTCGTCCAATTCAACAAATACGCCAAACGAGTTGACACTGGTGATGATACCGTTGAAGGTCTCACCTACCTTATCCTGCATATATTCACACTTCAGCCAATCGAGGGCGTCCCGGGTCGCTTCATCGGCCTTTCGCTCAGTACTGGAACAGTGCTCACCCAACCCTTGCAACTCCGACTTGGTATAGTCGAAATCATCCGCACTTCCCTGGGTGATGGCATGTTTTATGGCACGATGAACGACCAGGTCGGGATAGCGGCGAATGGGAGATGTGAAGTGGGTATAGGCCTGATAGGAAAGTCCAAAATGCCCCACATTATCTGAACTGTAGAGTGCCTGGGAAAGGGAACGCAACAGCACTGTCTGGATCAGGTGACGATCCGGTCTCTCCTTGATCTGTTTAAGCAATACTGAATAGTCACCTGCGGTAGGCTTCTTTCCTCCTGGCAAACTTAAACCCAACTCACCGAGAAATCCTCTCAGATCGGTCAGCTTTTCTTCTGCTGGGCCTTCGTGAATACGGTACAGTGCAGGTTGCTTTTTACGTAATAAAAAGCGTGCCGCTGCCACATTGGCTGCCAGCATACACTCCTCAATAAGACGATGCGCGTCGTTGCGTACCACGGGTACGATACGTTCAACACGTTTCAGATCATTGAACTCGATACGTGTCTCGGTTGTGTCGAAATCTATAGCGCCACGCTCGACCCGTTGTGCATGCAGTACCTGGTAGAGTTGATAGAGATCATGCAGATGAGGTAGTAGCTCAGCATTTTTTTTACACAGGGCGGGATCGCCCTCAAGCATGTCGGCAACATCATTGTAGATTAACCGGGCATGGGAACGCATCACTGCTGGAAAGAATTTGGAGCGTGTCACCTTCCCGCTTCTATCGATATAGAGTTCGCAAGTCACGCAGAGTCGATCAACCTCGGGATTGATGGAGCAGAGTCCATTGGACAGAACCTCCGGTAGCATCGGTACAACGCGATCCGGGAAATAGACCGAATTACCCCGGGTCCGTGCTTCCTTATCCAGCGCACTCCCCGGCTCTACATAGTGTGAAACATCAGCAATACTCACCAACAGACGCCAGCCTTTGGGCTTGGGTTCACAGTAGACAGCATCATCGAAATCTCTGGCATCAGCACCATCGATCGTTACCAGCGGTAAGTGTCGTAAATCGACACGATCCTTTTTATCAGCATTGGCCACTTCAGGTTTCAGCCCTCTGATCTGTTGCTCCACCTCGTGCGGCCATTCAACTGGAATGCTATGGGTGCGAATGGCGATATCGGTCTCCATGCCGGGTCCCATATGATCGCCCAATACTTCAGTGATACGTCCGATGGGTGGTGTGCGCTTAGTCGGTTGATCGAGAATCTCCGCCACCACCATCTGGCCCTGTTTTGCATGTCCTATCTCACTGCTAGGAATAATGACATCCTTACTCAATCGCTTGGAGTCCGGCACCACAAATCCGACTCCGGTCTCCATATAAAGACGCCCTGCCACAGTACGGGTGTTGCGCTCCAACACCTCCACAACAGCTCCTTCAAGACGATTACGCCGATCCACGCCGGTTACCCGTACCACGGCCCTGTCATCATGAAAAACTGAGCGCATCTCTTTGAATGAGAGATAGAGATCATCGCCACTATCGTCCGGTCTGAGAAAACCAAACCCATCCGCATGTCCAATCACCCGACCAACAATCAGGTCACGTTTATTGACCAGACAGTAGTTATCATTGCGGTTACAAACCAGCTGCCCATCCCTTTCCATAGCACGAAGGCGACGACGCAGCGCTTCCAGCTGTTCCTCAGATGAGAGATCCAGACGCTTGGCCAATGCCTGCATATCCATCGGCACCCCCTCACTCTCAAGGGTTTCCATGATGTACTCACGACTGGGGATAGGATTCTGGTATTTACGCGCCTCACGGGCTTGATGCGGATCCTTACCAGTGGACCGTCTGCTCTTATTTTTTGCCACGATTTGTCTGATTTAATTGCTGTGAAAAGGCGATTTTAACATTTTAATGATTAATACCCTATGACTTGTTCAAGGCTTCCTCACACCCCTTGATTAGATTTAGAAATAAAATACCATCAGACTGAATGAACATTTTTTCCAAATCCATTTCTTGATGAATATTCACACACTACAGATCATACTTATGCTACTCGCAGTTGCTGTATTGACAGTAACCCTGTTTAGACGCCTGCACCTACCTCCCATCCTTGGTTACTTGATTGTGGGCATCCTGGTCGGGCCATTTGGCAGTGGGTTGATTGCATCCAATGAGGAAACCCGGTTTCTGGCCGAATTTGGGGTCGTTTTTCTGCTCTTTGCCATCGGTTTGGAATTTTCGTTGCCGCAAATGATGGCCATGAAGGGTGCGGTTTTTGGCTTGGGTGGCAGTCAGGTACTGCTCACTGGACTTATTGCAGGACTCATAGCCTGGCTACTCGGTCTAGAGCCAGCAGCAGCAATCATAGTCGGTGCGATCCTGGCACTCTCATCTACCGCCATTGTCATAAAGCAACTCTCAGAACAGGTAGAATTGAATACGGAGCATGGTCGACTCGGGGTCAGCATGCTGCTGTTTCAGGATCTTGCAGTGATTCCCCTGCTGGTGGTCATCCCCATCCTTGTCAGCGATGTCGAACAGGGGTTATTACTACCCTTGTCCTGGGCGGTCATCAAGGCCACTGCTGTGTTTGCACTCATCATGGCAATTGGTCACTGGGTATTGCGGCCCCTGTTCCATGAAATTGCCCGTGCCCGCTCTGCGGAGCTTTTTACCTTGACCGTGTTACTGGTTTCACTGGCTGCCGCCTGGTTAACCCATGAAGCCGGGCTATCACTGGCGCTGGGGGCCTTTCTGGCAGGTATGATGCTGGGCGAAACGGAGTATCGTCACCAGATTGAAGCTGATATCCGTCCCTTTCAGGATGTCCTGCTTGGCCTCTTCTTCGTCACGGTCGGGATGCGTGTCGATCTGATATCACTGTTGCCATTGCTTCATTGGGTAATTCTTTTATCTATGGTCCTGATTCTCATTAAGGCAACAGTAATCCTGCTAATTGTTCGTATTGCGAAGCGCCCTCTATCTGCCGCTTTTCGTTCCGGACTTCTACTTGCGCAGGGTGGTGAATTTGGTTTTGTGTTGTTGGATCTCTCACTGCAGTCATCGTTGCTGCCGATTAAAACCGGGCAGATTCTGTTTGCTGCCATCATTATCAGTATGGCCGTCTCACCCTTCTTAATCCGTTACAGCGGTAAATTGACAGAGACTTTCTGCAACCTACGTCCTGCCGAAGATGACCATACCAAAATCCAGGATCTCGAACATGAGGCAGAGGGTCTGGAACAGCACGTCATCCTATGTGGATATGGCCGTATCGGCCAAAATCTGGGACGGCTGTTGGAACATGAAGGATTCCCCTATGTTGCACTCGATCTTGATCCAACCGTTGTACGTGAAGCCCATGAGGCGGGTGAACCGGTCCATTTCGGTGATGCTTCCCGCAATGAGATCCTCGATGCAGCCGGTATCGGTCGTGCAGGCGTGGTGGTTTTAACCTTTGAAGATTACCCGACAGCGATGCAGATTCTACATCACTTACAACATATCGCACCGGGGTTACCGGTGCTGGTGCGCACCAAAGATGACACCCACCTTGAAGAGTTGGAGGCAGCTGGGGCAACAGAGGTCATGCCGGAAGCCGTAGAAGCCAGCCTGATGATGGGTGGTCAACTCCTGTTACTGCTGAAAGTACCCGGTTCCCGTATTCTCAAGATCATGCGAGAGATTCGCGAAAATCATTACAAACTACTGCGGGATTTCTACCATGGCCAGGAAGCCATTGATCTGGAGCATGATGAAGCCTTTCAGGAACGTCTGCATACCGTCACGCTACCAGAGCGGGCGTTTGCCGTAGGCCATACCATCGAAGATCTGCATCTGTGGGATTGGGATGTCAGTGTTACTGCCGTGCGTCGTGGCGGTATTAGAGGTGAAGCACCTGAGCCTGAAACACGTCTGCAGGCAGGTGATGTATTGGTTTTGGCTGGCACTGCTCATCACTTAGAGCATGCAGAGGGACTTTTATATTACGGTCTATAGTCTGCTATGCCATCAAAATGAAATTGATGGCGTACTCGTGCAGTGTCCTATCAGGACACTGCACGAGTGTTCGTCACTCAGGTCGCATGTGAGGAAACAGCAGTACATCGCGAATCGAGGGTGAGTCGGTCAACAGCATAACCAGACGGTCTATACCAATCCCCTCCCCCGCAGTGGGCGGCATACCATGTTCCAGCGCACGTACATAGTCATCGTCATAGTGCATCGCTTCATCATCACCAGCCTCTTTCTCTTCCACCTGTTTGCGGAACCGTTCTGCCTGGTCCTCTGCATCGTTCAGTTCGGAAAAGCCGTTTGCGATTTCCCGTCCTCCAACAAAAAACTCAAACCGATCAGTCACGAATGGGTTGTCATCATTACGTCGTGCCAAGGGAGAAACTTCAGTGGGATAGGCGGTAATAAATGTTGGATCCATCAAACGATGCTCCACTGTTTTTTCAAAAATCTCGATCTGAACCTTGCCCAGACCATACGAGTCTTTCAAGGGAATCTCCAACCGATCGGCAATTGCCCTGGCCTGTGCCGTATCACTTAATTGAGCCTCAGTGATGTCAGGATTGAAGTGAATGATCGATTCCGTCACAGTCATACGTTGAAAAGGGCTGCCGAAATCGTAGTGTTCTCCCTGGTATGACACCTGGGTGGTCCCCAATACATCCTGACAGAGATTGCGCAACATCTCTTCGGTGAGATCCATGAGGTCGTTGAAGTCGGCGTAGGCCTCATAGAACTCTAACATAGTGAACTCGGGATTATGCCGCGTTGAAAGCCCTTCATTACGGAAATTGCGATTGATCTCATAGACCCTTTCAAAACCACCGACTACAAGACGCTTGAGGTAGAGCTCTGGTGCAATTCGTAAAAACATATCCATGTCCAGGGCGTTGTGGCGGGTTGCAAAAGGGCGTGCTGTCGCTCCCCCCGGGATCACCTGCATCATCGGTGTTTCCACTTCCATGAAATCACGCTGATCCAGAAAGCTACGGATATACTGGACAATACGGGTACGTAGACGGAATGTCTGTCGCGAATCGTCATTCATGATCAAATCAACATAGCGCTGACGATAGCGAATTTCCTGATCGGAAAGACCATGAAATTTTTCCGGTAGTGGTCGTAATGCCTTGGTCAAAAGGCGCACACTATCAACTTTGACCGAAAGTTCACCTGTCCTGGTCTTGAACAACACACCCTCAGCACCAATGATGTCACCGATATCCCATTTCTTGAATTGGGTGTTATAGACACCTTCATCGAGCACATCACGCTGTACAAAGAGCTGCATTCGGCCAGACATATCCTGAAGATGGGCGAAGCTTGCTTTTCCCATCACACGTCGGCTCATCATGCGGCCTGCCAGGTTGACCCGTAGACCCAGCTCCTCCAAGGCTTCGCCTGACTTCTCCCCATACTCTGCATGCAGCTCTCCAGCCATGCTGTTTCGTCGGAAATCATTCGGGAAGGCATTGCCATTCTCACGCATCTGCTGCAGCTTCTCTCGACGCTGAGCAACGAGCTTGTTTTCATCCTGGGTCTGGTCATTCATGGTTTTTTCAACTCATTAAAATACTGATAACAAAGTGTGTTACTAACTCGCCAGCGTCCAACGGATAACCACAACACGCTTTTTGATGAAGTCCAAAATCCAGTAAGTCATTGCTTCCCTGGACCCCCGATTACATTGGGATGGCGGTTTTCCTCAATACGTATTTCTGTAGCAATTATCCTAGTGCCTGTTAACACTAATCCACCGTTGAAATGGGATTTGTGGGAAATCCCGGCATGCCCGGCAATCAGCGATCAACAGTGAAATCCATGATTATCGATCACAAACCACTCTTGAGACTCGCCTCAATAAACATATCAAGCCCGCCATCGAGGACCGCCTGGGTATTACCCGTCTCTACACCTGTACGCAGGTCTTTGATCCGGGAAGCATCAAGGACATAGCTGCGGATCTGGCTGCCCCAACCAATGTCGGATTTGCTCTCTTCCAACTCCTGTTGGGTGGCATTCCGCTTCTGTACCTCGAATTCATACAGCTTGGCCTTCAGTTGCTTCATGGCCGTGGCCTTGTTCTTGTGTTGAGAACGGTCGTTTTGACACTGCACCACGATACCCGTCGGATTATGAGTGATACGTACTGCCGATTCAGTACGGTTGACGTGTTGTCCTCCCGCACCACTGGCGCGATAAACGTCAATGCGTAGATCTGCAGGATTGATATCGACTTCTATGGAGTCGTCGATCTCCGGTGAGACAAAGACAGCAGCAAATGAGGTATGGCGTCGATTTCCTGAATCGAAGGGCGATTTGCGTACCAACCGGTGAACACCTATCTCAGTGCGCAGCCAACCAAAGGCATACTCACCCTCGTATCTTATTGTCGCACTCTTGATACCCGCCACTTCACCTGCCGAAACTTCGATCAGCTCTGTTTTAAAACCTCGATGCTCTCCCCATCGCAAGTACATACGCAGCAACATTTCCGCCCAATCCTGGGCTTCTGTACCACCGGAACCTGCCTGAATATCAACAAAAGCGTTACAAGGATCAGTCTCACCGGAAAACATACGTCGGAACTCCAGGTCAGAAACCAGCTTTTCAAAACCGGAAAGTTCATCCTCAATAGAAGCCACAGCGGCTTCCTCGCCCTCCTCTACAGCCATATCCAGCAGTTCAGCGGCGTCTGCCAAGCCATTGATAAGTGCATCAAGGGTAACAACAATCCCTTCAAGAGCGGATCGCTCCCGGCCAAGCGTTTGGGCGCGCACCTGATCATTCCAGACAGTTGGATCCTCCAGCTCTCGAAGGACTTCTGTCAGACGCTCCTGTTTGCCTTCATAGTCAAAGATACCCCCTGAGGGAGGCGACACGTCCCTTCAGGTCTGCGATCTTATGAGAAATCGGATTTATATCTTGCATTGCAACACCGGCTTGCGGAAAAAGCGGGGATTCTACACCACCTGCCAGGCAGCAGAAACCTTTAACCTGTCAGATAGGTCAAATACCTACATTTACGCAGGTAGTTTACAGAATAGAGAATGTATCGCCTCGAATGGATTCTATTGTTGACTAAAGTAGTCGTGATTTAGCTTTTCCACACGATTTTAAAGGAAAAGCCTTATTTCTGGTGTAGTGCCCTACAAAAACACTAATCCAGTCAGCGGTGAGATGAGGAGAGCTTTCGCTGTCTGCTTCCTTTGGGGCTGGGGCGTTTACCCCTGTTTGATAATTTCGATTTGACCTGCTCTCTGAGGTGAGTCCACTTTTCGGCGAGTCCACCACCCTCTTGAGGCCTGTTCGAAGACACCTCTTGCTGATCAGGCTGATCAGTCTGCTTTAGCCACATATTGAACGAGTCGAGGATCTCCTTATCCCATGAGACAGGGGGCTTAACCACTCGGCTCTCTCGGTAGAGCCGTTCCAAGGTCCGCCTCTTCGGGCAGCCAGACTCTTCCATCGCCTCTCTGAGCTCTTTTTCCGCTTCCTTTATCGTATTTTCAACAACCTTCTTTTTAACATCGAATGCCCGGGCTATAGCTGCCTCGCTGATACCGATCTCATGTTTAAAGAGGAAATAGCGCTTCATCTCGTCAGTCAGATGTTTGAAGTGCTCGATAAGCACCATCCCCCAATTACCGTCCTGTTCAATATCCCGAGGCAGATAGCTGCCCTGAGATTGATTGCTCTGGGTGGTTCCCAATGAGGGTACAGGCCTTCCAAGGTATTGATAAAAGGAGAGTTTAAGATCCTTTGGCGTCTTGCTACTCAGACCTGCAACCACCAAGTGCCGCCATGCTGAATAGTAGGCTGCTTTACCATACTCGCCTGTACCATACTGTCTGGCAATAAAACGATAGACACGGCCTCGATATCGCTCGTAAAAAGAGGCAAAGCCCTCTTTATCATGCTGTAAAATCTTTCCGAGTACGGCATCGGTGTCAAATCTTCTTGAACTCACGTCAGCATTAGCTCCGAGGAGAAACCCTCCTCTCAGGTAGGTTGCTGGAAAATGCAGAATCCTTTGCCTTGCAAACATGCGGAGCGTCCTTTTCCTTATGGGTCTGTAAAGCATAGTACCGCTGGCAATTATAAATCATATGTGGTTTTTTTTCTGGATTTTGCTAAATGGCTCAAATATTTTTACAAAAAAGTCCAATCAGTAGCCACCGATTGTGTGATGCAGTACAGCACTTGCCTTTAAAGTCACGAGAGTTGATATAAACACACTTTAGTAGTGCAACCCGTAATAAGGGCTAACCCTGTGTCTGACATAAGCCATGTTCAACTGTTTTTACAGCCTGGACTGACACTGGCCCGACGTTTACTCTTGGCCTATGTTGGTTTCAGTAGTCATCCCATCCTATAACCGCGCACATACCCTGCCGCGAGCCCTCGACTCCGTGTTAACCCAAAGTTATACGCCACTGGAGGTTATTGTCGTGGATGACGGTTCGAGTGATGAGACGCCAGTATTAATGAACAATCAATACAGACAATGTCGTTATATTCATCAGCCAAACCTAGGTGTCAGCAGCGCACGTAATTTGGGAATAGAAAAATCCCAGGGTGAATGGATAGCCTTTCTCGATTCTGACGATTGCTGGAAACCGGATAAACTTCAGCGACAGGCTGAGGCCTTGGGGAAATCACCTGGATGCCGCCTTTGTCATACTGAAGAGATATGGATTCGCAATGGTGTACGAGTCAACCAGATGCATAAACACACCAAGAGTGGTGGGCACATTTTTCAGTGCTGTCTCCCCCTTTGTGTCATTTCTCCATCATCGGTTGTCCTGCATCGATCCCTATTTGATGAATATGGTTTATTTGATACTGAATTACCGGCCTGTGAGGATTACGATCTATGGCTTCGTATTTGTGCTCAGGAGGCGGTCCTGTTTGTCGATGAACCATTGATTGAAAAGTATGGCGGCCATGACGATCAACTCTCACACCGCCATTGGGGCATGGACAGATTTCGTGTTTATGCCTTACAAAAATTACTCGACAATCAATGCCTCGAAGATGGAGACCGACTCGCCACCATCAAGACATTGGTTAAAAAATGCGCCATCCTCGCCCAGGGCGCCGAAAAGCGTGGCTACTTTGAACGTGCGGCATACTATCGTGGCATAGAACAACGTTACCTGGCCGAATGAACTATCAGATTCAGGATACCAATCACATCAACCTGACAGTTGCACTGCCAGCAGAAGCAAAACCACTGCTCAAGGCGTTTGGATTGATACGATGGCAGCCCGTAGAGAGCATGCCCATCTATACCGGTAATGGCATACATTTGTGTGTTACCGGACCTGGAACATCTGCAGCTACGCTTGGCGTACAGTTACTGAACTCGATGACACCTGCTGGCGTTCGTACTCTATGGCTGAATAGCGGAATATGTGGCCATGGTTCCCTTCCAGTGGGAGAGCCGCTACTGGTAGAGCGCGTGATCGATCAAGAGAGGGATAGGAGCTGGTCGCTTCATTCTCGCTTACCGATTGCGGCAGTCACCGGTCCACTTACCTGCGTCCTGACGCCTGAGTCTGAATATCAGCAGGATATGGCCTATGATATGGAGTCTGCCGGATTTATTGATACAGTAAGCGCCATTGGCGGGACCGAGTCGATCACAATTCTAAAAATCGTCTCAGACAATCCTGACCAACCCGCTCGCGGGATCAGCGCCAAGCGAGTATGTGACCTATTCGAAAAACAAATCAGTTTGATTCGGGAGCTGGTTGACCAGCTGCAACATCATACATAACTCACTGCCTATCATGATATTCGCCTTCAATCTCCTTCTGCCAATGATATCTGATTTATTCGGTATACCTCTCATAGGGGGGATAACAGGTTAATGGAACAAGATAAAAGGAATTCACCGCGTAAGCTGCTTGTGACAGGAGCCAGTCAGGGCATTGGCGCAGCTATCACCCGCCATTTATTGAGTGAAGGCCATCAAGTCATCGCTATAGGTAGAGATTTCACCCATTGGTCCGATCAGGCAGATCTGGAAAAGATAATCTTGGACTTATCAGATATTGACAGCTTGCCACATCATATTGGTGAAATCGCACGTGTTCATCCGGAACTGGATGGGGTGATTCTAAATGCAGGATCGGGACGGTTTGGTTCCCTTGAAGAGTTCTCATATCAGCAGATCAGTGAACTGGTTGATATCAATCTGATACAACATCTTTTCATTGCCCGTGCTTTGGTACCACGGCTCAAGAAGCTTGGTAGAGGGGATCTGGTCATTATAGGCTCAGAAGCTGCACTGACCGGAGGTCGCAGAGGTGCCATCTACTCAGCCTGTAAATTTGCCTTAAGAGGTTTTGCCCAATCACTGCGTGCAGAGTGCAGCAGTAGCGGCGTGAGGGTCTGCCTCATCAACCCGGGTATGGTGGATACAGGTTTTTTTGACAATCTTGACTTCATGCCAGGTGAGTTACCGGAGCATGCACTACGTCCTGGAGACATTGCTGAGACAGTCAACCTCGTTTTGCAGGCCCCCCCGGGGACAGTGTTTGATGAGATCAATCTCAACCCGTTGAAAAAGGTCATTCAAACTAAAAAAACATGAATTTTGAATTTCAAACGATTGGCCTCATTCACTCCTGCTTCAAGGAGAAATTCGGCATCCCCAGACAATCCCGGTTAATACCTGAAGCAGAAGCCCGCCTGGAGATCCTGTCTCCCTTCAACCGGGCCGAAGCATTTCGTGAATTGAGGGACTACTCCCATCTCTGGATTACATTCGTCTTTCACGCCTCAACCAGAAGGGAGTGGAAACCTACAGTGCGCCCGCCCCGTCTCGGAGGAAATCAACGGGTTGGTGTATTTGCTTCACGTAGTCCGTTCCGTCCCAATCCCATCGGCCTCTCCGTAGTCAATTTGCTTGATCTGGAGCTTTCCAACAGCAGCGTAAACCTGCACATTGGCGGAATCGACCTGCTCGACGGCACGCCAGTGCTTGATATCAAACCCTATATTCCTTACGTAGACGCTGTTCCTGACGCCCGTAGCGGTTTTGCACCTTCGCCACCAGCCAGAGAGATAGACCTGATCTTCTCCGCTGAGGCAGAATCGGTTCTGCAGCAACTCTCTGAGCATCAATCGGCTCATCTCATGCAATTGATCAAGCGTATCTTGCAGAATGACCCACGTCCCGCCTATCTGAATGATAATAAAAGAAACCGATTTGGAATGCGGCTTTACGATTTCAACATCCGATGGGAGGTGAGTGGAAAATCTTTCCTTATCACTCACCTGGAGACAGTTACAGATTAACTATCTGAAGGATGAGAATGTGGCTGTCGTTACATATTCTCTCTACATTAACCCTTTAAAATCAATTATTTCGAGTAATCTGTAAAATTAGATAATTTATTACTGTTTTCCTCAATGAGAGCTTTCGGTTAGCTTAACAAACCGTTATCATTCTCCTGATCAGACAAGCATTTACGCTCATAAGCAAAGGTCACACATCGAATTGCGGTCCTATTGTCATTGAGTAGGTATAATATTCCTGAAACGCAACATATCCGGACCCCGATGAGCAACGACAAATCTGTCACAACAACAACAAAACCGGACTTGGTACACTCCTTTCTTCACCAAGTACCTGGCAGGGTCTCAGCCATACTGGAAAATTGGCATCAGCTTGTGCATAGCGACTGGGATGGTGCCTTACTGGACACGCTGGTTGAACGTATCTCAACATTGGCCGAATCGGGCAGTAAATTCGGTGTACCCCAAATTACCCAGAGTGGCAAATCACTCATCAGCCACCTCAGTGACTACCATGGTACCGGGCTGAAGCCACAACATGATGATGTGGTCGCCCTGGACGGTTTGGTGCATGCTTTTAAGGATGCAGCCATTCAGGCCTGTAACCAACAAGCCGAGATACTGGCAAGTAAAGCCCCGGCAGCAATGCCTGATGGCCCTGACTTCAGCGGGGAGAACAAGGTTTTCATACTCGGCATTGACGAGGCCCTGGCAGCCAATTTGACAAGGCACCTTCAAGTCCATCACTTCGATGTGGTGTTTCTTAACGATACTGAAGAGATTATTCACCATTACACAATCAATCAGGATGAACCTTGCTACCTGATCAGCCACATTGACAGACTCCCTAAGCTCTTCCCTGAATCAAAATCAGGCGGTCTGTGGAATAAAAGCAATGGACTACCTGGACTTCCGGTAGCCTTCATCGCTGACTCCGCAGACCTCAAAACACGTCTCTCTGCGATGCGTGTTGATGCCAGCGCGTATTGGGCAAAACCGATTGATCCCTACATGGTGGCAAAGCGCATTCATGAGCTCTCTTCATCCGATTCACATGCGGCTTATCGTGTATTAATCGTGGAGGATGATCCTGCACAGGCAGACTTTGCCGATGCCATCCTCAGTAAGTCCAATTTTAATTGTCGCAGTGTGACCGATCCGATGCTGGTCATGGATGAACTGCAGGAGTTTAAACCCGATTTAATTCTCATGGATCTCTACATGCCTGGCGCAAGCGGCACTGAGCTTACAACTGTCATTCGCGAAGACAATCAGTTTGTCGATATTCCCATCGTATTTTTATCCGGCGAACAGGACCTTGACAAACAGTTGAGTGCCCTCAGCTTCGGTGGTGAGGATTTTCTCTCCAAACCTATTGCTCCCAAGCACCTGATTTCGACTGTCACCAACCGTATTCGTCGTGCCCGCCAACTCAGCCACCGCCTGCATGGACATACTCGCGGTGAAAAAGAGACCGGCCTTCATTCTCGTAATTATCTACTTGAACGCCTGGATGCCCTTCTGCTGGCTGACTCGCCTATTGATGAAATCACCGGTGTATTCTTTTTGCAAATAGACAATCCAGAGGAGCTGATCGCATCAGTCGGCATTGGTGGTCTTGACGCTGTACTTGCTGTGATCGCCACTCACCTCAAAGCGCATCTTCAGAGCCAGGATATTCTGACTCGGTTTGGCGACAACAGCCTAAGCCTGCTTGCACTACGCCCCACACAGGATGATCTGAAAACCTTTGGTGAAGAGCTGTGTCGGTCAATATCACAACAGATTATTGAAGTCGACAACACCACGGTTGGTGTCACACTCAGTATCGGCATCTACCCCGTAGAAAATGGCAATCAGGATTCACGTTCAATTATCTCCCATGCACAGATTGCCAGTCGAGAAGCTCAAGAGTCAGGTGGCAACCAAGTCAAGCTTGTTGAACCTGAAAAACAGGTACAGAAGGAAGGTAATGAGAACATCGATATGGGGTCATTGATACAAAAGGCCCTCGATGAGAACTACTTCGATATCTTCTTCCAACCTGTGGTGGCACTTCAGGGCTCAACCCAGGCTCACTACCAAACCCTGTTGCGTCTTCAGGAACCGGATGGCACCCTTCACAGGGCCGCTGACTTCATCCCCACTGCGGAAGAGCTGGGAATGATCAGTAAAGTTGACCAATGGACTACCCGGCGAGCCATCAATGTTATCAACGAACATAAAGTACAAGGCAACCAACTCCATCTGTTTGTCTCACAATCAACCGACCTTCTGGAAAACATGGAGCGGCTTACCTGGCTACGTGAAAAACACCGTAGTGGCCATATTAGTAAAGAGACGCTGACCTTCGAATTCAATATCGCTGAAGTAGCAAAAAATCTAAAATCCGCCAAGATATGCTTCGATATTTTAAGCAAGATTGGGATCACCTGTCTGCTGACCCGTGTTACCAACACGCCAGAAACCGAACGCATAATCAGACACCTGCCCATAAGCTTTGTAAAGCTTGACTACAGCTTACTCCAGGATCCTGCGGAGGGCCTCAAACATCTTATCGAACTCGCACACCAAATTGACATCAAAGTAATTGCCCCACAGGTAGAAGACCCACGCAGTATTGCTGTCCTGTGGAGTAGTGGTGCCGATTATGTACAGGGCAATTTCGTACAACGACCGGAAAATAACCTGATCTATGATTTTAACGAATCCGTGCTCTGAGCCATTCACTGCTTCCGGCGTCATCGCTACACCAGTGTGAAATGTTGCTGTAAGAAACCACGGAGTCATACCGCCATGCATTTGATCTTACGCAAGACTGTTTCACTCCTGTTTCTGTTGCTTTTAAGCAATACACTATGGGCCGAACCTAGGACCTATCCGCGACCTGTCGAGCCTCTCTACCAGGAGGGTGATGAAAAACTCAGCTGTCGCCAACTGGAACAACAGCTGTCACAATTTGAGAGCCAGTCCTACAGTGATAAACCGGGTTTTTACGAAGATCCCTATACAGGTGCCTCTATCTGGATTGGTGCACTCTGGGTACCCGGGGCACTCACCTACCTGGGCTATTCCGGTATTGCCGAGTACCATGAAAATGACCGCATACATCATGCCCAAAGTCGTATCGATGCCCTGCGACGGATGAAGGCCAATCTCCGTTGTCATGAGTACTGATGCTGCATACCCGATACCGAAATCTGATTTACGTGAGGGTGATTATCGCTGGAGTGAATTGATCCAGATGGTGCTACTGCACCGTCGTGAGCTTATTGCCGCTAACATCATTGCTCTCCTTGGCGCCCTTGCTGCTGTGCCGGTTCCTCTGCTGATTCCGTTACTGGTTGATGAAGTACTACTCCATCAACCCGGTAAAGCGATAGCGACCATGAATGCGCTATTCCCCGAACATTGGCATGGACCGGTTCTCTATATCCTGGCCATACTGGTCCTTACCCTTTGCCTGCGCTTCCTGGCTCTGGTATTTGGTGTGTTACAAACATGGCAGTTCACGATAATAGCCAAGGATGTCATCTTTCATATTCGACGGGATCTGCTGCACCGATTGGAGCGCATCTCGATGTCGTCATACGAGACCATGGGCAGTGGCACTGTTGCATCCCATCTTGTCACTGATCTGGAAGCGGTGGACAGTTTCGTCAGTGTGACTACCAGCAAGTTTCTGGTAGCGGCTCTGAGTATCATCGGTACCGCTATTGTGCTGCTCTGGATCAACTGGGCACTCGCCCTTTTCATCCTTTTCCTCAATCCCCTGGTGATCTATTTCACAACCATCTTCGGACACAAGGTCAAACAGCTCAAGAAACAGGAAAACTCCGCCTTTCAGGCCTTCCAGGAATCACTGGAAGAGACCCTCGATGCCATTCAACAGATTCGTGCCAGTAACCGAGAACGTCACTATATTCGTCGTATCATAGATAAAGCAGACCATATACGTCATCACTCTGCTGCATTTACCTGGAAAAGCGATGCCGCCAACCGTCTCTCTTTCATGATATTTCTGTTTGGCTTTGACATCTTTCGTACAGTCAGTATGTTCATGGTGCTCTGGTCAGACTTGACCATCGGTGAAATGCTTGGTGTCTATGCCTATCTCTGGTTCATGATGGGCCCAGTGCAAGAAGTGTTGAATATCCAATATGCCTACAATAGCGCTCAAGCGGCACTGGGACGTATCAATGATATGCTCCAGGTCGATCTTGAGCCGGTCTATCCCCATCATCAAAATCCATTCGAGGGTAAATCTACTGTTGGTCTTCGTCTGGAAAATCTCGAATTTACCTACGGTGATGGTCCCCCAGTACTTAATAGGGTCAACCTGGATATCAAAGCCGGTGAAAAGGTTGCATTTGTCGGTGCCAGCGGCGGCGGAAAAACCACACTTGTACAAATCATTCTAGGCCTCTACCCGGTCAAGGGCGGGAGAGTGCTATTTGATGGCGTGGCAGTAGAGGAGATCGGCATGGATGTGGTGCGCGACCACGTGGCCACGGTCTTGCAACACCCTGCTCTACTCAATGACAGTGTAAGGATCAACCTCACACTGGGACGTGAAATCGCTGACGAAAAACTGTGGCAAGCATTGGAGGTTGCCCAACTTAAGCAGACCATTCAAGGCCTGGAACAGGGACTGGATACACTGATAGGGCGCTTTGGTGTCAGACTTTCAGGTGGACAACGTCAACGCCTGGCCATTGCCCGAATGGTACTGACCAATCCTCGCGTGGTCATTCTTGACGAAGCCACTTCTGCTCTCGACACCGCTACCGAAGGTGATCTCCATGCGGCACTGCAACGCTTTCTCATCGGACGCACTACCATCATTATTGCCCACCGACTGAGCGCTGTGAAACAAGCTGACCGGGTATTGGTATTTGAAGATGGCAGGGTTGTCGAAGAGGGGCGTCATGAGGAATTATTGGAAAATAACGGTCTCTATACCAGTCTCTATGGACGACAGGAGCAGACTAGCAGCAGCTAGGGCCTGTTAACAGATCCGCACCGGTTGATTTCATACGCTACGAAATCGACTATTCTTCTGTTCTATTAAGATATGCATGTGGTGAGGTAGAGCCCTATTTTACTGCTCAATAATCAGTAGTTGCTCATTGGATATTTGAAACTTATTGATTGTCTGTAACGTATCCGTGATGAATGGTTTTAAAAAAAGGGACACCAATGGTTACAATGGAGACATCACTCCCTGCTCATATTCCATATCGATTTCGAGGTACGCAGCGATTGCTGCTCACACTCATATTGTTGAGCTATTTGGCATCAACTACAGCTGTTGCACAAGAGCAGACTGCAGTCAGTGGCCGGGAAGGTTTTGAAACAGAGGAGTTATTTGATACTGGCTGGCAATTCTATTTCGATAACGATATTTCATTTAATGACGAGAAGGATCGCAACTATACTGGAGGACTTGCACTTACCCTCTCGGGTAAACGCGCTGCAACGTATTGGTTTTCCATTGATGGCTGGCTTAACGGGCTCGACAGACTGAGTGGATTTGAATCACTGCAAAAGGGTAATGCCGGTATCGATCGTCATGCTCTGGAATTCGGACTGACAATCTTCACCCCTGACGATATCGCTGAGCAAGAAGCTATTTCTGATGACCATCCCTATGCCAATATGCTGTTCATGGCCAACAGCCAGACAACAGTCTATCCGGATAGGGGATTAATCTTTCAATCGACACTCCTACTCGGTCTGCTCGGCACTGCTGTGGGTGAACAAGTTCAAAAAGCCATTCACAATCTAACCGATTCAGATGAACCACAAGGTTGGAAAAACCAGATATCTGAAGGTGGTGAGCTGACCGCTAAATATACCCTTTCTACACAGAAGATCCTGTTGAGTCATCAGGGAAACATCTCCTATGATATTCGTGGCGGTGTTGAGGCCGGTATCGGTTACTCCACTGACCTCAACAGCTCGATCAGTTTTCGTCTAGGTAAACTCAATACCCCCTGGTGGAGTTTCACACCCCATCAGTCAGAATACATCAGTCTCGGACAGACATTTGGCGATAATGCCCAACAGGGAGCAAACCCTGCAGAGCTCTTTGTCTGGGGTGGATTGAATCTGAAGTATCGACTCTACAATGTCATTTTACAGGGCCAATTCCGGGACAGTGCTGTCACATACGATCATGATGATCTGGAACCACTGATACTCGATGGCTGGTTGGGTATTACCAAGACATTCAGGAATGGTTTCGGCGTCAGTTTCGTGATGCGTAAACAGAACAATGAGATCAAGGGATCGGGTAGGAATGACCCTTTCTGGAGTGGCTTGATTATCAGCCGGACCTATTAGGGCCTGTTAAAACTAATC
This sequence comes from Candidatus Thiodiazotropha sp. (ex Codakia rugifera), assembly GCA_025656675.1. Classification (GTDB taxonomy): domain Bacteria; phylum Pseudomonadota; class Gammaproteobacteria; order Chromatiales; family Chromatiaceae; genus Thiodiazotropha. The sequence goes on from JAHXHN010000010.1 coordinate 51,059, forward strand.
CAACGTCAAACAAAGCTGGAAACCAACGTGGGTGCGACAGGCCGCATTCTACCTCGAAAACCTTCAAAAAAACTCCGGTGTGAGGTCTATGCAAAAGGTACTTTTAGCCAGTATTACTGTCGTCCTCCAAAGCCCAACGCCGCAACACTTGATACCGTGCAGCGGACGAACCCGAGTTGGTTGAAGATGCCAGTACAAATTCCCTGGCCTGCCAGAAAATGGATGCCCCTAATCGAGCAGGCGTAGCATGACGTGCTTTTCTATAGAGCGTGACATGAGGTTTATAGGCTCGTTGTTCAGGTTCGAATCCGCAACCAAGCAACCCATCGTTTAGATCCTCTACCAGTCGCTCCAGTTGTACCGGCGTATGATCGGGTGCGGCCCAAAAGATCTTCGGTCTGGGCCAGATACCGGTATGATCGAAGGTCAACTCAAAGGGGGCAACCTGAATGTCATCAGCTACTTTTTCAATACACTGGAATTGAGAGGCAGTAACCTGACCAAGAAAAACCAAGGTCATGTGAAGATCATCAGGATTATGACGACGCCCTTCCCCCGGTGCCGATGCTTGTGCCAAAGCACTTAACTCATCACGCACCCTGATGCTGGGCCAGAGCGCAAAGAAGAGGCGTTGATTAACCATTACCCAATAGTTGCACAAGTTGCTTCAAGGCATGCACAACAGCTTGCCAACGAACCTGTTGACGGTCACCGTCAAACCACTCCTCGCCAGTGAACAGCACTTTTCCCTTGATCTGCCAGGCAAAACAGACTGTTCCCACAGGCTTTTCTGCACTGCCGCCTCCCGGACCTGCAATACCACTGATCGCTACCGCCACTTCAGCCCCGCTGTTACGCAACGCCCCTTCGGTCATTTCACAGACGATCTCCTTGCTCACAGCGCCATGCTGCTGCAATGTGTCAGAAGTAACACCCAGCATTGCCTGTTTAGCCTGGTTGCTATAAGTCACAAACCCCCTGTCGAACCATTCACTGCTCCCTGGCAGATCGGTTAAAATCTTTGCCAGCCAACCACCGGTACAGGATTCAGCAACAACCAGCCGATACCCCTGATAACGCAGGTGATCTGCACATTGGCCGGTCAGTGCATGAATGGCATCGACTGCCGTCTCATCCATCTACTTCAATTTTACTCTTAGGGTTTTACTTTTTTTCGGTCGCTCCTCTTCAACCTGCCAGGCAATGCGCAAATTGATACGATGCCGCTCCGCATCCTGTGCTGCCGTCACCTTCAACTGCAACAGGCCATCCGGTTGCATGACCATCTCGTCGTCTTCATCGCTTAAGGTAAGTTTGCCTTTGGCGATACCTTGGGAAATCGACTTCAATAGCGCCTGGATAGACGCTCTATCCTGTAGCGATTCGTGACGAAAATTTTTCTTGCCCTGTCTCATGAGTTTTAACCTGTCAGACAAATGATTTTTGATCAAACACCTTGATATGTGGATAGTCGGTACTGACGCCCATTACCAACCGCTTCGGATGGAAGATGGTGACTGCAGCACCCTCCCCTGTCAGCCCCTCTTTTTTACGGGTATGACGATCTATCGTGGCATCGCATTCAAAGTGGATCATACCTTTGCGAAGCATGATGCGTTGCCCGTGATAACGATTTGCATGCCCGTGAACAATGGCATGGATATCCGCATCACGCATCTGCTCCACACCTTTGCGGGTCAGCGGCATATCCACATCCCGATACTTTGTACGAATCAGATTGGCAAGTGGACCGTAGTAGAACTCGAAGATTTCATCATCGATATGCTCCTTGAACTCCTTGTTGATATATTTAATGCCTTTGCGGTTGATAAGCTTAGCCATCCTGTCATCGATGCCTGCATGGACAAACAGAAAAGAGCCCTGCCGATAAGCCAGTTGCATATTTTTAAAGAACCAGCTGAACTCACCACCGGGTTTAAGGAACAACTGCTGCCATTTCATGACGGCTGCATAGACCTGCCGTATGGTCAATCCAGCTTTCTCACAATCAACTTCAAAATCGTCGATCTTCTCCCTCAAACGTTTCAATTCACGGGCCATCCGCTTGTCCGGCATAACCCAACTGGCCATTTTGGGAAACTCCTTAAACCAGCGTTTGGGAGGATAGAGAATACGCCGGCAACTACGTGTCGGCGGTATACCCTTCAGGGCCGACTTACCTTGAAGATATTCATCGACAATCTCACGCAACATGGGAATGACTTTACTACCCATACGGATAAAGAAATGGTCATGACGTGGATCAGGATCCATACCCACCGAGGCAATACCCAGTTTGATGCGGATATCGTGATTACCCGCAAGGATTGAAATTTTTGCCCCCTGCTCTTTCAATCGATGCACAACCCGCAACAAGCGTAGATTACTGGGCCCTTTATCGAAACAGTCACCACCGATAACGAAGTGGGCCTGGCGACCGCTTGATGTCAGTTTTAGATCCCGATCTTTTTTTCCAGTTTTCTTCACCCCACCAGATGCCACCAGGGAGGCGATAAATGCATCGGCATCGGCATGGGGATCAGAAAAGAAAAAGAGCTCCTTTTTTGGCCAGCGCCATTTTTCCTGTTTCACGACCTCATTCAACAGCTGCTCTGTTGAATCGCGCTGCCCCCTCTCCTTAACTACAGAACGTTGTTTGCCCAACAGCCATAACTCACTGGTTGTCGGCAGCTCTGCATCAATCCATTTCAGACCCTGATAGACCGGTAAATACTTTTGGTGAAACTTCATATTATGAGTGACAGATTTAGTCGACAAAAGCCTCTCCTTTTGAGCGGACTTTCCATTCTCCAGTCAGGTGGCGCCATGAACCTGAATAGCGTCGCTCAAGAAACACGGGGCGGCAATGATACATGCTCAGGGCCGCTATCTGATGAAATTCCAACACCCCGAGATGATGGGCTGCATGACGAAAGGCGGCACCATGGCCGACGAAGAGTTTGACGGTATCCACCTCGACTTGATGTGCAAGTTCGGCAAGACGACTGTCAAGATGACTGGCCACCCGCTCGCCTGCATCCATCAACGACTCTGCACCCTGTAGCGGCAGTCGATAGTGGCTATCTGACTTCCAGCCTGGCGGGGGTTGCGAAAAACGGGGATCCTCCTGCAATACCGCTTCAATCTGCCGGACTGTCAGGTTGCCTGCAGAACCCACGCTGCGCTCAGCCAATGCATCGAATGATTCGATTATTAAAGGGGTTGAGGCGCCGATTTGTAACCCCTTACGAATCACTTCGGCAGTTTGCCAGCCACGTAAAAGCTGTGAGCTGTCAATCACTGGATGGAGTGCCCATTTGAACATCCCCAGGATACCCTGGATCAGCGTCACTGATCTTTCCGCCTGCTCAGCCCCTTCGGGGTTCAGTGGAAAGGGCTGCAGGGCGCTTGGCGTATCGGGTAACTGATGATAATCCCCATGACGCAACAAGGCGGCTATCACCTTAGCCACAGATCCTCCCCAGGTGGCGTCGGTGATACGAGGCCATTTGGTCATTCATCATGGTTTGCTTGGTCCACACTCATTATGATGGCTCAGTTTGGATTATTATCACTAATATTTGGTCGTAAATGAACGCCAATCAGCACAAATTCATACAATGACACAAAACAGGGAAGCGCTTCACAGGTATGCCTACAGGTTCCTAAACACATATGCCATTACCGTGATTGACATCAATTCATGACCTGAACACTATCCTTCCAACTGTTTCGCCAGGGCTTGAATCATCGGTTTCAACTCCGGCTGTCTTACACGTTTCATCGCCTGCTTCGGTGAGAGCCATTCCCGACCCCGATGTCGCTCCTCCCACTCATCCTCGGAAAGCTCCCGGCTCACCCGCATGGGATAAACCTGTACCGTACACTCGGCACCCCACTTCTCATAGGTGTAGCTCCCTATTGGTTTGTCTGAGACATCCCCCTCAACACCGGCTTCCTCAAGGGCCTCCTTTGCAGCCGATGCCTGCAAGGTCAATGAGGGTTCGCTGATGCCTTTCGGTAACACCCAATGTTTTCGTTTGCTTGACATGACCACCAATATTTCGGGCTTACCCTCTTGCATCCGATAGGGCACCACGGAAGACTGATTGTAGTAATAGGCCGGTCGATCACGTTGCTCTGTACCATTTTGATCGGGAAACGGAAATTTCTTTTCCAGGCTGCTGGCACGTGTAATAGAGAGCAGATGACCATCACCTACCTGCAATGTACGCCAGTCATCGGGCATCTCGATTCTGGCCAAAGTGGCTGTGGGTATCAGCTTACCGTCATTGGGTAAGGGAATGCGTTCGCCCTCCAGGAATTCAGTCAATGCCTCCAGACCCGGATTGTGGCCGACCAACAGCACTCTAGCACTATCAGCGGGAGCTTCTGCGAGCACCTGCAGCAAATCCTCCACCCGTGCTGCATAGATACGCCGGTCCTCCTTGATGGCATGGGCATCGCCTCCCATCGCCTTGAGCGCCTTCTCCGCAGTCACAATGGCCCGTTCAGCCGGTGAGCTGATGACCGTATCAGGTTGCAATTGTTGCTGCAGCAACCACACACCCATTCGCTGTGCACCACGCTTGCCACGGTCCTTCAATGGTCTTTGGAAATCCTCTACTTGTTCATTCCAGTCCGACTTCCCATGTCTGAGCAACATTAGTTCACGTGCCATTATCTCTCCACCTCCAAATTCATCTAACTGTCCCGTTTCTTTTTCACATTGGGTTATACCATCTGTCGCTTTCACACAGACGCCAAGTTATTTACACCATTGTTTCAGGCACAACGCGGTCAGCTCGGTAAAATCCATACGCCCAGTTACCTCATAGACGCTAACACTCTTTAGTAGCTGTTGGTAGGCCGCCTCCTGCAATGGATCATCATCCTGCAGAAAAACCCCCAATTTGTCCTGGTAGAAAGGACCGGGAGATTTCATCACTGCGGTCAGCAATTCGTTACGCTGGGTAATATCGACTTTGGTCATGTTGACCGGGGAGCTATCCCTTTTACTCCAGTTCAATATCACCAGGCCTGACAAGGGCACAGCTGTCGATGTATCGATACGATCACGACCATAGAATTGTTGTACATCGACATCGAATTTCTCTTCCAGGTCCCATAACTCCTGCTTTGGCAGTTGCAGCAGCTGATCTCTCCTCTCTTCATCGATCAACGACGAGAGGCGGGGATTGTTCACCACCGTACCCGGGTTGATACGTGGTAGCTTGGGTATGCCGACCGCTTCCACTTTCACCCCTTCACGACGTAGAAAAAGCCGATCATTGGTCAGATAACGACTCTGCGGGTGTTCCATCAAGTGGAGCATCAAAGTCGACTTACCTCCACCGGAAAACCCGGCCACGGCAATCGCATGTCCATTCAATATCAATCCGGCCGCATGGCAGATCAACCAATCCCTCTGTTGTAACCAGTTCATCACCTGAGAGTTGATGAAATTAATCAATTGGTTGTCATATTCCACACAGGGACCGACAGCAACCCGCCACTGTTCACTTTGCAGAAACAGCATCCCGGTACGCACCTTCAACACCAGACGCCCATCTGCCAATTCCAGATAGGCATCCTTGCGGCCACTTTTTCCCGGTTCACGGCGCCAGTCTATGAACGGCAGATCGGTATCGAGGATATCGCGTTCAATGGCTGTGACTTCGATGGTGGAGACAGCCGGCTTTTTGGATAAATGGTTAAAGTACTTACCAAGACGATCCAGCAACAGCTGACTGTTGGAGTGTATCACCAGACCACAATCGCCAATCGTGAGATGCAGTGGTTTCTCGCAAAGCTCCACACCTTTCATCATCAGCGCGGCAGCAGCCTTTGCATCGGTAGTCGCTTCCCATTCGGTATTTTCATTCATGCTGCAAGTTCCTTCAGGATGTAGGAGATATAGCGTGTAGGGACATCGATACCTATGCCCTTTTGTGCTCCACGAAAGCCACCAAATGCAGAGACCTCGAAGACGATGGGGCCCTGCTCCGTCTCAGCCACATCAACGGTGGTGAAATCGAGGCCGAAGATCGCCTGGGCCTTAGTGGCCAACTCGACCAGCTCATCATCTGCATCATACCCCTCGTAGTGCCCACCGCTTAAAATGGTAGTATTCCAGGCCCCCGACTTACCCACCCGTGCATAGCTGCCGAGATACTCGCCATCGAGAAAAACCATCCCCAGATCCTTGCCGGGGAGATGCAGTTTCTTCTGTATATACATCACCGGATTTGTGGCTCGAAAGGCCTCAATCTGTTGTTGCACCGCCTGCTGATCTTGATCGGCATCGATCAATGTCATCCCCCGCGCCTTGGTTGAATAGAGTGGCTTAAAGACAGCTGAGCCAAACTCGTTGACGGCATCGGCTGCAAGTGGAAGGCTCTCGGTAACCCGTGTCGGGGGCATGGGGATTCCGGCATTGTAGAGTGACATGGTGCAACTGAGACGATCGATGAGACGTATGATCCGTTCCACCCGACTGAAAACCCGTACCCCGGCAAGCTCCAGTTGTCGCAACATCTCCAGCCTGTCCAGGGCATGGGGACTGTATATCTCGCTGATCTTCTTGACCACCAGTGCGTCGAGTTGGGTCAGATCCCAATCATGATAAAGGAGCCTGCCTGTATCGAGTTCGGCAGTGACATCCGCCATATCGATGACCAGACGAAAGCCGGTCGCTTCATCCACTGCGTCGGCCAGGGCCTCGGTGGACCATTTCCCGGGGATACCTACGACCCCGATTTTTGGTTTAGCCAATGAATATCTCCTTGATAGGCACCTGAAAACGGCGCTTTGGTTTGGATTCGATTTCGAGCAGTCTCTCCATCAGGTAAGTCGCACGAAAGAACATTCTCCGCGACAGGGATTTATCGAGAATAAACCGGGTCGAGGTGGCAAAGGACCGTACCAGCCCCATTGCCAGACGGATTTCGAAGGTTTCATCGCCGGTCTTACGGGCGAAAGCCCTGGCGAAGCGATAGAAGGCTCGGCAGAGTTCCATGATCCGCTGCCGAACCCGGGGATCGAAGACCTGAAGTCGGTAGTTGGATACCATGAAAACACTGACATCCTGCAGATAGTCCATGTAGCGGGAGCGGTGCAGATCGATAAAGTTAATGCGCTTCTCATCCGGGTCGAAAATGATGTTATCGACATTAAAGTCGCCATGGATATAGACTGAGAATGGCACTTTAATATCTGATTCAAACTCTTGCATCCTCTCGAGTAGTTGATCGAAAGACGGCAACCGGGTCGAGCCGATTTGAGAAGAGGGCTGCCTGAACTCGGGATGTATCGCGTAAACATCCTCCATCCGTTTCGCAAGTTGTTTCATATAACCGGCGGAAACAGGTTTTTTGGTACGTGTCTCCAACCAGACACGGGTCAGGGTTTTGGTCAAATGATTGAGTCCGTTCTGTAGCAGCTTGTCCGATCCATCCAGCAATATCTGTTCAATGGTCTGGCCGGCGAGATGTTCGATCAACAGGGCGGCGGAGTCACCCTGCTTCTGGTAGGCCAGTATTTTGGGCGCCAGACCCGGAAAGATATCGTGCCAGTCATTGACCCGCTGCTTCTCCTCCTTGAGTTTGCGTTTGCGTCCATCCTTGAAGATACCGTCGTAGCCACTCCCCCGCCTGCCGGTCGTGACGGCATTGATGGCACTGCCTGACTTGGTCTCAGCGATGGCCTCCACCTGAACCTTACCCACATCATTGACCGCCTTCAGCTCTGTGATCGAGGCAGCAAAGGCATGGTATCGATCGGTGTTGAAGTGCTGCCCCATCGAGACAGATATGATCGCCTCGCTGATACGTAACAGTGCATTCCCCATCTGTTCGATCTTGTGCGCCAACATGATCAGGGTAATCCGGTCCGATGGCCGTTTCTCCTTTTTCAACAAGCGGGAGTAGCGCTTCAACTGTTTTTGATAGGCATTGTCCAGACGTTGTTCCACCTTGCCGATCTTCAGTGCTTGCCGCGTATCCTTTGCGGTCAGGGCAGGCTCGATCATCTCCAGTGCATTGCTCACCTGATCGATCATATGCAGATAGTCTTTAACCTTCAGAATCGCCCTGTTCCGCAAGTGTACACTCTGCATCACCGCTTCCCGGCTGAGCTCAGCCACCCGTTCAAGATGGGTGGCGATCCCCTCGACTGCACGCAACAGCTGGTGATCTGAATCCTGCTGGTTGCTTGACGCCATCTGCCTGAGACAGTGATTGTGGATACTCAGCTTCAGGTTTTCCACATAACCCTGACGATCCTGCAAACGTGAAGGGATACTGGCGGATGGCAAAGTAAGATACTCTTTCAGCAAGGCCAGATGAGAACCTGTTTCTGCCAGAAGGAACTGGAGATTATCGCGGATGCTTTTTGCTAGGGGCATATCAGTCAATCACTCCCAAATAGGTTGGTGTATTAACTGTGGAGAGGTTTTGCACATGCGATGCAATACCTTTGGGGAAGAGTTCCACATTGGGGATATCGGAAAGTGGCAACCAGACCACATCGATCTGGTGTTTGTCTGGATGGTGTCCGGAAACGGGACGATAGGTTGCAGGGAGTGAACAGGCAAAGAGAAACTCAATCAAATGCCTGACCGAGGGGTAAGCTGTGTCACGTTGTTTATAGAAGTCCGCCACACAGAGCAGTGAATCGATCTCCACCCGGGCACCGATCTCCTCCTCACATTCGCGAATCAATGCCTGAGCCAGACTCTCTTCAACATCCTGTCCACCGCCTGGCAGGGTATACCAGGTACCCCGACTCTCCGACCACTTCTTCTGCATCAATACTGCTTCGTCCCGTACGATCACGGCGCGCACAGCGTTTCGAATGACAGGTTCCAGCCCTTCTGGTGGCGGTCGGTCGTTCATAGGACGGTCAGGATAGATTACCTATGTTGCAGATTGATGATTTTTATTACCTGAATTCTTTGGTTCAAGTTTCAGTCCATAGTCTAGTTGATAATACTAATACCCAACACATGACAACGAGTATGAGCGAGATCAATACGGCGGCCGATCCCTGGTCTTTCGCCCTCCCTGAGAGCTGATGTTTTTCTGTACCGACACGATCAACCACACTCTCGATAGCACTGTTGATCATCTCCACAATCAGCACGATCAACAGCGGCCCCACCAGCAACGCCCTCTCCACGCCTGTATCACCCAACCAGAGCCCTAAGGGCGCAAGCAGAATACACAGCATTACCTCCTGCCTGAACGCCTGCTCATGCCTGAAAGTTGCCTGCAGTCCTTTCATCGACCAGCCCAGCGCATTCACCAAGCGCCTTAACCCCACATTATCCTTATTTTGCATCGCCATCGTGCCGGCCCTTCTATCAGCTTAGACGCAAAAAATCGACTGCGTCATGAATAAATCATAATCCTCTCATGAAACTGCAATAGACAGCCACTAAGGTGCGTATTCATTGAAGTAAGCGGTAAATTCAATGACGCCACTGAGATATAAGAGCCTGTTCATATCCGACACCCACCTCGGCCTGCGTGCAGCCCGTACTGAATACCTCCTCGACTTCCTCAAACATACCGAAAGCGACAACCTCTACCTGGTTGGGGACATACTGGACATCTGGAAAATGCGTTCCGGCTGGTATTGGCCATCGATCAACAACGAAATCATCCATCGGGTCATCGACAAGGCCAAACGCGGTACCCGGGTGGTCTATGTGCCTGGCAATCATGATGAACTGCTGCGTGACTATCTCGACCTCCATTTTTCCGCTATCGACATCCAAAGAGAGATCGTCCATCAGACCGCTGACAACCGCCGCTTCTTGGTATTGCATGGGGATGAGTTCGACGGTGTGGTCATGAGCAATAAGTGGCTTGCTCATCTGGGTAGCGGCGCCTATGACATGCTGCTATGGCTCAATCGCTGGTTCAACCTCGCACGGCGACGCTTGGGATTCGGTTACTGGTCCCTCTCCGCCTACCTCAAGCAGCAAGTCAAAAAGGCCGTGCAGTATATCGGTAATTTTGAGCAGGCGGTCATCCATACAGCGCGCGAAAGAGGACTGGATGGTGTGATCTGCGGCCATATCCACCATGCCGTGATCAATGATCTGGAGGGCTTGACCTACGCCAACTGCGGTGACTGGGTGGAGAGCTGCACGGCACTGGCCGAGGAGCCGGACGGCACATTGAAACTGATCCACTGGATCGATCAGTCCATGCAACTACTCGATGGAAAAGAACAACACTATGCGGATAGCGATAGTGACGGACGCGTGGTTCCCACAAGTTAACGGCGTCGTTCGCACACTCAACAAAACCATCAAACTATTGGAACTGTGGGGGCATGAAGTATGCTGTATCAATCCAGGCATGTTTCCCACACTGCCGATGCCAACCTACCCCGACATCCCCCTGGCACTCTTTCCCTATCGCAGGTTGAAACACTTGCTGCGTGAGTTCCAACCTGATGCCATTCATCTCTCCACCGAAGGCCCCATCGGTTGGGCCGGACGCCGTTACTGTTTACGACATGACCGGCCTTACACCACGACCTACCACACCCGCTTTCCGGAATATCTACGCCTCCGCGCCCCCATTCCCCTCGCCCTTTCCTACGCGTTTGTCAGAACATTCCATAACAAAGCGGCATTGACCATGGTGGCCACAAGCTCCATGAAGACCGCATTGCAAGCACACGGCTTTAAAAATCTGGCCTACTGGTCCCGGGGGGTCGATATCGAGTGCTTTGTACCCTTGGAACATTCGGTGATGGATCTGCCCCACCCTATCGCCCTCTACCTGGGCCGGGTGGCCGTAGAAAAAAATATCACCGATTTTCTGAACTTGAAGATGCCGGGTTCCAAGGTCGTGATCGGTGATGGACCGGCATTGGAGACACTCAAGAATAACTATCCCGAAGCCCACTTTCTGGGCTACCGGGAAAATGGTGAACTCGCCCGCCACCTCGCCTCCGCCGACGTCATGGTCTTCCCCAGCAAAACCGATACCTTCGGCCTGGTCATGCTCGAAGCCATGGCCTGCGGCGTACCGGTCGCCACCTATCCCGTAGAAGGCCCCCTCGACGTGATCAAAAACGGTATCAACGGCTGGATGGATGAAGACCTGCAGACGGCGGTCAACAACGCACTCAAAGTCGATCGGGTCACCTGCAGAAGATTCGCAGAAGGCTACTCCTGGGAGGCCTGCACATCGCAGTTTCTTTCACTCATCCAACCCAACCGGATAAACCAGGCCAGCGAGCCCGACCCCGTAGAAAAGACAGGGTGAGTATAAACGGTGTGGCAGGGCCGCACCCTACAAAATGTCATATCGATGAAATGTGGACCATTGCCAATCCACCACACGCTCAACCAACCCATGCTTCATCGGATTGAAACGGATGTAATCGAGATGTTGCGTGAAATCCAACTCATCCCGAATCGCATGCTCCCAATAGCGATGCGGCCATACACCCACCTCATCTCGCTGAAACCGAGAAAACTCGAGCAATCCCCCCCTTTCCCCAGCCGCAAGAAAACGTTTCGAAAACAACTCCTTCAACATATTCCAATGCAATGAAAAATCCTCATCGCCCTCAGGCAATGTCCAGATAACGTGCAGATGATCAGGTAACAGACAAAACCCATGAATGGTATGCAGGATCTCTGAATACCTGTAGGTATGTGAATGGTTCGTAATGGGGTTGTCGTGAGCGGAACATTACCGGGGCCACGGTAAGCCGCAGCCCCTTTTCGTTTAGCCTCCTGGCTTGTTAGCTTTTTCCTCCAAGCCGGGCAACTACCGCATCGATGCTCTTGTTCAGTTTGTCTATGGATTTCTCCATGGTGGCGGCAACCACGGGTTCCATCATGGACGTCATCATCTCGAAGTTCATGCGGGAGATCACTACGGTACCGTCACTCTTGCCGTACACGGAGACACCGCAGGGCATCATTGCGGATACATATCGGGTCTCATCCTTGGCGAGAAGGGGTACGGCATTCTTGCCGCTGGTCAGTTTGAAGATCACCAGGCCGCCCGGTACATCGACGCCTTTTTTTGCCAGTCGTTTGCCGAGATCGATCTCTGCGATCAGCTTCCAGCCATCATCTTTCAGCTGTTGGCGCAGGGTGTCCAGTGTGGCGGTATAGTCGCTGTTCAGCGTGCGTTCCACAACCATTGCGCGGGGATTGGGCTGTTTGTCTTTTATGGGGGTGTCGGCTGACTCTGCCAGGACGGTGGTTCCAAGCAGCATGAGCAGGCCGGCTATCAGATATTGGTGAAGCTTACGGTGTGGCAAGATGGTTTCTCCTGATGAGGTGACAAAGGCGGAGAAGTATCCTATAGCCCGATACAATTCATCATTGACGATCTTCAATAGGGCCTATGTGAAGTGGCTCTACCCGACAAAAGGGACAACGGCTGCAAGGATTATGGAACAGGATTGTGTGGGATGAGGATCGCTGATTCGCAACCGAACCTGTGCTGAGATCTCCCGCGATCATCGCGGGAGCTCAGCGGATAGGTTCATGCCGCCATACATAGGCGCTGCAACTAGCTTTTGTAGACCAGGCAGTTGATACGTGTCAGCAGTTCATTGGGCGGCGTATCCTTGGGATCGTTCAGGTACTCTTCAAAGGGCGGAAAATCGGCCGCTTCGTAACCGCTTTGCGGCAGCCAATGGCCGAAGAGCCAGTCGTAAGGCTTTTCCAGTTCGGCATAGGGGCCTTTGAAGGTCAGGCTGGCGCAGGTCCCGCCCGGTACTTCGCTCACTTGAAGCATTTCTTCGCCTACCGGTATCTCAGTCTCACCGGAGAGGGAGATAGCGGCAAATGAACGCAATTGCTCCGCCTCCACGCTCTTGGGGTCGTCGTAGTAAAGACCGAAGGAGCGGGTTGTCTCATTTAACAGCTGGTGGCTCGCCGCATAGACGGCAAGCTTTTCAAAGGCGCGGCCAATCTCCATGTAGTCACCCTGGTGGGGGTAACCAACGAGACGGACCGGATCGGTTTCGAGAATCTCCACGGTATACATATCGCTATACTCCTTGACGTCGGTTGAGAGCATAGCCACGAACGCATGCGCATCCCTGCCCTCGATATCACGCCTGGCGCTTCGATAGTCAGCCGGCGATTCACCAAAGTGCTGGGCAAAGGCGCGGGAGAAGGCCTCGGGACTACCGTAGGCCGCCTCCCTGGCTATGCGTAGAATCGGCTTGGTCGAGCGAATCAGCTCGCCAGCCGCACGATGGAGGCGCAACCGTCGGATGGTGGCGTTCAGGGTCTCCTGAGCCAGTTCACGGTAGATGCGGTGAAAATGGTAAGGGGACATGAAGGCAACCTCAGCCAGACGGTTGATATTCAGATCGGCATCCAGGTGGTCGTGAATATACTCGACCACCCGGATAACCCGTTGCCGGTAGCTGTCTGCCGTTGACTGTTTCATGCTGTGACCTCCTGCCATCAAGCCTAATCAAGGCCGTCTGATAATGTTTGCGGATTTTATTATTCAGGCGACCAAATGGGTTGGATCAGCCACTGTGTACCTGCTTGCAGTAAGGGATTGTATCGCGGCGGGACACAGCCTGAATCCAGTCAATTCCGACCGACTGGTTCTCCCCTTTGCAGGCGACGACCGCATGTCGGTGATTCGGAGCAAAGCACGCCTGCTGGCGGAAGAGACTAAGATAAAAGACAAATCGATACCCAGTCAGATAAAAAATGTGATGATCTGTTTTTAATATACTTGGCAGTGTTCGGTTGTTGACGCATCACAAAGCTGAAGACGATTCGATTGCCAGCAATTGCCAAAGCTCGTTGGTACGACTGGGCCTCAACCTACGGGCTAACCAGTTGGTATGACAAGCCGCACCAATCTTCAACAATTTACTAACTCCATTATTGAGCCGATACCTCGCTCGTTCACGAGTTTAAGTGCCTTGACAAAAGCACATGACTCGATCTATGCTGTTTCTTGTTTCGAAACAGGAATTACCAGGTCGTGCTCAAACCTCAAGATACATTGTTAGCGCTTAAATACTGGTCACTTAGACAAAGCGGCCAGGAAAGCAGCGTCCGCACCACCGCAGAGGCAATCGGGATTAGTGCCAGCGAAGTCAGCAAAGGCACCAAACGGCTGGTGGCCTCACATCTGGTTGTTGAACGGTCCAATAGCATTTACGTCGAGTCCGGCGGTCTATTGGAATGGCTAAGCTATGGTATCCGATATGTTTACCCACAGGAGAGTGTCGGTTACGGCAGAGGGATGAGTACCTCATGGAACTGCCCTTTGCTGGTAAGCGAAGTGGTTCCCCCAACCCCGCCAATGGTATGGCCCGTCCCGGGCGGTAATTCCGATGGTGCGCAGATAAAGCCCTTTCATGAATCGATACCTTTGGCAGCAAGTCGCGATGACCCGTTGTATATCGCCTTGTCACTAGTGGAATCGATTAGAGGGGGTAAACCCAGAGAATTGGCAATTGCCAGGGATCTTCTGAAGAAGTTAATCAAAGGAACGTTATGAAAAACAAGGAAGTTAATTTATTACATTTAAAGACAGTTGCTCATACATTAGGCGATTTATTGCCTCATGTAACGTTCGTTGGTGGTAGCACAACGGTATTGTTAGTTGATGAGTCTGCACATTTCGCAATTCGAAAGACAGATGATATAGACGTGATTATCGATGTAGCCACCTTGGTCGAATATCACAAATTCTCACAAAGGTTGCGCGATCTCGGTTTCCATGAAGACACTGAGGGTCCCATCTGCCGATGGTTGCTCGATTCTGGTATTGGAAAGGTTAAGCTTGATGTAATGCCCGTTGATGAAAAAATACTGGGCTTTTCAAACCGCTGGTATCAAGCAGCTATCAATGAGGCATCTGAGGCTTCCCTGTCGGATGGCACTGTTATTCGGGTTGTCACCCCAACTTATTTCATTGCAACCAAATTTGAAGCATTCGCCGGACGTGGAAAAGGTGATTTCTTCAGCCATGATTTAGAGGATATCGTTTTTGTTATGGAAAACAGAAATGGGCTACTGTTTGAACTCATGGACAGTCCAGATGAGCTGAAGCGCTATTTTGCCGAACAAGCCAGTCTGTTACTCAACGATGATTTTCTGAATGTGCTTCCGGGATTGCTCAACAATCTGGATTCTACAAAGGTAATCATAAATAGCTTAAATATCATGAGATCTTGGTCATGATATAGGGTAGTTATTCTTGAGAAAAGACGGTCGTTACCGATAGGGTGTAGGTGAGGTTTAAAAAAATACACTGTTTCTTGCGTACAGAGTGGCACCATTGAGGCTACTGATCGCAATTTGTTCTGGCCGTTGTCGGTCTCGATGGTGCTCACTGTATTTAATGCCTTTTGGTGCGGCAGGGCCGCACCCTACATCTATTGGCAGGATAGGGCTTTCTATTGAAAGGGGTTATTCAGTGCAGGCATTAGGACGTTACTCATATATTCTCCTTTTGTTGCTGATCTCTTGGCATGGGATGTTATTCGGTGCCACCCTTTCCGGCATTGTCCATGAAGCGTCTGAGGCTCTGTCCGACGTGGAAGTGATGCTGGTGAATGCTGAGAACGGTGTCGTTCTGCATCGGGCTTATACCGACAAAGCGGGTAATTTCAGTTTTACTGTCGATACGGGTTCCTACAATGTTGGAGCCTTTAAGCATGAATACGCCAATAGCTGGCATAAAAATGTCTCTGTGAAGGACTCAGACGTATCTGTCCAGATTGAACTTGTACCTGAGGCTTTTACTGATGAGCCTTCGTCTGATGATTGTGAGTAGAATCATTAGTATCAGTCACGAACGGTGCTGCAAGGCCGCACCCTACGAAGATAGCTGCCCAGATATTTAATGACAGGGGTACGGCCCTAACGCACCATAGCCTCACTTTGTGAGCACGATTCGGGCCCGGCCCCATTGCCGGACCCTCGTTTTTTACAACCGATCAAGTTCATTGGCATCAGACGAATCCGCTTACACATTGATCTTGACCATCTCCTTCATCACACCATCGAGACCGCCGAAGACGGTGAGCTTGTCCACCTTTTCGGTGATCTTCTCCAGTGCCTCCAGCTCCTTCAGGCGCAGTAGCACCGGGTTCTCATCCATGAGACGGGCGGTGTTGAGCAGTGAACGAGTCGCTGCAGTCTCTTCGCGACGCTTGATGATGTTGGCCTGTGCCGCCTTTTCGGCCTGCACCACCTGGTTGAGAATCTCCTTCATCTCACCCGGCAGGATGACATCCTTGACACCCACGCTCTTCATCACCACACCGTACTCCGCCACCTTGTCGCGCACAGTCTCGAACACCACACGGTCCAGCTCACCCTTGTCACCCAGCAGGGTGTCGAGGGTGCGGGTACCGATGGAGGCACGCAGTGCGAACTGCAGCTCCCGATACAAGGTGCCGGTGATATCCACCAGCGCCTTCACCGCAGTCACCGGATCGATGATCTGGTACTGGGCCGCAAGGTTGGCACGCAGGCTGACCTTGTCCTTGGTCAGAATCTCCTGGCCGCTGACCTCCATGGCCTGCAGACGGGTATCCACCTGCTCGACCTTGACGGTGCGGTTATACTTCCAGAAGGCGTACAGGCCCGGCTGCAGGGTCTTGATCAGTTCGCCATCGACAAACAGCAGACCCACGGACTTGTCAGCCACCTCCACCGGATAGACAGTGTCCCGTACCGCAATGGCCAGTTCGCTGCCTCGTGCATTGGCGATCAGACGCACCACCGCTCGCGGGATCTCAAAGTCAGATGCAATATCCTGTACCTCGACACGCACATCGACCGGACCCTTCCAGTAGAGCTGACGGGTTGCCGGTGCCAGTACGGTTGCCAGCTTACCGTTCTTGTAGACAAGACCGACCTCGAACTCACCCAGCTCGACACGCTGGAAGTACTTTTCGCACAGCGCTGCCCGATCCTTGATCAGTACATCGACATATGTGTGTGCAAAGGCCGGCTCAGTGATGTCGTAGACCTCAATCTTCACACGGCCCAGCGGATCGACGATCCAGTAAACACCCGGCTCCAGGATCTTCACGATGGAACGATCCTTCAGGTACAGACCACGCTCGTGTTGGGCAATCACTTGACGCTTGATTCCAAACATTTCTCTTCTCCATAAACTTATTCATTTCCAATAGCGTGGCTTTTATCTGACTCGGTTCCTGTTGCACTCAACAGGATGCCACTCCGACACCTTATGTTTTCCTCATTTCGTTTCTCCTTTATTGCTGTTATACAATCTCGAAAAATAATCGTGTAAGAGTCACCCCACGCACAAAGCGCGGATCATTGCGGGATCGGATTGCGACCATCTGTCTTTCAAAAAAGTAGTCAGCGGAGCAAGCTCCCCTTCACTGACTTCCAGTTCCGTCAGACAGATTTTTTCAACCCGGTTACGCAATCATGCAAGGCACGATGCACGCTGCGGCAGGCACTCCTGTGCCCTGACACATCCTGTGTCGCCGCCGGGGCTTCTCTCCTGTTGTTACCAACAAAGTGTGTGGAGTCGAACCACGAGGCTTTCGCCAATACCACTGATCAGCTTTAAGGCTGAGATAAGGGCTGGAGTCGAACCAGCGACAAATCGATTAACAGTCGATCGCTCTACCACTGAGCTACCTTGTCGGTGTTGACACCTCCCCCTGTTTTGTACACACCTTGCAATCCTTTTGTAGCCTGGGTGTGCAGGCCAGGCATTCAGAACCTGGGCCGCTAAACATGGACAAGTTATCCAACGCTGTAGAACCTACGTTTTCATGTGTAAGTTCGTTTTTGGTACGCCACCCGGGATTTGAACCCGGACCTCACCTGTTTCTGAAACAGGCCCCTCTGCCGTATTGGGGTAGCGGCGTAACGTTTTGGTGGATTGTATTGGCATCGAACCAATATCCTTCCGGTTAAGAGCCGGATGCTTTGCCGGTTAAGCTAACAATCCATTTTCACTGGGCATAAAAAAACCCTGACGGTCGAAACCAGCCAGGGTTTTTTCTTGGCTGGAAGACCTGACTCAGTCTTCCAACCGTCATGAGGAAGAAGACTAGGTCATTGCAATACTTGTGGGCGAACAAGGCCCTGCACACTTCAGCGATAGGGGTGCATTTTCAAAAGACAAACCGAGCGCTGACAGATCGTCCGAACAGCGATGTCTCAGGGTTTGTTTTATTTGTTGATTGCGTATTTGCATGTCTCTTTTTTAAGTCATTTGTTAATGGGCGGTGAATTATAAAATGACAACGATAGATGTCAAGTGATGGATTACTATAGTTGGGATTTAATGAAATACAAGTTAACCAAGAATAATATTTTTTATGGTTAACTTGAAATCTAAACAGGCAGCTTAATCGTATACATTAGTGGGCTGTTCGGTGCGGCGGGCCAGACCCTATGACAGGCTCCACATCATGTTGGGTGCAACATGCTGTACCGATAGACCACCCTGCATTTTAATATCACTTAATGGGATCTAAACTATTTACATAACTCAAAAATAAACCCGGAAGTCTCTTATCCAACTCTGCATGGATGTCAATAACAAAGGAGGATGTTATGAGTGCGGTACGTTTAAAGCTGGCTTTTTTCTTCATTTCAATTTGCCTGATCATCACTGGGTGTGCTTCCAACAATTTTCCGGAAAACGCTTTTCATGGTCTAAACCATATTTATCAGTCTAATGGTACAACCCTGAATGTAGTCTTCGTTCACGGGATGGGCGACCACCCCTTTGGTGAAAAGGGTGTACTGAAATACCAAATGAAAATTGCTAATGCACTTGGATTTGATGAGGATGCAGTCTGGGAAACAGTGGACTGGGGAAAGCATTGCACATCGAACTATGGTGATTATTTGAAATACAGTTATTTCAATAAAGAAGAAAAACAAAGAATCGATGTGCGACGTAGTGCCTATCAGAGTGTCTGTCCTCTGCGGATCAATGAAGTCATCGTCGGATTTATCGGCTGGCGGCAATATCGATCACCGAGTGACAACAAAATACTTAACCTGTTCGAACTCTCCTGGGACAGGGCGACTGAGCTGCTGCAAAAGACGCTACTTGAACTGGATGGTGACTACTACGAAACCGTAGAGCTCGATGATCTACAGATGCCCATCGATGGGGGAGTAAATCGTGAATCGGACAGGGCCCTTATCAACCGCTGGATGAAAAAATTTGTCAACCAGAATCTGGGGGACCCTGTTATCTATCTGGGTGACTATGGTACTTCGATTCGACGTGTCATCGCTGATGGTTTATCGAGTATTTCTGCAGCTGCCGATATGGATGACAATTATGAATATTCAATTATCTCTGACAGTCTGGGCAGTCGAATCATATTCGATACATTAGGGTGCGTGTTAGACCTTACCGATATCGATAACCCACAAATCAATAGTGCATGCGATTACATAAATGCTGATACCGAGTTGACGGATGATAGATTGGAAGACTTGAAAAAAATGGCACATAACACCACACAGGTCTTTATGAATGCCAATCAGCTCCCCCTACTGGCACTCAGTAACGTGAGACCACCCAAAAAGGGTGAGAAAGAGAATGACTGGTTGAATCGATTCCCCTGCGAAAGTGGTGGACCGGGACTGATGATGTTCCTGAAAAAAAGAGATCTCACCCATGATCCGCTACAAATTGTGGCATTCACCGATCCCAATGATGTCCTTTCCTACCATCTGACGACCAGGTTCAAAAATAAATGTACCCATTTGGACCAAGGCAGACGCAAGACAGTTGAATTTATCAATGTGCGGCTGCCCAATGTCAAGTGGACCTACTTCGGGCTTTTTGCTAATCCGGTAAAAGCGCATTCAACTGGATTCAGAAGCAACGATAAGGCTATTGATCTGTTGGTCAATGGTTATGACGCTGATGCGCAGTAGACTGTTTGGTAAGAGTAGCCGAGACAAAAGTTCGGTGCTGTAGAGGGGCAAGCTACTCTCCATCTGGGCATTTACGGTACGGCAGGCAGCACCCTACGAGGTGTGCGGCCAGAACGTGCGGCCTGCCTCACCACCCGCATCCCGAGTTAACCTCCTCTCCCTTTCGGGTTACACTCTCCTGTCTGATTTATGGGTCCGCTATGAGCACTGTACCCCTCTCTCATCAAGAATCATCGAAACGGATAACATGACTGAATTAAAAATACTCTGCGAACACCGCCCCTCCTCTATGAAACTTGAGATCCAGGGCGTCTACGACTGGCCGATCTGGGAGAAAGAGGTCTCAAAGTTCGACTGGAGCTATGACAAGACCGAGATCTGCTACTTTCTGCGAGGCAAGGTGATCGTCACCCCTGAGGGAGGTGAACCCCAGGAGTTCGGGCGGGGCGACCTGGTGACCTTCCCGGCCGGGCTGAATTGTACTTGGGATATCCTCAAGGACGTGGAAAAGCACTACACATTCGAATAAGCCTTAAACCTAGATTCCGCAGTTGTCCGCTGAATCTGACGTAACTTAATGATATGACAAGCCAAATTATGGATTATCCTCTCACCCATTGGGTGAGTTCAGTCACGCTACACAAATTTGAGAATAATCCCAACGCATCCTGCTGCGCTCTCGTTCTTGTTAAGGGAATAGCCATTAACGATGAACGACGCCTTGCTGGATACGCCGGGATTTCCCTCAAATCCATGTTCAACTGCGGATTCTAGGTTAAGCAGTCCGATGGCCAAAGCCCAAAAATCGACCCAGCATACCCCCATGATGCAGCAATATTTGCGCATCAAGGGTGATCATCCCGACATGCTGCTCTTCTATCGTATGGGGGATTTCTACGAACTCTTTTTTGCTGACGCGGAGAGAGCGGCGCGGCTGCTTGATATCACCCTGACCAAACGGGGACAGTCTGCAGGCAAACCGATTCCCATGGCAGGAGTCCCCTATCATGCCGCTGAAGGTTACCTGGCCCGACTGGTGAAACAGGGTGTGTCGGTGGCGATCTGTGAGCAGATTGGCGATCCAGCCACCTCCAAGGGACCGGTAGAGCGCAAGGTAGTGCGCATTGTCACCCCGGGCACGCTTACCGATGAGGCCCTGCTTGAAGAGCGGCGGGAAAATCTGCTGGTGGCGATTAATGAACAGACCAGTGGCTATGGATTGGCTGCCCTGGACCTGGCCAGTGGTCGCTTTACCCTGCAACAACTGGATGACCTGGAAGCACTGAGTGGTGAGTTGGAACGTCTCAACCCGGCAGAGTTATTGTTGGATGAGGACTCAAACCTGCCGGAGCAAATCACCCTGCGCAACGGTGTGACCCGACGACCGGCCTGGCATTTCGATCTTGATTCTGCCGAGCAGCTGTTGACCCGGCAGTTCGGTACCCGTGACCTGGGTGGTTTTGGTTGCCAGGACCAGCCCCTGGCCGTCAGTGCCGCTGGCTGTCTGATGCAGTATGTGGAGGAGACCCAGTTCGGTGCCCTACCTCACATCCGCGGCCTGCGGGTGGAGCACCGTGAACAGAGCGTGATCATCGATGCGGCGACACGCCGTAATCTGGAACTGGTCCACTCCCTCTCCAACCAGCCACAGCACACCCTGGCAGGCATTATGGATCGAACCGTGACTGCGATGGGCAGCCGCATGTTGCGACGATGGATCAGTCAACCTCACCGTGACCGGGGCGTGGTGGCGAATCGGCATGCCACTATTGAAGCGCTGCTGGAGACGCGACGCTATCCTGAACTTCAGGAGATACTCCAGGGTATCGGGGATATCGAGCGCATCCTTACCAGGGTTGCATTGAAGAGCGCCCGGCCACGTGACCTGGCAACCCTTAGGAATGCGCTTGGCACCCTGCCCCAATTGCAACCCCTGCTGAACCAACTCGACAGCCCGTTAACCCTGGAGTTATCCCAAGCGATCGGTGAGCATCCTGAAATCCATCAACTGTTAGTACGTGCCGTCATCCCAGAACCGCCGATGCTGACCCGCGACGGCGGGGTCATTGCCGAGGGATACGATGCGGAGCTGGATGAACTACGTGGACTGTCGCAGAACGCCGATCAGTTCCTGCTCGATCTGGAAACCCGAGAGCGGGAAAGAACCGGTATCAACAACCTCAAGGTCAGTTACAACCGGGTGCACGGTTACTATATCGAGGTTAGCCGTAGTCAGTCTGACAAGGCTCCGGATGATTACATCAGACGCCAGACCCTGAAAGGAGCGGAGCGCTTCATCACCCCGGAACTGAAGAAGTTCGAGGACCAGGTGCTGAGTGCCAGGGAGCGTTCCCTTGCCAGAGAGAAATTCCTCTACGACCAGCTGCTTGAGGAACTTGGTCAGGTGCTGGCTCCACTACAAGGCTGTGCCGAGGGTCTGGCCAATCTGGATGTGCTGTGTAATCTGGCTGAGCGTGCTCAAACCCTTAACCTGGTCCGTCCGACCCTGGTTGAGGAACCTGGCCTGCAGATCACCGATGGCCGCCATCCAGTGGTTGAGCAAGTGAGTCATGAACCCTTTGTCGCCAACAGTGTAACCTTAGATGAACAGCAACGTATGTTGATCATCACCGGCCCCAATATGGGCGGCAAATCGACCTTCATGCGTCAGATCGCCATCATCACCCTGCTTGCCTATGCCGGCAGCTTTGTTCCCGCCGCCGCTGCGCATCTCGGACCCATCGACCGGATCTTCTCCCGTATCGGTGCATCCGATGACCTGGCCGGTGGGCGCTCCACTTTCATGGTGGAGATGGAGGAGACGGCCAACATCCTGCACAACGCCACGGCGCAGAGCCTGGTGTTGATGGATGAGATAGGTCGTGGTACCTCAACCTTCGACGGCCTTTCATTGGCCTGGTCCTGCGCCATAGAGCTGGCAACATGTCTACGCGCCTACACCCTCTTCGCCACCCACTATTTTGAACTTACCACGCTGCCTGAGGAGTACCCGGGGATCAGTAACTTGCACCTGGATGCGGTGGAACATGGTGATTCAATCGTTTTTTTGCATGCCGTGCGGGAAGGACCGGCGAACCAGAGTTACGGTCTACAGGTAGCCACCCTGGCCGGTGTTCCGAAACAGGTGATAAAAAGGGCCCGTCAACGTCTCCTGGAATTGGAAGCCAGTGCCCAGCGACATGCTGAGCAGCAACAGAGTCAGTTGCCTCTGTTTAATCTCTCTCCCTCTACGGCTGATGAATCTGCTGTTGAGTCGCTACTGAAAGAGATCGACCCTGACGATTTAACGCCAAGGGAAGCATTGGAGCAGCTTTATAAACTGAAGCAGACGATGGATGAAAAAAAACGCTGAAGCGATTTTTTTAAGTATGAATTTCGAATGTTGAATTATGAATTAATGTTGGGTGCGGCAAGCCTACCCTACGTCAATCAACCTTGTCAAAATAGACGCTTCACCTGATCGAGTGGATACGCTATGCAAACCACAACAAGTCATTCCGTCAGTTTACGGGATTTGTCCGCAAATGAAACGCGAATGCATGCAAATAGGGATAGGGGTTTCCTCTCATGTATCATTTTGAACGGAATTAGAAATATTAAACCACAGTTGGTTAAGATGCCTCGTATTGTCGGCATGACACAGGACTTGAACGTCGTAACTTGAGGTCATTGAAACATTTGCGTTAATTAGCGTTCATTTGCGGACACGCTACCGATCTGTTGAATAAAACAAACCGCTGTGTGTCCATTTTTACCCACTCGATCAGGGGAAGAGGCAAAAAATAAAAAGTACGCATTGCGCATACATTAATTCATAATTCAACATTCAAAATTCACAATTAAAAAATCCCGAGGTATTTAATGAGCGATCATGTCTACAAAAAAATTCAGTTGGTGGGTTCTTCAAGTACCAGTACTGACGATGCTATTCGCAATGCCATTGCCCGTGCCAGTGAAACCATCAACAACATGAATTGGTTTGAAGTGGTGGAGACCCGGGGGCATATCGAAAATGGTCAGGTCTCTCACTGGCAGGTCACCATCGAAATAGGATTTCGCTTGAACGATTGAGCGACAATTTGCAGCACAATACGGTTAACCCTAATAAAAGCAGGTAATAGCCCGAATACACAAGATAACTGAGGCTGCCTACATTGAAGTGACAGAGTATATATAAATAGAGGGTCACGACAATGGATGCACGAAAAACCCCAAGAACCAAGACATCGTTTCAGGTAACGCTCACATCCAAGGCGAGTGGTGTAGAACAGACCCGGGTTGTCGAGGATATCAGTCAATCGGGTTTTTTCGTCTCTTCCCTGGGTACCTCCAAGATAGATGATCTCTATCTGATAGAGATTAAAAAGCCTGGCCAATCCAACTCCCTGCAATTAGTGGCCAGGGTTACCCGCATCAACGATCAAGGGTGTGGGCTCTCATTCGATCATCTTCAACGGCATGAAAGCCAGTTCCTGTCTGAGCTGACCAACCCAAAATGGGATGGCAAAGATCTGCTTGAAGGGGTCATCATGCATGGTGTACTTGAAAACACGACTGACTTTGCTGCATGCATGCGATTAACCTCTCTACTGAGCAGTGGTTATCGACACACAAATCGTTTGCACTAGCAGAATCAGGAATTCCAATAACAGAGCGTCGTATTGGCTTTAAGATTACCTGATTACCCACCCTACCGATATAGCTGGAGGTGTAGGGTGTGGCCCTGCCCCACCATAGCCCGCTGGAAGTCCACTCAAATCTTCCTATTAACGTTTCAGATCACCTTAAGTTAACTACCATTCAACAGCTATGCAATATAACTGATTGTGGTGGGTAATCAGGTAAGATTATGTGTTCCGATCAGCAATCCGGTGTGGCCCTGTACCGAACACTATGACTGACAGGGTGGAGAGTGAGAGATCCCTACTGCTGTTTCTAGAACGGTTAATCATCAGCTATTAATAAACCAGGATTTTTTAGGACTGGGCGTCACTCACAAACTCCAAGGAGAGTTCACCCAGATCGACACGGTCCCCATTGTTCAACGCCACACCTCCTGCCCTGATCGATTCCCCGTTGATCATGGGGGTGTTATCGCCGCCCACTTTAAGTAGAAAATAGCCTGAATGGCGACGATTGATCAGCACCAGATCTCCGCCTGGTTTACCGACACTGAAAAATGCCCGATCAACCACTTTTTCCTCACCTTTCTGTTCACCTGACAGGAAACGAACCTTGGCTTGCGGCTCTGATTCCCGCTCTGTTTCAGCAGGCTGATCGGATGGCTCATTATCAACAGATGACGATACTGACTTAGAGACAGGTACTACCGGTGGCGGTGTCGATTGCACATCTGTAGTGACAGCAGCGGGTTTCGATGCATTGGGTGTTACACTTGGTGGAGGCAGGTCAGTTGGTTGGTTAGGTCGAAGTACAATAGTCCGGTCAGGATCATCATCCATATCCTGATCGGGCAGTTGGGCAATGTAACGCATACGATACTTTCCGACTTCAATCAGATCACCATGCTTAAGAAATCGCTTAGTAATAACAGTACCGTTCACTTTAGTGCCGTTAGTACTCTGTTCGTCCTCAATGGAAAAGCCTCGAAACACGCGTAACAAAGTGGCATGATGACGGCTTACTGATCGATCTCTTAAGCAGATTTTACAGCTCTCATCACGCCCGATCAGCAAGCGCTTTTCGATAAGCGGAAACTCTTGCGGTGACCCGTCGTCACTCATAACTACGAGTTTTTCCATAAATGCATCTACCTAGGTATTATTACAATTCTTGGTTCAATTGTTGTTTGCCGCCACACAGACCAGAATGACCGAGATGTTATCCATCCCACCCATTCTACAGGCAAAATCGACGAGTTCATCGACCTTCTGCATCAGATCTAACGTTTGGTTCTCTAGGATACTTTGCATTTCATCATCCGTCACCATACCCGTCAGGCCATCGGAGCAGAAAAGATAGAGATCTCCCACCTCGATAGGGGTCTCGGCTAGATCGACATCAACCTCCTGCTCTGAACCGAAGGCCCTTGACAACACATTGGTCGGCACACCTGCCATCAGTGCTTGTTCAATGCTAGCAAAATCTCCGATATTCACCATCTCTTGTATCAGTGTATGATCGGTTGTCAATTGATCGAAAACCCCGGATCGCAAACGATAGAGCCTCGAATCACCGACATGAGCATGGATCAGATGCTGTTCATGGAACACACCAACGACCAGGGTGGTTCCCATCCCCTGGTATTCCGGTACCTGTTGTGAGAGTTCGAGGATTGCCTGGTTAACACCATGCATTGCATCAAGCAGTGCCTGACTGGCAATCCTGTCGTCGCTGTCCGGCTGACCAGTAAGCAGCTGACTGACCAGCATGTCAACGGCCAGACCACTAGCCACCTCGCCAGCATTAGCGCCTCCCATGCCATCAGCGAGAATCATCAGTCCCGCTTCGGGATCACCACCCACCGCATCTTCGTTATGCTCCCGTACCACCCCTTTATCGGTACGCATGGCCACTTCTAATTTCAAGCTGGCTCCTGAGTTGTCATGGTATCAACTACTGGTAAATTGACTGAGACAGCTATTTTTTAGCGGACTGGCTGGTCTCTAACTTTTTCATCTCTTCTAAAATGGTGTTCATCCGCTTTGCGGGCATATAGCCCGGTAACATGTCACCACTCTCCAGAAATACTGCCGGGGTACCGTTTACACCTAGTAACTGGCCAAGATTCCAATGATTGTTAACTGGATTTTCACACTCTTTTTTTGCCAGTTTTTCGCCCGCCTTGGAACGTGTCATGGCATCCTTCCGGTCATCCGCACACAATACAGTGACCGCCTTGTCATAGGAGTCGCTGCCAATTCCAGCTCGGGGAAACATTAAATAGCGAACCCGAATACCCAGCTCGTTGTAATCATCTATCTCACTATGGAGTTTTTGGCAATAACCGCAATCGATATCGGTAAAAATCGTGACCGTGTGCTGAAATTTTTCGGGTGCGAAGATCACCATATTGTCTTCCCCCACTGCCTCAATAGCCTGGGCCTTTGCTCGTGAAACCTTTGGCGAGGTCAAATCCTCTCGACTATCGAGATCAAACAGCTTTCCGCTCAGTAAATACTTGCCATCGGCAGATACATAGAATAGCTGTGGCCCCACCATGACCTCATAGAGCCCACTGACCTCAGCAGGTGTGATACTGGAAATGTTGCCACTTTTTAGAATCTTGTTAATGCCTTCTCTCACCTTGAGCACTTCCGCATCTTGTTGAGTGGGCTCAGCCATGGCATAACTGACAAAGAGCATGGGAAGAAACGATAACAGTATGACTGCCAGCCAGAGGCCGGGTTTGTGAGATTTTTTCATCGATGATTAGTCCCGAAAGTTTTGATATTGAAGAGGAAGACCGTAGTCCTTATCCCGTAATAAGACGATAACCTGCTGCAGATCATCCCGTTTTTTCCCTGTCACCCGAACCTGCTCACCCTGAATCTGGGCCTGTACCTTGAGCTTGCTACTCTTGATCTCCTTGACCATCTTTTTAGCAACATCAGTTTCGATGCCCTGTTTGATGATCACCACCTGTCGTGCTGCGTTGAGACTGGTTTCCGGATCCTTGACATCCATAGCGGCAATATCGACTTTTCGTTTGACCAGTTTCTGGCGCAGAATATCCATCATTTGATTCAGTTGAAACTCTTGCTCGGCACGCAGGGTGATATCACTGTCACTCTGCTCGAATTTTGCATCCACACCTTTAAAGTCGAAACGAGTCCCTATCTCCCTATTGGCCTGGTCCACGGCGTTTCTGACCTCCTGAAGATCAACCTCAGAGACGATATCAAACGATGGCATTGGGTGCTCCTGACAACTTAACTTTTGCTGGAAGTGGACTCTACCATAACCTGAATCCACTCTCATGGGTTTGATAACACGCCGATTCTGAGGACAATTCACCCTCGGGGATGGTGCTGGGCATGTAACTGCTTCAGTCTTTCACGGGCCACATGGGTGTATATCTGGGTGGTCGACAGGTCACTATGCCCCAGTAACAGCTGCACAACCCGTAGATCTGCCCCATGGTTGAGGAGATGGGTGGCAAATGCATGCCGCAGGGTATGGGGTGAGATGTTGTGACTGATCCCCGCTGTAGCGGCATGCTTTTTGATTCTGTACCAGAATGCCTGACGAGTCATGCCCCGACCGCGTCGGGTAGGGAACAGGTGGGGACAGACCCGGGCACCCAGAAGTTCTCCGCGAGCACCCTCGTAAAACTGTTCCAACCATCGTTGTGCCTCATCTCCCATAGGCACCAGCCGCTCTTTGCCCCCTTTGCCGATGATGCGCATCACACCTTGATTCAGACTCACCTGTTCAGGGCGAAGATCCACCAACTCAGAAACCCGTAGACCTGAGGCATAAAGTACCTCGAGCATGGTGCGATCCCGCAGGCCCTCTGCATCATCCAGATCAGGCGCACCAAGCAGGGCCTCCACCTCTTCCTCGGAGAGGGATTTTGGCAATGGCCGGCCTAACTTGGGTGAGTCGATACGTACACTGGGGTCGGCGCTCAACCAACCCTCCCGCAAACTGTATTGATAAAACTGTCTGACACAGGAGAGCAATCGCGCGGTGGAGCGCGGCTTTCTACCCTGTTGAACCAAACTCGCCAGATAGTACTGAAGATCGGCCCGTTGAGCCTTCAACAGACCGTAACCCCGGCTTTTTTGTAGCCACTCCGCCACATTGCCAAGGTCTGATTGATAGGCTGAAAGGGTATTACGACTTAATCCACGCTCCATCCACAACGCATCGGAAAAGGTTTCTATGAGTTGAACATCCTCAACATCACGGATCACAAACATCCCTCGTGTCTCAATAACCAGCGCTTGATTTCCAGCTTCTCTCCGCCCCGTTCACCAGCAAATCCACCCAGCCCATTTACTCCGACCACACGATGACACGGGATAATCAACGGACAGGGATTGGCGCGACAGGCATTTCCCACCGCTCTGGCACCACTGTCTATCTTTTTCGCCAGCTCACTGTAGGTCATTGTCTTGCCTGAAGGGATCTTTTGTAGCGCCTTCCATACACGACGCTGAAACGGTGTACCACTGAGCGACAGCTCAAGGTTAAATGTACTGCCTGGATCTTGAAGATAGGCATTGATGGCATCCATTACTCGCGCAAGTCCGGGAACCTGATGTTTAAACTCCTTTTGTGGTGAAGAGAGATACACCAGCCTCTTCAATCTGTCCTCAGACAGGCTGATACCAACTGGAGCGAAGGGGAGTGAGATGACTGCTTGATAGTCGAATTGTGTATGGATCATGGTGTGCACGCCTCAGGTTAGATTGCTCTGATCCCTTGTGTTGGAAAGGTACCCGAAAGAGGGTTCGATGTCTGTATTAAAATCACACACCGACATGTCCACAGATCCTGTGGATAACTTTGTGTGTAAGCTGAAGGAATTCATCCCCAGCCCTTGATGCTACTACGCTCTTTTTAGATTGTGTAATTTCTATACAATTCATATAATATTATATTTTTCATGTAGTTATAATGCATTCTAAATATTTCAGAATAAAAGTTCCCTTTAACCTGTCAATCATTAGCGTGGCAGGTCAATGATTGTGTATAAAACTATTGACATGCCCTTTTCTACATGATCTGCAATACAACGGCAAACGATGGCAGGATAGGCCGAGGTCAGGCGATTATTTAGGATCTAAAATCGTCCTCCGCGAAACCTTTTAAGGTGATATTATCCTGTCAATGAGCAGAATCGACCCACCCTTCTGGGAAAACATTCCACTGCACATCATGTCCCGTGAAAGATGGGAATCCCTCTGTGACGGCTGTGCCAAATGCTGTCTGCAGAAGTTCGAGGATGAGGAGACACGTGAAATCTTTTACACCAACGTAGTCTGTAACCTGTTGGACCTCGATGCCTGCCAATGCACACGCTACCAGGAGCGTTCGACCTTAGTACCCAACTGTGTGACACTGACCACACACGATCTTGATGATCCCTACTGGCTGCCCCCGACTTGTGCCTACCGCCTGCTGGCAGAAGGAAAACCTTTACCCACCTGGCACCCTCTGATATCTGGAAATCCTGACAGCGTCAAACTTGGAGGCCATTCCATACGTGGCAAGGTTGTGACGGAAGCCGAAGCGGATGATGAGTGGGAATTACACCTGATCGATTGGATATAACACTGAACAACCAAATCACCACGCTTTCTCAATTTATTGAATCCGGGGGTCTTTCGCTCGGCTTTTCCGATATGGGCCGGCGTATCATCAACATCCCGAGAGATCAGTTTATTCAGTTTGAGCTGGCCGAAACCCCCTATCCCCTCCCCCTGCAACAGCAGGCCTGGTTCGGCTTGACGATCTTTGATCCCGACGAGCCTCAGATTGATCCAATGATCTGGTTTATCCGCTTCCCTTTGGATGAACAGGGCAAACTTCAGCAAAGTGCCAGGGATGATTTCATGCATCAGTTGATGGAGCGTCTCGGCAATAACCTGTTGCCCGTAGACAATGGAAAAAAAATTGAAACCGCATTGCAGGATAACCCCTATGCTTTTCAGCCCAAGTCGGAGCGTTTAGCTGTATTCCACGCACGCATGACGCATACTCTCAAGCGTCCTGTCTCACGTTTCCATGATCACGCCAAAGACTATTTTGACGGTCAGTTAGGCTGGGATCAGTGGTCATTTATCGGTTATCAGGGTATTGCCGATCTGGCTGCTCGTATTGGCCAAAAGGGTAATTCAAAGCGGATCGCCAGTTCGATTCCATTCCTGCCAGCCTCCCCTCTGGAAGTACTATGTCACTGCCTGGAAAATGAAGTCATTCCCGAATCGCTGGCACATGCCCTCACCCTCAAGGCTGACTCGGCCTTACAGCAAACCGCGCCAAATCCACAAATCCTCACTGCGGTGATTCGTGGTCTTTCCCAAAGTCGTTCTGAGGAGATTCGCAACAATCTGATACTGAAGGTCCTTGACCACCCTATCGCTTCTCGTACCGATATCCTGGCAGCTATTGCAGGACGGGCTTGGGAGTGCCTCATCGACAGGGATCTTCGTAGACACTATCTTGAACGGTTGGCGAACAATGAAATAGGTCAGGATTTCTTCAACGGTATCCTTAGTGATCTGCTCTACCTGCCAGCCACACGGGATGCGATGCAATCCAGCATCAGAGATCCACAACGCTCAGAAAAATTGAGTGAAGTCATTGGACAATTCTTCAGTAGCGTACGGGGCTAGTACGCTTTAATTGTAACTTTTTGGACAATGACTAATCCGCACACAGGTCAGCCATAACAACCTCAAGCAAACAGTTGAAGCAGACGCAGGGTGCGGCCTGCCGCACCCTGCCTATGATAGAGCCAAATATGAGACTCGATAACTATCATGTGCCTGGCGAATATAATCCTACATCATTTCAATCATGGCATCGCCAAAGGCTGAGCAGCTCAACTCCTGGGGATCATCCATTAGGCGAGCAAGATCATAGGTGACACGCTTTGCGGAGATGGTGGCGCCCAGGCTCTTGATAATTAGATCTGCTGCCTCAAACCACCCCATATGACGCAGCATCATTTCAGCTGACAGGATCAGAGAGCCGGGATTGACTTTGTCCAGACCGGCATACTTAGGTGCGGTGCCATGGGTTGCCTCGAACATGGCCACGGTATCAGAAAGATTGGCCCCCGGGGCAATACCGATACCGCCCACCTGGGCTGCCAGTGCATCTGAGATGTAGTCACCATTCAGGTTCAGGGTAGCAATTACACTATACTCTGCCGGGCGCAACAGGATCTGTTGCAGGAAGGCGTCAGCGATCACATCCTTGACGATAATCTCTTTACCGCTCTTGGGATTTTTGAAAGTGCACCAGGGGCCCCCATCCAATTCCACGGCACCGAACTCCTCCTTGGCCAATTCGTAACCCCAGTTTTTAAAGGCGCCTTCAGTGTACTTCATGATGTTACCCTTGTGGACCAGGGTGACTGAATCACGATCATTGTCGATGGCATATTGCAACGCTTTGCGCACCAGACGCTTGGTTCCTTCGCTTGAAACCGGCTTCACACCAATGCCTGAGGTTGCCGGAAAACGTATCTTACTGACACCCATGGTATCGTGCAGAAAATCGATAAGTGTCTTCACCTCATCACTGCCCGACTCCCACTCTATACCGGCATAGATATCTTCTGAATTCTCACGAAAGATGACCATATTTGTCTTCTCAGGTGACTTCAGTGGGCTGGGGGTGCCCTCAAAATAGCGTACAGGTCTAAGGCAGACATAAAGGTCAAGCTGCTGACGCAGTGCTACATTGAGCGAACGGATGCCACCACCAACCGGTGTAGTCAGTGGCCCCTTGATGGAGACAACGTAATCCTTAACAGCGTCAAGACTCTCCTGGGGCAACCAAGTATCGGCATCATAAATATGCGTTGATTTTTCGCCGGCATAGATCTCCATCCAGGCTATCTTCTTGTCGCCACCATAGGCCTTCGCTACTGCCGCATCGATCACTTTACGCATCACCGGAGTGATGTCTACACCAATGCCATCACCCTCGATATACGGGATGATCGGGTTATTTGGGACGTCCAGCACACCCTTTGCGTCAACCGTAATCTTTTCACCCGCTGAAGGGACCTCAATCTTGTCGTATGCCATGTATGTTTCCTGTATAGAGATAAAAAACAGTGATTTACCCCAAGATGCCCGATATCAATGACGAATCAGGCCCAGTTGAAGAAATCAGATCTGCAATTGTAGCTGTGTTTTGGGGTTTGGTAGTAGGGTGAATACATATTCTTCTACAGACTGACTCAAGATGTTGTCGATTTGCACGCTACAATGACAACACAAAATCCTCTATTTAGGGGGATTCATCTGTTTCGCCAACCATGCTTATTCCTCTAATACCAAACAGGGAGGTTAGATGACTCAGCCAACAAAGACCACACCGGGTAAACTCCTGGAAACACTGCTCACTGAATGGCAAAAGGCCATTATCGGCAAGCCAGAAACCTTGCGTCTGGTCATGATCAACCTCCTTTGTCGCGGTCATCTTCTATTGGAGGATCTGCCGGGATTGGGCAAAACCACCCTGGCAAAGGCTCTGGCGAGAAGCCTCGATTTGACCTTCAAACGGATTCAGTGCACCCCGGATCTACTACCTGCAGACATTACCGGCATTTCCATATTCGATCAGAAGGCACAAGCCTTTCGTTTTTTGCCCGGCCCTGTTTTTACCCATATTCTACTGGCAGATGAGATCAATCGCACCTCTCCACGAACCCAATCTGCGCTGCTTGAGGCGATGGCGGAAAGAACAGTCACAGTGGACAGAAAAACCCGCAAGCTGCCGGCTATCTTTATGGTCATTGCAACCCAAAACCCGATCGAATTCAGCGGCACATTTCCGCTACCTGAAGCACAATTGGACCGCTTTTTCATGCGCATCTCCCTTGGCTACCCACAACCTGGCGAGGAATCGCGTATTATGCGGATGAACCAACAGGAAAACCCATTTGAGAAGATCGCACAAGTTGTCGACGAAAAACGATTGCTCAGCCTCCAGCAGGCTGTAACACAAGTTCGACTCGATCAGAAAGTCATCGATTATATTGCTGCACTTATTCATGCCACCCGTACCCATAAAAAGATCCGTCTTGGGGTCAGTCCCCGTGGCTCCATCGCCTTGATGAAGGCCTCCCAGGCCAGTGCATTGCTGAATAACGAAAACTTTGTGACGCCCCACAGAATACAGGAATTGGTGGTGCCGGTGCTGGCACACCGTATGCTGATGCGAAGCAATAACGACAGTGACGAAGCAATTCTATCGCAAATCATAGAAACCACGCCCGTTCCTGCCATGCCAGACGGTACAAGGCATAAAAGTAAACCTGAGCCTAGATTAGATTTGGTGGAGTGAAAACAGTCCCGTCAACACTATGCTGGATCCACAAGGATTGAACCAGATGAAGGAACAGGTTCTGCTTCCCAACAGACTCCCACCCGAAACCATCGCCCTCCTGCAACGATGGGTCTCTCTCCACCGGGTGCTTTGGCTTCTGACATTGGCTTGTTTCTTTGTCGCCTGGAATCGGGGCCTGGCGCTGCTATACGGTCTGTTTGCACTCAGCCTGGCATTGCTGTTGATATCCCATGTCATGCCCCGGCTGCAATTACGTGGCATCCATGTGGAGCGTTCAACCATTGATGATCTGACTGCCGGCAGTGAAGGTATGATCGAATACCGACTCTCAGCACCTGGTCGCCGCTATCATCTTGAATTAACCGACAGGTTACCCTTTGCTGAACAGGTACAGTCGCTGTTTTTTCCACGCACCGACAAAGATAACCACAAACAGCAAACCTTCCATTGCGAACGTCGCGGTTATTACCGGCTTCAAGGACTAACACTCTCATCAGCCTACCCATTTGGCATTGTGAGCCAAAGCCGGCATATTGAGACGACACCGCTCGAGGTCCTCGTCCTACCTCAGGTGTACGAGCTGAGTAATCTCCCATCACCGGTCATTGCTGACGCCAACAGCGATGGTGATCTACCCATCCCCCAACAGGGTGGTCATGATGAGTTTGCAGCTGTGCGGGAGTATACCCACGGTGATGGTCTTCGCCATATTCATTGGCGGGCCTCGGCCCGTCGACAGCAACTGGTAGTCAAAGAGTACGAACGCAGCGACCGACCTGTATTGTTAGTAGTGCTGGATTGCAGACCAGAATTCAATCAGGGCGAAGGGGCAAGATCGACCTTTGAATATGCGATCTCCATTGCGGCCTCCATGATTCACTTTGCCAGCCGTGACGGTATACAGAGTATCCTGGTCGCGGAGAATGGAGCGTGGCACGATAGAATCATTCCCGCTTACTGTTCGGATCTCTACGATCTGTACGCATTTCTGGCAAGACTTGAGAGTAACGGCCATCAAAGTTGTGTCGAGTTGACTGAACAGGCGTTGCGTATGTTTCCCCAGGCCAACTTAATCACTGGCTTTCGCCTTAGCAGCGATAGTAAGCTTCCTGCCCTATCCCTCTACCAAACCCATATCGACCTCGAGATGGATGAACAGAGCTTTCTGTTTCCACTGCGCAGCGACCCTATGGCTGATCATCGACGAGAAGGCAATCGTCTGTTCTATCGAGTCAACGCCTTGTCACCCTTGGAGAGACTGTTTCAGTGAAACTCGACTCACTTAAGGTGATCTATTGGTATAGCCTGGTATCGGGTGTTGCAGCCAGCGCACTGCTGTTTGCCTACTTCGGTTTTTTCGTAGCGCTCATTGGATTGATCACGGTGATTCCTGCCAGTTATCTCATCCTGATCACTGTCGGTCACACAGAAGAGGCAACCAGTCCCTATTTGAAAGTATCAGAGCAAATAGCGGTGGTTGGCATTATCGCCTTTCTTCCACTGATGTTACTCGCCAATCTACTGGTGGCACTGCTGGTATTTATTGGTTTTGCTCAACTGGCATTACTCTTTCAGACCCACGACTACAGACGTCTCTATATCGGTCTGGTGGTCGGCTTCACCGCTTTGATCGCTGGAGCGGTCGAGTCCAAGACAGGTCTCTATCTCCTGTTTTTTCTTGCCTACACGGTAACGATCAGCATTACCTTGGGCTACGCACATATCGAGCCACTGAGTCAAAATCGCTCTCAGTGGAATCCCATGGACCAGTTTCGCACCTCCCTATGGTTGGTCGTTATAGCATTGATCATCTATCTGATTGTGCCACGATTTCCAGCAGGCAATCTGGGTGCACGGCCGGGATCGGATCACTTTTATGAAAACAGTGAATGGGAGGACGAAGCGAAGCAGACTACCGACAATCAGGACGGACACGGCCCGGCAGAATCACTGCTCAATGATTTGGTTAAAAGCATCGGATTGGACGATGCAACCAAGCGACTTATTGAACAGCGACCCAACGCTGAAGCTCATCAAACAGCATTCCGCTACCGAGGATTCGATCATGAATTGGATATCGATAACCCGGATGATCAGGGTGACCGTTTCAGCAACACGATTGTGGCACGTATGCGTTCTGACAGACCACTCTATCTGCGGGCACGTATCTTCGACCGCTTTGATGGCATTCGCTGGTACAGCTCAGCGCAACAGCTGAGTAAATTAAAACTGGCCCGGGGTGAAATTGAGCTATATACAAAACCTCGTTCTCCAGATGCTGTCCTCGAACGTTACGAGATATTCATTGAACAGGAACTGGGCGACTATATTGCCGCTGCTGCAGTACCGGTGAAAGTCAATTTCCCCTCGACGGTTATTGGTGTGGATGCCTTCGGACAACTTCACTCCCCTGGTGCATTGAAAGAAGGAACCGGCTATGCGGTGGAGTCTCTACGCACAGTCCACAAAGGCCGGACTTTTGCTGAAACCCACTATGTGGATCTACCCAATTTCAAACAACTGCCCAAAGCGCTTGATCCCCGTATTGCAGCATTAGCGAATAGCTTGACGAAAAATCACACTACCCAGTTAGAAAAAGCAGTTGCCTTGGAACAGCATTTACGAAATCAGTATGACTACGATTTCGGCTCCATCTTCACCTCACAACACCAGACACCTTTGAGTCGATTTCTGTTTGACACAAAAAAAGGGCATTGCGAATATTTTGCCAGCGCACTGGCCATCATGTTGCGCACTCAAGGCATACCGTCCCGACTGGTCACCGGTTTCTCTGCAACCAACCAGAACCCGCTCACCGGTTATTACGACATCTACGCACTGGATGGACACGCCTGGGTCGAGGCCTATGTGGATAATCTCGGCTGGTTGGAGCTTGAACCCACAGCTTATTATGATGGCCCGTCAGTCAACAATGAAATCCTCTCTGCCGAACAGATCAATGACTATGTTGAGCGTCAGTTGCGGTTACAACAAGTAATGGGTGATGAATCTTTCAGCCTTGAAAAGATCATGACCGGATTTTGGCAAGCCGTCTATCTTGGATTTATCTGGTTTGGGGCTTATCTGAAACTGCTACTCATCAACACTTGGCCCTGGCTGATGGCCCTAGCACTGGCCACGCTCTCAGTCTGGATATTATGGCCCCAGATTCGTCCGCGATTGCATGCCTACCAGATTAACCGACGCATGCAATCGATTTCCCTGTCAACGCCTGAACAGGCCATCATCGATTATCTTCAGGGAATTGATGAACTACTGGTCAATGCAGGCTACTTCAGACCGGCTGGGCTGACAATTGAGCAGTACCTGGAAAAGCTTGTGGAGATGGATATCACTACCAGGCCCGATCAATTATCGTATATTTTCAATCGACTCCACTATGCCAAAGCAAAGCAAAATCCAAATCCTGAAGGCTACAAAAAGCTGTTCGATACACTTTATAGCCTGGGACATTCCAGGTTAAAACAGCGTATAGTAAATATCAGCCAACAGATATGACAGATAAACATATAAAATAGACATCTTCTTTTTATGAACTTGTTCGCTCCCATTCCCTTTGGGCCAGTTACTGTTATTAACCTATAAAAAATTACACTTACCCTATCTTATGTAGCGGATATATTGGCTAAAGGATGATCTATCCTTCAATAAACGAACCTGTCTATACTTAACGGTAATTTTTTGGGGGACATCAACATGCAATGGGCTGCATACCGGCTTACGGGCTTACTTTTGCTTTCTCTGGTACTCATGGGCTGTGAAAAGCCACAACCCTTGCAAACCGTCGATATTGTCCGCCCTGTAAAAACCTATCTCATAGAGACAGCAGATTCAGGGGGAATACGCTCCTTCCCTGCACGTATCGATGCCGGTAGAAAGGCAGAACTCGCTTTTCGAGTATCAGGAAAAGTGAAAACCTTGGCAGTCAAAGAGGGTGATCGTGTGGAGAAAGGCCAGCAGTTGGCGACGCTGGACACAACCGATTATCAGATCACCTTTAACGATCGTAAAGCAAACCTTGAAAACGCAAAAAAGAACTTTATGCGTGCAAAGGAGTTGATTGTAAAGGGCAATATTTCGAAGATGGACTTTGACCGTCTTGAGGCTGAATTCAAGAGTGCGCAATCAGCCCTGGAATCCGCGCAACAGGATTTAAAATACACAAAACTCACCGCCCCGTTTAAAGGCGTCATTGCCAAGCGCCATATAGAGAACTTTGAAGAGATACAAGCCAAGCAGATTGTGCTCGATCTACAGGATATTTCTCAGCTTGAAGTAAAATTTGACATACCTGAGAGTCAGCTTCGTGAACTGCAACCTGAAGGTGATATGCCAGACTCAAGACGCACTCAAATACCTGTCAAGGTCACCTTTTCCGACCTGCCAGGGAAGAGTTACCCCCTCACCTATCGTGAAGTCAGCACCAAGGCAGATGAGAAAACACAGACATTTCGGGTCACTTACACCATGGAAAGAACCGATGATGTCACAATATTACCTGGCATGACCGCTACAGCAATTGTCGATTTGAGCGGGTTTCTCAGCATGGACATTCGTCATACTGTTCCCGCACAAGCCATTATCGGCGACTACAAATTAGACCCAAAGGCCTGGGTCATCGATGAACAGAGCATGACCGTCAAATCGCGTAGCGTAAAGGTGGGCCGGCTACTGGGTAACAATATTGAAGTATTGGAAGGTCTGGAACCCGGTGAACGCATTGTCACAGCGGGCGCACCATTCGTGGTTGAAAACATGCCGATTAAGCTAATGCCTGATCAGGAACAGGCTGAGCCCCGTACCGAAGATCTGAAATACCAGTAATGCTGAAACGATAACAACAATTTTTAGGGATTGAGAATGAATATCGGCGAATACTCCATTAGGACACCGGTTGTTTCCTGGTTACTGGTCATCATCATGGTGGGTGGCGGAATCTGGGCCTTTGAACGAATCGGCAAATTGGAAGACCCCGCTTTCACCATCAAGATGGCCAAGATCATCACTCCCTACCCCGGCGCTTCTGCCAGCCAGGTTCAGAATGAAGTAACCTACCATATCGAAGACGCCATCCAGCGCATGGAACAGGTCAAACGGATAAAAATGTCTGTCTCCAGACCGGGTATGTCCGATATTTTGATCGAGTTCAAGGATAAATACAGGGGAGATGATATCCCCAATATCTATGATGAATTACGGCGCAAGATCGCCGACATGAAACACAAACTCCCGCCTGGCACTCAAGACCCGATGGTCATCGATGATTTCGGCGATGTATATGGTGTCTATCTGGCAATCAGCGGTGAAGGGTACAGTTGGCGGGACTTGTGGGATTTCACCGATAACTTCAAACGTGAACTGGTGTTGGTCCCCGGCATCAGAAAAATCTCCATCAGTGGCACCCAGAAAGAGGTTATCTATGTTGATATTTCCCGCTCGCAACTCGGTGAAATGGGTATATCCCCAACACAGATATCACAGACCCTAGAATCCCAGAATGTCGTCGTAACCGCTGGGAACGCCAGTGTCGGTAATGAGTACCTGCGCATCGAGCCGACCGGTGAATTCAATTCCGTCAAAGAGATCGGCAATGTGCTGATCGGTTCTGATGAGCAGAAGCTCGTCTATCTCAAGGATATTGCTGAAATCACTAGGGCCTATGAAGAGGTCCCCAGCCAGATGTACTACGTGAACGGTAAACCGTCGCTAACCCTCGGAATTTCCATGCAGGCCGGTGAGAACGTGGTAGCCGCTGGGGAGAAACTAAAACAACGGGTCCTGGAACTCCTCCCCACCATCCCCATCGGCATGGAGCTGACCGAAATCTACAATCAACCCGCTGAAGTGGAAAAATCAGTCAGTGGCTTTATAGTCAGCGTTGGTCAGGCAGTGGCAATTGTGATCCTGGTGCTGTTACTCTTCATGGGGTTACGGGTGGGCTTCATTATCGGATCTGTGCTGCTGATTACTGTAGCGGGTACCCTGTTCATCATGCATCTCGAGGGTATCGAGCTTCAGCGGATTTCATTGGGAGCACTGGTCATCGCGCTGGGCATGCTGGTTGACAACGCCATTGTAGTCGCTGAAGGCATGCTGGTACGCATGCAAGCCGGCATGAAGGCTGCAGACGCTGCTCGTGAAACCGTGGGTAAAACCATCTGGGCTCTGCTGGGTGGCACAGTTATCGGTATCCTGGCTTTTTCTGCGATCGGTCTTTCACCAGACAGCACCGGTGAATTTGCCGGATCGCTGTTCTGGGTAATTCTCTACTCCCTGCTGCTCTCCTGGATAACCGCAATCAGTACAACACCTCTGCTCTGCGCTCTATTGCTCAAACCCGGTCAGCTGGCTAATGGTAATGACAGTGATCCCTATGGTGGTGCTGTATTCATACTATTCAGAGAAATTGTCGATCGGGCTATACGGTTACGCTGGATCACAGTCGCAGGGGTCATTGGTCTGTTTGTTATGGCAGTGATTGGATTCGGCAGTGTCAAACAGGCCTTTTTTCCTGAGTCCAACACACCCCTGTTTTATGTCGATATATGGGAGATAGAAGGTACTGATATCCGCAAGACACGAGAGGATACCCTCAGGATTGAGTCCTATCTGCGTGAACAGGAGGGTGTTGTACAGACCGCTGCCGCCATTGGTGGCCCACACCAACGCTTTACCCTGGTTTATGACCCACGAGAGACATCATCGGCCTATGCTCAGATCATCGTTAAAACAGATACCCGGGAGAGAATCCCCGAAATCTGGAAAAAGGTCGATCAATACATGAAGGAGAATTTGCCCTGGACCGACCCGATTATCAAGGCAATGCGTATGGGTCCAGGCCGTGATAGCAAAATAGAAGCTCGTTTCCATGGTCCTGATCCGACACTGCTGCGCAGACTCTCACAAGAGGCTCAGGCGATCATGCGCGCCGATCCGCGATCAAAAGACATTCGCGACAATTGGCGGCAACCCGTCAAATTGATACGCCCGATCTTCAATGAACAGGTCGGCCGGCAACTGGGGATCACCCGGGAACATCTGGCAACAGCACTGCAATATGCGTTCGATGGGACACCCGTTGGCCAATTTCGTGACGGTATCAGAGTCTTACCCATCCTGATGCGGGCACCTGAAGCGGAACGCCAGGATGTCGGTAATCTTCAGGATATTTTGGTCTGGAGTCCGGCATTGAATCAGTCAGTATCGGCTGCCCAGGTTGTCAGCGGCTATGAAACCGTATTTGAAAATACAGTCATTCGTTCTCGCAACCGTATCCAGACGATCACTGCCTCCTGCAACTCCATTGAGGAGCTGGCGACCTCTCTGTTTACGCAGTTGAAACCGCAAATCGAAGCCATAGCGTTACCGCCTGGTTATACCCTCTCCTGGGGTGGTGAGTACGAGGATTCAAAAAATGCCCAGGGTGGGTTGATGAGTTCACTGCCTGTCGGCTTTTTACTGATGATTCTTGTGAGCATCCTGTTATTCGGTAAGGTCCGTCAACCACTGCTGATTTGG
Organism: Candidatus Thiodiazotropha sp. (ex Codakia rugifera); assembly: GCA_025656675.1. Taxonomy (GTDB): domain Bacteria; phylum Pseudomonadota; class Gammaproteobacteria; order Chromatiales; family Chromatiaceae; genus Thiodiazotropha. Next base: position 92,541 of record JAHXHN010000010.1, read on the forward strand.
CTCACAGTACCCCTGGCGATTATCGGTATCACTGCAGGTCTGCTTACTTTTAATGGAGCCTTTGATTTCATGTCCTTGTTGGGTGCGCTCTCTCTGATTGGCCTGCTGATCAAGAATGCCATTGTGCTGATCGACGAGATCGATCAACAAAGGGTTGAGGGTAAGGAGACTTATACGGCGATACTCGATTCAACTGTCAGTAGGTTAAGACCGGTGGTGCTTGCGGCCGCTACTACAATCCTGGGTCTCATTCCGCTGTTGCAGGATGTCTTCTTCGTCAATATGTCACTGACGATCATGGCGGGTCTAGGTTTTGCCACCCTGCTCACTCTGTTATTTGTGCCAACGCTCTACGCCATTCTATTTGGGATAAAACCATCAGCCTAGTCAGTACTTATAACTGTTTCAAAAACCGATTAGCACGCGGTATGTAGTAATTGTCATAATTCAGGGAGAGCACAACATAGCGTGATCTACCAACAATCTCCCCTCTCGGAACAAAACCGATCACCCGGGAATCGGCACTATTATCCCGATTATCCCCCAATACAAGATAGTGGTCCGGCGGTACTGTTACCGGTTTGAAACTGGAATGATGCGAATCATGGCCCAACCACCTTACCCAATGCGCCACACCCAATAGGTGCTCGATTTTATCTACCTTCCCGATGGCAGCCACACTGTCCTGATAGGCGAGTTTTTCCCCGTTGATCCAGAGTTGATTTTGCTGCATCGCTACCACATCACCCGGTAGGCCGATGACACGTTTCACCAGGCGTTTGTCCGCAGCCTCAGAATCAAAGATGATAATATCACCCCTGGCGGGATCACCTCGTTTCAGCAAAGAGATAGCGGTAAAGGGTAAGCGCAGATCGTAGGCCATTTTATTGACGAAGACCCGGTCACCTTCCAGAATAGTCGGTTTCATCGACCCGGTTGGGACGGTATTCCAATCTGCAATGGCGCTACGAAATATCAACATCAAACAGACAAAAAGAAAAAAAGATCTATTTGCTTTCCAAAGCAGGAGAAACCGTAGTTTCATTATTAACTCCTGTTATCGATATATACCTTACCTCGGACCCCAGCACATCCCCATGAGTTCACACCAGCCTCGTTTACCGTACGTGGTTCGTACCATGCTCATAAGTTGGATTTAGGGTGCGACCCTGCCGCACCACCCGCGTATCGGATCAAACATGGACATTGCTTTCTTTATTGGCTCGGAATTTGATACGGTAGGGCCGCACCTTACTGACGTATGCTAAAGTGCTTATTTGAAGTTAAAAGCCCTACTCCAACAACAGGCCTAATTTTAGATTGTGGAATATTTACAATAATAAAATACTCAATCTCATATAAACTGAATATGACTGGGTTGAATATCGCTTAAGGCGAGAGCTGGAAGTCTGACAGCCAGGCTATGGACAAGTACAGGAAGGTGCCCTGAGGAGGATTCTCATCGCAAACATCTTCATCTCATACCGACGCGAAGACAGTGCGGATGTCACAGGTAGGATACATGACCGCCTTGTCGAACATTTTGGAGAATCGGCCCTGTTCATGGATGTCGACGATATCCCCTTGGGTGTCGATTTTTCCAAGTACATCGATGAGAAAGTCAGTCAGTGCGAAGTATTACTGGCCATTATCGGTCGTGACTGGCTATCAGTCACTGATGAAGAAGGCAATCGTCGCCTGGATCTAGCAGGTGACTTTGTTCGCACAGAACTGGAATCTGCGCTGAAGCGGAATATTCCGGTGATCCCTCTATTAGTCCGTCGCGCATCAATGCCCGAAGCCGATGATCTGCCAGAAAGTATCCGGGCGTTTTCCACAAGAAATGGTATGCGTGTACGGGCAGACCCGGACTTTCGTACAGATTGCGACCGATTGATCGATGGCCTTGTACGGGACATGACGGGTAGGAGACCATTAGTGTCCTCTCACGCGCATGCAGCAGCAAAGCCTTCTATCTGGAAGCGTAAAGCAGTCATGATCGGTGCACTTGGCACTCTATTCCTGCTCGCCATTACCGGCCTCTTCATTGGTTATGAAGGCATTTCAGGCAAGGCACCGGCCATTGTCGGGTTTCGTGTCAATCCTGACAAGATCAAGCAAGGGTCAACCACGACTTTGAGTTGGAGAACGAAGTATGCCGATGCGGTAAAAATT
>JAHXHN010000011.1 GCA_025656675.1 Candidatus Thiodiazotropha sp. (ex Codakia rugifera)
GTGTGGCTATCGATCCGGTCAGCGGCAATCCGATCTATACACCGAACGCGAACTTCAACGGCACCGATACCTTCACCTACACCATCGATGACGGCAATGGGGGTACTGATACGGCGACCGTAACGGTCACAGTCGGTAGCGTTAACGATACGCCTGTGGCGGTTGATGATGCTGTAGGTACCAATGAAGATGTGCCTGTAACTATCGATGTGCTACCCAATGATAGCGATCCGGATGGCGATACGCTAACCGTTACTGCTGTCACGCAGGGTACGAATGGCACGGTTGCAATCGACCCGGTCAGTGGCAATCCTATCTATACCCCGAACGCGAACTTCAACGGTACGGATACCTTTACCTATACCATCGATGACGGCAATGGGGGTACCGATACAGCTACCGTAACGGTCACTGTCGGTAGCGTGAATGATGCACCGGTTGCGGTAGACGACGCCGTCAATACAACAGAAGACAATCCAATTACTGTAGACGTCCTGCCGAATGACAGCGATCCGGATGGTGACACATTAACCGTTACTGCTGTCACACAGGGCACCAATGGTAGTGTGGCCATCGACCCGGTCAGTGGCAATCCCATCTATACACCGAACCTGAACTTCAACGGCACCGATACCTTCACTTACACCATCGATGATGGCAATGGCGGTACCGATACTGCAACGGTCACTGTGACGGTAGGAGGAAATAATGATACACCTGTTATTTCTCCAGCTACGGCAGTAGTTTCTGAAGAAGGCTTACTGAATGGTGTGCCTGATTCATCAGGTAGTCCTACAGATACATCAGACAGTGCGACTTATAGCGATATTATGGCTGTCTCAGATCCTGATGGTGATGCTTTAACAGTAACACTTGCAGAACCGGGGATCAGCTTGACCTCCTATGGTCAGCCTGTCAGTTGGACCGGTGCAGGTACAGATACGCTAATAGGCTCTGCAGGTGGCTCTGAGGTCATACGGGTCACTATCGACCAGACAGGTAATTACTCCGTTACTCTGTCTGACCGAGTGGATCATCCTGTTAGTGGCCAGGAAGATATTATTTCATTCAATGTGGATGTAACAGCTGATGATGGAGCAAGCAGTGCAACTGCCCCGCTAACTATTCAGATCGAAGATGATTCACCCCAAGCGACTGATATCACAGCCAACATGTTTATTGGGGTGGACAGTATTGAGGTACAGAGTCTGGCTGCCGGTTGGATCAACCCTGTGTTCATTAACGGTCCGGGCGATGTTACCCAGTTAAATACAGATTCAGATGGATTTATCGATAATTTGCTATGGGGACAGGTTTCTGCTGGTGCAAATCAGTCGGGATATACTTTGGTAGACAATCCGATATTTTCAGGGGCTGGCAATCCTATACAAATTGGTGAAAGTTTTAAGTTGGCCGATTTTTCACACAATAATTGGCCGATTTCTAGCAGTTCATCTATTCTGGATCAGGTTACGCTGACCATGGAAATGGACGTAGTAATCAATGGTGCCCCTTCAACCGTCCAGTTTAATGTGCTGGTTGATCACAACGAAACTCCAAATAATGGTCCCGATCCACGAGATATTATTACCCTTCCTGCACAGGCCGTCACGATTACTATCGGTGGACAGGATTATGAGGTCAGAATCGATGGGTTCAGGGATACCAATGGACAGATCGTTACAACCATATTTACTGATGAACAGGCCATCAATCCATTCGAAATCATGGGTAGCATTGTATCAACGGATCCATTACCGGTTGCTTCAGGCAGTGTGTCTAATCTGACGGGTGGAGATGGTTCAATAAGTAACGTGACCTGGGGTGACACCTCAAGTACATTCGGTAATCTGACAGTGGATTCCAGTGGTGCCTATTCGTTTGAATTAAATCGTGTAACGAAGGATGGCCTTGCGCCTGGGCAGACTATCACCGATTCGTTCAGCTACTCGATCACAGACGAAGATGGTGATATGTCTAGCGGTACATTGACGATAACAATCGGTGGTTTTCAGAGCATCGATGGCTCAGCTGCAAATGATAATTTAAGGGGAACTGGTGCAGATGAGTATCTCGCTGGCCATGAGGGTGATGATGTTCTGCGAGGTATGGCCGGCGATGATGTCCTCGATGGTGGGATAGGTAGTGACAGTTTGAGAGGGGGTGGCGGTAATGACACCTTGATCTTTGACGCGGCAGATACGCGTATCACCGGTAATTCCGGTTTCGATACACTTTTAGTGTCTGACAACGATGATCTCGATTTCAGTGGCATCAGCAATATCAGAAATATCGAACGAATCGATCTTACAGTAGGGGATCATGATATCTCGAATCTAAGTGCTGCCGATGTGCTGACTATGACCGATGGCGATAATCTGCTAGAAATACTGGGTGATGTTTCAGACAACGTTGAATTGACCAACGATTGGCATGCAACCGGTAATACACTCACCCAAAACGGTCATCAGTTTGCTGAATTCAACAATGCTGACGATAGTGTGACTTTGTTGATAGAGGACCAGGTGAATGTAACGATCGTCTGATGCTGCTTGTCTGATCTTGCCTACCTTGTATAAGGGCCCATAACGGGCCCTTATACAATATGAAGGTGGTTAGGGTATATCACAATAATTAACAAACGAACTCCGTTTCACCAGGAGCCCTATCAAATTATTTTACAAAAAATATAAAAAATTGCATATCCATTTGTTTTATAAGAAAAAATAAGTACAATTGGAAATATTGCTGGTGATGGGTTTCAAAAAACGTGCATCCATACTGTAATACCGTTTATTTTTTTAACTTCATTCAGACGGATCAGTATTGTAATTTACCCATAGTGCTCTTTTTATGTATTTAAGTTAAATGCTAATATGCCGATATATAGTCATTCTCAATGTTAACTAGTTGGCAAATACAACAAAAACAGCTATCAAATAGGGTAATTTAATGGTTATCGATTTTTTATTTAAGGCAATAGTTATGGCAGTAGGGATTGCCATAACCGGTTCTTCGTATGCCTTAAATCTGCGGACTGTTGTTGAAAATGCAATAAACACAAACCCGGAAGTCTTGGTCCAATCCAGCCAGCATTTGTCCCGGTTGGAAGAGTTGGACCAAGCAAGATCTGGTTATCTACCCTCAATCGATCTGACAGCGGCAGCTGGCTATGAGCGGACTGATAATACCTCAACCAGAGCCAGTGGCGATGATGGACGGTCATTGACCCGGAAAGAGGCCAATTTGACACTCAGACAAATGTTGTTTGATGGATTTGCAACTCAGGGTGAAGTTGAGCGTCAGAATGCCAGGACAGAGGCACAAGAGAAGATACTCGAAGGCGCCAGTGAGAACCTCGGATTGAAGGCAGTTGAGACATATATACAGGTGTTGCTGCATAAAAAGCTGATGGCTCTATCGTCAGAAAACCTGACAGCCCATGCACGGATCTACGATCAGGTTGAGCTACGAAGCAACTCTGGCGTCGGAAACTCTTCAGATCTGGCACAGATCAGAGGGCGTCGATCATCTGCCTCCTCAAACATGTTGTCGGATGAAGTCAATCTCAAGGATGCTGAAACAAACTTTTTACGTATCGTCGGGCTATTGCCAGAATCCCTTGAGGCAGTAGGTGGTGTAATCGATAAAATACCATCAACCCAGGATGAAGCCATCCACATCGCACTAGAGAACCATCCTACACTGATGTCTGCAGATGCCGATATAGCAGCAGCAATGGCTCAGCAAAAGGCATCAAAAAGTGCACACCTCCCACGCTTAGACCTTGAACTTGGTGCAAGGTATGGTGATGACTTAGATGGAGTGGAGGGGCGTGATGATGATGTTACAGCAATGTTACGAATGCGCTATAACCTCTTTGCGGGAGGCAAGGATCGTGCGAGAAGCAGACAAACTGCTCATTTGGTCAATGAAGCTAAGGAGGTGCGCAATAATACATACCGACAGGTTGTTGAAAGTATGAGACTCTCCTGGACCGCTTATCAGGTAACCAACAAGCAACTGAGTTATCTGGAAGATCACGTAATGGCTAGTGAAAAGACCCGCGATGCCTATGCAAAGCAATTTAATCTCGGTAAGCGTTCTTTGCTCGATCTGCTGGATTCAGAAAATGAAGTCTATGAAGCTAAGAGAGAAAAAACCAAGACATGGTATGATCATCAGTTCTCCCAATATCGTATTCTTGTCGGTATGAATATGTTGAAAGCATATCTTGGTATAGATTTCTCTGGTTCAGATCGTGACGGTGATAAGCTTCACCAGGCCTACATCAATATTGCTGATAAGACTACGGTAGAGGCTGAAGTGGCACCATTGAGATCAGTTCTCGAACAGCCCGTTTCCTTGAAGCCGTAACCCAACACATACCAGTTTCTGATTAGAGGCATTGTTGTGAATGTCTCCAGTCACCTATCTGGTATCCTTCTGGAAAAGCTGAATGTTGGTCAGACCATCAGTGTCTGAAGGTCGCTATTTAATCATCATCCTGAAACCCGGCTGTCTATTAAATCCCCCTGTTTCACTGCTTTGTGCCCATGAGGGCGCATCTATATGCTATTTTTTGGCTTTCATTAGGGTGATGTAAATAACGGTTGCACCAAGATTTTGGTTGGTACTCAGGTACGGTGTGGCTGGGCCACAATCTGTATCCTTTTCTACAACCTGAATTAACTGGATCAATAGGGATGTGTTTTGGTTAAAAGCAATAAATCCAGAATATGACACCAAGGATTTTCAAGTGAGGCAATGCTTTCATACTTAATCAACTCACTAAATGAATCCATCTGCTAGTCTAAAGCGTAGTTCTATAACAAAAATGTATCGTATTTAATAAGGAACAACCTGAATGAATTCCCGCAAATTGATCGTTCTTATTGTGGTCGCGCTATTGGTGGCTGCCTTCTTTTTATTTGACCTGAATAACTACCTGACGCTTGACTATCTTAAGTCTCAGCGGGATGCCATCATCTCATGGAAAGAATCACAACCTGTATTGGCAACACTGGTTTTCTTTCTCGTCTATGTTGCAGTGACTGCACTCTCTCTGCCTGGTGCGGCAATCATGACCCTTGCGGTAGGTGCTGTTTTTGGGCTGCTGTGGGGCTTTTTGTTGGTTTCATTCGCTTCGACCATAGGAGCAACGCTGGCTTTTTTGATTGCACGCTTCTTACTTCGTGATCCTGTACAGAATCGTTACGGTGACCGTTTAAAAGCTATCAATGACGGTATACAGAAGGATGGCGCCTTCTATCTCTTTACCCTGCGTCTTGTACCTCTGTTTCCTTTCTTTGTGATTAATCTGTTGATGGGACTAACTCCCATTCGTACCTGGACCTACTACTGGGTCAGTCAGCTCGGTATGCTCGCCGGGACAGTGGTCTATGTCAACGCAGGTACACAACTGGCCACACTGGAATCTGCTTCAGGGATTCTTTCACCCGGGCTGATTGGCTCATTTGTATTGTTGGGGATCTTCCCGCTGTTGGCAAAAAAACTGGTTTCCCTGTTGAAGCAGCGTCAGGCCTTGAAAGGCTGGGAGCGTCCTACTGTTTTCGACCGCAATCTGGTTGTGATTGGGGGTGGTTCTGCCGGACTCGTCTCCTCCTATATTGCTGCTGCGGTAAAGTCCCAGGTTAGCTTGATCGAGAAACACAAAATGGGGGGTGACTGTCTGAATACAGGCTGTGTGCCCTCCAAGGCCTTGATACGTTGCTCACGTATTTTGAATCAGAGTCGACGTGCGAAGGAGTGGGGATTTGATGCTATAGATGTCAAATACGATTTTCATGACATCATGGAAAGAGTACAGAAAGTGGTAAGGGAAGTGGAGCCCCATGATTCTGTGGAACGCTATACCGGGCTCGGAGTGGATGTTATCGAAGGGGAAGCACGCATCACATCACCCTATAGCGTGGAGGTTAACGGAATTGAACTACGAACCCCTCATATCATTGTTGCTACCGGTGCCAGGCCCTTTGTTCCACCGATAACCGGTGTAGAAAATGTTGACTATCTGACTTCTGATAATCTATGGCAGTTGCGTGAATTACCACAACGTCTGTTGGTGCTGGGTGGAGGACCGATCGGTTGTGAGCTTTCTCAGGCATTTGCCCGCTTTGGCAGTCAGGTCACCATTGTGGAGATGATGCCGCGCCTGATGATACGTGAGGATGAGGATGTTGCTGAAATGGTCACGGAACGATTTCGGGAGGAGGGCATTACCCTGTTAGTCGGTCATAAAGCGGTGGAATTCACTCAGCAGGATGGCGAGAACAGTCTGATCTGTGAACATGATGATGAGCAGGTCAAGGTAGCTTTCGATCAAGTATTGGTTGCGGTGGGACGTAAGCCCAATAGCAGTGGTTTTGGGCTTGAGGACTTGAATGTTTCACTGAATCCCAATGGCACCATCGAGACGAATGAGTACCTGCAGTCATCCATACCAACCATCTATGCCTGTGGTGATGTGGCTGGCCCTTATCAGTTTACCCATACAGCCGGGCATCAGGCATGGTATGCCGCCGTAAACAGTCTGTTCGGGGCGTTCCGACGATTCAAAGTAGACTATTCTGTAATCCCCTTTGCCACCTTTACCGATCCAGAAGTAGCGCGGGTCGGCCTCAATGAGCAAGAGGCGGCACAGCAAGGCATCGAATATGAGGTGACTAAATTTGATCTGTCTGAATTGGACCGGGCCATTGCAGAAGGTGAGGCCCATGGTATGGTTAAAATACTGACCCCACCGGGGAAAGATCGCGTGCTGGGTGCAACCATTGTGGGTGAGAATGCCGGTGAGCTGATTGGTGAATTTACCGCCGCTATGAAACATGGTTTTGGCTTGAACAAGATACTCGGCACTATCCATATCTACCCAACGCTGTTCGAAGCGAACAAGTATGCAGCTGGTGTCTGGAAACGAACTCATGCACCTGAAAAGTTGCTCTCCTGGGTTGAACGTTTTCATCAATGGCGACGGGGGTGAGGGTGAAGTGCTTTGAGTGACAGCTAATCCAAGCCCAGATCCGCTGTCTCTCAAGGAACGCTCAATTTGAGGAATTTTTGTGATATTCTCATGCTGAAACAAATGCATTACTTAAGGTGAGTAGCATGCTGTTGCGTCGCATGATCACAATTATTCCGCTGCTGTTGTCCTTCACGACACTTGCAGAACCCTTCACCTGGCAAGGTCAATTGCAGGATGGCAGTCAGATATCCGTAGACCCCAACACCAACAAAGTAACCCGTAAAGCTGAGGGTGAAACTACGCCGCTTTGGGATGGTGTACACAATCTCAACAATGGTGCAGTGATCATAGTTCGGGATGGAGTGGTGGTTAAAGATAGGGTAATTCTCGAGGCCCAACGAGCACAAGAACAGGATCGTTTAAATGCGGCCTGCATGCAATTGGTGAAGAAAGTATGCGGTACTCATAATGAATGTGACGCTCATCCCGCATGCGACCCGTCACGTCAATTACTTGCAATGGAGCACAATGAACTCAACAGTAGCTGGTCCGGTGCGGTACTCGAAAGTTCCACTCACTGTCTTGAGGCTTTGGGAAATGAGGCTTACTTCCAGGTTTGCGATAAACAATTACCTGGACGAGAAACACCCTGTGAAAAGCTGCAGGAGAAAGTCTGTGGCAGCGAGAATCAGTGTGACAACAGAGAGGCTTGCAACGCCGCTATGCAATTAACTTCAATGGAACAGCAGGATCAGCATCGTGTACCGGGAGGATTCACCTATGCGAGTGCTCAGTGTCGTGATGCCCTGATGAGTGAATCTGACTATTTCAAAACCTGTGAATAGGCAATCCAAGAGATAGCTTGGATAACGACATATTAATATAAAAATCAGTGAGTTAACGGACTAATAGGGTTATTCAGTCTGGTTCTGTGGTACCTGTCTCATATGTCGATCTTTTTTACAGCTGAGATAAATAACAGGGGTTTAGAGAATCAAACAGATAAATGAGTTTTGTTGAATATTACCGAAAAAGGATGGAAATTTGACTGGATAGTCGTCGAATATCTTTACAATATATTGTAAGTCTCATCATATGATTAACCTAACTCGTTGTAAAATTAAAAGATATTATTATTGGCAACGTTATTGCAGGGATATAAGTAAGCGGTGAAACCGGAGAGATGTGATGAGAAAAGAAGACAATCTACTCAATGCATGGCCAGAGGACCCAGCATGGCCGGATCCTTTTGGTGATGATCCCTATGACATCGCTCTTTAATAGAGATGCATCTTCAACACCATTTGATTCTTCTTATTATCAGAATTACGCGAGAAGAGCGTAGTGACCTGTTGGTGAGATGAAGTATCAACATGAAAGAATGTCATTTCCTCCAGCTATTCACTCTCTTATCAACGACCCACCAATCGTTTTGATATCGATATTCCGCTATATCCATTTTATAGCCTTCCACGTCAGAATCTCAGTTCAACCAAAATAAACGGCTTTTGTTATTGCTGTGTGGTGTATGTCTGATTAATGATGGTATAAGTGGATGATATAAAAAAAAGCCCGGCAGAGGATGCCGGGCATAAAGTATCACTTAGGAGGAGAAGTGATTCGATTAATGAATAAACAATCCACCATTGACTGGTAGATTGGCACCAGTCACGTAGGTGCTGGCATCGTCAGCCAGGAATGCCACGGCATGGGCAATTTCTTCAGGCTGCCCCATGCGGCGCATGGGAATGCCGCCAATGATGGCATCGCGAACATCATCACGCATTGCTGCGGTCATGGCTGTCTCGATATAGCCAGGCGAGACTGTGTTGATGGTCACGCCTTTAGCGGCACCTTCATAAGCCAGGGCCATTGTGAAACCGTGCATGCCGGCCTTAGCTGCGGAGTAGTTGACTTGGCCAAACTGGCCTCGCTGACCGTTTACCGAGGAGATATTGATAACACGACCAAATCCACGCTCGATCATTCCGTTCCAAATGGGCTGGGTGACGTAAAAGGCGCTGCTTAAATTGGTATCGATGACTGCGTCCCACTGTTCGGCTGTCATCTTTTTCATGGTAGTGTCCCGGGTGATGCCGGCACAATTGACCAGAATATCTACTGGACCGAATTTTTCGACAATCTCCCCCATCAGTGTTGTACCACCCTCTGGGGTGGAGACATCACCGGCTATGACACTGACCTGTGCATTCTTGTCCATTTGAGACTCAACCCAGGCATCGACCTGATCGGTCTCAGATGGGTGACAGGTGGCAATAACCTTAGCGCCCTCTTGGGCGAGGCGATGGCAGATTGCGGTGCCAATTCCGCCCATACCACCGGTGACAACAGCGAGTTTGTCTTTACAGCTCATTTCTTATACTTCCTCAAGTTGTAACCTGATTCCCGTAGGTTGATCACGACGAATTGAATGAGTCATTGATCCTTCAAGCTATACAGACATATTCGCCAATAATTAACAGCTATTCCTTTAGTCGTTTGCTATGCAAATAACAATCAATTACTTGTACATTTCATCGATGACAAACCTAAGCATACAGATTTATCAAAAACCGGCGGTGGTGCCGCCGGTTTGTTTGCAACTAATCGAAAAGATCAAATTAAGCAGCCTTTTCTGCAGCTTTGCTGATCTGCTCGTTGGCAGCAGCCAGGTTGCTCTCATACCAGCTACGGACTTCTTCACCAGTCTTCTGGCTCAGCTCAACAGCTTCACGGGTCTTGGTCATCAATTCATCACCCAGTTTGCGGGTAAGATCCAACTGGCCGCGCACTACTTCCTGGTAATCTTTAGCTTCTGTAACCAGCTTTAGCTGATCCATGCTTGTGTTCATTACGCTGCTGAGCGTGTTCATCTGGGCATCCATGATTTGATTCCAGGTCTTAAGGCTGATGTCGCTCAGTTGACGGAAACTATCATAACCGTTTGTGTTGAACTGCTTAATCATATCGATGCTCTCTTTTGCTTTAGCCATGTTGGTTGCTCCTGTTGGTTGTGCATTGCAGCATTGTTGCGGTGCAGCATAATCCAGATAGTATCCTCTGTCAAGAAAAATTTGTGCACTGCACAATATTCTTGGTCCGTCGTGATTAAATAGGGAGGGCGTGTTAAAGAAGTAACTATTATCTATATATAACAAATAGTTATATGTCTATGTGGTGCTGATTGCAACACGCGGGATTCTATTCGTCATCCTTTTTTGTGGCGCCAAAACCTGTTGCATTGAAGAAATCTTTCTGCATTTCAGTCCACATTTTCATATTGTTTTGAGCAAGATTCGACATGGTTGTGAGGGGGTCTTCTCCCATATTCTTCTTAATCTGCTCCTGTTGTGCGGTGAACAGACCCATACTCTGTTCCAGGTAGTTGCCGAAAATGCCCTGCAGAGTGCCGCCGTAAAAGCGGATAATCTGAGATAGCATGTTAGCGGTAAACAAAGGTTCACCACCGGATTCGGTTTCCAGAATAATCTGTAACAGGATATTGCGGGTAATGTCCTCTTCTGAGGTGGAATCCACTACTTTGATCAATTCACCACTGATAATCAGTTGGCGGAGCTGGGTAAGGGTTATGTATTTACTTTGTTCAGTATCGTATAACCGACGGTTGGGATACTTCTTGATGATGCGATCAGACATGGTCCTGGCACTATTCCTGATAATCGATTGCCACCAGTGTACCTCAATCGGGGGGCCGATATTAACCCGGTGAGATAATAGATTGCCGGGCTGATAAGAACAGAGATGCGGCTTGACCGCATCTCTGCCGCAGTATCAGACCTTCTCTACTGCCATGGCGACGCCTTGACCTCCACCGATACAGAGGGTAGCCAAGCCTTTTTGGGATCCACTACGCTGCATCTCATGCAACAATGTGACCAATACACGACAACCGGATGCCCCAATTGGGTGTCCCAATGCAATTGCGCCACCATGAACATTAACCTTGGTGGTATCCCATCCCATCTCCTGATTGACACACATAGCCTGGGCAGCGAAAGCCTCATTGGCTTCGATACGATCAAGGTCATTGGCAGACCATCCGGCCTTTTCCAGACACTTGGTAGAGGCAGGGATGGGGCCGGTACCCATGATAGCTGGGTCAACGCCTGCAGAGGAGAAAGCAACAATACGCGCCATTGGGGTGAGTCCCAGCTCTTTCGCTTTGCTTTCAGTCATCACCATTACCGCCGCAGCACCATCATTGATACCCGAAGCATTACCGGCAGTAACAGTGCCTTCCTTGGAGAAGGCGGGACGCAATTTGGAAAGAGAAGCAGCTGTGGTGCCAGGGCGGGGAAATTCATCACGATCGAAGATCACTGGATCTCCTCTTCGTTGTGGAATCTCAATTGGGATGATCTCATCTGCGAAGACGTTGTCATTCAGGGCGGCTTCTGCCTTCTGCTGAGAACCAGCGGCAAATGCATCCTGATCATCACGGCTGAAACCGAATTTATCCGCGATGTTTTGAGCTGTTGTGCCCATATGGTAGTTATTAAAGGCATCCCATAGACCATCGACAATCATTGTGTCGATCAGTTTCCAGTCACCCATCTTGCTGCCGTTACGCGAATTGGGCAGGACGTGGGGTGCCTTACTCATATTCTCTTGACCACCTGCAATGACAATCTCGGCATCGCCGCAGGCCACAGCCTGCATAGCCAGATGTACGGCTTTCAGGCCGCTGCCACATACCTTGTTAATAGTCAGTGCCGGTGTTTCAACAGGCAGACCGGCCGCAAGCGTTGCCTGGCGAGCCGGATTTTGTCCGGTTCCAGCGGCTAACACCTGTCCCAGAATAACTTCATCCACATGCTCAGGCTGTACACCTGTACGTTCAATCAGACCCTTGATAATGGCAGCACCCAGTTGATGGCCAGGTATGCCGGCCAGGCTGCCGCCAAAAGTTCCAATGGCGCTACGGGCTGCAGCGACGATGACGATGTTCTCACTCACGTTGGGTAATCCTCATGTTTTTTCGTTTATTTAAATGGCCCATCTCTTTTCTATACAGACGGCAGTGCTACCTTACGGACCTACATTCGGGTTTGTACATCCGATACATTAGTCTATGCCAGCCTGCTGCTGGGTATGTTTTAACAAAAATTGTTGCAGCGCACAATTTTTATTGCTAGCGTATTTGTGTATGGCTGTTTAATGTGGGGCTTTTTGGGGTCCTCTGTTGTCAATATCACAACAGGGCTTTATGAGATTTACCTCGACCCGAAACCAACAATTAAAGCGAATCGACGTTCGTGCTGCAAATATGAGACATGACCATGAGTGAATCAGCATTCTGGAATGAGGACTGGATGAAAACCCAGCAGAAATATTGGAAAAACTGGACCGATATGAGCCGCAAGGCAATGGGTTTACAGCAACCTTTGAAATCACCTCTGGAGAGCGCTATGGAGCATTGGTGGCAGGGCTTATCCCCCGGAGCCGATGATATGACACGCGATTTCATGAATAAGATGATGACACAGACCCAGAGCTACTTCCGTATGGCTGAGGGTTACTACAGCAACGCCAATGAGAGTGAAAACTGGCTGGATGCCGCTAACCGAACCGTAACTGATTTACAGAAATTGTTCTCAGGGGATGGAGATAACGTCTTTGGCGGTAGTGAAGCGACGGGTGATGATGCACTCCACAAGATAATGGCATTCTGGGAAATGCCTATGGATAACTGGCAACGGATGGTCTCTTCTTTATCGCTGATGCCAGGTGACCTGCTGCGGAACATGCCGCACAAGGATGGCCTGGATCGCTTCCTCAGTGCGCCAGGTCTGGGTTATCTACGTGAGGAGGAGGGGCACTATAAGCAATTGACCCAGCGTGTCGTCGAATACCAGCAGTGTTTGAGCGAGTATATGAGCTTTTTTTCCAATCTGGGTCTGATGTCAGCCAATCGTATGAAGGAAAGGATTGATGGGTTGGCTAAAGACGGTAAGCAAGTAGAGAGTGCACGAGCTCTTTACGATCTCTGGGTCAGCAGTAGTGAAGATGTATATGGCGAGCAGGTCATGACCCCTGAATATGCCAGGATTCACGGTAGACTTGTTAACGGCTTAATGGCTTTGAAGCAGAAACATGGGCATGTAATCGACGAGGTTTTAGGCGGACTGAATATGCCAACACGCAGAGAGTTGCGTACCTTACAGGATCGCCTCCAAGAGTCACGTCGTGAATCCAAGGCAATGCAATCTGAGATCGATCTGCTGAAAGCGCAGATGATTGAATTACGTACCCTCGTGACAAGCAGGCCGAAAACCAGCACAGCAAAATTGAAAGATGCTGCTACACCTAAGAAAAAGGTCACTATTAAAAAGAAAGCAACTGCCAAGAAAGCTTAGTTTGTCCAGAACTGATAATGAACAACCGGACCATCTAAGGTGATATGAACTGACGACCTGTACGCCGATGCGACAATATTAAATAGCATCAGACTACCCGAAAGCTCATTAAGTGGACAGGTGTAGAAACAAGTAAGCATGCAGGGCCAGGAAAAGAGGAGAACTGACGTGGAACCATTTAATGTCCGACCCGATCAGTTGGCTGAAGAGATGCTCGACTACAGCCGTAAACTGGGAAAAGGTGTCGAAAATCTGTTGAACTCTGAAAAGATTGATGCGGGTGTGACGCCTAAAGTAGAAGTCTATCGCGAAGATAAACTGCGTCTGTATCGTTATGAAGCGCCTGCCGATATTGTTCAGAGTTCAATACCCACATTGATTGTCTATGCATTGGTCAATCGTCCCTATATGACAGACCTGCAAGAGAATCGGTCTACAGTAAGTAATCTACTTGCAACCGGACAGGATATCTATCTTGTAGACTGGGGCTATCCGGATGAGGCAGACCGATCCCTGACAATGGATGACTATATCAACGGATACCTGGACCGTTGTGTCGATGTGATCTGTAAACGTCACAAGCTGGATAAGATCAACATACTTGGGATTTGCCAGGGTGGTGCTTTCAGTCTGTGCTACAGCTCTCTGCATCCTGATAAGGTGAAAAATTTAATTACCATGGTCACACCGGTTGATTTTCAAACGCCGGATAATATGCTTTCTGCCTGGGTTCAGCAATTGGATGTAGACCTGTTAGTCGATACCCTGGGTAATGTACCAGGAGAGCTCCTGAATTGGACTTTCCTCTCACTTAAACCATTTAGCCTGACCGGACAGAAATACCTGAGTATGGTTGATGTGCTGGAGGATGAAGGTAAGTTAAAAAACTTCCTGCGTATGGAGAAGTGGATTTTTGATAGTCCTGATCAGGCAGGTGAAACTTTCAGACAGTTCGTCAAGGACTTTTATCAGAAAAATGGTTTCATTGAAGGTGGTGTGAACGTGGGTAATCGCCCAATAGATCTGAAAAATGTTACCTGTCCTGTATTGAATATTTTTGCTGAGCAAGACCATCTTGTGCCACCCGATTCCTCTCGTGCATTACAAAATCTCACTGGTAGTAAGGATTATACGGAGCTCTCCTTTCCAGGTGGACATATCGGTATCTACGTCAGTGGTAAGGCTCAGAAGTTAGTGCCACCTGCCATTGGGCAATGGCTGGATGAACGTTCCAGGTAAGTGTCACAGAATGATCCTCCGCCGGTAGTTTCTACCGGTTTCCTTCGGGGTGCAGAAAAGCACCCCATTTTTTTGCGGAAATAAATATCTGTGGAATACTATTATGCTATGCGAATCAAAATATATACTACAGCAGTAGAAGTACTTGACTAGGTGCAATATAGATTTCTGAAATAGTTTTACCAGATAAAACTATATAGTATGGGTGTATGGAAACAATGCCTATTGGGTTGTCTGCCTGTTTTATCGAGAACAAATAAGATGCAAATACAGAGAGAATACTCAAACGAAATATCGAAGTGGCTTCAGGATTTCATGCATCAGGATTCCGCTAGCGGTATACTTTTAATAATTGCCGCTGTATTGGCAATGGTGCTTGAGAACTCGCCACTGAGTTGGTTTTACGATGCACTATTAAGCACACCTGTCGAAATACGTGTCGGTGAATTACATTTAGATAAGCCTTTGTTGTTGTGGATCAACGATGGTCTTATGGCTGTATTTTTCATGCTGATTGGTTTGGAAGTAAAGCGAGAATTTTTAGAAGGTGAATTGTCACGACCAGACCAGATAATTTTACCCGGAGTGGGTGCGATTGGCGGTATGCTGGTTCCAGCAGCAATATATTACTGGCTAAACAAGGGTGATCCGCTGGCTTTGAATGGCTGGGCAATCCCTGCTGCTACAGATATCGCATTTGCTCTTGGGATTCTTGCACTGGTGGGCAATCGGGTACCGATCTCATTAAGAGTGTTTCTGATGGCGTTGGCGATTTTCGATGATTTGGGTGCAGTGGTTATCATTGCCATCTTCTATACCGCAGACCTTTCTGTTGTTAGCTTAACGATTGCTCTGGTTGCCATCCTGGGTCTTTTCGCATTAAATCTATTAAATGTCACGCGAATTTCGGCTTATGTCATGATAGGCGTCATACTCTGGGTAGCTGTGCTGAAATCCGGGGTTCATGCGACATTGGCTGGTGTTCTACTGGGCCTTATGATTCCGCTCAAGGATCCAAAAAACAGTGAACGCTCACCACTGCGTGAGGTGGAGCATGGCTTACATCAATGGGTGGCACTATTGATTGTCCCCGTATTTGCATTTGCCAATGCAGGTGTTTCTCTTTCAGGATTGACAGTTGATGCCCTGCTTGAGCCTATCCCTTTAGGCATTGCAGCAGGACTCTTTCTAGGTAAGCAGATCGGTATTTTATCGTTTTGTGGTTTGGCCATTTTTATGGGTTTTGCACGACTTCCAAACGGTGCCAGTTGGTGGGGCTTTTACGCTACATCCATTCTCTGTGGCATCGGTTTTACTATGAGTCTTTTTATCGCGTCTCTGGCATTTGAGCAAGGCGGTTCAAGTGCTATGATAATGGGAGATCGATTGGGTATTCTTGTAGGTTCAGGCCTCTCTGCAGTGGTTGGTTTTCTAATCATGAAGCTGTTTAATCCTGCAGTTGATAAAGTGACATAACCTCCATATTCCAGTCTATATTAAAAAAGTTACTGAGTATGGATTGATCATGCCTGTGTTTACATATATATGACAGAATCGTTCGTAAATAATTATCATATGATACTGATCAACTGCATTGGATAATTAATATTTTGATGGAGGTTGATCGTGTCGAGACTGTTACCAATAGTTGTGACCATATCAGCTATTTTTCCATTTGGACAAGTTGAAAATCATATTGTTGTAGGCAAGTCTGCACCTGATTTTCATATGATGGATCAGAATGGCATAGCTCACCGGCTTTCAGACTATAATGGACGCTGGTTAGTGCTCTATTTTTACCCAAGAGACGATACTCCGCGATGCACAATAGAAGCATGTGATTTTCGGGATAATCAGGATCGATTTAATAAGGAGGGAGTGTCCATACTGGGTGTCAGTATGAACAGTTTATCCAGCCATCAGATGTTTACCAAAAAATACGGCCTTCCATTCCCAATACTATCAGATACCTCTGGACAGACAGCAAAGGCATATGGTTCTCTTTTTCAATTCGGCCCCCTGAAGTTTGCAAAGCGCCATAGTTTTATAATCGATCCAGAGGGGAATATTGCTGCTATTTTTAGAGAAGTAGATCCTCAATGCCATACTGATAAAATATTTGAAGAACTACGATTGTTGAGTTGTTCCAAAGATATATTTAATTAGATATTTAATAACTTACTCAAGAGTTAAAACTTCTTCCGAGTTGGTAAGGATTATTATTCCAAACATGGGATAATTAGCGTTTATATGTTCGCTGGGAATAAAGTCAATCACAATCTCAAAGTCACCCTGTAAAAAAGTATCTTGATGCACTAGATGGAGATCAAACATCAAAGCGCACACAAAAGAAAGCCTCTATAATTGATCCTATGGCTCAGTGGGCAGGTGATAAAAGGCCGGCTCACTTTTATTATTGCACAAACTACTTAATTGGCATTGAACATAGCGTAATTATTTATGTAGAGCCGACACCGGTTTATCAGTATCACTGAAGTGAATAGCACACGAGATACGTTAAAAAGGATAGAAAAGAATCTGAATTATAGGCCAGGAAAACTTATAGCAGATACATCATGTGGTTCTGCTCCAATGCTTGATTGACTAGTCAAAGAGAGAAGCATAGTCCCCCCATATTCCTGTTTGGAATAAGTACTGCTAGTACATTTGGCCTGTATGCTAGATCTGAGTTCACGTGGAATGGTGATGTGAATCTCTACGTGTGTCCAGCTGGTAATTTGTTTTAACGAGGTCGTCGAAAATGGAAAGGCAATTCCACTGGGATTACCAATGATAATGCCAATATAAACAAAGCTTCTAAACATGATTGAGACATCTGTCAGAATTAACCACATTACTGTCTCAATACTCCAAACCAGAAAATTGCGTGTAGTATCTACGAGTCATCTCGCGATCTAGCCGGAGAGTTAAAAGAACAGATGAGTACAAACAGTCACGCAAAGAAAGCATGAAGATAGAATTACTATTCACACATCTCAACGCATTTTAAAGTTTGATCGTCTGAGGCTACGAGGGATTGCTGGTGCTAGAGATGAATAGATTACGGCCGCGACAGTGCAGTATCTTAGAAAACTAGCCAATCCTCGTTATAAGCTGCATAACTACATCAATTATGTGCCGGTGTGGAGGAAATTAGTCCAGTCAACTAGAAAAAAATACAAGATATCATCGCCAGGTAATGAAAAACCAAGAACACTTAGCGAGCACCCACTAGAAATAGATTAGCACCATCCGAGTTATAAAATCTAAGCTATTAAACTGTCACAATCGGCAAATACAGACCCTAAGCATTTATAAAATGCTGCACACCGTCATCTTTTACTGACAGCCATTTTTTTAGCATTCTCACTAGCTCATCCTGATTAAATGGTTTACTCAGGTAGTCATCCATACCTGCGGCAAGGCACTGTTCTTCTACTCCCTTAGCTACATCTGCTGTCAAGGCGATGATAGGCACATGATCTCCTTTCATTTCCTGGCTCCGAATAGCCTTAGTTGCAATAAAACCATCCATTTCAGGCATGTGACAGTCCATCAATATCATGTCGTAGTCATTTACGCTCACGTAGTCAACAGCAGCTTGCCCATTCTCTGCCACATCTGCTTGACAGCCAAGCAGTTCCAGCATGGCCATTGACACATCCAGGCTTACCAGATTGTCTTCAGCCAACAGGATATGATAACCCTGCTGAGCAAATTCAGTTGCTTTACTTGTCGTTGCCTGCACATCATCCTCTTCGGAAGCATTAGTTCGCAACAGCGACAGCAGGTGATTACGTAGATCTGCTAGCCGGGCGGGTTTACTCAAATAGGCTCCAATCCCTGCCTCGCGCCAATCGGTATCGCCAAGCTCTTCATGACGTGCTGAATACATCAGGAGCCGGGTATCCGCTATCGTTGAATTAGCTTTGATTTTTCTGGCCAATGTGATTCCATCCATGCCGGGCATCATTCTGTCGAGAATGGCTAATGCATAGGGTGTACCGTTGCTAGCAGCTTCATGAAGCTGCTTCAGTGCTTTTCCAGCGCAATCGGCAGCAGTTGCTTGCATGCCCCAGTCCTCGATCTTTTTTAACAACAGGCGGCGGGTAGGTAGGTTATCATCGACTATCAGTACTTTAGTCCCTGTGATTCGATCAAGTGATACTGCAACAGGCTCTCTGACCTGTATCTGTTTTCCAAACAGTGCTGTGAAGTGAAATATTGAACCTTCACCTTTTTTACTTGTAACGCCGATTTCACCCCCCATCAGGGTGACAAGCCGCTTGGAGATGGTCAAACCTAGCCCGGTGCCACCATATCGACGAGTAGTGGAGCCATCTGCTTGAGCGAAGGCATCAAATATATCGGCTAACTTGTCCGCATCTATACCGATACCGCTGTCCAGTACTTCGAACCGAACCACAATCTCCTTGCGGTTTTCCTCCACCAAGGAGGCGCGTACCACGATATCTCCCTGTTCAGTGAACTTCACTGCATTACCCACTAGATTGACCAGTACCTGGCGTAGGCGTGGCCCATCACCAATTACATTACTATTTATTTCAACCGGAATATCACTGAGCAGTTCCAGACCCTTTTCACGGGCTTGTTCCGCCACTATCTGTAACGCGTCTTCAACGACATCCTGCAGGTCAAAGGGCAACTGCGATATTTTCAGCTTGTTGGCCTCGATCTGGGAGAAATCCAGAATGTTATTAATGACATCGAGCAGCATTTGTCCAGAGCGGTGGGTAGTCTCTGCATATTGCTGTTGCTTACCCGTCAATCCCGAAGTAAGCAACAGTTCCGTCATGCCCAGGACTCCGTTCATCGGAGTTCGAATCTCATGGCTCATGGTGGCCAGGAATTCGCTTTTAGCCTGGGAGGCACTTTCTGCATCATTGCGTGCTTGAAGCAGTTCTCGTTCATACTTTTTGCGTTGCACTACCTCCAGCTCCAACTCCTGATTCTTTCCTTTAAGGATATTCTCCTGGCAAATAGACTCCTCGCGTGCTAGAAGCAGTTCCTGTTCATACTTTTTACGTTGTACTACCTCCTGCTCTAGCTCCTGATTCTTTTCTTTAAGGGTATTCTCCTGGCGAGTGGATTCCTCAATTCGGGCATGTAGCACTAGATTGTTGGTATGCATGCGGACTGTGTACCAGATACCGAACAGAATCAATGTGGCCAGGATCAATAAGGAAGCTGAAAACCAGCGTGTTGACAGAATGCTGCTAATACCGCTAGGCGGAAAGCTACCTATGAGTTCAAACGGGGTATCAGCAACCGGAACCCGGCCCGCGATTCCACCATTAGGTAGAAGCCACACACCGAATCTTTCCGACTCACCCTGTCCCAAACTATCAATGGGGAGAGCTTTAGTCGTTAGTACAGGAGTATTGATGGTATGCAACAAGATGCGGCCTTTCGAACTATCACCATCTGCTGCGATCAGATGGTGTTGCGCCAACTTATGGTTGATCCAGGCCAGTAAATGGCCCATTAGCCGACCTTTATAATGCAGAGGGGCTGCCACAAGCACCTGGGTTGTAAGGGCCGACCCTTGTGGAAGGATACTGATCGCATATGGATCCATAGGGAGGTATGCGGCTATATCAGACTCCTGCTGTGCGTCTGTATCTGCAAGGATATTCCCGTTCGCCTCACGAAACTGTATCCGCAGATACATGGGCTTTCCGCTGATACGTCGCTGAGATACCAGTTGTTCAAAGGCCTGTCGCATATTCAGCAGATTAGCCTCCAAGCCGTACTGCATAGACATTCCCAGATCACGGTTTGCAAAAAAAGTAGTGACCGCGCGATGATCCACCAGGGCTCTAATATCATCACGTCTTACACTATAGAAATAGGACATGGCAGCAGACCGCTTTTCCAGGTTCAGCTGGATCTGCTCAATGACTGATGTCATGCGGGCTTTTTGTTCAAAATGAGTGAGCCCCAGTAACAGGATTACATAACCGACCAGCAAGCTACCTGTTATGATGGATAAGTAATTCTTTGCAAGCTTCACTCGGCCCCCTCTGGTTGTTGCCACCTAGCTTAAGGTGAGAAGAAGTCCTGGAAGTATAAGAACACAGTTGGGAAGTATTTTTTCACAAGATTGGTGTAGGTACCGTCAGTCTTGATCTGCTCAAACCAGGCGTTAAAGGCAGCTTGCAGGTTAGGTGAGTCTTTCCGGAATGCAACCCCCATTTCCTGTAGGCCGGAGACTGGTCCTATAACCTTTATCTCACCCGGCCATTTCTCCATGGCGATCAAAGAGTCAGGAATATCTAGCAGGGTGGTTTCAGCCATACCATTGAGGATGGCCGGAGCCATTTCGATGAGCCTACGGCCCTTGCCCAGCATACGTACTTCCGCACCTGTCTCTGAGATTCGGTATAGGGCCGGGTCCAAGCACGTACTTTCCAGAGCAAGAACGCTGTGATTTTGCATATGACCTCTTACCAGATCGATATCTTTCTGCAAGTTACCTGTAGGCCGGATTGGCTGTAGGTGTGAGTCTGCCCGCGCTATCAACCACACGCCACTAGGGAAAGTGGGTATAGAAAAATTCACCAGCTCACGACGCCAATCAAGAATAGTCATACCATTGGCAACCAGATCACCCCGTATAGGAGAAGTCTCAAGCAACTCAGCGTGGCCGTCACTACTCCGTTTGGCATGCTGTCCGTTGAGATCACCGAAAACACTATTCCATGTGGTAGGGAGATATTCGTAACGCACCCCCAGGTGGAGGGCGAAGGCCTGGATTAGTTCTACGTCCAGACCATCGCCGCTGCCGGTAATGAAATTGGCATATGGGATTCCAAGATGTCGCAATACTCCGGAGGTTCGAATCTCATCCAAATCTCGTGCAGACACCCAGGTGCTGAATAGAATCAGGATTAGGGCGAGTAGATGTGTGCGCCTAATATATAATATGAGTTTCATCAACAGACTCACAGAACTATCGTAGTGATTATTATTAGAGCTTTGTATCGGCAAGTAACAGCAAAAGTGAAATAAACAAATGTTAATTCTTAAGTAACCCGCAGGGAGTGCAAACCCTGCCGACTCATACTGGCAAACTCTAAGCTTACACACAATCACGGAATCATCCGCTTTGGGTTGCAATCATTTAGATATTCTTAGAATCTCAACAACCACTATCCATACCGAGTTCAATTGGTGAGTGCGACGTACTAGATTCTGCATAAGTAGAAAGAGTGTTGCAGTACGTCTTCCAGTGACTGGAGTTACAAACTGTTGATCCATGACTATGCGCCTTGAACCGCATTCGCAAGGCTCTCTTTTTCCGAGAACTCCTTATCAGCATCGATCCCTTTTGATCTGAAACGACAGTTATCCAATTAATAAATTAGTTGTTTCCTTGGGGAAGTTCGTAGTGGGTATTAACGCCTTTTCGCAGTGTTCAAGTAGTTGCAGCTGAGAAGTAAATTCATTCCTAAATTGTGAATATCTGTTAAATATCATTCCCTGATTAGGTTCCCCCCCACAGAACCATAAAGATGAAGGGGGAAAGGGCGATAAGATAATACTGAAAACTAGAATAGCGATTTTATGTAGGGGAGTAGTATGAAGTATTTAAGGCGTTTTAGTATTAGTAAACGGATTTGGTTACTTATCTTGGTTGCAGTTACCGGAATGGCTTTTATCTCGCTGATTGCGCTTAGCCAGTACAAGTCAACGTTAATGCTAGAAAAGGAAACCCAGACACGGAAATTGGTTGAATCGGCTCATAGCGTGTTGAGTGATTTTCACAATCGAGTTATCGCGGGAGAACTGGATGAGGACAGAGCTAAAGAGTCTGCTTTGAAGAGCATAAAAGTCCTTCGATACGATGAAAAAAACTATTTCTGGATCAATGACATGCAACCTCGGATGATAATGCATCCGATCAAGCCCGGGTTGGATGGAAAGGACTTGTCTAGTTTTAAAGATCCCAATGGGAAGAAACTATTCGTCGCTTTCGTCGATAGGGTTAAAGCTTCGGGGGAAGGCATGGTTCCTTACCTTTGGCCGAAACCTGGAAGCGAGAAACCGGTTGAAAAAGTTTCCTACGTCAAGGGATTCCAGCCGTGGGGTTGGGTCATTGGTTCTGGGATTTATATTGATGACGTGGCTGCGGCTTTCCGTCGTGGGGCTGTCTCTTTAGGTGGTTTTGTTGCAATTGGAACACTTTTCCTATTTGGGATTGCGTGGCTGATTGCAAGGAGCATTATCGGTCCATTGAATAGGACAAGTGAGATGATGCAGCAATTTGCAGAGGAAATTGCGCGAGGAGAGGGCGATCTAACAAGACGTTTGAATGTTGAAGGCAATGATGAGGTTACAATTCTCTCTACAGCATTTAACGAATTTACAGAAAAAACACGCCAGACTCTTGCGCAGGTAGAAGGGGTAACCCAGCAGTTAGCATCGTCTGCGGTTGGGTTGTCATCGGTGACAGCACAAAGTCAGGCAGGCATTCAGATGCAGCACTCGGAAATCAGCCAGATTGCAACAGCGGTAACCGAGATGGCGGCAACGATAAAGGAGGTTGCGAAAAATGCGGATCTGACGGCTTCTTCTGCTCGTGATGCCAATGATGAGGCGGATCTCGGTAAATCGTTAGTCGTAGAAACCTCTCGGACTATTGCTGAGATGGCGAATGAGGTAGACCACGCGGCGAACGTAATTAACCGCTTAGAGTCGGAGAGTGAGGAGATAGGTGCAGTGTTGGATGTTATTCGAGGAATTGCAGATCAAACGAACCTTCTTGCCTTAAACGCCGCTATCGAGGCAGCAAGAGCTGGCGAACAAGGGCGTGGATTTGCGGTAGTTGCAGATGAGGTACGGAGTTTGGCCAGTCGAACGCAAGAGTCAACGGGAGAGATTCAGCAAATGATCGAGCGACTTCAGCAAGGGACAAGAGAAGCCGTTGATGTTATGGGTCGAAGCAGCTCCACGACCGGTAATACTGTGGAGAAGGCTGAGGCAGCTGGCGACTCTATAGAGAAAATGGTCCGTTCTGCAAATAATATTGCTGACATGAATATCCAGATCGCAAGCGCAGCTGAGGAGCAGTCAGTTGTTGCTGAAGAAATTGACAAAAGAATAATCCAGATTTCTCAGCATGCAGAGCAAGAAGAGAAAAACACACGAAAGGTGGCTGATTCCAGTCTTGGGCTCTCGGATTTAGCTGATGACCTCAAAAGATTGGTTAGTCAATTCAAGGTGAGTTGATATTTTAAATTCCAGGACACTTGTCAAGTGTAAGTGATGAATCTAGTAGTTGCATACAGATAGCAATCCTAACCCCGCCATGTGCGGGGTTCTTTATTTATCGCCAACGTCGGTTATTGATTTTAAGACATCGGTTCAATTGTGGCGAGCTTCCGCATTCGCTGCAGAACGGATTCTCGAGACAAATGCCATGAACGGCTGCTCAAGTCAAATTCTGAACCAATGGATAGAGCTTTGGGTGAGACGGTACGCGTTGAAAGCATACTGATTCAGTTAGGCAAGCCAGAGGCAATCAGCCAAACCAACACCCACAACATGCAATCGTACACTTTTGAGACAGGATTTATTCTGTGATACAGGAAATCTGTGGTGGACTTTATTCACGCACAACTGCTGAGAGGTCATCTGGGTAAGTTATTTATATAAAGTAATATTGGATGTGTATTTTTTTTATTATTTCACTTTATCCTAATTTATAAATTAATATGAATGTGATGCGGTCCACATTTCTATGGATGACGTATTATTTGAGTATTCAGTCTGCATTTCACTCTAAGGTGTTGTAAAAAAATATATTTATGTATCAGTGTCAATCGAATAATTAGGTATCTGACAGATTTATAATGATGATTGCGGTAAACCTTAATAGAAAATCAAGTTACATAACCTACTATCCTCTTAAGAAATATTCTGGGTTATCATATTGGTGGCCACCATATTGGGTGTTACCACTGCCCTGAAACAAAACATTTCAAGTATTTATCTATTCAGAGGTATCCTGATGGCTCGCAAGTCGTTGAACAAATTACCATCAATTTTGCTGTTGTTATCTATCTCTCTACCTATTGATGCTACTGCTTTAAAATGGGCTGGGTGTGGGATTACTAAAAAAGCGTTCATGGCTGAATTGGCAACTGCTTATGAAAAACATTCGGGTATCAAGATAGATCTGGAGGGTGGTGGAGCGACTAAGGGTATACAAAAAGTTATTTCGAGAAGCGCTGATCTTGGAGGATCTTGCCGGTTTCGAGTGTCGGAAGACAATGCATCACGTTCCAGAATTGTATTTAACCCGGTTGCTTGGGATGCGCTTGCAGTTGTTACACACAAAACCAATCCAGTTAAATCAATCAGTATTGATCAATTACGTGATGTCTACACAGGTAAGATTACTAATTGGTCAATGTTAGGAGGTCCTGACCAGCCATTGGAGCTACTTATACGCGAAGGTAAGATATCGGGTGTCGGGTATGCCATTCGCCAGTTGCTGTTTGGTAACAAAGCTATGGACTTTGCTGGCAGTGACCTGTTTGCCTCTTCAGGACCACTTGAGAAGGCGGTGGAAGTTAATCCTAATGCACTGGCTATAACTGGAATCAGTAGCGCTAGAAAGCGTGCTTTTAAAATACTTGATCTAGAAGGTAAAGCGCCCAGTTTTGAAAATATTAAAAAAGGATACTATTTACTTTATCGGCCACTCTATATCGTAAGCAACAGAGACAATGAGAACTATTTTGAAGTCAAGAAGTTTTTATCTTTTGCTCATAGTCGCGAAGGTCGGGAGATTATGCGTAATAACGGGGTGGTACCCTATCTTGAGGCGGTATGGCTGAGTAGTAAGTTGCAAAAACAATGGGATGATTCAAGGAAAATCAATAACTGATCAATTATCTCACCAATAAATATCATAAAAGAAATAACTAGTAATCGAGATACTGGCTATGATGACAAAACCCCTGATGTGGGTTTGAGGTAATAAACGTGAATAATGTGCCGCCACATAGCCACCAAGTAGTGTTCCAATTAAAACAAGAGTACCTTGATACCAGGCAATTGCATCATTGACTATGAAAAAAGCTATCGCTGCCAGGGATATTGCGGTTGATGTGAGCAATTTTAGGCCGTTCATTGTATTGATATCACAATAGCCAAGCAAAGCTAGATAACCAAGGATAATAATCCCCATTCCGGCATTAAAGAAACCACCATAAATCGATATTACAAGGAGTATTATCCACGACAGGATAGCCCAGCCACTCGGTGATTTCCTATGAAGTGTTGAGAGTTTCACCATCTTGATATTGATTTGCCGGCCAAAGATAAACATCAAAGTTGCAAATAAAAGGAGCCAGGGAATTACTTCACGGAACTGGGTGTCTGATGTTTGCATCAGCAACCATGCCCCAATAATACCGCCGAGAAAACCGATAAGAATGAAGCGTGGAATGTTGTCTTTTTGTGTATGGAGATCGCTTATAAAAGCATATGTTCCACTGAGATAACCAAAACTGGATGCAAACGTATTGGTAGCATTGGCAATGATCGGCGGAATACCAACAAATATCAATGCTGGGAATGTGATAAAACTGCCACCACCAGCAACCGAATTCAAAATACCTCCGAAAAAACCAGCAGTAAATAGAAAAAGCATTTCGGTAAGCATAGATTATGTCAGTATTGGTGGGTAATGAGGCAATATAGTGCAATGCTAAATAACCCGTCGGATTAATATGTCCAATTACATTTTAAGAAAAACTAGGGTATATATATGTTAACAGTATAATAGTATCTTACACTCTGTACTCGTTATGAATCTATAAAAATAAGTTGATTGATTAAGCGTACATATAGATACGGTTTGGTTATTATTTTCAATACTCTGGAGCTGAGTAGATGCAACAGAAAAGATTATCTATCCTTCAAGGGATGCCGATATTTGGTGGTATAGATGAAAATACGCTCTCCTATTTGCTGAGTAAAGCGATCTTGATAAAACTACAAAAAGATGAGTATTTTTTTAAAGAGGATGATCTTGATAATTCAATTTATATACTGGAAGTGGGTAGGGTTGCGATATACCGATATTGGCAGAATAAACGCTACAAATTAAGAGTATTACGTGAAGGTGACTGTTTTGGTGAGATGGCACTGATGGATTGCAAACCACGCAGTGCTGAAGTGGTTGCACTAGAGGAATGCAATGCAATACAGATTACTTCAGGACAGTTGGCAGAACTCTATCAAACGAGTCCAGAGCAGTATACTTTAATCTATATGAATCTTGGGCGTGAAGTTTGTAGACGTCTTCGGGATGCAGATACAAGGTTATTTATGAATGATCATGTCAATGTATAAAACAGAAATGACGAAATCATAAATCAGCTTGAAAAATATAGGCTATTAGAAGTTGTCGAGGGCATGCCTATATCGTATTGCGTAATCCAATAATATCAGGATAGGGTTGCAGGTAGACCTGTTTTTGCAAATACTCGTCAGGATGAAACCGAATGTAGTATTTCAGCAGGTTGATCGGTGCTGACAGTGGTGTTTCACCTCGACGGTACGAGTCAATACTAGCTGAAAGTCCAACTTTCTCATCATGGCTAATCCTCTTTTTTAAATAACCCATAATATACTGTAAAACATTACTGTGACTACCTCGGTTTGCACGATGTCTGAGCGCTGACATTAAGCCACATATATATGATTTTGAAAGACTATCCATGTCTTGCCCTGATTGATTTGCAATAAGTTTTCCTAGACGACGGTAGCCTGTCTGGGAGTGGGCCATGACAAGATATTTATGAATGGTATGAAACTCCTGTAATTGAGCAGGGGATAATCCATTATGGAGCATTGTATACCAGCGTTGGAGGACATAGATACGATTAACAAAGTTCTCTCTACCTGTTGCATTGCTCAGTTGAAGCTCCTCCTCAATTGGTATGAAGGGGTGATGTTCCATCAATATGCGGGCAAAAATACCTCTGCCTCTGCGTTTAAATTGCTTTCCATCCTTTGAATAGACTTTGACTTGTTCAATACCGCAACTCGGTGAATCTTTTTTCAATATGTAGCCACATAGCTCATTGAGTTGATTAGATTGGGCATCTGCGTAGCTTTCCATTATATCTGTAATGTCATGATTGTGATCTGATACACCTACCAACCGTGGTCTTTGGTGATCACCTATTAGTTGAATCGTTTCTCGGGGTACACCCAGACCTATCGCTAGCTCGGGGCAGATCGGGATTAAATAGACATGTTTATCGAGGACATCTGCAATAAACATGTCGCGTTTGTGTCCACCATCATAGCGGACATTGCGGCCGATAAGACAGGCGCTTACACCTACCTTAGGCAGTCTGTTATCGGACGATGGTTCAATTATCATATATCGATTAAATTGTTTCATAATGACTACTCATGCCTGAGTAACGCTTCAATTCCTTTAGAAATTTATCGATTCTAGACGATACAGTAAAAGGAAAGTCAATATATTCATCCGAATCATCTGTACAGGTTGATCAGGTCCCAGTATTTATAAGTAATTACCAGCACTCATGATCCTGATTTCTTTTAGGAAGGAGATAGCCTGATATCATTCATATGCACTCATTTGTGAGATTTACAGTAAAGTAATACCTGGATAATTTAGATTCAGTCTAGAATATCTCCATCATTAATGCTTCGGATAGGTTCTGTCCGGCAGGCTCTCTCCAGTTTGTATCAAAATGCGTATTTCCTATTTTTCTAGTTACATTACCCGTACAGCAAGAAGGGAGATTTAGTGCAACTGAGCGCCAAGTATTACTAATACAGATCGATCATGCTTTCTTAAAAAATGGAAAGTCTATTTTATTAATTGTTTAGGAAGATAAGTACTGACACCATACATCTGTGCTACGTAGTAGATACGGGATACTGAATAGTAGATAGTCAAATAAAGGCATAAGGTAATGTCCTAAACGACTTGATAGATTATGGCTGTCTTCTTTGAGAGACAGATTGGGGGACGACGTCTACAATTATCCACATAGGGTACATCCGATATTATTCATCTGGCAAAGATCAGTGATTGTAGTGAGAATTAATTTCCCATCTGAAGCGACTGTGGCTCATAAAATGAGTCACAGCTCATGCCATGTTAGACAACAGCGAATCTGAGCAAGCGGTCTTTGAGTCCGTGTTCGAGCATCACGATGCGGTGATGCTATTGATTGACCCATCGAACGGACAAATCATCAGAGCAAACAATGCAGCTGTAAATTACTATGGCTATCAACGGAATGAGCTTGAAGGAATGCAGATCCAGCAGATTAATACGCTCTCGTCAGATGAGATAGGCTTTCATCGTCAGATGGCGTCTAAAGAGAAGCAGAATTATTTTATATTTCCACACCGCCTGAAGAACGGTGATATTCGCCAAGTCGAAGTGCACTCATCTCCCATTTTATTCGAACATCACCAGGTACTCTTTTCAGTGATTCATGACATCACTGATAGACAGCAGGCAGTGGATGATTTAACCAAAAGTGAGGATCGATATCACAGTTTGGTGGACCATATCGGAAACGGTGTGGCGTTGTACAAACCGGTAGATGGCGGCGATGATTTTATTTTCGTAGATATTAACCAGGCAGGCGAACGAATCACTCAAACTCAGAAACAAGATTTATTGGGTAAGCGTGTCTCCAAGCTTTTTCCGGGTTCACAGGAGTTGGGTCTATTAAACAAGCTCAAGCAGGTTCACAAGACAGGTCAACCACAAGAGATTCCAAAGACTCACTATCAGGATGGACATCTTAATCTATGGGTTAGAAATTACCTCTATGCACTGCCAAATGGCGAAATAGTCACTATCTTTGAAGATTTGACAGGTACAACTCAACTTCAACAGGCGTTAGACCAGACAAGGGATACACTGGCAGACATTCTTGATAGTCTCGAGGCAATAGTCTACGTGGCGGATATGGAGACGTATGAACTCCTCTATATTAATGATTATACTAGAAAATTAACCAATGCAAATGTTGGGGAGACATGCTGGAAGGCCCTGCATAAAGGAATGACAGGCCCATGTGATTTTTGTACAAACCCAAAGCTATCACATAATAACGGAGATCTTCATACCACCTATTGTTGGGAGTATTTCAGTGAACAGACCAAGCATTGGTACTCTCTAAACGATAGTGCAGTTCGTTGGTCAGATGGTCGGATTGTCAAGTTGGAAGTCGGTTATGACATTACCTATTTAAAAAAGACCGAGTTGGCTCTGAGGCAATCAGAAGGACGTTTTGACCTTGCCATGCAGGGAGTAAATGACGGTCTCTATGATTGGGATTTAGCAACCGATGATGTTTACTATTCACCACGCTGGAAATCAATGCTCGGCTATCAGGATCATGAGTTATCGAATAGACTCGATACCTGGCAAAAGTTGATTGATCCTGAAGATGGTAAGCGTTCATGGACAATGCTGCAGGATTATATGGAAGGGCGACGAGACAATTTCCAATTGGAATTTCGTATGCGTCACAAGGATGGTCACTGGGTTGATGTTCTATCACGAGCATTTCTTGTTCGGGATCCAAATGGAGAACCTATCAGGGCTGTAGGCACACATATAGACATTTCGGACCGGAAGCGGGTTGAAGAAGCGCTTCTGGCTGCACAGCAAAGACAGGTGATGGCACTCGAAATGGGGCGAGCATTCGCTTTTGAGTGGAATGTTTCATCCGATATGGTTGTCCACTCTACAAGCAGTAAGGAGATCCTTGGCCTGAATAGCGAGCAGATGAGCAATTTTAAGGCTGTAGAATTTTTTAGCCGTGTCCATACGGATGATCAGCGACAATTTCAAGCCATCCTAGATCAACTTAATCCTGAACAAGCAACCTATAGGCATAAATACCGTTACCAGCACAGTGATGGACGTTGGATCTTATTAGAAGATAGCGCCCGCGGATTCTTTAATCAGGATGGAAGCCTAAATCGACTTGTAGGAATAGCCGCAGATGTCACAGAGCGTGAAGAGGCGTTGGAGGCAATCAAGCGATATCAATATATAGCATCAGCTACCGACGATATGATGGCCTTTGTGGATAGAGATTATGTCTATCTTACAGTCAATGAAAGTTATGCGCAGATCTTCAATCAGCCAATAAAAGAAATCATTGGAAAAAATGTCGCTGAATTGTGGGGTGAGGATCAGTTCAACTCTCAAGTCAAAAATGCTCTAGATCGGGCGCTTGCAGGAGAACATGTCGAATTTCAAATACACACGAACCTCCATGCAGGAGAGTTCGTTGACTTCGATGCACGATATTATCCCTATCTTGATAGCAAAGGCGATGTGACGGGTGTGGTTGTGCATGTCAGGGATATCACAAAGGTGATAAAAGATGCGAATGTGCTTCGTATGAGTGAAGAGCGACTCAATGCCATGGTTGAACTCTATCGTATGACGCCAGATCTTACGGAAGATGAAATCCTTGCATATGCTGTAGAGAAGGCACAGAAGATCACACACAGTAACATTGGTTATTTGTTTTTTGTCAATCAGGACCAAGAATCGCTCTCTTTAGAAACTTGGTCTCAGGATAACAATGATCAGGAGCGCACCCCATTTACACCGTTTCAGTCATTATCCAAGGCAGATATATGGGCTGATGCAATCCGTAAAAACCGGACCGTAATCAACAATCATTTTACCAATGAATCCTGTGAGGTAGTGCTTCCTGCTGGGCATGTGATATTGCAACGTTATATGGCTGTACCTGTTATGGAAGAAGGAATGACAAGAATGATGCTTGGTGTAGGAAACAAGCAGCGGCTCTATGATGAAGATGATGCCAAACAGATTAGACTGATTGGCGAAACGGTATGGCACCTGATCAGTCGCAAACGCGCAGAAAGGCAACTCAGACAATCTGCGATTGTGTTTGAGACAACCCGTGAGGCAGTATCTATTACAGACGCAGATGCCAATATCCTTGCGGTCAATCGTGCCTTTACTGAGATAACAGGTTATGAAGAGAGTGAGGTGCTTGGAAAGAATCCAAGTATATTAAAGTCTGGGCGCTATGAGAATACATTTTATGAGGAGATGTGGCGTGCCATCAGTACGGAAGGACAGTGGAAAGGAGAAATCTGGAATCGACGTAAAAACGGTGAAGTCTACCCTGAATGGCTGTCAATTAATTCAGTACATGATGATAAAGGGCATGTGATCAACTATGTTGGCGTATTTTCCGATATTTCACAGATCAAACGTTCCGAAGAACAGTTACATCATCTTGCTCACTTTGACCCATTGACCGATCTACCAAATCGTCTTCAGTTGAGTGACCAGCTTGAAACGTCAATTGGCAGGGCACAAAGGCATAATCAACAAATTGCTCTTCTTTTTATAGATCTGGACCACTTTAAGACAATTAATGACAGTCTGGGTCATCCTACCGGTGATCTGGTGCTGAAAGCAGTAGCAGACAGGCTGCGCCAAAGAATTCGCAAAGAGGATTTTCTAGCTAGATTAGGCGGTGATGAGTTTGTCATCCTACTTGATGACTGTCAGCGAATGGATGATGTTGCATTTGTCGCACAGGATGCTATTCAAACCATGCAAAAACCTTTCGTCTTAGAGGATAAACAGGATATCTATTTAGGTTGTAGTATTGGTATCAGTATCTATCCAGCAGATGGTACAGAGACAATGGAGTTGATTCGAAATGCGGATACCGCCATGTATCGTGCAAAATCTGAGGGTAGAAATACCTATCGTTTCTATACTGAGGCAATGACCAGGATTGCCAGTGAACGACTGGAATTGGAAAGTAAGTTACGCAGGGCGATAGAACATGAAGAATTATGTGTCTACTATCAACCACAATTAAGCGTTGTATCCCAAGAGATCATTGGCTTTGAAGCGTTAGTACGTTGGCAGAGTCCTGAAGATGGGCTTATTCTCCCCGGTAGATTCATCGGTATAGCTGAAGAGAGTGGTTTGATTGGGCCTATCGGTGAATGGGTGCTTGAGAAAGCGTGTGGCGACGTCATGGAATGGCGTAAAAAGGGAGTTGACCCGGGTATTTTAAGCGTCAATCTATCCAGTAGGCAATTTCATAATCGCTTTTTGGCAGATGACATTGCCGGAGTTTTAACTCGCTGTGACATGCAACCCTCACAACTCGAACTGGAAATCACAGAAAGTGTCTTGATGGAGTTGACGGAAAAAACCGTCAATAATCTTAAAGAGTTGGAAAATCTCGGTATACGTCTATCGATAGATGATTTTGGTACTGGCTATTCCTCTCTTGCTTACTTAAAACGGTTTAATATCGATAAGCTTAAAATTGATCGAGCCTTTATAAAGGGTGTCCCGGGGGATAGCAGTGATGTAGAAATTACCTCTACTATTATTGCAATGGCAAGAAATCTACACATTCAAGTATTGGCAGAGGGCGTTGAAAACCAACAACAGCTTGCATTTTTACAGGGCCAGAGTTGTGATCAGTATCAAGGTTACTACTACGCAAAACCCTTGCCCGAAGAGAAGGCATTACAATTACTACTGAATAGTCAAAATTGATATACTTACTTTTTTCTGCCGTCCCGCAAATTCTTTAGGTAATAGGATATGGTGGATCAGACTTTACTCCAGCCATATACCCTTTTGCGAAAACCACTCTTTATCGATGCGCCATTTGACCTTATCTATATCATCACGTCCAAGTACTCTTTTTTTGACCTTTGACTGAATAGATGCGAGTTTTTTCTGTGCGACGATCATCTGTGGATCTTGTGTACTCTTGTTATTCAGGAAGGGGTTGATGATACCCAAGAATCTAACAGCAGGCATTGTATTAGAACGTGGCGATGAGATGATTGCTGTAGTGCCGACTATTTCCAGTATTCTGAATGGATAAGGATATGTCGCAGTATCGTGATCCTGCTGTATTAAAGCATTAATCTCACTCAGACGAAAATCACGTGTCAACAACCACCCCAGAAAAATAAGCAGTAATATACCACTTAAAGTAGCAGCATATATTTTCGTACCCCTATCAAGTCCCATGTTTGACACTCCAAATCGCGTAACCATAACTATTAAACCTACAGGCCACAATGACAATCCTCAGCCATATCTTTTAAAGGCGTCACCTATCATTCAGGTGGGTCAAGCAGCATTTCTGGTATCCAATTACTGATAATAAGATGGAAAGAAGCGATGCGAAAGCACACTACCTAATAGGCGAAAAGGTGATGGTTAAGAAGTTTAATTAGCGTGATATCGTCAGAACAAGCAATAACACTCGGAATCGAAATCGCTTCACGACATGTTATATGTATACAAACTACAGGGTCGTATTATGTTTTAATATATACATTTACCAAATCGGGTACGCTGTAGAGATAGACATATGGTTATGAGAAGGGTTATCGATTAGAGATGGCGGTCTCTTTATTTTGATGGTTCTTTTCCTTAAAACCGGGATATTCGTCGATACGCCAACGCTTCACCTCGTGGTCCTGCTCGTCGACGAAACGTAATTTAGACCAGGAGGCAAATGCAACGATACAGGATAGTATCAATACAACAGCTATGAGTTTTGGCGTGAACATAAATTTCTCTTTTTGTTACTACCCGGAACATAAGTTAGGTGGTATTCAGTTAGTCTGTGCATGTTCACGGCAAGGCCCTGCCATACCGTGGTAGCAATTTGACTCCAAGTGACAGCAACAGCCCAGGACCTGCACAACAAGGGCAAAGTGAGGCTCGGGGCTTAGAATATCGTCTAATCTACATTCGGGTTATTATAGATTCAAACTGTCGAAGTTGGGTAGTGTCAAAACGTAGAAGAGTTTACAGAATAGCAAAGGGCAGATGATCACATACATTCAGGTCCCCATGCAGTATATCAATGGTTTGTGGTGATACCCGGTATTTTCCTAAAACAAAGAGTTCACTCTAAGCAGTTCTGATTCTATGAAAAATAATCACATACTAAAAGCACGGTTTGTTTGTCTGTTTGGATTGTTTTTCATGCCGATGTACGTTTTGGCAGAATTACTGTTGGATTTTTCCTCAGACAAAATAACCACTGATGAATGGTCGATGCAAGGGCTGAATGTAGAACTGGCATTATCCGAAGAAAATCAGTTGGCTGTTAAAATGACTGCTTCTAGCTTCGTCCATACAGCTCTGCCTGGTCGAGTTAGCGGAATTACGTTCAATTGTCCTGCCATTCAGCGACGTAAACAGGTTTACGTTTGCACAGGAGGGCGGTTACAAATTGCTGATACCCCTTATGGTCCACAGGATCTGGTCGCCAGTGGCCAGTTTATCGACAGTGAACATCTTAAATTACAGGTCGATAACCTAAAGCTCGCTGGTGGCAGTGTGGCATTTGAACTGGAGCTGACTGATGGACGATGGAAGCTGGCACTGAATGGCAAAAGACTCAAGCTTGATGCTCTACGAAAGCAGTTTGATGTGCACTCTTTACCTGAGGATTGGAGTCTTTCCGGTGTGGCAACGCTACAAGCTAAACTATCCGGGTATACAGATGAGCCTGACGCTTTAAAATTGGCCCTTCAAATTCGCAATTTGACTTATGCTGATGAGCAAGGTCTGCAAGTAGCAGAAGATGGTTATTTGGAAGTTGATCTGGATGTCAGGCGAAAACATACAGACTGGCTGGGAGATTCGAAACTCACACTCTACAAAGGTGCGTTTTATTCGGATCCGTTGTTTCTGGAAATAGCAAATAAACCGGTTGAGATGAGCCTGCAGGGACGATGGAAACCGGCTTCTGAACAATTACACATTTATAAGTCTCAATTGATTGTACCTCAGGTCGTGACGGCGCAGGGCCAGGCAATTTTGGATGTTACGAAAAAACGTGTGATAGAGGCGGATATTCAACTTCAGATTGATGAGTTGGAAGGGCTGTACACTACCGTTTTGCAACCATTTCTAATAGGCACCATGATGGATGACCTAAAGACAACAGGAGTGGTCAAATCTGAGCTGGAGATAAAAGATGGACAGTTACAAGGGTTTAGCTCAACAATGGAGCATGTCTCTATCGATGATAATCGCAATCTCTTTGCATTGTATGGACTGTCCGGCCAATTGGTGTGGTTACGAAATGGACAAGCCGATGCATCTCGTGTGCAAATAGAAAGCGGCCGGCTCTATAAAATTGAATATGGATCGGTCAGGATCCATGCGCGAGCGCAAAGCGGTGAAATTTTATTTCTAGCGCCAGTGGATGTACCACTGTTGGATGGCATCATCCATGTTGAGCAATTCAATGCAAAGGGTTTGTTGGATCATTCACCTGAATGGACAACCCGAGCTCAGCTCACTGATATCTCTCTTCAGTCACTTGCAGATTCATTTGGATGGCCGACCATGAAAGGATACCTGAATGGAAGCATACCTACTGTACACTACCGGAATCATGCGCTGAATTTAGATGGGGAGTTGAAGTTTGATGTTTTCGGAGGCGCAATAAGCGTAGGTCAACTGGTAATCAAAGATCCATTGGGTCGGGTACCTGAGTTATTTGCAGATCTACATCTAAGTGACCTGGAGCTGGCACAGATTACCCAAACATTTTCATTTGGACATATAGAAGGTGGTCTAGAGGGACAAGTTGAGGGATTGCATCTGGCAAACTGGGAACCCATCGCCTTTCGAGCTCGTTTTAATACACCGGATAATGACAAGACACCACATCGTATCAGTCAGCGTGCAGTGGATAACCTGACCTCGCTTGGAAATGGTGTGGGCAGTGGTCTTTCAAGCACTTTTCTGGGCATCTTTAAAGAGTTTAGATATAAAAGGATTGAATTGCAGGCAAATCTGCAAGGTAGTATTGCAGAATTGGATGGGATGGCGCATTCTGACGGCGGTTACTATCTCGTTAAGGGGTCAGGTCTCCCAAGAATTGATGTGATAGCGAGAAATCGTCAAGTCGCTTGGAAAACCTTGTTGGAACGGTTAAAAAATATCCGTGTCGAAGGGATGGAGGTCAGGTGATTTGGTAAGTTGCAGAAATAGAATGTATCGGCCACCAAAGAATGTAAACCACTGTAAAAGTTTGTATTAACGATAGTTAAGTTAGTGTTGTTCAATGAAATTATTGAGAAAAAAGCTATAGTATTTTTACCAGAAAATATCTCGAAACATCAACTCTAATGTTAAGGAATAAAATATGCTGAAACGCTTTCTCGGATATCCCTTTATGGCACTGAGTCTGGTGGCTTGTGTCACAATTAATATCTATTTTCCAGCAGCTGCTGCTGAGGAGGCTGCAAGGACCATTGTGCGTGATGTGCTCGGTGAGAAGGCACCCGAGAAACAGGAACAACCGATACCTGAATCGGCACCTAAAGAAGATGATAAACAATCTTCATTAGAGCAAACACATAGTCAATATCAATCTGCAATGGTAAGGGTATTGGACTTTTTTGTAGCACCTGCTCATGCGGCACAGCCCAATATAGATATTGATTCACCGGCAATTCGAAGTCTTAGGTCATCAATGTCAGGTCGTCAGACTGGACTGGCTGGATACTATCGTTCAGGGGCTTTGGGTTTTACCAATAATGGGTTGGTGGCAGTACGAGATCTGAAGCTCATTTCATTGCGAGACAGGAACAAGGTAAAGAAGCTGGTTGCAGATGAAAATGGTGATCGTAAGCGCCTCTATGCGGAAATTGCCAGAGCGAATGGGCAGCCTCAATGGGAGAAGGATATTCGTGATACTTTTTCACGGGTATGGGTAGAGGAGGCACCCAAAGGCTACTGGTTTCAAGACGCAGGGGGTAAGTGGCAGAAAAAGTAGATTGCAATAGCTATTTAAAAAGGTTGTCCAGGCAACCTTTTTGATAGCTCATACTGTATCAATTGATGGAGCGCTGCCTTAGTGTTTGAATAGATGACCTGTTTGGCTTGTTCAGGATCAATTCTTCAATTGTATGAATGAAGTGGGAGGAGTTGATTGGTTTGGTGAGAAATGCATCACAACCTGCTGCAAAGCACCGTTGTTGCGCTTCATGTGTTAAATTGGCAGTAAGTATCATGATTGCGACAGATTGATTGATACCACTATCAGAACGTACCTGTTTGATGATATCTATACCGGTTATGATCGGCATCTGCATATCAAGAATTACGAAATCAAATCTATCATTACTTAATTGTTCGAGGGCGCTCTGACTATTATCATGCATTACAACTTGATACCCCTCCCGTTCCAGGATCTCCTTTATGAGGTAGCGAATGACCGGGCTGTCTTCTGCGACAAGTATCTTTCTATCTCTGGCAAGGTTACGAGTTTCCCTGTTTGTTAGATTAGTGTCATTGGCCTGTGGTTCTTTTGAAAATAAGTAGTGAATTGCATTAAGGAGTTGTTTTTCCTCATTGAGTGCCTCTACAACGATACAGGCATCAAGAATAGGAGAGCTTTTACCTAATGATTTTTGCTGATTGCGTACAAATATCGTTCTGGCATTTATCAATGGATTAGAAAGCAGTTGATTGTAGTATCCTACCTTATCGAACTGTAGACAGGATTCATCAAATATTATCAATGAACCGACAGGCTTGTTTGTGTGATCTGTTTCGAACTGAATGATATCACTTTGTTTATGGAGTAGTGTATTGGAAACTGACCATGTTAAGAGGGTTTCTTCAATAGATTCTGCAAATTCAACGGTATGCGTAATGGTGGTTGTCTTACAGCCAAAAAATTTATCAAGCTTGGAATTATGTGCCTCGTAAAATTCCAGGTCAAAGAAGAAGCGGCTGCCTTCTCCTATACTGCTATCGACAGTCAATTCTCCACCCATAAGTTTGACTAAATCATAGGCGATCGCCATTCCCAGGCCTGTTCCACCAACCTTGCGTGCATCTGAATCTTCAAGTTGAGTAAATCGTTCAAAAATCACAGTCTGCATCTCCTGGCTGATGCCAATTCCAGAATCAGTGACTTCAAAACGGACTAATGTTTGATTTTCTCTACTGGTAATTCTTTTTACCACGAGTTCAATATGGCCCGTATCGGTAAACTTAACGGCATTACTCAACAGATTCATAAGCACTTGACGTAAGCGAATCTGATCACCAGAAACGTAGAATGGGACAAGAGCCGATACATGGATATCCAGTTTGAGTGATTTGGTCTGTGCGACCGACAAGTGGCTGTTTGCAACGAAATGTATCAAAGCGTGTAAATCAAAAGGTTTATTCTCAATCGCAACGTAACCAGCCTCGATCTTTGAAATATCGAGTACATCATTGAGAATGGACAAGAGATGTTTAGACGAGGATTCAATAATAGAGATATTCTCATGCGCAGCTGGTGTATGTTGTTGCTGACGCATCAGTTCACTGACACCAATAATGCCTGTCAGTGGTGTTCGAATCTCGTGGCTCATGTTGGCTAAAAATCTTGATTTGGCCTCATTTGCTATTTGAGCCTGTTTTTTTGCAAGCAACAGATTTCGTAATAAGTAAGAAACAAAAACAGGGATTATGATGTTTGCAGCCAATAGGCTATAACTAAGAAATTTATTATCCATCCAGAAAGCAGCTGTCTCGATAACGATGAAAAAACCAATGTTGGAGATGACTGTTGCAGCATATAAGTATCGAATCCCGAAACGTACACCATATCCTACGGTGATAAGCAACATGATGGCAAAAAGTGGAGTGCCATATTCACCCATTGTATAGAGACCATAAAATACGATCGTGTTATCACCGACCAGGGTTATTACTCTCCTAATCAGAGAAGATTCCTGTTGATAAAGAAATCCGGCAAGTATCAGAAACGAGAATAGTGCATAGCTCAAGGATGCATAAAGATGAAATTGATGAACTGGCTCTGTTTCAGGAATGAGCGTTTTTAAAGAGAATATATAGGTTGAAAAGAGGGTGATAAAAAGCAGCCGGACAATACCCTGGTGAAACTCCTGTCTTGCTTTAGGGCTAAGTTTCAAGTTGATATTGAATCTATTCATCGCTATCCGTGGACTATCCGCTGTCATGCTACACATTACTGTTTAAATGGAGGTTCTATCAAATAAGTGCCGCAGTAGGTATACAGGCAACTGCGTGATATTACAGAATTATCTGAAGATACACCATATAAAGGCAGTTTTTAGGATAACTTGCCAGGGCCTGTTAACACTAATCCAAGCGATCCTGTTGTACCTGAAAAAGCACCAATCAAGGCGCGAGGAGAGCGGTTTGGTGATATCAAATGAACGAGGGGCATCATTGAGTGGCGTTTTTTCAGGCCCACACCAAGGGCACTTCCTTCGGGACGCACCCCGAAGGGCTGGGGCTATTTCCCCCCCACGGCGGCGTGATCATTCGCTCATATAGAGAGGACTACACATCGCTCATTCGGCCTTGCTGGTCAAAAAAAACAGACCCAGCAAGGCCGATTGGATGAGTGTTAACAGGCCTAGGTAATAAATAGCAGTTTCATTTATTTGAAGGAGTCAGGGGTAAATAGTCTCCCCGGAATCCAGTCTTAAGCCTTTCCCAATAGGAATTGGGTAGAATATGAAATGACCCAAATGAGCCATCCTGGTGGTGCATATGATCTTTTTATCAATTTAGAGTAATTATTATCCAATTGGCTGGCGTGTCTGTTTTAATAAAGTTTGATGCTAATGTTCAATTAGCATATGTGCTGTAAGATTATAGCGCTTGATCATTCGATAGACACTGCGTTCACTTATACCCATGACCTCTGCAACCTGTGATCGGCGGCCGGAAAATTTCTTTAGCTGTTGCATTAAATATTTTGCGGTCAACTCTTCCAGACTTGGGTCGTGATCGAAGGCGAGGTTGATAACTGCTCGCTGATAACTTTTTGATGGCCCGAATGCAAGATGTTCAGGCTGGATACTTTTCTTGTCCCGAGAGAGAATAATTGCACGTTCAACCACATTTTTCAGCTCACGGATATTGCCTGGCCAGTCATAAGCCGTTAGTTTACGCACTGCAGCAGGGGTAAGCTGCTTATCAATACGGCGTGAAAAGTTGTGATTCTTTATAAAATTCTCAGCAAGTTGAAGAATGTCCTCTCTTCGGTCCCGTAGAGGTGGAACAGTGATATTGAAACCATTCAGGCGATAGTAGAGATCGGCTCTGAACCCATCTGTATTTGCCATCTCCTCCAAATTACGATTTGTGGCTGCAACAATGCGTACATCGGCAACCAGATCTTTTATACCACCCAGTCGTCTGAAGATCCCAGTCTCGAGTACACGTAATAGTTTTGATTGTATACTCGGATCAATTTCGCCAATTTCATCAAGAAATAGAGTACCTCCTGCGGCACCTTCAATAAGTCCCTTCTTTTGTCTGTCGGCACCGGTGAATGCTCCCTTTTCATGTCCAAATAGCTCAGATTCAAAGAGCTTTTCCTGGAGTGTACAGCAATCTACAGCAACGAAATTACGGGATGAACGAGGGCTATATTCATGAATGGCCCGTGCAACAAGCTCTTTGCCGGTACCACTTTCACCCTGAACAAGTACTGAAATATCATCCTGTGCTACGGCCTCAATCAGTCGCCGAATCGCTTCCAGGACGCTGCTATGACCAATCAATGTCCGCTCCTTGTAGGTTGTGGCACGAAGTTGACGTTTACAAAATTGATGGTCATTCCGCAAGGCTGCAGTTGAAATGGCTCTTTCTACGGTCAGTAACAACTCTTCAGGGCTGATGGGTTTTAAAAGGTAATCAGCAGCACCTTTTTTCATTGCATCGACAGCGTCTTTTACAGAACCGTAAGCAGTAAGAATAATGACGGGATATTCATCAACTATAGATGGCAATTGTTCAAGGCTGTCGCCATCAGGGAGTCGGGCATCCATGACAATTAGCGAAGGCTCATTGCTGTGAAGATGTTTCTGTGCTGCCGACCAGCTAGGTACCCCTGATGATTGATAGCCCGCTTTGGTTAATTGGCGTACTATTAATTGATTCAGAGTGGTGTCATCCTCAATCACAAGAATCGATTCACTCATTTTGTTTCACCTAATGTTTTTATCAGGGTCTGGTAGTAATACACGAAACGTACTACCGTCACCTTCTGAGCTATTGACTGAAATTTTACCATCATGATTTTTAATAATTGTATGGGTGATGGAGAGACCTAAACCTGTCCCATGAGAACCATCAGCACGGCGACTGAAAAATGGATCAAAGATTTTCTTTATGTCGTCCTCTTTGATACCAACCCCGCTATCGCGAAAAACAATTTCAATTCCGATGTCGGTTCGTGAGGTACTTACCTTAAGCGTGCCACCATTTGGCATGGCATGAAAGGCATTCTGTGCAAGATTAAGGGTGACCATACGCATTTCACTGTCAATAGCGAGAATTCGCAGTCCAGGCTGATAGTTTTCAATAATCTCTATTCTGTTACTTTCAGCCTCCCAGTGCAGCAAGCTGACGGTATCACGAAGTACGCTTTGAATATCGAGTAGCAATGGGGAAGAATCTTGTGGTGCTCCCAGCTTCAGAAGATGTTCTGTCACATCAATACAATTGTCTACTTCTTTATCGAGTATCTCCAGGTAGCTGGATACTTCATCAGTCGGCATGTCGAGTTCTGCCAGTATTTGCAGAGAAGCATGCAATGCTATGCGTACCGAGGTCAGAGGATTGTAAATTTCATGGGCTACACCGGTTGCCAAACGGCCAAGTTCAGAAAGTTTTTGCTCCTGCGAGTATTTGACGGATTTTTCCAGGTCTCGGATAGATTCAACAATTAATTGTTCCATCTTACCGTTGATAT
The DNA here is from genome assembly GCA_025656675.1 of Candidatus Thiodiazotropha sp. (ex Codakia rugifera). Taxonomy (GTDB): domain Bacteria; phylum Pseudomonadota; class Gammaproteobacteria; order Chromatiales; family Chromatiaceae; genus Thiodiazotropha. The sequence goes on from JAHXHN010000011.1 coordinate 42,468, forward strand.
AGCTCTTCATGGGCGCTGCATAGATTTCAACATCCATACGACTGCCGTCTTGCCGGGTATGATGATGCAGGGCCTTGACCGGTTTCCCGTGCTGAACTATTTCATGAACCGGACAGGTGATGAGTGTGGGCGGGCATGGCTCGGTTCGATTGTGGGAGTACTTGTAGCAGACATCCAGGGCAGATTCGTCCGAAAGGCCGAGTTGCTCTTTATAACTCCGATTTACCAATTGTACATTATATTTACTGTCGATAATTCTTACCCCATCAGGGATGGCATCAACAAGGGACTGAAGAAATACCTCTTTTTCCTTCAGTTCACGGAGTTTATCCTGAAGGTTGCCCGCCATCCGGTTAATGGTATGACCGAGGCGTGCCAACTCATCCTCTCCTTGCAATGCAACGCGTGTCTTTAATTCACCTTGACTCAATGCGTCACTGGCATCTGATAGTGTAGAGATCGGTTTCAAGACATAGCGGCGTATAAACCACCAACCTCCCGTAATGTTAATTAGTACGATGATTGCACCGGATCCCATCAATACCAAGGTTGTCTGCCAGGCATGCTGGCGTAATGATGCTGCATCGTAATCCACGTATAGGATGCCGTTGATAGGGTTTATATCGATCGGACCGTGGCACTCTGTACAGGGTGCTTTGTTATGCACAGGGTTAATGCTGCGTAGTACTTCATGTCCAGCACTGTCGGTGATAAAACCTGCAGTGGCATCGTTATTATTTTTATCAAATACCAACGTATTACCAAGAAGAGTGGAGGAGTCTGCGAATCGTACTTCACCAGCCGGGTTAGTTATCATGACATTGACTATGTTCTGCTGCTGCCCTAATCCATGGACAATATGGCGCAGACCGTCCAGGTCCCGCTTCAACATCGCATTTTCCAATGAAGTGCGTAACAGTTGATTGACCTGAGTGACCGCTTCGGTTCGTTCCCGGCCGATTTCCGATTTGTACATACCGAGGAAAAGCATCAGAAAGATGAGCGTACTCATCAGCAATCCGGCTGCAGTCGCAACCAGAAACCGACGATTTAAACGAGCTGTCATCCAATGGAACATAATAGCCAGATTGAGTCCCTGCTAAGATTGCATACCAGTTCATTACCACCATCTACTGCTTCTAGTATTAGATTCTAACCCTATCTGAGGGAATTTCTCTGACAAATTGTCAGGTCGTGAGTTTATGAGAACGTATGATAAAGTCGTTCTACCTATTTGATTCAAAATCAGTTTCCAATTCATCAGAAACATTGACCTAGTCACCTATATAATGCGTTTATAGGTTGCCTGTTACTCTCTATTGATTGAGATACATTGCGGTGACACTGGAAAATTCAAATAAATAAACAGTTTTCGATTGTGATATCGGAAATGTCTTGTGGATAATTTATAAAAAAGTATAAATAACAATAAGGTGAAGTGTTTTGTGCAGTGCACATTCAATTCATTTGTGTAGCTTGGGGAGGGTGTTCATATTGATTTTTTGGGCAAATCAATCCCTGCCACAGCAGCCCAGCCAGGTGAAAATAAGTCTAACTCTCAGGGCTTGGAGATAGACGAACCAGTTTTCCATTCTCTTCATCGGTGACCAAGTAGATCAGCCCATCTGGACCTTGTCGTACATCGCGGATTCTCCCCAGTTCATCACTCAACAGACGCTCTTCATGGGTAATGGTCTCTCCATCCAGCTCGAGTCTGACAAGTTGTTGAAATTTGAGTGAACCCACAAACAGATTGCCTTGCCAGCCTTTAAATGCATTTCCCGTGTAAAAAGCCATGCCCGAGGGTGCAATGGAAGGTATCCAATAGTGAATGGGTTGTACCATACCTTTTTTATGTGAGCCTTCACCGATTTTTGTACCGATAACGTAATTGACTCCATAGCTGATGACCGGCCAGCCATAATTCAAACCAGCATCGGGTACGTTGATTTCATCGCCACCCTGAGGGCCATGCTCATGGGTCCACACTTTACCGGTCTGGGGATTGAGTGCCGCGCCCTGCATATTGCGATGACCATAACTGTAGATTTCCGGCTTCACCCCACTTATGCCGATAAAGGGGTTGTCTTGGGGTACTCGGCCATCATCATGCAGACGAATCAATGATCCGGCGTGGTCATTTAGATCTTGCGCACGAGGACGGTCACCACGGTCTCCCAATGTGATATAAAGATAACCCTGCCTGTCAAAAACCAGGCGCGAACCGAAGTGTTGACGGGCCTTTGTCTTACGATCCATTTGAAAGATCACTTCGACCTGTTCCAGTTGTCGATTTTTTAGTCTGCCACGAGAGACGGTTGTCCCAACACGATATCCATCCGATTCAGCATAGGAAAAGTAGACCCATTGGTTGTTGATGAAATCAGGGTGTATGACGATATCGAGGAGACCTCCCTGGCCGTGTTGCCGAATGGGTGGAACGCCCTTAATCGGCGCAGGTTCAAGATCCCCCTGACTATCGATAAGACGAAGATTGCCACCCCGTTCACTGACTAATATTTTACCATCGGGTAGAAAAGCGATTGACCAGGGGTGAGATAATCCAGAAGTGATAACCTGATAAGAGATCGCATGTTTCTCAGTCTGAATAACAGGTGATGCAACAACATGCGTTAGCTGAAGCAGTGCCACTAATACACAAAGGATCAATATAGGATGAGTCATTAATTTCACCACAGGCTGTTGACTACAAATCTAGTGTAGGCCACTACACTGGCTTCTGTCTGAAATTTTGTGAAAGACGACCACCCGTTTTTACGGGTCTGCAGGGTGGCTTCTTGTTGCTGATTGGCTAAACATTTGCAATATACAATAGGCATGACAGTCAGCAGGAATAATGATTTATGACTAAATAGCAAGTGTCTTAAAGCTCAGTTATTATCAATGCATACTATAGTGACAGTTAACATTTCGTGTGAGACCTCATGGCATTGAAAATCTCCAATCAAATCGTGATCCCGGATAGTGAGATCGAGTTCAGCGCCATCCGTGCACAAGGGGCGGGTGGGCAGAATGTCAATAAGGTTGCTTCTGCAATCCACTTGCGTTTTAACATTTCAACATCTTCATTACCTGAGGCCTATCGACACCGGCTGTTGAAATTAAGGGACAAGAGAATCAGTCGAGAAGGTGTAATTGTCATCAAAGCGCAACGCTATCGAGATCAGGAGAAGAATCGTCAAGATGCCTTGCAGCGCCTTCAAACACTGATTCACAGCGTGACAGTGAGTCAAAAAAGGCGGATAGCCACTAAACCGACAAAAGCCTCACGGCAGCGACGCCTGGATAACAAGAACCTTCGTGGCAGGCAGAAAGCACTGCGTCGAAAAGTCATTGAATAACCGCTGCTGATGAGCCTCAGCCATGTAGCATTCAAGCCGTAATAGAACATCGCCATCATCTACCTGTCTAATAACTAAACCCCATACTCTCAGTTTTGCTCTATATTTTGCATAGTCAGGCTTTAGTCGTAAAAAATTTGTTGGGAGAATAACAATGACTGATAAATACTATTTAAAACAGGAAGATGCATCCGATAATGGTGTTGAGCTGACAGTTAGGAAACCTGTTCAAGGTCCTCCAGCCATTGATGTTACCAAGCTCTATCGGGATCAGGGATTGTTTACCTATGACCCGGGATTTATGTCAACGGCGAGTTGTGAAAGTAGTATTACCTACATCGATGGCGAGGCGGGGATTCTGGAGTACCGGGGGTATCCAATCGAACAGTTAGCGGCCCAAGCAGACTATGTCGAGATTGCCTACTTGTTGTTATACGGTGAACTACCGAATAGCACTCAACTGCAAGAGTTTGATGAAATCATTACTCATCACACCATGCTCAATGAAAACCTCAAGGATTTCTTCGGTGGTTTTCATTATGATGCTCATCCGATGGCCATCATGGTGGGTGTAGTGGGGTCGCTATCGGCGTTCTATCATGACTCACTGGATATCAATAATCCCCGACATCGAGAGATATCTGCTCATCGTTTGATAGCTAAAATGCCAACAATCGCGGCTGCCAGCTACAAACACAATATCAGTGAGCCAATCATCTATCCCAGTAATGATCTCTCTTATTGCGCCAATCTACTGCAGATGATGTTTGCAACGCCTTGCGAGTCGTATCAACCCCATCCAATAGCTGTTCAGGCAATGAATCTGTTGTTTATTCTACATGCCGATCATGAACAGAATGCCAGTACCTCAACAGTCAGGCTGGCAGGTAGTTCTCAGGCGAATCCGTTCGCCTGTATTGCCGCAGGGATTGCATCGCTCTGGGGACCTGCACATGGTGGGGCGAATGAGGCCGTACTAAATATGTTGACTGAAATTGGTGACGTCTCGCATATTGACCACTACATTGACAAGGCGAAAGATAAGAAGGATCCCTTTCGTTTGATGGGCTTTGGCCATCGGGTCTATAAAAATTTCGATCCCCGCGCGAATATTCTGCGTGAAATGTCTAAAAAGGTGTTAGAAGAACTCGCTGACAGTAATAATCCAACGTTTGAATTGGCACTAAGACTGGAAGAGATTGCACTAAAAGATGACTATTTTCTTGAGCGAAAATTATATCCGAACGTGGATTTCTATTCAGGTATTATCTATCGTGCTTTGAACATCCCTAATAACATGTTTACTGTGATGTTCGCTATCGCGAGAACGGTGGGCTGGGTTTCGCATTGGATGGAGATGATGAGTGATCCCAAGCAGAGGATTGGTCGTCCGCGTCAAGTCTATATGGGGCCATCTCGTCGGGATTTCGTTCCCCTTGAAAACCGTTCTTAGTCATTATTTATGGAGGCTCCTCAATCATGGCATCACCCCTGTACCTCTTGATTGGGACAGAACCAATAACGAGGTAGATTGAATTGGCACTAAAAGCAACTATTTTTAAGACAGAGTTACAAATTTCGGATATGGATAGGCATCACTATCAGAGTTACAGCCTGACTTTGGCCCGTCACCCTTCAGAGACCGATGAACGAATGATGGTGCGTCTTCTTGCCTTTGCGCTCAATGCCAATGATGCACTCAGTTTTACAAAAGGATTGAGTAGCGATAGTGAGCCTGATCTATGGCAAATGAGCCTGAGTGACGAGATAGAGCTCTGGATAGAGCTGGGACAACTGGATGAAAAACGGTTACGACGTGCTTGTGGGAGGGCGAAGCAGGTTATTGTCTATCTTTATGCGGATCGTAGCGCCACTGTTTGGTGGGAACAGAACAGGGATATGCTGAAGCGTTTTTCCAATCTCCGTATCGTTAAACTTTCAGTAAATAGCGAGACTGGACTCGAAGTGCTCTCTCAACGGAATATGCATCTCAATGCCACCATTCAGGAGAATCAGGTCTGGCTATCGGACGATAACCAGGCCATTACTGTTGAGGTGAGTGACTGGCTCCACTAAATAAAGCAAAGACTATTTTAATAGGTATATCTGTTCCGTTATGTGGCTTACGCCTTTATCGTGGTAGCGTTCTGTATCCTGCAAAATATTTAATGTATGCAGTTTCCTTATGGAAAAGCGGTTTTCAAACAACGCAAGTACCTCGCTCTCGTGAACGCTGAAGGGCGGTCCGCTCATCTCCTGCTGCGGATACTCCATAGTGATCAGTAATATCTTTGTCTGTTTAGGCAGCGTGTTTATCAATAACTGGGCATAGCTGGCACGCTGATGAGGGTTAAGGGCGACCAGGGAGGCTCGGTCATAGACAGCATCCACATCACTGTTATCGAGATCATCCAGGTGAAAAATATCACCGCACAGTATCTCGAAGGGGCCGCCGCTCCAGCGTTCAAAATGGCCAATGGGCTCTATCAGTGGCTGCAGTGCAAGTTCCTTAAAAAAGGCATTGACCGCCAGCTGGCTCAGTTCAACGCCACGAATACGGTAACCCTGTTCGGCAAGCCAGACCATATCTCTGCTTTTTCCGCACAGTGGTGCCAATACCAGGGAGCCTTGTGGTAGATAGAGGGCATGCCAATAGTTTAGCAAGTGCGGGTTGAATTCAACGTGGTGCCAGCCGATATTGTTATCTTTCCAGCGTTGCAACCAGTTGGGATTGGGGTCACTGAGTAGAGAGTCTGTAGAACACATTTTTTACTGCCTGTTGAATGTAGTCTGGCATGCGCACATTGGCTTGTCTTTATTTAAATCAATCAGTTAGGAACTTCAAGAAAGACCTTGTTCTGCATTGAGGCGGTTAACAAGGGAGTGCCCATTGGCGGCGGGCCATACCCTGATCAAGGCGATGCTAGAAACCCTGACTGAATGCGACCTATTAGGTTACGGTATTAATAGTATGATACACCACATAAAAGTCACTATCAGGATTGTTGGATCGATGAGTAGTTGGATATGAGTTTCTCCGAAGAGGCGTTTTCAGGTAAGGATGAACATGCCTTCGCCACATTGACACCCGATACCATGCTGGATGCCATTGAATCGACAGGAGTCGTATGCAGTGGACAGTTTCTTGCGCTAAACAGCTATGAAAACCGGGTCTATCAGGTGGGTATGGAGGTGGGACCAGCCCTGGTGGCCAAATTTTATCGTCCCAAGCGTTGGAGCGATCAGGCCATTCTGGAAGAGCACCGATTCACGCTTGATCTGGCTGAGCAAGAGATACCTGTGATAGCGCCCCTCAGTGATGCAGAGGGTAATACGCTTTTACACTATGAGGGTTGTCGGTTTGTACTCTACCCCTGTAAGGGTGGCCGTGCACCGGAACTGGATAATCCTGAACAGCTCGAGCAGCTGGGACGTTTCATCGGCAGGATTCACCTTTTGGGTGCCACCCGATCGTTTCAATATCGGCCTGATATCGATATCGAGAGTTATTTGCAGGAACCCAGTCAATATCTGTTGAAGCATGATTTTATCCCACATCATTTATTAACGGCTTATGAGAGCCTGTTGAAAGACTTGGTGACCCGTATCGAGGATTGTTATGGCCGTGCCGGATCAGTGAGCCCAATTCGTCTGCACGGCGATTGTCATCCGGGTAATATCCTGTGGCGTGATGACGGTCCACAGATTGTCGATTTTGATGATGCCCGGACAGGCCCTGCGATGCAGGACCTATGGATGTTCCTATCGGGAGATAGAGGCTATATGAATGAACGGTTGGCTGACCTGTTGGAAGGGTATACGCAGTTTTATGATTTCAATCCATCAGAACTTCATCTCCTTGAAGCCCTCCGTACTTTGAGATTGGTACACTATGCCGGCTGGTTGGCCAGACGCTGGGGTGATCCTGCCTTTCCCCAGGCCTTCCCCTGGTTCGACACAATACGTTTTTGGGAAGAGCATATTCTGACACTTCGAGAACAGCTTGCCCGGATGGATGAGCCAGCGCTGATTTGGTAGTTGAGCTTAGTACGCCATTGAGGTGGTATTGATGGATTGAGAGCCGCCCCGGTCATCCAAGGCAAGGGGCTGTCAGCCAGAACCACACACTGGAAGATCTGCTGCAAATGAACGCTAATCACCGCAAATTGTCGCGAATGATTTTCACAATCCAGTCCCATTTTTTAGCGATGCTTGCAGCTATTCTCTTACAATAAGCGATGTTGGTTTTAACTCAAGTCTCTTCGTAACGGATCTTTGTGATCCAGTAACGGGCTGGGCCAGCCGGGGTATCAACAACCACTTCATCATCCAGTGACCGCTTCATCAGTGCGCGTGCGAGGGGGGAATCGAGGCTGATATAGGCGGGTTGATGATCGATTTCGTCAGGTCCGATGATACGGTATTCGCATGTTGATCCATCCTCACTCTCCAATCCAACCCAGGCCGCAAAAAAAACCTGTTGCGGATTGCTGGGTAGCTGGTTGACCACCGTTAGCTCAGGCAGTCGCTTCTGCAGATAACGTATGCGTCGGTCGATCTCCCGCAGCTCCTTCTTGCGGTAGATATATTCCGCATTTTCAGAACGATCACCCTCGGCTGCTGCCGCAGCCAATGCCTGGGTGACACTGCGTCGGCGAACCCACAGGGCCTGTTGCTCTTCCTTGAGCCGCGCATAGCCTGGAGCCGTGATGTAAGGTGATTTTGGTTGGGCAGGTGGTTTGTAACGTCCCATGGTCTGTTACAGGTGTCCTGTTTGTCAGTGAAACTCAAGTGTTATATTGCGTTCCAAGCGTAAGGCATATGGCGTGATACGCTGATCTTAGGCGTTTTAGTATAGGGGAAAATCCTGCCTTTGAAATGTATTTTGATTCAACTACAATCCAGGGTTCTATTATTCACCTGGATGTGCATGGGATTAGCGTGGAGTGGGCTTTATGATGAGATTTAACAAACTGACATACATCGGCCTCTCCCTGGTTGTGGCTTCCATTGTTGGTGCTTGTGGTGGAGGCGGAGGCAGTAGTAATGATGACACTAATAATCAAAGTGTAGTGATCAGCGGTAATCTACTCGTTCCCACTTTTGTAGTAACAGACAGTGATGTCAACGATATTGAGACAACCCCGATCCCCAACCAGCCCCGTACCGCAGCGCAGCAGGTGCCTAATCCTGTCAATATCGGTGGTTATGTCAATCAAGCCCGTCAAGGGTTTTCCGGTCACTCCTTCATCTCTGGCGATACGGAAGACTATTACCTGATCGATATGAATGCCGGTCAGACTCTGTTGCTCAATATTGCAGACCTGGGTATTGGTGTCGATCTGGATCTCTATCTGTACGACCTGAATGGAAACTTTATCGATAGTTCAATCGGCACTTCAAAGTTTGAATCATTAGTCATTCCTGCAGATGGCCAATACTACATCAGAGTGTTCGCCTTTGACGGCGCCTCCAACTATCTGTTGTCCGTGGGCTTGACACCTGCTGCAGCGCTACCACCCGGTGCACTCAGGCTCTCTGACGATTTTGTGCCGGGTGATGTGTTGGCCCGCTTCACTACGTCTTCGGTCCAAGCCAGGGAACGGGACTCGGCACTGAATAAGTTTGAGGTTGTCAATCAGCAAGGAGACACCGGGGGCGTTCAACTGTTGAGGCTCAAGGATAACGCCGGACAGGTTGCAATGCGGTCTGAGGGCGACACCCGGCTTACCCAGGAACAGCAGCAAAAACTCGAAACCCTATTCGCGATAAAAGAGCTGAGTAAGCGGCAAGATATCGTCTATGCAGAACCCAACTACATCCTGCACGCCTTGGCGACACCGAATGATGAGTACTACGGTTTGCAATGGCACTATCCTCAGATCAACCTGCCCCAGGCCTGGGATATCACCACTGGTGACAACAGCGTCATTGTGGCAGTCATCGACACCGGTGTATTGCTTGACCATCCGGATATGGCCGGTCAACTCACTGCCGGGTATGATTTTATCTCTGACCCGGACAATGCCGGTGATAACAATGGCATCGACAATAATCCCAATGATGAGGGTGACGCCTTGCAGGAGGGTGCTTCCTCCTCCTTTCATGGAACCCACGTAGCCGGTACGGTGGCAGCACGCAGCAACGATTCTCAAGGTGCTGCAGGTGTCACCTGGGACAGCCGAATCATGCCAATCCGGGTGCTGGGTAAGAGTGGTGGCAACACGCTGGATCTGGTGCAAGGCATCCGATTCGCAGCAGGACTCTCAAACAGTTCCGGTACCCTGCCGGCACAGCGTGCTGATGTCATCAATATGAGCCTGGGTGGTGGTTCTGCCAATCAGACCAGCCGGGATGCTGTCGCTGCAGCCCGTGCTGCCGGGGTGATTATTGTCGCTGCGGCGGGCAATGAGAATACTGCCCAACTCTCCTATCCTGCCTCATATGACGGGGTAGTCTCGGTCAGTGCTGTGGATATCAATCGCAATCGCGCACCCTATTCCAACTTCGGTTCTGCTATCGATGTAGCAGCACCGGGTGGTGATCTGCGTGTGGATCTCAACGGTGATTCAAGGCCCGATGGTGTACTTAGTGCAGGCGGGGATGATTCATCCGGCAACGTCAATTATCAATTGGTATTCTATAATGGCACCTCCATGGCCGCCCCCCATATAGCCGGTGTGGCCGCTTTAATGAAGGCGGTCTACCCCAGTCTGAGCCCGGCAGAGTTTGATAGCATGCTTGCCGCAGGTGATCTGACGACAGATATTGGCGCTACCGGCAGAGACGATTTGTATGGCCATGGCCTGATTGATGCCTTCAAGGCGGTGGACGCCGCTCAGCAACGGGGCGGAGGCGGGACACCGGTAGTGCCCACTTTGAGTGTCAATCCACAGAGCTTGAATCTTTCACACAGTCTCCAGTCCGCCACACTGTTTATTGAGCAGATAGGGGGTGCATTGGGCACTGTGCAGATCATGGAGGACATCAGTTGGCTGAGTTTGACTGCCAACCAGGTTGATGGCTCCGGGTTTGGCAGCTATGCCGTCAGTGTCGATCGATCCGGACTGGCTCCCGCCACCTATAGTGCAACATTTCAGATTAATGCGGGCAGCGCCTCTGCAACGGTTGAAGTGATCATGCAGGTGTTGGATGTCACGCTCACGGGTGATGCAGGCACCCACTATGTGCTGTTGGTGGATCAGAGTAACGATGAAGTATTACAACAGGTCATGGTGGAGGCAGTCGGGGAGAGTGTGACCTACAGTTTCAACGATGTTGGATCAGGAGATTATCTCATCGTTGCCGGCTCTGATATGGATATGGATGGTATTGTCTGTGATGCAGGAGAGTCATGTGGCGCCTATTCCACAGTCTCACAGCCTAGTGTCGTTACAGTCGGAACAGATGACATCACTGATCGTGATTTCATCACTTCCTATGAATACCAGTCACCCAGTTCACAATCGCTGCAAGCTCTACAGCAGTCACTCATGTATCAACGTCTGGATGTTCAATGATGAGACTCGTTAATCTAAACAAATGGAAAAGATGGATGGGTTTGGCACCCCTGTTTATGGCAATTTCAGGTTGTAACACAGTTGCCTCTTCGGTCAGTGTACTGGAGCAAGGGTATGTTTGCAGTGTCAACCAGGCTGCGGGTATTCAGTTGGTTTCAGATAGTGGCTTGACTCATGGGGATAGGGCCAGAATTGGCTTTAGGGCACCAAAGGCTAGCAGCGACCAGGTAGAAACGGAGCAATTCTGGGTGGTCAGGGTGGATATGGGCCAGCAACCCAGCGGGGGATACGGTTTAAAACTACTCTCCGATCATCTTGAACGCACTTCCGATACAGCACGCGTAGCTGTTGAATGGGTGAAACCTCAGCCGGGCATGGTGCAGATACAAGCGCTTACCTATCCTTGCCTCTATTTGAAAATTGCTAAAGGGGAATACACCCGGTTGGAAATTGTCGACCAACAGGGTGAGGTCAGACACAGTCTGGCTTTTTAACTAACTCCAATCAAAACAGACACGCTTTTGAGATGGGATGGTTGTAGCTGTAGATGCCGATGTAGGATGCAGTTCTGTCGTACCATCCTTGCCAGTTTTTGATCGGTACGGCTGAAGCGCACCTACTTGCCTCGCTGAAGATACCAGTTGCAATGGTTAGCGACACTTGCTTGCGCTGATACCTGACAGAGAAAAGATGCAGCCAATCTACACAATTCGAGATGCCAGACCCGCTGATGTGGGGAAAATGGCAGATCTATTAACCCAGTTGTTCACAATTGAGCAGGATTTTGAGGTTGATCCTGAGAAACAGCAAACAGGGTTGGAAATGTTGTTACGTACAGACCAGGCGCAGCTATTTGTGGTAGAGCATGGAGGAGAGGTTGTCGCCATGGCTTCGTTACAGATAGTCGTATCGACCGTAGAAGGTGGTCCCGTCGGCTGGGTCGAGGATGTCATCGTGGATCATCATCACAGAGGGAATGGAGTTGGTCGCATGTTACTTCATCATCTTGAACAGTGGAGTGATAGGCATGGTCTGTCTCGACTACAATTGGTAGCGGATCGAAGTAATCACTCAGCCCTCGATTTTTACACTCGGCACAGTTGGGATGAGACACGTCTGATTGTACTCAGACAATCGAACTAGGGCCTGTTAACACTCATTTGATTGTCACCGTTGTGCCTGAGAAAGTACCCAACAAGGCGCGAGGAGCGAAGTTTGGTTGCTCCGAATATGTGTTAACAGGCCTTAGTATTAACCCCGGGACTTGAGATAGTCTGCCAGACTGCTGTCCATCGTATGACTATGATGCTCAAACCAGTTTGGCAGGTGATCGATAACATAGGTACGCCCCATCGATATAGAACCGTTTGAGACCATCTCGCCAATACGATTGAGTTCATTCAGTACCCGCTGGTGTTCATCGATATGTTCATGAATTCCACTATAACCACTCTCGGCCATCAAACTGTTTTCAGCCTTAAAGTGTTCACTGATGTGTTTTGTGAGTAGAGGAAAGAGCTTGATGAACATCTCTTTTTCTGAAGATTCCAACTGATTGACCAAATCAACGAATTGACGATGGTCGGTATCCAGTTTCTCAATACCCAGCAGGAAACGGTGTTCGAAGGCTCGTATAAGTTTCGCCATTGGATGGCCCCTTCCAATAATTGGAGACTACACTAGTATATGTTTCAGGCACATGGAATTAATGTCATGTTATCAAAAAACACAAAAACAGCATTTGATGCGCCACATCCGGCAGCTGTGTGGGCAGAAACTATCTCACTGGATCCTCTTCAAATAGATTGCGTGACGACAGTCATGCTGATGATTCTGGATAATCAGTGCAAGATGGCGCTGGAGGAACAGATTGCTCTGATGGCTGTTTACAGTGTTGTAAAACAGCGCAATGGACTGATTCTTGATCAATCTGTACACCAGGCTATAGAGAGAGCCCAAGCGTTAAACGATTATCAGATGACAGATGAAATACACGAACTGCGCATACATGCAGAAAGTGTCATACCTCGACAGGTAATGAGGCATTTCAAGCAGTTTTTACATGAATCGTTGTATGGGGTCTGATTGGTGGGAACCTAACCTTGGTTAGGGTATTCATAGTCACTCTAACTGAGACTATCTCGTTACTGTGGTATGACGGAGAAGGATAACCAGAGTAGTGCAGGCTCTTCCTGTTCAGCCAATGTCTCTTTGAGAATTACATTACCGGATGCTGTGACCCAGTGAATCACAGATTCCATTCCCTGAATTACGTGAACCCGTTCATTATTGTTGGATGGGGCGCCCAATTGTTGCCAAAGTTGCTGTTTTAGCTGTTCGTGATAATTACGTCGGTAACCGACTTTTACCCCATTAATCCAATTATCGTGAAAAAAAACGCTGATGTAATGCGCAGGGATTTCATTGAAAATGCCAATACGCGATACACACAGGCGGTTACCAAAACTAGAGACTTCATCGTTGCATAACCACTCCACATCGGGAAAGACTTGCTTCAATTCATCTTCGGTAATCTGGTTGTCGAGTGCTTTGAGATTCAATGCAATATCATCCTCACCCCATAAAGTCAGCACAACCGAGTCAGTGCGGCGCTGTCCATCTTCGGTGAAAACCAACCAGAAAATTGGTCCGATAACAGCGAAGAATGCCAGGATGCGCTTATAAAATGAGGGGAGTTTTAAATTCATGTAGTCTCTTGAGAAATGGGTAAGGTATATATAAGTACACTTTATCTTGCTACGTCATCCCGGCGCTTGCCGGGATCCAGAGAAATGGGTATCTGACTGGACCCCGACATTCACCTAAAGACGAACTATATAGTATCTTGATAGATAGCAGCTAGATAAATGACTACTTGTTTTCCCTGTTATCGATCAGATTATCAACGACTGAAGGATCAGCCAGGGTAGAGGTATCACCCAGATTCTCTAGCTCGTTTGCGGCAATCTTGCGCAGAATTCGGCGCATGATTTTACCGGAACGTGTCTTAGGCAGGCCAGGTGCCCACTGGATGAGATTAACCTTGGCAATAGGTCCAATTTCAGAGCGTACCAGTTTTACCAAATCGGCCTTGAGTTCATCGCTACTCTCTACACCTGCCATCAGGGTGACATAGGCGTAGATACCCTGACCTGTCAATTCATGGGGATAGCCCACAACCGCAGCTTCAGCAACCATATCGTGTAGTACCAGTGCAGACTCAATTTCCGCAGTACCCAGACGGTGGCCCGACACATTCAAAACATCATCCACACGGCCTGTAATCCAGTAGTATCCATCCTCATCGCGGCGGGCACCGTCGCCGGTGAAATAGTAACCGGAATACATCGCGAAGTAGGTTTCGAAGAATCGTTTATGGTCACCATACAAGGTGCGCATCATGGATGGCCAGGGCTGCTTGATAGCCAGATTACCCTCTGCAGGGTTGCCATCGATCTCAACACCTTGGTCATCCAGTAGTACAGGCGCAACACCGAAGAAGGGGATAGTCGCAGAACCCGGTTTCAATGGTGTTGCACCGGGTAGTGGGGTCAGCATGTGTGCGCCGGTTTCGGTTTGCCACCAGGTATCGACAATGGGGCAGCGTTCGTCACCGACCACCCGATAGTACCACTCCCATGCCTCGGGATTGATCGGCTCGCCGACTGTGCCGAGCAGGCGCAAGCTACTGCGTTTGGTCTTCTTCACCGGCTCTTCACCTGCACTCATCAGAGAGCGAATGGCGGTTGGTGCTGTATAAAAGCTGGCAACGTTGTGTTTGTCGCAGACCTGCCAGAAACGGGAAATATCGGGATAGGTGGGGATACCCTCGAACATCAGGCTGGTGGCGCCATTAGCCAAAGGACCGTAGACAATATAGGTGTGACCGGTTACCCAGCCCACATCAGCGGTGCACCAGTAGACTTCACCGTCCTTGTAGTCGAACACCAGCTTGTGAGTCATGGCTGCCTGAAGCAGATAACCGCCTGTCGTGTGAAGCACACCTTTTGGTTTACCCGTAGATCCTGAAGTATAGAGAATGAAAAGGGGATCATCGGCTCCCATCTCTTCAGCCGGACAGTCTGAAGAGGCACTGGACATGGCCTCGTGATACCAGACATCACGGTCGTTATTCCACTCTACCGGATCACCACCACGCTTTATGACCAGGCAAGTATGAACATTGGGGCACTGGGCAATGGCTTTGTCGGCATTTGACTTCAGCGGCACCTTCTTGCCACCACGCATTGATTGATCAGCGGTTATCACTACCTGGCAGTCTGAGTCGAGGATCCGATCGCGCAGGGCATCTGGTGAGAAACCGCCGAACACTATCGAGTGGACAGCACCGATCCGGGTACAGGCGAGCATGGCTACGGCAGCCTCAGCGACCATCGGTAGGTAGAGGGAGACCCTGTCACCCTTTTTTACGCCACGGGATTTCAATACATTGGCGAATTTGCTGACCTCTTCGTGGAGTTCACGATAGGTGATCTTACGATCCTCATTCGGGTTGTCACCCTCCCATATGATGGCTACCTGATCGCCTCGACTCTCCAGATGACGATCAAGGCAGTTGTAGGAGACATTTAATTTGGCACCTTTAAACCACTCAATATGCAGGTCGTCCTTACCAAAACTCCAATCAGTGACCTTGTCCCATTTTTTAAACCAGGTGACATATTTATCAGCTTGTTCCGCCCAAAAGGCATCAGGGTCGTCGATCGATTGCTGATACATCGTCTGATACTCCGCATCACTGATATTCGCCTGTGCTGCGAATTCGGCAGGGACGGGGTAAATCTTGTTTTCTGACATTGGATTCTCCTCAACGGTGGTTATTCATTCTCAACAGCAGGAAAGTCTCAGTCTGTCTCTTTGGTTAAAAAGAAACTGACTTTTAAAAACCCAAAGCAATATTCCGAATAGATAAAAAATACTACTGTTGTTTTGTCTCATCATTCTATTGCCTGTCAACGCGTAAGGAAACGACGGAGTTGACATTGGCTGGGTTGCGGCACCATATCTGATGCCATGGCTAGAAACAGCTCAGCGGTAGCTACCGCATCGCTTAAAGCATTGTGCGCCTTGTAATTCGGTAAATTATAGCGCGGTCGTAGATTGAATAGTCGCAGATCTCCTGTTTGAATGGTGTGATTGCGATGTTCTAAAATTCTTCGTGCCAAGGCCAGTGTATCGATAATCGGTATCACGAACGGTGCACCAAATAGCTTCTGACATGCAGCACTGATAAAATTTTGTTCAATGGCAGAATAGTGAACCAACATGACTTTGCCTGCCAATCGTTGCAGCAGCTCAGGCAGGGCTTCATCCAGTGGTACCCCCGTAGCTGCCTGGTCATCGGTAATCTGATGGATAACAGCTGATGCTTCCGGTATCTCATCTTCGATTGAGATCAACTGATGGCGGGCCGTTTCAAGTTTTATCGTCATATGTTGCATCTCAACCAGGCCAAAACTGAGAATTTTATCTTTTGACGGATCGAGACCCGTGGTTTCCAGATCCAGTGAGACGATAGATAGTGCCTCACATTGGGTTCTTTTTGACGTTAGCGGTGTAGCAAGGTAGTCATGTAGTGCACCTGGCTCAGCTTTCGATAAAGCTCTCTTTCTTAAGGCATCCAGACTGAGAAAACGTGTCAGCATAGTTATAGGAAACGCCCGCCCTGGTATCGATTTTCCATGGCATCCTGCATCTCCTGGATAACTCGGAATGCATCTTTCAGATGTCTGCGCTCCAGATCGGAAAGCTCTTCAGGGGAGAGGTAGTTATCTGGGGTTAATCCTTTGCGAATCTGTTCTGCCTGATGATAGATGCGGATGCTGGCGATAAACTCCATCGCATCCACCAGGTTTTCTCCCATTTCACGGCTGAGAACCTTTGTTTCCGCTGCGGCTTCAAGGCGTTCAGTAGTATTTACAGGGGGGAGACCCTGATCAAGGGCAAACACCCGCGCGATATCAGTGATCGGTACTATCCCACGGTGTTTGATGTCGAATGTGTCATCGTGGGCACCGCCATGGATGAGTACGAAGGTACGAAAAAAGCCAAGCGGCGGTCGATGCTGTAATGCATTCGCTGCCATAAAAGCGGTGAAGATACCGTTACCACGGGTCTTGTTGAGAATGTCGGTACGTAGCTCATCGAACATTTCCATGTTGCCGTAGACAGCTCTTAGATCAAAGAAGATGCTAGACAGCATCAATGCCATAGGCTCGGGCTTGTTAATCCAGGTGTTGAAATACTTTCGCCATATTCGAAGTGTCTGTCGCCATTTGGGATTGGTTGCCATAGCATTGCCTGGGCAATAGACATAGCCGCAGGCATTGAGGCCATCGGAGACCTTCTTGGCCAGCGCCTCAAAATAGGCCTCATGCTCAGGTTTCATCTCATCAGCGATGAGCAATGCATTATCTTGATCGGAATGGGATGTCTGTTCGTGGCGTGCCTGAGAACCGGCACATAACCAGGCATAGGGTACTGGTGGCGGGCCAAGCTCTGCCTCAGCCATCTCTATCAAGCGCGCCGTCAGGGCATCTGTTATACAAGAGATGGCCTCGCCGACATGCAGCGCAGCGGCATTGGAGTTCGCCAGTTGAAACTGAACATCAGGCAGGCGCTCACTGACAATGGCCAAATCCTCGACTGTTGCCGCTTTGCGGATATCACTGGCGAGAAAGGCTGAGTTGGTGGTTTGGTGGCGCGCCAGGTCTGTTGCCGTCAACATGCCGACGACATGGTCGCCCTGCAGCACAGGAAGATGATGCACATGCAATCGCGTCATGGTCATCAATGCCTGAATGGCCATGGTGTTTTTCTGGATCGTTTCCAGGTTGGTGGTCATGATCTGGCTAACCGGCTGATCGGTCGATATTCCCGCTGCGATACAGCGTTTGCGCAGGTCGCGGTCTGTGATGATACCGGCCAGTTTTTGTTGTTCCATGATCATCACTGAAGAGACGTTCTTTTCGCTCATCAATTGAGCTGCTTGACGGATAGAGCAATTGATGTCGATGGTTATCGGCGATTTCTTGATCAGGTCGGAAACTTCCACTGTCATCTGCGCAATGGGACTTTCTTCAGCATTGTCTTTCAGCGTACGTACCGCCTGTTTCAGGCGATCCCTGATCGATTCTGCAAAATGACGGTCGAATGCCGGTTCGGATTTACGCAGTACTTTGAGCAGATCGCAGGGTAGCTGATAGATCAACGAATCTTCAGCAGCCAGGCCGTGGGTCGCCCTGCCGAAGTCGATTAATTGGCAATCGGTGGTGTAGATACCGCCTTCACCCAGTTTCTCTACCAGATTATCCTCTTCATCGCGAAGTTCAATGGCGCCGCTGCGCAGAATATAGATGTAGCCTTGTGTGGCATCACCTGGTGGAAATAGGTTTCCTCTACGCAGGTAGCGTATCTCGAGAGACTTAGGGAGTTGATTGAGCTGTTCTTCCGGCAGGGCATCGAAGGGTGGACGTTTTGCCAGAAAATCGCGAATCTCGACCAGTTCGATTTCCATAGGGGGTGGCTCGCATACATCTGGAATTGGATTCCGCTAGTATGGTGATCTCAGTAAAAAATCTCAACGGATTGACCCGAAACTGTGTGTTACCGATCAGACCTATTCGTGGAGATTATTCTCTTCAGGAAAAAGGCCCCGCCGAAGCGGGGCACTCAGTTACAGCTTTATGGTTATCGTTTAGTGATCGGTGGCGGTACCGGCACCCTTAGGTACACGAATATCTTCCACCAGGTGCTGGATGTGGTCGGGAGGCGGAGCAGTCACTTTGGAGACCGCGATAGCCACTACGAAGTTGACCAGTGCACCTACAGCGCCGAATGCATTCGGAGAGATGCCGAGGAACCAGCTTGGACCCATGTCGCCCAGGAAGGAAGTACCTGGAATGAACATGATGCCCTTATGCTGGAATACATACAGCATGGTCACGCCGATACCTGAGATCATGCCCCAAATAGCACCTGAACGATTCATCTTCTTGTAGAAGATACCCATCATCAGCGCAGGGAATATGGAGCTGGCGGCCAGACCAAAGGCGATGGCCACGGTACCGGCTGCGAAATCCGGTGGATGCAGACCGAAGTAACCCGCCATGGCGATAGCACCGGCCATCGCAACACGACCTGCCATCAGCTCATTTTTCTCTGAGATGTCGGGCATGAAGACGCCCTTCAGGAGGTCATGAGAGATGGAAGAGGCGATAGCCAACAACAGTCCGGCAGCGGTAGAGAGCGCGGCGGCCAGACCACCGGCAACCACCAGGGCAATGACCCAGTTGGGCAATTGAGCGATTTCCGGGTTGGCCAATACCATGATATCACGGTCAACCTTGGTCATCTCGTTACCCTTCCAGCCATAGCCTTCGGCCTTGGCGGCAAACTCTGCATTCTTTTCGTTGTAGTACTGAATGCGACCGTCACCGTTTTTATCTTCCCACTGCAGCAGACCGGTCTTCTCCCAGTTGATCATCCACTGAGGTACTTTGGCGATCTCGATATTGCCTTCAACTGTGCCCACTTCACCGGTTTGGATGGTGTTCATCAGATTCAGACGTGCCATGGAACCAACAGCTGGAGCTGTGGTGTAAAGAATGGCGATAAAGACCAACGCCCAACCTGCGGAGGAACGAGCATCTTTCACCTTAGGAACGGTAAAGAAGCGGATAATAACGTGTGGCAGGCCAGCAGTACCGATCATCAGAGAGAGGGTATAGACAAACATGTTCAGTTTGCTTCCCATCACCTGAGTGGTGTACTGCTTAAAGCCCAAGTCCGTTACTACCTGGTCCAACCTGTCCATCATGAAGGTGCCGGAGCCATCAGCCATGGTACTGCCGATACCCATTTGCGGGATCGGATTACCGGTCAGGTTCAGTGAGATGAAGACAGCTGGAACGGTGTAGGCGAAAATCAGTACACAGTACTGGGCGATCTGGGTGTAGGTAATACCTTTCATGCCGCCCATAACCGCATAGATGAAGACGATACCCATGCCGATGTAGAGGCCGGTATCGTATTCAGTCTCGAGGAAACGCGAGAAGGCCACACCGATACCTTTCATCTGTCCGATAACGTAGGTCACGGATGCGATGATCAGGCAGATAACGGCCACGATTCGTGCAGTACGTGAGTAGTAACGGTCACCGATGAATTCAGGTACGGTGAACTTGCCGAACTTACGCAGATAGGGAGCGAGCAGCAGTGCCAGAAGCACATATCCACCAGTCCACCCCATCAGGAAGACAGAAGCGCCGTAGCCGTTGAAGGCGATCAGGCCAGCCATTGAAATGAAAGAGGCAGCGGACATCCAGTCAGCAGCGGTAGCCATACCGTTAGCAACAGGATGGACACCACGACCAGCGGCATAAAACTCACCGGTGGTTGCAGCCCGAGCCCAGAAGGCGATACCAATGTAGAGGGCAAATGTAAAGCCTACTACTAAATATGTCAGTGTTTGCAGATCCATGAGTCAGTTTCCCCCATTAGTCCTCATGGACGTCAAATTCGACATCCAGAGCATTCATGCGTTTAGCGTAGACGTAGATCAGCACCAGGAAAGTGTAGATAGAACCATTCTGTGCAAACCAGAATCCCAGCCCGACACCACCGATCTTAATGGTATTGAGCGGCTCTACTAAAATGATGCCGAATAGGAACGAGCAGATAAACCAAATCACCAGCAAGATGCTCACTAGGCGAATATTGGCTTTCCAATACTGTTCAGCAGTTTTGTTCATGTCATGATCACTCCGCCGTATAATAAAGTTCTTGTCATTTGAGTGTCTGTCACCCTCATTGGCATCCTGTCTGGGACTGATTTAGGTGAGAAGGTCTATCCCTGAATGAGCAAACACCATGTTGTGTGTTACCGTAAAAAAATCGGATACACATAGCACTATTTTGTGGCGCAGTTGTCGATAAAGTCAAATAAAACAACGGCTTAAGCCGTGAAATTCTATGCTGCAAGGCAGCAAACGTGTTACCATCGGTAGCAGAGTTGGGTGATATGTGTAACCGAATGAATCGCCATTCGTTTCTATCGGTAAGAAATCACTTTTTTTTGCTTTTAAAAATGCGTGCCCTGAATTAGGGTTGTTCCCTGCTCCGATTGAATGAGATTCCTTAGTGATCCATATTGCATAAAATACACCGTACCCTAGTTCGCAATGATTGAATAAACCAGCTTGGAAATCCCCGATGATCAAGGCAATCAAAGACTATTTTGACACTTATCTGGCCCCTGATTCCGACGAGAAGACACATCAATTGGAGCAGTCGATCAGATTAGCGGTTGCCGTACTGTTGGTCGAAATTGCCGAATCGGATTTCGAGGAGGCGCCTGAAGAGAGACGTGTCATCCTGCAGTCCATTCAACGCCAGTTTGATCTCAACAGGGCTTCAGCGGAGCAGCTGATGGCATTGGCCAAGGAGGAACACACTGAATCGACGGACTATTTCCAGTTCACACGATTAATCAATGAACACTACACTGAAGCACAGAAGATCAAGGTTGTAGAAGCGCTTTGGCAGGTTGCCTTCGCTGACCAGGAGTTACATCGCTATGAGGAACATGTCATTCGCAGGCTGGCTGAACTGATCTATGTCCCACACAATGATTTCATTGCCGCCAAACATAGGGTCATGAACTCTACCTGACTCAGGCTCTGATTATCACATACATCCCTGCTGTTGATGATTCAATTTCCCATTCCCACGCATAAATCATGATATATTTCTGTTGAGAAATCGATCTAGCCTGCTGGAACCTCGACCTATGCATACCGAACAAGATACTCAGAAGGGAAAATCCACTGCCAAAGGTCGCCTGCTTATCGTGGATGACGAATCGCGCCATGCTGAGAGTCTGGCAATGATGGTAGCCAGTTGGGGTTATGACGTGAAGACTGCCGAGGATGGCGCGAAGGCGGCTGGGATGCTGATTTCCGATAATTTTGATGTGGTACTGCTGGATCTGCATATGCCCGTAGCCGATGGGTATAAGGTCATGGACTTTATTCGTAAACGCGGGCTGCAGACCCGGATTATCACCATCTCCGGTGATCCCTCCATGGATGATGCGATTAAGTCTCTAAAGAAAGGGGCTGACAATTTCATTCGCAAGCCGGTAACTCCTGTAGATCTGCTTAAAGCGATTGACGAGAGCCTGAGAAAAAGGGTCAAAGAGGAGCAGCGTAAGGGGGTTAAGAGAAAGATAGAGATCAGGAGCGGTCTGCATCGCATGATGTTCGATATTGCCCCGAACATGCAGTTTCTTCTCGACACCAAGGGTAACTTCCGCATGGTGAACACCGTCTTCACCAAGGTGACCGGTTTTACCAAGCAGGAGATATTTGGCAAGCATTGGAGTTCACTGGTGGAAGGGGACGAAGTGGAGCGAATGCAGCATGTGTTTGAAGAGCGTCGAAGTGCTCCCGACCGGTTTCCTGAAGTAGAACTCAGGTTGCGCTGCAGTGAATCATCCGAATCCCATCAAAGCGTAAAATCCAGAAACATACTGGTCGCGATGCAATCGAGAAGGCTCTATTCCCATCAAGATGACAAAAAGATCTTTTTTGGTACCTATTGCGTGGCGCGGGACATCACGCAATACAATAAGCTTGAAGAGCTCAATAAGTATCAGGAGTTTCATGATTCACTGACTGGATTGCCTAATCGGGTGCTGTTCGAAGATTATCTGAGTTTCGCATTGACCCAGGCTAAACAGGACAATACGCCGCTTTGCCTGCTTAATGTGGTGCTGGTTGATCTTAAACAGACGAATGAACGCTATGGCCATGCAGTAGGAGACCAATGCCTGCAGACAATCTCGGCCAGACTAAAGCGCCAGGTCCGTAAGGGGGATATCCTATCGAGAATTGATGGTAGTGAGTTCGCCTTGCTGTTGCCACATATCGAGAATGAAAAATCGGTCATACATATTTCGGAGAAGGTTCGCATCGGGCTTTCCAACCCGATTGAGATCAATGGCAGAAACATCAGTCTGGACCTGACTATTGGTAGTTCAGTGTTTCCCACCGATGCAGAGAACAGCGAAGATCTGCTGCGTCATGCCCAGACCAGCCATGGATTTCATCCATTATCGAAACAGAGACATCTGCTGCAGACTTCGAATTGGATCAAACTGATAAAATCTCAGCCCTGACAATCTGCTGTCCGCTTTAATATTTTTATATCGATTAAGTCGTTGGGCGCGGCCTGCCGTACCCTACCTGGCTGTGATTCTTCCACTATTTCCTGCAGGACTGCAACTAACTTTTCTTACCCTTCTTCTCACGCGGAATTCCAAACCGCTGTCGACGTTCCCATAGGGCCTTGCGGCTGATCCCCAGTTGCTTGGCCAAATCTGTCTCGGTCATGTGCTCCTGATTATCCAGTACAAAGTGACGGAAGTACTCTTCCAAAGAGAGATTGTCAGTTGGATTGTCAGTAGCGCGACGGTTAGTGGCGGTGATGTGGTGATCGATCGCTAACAGTTGCGGGGTGATTTGGTCACCTTCACACAGGATGACAGAGCGTTCAATGGTATTTGCCAGCTCCCGCACATTGCCTGGCCAGTGATAACGACGAATCGCCTCCAGGGCGCTACGGCTTAGATTCAGTGATGAGCGGTTAAGTTGGCGACAGGATTTTGCAAGGAGGAATTTTGCCAGGGCCTTAATATCACCACCCCGCTCCCGCAAAGGTGGCAGTGTTATTTCCACGACCCGCAGGCGAAAGTAGAGATCGCTGCGAAAGGTCTGCTGTTGTACCAGTTTTCGGATGTCCCGATGGGTAGCGGCAATGATGCGGATATCCGGGCCACTTTGTACCGTATCATTTTGAGGGGCATAGTCATCTCCCTGCAATACACGCAATAGACGGGCCTGTGCAGCCATTGAGAGTTCACCCACCTCGTCCATGAAAAGGGTGCCGCCATGGGCTTTGGCAAGGAGTCCACCACGGCGTGCCTCACGTTCATCTTGTGGACCGAAAAGCTCAATTTCGACCTGGTTTTCCGGTACAGCGGCGCAGTTGAATACGATGAACGGCGATTGACTGCGATGGCTCCTGTCATGCAGAGCCCGGGCAAGCAACTCTTTACCGGTACCCGATTCTCCAAGGATCAATACCGTTGCATCGGTGGGGGCGACCTTGTCGATACGGCGAAATACATCAATCATGGCTGGGCATTCACCTACCATCCCCCTTACCGGATAACTCTTTTCCACCTCCGATTTTAGGATCTCTTGCTGGCGTAGCTGACGATCCTGTTTGATGATGCGTTCGACCACCATCAATAGTTCATCGTGGTCGAAGGGTTTCGCAATATAGTCAATGGCACCGAGCTTCATAGCATCCACGGCAGAACGGATGCTGGCATAGCTGGTCATGATCAGAACCGGTACAGGGCTTGCCAACTCAATGATATGAGTGCCAGGGATGCCCGGTAGACGGACATCGCTAATGATCAAGTCGAACGAAGTAAGGGGATGTCTTTGTGCCACCTCGACTGAGCCTGCCTCAGCTATTTGATAACCATGGCGTTCCAGCAATCGCTTTACTGCGCGACGGATGACCTCTTCGTCTTCAATGATAAGAATCTGATTCATGATGTTTTTGAGAGAATAGCGTGTAAACCGGTTCGGGGAAGGTCAACAATAACCCGAGTCCCAACTCCTTTTTCAGAGTCGATCGAGATTGCACCCTTGTGGTCTGAGACGATTTTGTAGGCAATGGCAAGTCCTAGTCCGGTACCTTCACCTGGCGCCTTGGTTGTGAAAAAAGGCTCGAAAATATAACTTAGATTCTGTTCAGCAATTCCCTCGCCATGATCCTGGACCTCGATTCTGACTAGGTCGCCAATCTCGCTGGCAATCAGTTCCACTTTTCCACCCGGTGGTGAGGCATCACAGGCATTGGTGAGGATGTTGACCAGGATCTGGGAGATGCCCTGTCGGTCCCCCTGAATGATCAGATCTGTAGTACAGTGGTTTACACACTGGACCTGTCGGCCGCGGTGAGTCAGTTTCACCAAACGGACAGCTTCATCTGCAACCTCACTTATCGAGAAATCACCGATGTTACCACCGATGCCACCACCACGGCTGAAGTTCATTAAAGTCTTCACAATGGTCGTGATGCGCTGGGTCTGATTGATGATCTCCTCGATACTCTCCCGAACCAGCTCAGGATCATCCTCATGGCGCAGATTTTGAGCCAGTGAGGCAATACCGGTTACCGGGTTGCCTATCTCATGTGCCACACCGGCTGCCAGTCGACCGATAGAAGCGAGGCGTTCGCTATGGGCAAGCTCAGCTTCCAGTGTTTCAAGATCCGTGAGATCCTCCATCAGCATGACCTGGCTGGTGCGTGCCTCTTCAACGGGGTGATCGACAGGTAGTGGGGCAGGGATTGCAGCCTTATGCAGATTGAACCAGCGGCTCTTCTCTTTATGGGTGACCTCCAGATGATGAATGTGTTCATCGGCTGCAGAGGCAAATCCCGCCAGTAGATGTCCCCAAGGGGCTGGCAGTCGGTGTAACGATACGCCGATTGCATCCCGCGCAGGTACACCAGTCATGACTTCCATGGCCAGATTCCAAATGGTGACTGTGCGCAATCGATCGATAGTACAGACCCCCAATGGCAGATCGAGCAAAATTTGTCTGTGGTAGCGGCGCAGGTTATCGAGATCGGCGCTGAGGCCGCGCAGACGAGAACGGGAGTGCTCTAATTGGTCTTCGATGAAGCGCATTGAATCAGCCAACGCGGACTGGGTATGGATATCCAGCTGCAGGCGGCGATTGATGATCATATGCGCCAATTGAGGGCCTAGCAGGCCTGATAGATTTCGTTCGATACGTTCACGCAGACGACGTAGTTGTGATGGACGGGTTTCATTGGTTGCGAGACTTAGGTCCCGTAGGGCTTGTTCAACCTCCCGTTGTGCCGCCTCACTACCCAGCATCTGTGCCAATTGTTTGGTGAACTGGGCGGCAGAACCGGCACTGACCATGCCTCCCATCGGTACCAGTGACTCACTGCAGCATGCGCTGGCAGCCTCTTTTTCTCCCAGGCTTTGTTTGCTGACCAGAGAGCCAAAGACAAACAGTAAAATATTGGCGGTTAGCGACCAGAATGTGGCGAACTCCCACTGATCCATACCGGAGGCAAGCCGCAATGCCGGAATATCGAATTCGGTGCGGACAAATCCTGAACTCTCTAGTAAGGGGAGTAGCAGAGTGCCTGACCAGACGGCAATACCTGCGACCAAACCGAGGATGAAACCAAGTCGGGTGGCGCGTCGCCAATAGAGCAGGCCAATGATACCCGGAAGAAATTGCGCCACTGCGACAAAGGATATCAGGCCAAGCTGTACCAGACCCTGATGCTTCTCCAGCAATACGTAAAAACCATATCCGGCCATAATGATCAGTGCGATCAAAAGTCGCCGTCCCAACAGCAGCCAACGATAGAGATTGACCTCCGGATCGGGGAAATTGGTCGGAAGCAGAATATGGTTCAGGGTCATCGATGAGAGTGCCAGGGTTGTGATGATCATCATCGCGCTTGCTGATGATATGCCACCGATAAAGGCGAGTATCGGTAACCAGGAGGGACCTTGACTGAGGGTGATTCCCAAAGCGAAGTAGTCGGGTTGCAAGGTGAGTTTCAATGCTTCACCACCCCAGAGAATCAAAGGTATCGGTAGGTTTATCAGCAACAGGAACAGAGGGAAGCCCCAACTTGCAGTACGCAGTGCTTTGGGATCCAGGTTCTCTGTAAACAGCATATGGAATTGTCGTGGCAGCAGAAATGCAGCCGCAAAGGCCAACAACAGCAAGGTCGACCAGGGGCCTTCCCTGACGGGTTGATAGAGTCGATCAAGGGTATCGGGATGTTCGCTGAGCCATTGACTGAGGCCATCAAAACCACCGAAAACGCCGAATAGGGTTGTCAGTCCTATAACTGTCATGGCCACCAGCTTTACCATCGATTCAAAGGCGATGGCCAGTACCAGACCATGATGTTTATCGCGACTGGTGCTGTGTCTGGCACCAAACAGTATGGCGAATACCACCAGCGTGGAGCAAAATATCAAGGCTAAAATTCTTGGTGCGACTGTTTGACTGATTACCTGAAGTGAGTCTGTCACTGCCCTGATCTGCAGGGCGATGTAGGGAAGGGTACCCACCAGCATAAACAGGGTCACCAGGATGCCAGCCAGCTGACTGCGGTAGCGGAATGCAAACAGGTCGGCCAGTGATGTCAACTGATACTCTCTGGTTAGCCGTAAAATCGGCTGAAACAGTATCGGGGTGAGAGCAAATGCAAGCGTGACCCCCAAGTAGACTGTCAGAAATAGATAACCTTGGCTCTGGGCAAAACCGACACTGCCGTAGTAGGTCCAGGAGGTTGCGTACACACCCAGGGAGAGGACATAGATCAAGGGATGACGAATCAGCCGCTCAGGAATTCTTCCACTGTCTCCCGCGTAGGCAATAAGGAACAGCAGCGCCAGGTAGAAAAAGCCGATCCCGAACAGTAGCCAGAGATCATGGCTCATAATGACGCAGATTAATCCAGGCGATGAAAAAGATGACCCCCAGCCAAATGATATAGGGCAGGTACCAGGGGCTGCCGGCTGACGTCCACCAAATCATGATCGGGGTTGAGAAGAGCAGCAGGATCAACAGACCCAAGGCCAGGGTACGGTCTATCTGTTGATCGGGTGGGGGCGGCTCACGCATTTCTAGAGCCTAGCAGCTGTTACCTTAGGTAACAACCCTTGGCTCATGCTATTTGACTAAGGAGCCAGCGTTGACTCCATTCATGAATAGAGTCAGATAATGCTCCTATATGCTAGGAGACCTTCTGACTATGGACATTGTTGATCATCTCATGAAGTTTTGCGGCAAGCTCGGTGGGTTCGAACTTGGGTACATAGGCATCCGCGCCCACGCCCTTTCCCAAGGCCATATTGGCATCAGCCGAGAGTGATGAGTGCATAATGATCGGGATATCACTGAAGCGTGCGTCTTCCTTGATTTTCTTGGTCAGCACATAGCCATCCATTTCGGGCATCTCCACGTCGGTGAGTATGATCTGAATAAAATCACTGGGTTTATGATCGGTTGCATCAGCGCGGTCTGCAATCTCTTTCAGCCTCTGCCAGGCTTCAGACCCATTGGTCGTGCCAATGTACTTGATACCCATGTGATCCATGGTGCGTATGATCTGATCTCTGGCAACGGCGGAATCATCGGCAAACAGCAAGGTGATATCACTATCGCCCACTTGCTGGATACCCTCGAATATGTCTGAGCCCTGACCGAATCCGGAGGTTTGACTCAGTACCATTTCAACATCCATGATCATCACCAGCCGCTTATCCTTTAATTCTGTAACAGCGGTCACCAGACCACCATGCTGTTGCGCCATCATGGGTGGGGGAACCTTGACATCTTCCCAGGCCAGCCGTTCTATGGTGTCGACAGCATGTACCAGAAACCCCTGCACATGTTTGTTGTACTCAGTGACAATCAGAATGCTGGGTTTCTCTTCAGTCTGAATACCGCAAAAATCGGGGAGGTTGATAACGGGAATCATATTTCCCCGCAAACTGACCATCCCCTCTACAGAAGGAGGCATATCGGGTGCATGGGTGATTTCCGGTACCAACATGACTTCACGAACCTTGAAAACATTGACTCCATAGGTCTCTTCACGACCGGTCCTGACATCCTTTCCCAGGCTGAAAAGGAGGACCTCCAGGCGGTTGGTGCCAGCCAGGCGTGTACGGTCATCTACAGATTTTATAAAGTTAGACATGATTCAATCACTCAATATTGAGGGTGTTACCCGGAATAGAGAGAGTGGTTTGTACGCTGAAATTCTCTCCCTTATTGCATTTTGTAGCGTTCGATTTTTAAAAAGCTTTAGCGGATGGAACCGGTTCAATTTATTATGTTCTTTGACAGATAAATGGGGCGTTCAACAGCGTATGTGACCGTCAAACCGGGCCAGGATAAAAACCATAAAACAATAATTATTTTTCTATATGCACCTAAATGACTGGAAATAGGCTATCTTTTGCACCAAGATCAGAGTCTATGAGGTTTTTTCTAGGAGAATAAGTGTGAATCCGGAGAAGGTGCTTTTTGGTTTTTTCATCGTGCTTGCCTTAACCCTCAATTTTGGGTTTTTTGTCGGCGAACTGGATAATCCGGATCACCACCACGTCTATGAGCTGTTTGCAGTTATTGTGGTCAACATGGTTGCTACAGTGCTCAAGTTTGGTGACCGAACCCAAATGGGTGCGGTGTTGTTGGCCACCAGTCTGGTCGCGCTTCTGCAACTGTTTGCCGCAGCTTTGGTTTGGGTAGTGGCTGTACATGTGACTGAGGCAGGTCTTACAACGGTCACCATGGCCAGTATCGTTTCGCTCTCGGGGGGAGCCATGTTGGCAAATGTGGTTTCAGTCATTTTGTTGATAATCGAAACCGTTATGCTGCGCCGTTAAGTCTGTTGCGGCAGGACTCATGAACAATATCTTCTTCTTGATCTTCCGGCGTATGCGGGCACCGCTGCTGACGCTGATCCTGACCTACTCAATCGCCATGCTGGGATTGGTACTTATACCGGGTAAGGATCCTGACGGTAATGTCTGGCATATGGATATTTTCCATGCCTTCTACTTTGTCAGTTTCATGTCCAGCACCATCGGTTTTGGTGAAATCCCCTACGCCTTTACATCAGGTCAGCGTTTGTGGGTTATTTTTTCGATCTTCTTTACTGTTGTGGTATGGCTCTATTCGATTGGTACAGTGCTGGCCCTACTTAAGGATGAGACCTTTCAAAATGCTTTAACTGAGCGAAGATTTGCTAAGCAAATCAGTCGGATGTGTGAGTCATTTTATCTTATTTGTGGATATGGTCAGACAGGTGAAGCGCTGGTCAAAGCCCTAACTGACAGAAACCAGCATGCCGTGGTGATCGATATTCTTGAGGATAGAGTCAATCTGCTTAAGCTGGAAAACTTACGTGAATATGTACCAGGTTTTTGCGGTGATGCACGCCTACCTGCGCATCTTCTGGAGGCAGGCCTGAACCACCCCTTGTGTGAAGGTGTAGCGGCATTGACCAATTCCAATGAAGCCAATCTCAAGATCGCCATCACCTCTAAGCTGTTGCATCCTGACATAGAAGTAATCTGTCGGGCCGATTCCCATGATATCGAAAACAACATGGCCTCATTCGGGACTGACTTTATTATTGATCCCTTCGATGCATTCGCTCTTCACTTGGCCACAGCAATACAGGCACCTTGTCTCAGCCTACTGCAGGACTGGTTGTCATTGGGTAAGCGCGATATGCTGAATGATCCTGTCTATCCGCCCAGTAAGGGGCTGTGGGTGATCTGCGGCTATGGTCGATTCGGCAAGGCCGTCTACGACAAGCTTGTCCGTGAAGGATTGGAGGTCGTGGTGGTGGAAGCGGAACCTGACTTGACCGGGAAACCTCAATCACCTTTTATAAAAGGGCGTGGCACCGAGGCGGACACCTTATTGGAAGCAAATATTGAAAGGGCTGTCGGCCTGGTGGCTGGAACCGACAATGATGCCAACAACCTCTCCATCATCATGACTGCGAGAGAATTGAATAGCGACCTGTTCGTGATTTTAAGACAGAATCTCAAACACAACGATCCGGTCATACAGGCTGTCAATGCGGATATGGTGATGTTGCCCAGTGATATCATCGCCAATCGCATCCGGGTATTGTTAGGGGTCCCTATGCAGCATCAGTTCGTCAAACTTGTGATGCACCAGGATGACGAATGGGCTTGCCAACTGATCAGCAGAATCTCTGCCTTGGTGACCCATCACGCCCCTGAAGTATGGGAAGTGGCCTTTTCGGAGCACGATTCCCATGCCGTATGCTCCTATGTACGGCGAGGTAATCAGTTAACCCTGGGCGAGTTGATGACCGATCCCCGGGACAGGAGTACTAAACTGCCCTGTATTCCTTTGATGCTTTTCCGGCACAATGACTATATCTTGCTTCCTGAAGAGGATTTGAAGGTACAAAAAGATGATCATGTACTCTTCTGCGGTGCTTTATATGCCGAAAACCGCATGGATTGGACCCTGCAAAATGAAAATGCCCTAAACTATATTCTTACGGGTGAGGCCAGGCCGGAGGGTTGGATCTGGCGCCGATTGAGAAAAAGAGAGGTGACATGAGACCATTACTGGAAAAGCTCCACCGTGATCATATCAATCTTAGTCGATTACTCGATCTTTTGAGTAAGGAGTTGGATGCCCTGTATGCCGGCCATGAATCAGATTTCGACCTCAAGGTCGAGATGCTGGACTATATCGAACACTATGCCGAGCAGGTACACCATCCCACCGAAGATCAGATCAATCGTGTGGCATTTCGCAAGAAATCGATGAAAGATCATCATGCACTGTATGAGCGTATATGCAAGGAACATGGTGATCTAATCGGTTTGGCGCATACTTTCAGAGAGACCCTGGAGGGAGCCATGCAGGGTGAAGTGTTGTTGAGAGAAGAGGTTGAGACCCGGGGTAGAGAGTTTGTGGCCCTGCAGCGTCTGCATCTCAATCTGGAAGAGCATGAGGTGTTTCCTCTTATTGATGAGGCACTCAGTGATAAAGATTGGGCGAAGCTCGAACAGGAGATTGCTCATATTGACGATCCAGTCTTTCATCGCCAGGATTACAATCGTTTTCGCAGCCTTATCGATTACCTGAAGGCTCACGAAGACGAGTAAATAGACAGGTTTTTTCCACCGGTTCAGAATGCCTCCTGCGCAAAATCATGTCTTCCCGGCAAAGACAGGGGTGGCATGGTTTAGAAAACGCAGGTTATCAGGCTCTAACCGATTCATTGACCATTTCTTTCCCAATTCACTACTCTCCAAGGGGCCGCTAAGGATCGACCTCAGTTGGCCGATATGCTTCTCAGGTCGGTTGTTAATTGGCGGATGGTGGGTATGGTGTATTTGGAGCGCAGACATAAGGTAACAACAAGCTTCTGCTTGATGGTTATCTTGATCCTGCCGGTCACATTCAATTCTCATTTGCTCAATGCTGCTGAACTGGAGACACAACGCTATGCGGCGGGAATGCATGAGTCGGTGTGGGACTTTTCCGGTTCTGATATCAGTTGTGAGTTGCGACACGAAATACCTCAATTTGGTTTAGCGCGCTTTCGACGTATCGCAGGTGACAATCTCCATTTTCTTGTCGATAGCTACCAACCCATACCGGAAAAAGTTGAGACTGTCCTTAGGGAGGTTTCACCACCATGGGAGCACACTGAACCCGATTCACTCGAGCAAATGGTAGTGATTCACACGGGCATGCGTCCCCTGCAGCTCGATCGGAAGCAGGCGGGCTGGTTGCTCACTTCTCTGACTAAGGGACAAGTAGGAAGCTTTGATTTTCTCGATTGGAACGATAGTCGTAGACGGGTTCAGGTACAACTGTCACCTGTGAATTTTCAAAAAGCCTATCGTGAATTCAAACAGTGTCTTCGGCAATTACCGAATAACGGTTTCACTGATTACCGACATACAGTTGTTCATTTTGCACTGGATGTCGATGCTCTGGATAAGCAAGCTAAAAAACAGCTGAATCAATTAGCGGCCTACATTACAGCCGATGAAAAGATCAATCGCATCATGATCGAAGGCCATGCCGATGATCAGGGAGGTAACCGTTACAACAAACGACTGTCGGCGCGGCGAGCTGATCATGTCAATCGATATCTGGTACAAAAGGGTGTCAAGTCGCTCTTGATGACCCAAAGACACTACGGGGAATCCAGACCTAAGATTGCAAAGCGAACTGAAATGGCCCGAGCTGCAAATCGACGGGTTAAGATCAGCCTGCAGCGATAAAGTGGCCTGTTATTATCCATAACCATCAGTTCATTATAGGGATGTGGTGTTAGCTGATAAGCTCCATTTCTTGAGTTTAAAAAAATGCACTAAACTCAAGGCACAGCCCGCAGTCAATGGTTGCCTCATTAACAAGGGCTGTAACTCAGGATTGAGTCATTTGCATGCCTCCCTTCGGACGTGACAAGAAGCTATCATCCACGTTGTTGCATTCCTAGCAAAGGGCACCGCATTCCCTACGGAACACCGCCTAGCGGCTAATAGCTTCTCGTCACGCTAAAATCATAAACAATATAGGACACTACACTAGAGTAGGTCATGACTGCTATATGTTTCACTAGCATGATATTCTTGAGCGCACCATGGGAATAGAACCGTCAAAAAAGCCTGGGCTAGTGTCTTTAACCTGGTTTGAAAAAGTGTGGCAAGGTTTCTGCCGGCTTGTAGTAAAGGTGTTTTACCGCAGGTTTGAAGTTTCGGGTGTCGACAATTTACCTGAAAAGCAGGGCATCATATTATGTGCAAATCATGTTAATGCACTTGCTGATGCAGTGGTGTTGCAGGCAGCAACCAGAAAGCCTATTCGCCCATTGGCGCGTAGTGGGTTATTTCAGAGCTTTCTACTAAAACCAATCCTACGGCGAATAGGTGCAGTCCCTATTTTTCGCCGTGGTGATCCTGGCGCTGATACTACAAAAAACAAAGATACCTTTTCACTATGCTATGAGCTGCTTGCCAAGGGTGAGACCCTGATTATCTTTCCCGAGGGACAGAGTCATGACATACCCCAGTTGACGGAGCTGAAAACAGGAGCAGCACGGATGGCTTTGGAAACGATTCAGGCAACGGGATCTGAGCCAGCCGTAATTCCTGTCGGCCTGACATTTCCGGAAAAGGGTCAATTTCGCAGTGCTGTTCTGGTTCAGTTCGGTAAACCGCTCAATCTGATTTTTTCCGAAAAGAACACACAAGAACAGAATGTTATTGAGTTAACTGGACGAATTCGTGCCGGTCTGGAAAATATCACTTTAAATGCCGAAAGTTGGGAAGAGATTAACCTGGTTGCCAGAGTTGAAAATTTCTTCGCATTTCGTCATGGAAAATATCATCACCGTAATCTCCAGCAACGTTTCCGCACTCAGCAGCGTCTCATCGATGCGCAGCGATTACTCAGGAATTACGAGCCCGATAGAGTACGGGCATTGATTATCCAGCTAAAGCAGTTCGAGAAAATCTGTCAGCATTGTGGAGTGAAGGATTATCAACTCTCGATTGATTACAAGCCCACATTAATCGGGCTCTACTTACTGCGAATGATCTGGATGCTGCTGGTTGTTTTTCCTGTTGCCTTGTGGGGCATTGTTAATAGTTATATTCCCTATCAATTGGCAAAACGTTTCTCAAGTCATTTCGCCAAGGGAACCAATCAGCATGACACGACCAAAATGATTATGGGGCTGATATTTTTTACACTCATCTGGGGCCTACAGATCTTTCTGATTTTTCATTACTTCGGTTGGATGTGGATGCTGTTGTATAGCGCGACACTCATTGTTAGTTCAGCTGTTGCTTTGCTGGCACGTGGCGAAAAGCAGCGAATTCAGGAGAACATCAGGGTGTTTCTGCTTTTTCTGCGTAAGCGCGATCTGAAGGCCTATCTTCGCCATAAACGTCAGGAACTGGAAAAGGAGTTGGCCAGAATGGTCCGAATTGCCAATCGATTGTCTGATCGAAGATGAAACAGCTTTTTCTTTATCTACTGTTATCGCTGTATCTATCTGTCGCTCTGGGTTCTCAGAGTGAATGCGCTATTCTCTTGCATGGTATGGGTCGCACTTCCCTCTCATTGGGGCTGATCGAAGAGGCTCTGGAAGAGCAGGGTTATCGTGTGTGGAATGAGAGCTATCCCAGTCTGACCCAAAGTGTTGATGAACTGACTGAACCGGCGATTGAATCAGGCTTGGCGTTCTGCAACAGCCAACAGAGTGAGAAAATCCATTTTGTCACCCACTCTCTAGGTGGCATCCTCGTAAGATATTATTTACAGGATCACCTGATAGCCAAACTGGGCAGGATTGTGATGTTGGCCCCGCCCAATCAAGGCAGCGAAATCACCGATGAGATGAAAGATGGCTTTTTCTATAAGGCGATTCTGGGTCCGGCAGGTCAGGTCCTGGGCACGGACGGCGACAGTCTGCCCAACAAGCTCAAACCCATTGACGGTGAAATTGGCATTATTGCTGGAGAGAAAGAGGGCGCATCCTGGTTTCTACCTGAGATTCCCGGTGAAGACGATGGCAAGGTTGCAGTTGAGCGCACCAAGCTACCGGAAATGAAAGATTTCCTTCTGGTTAAGGCTGACCATATGTTTATCATGCGAGACGAAGAAGTTATTCGACAGGTGGTGTTTTTCTTACGAAATGGGGTGTTTGATAACTAGTGCATTAAAAGACTACAGCAATATAGTCATCTATATCTGTCCAACAAAAAAATGTAACTAAAACAGACTATTATTTTGCAATTTGATGAGTCATCAATATTAAAGGAATGCGATGCCTGACCGATAACACTACTGGATTAGTAAAATGATTAACCGTACTAATCTGTATCTGTAATTGATTACTCCCCTGAATGAATATCTCTTGAATGCAAGTCTTACTGTCTGAATGGTAGCTAAGCATTACAAATGAAGGTTTTAAATAATGGATTATATCCTCAAAGTGTAGAGTATGAACTTAAAGTCTAAGCTTCTACTCTCTTTTAGTTTGGTTCTGATTACTATTTTCTCGGTAGTGGAATTCTTCGGTTATCATCAGACGCGCAGTCAGATGCTTGCAGAACTACGCTTGGATGCATTGAAAATCCGGGATGTCCTGGTGGCAGTACGTGAGGTCTATCAGTACCAATTTCTCGATAGTGGTCTACCGCTAACCAAGAAAACTGTCGGTTTTTTACCTGCGCATTCTATGAACAGGATTTCAAAAAAATTCCAGGATATCAATAAAAGCGGGTTAGTCTTCAATAATGTCTCTGACCGTCCTAGAAATCCAGAAAATCAGGCCGATGAGGTTGAACTGCAGGCAATGGCTTATTTTCGTGGAAATCCCAAAGAAAAAGAACGTATGGTTGTTTTCACGAATGATCAAGGTCTTGCACATTACCATTTCTCAGCCCCATTGTGGATTGAGGAACGATGCTTAAAATGCCATGGAGATAGTGACGATGCTCCTGAGACTATTCGCAACACCTACAATACGGCATTTAACTATAAGCTGGGTGAATTACGTGGATTATTGAGTATTAAATTGCCCACCTATTATATCGAGGAAAAGGTGTTGTCTCAGCGTCTCAACGAGATCTGGGGACGTTTGGCCGCTTTTGCAATCACATTCTTCTTTGGTGCATGGTTGTTGCATCGATTGATAATAAGGAGACTTGCTTTACTACACTCTGCAGCTGGTGAAATTGCAAAAGGCGACTATACCGAGCGGTTACCTGTTCAAGGCGGTGATGAATTATGTAACCTTGCCGAAGCCTTTAATAACATGTCAGACCAACGGTATCGGGCAGAATTGTTACAGATGGAGAGTGAAAAACAGGTACTTGATTTACTCAATTCTACTGCTGAAGCGATTTACGGTTTAGATCTGAATGGGAATTGTACTTTCGCCAATCCTGCCTGTGTACGGATGCTGGGTTACCAAAGTTCTGAGGAGTTGGTCGGTCTTAACATGCATGAACTGACACATCATACTCGACCCGATGGTTCACCCTATTCTGAGAAAGACTGCCCTATTCAAAATGCATTTGTATCGGGTACAGGCTCCCATGCCGATCATGAGGTGCTTTGGAGAGCCGATGGTGAATGTTTTCCAGTAGAGTACTGGTCTTACCCGATCCGACGAGACAATCGGATAATGGGCGCCGTAGTTACCTTTCTGGATATTACCGAACGCAAGCAACAAGAGGAGCAGATCCTGCGCCAAGCGCATTTTGATGCACTCACTAATCTACCCAACCGTTTTCTAACGATCGACCGCCTGTCACAACTACTACTCGAAGCAAAACGTGACCATGAGCATGTCGCTGTACTGTTTCTTGATTTGGATGATTTTAAGAAGGTTAATGACACACTGGGGCATAATATTGGTGACAAACTTTTAGTCGAAGCAGCACTGCGTCTACGTAATTTGGTGCGAAGTGGTGATACGGTTGGGCGACTTGGAGGGGATGAGTTTATCGTACTGCTTGGTGCACTGCAGTGTATAACCGATATACGTCCTGTTGTGGAAAACCTGCTCAAGGGATTTAGGGATGCATTCATCATTGATGGTAGGGAGCTGGTACTCACCATGAGTGCCGGTATCGCCGTTTATCCGGATGATGGCGAAGGCCCATCAGAACTACTACGGAAAGCTGACTCCGCCATGTATCACTCCAAAGATCAAGGACGCAACACTTATTCCTTCTTCACTGATGCGATGAACCAGGAAGTTTCACGACGAGTTGCCTTGGAAGAACAGATGCTCGGTGCTCTTGATCGTGGTGAATTTCGACTCTGCTATCAACCCATAGTGGCTGTTGAAAGTCGAATGATTGTAGGCTTTGAGGCCCTTCTCCGATGGTACAACCCGAGCCTGGGTGAGGTATCACCTGAGGAGTTCATTATCATTGCAGAACAAAATGGACTAATTCTACCCATTGGTGACTATGTATTAACTGAGGCGCTCCAAATGTTGGCCAAATGGCAACATTATATGGATGAGACATTTTCAATGGCCATCAATCTGTCACCACGTCAGTTTCGTGATCCAAATCTCGTGACATTCATTAAAGATGCCATATGTGAATCTGGAGTCTCATACGAATCACTCAGATTGGAAATCACTGAAGGCGTGCTGATGAGTGGACAGGCCTATATAAACGATGCTTTAAACGAATTGGATAACCTAGGGATTGGCATGGCTATGGATGACTTCGGTACAGGTTATTCATCACTCAGCTACCTACGTAGATTTCCTTTCAACACCCTGAAGGTTGACCGCAGTTTTATTAATGATTTAACTGTAGATACAGCTGATAGGGAGCTTGTCAGTGCAACCATCGCTATGGCTCATAGTCTTGGATTGATGGTAATTGCTGAAGGTGTCGAGACTGAGGAGCAGCTAGCGCTTTTAGGGATAGATGAATGTGATTATGCTCAAGGGTATCTTTTCAGCAAACCAGTAACTCCCGATAAAATGCTAGAGATATTGGAAACGCAGAAATCCTTATAACTCATGCCTGAGAGAGATAAGGGGAGGTCGTCACTTGTCGAATTTTAGCATTCAGGACAACAAGAGAACTCATCAATAGTGGCAGGCGTGCGTTACCTAGCATCCGGACATGCTGTCCAATATCGATAACACATGCATGCTTAAACAGAAAACCAGGCAATATCAGTTTTTATGTAAGTGATTGTATTTGTTGGTGGGCGCAACAGGGATCGAACCTGTGACCTCTGCAATGTGACTGCAAATCAACCCCATTTTCTCTTGCTTACACACGCTTACCTGGACTTACTATCTTATTGTTTAATATCTTTTTATCCTTTACTATTAATTGCAGGGGTCAAGCTAATTCTTACCCTTTTTTACTCTCTCCTGCTTACATGGTGCTTACACAGCCGTTCTGTGTCAGCAATTTTAAGGGTGACAAGGTATGGAAAAAATCACCAAAACAATGGTTGATAGAGCGGATCCAGAAGAGGTTCGATACTTTATATGGGACGTGGAGATCAAGGGATTTGGATTGCTGGTCCTCCCGTCTGGTGTGAAGTCTTTTCTCTACCAGTACAGGAATAGTGCAGGGAGAACCCGCCGGACCACGATCGGCAAATACAGCGCGACAATGACCGCCGACTTGGCACGAAAGCAGGCCAAGAAATTGCGCCGGGCTGTTGAGGATGGCCGAGACCCCCTAGAGGAGAAAAAAGCCAATAAGGAAGCCCTCACAGTTACCGAATTACTTGAAAAGTATCTGGAGTCCGCCAGGTTTGCTGAAAAAGCTGATTCAACCCAATCAATCGACAGAGGACGGATAAACCGTCACTTGATCCCGACCCTCGGTAAGAAGATTGCGAAAAAACTAACAACTGAGCATGTGCGCAGAGCGTTTGCCTCGATCAGGGATGGCAAGACCGCTTGTGATGTAAAAACAAAATCTAGGGGTAGAGCCAGGGTAAAAGGTGGTGAGGGTACTGCTAGGATGGCAATACGGGTACTTTGCTCTATCCTAAATTGGGCCATTGATGAGGGGTATCTCTCCTCGAACCCCGCAACTGGTGTGAAAATCGGTTCTGATGGGATCAGGGAGACGATTCTAGAGTCCACTGAGCAATACAAATCCCTTTTTCAGACCTTGGATACGATGGAGATTGAAAGGCGGCTAAGGTCAGCCGTTGCTGATGCAATACGGGTTATAGCTTTAACCGGTGCCAGGCGGAATGAGATCGCGTCT
Organism: Candidatus Thiodiazotropha sp. (ex Codakia rugifera); assembly: GCA_025656675.1. Lineage (GTDB taxonomy): Bacteria > Pseudomonadota > Gammaproteobacteria > Chromatiales > Chromatiaceae > Thiodiazotropha. Next base: position 81,815 of record JAHXHN010000011.1, read on the forward strand.
CTTCGTTGGTCACATGTAGACCTCAAAGCCGGTGTTATCACTCTGCCCCCAAATGCGCACAAAACTGGCCGCTCAACAGGGAAGAGTAGGGTCATAGGACTACCCGCAGCGGCACAGGCAATCATTGCTAATCAGAAAGGCAGTGAACCTGATGATTTCGTTTTCCCCCCAGCGCGTGGAAATGGGCCAATCAATCTCTCAAAACCATGGCGCACTATCAGGGTAGAAGCGAATCTGCCCGAGGGCATTGGACTCCATGGGCTGAGACATTCACTCGCCAGTCATATGGCGATGCAAGGAGCTCAAGCAGCCGAGATCATGACTGCCTTAGGGCATCACCAGCTGTCAACCGCTCAACGGTATGTCCATTGGGCGCAAGACGAAAGGTCTCAACTCGCAGAGAAAGCCGCCTCACACATCAGCGCAGCACTAGACGACAAAAAGAAAGCGAATGTTGAGGTGTTATAATGGGGTACGTTATTCCAGAATCGAAATCATTCACACTAGCGGTTGAATTCACAAGTCACGATCTTTCAGTGTTGGAAAGCATTGGCACAGGTGCTAATCAATCAACGGCGAGCTTTGTTAAAAGTCTTGCCTGTGTTGCAGCGAATTTAAAAGCCTCAACTAAAGACAGAGACGATCAAAAAACGAGAAATATCACTATCAGGGCAGTTCAAGATGCAGTAAACATTCTTGAGCAAGCAAAACTGGGGTTATATGAAAATGAGTACCCAGGATTGCTTATAGAGGATCTATCAAGATGGGCTAAATCACTGCAACAGGTATCATTTAAAAGAACAACCACTGACAACAAACGATTGTTAACCCCTCCAGAAGATAGCGCGCTTGGCGCTATAAAATATCTTTTATTAGGCAATGGATTGGACATAAATACTAATTCTGAAAAAGCAATGATAGATACCTTTCTCACGGTGGCAGAAATAGTATTCCAGGCATCTGGCAATCTAACGAACATAAGTGCACTTGCGCGGCGATACAACCGAAACATTAGAAATAAAGACCCTGGGCATGTGTATGAAGACGCAGGCTACCTTGCTCAACCTTCCTACGAGCATATGTATGTAAATATAGAGTGGAAATACTCTGAGGGCGACTGCTTAAAAGCAGTATTCTCATTTTGGCCCCATTAGAATTGAAGCCTCATTACAGTTTTTTAGTCAAGACAAGATCGCTAATAATTTAATCTGATCTTGTCTTAGACTGTCTATTTCATCGACATTACATTTACCCTCACAGTAACTACACAGAGGGTAAGCACCATGAAGAGTTATCTAACTCGTGATGAAGCTTCTGAATATTTGAAGCAGCACGGTCTCACAGTATCTCCTAATACACTTCAGAAATACGCCACAGTCGGTGGTGGACCTGATTATCAGATTTTTGGAAATAAGGCCGTCTATACCACGGTCTCTCTAGATCGCTGGGTTGAAGAAAAACTTTGCCCTCCACGTTCTGCAGCGAATTGCAGCTAGTGATTACTGCACATAACAAAGTTGAAGCATAAGGAGGTCAATGATGGACATTGCCACTAAACAAAGACTTGAGCGGATTGATAACTGTCTCTATGGAATCAAGATGACAGCACGTGTACTTGAATTGGATATGTTGGAGGATTTGGAGGAATCGTTGGGTGAAAGTATCAAAGGAGGATTAATCGCAGCAATTCGCCAGCTGTCGTATTCAGCTACTAATGATATGGCGATGATATTTGATGCCAAGCATGAAGACTCCCGGACGATGAGTAATGAAACCACCACAGACTGAATCAAATCTTGTTGATATCAAACATCGGTATTACCCCGGCTCGCGTAAGTGGCGTAAAGACAAGGGACTTATGGTGCTTTCAGACTTGGCTAGGGAATATGAGTCAGTGAGATGTGCTCGTGGAGCATACAGTGTCCCCTTGCCGAGTGATTTCCAGTGACAGCGCCCATCGATCACGTAATTAATCGTCTTGAAAAAGTGCGCTCTGTGGGTAGTGGTCGGTATCTTTCACGCTGCCCTGCTCATGAAGACAGATCACCCTCATTGAGTGTATCTGAGGGTGATGATGGGCGTGTATTGATACGCTGCTTTGCAGGCTGTGGGGTTCCGGATATTGTTGCAGCGCTTGGTTTAGAGATGAAAGACCTATTTCACAAGGATGGATTAAGCCAGATTGAAAAGCGCCGCTATCATCAGCGCAAAACCATTGCTGAGATTGAAAAAGCCCTCTGGCATGAGCTTTTGGTATTACTGCAGTTCGTTGGCACTCGGGTATCAGACCGACAAAATGGGTGTGATCCTCGTTATAGATTACAAAGACCAGAATTCCAGCCTATGAATGATGAACCGTGGGATCGTGAGTTGCTTGCAACGCGACGAATTCGGCGAGGTTTGGAGTTGAGATATGGCAGGTGAAGGTAGTTCTATTCTGGATCTCTCGGATAGTGGTTGGATTGGAGCGCCTAAGCCTGGCCAGATATCCCCGGTACCAGACAGAGAGCCTTACCCTGTCGAGGCATTCCCTGCCATTGCACGAGATGCAGTAAATGAGGTACAGGCTTATATCAAAGCACCCATCCCGATGATTGCCTGTTCAGCACTCTCCCAAATGGCCCTGGTCGCTCAGGGTCTCGCTGATGTGGCGCGTGATTCGCGATTAATCTCCCCTGGCTCACTCTTCAC
>JAHXHN010000012.1 GCA_025656675.1 Candidatus Thiodiazotropha sp. (ex Codakia rugifera)
CGCTCATGGAGAGTGACAAACCCGATGAGGCGGAAGCCCTGTATAGCCGGGTCGATCCCCTGTCAAAAGAGATTATCGGCTTGCTGGGCGACGTTGAGCAGCATGTCTGCAGCGGTAGTGAGCACTGATACCCTAGCTGACAAATCGTACTTACATTTTGAATTCGTATCGTCTATGCCGCTAGTCAATGAGTATGGCATGCAATATTGGTATAATCGAATGTAAGGGATAGTTATTGAAATGAGTTGGAATATTATCCCTTTAATCAAAAAAAACCATAAAAATAACAAGGATATGAAGGTGTATGGATATCATATTCTCCCCTGTCGTATCTATTTTCAACATATTCAGATGGATGTGTAAGCAGTAACTTGATGGAGGCAAAGGTGAATGGGGAGACAATACTTTTAGTGGATGACGATCGTCTTGTGCTGTCATCTTTGGGACTGAGTCTGCAGGCAGCAGGTTATAAGGTCGAGACGGCCTCTAACGGTGAAGAAGCCATCCGCTTGTGTGAACGGGTAACACCGGATCTAGCTGTTCTTGACGTCCGCATGCCAGGAATGGATGGTGTAGAGGTGGCCCGCTGGATGAATGGACACAAGGCTATACCCTTTATTTTTCTATCTGCATACAGTGATGATGGCGCCGTTATGAAAGCGATAGCAGAGGGTGCTATGAGCTATCTGATCAAGCCGGTCGATCCTCCCCAATTACTGGCTACGATACGCGCCGCACTTGCTCGCAGTGCTGATCACAGGGCATTACTTGAAAAGGAGGAGCAGTTGAATCAGGCGTTGGCAGGTGACCGTGCCATCAGCACCGCGGTTGGATTTCTGATCAGCCACGAACGCCTGAGCGAGAAGGAGGCTTTCGAGAAACTACGACAATATGCCCGTTCAAATCGCCAGAAATTGGCTGATGTGGCCCAGGAATTGGTTAAAGCGGCTGAAAAAATGAATCAACTTTCCTGATGCGTACTTCACAAGCCGGATATCTACAGACTTGTGAAAACTATCCGAATTGATTTAAGGTACTCTTAATCTTTAGGTGAATTACAAAAAAATATCCTGCACCCCGCTCTGTGATAGGAACTATTCTGAGGCCTCGCCCCTGTCTCAATCTCACCTAACTTAAAGCTCACCAGAATGCTGTGCATTTAACCGGATGCTAATGGTCTTCTGTTGAGTGGCAACAAGTAATCACTAGATAAGCCAGGGATTGCATAGCTTGAGAAAAAGTAGACTTCCATGAGCACTATTGTCACAACCCTGGGCAAGATTCTAACCCGAGATGTTCTCACAACCACGCCTGAGGGCACGCTCAATGATGCATTGGCGGCCATGGAGATACGCAACGTAAGCTCTGTAGTGGTTGTTGAGGGCAACCGCCCAATCGGCATTTTTACACATCGTGATGCGGTAATGCTGGCAGGTAACGATGCAGGGAAAGTGACTCAACCCATCGGTACATTGATGCGTTTCCCCTTGGTGGTGACAACAGATATTAACATGGGGCTGCATGAGGCCTACCGGTTCATGGTAAATCAGGGCATTCGTCACCTGGTGGTGATTGATGAGGATGGAATACTAGTAGGTATTGCGACTGAAGGGGATTTTTTTGTCCATCTTGACTCATGGCATTTCAGCCAAATGGGTTGTGTGGAATCAATAATGACCCAGAACATTATCAGTGCACAGTCAGGTGAAATGCTCTCTACTGTATTTCGGCGTATGGCCGAACGTGGAATCAACCACCTTGTCGTGGGACATGAATGCCGTGTAGTGGGTATTCTGACAGAGAGGGATGTGGCCCGCTTACTGGTTGCTGGCATCGATACTGATCATACCTCCTTGGGAGAGGTTATAGTACGACCTGAACATACAGTCCGAGATGACAAACCAGTGATGTCGGCGAAGTCAAAAATGGTGTCCTTGGATGTACGTTATCTCTTGGTAACCAATAATCAGGGAGATTGGGTAGGATTTATTTCCAGGGACGATCTGCTGACTGGCCAGGAGAAGCACTATTGGCGCATCATTCAGGAGAACGAAGCCCACTTTCGCTGCTTTTTCGAGGATGCACCCCTGCCTTACCAGTCACTTGACAATGAAGGTCGGCTAATGGCTGTCAACCAAGTTTGGGAGGAGACCTTCGGTTGTACGCAACAGGATGCCGTTGGACGCTTTATTGGTGATTTTCTTGTGCCTGGTCAGGAAGAAAAACTACAGAGCGTTTGTGATGATCTTGTTAATTTCAATGAGATCAGTGGTGTTGAATTAGCGTTTCTTTGTCGAGATGGAAACTGTAATCTCATGGCCATGCATGGCCGAATTGTCCATGAAAAACAGAAGGGTGGTGTACACGTACACTGTATTCTTAGTGATGTAACAGAACGAAGGAGTGCGGAAAGGAAATTACGGAAAAGTGAAACCCTATACAAATCCTTGGTAGAGCAAATTCCTGCACTGGTTTATTCAGCGCAACTGGATGATTATTCAACCACTTTTTATATGTCGCCGCAGTCAGTCAGGATTACCGGTTACACACAGGACGATATGGAGAATGACCCCCGATTCTGGGACAAGGCCCTACATCCTGAGGATAAGGAGCGTGTTCTCACGGCATTCGCCGACTGCCATCGAACAGAATCTCAGCTATCGATTGAGTACCGGATGCAGACCAAGAATGGCCATGATGTCTGGGTACATGACGAGGCTGCCATCGTATCTGTTGACGACAGGCGTTTTTTACATGGGGTTGTGCTGGATATTTCGACACAGAAAAAAGCGGAACAGGCCTTACGCGAGAGTGAACTGCGATTTCGCTCGATATTCGAAAATGCTGCTGCGGGTATGGTCATGGGTACGCCGGATGGGCATATTACCGAAGTCAATGCCGCCTTTGCACAGATGCTGGGTTACCACCAGGCTGAAATGAAGGGTATGACAATCCGGGAAATAACACATCCGGATGATTGGGAGGCCAATCGTATTGAGATTGAAGCAGTGAACGAGGGTACGTCTTCTACCTACCACCTCGAAAAACGCTATATGAAGCGTGATGGTCAGCCTGTCTGGTGCCTGCTCTCCTCTGCCTGGGTGCGGGATGGAGAAGGGAATCCTGCTCTTGTCATTGCACTGGTGCAGAATATTGATGAAAAGAAAAAAACCGAGATGCAGTTGTCCGAGCGTTTTAAGGAGTGGACATCCCTGATCAATGCCGCGCCAATCGGTATCGGTTTTGTGAAGGATAGGGTATTGCAATGGGCCAGCCCAAAATTTTTAGATATGGTTGGTTTTTCCGAGGAGAATATAGTAGGTCGGAGTAGTCGTTTCCTCTATCCCGACGATGAAGAGTTTTCAAGGGTGGGAGAGGAAAAATATCGCCAACTCAAAGAGTCAAATAGCGGTGAGATCGAAACCCGGCTTCAATGCAAAGATGGTAGTGTGATTGATGTATTATTGCGTTCCTCTGCACTGGATCCCGGTAATCTGGCTGCTGGTGTAATATTTACAGCACTGGATATCAGTCAGCGCAAGCAGACAGAAGAAGCCCTGACACTCAAGACTCAAGAGTTGTCGGCGCTGCTGAACAGTATTCCTTCACCTGTATATTTCAAGGATTGTCAGTCACGCTATCAGGCAGTGAATAAAGCATTCCTTGAATGGGTGGGGTTGAATAGCGAACAGGTTATCGGGAAGAGCGATAGCGATATTTTTCCCGAGGAAATAGGCAGGCAATATCTTAGGAGCGATAAACAGGTATTCGAAAATCGGCAGGAGTTTCATGATAATCAACAAAGAGCAGCTGACTCTGTGGGAAATATCCACTGGTTTTCCACGAGCAAAATTCCAGTATTAAGTTCAGAAGAGTGTGTAGAGGGCCTGGTAGGCATCAGCTTTGACATTACTGAAAGTAAATTGGCAGAGGAGAGAAAACTGAAGGAAGAGCAGGCGCTGCGAAAAACATTGATTCATGAAGTACATCATCGTATCAAGAATCATCTACAGGGTGTGGCGGGGTTGCTTCGAAACCTGTCGATGAGCGACACCAGTCCCAAACAGTGTCTCGATATGGCAATTTCCCAGGTACGAACGATCGCTACGGTGTATGGTCTGCAATGCAATGTCGATAGTGAACTCATTCAGGTGAGCGAACTGCTCAGAGCGTGTATTGATCTACACCAAAATACTTCACGCAATAATATTGAATTCAAAGTATATGAAAAGCAGAGATGTCGATTGGTGAGAGAAGAGTCTGTACCTATTGCACTGGTTATCAATGAGCTTGTCACCAATGCATTGAAACATACACCAGAACATCTCTCGTCACATTCAGTTCAGGTGATGTTAGAGGGTGATGATTCAAGTGTGCAGCTGTTTATTCGAAATCGAGGCAATGGACTGCATCAACAGTCAAACCTTAATAAGCAAATGGGTACGGGTTTGGATTTGCTACGCACATTGTTGCCAAAACAAGGGGCACGTTTCTCTCTGTATGAAGATGGAGGAGAAGTTGTTGCTGAACTGATTCTTGAACATCCTGTATTGTGGCGAAAGCGTGCAGATCATGCAACGATAAGTATCAAAGATATCCATTGATCAGATTGGTTTAATGGATAATTTCAAACAACCCAGGATCCAGTTTATGGGTGAGGTTCCAGTTCAGTGTTAAAACCATTGAGATGAAAATATTTGTATTGTTCAGATGATAAAACAGAAAACTGTCAGTAACACAAAAATACTACTGGTCGATGATGATCGCTTGGTACTGTCTACGCTTAGCTCAAGTCTTCAGAGCGCAGGTTACCAGGTAGAGACAGCTTCCAGTGGCGAAACAGCTATCCGTTTATGTGAACACAAAACACCGGATTTGGCTGTGCTTGATATGCGTATGCCTGGAATGGATGGTATTGAAGTTGCGTGTTGGATGAGTGATCGCACAGAAATTCCCTTTATCTTTCTTTCAGCGCATGGGGAAGATGACGTAGTGGAGAAAGCGGTTGCTTCGGGTGCCATGGGTTACCTGTTAAAGCCAGTCGATTCGCCTCAATTGATTGCCATGGTGAGTGCCGTGTTGGAACGCAGTGCAGAGCAGCAAATGCTACGGAATAAGGAGAGGCAGCTGACACAGGCTTTGTCTGGCGATCGTGCCATCAGTACGGCAGTAGGTATACTGATCGGACGCGAGCGTTTAAATGAGAAGCAAGCTTTTGAACTATTGCGAAAGTATGCCCGCTCAAATCATCGCAAGTTGGCCGATGTGGCACATGAACTGGTGGAGACTGCAGAGAAGCTGAATCTGTTTGCTTCATCGTGTACTTCAGCAGCCGACAACTCGAGATGAGCGTGCGCTCATCTCCGGATTGTGCTAAAGATATAGTCGTAACAGCCGAATATGTAATAAGTTAGAAAAGAATAAGATAAAGACTTTATAGGGGGCCTTGCCCTGTCCCCGCTTAAACAATCATGTTTGGATCCAAGATGGATCCGTCTGGCCACGACCCTGCCATCATATCCCACCACCTGCCGTATACAAGGCAGATGTATGTATAGATGGAGATTTGCAGCATGACTTGTCCGCATGCAGGAGTGACCAGGTCAGTTTCGAAGCAATCGGAATCAACCGGTTGTTTGTCTCGTCGTATATTATCGCAGGCCTTGGAGCAGACAGCGGATATCGTACTTATCACAGATTGTCATGGTGTCATCGAGTATGTTAATTCTGCCTTTGAGCAGTGTACTGGATTCAGTCGGAAGGAGGTGCTGGGACGCAAACCAGCACTTTTGCGTTCCGGACAGCATGATGAGGCATACTATCAGAGTATGTGGGAAACAATTCGACAAGGGGAGGCTTTTCGCGGCGTCATAGTCAATCAGTGTAAAGATCATTCACTCTATTATGAAGAGAAGACCATTTCACCATTATTCAATAGCAATGGTGAGATAACTCACTATGTTTCGACCGGAAAGGATGTGAGCGATAGCATGCGGACGCAGAAACGTCTCAGGCATTTGGCTTACTACGATACCCTGACCGGTCTGCCAAACAGGGTGGAATTGCGTAACCAGTTAAGTCAGGCAATCAGTCATGCAGAGCGTCATGATGAGTCCCTTGCAGTACTCTTCCTGGACCTGGACCGTTTCAAGAATATCAATGACTCTCTCGGCCATGATGAGGGTGACTGTTTATTGCGGGAGGTCGCACGTCGTCTACGCCAGGCCCTTCGTAATGATGACACGGTAGCCCGTAATGGGGGTGATGAATTTATCATTCTACTGCGTGGGCCTATCAATGAGAATGATGTTTTAAGGGTTGTCGATAAATTATTCAGTTGCATGTCTACACCATTCATCCTTGCTGGATTGGAGTATAACGTAAGCGCCAGCATGGGTATCAGCCTCTATCCACAGGATTACAAATCGAAAAAGGATCTGCTTAAAGGTGCTGATATAGCCATGTATCAAGCCAAGGCTAAAGGTGGGTCAGGTTACTGCTTCTTCAGTCGTGATATGGAATCGCGGGTGATGGAACGGATGGAGCTGGAACACAGTCTTCGCCAAGGTCTGCTAAGGGATGAGTTGGTTAACTACTATCAGCCTCAGTACAATTTGACAACCGGGCAACTGGAGGGTGCTGAGGCACTGGTGCGCTGGCAGCATCCTCAACTGGGTCTGGTGGGACCCGGGCGTTTCATTCCGGTAGCCGAGGATACCGGGGATATTGTATCGCTGGGGGAAAATGTGCTTAAACGCGCTTGTCGGCAACTGGTTGAATGGCGGTCTGCCGGTCTGTATCTTCCACGTGTATCTGTCAACCTGTCTCCACGGCAGCTTTCTCATCCGGAAATTACTAAACAGGTCGTCGAAGCATTGCATGAAACTGGTCTGGAGGCGGATGCATTGGTGTTGGAACTGACCGAGTCTGCGCTTATGCAACACCCTGAACAGGCTGCCAGATCATTGGTGGAACTGAAGTCCATGGGTGTGAGGTTGTCGGTGGATGATTTTGGGACCGGCCATTCAAGCCTCAGCTATCTAAGACGATTTCCTCTCGATTGCGTCAAGGTTGACCGCAGCTTTGTACAGGACATTCCTGAAAATGAAGAAGCAGCTGCTCTGGTTGGGGCTATCGTACACCTGGCCCATAGTTTGAAAATGGTGGTTGTGGCTGAAGGCGTGGAGACTACAGCTCAATTAGAGTTCTTACGACAGGCGGGTTGCGAGGGTGCTCAAGGTTATTTACTTGGTAAGCCCATGTCCGCCTCATGCTTTATTAAACATACATGCTGATAAACGGTCGCTCGGGCAAAATGGGTCGAAGCGTCAGACTATTGAGCATTCAATTTTTCAGCGCTAAGAGAGCCGCATTTCATAGTCAGCGTAGTTGAACTCTCTCACAATCTCAATCTCCCCATCCTCATGCTGAATTGCAATTGAAGGATGAGGAACGCCATTAAACATTGTTGTCTTGACCATGGTGTAATGGATCATGTCCTCAAAGATGACAGTGTCGCCCACATTCAATGGTTGGTTGAACGCGTAATCACCTATCACATCACCTGCGAGACAAGTCGGTCCCGTCAGACGGTAGGTATAGGGTTTATTTTCCGGTAAGTCTGCATTGTGTACCGCTGCGCGATAAGGCATTTCCAAAACATCAGGCATGTGTGCTGTAGCGGAAATATCGAGGATGGCGATGTGTATACCATCTCGTTCAATTACATCCAACACGCTGGAAATTAATTGACCCGCTTGCCAGGCAATTGCCGAACCAGGTTCAAGTATGATTTCGAGATGAGGGTGGCGCTGGCGGAATCTCTTGAGTGCAATAATTAAACGATCCACATCATAGCCTGGGCGGGTCATAAGGTGACCACCACCCAGATTGCACCACTTCAGATAGGGCAGTAAATGCCCAAATTTATTTTCTACCGCATCAATGAGACGTTGTGTGGAGTCGGCTTCGCACTCACACAGGGCATGTACATGCAACCCTTCTATACCTTCCGGAAAACCATCTTCAACCTCTTCAGGGGGAATGCCGAGTCTTGATTCTCTTCCACATGGATTATAGAGATCGGTCTCTACCTCATCTATGCCGGGGTTGACCCTTAGTCCGCAGGAAATATGAGCTGAGAGGGCCTGTTTGCCAAAGCTTCGCCATTGACTCAATGAGTTGAAGGAGATGCGATCGCATAGCTTAAGCAATGAGGAAAAATTCGTTGCGCTATAAGCAGGGGCATAGAGATGGACATGACCGCCAAAGTGCTGCCGGGCCAGACGTGCCTCATTGTGTGAGCTGGCAGAGCACCCTAACAGATATTCACCGACCATAGGGAAGACAGACCACATGGCAAAAGCCTTTAGAGCAAGAATAATCGTACATCCTGAAGCCTGCTGTACCCGGTCAATCAATTGTAGATTGTTTCTCAGCTTCGATGCTTCCAGCAGGTAGCAGGGGGAAGGTAATGTAATTTTGTCAGTCGTCATGTGATACCGGCAGGTTATCAATATCAATATGGCAAGCAACATCATGCCAGGGTAGGCCGTAGCGATTGAGATCCTGCATAAACGGGTCAGGATCGAACTGTTCCATATTCCATACACCAGGCTGGCGCCACTTGCCCTCCAGGATCATTTTCGCTCCGATCATCGCAGGTACACCGGTTGTGTAGGAAACACCCTGAGCATAGGTTTCCTTATAGCAGGTCTCATGATCACAGATGTTGTATATGTACCTGGAAGCTGGCTTACCATCTTTCACACCGTGGATAATACAACCAATATTAGTTTTTCCCTTCGTGCGTGGTCCCAGAGTAGCAGGGTCAGGTAGCAGCGCTTTGAGAAACTGTAGTGGAATGATCTGCTGGCCTTGAAACGCCATCGGTTCAATACTGTCGAGTCCCAGATTCTGAATCACCTCAAGGTGTTTTAAGTAGCTCTCACCAAAAGTCATCCAAAACCGCATTTGTCGAACCGGGATGTGTTTGGTCAACGATTCCATCTCTTCGTGGTAGAGCAGAAACATTTTTCGTGGTCCGATTTCCGGGAAATCGAAGACTCTGGATATTTCCATGGGTTGGGTTTCAATCCATTTGCCCTCATTGAAATAACGGCCGTTAGCAGTTACCTCGCGAATATTGATTTCCGGATTAAAATTAGTGGCGAAGGGGTAACCATGATCCCCCGCGTTACAATCGAGAATATCCACACTATCGATCTGATCGAAGTGGTGTTTTAAGGCATAAGCAATAAATACATTGGTTACCCCTGGATCGAAGCCTGAACCCAATAGCGCCATCAATCCCGCATCTATGAAGCGCTGCTGATAGGCCCACTGCCACTTATATTCAAATTTGGCTTCATCCCGTGGTTCATAGTTGGCTGTATCAAGGTAGTCGATACCGGTTTCCAGACAGGCATCCATGATCGTCAGATCCTGATAGGGCAGGGCAACATTGATGACCATTTCAGGTTCAATTGTGCGGATAAGCGTAACTAATTCAGATACATCATCAGCATCCACCTTGGCGGTGTGAATCGAACGTCCCTTTATCTCGCTGGCAATCTGATCGCATTTAGACAAGGTTCTGCTGGCTAGCCATATGTCACTGAAGATGGCTGGTAACTGAGCGCATTTATGGGTCACAACGCGACCGACACCACCTGCACCGATGATTAAAACTCGACTCATTTGAATTCTCTCTAGCAAGAACAGTTAAGCGAGGATTTTAGACTCGGAGCGATTAACTTGTCTTCGGTTTTTTTGATCAGGTGAAGGTCTGTTTTCAGGATTTGTCATCACTAAAATCATCTGCTACATCAGTTTTCTCATCATCACTGGCGTGCTGATGACGGGGTCCGAATTCAATCTCAAGTCGTTGCTCAATCAGATTACGGATCCTATGTTCCAAAGTGCTGTCGAGTTCATCATGTAAGAGCTGTCCAATTCTGGCAGTGGTCTCTTCAATAGCCTGTTTGACTGCCTCGGATACCAAGGTTCGAAGATTATCTTCCAACTGTTTAGCAATATCGTCCCGCATGGCGAGGAGTTCCTCGTCATATTCAGGTACACCACTATCCTCCATCTCACCGTCATCATCGATAAAATCGATATACTCAGATTCCACCTCATCCGTCGTGACCACATCCTCCAGTAGTGGAATAGTCTGGTTCTGATCGTCTGATTGTTCGTCTTTGCTCATCTATTTGATGTCATGTTTGTTGAGTGGATAGCCTCTGTCACGATAAAAGCGGAAACGCTCCCGGCCGGCTGTGACTACCTGTGGTTCCTTGTCTATAATTTCCGCAACACGCTCGAAGCGGCTGAAAAAGTTGGGTACTTGGTTGTCAAGGTTTATCAAGACATCCTGTTCTTCACCTGTTTCCCCGTCATGGCTGATGATGACCGGTGTGGCCAGAGGATCGCACTGACTGGCCATCCCATGGGGGATAAAACTGCCTTGGCGGAAGGTCCATAACAGTCTATCCATATGTCTCGACTCCTCTTCAGAGCCGGTATGGATATAGATTCTGCGTCCCTGGTGATAAATTTTTTCACTCAGACGACAGGCCAAAGTAAAACGGTTACCCATGGCTCGCTCATCAAGGACATAGAAATCGACCTGGGTCATGATTACTCCAGATTGCCGCTGGGAGACCGGCTAACAAGCTGTGTTTCAGGATTAGCACCTGTGGGTGTCGGCTGTATCATTGTCCACAGCGTTTCATTAAGAACTGGCTGAGTAACGATACGGGTCGACCAGTGGCGCCTTTGTTGGAGCCACTGTGCCAGGCGGTACCGGCGATGTCCAGATGCGCCCATTTGAATTTTTTGGTGAAGCGGGAGAGAAAGCAGGCGGCTGTGATTGTACCCGCGCCCTTACCGCCGATGTTGGCCATATCCGCAAAATTACTGTCGAGCTGCTCCTGATAATCATCCCATAGGGGGAGTTGCCAGACACGATCTCCCGTGTGGGTGCCTGCTGCCAACAGTTCATTGGCCAGGGTTTCATTGTTGGCCATCAAACCGGATGCCTGGTTGCCAAGGGCGACAATACATGCCCCTGTCAGGGTGGCGATATCGATGACTGCTGCAGGGTTAAATCGCTCACTGTAAGTGAGGGCATCACAGAGGATCAATCGACCTTCAGCATCAGTATTGAGTATCTCAATGGTTTGTCCCGACATACTGGTAACGATATCACCCGGTTTATTGGCATCGCCATCAGGCAGATTCTCTGAAGCTGGCACAACACCAATGAGGTTGATCGGCAGTTCCATTGAGAGACATGCCTTGAGTGTACCGATGACTGTCGCTCCGCCACACATGTCGTATTTCATCTCGTCCATGGCTGCAGAGGGTTTGAGGGAGATACCGCCGGCATCGAAAGTCAATCCCTTACCAACAAGCACCACCGGCTTTGCTGTGGATTTCCCACCCATGTACTCCATGACAATCAATTTTGCAGGCTGGCGGCTGCCACGGGAGACGGAGAGCAGGGCGCCCATCCCAAGCTTGGTCATCTGCTTCTCGTCGAGAATACGCACTTTAAGGTTGCTATGTAATCGTCCCAGTTTCCGTGCCTGCTCGGCCAGATAACTGGGTGTACAGATATTACCGGGCAGGTTTGCCAGATCCTTGGTTAATTTAATCCCGTCAGCAACGGCGGCAGCCTGTGATAGCGTCTTTTGTGCAGATTTTAGATGACGGCGGTCACTGATAAATAGGGCCAGGCGCTTGAGGGGCCGCACTGTTTTCTTGAATTCACTTTTAGTTTCGGTGAATCGATAGAGGCTTTGTTCGGCACCCATCACTGTATCCCTAATGGTCTGTTGGGGGGCGCTGTCATTGATAACCGCTTCACTTAGGCCCCAGATCGCCTCAATAGCATGACTCTTATCCAGACTTTTAATGACAGCTGTGACCATTTTGGCGTACTTTTTTCTGTTAAGATCACGTGATTTACCCAGTCCAACTAACAAGATGCGCTCGGCTTGAATACCGGGTACATCGTAGAGCATCAACTGCTGTCCACTCTCCCCATCCATATCACCACGTTTTAGAATGCCTTGAAGAAAGCCCTTGCTTGCTTTGTCCAGCTGCAGCGCCAATGGCGAAAGTTGGCGTTTGGAGAAAACCCCGGCAATCAGACATGCGGTACGTTGCTTGGTAGGGTCACCGGATTTTATGCTGTATTCCATGGACGGGATGGCCTCACTGTTTCTTGTTGGTGGTTGGTTTTCTGTAGGATAGACAGGAATATTACTGTTTTATATACACTAGGAACCTGTAATTGTCAGGATCATAGCGATTGCCTAGCCTGTAGTGATCGATATGATTAAGTTTACCGAAACAATAACCATTTAACATCTAGTGCAGCGTAACGTATAAATTGATCGCTATGAAGGGCTGTAAATACCATACTGGACAACGAAATCGGCCGGTGACGGCCGGTAGGTCAAATGTTGATCGGTATGGCGAAAATATTCTAGGAACTGAGTTTTGATCACACTAATTGACCGTTACCTGCTGAAAGAAGTGCTGAAGGCATTACTGGCCATTCTGCTGGTATTGGTTCTGATTATGCTGAGTAACAGTTTCATCAAGCTTTTGAAAGAGGTGGCATCTGGTGATTTAAATACCAATCTACTTTTCCAGGCACTCGGTTTGCAGATGGTTGTCTATGTCTCTCGCCTGATACCACCCGCTTTCTTCTTTGCTGTGTTGTATGCAGTTGGACGAATGTATCGTGACAGCGAGATGGTTGCTCTGGAATCATGCGGTATAGGTGGGTTTCGTCTCTATCGTTCACTGATCCTTGTGGTCGCGCCGGTGGCGCTGTTAACCGGTTGGCTATCGCTCATAGTACAACCCTGGGCGAGTCAACTTAGTGCGGAACTGATGAGTACACAGAGCGGCCAGGCGACTGAATTGGCAGGAATCAGTGCAGGACGTTTCAACGAATACAGCCAGGGTGATCTGGTACTGTATGTTGAGTCGATTGCCAGTGAACAAAGACGCATGCGCAACATCTTCGTACAGCAGCGTAAAGAAGGTGTATTGAGTTTGGTGAGTGCGAAGCATGGATACCAACGCATTGATGAAGAATCTGGTGACCGTTATCTGGTGTTGGAGGACGGATTCAGGCATGAAGGCACACCGGGACATGCCGATTATCGGGTCAGTGAGTTCGAACGTTATGGGTTGCGAATCAAGACATCCGAAGGGTCTGTTGTAAAGATCACTCGCAAGTCACTCTCAAGCTATGCACTGCTTAATTCCGAATCAATCTCAGACCGTGCGGAGTTTCAGGTCAGGATAGCGCAGGTCCTCGGGTTACTGGTATTTGCCTTGCTAAGCCTGCCATTGAGTCGCTCCATGCCACGTCAGGGACCGTTTGGCCGCTTGGTGTTTGCCTTTGTCCTCTATACCCTCTACCTGAGTCTGCAAGGCGTGGCAGAGAACTGGATGGTGGCTGGGACAACACCGGAATGGCTGGGTGTCTGGTGGGTTCATCTGACACTGGCAATAGTTGGGCTATTGCTTTTGATTCCAGACACTTATCTTTATAGACGAGCACGCCGGAATTTTTTTGGGAGTGGGGTATGATTTCCCTGTTCGATCGTTATATCGGCGGTGCTGTTTTAGCGGGTGTGATTGCAGTGCTTGCCCTGTTACTGGTATTGATCGGCTTCTTCGAACTGGTTTCAGAATTGGAAGAGGTGGAGCGTGGTTACACCACCGCTATGGCCTATACCTATGTTCTCCTGGGTATGCCTCGTTACAGCTATGAATTATTTCCATTAGCTACCTTACTTGGGAGTTTGATTGGACTGGGTATCCTGGCAGGAAACTCGGAGCTCATGGCGATGCGTGCTGCAGGAGTATCAATCACCCGGATCGTGATTTCGGTGCTCAAAGCGGGTCTTTTGGTCTTATCGGTAGTGGTATTGGTCGGTGAATATTTAGCACCACGAGCTGAGCAGCAGGCGCAACGTATGAAAATGGAAGCGTTGTCTGATCAGATCACTTTAAAAACCCGTTACGGTTTTTGGTCACGAGATGGCAATACCTTCATCAATATCCGGCAAATTCTTCCCGATGCCCAGCTGGCCAATATATCCATATACGAATATGGTGAAGATGCCAGGCTGGACCGGGCAATTCATGCCGAGCGTGCTCGTTATCAACAGGATGAATGGGTTATGCAGGAGGTGGAGCAGAGTGATTTCAGTCATGAGCGGATCAGTGTTGACAGCATGCCGAGTCGAGTGTGGAAAACTCAACTGGAGCCTTCAACGCTCGATGTGCTGACCGTGAAACCTCACATGCTTGCTGCTTGGGATCTATGGCGTTATATCGGTTATTTAAAGAACAATGGTCAGGCTGCGGTGAATTATGAGGTGGCCTTCTGGGGCAAGTTGACAGCCCCTCTGGTGACCTTGGTCATGCTGTTTCTGAGTATACCCTTTGTATTCGGTTCCTTGCGTAGTGTCAGTATCGGTCAGCGGGTATTCGTCGGCGCCATGTTGGGTATTGTGTTCTATTTACTGAATCGGGCCTTCTCCTATATGGCCGTGGTCTATTCGATGAATGCCTTGTTTGCCGCCTGTTTTCCCTTACTCATGTTCCTGGCTCTGGCGATATGGATGTTCCGGCGAATCCGATAAGTGTTAACAGACCCTAAGGCGATTCTTTGACCGGTAAGCTATTCGGGTCTCTATGTTGTCTATGCACTTTTCTCTACTCTCAGTGCCAGTGAAGAGTAAGTTGAACTCCGATATAGTCTTTTACAACCGGGTTGCTATGTTCCGCATAGGGGTCGTTCAAGGCAGGTACTTCCAAATGGGTGAAATTTGGACTCTGGTAGAAAGAGCGCATTTCCAGCTCACTCTCAACGCCAACACCAAATAGATTGTCCACCATGGTATTGAGGGTGCCGAGGGGATCAGTGGTAATGAGGATGGTTTTATCCCAAAAGCTGAAGCTGGTCTGGCTCTTGATTTCACGGCGGGTTCCCTCAAAATACCACCCCAAAAGGGAGCCGACTGCCGGGGTGAAGATGACATCCTGCACAGACACTGGCTCAAACAGGGCCTCTAATCCAAATTCATAGATTGATGAGAGGGTAAAAGAGAACCAAAAAGCACCCGCTTCGGTCAGTCCTCGCTCTCTGCCACGGGTATAGTAGGTCATGCCCCAGTAGGGGTGTAGTATATAGTTGATATACCACTCATCCGGATCCCAGCGAGGATGTGAGACATTGTCCCACCACTTTTCGAAGGTGTACTCCTCTTTTTGCTCTTCGCTCCAGGCAGAGATATTTTCCGGCATCACATAGAGCAGTCCTACGATGAAAAACTGGTAACCGAAGAAGTAGGCGGCGTCATGTGTCAGACCAGGAAAGTCAGCAGGACTGGTGTCATTTAACTCTCTACCGAATCCATAGGGTCTTTCCGCAGGTTCTGTTTCCTGAGTCGTGTCAAACGAAGCGGTCAGGCCAGCGTAACGAGACTGTGGATTGAGGGACCATGAGCGCTTTGTTGTCTCCATTTCGTAAAAAGAGACCGGACTTTCAGGTAACCACTCCCGGGATTGTGCAGGAAGAGTGAGCAGCATGGTAAAGAGGCCAACGAACAGGCATAGCGTCAGATGCTTCATCGGAGTACTAAACGGTGTTGTCTCTCTGGTCATAGTATCTGAAATCTGTTACCCAACAGGGATCTAAAACGACAGTGATCCTGACAGCTTGTCGGGATTCAGTACAGCAGCTGGTCTTCACGCAGTGATGACGGAAAAGTCACAGGCGGCGTTTCAGAAGGGCATTGCCGGGCGCGATTATAACGGATCGATACACAGGAGCCACCCTTTACACAGGGCATTTTAACTTTATAGAGCGGATTAGATTTTAAAGGTGAGCGATAGATCAACTAATATTTTATGCTGCCGGTTATTAGTAGAGGATGATAATGGATACTAATTATTTATAAAAATCAATATCTTGAGAAGTACTTATAGAATTTCAGTGAGTTTTTCGCAGGTTCTCCAGATTATCCAGTACACGTTGTGCCCGCTGAATTTTCTCCCTGGCCCGCTCGTCCGTAGGATCGAGTGCGAGAGCCGCCCGCCAAGTTGCCTTGGCACTTTCGAGTTCCCCGTCTCTATAGAGACGGTCTCCGGCCAGTAGTAGGTTCTCAATGTACTTATCCAATCGGCCATTGACCTCCGAGAGCAGCTTTTTTGCAGCTTCATTGTTTGGTGACTCTTTCAGGACCAATTTTAGGGCCTTCCTGGCGTCTTTCAGCTGTCCGCTTTCCGTGAGCCGTTTTGCATCTGCGAGGTGTTTATCGATGCGCTGTTTCCATTTTTGCTCACGGACTGCTTTTTCCTGGGTGGCAACCGCTACTTTATGCTGTTTCTGTTCTTTCAGGAGATGTTCCATCAGATTCTGATCTGCCTTGTCCTGACGAAGTGACAAAGCGATAGTCAGGCAATCCTTGGCCAGGGCATTATTCCTTTTAAAGTGCCGCCAGGCGCACTCTGAGAGGGCTTGCTGCATGCTTTCCAACTGCTTGCGGGTCTCTTGCAGCAGTTGATAATAGTGTGGTGTTTCAGGACTGGCTTGTGAGAGTTTTGTCAATATCGGCAGTTGATTCTTCAGGGCCGAGGTGTTGCTGATCAGTAGTTGATCGGTCAGCTCCTCTTCCAATGTCTTCTGCTGACTTCTGATACTCCTGAGCTCATCATCATAGGTATGATTTGGCTTATTATTATTAATACGGGCATGATCGAGTAGTCGAATGGCCTCGCCATAGCGTCCTTTAGCGACCAGAAGCCGGCTTTTATTCAGTACGTTATCATCGACAGGTTCAGGGGCTTTTTTGGTTTCAATCAATTGGCAGCCGTTGAGCAGCAGCAGAATGAGAGAAACAGTGAAGAGTCTTTGAAGCAGTTTCATCGAACCTGTTTTTTTAGGATATAGGCCATGGTACGCATCAACCATTGACCAAATTCTCTCGATGGTGTTCCCGCTATGGAAGGGGTGACTAGATTTTTTTTGCCACGTATCTTCAGCGCTGGTTGTCTATGCAGTTCGACCATCTCGGCCACACCGGGGAATTCAGCTGAGGTCTGGCTCATCATGATGCCATCCGCAGGAGCCGCGCCACAAAGGCGAGAGGCGAGGTTTACGGTATCGCCAACTACAGTATATTCCAATCGATCAGGAATACCGATATTACCAGCGAGCATAGTGCCGCTGTTGATACCGATACGCAACATGATAGGCTCTTTGCCCACTTGCCTGCGCTGCTTGTTGATATGTCGTACCATGGCTTGGATCAGCCAGGCGCAGCGGATTGCCTGTTGACCATGTTCCTTGTCAGCTTCCGGGACACCAAACAGGATCATCGCACTATCACCAATGAATTTATCTACGACACCCCTGCAGCGATGTGCAGAATCAGCGATGGCACCAAGATAGAGATTGAGCAGGGAGGCTACTTCGTCGGCTGGCAGATCCTCAGAGAGCTGAGTGAATCCGACTATATCACAGAACAACACACTACCTTCCATCTCCTGATTGGCGAGACGGGGTTGGGATAGATTTGATAATATTTTTTCTGCCACAATTGGAGAGACATAGCGTGACAGAGCAGCCTCAACCTGGCGTTTTTCCAAGAGTCCAGCGCTCATACGATCGAAATGAGCGTACACTTGGCCGATTTCATCGTGGCGCTCTTCGTCCATCGGGCTGATAAGGAGTCCCGCTTCCGTTCGTTGCCCTGCCTGGGCGAGCAGTGTAATTGGACGACTCAGACGCTTACTCAGCACATAAGAGAGAATTGCTGCTATGAGGATCAGACCAAAGGTGGCATAGCTGATGATACCGATGGTCCGCTTTTGATTGCGATCGAGAAATTCTCGATCGAGTGTAATCATTGCATGACCGGCAATGACATCCCGGAAATTGATGGGACTGAAAAAAGTGATGGCAAGATGTCTGTTGTTTTCCGGGTCACGCCACGCCCAGGTCATCGGATAGAGATCATCTGAACTGGGTAGCTGATGAGGGACGTTACCTGAGGTAATCCAGGGTTTGTCTGTGGGGACGATGGCGGCACCGACCACATTGTCGTTCTGGGTCTGCCGGCTGACCAGTCCCTGGAGATTGAACTGGTCGTCAGCGAGCAGAGGCTCACTGGCCGAATGGGCCAGCTGCTCTACCAAAACTTCACCGAACCCATTAACTTCGCGCATATGAAAACTGGTCTGTTGGGTAATCAAGAACCAGCCGAGTACCCCCATTACCAGCGTTATCAGTGTACCGATGTAGATCGTCCACTTGATGGCAATGGGTACAGGTGCCTTGCGAAAGAGTCGTGCGAGCCAGTTGATCACAGATAAAAAGCCAGTACTTTTAAGGAAATAGGGTGTTTAATTAATATTGGGATAATAGGAAGCTTTCATGAAAAAAGCTGGCTAAGTATAGTCCCGTTTTATCAGTGTGTCGCTATTAATCCGGCAACCCAATATGCTGCATTCAGCCGATGTGCGCCTACCTTTATCTAACTCAATTCAATAGGGGCTTCAAGCATGCCCTGAATGCCACATATCAGGCTGCCGGGTTATTTATCAGCATTCATGCTGAGAAACTTACCCGAACTTGCGTTGATCTACCACCGGCATTATTGAATTATGGAGAAATTGGATGGTTAGCTCAGTACCGTGGCAGCACGGTTGATGTGCTGTAATAGCCGAGCTGATATCTCCTCAATAGACATTGATGTGGTGTCCAGATAGGGGATTTTATAGTGCTTATACAGATCTTCAGCCAATTTGATCTCCATCTTACACTGTTCAAGGGAAGAGTAGCGACGATCAGGACGACGTTCCTGTCGGATGCGTTGCAGTTGCAGAGGATCGATAGTCAGGCCATACAGCTTTTCCCGATAAGTATTTAATGTTTTTGGGAGCAGGTCGTTATACAAGTCATCTTCCGTCAGCGGGTAATTAGCGGCTAGAACGCTATGTTGAAGGCCAAGAAACAGACAAGTAGGTGTTTTACCTACCCGTGATACACCGACCAGGATCAGGTCGGCAGTGGTGTAGTTTTTTGTCACTGCCCCATCATCATTGTTCAGCGCAAAATTGACTGCATGGATGCGTCGATCATAGGCTCTGTTATTGTCAGTTGTGTGATAACGGCCTAATGCGTGGGAGGAGGGTAGGCTCAATTCCTCTTCAAGTCGGTTGGTAAATGACTCGAAGAAATCCATCACCGGGACATCCAGTTTCTTGAAATAGTCACGTATTCTGGGATCGACAAGGGTGGTGAATACGATCGGTTTTTCATCGGATTCGATGGTGGTCTGATTAATACGTTCTGCGACACGCCTGGCTTTTTCCAGGGTGTCGATAAATGGCCAATGAACTGTTTCATATTTGAAACCGTCGAATTGGCTCAATAGCGAGCGTCCCATCGCCTCGACAGTAATGCCGGTGTGGTCTGCAAGAAAGAAAATGGTCCGTTTCATCAGATAGACTGCATGGTATTCATATACGTAGGAATGGCGCTTGGGCAAATATTGGTGCGACAGGACCGCACCTGACTAATGATGAATGCATAGGGTGCGGCTCTGCCGCACCCTATCTGAATGTTCAGCCTTTTAAATTAGCCAAAAGTCGCCAGGTATCAACCACCGTATCCGGATTCAGCGAAATGCTGGCGATACGCTGTTCAACCAGCCACTCAGCCAGATCGGGATAGTCCGAGGGCCCCTGGCCACAGATACCGACATACTTGCCAGCATCGTTACAGGCCTGTATGGCCATGCTGAGCATTTTCTTCACTGCCGGGTTGCGTTCATCAAAACTTTTGGCAACCAGACCTGAATCTCGATCCAGTCCCAGAGTCAATTGGGTCATGTCGTTTGAGCCAATGGAAAAGCCATCGAAGTACTCCAGAAACTCCTTGGCCAGCACCGCATTGGATGGCAATTCACACATCATGATGACCTTTAGCCCATTTACGCCACGTTTCAGCCCATTCTCTTCAAGCAGTTGGATAACCCCTGCGGCTTCTTCCAGGGTGCGCACGAAGGGAATCATGATCTCCACATTACTGAACCCCATCTCCTCACGGACCCGTTTCAATGCTTGGCATTCCAGTTCAAAGCAGGGTCTGAAGCTCTCTGAAATATAGCGTGAGGCGCCGCGAAATCCGATCATCGGGTTTTCTTCTTCAGGTTCGTAGAGCTTGCCACCGATCAAATTGGCGTATTCGTTCGATTTGAAATCGGACATACGAACAATCACAGATTTGCCATTAAAGGCTGCAGCCAGCGTGGATATACCCTCTACCAGCTTATCCACATAGAAACTGACCGGATCCTCGTAGCCATTGATCTGCTCCTGTACAGTGGATTTGATTTCAGCGGGTAGTTTGTCAAATTCCATCAGTGCACGGGGATGTACACCAATGGTGGTATTGATGATGAACTCCAGACGTGCCAAACCGATACCGGCATTAGGGATGCGACTGAAAGCAAATGCGCGGCTGGGATTGGCTACATTCATCATTATCTTGGCTGGCGGTTCAGGTAAACTGGTGACATCGCCATGGGTGATTGAAAACTTCAGTAAACCTTCATAGATATAGCCATCGTCACCTTCGGCACAGGATACGGTTACCTCCTGACCCTCAATCAGAGATTCGGTGGCATCATGACAGCCAACCACGGCAGGGATACCCAACTCACGGGCAATGATTGCCGCATGGCAGGTACGTCCGCCACGATTGGTCACAATCGCTGAGGCGCGTTTCATGACAGGCTCCCAATCCGGGTCGGTCATGTCGGTGATCAGCACATCTCCTGCTGCTACCTTGGCCATTTCACTGGCATTGTGGATGATTTTCGCAACACCGCTACCGATGCGTTGACCTATCGCTCTGCCCTGAGCCAACACGTTACCATTCTCTTCCAGTTTAAAGCGTTCCACCGATGTGGCATCAACACGACTCTCCACGGTTTCAGGTCGAGCCTGCAGGATATAGAGCTGACCATCACTACCGTCCAGTCCCCATTCGATATCCATTGGACGCTGATAGTGTTTCTCAATGGTGATCGCCATCTGCGCCAGGCTCTCTATCTGTTCACCGCTCAGGGAGAATTGTCGACGCTCCTGCTCTGGTACATCGACAGTCACGACACGCTCTTCGCCTGCCTGACCGTATACCATCTTGATCGCCTTGCTACCCAGATTACGGCGTAAGATTGCGGGTCGTCCCGCTTCTACATTTCCCTTATGCACATAGAATTCATCTGGATTGACTGAACCTTGTACAACGGTCTCGCCCAGACCATAGGAGCTGGTGATGAAAACAGCATCCTTAAAACCCGATTCCGTATCCAGGGTGAACATAACCCCAGCGGAACCGATATCAGAACGCACCATGCGTTGAATGCCTGCGGACAGGGCAACCTCTTCATGTGCGAATCCCTGATGAACCCGATAGGAAATGGCGCGATCGTTATAGAGGGAAGCAAATACCTCCTTGATCGCGATCATGACATCATCCAGGCCCTGCACATTGAGGAAGGTTTCCTGCTGACCTGCGAAAGAGGCGTCAGGCAAGTCTTCCGCTGTTGCTGATGAGCGAACAGCTACCGAGGGAGGTTGGGCGGCATTGCCGGTGAGTTTTTTATAGGCTGCTGTGACTGCATTTTCCAGCGCTTCAGGGAAAGGGGCCTCAATAACCCACTCGCGTACTCTCTTACCTGCTTCAGCCAAGGCCGTCACATCCTCTACATCCAACTGTTTTAACAGTGGATCAATCCGTTCTGCGAGATGGTTATGGCGTAAGAACTCACGAAAGGCATGTGCGGTAGTTGCAAAACCACCAGGGACACTGACACCCGCATCGGCAAGGCCACTGATCATCTCTCCCAAGGACGCATTCTTACCGCCAACCTGGTCAACATCATGCATCTTAAGATTTTCGAACCAGATTATTTGCTCATTCACCGCTTGTCCTCGGCTCTTGGATTGATTAGATGGCTCATTCATTGTTTTTAACCTCTGAGGTGGTCTCCTTGACGTTGGCAGCTGCTACCACTGCACAGACAGCTTTTTCCACAGCCCGCACCCTCTTCCCTGGGGGGGCCTAGTTCTGGATGCAGTTTAGCGAATCGCCGTGCGATTGACTGCACAATCAGCCAACCGAGCAGCAAGATGGGAATTAGAGTCATGGCAATAAGATAATCGATCATCGTGTCAATCCCAGCTAGCCTCCAAGGCCGGCGAAACCCATGAAAGAGAGAGAGAGGAGTCCGCCAAGCATCAGACTGACTGCAGCACCCTGGGTAATGCTGGGCATGGTTGAGAGTTCCAGCTTTTCCCTCAGACCGGCCATTAACAGAATTGCCAGAATAAAGCCTGTTCCCGCACCCAGGGCATAAACCAGGGATTGCAGGAAGTCGTACTCCTTGAAAGTCTGAAACAGTGCCAGACCGAGGATTGCACAGTTGGTTGTGATCAGAGGCAGAAAGATACCCAGAGAACGGAACAGACCGGGGGAGAACTTTTTCAGTGTCATCTCCACCAGCTGTACAGCACTGGCAATAACTGCGATATAGGCAATCAAACGCAGGAATTCGATATTAAATGAGACCAAAACGGTATTGATCAGGTAGGCGCAGATTGAACTCACCAACATCACGAACATTGTCGCCAATCCCATCGGAAGGGCGGTATTGAGTTTGCCGGAAACACCCAGAAATGGGCAAAGACCGAGAAAGAGTGCTAAAACGAAATTGTTTGCCAGCACCGCATTGAGAAAGATGAAGCTGAGTGTTTCTGTTGCCATGGGTGATGTTACTTTGTTCCAGGTTTTGTATTTTGTAATTTGAATATTGAATGAGTGAGTTCACTTTGCTCATCTCTTTTTTTATTCATAGGCAGTGTGTGCGCTTCACACACATTCAATTCAAAATTCAAAAATATCAATTCAAAATTTATCATCTTGTTTCCGCCACAGGCTCAAGTTCTGCTCGCTCTTTGCGTTGCTTCAGCCATTCAAACAGCAACAGCCATGCCCCGAGGACAAGAAAACCACCCGCTGGAAGCACCATGACTACCCAGGGTTCGAAACGGGGTCCGAAAAGATCAAAACCAAACAGGCTGCCGGCACCGAGGATTTCACGTACCACACCCAGACAGAGCAGGGCGAAGGTAAAACCAATGCCCATTCCAAGGGCGTTGACCACCGCTTTCATGGGCCGGTTTCTTGAGGCGTAGGCTTCGGCGCGACCCAGAATCATACAATTCACCACAATCAGCTGAATAAAAGCACCCAATGCGTTATAGAGATCGAGGGAGATGGCTTGGATGGTGTAGTCGACGATGGTAACGAAGGTGGCAATGATCACGATGTAAGTGGCGATTCGCACCTGCTTGGGAATGCTGTGACGGAGCAGGGAGATCAGTGTGCCGGAGGCAAGTAGTACAAATGTGGTGGCAAGCCCCATGGCCAGAGCATTGATTGCCGAGTTGGTCACTGCCAGTACCGGGCACATGCCTAACAACATGACAAACACCGGATTGTCATGCCACAGACCTTCACTGAAGGTGTCCCAGGTGATGACGTTGTTCTCTTTTTTAGCCATGGTCAATTCATTTAGATTGTGGTTTGTGGGTTTTTTGGGCACTACAAACCCGCGTGAATATTGAAATCAAGCACAGGCTGAATACATGCTTATTCATGGGTTACCTCCGCTTCATGCATAATAAAACGCTCTTCCATCATTTTTTTCAGATGAGGGGCGATGCCAGGTAATAGCTGTTGAGCCGACTGGTTTAACGCTTTTCCCACTGCCTTTGAGGAAATTGTGGCGCCAGAGATGGCATCGATTTCCCAGGGATGCTGTTTGGTGCCATGTTTAACGGTGACAATTTCATTAGCCAGTGTTTTGCCATCATCGGCTAGTCGGGTCTCCAGTGCATCGAAGTTGGCTACAAAATTGGGATCTGTGATGATCTTGTCACCCAACCCAGGGGTTTCTGCCAATTTCAACACCTTGATTCCACGGATGCATTGACAGACTGGATCATAACCGTAGAGTAGATAGATCATGTCTGCATAACCCTGTGCAGCGGCTTTGGCAGCAATACCCTTCAGTCGACCTTCACTATCGTAGCCCGCGTAGATCAGAAGACCCTTAGCTGGGTTTTCCGCAGTGACAGCAACAACGCCGGACTCATTGATCACAAAGTCCTTTCGCGCAACAGCGCCGGGGATGACCTGGAAGACAGCCGCTTCAATAGCCCTGCGTTGATTTTCCTCGATCATCGGCTTTGTCAGTTGGTAGGTGAGTACCACCAGAAAGCCCGATAACATGGCAATACCCATCAATGTACGGATCATGGGACCGGCAGGTGTCGCCGGTTTTATGACTTCAGCTTCGGGGGTGCTCATTTACTTGCCCTCTGCTGACCGAAGACACGGGGCTGGGTGATCTGGTCGATCAGTGGCGTGGCTGCATTGCCCAGAAGAATGGCATACATCACACCCTCGGTAAGGCCGCCGAAAAGACGGATGATAACGGTAATGATACCAATCATCAGGCCATAGATGATGATTCCCAGCGGGGTAACAGGGGAACCTATCATATCGCTAGCCATGAACCAGGCCCCAAGCATCAGACCACCGGAGCAAAGCACAAACAGTGGATCGGGGTAACGCACTGGATCGATGAGAAAAAAGACGCCCGCAGTCAATGCCGCACCCAGCATCACCATGACAGGAATACGCCAGTCGAGCATATTGCGTGCGGCCAGGTAGAGTCCACAGACCAGAATCAACAGTGCGGATGTTTCACCGGCAGATCCTGCTGTTGTGCCTAGCAACATATCCATGATGTCCGTTTGTACACCCTCAAATTTTTGCAGTGCCAAGGGTGTTGCCCCACTGAAGGCATCAATGTTGACTGTTTCAACCCACTCTCCGATGGTGGGTGACTGGAGAAAAGGGGGGGTCAGGGTTGTGGGAATAAATTGGCTGAACCGGTCCTCGAAAAAAGCGGGTGTCCAGGTGGTAATGGCTACAGGAAAGGCTGCCTGCACAAAGGCTCGGCCGATCAGTGCAGGATTCATTGCATTCATGCCGAGACCACCAAACAGGGCTTTGCCCAGGGCGATGGCTATAAATCCGGCTACTGCACCCATCCAAAGGGGAAAACCCGGTGGAAGGGTCAGCGCCAGTAATAAACCTGTTATGGTGGCTGACCAGTCACTCAAGCTGCTGGCTGAATCATTCAGGCGATTGAATAGACGCTCACTCAACAGACAGGTAACCGTTACCACGATGAGTAGAGCGAGAGCACTCAATCCAAATTCCCAGATGGTAAATGCACATATTGGAAGTAGGGCATAGATCACATTGCGCATGATCCTCACAACATCGTCACCCGCATGTGCATGGGGTGACGTACGTAGTTCAATTGTGGGTTTCTTGCTCATACTGCCTGTTCTCTGTTGATCGCCTTGGCAATCCGAAAATATTGTACAAGTGGTATGTTGGAAGGACATACATAAGAACAACAACCACATTCGAAGCAGTCGTTGAGGTGGTACTCCTGGGCCATCTCTTCATATTTACGTTTGGCGGCCATTTGCCCTAGGATAGAGGGGTTGAGGTGCATTGGACAGGCATAGACGCAACGTGCACATCGAATACAAGGCCAGATTCTATGGCTCTCCTCCTCAATTGAGGGCTCGTTGAGCACCAGCAGACCGGAAGTCCCCTTAGTGATGGGTGTGTCCATGGCAGAGACTGCCGGTCCCATCATCGGCCCACCTAAAATAAATTCAGTACGGGATCCTTCATAGCCTGCCTGCTGCAAAATATGGCTTATCGGTGTTCCCAGAGGGACCATGTAGTTGCCGGGTTTGACAACCCCCGGGCCAGCAACAGTAATGACACGCTCAATCAATCCCTGGCCTTCGGGAAGCAGTTGCCCAAGGCTTGCCAGGGTGCCCACATTATTGACAACCACACCAACATCGGCCGGTAGCCCGCCAGCCGGTACTTCACGGTCGAGTAGCGATTTAATCAACATCTTCTCGGAGCCTTGCGGATACTTGGTTTCTACCGCCTCGACCCGTACTGGACTGCCCTTTGAGAGGTGACTCCGCAACACTTCGACGGCATCCATCTTATTGTCTTCAATGCCGATGATGGCCTGGCTGGTGCCAGATGCCCGCATCGCATAACGTATACCCCTCAACAACTGTTTCGGATACTCGAGCATGATACGGTGATCGCAAGTCAGATAGGGCTCGCACTCACAGCCATTGATAATCAGGGTATCGACCTGCTTACCCTCGGGTATCATCATCTTTATATGGGAAGGAAAGGCGGCCCCGCCCAGCCCCACCATGCCGCTATCCTGAATCGCATGAATGATCTCCTGCTGGGTGAGGTCGCTCATCTCCTGGGGTTGTCCCCACAGGACCTCCTGAGTGGATCCCTCATACACATCCAACACGATAGCGTTGGATTTTGGGCCCTTGGGAGTCGGCATTAACTCGATCACCCTTACCCGGCCGGTTGCAGGGGCGTGTATGGGTACAGAGAAATTGCCATCCGCCTTGGCAATAAGCTCCCCACGTACCACTTCCTGTCCTTTACGGACCATAGGGATGGCTGGTTTACCTATATGTTGATCCAGCGGTAATACCAATTCCACTGGAAAAGGGAGACGGCGTATCGGTTTGTCCGCCGTATCCTTATGGTAGGGCGGATGGATGCCGTGGGTGAAGCTTTTCAGCCCAAACAGCAGGTTGAGAAGTCCCATATCATTCAGACTCGGTTAACGGGTGGATCTGACGATCCACCCGTTTGATGAAAAGCGTGTTCTGTCAGCAATCATTGCTTTTGCCAACATGCTTATTGGTATTTGGCCGCACGCTTGACCCACTTATCCAAATCCTTCTCCGATGGATTCCAGGGTGTACCGGGATGTATACAGCCGGCAGTGCATTTCTCCGCCGACTTGACGATGTCCTTAAAGTGGCCCGCTTTGGCATCGACGATAATCGCCTTCTTATCATCGTTATAGCTGAAGATCTTTGGATTAATATCGATGCACTCATCACAAGCGGTACACTCCGGGGTCTCGATCCATACCGGTTCATAATCACCCGCTTCACCACCGCCACCTGCATCTGAAGCCATAGCGCCGGCACCGGCGCCATTTGCCGAGATTGAACCTGCCAATGCCCCGGCATTACCACTGGCTGCCATCGAAAGCAGTGTAGAACTGAGGCGATTGGCCATATCGACCTTGGCCTGGTCTACCAAGGCATTCACATCCACTTTATTGAGTTCGCCGGCAATACCCTTGAGTTGACGCCAGAATTGACGGCGCTCATCACAAGAGAGGGCGATCTCTTTGGCACAGATGATGCGCGTCAAGCGATTCTTGGCATCGACACCCCAGATGTACGGGAATTTACCGTCACGATCATCTTCGTCAAAGTCCAGGAATTCGTGCATCGGTACCATGTTGTCATTCCAGGTCTCCGGCGGTGCTGTACGGAACTGCTTACGGAAACGGCCCTCGGTAACAGCAAAGTCTGCAAAGGTCATGGGGACTTCCAGTTTGCACTCCTTGCCTTTCTCATCCTGATAGCTGATGTTGTACATTGGCCAATCATCATCCATCGCCGGATTGCCTTCCAGGTCGATACATTCCTCTATGCTTTCACCGGCATCCGGATCATATTTCATCAGCGGATAACCGCGTGACTCCACGGCCAGTTTGGATTGCTGAGAGGCTATATCATCACCGATTCCATGCTCTGGCGGGCAGACTGCATAGATGTTGAACAGTGCCGGACGACGACTGTTCAATCCATCGATATAACCCTCCAACAGATGGGTGATGTTACTGATGGTACTCTGCAGGACATAGGTCGTACGGTGGGCGATACCGATCAACGAGACCTCCTTGCGGATCTCTTCCTTGCCCTTCCAGGCTTTGCCGTAGGGGCTCATGTCTGCCACCTGGCCGATATAGCCTGAAGTACAAGCTTGTCCACCGGTATTGGAATAGACCTGGGTATCGAGTACCAGTACCTTGATGGGCATGCCCGAGGCAAGCGCCCTGGAAAGGTTCTGGAAACCGATATCGTACATTGCGCCGTCACCGCCTATGGAGACAACTGGCGGACACAGCAGCCATTCATCATCGGTAAACTGTTTCCAACTGAACTGCTTGAAGAAGTCTTCATGCTCGGCCAGGTTGTATTTGCCGGCCAGTTCCAGCTCAGCTTTGCGGATGGCGGAAAAGCCATCCGCCATCTTGCACATATGTCCTTCGAAGAGACCCATGGCAACCGATGGGCTGTCCTGGAACAGGTGGCTGGCCCAGGGGAAAGGGTAGGGGTTATAGGGATAGGTGGAACCCCAAACGGAGGTACAACCCGTTGCGTTGACAATGCCCATCTCAGCACGTCCGTTCTTGCTGGTGCCTTCGGCATAGCGCCATTTGAGGTCACGCAGCTCATCCAGCAACTGGGTCACCCACTGCAACCATTCACGATCAATCACGGTTTTCTCATGACCGCTGTCGAGATTGTCGCTCAGGTTGGAGAGAGTCAGGTCACTTTCGCTGTCATTCGAGGCAGCCTCGGCAATCGCAGTTGCGTTACTCAGATCGACGCCGGCAGCCAGTTTCAGCCGTACATGCTGCTCCAGCTGTTCGATCAACTTGTCGATCTTTTCCAGCTGCTGTTTGACCCGTGGCTGCATCAGTGCGGTTACGGTACCGGTAAAGAGATGAATAATGGTCTTCTCACCACATCCCAGGCAGGCTCCATCACCGCAGGACATGGAGTTGTAGTTGGCCTTGTCCATCAACAGTGTCTGCAGGGCGCCAATCTTCTCATCCAGGTCATCGATGCGGTTGAATGACGGGTCGCTGGTAGGCAGTTCCAGCCAGAAGTCCCAATCGTTGCGCAGTCGCTGAATGGCTGCTTCATCCTGATGGGTGGCGACCAATGCATCGTCTTCACAGATTTCGACACACTCCATACACCCTTTACAGGTATAGGGATTGACGGTGATGGAGAAGAGTCCACCGCTGTTTTTGTTCTTCTTCTCCATGTTGTTCCAATACGGTTTGGTAACCGAAAATTCGAATTCACCCAAGGACTGTAGGAACAGGCCGAACTCTTCTTCAAGCGCAGGACGGGCATCATCCTCAATCTCGGCAGCAGCTATGCATTCCAGTACAGCCTGATCAAGCATGGTGCGTACATCTGCGGCTTCACCGGATTCGTTCAATAATTCACGCAGCCGCTTCTCCACATTGCGGCTTTCGCGTCGCAGATACTGGGTAGGACGACCACCTGTTTCAATGTGGTTGATGGCAGTGGCAAACACATCGGTGACGGTGTTGACCAGACCCGGTATGGCACTGTCAGGGCAGACAGTGTAACAGTCACCACAGGCAGTACAGTTTTCCGCCACCCATTTCGGATAGTCGAAACGAATCTGGGTCATATCACGATAGACGCCGGTGGCGGCGGGTATCAATGACAGGGCTTGATAGGGGTCCGCCAGGTTGTCATTACCTTTGCCGGAGGCATAGAAGCTGCCTGTTTGTTCCCAGAAACGGTGCACATCGGAGATGCCACCCTCTGTCTGAGGGAGCTGCTTGAGCATGACAGGCATACCCAGCTCTTTTTTGACCGGCATTTGAGCGGATGAGCCAATCGTCTTATTGGTGATTTCATGAATCTCATCGAATCCGCGACGTACCACTCGCAGATTATCTTCCACCACACGACGGCCTTTGCTACCGAATTTGCTGACCAGTTGGTCCTCGATTGCGGAGAATAGTTTCTTCTCATCCAGACCTGACATCTCCATCAGCGGTGAGCCGGCAAAGAAGGCACCCTGGAAGGCATTACCCTGCATACGCAGTTGCAGCTCTGCATCGGAAGCCTCTTCACGAGCAATCTTAAAGCCATCCACATAGAAGACATGGATCTCATTTTCTATGACCTGCTGCTGCATCCAGCGGGGGAAGGAGTCCCACACATCATCAGTGCTGGCAAGGTTGGATTGGATGATCAGTGTGCCCCCCTTCTTCAAGCCGGATAAAGGGTTGGAGTGACCAAATACATTCGGGTCAGGACTCAACACCACATCGACATAGTGGTACTCACAGTTGAGCGGTATCGGTGTAGGCGCTGCGGAGAGATAATAGGTGGTTGGCTGACCCTTTTTCTCAGAACCGTATTTCGGATTTGCCTTGATCTCATAACCGAGCAGATCATAGAGGGTCATAACCAGGTTTTTGCCGGTGGTAATGGCACCCCATCCACCCACTGAATGCATACGAACCGTAATCGAACCCTCGGGCATCAGATTTGGGTTCTCAGAGCCGCGTACAGCTATGTCACCGATATCGGGATAGGCCTCAAGCAGCTTCTGGATATGGATCTCTTGTTTGGGTGTGCTTGCTTCCCTGACAAAATCGATACCCAGGTAGAAAAACTTGCGATGTTCACCTTCAGGTAACATGTTTTCAATGGCACCAATCAATGCTTCAGGCTGAAGATCCCGTGAGCCCAGGCCGTAGGCACCTGAGTAGAGATGTGGCGCATCGGCAAAGCTGCCATAGCTGTTGTATTTGGGGTAAGGCTGTGTCTGCTTAGTCGCAGCGGCCTGGCCGTTTTCAATACACTTGGAAACGACGGAACGTACTTCACGCATCAGGGGCAGGTCTTCTGCCAGCGGCTGGTCGGTGCGCTCCAGCACACAAACACCCTTTTTCCCTTTCAGGATGGTGCCCAAGAGATCACCGGGGAAGGGACGAAACATGGTGATATCGATGATACCGACCTTCAGCTTACGGGTTTTCTGCAGATAATCGGCAACGCCATGGGCCTGTACGATCATCGATCCCATACCAACGATGACATAGTCGGCTTTGTCTGTGTTGTAACAACCGATACGCTCGTAGCGACGCCCAGTGAGTTCGTAGTACTCATCCATCACCTGGTCAGCGATGTCAGGGATATGCTGAAAGAAGTAAGGACGCTGAGACGCAGTGGTCTGCATATAGGCATCCTGATTTTGTACAGAACCGGAGAGCATGGGGTTGTCGACGTCCCAGATTGCGGGAACACGGCGGCGAGTCTCACCAAATAGCATCTTTTGGGCCGGTGTCGGGCATTCAATTTCATCATCCGGACGACCCAGATATTCAGTGATCAACTCACGCTCCGGTACCTGCAGCGGTTCAATCAGGTGGGTGGTGAGGAAGCCGTCCTGGGCAACGGCAGCAGGGGTCAGAGAGAGCTCGGCAATTTTTCGGCCAATCAGATTGAGGTCAGCTGCACCCTGGGCATTATTGGCAAATACCTGGAAAAAACCGGTATCGTCGATACAGTGATAGTCGTCATGACCACAGTGTACATTCAATGAGGCCTTGGTAATTGCGCGACACCCAATGTTCAGTACGTAAGGCAAACGTTTACCGACTGCGGCATACAGGGATTCGTGCATGAAAGCCACGCCCTGTGCCGAGGAGAAATTGGTTGAACGCAGACCGGTCATGGACATGCCCGCGGTGACCGCCGCTGCCGCATGTTCCGATTCAGGTTCAATGAAGATCAGTGATCGGTCCGAGATGTTGATATGGCCCTTGGCCGTCTCTTCTGCCCAGTATTCACCCATCTGGGTTGAGGGCGTGATGGGGTAAGCACCAGCCGCATCGGAGGCCTCCCGCTCACACATAATCACCGCGCCGTTGCCATCCATTGCCATGCGGATACCGGGGTATTTGAAGGTCTTCTCGTCTTTTTTACCAAACATTGAACACTTCTCTTGTCTAGTTACTGGTTATGACTTCTAGTTTATTAAATTGCATTGAACGAACTAAAGTCTCAAAACCGAACACTGAGGCTACCTGCTTATAGAGGTAACGCTTCATTGCGTACGATGCGCTTAGCTTTAACACCTTTTATCGGGCCCCTGTCATCATCCAACCATACGATGGCCCCAGTCGGGCAACGCTCCGTTGCAATCGGTGAGGCGAAACCGTTATTGCTGTAATCAACCACAGCCAGGTTGTCTTGAATGGTGATCAGTCCCTCGGGTGAATCCTTCACACATCGCTCACAGGCTGTACAGGCTACTTCACAGTTGTTTTCTGCTGTATCTTCATCTTCCAGGTTCTTGCATGCCACCCACAGACGGCGATCCACGGGGTGGATGGAGAATAACCCCTTTGGACAGATATCCACACAATCCTCACATGCCGTGCATTTCGCAGCGTCTACGATCGGCAGGCCATGGTGGTCCATGGTGATGGCATCAAAGTCGCATACTTCAGCACAGTCAGCCAATCCGATGCAGCCCCAGGTGCAACTCTTAGGCCCACCTGAAACAACAGCTGCTGCTCGACAGCTTTCAAGACCTTTGTAATGAGCGCGCATGCGGGCGACATGAGTACCACCCGCACAAGCAAGCCGAGCGACGCGTTTAACCACATCTCCCGCATCAACACCCAGGTAATCGGCAATTTCATCAATTGCTTCACTGCTACTGACCGTGCACTGAGCGGGGGTGACCTCGCCGGAAATCAGGGCTTCGGCAAAAGGTCGACAACCGGCATTGCCACAGGCACCGCAGTTAGTGGCAGGTAGCATGCCCTCAAGATCATCGATACGTGGATCCTCGAATACCCAGAGTTTCTTGTTGGCAAACGCAAGCATGGAGGAGAGCAACAGCCCAAGCACCCCCATAAAGAGGATAGCGGTTGTAACATTCAGTGCTATGTCAATATCCATAACCTTTACCAACTGTCATGTGAGGATAATCCAACTGAAACCGGGAACAGTTTAGTGATGGGTTTAGTATTGGTCCATGGAGTGGGTTCAATAGAAAGTATTAATTTTCTGAAATACCCTCATGTATTGGCTGAGCAAATAATTACTATAGCTTAGTGCCGAGTATAGCTGACCATTCCTCTGCCAACTCTATACTCAGAGCCATGGAAATCAACCCTGCTGGCTTGTCTGGAAACGATCTCCATCCACCTGAGAAACAGGTAATTTGATATTTAATAAAAAATTTGTGGAACCTTTTTCCCACAATAAGCGTGTTATCCATTAAGAGCTACTGTAGGGAAATGTTGTAACGAGTCTTTATTAGTCAACACTATAAGTAGTGTCTGGACAAAAACTGCGACCTTGGTCATGTCGGCACATGCCTGAATCTAGTAAGTCATTGTATACCCTGGATTCAGCCTTAATCCGTATTGACACAATTTTTTGAAAAGTAAGTTTTCCCGGATACTAACTGGTACACCGTTAATATCATCTTGATGGAGTGCCAGGTGACAATGGTAGCTTAAGTAGTTTGGAGTTTTAAGGAATAAGTAGTTGAGGAAGCTTTGAATATTTTCTCCTTCAAATATCGTGAGAGTAGCAATTTTGAACAACTGTTGGAGCCCTATTTCGATCAGTTATACCGACTGGCATTCCGTTTCACCACAAATCAGGATGAGGCGGAAGATCTATTACAAGAGCTATTGACAAAACTCTATCCAAAACAGGATCAGCTACAACAGATTGAGGATCTTAAGCCCTGGTTGGCTCGTTCACTTTATAACTTGTTCATTGACAGATACCGAAGCAGCACTCGCTCCGCTATTGATCTGATCGATCGTGACTCGTCAGAAAAACTCGATAATTTACGCGATCATGCTGAAAATCCAGAGGAACTCAATGCGCGTTGGCAGATACAGGATCTACTTAGTAAGGCCATGTTTAAATTGAGTGAACCACATCGGATTTTGTTGATCCTGCACGACATAGAAGGTTACAGCCTGCCCGAACTGACGGACGTGCTCAACCTGCCACTCGGCACACTTAAATCACGTCTGCACCGGGCTAGAGATGGATTACGTATCATCCTTACCAGGGAACCTTTCAGTAGCATTGGACGTGTTTCTAGTGAGAGGCAGCAAAAATGAACTGTAATGCAATCAGATCAAGATTAAATGAGTACTTGGATAGAACGGTGACTCTGCCGGTCAGGGCCGAAATTGAAGCTCATCTGATGATTTGTTCCAGCTGTCAATTGGAGCTGCAAGCCAGACAGGAATTACTTTTAAGATTACGAAAGTTGCCTGTTCCGCCAGTACGGCCTGGATTTCGCAAACAGGTGTTCAAGCATGCACGCAAGGCCGATAAAAAAAACCATTTTGGTTTTATCGTGGGTTTTAGCAGTGCTGTCACTGCAGGTCTTTTGATCTGGTTAATTACGACATTCTGGCTGGACCAAGATTCACCAGAAGCACTGCTCATGCCCAGTGTTGTACTGACAGTGGAACAACCAAGCGATCTTCGTCTGGTATTTAATGCAAATGATGATCTCCTACAGGTGGGTTTTACCCTTCTACTTCCTCCTGGGGTAGTCATGGAAGGTTTTCCTCCACAGCATGAGATTACCTGGCAAGATCGATTGGTGAAGGGTAGGAACGTACTGAATCTGAGCCTTGTGGCCTCCCAGGGGGTGAGTGGTGAAATTATTGCAATGATCAGCCATGAAGGTAGAGAACGACTATTCCGTATCCCATTCAGATCTGTGTTACGGAGGGCAGGTAATCTACCGTCTCGAGGAAAGGCATCAATATTTATTTAAATAAAAGGAGAGAAGTATGAAAAGGTATCATTTAATGACAGCGCTTATATTGAGTGGATTTTTCGTATCCTCAGCATTGGCCTCTTCACTCGATGAAGTGACAATGGAAGTAGTCGATTTGGATACGGAACAGGCCAGTGATGTGACCAGGGAGATCAAGATACCCCAGGCCATGCTACAGGATAGACTTCGCAAACGTCACGAATACCAAAAGGATGAGGCTGACAAGGCTTCCGATGAAGCAGTAAGGGACCGGGACAGAGATCGAAGTGAATTGCGAGAAGAGCAACAGGGACGCATCCGTGAGCAAGCACGGGACAATGTAGAGGTCGCACAAGAGGAAGCACAGGAACAGGTTAGAGAACAGGTCAGAGAGAGTGCTGAGGATGTTCAACAAGAGATCCATGATCATATGCAGAATATGCAAGATGTGAGACAACAGTATCAACAGGGAAAGGAGTAACATTCGCTGCTAGTTGTGCTAACAAGGTGCCAGCACATCAAATGAGTGATGTGCTGGCATGATGTTGTATTTTTGTGAGGCTCACCATGTCACGGATCTATCTGACAATAATGCTCTCTCTCTGTTTACTTTCAACCCTGCATGCCGATGAGGGAAAGACGGTATTCCAACAGGCTATGCAAGCATTTAAATCTGGCGAATATGTACAAGCGATGGAGTGGTTCGAGCAAGCCAGATCGCAAGGTATGTCTCGGCCTGCGCTCTACTATAATCTGGGTGTTACCTATTTTCGCCTGGAGCGATGGCATGATGCCCAGACGGCCTTCGAAAAGACTGCCGACTATCCCACTATGGCACCATTGGCCTATTACAATCTTGGTCTGGTCAAGCGCAAGCAAAACGATGTCGATAGCGCACGTGATTGGTTTATGCGATGTCTCGATACAACCCAGGATATCAAGCTGGTTACACTTGCTAACGATGCACTAGCTGCCTTGCCTAAAAAAATAAGTTTCTGGAGCTCCTTTTTCAGTGTCGGGCTCGGCTACGATGACAATATAACCCTGGAGAATGATTCCCTGAATCTTGCCAGCAACGAGTCTGATACCCTGCTGGAGTTATTTGGGTTTACCCAAGGTCTACTCATTGGTAGTCATCATGATGGTCTATTGTTCAGGGGTAGTCTGTTTAGTGATCTCTATACCAGCCAGTCCGATTATAGTCTTACAGAGGTGAATCTGGGGCTCTACAAGCGTTTCAGATTGCAAGCGTGGGATAATGAGAGTGGTTTATATTTGACCTATTCGACCTTGGGGGGGGAGCCTTACCTTAGTAGTGCAAATCTATCACTGAATGCCCGGCGTAATCTCTCAAATGAGCTGGGACTCAGATTCAGGGTACGACTAAAAGCGATACAGTCATTGGATCAGGATAATGATGGACTGGAAGGCAGTGCCTTTGATCTGCGGACTGAAGGTAGATGGGCTATGCGTGAAAATACACGGTTTCGCACCTACTACCAACCAGAGTTGAATGATCGAGACGGTAGTGCGACAGTTACCACATTCACCAGTCTGTCTCCCACCCGGCATAGCCTCTACCTCGATTACTTACAACCGGTTTTACAGAACTGGCAACTGAAACTCTCAGGCAGCTATCGTCTTAGCGATTACGATGAAGAGAATCTTGAGGCAGATGGTACAACCATCACCCGAAAGGATGAACGGGTGCGTATGGGGATTGAGCTGAATCGACGGTTTTGGGATCGTTTCCAGCTTGCAGTGGAGTACAGTCATACAGATAACAGTTCCAATATTGATCGATACAGCTATCAACGCAACATGATATTAGCGAGCCTGATGTTAGATCTTTAGGGCCATCTGGTCCCATTGAATCAGGAGGTCAAAAAGGCCAAAGACTCCAGCCTCGTTCCAGAGAATCGCTGCATTTGGCGATCTGCGCTCGGTAACGTTTGGCATTGTTGTCCACTTTACGGGCCACCTTCGTCAACCAGGGTTTTTGTTTATAACTTCCTCGCTTATAGCCACCTTGGCCCTCGTGATAGGCCAAGTACTGTCTATATGCGTCCCATTTCGAGATGCCGAGCTTGCTGTGGGAGACACTCCCATACCAGCCAATAAAATCGACCGCATCTTCGTAGTCATTACGGTCGGCCCAACGCCTACCGGTTTCCCGTTTATACCACGCCCATGTGGCATCTTGCGCTTGGGCATAGCCGTAGGCGGATGACTTACGGAACCAGGGAATAAACCAAAAGAGCTTTCCCCGGGGGGGCTTGGCATCGTGCTTAAAACGTGATTCCTGGTGAATAATAGCCAGTTGTACATGTACCGGTACTCCCCACCTCTCAAAGGCATCCTGGGAAGCTTCGTACCAGTCATCTTTTTCTTTGAGTATCTCACAGGCATCTGCCGTATTTTTTGGAGGTGAGCTTGAGCATCCTAAAAGCGACATAAAGAGCATGCCTGCAAAAGCTAGGTTAAAATTATATATTTTATGTAGATAGCGCATAATAATAGATTTAACTATAGGTTTTATCCAATGCCTTGTTATTCATGTGTGCTTGAATGCTGCAGAGCCAATGATGGAGTGCTCGGGTTAGCTTTATCGCAAAGTAAATAGGATGATATGTCACCCTTCTTTTCAGAGCTACATCATTCCAGCGTATGCCGGGACCGGGTAATTCAGCGACTTTTTGGATTTTATCATTTGGTCCATAAACGGTGCATTCATGCACCACTTCTCCGGCATGTGCCCGAATGACTGGCATGGATGATTTTGAATGAAAACGAGTTAAAACGAGACCCTTCCAGCAAAATCAGTATAATAGCGCCGGTTTTGACAATAGGCTGGGGCGATTGATTCACCATGTGGTCGTGTTCGTACTTGGCAGAAAAATACTAATTAGTAGAGATTAAGAATAGGAGCGATCAATGAAACTGATTCTGTTAGGCGCGCCAGGCGCAGGCAAGGGTACAGTGGCCAAACAGCTGACACAGCTGGACGGTTCAGTACAAATTTCAACCGGTGATATTTTGCGTGGCGCAGTTCAGGCTGGTAGCGAGCTGGGCAAACAGGCCGAGGCCTTTATGAAAGCAGGCGATTTGGTCCCTGATGACCTGATCATGGGGATCATGGAACAGCGTCTTCAGGAGCCCGATTGTGCAAATGGTTTTCTCCTGGACGGTTTTCCCCGCACCATACCTCAGGCGGAGGCACTGAAGGCGTTGCTGGGTAAGATAAATGTCGATCTTGACTTTGCCGTGGAGATCGATGTACCGCGTGAGGTGATTCTGGATCGACTCACCACCCGTCGTACCTGCGTGGACTGTGGCGCCATCTATAATGTCAAGAGCATGCCAACCAAGGTTGAGGGTGTGTGTGATAAATGTGGCGGTAGCGTCGTACAGCGTGACGATGAGACTGAACAGGCGATTTCCAATCGACTCGATGTCTACAATGAAAAGACAGCCCCATTGGTCGGTTTTTACAAAAACGAGAATATGTTGCTGACTGTAAGCGCTACCTCAAGTGAGGTGGTGGTGAATGCAATCCAGGAAAGGCTTGGCAGCAAAGAGTAGTTTTTTCTCGCACTGCTGGAATTGACTTGTATAACCCGCTCATTAGAGCGGGTTTTATTTTGGCAATGTGAAGGCACGATCCGGGTGAATAGCTACAATCCCTTGCGTCGGCGTTCAGTGACTTGTTCACCAGCGATACCCCAGTTATCCGTATCGACTTCATCTATCACAACTGAGGTAGTTGCCGGATTTTTACCGAGCACATCCACTAATAATTTCGTAGCGCCTGCAATCAATGCCTGCTTTTGTTGCTTTGTAACCCCTTCGCGGGTGATCTTTATATTGATATAAGGCATGCAATTTTCTCCTTATCAGGTTGTGAGATGTAAATACCTGGGTGAGTGTTCAATCTTTCTGTATCAATTCGATCGTAGAGTTGGTTGTCAGAGCGCTTCTGGAACTAAAATGGCTATCCTGCACGCCATCCACCTTAAATTTTGCTAGAATTTGGACGCTAATCCCGGGTAGGCGAACCTATGCACTTAGATTAGACGATCTGACTTTTTCAGATACTACTCAGTTCCCACCCGTTGAAGGACAAATTATAGTTTAGTTATGATCAAGCTATTCGGCATCTATATCTCCAAGGCAGTTGTTCTACTCGGCGTGGTTGAGATTCTCATCTTTTTTTCTTCCATGATTGGTGCGATCTATCTGCACCATGAGCTCGATGGTAGCGCCATTACAGTCGATGACGAAACACTAGACAACCTTCCAGTCATCTTCTCGATCATCATGTTTTCATCGTTTACCGCGCTGGGTCTTTATCAAAAGGGATCAATGGCATCCTCTTCAGGTTTTCTGGTAAGGCTCATCCTGGCCTTTCTGGTTGGTGGGGTGGCGATGGCGTTGCTGTTTTTTGTCCTGCCGCTTTTTCCCGTCGACCAGCGGTCGGTTCTGACCTATGGCTTGTCACTCTCACTGCTGGGTGTGCTGATTGCCAGAACTGTATTTGTCAGAGTCACTTCTGACAAGATTCTGAGGCGTCGGGTTTTGGTATTGGGTGTAGGGATCAATGCAGATCGTATCGAAGAGTCGGTAAATGCCAAGGATACTGTGGGTATTGTGGTGGTGGGTTACGTCAATCTAGGTGACAGGATCGAGTTGATTGATGAGGAACGTCAGATCGTCAAGGATCAGACATTGCTGGAGATATCCAATAGGTTAGCGGTGGATGAGATTGTTGTGGCGGTGGATGACAGGCGAAAAAAGCTACCGAATCACGAACTCCTGGAATGTAAGATCAAAGGGATACAGATACTCGATCTCCTGACCTTTTTCGAGAAGGAGCTCTCAATCATCAACATCGATCTGCTCTATCCCAGTTGGATGTTATATACAGACGGATACCGGCAGAGGCCACTAAACCGTGCAATAAAGAAAGGATTCGACATGTCGGTAGGAATAGTCATCTCTATCGTTGCAGCGCCATTGATGGT
This sequence comes from Candidatus Thiodiazotropha sp. (ex Codakia rugifera), assembly GCA_025656675.1. Taxonomy (GTDB): domain Bacteria; phylum Pseudomonadota; class Gammaproteobacteria; order Chromatiales; family Chromatiaceae; genus Thiodiazotropha. Next base: position 39,736 of record JAHXHN010000012.1, read on the forward strand.
GCTGGTCACGCTTGCCAGTCTCATTGAGTCAACAGGTAGAGATCCAATCCTTTATAGTCAGGTAAGGGTAGGTAAAAACGGCAAGCTGTTTAAAGTCTACAAATTCAGGAGTATGCGTACCGATGCCGAGGCGGATGGTGTGGCGAGATGGGCGACCAAAAACGATGCGCGTGTCACTAAGCTAGGTAGTTTTCTCAGAAAGACCCGATTGGATGAATTACCACAGATCTACAATATCCTAAATGGTGATATGAGTTTGGTAGGACCGCGCCCTGAGCGCCCTGAATTCGTTCTGCAACTTTCGAATGATATCCCCTACTATTTACAGCGTCACTGGGTGAAGCCTGGATTGACAGGGTGGGCTCAGATGCTCTATCCCTATGGGGCTTCTGAAGAGGATGCGAAACGTAAGCTTGAGTACGATCTGTATTATGTGAAGAATGCCAGTACCATGCTCGATTTTATTATCCTGTTACAGACCATTGAAGTGGTGCTTCTGGGTAAGGGTGCCCAGTAGGCGGTTATCTCTTCCATACATATCGTCCCTGTGAACCCCTGCTTACGCAGATATCGTTGCTGATTCTGCATCCGTTAAATATTAAGAAATTCCTTATCCGGATAGATTTTCTAACCTGTTTTAGCGATTTTCAATACGTCCGGTTCTGTACGTTTGAACCGCAATTTCTGAGAATAAGGGAAGACATCTGCCTGAATGCCAGCCGCCAGGTTTTCCTGAGCACTGCGCCAATAAGCGAAGTCAAACAACTCTGGATGAATTTCCATCAGGATCTTACGGATCTTTGGATCAGTAGTGACAAAGGTGATGAACTCTTCAGGAAAGATGTCATTGGGATTGATGCTATACCAAGGTTCATCACGGTAAAGATCGTAAGAGCTGCGAGGAGGCGGTATCTTGCGAAAATTGCATTCGCTGAGATAACAGACCTCGTCATAATCATAGAACACAACCTTACCCTGGCAGTTGACACCAAAATTCTTGAATAGCAGGTCGCCTGGGAAAATGTTAACACCCATTAGCTGCTTTAACGCCAGACCCCAGTCATCCAGTATATCTCTAACCTGTGTCTCGTTCGCATCCTGCAGGTAGAGATTGAGTGGCGTCATGCGGCGTTCGATGTAGAGATGTCGTATCACCAGCATGTCTCCATCATATTCGAGCAGGGATGCAATCGTCTCCTGCAACGCTTGCAGCAATGAAGGTTCGATTCTTTCTATGGGTAGAGCTACATCGATGAAATCCAGGGTATCTGACATACGACCGATTCGATCGTGTTTCTTGACCTGCAGGTAACGCTCCTTTACCAGCTTGTGTGTAACCTCCTTCTGAGGTGGAAAACGGTCACGTATCACTTTAAAAACATACGGGAAAGAAGGAAGTGTAAAGACCTGCATGACCAGTCCTGGTGTGCCAGCTGCAGTGACAAACAGGTCATCGCTCACTTCGAGATGATTAAGCAGATCTCTATAAAACTCGTTTTTTGCCTGTTTATGCAGACCAATACTGTTGTAGAGCTCGGCCAGGGTTTTATAAGGCATGATGCTCTGTAAAAATTCTACTGTTGCAGTCGGTACGGGTGTTTTAGCCATGAAGTAGGCACGTGCAAAGCTGAAAACGGCTTCAACATGCCGCCCACGGATCAGCACGGTATCCACATACAGGCTTCCTTGCTCGTTGTTGATCAAAGGTAAAATGAAAGGGCGGACCTTCTCGCCATACACTATTCGGCCAATGATGTAAGCCGCCTTGTTACGATAAAAGGGGGATTCAAGTACATCAATTCGCAGGTCATTGGGTAGTTGATCGAAGCCGGTTTGATACAGTAGAGATTCCGCCACAAGACCGCAATCTCGCTTGATCTCCTCGTAGGGCAGAGAAAAATAGAAGGCAGAGAGGATATCCAAGATGATGCCGCTCAGACCGCCATCAGCCAAGTGGAAGGACATATAGACCCGATAGCGCTCAGACAACTCCGCTCTGTTGACCTGAGACTCAATGAAGATTTTGTCGTTGTCGTAATACCTGCGGTCAAATAAGCGGCAGAAGACTGAATTATAGAAGGTTTCTGCCAACTCAGGTCGGCTGTGGGTCTTTAGCATGCCTGTGTAGAGCTGTTTGACCTGCTGCCACAAACCCTCATTCAGTACCTCTATATCGAAATTGGCACGTAATTTCTCAATGGCTTCCTGTACACGCAGGTCATAGAAGCTGATGCGCTTTGCGGAAGCATCCCGCACCGCTTCCCAATCCGCATTCTCGAAACGCTGGCGTGCCGCACTGCTGATCTCCTGGAAAAATGAGAAGTGCCGCTCGAAACCGGTAAGGATCGATTGGGCGATCTGTTGGGGGTGATTTTGCATCGGAATGAGGCGTGTCTCGGGTTTATGGCCAATAAGTCTGAGTCATTTACTAAGGTTTAGCTGATTTTTTTGCACTGCACTATTTTTTTTATCAAACCTAACTATTGATATTTTTTAGAAAATAATCTTGACCTTTTCACTATGCTTTAACGCAGTGCACAAAAATAACAGCGTGCCTCGATGGAGGACACGAGAAACCAGATCCCAATATCCATGCACCCATTTGGTGCATGGCAATCGTGAAGATGAGGAGAGAGAAGATTATGTCCACCACACCATCGAGCCTCAAGCAATCGGCGCAGGAGGTAAGAGTTACCGGCCCAATGGGACCGGGTTTCGATACCATCCTCACACCTGAAGCGCGCCACTTCGTTGCCGAACTGGAACGCCGTTTTGGTAGCAGAAGACGAGAGTTGCTGAAAATACGGACGGATCGACAGCAGCTACTGAATCGTGGTGAGTTACCCGATTTCCTTGCGCAAACTGAAGCAATCCGCGAATCGGACTGGCAGGTTCGTCCTGCACCGGCAGACCTTCAGGACCGGCGTGTGGAGATTACAGGTCCAGTCGACCGAAAAATGCTGATCAATGCCCTGAACTCCGGTGCCAAGTGTTTCATGGCTGATCTGGAAGATGCTCATTCTCCCACCTGGGAGGCGACCGTCGAAGGACAGATTAATTTACGGGAGGCGGTCAACCGCACCTTGACCTTCACCAGCCCAGAAGGCAAGGCCTATAGCCTTAACGAACAGTTGGCAACCCTCATTGTACGTCCCCGTGGCTGGCATCTGGAAGAGAAGCATGTGCTGGTGGACGGTCAGCGACTCTCTGCCGCGCTGTTTGATTTCGGTCTCTATCTGTTCCATAACGCTGAAACTCTGCTTGCTCAGGGTAGCGGACCCTACCTGTATCTGCCGAAGATGGAGAGTCATCTTGAAGCACAGTTGTGGGCAGATATCTTCACCTGGGCTGAACAGGAATTAGGGCTGGAGCATGGCACTGTCCGTTGCACGGTTCTGATCGAGACCATCACAGCGGTATTCGAGATGGATGAGATCCTGTATGCGCTGAGGGATTATATTTGTGGTCTCAACTGTGGTCGCTGGGACTATATTTTCAGTTTCATCAAACGTTTTCACGCCCATCCAGAATGTGTTTTGCCGGATCGTAGCCAAGTCAACATGACGGTGCCGTTCCTGCGTTCCTATTCAAAGCTCCTGATCAATACATGCCATCGACGTGGTGCCCATGCCATGGGCGGTATGGCGGCTCAGATTCCGATTCGTGATGATGCCGCCGCTGATGCAGCTGCCAAAGAGAAGGTGCGACTCGACAAGGTGCGTGAAGCCGGAGATGGTCACGATGGGACCTGGGTCGCGCATCCTGGTCTGGTGCCGGTAGCAATGGCTGTCTTTGATCAGCACATGCCGGGTCCTAACCAACTTGATCGAATAGACCATGCTCTGCAGGTGAGTGCCAGCGATTTATTACAGGTCCCGGAAGGTGAGATTACCGAGGCGGGATTGCGTAACAACGTCAGTGCAGCCCTGCGCTACATGGCTGCCTGGCTGGGTGGACGCGGTGCGGTGCCTATCCACCATCTTATGGAGGATGCAGCCACAGCTGAGATTGCCCGTTCACAGATTTGGCAATGGATTCGCTACCCCAAGGGCGTGCTCAGCGATGGCCGGAATGTCACAAATCAGCTTTTCGAGCAAGCGGTTGATGACGAACTGACTGAAATAAGAGGTGAAGTTGGTGAGCTGGCTTATGAATCTGACCGATACGAAAAGGCGGCGATGCTGTTGAGACAGATTGTTGCTGAAGACAAGTTTGAAGAGTTTCTAACCCTCCCTGCTTATGAGCAACTCGATTGAGTTGTGCGGCGAGTAACAAACGACACGAAGTAATACCACTGGAGAGCATAAATGACACGTAATGAACAGATTGAAGCCTTGAAAAAGGATTGGGCAGATAACCCCCGTTGGACCGATGTGAAACGCGGCTATAGTGCTGAGGACGTGGTGCGTCTGCGCGGATCGGTTCAACCAGAACATACCTATGCCAAGCAGGGTGCCGAAAAGCTATGGAAATTGGTGCGAGGCGATGCCAAGAAAGGTTATGTGAATTGTATGGGCGCTATTACCGGCGGACAGGCAATGCAACAGGCGAAGGCTGGCATAGAGGCGATCTATCTCTCCGGTTGGCAGGTTGCGGCGGACGGCAACACATCAGAGACCATGTATCCGGATCAATCGCTTTATGCCTACGATTCAGTGCCGACCATGGTGCGCCGAATCAACAACGGTTTCAAACGTGCCGATGAGATCCAGTGGTCTCGTGATATCAATCCGGGCGATGAAGGGTATGTTGACTATTTCCTGCCTATCGTTGCGGATGCTGAAGCCGGTTTTGGTGGCGTGCTTAACGCCTTTGAACTGATGAAAAACATGATTGCCGCGGGGGCATCCGGGGTTCACTATGAAGATCAGCTGGCTGCAGTAAAAAAGTGTGGTCACATGGGCGGTAAGGTATTGGTGCCTACCCAAGAAGCGGTGCAGAAGTTGATCGCTGCGCGTCTTGCGGCTGACGTCATGGGTACCCCGACCCTGGTATTGGCGCGTACCGACGCTGAAGCAGCCAATCTGCTGACCTCGGATGTAGATCCAAATGATAAACCCTTCCTGACCGGTGATCGTACATCCGAAGGTTTCTATCAAGTCAAGAATGGTCTGGAACAGGCCATCTCTCGAGGTGTGGCCTACGCACCCTATGCCGACCTGGTGTGGTGTGAGACGGGTACACCGGATCTTGGATTTGCTCGTGAATTCGCCCAGGCGGTTCTCGCCGAAAATCCAAATAAACTACTGGCCTACAATTGCTCCCCCTCCTTCAACTGGAAGAAAAACCTGGATGACAGCACAATTGCGAAATTTCAGGATGAGCTTTCCGACATGGGCTACAAATATCAGTTCATTACCTTGGCTGGTATCCACAATATGTGGTTCAACATGTTCGATCTGGCTTATGACTACGCTCGCGGTGAGGGTATGAAGCACTATGTCCAAAAGGTACAGGAACCCGAATTTGCAGCCCGCGACAAGGGTTATACCTTTGTCTCTCATCAGCAAGAGGTCGGAGCTGGTTATTTTGATGATGTCACAACCGTTATTCAGGGTGGTGCTTCATCCGTGACAGCGCTAACGGGTTCAACGGAAGAAGAGCAATTCGATAGCGCGGCCGGTATGTAACGTAATTGTCAATAAGCATAGTTGATGGGCTTTTAGGTGTTATCAACACCTACTGAATCTATCGGCTGTGTTTGTTTTTTTACCTTTTTCTGCCCTTCGGCCGTGCCTCCTGGCACGGCTTTTTTTTGCACTGTATTGTGTGAAAAAAGCATGAAAGGGAGCCAATAGTCAGGAGTAGAGAATAAATGAGCCTGAGTGACAGTGCTATGAAAACAGCCGATCTGTATGACATTCATGAAGAGAAGCTTCAGATCTGTTATCCCGGTTTTCGCCACTATGGCGGACATCATGCATTCCATGGTGCCATTGCAACCCTGAAGTGTTTTGAGGACAACTCCTTGGTACGAGAACAATTGGATCAACCAGGACTGGGTAGGGTACTGGTGGTTGATGCCGGTGGTTCCCTGCGCTGTGCGATGTTGGGCGATCTGCTGGCACAGAAGGGAGTCGACAACGGTTGGGCAGGTGTTTTGATGTTTGGTTGTATTCGTGATGCTGTAGAGATTGGTGAGATGCCGCTTGGTGTGATGGCATTGGCCACCAATCCCCGTAAAAGTGTCAAGAAAGGCATAGGGGAGGTGGGTTGTGAAGTCAATTTCAGCGGTGTGACATTCAAACCGGGAGAGTGGCTATATGCCGATGAGGATGGGATTGTAGTACTGGCTGAGCCCGCGACATAGTCAATTCCGATAACAGCACGATTACACGCTCAATTGAGAGACTGACAATATTGATGCTGGCATGATAAGCGATTTAATTCATGGATTTGCACGGCCAGGCAGGATTGAGGGTATCTACCTGCGTCCGAAACGTAGAGGGCCCGTGCAGGCTGTGGATTCAGCATTAGCTGTAGCTGAACACGGACTTGAAGGGGATCATAGCGGCAACTATTCCGCAAAAAGGCTTACTGCCGGTACCAGGCAGGTTACGCTTATCCAGGCGGAACATCTTCCTGTCATAGCATCATTCCTGGCTTCAGATTCTATAGATCCTTCACTGCTTAGACGCAACCTGGTCGTATCGGGGCTGAATCTAGTGGCTTGTCGTACACTCTTGAAGAATCACCCCCTCGTGTTGCATATTGGTGACCAGGTGATTTTAGGACTTACTGGCAACTGTGCTCCCTGTTCCAGAATGGAAGAGGCGCTGGGTATCGGTGGTTACAATGCCATGCGTGGCCATGGAGGAGTGACGGCGAGTGTTATTAAAGGCGGTTACATTAGTTTGTATAACGCTGTGATTTGTTCGGCAGCCGAATAACATGAATCAGATCATGTATTTCAACGAAATGCAGTGTAGTCAATCCCACTGAATCCATATGCCGTAATCTGAGCGCATGCTGCCCAACCTTTGAAAATTGATATGTCCGATGAGGCTGAAAAGTCGGGTATGTTTATTCAGACCTTCAATATGAGATGAAGTCTGTTGTACGCGTCAGCTTATATCGTTTTATGTAGCCATATATAACAGTGCCCTGACTTGAAGTATGCTACTACCGACATTTTGTCTGCTCAATATGGGAGATTCCTAAGAGTGAAACACCATTTAACGGGGCTACTGGTACTCATTTTATTAACCGGTACGGCCCAGGCCTTCGAAACTGTAAAGGTCAATGAACGGGTCTATGCCCTTGTCGGTGATCTTGGACAACGTTCTGCTGACAACCTTGGGCACAATATGACATCTGGCTTTATTGTAGGTGATGAGGGTGTTGCAGTGGTGGATCCAGGTGCCTGCAGGGCAGATGCCGTTGCTATTGAGTCAGCAATCCGTAGTGTGACGGACAAACCGGTGCGTTGGGTAATCAATACCGGTGGGCAGGATCACCGATGGCTGGCCAATGGCTACTTCAAAAGACAAGGTGCAGAGATAGTGGCAGCAGCTGCAGGACGTGAATATATGCAGGCAAACGTTGAGCAGCAGAAAAGCAATATCAAACGGCTTGTCGGTGATCCATGTGGCGACCCGGAGCCAGTCTTTCCTGATAAGACTTTTACCGATAGCTATCGTTTGCCGATACAGGGAGTCGATGTGGAGCTACGCTTTACGGGAGGCGCTCATACACCAGGTGATCTATTTGTCTGGTTACCGGCAACGGGGATACTTTTTACAGGTGATACAGTCTATGTTGAACGCTTGTTGGGGATTTTTCCCGGTGGACTGTTGCGTTGGATCGCTACACTTGAATTCATGCGGGATCAGCTTAAACCAGAAATTATCATTCCAGGTCATGGGCATGTTACCCATCTTGATGAGGCATTACATGACAGTTACGCCTATTTGACCATGCTGAGAGATCGGGTTGGTCAACGAATTGCAGATGGTGCATTCGACCCTGTAGAAGCGGCGGAGGGACTTGACCAGTCAGAATTTTCCTACCTGAAGAATTACGATCAATTGAGTTTCCGTGCTATGAATGCACTGCGAGCTGCCGAAGAGTTATTCGAGGCTGAAGAGTAGTGCCTGGCTGAAAGAAGTCACACAACAATACAGATGATCACTTCCTGCGCGGAACCAGGTGCACCCTGCGTTCTAAGTTATTCGAGTTGGCAGGCCCTAGTGAAATGGACGGTAAATGCCTGTATAAACGAGTAGTAAGTTCGGTTCTGTCGTTGGTGCTTTCATGCTACTACTCATTGTGTATGTCCTCATTGCCTTAGGGTTTTCATTTCTCTGTTCAATTGCCGAGGCAGTGATACTCAGTATTACTCATCCCTATATATCTGTTCTTGAACAGGATGGAAATGGGGCGGCACCCCTGTTGCGGGATATGAAACAGGATATCAATGATCCGTTGGCAGCGATTCTTACCTTAAACACGACTGCCCACACCATCGGTGCTGCCGGAGCGGGAGCACAGGCTGCTGTTGTGTTTGGTAGTGCTTATGTGGGAGTTGCCTCTGCAATACTAACCCTGCTTATACTGGTATTTTCTGAAATCATACCCAAGACATTAGGTGCCCACTACTGGCGACAACTTGCCCCCGCCACGGCCTATACCCTTAGGGCCCTCATCTGGATACTCTATCCATTTATAGTGATGTCAGCTGTTCTTACACGCTTACTTTCTCGTGACAATGAACCGGGAAAATTTCGTAGGGATGAGTTTACTGCGATGGCGGATGTAGGTGTTGAAGAGGGGGAGCTTGATCAACACGAGTCATTAATACTCAAGAATCTTTTCCTCCTTAAAGAGACCAAAGTGATCGATGTAATGACGCCTCGTACAGTGGTGTTTTCTTTGGATGAATCGCTTTCAGTGCAGGAGTATTTCGAAAAATATAACAGTAGCCGGTTTTCTCGCATTCCCATCTATGAGAACAATCGTGATCATGTGACCGGCTTTGTGTTACGCAGTGATCTACTGCTCTCTCATGCCAGGGGAAATTCGGAAAAAAGGCTTGATGTCTATCGTCGTGATATCCCGACGCTTCCAGATACCAGTTCGTTGCAAGCTGCTTTCGAGGGCTTTATGGAAACGCGCAGCCATATCACATTGATTGTTGATGACTACGGCAGTATGGAGGGCATTCTAACCTTGGAGGATATTCTTGAGACCATTCTTGGTATTGAGATAGTCGATGAGGGCGATAAGATAGATGATATGCGTAAATTGGCCCGGCGACTGTGGAGGAAACGTGCAACTAAAATGGGCTTGGAGGTTACTGATAAAGATGAATGAGGCAGATACAGACCAGAACGTAACCAACAGGGTTGGTAAAATTCAACCTTTCAGTTGATAACAGGGTGAATAGTCACCCTGTAGCTTCATTCTATTCTGTTCCGCAAATGATATCAGCAGGTTGTCCATCGCAGCAACGATACCCTGTTCTCCATGGATCACGAAAGGACCGTATTGCTCAACTGCATGTATCCCATCCTCTTTCACGTTCCCTGCAACGATACCTGAGAAGGCACGTCTCAGATTCGCTGCCATGTCATGGCCATCCTGTTGATGATTCAACTTAAGTGCTGCCATGGCTTCATGAGAGGGTTTAAACGGTTGTTGCAGACCGCTCTCAATGAATAATCGCCAGTTAAAGTAGAATGCGTCATTGCCCTCATAACGGTAGGCTCTAACACTCTCCATAGCATTCCCCATGGCCAATGCCACTGCAGCGGGATCGTCAATAATCACCTGGTAATACTTTTGTGCATCGGTACCGAGTGTGGCACCGATAAAACGGTCGATCTCCTCGAAATATTCAGCACCCTCGATAGGGCCTGTCAGGATCAGGGGAAAGGCGTGATCAGTATTTTCGGGATGCATCAGAATACCAAGAAGATAGAGTAGTTCCTCCATGGTACCGGCACCGCCCGGAAAGATGATCACACCATGACCAACACGCACGAAGGCTTCCAGACGTTTCTCGATATCGGGCATAATGACCAGCTCATTGACGATAGGGTTGGGAGGCTCTGAAGCGATGATGCCCGGTTCGGTGATACCCAGGTATCGGCCACTGCTGATACGCTGTTTGGCATGTCCTATTGCAGCCCCTTTCATTGGCCCTTTCATCGCGCCTGGACCACAACCGGTACACACATTCAGGCCTCTCAATCCTAATTCGTATCCTACTTCCTTGGAATAGTCATACTCTTTCCTGCCAATGGAATGGCCGCCCCAGCACACCACCAGATTCGGATCCATGCCAGTATGCAGTACCCGTGCATTTCGTAAGATATGAAATACGGTAGAGGTGATATGGCTCGAATCATTCAGGTCATAGACAGGGTCATGTTGGATTTCATTATGGACATAGATGATGTCCCGAAGTACAGCGAACAGATGCTCTTGTATGCCACGTATCATCTTAGCATCGACAAAGGCACTGCCCGGCGCATTTTCCAACCGTAACTTGATACCTCTATTGGTCTGCATCAAATGGATGCCAAAATCCCGATAGGTCTCGAAGATCTCACGTGCATCATCCGTTTCACTGCCGCAATTGAGCACAGCCAGAGCGCAGCGTCGAAACAGGCCGTACAATCCGTGTGCATTGGTATCGAGTAGGGCGTTAACTTCAAGTTGTGACAGCACTTCAAGACTGCCTTCCGGGCGAACGGATGCACTGAGTTTGGAGGGTGCGGAATTCAAAGTGCTGCTGTTCGAATGGTTTGAGTTGGATTGATTAGACACTGGTTCCTAAGGAATTAGGTTGACGAAGTACAAGTATCACATCCATCAAGTGTTTCAACAACCTTGCTGAGTCAGGCTCAATAGAGGCAATCAAAATAGTGTTTATAAGCCTGGGCTTAGGGTGCTACATGAGTGACGTGATTGCAATCGAATGTCCGGCGATTACTATCAGCGCCTCTCTATTAACCGGGCAACCTAATATGTCGCCGGGTAACATGTCCCTGTGTACCCACCGGATCCATTACTTTGAACGGAGCTATCACTGGTGTTGCCTGATGACATCGTTATTGTTTTGGTTTTAAAGGTGGTTCTCGTTTCGCCCGCCAGCAGAATGGACATGCCTGGCCGATTACTCGTGTCGGTGAGTGGATGATAGATGCCAGCATTAGATACAATATAAGGTGAGGCATCCAGTACAGGGGCGAAAGCATCAACACGATAAGTAAGTGTCAATATCATAGTAGAAATAAGATAGATGTGTCGTTTCATGATTAATCTTCCTTGATCTATGGTGATCCTTACAAACAGCTGGGGTTTTAGCCTTCTAAGAGACAGCGTATTTAGAGTTCAGAACCATTTTCAGCTGTTCACCACACAGCAATCAATGCTGTGATATTGATAGTAGAGGACCTGAAAAAAAGACTGTGTTGATAAAGTCACGAATGTGCCGTGACTTAATTTACAGGGAAATTAGTAAAGCATTAATCGCAAGCTAACAGACATAATGAAGACAACCCGGATAGCTTGGAAGAGGCGTCCTTGCCCCGATACAGCCTAGGATTTTGGTAGCAAATCCTGAATAATTGACCGTTCTTCCAGTAACTCCTTCTCGGATAGCTTGAGACGCGAAACACTCAACTCATCCAGTTCCAGACCTTGAACGATTTCAAATTCCCCATTCTTGCAGGTCACAGGATAGGAGTAGACCAGGCCATCATCAATGCCGTAACTACCATCAGAGGGGATCGCCATGCTGACCCAGTCGCCATCAGGTGTGCCGAGTACCCAATCATGGACATGATCGACAATGGCGTCGGCAGCCGATGCTGCAGATGAAAGTCCGCGCGCCTCGATAACCTCTGCCCCCCGGCGTTGAATCCTGGGTACGAATTCATCGATAGCCCAGTCGCGTTCGACCAGGTCATATACCGGTTGACCATTGACCAGACAGTTGTCGATGTGTGGAAACTGGGTACTGGAATGATTTCCCCAGATGGTTACCTGTTTTATATCGGCAACCCGTGACTTGGTTTTGATTGCTAGCTGGCCCAGTGCACGGTTATGGTCAAGACGGGTCATGGCCGTAAACTGTTTTCGTTGCAGGTCAGGTGCATTGGCAGAGGCGATTAGAGCGTTGGTATTGGCAGGATTTCCAACTACCAGAACACGTACATCGCGGGAAGCGTGATCATTGATTATCTTTCCTTGAGTAGAGAATATCTTGGCATTCTCAGTAATCAGATCCTTACGCTCCATCCCTTTGCCACGTGGCTTGGCGCCGATCAATATGGCATAGTTTGTCTCGCCAAAAGCGACCGATGGGTCATCTGTCAAGACTATCTCATGCAGCAGGGGGAAGGCACAATCCTCCAACTCCATGCCGACGCCCTTGAGTGATGATAGCGCCTGGGGAATTTCTAATAGTCTAAGAATCACGGGTTGATCCGGACCAAACATGTCGCCGGAGGCGACGCGGAATGCCAGCGCATAGCCAATATTTCCTGCGGCACCTGTGATTGTGACATTAACAGCTGGCTTCATTTTGGATGATCCTCTCATAAGTTTGTTGGATGGCGAAATAAGTATAGTTATTTCTGTCTTTTTGGATAGTGCATATAAATCAATAGAGAGTATTGCTCTGTAACCATAGTGACTGTCTGAAAATGTACCTATTAGTCAGATGCTTGCTGTCGGGTGACGATCTTTTCCGCCGTATGCCCACCTGCGATGTCATTTCTGAAGGGGCACTGGTTAAGATGTCCTATCCGCACTGACAATCACCTCATGCATTTCGATAGTACTTTCCCCAATGAAGGCCTCTTTGGGCATTGGATTGGCGTGTGCGCGTTTGAAATCATCGCTGCAAACCCAGTCATCGAACGACTGCCGATTAATCCAGCTGGTGAGTATCACATAGGGTATCTCGGGTTTGACGGGTTTAAGTACCTGCATGCTTACAAATCCTGGTTGTTGATCGATCTGTCCAGCCCGTGAGCGGAAGCGCTGTTCAAATGCTTCCAGGAATGGTTCAGCAACAATTACCCGATTTGCAACAATGAACATGTCTCTCAACGCCTATGCAGATGCTGGTAGGGTGGAAGCGTTTGCAGCCTGTCATCGGATTCGGCTGAACCGACTGTAAAATGATAAAGGCTTTGAAACTGGGTGTTGGAAAGCCCCAATGTCTCGTGTACAGCGTCATCGAAGAAACAGCCGATCCCGGTACCGCTTACTCCCGCAGCTTCCGCCTGCAGGTAGAGGACATGACCGATCAACCCTGCCTCCCAGAAGAGCTCTGGATAGGCCTGTGGGCCGTCAGCCTCCAGGGTCGAATCAAATTCAGCCAACATACCAAGGCTGAAATAACTGCTGGCGGCTATATCCTGATGACACGACAGCGTCCGTGCTGCCTGTTTCGTATCTGCACTGAGTAGATGATATAGCGGTAGGTGATCAGGTGATCCGGCAGCGATCTTCCATAAAAACTCATCTGCCATGCTGGCCTTGAGTGTGGTTTGGATTTTGGGTCGCCTTGGGAGTAGATAGAGTCCTGAATCGAGACCCTCAATACGATGCAAAAACAGAATCAGATGTATTCTGGGCTGCTGTGGCCAGCTGCTCCAAGGGGTCCGTTCAGGACGTGACAGCAGTGCGTCAAGCATCTGAAACAGTGTTTCCCGGCGCATGCTGCCTTTTCCACTGAAGGCCTGAGCGCTACGGCGCTGAAGGATAAGCTGATGTATCGGTTTTTGGGGTGTGGGCAGTGGAGGTGGGAGATCAGCTCCGACTGACTTGATATTGATTCCATCACTACCTCTTCTGGTCGCATTCCCTACACACTGAATGATCGGCCATTGATGGTGTGGCTCGGTACTCAGAATGTTGGCTTGGCCACGCCAGCATGCGGTTCGGGCCTGTTCCAGCCATGACTCGGAAATAGCCAAGCGTGTCTGATTCTGTTTGGGCTTGATTCTGAGTAACAGATCAGGGTATTCACATTCAGCGTCTTTGAAGTCACTATTCCGGTCAATGCCCAGTAGAGTCGCAAGGCTGTCACTAGCGATGTTGACCGGCTCCAGAATCAGACCCATGGCTGCGCTGGAATAGGCCAAAGCACCAATCGCATGGCCCAGATCAAGTTGGACATATCTGTAGGCCCGCTCCCCGTATTTCCATGCCTCCCGCCAGGCAATACTGCTCAGACCCACCAGGATCTCTGTATCAGGGTTGTGGGTGACTTCATCGTCCTTGGAAAAAATCGCTCTTAGTTCCAGCCCATGTTCATGGGGAGCATAGTGATAGATACCATTCTGCAATGCAGATAGACCGCGGATAACTAGATAGCACTCAGTCGCATGTAGATTTCCGCTGGAAGGTGTACAGCGAAGTGCCCATCGACTTGATCCGAATACCTTCCAGGCCGATAGCCCCAGGCTAAATCTGAGTAGAGAGGCGATCTCTGGCAATCCCCATGCCTTCAACTGCTTGTCGGGTCGCTGCTTGTCTAAATCACCCAAAAAAGTATCAGGAAGAGGATCAAAACTGAGTGGTAGATCAATAAGGGTCGTATTGTTGAATCTTCTGAATGGATCAGGCTGTTGCTCCCAGTCAAGGTAGTCCGGGCCAGCAGCATATCGGTCAAAGTGGTGCTTGGTGCGTGCATGGTAGTCCCGCACTATCGCCAGGTTATCTGTCATGCCGTCGGAGAATGCCTGAGCGCGGTTATGATTGCCGGGCCTCGTCAGGCGTTTTGGCTCGTACCGTCAGTGCATGCAGCTCCCCAGTAGCAATTTCCTCATTAAACAGGGTGAGTATGGAACGTTGTCTCTGAAGGCTCTTCATAGCGCTAAATGCGGGGGTCGTAACATTGACTTCAAAGTTGCAGCTTTCACCTGCAACGCTGATTTCGGCATCCGGATAGATGCTTTTGATTCGGTTAATCAGGTCTTGTTCATTCATCATTCACGTCTCGTATGCAGCGTTAGGGGCCTATCTTCTCATGTTCTGACAAACTATTCGTTTCAGTTACTTGTATGTTTTTTGTGGATTTTCAGATGCCATGTGATAAGTATCAGCCTTGATGCCTGTTTTCATCCTGCATCACTCCTGTGTTCCATCACCTTCACTGATTTTTTTGGGTAATGATTGACAGCACAACGATCTTGGGGCAAGTTTTCACTACACATAAGCAGGAAAAGATCATGGATATACACCATAAACCGATTCAGGAACGTATTGAATGGTTGGTTAACCATGCCAACACTCACTCAACCATTTATAGCAGTCCTGGAAATTGGCTGGCGCGGACACGATATCTCGCTGAACATCCTACATCTATTGCAGTACTTAAATGCATGGATGGACGGATCAACATTCCGATAGCCACCAATACCCCCCAGGGTATAATCCAGCCCTTTCGCAACCTGGGTGGTATATTCGACCTGGGTTGGCCCCATCTTGGTGAGGTATTGGCCAACTATATACAAAACGTCGTATCGGATGGCAGGCGGGTAATGGCGTTGATTACCTATCACTTCTCAAAAGGTGATCCTCAACGTGGATGTGCGGGATTTAATTACGACACAGCAGCCGCAAAGGCACACACCTACCAGATAAAAAAACAGGTGGAGGAGGTATTCGGTGTCGATCACAATACGGTCTATCCCATCGTGTGTGGTTTTGAAACCGACGATGATGCCCTGATACTGCATGGCAGCACAGGTGAGCAACTGAATACGGCAGATATTAAATCAAGTGACAGGGATACTTTATTACCCCGGCTGGAGGCTCTGTTCCCCGATATGTCAGGGCAAATGCGGCAGGATCTGTTGCCATTGATATCGGGTAATCTCGATCATATTGAAGAAGCACGCCAGTTGGAACGTGAATTGGATATTGTGCATCGCGAATGGATGATCTGTATTGGCCGCGGTTTTGACTTTCTACACATGCCGAATCTGGCCCTGATCATCGGTCCCTATAGCCCGAGTCTTGCCGATCCAATCCTCAAGGCTACTGGGATTATAGAAAACAACATGAAGGCCGGACGCATACCCGATGACGGTTTCCTGCTGCTGGCATCTGTCCCCTACCTGGATGTGGGCGTGGATCGGGCGCGGGCAGAAGTGAAGTCGAAATTTCTCAGTGGCTTTGCTGCTGAGCAGATCCGTATAGCATATCCTGAGCTGGCAAAAAAGATGCATGTAAAAACCGCTGTGCTGAATTGGCAGTCACGGGCACTGGAGATGTTGTCTACAGACTGAATAGAATAGCGTATCTATTTTTTTTGTCCGCAAATGAACGCGAATAAACCTAGATTGGGATATCCTCTCGTGAGTCATTTTGAACGGAAGTAGAACGTTTAAACAACGGTTGTTTAAGATGCCACTTTTTGCAGTTATGGCACAGGACTTGAGCGCCATAACTTGAGGTCATTGAAACATTTGCGTTTATTCGCGGACTTACACTCGATCCATTACAGCAGACGGTTTAGCCATGATTCAGCAGTGGCTTGAGTCAGGTCCAGAACCAGACCAGGGAACAGGCCGAAGAGGAGTACCAGTAGAGAAAAGAGTGCCATGGTAAAGAGTTCTCGTGGTCGCAAATCCTGTGCGGCGCGAACCTGGCCATCCAGGATTGGACCATAGAAACACTGCCGATAACTATTCAATAGGTAGCCTGCGCCGATGATGATGCCGAATAGAGCAGCCAGACCTGCCCCGGTGTGTGTCTTGAGTGCACTGATCAGGATCAGAAACTCAGCGGGGAATCCACTGCTGCCGGGAATACCGAGTGAAGCCAAACCCAGAAACATGAAAAACGCTGCCAGCAATGGCATGGTTTGGGCTACACCACCGAGATGAATCAGGTCTGTCGATCCAAGTCGATGATGTAGATAGCCTGTAAGCAGGAAGAGTCCACCGGCAATCATCACGAAATTGAGTAATTGAAAAACAGCACCTTGCAGTCCCTGTTGATTGAAAGAAGCGATGCCAAGTACAACCAGCCCAACATGACTCATGGATGAGTAAGCCAACATCCGTCTCAGATTGGTTTGATTCAGGGCCGCTAGTGCGCCATATAGAATGCCAATCACCCCGAGACCTGCAAGTAACCAATGTAATTCCTGAGCTGCAGTGGGTGCGAGTGGTACGGCAAAGCGAATAATACCGTAGGCGCCTAATTTGAGACCCACCAATAGGGCAGCAATAGGCACAGGTCCTTCAAGGGCAACGATTGGTAGCCAGGTATGAAGAGGGAAGAGGGGAGTCTTGACCGCAAAGCCGATCAGAAGAAACAAAAATACGACTATTTCCAACCCAGGGGGCAATGGTGTGTCGATCAGGGCCTGGTAGTTGAATGAGAGTCCGGCAGGCGGTGTGGCTCCAATAATTTCAGCATGATTAAACGCCAATACAGCAATCGCAAGCAGTAGTGGTATGCCCCCCGCAAGCATGAACAAGGTATACTTTGTCGCTGCGTAGCGTCTATGGGGGCCTATACCCCAAAGACTGATAAGAAAGTAGAGTGGTACCAGCGTGAGTTCCCAAAATAGGAAAAAGGCCAGGGCATCAATACTCATGAAGACGCCTAATGTGGCGGTAGCAAAAAGCAGCAACAGACTGAAATAGATTCTTTGTAAGCCCTGTACATTGGTCCAGGAGGCAAGGGTCACACCGATAAACAGCAGCATAGTCAGTGGCAGAAACGCAACTGACAGACCATCGACACCAAATCTGAAATGGGCATCCAGCGCAGGTATCCAGGGATACTGTTCAACGAACTGAAAATCGGGATTACCCTTGTCCAACAGGAAAATCAAAGCAATGGCAGGAATCAGAGCAATTGTCAGCGTGATCAATGTGACATGCCGAGCCTTGGCTACAGGTATGAGCCAGATTACAGCGATACCGATAAGCGGCAGCAACAAGAGTGTTGATAACAGTGGTAGATTCGCAATTGTGTCGAGTTGGCCCATTTTTCCGATTGTCTCAACGGGTTGTGTAAATGGCGCTCAGTGCCGAGAGCGGTTTATCGATCAGCGTGAGCCAGGGCTCAATGTAGAAGCCTGCGCTTAGCAGTACGATTACCAGGGCGCTGACCACGAATACCTCTGCCTTAGAAATGGGTATGACCTGAAAAGGTTGTCTACCACTTGGGCGGGGGGCGAGAAATGCACGCTGGAAGGCCCAAAGAAGGAATCCCGCAGCTACCACATTACCCAGTGCGGAAGCGATGGTGACTAATGCGCCAAATTTGTGAATCGCTGACTCCAGTATCAGGTGTGCAGCATCGAACCCAGGGGTGCCGGGCATGCCAATGATGGCAAGGCCCCCAATGAGAAATGTGATGCCAAGAAAGGGCAAGGTATCAAAGAGCCCTCCCATGTTGTGCAACAGTGTCGTATGGATGCGACGATAGAGCAGACCGGTTGTGAACACCAATGCTGCCAGCGCCAGTCCAAATGTAGCGGATAGAATCACGCTGCCCATGAAAGCAGCATGTTCCAGACTGAAAATGCCCAATATCAGGATGCCGGTATGGGAGATCACTGCATAGGCAAGCAATCTGCGCAGATTATCCTGCATCATCGCGAGGAAGGCGGCATAAAAGATACCACAGAGTGCAAAAGCGGCTACATAATTGTGCCATTCAGTGACAGCGGTAGGTAGCAATGGCAGGACAAAGCGTAACAACCCATAGATACCAATTTTGAGGCCGAGCAGGAATGTGGGCGCTACGGCTACATTGCCGTGTTCGGCAATCAGTGGGAGCCAGCCATGTAATGGAAAAAGCGGTGTACGTATTGCTAGGCCGTAAAACAGCAGAAAGAAGGCAACTGAACGGAAGGTCTCTGAGACCGGTGTTTGCGCGAGATGAATTAGGTTAAAGCTCCAATGCCCATTGTGGCTGTCAGAATAGTTCCAGCCCATCAACACCGTACCGGCGATGAGGAGCAGGATACTCACAGACATAAATTGGTAGAATCGTCGCATTGCAAGCTCTTTGTCCGGCGAGTTGCCCCACCGCCATAAGAGATAGCCAATAAGACCTATCTGAAGCGCCGACAGCAACACGAACCAGAGCAAGTTGAGTGTGACGAATAACCCCATCAGACTCGCTTGCACCGCGAAGATAACCATATACAGACGACTAAAGGGTTTTAAATCGCGTACTGCACCGTAGAGTGCAACCAGCAGTGTCAATAAACCGGTCAGGAGAATGAAAATTACCGAAATGCCATCCACACCTGCATGGTAGATAAGTTGAGGCAGGATCTGGACTGACTCGGTAAATTGCATACCATTGATATTGGTATCATAGTGTTGCCAAAGATCGATACCGATCAATAGTTCAAGCAGTGCGGCGGCTATACCCACTTGTACCAGAAAGCGGTGGTTGCGTAGTATCCAGAGAAGTACTACGGTCGCAAGCGGTAGCAGCTGTAATACCGATAGGATCGGATAAGAAATCTGTGTGGACCAGTGGAAGGTTTCAATTGTCATTCTTTATTCCTCATAGAATCACAACGAAGGTCACCACCACCAGTACAATCATATAGCGGGGTTCGGTTAATAATTGTTCCACACGTTCAAGTAGCGCACCTATGCGATATAGGCTTTTTTGTAGCCCTTCGCCACCACCCTGAAGTACCAGGTGAGATTCAAACCAGTAGAGTAGATTTGCCAGCCATGTCATGATTTTGCCGGCGACGCCTGTACCTTCTCCTATCGCTCCTGTTTGTGTTTTAGCGGTGCGCTTTTGGATGGTCTCCCATTGTGTAAGAGATGAGACACTGCGGGTATAAGCGGGCAGACCAACCACACGAGTCACCACCTGTTCATCAAAATATTGCACATCTTTTGCGAGCGATACCGTTGGGCGTAGCAGCAGTGCATCAGTCAGGGACTCGACCCAGAAACGTTGCTGGGATGCACGATATAGCAAGCGCCAGCGCAATAGCCATTGAGGAGGAGGAGGTGTGGCTTGATCGATCTGATTCACCAGTGCAGGTGATGCCAAGAATTGAAATGTTCGCCAGATGGCATGTAGGCCAAGATGCCAGGCAGCAAGGGTAAACCAGCCCATACCACACCAGAAGAACATCCAACCTACCTGTGTGGTGGTGGCAAACATAAGTGAGCTTTTGACATCAGATTGGGTCAGACCCGCTAACCAACCATATAACACAGTCAGTAAGCCCAGTATGGCAATAGAAATCATGACGAACGGCGCCTGCTCAAGCAAAGGAGCAAGGCGTATCAGCAGGATGACACCGGCATGAACCATCAAAGCGCCATAGAAGATGGCAGAGGATGGGGTTGGACCTTCCAGTGCTCGTGCGATCCAGGGTGAAAAGGGTAATTGGGCCGATTTAGCCAATGCGGCAATAACAAAACCACCCGCTACAACACCGGCTGCCAGTGTCTCGATATTTCCGGCTTGAATATGGATTTGCGGCCATTCAACGCTACCCAGCCAGAATATGGAGAGTGCTATACCCAGAATAAAACCTGCGTCACCTACTCGGTTGGTTATGAAGGCTCTAACCGCATTTTTTGTCGCGGTAGTACGGTCAATGGCATAACCAATCAGCAGGTATGAGGTGGCACCCGCAATTTCCCAACCAACAAACACAAGTAGCGCATTGCCAGCCATGACAATGAGTTCCATACCACCGGCGAAGAGACAAAACAGTATAAAAATGCGTTGAAAACCACGCTCACGATGCATGTAATTGACTGAGAACTTGATTGTCAGTAACACCAGAAGTGTCACAATCAAGAGTAGCGAGAGTCCTATGGTATCCAGGCTGAAACTGATGGGTAGATGATAATCGCCACTGGTAAACCAATCACCCAAAAACAGGTGACCGGGTGCACCTTGCCAGACGGCTATCAGTGCCAATACTAAAGCCAATAAAAACGATCCGGTTGCAGCGCCCAAGGCAACCAGAGATGTCTGTCTTTCGCCGGCTTCACCGCGATTGGTATTCAGGATATAACCGACACCGATCCAGCCAGCAGCCAACCAATGAAAGACGGGAATCAGCCAAGCGTAATGCTCAAGCATCAGCTGTACCCTCCTCAACCGTTTTTATCAATGCCGGGCGCAGTGGGCCCATAGAACCCAGGTACCAATCAGCAGAACGATTCACCTTAGGCAGTGGCTTTTCATCGGCCTGCCACGGAATCCAGCCTTGCTTAGGATTAAACAGATGAAACTCACCACTATCCGGGTCCATGGCAACTAACTGTACCCAGGCATTCCCTACCAGTTCCTGTAGTGGTGGCTGTCTCTTGTAGATCTTGGTCAGGCTTTCCGTGCAGGCCTCGACGATGACCAGCAGGCGCATTGCCTCGTGAACCTCGATCATTTGGCGTGGTAGCCCGGTACGCAGGTCTGAACTGGCACCTTCCATAACACCTAGAAAACCAGTGACATTGTGTGTGACTTTGGAGCCACAGCCATAGCGTTCATTATCTACTGTTGAGAAATAGTACTCGAGATTGATACCGGCACCGACAGCACCATTGATCAGGAGGTGACGTTCCAGGACCTCGCCCGTGGGATCTTTAGAGGCGTCGTAGGAGATCAGAAATGCACGACGATCGAAAAAAGCGCCACGGCTAATGGCGCGTCGGCCAAAAAATGCACAGGCATTGGTGGCATGTCCAAGTTCGGGTCTGGCTTGAGAGAAATCCAAGGCGCGACCGTTGATATGGTCAAAAGCACGCTGGGGACTGGGTCGTGTGGGTGCAGAGGCGAGTCGTCTACACCGTTCCTGGGCATGCAGTAGAGTGGCTTGCTCCAATGCCTGCTGTAGCTTTATCTGGGCTTTAATGCTGTCAACGGGTAACAGATCAAGATCGTACCAGGCGATTGCTTCGTTACAGGTATCGTGTTCAGCACCAATGAACCAGGTATCTTCAGGTATCACTATGTCACGTTCTGCCAGAATGGCTCGGACCTCACTACGATTTGCCATAGCTGCAACTACACGTGCATTGGGTCCACTGAAGCGTCCTGAACAGGCCCCACAATTATAGGCCGATGCATGGGGGTTGTTTTGGTTACGTGAACCATGACCGATGATCACGACTAACTTCGAAAACCCTTCAAGAAGACAGATACCCCGAAGTAGCGCCTGTACACGGTCAGCCTGCTCGATATCAGTGAATCCCACACGTGGGTTTTCCAGTGTTGCTTCTGGGCTGTCGTTGGGTGCCACATAAGCGATCCGGGTAGTCAACGGTTTCTCAAATAACTGCTTCAGATGCACGAGCAGTTGACCGAAAGAGCGGGGCGCGAGTATCTTGCCAATCAGCACGGCTAAGGTGGCCGGTGCTGCAATTGTTGCAAGGAGCGTGGGCATCATCGATCCCCGTCGTGTGTTTTGAAGCAGTAGTTGATGTCCTTTTCGTAACCAATGATGCCGACGTTGATGCAGATCGCCGATCGCTTGATCTTTTAAAGCTGGCTGTTCATTGACTTCGTGCACTGGAATTACAGGTGTTGGTATCACCGGTGCCTGAGCGGCTGAACAGAGATCGTCCAGGCCTCGCCAGTTATGCGGAACATTGAAGTGAGCTGCAGTACCAAGGGTCTCAACTTCGGGATAGATCTCTTCTAGATGCCGGCGGGTACCCTCTTCACGATCATCCATGCAGAAAACCAGTTGTGCAGCTGGTCTGTTTTCCCGATTGGACCAGGCACCTCGACTTTTGTTTTGTGCCAGTGCAGTCAGTATTTCATCACGGTAATGCTTTTCATAGGCGCAAAGCCAGATATAACCCATTCTGTCATCATCGAGTGATTCTACTGTACTGAATACTTCATGGATCTGCTCATCGGAAAGGGTACGTACTTCTGCACCGCACCAACCGAGCTGTTGTGCGAGCTGGAATAGAGGCCAGGCACCTTGGCAAAGGGTTGGCCGGGTATTTGTTTCGTAGCTACCGCTACTTTGCCGCCAGGTCCATATCAGTTGAGCAAGATGTTGCCAGCGTGAAGTTTTTTGATTGTCATCATCCTGCTCCGGTGAGTGGACAGCTCGCTGTGCGCGGCTCGCCAAGTACTCTGGAAGACGACTGTTGAAGAGGGCTTCTCGAACAGTGAATTCACCGGCTTGATGACGAAAATACCAACGCAGCATATCGAGGCTGGACTCAATATTGAAGAGGTGTGCACAGAGATTGTGGGCATAGATCCTCTCCAGTACCAGTCGCACAGCAAGATAGTCGAGCATATTGAGACGGGCAGAGAGTGCTTCGTAACCAGGATTGTTCTGCCGCCACAGCACCATACCCGACCACCCGGGTATCTCCAGTGCAAGACGCTCCAGGTAGCCTGTCCAACGTTCTCGATTCAGCCCAAGTCGATGCATCTCACTGATAATGGTCTCCAGTGGATCGCTCTCAAGCAGTTCAAGATGCTGACGCCAACCCTCAATACCCTGCAGCTGCCAGTTTAGGTCGCTCTTAGCCTGTCTACACCAGTAGCTGTAAAATCCCTCATGCTGATTTTCAGGTCGCCAGCTTGCCACGCCCTGATCAAGAAAGTTTGAAAGATCTTTAATTAACTGAGGCCGTATATCATCCAGCATGTCATGACCAGTTAGACCGAGTAAAAGGTCTCTCATTGTCATGTCGTATCCAACTCGATCGATCAGTGTGGACAACCGTTCATGGGCTGTTTGTTGTATCAACTGGGTGGTTGTATTGGGACCGCCAGTATCTGTTTTTGCCACATCGAGAAGGTCATGCAGCATGGTTTCCGCCTGCTCAGGCGCCAGATCGAAAAGCTCCTCCGGATGGGGTGACGTATGTTCTAAGTGCAGTACTTCGAGACAGGCATTCCACAGATCACTGACGGCAGCTGATTCTGAACCAAGTCCCTCCACTTGGGCGTTTTCCAGCAGTCGGGAGCGACTGCTATTAGGTAGATCGGATCTCAGTTTTTCCAGGACCTGGTTCTCTTCGATCTGCCAGTTGAGCTGACAGCCGGAGAGGGGTTGGTACGGCATGGTCAAAACTGCAAGATAGATATCACGACGGCTGAGTGAGGCGAGAGAAGTCTCTGCTACCAAACTATCAGGTTCTAAGGTCGTCTCTTTATTGACGCTGGCCGCTAAATCCTCTACTGAGATACGCCCCTGAAGGAAATACTCACGGTATTTCTCCAATGGCATATAACCATTGGCGCCGGTTAAACGGCGGGCAGATGCGAGTGCTTCTGGAAAGGGTAGGTGTTGATAGCCATGCAAGGTGTTGTGGTGAACAAAATCTCGGATCGGAGCCTGGCTGGGTAGTATATGATCGAGGTGATGGATTGCCTCTTTGATCTGTTCTCGAATATCGCTGCTCTTGGTGTGATTTTCTTTCATATCACCCACCCTAAAGTGCGAACAGATTCGAGAGTTGAGTTGCTGAGGCATTCACCAGATTCAGCACAGGGCTTGGCATGAAACCAAGCAGTAGGGTACCTGCCGTCAGGGTGCCGGCTGCTATAAGCTCGACCGGTCTTAAGTCCTCCACATCATGCATACCTGGACGGACGGGTCCCGTAAAGAGCTGACTGATGGTACGGATAGCATAAGCCGCGCTCAAAAGAACACCGACAGTCAGCAGTGCGGCAACCCAGCTCCAGCGAGCAAAACCGCCAATCAGGACATTCAATTCCGCAACGAAACCGGCCGTGCCTGGCAGTGACACGGCTGCGATAAATGCAAGTGTCGTAAAGAAAGCAAAACGTGGCATAACCCGGACCAATGAGCTGTAGTCCATCACATCGCGTGTGTGAGTGCGCTCATAAAGCAGTCCGATCAGCAGGAACAGTGACCCCGCAACCAAACCGTGTGCAACCATCTGCATCAATGCACCATGTAGACCTGCCAGATTGAGCGCAGCTATTCCAAGCAGTACAACACCCATATGACTGACAGAAGAGTAGGCGATCATCGCCTTGAGATCGCTGTGTCGCCAGGCAAGCAGACCGCCATAGATGATGCTGACGAAGGCGAGTGCGGCAAGAATATCCTGAAGGGCAAGCACCGCATCAGGTAGCATCCCTGCCGCACGAATCAGTCCGTAGGAGCCCATTTTCAGAAGAATACCGGACAGCAGAATCGAAATCGGGCTCGGCGCTTCCACATGTGCTAGAGGTAGCCAACCATGCAGGGGAAAGATGGGCATTTTTACCCCGAATCCGACTAGAAAACCGAGGAAAATCAGAACCTGGGTATGTTGCGGAAGAGTGCGCCCGCTTTCTGCCATGGCTGTCATTGAGAAAGTGTGTCCAGGGACGGCATCGAATAGTACCAACAGGCTGATCAGCATGAACACCGATCCACCCATGGTATAGAGAACAAAATTCAAAGCGGCGCCATGTCGGTTCTTACCTCCCCATCGATCGATGAGGAAGAAGAGGGGGATCAGAGTCAGTTCCCAAAATACATAGAACAGGGACCAGTCCTGAGCCATGAATACACCGAGCATTCCCGATTCCAGCAACAGCACCAAAATATAATAGCCTTTGACCCGCTCCTTGATGACGGCTGAGGCCAACAGTGCAACAAAACTCAATAGCGTCGCTAATAGGACCATTGGATAGGAGAAGCCATCCAAACCCAATGTGAATGAGGTGCCTAGCCGGGTATTCCACTCTGTTTGATGCACGAACTGCAAGCCGGGCTGAGTGAGATCGAAGTCTGTGATGTAGGCCCAGGAGAGTGCAAACGTTATTAGCGAGGCAAGCAAAGCTGTTGAGCGTATTGCCCACTTAGCATCGCGCGGCAGGAAGGTGATGGCGAAAGCGCCTACAAACGGTGCCAGTAGCAGATAACTCAGACTAGGCATCAGGTGAATTAAGTGCTTGCATTAAGTTACAACCCCAAAAATGCGACTATTTTTTTGTTCAATCCTTAGCGACGCCTACCGGAGAGCGCAGCGGACAGTTTTCTCTATCGTATGAATCTCCCAGTTGTTCCCAAACATGGTTCAGGGCCAGACCGATACGGGAGTGGAAGGTGGGCTCCCCCATTTTATCTTTGAGGCCCGTGCGACGGATCGTGTCCATGAACTGTTTTTTCATCCGCGCAATAATCAGGGTGATACCCTGTGCCTGCAATCGTTCCCACAGGTGGTGTAACACCTCTTCACCCGTGGCATCGATCTGATTAATACCTTCACCATCCAGAATGATGTATTTCAACTCAGGGTTTGCAGCGACCACACCAAGGATTTTGGTTTCGAAATAGCCTGCACTGGCGAAATAGAGCGAGCCGTCGAAGCGCACCACCGAGATGACTGGACTCGTATCGAGGTGACGTACCCTGATATCACGCATGGTGCCGTCTTTATAACGTGACAGCTGAGCGAAACGTGGACGCATGGTACGCCAAAGGAAGAGACCCAAAGATAGCAGCACGCCAACAATGATGCCTTTATCGAGATGGGGTGCGAATACCAGTGTCAAGACAAAGGTAATTACCGCGACAACAGCATCATGAGGTTGGGCTTTCCAGGCATGGATGATGGGCTCGACTTTGATCAGGTTGATCACCGCCATAATGATCACAGCCGCCAGGGTTGCCTGTGGCAAGTGGTAGAGGAGTGGGGTCAGGAATATCAGTGTGATGGCCACCACCAGGCCGGTAACTACAGAAGAGAATCCGGTGATAGCCCCGGCATTGATGTTGACTGCTGAGCGGGAAAAGGAACCGGATACCGGATAACCGGAGAACATACTTGCTGCGATATTGGACAGTCCCTGTCCAATCAGTTCTTGATTCGCGTTCAATCGTTGGCGGGTACGTGCAGCCATAGCCTTTGCAATCGAGATCGCTTCCATGAAACCGATCAGGGAAATCGTGATGGCGACAGGAATCAATTGCCATATGGTTTTCAATTCGAAGGCCGGCATCGCTAGGGCAGGCAGACCTTTGGGGATGTCACCGACCACTTTTCCGCCCGCATCACCAAAACCGGTAAACCAGGCGAGCAGGGTCGTGACGACAACTGCAATAAGAACACCCGGGAGGTTTGGGGCGAAACGACGCACACTCCACATGATGGCAAATGCCAGGATAGCCATCCCCAATGTAGAGTAATGGGTATTGCCAGCTGCTGCGACTAGGGTATTCCACACGGTTTCGTAGTGATGTGCCTCTCTCTCAACAGCGACGCCGAATACCTTCCCCAGCTGAGAAGTTGCGATGATTAGTGCACCCGCATTGGTAAAGCCAACCACTACCGGATGGGAGAGAAAGTCAACCAAGACACCTAGTTTGAACAATCCGAGAAATAGCTGGAAAACACCGACCATAAAGGCCAGCAGCAGGGCATAGGCAAGATAGGACTCCGGGGAGGTGGCAAGAGGGCCAAGCGCTGCCGCTGTCATCAACGATACAACGGCCACAGGCCCTGTCGCCAATTGCCGTGAAGAACCGAAAATGGCGGCAATCATTGGCGGGAGAAAAGAAGCATACAGGCCATAATAGACTGGCAAGCCAGCGAGTTGTGCATAGGCCATGGACTGAGGTACCAGGACCAGTGCAACTGTAATGCCCGCAATGATATCCGCTCGTACTGTGTCCTTGTTTCTTAATTCACCAGCCCATTCCAGAAAAGGGATGAATGCCCCTTTCCAACCGGCCATCAGACTTTGTATATGCTCCCACATGATCTTGCCCACCTAGCGGAGTTAGGTGCTTACCGGTTGCTCTGTACGACAAGTTTCGCGAGGATTCAACGTGCGGTGACACCGCTGCTGGACATCGCTGACTCCACCCTTAGGCAGGTTCCACGGACGCGTGATCGAACTTCTTAGTAAGCTATTGATATCAACCTAAATCTAAGGATTTAGGGACCACAAAAGACCGACATCTGGCCTATATTAAAGTCAGCTAATATTAAAGGATGTTCATAAAAAATGAAAGTGAAATCAGGCATCCGAGGATGATTATTTTTTTTAGTGGCAGCTGCCAGGTATAAATTATTGTCTGAATTGAATAACTAAAACCCGCTGATTCTGTGCCAGTTCAATCAGGCTGCACGGTGCTTTTACTGAGTTCTGCTACCAGTTCTACTATACGTTGAGGACAGATTTTTGCATTGCCGCATAAACGACTGTCCCCAAGCTGCTTTATAATGGATTCAATTAGATTTTGCTCACTGTTCGTCAGGTGCATACTGGCTCCTGACTCGTTGAAGAGTCCTTCTAGTGATAGCTGGTGTATTTGATTACCAATCTTACAGTGGATTCTTGCCGTCAGACGATCTGTTTTTGACGTTATTTCGAGGGGGACCTCAATTGTGAATCCCTCTTCACTGAAATTGTTAGTCAATGCATGACATCTCTCACAGTGAATCCTATGATCACTGAAACGCATCTATCCCTACCTCCTCGTGATTCTCTCAGGCCTGTGAACGATCCGGCTTAGTCGTGTTCTTGGGCTGATTCCATCCTTGATACTACCAATATATACGCATTTCGTCCGGTTTGCTGATGGAAATATGAGTGCACAGTTGCAGAGAGATCTAAATAATCGGTGGGTAGTGGTCGCTATAGCAGAATGAAGAATCAGATAGTACTCACTGAAATATACATAAAATGCATAGACGAGGCTGGGCATGTCAATGAGTAAAGCTGTTGATCTTATAACGTCAATTATTGGTAAGTTGAGTGCCTAAACCGGTTTAATTTGTATGTCCATCACACAGAGTGATTTCAAGAATTTCTCGCAGGAGCGTATCGCCGAACTGGGTGAGTCTCGCTTGATGGATATGGAATGTCATGCCAACAAGGAGATGGCAAGGCGTGCGAGACCGGGTGGTTTAATTTATATCATTGCTGCTCTGGTAGCCGGGTTTACGACAAATCTCGCGGTCAATCATGAGTTTTTTTTCTGGAGCTATATCAGCTTGCTTCTGGTTACTGGCCTGACCCGAATCATCACAGGTTATCTGGTGGTACAGGGTGATGATGCATCTGAATCATTACCATTCCGTATTCTGGCGTTCAGTGTGGTGATCAACGCGGTCATTTGGGGCAGTTTTGTCGCCGGTCTTGTGTTGTTCTATGAAACCGGCTGGCCGGCAATGGTAACGTTGTTTTTCTCAGCCGGTATCGCTACCGGTGTGATGGCCAGCTTTTGTGTACGCCAATTCATCGGTAGGGTTTCACTGATAGCCATGCTGTTGCCCATAGCATTAGCCAATGCGACGTTAATGAGCATGGAGGGTTATGCACTGCTATTCGCCACCCTGGCCTTTCTTGCCTATATGCTGACTCAACTGAACTATTGGCATCAGGAGTTTTGGGATGCAATGAGCAATACTCACCTGGCTGAGGTCAGGGCACAGGAGCTTGAGCGGGCGAGGGATGAGGCAGAGTCAGCAGCACGGGCAAAATCGGAATTTCTTGCCAACATGAGTCATGAAATCCGCACACCCATGAATGGGATGCTGGGTATGCTGGAACTTGTATCTGACAGTGGACTGGATGAGAAAAAGCGACGTTATTTAAAAACTGCCCGTAGTTCAGCCAGGTCCTTGCTTATTCTAATCAATGACATCCTGGATTTTTCCAAAATAGAGGCGGGTCAATTACGACTTGAGTCAGAAGAACTCGATCTGCACCATTTACTGTCGGAAGTTGTTGATCTGTTTGCCGTGCAAGCTGAGCGAAAATCCCTGGAGCTGCGTTATTTTATCGCATCTACAGTACCCCGTGTCGTCTCTGGAGATCCGGTCAGAATACGGCAGGTGTTAACCAACCTGGTAAGTAATGCCATAAAATTCACGAATCAGGGCGGGGTCGAGATCAGCCTGGCTTTTGAGGATGATTTAATCTGTTTTTCGGTACGGGATAGTGGAATCGGTATTGAGTCTGAAACCATGGGCAGATTGTTTCGAGCATTTTCTCAAGCCGATAGCTCGACAACCAGAAAATATGGAGGTAGCGGACTCGGTTTGATCATTTCCCGGCGTATCGTGGAGTTAATGGACTCACGCCTGGAGATGCAGAGTGAGCCGGGTGTTGGAACCACTGTGAGTTTTTGCCTGAACTTGCCTGCCACAGAGTCCGATAGGTATGTGGATAGGGAGGCGTTGGCGGATAAGCACCGTTTATCGGAGGATGGCGACGATAACCACGATCCTGCAGTAGTCTCAGTACAGTCGAATCTACCTCTTGCCGGTCAGGTTCTATTGGTTGAGGACAATCCTATTAATCAGGAGCTCTGTGAAACCATGCTGCATGAGCTTGGTCTGGATTGTGTGGTGGCCCAGGATGGAGCGGTAGCTTTGCAAAGATTAAGTGAAACAGCTTTTGACCTGGTACTGATGGATTGCCAAATGCCTGAGATTGATGGGTACGAGGCGACTCGCTTATGGCGTGAACGAGAAAGCCGGGGAAACAAGCAACCGCCCATACCGATTGTCGCACTGACAGCCAATGCACTGGAGGGAGATCGAGAGCGTTGCCTCGCTGCCGGGATGGATGACTACCTGAGTAAACCCTACAGTAGAGAAGTTCTACGGGAAAAGTTGTCTTTGTGGTTACCAGGTCAGGGCAGTGTTACTGACGTTTGATTGCTTTTTCATTGCCTATCCATACGGTAATGTCCAGACTCCCCCATTACAGAACAGCGTAAACTAGGCGGGCATACACTCAGTGTAACACCACGCAGGTCGGTGCCAGAGGATGATTTAACCTGAACTAGATACTGGATAAATCTGCTTCACTATCAGGTTGGTCGCTGCTCACACTCTCCTCATCGGTCTCATCGTGGAGTTTTCCAAGTAGATCGAAGTCATCCAAAATACAATAGACTGCAGGAACCAGAAACAGTGCGACCAGTGTGGCCGCCGTCAGACCAAAGGCGATGCTGGCTGCAAGCGGTATCAAAATCTGTGCCTGCAGACTCTTTTCCAGTAGCAGTGGCATCAGTCCGGCAATGGTACTGATGGAAGTTAGCAGGATCGGCCTGAAACGGGCACGGGCTGCCTGCTTTGCAGCCTCCGTCACAACGATGCCAGCTGCACGGGTATCTCGAATAAAGACCACCAGCAGGATCGAATCATTCACGACAACACCAAACAGGGAGGCCATGCCGACGATACTGGGCATGGTTAGATTCAATCCTAGGGCCATATGGCCAAAGATGACTCCGATAAGCGCTGATGGAATGACCACCATGACTGTCAATGGTGCCAGGTAGCCTTTGAACTGCAGCGCCAACAGCATATAGACGCCAATCAGACCGAGCAGCACATTGCGAATGATCGATTGGCCGGTTTTGGCTGATTCTTTACTTTCCCCCTGCACATCGAATCGGATATCTGGATAGCGTGCCAGCAGGTCCGGTATGAAAGTGGCGTTTGCCAGACCCAGTAACTCCTGGGCATTGGCCTGGCTGCGGTCAACATCACCCTGTAGCGTGACTGCACGCTGACGATCTATACGGTTAATGCGAGCCCAGCCTCTAACCTCTTCGATATCCGCAACCACTGAGAGGGGAATCAATGAACCGTTTGGACCGGTAATACTGAGGTTGTAGAGGTCTTCTGCATCCACTCGGTCATCCGCCGTTAACCTGAGATTCACTTCATAGGTCTCTGGCCCAACTGGAAATTCATCGATTTTAATCCCTTGATAGGCGGCACGTACCTGTTCTGCCACTTGCATGGCATCTAGGCCCAAAACGCCGGCTCCCGGTTTTAGGTGCAGCCGCAACTCACGCTTACCGGGACGAAGATCATCACTCAGATCGTTCACACCCTGATAGCCGTTGAGCCAGGATTGCAGCTCATTCGAGGCCATCTTCAGACGCTCAAGGTCGTATCCCAAAAGCCGCAGGTCAATGGGACGTCCACCGGGACCGAAGGTGGGTTCGGTAAATTTTACCGAAATGACATCGGTAAGTGCACCGGTCTCCATGCGCCAATGGTTGATGACATCATCCAACTTTGCCTGCCGTACTTCTGCACTGAGCAGATCAGCTATCACGCGGGCGACGTGGGGACCGGTTTCATAAGCATCCGGATTCTGTCCATAGATGACCGTAATGTTCTTTACGAGTGGCTGATCGTCAGGTTGATCCGGAAGGAAGGCCTGGTTGGTACGTTTTAACGCGTCACTGATCTCTTCAACAATTCTTTCTGTCCTTGCTAATGGCGTCCCCTGGGGCAGTAGGATACGTGCTTCAATGAGATCGCCATCCAGGTCGGGGAAACCAACAAATTTCAGTTTTCCACCAACCGGCATGGCAATCGAGATGATCAGTAGCATGAATACAATGCCAAGGGTCATGTAACGGTATTCGATAGCACGATCGAGCAGTGGGCCAAACCCCTTATCACGGAATCGATCAAAACCAGCTTCAAAGCGCTGCCGGAAACGCGAGGGTTGTTTTTGCTTCATATGGGCCAAAGAGTGACTCAAGTGATGAGGCAGAATCAGAAACGCTTCAAGCAGACTGACGCTGATCACCATAATCAACACCATTGGCATGATGCGTAGGATCTGGCCGATATCCCCGGTAATAAATGCCAGTGAACCAAACACCAATAGGGTGGTGGCGAAGGAGGAGGCAATGCCTGGCAAAACCTGTGTTACTCCCGTTATCGCTGCTTGCAGAGGCTTATCTCCCTTTGCCATCCGTGAAGCGATATTTTCCGCTATTACAATCGCGTCATCCATCAGCAGGCCAATACCAATCAGCAGACCGACCATGGATATCATGTTAATGGTGACGCCAATCATTGGCAGAATGAAGAGTGCACCAAGAAAGGAGACCGGTAATCCCATGGTGACCCAAAAACTGTAACGGAAGCTGAAAAAGAGCCACAATACAAGAAACACTGCCAGCAGGCCTTGTGCACCATTACGTACCAACATATCGAGGCGGTCCTGTACGACCGATGCTCTATCCTGGGTAAGTGTCAGCTGGATACCCTGGGGGGCGCGTTGGTTCTCATTTTCAACGAAGGTCTCGACTGTATTGAATACCTTGAGAATATCCTGTGAACGTGTCTTGGCAATGTTCAGAATGGCGGCACGCTGGCCGTTGAAGGTGATCTTCTCCTCATCACGGTCGAATCGGTCTGTGATCTGAGCAATGTCACCGAGTCGTATAGTGGCCCCACTGCTACTCGAAATGACCACCAGGTCATAAAACTCATCCACCTGCTTACGTTGATCGTCGAAGCGCAATAGAATCTCTTCACGCTCCCCTTCAAGGCGACCGGCAGGTGTACTGACGCTGTGACGACCCACGGCATTGGCTATGTCGCTCGCAGAGAGTCCATATTGACGCAGGCGCCAGTCGGGAATTTCGATACGAATATGGTGGTCGGAGAAGCCGTCAATGGTGACTTCGGCAATACTCTCCCTTGTTAAAAGCGTGGACTTGATGTTTTCCACATAGGCCTTCAGCGCTACAGGATCTTCAGGGCCTGTCACGGCAATGGAGATCACCGGCTCGGTCCGGCCCAACTCTTCGATGACGGGCAGTTCTGCCTGTTCCGGGAAGTCATCGATGGCATCAATCTCGGCATTTACATCATCGAGAAAGCGAGTCATTTCCGCGCCTTCAAGCATCACGGCTGTAGCAACACCAAGCCCCTCGCGGGATTCACAGCTCATCTCGTCCAGATTGCTGATGCCCTCCAGAGCATCTTCCAGACGCCGGCAGATGGCGTCCTCTACCTCATCGGCCGTGGCACCCTTGTAGATGACACGTACCTCAACCTTGTCGTTCTGAATCTCCGGTAACGTTTCACGCTGCAGGCCGGGCAGGGCAGTCAGACCGAGAATCATGATCGACGCCATCAGCAGGTTGGCTGCGTTCGGGTGTCGGGCAAACCAGTTGATCATAGTTTACCCCTGGCAGCATTCAGAACGGCCTGGGTTATCTCTTCGTCCGGTTTGGTCTGCAGTCGCATACCGCTGACCGCCGGTACCAGGTCAGAGACCACAATCTGTTGTTCAGCCGTTATACCCGATGCGATGATACTGACTTCACCCTGGTTAAACAGAATCTTCACCGGTTGGCGACGTAACCGGCTCTCATCATCGGCCAGATAGACGGCACCATCCCTGACAGCGGAACGGGGTACCACAATGCGATTGGGTTGTGGCTTGCCACGCAAAACGACTTGCACAAACATGCCTTTGGAGAGTGGTGGGCGGATACCCGGCTTGACCTTGTCAAACGGTTTATCGACTGCAACCACCACACCCATGGTACGGGTTTCCGGGTCGACATTGTCGCTGAAACGTACAAATTCAGCCTCCCATTCAGCGATGGTTGTTCCCATGTCGAGACGGACCTGGGATTGAAATGCAACAAATTCAGCCAGCTTTCCATCCAGGATGTCGGCAGAAATAGCGGTCTGCTCCCGACCGATGAAGAGACGACGCAGTGATGACATGGGGAATTGTGCGATCACCTCGACCCGGTCAACAGCATCTCCTTCGAGCAGGGTCTCTCCCTTGCCCACATATTGATCGGTCTCGATGCGCATGTTGGCAACGCGAAGGTTAAACGGCGCGAGTATTCGAGTATTATCCAGGTCCCGTTCCGCCTGAGTCCGCTTTGCTTGCAGTACCTTGCGTTTTGTCGGTATCAGCGCCAGCGTGTTTTTGACGTTCTGTACGGCATTTCGACTGTTGAGCAGATTGCGCTCTGTGTCGTCCACATTGCTTTGGGATGCGGTTCCTTTGGCAGCGAGTTGGGTAATGCGTTTAAATTCACGTTGTACAATCCCCAAGCTGCGTTGTTCGATTGAGAGCGAGGCCTTGGCGTTGGCCTCCTCGACCTCCAGTTCCGCCAACGCCGCTTCTGCCTGAGCCAGGTTCAGCACATAGTCCGCCGGATCGATTTGCAACAGTAGACTGCCTTCACTGATGATCTCTCCATCTCTCAGCCTGGGATGGATTTCAACGATTCGACCTGCAACCTGCGCAACCGCACTCCAGACACGGGCAGGTTGAATAGCACCATAACCCTCCGCTACCGGTATCAATTCGACCTGCTGTGCATTGATGGTACGCACCAACTTGGTGGGTTCACCCAGTTCAGCTTTCACCGGTGCTTGTTTATTCCCCGCCATGAACATCAGTACCAGGATACCCACTGCAATGGGAGGTAGTATCAGCAATTTTCGCCAGTGAGGGTGACTGTTAAGCATGGTGAGTGGATTCCATTGTTACGAGGTTGTCAGGTGTACTGTTGAGCACTGACAAGGTGTAGCTCGATAATTGGGTTTTGAACTGTTGAATAGTGGATGGTTTGTAAGCCGATTGGTTCAGTCGCCTTAATAGGGTGGTCCTACCGAGTCGGAAAATGATTGTCTGCCCCAATAAGGCATGGGTCATGATAATGACAGCCTGGTCCGTTGGTGCTGTTCCCCTGTAGCGTGCGACCAGACTTGCCAGAATGCAATGCATCGGCTCCAGTAATTTTTCATAGAGAATCTCAAAAGCAGCCGTGGGTTGATTCTGTTCTCGAAAGATGATCCCGGGTGCGTGCATGCCCACTTCTCCGAGCAGCATCTGTTCAAGAAAATGCCCAAGAAACTGACAAAGCATGTTCGCACATTCATTAGGGGTGGCTTCTTTAACACGCTGCTCAATCTGTGAGAATCGATCGACTATGCCAGCATGGAGCTTGTCTGCCAGATAGGTCACTGTTGCGAGATAAAGCTCCTGTTTGCCACCGAAATGGTAGGAGATGGCTGAGATGTTTGCCTCAGCCTCTTCGACGATCTCTCGGGTGCTGACACCGTCATAGTCTCTTTGTCCAAAGGCGTGCAGGGCTGCCAGCAAAAGACGATCTTTAGTCTCGGAATGGGGTAGAGAGTTACTCTTCGTCATGGGTCAACTTGGATTATTGGGAGGATGGCGATAATCTAATTCAAACGACCGTTTAAGTCAAACGTTTGATTGAAAAAGGGCGGTACACTGTTGCGTTGCGGATATGGTGCTATGTACGCGTTGTGCGAAGCGGCTTTAATGGGACATTGCGAGGGAACACAGCCATGATACTGACATAGAGTATAACGGCACTGAGAATGACCACCGTAAAGCCAAAATGGATGGCAATCAGGGTTGCCGTTCCGGCACTGATAACCGATGCATAGCCGTTGATTCCCCATGCCCATGGAATCAGATTGGATGCCTGTTGCTTCAATGAAGATATAGCCAGAGGAAAGGGCATTCCCATAAAGAAGGCCAATGGAGAAATCAAGAGTATCGAGATCAACATTTTCATTTCCATCGTCAGAATCGCAAGCTCAATGAATAGAGGATCAAGTAGATAGAGGTAGCCGATACTCAGGAAGGCTATTGCTGTGGTGGCCAGGATGACAATCGGTCTATGGGTGTACATGTTTGCCAGCCATTCACTGGTCAGGCTTCCTAATCCTGCAAATACCAGGAATGTGCTAAGGGTGATTGATATGGCATAGATAGGGTGATGCAGAAAGAGCAGGAATTTTTGAATGGTGGCAATTTCGATAAACAGAAACGCCACCCCTATACCAAAAAAATAGAACAGCACATGCCACTGGCTGATAGCAGAATCTGAAGCTGGCGTTCCATGAGTAGTGAAACTCAAAGGTAACAGTATGAATACAGCACTGAGTATTGCTGTCACCCCCAGAGTCAGAACCAGAATGATATAGCCCCACTCAATCAGCGGCATACCGCCCTTGCCGCGTAGTTTTATGGCTTCAAAAAAACTACTCCATTTAAAAAAATGGTGAAAATAGGGACGGTCATCCGTTGCAGGGCGTAGATTGAATTTGTATTCATCGATGAGTGTATCTGTCTGATGAGTGATGATCTGCTGGCTTGTCTGGTAGAAGAGGGGTTCACTGAGCAGGTTATAACGATTACTCTGATCTTCAGTGAGTCGATGTGTATAGGCTTGATCAAACAGACGCGCATTACAGAACTGTTCGACAAGATCCAACTCATGCTCGGAAAAGCTTCCATTCTTGATCAGCAGGGTGCTGGTCTGCCAGTTGCGAATGAGAACCATGCGTTTGTCAATATCATCCAAACGTAATGATTCCAGTGCCTGATGTGCTGTGGCAAAAAGCTTGAGTGTGTCCCGTGGAGGAAGCTTAATCCAGCGTGTAATGGATAGGTAGCCATTTGGAGAAAGGCGTGAGAGGTATAGTTGCATTGCCTCAAGGGTATAGAGGTAGCTCTCATTGAGTGCATAGAGCCCCGATGAGGAGGCATTTGCCGAGTCGATCAGAGCAATCTGAATCATGTCATACATATTATGAGTATTGCTGAGAAAGTCTCGCGCCTCTGCTATGTGCACCTCTGTTTGTGGGTTGTGGTAGACATCTCCCGCAAATTTTTTATAGTCGTTATTCAAAAGCTCGATCACTTGTGGATTGAGTTCGAGCGCATCAATCGATTGTACTTGATGGTATTGGGCTTGCAGTAAATCGGAACCTGTACCACTCCCGATAACCAGCAATTTAGAGGGTTTCTGCAAATGATAGGCAAGGGCTGATGTCGTGTGATCAAGATAGCGAAGTGACTTGACAGATTCGGGATACTGGGTGATTGCCGTTAAATTATCTGCGTCGGTGAACAGGCCCAATTGGTTGAGGGGTTCAATGGAGTTGGTAAGACTTAACCCGGGTGCATGGCGTAAAGGTATCTCGTCACTGGCAACCAGGGTCAGTTGTCCCAGAGGTGTAGCTCGCTGATCAATTATACGCGTACCTTGGATCTGTAGGGTCTGCATCAGTCCTTTGTAGGGTGAGTAGGTCAATGAGATATAGGGTGAACTGCCTATCAGCATGGTGGTGACGACAACAAGTGTGACAAGTAGTGGTCGTTTGAATGAAAGCTTCAGTTCCCATATGGCAACAGCAACCGCACAAACACCCCCCAGACTGATCACAGTCAGTATCTTTTCCGGCATCAGCAGATACATGACAATAATAATAGCGATGGCGCCGATACCGGCGCCGAGCAGATCGACTGCATAAACTGTAGCGGCCTTTTTGCCTGGACAGACCATAAAGGTCATACAGATTGCACTGGCAGTGAACATGAATGGCAAAGCAAGCAACAGGAAGATCAAGACAAGATTGACGATTTGGCGATAATCCCAGAAAAGCTCTTCTATGTTGAAAGTAAGGGATTGAGCCACTAAAAATGCCCCAAGAGAGGTCAATGCGAAAAGCAGAATAGAGGCTGGATAGATCCATTGATAGTAACGGTCTACTCTCGTTTGTAACAGATAGAGCAGACTGCCACTGATACCATAGCCCAACAAAGCCAGGGCGATCACCATATAGGCAAAATGGTGCCATTGAATGATAGAGAAAAGCCGCATCAGTAGAATTTCATAACTCATCGCCGAAGCTGACAAGATGGCAATAGAGAGGTAGGGTGGACGTTTGATCATGGCTCAAAGTTGAATGATGAATTTTGATTAGTAGTGCGTGCTATGTGCACGTTTAAAAAAATATAGGCTCTTCCCCTGATCAAGTGGATAAGAGTAGACATTCACTGCAGCTTTATTCAACAGCTCAGTTGAGTGTCCGCAAATGAACGCTAATCAACGCAAATGTTTTATTTACCTCAAGTTACAGCGTTCAACTACAGAATTTAGGCTAAACAACCCTGGTTTAAGATTTCTCCTTTCGGTTAAAAAACACATGTGAGTAAATCCCTATTCCTATTTGCGTGCATTCGCGTTCATTTGCGGACAATTCCATCAACTGATGAAATGACTTGTTGTGATTTTCACGGCTTACCCACCCTATCAGGTGAAGAGCCAAAATATATTTAAACTATGAGCGAAGCGAGCACTGCAATTTATAAATGCAACATCCATAGTTCAAAATTTTTAGCATCTTCGACGCTAATGCTCCCCCGTCAGCGGTACAAATCTGACCGGTAGAATCTGTCGGACAGTCATCTGTTCTTTAGGACTTTTTTCCACCAGCAGTAACTGCTGTGTCATGAAACGGCTGCCTACCGGAATAATCATCTTCCCTCCGGGTTTCAGCTGTGAGATGAGGGGGGGTGGAATATGGCTCGCGGCAGCGGTCACGATGATAATATCGAACGGAGCATTGGCTTCCCAGCCGTGATAACCATCGGCAATGGTCAGTTCGATATTCCGGTAGTCAAGACGCTTAAGGCGTTTTTGGGCCTGCTTGCCCAGGGGCTCGATAATCTCCATGGAAAAGACCTTATCCACCAGATGCGACAATACGGCCGCCTGGTAACCTGAGCCGGTACCGATTTCCAGTGCCTTGTGTTCTGCTTTCGGGCCGATCAGATCAGTCATTATTGCCACAATGTAAGGTTGTGAAATAGTCTGGCCGTAACCGATTGGGAGAGGACGATTTTGATAGGCTTGATTGCGGATTTCGATAGGAACAAATTCATGACGAGGCACTTCGGAAATCACCTTCATGATCCGCGTGTCGAGCAAAGGTTTTTCAAGATATTTGCTGGTTTCCAGGACATCCTGCTCGATGAGCTTTACCATCTGTTGTCGGGCCGAACTAAAAGTATCCGCGGCAGCCTCGGACATAGCGCAGATGCAGATCAGAACAGGTAGCAAAACCCTGCTGAGAAGTCGTCTTTTAGACATGCCTATCTTCTCCTTTCCTACTTACAATATAGTTCTTGGAGTAAGAATCGTAAAAATCTTATTCGACTATTTTACAAGCGTTGAATAATGCCTCGTTCCCACACAGGAGCATGAAACGAGATGAAAGATCTGTGTGAAGAGGGGCGCTGTTACCTTGAATTGCGTATCGCAGTACTATTTCGATCTCGGTCTATCCCTATTACTAACCTCTGGACCTTGACCTGGGTATGTGATGTGGCTGTTCCCACAGGACTTTTTGCAGTTAATGTGTAGGTTGTATCACGCCTGGGAGAGATTTTGATCGACCCACTCGTTTTAACACGACCAATCCCCGGTTGTATTTCAACATGCGATGCATTTTTAGTTTGCCAGCTAAGGGTTGTCGATTTACCGGGTTCAATACGATCTTCAGTCACCGATAACCTTGAGATTGGGAATGCACCTGCAGGTTGCGGTTGAACAACTTGAATGGAAAGCTTACGTTTTGCCGTCTTATTGCCAGAACCTGTTGCCAGCAAGGTGTATGTTGTGTCTTGTGTTGGGGTGATCACTCTTGTACCGGAAATCGCTACAGAGCCGATCTCCGGTAGAATTTTTACCGCATCTGCATACTTCGTTCTCCAACT
>JAHXHN010000013.1 GCA_025656675.1 Candidatus Thiodiazotropha sp. (ex Codakia rugifera)
TTGAAAATGCACCATCCACAGCGGTTTTACGTTCACCACTATGGGCAGTGACAATGGTGAAGAGTGAGCCAGGGGAGATTAATCGCGAATCGCGCGCCACATCAGCGAGACCCTGAGCGACCAGGGCCATTTGGGAGAGTGCTGAACAGGCAATCATCGGGATGGGCGCCTTGATATAGGCCTGTACCTCATTTACTGCATCTCGTGCAATTGCCGGAAATGCCTCGACTGGGTAAGGTTCTCGGTCTGGGGCCGGGGATATCTGGCCAGGCTTAGGCGCTCCAATCCAACCA
The DNA here is from genome assembly GCA_025656675.1 of Candidatus Thiodiazotropha sp. (ex Codakia rugifera). Classification (GTDB taxonomy): domain Bacteria; phylum Pseudomonadota; class Gammaproteobacteria; order Chromatiales; family Chromatiaceae; genus Thiodiazotropha. The sequence goes on from JAHXHN010000013.1 coordinate 294, forward strand.
CTATCCGAGAGATCGAGAATAGAACTACCTTCACCTGCCATATCTCAACTCCAGACCTCGCCAAATTCGTCGCGCTGCAAGTAGCTCCCGATCCCACGGCTCATCATTCATAGGCTGGAATTCTGGTCTTTGTGATCTATAGCGAGAATCACGCCCGTTTTGTCGATCAGATACCCGAGCGCCAACGAACTGCAGCAATACCAAGAGCTCATGCCAGAGGGCATTTTCAATCTCTGCAATGGTTTTGCGCTGATGATAACGGCGTTTTTCTGCCTGGTTTAACTCATCCTTGTGAAACAGGTCTTTCATCTCCAAACTAAGTGCCGCGACTACATCCTGAACCTCACAGCCTGCAAAGCAGCGTATCAACACACGCCCATCATCACCCTCAGATATGCTCAATGAGGGTGATCTGTCTTCATGGGCTGGGCAGCGTGAAAGGTATCGACCACTACCCAGAGAACGCACTTTCTCAAGACGATTCAATACATGATCGATGGGAGCTGTCACTTGAAATCACTCGGTAAGGGGACGTTGTATGATCCACGGGTACATCTCACTGACTCATATTCCCTAGCAAAGTCGGAAAGCACCATAAGTCCCCTGTCTTTACGCCACTTACGGGAGCCGGGGTAATACTGATTTTTGATATCAGCAAGGTTTGATTCAGTCTGTGGTGGTTTCATTACTCATCGTCCGGAAGTCTTCATGCATAGAATCACGTATCATTGATAAATCAATATTTGCTGAATATGACAGCTGGCGAATTGCTGCGATTAATCCTCCTTTGATATAGTCATCCAATAATTTGGGGTTCTCCTGCTCAAGATCTTCCAGCATGTCCAATTCGATTATGCGTGCTGTCATCTTGATTCCATACAGACAGTCTTCAATCCGCTCAAGCCTTTGTTTAGTTGCAATGTCCATCACTGATCTCCTTATGCTTCGAGTGTGTGTTTCTTGAGATTAGCGTCTTGGAAATCGACGAGCTCTTTTATGCGATAGCGCACACATTTTGGTGAGACCTTTACATAGATAGGCCCATTTCCATGCTGTCGCATTTGTTCAAGTTTACGAGGGGTAACACCTAAGAATTTTGCAGCTTCAGCAGTGCTGATCTGCTTATATAGATCAATTGCTGTATTTTGTTCGAAGTTGACGGTAGGCATGCTTTACTCCTGTACTGTAATATGGACCATTCGGCACAGGAGTTATCATAGGGAAGGCAATGGAGAGTAAATAAGGGTAAAGATCAGTCCAATTCGGGGATGGTTATTACCTAAACTTCACGTAGACGATTTTACCCAGCTTCTTGCCCAATTGCGGGTCATTTCTTTTTCTTCATAAGATGCTATTGCTAAGCATCGATTAAATATACCGTTTTCTGTTGTTGTGATCGGTATATTGTAAGCTTCTAGAATTTCAGCAACGATGTTAGCTAAAACGCGACTAGCACTTCTAGTTTCATGATCTGGTATTCTGTCTGTTTCCCTTTTAGAGAGTGCAATTGCTTCGTGTAGTTGGTATAAATCATGGAGCTTTTTGTGTGTTGCTGGCAAAAAGCGTGAGACTTGATCTAATTTGCCACCTACTCTAACCCACCCATATTTTATATGCTCCCGGGTTTTAGCATCTAAGTGTGTTATTGAGTGAAGGAATATACTGAGAGAAGATTCCAGTTCGTCGACTGCTGCTTTGATTTCTTTTTTACAAGGTTCATCAAGGTCATGTTTCCTAGCAATCTGATATCTAGTGACAGCGTATTGCATGCGCTCAATGAATAAATCATCATTCACAATATCACGTAATTCATTTTGTTCCTCGTCACTGAAAAAGAATGTTGGTACATGCCCCCCACGTTTCCATCCTCTTTTTGGCTCAATCTTCTTAGGCATGATTAACTTCCACTAGTTTCGCAACGGCTGCTGCTTTATGCTCTGGCCCTAGATGAGCATATCTAAGTGTCATTTTCAGATCAGCATGACCTAGTAACTCCCTTACGGTATTAAGATCTACACCAGCCATAACCAATTTGCTGGCAAAATGGTGTCGCATATCGTGCCACCGGAAATTCTGGATATTTGCCCTATCCATAAGCCCTTCCCAACTCTTTCTAACGTTGTCAAGTGGTTTGCCACGCCGACCGGGGAAAACGATCTCAGTTGAGTGGTACCGCTGTTTGCGCCATGTATTAAGCGTATCGAGAGCAGTTTCATTTAGATTGATATGACGTGTCCTACCGCTTTTTGCCTGTTCGCCTCTTACTACAAGAGTCTTGTTAGGGAAATTAATGTCATTCCACTGGAGATGAAATACTTCTCCCCGGCGCATCCCTGTGTTGAGGGATAGGATAACCATGGGTGTGAGATGATCAGAATAGGTTGTATCAATCTCTGGTAGCAGTGAGCGCCGGCGGTCTCTGCGCCACTTATTACCGCTGGTACGCCTAGCCTTGATTTCATCATCTCGTTTTTTCAGGGCTGTTTTGAGGCGCCTCTCTTCGTCTGGCGACAAATATCTCACCACGCCCTGTCTGTCCTCACTAGATAGCTTCAGCCGCCGAAGTGGGTGCTCATCGATGACATGCCAGTCGACAGCACGAGAGAGGCAGGACTTCAGAGTGGCTATGTCACGGTTCACGGTACCCACAGTGCGGCCCTGCTCAAACCGGCCCTTGCGCCATTTCTCAAGCAACCAGGGTGTGATCTCTTCCAGGGGCTTATCGAGGAATTCCGAGAAAGCTGATTCAATCCGTTGAGCCATGTGACTGCCGGTCTTTCGGTTGGCTTCTGCCCAGGGCCTAAATTTCTGTTCAAGGAATCCTTTCAGAGTGGAATATTTCAGTCGTTCGCCCTGTCGTTTTTCCTCTTGCTTCTCTCTAGCTGGATCACCGCCCAATATGACCTTGGCCATAAGTGTTTCAGCAATGTCCCTAGCAGTCTCTGGAGTGATATCCCCAAATTTCCCTATGGTGTACCGTCGCTGACGGTTTTGTGCATTGCGGTATAGGAGAATGAAGGTCTTGATGTTACCCGGGGTAACTCTGAGCCGAAACGCAGGCATATCAAGGTCTGCAACCTCATACCTAGTCGATTTCGGTTCCAGATGCTTGATATTTGTCTTGTTGAATTTGATTCTCATAGAAGACCCTTTGCATATGCATCCATTGGTCTAATCCATCAAGTGTGGGTAACGTTGGGGTAACAGATCAAGAGTATATTACTCTGTAACGTGTTCGGCAATGTTCGGGTAAAAATATATTATTAACAATAAGATAGTATAGAATTACTGGCAGGATCAAAAAGTTAGGAAAGGCTGAAAATTCGCACTCTTAATCCATTGGTCGAAGGTTCGTATCCTTCATGGCCCACCAATTTTTTCAGGGTGCATACCGGGCACATAGGTAATACTTTTTGAGTTATGGGTCATGGCCCACCGACTCCACCCAGCTCTCTTCCTTACCATAAAAACCAGAATAGTGCGTAAAGCGGGTAAGCCAGATCCTGCTGTGGTTGATCACTAGGACCACCCAATCATTAAACGGGTACTCCTGTATATCAGGATGTCAGAACGCGCACGACGAGACATTTCATCTGATTATTTCGTACTCAGAAGCCATGTATATCACCAGCCGGTGCCAGGAATATCCTGACGATCCTGATTGCTAGTAACAGCAGAGGCTGTCCTCAGTCTGAGAGAGCCTATATTCAACCTCTTCTTTGCATCCCTGGATCTGGAATAGTTTGGGGATTGACACCAGTCCGTGATGATGATGTTCGTTGTGATGAGTGTGGTTAAGTTTCCTGACTGAGTAGGGAATAGGGAAACCTTTTGTTTATAAAAAAATGGTGTATCCCAATCTCATTAGTTTACATATTTTAACATTTCACACGCATTAACCGCTAAATCAAAAAGCCACACAGACGATAAGGTTAATTGCTATATCTAACTTTTTACCAATAGCCTCTCAATATGAGGACCACGCAAGATGTTCGGCATGACCAACAAAAAACTTATTGCTCGACACAATGAGCAGCTCTCACAACAAGCGTTAAGGATAGAAACGCTGGAGGCACAACTATCGTCGCTAAATGAAGAGAATGAGCAACTACGACAAAAACAAGATGATTACAATTCTGAGCAGGGATTTCAGGATCAGCTACTCAGCAACTTCGCTACCCTGGGGGAGTCGTTTGATGAGCTGCAGCACTCTCTGATGCATACCGCTAACAATATGAAAGATGAGAAGCTCAACGCTATCCGAGGCTCTGAAATCTCGTCTCAGGCTGTTGCCAGCGTAAAGGTCATGAATAATGAAATAGAAAGTGTTACCCGTATCTCCCAGGAGAGTTCCGACAGCGTCGTAAAATTGGGGGGGATCGCAAATAACATCAGTAATTTCGTCAGCATTATTCAGGGTATCTCGGAACAGACCAATCTGTTGGCATTGAATGCTGCTATCGAAGCTGCCCGCGCCGGTGAAATGGGACGTGGGTTCGCGGTGGTTGCCGATGAGGTTCGCAACCTGGCTGGCAGAACCCGGGAAGCAACTACAGAGATTGCCAGCTTGGTGGATACGATCACTATCGAGACCCAGAAATCAATGGAAACCATGTCCTCTGTTATGGATGTGACCAACAGTTTTCAAAATCAGGTCTCTAAATCTATCGAACAGATCAACCAGCAGATCGATCTCTCCAAGTCGATGGAGTCGACTATCTCTTCAACAGCCTTGCGTAGTTTCGTAGAACTGGCAAAGTTTGACCACCTGATTTTCAAATTTGGTATCTACAAGGCCTTTCTGGGTCTTTCCGACTTGACAGCAGATTCCCTCGCTGACCATAAGAGTTGCCGTTTGGGACAGTGGTACTACCAAGGTGAGGGAATAGCCTGTTTCTCCAAGCTGCCTGGTTACAGGGAAATTGAGTCTCCTCATTTACAAGTACACGAAAATGGAAAACAGGCTTTGAGCCATTATAGGAGTGGAGAACGGGAAGCGGGTGTTCAAGCCATCACCAAGATGGAGGAAGCCAGTATGCAGGTACTCTCACGACTTGAAAACATGGCTCGTGCTGGAGAGTCGGATACGCAACTCCTTTGTACGAACGAGCAGGATTAAGTATGCATTTAAATAAGAGCCTATCTCACCTGGTCGTATCGGCTCATGTGCTTTTTTTGGAGTAGATGCTGGTGAATATCAATTCACATGAATACGTGTATCTATTGTGTACTGCCCTACATCTACACTCATACTGACGTCCATTACTTGCTGTTGGGTCGTTGCCATAAGAACGCATCCTTGCAAAGTTCGGGCTTTTAAGCCTATTCAACTGAGCTTAATCGTAATAACTGAAAAGCATCTGGTGCATTTTTTTATCAGACAGGTTTCCTTGCTGATTTGCCTGCTGTCATCAAGCGGCTTATTTGCGAATGGTGTAGAAAACAGATTCATCGCTATGGGGCTTTTCGATATTAATACGTTTAATGGCTAAATAAAGATTGATCTTGTTAATTCAGATCCAGCATATATTTTCCTCGAAGAAGATTTCTACGGAGATCTGGACAAGGCCTGCCTTAGAATGAAACTAGCTGTAATGTTTTCAAAAGCTCAAAGACTCCTTAAAAAAGCAGATCCTTCATTTTCACTTCAAGTGCTGGATGCTGCACGTCAAGATCTGTTATTCGGGCTAAGTCTAAACAAAATGATAGGCGCACATTTTGAAAGATAAATTGTAAATCCAGACAAAAAGGCTCGATGCATTATTATAGAATCGCTACAGATATTGCGATCGTCGATGAGTCTGGGGAAATTATAGATATGGGCTATGGTACGCAAGCTCCTGAAGATGCGTATCCAACCTAGTTCTTATGCGCCAGATATCATGGATGTTGCATATAGTGATGTATGGCGATCTATGTGCGGACTCGAATACCAGAAACTCTGGTAATGGTAAGATTCTCAAATTACACAGCGCTGCGCTCTTGTGTGATTTTCTTACTTATAGCAGTCCGCCAGCAGAGAATAGATAGACCACGAATACAACTGTACCAATGAGCAGCCCCCAGATAGGCCAGAAACAGAGCCACTTATGGTCTTTGCACTCATGATTGAGTGGGCAGACATTTTTGAATGGGCAGTGATTAGTGGACACGATACTTCCTCGGATGGTCTAGAAGAAGTATTTCACCATTGAACTTTTAGTTCAACGCCTTGCATCAACACACGATGGGCAGCCCAAAAATACCAGATCTGGTGAGCTGAACTGTCGCTTTAAACAGGTGAGAATTAATCCGGATTATTTGATGACGTTGAACTATTCTATCTAGTTGTTTCTAAAATGAATTTATTGGAATTATTCTTAGCTTGTCATGCTCGATTGTCAGTTTAGAATCACTTTTCGCCGTATGTAAGCGCCCATAAAACATCACTAAAGTTACAGGGCGGTAGGCCGTTATAAACTTTAGAAGCAAGTAGTTATTTGCTTAAAAGCGTGTTCGAAAAGGCAAACCTGCCGAAAGGCAGGGACGCAAAATCACAGTCTAAGGGCAGCAACACTGCCTACGACCGATGGATTACCGAAACCGTGACTCAAAATCAACTCCCTACTGGTTGATGTCATATTTTCGTAACTGCACTTTCCTGCAGTAAGCGTCTCGTCAATTCGAACTCCTATTACCGAATAGGAGAACTAAAATGTGCGTAAGGTCTAAATTACAACTAATCATTCACGGGCTTATATTGATAATATTCAGCCTTACAACCAATCTAATGGCCAGTGACTCATTCAATAAGTTGTCTGTCAATAGCAGTGATCGACAGCAATGGGTGTGTGACTACAGCAGGGCGCATAATGATGTGTTGTATTTACGCTGTGATGACCTTACAAGTATAGTGAATGATCCACTGATAGTGGCTGGTGAGTATCGGGAAAGCTCTACAAAATATATCCCTGTTTGGCGTCGTCCGGATAATGAAAACTCAGCAATCAAACTTGTAGAATCTGTATTGTGTCACCAAAAATACAAGTGCAGTGTGCATCTCAAATCAACGTTTTCATCCGGTCTAATTGTTAACCGATAATTTTCTCAATCAATTCGATCTGATTGGTAATACATGCCAGCTCTGAACTGATGCTATTGAAGCAATCAGTCTTATGAAAAATAGCTGCTTTGGCATATTAGGTAAAACAGAGCAATAAACCAAACAAAAAGGATCAAACTCTGTTTTTATCTTGATCCCGTTGTTTTGAAGTTCTATCAGTATCGGCTTTATGACACGCTGTTGTTGAAGTAATTGTTTGATTGTTTTAATTGCTCAGCTTATATGTTCCGACTTCTTCATATTCATTTCCACCCATGGGCATCAGTACAAGGAAGTACCCCTCTTTAAGTGACTGGAATGACAAGGTACTTATATTTGATTCGTGGGTTATTATAATAAGGTTGCCCTTACCTGAAAAAGAGCCAATTCTGTCTTCTAGTTGTGATGTATACGACTCTGCCTGATCTTCAGAGAGATTTTCGGCTGAAGTTAGATATTCCTCTGATTCTGCCTGACTGAACGCAATAGTGGCGGTTTCTTTTGCGAGGCAGTGCGGGCTTGTCAAAGCAAGCTCTACCGGTACGCCTCTTGACTTGAACTTTTTACCTATGCTGATTGCATGTGCTTTACCTTTTTTGGATAAATTGTCTGCGCTTCCGCAAGATGTGTCGTTAAGCAATGAACGTGTAGTCTCTTCATTTGTCTCCATGGTTGGAGATCTTATTACGATAACTAAGCCACCATCTTCCAGTTTTCCCCATACTTGGTAAAGCAGTCTGATATAGCTGACGAGACCGTCAACCTCACTTTTATTGAGTATGTCCCGCCACGCTGGCATGAATCGCCCCTTCCCATCGAGTATACTTCTGGCAAGATCCTCATTAGCAAGTTTGTCAGTCTTATGTGGATTGGTGTGATCGATAGGCTTGATTCCAATGAGATTCGTCATAGTCCCATTTCCGTCACCATCCTTACCGTGGCAGATTGAACAATATTTTTGGTAAACACGGAAGCCGAGTTCAGGGTCGCCGGTTAGAGTGTGCCGGGAAGTACTTAGAAAGCGAAGATAGGCTATTATTGCCTTTATCTGATTCGGACTGAATACATTTTCCCATTTTGGCATTTTTTTGCCTATCTGAGCATGGCCAGTGCGATCAGTTACAGTGTCTCGCACTTCTCCTGTAATAATTTTGTGGAGTGCACTATCACTTCTAGAACGAACTGCAGATGTCAGATCTTCAGCTTTAATCTGCATCTTCTTCGCCAGCGGTCCATTGCCTTTCCCATCGATCCCATGACATAGCAGGCAGTGCGAAACGTACAGCTTTCTACCTTCAAATGCCGGAGGAAGTGCGGCAATAACGTCAGCTGTTAATAGCATGAGTAGAGCGATTGATGCCATCGATTGGGTCAAATGTTTCATGTATCTACCCTCTAATTACTTATCACTAATAAATGGAATAATTTAAGCATTAATAAAGGCAATCTTAAGGTTTCTTTAAGAAACAAACGATATATGCGAGGTGAATTATCTTTTTTTGCTTGAAGGCTTGACCGTTTGCAAGAGTCTGGATATTTTTTGTTATTCTAAACTTATTTAATCTCGAATCAGCACGATGGTATTTTTTGACAGAGGAGTCTGCATTTATGTTGATCATGAAGTTGATTCCAGTAGTTGTGGTCATCTTTTTTTTTCAGGTATCAGCAGTCCAGGCAGAAGGAGATCCTGTCAGAGGTAAGGTGCTTGCCGAGACGGATTGTGCAGACTGCCATGGTGATGATGGTTTGGGTGATTACGATAGACCGCCAATTGCCGGTATGGACCCTAAGACACATATCAAAGAACTTATGAACTACAAGACGGGTAAGCGGAAGGACGAGAATGAGGATATGGTTGTAGATGATCTCAGTGAGCAGGATATGGCAGATGTTGCTGCCTATTATGCCTCGCTGCCACCGCCGCCTCAGAAGGAGTAATTTAAAAAGTCTATCATTCCAGGAATGCAGGAAAGCATTTCTGGTATCAATAATCAAAACCATCATGTATTTCTCCATGGCAGTTGAGCCAGCATGTGCCATTGTGTAAGCCATTGTCTATCCAGGTAGGCTCTGTAAAGATGCCAGCACCCGTGATCTCTCGAATTTGTCCAGCTACATTTGAATAGGTGAGAAAGTTGATCAGATGCTGGCTCGATGCTGAGCCATGAGGATCATGGCAATTGATACATGCAAGATTTTCACCTAGCACATGTTTATCGTGAGGGAAGGACTGATCAGTGTACAAATTACCTGAGTCATGGCATTTAAAGCAGAGACTGTTCGAGAGTGATGTGGCATTCAATGGATCAAAATCATAAGATTGTGCCAGGATGCCCTCATGTGTAGATCCATGAGGACCTGATGGACCCGAACCTCCGCCAGCAGGTGATGTATTACTACTGTGGCAATCGCTACAGTAGATTTGTCCGCTGATTGTGCTCAGGGGAATATCGTTGCGAAGACTGGGTACCTCGTTGTTGTTGCCTGGATTATTTAGTTCGATAGGATGATAGGAAACCAGAGCAGGGTTTCCAGAATTCACTTTGTCTCGAATATTATAGACACCATCTTGTCGCACCATATCGTAGCTGTTAGCAGTTGAACATCGCTGGTTGTCGCATGCGCTCCTTCCCGGCACACCATGACATTTGAAGCAGACTTCGTATTCGTAATCCACCTCAGATTTGACACTCCCGTTGATATCGATACCTGTCACACCCACCATGCTGCCGTTGACAAATGGTGCAGTCGAGTGGTTCGTGTTCATTGGACTGGTCGGATCGAATGAGATCATGGGGGGAGAGCTGAACATCGCATGTGGATTATGGCAGTCTTCGCACTCAACATGCAGTGGCATGGTAAGAGGATTCTCAACACGTGTGGAGTCATGGCCGATACTGGGTGTCTGTTCAACCGGGTGGTGATAGAATTTTTGTTGTTCAGCCTGTATATCGGTCTGAGCTACCGTTCCGTTGTGACAGAGGTAACAGGTATTCTCTTCCTGCTCCTTGATAAGTCTTTCCGGTGTCGATGCATTGTGAGGTGTATGACAATTCATACAGGCATTCTCCTGCACCGTCAGTCCAACCCATGCCGGCTTCCTATCCGACCATGGACTCGCAACCTGCGGAGTGGCGCTAGAGGTGGCATGAGAGCTACCAGTCCAATCCCAACCAGTGCCTGTCGGAATATGACAGGTGGTGCACAGTTCACCGTTCAATGTTGATTTGTGAAGAAAGGGCGGATGTATATCTTCATGTGCATCGTGACACGAGGCACAGTGAAGTTCATTGTTTCTCAGTGGTAGATCGACATTGTTGGGATGGATCAGATCCGGGTCGGTCGGTAGTAGGTTTGGATTATATAGAATTGATACGGGATGGTCGTCTGAAAGGTCTGTGCCCACAAGTGCACGCCCCGTCACGAAGGTACTGCCGAGGTCATTGGTTACGCCGGGATTGATCATGTTCCCCAGGGCAATGGTGCCGTCATGGCAGGAGAGGCAAAGCACTGAGGAGGCACTCATGGTGCCTGCCTCCGCATCCTTGGTGCTGCTATGATAGTCAATATATCCACCACCTGAATGTCTATTCCATAATGGCGAATCGGGTGCTGCTGCATGAGGTGTATGACAGAATATACAGATTCGGTCTTCCGTTTGGCTCTTGACCAGTCCAGGTCCTGTAATTGAAAGGTTATGAACTGTATCAGCAACACCAGCTATAGCGGCACTGGAGACAATCATAAGATATATAAAGAGTAGAGAAATCTTATGCACGTCAGTTATCCACCTTCAGGTATTGAAAAACCTGGATGCGTTGATTGTAAGAATCAGCAACGAATATCTTGTCATCCCAGATCGCCAGACCTGAGGGCATACGGAACTTACCAGGGGTATCGCCAATACTGCCGAACTCAAGCAGGAATGTCCCACTCTGATCGAAAATCTGGATGCGATTTGCCAACGCATCTGCAATATAGATATGCCCGTCGGAGTCAAGGGCAAGCCCCTTTGATTGGGTGAAGTAACCTGAAGCATTCCCTTGCTTGCCAAAGGTATACAGATGACGGGAGCTGTTATCGAAAGACTGGACCCTGAAATTCATGGTGTCATTGACGAACAGGCGCTGGTCAGAAAAAGCCAAGTGACTCGGAAAATTAAACTGTAAATCCTGTTCCCCGCGCTCACCAATTTTATATAAAAGATTTCCGTCAAAATCGAAAACCAGTACCTCATGCGCCAGGGTATCTGCAATATAGAGTTGCTGTAGCTTTGGATCAAAAACTAAGCTGGTCGGGCGCAGGAAACCCTCTAACACATATAATGTCTTCAGGTTGGAATTCAGGACGAATACTTTGTTTAATTTAGAATCGGCGACAAACAGTCTGTTATCTGCGAGTGAAACCCCGATCGGTGATTCCAGTCGATTAATACCGGCATGATCAATCTTTCGATAGGATTTGCCATCCATTTCGAACAGATGCACAACTGCTGCATCGGGGTCCGCTACCGCTATCCTGTTTGCATTGACGGCAATTGTATATGGACGTGACATTGTATGTTCTTCACTGCCAGTCAGCAGGTCGAGAATCCTGCGAAAGAAATTATTTTTAAACCCCAGATCTTCAGCACTTCTGAATTCGGTTATGAATTTAATTCTTGATATTTCAGGTGCTGCCGGCCAAACCAGATGTGTTGTATCACTGGATTCGTTAAATGTCTCCGGTCCGGTCGATGAGCAGGCGCCGAGAAACAGTAGTACTAGCATGCCCAGATATCTGGTCACAAGATCCTCCGTCTCAAGGTAAACATCAGTCTGTCGTCAATGGTCTCTGTTGTCTCGCTATCTTGTGATCTATCAACGGAACGACGATCATGATGATAGTTTAATTCTAAATCGACTTTTCGATATCGCCAGCGTGCCCAGATGCCGGCTGAGATGAACTCATCATCCAAACGGCCACCTGAAATGACATTTCCCTCATCATGTCTCTTCCAAGCGCTTATAGTCGGTCTGATTGTCAGATTAGGGCGAGGCTGCCAGTTGGCTGTGAGGTCGATACGATAGAGGTCTGTATCCAGTGACTCCTGTTCGGTGAACGATTGGGTAGCGTTAAAGTTCCATAGAATTCCCCTGGATTTGGTGTTTTTGAAAGTTGTCCAGGAGAGGAGTTGTCTATAGGTATAAGTCGTTGATTCGAAACCGCCTGACAGTGTGAAGCGTCGTTCGGCACCAACAAGGGCATCTATACCTGCCAGCTTTGAACGGAATTCTAGGTCCGTGAGTGTATTACGTGTGTTCTGTAGAAAACTCTCACTGGCACCGGAAATGAGCTTGTCATCCGATTTGCTGTCGGAGTGGGAGAATCGTACCCAATCATAGTCAATTGAGAAATTGTAATTTGTAAAGGTGGTGGAAAATTCCTGCGATGGTAGTTGCTGTGCATTATAACTGACCAGAATGATGTCACCGGTATTGATTCGAACACCGGGAAATACCTGGAGTTGTATGAGGTCTCCAGACAGATTCAATACTGTGTAATCCGTCCCCTCATCGTAAACAATGGCACCGCTGCTGTCGGTGATGATGATAGTGCCGGTAATAATGAAGCGCCGGTCAAGAATGATTGCACCTGTCAAAGGCACTGTGTGACTCTCATCAATGACATCCAAAAGCCCGAGATTTGAAACACGGTCGGTCTCTTGATAGGTGGCTCCAAGACCGGCCCTGATATTAGCGCCTAGGAGATTGCTCTTGTTGTATTGTGTCTTAAGTCCAAAACGCCATCTGTCTTCATCCACATTTTCAGAGTCGCGAGTATTTATATTGACATGGGCAGTTGTATTCAAATTATTGTGCAATCTGTGGTGTAACTCAAAATCACCACCATGCTCTTCATTTTCAATAGTCTGAGTAATGGATTGATAATGATAGGAAGTACGACTATAAAGATTGTCCAGATGCTGTATCCGGGCTGTTTCATCCAGTGTCAGACGCTCATTGGCATTGAATCCGGTTCGGTCGTAATAGTTGATGAGTGACTGCAACTGACTATTTCGTCCCCAGTTGAGATTATGAGATATATTGGCTCTGTCTAATGCATAATCCTGATTACGCATAATGATTCTGTCATCCAAACTGCCATGCTCCAGGTGCACGCTTAATTTGCTGCTTCGCCCTTTTAAGATCCAACTTTCAAGGATTTCATCACGTTCCGTCACAGAACTGTTGAGACTGGATCGGAATTCTTCATCCAGTGACCTCTCCTCGTACGTTAGACTCATCGGGAATGGCGGATTTTTCCACTGAACAGTGGCGCTCTTTGTATCAATCACCGTATCGTAGCGACTGCCCAAAGAACCCGTATTGAGGTTTGAGCTTCTTTGTGCAGATAAGTTAATGCCCAATGGTCCGGGTGTTCCCCGTAGCAGGTTGGTCTGAAAAAGATAATTTAGAAGTTCGCCATCATTCTCCTGTTGGGTAACACTGGAGTCGAACTCGCTCCATGTGTATATAGGCTCAATATCGATCAGAAACCAGGCAATTTCAGGGTCCAGTACATAGCCTATCTGACCAATTCTAAAACCCGCCTCCCACTCAGTTTCACGAGATTCGCTGCCATTTCGCCTGTTGGTTCCGTCAAACTTTACAATTGCTTCTAGTTCAGTGGGTGAAAGAAAAATATGTTCTCGAAATTGTGCACTGAGGTTGCCAGTCCAAAACATGATCAGTGTAAATAGTAACCAAGGACAAACCGGATGATCAGCGATTCTTGGCATGGTCTCTACCGGAACCATGCTGATTACTTCTCTTTAATTAAATGACAGCGGTTACAGTTTGCAAACCCGTCATCAAAGGCCTCAGTGCCATTATGGCAAGTGGAGCAGACTTTACCTTCTTTCATCAGGTCCTTATTGATCGGTGTGGTACCCGTCTTCATTTCAAAAATCTTGTTATGGCAGGCATCGCATCGATAATTAATGCGATGTATCCAGTGGGGAAAAATGGATGGTGGAAATGATTTTAACTTTTCTGGATCCCCTCCCTCGCGTTCATACTGAATATCCCCGGGAGCAGCCAAAACAGAAGTGCAAGTTGCTATTAAAAACAGGAACACCAACTTTGATGGACATCTATGCATACACATACCTTCTGCTTTTACATCGCTATATCGTCACAGCAGATGTCTATTCATTCTTCTTCTTCATCGCTGTTTAAATGGCAGCGATCGCATGCTTTGAGAGAGAAGGAAACCTTCTTTCTGCCATGACAGGCACCACAGGACATGCCTTTTTTCTTCATCTCCTTCATCGTGGCCGGATTTCTTTTGTAAGGATAAAGGGATGGATTGTGGCAATTCTTGCACCCTAGCCATTGGGTGTGAGCAGAGTGGGGAAAGAATGCATCGTCCTCAGGCTCCTCGCCTTTGATAACAAAGTCCCACTGGAATGCTGTGCCCCACAATGAGCGAGGATCCTCTCCGGGCCGCGGCCGAATTAAACCCTGTTCCAGTGCAGCTGACCAATCAATGTTTTTTTTGTAGTCTTTGGGCAGGATTTTCTTTACCCGATCCCACTCCATGACCGACTCTATTTCGGGTCTTGGCGCATTATCATCGGGCAGTTTGAAAAGTGGTATTTGCGGTCCGGCTGCCTGATTTTCGTGCAGTGCTTTGGATTGGGCATCGATCAGTTCCGCCTGTCTTATGCGTTCCTTTTCGGCCAGCTCTTTGGGAGTCGGAGGTTGGATATCAAAAAACAGCTGCTTGGTTTTGGTGCTGCAGGCAACGATGATCAGTGCACATGAAAGCACCAGGGCAATCCGTATTACCCTGGTTCTTGGTCTCAGCTTTTTCGCCTTGGTGTACATACGGCGAAATCACTGTGAAGTTACTTAACGTGACAAGCTAGGCACAAGGCGCTTCCAGCGTTACTCATACGCAGGAAAGGTTCGTTTGTGTTGTCATGAACGGAGTGGCAGGTACCGCACTCAACTTGATCGCCGCCAGCACCGAATAGTTGTAATCCATTCACCTGAGAGCCCACCGGTGCGACAAAATCGACATCTTGGGCGGCATTATAGGTCAGTGAGATTGGGTGGTCATTGCTTAGGTCAGTGCCAAGGCTATTGCCTAAAGTATGAATACCCTGCCCGGGAGTAACCCCACTTGGGAAGTTGAGGAGTTGATCAGTAGCCACGGTTCCATCATGACAACTCAGGCATGCCAGCGAGACACCTGCTGGAGAGCCAGCAATAGTCATATCCAGTGATGGGCTGCTGTACATGGTGTATGTAGCTTGCGTGTCTTCATGGTTCCACAGTGGCGTTGTCGAATTCGTTGTACTGGCGTCATGGGGGGTATGACAGTACGCGCAAACTTGGGTATTGCCAGCATTGGTCAGCAACGTCGTATTACTGGTCAGATCATGAGAGGTCCCTATGATGACTGCTACTGCTGCAGTTCCAAATAGGCAAAGGGAGACAAATGGGAGAGCTAGGATAGTTGCTTTTTTCATTCCGATCCTCCGGGTACAGATTGGATGACGCACCAGCTCCTTGTCAGTGCTGTAGGCTTATTTTTTTACTTCTACTGCTTGGGTGCTTCTACTGCATTAAGAGATCAGCTGTTTTCGAATTCTTAAGGTTTGCTTAAGAATTGGGACTAAATTCCCACAACTTTTAGGGTATATTAAGACAGCAATTTGTAATCGTCAATGATTGTTGGGAACTATTTGCTTGATATTTAAAATAGTATTTAAATTCTCAGCATGGCTAATACAAACCCCAGCAAATGACTGACGTTATTACTGGGTAAATAGAAGGCGAAATTCAGAGGACGATAATTTATTAGCTGTAGGGTGTTATGTTGCTAATGTGATTGTGTGAATGTTAACAACCTTTGTATCTTTAGCTGACGAGTATGTTATTTCGATGACTCACATAAACGACTGATGAAACTTACTGGGTGATGGGTTTTGTTCCTGTGTTTTGTATAAAACCCCATTGGGGACTTTTTCGAGCGATCAAATCATCATCCTGGAGGAATGGTTGGTGCTTTATGGTACAACGGGGTCAATTACAATCGTCTTAACAGGTTCCGGCATGCCCCCTCAGGGCATCTCTGATTCTCCCAGGTACTCAAACATCTGTATCCGTTGATTGAGTTGGTCTGCAATATAGATCCGATTGTTTTGGTCAACATGGGCACCCGCAGGTAGGTAAAATCCCCCTGGACCCGTGCCTGATTTACCAATAGCCAACATAAGTTGTCCTTTCTGATTAAAAATCTGTACGTTGTTGAATGCGGCGTCCACAGTATAAATGTGTCCTTCACGGTCAATACCAATCCCTTTAAGCCGGCTGAAATGACCACGACCGTCGCCAAGTTTACCGAAACTGCGAATGTGAGTACCCTTTTCGTCTAGGATCTGAACGCGGAAGTTCATCGTGTCGGCGACATAAAGGTGACCGTTTTGGTCCATTGCAATATTGGTTGGGAAGTTGAAGTTTCCATGATCGGCGCCACGCTCTCCGATAGTGAAATCCACCTCACCTTCCCGGTTGAACACCACGATTTGGTGTTTTTTCGAGTCGACGACGTAAAGTTGATGGGTTCTGTCGTTATAAACCAGTCCGACCGGGGAATTTAAGATCTCTTTACCGCCAAATGCATTACTGTATTTTCCTTCTTTGTCGTAAATCACCACACGATGATCAATGACATCGCTGACATAGACATTACCCTGTGCATCGGTTGTTACACCGGTTGGTTTCTTAAGCGCACCAGGTCCGCTGATACCCCAATATGTCATGCCTTTCTTTTCGAGATCAAACACCACAAGGCCTGAGATGCCTGTATCAGCAACATAAATCCGTCCCTTTGAATCGCTGTGTACACCATAGGGTTTAGTCAGAGCAAGACGATCTTCCTCCTTTTTCCCGAGCAACCAATCACGCAGGCTCTGTTTTTGCGCACCGACTACGGATTCGGTGGAATTCAGGCTGCCAAGATAACGGATTCGTGGTTTTTCAGGAGGAGCCGGCCATACAATATTTTCCGCAGGAGGTAGTTCGGTATTTGTTGATGGCGCGTGAGAGGCACACCCCGAAACCATTGCGATAATGGTCATGAGGGCAATTCTCAATGCTAACATTAGACTTGGCTGATACAAGAGACACGGCGAATACTTTGTCAGCTTAAGGTTCACGTTCATCCTCCCAATTTTCAGATGTCATCTGTTTTTTTGTATTTTAAGTACGGGCCCGGTACGCTTGAATGAATGGTAGCTTAACTCGTGTGAGTTAGAAATTCAGTATGATATTTATTCTGAACAAATAGTATAGAGTGCCACATGCTTATAGTATGAAGAGGTGTTGTGATATGGATTGGTCATTGTCCGATTGCATTGTTTTAATACATTGTTCATTTTTTAAACTGCCTGCCATGGTACATCGATCGTTCCATAATTGCTGTGTTTAAGAACATCAAGAGAAAAGCTATGAATATTTTTAGGCTGATGACAATAGGGTTCACTGTTTTTTTTACTATTTCAACCTTAGCTGCAAAAGAAGAAGGCTCTGGAACAGGTACAGTGGCTGAGGTTATCAATGTAGGAAGTTATACCTATATACAGCTCAGTGAGCAGGGTGTATGGATTGCTACCAGTCATTTGTCAGCTACTGTGGGTGATAAGATCGAGTATAAAGGCGGTATGGTGATGAAGAATTTTTACAGTAAAACCTTGGATAGGAAATTCGATTCTGTCATCTTTGTACAACTTGCAAAACAGATGGGTGAGAATATCGATCCTCATCAGCATGGCATGAAAAAAAGGGAGGGTCATGGCACCGATAATATGGTAAGTCAAAGGTCCACCTCAGTTCATGTCCCCAAACCTGGAGAGATTCCCCCGCTTGGTGATGGAAAGACGATCGCGGTAGTCATGGCAGATGCAATCCAGCTGAATGATCAATCGGTACGACTGAGGGCAAGAGTTATCAAGATTAGTCAGAACATTATGGGTAAGAACTGGATCACTTTGCAGGATGGAACAGGCATAACACCCAACGACAAGCTGATTGCGACATCGACTGAATTGGTTTCACCTGGTGATCTGGTCATTGCCAGCGGCGTGATTAGGAACCATGTCGATATCGGTTCAGGCTATAAGTATCCTGTCTTACTCGAACATACGAAGTTCACTAAAAGTAAAGGGGCACCTTGATTTGAGTAAGATGCTCTCGAGCACGTCTTCACCCCATTCTTAACGCCAACTATGCTGGTCTATAAATAAGCCAGAGACAATCGTTGAAAAATCGGGTCATTGGTGAACAGCATGATGGAGACTTGAGTTCGGTATTAGTGGAGATTGGCACAACATTCATCATAAAGCAGCCAGTTCAGAGGGAGAATGCCTGAGTCATTCGCTCTCAAAACACAGGTGTTTTCGTCGTATACGAGGCTAAAACGCTATGAGCAATAAAATTGTCATCGATCGATCCTTCTCATGAGCAATAGTGAATATGCCTAAAACGGGGTGAATTATGGGATCGGGCGGATCAATTTTGGGCGTAAATCAACATCCAGCGATTATTTTCTGGTCATTGTCATCTTTTTACTGACTTTTTTAGATGTTTTTCTATTCGTGCTCTTGTTGGTTTTGCGCGCGCCAACTTTTGTTTTTTTACGAGTTGCCTTTTTCTTGTGAAGTATGTTGCTATTGACCGGGTCCTTCGTGAGGGTCTCATCGTAGTTCAGCTCAGTGTTTAGCAGTTCGGAATAGCGTTTGATGCTGTGAGTCAGAAAACTTGTATTCATCTTGTACAATATTCTGTGAATATCAATGATCTGATCCCTATGGTGATCAAGCTCCATGGAATTCATCGGGGGATTATCGAAGATGGCCCAGAGCTTCGTGCGTATTTCGAACCATTTATAGAATAGCCTGCGTATCTCTTTCTGAGCCGACTTGTTAAAGATAGGGACAACATCTTCCGGATTAGTCAGTCCATGCTGCTCCGCTTCAGACTCGATGGTTGTTATCATGTCCATTTTTTCATGGGTAAAGTCAACGTATTGTGCAACTTCATCGATATTGGTAATGTCTCGAAATAAAGGAATTAAATAGTCAAATCGAAAACGTGAACCAAAAATCAGAACGGCAAGTAATTTCCCCATCTCCCGGTGCCCGGAGAAATCTGTTGGGGGTTGCTCTATCAATAACACGTAGAACTTGCGTTTATTGCTTGCAAAGATCTCCTGACGCGTCAGTATCGGGCGCATGAAACGTTTTAAGTGTTCCGTGTATAGTACGCCAAAGCCGGGGTCCGGTTCTCTATCCTGTGCGCCGATGTTTATTCTGTCTTCAAGCTCTTGTAGCCAACTGGGTTGGCCCTTGTTGGAAGCTTCGGATATTCGATCTTTTTTAAACTGATTCCAGGTAAAACTCGAGTTGGCATAGCGAAATATACGACGTGATTGCTCACCGAGGGAAATGGTGGTTTTGTCCGATATACTGAGTTTGGCCTTGGAGCTGTCGGGGGGTAATACAATCTCTATACGCGGAGGATAATAGCACTGGTCAACAACTTTGTCTGTCTGTGCATCCATAAACCCAAGAATGATCTCTTTTGATGCTTTGATAAGATGGGGTTGTGCTAGTGACTGATCGGAGATAATAGGATTGTCGGCAGGGTAGGCGATGAAATTCTTGAGGAATTGATAGACTCTGGATTTTTTATAGAGTGCCTCAATGTCAGCCTTGCTGAGATCGGCCTTTGGTCTTTCTCCCTCTACAGGTGCAACCTTATAATGTTGAAACTCATTCAAAGTTTTTGGATATCGGTCTGTTACATGCAGGCAACATAAGCGACGGTCGCCCCCATTACTATTCATGTGCATGGTTTCAAACATAACCGCTTCTCTGTTTGGCCATTCCCAATCGTAGTCAGGATCAGTATGGATCATAATCAACCAATCTGATTGCCTCAACTTTTCAAATAACTGTTCCTTCCACTTTTCCCCAGCCCGAATATCATCATAAGCCAGAAAAACATTCACTCTGTCAAAGTTGAGTGCTGTTAATTGGTCCTTGATGGTTTGCGCTAACGTTGTGTCTTGGTTCTTGTAACTGATAAAAACATTAATACTGCCGTTTCCAGCTTTCAAAGACTCCTGGTGTGTTTGGCTTGTCTTAGGCGGCTCAGTTGTATTCGTCAGCTCGCTCTCTCTGTCCTTGATGTCTTTTACGATGTTTCTCAAAATAACCAAGTCAGCATTTAAAGTCTTATAGGAACACGACAGACGATTCAGTTTTAGCTCAGGATGTTCATTAACAATTTCCAAAATATTGTTGACCCAGTTTTTCCATCTGGTTTGACGCAGACCAGGTTGGGGTATGCGAAGTATGGTCTCTCCCTCAATTAATATAGTGTTCAGTGTTTTTTCTGTTTTCATGGTTTATTTACACTCAACATTGATTTCGTGGCCAAGGATAAACCTTGCCTTTGTTGATGTGGGAGGTAATAAGTGGTGAATAACAGGGTGTATAAAATAATAAGGCGACTCCGGAAGTGTGCGCTTATTGGTTTGTGATAATCCCTGGCCCGGTCTGCGAAACTGTTGAATGCAACGGTCAGTACCCGGAACTTCCTGTATGTAGCCGAGCAAGC
The DNA here is from genome assembly GCA_025656675.1 of Candidatus Thiodiazotropha sp. (ex Codakia rugifera). Classification (GTDB taxonomy): domain Bacteria; phylum Pseudomonadota; class Gammaproteobacteria; order Chromatiales; family Chromatiaceae; genus Thiodiazotropha. The sequence goes on from JAHXHN010000013.1 coordinate 21,048, forward strand.
CAAGATCGTAGAGGGTCTCAAAAGGTGTGTTAAGACAACAAACATAATCCGGTATATTGATGCCTTGTTGCTCCAGATCTTCAAAATAGCTGAGTATGGAGTATTCGATATCATCCTTATTCAAGACGTAGGTGTTTACATGTTTTGACAGGAATTCGCTTATCAGGAAATCACCTGTGAGAGGTTCAACCTCTTTCAAATACTGTAATGAAATATCGATTTGTGCTGCACGCACAGCGTTTCGTACGTCATCCGGGGTAAAGCCGGATTCTATTCTGAATTTAAGCAGTATCGTACCTATATGAACGATGTCTCTGGGACGGCCTAATGTGTGCCTGTAGATATAGTCACAAGCGTGTTCCTGTGTGCCAGTATTTTTATCGTGAATAAGCTCCGCATCGCCGAAGAATGCACTCCACGGATCAGCTGTCCGTTTGGAAGAATCTACTAACAAGTCATCGTCAAGCTCGGTGATATGGGTTGCGAATATCTGCAGCAACTCTTTTTTTGTGTATTTTAGATGGGCTACATAATCATAATACTGCAACCTCATCTCATCGTTGAATTGCTCAAAAACATCCTGTCTGATGGATGTGAATAGATGTATGTTCTTGTGACTAAGGGACACCTCCCGAACGGCGCGTAATTGACCATACATACTGTTTACCCACAATGCAGGCTCACGTTCATAGTAGTCATCCAGGTTGTCTAAAAATACGTAAATAGGCCGCCTGACAAGACTTAAATAGACATTCATCTTTTGGCACTCACTACGTACCTGGGACAGCATTTTATGTCCAGACACATCCAGTCTATGACCTAGTTCAGTAAAATAGTGAAATGGGCCAAGAGGAATAGGGCTGAATGATGATATGACCTTGTCTAACAGAGTACGGAAATCATTATCTTGAGAGTCCTTGATTAATTTAACCCATTCGTTGCTGATATCAGTATCGTTACCTGATTCAATATCGTCTAATATTTCATCACGTAGGTGATGAAGAACGGATGAGTATATGGCGTGCTTCCATACGGATGCCCATGCCAGTCCTGCTTCGCTAGGGTCGGATATCTGGTAGTTGAACTTCTTACCGACATGTTCAGCGGCATCAAGGCGATCAACAGGATTGGATGAGGTAGAGGGTATGCATAGGCCATCCCCGGATTCTCGCCTGTCAATAGCTTTACGAAGTAGTAGTAGGGTTTTACCACTACCCTTGGGGCCGACAAGATAACGCTTTTCCAATGTATCAAGGAATAGGAGGATGTCGTTATTTTTTATAATCGTGTCAAGTGATTCTCTCGTGGCGGCACTGGCATCTTCATGGCCGAATGTCCGTTTCATTTTTGTCACCCTCCCTTCCTAAAAGTAAGGAAAATTAGGCCGTGCGCCAGGAAAGTATCCTGTTTTTTTATGATGGATGAATCTAATCATCGGCCGTATATTATTATTTAATATGAATAAATATCGCTGATTATTTTACAATTACAAGATTATTAGACACTCTACACCGGTTACAGTAATAAATAATAGTGAAAAATTACCAGAACACGAATGATGTTATATCACTGCATTTACATCATTTCAGATGAAGCAAACAGGCACTTTTGTTCCGAAGGGGGAATTGTCGTGTTTGCTGGAAATTCACTATGCAGGGCCATCCAAGTGGTTGCGTTAGAGACAGAAGACGTTAGCAGTCAGGGAGTTGAACGCTTATGCACATCTCTCAAAATAAACACATTCGGAATCATGGCCTGATCACAACGCCGGCTCAAGAATCCTTTGAACTTGCCTTGGTTGCCAGATATTCAGACTCAGCCAACTGAAAAACAGGAGGATTTTATGTCAGTAACGCTGGCTTTTGATGTCTATGGGACGTTGATTGATACCCATGGTATTGTTTCTGAGTTAGATGAACTGGTGGGCGTTAAGGCTAAGGATTTTTCGCAAGCCTGGCGGGATAAACAATTGGAATATTCGTTTCGTCGGGGGCTAATGCAGCATTACGACAATTTTTCTGTTTGTACCAGCCACGCCCTTGACTACACATGCGCATTCTACAAGGTCGAACTCACAAATGAACAAAGAAGCACACTACTACAGCGTTATCGTACGCTTCCTGCATTTATAGAAGTGCCAGATGGTTTAACTCGATTGAAGGAAGCGGGTTATCGCCTGTACGCTTTCTCTAATGGTACTGCTGACGCAGTCGATACATTACTTGTGGCTGCTGGTATAAGAGATCTCTTTCTTGGAGTCGTGAGTACCGATGATCTGAAGTCATTCAAACCAAATCCTGCTGTGTATTGCCACTTTCTTAGAGAATCAAATGCATCGGGCAGCGATACTTGGTTAATCTCAAGTAATCCATTTGATGTTATCGGGGCAATTTCAGCCGGAATGAAAGCTGCCTGGGTTCAGCGTTCTCAAGAGGCCATATTTGATCCATGGGGTATAGAACCTACGGTAACGGTAGGGAGCTTATCAGAGCTTATAGAAAAAATTGATCGTGTTGACTGACAATTACAGATGCTTGAACGGAAAATGTACCGTTCGTTGCCTCATGCTGATTAATCCTGTTGGCGCTTTTTCAGGCGCAACCCGGAGGGCTGAGGCTGTTTTTGCGCCCAGCGGCGTTATCATTCCCTCATGTAGCCATGCTACACCACGCTCATTCTGCCTTGCTGGGCACAAAAACAGTCTCAACAGAGCCTATTGGATTAATGTTAACAGACCCTAGTAAACATGGTCATTTCTGGTCCATGGCCTGATCCCAGAGACGACTCCAGAATCCCCGTTGCTGCTCTATCCGGTCCAATCTTTGCTCAATGGCGCGCAATGTGTGAGTCAGTTGCTGTTCGTTATCTGGTATGGATTTGTCTTCCAGGTTTCGACTACTCATGATCAGCTGCTCTATCCAAGCTGTGATCGATATATCTCGTTGATTGGCTTCTTCAATAACAGCCTGCTTGGCTTCATCAGAGAGCCCTTTCAAATTCCACTGATTGGGCGGCCTCTTTTTTACTGCCTTGGCAGTTTTGGGGGCTGTTTTTTTGTTTGTTGCGCTCGGTTTGGATTTAATGGTTGTAGTTTGTGTTTCGGGAGTCGGCTTTTTCTTTTTTATTCGCTTTAGGGAAATCGGCTTTTGAGGCAGGGCGGAGTAGTCCCGTACGGCCTTTTTGGATGGCATCTTAGTTGTTGATGCAGTTTGCTTGTTGCTTTTCTTGTCAGCCATAGGTGTGACCGGGTGATAATCGTGAACCTTGTTATGGCAATGCCGCCATTCGCTGTAGTGTAGCGGAAATGGTGCTGCCAAGAAGAGAAAAATATTGGATTCTAGTATAGCACTGGGCTGATTACGGCACTGCCGAATGGGATTGAGACTGATATTGGGTAGAACAGTGAGGTGCGAAAGTTCCAGGCGGATGGGGAACGGCTCATTCAGTCAGCAGGATGAGTATCAGGAAGGGCAATCGACTGCTCTGAAAATAGGTTACTGCCACAATAAGGATCAACCCATTCAGCAGTGTGAATGGTTAAGCAGCTGTCATATGCCAGAGGGGATTATACAAACAAGTTGACAATGACGGAGATGATCCATATGCCTGCTACTGCGAGGATAAGGGTGTCCATACTCATGGAGTGACGAATTGGCGTTTTCATGGTGTTACCTCTCAACTACTCTCGGTAGACCGATACTGCATTGTGCCAAGTTCCTGCATGTTGCTATGCAAGGAGCTTCATCTATTATTACGGCAAAATAATCAGAAAATTTACTGTTCGCATTGAAAATTCTCAATTTTATGTCATCGGTATTAAAATCAGGGTGCGATTGACACTGCATCTAAAAAATATAGGCGCTGTCCAATCTTTACTAACTTGAGTCTGATCAGACTGGATAGTGTGATGCAGCTTGTCAGGGACGACGTAAACCCCTAGAGTGGATTCAGGGAGTCGGCCGGACAGTCGCTGTATCGCTTAGCGGTATGGAGGAAAGTCCGGGCTCCATCGGGCAGGGTGCCAGGTAACGCCTGGGAGGCGAAAGTCTACGGAAAGTGCCACAGAAAATATACCGCCAGTAGCCTTGGTTGCTGGTAAGGGTGAAATGGTGCGGTAAGAGCGCACCGCATCGTTGGTAACAGCGATGGCAGGGCAAACCCCACCCGGAGCAAGACCAAATAGAGGGACATGTATACCTTCGGGTATATGCAAGTGCGGCCCGCACTGTTCCTGGGTAGGTTGCATGAGGTGTGCGGTGACGCACATCCCAGATGAATGGCTGTCCTTGACAGAACCCGGCTTATAGGCCGGCTCCCGCTTCCACTTATCGCCACTTCCTGTGGTTAACCCCTTAAACACTTCACAAACTACATTAGGTTGTTAGGCCATATTACTGTATTTGCAGTGGTTAGCTGGGCTTGTTTGTTCCCTTCGGATGTTTGCCTAAGCCACTGAGTGGAAAAGAGTTTTCACGACATTAGCCTTGACAAGGTGGTAAGTCGGGTCCTAATATGGGTTGAAGTGGAAGAATGTGGAAAATTATGGAAAATCGATCCATCTAAGGGGTACTGATTTTGTTTCGCGGGGTTTCATCACTCAACCTTGATGCCAAAGGGCGGCTCGCAATACCGACAAAGTATCGCGATCAGCTGGTGGCTTCCTGTGCTTCTGAGTTGGTGATTACCGTTGATAAGGATCACTGCCTGTTGATCTATCCCAAGCCGGTCTGGCTTGAGATTGAAGAAAAGCTCAAGGCGTTACCTTCATTTGATGAGTCTGCACGCAATTTACAGCGACTCTATATCGGTAATGCTCATGACATTGATATGGATGGTCAAGGCCGGATTCTACTTCCACAAGAGTTACGTCGCTTTGCCGAACTCAATAAAAAAGTAGCCCTTGTGGGGCAAATTAACAAATTTGAGTTGTGGGATGAGGAGACCTGGAATAGCAGGCAAGAAGCCTGGCTGGCGAAGGTGGATCTCAACAAGCTTGATCTGCCGGCAGAGTTTAAGTCGCTTTCGATTTGATGAAGCAGGAACATTTTTCGGTACTGCTGCAGCCCTCCATTGAGGCGCTGAGGATCGATCCAGCAGGTGTCTATCTGGATGGTACATTTGGACGAGGTGGGCACAGTCGCCTGATTCTGGATGCGCTGGATAGCCAGGGGCGTTTAATTGCCATTGATAGAGACCCTGATGCTGTGACTTACGGACAGGAACAGTTTGGGCAGGATGTACGTTTTCACATCGTACAGGAGAGCTTCGCCATGTTAGCGGATGTGGCAGAACAAGTGGGTGTGATGGGGCAGGTCAATGGCATCTTGCTGGACCTGGGCGTTTCCTCGCCTCAACTGGACCAGGCGGCACGTGGATTCAGTTTTACAAAAGATGGGCCTCTGGATATGCGTATGGATCCGAGTAGTGGCATTTCGGCTTCCGCATGGTTGGCTCAGGCTGAGATGAAGGAGATCGGGAAGGTTCTCAAGGCGTATGGTGAGGAGCGGCATGCGAAACGAATAGCGCGGGCTATTGTGGAGGCGAGGGATATTCAACCTATAACCACCACCCTACGGTTGGCAGAGATCGTGAAACAGGCCAATCCCTCATGGGAAAAGGGCAAGCACCCGGCTACGCGTAGTTTTCAGGCGATAAGAATCTTCATCAATGGTGAGTTGGATGCACTGCAGAAATTGCTGCAGCGTATTTTGGATGTGTTGGTGGTGGGCGGCCGATTGGTGGTCATCAGTTTTCACTCTCTTGAGGATCGGCTGGTAAAACGCTTTATGCGTGAACAGGCGAGAGGTGACCGATTTCCGCCTGGTGTGCCGGTCACCCAGGATCAGCTGCAGCCGCGCTTACGTTTGGTGGGTAAGGCGATTCACCCAAGTGCAGCAGAAATTGAGAGCAATCCCCGTTCGCGTAGCGCGGTTTTGCGTGTTGCGGAGCGACTCTCTTGAGTCGTACCGGTTACTGGTTGTTCGCAGTGCTGGTAGTCGCAGTGCTGGCCTCTGCAGTGGCTGTTGTCTACAGCAAGTATCTCAGTCGCAAACACTTTGTGGCACTACAGGAGTTGCAGGCGGAGCAGGAGCGTATCGGTATCGAGTGGGGACGTTTGCAGTTGGAAGAGAGCACCCTGGCTACCCATTCGGAAGTTGAAAAAAAAGCACGGGGCAGATTGAAAATGCATCTGCCGAATTTTGATGAAATCGTAGTGATCAGGCGCTAATAAAATGGCGGGCGCGAAGAAGAGAAAAACCAACCAGGCTGGTATTGTCAAGTTACCGAGTTATCGTGCTCGGCGTATCACTGTGCTCACCGTGATAGGGCTGGCATTCAGCTCACTGGTTTGGCAATCTCTGGATCGCCAGGTCTTCGAGACGGCCTTTCTGCAGGAGCAGGGTGAAAGGCGTTATCTGCGCACCATGACGGTCAGTGCAAGTCGCGGCATGATTACCGACCGGAATGGCGAACCCTTGGCGATCAGCACCCCGGTCAAAAGTGTGGCAGCCAATCCAAGGGTTATCAAAAACGATAATGTAACGATTGGCGCCTTGGCTTCAACGCTTAGTCTCGATCCTGATCGATTGCGTCGTCTTCTCTCAAGCGAACGCTCCTTTGTCTACCTTAAGCGGCGAATCAATCCTGATTTGGCCGAGCAGGTTCGTGCACTCGATCTGGATGGCATTGATCTGCTGTCCGAATACCGGCGTTTTTATCCCAGTAGTGAAGTGATGTCGCAGATGGTTGGTTTCACCAACATCGATGATCAGGGCCAGGAGGGCATGGAGCTGGCTTATGATGATTGGTTGAGTGGCAGTCCGGGAGCAAAACGAGTCATCAAGGATGGTAAGGGGCGGGTGGTGACCCAGGTGGAAAATATCCAGAGTCCTTCCCCGGGCAAGGACTTGGTGTTAAGCATCGATCGCCGATTGCAGTTTCTCGCTTACCGTGAGCTCAAGGCTGCCGTCAGTAAGCACCGCGCACGCTCGGGTTCTGCCGTGATTCTGGATAGCCGCAGCGGTGAGATCCTGGCGATGGTCAATAGCCCGTCATACAACCCGAACGCTCTCCGTGGACGTCGTACCAGCAGTCTTCGCAATCGGGCTGTAACTGATGTCTTTGAGCCGGGTTCCACCATTAAGCCATTTACTGTGGCAGCTGCCGTGGAGATGGGTCGATTCAAACCTGATACACCGATCGATGTCTCCCCAGGACAGATGAAAGTAGGTCGCTACCTGGTTAGGGATACACGTAACTACGGCATGATCGATGTGGCTACGGTATTGCGCAAGTCGAGTAATGTGGGGGCAAGTAAAATCGCCCTCTCTCTGAAGCCGGAGACGTTATGGAAGCTCTATGCCAATCTGGGATTTGGTGAGAGTCCGTACAGTCAGTTCCCCGGCGAATCGAGTGGACGCCTGCCCCATTATTCAGACTGGTCCAGTTTTGAACAGGCTACGCTCTCATTTGGTTACGGTCTCTCTGTAACACCCTTGCAGCTCGCCAGGGCCTATGCGGTGTTGGCCAATGATGGTGTACGTCTGCCGGTATCGCTATTGAAGCAGGAACAGTCGGTTCAGGGTGAACGGGTGATACGCCAGAGCACTGCCAGGACTGTGGTTAAGATGTTGGAGGCGGTGGTCACCAGTGAAGGGACGGCTCCTCAGGCAGCGGTCCCCGGTTACCGTGTGGCAGGCAAGACAGGAACAGCCAAGAAATCAGTGGCAGGTGGCTATTCGGAAGACAAATATCTCTCTTTGTTCGTCGGTCTGGCGCCTGCCAGCAATCCACGTTTGGTCATGGCTGTGTTTATCGATGAACCGCGGGGAAAAGAGTATTACGGTGGTCTGGTGGCGGGTCCTGTCTTCTCCAAGGTGATGAGCGGTGCGCTGCGGCTGATGAATATCCCACCCGACAAACCCTGGCATGAGAATACACTGATGGCTCGGCTGGGGGATAAACAATGATGGCTGCCGAGCGTGTGAGGGCCTTTCATGCTTTGTCTTCGCTGTTGAATGGCATTGTTTCGGTATCGGCGATTGATGATCGGGAGGTGACAGGCATCACTCTCGACAGTCGTCAGGTGACACCGGGAACCCTTTTTCTTGCCTGTATCGGGGAGCATCAACACGGACTGACTTTTGCGGAGCAGGCTGTGTCACAAGGTGCCACAGCAATTGCCTGGGAGCTGGATGGCGCTGAAGGGGATCGTATTGCAGCACAGCTGAATTTGTCGGTGCCACTGATAGCCATTGCCCAGCTTTCGCAAAAGGTGAGCCAGATTGCTGCCCTCTTTTATGGTGACCCCAGCCATTTTATGACGGTGTATGGGATTACCGGTACGAATGGTAAAACCAGTATTAGCCAACTATTAACCCAGGCACTGATGAGTGAGATCCCTTGCGGCATGATGGGGACATTGGGGGTCGGTCTACCCGGGCAACTGACTGCAACCGGGTATACAACACCCGATGCGGTGATTTTGCAAAAGCTGTTGGCAGAGCTGCTACAGCAGGGTGTGCAGGCACTTACCATGGAGGTCTCATCCCATGCATTGGACCAGGGTCGTGCAGCTGCCGTGCATTTTGACAGTGCGATCTTTACCAACCTCAGCCGTGATCACTTCGATTATCACAAAACCCTGGAGAACTACGCGGCCGCCAAACAGCGGCTGTTTGATATGCCGGATCTCACCAGCGCAGTGATCAACCTGGATGACCCGTTTGGCTCTCAGCTTATTGGGACACTGGCGGAGTCAGTTGAGGTGCTGGGTTATAGCATTGAGCCAACACTGCAGTTACCGGCAGGTCTGGCCGGTTGGGTGCGGGCTGAACAGATCGACCCCTCCACTCAGGGGATGAAGATCCGGATCTCAAGCCATTGGGGTGAGGGCATTCTGGAGACGCCTCTGCTAGGTCGGTTCAATGCCGCTAATCTGATGGCTGTGTTACTGGTGTTGTTACATAGGGGTTGGACGTTACAACGGACATTGAAGGTGATAGCAGAATTACATACCGTCCCGGGTCGTATGGAGTTGTTGGGTGGTGCAGAACGGCCTGGTGTGGTGGTGGATTATGCCCATACACCGGATGCGCTGGAAAAGGCTTTGCAGGCCCTGCGAATGCACTGTCCAGGCCGATTAAGCGTCGTGTTTGGTTGTGGTGGCGATCGGGATCGGGGCAAGCGCCCACTGATGGGGCGTGTGGCGGAAAAGCTTGCCGATCAGCTGTATATCACCGATGACAATCCACGTGGTGAATCGAGTGACGAAATAATCCGCCAGATTCTGGCGGGTCTAAGCGAGCCTGACAAGACGTATGTCGAACCTGATAGAGGTCGCGCTATACGTGTTGCTGTTGCTGCAGCATCTCCCGGGGATCTGGTACTGGTGGCGGGTAAAGGCCATGAGGATTACCAACTTGTTGCTGAGCAGGTACTCCATTTTGATGATCGTGAGCAGGTGGTGGCTGCACTGAACGCTTGGCAAGGGGGAGTCGATGAATAGTCTGCGACTCTCTCAAGTGGTGGAAAGTCTGAACGCCGAGTTGATCGGTGACGATGTAAGCTTTGGTTCAGTCAGTACCGATAGCCGCACTCTGCAGCGGAATGATCTCTATGTTGCCTTGCAGGGACCCCACTTCGATGGTCATGACTTTATTGGTCAGGCGATCGATAAAGGGGCGGTGGCTGCGATGGTGAGTGAACCACAGAATAGCGCGATACCTCAAATCAGGGTAAAGGATTCACGCCTCGGATTAGGTCGGTTGGCAGGACTCTGGCGGGCGAGATTCGAAGTCCCGTTGGTAGCGATTACCGGGAGTAATGGAAAGACTACGGTTAAAGAGTTGCTAGCTGCCATACTTCGAATCCGTGCCCCTGTACTGGCAACGCAGGGCAATCTGAACAACGACATAGGCCTGCCTTTGACACTCCTGCGGTTACAGGACGAGCACTATGCTGTTGTGGAGCTGGGTGCTAACCATCCAGGTGAAATAGGCTACCTGAGCCAGATCACCCGCCCTGATATCGCCCTGATCAATAATGCTGGAGCCGCCCACCTCGAAGGGTTCGGCGATCTGCAGGGTGTCGCTCAGGCAAAAGGGGAGATTCTCACCGGACTCAAACCCACGGGCATTGCCGTATTGAATGCAGACGATGACTATTTTCCTCTCTGGCGTGATTTGCTGGGAGAGCGTCGGCTGTTGACCTTCGGTACTTCGGAGCGTGCTGCAGTACGCAGTGATCTGGCCCGGGCCGAAATGCGTTGGAGTAAAGCGGGTTTTCATAACCACATGCGGGTCACTTATCAGGATGAGACGTTTGAAGTGCGACTCTCTCTGGCTGGACAGCATAATCTGATGAATGGTTTGGCTGCAATTGCCGCGGCTCTGGCGATAGGCTGTTCAAGCAAGGAGATCGTGCAGGGGCTTGCTGCTGTGAAACCGGTCGCGGGACGTCTGCAGTTACTCGATGCACCGGCTGGTTTTCATCTCATTGATGACAGTTATAACGCAAATCCCAACTCGGTGGATGCCGCGATTGATTTTTTACGAAGTGCGCCAGGCAATCAATATCTGGTATTAGGCGATCTGGCGGAGTTAGGTGATCAATCCGTAACCCTGCACAGCCATATCGGTTTAAGGGCCAGGCAGGCTGGTTTGTCTCATCTCTATACCCTCGGATCCCTGAGTCAACATGCAGCACAAAGCTTTGGTTCTGGAGGTAAGGCCTATTCTGAACTGGATAAGCTCGTCAATTCCCTCAGTCAGTCGGTCAATCAGGGTGACACTGTGTTGATCAAAGGTTCTCGAAACGCAGCGATGGAACGTGTGGTCGAGCGTTTGATGGATGAGGGAGGGGACTGAGAATGTTGCTCTACCTCACCGATTGGCTTGCCCAATTCGACAGCGCTTTTCGGGTATTTCAATACCTGACCCTCCGCACCATTCTGGGCGTGCTGACCGCGCTGCTGATTTCACTGGCGCTCGGTCCGATGATGATACGCCGACTCAGTTTTCACCAGATTGGTCAGACTGTACGCGACGATGGCCCTGAGACGCACTTTTCCAAAGCGGGAACGCCTACCATGGGTGGTGCGCTTATCCTGGTGGCTATCGCCATAGCGACCCTGCTTTGGTCCGACCTTGGAAATCATTATGTCTGGATTGTACTGATCGTAACGATGATTTTTGGACTCATCGGATTGGTTGATGATTACAAGAAACTTGTTTTGAACGATCCGAAAGGCTTGGCGGCACGCTGGAAATATTTTTGGCAATCGGTGGCGGGTCTAGGTGCCTCTCTGGTTTTCTACTACACGGCCAGCTCATCGATGGAGACTGCGCTGCTTATCCCCTATTTGAAGGATGTCTCCCTTGACTGGGGGCCGGTGTTTATTCTTTTCAGTTACCTGGTGATCGTTGGTTCATCCAATGCAGTCAACCTTACCGATGGTTTGGACGGTTTGGCGATACTACCGACCGTGATGGTGGGTGGTGCGTTGGGTGTCATCGCCTATGTCACCGGACACGCCGATTTTGCGGCTTACCTGAAGATTCCTTTTCTGCCAGGGGTTGGGGAGTTGATTGTCTTCTGTGCTTCATTGGTGGGTGCTGGCTTGGGTTTTCTGTGGTTCAACACCTACCCCGCTCAGGTCTTCATGGGGGACGTGGGTGCATTGGCCTTAGGTGCCGCACTGGGGGTGGTGTCCGTAGCAGTGCGTCAAGAAATTGTACTGTTCATCATGGGTGGCGTGTTTGTTGTGGAGACGGTATCCGTCGTGCTGCAGGTTGCTTCCTATAAGTTGACTGGAAAGCGGATCTTCCGCATGGCGCCATTGCATCACCATTTTGAACTCAAGGGTTGGCCCGAGCCTCGGGTTATCGTTCGTTTCTGGATCATTACCGTTATTTTGGTGCTGGTCGGTTTAGCAAGTCTGAAGATACGTTGATGACACAACAAGAGAGAAAACCAGGAAAGACACTGATCGTCGGTCTCGGTGTGACCGGGCTCTCCTGTGTGCGTCATCTTGCTGCCCAAGGGGTTTCATTGGCGGTCACTGACAGTCGTGAGCAGCCGCCGGGCCTGGAGGCGCTGCGCAAGGAATTTCCAGACATGGCGCTGTTTCTGGGTGGTTTTCAGGCCGAGGCCTTTCAGGCAGCCAGCCAACTGGTGGTGAGTCCGGGAATATCCCTTGATGAACCGCTGATTCAAGCGGCCAGGAAGCAGGGTATAGAAATCGTTGGCGATGTGGAGCTGTTTGCCAGAGCGGTCAAGGCACCGGTTGTTGCGATCACGGGGTCGAACGGAAAGAGTACCGTGACTACCCTGTTGGGCGAGATGGCACGCATGGCGGGTGTCAGGGTGGCGATTGGCGGCAACCTGGGGGAGCCGGCGCTTGCACTTCTCGATGAAGCGGTGGAGTTGTATGTGCTCGAACTGTCCAGCTTCCAGCTTGAGAGCACCTGGTCTCTGACACCGACGGCAGCTGTCGTGTTGAATATCTCCCCTGATCACATGGATCGTTATAAGGATGTTGATGCCTATGCCAGTACCAAGGCAACGCTGTACGACGGAACTGAAGTAAAGGTAATAAATCGTGATGATCCCAGGGTTGTCGAGATGGCCAGTCAACAGGCAACAACAGTCGGTTTTACTCTGAAGACACCCTCCGGGAGTGATTTCGGGCTTCATGAGCGTGAAGGCGTCAGCTGGTTGAGTGAAGGGCATACCCCACTGATGCCAGTCAGCGAATTGCGTATACCCGGTCGTCATAATGTGGCGAATGCACTGGCAGCGCTGGCGCTGGGTAGTGCTGTCGGACTACCGCAGAATGACATGTTGGCAGCGTTACGCAGTTATTCGGGCCTGCCCCACCGTACTCAATGGATCGCTGATAAGCAGGACCTACGTTGGTACAACGACTCGAAAGGTACCAATGTGGGAGCGACCATAGCCGCACTGGAAGGACTCCATCCTGAGAGTGGCACCAGTCGCACTATTTTGATTGCAGGGGGTGAGTGTAAGGATGCCGATTTTTCCGCCTTGGCACCAGTTGTGGAGAGGACTGCGCGGGCGGTTATCCTGATGGGTAGGGATGCATCACTTATCGAGTCTGCATTGATCGGCCATTGTACCCTGGTACATGCGACCAGCCTCACTGAGGCGGTGCAGCAGGCAGTGAAGTTTGCTCAACCTGGCGATCGTGTCCTGCTCTCACCTGCCTGTGCCAGTTTCGATATGTTTAAAAATTTCGAGGCCCGGGGAGAGGCGTTTATTCAAGCGGTGGAGGCGCTCTCTGCATGACCAGTGTATTGCATCCACAAGCCTTTGATGCACGCGCCAGAAGACCCAACCAGCAGGGTGTCGACTGGTGGCTGCTGGGTGCGTCGGTACTCCTGCTCAGTTTTGGTTTGGTGATGGTCTCTTCAGCCTCAATGACTGTTGGAGATCGTTTGGCCGGGTCGCCTTTCTTTTATGTCTATCGCCATCTGTTTGCCATGCTACTCGGGGTGGTTAGCGGCTTGCTGATATTCCGTGTACCCATGGATCAGTGGCGGAAGGCGGGGCCGCTTTTAGTCTTCCTCGGTATGTTGCTGCTGTTGTTACTGTTGGTGCCGGGTATAGGCAAGACTGTGAATGGGGCAACCCGTTGGATACCGCTGGGTGTCTTTAATCTACAAAGCTCAGAGTTCATGAAACTCTTCATGGTACTCTACATGGCCGGTTATCTGGTACGTCGTCAGGATGAGGTTGCACGCTCATTCTGGGGGTTTGCAAAGCCGATGCTTTTGCTTGTTATTACCAGTTCGTTAATCCTGTTACAACCGGATTTCGGTACCACTGTAGTGCTGTTTGCCACAGCCATAGGGATGCTTTTTCTCGGTGGCGTCGTACTCTACCAATTCGCCACACTGATTCTGTTTGCGGGTGTTGCCGGATGGGCACTGGTCTATTTCTCTCCCTATCGGTGGCAGCGCATGACCACCTACCTGAATCCCTGGGATGATCCGTTCAATACAGATTTTCAACTTTCCCAGGCACTGATTGCCTTTGGCCGTGGTGAGATCTCAGGGGTCGGTCTGGGGAACGGTATTCAGAAGCAGTTTTATCTTCCGGAAGCACATACCGATTTCATCATGGCCGTGGTGGGGGAGGAGTTCGGTTTGATCGGTACCCTCGGGGTGATTCTGCTGTTCGTCTTTATCACTTGGCGGGCGTTCCAGATCGGTGTCAAAGCAGAAGCAGTCGGGCAGCGTTTCTCAGCCTATACAGCCTACGGCCTCGGTTTGTGGATCGGGATGCAGGCATTCATCAATATAGGTGTGAATGTCGGTCTGTTACCTACCAAAGGTCTGACCCTGCCATTCATGAGCTACGGTGGCAACAGCATCATTGTGGCCTGCATGGTGATCGCACTGTTGCTGCGCATCGATGCCGAGTCTCGTCTGATGGTAACTAAGCGTGGTAAGGGGAGGCGGTCATGGAGCCGCATGTGATGGTCATGGCCGGGGGTACCGGAGGGCATCTGTTTCCGGCACTGGCAGTGGCCGACTGGTTGAAACAACAGGGCTGCTGCATCACCTGGTTGGGAAGTCAGTCAGGCATGGAGACTCAACTCATACCTGAATACGGTTATCCACTTGAGACACTCGAGGTCAAGGGGGTGCGCGGTACCGGTATCAAGCGTCGTTTGGCATCACCGTTCATCGTAACCAAATCCCTATGGCAGGCACATCGGGTACTTAAGCGGATCAAGCCCAATCTTGTTCTTGGCATGGGTGGGTTCGCTACAGGTCCAGGTGGACTCGCGGCAAGATTGATGCGAATACCCCTGGTCATTCAGGAACAGAATGCCACGCCAGGACTGACCAATCGTATTCTGGCGCGATTCGCGAGCAAAGTATTCGAAGCCTTTCCCGGAAGTTTTGGTGCTGAAGCGCAGGCAGAGACCATTGGTAATCCAGTGCGCCACAATATCATTGCCCTGGAAGAGCCTGAAAAGCGCTTCACAGGGCGTCAGGGCCCTATAAATCTGCTGGTTCTCGGGGGTTCATTGGGGGCCCGGGCACTCAATCAAAGCGTACCTGAAGCTCTGGCTTTAATGCCTGAAAACCGACGACCGCTGGTACGTCATCAGGCCGGTGAGAAACTCATCGATGAAACGCTCGACATCTATCGGAAGTTAAATGTGAAAGC
The DNA here is from genome assembly GCA_025656675.1 of Candidatus Thiodiazotropha sp. (ex Codakia rugifera). GTDB lineage: Bacteria > Pseudomonadota > Gammaproteobacteria > Chromatiales > Chromatiaceae > Thiodiazotropha. The sequence goes on from JAHXHN010000013.1 coordinate 36,249, forward strand.
AGAGGTGAAGGCCTTCGAAAAAGAGATGGCGGAAGCCTACGCTTGGGCGGATCTTGTGATCTGTCGTGCCGGTGCTTTGACTGTTTCCGAGTTGGCGGCAGCTGGACTGGGTGCTGTGCTGGTCCCCTATCCCTATGCTGTCGATGACCATCAGACGCGCAATGCTGAATTCCTGGTGAATGCCGATGCCGCTCATCTTTTACCGCAACCAAGCCTGGATGGACGGAACCTTGCCCAGCTGTTGGGCAGTCTCTGTTCGAACAGAGAAACACTGCTGGCGATGGCCAAGGCAGCACGCAGTCTGGCTAGGCCGGATGCGGCGGCGCAGGTGGGACGTTACTGTCTGGAGATGATGAAGTCATGAGTGAGCAACTGCGCCATCGATATGCCCCCAACAGCATGGGTCGCATGCGTCATATCCATTTTGTGGGTATTGGTGGAGCGGGCATGAGTGGTATCGCCGAGGTGATGATCAATCTTGGTTACCATGTATCCGGTTCTGACCAACGAGAAAGCAATGTGACGGCGCGGCTCATCCGATTGGGTGCTGAGGTCAAACTAGGACACAAGCAGGCGCATGTCAGCAATGTGGATGCTGTTGTCATCTCTAGTGCGGTGAAAGAGGACAACCCTGAGGTCGAAGCGGCTCGTGATGCACGGATACCTGTCGTACCCAGGGCAGAGATGCTGGCTGAGATCATGCGCTTTCATTATGGTATCGCAGTGGCCGGTACCCACGGTAAGACCACGACCACCAGTCTGGTAACCAGTATTCTGGCAGAGGCCGATCTTGATCCGACATTCGTCATTGGTGGCAGACTCAACAGCGCGGGAGCCAATGCCCGCCTGGGTGAAGGTGAATACCTGGTGGCCGAAGCGGATGAGAGCGATGCCTCATTTCTCTATCTGCAGCCGATGTTGGCGGTGGTGACAAACATCGATGCAGATCATATGGCTACTTATGGCGGTGACTTTAACCGCCTGCGCAATACCTTTCTGGAGTTTCTCCATCACCTGCCTTTCTATGGTAGGGCAGTGATGTGCATTGATGATGATGAGGTACGCAACCTGCTGCCTGAAATTACCAGGCCGATGACCACTTATGGATTCAGCGATGATGCAGATGTACAGGCAGTAGGAGTAACCAGTGATGGTTTGAAAACGCATTTTACGCTGCATGCGGAAGCGCTTAAGGCACCTGTCCAGATCACGCTTAACCTGCCAGGTCGGCACAATGTTTTAAATGCCCTGGCAGCTATCTGTGTAGCCATGGAGCTGAATATAGAAAGTAACTTCATCCAGAATGCGTTGCAAAATTTTGCCGGAATAGGTCGACGTTTTCAGACCAAGGGTGACTGCCTGATGGGTGACAAACAGGTCATGCTGGTTGATGACTATGCTCACCACCCTCGGGAGATAGCCGCCACCCTGGCTGCTGTCCGTGACGGGTGGCCTGGGCGACGACTGTTACTGGCCTTTCAGCCGCATCGCTATTCCCGTACCCAAGAGCAGTTTGAAGACTTCGTCCAGGTACTGTCGAAGGCGGACTTATTGGTATTGAGTGAGGTCTATGCCGCTGGAGAAGAGCCGATCCAGGGTGCAACAGGACGAGACTTGAGTCGTGCAATTCGTATCCGCGGTCAGGTCGACCCCGTGTTTATTGAACCACTGGAAGAGTTGCCGGATCTGTTACGGGGCTTGATCAAGGATGGGGATATTGTTTTGACCGTGGGGGCAGGCAGTATCGGCGCCATCGCGGCGGAGCTGCCACAACGACTTTGTGAGGAGGTGGAACGATGACGCAGACCCTTGATATGAAACGACTGCATCAAGGCTGTGGTGAATCACTTCAGTCCAATTTGCCGGGAATACCCCTTTTACAGCGGCCGGTGTCATCGGGTCACTCAGGTGAATCTGCTCAAGTGGCGGACAAGGCTCGGTCTATGCAGAGTCATCAACGGGATGAGAGTCGTTCTAAATGATGCCAGCACTGAATCAACAAATCCTTCGTGGTGAGATGCGTCTTGATGAGCCGCTCTCCCGTCATACCAGCTGGCGAGTCGGTGGACCTGCAAGGTGCTTCTATCGCCCGGCTGATCGGGAGGATCTGGTGTTGTTCCTGCGCCAATTGGATGCAGATGAGCCACTGCACTGGCTTGGACTGGGCAGCAATCTGCTGGTCAGGGATGGGGGTATCAATGGCACCGTGATCGCAACGAAAGGAACCCTGGCCGGCTGCGAGTGGCGTAGTGAGAAAACGCTCTATGTCGAGGCAGGCGTTTCATGCGCGAAGGTTGCCCGAATGGCAGCCAGGGCAGGTCTTTGCGGGGTTGAGTTTCTTGCCGGGATACCCGGTACCTTGGGTGGTGCCCTTGCAATGAATGCGGGTGCTTTCGGTGGTGAGACCTGGGAAAGGGTGAGATGGGTCGAGACTGTGGATCGCTATGGTGAAGTGCGTCGACGAGTACCCACCGATTTCACTATCGGTTACCGTCATGTCACCGGTCCGACCGGTGAGTGGTTCCTATCGGCCGAATTGGCTTTGGAAACGGGTGATACTGTTGCTGCACAACAACAGATAAAGCAATTGCTGGAACGGCGTGCGGCGACTCAACCAACCAGCCAACCCAGTTGCGGATCGGTTTTTCGCAATCCACCCGGTGATTATGCAGCGCGACTGATTGAGGCTGCAGGCCTGAAAGGCAAGCAGATTGGTGGCGCTCAAGTATCGCAGAAGCATGCAAATTTTATTATCAATACCGGGGCCGCTACAGCAGATGATATCGAACGGCTGATAAGTGAAGTGCAACAGGAGGTTGAAAAGCAGAGTGGCATTGTGCTGGTAACCGAGGTACATCGTATCGGAGAGTCCAGTTGAACAAGAATGCATCAATCAAGCATTTTGGCAGAGTCGCCGTGCTGATGGGCGGCCATTCCGCAGAGCGTGAGATTTCATTGAACAGTGGCGGTGCCGTACTCACTGCCCTTCAGGCAAAAGGTGTGGATGCTGTTGGTGTGGATGTTGGGGACGATGTTCTGGAGCAGTTGATTGCCGGTAGCTACGACCGTGCTTTCATTATGTTGCATGGTCGCGGCGGTGAGGATGGTGTGATGCAGGGTGCATTGGAACGGATCGGCCTGCCCTATACGGGAAGTGGCGTACTTGGCTCTGCGCTGGCTATGGATAAATTCCGTACCAAGGCTGTATGGCGGGGACTTGGACTTCCCACCCCGGAAGCGATCGCGATCAGTGGTGATGAAGATTTGGACAATGCGGCTGCCCTCGGTTTTCCCCTGATCATTAAGCCGAGTTGTGAGGGGTCGAGCATCGGCATGAACAAAGTCGAGAATCGGGATCAGTTACGACAGGCCTGGGAAGAGGCCAAACAGTACGACCCGCTGGTTTTGGCAGAGCGTTGGATTGAAGGGGATGAATACACCACAACTATCCTGCAAGGCGAGACACTGCCGATGATCAGGTTAGAGACGCCGCATCTCTTCTATGACTACCAGGCTAAGTATTCAGCTGATACGACCCTTTATCACTGCCCCTGTGGTTTGGAGAGAGAGCAAGAGACGAGGCTGCAGGCACTCTGTCAGCAGGCCTTTGATGTTGTTGGGGCCAGTGGCTGGGGTAGGGTCGACCTGATGCTTGATAAGCATCGACAACCTTGGCTTATAGAAGTGAACACAGTACCTGGCATGACCGATCACAGTCTGGTCCCGATGTCTGCTCAGGCGGCAGGTATCGATTTTGAGGCGTTGGTCGTGCGGATCCTGGCAACCAGTCTACAGCGGGGGAAAGAATGAAGCACCCTGTAAAAGCTCAACAGCAGTCTGATCGTCGCTCACTCCTAGAAGCGGCCTGGATTGGGCCTTTGGTGATTATCACAATCACGATCGGCCTTATCGGGTGGGGCATTTTTAAGATGCAGGATCCCAAGGTCATGCCGGTACGGGTGGTTGGTGTTGACGGTGAGATCAAATATCAGAAGAAAGAGGGACTGGAGCGTGTGGTCGCACAGGCGGTAAACGGGAGTTTTTTTAGTATCGACCTGGTGAAGATGCGAAATCGAGTAGAACAATTGCCCTGGGTTGAAAGTGCCAGTATACGCAGGGTCTGGCCCGATACCTTACAGGTCAAAGTAGTCGAGCAGGTACCGCTCGCCTATTGGGGTGAAGAGGCCATGGTGAGCCGGCAGGGTGTGATATTCAAACCGGAGGTGTTACCGCATCTGCCGGATCTGGTAACCCTGGTTGGTGAAGCATCGAGTGCCAGTAACATTACGCGGGATTACCTGCGCATGCGTACTTTGCTGGGGACAGTTGGGCTCAAATTGAAACATGTCTGGGTCGATGCTCGACAGGCGTGGCGTATCAGGATAGGTGATGGTCTGTTAGTACAACTGGGACGCCGAGATGTGATGCCGAGGCTGAGCCGATTCGTACAACTCTATCCATTCTTGATGAATCAGGCAGGAAAGGAGCTGGAGAGCGTGGATCTGCGTTACACCAATGGTTTTTCGGTGCATTGGCATTTGCCTGCCGAACAACAAGCACAAATGGAAAGCCCATATTATGTGGCTAGGATTGCGGGTAAGTGAATGACTAAACGAAGTGAGAAAAACCTCATCATCGGTCTCGATATCGGTACCTCCAAGGTGGTAGCGATTGTCGGCGAGATCAAAGCAGATGGCGGGATCGAGATTATTGGTATCGGTTCCCACCCATCCCGTGGTTTGAAAAAAGGCGTGGTGGTGAACATCGAGTCCACTGTTCAATCGATACAGCGGGCCGTGGAGGAGGCCGAGTTGATGGCGGGCTGTGAAATCCATTCAGTCTACGCAGGTATTGCCGGCAGCCATATTCGTAGCCTCAACTCCCATGGCATCGTTGCCATCAAGGATAAAGAGGTTACCCAGGGTGATGTGGAACGCGTGATTGATGCTGCACGTGCCGTGGCGATACCGGCGGATCAGAAGATCCTGCACATCCTGCCACAAGAGTTCATCATCGATGAGCAAGAAGGCATTCGTGATCCGATCGGTATGTCGGGTGTTCGGCTGGAAGCCAGAGTCCACATGGTAACCGGTGCTGTCAGTGCTGCACAGAATATCGTCAAGTGTATCCGTCGTTGCGGGCTGGATGCGGATGACCTGATTTTGGAACAGCTCGCTTCCAGCCATTCTGTATTGAGTGATGATGAAAAAGAACTGGGCGTCTGTTTGGTGGATATCGGCGGTGGCACTACCGACATCGCTGTCTTTACCGGTGGCGCAATCCGCCATACAGCGGTGATACCGATCGCAGGCGATCAGGTAACCAATGATATCGCTGTGGCCATGCGCACCCCGACTCAGCATGCCGAAGAGATCAAGATGAAGTACGCCTGTGCCCTGACTCAGCTTGCAACCAGCGATGAAACAATCGAGGTACCCAGCATAGGTGAACGTCCGCCGCGGAGACTGTCACGTCAGACGTTGGCAGAGGTGGTTGAACCCAGATATGAAGAGTTGATGACGCTGATTCAAGCCGAACTGCGTCGCAGCGGTTTCGAGGATGTCATTGCAGGCGGAGTGGTCCTGACCGGTGGTAGTTCGAAGATGGAAGGTGTGATCGATTTGGCGGAAGAGGTTTTTCACATGCCGGTACGGCTTGGGGTGCCACATTATGTCAGCGGACTTTCTGATGTAGTGCGCAATCCAATCTATTCCACAGGCGTGGGATTGCTGTTGTTTGGTCAACGGAATCGTTCCCAGGGTGGGCACGAGTTGGCGAATGAAGGTGGATTGAAAGCAATTTGGGATCGTATGAAACATTGGTTTCAAGGCAATTTTTGAATAGTAACGAATGATTTTTAACCTGTTAGGCGCGACAGATTGAGGAGGTAGACAATGTTCGAATTAATGGATACGCACAGTCAGAATGCTGTGATTAAGGTGATCGGTGTCGGTGGTGGGGGCGGAAATGCCATCAACCATATGCTGACCGGAGAGATTGAGGGTGTGGATTTTATCTGTGCCAATACTGATGCACAGGCACTGCGTAATAGTGAAGTGCGAACCCTGTTACAACTAGGCTCCGATATTACAAAAGGGTTGGGAGCTGGTGCTAATCCGGAGATTGGCAGACAGGCCGCGATGGAAGACCGGGATCGTATCGAGGAGGTATTGACCGGTGCGGATATGGTTTTTATTACCGCTGGGATGGGTGGAGGAACAGGTACCGGCGCTGCGCCTGTGGTTGCGCAAGTGGCCAAAGACCTGGGCATCTTAACGGTTGCAGTGGTCACCAAGCCGTTTGGTTTCGAAGGTGGCAAACGCATGAAGATTGCTGAAAAGGGTATGGAAGAACTTGGTGGTCAGGTGGATTCACTGATTACTATTCCCAATGAGAAGTTGTTGGAAGTGCTGGGTAAGGAGATGAGTCTGCTGAACGCCTTCAAGGCTGCCAATGATGTGTTGCTGCATGCTGTTCAGGGTATTGCCGAACTGATCACTCGCCCTGGCCTGATCAATGTGGATTTTGCCGATGTGAAGACAGTGATGTCCGAAATGGGGGCAGCCATGATGGGTTCAGGTGAGGCATCAGGTGACAACCGCGCGCGTGAAGCTGCAGAACGGGCGATTCGTAGCCCCTTGCTGGAGGATGTCAATCTGGCTGGCGCCAAGGGAATCCTGGTGAACATCACAGCTGGGCTGAATCTGGCAATTGGCGAATTCGACGAGGTGGGTAATACCGTTCGTGAGTTTGCCGATGATGATGCCACTGTTGTGGTGGGTACAGTCATCGACCCGGATATGCAGAACGATATGCGGGTGACGGTGGTTGCAACCGGTCTGGGTGAGCGCGTCAAGGCGGAAATGCCACGGCCTCCCAAGGTGGAGGAACTCGCTCCGGTAAAACTGGTCGATTCCGAAGATCCTCAGGCCACACCGGACGACTATCGGGAATTGGAAAGACCGACTGTGTTGCGTAACGGGCAGGCCAATCGCTCGACAGCTGCTGCAACGGCTGATGGCAATCTCGACTATCTGGATATCCCGGCATTCCTCCGTCGTCAGGCCGATTAAGGCAGGCGACAGGGTTAAAAAACGGGGGGATGGATGACGAAATCGTTGCAAAATTGCAACATGTTGCATTTTGTGTTTCCGGAGAGCCCTCAGTTGGTGTAGAATTAGTTGACAATCGGTCGATGGTTGATCTTGGGCAACGCATGCAGGCTGGTGATGGTTGGGAGTTTCTCCGGCCTTTCGCTTGTGTTAGCATGCGCGACTTTTGCGCCTTAATGGCGCGCGCTACAGCTAGGGAGCTGAAAGTCAATGATTTGGCAACGTACGTTGAAGAACGTTATACGCGCCACGGGTGTGGGGCTGCATACAGGGGAGAAAGTCTACCTCACCCTGCGTCCGGCGGCTCCAGATACGGGGATCGTTTTCAGACGTGTCGATCTCGATCCACCGGTCGAAATACGCGCCTGCGCTGAAAATGTTGGTGATACACGACTCTCCAGTACCCTGGTCCAGGATGGTGTTCGGGTTTCTACTGTGGAACACCTGCTGTCTGCCCTAGCTGGACTGGGTATCGACAACGCCTTTGTCGATGTCAGTGCTGCAGAGGTGCCGATTATGGATGGTAGCGCCGGCCCTTTTGTCTTTCTTTTGCAATCGGCTGGTGTTGAGGAACAAAACAAGGCCAAACGTTTTATTCGTATCAAACGCAAGGTCGAAGTAGAGGAGGGCGACAAGCGCGCCAGCTTCGAGCCCTTTGATGGCTTCAAGGTCTCTTTCTCTATCGATTTCGACCATCCGGCATTCAAAGAGCGCTCCCAGTTTGCAACAGTTGATTTCTCATCTACCTCTTTTGTGAGAGAGGTCAGTCGTGCACGAACCTTCGGTTTTCTGCGTGACATCGAGATGTTGAGGCAGAAAGAGCTGGCCCTCGGTGGTAGCCTGGACAATGCAGTGGTTGTCGATGATTACCGGATTATGAATGACGATGGTTTGCGCTACGAAGATGAGTTCGTGAAGCATAAAATCCTTGATGCTATTGGTGATCTCTATCTTCTGGGACATAGCCTGATCGGTGCTTTCAGTGGCCACAAGTCGGGGCATGCCCTGAACAATCGTCTACTCAGGGAATTGATTAATCAGCGGGATGCCTGGGAGGAAATTACCTTCGATGAACCGGAGGATGCGCCCATCTCTTACATGCAGCCAGCCCATCTCACTATCTCCTGACTGCAACCAAACTGACAGGTCCTAAGTAAAAAAGGCTGCTTCCATGCAGCCTTTTTTAGTCTTCACTATGTTGACTGAGTCTGAGTATGGCTTCCTTGAGCGCTTTGTCATCGATGGATGCTGCTGCTTGACGCAGCTGTTTACTGCTTTCCCGACTTAGTTTTATTTTCTGTTTTTGCTTTTTGCTGAATGGGTTAGCAGTGTTGCTGGGTAAGATGCGTGTGCGCACCCGGTCCACTGTCACACCATTCTCCCGCAATTGTCTTTGTAGTTGGGGCAACAGGTAGCGGAAACGACTGGCCCAAACGGGAGAGACGACGAATAGACTCAGGATTCCATCTTGCAGTACAGCCGCTTTCAGTTGGGTCTCCAGTGGTGTAGGTAGGTAGCTTTTTATCTGCTGGTAAAGTGCCTTTTGGGCAGACAATCTTTTCCCGAGCATGGCGGGCGCCACATGTGTGGCAACAATTTTTGAGATCCTATCCATCGGCTGAGCATAGTGCAGGCAGTAATAAAAAAAAATCACATTTCGCCTAGAAAGTGATAAAGTTCGAAGGTTTTTGACCGACAACAAAGCATATATAAGCGCAAAATTACCTAATTTAATCGATGAATATCATATATTTACGCGGAATAGGACAAACTTGTAGTACGGCATTGCAATGCCTGCGTGTCTCAATTGTGGTAGGGATTGTGGCAATTTTCGGCCTGGGTATGACCTGGGTCGGCTATCAGATTGGTGTCGGTGACACAGAGTTTCCCGAGCACCAATTGGTAGCAAGTCTGAAGCAGACCTTTGCCAAGGAACGTCAGCTTTTAAATGACGCCAAGACTGATACCCAGGGAGGAATAGATGCCTTGGCTATCCGTGTCGGTCAACTCCAATCACAGCTATTGCGTCTGGATGCTTTAGGCGAACGACTGGTTGATATGGGTGGACTCGATAAAAACCAGTTCAGTTTTGACACGCCGCCTGCTTTGGGTGGTCCGGAAGCGATTCAGACACGCAGCCAGCAATCGGCCCTGCCAGAACTTCTGCAGGAGATGGAGCACCTGGAACAGATGGTCGAATATCGCCAGCAACAACTGATGCTGCTTGAAGACCTGATCATGAATTCGAACCTGGAAGACTCTGTTCACCCTACGGGCAGACCGGTACAGAAAGGCTGGATCTCCTCCTACTTCGGTATGCGTAATGATCCTTTCACGGGTAAGCGCACAATGCATAAGGGGATGGACTTTGCCGGAAAGGATGGTTCTGGTGTTGTCGCGGTTGCTGCTGGTGTCGTGACCTGGGCTGGGGATCGTCATGGTTTTGGTAAACTGATAGAGATCAATCATGGCAAGGGTTACATAACCCGGTATGGACATAATAAGGAGATTCTGGTGGGAGTTGGTGATCGTATAAAACAGGGTCAGGTTATTGCTGAGATGGGTTCTACCGGAAGATCCACTGGACCTCATGTCCATTTTGAAGTGGTTCGCAACGGCAAGACGATTGATCCCACAAAATATATCCTCACCAAGCGTAATCAGGGATGAGTTCTTTTATATCCTTGTAACCTATTGATAATAAATTGGTTTGATGGCGCTCTCCAGGGTCGGTATGACATCGACTGAACCACTAGGAGATGACTTAAATAATACTCTCTGAGTCTGTCAAAATCACATTGACAGATTTCTCGATTGAAAAGGACTATTTTTTACCGCCATGAAATGCATATTGGCGCAAATACCGATCACACGCTTTGTAAGCCCATCCTTCTGCAATTCAACCGCTTGCTGTATGATCCCAAAATTTCGCATCTCTGACGGAAACACCGATTAATGGTTAGTAACATCTTTAAAAAGATCTTTGGCAGCCGAAATGAGCGCCTGATCAAACGCATGTCGAAGACGGTCTCCCAGATCACTGGACTGGAGGCCGACATAGAAAAGCTATCGGACGATGCCTTAAGGGAGAAAACGGAAGAATTTCGTTCTCGACTGGAAGCGGGTGAAACCCTCGACAGCTTGATGAATGAGGCCTTCGCGGTTGTTCGTGAGGTGGGTCGTCGGGTCATGCAGATGCGCCATTTCGATGTACAGCTTATCGGTGGCATGGTGCTGCATCAGGGCAAGATTGCTGAGATGCGGACCGGTGAAGGTAAAACCCTGGTTGCTACCTTGGCGGCCTATCTGAATGCACTGCCGGCAAAGGGTGTACATGTCGTGACAGTGAACGACTATCTGGCTCGTCGTGATGCGGCATGGATGGGGCGGATATACGATTTTCTGGGTCTTACCACAGGTGTTATCAACTCCTCGGGTGGTATGGGGCCAGACAGTTCCTCTTACTTATACGATCCCGGGTTTGACGGCAAAGCGGGCGGTTACCTCCACCTGAGACCTGTCGATCGACAGCAGGCTTATGCTGCAGATATTACCTACGGGACCAATAATGAGTACGGTTTTGACTACCTGCGCGACAATATGGCCTTCAGTGCAGAGCAACGTGTACAGCGTCCACCGTTTTTTGCCATTGTCGACGAGGTGGATTCGATCCTCATCGATGAAGCGCGTACCCCGCTGATTATCTCCGGTCCCACCGATGACTCTTCCGAGCTCTATAAGGCGGTTGACAAGATTATTCCCCGTCTTACCAGGCAGTCGCCGATCACCAACGAGGAGGGTAAGCCTGACTTCGGTCCCGGCGATTTCTCGGTGGATGAAAAAGCGCGTCAAGTCTACTTCAGTGAAGAGGGGCACCAGCATGTCGAAGAGATGCTCACCGAGGCCGGTTTGCTGGAGGTGGGCGCCAGTCTCTATGATTCCGCCAATATCATCCTGATGCATCATGCGAATGCGGCTCTGCGTGCGCATGCCCTGTTCCAACGCAATGTGGATTATATCGTCAAAGAGGGTCAGATTGTCATTGTTGATGAGTTCACGGGACGTACCATGCCCGGTCGCCGTTGGTCGGACGGTCAGCATCAAGCCGTTGAAGCAAAAGAGGGGGTTGAGATTCAGAACGAGAATCAGACCCTGGCTTCGATTACCTTTCAAAATTACTTCCGCCTCTACAACAAACTGTCAGGTATGACGGGTACTGCGGATACGGAAGCGTTCGAGTTTCAACAAATCTATGGTCTTGAAGTGGTTGTTATACCGACCAACCAGCCGATGATCAGAAAGGATATGGGGGATCTGGTCTATCTGACACCCGAAGAGAAGTTCCAGGCAATCCTGGAGGATGTTCAGGACTGCGTGAAGCGTGGCCAACCGGCGCTGGTCGGTACTGCATCAATCGAAACCTCCGAACTGGTCTCAGAGTTGCTGCTAAAGGCCGGTGTGGAGCATAAGGTATTGAATGCCAAACACCACGAGCAGGAGGCGGGTATCGTCGCCCAAGCCGGTCGGCCGGGTGCTATCACCATCGCTACCAATATGGCGGGGCGTGGTACCGATATCGTACTGGGCGGTAACCTGGAGACCGAGCTGGAAGATTTGGGGGAAAACCTCGATCCAGCCGTTGTGGATGAACATAAAGAGGGTTGGAAGAAACGTCACCAACATGTCCTGGATGCGGGTGGACTACATGTGATCGGTACCGAGCGTCATGAATCCCGACGTATCGATAACCAGTTACGTGGACGCTCTGGTCGACAGGGTGATCCGGGATCAAGCCGTTTCTACCTCTCACTGCAGGACAATCTGATGCGTATTTTCGCCTCCGATAAGGTAAGTGGATTGATGCAGAAGCTCGGAATGGAGAAGGGTGAGGCGATTGAGCACCCCTGGGTCTCACGGGCGATCGAAAATGCCCAGCGCAAGGTGGAAGGACGTAACTTCGATATCCGCAAGCAGTTGCTGGAATATGATGATGTGGCCAATGACCAACGGAAGGTGGTCTATGAGCAGCGCAATGAACTGATGGAGACATCGGACATCTCCAGCTCCATAACGGCACTGCGTGAGGATGTCCTGAATGATGTCTTCCATACTCATATTCCCCGGGAGAGTATCGAAGAGCAGTGGGATGTTTCCGGTCTGAGTGAGTCCATGGCCGAGCTGTTTGGTGGTGAATGGCCTATCCAACAATGGTTGGATAATGATGGGGATCTGCATGAAGAGACATTGAAGCAGAAGATCGATCAAACCCTGCTCGATGCCTATCAGGAAAAGGAACAGCTTGTCGGTGAAGAGAATATGCGTCAGTTTGAAAAGGCGATGATGCTACAGACTGTCGACAGTCACTGGAAAGAGCATCTCGCTGCGATGGACTATTTGCGTCAGGGTATTCATTTGCGTGGTTACGCACAGAAGAATCCTAAGCAGGAGTACAAGCGTGAGGCATTCGAAATGTTCTCCAATATGTTGGACAGCATTAAGCAGGAGGTTACCGGACTGCTTTCCAAAGTCAGGGTTCAGATGCCGGAAGAGATGGCCTTGCAGGAACCCCAGCCTCAAGTGAATGATTTCGAATTCAAGCATGAGACCTTTGAAGGCCTCTCCGATGAGACAGCACCAGCATCCGACCAGACGGATCAGGAGCAGGAACAGCATCAGCCATTTGTACGTGACGGGCGGAAAATAGGTAGAAACGAACCCTGTCCCTGTGGATCGGGTAAAAAGTACAAACAGTGTCATGGTCGTCTGAGTTGAGATGAGTGTTGTCGATCACGTTGTCCCTGGCATAAGACTTGGTGTTGCAGCAGCAGGTATCAAATATGCTGACCGGGATGACATGGTCGTTATTGAACTGGCAGATGGCGCAACATGTGCTGCAGTATTTACCCGCAATGCCTTTTCTGCCGCACCTGTACAACTGGCCAGGAGCCATCTGCAACAGGAGCATCCACGTTACCTGTTGATCAACTCTGGAAATGCCAATGCAGGTACAGGTCAGCAGGGTTTACAGGATGCGCTGATCATTTGTCAGGCATTGGCTGGAGCGGTTGGTTGCGAAGTACAACAGGTGCTGCCTTTTTCAACCGGGGTGATCGGTGAAAATCTCCCGGTTGAGCGAATGCGAGAAGCGATGCCAGTTGCTTTGAACGCATGTATTTCTAAAGGCTGGGATGCAGCATCCCGGGCTATCATGACCACCGATACCCGCCCAAAGCTTGTTTCACGCCATTTTGAGTTTGACGGTGTGACCGTACATGTCACTGGTATGGCCAAAGGGTCGGGCATGATCCGTCCTGATATGGCAACCATGCTGGCCTATGTAGCGACCGATCTGGCCATTCTCCCGGAACTGTTGCAAACCTGTTTGAATAACGCAGTCAAACCTTCGTTTAACAGTATTACTGTTGATGGCGACACCTCTACCAACGATGCCTGTGTATTGATCGCCAGTGGCGCGTCATCTTTAATGCCGGTCACAGATGCCGATTCTGCCCTCTATAAAGCGTTCTCTCAGGCCATCATGGCACTCTGTTTGGAATTGTCTCGTGAAATAGTCCGCGACGGAGAGGGGGCTACCAAACTGGTGGATATCCTGGTAGAAAATGCGGCAAGTGAAGCGGAGGCCGGCGAGGTCGCTTATACGATCGCTCATTCGCCACTGGTCAAGACAGCGTTGTTTGCATCAGACCCTAACTGGGGCAGAATCCTTGCTGCGGTCGGTCGAGCCGGGCTTGATGCATTGGACATCGATAAAGTTGAGATCTGGCTGAATGACCTCTGTATTGTCCGTCATGGCGGGCGTGCTTCAGAATATACTGAACAGGCAGGTGCATCAGTGATGGATCAGCCGGCATTTACTATTCGTGTCAGCCTGGGACGGGGCGGTGAGCTAGCCCGAGTCGTGACCTGTGATCTCTCCTATGACTATGTCAAGATCAACGCTGAGTACCGCACCTAATAGCAACCACTTTCTTTAGTGTTAACAGGCCCTAACACGATGATCCATGTTGCTGCAGCAGCCATCTCCGATGTTCAAGGCCGAGTGCTTGTTAGCAAGCGTCCTGAGCATGCACATCAGGGAGGGCTTTGGGAGTTCCCAGGCGGCAAACTCGAACAGGATGAGTCCATTGAAGAGGCCCTGGTTCGGGAACTAAGGGAAGAGCTTGGTATACAGCTACTCCACAGTGAACCGCTGATTCGGATCAGACATGCTTATGGTAATCGCAGTGTGCTGCTCGATTTTTTTCGTGTGACCCGTTATAGCGGTAAGGTCAAGGGACTGGAGGGGCAACCACTACAGTGGCTCTACCCAACAGAGATGGAACCGGAGAGATTTCCGGAAGCCGATCGTCCAGTCATCACTGCATTACGGTTACCTGGGCGTTACCTGATTACAGGTGATGATGCTGTACAGCCATCACAGTTTCTGCAACGGTTGGAAACGGCCCTCGAAGAGGGAGCAGATATTGTTCAGTTGCGTGCACATAAGTTAGAGGATGAAGCCTATCGGGCGCTGCTTTCAGCTAGTCTGTCACGTTGTCGCTCGATGGGGGCTAATCTGCTTATTAATCGTCCCCAGGGGGTGGTCGACTGGATGGGAGAGGCCGATGGTATACATTTCACAGCACGGCAATTGATGTCGTGCACTCGGCGTCCACTGAACGAAGGGTTGATCGGTGCATCTTGTCACAATCTGCTTGAGCTTCAGCAGGTAGAGCGATTAGGCTTGGATTATGCGCTGCTCTCCCCTGTGCAACCCACGGCTTCCCATCCGCACACCTCCTGTTTGGGTTGGGGGCGATTTGCAGCGTGGGTGGATAGCATCAATTTTCCTGTCTATGCACTAGGTGGGATGCGGCAAGACATGCTGCAGCGAGCCAAATCACACGGTGCACAAGGCATAGCCGGGATAAGTACCTTTTGGAACGTCAATCCTTGAAGCCATACGTTTCGATCATCTGCTGAAGGGTCTCTATCTCTGCCGGTGATTTATCTACAAATTCAAATCCAGAGTCGTAGAACGCAGTATTGATGTCTTTGTCGCTCCAGCGACAGATGGCTTTGAAATTGAGTGGCTTGAGTTCACCGTCTGTATCAGGCAAGCGTATTTCGAGGTTCAGCTCCTCCCCGGTGGGTACGGGTTTTTCGCTGATCAGCATCATTCCCTGGGTATTGATATCGACGACATGTCCCAACGGACTGTGGCTATCGAGTTGCCAGACACGTAAATAGTAGATCAGGTGGCGACGCTTGGTGGTACGGCGGTCCTCGGGGTGCAGTGTGTTTTCCTGAATATGCTGACTGGGCCTCTTGATATACATGCTAGATGACCTTCGATTGTTGCTAATAGTATGATCATAGTGGCTGTCTGAGAATTCGCAATCACTCAAGAATCATTCATGACAAAAAATCATATTTTCTCAATAAATCAGATGACTGTTGGCTATCTGGTTGTTCAGAATCATTTTTATGTGGTATCGAATTCACCCGGCGCTATCGTAGGATAGAACCTAAACATCGTTATATGTCGATCTATGCACTCACCGCAAATAGTGTAGAGGATATGTTGGATCACTGTATTAAAGCGGGTATGGATGGCTTTCTTACCAAGCCTGTGGAGCCTGAGATTCTGGATGAGATTATTGGCCGATGTATCAATACACTTGGTCAAAGTGATCTTGAGCAACCACTTACAGTGCCTGGCTAATAAATCTCGGCTCTTCCCCTAGGAGTCTGTTGGACTTAGGTGATCGTAGTGAGGGAAAGCCATTTTACTGTTTCCGAGGTTTTGTCCGCAAATGAACGCTAGTCAACGCAAATGTTTCAAAGACTTCAAGTTACGGCATTCAAGTCCCGTGTCATGCCGATAACAAGAGGCCTTTTAAATGGAATAAGATTTCGCCTTTCAGTCAAGATGCCACACGAGATGCAATCCCTATTCGTATTTGCGTTAATTCGCGGACATTCAACTGAGCTGTTGAATAAAGCCAGTGTGTGTGTCCATTCTTACCCACTCGATCAGGGGAAGAGTCTGAATCTCATCGGGGTTGTGCAGATGTCAGTGCGAGCGACTGCCAGATATCGAGACTGGGTTTTGCTTGATTCATGGTGTAGAAGTGCAATCCCGGCGCACCGCCTTCCAACAGACGTTCACAGAGTCGGGTTACAGTTTCTGTTCCGTAACTACGTATAGACTCCAGATCATCCCCGAAACCCTCGAGTCGTTTTCTCAGCCAGCGGGGTATTTCTGTACCGCAGGCATCTGAAAATCGAGCTAATTGGGTGAAGTTGGTAATCGGCATGATTCCAGGCACGATTGGAATATCTATGCCTAGGCGCTGACAATCGTCAATGAACCGGAAGTAGGCATCGACATTGTAAAAGTACTGGGTGATTGCACTGTCAGCACCGGCCTCCACCTTCATTTTGAAATATGTAAGGTCCAGCTCTGGGCTGTTTGCCTGAGGATGAAACTCCGGATAGGCAGCAACTTCGATATGAAAATGCGATGCAAAAGCATCCCGTATTAGCGCTACCAATTGATTGGCATGATCGAGCTCTCCGAGTCCTCCCAGCCCGACACCTGATGGGAGGTCGCC
>JAHXHN010000014.1 GCA_025656675.1 Candidatus Thiodiazotropha sp. (ex Codakia rugifera)
CTGCGGGCTAAGGCTAAAAAAGCAAAGCGAATAGCAACCCCCTGGCCGGACGGTGAGATTGTCTCAAACCGTCCGGCTTTTTTTGGGGCTGCCATTTAGCTGATTTCAGCTTATTTTTATCGAATTGGCCGGATCTGAAATGATGGCTTGATTGTACCCAGCAAGCGTGTTTTTTCAGGTTAGGAAGCCTGTCTGGTAACTGTCACTAACACCCTTGATTTTTGTGCCGTTTTTCTACTTTGACCTTAGTCAAGGATGGGAGATGGGAGGAAATTAAAGTGGCATTCAGACTGAACAAACATGACCGTCATGTGAAGTTCACGCTATTGAGTCAAAGGTTTCCTTGAGATCAAGGGTATATCGCCAGGCCAATCAACTGCATAGCCGGTGTGTTCACCCCGTACATAACGACAGGTCTTACCTATGAATAC
Organism: Candidatus Thiodiazotropha sp. (ex Codakia rugifera); assembly: GCA_025656675.1. GTDB lineage: Bacteria > Pseudomonadota > Gammaproteobacteria > Chromatiales > Chromatiaceae > Thiodiazotropha. The sequence continues at coordinate 432 of JAHXHN010000014.1, forward strand.
GAAAGGGGTTGTTTATCTGGTGGGCTCGGGACCTGGTGATCCCGATCTGTTGACTGTCAAAGCGCTCAGATTAATGTGTTCTGCCGATGCGGTGGTCTATGATCGGCTTGTCTCACCGGAGATCATGGAAATGGTTCCGCCTGGCGTTACACGCATTGCTGTGGGTAAGGTCCCCGGCATGCATTGTGTGCCACAGGATGAGATAAATTCCCTGCTTGCGAGTCTGGCCAAAAGAGCCCGGAATGTCGTACGCCTCAAGGGTGGTGATCCCTTTGTCTTTGGGCGTGGCAGTGAAGAGGCGCTCTATCTGCGCCAGCAGGGTATTCGCTTCGAGGTCGTTCCCGGTATTACCGCTGCTTCTGCAGTCACAACCTATGCGGGTATTCCGCTTACCCATCGCTCGATGAGTCGGGGAGTGAGATTGGTTACCGGTCATTTTCGGGAAGATGAAGCACTGGAACTCGATTGGGAAAAGTTGGCAGATGCAACGGCAACGCTGGTGGTCTACATGGGACTGTCCAATCTGAGTGAGATTGTGCAACAGCTGATCGCTGTTGGACGCGGGCCGGATACACCGGCAGCGGTCGTCCAGGAGGGCACAACACCACGCCAGCGTATGGTACAGGGAACGCTCGCGACACTGAATCTACGGGTAGCGGAAGCTGGGCTCAGTTCACCGGTGATTATTATCGTCGGAGAGACAGTGGCCCTGGCAGAGCAACTTGCCTGGTTCGAGCCTCAGGAGGTCTGCGATGAAACGCCCTGTATTGATCGCTGTTAGCCTCATACTATGGGCTCAAGGCAGTTGGTCTACGGAAATCTCCACACCACGCCGCATTGAACTCCTCAATCTGCTCAAACACGATTGTGGATCCTGTCATGGACTCACTCTAAAAGGTGGGCTGGGACCTGCTTTGACACCGGATTACCTAGTGGGTAAACCGATCGATTTTCTTGTGGCGACCATATTATATGGTCGACCCGGTACTCCCATGCCACCTTGGCGACCATTTTTGTCCGATCCAGAGGCGTTCTGGTTGGCGGAACAGATCAAAGCGGGTGTGAGATGAAAATTCTGATCCTCATATTCCTGATCTGTACAGCATGCTACACACCGCTGTTGGCCAGCGAAGAACGGGGAACCGGTGATCTCGGTGTGGTCGTAGAACGAGCAGATGGCAGTCTGCAGGTGATTGAGAGCACTGGCAATACCGTGTTGGGTCGCATCGAGGGATTGGGTGACCTGTCTCATGCATCCGCAGTCTTCTCCCGCGATGAAAGATTTGCCTACCTGTTTGGGCGGGACGGCGGTCTGACCAAGGTCGATATCCTGCAACGCAAAATCGTCGCACGCACTATTCAGTCTGGTAACAGTATTGGTGGTGCCATTTCACAGGATGGCTCTCTGGTCGCCGTATCCAACTATGAACCGGGTGGTGTGCGTATCTTCAATGCCAGAACCCTGGCGCCGGTCGTCGATATTCCTGCTGTATACGGCGATGGCAAACAATCGAAGGTAGTTGGTCTGGTGGATGCACCGGGAGACCGCTTCATCTTCAGCCTCTGGGATGCGGGTGAGATCTGGGTGGCGGAGATGAAGAATCCGGACAAACCGGTCATTCACAAATACAAAAATGTGGGTGTGCAACCCTACGATGCCTTGATTACGCCGGATGGACGCTATTACATCGCCGGTCTCTACGGAGAGGATGGATTGGTTCTGCTCGATCTGTGGAACCCGGATAAGGGCCCCAAACGTATCTTGGGTGACTACGGCAAGGGTCAACAGAAACTGCCGGTCTACAAAATGCCCCATCTCGAGGGCTGGGCGATCGCCGGTAAGCGGCTTTTTATCCCGGCGGTGGGAAGACATCAGGTGTTGGTTGTCGATACGGACACTTGGCGTGAGGTCGATCGACTGGATGTGCATGGTCAACCGGTATTTGTGATGTCACGTCCAGACGGGCGTCATGTTTGGGTCAACTTTGCTTTTCCCAACAACGATACCATCCAGGTTTTTGATACCCAAGCGATGAAACTGGTAAAGACGTTGCGGCCAGGGAAGGGGGTATTGCATATGGAGTTCGAACCTCGCGGTGAAGAGGTTTGGGTCTCGGTACGCGATATTGACCGTCTGCAGGTCTACGACACAGAAACCTTCAAGCAAGTGGCTGAATGGCCTGCTTTGAAACCCTCCGGGATTTTTCTGACTTCCCGTGCACACCGTATAGGACTCTGAGATGGTTGCGCAAAAAGAATCGATTCTCGACAGGCCATTGAATGAAATTGAAAAGCGGCTGTTGAACGATTTCCAGGATGGTTTTCCGCTGACACCATCCCCTTTTCAGGACATAGCTGAACAGCTAGGCAGCAATGAGCAAATTGTGATGAATACACTGGAACAGCTTCAAAGCAATGGTTTGATCAGTCGTGTGGGTCCTGTCTTTCGTCCTAACCGGGTTGGCGCTAGCACCCTTGCGGCAATGGCCGTACCCATGGAACGATTGGAGGCGGTTGCTGCCCTGGTGAGCGGCTATGGCGAGGTTAACCACAACTACGAACGTGAACATGATTTGAATCTCTGGTTTGTCGCAACCGCCTCAGACCGGGAAAAACTGAGCAGTGTCCTCAGTGAGATTGAAACACGTACTGGGTTGGAGGTCATCGACCTGCCTATGATTGAGGATTTCTACATCAACCTGGGGTTTCCACTGCAATGGACCTAAAATCACACACCACAACTTCCGATGCAGAATCGATTGATCTTGAGCTGGTCTGCGCGATTCAGAATGGCTTGCCCCTGGTCTCCCATCCCTATGCTTACATTGCAGCACAGCTGGGGTTATCTGAAGACGAAGTACTGACACGCCTGAAACGTTTAATGGAAACCGGTGATATACGTCGTCTCGGTGTGGTGGTGCGTCATCGTGAGCTAGGTTACCGGGCGAATGCGATGGTGGTTTGGGATGTGCCAGATGAAAAGGTCACCGAAATTGGCCGCCTGATTGGCCGTCAGTCTTGTGTCACTCTCTGCTATCGACGTCCGCGCCGTCCGGGTCGTTGGCAATATAATCTCTTCTGCATGATTCACGGTCGCAGTCGGGAAGGGGTCCTGAATAATCTGGAAAAGATGGTTGAAAGGTGCAATCTGGCTTGGATTGAGCGTGATGTGCTGTTCAGTTTGCGTCGCTTCAAACAGCGTGGCGCCCGATACGGTGTTGATCAAGATACCTCACACAGACCAGTAAACCGTACCTTACTGGGTGTGGAGTAGTTCTATGCAGCCACTCTCATCCTTTGAACGCCACCTAATCAATCAATTTCAGGGTGGAGTACCGCTGGCACAACGTCCTTTCCGTCACATGGCTGAGACACTGGGTGCCGATGAGGAGCAGGTGATGACGACCATCCAACGGCTCCTGGATCAGGGTTGGTTGTCGCGCTTTGGTCCCCTCTATAACGCTGAACGTCTGGGAGGTAGTCTGGTGCTGGCTGCAATGGCCGTTCCGGAAGAACGATTTGAGCAGGTGACTGAATCAGTCAATGCATTATCGGAGGTGGCGCATAACTATCAGCGTGACCATTGGCTGAATATGTGGTTCGTACTTGCAACCGATTCAGCAAGCACCACAGCGACAGCTGTCGAACGGATAGAGCAGGAGACAGGTCTACAGGTCCTGTCCTTCCCGAAAGAGCAGGAGTTCTATCTTGGGCTGTGGTTTGAGATAAAAGATGATGGCAGCTTCAACACCCGCTCTCTCCCTGCCACCGAGGTATCAACAACACAGGCATTGGATGAACTGGACAAGCGAATTATTGCCGAGACCCAGGTTGGCCTGCCCCTGACACATGAGCCTTGCGAGACCATTGCGGAAAGTATCGGTTGTTGGCCCAGTGACGTTGTCACACGAATGGATGCCATGCAGGAGAGTGGTGTCATCCGGCGTCTGGGTGTGGTACCCAATCACTATCGGCTGGGATTCAAAGGCAACGGAATGACGGTATGGAACATCCCTGATGAGCAACTGCAGAAGGCTGGTGCTCGTCTTGGTGCTATGGATTACGTCAGCCACTGCTACGCCAGGCCCCGACATATGCCGGATTGGCCCTACAATCTGTTTGCCATGGTGCATGGACGTAATCGGGAAGAGGTGATGGAGAAGGTGAGTGAGATGAACAGCTTGCTGCATCCACTCAGCATAGGTCATGAGGTGTTGTTCAGTAGTGCCGTGCTGAAAAAGACCGGCATGCGACTCGCCGTATAGGTAGGCCAATATGTTTAGGATCAGCCGTTATCTTAATGCTCTGGATAAGCCAGCCTCCAGTACGCCTCGACCGGTCAAACCTACAGGTCCGGTGGTGATCTGGAATCTGGTAAGGCGCTGTAATCTGACCTGCCGCCACTGCTATGCCACTTCGGCAGATAAGGACTTTCCCGGTGAGTTGGATACCCGGCAGGTCTATACCGTAATGGACGATCTGAAGGCATTTGGTGTACCGGTACTGATCCTCTCCGGCGGCGAGCCACTGATGCGCCCGGATATATTCGAGATCTCCCGACGTGCCAAGGCGGAGGGTTTTTATGTGGGCCTCTCCAGCAACGGTACCTTGATCACTGAAGAGACGATTGGTGATATTGCTGCAGTGGGTTACGACTATGTCGGTATCAGTATAGACGGCATGCGCGAGACCCACGACCGTTTTCGTCGCAAGCAGGGTGCTTTTGACGAATCACTCCGTGGCATCCGTCTCTGTCGCGAGGCGGGTCTCAAGGTGGGGTTGCGATTCACCCTGACACAGGAGAATGCAGCTGAGTTACCCGATCTGTTGCAATTAATGGATGCAGAGGGCGTTGACAAGTTCTACCTTTCACACCTCAACTACGCAGGTCGTGGCTATAAGAATCGCAAGGATGACGTACACCATCGGCTCACCCGGGATGCGATGGATCTGCTCTTTTCCACCTGCTGGGAGGATGTGCAGCAGGGACGACATCGAGAATTTGTTACCGGTAACAATGATGCCGACGGCGCTTACATGCTGCTTTGGGCAGAGAAACATCTACCCCAGCATTACCAGCGTCTGAACCAGATGTTGCATCGCTGGGGTGGCAACGCCAGCGGTGTGAATATCGCCAATATCGACAATGAGGGTCGTGTACATCCAGATACCATGTGGTGGGACTACACCCTGGGTAGTGTCAAAGAGCGTCCGTTTTCAGAGATATGGCAAGATACCTCTGATGCCCTGATGGCAGGTCTGAAGCAGACACAACGTCCTTTGGAAGGGCGTTGTGCAAGTTGTATTCACCGTCCGATTTGCGGTGGTAACAGCCGTACCCGAGCCTGGCGTCTTACCGGCAATCCCTGGGCCGAAGATCCCGGATGCTATCTGACAGATGAGGAGATAGCATCACCCTCTGAACAGCTGACAGCGACAGGGTGAAAGTGCGTTAGACTAGTGAATTCTATTCATTGATTTAATGTGCTCCTGAGCCAGAGGGACTATCACTCATGCGATCGAAGTTCTGTTGTATTACGACTGTACTGTTATTACTGCTGTCGCTTGCCATGGCCTACAAGTTTCTTTGGCAAGGCGAGGTGGCGCCAGCCAGTGACGGTCGTATCGCTATTTTGATGCCTGCAAGTGAGCGGGATCTGGTGCTCACGGAGATGCGGGGATTCTTGCAGGCGGTACAGACCATCCTCTCCGCAACTCAGGTTGAAGAGATGGTGCGGGTGGTTGAATCAGCCCGCCAAGCGGGGATGGCAGCGGGAGAGGGTATGCCGGGCAGCCTGGTTGGGCGATTACCCGCTGGTTTCAAGAAACTGGGTTTCGATACCCATAGGCGCTTTGACAATCTGGCTCTGGATGCCGAACAGCTCGGCGACCCACAGCATAGTTTGCAGCAGCTGACTGAGTTGATGACCAATTGTGTCGCCTGCCATGCTGCCTACAGGATCGATCTTCTCGAAGAGTGACAGGAAAAAAATGTTGGCGCAATACCGATTCTTAAACAGCAGCCAAGCCTTATCTGGAGATGCCAGTGACCCACTGAATAAGCCAGCCTGCAGGCTTCTTGTTAATGGAGTGCTACTGCTGATATTGCAATCACTTTCATTCAGTCATGTCGCTTTAGCTGATGCTTCGGATGTCAATACGCTCTACCAGAAACACTGCTCAGAATGCCATGGGCTGGACAGGCTGGGGGGACAAGGACCGGCATTGTTACCGGAGAATCTGCATCGTCTGAGGCCTAAGAGTGCAGTGAAATCCATTGCCGAAGGCAGACCTGCCACCCAGATGCCACCCTTTGAGAAAGTGCTGACAGGTGAACAAATCCAGTCTCTGGTGGCGTTGATCTATACCCCACTTGAGAAGATCCCCGAGTGGGGTTTTGAACAGATTCTGACCAGTCGCATTGAGTTCCACAAGCCAGGTAGTTTGCCCGATAAACCCAAATTTGCAGCCGATATCGATAATCTTTTTGTAGTGGTGGAACTGGGTGACCATCACGCGACCCTGCTGAATGGTGACAGCTTCGAGCCCATTCACCGCTTTCCCACCCGTTTTGCACTGCATGGCGGGCCTAAATATGCCCAAGGTGGACGCTATGTCTATTTTGCCTCAAGAGACGGCTGGATCAGTAAATTCGATATCTTCAATCTGACCTACACGGCTGAAGTAAGAGCAGGTATCAATACCCGCAATCTGGCTGTCTCCCACGATGGGCGTTTCGTGATGGTTGCCAACTACCTGCCTCATTCCCTGGTGGTGCTGGATGCTGAGGATCTCAAGCCTGTGAAAGTGATCCCGGTAGCGGATGATAAGGGTAAGAGTTCTCGTGTCAGTGCAGTCTATACAGCCGATCCTCGTTCCAGTTTTGTTGTTGCCTTGAAGGATATTCCTGAGGTATGGGAGGTCAGTTACCAGATCCCACCACCGATCGGTTTCGGCAATTGGATACATGATTACCGGGAAGACTCGGGAGAAGGTGGCGTCAAAGATCCCTTTCCGGTACGACGCATCAAGGTTAAGGATTATCTTGACGATTTTTTTCTCAGTCAGGACTATTCTCAGATTGCCGGCACTGCCCGCGATGGTAAGGGGCAGATTGTCGATCTTGATCTGGGTAGGGCAGTGGGTGCATTGGAGCTGCCCGGCATGCCCCACCTCAGTTCCGGCATTACCTGGCAAGCAGGTAATCGATCAGTATTGGCAACACCCAACATCAAAGCCAGCAAGGTCAGCGTGATCGATACCAAGAGTTGGAAAGTGATCAAAGAGATACCGACTCTGGGTCCCGGCTTCTTTATGCGGAGCCATGAGCGCAGCCCCTATGCCTGGGTGGATGTCTTTTTCGGTAAGGATAAAGATGCCATGCATGTGATTGATAAACAAAGCTTGGAAGTTGTAAAAACCCTTCGCCCAGCGCCAGGTAAAACATCTGCTCATGTTGAGTTTACCAAGGATGGACGCTATGCCTTGGTCAGCATATGGGACAGCGAGGGTGCACTGGTAATCTATGACGCACAAACTCTCGAGGAGATAAAACGTTTGCCGATGAAAAAACCTTCGGGCAAATATAATGTCTACAATAAACTGACACGTTCATCAGGCACCAGTCATTAAGCTGGGTCCTAAATCAACAGGTAAAAAGTAATGGCACTAAAAACATCCAAACCCATGTTGTTTGTTGTTGTGTTGATCATGTCATTTAACACAAGGGGTGATGAACGACTTCTTTCAAGCAGTGAAATTGAGGTTGAGGACGGTGATACCCTGTTAATACAGTTCAAGAATGAAGTAAAACGGATTCAATTGGCCGGTATTGATGCCCCTGAGAATAGCGAAAACCCGAAATTCAAAGTGGATAAACAAAGAACAGGTTTGGATTACAACTCACTGATGTCACTTGGAATCATCTCGGCTGAATATTTACGTAAGCAGATTGCCGGTGGGGAACACTTTAAACTTCACTTCCAGCTGGATAGCCTTGATAGGTATGGTCGGATAGTTGGTGAACTGTATACCGAAGAGGGTCGTTCGCTTAATAGACAAATGGTCAAGGACGGTTACGCCATACCCGTGAAGTCCCAATCATCTGGTACCCTTATGGAATATGTCGAGTTACAACGACTGTCTCAAAAAGAGAGAGCGGGCCTCTGGGGATTACTGCCTAAGCCAACAAGTCTCTGGGCTGATTTATTGGAGACGCGATAATCCGCTGATCGTAAGCTATATTGATGTGCTGTTTTTTAGTGCCTGATGATTTGCAAGCAAACCATTAGCGCATTGTCCATCCAAGTCTTGTTCACCCTATTATAAGTTCTGCTACGAGTTGATGCTATTCCCTGAAATCAGCTGAATCACTAGCACCCAGGTTTAATAATTACTATGTCCTGTATCACTATGTGTTTTGACCATGAGCTATTGATTTATTCTATCGGGTGTTGTTAAAAAAATGAAAAAAACAAATAACAATCTGTACTTACTGGGTATTTTTATTAGCCTGTCTGGAGAGGTGGCATGGGGTAGTGTTTTAGAGGATGTTAAGTTGTCAAGTCGTTTTCAGGTCGGCGCGATTAGCAACGACAATGGGTCGGAAAATGTCTTTCCTTCAGGCTTTTTGAATTTTGATGAAGGTATCAATGTTAACCGTGCTGAATTGATTGTAGAAAAGGATTTCAAAACGAACATTAAACCCCGTATTGGTCCCTTTCCTGGAGCAAAGCCGGAACAGGCAGACTGGGGCTTTGAGATCGATCTGCGATACGGTAAGGATGCAGCCATAACATATGGTTTAGATGACGAACTTGATATCAATGATGCTAATGAACGGCTCTACCTGCTCCCCCAATGGTTTTTTAGTGGTTATCTTCCGGTAGCAGATGGCTTTTCATGGATGGTGGGCAGTTGGTTTACCCCTGTCGGATATGAGATTGGTGCCCCTGTTGATCCACCGACTGCTTTCTATACGCACTCCTATGCGTTTGCTTACCAGCCCGTTAAACATGTCGGCTTGTTGAGTTCAATCAAACTACCGGTTGATAATTCCCTTGGCATAGTGTCCGTTGACCTGGGTATAGTGCAGGGATGGAATAATCTTCAGGATAATAATCATGACAAGACAATTATTTTTAATCTGCGCTGGAGAAGCGAGGATTTCAGGACCTGGCTTGATTTGGAAAATATCATAGGATATGAGCAGTCAGAAGATGGTGTGAGCGATCAGACGCGGCCTTTCAATGCCGTCAGTCTCGATGATGATAAGCTGATGCGCCGTACGCATACTATGACATTGACTCATCGATACAATCAATCTCAACGTATGGTGATGAATCTACTGTATGGATTTCAGGAGGGGGGAGACCTGGTGGCCGATGCGAATAATCCTCCTGGATTTCTGATTACGGAGGATAGTCGCTGGTATGGTGCCAATATGAATTATTATGTCCAATTGGATGATAACAAACAGCTTGGTTTGAGAGCGGAGTGGTTTAGAGATGAAAAGGGTGCTCATGCGTTATTGCCAGAGGGCATTTACAAGGCTGTGACGGTAAATCTATCCTGGTGGCCGCTAAAGCATCTCAGAGTTCGACCGGAATTGCGTTATGATCAATACAGCGGTCCGGGTAAACCTTATGGTGGTCGACTGCCAACAGTTTTTTTTGGAGAGGAACAAGAACAGTGGGTGGCCTCACTCGATGCCACCTGGTTCTATAGCTTATGAGTGGTAAATACACTTTTCTGGGTGCGATGCGCCCCTTTTCCCTGGTTGTGGCGATCGCTACATGCGGTCTGGGCATTAGCTTGGCACTGATCGATCATGGTGAAGATGGGTGGCTGGCCTGGTTAGTGCTGATAGCGGGTTTACTGTTGCAGGTCGCTGTCAATTTAATCAATGACTACCCGGATCTGGAGAATGCCACACTGGATCTTGCAACACAGCGATCAATTAGACGTAACGCAAAAATCGGTTGGGCAGTGATGCTGCTGGCAATTGCGATAGGGCTTTATATGGTTTCAATCAGGGGTTATCCGCTGTTGTTACTCGGGCTGGTAGGTGTGGCGGGTGCCTGGGGTTATACCGGCGGTAAAGTCAATTACAAGCAGCGAGGCTTGGGTATCATTCTGGTGTTTCTGTTAATGGGGGTTCTACTGATTGGTGGTTCCTATTATGTACTCACTGGTCGGTATACGATGGAGGTTTTCTGGTTGTCGCTGCCTTTCAGTTTGCTTTCGTCCCTACTTTTGCTCAGCAATGAGTTACGTGACTATGAGTCTGATCGAGATGCCGGTATCCGGACGTTGATTGTCAGAATTGGTTACGATTCAGGTGTGAGGCTCTATTATCTGCTGGTCAGTTTGGTCTATCTTATTTGTGCATTATTATTCTGGTCAGGAATGCTTCCCGGTCTTCTAATGTTATTGGTTACTTCAGTGGCATTGATAGGTCCTATTAGCCAACTTAAGTCATCTCCCGCACAACGCATCAAGTTGACCACATTGACCGGTCGTTTCTACCTGCTGTTTGGAGCGGCCTATCTGGCGACACTTTGGAGTGGGTTGCCATGATTCAGGATAGTGTCTTGGGTCTGGCTCTGCCCGTCACGCTCTTTTGTATTATGTTCGGAATGGGAACCGGGCTCGTTACAGGAGATTTCAAACGGGTTTTGAATGCACCGATGACTGTCATTATCGGTATCATCTGTCAGATGATACTACTCCCGGTTATCACATTGATTCTGCTTATTCTGTTACAACTTCCGGCTGAGATATTTATTGGGTTTATGATACTGGCGTTCAGTCCAGGTGGCACAACATCCAATATGTTTTCTTACCTGGCTGACGGTAATGTTGCGCTCTCCATCACCCTGACGGGTATAGTCAGTTTAGTAACCCCATTGACTATTCCCCTGCTGGGAGGGGTGCTTTTAGAATGGAAACTGGGAGCGGGCAGTGAAGTTGTATTACCGTATATACCCACCTTTTTGAAATTAGTTGTGGTGACTCTGATACCTGTCCTGCTTGGTATGTTACTACGGCACTATCGAGCTGCCTTTTGTCAGAAATATGAAAGGCTATTGACACGTATACCACTTGTGATGTTGTTATTGGTGATTGCCGGTATTATCAGTCAAAATCTGGAATCGATGCCGCTTTTTCTGCAACTGACAGGCATACCAGCCCTGATACTTGCCACTGTAGCGCTGAGTGTAGGGTATGTTTTTGCGAGGAGTTCAAAACTCAGTGAAAAGGATGCCCGTACTATTGCAATAGAGACGAGTATTCAAAATGGTGGAACAGCCATTTTGGTGACAGGCACTATTCTCAATAACCCTACCATGACAATCGCACCTGTTATGTATGGCATTCTTATGCTGATACCTGTTTTTGGTTATGTCATGTGGCTGGGTCGCAGGGCTGTCGTATTAAACTGAGTCATCCCGGCATGGACTTTGTTGTCTGACAATATATGTGTGAATACCACTAAAATATAGTGGCTAATTGATGTTGGTTTGCAGAATGGTTGAATCATCGGGCGTGTGAAAATCATGAATTTATTTTTTCCATGTGTGCTGGCTTTACTTAGCCTAGTGGTCTGCCAACAAACTTTTGCTCTTCCTCCACTGCAACTGTTTATCGATTTAACGCCTGTAAATGGAACCCTGCGTCCTCCACCCGGAACCTATAACGGCCCCATTGTAATCAGTAAACCCATCATCCTTGATGGACAGAACGAGGTGACAATTGATGGTGCTGGAGAAGGTACTGTGTTAACGGTACGCGCCGATAATACAACAATTCAGGGATTGCGCTTGACTGCTTCCGGTGAGTCTTATGATGCTATGGATGCCGGTTTGATGATTGAAGCGGATGGTGTGTTGGTGGAAGGGGTTACCCTTGACAATGTACTGTTTGGCATTCACATCAAGCAGGGTAATGAAAACATCATTCGCAATAATGATATTTCATCCAAGCCTTTGTCGCCCAGTCTGCGTGGGGAAGGTTTGAGGATCTGGTATGGCCATGACAATCTTATCGAAAACAACACCATTCACCATGTGCGGGATCTACTGCTAAGCAATGCAACCTCGAATCGTATCATTGGCAATCGACTGTATGACAATCGCATCAGTATGGAGTTTATCTATTCTCACGAGAATGAGATCAGTGATAACCATATCAGTCATAATGATACAGGCATTGTTGCAATCTACTCGAACAACTTGGTCATAGAAAAGAACCGAATTGAACATATCCGCAATACCGGTAGCTCAGCTTTGGCAATCAAGGAGAGCTCACAGGTCCATATTGTTGAGAATGAGATACTCCATAATGCTACCGGATTGAAGGCAAACTCCCCCATTTTCCCTGAAAATATTCTCTATTTGGAAAATAACAATTTCTCTTACAATAATATTGCTATGTATTTTTATGGGGAGAAGGGGGGGCATATCATTCATGGCAACCACTTTATTAATAACCTGGCTACGATTGCAGTGAGTCATATAGCCAGTGCAAGAAACAATGATTGGCTGGGCAATCATTGGGATGATTACGAGGGCTTTGATCGTGATTTTGATAGTGTTGGCGATACACCTCACACCATCATTCTATATGCCGATCGTATCTGGATGGATCGGCCGGTTACCCAATTCTTCCGCGGTACACCGATAATGGGATTGATTGACTTCGTGGAACGGCTCGCCCCTTTTTCGGAACCCGGTGCAATATTGACCGATGCCAAACCACGTATGCGCTAATCAATAGCTGTCTAGGCCATAGTTTTCTGATGCGATTGCTCTTGTCGAACTGATCACACTCAATGTGACATCCGGTTTCAAGATATCTTTATTCGTACAACCTTCATAATATCCATATCGATACCCGCCACCTTCTCTGTATCTGAATAGTAAGTTAGATTGACCCGTTGTCCTTCAAGACTTTTATAGTGCTGCTTTCTTTTGTATTTGAATGGCACGTCAGTTCCATCAATCAATAGCGTATTGACTATCCATTCACCACTCTCCCGCTGAACATGGGAGAGCACTTTCTTCATTTCTGAATGAGTAAGATCCCGATGGGTATTCAACAAATCATCTACTGGTGATTTCATTTTAATCTCGGCCTAAATGCAGGAAGTAACTATAGAGCAAATCAACATCATGATGAACAGTGATGTCTCTCAAGATATCAGGAGTGGATTTGTGTCGAAATTTTTTACACATGTGGTGTTTACCGTACCCTTTGAAATTGTAAACAATTGTTAATTATGAATAATAAATAAATGGCTTATAAAATGCATGGTTTTTATCCGGCAAATAATACTATGCCGTGAACCAGGATGTCGGTAGCTGTGTTTGAGGAAAGAAGCTGACTCTGGACTGACCTTATATTCAGATGCAGGAGACTGGATAGCTTAGTGATATTTTGTTGTTGCCGAGGTTGAAGCATACAGGATATCAAGTGAGTCAGTCCTGAGTGGAAGTGTGTCCTAGGGGATGTTTACATCGGCAGCACACTTGGATGTTGGGTCTTTATATGGGGAGAAGTGATATGGAACGCAGTTTCATGGGGAATACACTCGCGGTTGTGATGGCAGCCAGCATATTCCCACTTGCGAGTAATGCCGCCACCTATAGTGCCTTGCTTGATTTTCAAGCCGATGACCAGAGCATGTGGCAGGCAGGCGATGCCTGGCAGCTCAACTGGCGTCAGGACATCCCGTTGTATGAATGGGACTATAGCTTTGAATCACCCAGATCAGTGGGATTACCGCAGCTTATCCCTTTTGCGCCTCCGCTCCCTCAGTTCTCAGTGCATGGGCACACCGACGGTAATATTGGCTTGTCACCCTATCTGAACATCGACTCCGGCTCAGTCGATGCCAGTTACAATCTCAACGTTACCATTGAGACCCCCGATGATTTTACTGTCAGCCCGGGCGAGGCCTTTACCATCTCTACCGGATACAGTTCCCAGGGTACCGGCAGCTTTACGACCAACTTTCCAGAAATACGGGCCGGTGTCGATATCCTGTTTGGTACCCATGCCAGTGCAGGCGTTAATATTTATGACGGCTACCGGTGCGGATTTGCCAATGCAGGCTCCTGCTGGGATGCGACACCGAGTCAAACATGGGAGTTCGTCGGATTGACAGTCGATCCGGATGAGGGGATTGCAGCCAATGCGTTGGGTATTCCAATCGGTCCCTTTGACGCAGGCCTGATCTATGACGATGAAGGGCGTATCCCCGGGCTACAGTTTCACAACGACACTATCTCCATCCTCGGTCTGGCGGAAGTCGACCTGCTTGAGGAGTGGTCCCTAGGTGGATATGCCGATATTTCATTGAATGTACCCGATATCAATACAACCGGTAGCGAGGCAACCGGTTTTACTGCTGAGGGTGAGGATGATCTGTTTCGCTTCTCCGTGGATGCCGACAAGATCGCATTGGATATCGTGGACAAAGTCGTCCAAGCGGCCATTGCGGCCGGTACGGCAGGTGCAGGATCAGGTGCTTTAGCGATAGATTTCCCCGACCTTGAGGGTTCCAGTAATCTTGAACCCATCATCGGAGAGACCTTAGCTTCACTGATACCCATCGAGCTCAGCTATAATATCCTGGATATCGAACCCTTCCTCGATATCGATGTACGTCAGGAGTTCCTATTTACACCGAACGATCTGATGGTCAGTTTTGACCTTGGAAATGGTACGATCACAGATCCTATCTCAGTGGGGGAGGAGATCAGTCTGATCATGCCGGATGGCGGATTTGAGATGACACCGATCTATTCGCTACCCGATACACTGTTCAGTAACCTTACTGAACTGATGATCGATCTTGGCCTTGATGTCACGTTGCTTGATTTTGGCCTTGATTTCACTGGGATTCTTGGACTGATACCGAGTATCGATCCTGATCCACTGTTTCATGAAGATCTGACCCTCAATGAGATTCTTACGGTGATGAATATTCCCACTGGATGGATGAATCCGGATATTTTTAATCAGCAGTTCGCCTTTAATTTTGACCCCATTACACTCGCCGCTATCGACATTTCACCTTATAGCGGTAGTGGCATCGGTAGCGGTGGTGAGGGTGGTAGCAACGGAGGTGTCTCGGTACCTGAGCCATCGACAACCCTGCTGTTGAGTACTGGACTACTTGCTATGCTGGCGGTGGGTTCAAGAAGGAAAAAAAAGCGTCTTCACGGGATTCAACACCAAGAAGTGTGAACTATTATCCTGGCAACTGAATCGGCCTGCCTTAAATTCTTTGGTATGTTAGGGGCATTCAGGAATGTCCTTGCACTCCGATGTGGTACCTGCCAAGGAAGCACCATTGGCTGCGAGCAGCGTTTTGATCAATCATGTTCTCGATGCTCCAAACACGACGTGCTAAGGTGCCGAGTCAATAATAGGGGAGTTAAGATACCCCATTTGCCATACATGAGGCTGGTCAAATAATGGCGAATAACCTGATTAAGCATCTGTTACGTGGGTGTGCATCGTTAATGCTCTTGGGCGGTGTTTGCTCTAATGCACTCTCAGTGCCAATAGGGACTACATCTCATGCAATTGAGCATCAGAGCTTAAGTGACAGAATCGATCAATACCAGATAGATGGCTTGAATCGTGCGCTGGCTATGGATTCTCAACTCTCTATCAAAGTTATGGCTATTATTAACAAAAACAAGCAGCAGCGAGCCATGCTTGAAGATACCTATAAAAAACAGATGGCAGAACTCAAGAAAGCTATCAATACTGCAACCAGTCTGGAGATTGCCACAATAATTACAGGCCTTGAACAGACCATCAATGAGATGCAGGCACTGTATATGCAAAAGTGGAAAGCGCTCAAGGTACTGCTGACTGACAAACAGCAAGCCCGCTACCTGCTATACCAGGATGCATTGCAAAGAGAACTGCAACGCAGGGCAATCGAAGGTTTGGAGCGTAGCACTGCTGAGTGAAAATGGCTTTCATACTTCAGCAGAAAGTATGTGGTTATTTGAATTAGTGTTAACAGGCCCTAGCTGTGTGAGCCTTCCTCAAACTGCCTGTTACCGGGGAATTCCATCAGTGGTAACATGAGGGCTGATCTATTCCTGATACCTGTTTCCAGATGCCTCAAAAAACCGCAATCGCACAGTTTGACCATTTTATTCCGATCAGTACATCGCAACTGATCAAAAAACTAGCACTTAGCGGTCTCAGTGAGCAACAGATTAAGGTCATATATCGATTGAAGCAGATCATCACCTATCAGTTTTCGCAACAACTGATGATGCTGAAACAATTGTACCAACCCTTCAATCCTGATCGTGAACTGCTGCTGGGTGAGTCACTCTCCTCTGACCCAAAGCCCTGTATCGAAACCATCATGCAACTGCTGTTTGCAGCCAACTACAGTGAACTCAATCGACAACAGATTGAGTATGCATTGGAAAGGTCCTCACCTTATGGTCTCGATCTGCAGATTGATTTTGAACAGTTCGAAAATGTGAGCCTGTTTTATCGGGGGAAAAGTCAGACCTCCATTGAGGTAAGGGACTGGAAGTGGCTTTATCTGAAAAAGAAGACGGTTGGGCTGATCCGATATCAGCGGCTGTTCCTGCTATTGCAATACCGTGACCAACAGAATAAACCGGGTATCCACTTAAAATTGTTTAAGGATATTTTACGTCCCGATCTCGAAATGTTGTTTCCTGAATGCAAGATTCACATGAAAATGCTGGATAAGTTAAAGCTGGCTGTTACCGGGGGGGGTGGTACGGCAGGTGGTCTGTTTGCAACCATTGGAAAAATAACGGCGGCGGTCAATCCATGGGCCATTGTTATGGCGGTAACAGGTTTCGTGGCATTGATATGGCGGCAAATCAGTAAGGTATTCATACAAAAAACCCGTTATATGGCCACGTTGGCACAAAATCTCTATTTTAATAATCTCGATAACAATGCCGGTGCAATCACCTATTTAATTGATCTGGCACGTCAGGAGGAGATCAAGGAGACTATCCTGGCTTACGCACTACTCAATCTAGAGTCGCTGAATGATACAACTCAGCTCGATTCTGCTTGTGAGCAATGGATTTTGGAAACTTTTGACTGTGCAATAGATTTTGATATCAGTGATGCAGTGAGAAAATTGAAGGCATTCGATATTATACTGGACAATGAAGAGCAGCTGCGTTGCAAACAGGTAGAGGAGATATTGCCAACCCTGGATAGGCAATGGTGTTCATTTATTGAGAATCCATCTGTTTGAATGGTGAAATCACCGCATGACTATAAATACCAGAGAGTGATTGGAGAGACACAGTTGACAGCAATTGCCCATAACAAGTCCATTCTCATTTCAAGCCTGTTGATCTTACTGACACTGATATCTCAGCATGCTGCTGCACTGGATGTCATGATCACACCGGAGATCGGTGAGTTCACAGTTCAACATGGGGCCAATCAGGTCCTTGTCAGGCGTGAACAGGATACCGGTGCAATGCTGGAATTTAATTTTGCCCGTACCGCCAGACCCTGTCCGCCGTTTTGCGCACAACCCATGCAGGCTGCGAGTGGCGTTGAAACCATCGCTGAGGTTGAGTTGATTGCATTTATGCAACAGGCGCTGAGTGAGGGAAGCGGTCTTCTGATTGATGCCAGGACAGCGGACTGGCATGAACGGGGTACGATACCTGGATCCATCAATATTCCCTATACCCATCTCAATCCCAAACAAGGTGCCAATGAGATTACGCTGGAGGAGTCATTAGCGTTGTTTGGTGTTGTCATGAAAAAAGATAACTGGGATTTTAGTCAGGCGAAAACCCTGGTTCTATGGTGCAATGGTCCCTGGTGCGGGCAGTCTCCCACCGCCATTCACGGTCTCATCCGCATGGGTTACCCACCTGAAAAACTACTTTATTACCGTGGCGGTATGCAGCTCTGGCAGATCTTCGGACTACCGGTCGTCTACCCTGATGGCCGATTACTCGATGAGTAATTGAACCTTTATCACGCTCACAGCGGTAATAATACCACTCACCCCCTTTTGCCCTTGATAGGAAATAAGTTCCTGCTATTAGTTTACTGATGGTTGTAGTTTGTTGACTAAGGATAGGGATGAATAAGGATGTTGAATCGACTACCAGGATGGCTTTTTATTAAATTTGAGGAGCAGTCCCTGGCCCTATTAGATTCCTATCTATCACTTAAGGAGAGTCTATTATGGCAAGTGAACGGAAGGGTTCAGGCAGGAACACTAAGTTAGTACTCAGAGGCCTCAAGGAGGGCGATGAATGCCCGGAAATCGAGGTCACTCTATTCGACCGTGAAGGCAATGTCACGGAGGCAGTAACCGTTGCAAGCGATGGATCGTTCAATCTTCCGGTGAGTGCAGTCGAAAAGGCCCATCGTGTCCGTATTGGTCCTGGTGGCGAAGCTACCAAGGAGGCGCCATCGACTGTCTATCTAAGCTACCGTGCTGCCGATTTCAATTCAGTATTGGATGCAGGTATTTTGAATATCGGACGAAGGGTTTGGCAGGAGTGGCTGTTTTTTTATCGCTGCGTTTCAGGGACGGTGAGTCGATGCAGGCGATCTCCCTGGTGGTATACTGAACTGGCCCGTGCAACCATGCGTCCGGTCCTCACGCCACGCAGAGCGCTCTTCCAGGTCCGAGAGAGCTTAGCAACAGGCAGATTTGCAAGTGCCGCTCGGATACCCGATGCATTCAATCTGGATCAACTGATTGCCTGGCCGGTAAGATGCACACCCATCTGCCTGGGTACTGTTGAGGTCTATAAACGTATCTGTTGTTGCAAGCCCTGGGTATTTACTGACAATCGATTTGAAAGGCTCAAACGTGAGTTGGAAGCTATCCTCAACGGTATTCCGGAGATACCCGATTTTCCCGATCCTCCGGGGCCTGATCCGGATCCGGCACCTTATCGCGCAGCCTTTCTTCGCGATGGTGCACTCGATGAACATGCGCTTCGTGCCGGCGAGGACCTGCAGGCCCTGCGGAGTCTTCCATCAGAGCGTATAGCCGAGTATGTCAATGCACGACCCTACCTGCTTTGTCGTCATTACGATTGCAGTGACCCGGTAAAGGTGGCTGAAGGCATGATCGGCCCAGACGGCAGGTTCAATATCTGCTGGTCCGAGTATCCCAAGATTCTTCGAGCCGGATGTCATGTTGAATACGCCTACAAGGTCAAGCAGCAGATCGGCCCCTTTACAGTCACTATCTACAATGGATTGGCCGCCGGTCACTGGCATGATTCCGATGACGAGGTGGCTCTCAAATCCTACCATCCATGGGCTATCGCCTGTCGTGACAACGGGGGGCAAGGCGATGCATTTGTCTACTTGGATGAAATTGGCGACACCGACTCTTCGCTTCTCGGTACCCCTGATCAGACCAATGCTGTATCCGTTGCCAATCCTGGCCTGAATGGTGGGGTGGCCTTTCCCTCCGGTGGCCCGGCAGGCAATGGCAGCCATGACCGCAATTGGGGTGGTACCCTGAAGCTTGCCATGATGTTTTCGGAGAGTATGCGCAATGTGGGTGCTAAGTACTATCGTGTGAGCGTCACCGAAGCTGATAATAGCGGTAATCCGGTCGGTACGCCTGAGTATGTCACCAAAGGTCTCTCTTGGAAAAAGGCCGTTGCCGTACCAGGTGGTGTTGATGTTGTCCCTGTCAGTCTTGGTCCCACCAGTACAACGGCACCTGATGAACCCCAGGACAATCTCTATGAGATACCGTTTGATGGTGATCTGGGATCAAATGCAGATTGGGAAGCCGATCAGTATCATGTTGAATTGAACACGGCTGATGCATTGAAACTATGGAGCGACCCGGGTGCAATAGAGGGACTGCCTGCCAAACGTCACCTGGTGACCATAGAAGTCTTTAATGCCGCGGGACAACGTCTCCGGCCCAATGGTACGCCACCATCGGGACTACCGGGAGCGGAGATAGAGGCCGCCTTTACCTATCGCAGGAAATTCCAGGAGACAGGTCCGACCAATATGGTCCCATTCGGTGCATTGACTCACCTGTTCTGGTGGGACAACCGGGATGTTGCAGCTTCTATCGAAGACCTGAGGATGGACGGTCTGGCATCGGATGAACAGTGTCAGTTCCTGAATGGCACATCCACTTCAACCTTCGGCATCGGTTACCGGGCTTATCATCCCTGGGAGCTGTTCCAGAAAAACCATGTGATCTCATGGAAAAGGGGTTTAAGTGGTGGTAGTGACACCCTGTTAAACAGTACGACTAATGTAGGTGTGCCGCCTGGACCTGAGGGCGCTAGTCCGACACATACGTTTGGGCACATGCTTGATCATCCAGCAGCAACGACGCCCCCGCGAACAAAGTGTGCATTCACCGTGTTTCTCACGACCTACAATAAGAGAACCGATGGTGATGACCTGGATTTTGGTCGGCGTCATGACAGTGCCGCATTCGCACTGGATATCGCACCGGAGGTGTGTCTTCCCTGCAGCAGTGAAGAGGATGATGACTGACATACGCTCTTAATCAGGAAACATATCACCTGAGAAGATGGGTATGAGATAAAAGGTCCGGTAGCAATGCCGGGCCTTTTGTCCCGGTCAGTCTGTATACGTAAAAACCGGGCTCGGGTTAATAATCAATTTAGAGTTTAAGAAATCCTCTTTGCTGCAGAAAGCCAAGCATATGTTCTCTTTTCTTACCTTGTATGGCTTCACAGGTTTGAATTGACCAATTGCTCAAGCGTTGGTTCTTTTGTCTTGAAGCATAGTGATCAGCCATCAGAGAATCATATTCATCCACATTGGAGGGGATATCATCTGAACGGTATTGGTCCTGATGAAGGATCATCTCCACGGGCATTCTTGGCTTGATCTCAGGGTCTTGGTCTGGCCAGCCGAGACAGAGCCCGAAAACAGGGTAAACCAGTTCAGGCAGCTTCAGCACATCGGCTATAACATCGGGTGCATTGCGAATGCCACCAATAAACACACCGCCCAATCCTTCAGACTCTGCTGCCAGTAAAAGATTCTGGGCCATCAATGTAGCATCCACGGTGGCAGCGATAAAATGTTCGGTATAACCATCCAGGCTGGTTTTATTGGTTTTTCTACAACAATGGTCGATACGATATAAATCGGCACAAATTACCAGGAATGCTGCTGCATTTGTAATCCAGGGCTGTCCACCAGCTGCCTCAGCTATGGTGCTTCTGTTATCAGAATCACTAACTTGAATAATAGAGTAAGCCTGAATAAAACTGGATGATGCAGCAGCCTGACCAGATGTGATCAGCATTTTAAGCATCGACTGTGAAATTGGCTTTTCTGTATATTTTCGTATAGATCGATGTTGATTTAATTTTTCTATAACTGGGTTCATTTTGGTCTCGTCAAATATAAGTAATTAACATCTCACTGCTGCTGTTACACAGTAATTTATCTTGCTTAAATTGCATCTGGCCTTTTTTTTTAAGGAAGCAGGTGTTTTGTCAGGATAGAGGTAGTTAATCATTCATAAACAATTTTTGTAAGTAGTATTTCGTAAATTTATAACTGCAATATAGAGTTTCGTTGACTCTTCTCATTGCAACAAAATTTGTTGAGAGTTAAGCTTTTTTTACATGGATGTTAGGTGAGATGGAAGTACTACCAATACAACAGCCAGGAGGTGAGCCATGATTTTACCATTTGTGAGTAATGTTCATAAATATATCAAGGATATTAAATTATCTTTGATGTCATTGATGCTTTTTATATTACTTGGCGGAAGTCTGGTGCAAGCGGATATAGTGATAAGTGGAATACAGGCAATCGATTTGGATACCTTGCCAGGTGGGAGCACAAGTACAGCACACGATATCAATGATGCAGGTAATATTGTAGGAAGCAGTGATACCCTGTCAGGGGAAACGCATGCCTTCTTTCTTCCTTCTGGGGGAATGATGAACGACATCACTACTCTTCCGGGAGGTGACAACAGTCATGCACTGGGTATAAACGACCTGAACCAGGTCGTTGGCAGATCTAATCACCTTAACTTAATAACGGGTGATCTCGTTAATCATGGATTTATTTGGGAAGGTGGTGTGATACGTGATTTGGGTGCCTTTCCTCCCCAGGATGACATAAACTCCAGCAGCACGGCTACTGCGATAAATAATAGTGGGCTAATCAGTGGTAGTGTGGATCTTGCCGGTGTAGTTTGGGATCTGTATGGCACTCCAAACTATCCACCCTTTCCACCTAGTGTGCGCGTCACGGATCCAGGTCCGTTTGCACCAGCAACAACATCTGATATCAATGAAACGGGACAAGCCGTTGGCACGCTTGTAACGTTTATAACTGGATTTCGTTGGCAGGCCGGTGTGCTTGAGTCTCTCGGACAGCTGAATCCAGCACTTGATTGTGATGCATATGGTATTAGTGATCTGGGAGAGGTTGTTGGGCGTTGCCTGCTTGGTCCGCCTTTACATAATCATGCGGTGTTCTGGCCAGATCCGGATACAGTGCAGGATATCGACACGCTTGGCGGAGAAAACAGCGAGGCGCGTGATATCAATAATGATAGGATAATTGTTGGTAGCAGTGAAACTGCAACAGGAGAAACAGTAGCATTTGTCTGGCATGCTGATTTTGGCATGCAATCATTGGGTACATTGGGAGGAGCTAATAGTAAAGCATTTGGAATCAATGCTGATGGACAGATTGTAGGTGAAAGCGAAACGACTTCAGGACAGGTTCATGCCACACTCTGGTCGGTTACATATGCGACAAGTGTATTGATTGATATCAAACCAGGTAATCATCAGAACCCTATCAACCCCCGTTCCAAGGGTAAGCTCACTGTGGCCATCCTGACAACCGATGAATTCGATGCGAATACGGTCGATACAAGCACAATTCGATTTGGCCCTGATGCTGCACAACCTGTTTGGTATCGTCTGAAGGATGTCGATCATGATGGTGATTGGGATTTGGTATTGAAGATAAAGACTCAGGAGACAGGTATTGTCTGTGGTGATACTGAGGCAATGCTAAACGCTCAAACATTAGATGGTGATCAAATTACAGGTAAAGACGGGATCAGGACAGTTGGATGTAAAAATAAATAGCTGAGTGATCGCTCAATCATCTTGTATGGCGACCTTCGGGTCGCCATAATATTATTTTTAGTGTAACAATAAAATGTCTGCTGTTTTAAATGCATAATTGTCTATATACAGTATGGCGTTGAAGGCCATAAGCATGTTAGCGAACCCACTGTGTCTGAATGGCGGTTGTCTTTTTTTCAAGTACTGATCTAAAGTTTTTCTGCAGTTGAATCAATGCAGTCGTCTGGTATAGCCACTGCGTGTCCGGTTTATAATCCGGTGTTATCATTTATATAAGTAAACATGCCACTTTATGAGCAGTATCATATTATTAAATGTAACGGTTGGAAGTACAGACGCTTCTTTGATTAGTAGTTACCATAATAGTAATTTTGCTATACGATATTGTGCATCAATTACCCGATATTTAAGAATTACCGGTGCTTAATAATTACCCCAACCATTTTTAGTTTCTATCAAACACTCAGCTAAATACCCATGAAAATCATTGTCTTCCTATTGCTCACATTACTGATAGTTGCTGCAGTGTATGCTGAGGAGCGACTGTCAAGTGTTCGGCTTGGAACCTCTTGTGACATGATTCCTGAAACTGAAAAGCATCTTGGATCCATTGAACTTGATGCTGATGATTCGAATGGTATCAGAAAATACTCAGGGACTTTCGAGGGAGAAAAGGCAACTATCGTTTATTACTGCAATGACGGAAAGCTGGCTGAACAGACGGTCACCGTAACCATTGCAACTCAAGATGAAGCCTATCGGTTTGCGAATGAGCAAAAGGCATCACTCATCCTATATCTGGGTGATCCAATCCATGATGGTTTGAATCTTGGAATAGGGAGAAGAATATTCTTTGGGATACTGGGAGCGGATTTGGATTACCTTACCCGTATTGTTGTCTGGGGCAGGGCAAAAGAGGATACGATGTTAGAGATCAAGGAAATTGGAAATGAGCTGTGGGAGGTTTCTATTTCTCAGGGTAGTTCAAAACTGGCGTATATTCTTAATTCCTAAAATAACACATAGAATCCTAATACAGTATATTTAAGAAACCGATAGATCTCATACATTCCGCGAGACCTGAATTCCAAGCTTAGATATATCAATCTAAACAGATTGTCATGTAGGCTTTGCAGTGAAATGGTTGTCAATGCCTGTAACCGTCGAAATGTTTTACACTCCGAAAAGCATCTATCTTGCAGCATGGCTGCAACCCATTGATTACTTGTAATTCAATCAGGAGTGGCGTCAATCTTGCACACCTGTCATTGAGGGTAATCAAGGTGTCAGAGATAGTCATTAAATGACTAAACTTCATTGAAAAGGGAGTATTCGGACTTGATTCAACCCGTTGTCGGAAACAACAAGGGTAAACAATCATGCTGATGTTCAACCTTTTTACGGAACACCAATTCGATAAAGAAGTCGATCTTGAGCCTGCGCTCTATCCTGATGAAGTCCTTGAATCCGAATGGAATCCGGTATTGGATGAAATTCACTCCACACTGCATTTGAATGACACATCTTCTGATGAAACAGGAGAAAATTTGGATGATGAGAAGAGTATGGTTGCAGAAGAGTATGGATTTAGGCCTTACATTTTATAAATCTGCCACATAGTTACTGAAGAAGAAAGAGTAAGGACACTCGCAAGGATGATTCTGTAGTATTGCGCTTTATCCACTGTTTTTAACTGGTGGGCCACTAGCCCTCATATTATGCCAAGTAGTGCCTATTAAAAACGGTGTAACCGATCATTTAAATGGATGCTACCTCCATAAATTCATTGCTTCCTATGAATGGGCACTTAACTCCGCACACATGGGCATATCGTAAAATATTAGGCTATGGTTGTTCTCGTACTTATTTTTCCATTAATGAATATAGACGGTCGATAATGCCATTCTTCTACTGTCTAGTTGTGAAACACTTTAATGACATGTATACCGGAAACTTTTAATTTATAAGATAATCCGTATTGCATCATTAGATATTGTCAAATCCCCAATAAGTGGTTCGCTAGCACAGTGATTGAGCTTTGTTTCTATCAATCTATCTGCTGGGTTATTCCCACCAAGTTATCAGTCATTACGAGAGGAGAGGGTGTTTGCCCTATCTGCAGGGCTGATATCAATGTCTGGAATCTGAAACTAATGATGTAGTAAATTTAATATGGAGGGTATGGACTAGGGCAGGTATACCTGAATTATGGCCACGAGATGAGTCAATTTGCACTAAATGACAGTCTGAAAGTGGGGGTGTCTATGTGGTAACGATCATCCCAGGGATGGAGGGTGCTGTGAGCGATTAGCAACCTAGGATATCGATAGTGAGATAAACTAAGAATGCCTCTATATTGCCGGACACTATTCTTCTTTTATCTCCATGGCATTCGTAACAATTTGTATTTCGACAAAGGCGCTGGAAATTGACCACGCTGTCAATGACAATCCCATCAGCGCCTCTACACCGGTGATGATTCGGATAAGTCCGGTTGGCAAGAGATCACCAAATCCCAGTGTGGTGTAAACAACTGACGAGAAATAAATGCAATCAATAAATGAAATAGTATTTGGCATCACAATTTGCCCGAACGCGGACTCTTACAGCATGATCAAGTAAGCAACAGCGAAAATGAGAATTTCTACTATATGGGTAAATAGCAGCACCAACATGACGAGAAATATTCGGCTCTGACCTAGTGGTAACCTACCGCGTCCGCGTGCGATCCCGAGCAGTACTCGTGAATGAATCCATACACAAACTATTACCGTTGTCAGTGCAATCAATCATTCTGCTAGAAAATATTCAAAATCGATCATGCCATGCTAATCAACTATTTGATACTTAATCTTGCGTTGCTCGAATCTTGTGTTTCATCAATCAAACTAAAGTCTTTCTGATGGCATTGTTAATGATTGGATTGGACACGGAAATAGATTGAATAAAATACTGGTAGTAAGAGCATTGTCAGCAAAGTACCAAAACTCAATCCGGCCATAATGGAAATGGCCAAACCTTGCCAAAACACATCGGAAAGCAGCGGCAAGACACCTAGCACGGTCGTTGCTGCTGCCAGAAAAACTGGCCGCAATCTCGATACAGTACCATCCACGATTGCTTGATATTCTGATTTACCGGCGGCTTTCTCGATGTTGATCTGATCAACGAGAACTACCGAGTTCTTGATCATCATGCCGGCAAGACTCATCACTCCGAGAAGAGAGACAAACCCGAAAGCAGCGTTCGTACTGAGCAGCCCGATAGATACGCCAATCATCACGAATGGAATGATTGTAACTATAAGTAACATCGGCCGCATCGCATTAAACAATGCAACCAGGATAAACACGATTATGGCGAGCGCCGGCACTACGCCGGGTATCAACGATGCCTGTGAGTCAACGGTACTCTTATGCTCACCGAACCAGCGTAAACTGTAGCCTGGCGGTAATTCTATGTCATTAAATGCATCAATGACCGAAGCCCTGAGTTCCACGGTGGTTGTATCATCCGGGGTCGCTCGTACTGTGATCGCACGGTGTCGGTTGTAACGCCAGATCAAGGGGTCAGTCCACTCGGTGTCAATGTCGTCGGTGACTTGGCCAAGCGGTACTGTGTAAGCTTGATTCGGGGGTTGGATCTGTAAGGTGTCCAAGCTTGATGCTTCACGTTCTGCTATAGAATCACGCCAGATGATGGGTAATTCGTCATCATCGTTTCGATAAGTACCAACGACGACACCGTCGTAAACGCGTTTTGTTACATTAGCCAGGTCATCGCGTGAAATACCCGCGTTACGACCTTTAAGCTGACTGTATACCGGTACAACCTGCAGGGTCGGTTGTCGCCAGTCCGTGGATACTTCTTTAGCCAGTGGGGAGGTGCGTAAAATATCTAAGCCCTGTTGCGCAAGGTCACGCAATACGGCGGGGTTGGCTTTGGATGGTCCGAGAAAGCGTGCCTCGAATTTCCAGGTTTGACCTGGCCCTACCGAGTACTTGCGGACTCGGGTCAGCGCCTCGGGTACATTTTTCGCTAACCAGTGATCCAGTTCTTTGACGACGTCATCAATCACATCTAATGATTGAACATTGACGATCAGTTGGCCATAAGAACTGTATGGACTTTCTGGATCCACAGGCAAATAGAAGCGAGGTGACCCTTGACCGATAAATGCCGCAACGTCCTTTATACGCGCATCATCCAGCAGGTGTTTCTCGATGTTCTGTATGCTATCAGCTGTTTGCTGGATTCGTGTACTTTCTGGGGCCCAATAATCGACCATGAACTTGGTCATGGATGAATCGGGGAAGAAGATTTGTTTTACGTTACCGAATGCGATCAACGCGATGATCAGTAACACAATGGTGCTGCCAACCGTCAGCCAACGCAGGTGTAACGTCTTTTCAAGTATCTCGCGAAAACCACGTAACCAACGACTTTCCTGTTGGTCACTGGTCGTTGGCAGATCCAACATGTGTATACATTGTAATGGGGTAATTGTGAGGGAAACAAACCAGCTGGCAAGTAATGAAATGGCTACGACAATAAATAGCGAACGGCAGTATTCACCGGCTGCTTCAGTGGAGGCGAATATTGGGTAAAACGCCATAATGGCAATCACAGTAGCTCCCAATAGTGACATCGATGGCCGGGTTGCAGAGGTGATGGCAGCCTGCTCTTTTTCCTCGCCATCTTTTACGCGCACCACATAAGATTCGGCGACAACAATTGCATTATCCACCATCATTCCCAATGCAATGATTAACGCCCCTAAAGACATACGATGCAAATCGATACCAAATACCGCCATAGCCAGAAAGGTCGAAAGGATGGTCAAAGTGAGTGCAGTGCCAATAATTACAGCCATTTTCCAACCCATCGCAATGGTCAAAACCACCAATACGATGATTACTGCCTCGGCAAAATTGATTAGGAAAGAGTTAACTGCGTCATCTACAATATCTGACTGCCAGTGAATCCGCTCCAATTCGATGCCAACGGGCAAATTTGACTGGAGTTCATCAAGGCGTTGGGATACTCGTTGCCCCATATCAACAACATTTGTGCCACTGACATTGGATATGGCGAGAACCAGACCCGGCTGACCATTCAGGCGCATCAAGTTATTGGGGGGATCAGTATACCCTTCCCGAATGGTGCCAATATCTCGTATATGGATAAAACTATCGCTATCAGATCCCTCATTTTGCCCGGGAATTAGCAGATCGCCGATATCTGCCGGGGAACGAAAGGCACCGGATGGGTGGATATTATATCGCTGGCTACCCACTTCCACATGCCCAGCATCAACAACCAGGTTCTGTTTTTCAAGGATAGATTTGATGGTTGGCCCGGCGACCCCAAGTTTAGCCAATTGGGTTTCCGTCACATCAATAAACACTGCAGCATCCTGGATACCCCATATGTCTACGCGCGCCACACCCTCGACTAAACTCATCTCTTTTTGTAACTGTTTGGTGTGGTGTTCTAGTTCATGATAACTGTAGCCATAGCCAACAACACCCAAGAGTAAACCAAAGACATCTCCAAAATCATCAGAAACTTGCGAGGGAGCTACCCCGTCTGGCAGATCTCCCTGGATATCGTTTACTTTGCGCCGTAATTTGTCCCAGACTTGTGGCAAGCTATCAGACCAATATTCGGGTTTAATCTCTACCTTTATTAGAGAAGAGCCTGCCCTGGACAAGGAGTGCAGGGCATCGAGTTCGGGCATTTCCTGCAATGCACCTTCGATTCGGTCAGTGACTTCCTGTTCAACCTCAACGGCACTCGCCCCAGGATAGGGTGTAACGATGACGGCCGTTTTAACAGTGAATGCCGGATCTTCCAGTTGACCCAGAGAAAAAAATCCGTACAAACCTGCCACTACTAGTAATGCTACAGTAAAGTAAGTGATGATCTGATTGCGGACAGCGAATTCTGTAATATTCACTGTCGTTCACCTGATTGTTCCAGAAGCCGTACCTGTTGACCTTCAGCTAGAAAATGAACGCCGGCAGTGACTACCCACTCGCTCGGACTTAATCCTTCAATTATGCTTATACCCCGGTTGCTTAGTTTGCCTTTTTTTACTTCTCTGCGTGCTACTGTTTGGCTGTCTTGATCAAATATCCAGATATAGGTTTTTATATTGTCGGCTGAAGGAAAGACCGCTGTTACGGGTATGATGATCTGGTCGTTTTTCTGTTCGTCAGGTAATACCAATTCGCCAGTTGTCTTGCCAGCCATGCCGGGAAGAATGTCGACTCCTACTGGCGGCTGCATAATTAGGGTAACTTCATAGGTGCGTGTGGTTGGTGAGGCTTCGGTACTGACTTCCTTAACGGTTGCGGGGATAGTTGTATCGGGGAAGGCATCAAAGGTCACGCGATGATTTTGTACATAAGGTAAATAGGAGATCAAATTTTCTGGAACGCTTACTTCCATTTCTATGCGTGATGTGTCGACGATGCGCAGGATTTCTGCCTTGGCTTGTACATCTTCGAAGTTATCGACATAGCGTTTTACAACTACCCCTGCGAATGGTGCATGAAGTAAAGTATATTTTGTTTTATCTGCAGCAGCAGCGACTAAGGCCTTTGCTGAATTCACTTGGGCTTTTTGCTGATCTACAGCAGCCAATCTTTGATCAATGACTGACTGGCTAATAGCACCCATATCTGATTTTTGAATTCGCAACGCTCTTTCGTATTCCTGTTTTGCATTGCGTAATGATGCTTCTGCATTAGCTTGTTGGGATTTTGCATTAGTTAATTCGACTTCAAAATCCCGAGGATCTAGGCGTGCAACAATGTCTCCCGCGTGAACTACCTGGCCTTTCCTCACCGGCAGTTCTATCAGAGTGCCTGACACTCGAAAAGAAAGATTGACTTCCTGTGTGGCTTTTGCTGTTCCTGGAAACACTTTTCCTGTCAGCGCTTCTGTTGAACCAACCTGTATCGCTTTAACGGGACGAATAGGATCCATTTTTGGAGCAGCGTTCTCATTTGAACAGGCACCTAGTTGAATCAGGAAAAGAACCAACACGGTACGTCTAGTAGTTGTAGAAAGCGTGCTCATTACTGATGCCTCTCTTGATGATATTGTTGGCGCTAAATGCGATCAGAAAAATGATTACTTAATAATCGGGGCGTGGAAAGTGTTCCCCTTTTTTTGGTGGTTCGCTTTCTTTTGCGCTTATGTCATCGAGTAGCTCACCCCAGTCGGTGCGTTGACGCATCCGCTCCAGAGTGCTTGCAGGTACAATACCGTCTTCGTATTTTAGCTGCCAACCCCCACCCAATGCCTTGTACATGGCCACCAAGTTGGATGCGATATCACCTTTTATCTGTATATGCGATTGTTGTTTTTGGACAAGTTCTCTCAGGGAATCGAGCACAGACTGGTAGTCGATCTCGCCGTCCTTGTACTGAAGCTGAGATAGTTCTGTAGCTCTGGCATATGCTTCGACGCTACTGCGCAGGTATTCCTCTCGTTCACGGGTTTTAATAAATGCTACGGCAGCATCCTGCACTTCCTGCACAGCGATTAAAACGGTATTTCGATATGTCTCAACAGCTTGTTCAAATCGGGCATCATTAGCGCGGATGTTATTTCGAATTCGACCAAAATTAAAAATTGGCCAGGAAAATCCAGCACCAGCAGAATAAGTCAGACTGTCACTATTGAAAAAGTCACCAAAGGAACTTCCATTCGCACCACCCGCCAAAGTGGGAATACCATCCAACACTGATAATCCAACACTGCCTGTCAGAGAAAATGCCGGATAAAGATCGGCTGTTGCCACACCAATATTTGCTGATTTTGAAATGGCCTGTAATTCAGCGGAACGGACATCAGGACGCCTACGAACTAGATCAGCAGGTGCACTTAGTGCCACTTGTTCTGGCCCGACGGGTATTACCGGTTTAGCTGATACGAGGATGGGTTTGATTTTACTTTTTGTTGTACCCAATAATACAGCAAGTGCATTTTCAGCCCGTTCAAGGTCAAGCTCTAGAGATGGTACCAGTGCATGGGTATCATGAAGCAATGCTTTGGCCTGTTGAACATCCAGTTCAGTTTTGCCCCCATTTTGAAACCAAACTGTTGCTATGGCTAAAGAACGTTCCTGCAATGTAATATTCTCTTTTGCGAGTCTGATCCTTTGTTCCAGCGTCCTGTGCTGAATATAGGTACGAACAACCTCCGCTGTTATGGAAATCAGCAGGTCATCATAGCTTGTAACTGATGAAAGATAGGAAGCGTTTGCTGATTCTATGTTGCGCCGGTTTCTTCCCCAAATATCAAGCTCCCAACTACTATCGAATCCAACACTATAGGTGGTGTCGCCGGATAAGGGGGAAGGTGAGGCGTGCTCACTTTGTTGAGAGGTGACTCCACTTCCGGACAAACTGGATTGTGGGTAGTAATTGCCGAAGGCTACGCCAAGGAGGGCTCGAGCTTCGAAGATGCGTAAACCGGCAGTTCGGAGATCCAGGTTCTGTTGGTAGGCGAGTTTAACCAGTTTATTCAACACACTGTCGTTGAAGGCTTCCCACCATTTTGGCTTTTCCTGAGATGCTTCCTTTGTAAATGCACTCCTCAGGCCTTCTGGCCAGGATGTCTCTAGCACCAGCTCAGGTTTTTTGTAGTCTGGACCCACGGTCGTACATCCAGTCGATATCACCAAAATGCAGGCAAAAATGCCAGCATGTGATCGATATTTAAGCATTATTACAATTCCCCTTTGCCGCGGTCAGTTTTGCTTCAGTAAGTTTCGCTGAGACCTATTTGAGGCTTTGGAATCTGCTAGATAACTCTCCTCTCTGCGAATTTATAATCATCGGGCTATTGGTGTTTGTTGGGCAGGTTAAGGTGTATTAATTTCATTTAGTCGAAAGAAATTGAATGCATGGGTAAGTATATAATATTGCATTTAATGTGATAATATGTATTTAAGTAAATTCACAATCCCAGTATGTGCAATAATAATGATGGATCGGTTGACCGCGATGAGGGTGTTTGTTGAAGTTGCCAAGCAAGGCAGTTTTGTGTCAGCTGCGCGTACCCTCGGAATGTCAGCGTCCTCTATTAGCCGTCAATTAATGAGCCTGGAGCAATGGCTCGATGTGGAGTTGTTACATAGAACAACACGCCAACTAAACCTTACCGATGCAGGGAGATCGTATTTGCAACGTTGCATACAGATCGTTGGTGAGGTCGATGATATGGAACAAGACGCAAAGGCATTACGTAAAGACCCAGGAGGCGAGGTTCGTATAAGTGCACCGATATTTATTGGTCGTTATCTTCTTGCGCGCATGCTTCCTGGATTTACAGCACGTTTTCCAATGATCTCTCTTCAGTTGCAACTACTGGATCGTGAGGTCAATCTCGTTGATGAAGGATTTGATTTGGCGCTACGTGTTGGCGAACTAGCTGAATCCACATTGGTCGCTCGTAGGCTCGATGATGTACAAATTATACTCTGTGCTGCGCCCAGCTATCTGGACAAATACGGTATCCCCAAGACTGTCCGTGATCTTAAGCAACATAATTGCCTCGTCGACACTGTTCCACAACATGGTCACCGCTGGCCGTTTGTGGAGAATAAGAAAAGAGTTGTAATGCCAGTTAAAGGGAACGTCACTGCCAATGGCGGTGAACTAGTTCGTGAGTTGGCGATCTCCGGCATGGGCATTGCCTACTTGCCGAGTTTCTTTGTGGATGATGATATCGCACAAAATCGCCTTGTTGTACTCCTTGATAAAGCAACGGAAATGAACCCAGGGCTTTTTCTCGTCTATCCGAAGACAAAACACTTATCTAGTACAGTTCGGGTATTTATCGATTACCTGGTTGAATACTCACAACACACTTTAACGTCGAATTGAGAAGCTGTCACAGCTTGAACCTTATTACATTCCGCCGAATTCATCCAGTAAGTTTCGGTAGTTTGGGTTGTTGCGCAACAATAAATGTCCAGCTTCGATTGCTTTATCCACTTGTTCGTCTGACAGGGAAAAACTTGTCGGAATTTTGTTCAAGAATAATCGCGTCTCAGGCTGCTTAATATGTTCAAAGCTTAGCTGGATGAAATGATGATCTACTACTCGTTCCGGTGTTGACAGATCTTGTGCCCAGTGAGCCAGAGTCTCCTTCATCAGTTCGAGGGTGGCTGCATTGTAGCGGTGTAGCTGAACGTCACTCATCGCATTGAGAGCCTCTTCCAGAGAAGGCTGCTTGTTGCTCTTATCCATCTCTGGCTCCGGATTTGTGGATGCATTGACTGAGATGAGTACAATATGTTTGGGTGGTTGATCTTGGCGTACTTTCCGGAATTTGCGGACTCCTCCTGCCAGTTCAACTACATCATAGATCGCCCGCAGCCCCAGGTTATCCGTAATACCACCGTCCACAAAGTGAGCATATTTTCGTTCGTCTTTGCGTAGGTAAGTTTCCAGTCCATGGACGAGCATACTCATCTCTGGGTCGTCTGCAGCCTGATTTTCCGCAGGTGCTAGCCAGTCCGGCTTGACATTGCCGCAGTCCGAAAAGTTCTCGACGACTACTGGGTTGAACAATACTGGCACCGCCGATGATGCGGTAACCGCACGTGCTACCGGAAACGACAGCAGGTTGGAGCAGAGAAGATCGAAATATTCCTGGATAAAAGAAAAGCGCACACCATAACCCAGATCGGAGGCATTGATCAGAATTATCGGATGATTTTCGCGTAGCATGTCCGCATAGGTTGCACCGCGGAATAAGGTCTTTTCGTAATACTGGACAGCCATCTCGGTACGACCTTTGGAGCTGAACCAGCGTAGAGGATTGAATAGATTACGGAGCAGATCGTCACCAACATTTCGTTTAAGAAATAAATCCTCAAAATCCTTGAAGATCATGTTCCCGTGCAGACCGTAGTAAGCAGCTGTAAAACTTCCACCTGAGACGGAACTTATACCATCTACTTCGTCTAGTAACGGTTCCAGCTGTCCATCAATGGCCACAGTCGTATCGCGCAACTCTTCCAGAACCCCATACGATATCGCGGCCGCCCGGGTTCCACCGCCAGAAAACGCCAGTAGTAGCAAGATATCACCACTACGTTGTCCATTGCTCCAGCTTCTCAGCGAGTAGCTCTCGCTGGCGCCTGTGGCTGACTCGGGGTGGTTCTGAATTACACCATAAGAAGAACAACCAACCAGCAATAACTGTGTACAGCAAACGCAGAGTATCCTCAGCATATCAAACTTCTCACGTTGTAAGTCATTTTAAGTAATTCTAATACAAACCAGGTTACTCACAAGGAATAATCCGGAATAATCTAGGCAGCCATTCAAAAAAGCATAACAGCCAAAGGGCTGGATAAAAGCCATCATCCAGCTTCAGCAGAGTAGTTATTCATAGGGTTTTAAAAATAAATTGCAGAAATGGAACGCTTTAAGTCGAAATCACCGATCCAAGTACATAACCATCCCTCAACCAGGGCTGATCATCTACTTTATTAGATGATTATTCATGTAGCGCTATATCAGTAACTGTTGGCAAGCAGAAAGATTCGGTGTCCTACGATAGCCCATCTTTTGACAGGCCACTTTGAGGGTATAGGCTGTTCCCACCAGACCTTTGAATAGGCTTTCAAAATGCTGTGCCATGTAAAGCCAGTGTTTTTGGATCAATTTGAAACCGTTCAAGGATTGGGAGCTGGTCCTTGGGAATAAAACCATGTTTGTTTTCTCGTATCGTCCGACCGCTCCAATCGAGCAGTTCAAGATAGTCGATAAGTTGGAAAGGCAACCCCTTGGGCATAACTGCACGAGGATGGCCGACGAATGGTAGAAGCTGTCTCGGCTGTGAGGGTTGGCCTTTAGAACGGGTGGCGCGTTGTAATTGTGCTGACCACTCTGCGATGGCGGTGTACTCGGATTGCTCTGGGGTTTGCGCCATCCCGGCCCTGACAGGATTGAGATCGACATAGGCCATGCAAGCCACCAATGCCTTCTCATCCAATAAGGCCTGGGACTTGAACCGCCCCTCCCAAAATTGTCCGCTACAATTGCCTTCTCGGTTGGCTTCCCTGGCAATGGATTCATTTAAATAACGCATGAACCAACTGATATCCATCAGGTAAGATCGCTATTCGATTACTTGCTTGTCCAACACCTGCTGTTCGATCGATAAGAGTAATTCACCCTTGATGTAACGCTGAGAACATAGGGAGTCTTGATAAAGTCTGTGTCAGCGTTCGAAACTTCTATCTGTTAAGGTATCTTCACCACAGAGATAAGCTCGCCTTACACAACGGGAGACACAGTGGTAATAGGGGGTAGCATCCAGAGAAACCTGTTCATTCCTTGGCTTGGGCATGATATCGCTCCTAGTTATCGAAAAAGGTTTGTTCTTGTTAGATTCCCTCATGGCGTTGAATGTGGCAATAGTTTTCAAGGTGGGTATTTGGACTAATCTTTAGCAAAGGCCTGGTCTGACCGTCCCCACAAATATGGTGAACATATAGGCTCTTTTTCACGTATAGGCAGTGTCTGCCAGTGTGAAGGAAGCCCCATAATTGACGGAACAGATGGAAGTCATTGAGTCGGAGTATCAGAAAGTAAAGATCGGAAGGTCAGGATCAGCTGCTAGGCTTTGTAATCTTGCAGCATCGCTCAATGACAGGATACACCTCTATGATATCAATGAGACGATGCAAGCAGTAGCTTCAATTGCTCCAGCAGGTTGTCCCGCAGTATATATAGTTTCCCCAATCCGCCAAGAGCTTGAGTGGTCATGTTTTTAGCACGGAGTGTAATCAGTTCTGTGGACAGCTCATGCACCTGATGATGCAATGAATCAATGATCTGAAATACTGGATCTTCACTGTAATTTTCCATATCCTGACTATCTAACCAAATCCCAAAACGGCATTCGTGCACGTCCAAGGGAGGCAGTACCGTCGTGTTGCCTTTAAGGTATTCCTCAACTGTCCTGATCCACATCTTATGTTCGATACCGGCAAAAAGTAGTGGGATGTTATCTCTGCTCACGACACGTTGAGTTTTCCACTTTTGAGGCGGCTTCCAGGTTTTTGACCAGTCCATAAGATCCGCAACCGGCATAGGTCGTGCAATAGCATAGCCCTGGGCATGCTCACAGCCGAGTTGTAACAGCATTTCAGCATGTTCATTGGTCTCCACGCCCTCGGCAATGGCCTGTAGCCGAAAAGCCAAGGCTAAGCTGAGAACACCTTCAAGAATGGCCAGATCTTCAGGACTTTCGAGCATATCGCGGACAAAGCTTTGATCGATTTTTATCTGTGCAGCGGGAAGTCGTTTAAGGTAGGTGAGGGAGGAGTAACCTGTACCGAAATCATCCAAGGCAAAACTTACCCCCATGTCATTACAGGTTTTCATGATCTGAGAGACTCGAGTGACATCCTCCAATGCACTGGTTTCCAGAACCTCCAGTATTATGGTGCTTGATGTTACGCTAGGGTGTGCTGCAATGAGTTTATGAAGACGATCGGTAAAGTCAGGTTGCTGTAAATGGTGGGCACTGATGTTCATGCTTATGGAAAGATTCGGATTGGTCGTTGACCAGGACTCGAGCTGAGTCAAGGCAGTTTCAATGACCCACTCTCCGATATCGACAGATAAAGGATGATTTTCTGTTATCGGCAGAAAGTGATCTGGAGGGAGCAGTCCGTGATCCGGATGTTGCCAGCGGATCAGGGCCTCGACGCCGTAAATCTTTCCGCTACGCATATTGACTTTAGGCTGGTAATAAAGGATGAACTCATTTCTGTTCAGTGCCAATTGAATGCGTTCAAGACTTTCATGATATCCTCTGAGATTACGATCATGCTCATCGTCAAAGATGTGATATCGGTTCTTTCCGCTTAACTTGGCTTGGTACATCGCCTGATCGGACTGGCGAAGGAGCTGATCAGCGGTTACCTCCTCTGCCTGAGGGTATAGAACGATGCCGAGACTGGCAGAGACTTTAAGATATAAGTCATCTATTGAGATAGGCTGAGCGACGGTTTTGAGAAGCCGGGTAACCAAGGGTATGCTCTCCTTGGTATCGTTAAGATCAATCAATACAGAAACGAATTCATCACCGCCCATTCTGGCGATTGTGTCACCTTCACGCATGGCTTCCTTCATGCGGTTGGCAAGGGTTATCAGAACTTTGTCACCAATTTCATGACTGTATGTATCGTTGATGGCTTTAAAGCCATCAAGATCGAGATAGATGACCGCCAATTTCTGCCTGCGTCGATCTGACTGTGCCATTGCTTGATGCAGACGATCACCCAACAGCACGCGGTTGGGAAGGTCTGTCAATGCATCATAATGGGCGATATGCTCAAGTTGTTTCTGATGTTTCTTTTGTGTTGTGATGTCGGAAAATACAGCCACATAATGGTGCGTCTCTCCATGTGCATTACGTACGGCACTGATATTCATGAATTCAGCGTAGACTTCACCGTTTTTACGCCGGTTCCATATTTCTCCATACCATTGCCCTTTGGCGATCAGACTGTTCCACATGACATTATAAAACTCGGCCATCTGACGACCTGACTTAAGGATGCGTGGATTCTTACCAAGCACCTCTTCACGGCTGTAGCCGGTGATTTGGGTGAATGCACTATTGACATCGATAATATTGGCGTCGGCATCGGTAATCGTAATGCCCTCGCGGGCATGAGTGAAGACATCGGCAGCAAGGTGCAGTTTCTCCTCGGCCCGTTTTCGATTGGTAATATCTATACACGTACCAGCCATTAGCGGATTGTTATTGAATACCTGTTGTACAGGATACCCTTTCTCCTGAATCCACTTTATTTCATCATCATCCATGATGATTCGATATTCACACTCATACTGCTCACCCTGCTCATGGTGAACCAATATTTGCTCCAGATAGAAGTCTCTATCATCAGGATGCATAATCTCAGTATAACTAAGAGGATTCTCGTAAAGACTCTCTACGGTCTTTTTCCAAACAGTCTCATAAGCACGGTTTATAAAGACCATCTTTTTAATGCCGCGTGTACTCATCCAAAAAATCTCATTTACAGTTCCTGTAATGAGCCTGAATTTGAGTTCACTCTCACGCAGTTTATCCTCAACCTGCTTCTGCTCTGTAACCTCATGCAGGGTTACAAAAACCTGGTAAGGATTTTTTTCGTTTCCTCTGAACTGGGGTATAGCGTTGATGTTAATCCACACATAACTGTCTTTCAGGGGATTGAAAATACCAGCAATGACATTTTCAACAGGCTTTCCGGTTCGCAGGGCCTGCATAGAAGGATGTTCACTCCCTAGAAACTCGGAACCGTCTTCATGGATGACCTTCCACTCAGGATTCATAGAGGTCCTATTCAAAAATTCGTCACGGGTCAGTCCGAAGATCTCCAGAGCCGCCGAGTTGCAGTCGGTTAATTTGCCATCACTTTGTTGGTAGAAAACCCCCTGGACCATATTTTCATAGAGTGTTCGGAATTTCTCTTCACTGATGATGAGGTTGCGATTTGTTTGCCAGCGCTGATAGATGAATAAACCAATAAACAAGATTGAGAGTACTCCGGCGACTCCCAAAAAAATCCTGGTATAGAGCGTGCGCTGATATTGATCATGATCCAGCACGCCAAGCCATTTCCTGCGTAGCCTTTCATAAGTTCCATCTTCGATGATAATTAAAAGGCCCTCGTTGAGTTGGGCAAGAAGTGTCTTGTCTCCTTCCTTGACGGCAAAACAAAAATCCTGGCGAAATTCGTCTAATGGAGCTATTGCGGTTTTAATATTTCCCAGGTTAAGTTTATTGATAAGCTTCAGGCCGACCAGACGTTGTGCAATTACCGCGTCCAAATAGCCCTGAGATAGTTTAATCAGTGCATCCTCGAAATTTTCGGTGGCAACAACATGATCGGAGATGTTTTTACGGCGTACAAACTCTTCCGCATTGTCTCCTTGCATAACACCAATTCGGTAATTGCGCAGATCTTCAAGTGTTTTGATGGTATCAAGATCATCACGGACAAACACTGCACCGTAAAGACTGATATAGGGGACAGTAAAATCGAAAATCTCTTCCCTTTCCGGTGTACGTCCAACAAGTGGCAAGGCGTCAATACGCCCTGTTTCAAGATCCTCTTTTATTTTTGACCAGGGATGTACCTCAAAGCTGACGTTGCGGCCCATAGCTTTAAGTGACTCTCGCATAAGCTCAACGGAAAAACCGTCTGCAGTACCATCATCACGTACAATTGAAAAGGGTGGGTAGTCGAGTTCGCTTGCAGATCTTACCGGGTGATGATCAGCATGGGATAGTGTTGGTAGTACATATGACGCAATCCCAAATATAAGAGTGGGAATTAGTTTCTTGAGCGGTGAATTGGGTACTTCTGAAAAATCCCAACGGTTCAAACGGTGCTTTTGGAAAAATCTATATATCAGCGGATAAATGGAATACATCAA
Source organism: Candidatus Thiodiazotropha sp. (ex Codakia rugifera) (assembly GCA_025656675.1). GTDB lineage: Bacteria > Pseudomonadota > Gammaproteobacteria > Chromatiales > Chromatiaceae > Thiodiazotropha. The sequence continues at coordinate 40,075 of JAHXHN010000014.1, forward strand.
AATCCCAATAAGCTTTTTCGGGTTCAATGCATATCATTATAGCGATGATTCATAGGATGTAGGCTGTTCAAGTACAGTTTAGAATGTTTATAAATAGAACGTTAGCCAACGTTATTTATTGTTGAAAAGATTTATCAAGGTGCATAGCTCGCTGAAGACCGGCAGTTACTGCGTGTTTTAGAAAAAGTGAATTGATGCTGGATCAGATGAACTCAATGAATTTGGTGGGCCCACTAGGACTCGAACCTAGGACCAAGGGATTATGAG
>JAHXHN010000015.1 GCA_025656675.1 Candidatus Thiodiazotropha sp. (ex Codakia rugifera)
AAAGACCGGATATACGTGAACTAAACTATTTCGTTTTTCCTGTAAATATATTGCTGAATAGGAGGAGTCCATATACGTTACTATTTTTTATGGCTTTGCATTGTACTCACTTAAAAACCTAAAGCCTGATTCACCTTTATATTTCGAAAATGCCTTTGCTTTTTCAGTTGTTTCTGATTTTGGTAAAGTTAGAGAGTGTTTTCCTGCGTGTTTACCATTTTTATTGATTACTGCATGATTAACCACGTCATTTGAAGGAACAACCCAAAATGTATCGTTAGCCTCAAGATAGAAGATAAAGTAATAATTGTCTTTGGGCGTGATATTCATAGCTGCAAATAAAATCCATTGCTTAGCAGTTTTTGATCTAGCTTTGATTTGAATATCTATATATGTGTTTTCATCTTTTCTTATTATGCAGTCAATTCCTTGATCATCTACTAGAGTCATATATACATCGAAGCCTCGTTTTAGAAGCTCAGCTATGACAACGTATTCTTGTCTTTTACCGAATGATGCTGAATCTCTGTAGCTCATTATGTTTTTTGGCCATAACGTTTCAATAACCCGCGCGAGGCACGAGCGTCGGGCGCCAAAGGCGCGTAGTTTATTGGCTTGTTAAGTTTTGCACAGCTCTTGACCATTAACGTGGGATTCTTACTTCACCATAACGCATGTTTTCAGTGTAACCTTGCGCTTCCAACGAGCCTGTTTTTACTAACAACCTTATTCTCTTTGCATAGTATATGTCTGGTATTTGTGGGTAGTGCTTAAGTGACTCATTCATCGTTACCGCAACAATCCTCGCTATTTTTCGCCATTTTTCACTAGCATTTGAAATAAGCGCTTTATCTATTTTCACAACATCTTCTTTCTTTAACTTCCGTACCAATGCTTCCTGCTCGGATGTCAATTCTGGATCAGGGGCTATAAATTCCGGCTCCATGCTCAATATCCATTTTTAAACTTAACGTTTTCCATAAGCCGCGCAAGTTTATTGCGTCGGCTTGATGGGCTCATTAGGCCCTTTCTTTGACTCGCTAATAACAGTTTTTAGTTTGTCTTGGACGGCAGGCGGCTGCTTCTTTATTTCATTTTCACAGATGACCATTACTTTCTTATGCTGCTCTGCATTTGACGTTAGCGACCATCGTGCCGCACCAGCCACACGCAGCTTGTGTGTTTCTCCTTTAACGTCAAGCCAGGGAAGTGCTTCCATTATTCTTGCTACGGGTTCTGCATTACCCGTAGCCATAAAATTCCCCCACAGCGCATCTAAAACCCATGGGCCTTGTTCTAGGGGAATTTGGAGAATCCCCATCGGCGACCCTTGATAGAGGTAATTAAACTGTTCCCTAAGTAACGGTCGTTTTTCAAGTATGGCATATACTCTTTCCTTTGAATTCGGAAGATTCGCATACCAAAGACCTAGTACAACAACACCATATGACGAATCTTTTAATGAGCTAAGATTATTTACCCTGGAATTCACGTTACTAGGATTTTCCTTGAATACTCCTGCAAGGAAACCAAAGATTGGTGGGTATGTTTTACCATTATCTAAAAAACCTCTTTCGCTCATGTAGCGAACAGCCTGGACAATATTCTTCGGCTCAGGATCAAGATAATAATAAGTAAGCCATTGACTGAACTCTTCCTGTGATTTGAACTCTGTTTCTGAACTCACAAGCCCAGAAAATAGAATCAATATTATAAATACAGTTTTCCGCAGCATGTCTTTCCTTATTATTGGCCTAACGTTTCAATAACCCGCGCGAGGCACGAGCAGCGCTTTTGGTTGTCCCACACGAATGACTTGTTATGTGGTAGTTTTGTCATTTTACTATTCTCATTGCAACAGCTGGAGATTTTGGAGGAGGATCATCAGACTCCGGTTTTTGTGGTTCCGTATCCCAGCGTAAAAAGCGATTGACCTTTATGTTTTCTGAATATTTAAGGATCGCTGTTCGAATCACTTCTTCAATGGATGTATCTGGCTCTTATATAAAATTTTGTTGAAGCAGGTCTGAAACATCTTTTGGATTTAACGCTGCGATATGCATTGCAACATCTTTTGCGAGCACCTGGAATTCCTTATCACTTCGTGGAATAGACGTTTCACAAGCTATCTCTACAATCACCCCAATTCGCCCATTGTGAGTATATGTTTCTATGTATCTATTTGATGACATATCTTTTCACATAACGACCTGGGTATGGGGCGCGCAGCGAAGCGAAGCGTCCCAGTGAGCGATAGCGAACGATCATGACCCGCTTGTTAGAAGCTCTCCCCGAATGACTCATTTCTGCCTTCCCTTTTTGATTACACGTATGGTCGTTGAGAAGAAAAACACGAAAAACGAAAACGCCACCGAGAGAAAAGCAAGTAAGGCATTCACTATGCTTGGGCCCAACACAGTTAACCACCGGTCGGGCATAATCGACAAAATGAACCCCGCTGGAAGGCACACAACGATCCCAACCCAGTAACTCGCAAGGATAAACCAGTTTTCAATATCATCGAATTTGAAATCGATTCCTGAATACATGACTAAATGGATGCAGAAAAGGAAGTAGGCAAACAAACCAATCTGAACGATCCATGTCTTCATTTTTTACTTCTAACAGCTTTATTAACGAGACCCCTTGTCTCGTTATACATTTTTAGAGTCTTCAGTCATTATCAGAAGGAACACGTATTAAATTAAATACCGCTTTTCCACGCCTTAGAAAATAAAAGGCACCTAATCCATAGAGTGCAACAGCTATAAGAGAATACGCTGTTTCCTTGAGGGTAGCCTTTACAGCGAATTTAGCTCCTGGTGTTTCTATTACTAAATCAGGTCCTACTGAGAATACGAACCAAAGGGAACTTAATAATTCTGGCAATTCCATCAATGCCATTACAGCAAGAAAAAGCCCTGCAAATCTTATTACTATCCAAATTGCTTCTTTCTTGCTCATTTTTGACTCTAACGGTTGTGATAAGCGGGCGCGTGAAACGCGGTCCGCTTGATTTAATGGTTATGAGATTTCGTAGTAAGCCTTCTCTTTAAATTCAAACTCGTCCGCACCCAAGGCTTCTAAGGAAAGCTTTTCCTTGAACTCAGGCTTAGTGCTTTGGTCACCTTCCCAACAAGAGAAAATTTCGATGTCAGCACCCTGGCTTATTAAGTCTTGCAAGTAGCTGACAAGCGCATCGTATGTGGCCTGAACTTGCGCTAGCTCTTCGCCAACTTCTCCATCTTTAAAGAATCCGCATCCACAGCCAACGTGGGAGCCTGCGTAGACTATGTTTGGAAGATTGAATTGCTTCTTAACGATCTTTTCACTCTTATTGATGGGAACCACATTAAACTTAGGTTCCTTCTCATTCCATTCAACAAGAGGGAGCGTGTGGTCACTTGCTATGTAGACAGCTAGGCACATTTCTTAAACTCATAACGACTTAAGTAAGGGACTTTTAAAAAGCAGAGCGCAGCGCCGCTTTTTAAAAGTCCCAGCGAGTGGTAACGAGCGTTCTTGACTTGCTTGTTAGGCGATTTCATTTATTATTTTGAATAGCATTTTTGCCATACTCTCATTTTTTGGTTTCCCATAGTTTGGCATATCATTAATTGCTTTTAGCCATTCCTTTAAATACGGAGCCTTCTTTTTACTGGCTTCCGTTTCATTGCTCCATTGTTCTTGATAAATATTTAGTTGTTTTTTCAGGCTATTATAATTTTTATAACATTCAGGACATAATGTTCGTTTTTGCCAGATATAGCATTTTTGATGCTCATAAACTTCTTTTTGTTCTCTGGCTGTAAATATTGAGCTTTTTCCACATTTGTAGCATCTATATGATTCGTCTTCATAGTAATCAGTTTCAGAATCGTAGCTATAGGAATTTTTACTTTCCTTTGACCACGCATGTTTATTCATTTTAACTTTCATACTTTTTACGCCTAACGCCGCGTTCAGCGGCTTGTCCGCTGTAATGACTGGTTACATTTGGAATCTAGCATCAGCACAATAAGCATATGTTGTTTCATTTATCTTACGCAGGTGTCCAGACTGAGTATCATGCCCTCTGTAACCAGTAAGAATTGCTCCATTTTTTAGCAAGATAACTTGATTTCTTCCTAGACCGAAATCTATCTGCGCAATATTACTTCGAGTTACTATTGTATCCACTCCATTATCAAGGGTGCTAATATGAAGCCGAAAGTACTCCACTTTAATTCGAGATTTCGACTCCTCTGGTAATGGTGAAATTTCAATGAATTCACCATTTAATTTTGCAGATATTCGGCCATGCATCCCAGTCACAAAACTATAGCCACGATCCAAAACACTTTCGGACACCCATTTATCCAAATATGTCACTGCGACATTATCTCTAGCGATACTTTCTATTTCGATACAACCATTTTTTAAATTCTCGTTTAATGTGCGCGCCGGAAGAAATAGAAATATACCTATTATGATTATCAGAATAAGAAGCACTAATCCTATTGCTCTCGGTGCTGTCAATAGATACTCCTAATAAAAGTAACTATAATTCCACGTCAGATATGTCCTGTTGCAACAGGACATATCTGTCTGGTAAAATTCAACCCTACTTTTAAACCCTTGTGGTTAAAGTACCTTCCTGTAAAAACAGGACGGTAATTCAAGGAGGAAACAGGACAATGGAATCGTCCAGAAAGCCCCGTCTGCTCGACCAGGTGCGCGATCGTTGCCGGGTCAAACACTACAGCATCCCCACAGAAAAACGCTACGTTGATTGGATTCGTCGCTTTATCCTTTTTCATAACAAGCGCCACCCTTCCGATATGGCTGGGTCTGAAGTTGAGGCCTTTCTTACCCATCTTGCGGTGGTCGGGAAAGTGGCTCCTTCGACTCAGAATCAGGCGCTTGCAGCCATTCTGTTTCTCTATCGCGATGTGTTGGGTATAGAGCTGCCTTGGCTTGATGGCGTCACCCGTGCAAAAAAGCAACCCCGTCTTCCTGTTGTGATGACACACGAGGAGGTGCTTCAAGTACTGGCGCAGCTTGATGGTGTGCATCATCTGGTTGCCTCTTTGCTTTACGGAGGTGGTCTCCGTCTGATGGAGGCGATCAGGCTTCGCGTCAAGGACGTTGATTTTGACAGGTTGGAAGTGACTGTCAGATCTGGCAAGGGGGGGAAGGATAGGCGAACAATGCTGCCAAGGATGTTGGTAGAACCTTTGCGAGCACAATTTGAGCGTGTCCGTGTTTTCCATGCTCAGGATATCCAAAATGGTCTGGCACCAGTTTATCTGCCTTATGCGCTCGAACGCAAATATCTAAATGCGGGGCATGAGCTAGCCTGGCAATATCTGTTTCCAAGTTCAAAACCAGCTATCGATCCACGTTCGGGTGTTAAGCGCAGGCACCATTTAAATGAGAAGGGCTTTCAGAGGGCCATCAAAGCGGCAGTGCGTCGTGCCATGATCAATAAACCGGCCTCAAGTCATACAATGCGTCACTCATTTGCGACCCGACTTATAGAAAAAGGCTATGACATCCGTACTGTCCAGGAGTTATTGGGCCACAAGGATGTGAGAACCACCCAGATTTATACCCATGTGTTGAATCGAGGCGGAAGTGGTGTGATCAGTCCGTTGGATTGAGGAGTGATGCGGAATAGGGTGCCTGTGGTGTAGATTTTATCAAACACCACAGGCGCATCTAATGCCTATAATTGCTGAATTTTTTCAAGTTGTGCCTTGAGGCTCTGCAAGGCCTTCAACGCTTCCGCTAGCTTATCCCGCTCTTTCTGTACCACTGCCTCCGGTGCCTTATCGACAAACTTGGAATTGCCCAGCTTGTTCTCAGTGCGGTCTGCATCGCTTTGCAGTCGGCCGATCTCTTTTTGCAGGCGTTTGATCTCTGCCTCTTTGTCGATCAGACCGGCCAGGGGGATCAATACTTTCATCTCGCCGACCAGGGCGGTGGCCGATTCCGGTCCTTGATCATGGGGGGACAAGACTTCGATCGATTCGGTGCGGGCAAGGAAGTCGAGAAACGGACGATGTTTTTCTGCCAGAGCCTTGTCGCTGTCATCGGTGTTGGCCAGCAATACGGGTACCGGTTTACCGGGTGAGATGTTCATTTCGCCCTTGATCTTGCGGATGCCGAGGATGAACTGCATCACCCAGGCCATCTCCGTTTCCGCTGCCTCATTGATCAGGGCTTTACGTTGGATGGGGAAGGGCTGATTCATGATAGTGACGTCATCCCGTGCCGCATCGGTCACGCCGGCGATCGGTGCAACCCGCTGCCAGATCTCCTCTGTGATGAAGGGCATGATGGGATGGGTCAGGCGCAGCAGGTTTTCCAATACTCTGACTAAGGTGCGACGGGTACCGCGCTTGGCGGCTTCCGAGGCCTCGTCGTTGTTGAGGACCGGCTTACACAGTTCCAGGTACCAGTCGCAATACTCGTTCCAGGTGAATTCGTAGATGGCTTGTGCCGCATGGTCGAAGCGATAGCTTTCAATCGCTTCTGCGACAGCCTGTTTGGTCTTTTGCAGACGCGACAGAATCCAATAATCGGCGGCAGAGCGCTCAAGTGTCAGCGTGGGTTCTGAGTGGCCGGTCTTGGCTTCCCCAACACCACAGTCCTGGTCCTCGACGTTCATCATGACATAGCGGGTGGCATTCCACAGTTTGTTGCAGAAATTACGATAGCCCTCGATTCTTCCCATATCGAACTTGATGTCGCGACCGGTGGCCGCCAGGGCGGCGAAGGTGAAACGTTGGGCATCGGTACCGAAGCTGGGAATGCCGTTGGGGAATTCCTTGCGGGTCTGCTTTTCAATCTTTTTCGCAAGCTGGGGCTGCATCATGCCGCTGGTGCGCTTCTCAACCAGTTTTTCCAGCTCAATGCCGTCGATCAGGTCGATGGGGTCGAGCACATTGCCTTTCGACTTGGACATCTTGTTCCCATGGGAGTCACGCACCAGGCCGTGTACATAGACTTCCTTAAAGGGAACTTCATCCATGAACTTGATACCCATCATGATCATTCTGGCTACCCAGAAGAAGATGATATCGAAACCGGTGACCAGCACATTGGTGGGATAGAAGTCCTTGAGGCGTTCGGTCTGCTCAGGCCAGCCGAGGGTGGAGAAGGGCCATAGGGCGGAACTGAACCAGGTATCGAGAACATCCTCATCCTGTCTCAGGGGATAGTCGTCATCCAGATCGTGTTTGCTGCGAACTTCCTTTTCGGTGCGGCCGACATAGACATTGCCCTGGTCGTCGTACCAGGCCGGGATGCGATGCCCCCACCAGATCTGGCGACTGATACACCAATCCTGGATATTGCGCATCCACTCATAGTAGGTGTTTTTCCAGTTATCCGGCACGAATCGGATCCTGCCGCTCTCCACCGCCTCGATGGCGGGCTTGGCCAGTGGGGCGATCTTGACGTACCACTGGTCGGTGAGAAAGGGTTCGATGACAGCGCCGGAGCGGTCACCCCGGGGGACCATCAATTTATGGTCGTCGATCTTCTCCAGCAGGCCTTGCTCTTCCAGGTCGGCAACGATTTGCTTGCGCGCATCGTAACGATCCATGCCGATATATTTTTCAGGAATCAGCTTGCCTTCGTCCTCATCGTTAGCGCGCACAGCCGCATCGATGGTGAAGATATTGATGAGACCCCCATGGGCCTGTTCGCTGACGGTGACCTCATCCCGGTGGCGTTGCCAGACGGCATAGTCGTTGAAGTCATGGGCCGGCGTGATCTTCACGCAACCGGTACCGAATTCAGGATCGACATGTTCTTCGTCGGCGATGATCGGGATGCGACGCCCGGTGAGGGGCAGCTCGAGCAGTTCACCGATCATATGTTTGTAGCGTTCATCGGTAGGGTTGACGGCTACGGCGCAGTCACCCAGCATCGTCTCGGGACGGGTAGTGGCGACCACCAGGTGACCTTTGCCGTTGCTGAGAGGGTAGCGCATGTGCCACATATGGCCATACTCTTCCTCCGACAATACCTCCAGATCGGAGACAGCGGTGTGCAGCTGCGGGTCCCAGTTGACCAGTCGTTTGCCACGGTAGATCAGTCCCTCTTCATAGAGACGTACGAAGACCTCTTTGACTGCCTCGGAGAGGCCGTCATCCATGGTGAAGCGTTCATGCTGCCAATCCAGAGAGGAGCCCAATCGGCGTAGTTGGCGGGTGATATTCCCACCGGACTCTGCTTTCCACTCCCAGATCCGCTCGATGAACTTCTCCCGTCCCAGGTCGTGGCGTTTCTTGTTTTCCGCTTCGAGCTGGCGCTCCACCACCATCTGGGTGGCGATTCCGGCATGATCCATACCTGCCTGCCAGAGGGTCTTCTCGCCCTTCATGCGGTGGTAGCGGATCAGCGTATCCATGATGGTGTTATTGAAGCCATGTCCCATGTGCAGGGTGCCGGTGACATTGGGTGGCGGAATCATAATGCAGTAATTTGCATCGCCTGTCTGGCTGGGGGTGAAGTAACCGCGCTCTTCCCAGGTCTGGTACCAGCGTTGCTCAATAGCGTGTGGGTCGTAGGTTTTTTCCATGGATCTCATTAATGGTTCGGCAACAAAAAGGGAGTATTATAACCTGCTTGGTATAAAAAAAGTGTATCTGAATCCATCGTTAAAAGGCGGGCCAATAGCGGGTGCGATGGGTCGTGATGAAGCTATGGATTCAGTCAGTAAACAAAGGAGCGGCGATATAATGAGTCAAAAGCGACATGTCTATTCATTTCATGCGGGTGACGGCAAGGATAAAAAACTGCTGGGAGGTAAGGGGGCTAATCTCTGTGAAATGACCCAGTTCGGATTGAATGTGCCTCCGGGGTTTGTCATTAGTACTGAGGCGTGTCTTGACTATCTGGCCAATGAATCGAAGATCCTGCCGGGTAATCTGATGGACGATGTGCGTTCACACATGGTGCAGGTTGAAGAGGCTACCGGCAAGGGCTTCGGTGAAGCGGCCAACCCCCTGTTGGTATCGGTACGCTCCGGTTCTGCGATGTCGATGCCCGGGATGATGGACACCATTCTCAACCTTGGTCTCAACAGCAATACGCTACAGGGTGTGATCGAACAGACCGGCGATGCCCGTTTTGGTTATGACGCCTATCGCCGTTTCATCCAGCTTTTCGGTAAGGTGGCGTTGGGCGTGCCGGACGAGGCCTTCGACGAGGAGTTCGAATCAGTCAAACAGAATGCCCATGTCACCGAGGATGTGGGACTTTCTGCCGATGATCTGAAAGAGATCAGCGAGCGCTTTCTCAAGGTATTCGAAAAACACACAGGCAGACCCTTTCCGGAAGACCCCTATGACCAGCTGGAGATTGCCATCAAGGCGGTGTTCGGTTCCTGGATGGGCAAGCGCGCAGTCGACTACCGTCGACAGTTCAGTATCACCCCTGAGATGGCCAATGGTACAGCGGTCAATGTCTGTACCATGGTGTTCGGCAACCGGGGCAATGACTCCGCCACCGGGGTGGCCTTTACCCGTAATCCAGGGACGGGTCAGAACAAGCTTTTTGGCGAGTATCTGGTCAATGCGCAAGGTGAAGATGTGGTGGCCGGTATCCGTACGCCAAAACCGATCGCACGCTTAACAGACGAGATGCCGGAAATGGCAGAACAGCTTGAGGAGTTGCGCCAGAAGTTGGAGAGTCATTATAAAGAGGTGCAGGATTTCGAATTCACCATTGAGCGCGGCACCCTCTATTGTCTGCAGACCCGAAACGGCAAAATGAATGCCACCGCAATGGTGCGTACCTCTGTTGAGATGGTGGAGGAGGAGCTGATCAGTAAAGAACAGGCCTTGTTACGTATCGATCCCGCATTTCTGGAGCAGATGCTCTATCCTCGCTTGAATAATGAGTTCAAGGTCGAACCTGTTGCCCAGGGTCTGCCGGCATCTCCGGGTGCTGCTAGCGGTCTGGCCGTGTTCGATGCGGATCGGGCGGAGCTGATGGGGAAGGAACAGGGACAGCAGGTGATCCTGCTGCGCGAGGAGACCAAGCCGGAAGATATCCATGGTTTCTTCGCTTCGGAGGGTATTCTGACCAGCCGAGGTGGCAAGACCTCCCATGCTGCGGTTGTGGCGAGAGGCATGGGCAAACCTTGTGTGGCCGGTGCCGAAGGTATCAGTGTCGATGTGCAGCGACGTGAGGCGGTGGCTGATGGCACGGTGATTCGTGAAGGTGACATGATCACCATAGACGGCAGTAGCGGTAATGTGTTTCTGGGTAAGATCCCGATGGTGGAGCCTGACTTTACGGAAGAGTTGAACCGGCTGCTCCGTTGGGCCGATGAAGCCGCCTATCTGCGGGTGATGGCGAATGCGGATACCGCACCCGATGCGACCCGCGCATTGAAGTACGGCGCCATGGGCATAGGTCTGTGCCGTACGGAGCGCATGTTCAATGCTGTGGATCGTCTACCCGTAGTGATCGAGATGATCGTTGCCGAGACACCTGCTCAGCGTCAGGCCGCACTGGATAAACTGCTGCCCATGCAACGTGGTGACTTCAAGGAGATCCTTGAGGTGATGTCACCCAAACCGGTGACCATTCGTCTGCTCGATCCTCCAATCCATGAGTTTTTGCCGACCGAGCAACAGTTGTTGAGTGACTTGGAGGAACTGCATCATCTGCGCAACTCGGTACGCGGTATGAATGTACTCGCCGGCAGCATGATGTTGCTGCAGGATCCGGTGAACGCCAAGCTGGAGGCCGATTCATTGCGCCATATGGTGGATGAGAGTCTGGTGGAACAGGCGATCGAAAAGAAGGAGACGATGCTGCGCAAGGTACGTGTTCTCACAGAGACCAATCCTATGCTGGGTCATCGTGGTGTGCGTCTGGGTATTACCTTTCCAGAGATCTATGGCATGCAGATTCGCGCTATCCTGGAAGCAGCCGCTGAATGTGCCGCCAAGGATTTGGAGGTTCATCCGCAAATGATGGTCCCTCAGGTCTGTACTGCAGAGGAGTTGAAACGGGTCAAAACCATGGTCGATGAGATTCGTACCGATGTGGAAGAGAAATCCGGTCAAAAGCTCAATTTCCGTTTTGGCACCATGATCGAGGTGGTGCGTGCCTGTATGCGGGCCGATTCATTGGTCGATGAGGCTGAATTCTTCTCATTTGGCACCAATGATCTTACCCAGGCCACCTTTTCTTTCTCCCGGGAGGATGCAGAGAACAAGTTTCTGCCGATGTATAACCAGAACGATATCCTCAAAGACAATCCGTTCGAAGTACTGGATGAAAAGGGGGTTGGAAAGTTAATGCAATTGGCCGTGAATTGGGGGCGTCAGAAGAAGAAGGATTTGAGTGTCGGCATTTGCGGTGAACATGGGGGTCATCCCAGTTCGATCGCGTTTTGCCATCGGGCAGGGCTCAATTATGTCTCCTGTTCTGCACCAAGGGTGCCGGTAGCCAGACTGGCGGCAGCACATGCCAGTCTGCTGACTCGAACCTAGGCTGGGCGACATTCAGCTTATCCCTTCTTGAGGGCCGGTTTTCTAACCGGCCCTAACATCAAGATATCTGTAAATCAGTCGAAATAACCTTATGGGGCTCTGTAGGCGTACTGGGGCCAAATCAGTGGATTTCAGGTGTTTTGGTGAAGGGTTTTCTGAGGTTAAAGGAGCATAGACACGGATCGGTCCCCGCCGTTCTGTTCTTTACGATACTCTGGCTGGGTGTAGCGATCGCCTTTGCCGAAAGCATCGATCTAACCGATGAGGTGGTTACCTGGGCTACACAAAAGTATGGTAATGATGCTGGTAAACGTGTCGAATCCTGGCGTAATCTGATGCAGGATAACCATGCTATGGGTGAAGTGGAGAAGCTGAAGCTGGTCAATGATTTCTTTAATCAGATACCCTACCAATCCGACGCCACCTTGTGGGATCAAAAGGACTATTGGGCAACGCCTTTGGAGCTCCTGGTCCGGGAAGGAGGGGATTGTGAAGACTACTCCATTGCGAAATATTTCACCCTGAAAGAGATGGGGGTGGCAGATGAAAAGCTGCGTATCATGTATGTAAAATCCGTTGAATTAAACCAGTCTCATATGGTATTGACCTACTACCCTGATCCGAGTGCCATCCCAAAAGTATTGGATAATCTCAATCCGCAACTCCTCTCAGCCAGTAATCGTATGGACCTGACACCAGTGTATAGCTTCAATGCTGATGGCCTGTGGTTGGCAAAGAGTTTGGGGAAGGGGCAAAAAGTGGGCTCATCCAAACGGCTCAGCCTATGGCAGGAAGTGAAGCAGCGAATGCGTCAAGAAGCACGGCGGTAAACGGTATGAATAGAATGATTAGACAGAATATAATGCGAGAGGTGCCACATGTTGTCTGGATTGACAACGATGAGAGCACTGCTCATCGAACGATAGGAAAGGGGTGAAAAACTCATGACACTATCACGACAACTTGTCATTTTAATTACTGCACTGTTGGTTCTGGTCTTTGCCGGCACTTTTTTTATCAGTGTACAAAACACCCGCTCCTATCTGAATTCACAAATGGCCTCCCATGCACAGGATGCAGCGACATCATTGGGATTATCGATTTCGAAGCACCTTGCTGATAAAGATCTTGCCACGGTGACAGCCATGACCGATGCAATCTTCGATCGTGGCTACTATCGTGTTGTGCGTATTCAGGATATGCAGGGAGAGCCACTGGTTGATCGTGAGTTGCAGGTCAGACTGGAAGGGGTTCCCACATGGTTCATTGAGCGTTTCCCACTCTCCACGCCGGTCGGAGAGGCAACGGTCATGGCTGGTTGGGTACAGGCAGGTAGAGTGATCGTGCAGAGTCACCCCGGTTTTGCTCATCGCCAACTGTGGGAGAACGCGGTAGAGATCTTTTGGTGGTTTCTGGCCAGCGCTTTGACTGTTTTACTGCTTGGTCTGGTCTCTCTGCGATGGGTGCTCAAGCCTTTGAAAGAGGTGGAACAGCAGGCAGATGCCATCGTAAATCGTGAATTTCCAATCATCGAAAAGTTGCCTGGAACCCTGGACCTGCGGCGAATAGTCCTGGCGATGAACCGTATGTCCTCTAAGGTCAAACAGATGATTGAGAAGCTAGAGCGACTAGCCGAGAGACTGCAACGGCAGGCATCCCGAAATCCGGTCACCGATCTCACCAATAAACGTTTTTTTCACAACACTGTAAATACCCTGTTGGATACCCCTGAAGAGTGTTCAACCGGAGTATTGGCACTGATCCAGCTCAAGTCTCTCAAGGCCATAAACGAGAGCCGGGGTTTTCAGGCCGGTGATGAGCTGCTGAAACAGACGGCCGGAGCACTTGACCGAGTCTCACGCTCGCTGCCGAAGAGTCATCTTGCACATCTTAACGGGGCTGATTTTGCACTTTTTGTTGAAGATCGCTCTTTAGGTGATGCGCTGAAATTGGGAGAGACACTGTCTACCGTGCTGGCTGGATTGCATGAAATCATTGATAGCGATGATCAGGATGTCGGGCATATTGGTTTAGCCTGTTTCAATGGCGGTCAAAACCTGTCTGAACTTCTTTCACAAGCAGATATGTCCCTACGGACAGCCCAGGGAGAAGGTGTCAATGCCTGGCATCTCTACATGCCGGGTGAAATCGATACAAGCTGTGTGAAAGGGGGGTCTGATTGGCAGGCTGCGATTCAAAGTGCCCTTGAGTCCGATAGCATTGTATTACAGTTCCAGCCAGTCTATGCCTGTGTGGATGAGTCAATTTTACATCATGAGGTGTTTGTTAGAATCAGGGAGGAGGATGAGCAGGGTGAGGAGCAGTTGCTCTCTGCAGGACTGTTTATACCTCATGCTGATAGATTGGGTATAACCCCTGAAATCGATCAGATGGTGATCAGCAAAGTACTCGAACGATTAAAGAGAGAAGCTGATCAAGAAACATCCTATGCCATCAATATTTCACCGATTTGTCTGAGGCGGACAATCTTTCTCAATTGGTTGGAGCAGCAGCTCGCTGCTTACAAGGGCATCACTCATCGCCTCATCTTTGAGATGCCTGAATATGGTGCGGTATCGCAACTTGAACAGGTTGAGCAATTTATCAAGCTTATAAAACGCTATGGTGCTTCGTTCTCCTTGGATCATTTTGGTCGAAGTCAAAGTGCATTTGGTTATTTAAAGACGATTAAAGTCGACTACCTGAAGATCGATGGCAGTTATCTCAGTGAATTGCAGGATAGCGCCGAGAATCAATTTTTCATCCAGGTGCTTGTTGATATCGCTCATGGTTTGGAGATTAAGGTGATTGGAGAAGCGGTAGAAACCGCACAAACCTGGAAGACGCTGCGAAAACTCAATTTAGAAGGAGGTCACGGTTATTATCTTGGTAAACCAGAGTGATATGCTTCATACCTCTCTCTAGGCCGAGAGGCAACCAACAGCTAGCGGATTACACTAAGGTGGATAAATTGTTAGCTGCAAGTATCGGAATATTAAAGAATTAAAGAGATATGTCGATAATCGTTTAAAGGAGATCCTCTTCATCGACAAGCAGTGGATCACCCGATTGGAATGTTGAGCGAATCTGGTTCCGTGCAAGAATCTTTTGTTGAGCGGCTTGTGGTAGCTCGGTGAACATGATGAGGTTCTTTTTGACTAACAGTTCAATAAGGTCTTCAACGATACGGATCATGCCTGCATCGGTCTGATTCAGGTAATTGCTGCTCAGCGATGTGGAACTGTTTTTTAAAATGAACGCGACAACTTCACCATCCGTAGCTTGTACTATCTCGTCAGCACCGGGTGAGGCAGAGCCAGAGAGTGTGACTATCTCACCATTACCATCGCGTTTAGCATAGAGCATTGAGCGTCCTTTATTCAGTTATTAGGAGATGAATGACACATCGACGAGGTCGTACGTATACTTGAACCTGGATCCATCTATTCAGGTTAACCTCAGCAAGCGTCAACATGCAATCCATGTCAGATATTAAAGCACAACAGCAGAAAGAGGATTGGCAGGATGAATGGGGACATCCCACAGAGGGATCAGTCTTCGATGATCCGCTATTGGACTGTTTAGTGTTTCTCACCCGGTTTTATGGCACGACACACTCTCATGAGGCCCTGCGGGCTGGCTTACCGTTAGAGCATAATCGCCTTACACCAGAGCTTTTTCTGCGCGCTGCGGAACGGGCTGAATTGAGTGCCAGGGTTGTACGCCGGCCGTTGAAGAAAATCAGCAGTCTGGTTCTTCCGGTGGTGTTGTTACTGAAGGGTAGGCAGAGTTGCGTACTTATGGAGAACGACAAAGGCAGTGATCTGCTGACGATTGTTCAACCTGAAAGTGGTGAAGGGAGCCATCAGATAAGTCGTGAAGCGTTGGAGCAGGAGTACTCCGGCTATGCCATATTTGTCAGGGCTGAGCATCGCTTTGACGATAGATCTCCTGAGGTATTGAGGCTGCGCTCGCGACATTGGTTTTGGGGAACACTGGTCAAGTCGTGGCGTATTTACAGGGATGTGCTTGTATCGTCGCTGCTGATCAATAGCTTCGCTTTGGCTAGCCCGCTGTTTATCATGAACGTCTACGATCGAGTGGTGCCTAACAATGCTATTGAAACGTTGTGGGTATTGGCTATCGGTGTGATGGTTGTTTATACCTTTGATGTGCTGATGCGCACGCTGCGTGGCTATTTTATCGATATTGCAGGAAAGAAATCGGACATTTTGCTGTCAGCTTCGCTCTTTGAGCGGGTGATGGGTATCAAGATGTCGGCCAGGCCTCCCTCTGTTGGCGCCTTTGCCAATAATCTGCGTGAATTCGAAAGCATTCGGGACTTTATTACTTCGGCTACGGTCGTGACTTTGGTAGATCTTCCTTTTGTTGTGCTGTTTCTATTGGTTATCTGGTTAGTTGGCGGTCAATTGGTGATTGTGCCTGCGGTCTGCATACCGCTGGTGATTATCTATGGATTACTGATTCAATCCCCACTCAGGCGATCGGTTGAGGCTACTTATCGTGCGTCTGCACAAAAGGGCGCAACCCTGATTGAATCGCTGACAGCTGTAGAAACCATCAAACATCTCGGAGCTGAGAGTATTGTTCAGCGTAAGTGGGAACAACTCACTGGACATATTGCAAAGTGGGGTGTTCGTTCACGTCTGCTTTCGGCTTCTGTTACGAATGTAGCTATTTTCTTCCAGCAAGTGGCCCAAGTGGGGATTGTGGTTCTGGGTGTCTATCTGATTTCAGAAGGAGAGATCAGTATGGGAGCCTTGATTGCCGGTGTGATTCTTGTGGGCAGGGCAATGGCACCGATGGCACAGGTGGCGAATCTGACGGTACGTTACTACCAGGCAAAGACAGCCCTTGATAGTCTCAATAGTATTATGGAGCTGCCGATTGAGCGACCGGAAGGGAAAATATTTGTCAGTCGAGAACGGTTTCAGGGTGATATAGCACTGGATGATATAACCTTTGCCTATCCTGGAGAGGAAAAGGTCGCATTGAATCATGTCTCATTACATGTTTCATCGGGCGAAAAAGTGGCCATTATCGGAAAGGTGGGTTCCGGTAAGACTACTATCGAAAAGCTTATCCAAGGACTCTATGATCCTGATTCCGGTGCGGTATGTATCGATGGTACCGATCTGCGCCAGATCGACCCCGCTGATCTTCGGCGTAGCATCGGATATGTACCACAGGACATCATGCTCTTTTACGGCAGTGTCAGAGAGAATATCGTTCTGGGTGCACCCTATGCCGATGACAGGGACATTCTGAAAGTTGCTGAAATTGCCGGTGTGACCGAATTTGTTAATCAACATCCACATGGATTCGATATGCAGGTGGGTGAACGCGGTGAACATCTTTCTGGCGGTCAGCGACAAGCGATTGCCATCGCCAGAGCATTGCTACTCGATCCCCCTGTACTTTTGCTGGATGAACCCAGCAATTCGATGGATAACAGTACAGAAGCCATGCTGAAGAGAAAGCTGGCGGACTATGCAAAGGAGAAGACCCTGATTCTGGTCACTCATCGGACATCGCTGCTAGACCTTGTCGATCGCCTGATCGTTATTGATGCGGGCAGAGTTATTGCGGATGGTCCGAAGGAACAAGTCATTGAGGCCCTGAAACAGAGTAAATCAAGTGGTACTGTCGTCAACCCAAATGCAAAACAATGAAGTGTTTATTGAACAGACCAGTGATACACCATCGAAATCAATTTGATCGGGTGGATGTGTGAGTATACAACTGTCGACACCTGAAAATGCAACGCAGGCGAATCCTCCTACGCTCGCTGCCCCTGCTGTTGTTGTGAATGGGGACAGTGAGTTCATGGACGATGCGACTGCAGCACTGTTAGTGCAGACCCCTCGTGGTGGCAGAACTATTTTGTGGATGGTATTCCTGATAATGATTGCTGCCTTGGCCTGGGCCAATTGGGCTGAACTGGATGAGGTGACAAAAGGTATCGGCAAAGTGATACCTTCCAGCCAGGTACAAGTCATTCAGAATCTCGAAGGAGGGATACTATCTGCCCTGTTTGTAGATGATGGTGATGCAGTGGAGAAGGGGCAGATCCTGCTACAGATCGACGATACACGCTTTTCATCCTCGCTTCGGGAAACTCAATTACAGTTCTGGGCGTTGAAAGCCAAAGCTGCACGATTGCAGGCAGAGACCGACAACAAGGCATTTGTGGTACCAGCGGATATGACAGAAAACTATCCCAAGCTGGTTGAGCAGGAACTGGCGCTTTTTACATCAAGACAAAAAGAGTTGGATACCAATCGCGCCATTCTATCTGAACAGGTTAAACAGATACGCCAGGAGATCGAGGAGCTTAAGGTAAAGGGATCACGATTGGGGCGCAGTCTTGAGTTGGTTAACAAGGAGCTGACTCTATCGAGGCCATTGATCGAAGCCGGAGCAATATCTAAAGTTGAAATATTACGGCTTGAGAAAGAGGTCAGTGAGCTGGAGGGTGAACTCGAGGCAACCAGGCTGGCGAGTCCACGGATGAAGTCCCGTCTGAAAGAGGCTGAAAAAAAGGTCTCGGAGATCGAGCTTCGCTTTAGTAATGAAGCCCATGCCGAGTTGAATGAGGCACAAGCCGAGCTTTCTCAGTTGGAGGAGACCAGTGTCGCGTTGGCAGATCGGGTTACGCGGACAGGTGTACGTTCACCCGTTAAAGGAACCGTTAAACAGGTCATGATCAACACACTGGGCGGAGTTATCCAACCAGGTATGGAGTTGATGGAGATCGTACCGCTGGAAGACTCACTACTGGTGGAGGCGAAGGTCGGGCCAAAGGATATCGCCTTCCTGCATCCAGGTCAGAAGGCGATCGTTAAGCTGACAGCCTATGATTTCGCTATATATGGGGGGCTAGAGGGTAAAGTTGAGCATATCAGTGCCGATACGATCAAGGAGGAACAGGAAGACGAGAGTTATTATCTGGTGCGGGTAAGGACTGAAAAAAATGACCTGGGTACCCAGGAACGTGCATTGCCCATTATTCCAGGCATGCAAGCGGAGATCGATATTCTTACTGGAAAGAAGACAGTGCTTGAATATCTTTTTAAGCCGTTGCTTCGTGCCAAAAGCAGGGCTTTGAGAGAGCGGTAAAAATGGCAGAGTTAGTGCAACGCCCTAGAATTGATGAGATGTCGGGTAATATATCCAAGCGAAATCAAATGCTTACCAACAGTTTAAATGATGGATCAAAGGGACAGGTTATTCCCATTACCAAGAAGATCCTAATTTGCAGCGCCGAGGAAGCGATTGCATTACGTTGGAGTGAAGCGCTTAGTGGTGTTGGCAGTTTATCAACGGCATCGAACCGTGAGGCCGTATCCACGATATTGGAAGCCAACCGGCCAGAAATCGTTCTTATAGATCTGCTGTTATTCGGTGAAGACTACCGGCAAATACCCCAATTGCTTTGTCATCAATATCCTCATGTAGCCTTCATTTTCCTATCCCCTGAACCAAATGATGTAGAGGGTCTCTATCTGATCTCACAGGGAGGTAGAGGTTACTGTAATCGCTATATTTCAAAAGCATTGTTGATCAAGGCTGTCGAGCTGGTTCGGTTGGGAGAAGTCTGGGTAGGAAGGAAACTACTGTTCAAGTTGATGAACAGATTGACCCGTATGAATCACGCCAGTGAGGATGAAGTAGAAAGTAGAACAGCATCAAAATTATCAAAACTGACAGACAGGGAAAGGGAAATTGCAGTACTCATCGGCTCGGGTGACAGTAATAAAGTCATTGCGAATAAGCTCGATATCACAGAGCGAACAGTCAAGGCTCATCTCAGTTCAATTTTCAGGAAAACAGCAACCAAAGACCGTCTCCAGCTGGGTCTGCTGATCAATGTAGAGCAGTAGCCGTTCTTCTGTCTTGTAATATCTAATAAAAACAGAATGTTACAACTATTGTACCAAGGTACAATAGCACGAATTCAATCTATCAACGAAAATCCTCATATAGATTCGTCAGGAATTTTACCCTGACGCCAGAATACAACCCAGAATGACCTGAATCGCAGAGGCAAAGATGGCAACAACCGCACCTTCGGCAACCGGAAAAGTAATCGGCTTCGTCCGCCAAGTGATTGGTGAAGTAACAGCGACTGGCAGTGATGGTGTCATCAGGGTACTGCAAGTCGGTGATTTGGTCTTTGCCGATGAGCGCATCGAAACCGGTGAACTCGGTAGTATTGAAATTGCTTTCAATGATGGTGGAAGCTTTACCTTAGGTCGTAATGCACAAGGGTTCCTCGATGCCGATGTCTACCAAACCACATCACCGGAAGATGCATCTGAATATGCAGCATCCATAGAGGCGATACAGCAAGCCATTTTGATGGGCGAAGACCCGGCAGCTATACAGGAAGCACCGGCAGCTGGTCCAGGGGATGTAGCCATTGCCGGTAACGAAGGCACCAGTTTTGTCACAGTAGAGCGAACGGGCAATCAAACCACGCCTGAAAGTGGCTTCGAAACAGAAGGATTAGTGATTGCTTTTGAGCAACCTGAAGATTCCTCCCAGATTATTAATCTGCTTCCTTCGGTAGACTTGGATGGTGATGATAATTCTCAAATTGGGGTCGGATACCTCAGTCATTATGTTGAGCAGGGTGAACCCTTACCTATCGCTGATGCTGATATACAGGTCGCCAATCCTGACGGCACCTTGCTTGAAAGCGCAACGATAGTACTCACCAATGCACAAGTAGGCGATCAACTGGATGTTTCAGCTGTAACCGGACTAGGTGTTGAAGTGGACACCAGCGTTCCTGGTGTAATAACAGTCACATTGATTGGTACTGCTTCTCCACAAGCCTACGCTGAGGCTATTCGAAGCATTGGATTCTCTAATGCCAACAGTAATCCCGATGAAACACCACGTATTATTGAAGTAACAGTCAATGACGGTGAGTTTGACAGTAATACTGCAATCACAACAATTACAGTACAAGCAGTCAATGATCCGCCTGCTGTCGACCTGGATGCCAATGACACTACTGATAATGGAAATGACTATCTCACAACCTTCACCGAAGGCGGAGCTGCAATTGCTATAGCTGATATCGATGCCTTGGTATCGGATGTCGACAATTCGGCGTTACAGAGTGCGACAGTGACGCTGACCAACCCCCATCAGGGGGATGTGCTCGATTATGGCGCATTACCTGTTGGACTGAGTGCCACAGTTTCCGGTAATACCATCATTATCTCCGGTGAGGGCTCACTGGTTGACTACCAAAATGCGATTCGTTCCATCACCTTTGAAAATACGAGCAATAGTCCGTCTGGGGAGACCCGGGTCATCCATGTCACGGTCAATGATGGTGAACTCGATAGTGAGATAGCCGTTGCGCGCATTGAAGTTAGAGGTTTCAACGATGTTGCGGAAATCGACTTGGATAGCAGTGCTTCAGGCAATGGTTATGAAACAACATTTATTGAAGATGGTGCAGCAGTCTCTATTGCAGACAATGATGTAGCAATTGTAGATGTTGATGATGAAAACATTGAGAGTGCGACCATTGTTCTAACCAACCCTCAGGCATCAGATGTATTGGTCGTGAGTGGCTTGCCAAATGGCATCGCTGCAACTGTCAGTGGTAACACAGTTACATTAACAGGAACAGCAGCCCTCTCTTCCTATGAACAGGCCATTCAGGCTGTAAGGTTCAGCAATACCAGCGATGATCCATCAACGGTGGATCGTCTTCTCAATATCACACTCAATGATGGTGATGGTAATAGTGGTACTGCCGTCACGATTATCCATGTTACACCAGTCAACGATCCGCCCGATGCAGTCAATGATTCCGTATCAACACAGGAAAATACACCTGTCTCAATTTCTGTGTTAGGAAATGACTCTGATCCAGAAAATGATCAGTTAAGTGTAACAAGTAATACCCAGCCAGCGAATGGTACGCTCGTAGAAATTGTCAATGGATCATTTCAATATACACCGAATACCGGCTTTTTTGGAACTGACACTTTTACTTACACCATAAGTGACGGCAATGGTGGTACTGATACGGCAATGGTTACTGTGACTGTTGGTGGCGTGAATGATGCGCCAGTGGCTGTCGATGATGCAGTAGGCACCAATGAGGATGTCCCTGTAACTATCGATGTGCTGCCGAATGACAGTGATCCAGACGGTGATACTCTGAGTGTCACGTCGGTTACTCAAGGCACGAATGGTGCAGTTGCCATCGATCCAGTGAGTGGCAATCCCATCTATACACCGAACCTGAACTTCAACGGTACAGATACCTTTACCTACACCATCGATGATGGCAATGGTGGTACCGATACAGCGACCGTAACGGTCACAGTCGGTAGCGTTAACGATACGCCGGTTGCAGTCGATGATGCTGTAGGTACCAATGAAGATGTGCCTGTAACTATCGATGTGCTGCCCAATGACAGTGATCCGGATGGTGACACATTAACTGTTACTGCTGTCACTCAAGGTACCAACGGTAGTGTGGCTATCGATCCGGTCAGCGGCAATCCGATCTATACCCCGAACCCGAACTTCAACGGTACGGATACCTTCACCTACACCATCGATGACGGCAATGGGGGTACCGATACGGCGACCGTAACGGTCACAGTTGGTAGCGTTAACGATACGCCTGTGGCGGTTGATGATGCTGTAGGTACCAATGAAGATGTGCCTGTAACTATCGATGTGCTACCCAATGATAGCGATCCGGATGGCGATACGTTAACCGTTACTGCTGTCACGCAGGGTACGAATGGCACGGTTGCCATCGACCCGGTTAGTGGCAATCCCATCTATACACCGAACCTGAACTTCAACGGTACAGATACCTTCACCTACACCATCGATGATGGCAATGGTGGTACCGATACAGCGACCGTAACGGTCACAGTCGGTAGCGTTAACGATACGCCGATTGCAGTCGATGACACAGTGGGTACTAACGAAGATGTACCGGTTACCGTAGCAGTTTTACCCAATGACAGCGATCCGGACGGTGATACTCTGAGTGTCACGTCGGTTACACAGGGTACGAATGGCACGGTTGCTATCGACCCGGTTAGTGGTAACCCGATCTATACGCCGAACGCGAACTTCAACGGTACAGATACCTTCACCTACACCATCGATGATGGCAATGGTGGTACGGATACAGCGACCGTAACGGTCACAGTCGGTAGCGTGAATGATGCACCAGTGGCTGTGGATGATGCAGTAGGCACCAATGAGGATGTGCCTGTAACTATCGATGTGCTGCCGAATGACAGTGATCCGGATGGCGATACGCTAACCGTTACTGCTGTCACACAGGGCACGAATGGTTCAGTTGCCATCGATCCAGTGAGTGGCAATCCAGTCTATACGCCGAACCTGAACTTCAACGGCACCGATACCTTCACCTACACCATCGATGATGGCAATGGGGGTACCGATACAGCTACCGTAACGGTTACAGTCGGTAGTGTGAATGATGCACCAGTGGCTGTGGATGATGCAGTAGGCACCAATGAAGATGTGCCTGTAACTATCGATGTGCTACCCAATGACAGTGATCCGGACGGTGATACCCTGAGTGTCACATCGGTTACTCAAGGCACGAATGGCAGTGTGGCTATCGACCCGGTCAGTGGTAACCCGATCTATACGCCGAATCCGAACTTCAACGGTACCGATACCTTCACCTACACCATCGATGATGGCAATGGCGGTACCGATACCGCAACGGTTACTGTTACTGTGGGTAGTGTTAACGATACGCCGATTGCAGTCGATGACACCGTCAATACAACAGAAGACAATCCAATTACGGTAGACGTCCTGCCGAATGACAGTGATCCGGACGGAGACACATTAACCGTTACTGCTGTCACGCAGGGTACGAATGGCACGGTTGCTATCGACCCGGTCAGCGGCAATCCGATCTATACCCCGAACCCGAACTTCAACGGTACGGATACCTTCACCTACACCATCGATGACGGCAATGGGGGTACCGATACGGCGACCGTAACGGTCACAGTTGGTAGCGTTAACGATACGCCTGTGGCGGTTGATGATGCTGTAGGTACCAATGAAGATGTGCCTGTAACTATCGATGTGCTACCCAATGATAGCGATCCGGATGGCGATACGTTAACCGTTACTGCTGTCACGCAGGGTACGAATGGCACGGTTGCCATCGACCCGGTTAGTGGCAATCCCATCTATACACCGAACCTGAACTTCAACGGTACAGATACCTTCACCTACACCATCGATGATGGCAATGGTGGTACCGATACAGCGACCGTAACGGTCACAGTCGGTAGCGTTAACGATACGCCGATTGCAGTCGATGACACAGTGGGTACTAACGAAGATGTACCGGTTACCGTAGCAGTTTTACCCAATGACAGTGATCCGGATGGCGATACGCTAACCGTTACTGCTGTCACGCAAGGTACCAACGGTAGTGTGGCCATCGATCCAGTGAGTGGCAATCCCATCTATACGCCGAACCCGAACTTCAACGGTACGGATACCTTCACCTACACCATCGATGACGGCAATGGCGGTACCGATACCGCAACGGTTACTGTTACTGTGGGTAGTGTTAACGATACGCCGGTTGCGGTCGATGATACAGTGGGTACTAACGAAGATGTACCGGTTACCGTAGCAGTTTTACCCAATGACAGCGATCCGGACGGTGATACTCTGAGTGTCACGTCGGTTACACAGGGTACGAATGGCACGGTTGCTATCGACCCGGTTAGTGGTAACCCGATCTATACGCCGAACGCGAACTTCAACGGCACGGATACCTTTACTTATACCATCGATGACGGCAATGGTGGTACGGATACAGCTACCGTAACGGTCACAGTCGGTAGCGTTAACGATACACCGGTTGCAGTAGACGACACTGTCAATACAACAGAAGATAATCCAATTACGGTAGATGTGCTGCCGAACGATAGTGATCCGGACGGTGATACCCTGAGTGTCACATCGGTTACTCAGGGTACCAACGGTAGTGTGGCTATCGATCCGGTCAGCGGCAATCCCATCTATACGCCGAATCCGAACTTCAACGGTACGGATACCTTTACCTACACCATCGATGATGGCAATGGTGGTACGGATACAGCTACCGTAACGGTCACAGTCGGTAGTGTTAACGATACGCCGATTGCAGTCGATGACACAGTGGGTACTAACGAAGATGTACCGGTTACCGTAG
>JAHXHN010000016.1 GCA_025656675.1 Candidatus Thiodiazotropha sp. (ex Codakia rugifera)
AAAAACGGGGTTTTCTTGGCATTTGAACATCCATGTTCAGATAGCTAATAAAGTATGATTGCATTGAATAAATCGGTTAAAGGGTACTGACCCCTTTTTCTGTTTAAGTTAACCTGGGTTCCACGCTAGCCTCTAGCGCTTTCAAGTCGAGTTCAGAGCCTCCAAGATGGGTTAGACTGTCGCCCGATCTTAAAAAGAGCGAGGGGAATCCAGCCCCCACCTGCTTCGCAAAATAGAGCGAATCCTCTGTCATTGTCTTGACCTCTGGTGACGAAACCAGAGACCTGATCTCTTCAATATCGAAGCCCGCTTCCCCAGCCACGTCGAGGCAAACTGACAATTTGGAGATGTCGCGAGACTCTTTGAATGCCGCGTCGATGAGACGCGCGGCAAAGTCAAACACAGCCTCCGGCGCTGTCGTCTTGACCGCGTTGATCACCTGGCAGGGCAGCAAGCTGCCCAGATGCCCGGATCCCAGAACTTTGGAGAAGTAATCGTCGGCGAACTTGACGCCGAAGATCTGCTCGACGCGTGCTGCGATGGGACGTTTTTCTTCGCCGAACTCCGGCCCGGTGGCAATGGCGGGGTGCATCAACCCGCCAGTGACCAGGGAAAGTTTCAGGCGCTCGTCATCCTGATAATGAGCGACGATTTTCTGAATGGTGCCGGAATAGCCAAAACACCACCCGCAATGCGGGTCCATCAGATAGATGAGTTGAACGCCTGCAGTCATGATCAAAATTTACCGTTCTTGTTTTTCCATTCGGTTTTGGGCGGGATATCTACAACCACATCCCAATGCTCGACAACTAGCCCGTTTTCGTAACGAAACAGGTCATAAAACGCAGTGGGTTGATCGCCTAACTTTCCTTCGGAAGCGGTAAACGCAAAATTGCCCTGTACAATGATGATCGGCGTACGATCATAAGTCATTGTCACTCCATCTTTTTTCCACTTATTCAAAACGACCTCAAATCCTTCCAGACCGTCGGCAACATTCGGGTTGTGCTGGTCGTATTGCGTTGACGAGATGTATTCCGTCATCTCTCCCGACGTTCTGCCATACAAAAGGTCCAGGAACCCCTTCATAAGCTCACGGTTGGCTTCAGTCTTGTCCAGATCGGTCACCTCCGTTGCGCCATCGACCATGGAACGACCCGAAGCCGTGTCAGCCGGATCCACCCAGTCTTGCAAATTATCCCAGTGTTCAACGGCCAGGCCGTTTTTAAAGCGGAATACGTCAAACACGACTTGCGGCTGGTTGTTGTTCCATACGCCTCCATAGGAGCTGTGCACGACGACGTAGTCTCCGTCTTCCAGAACGCGATGGACGGTAATGTCGATCCCTGTCGGCTTGTCGGCAAAGAAACCCTTAATCGCGGCTTTGCCGTCAGCGAACGAAAGATTGTGTTGGATATACTCATCGTCGCTGATGTAATTCAGCACCTCAGATGATCCGGTGCTAAAAGCTTCGATGATGGCTTTTGCTTTTTCTGTGTTGCTCATTGTGCTTCCTTTGTTTGGTTAAATTTCACTGTACTTTATGGTATGTTATTGATACCAAGTGTCAATTAGGCACTTACACCAAACCAAGTATGCTTTGAGTAACCATGTCTAAAAACGTAACTGATTGTCCGATCCGGCAAGTGATTGTAGGGATCGCAGGCAAATGGATAGTTCTAATATTACTGGAGCTGTCAGATGGCGCACTGAGGTTCGGAGTGCTCAAGCGAAAGCTTGGCAGTATTTCGCAAAGGGTCCTGACCGAGAAACTTCGTGGTCTGGAACGTGATGGATATTTGACTCGTTCGGTCGACCCTGGTCCCCCGGTTGCGGTGTCCTACGAATTGACCGCGCAAGGCCATCAACTGGTTGGGATATTGGAACCGCTTATGTCCTGGGCTGCGAACAACCATGCAAACATCGAACGCTCGCGTGCGGCGTATGATGGGTTATAGGCATGCCGTCTCTGCGGAGCCGACTACCTGTTTCGTTAATATTTGAGGGGTGCTGAGTGGTAGAGGGAGTGCGGTCCCCGTATGGGAGTGTCCGATTTGGGTCGACTACAGACTATTGCGTCGCACAAAACGTACGTCTGCTCTAGGGTGCCTGATTTCTCAAACCACATAAAGTTCGATCTTCCGCTGCTGGCCGTTTTATGACCATAAAGTTACCATAGACAAAAGTCATCCTCTATATTCTCAAGTGCGACCAAAGCAGCCCTTTTTATGTGTGATGACAAGCTGCAGATTCTGACTATGAGTGGTCATTAACCTTAACGTCTACACAACCAGGTTGGGAAGTTAAGAGGACCGGCGCTTACTCGATGGTCGGTTAAAAAACACATCTCGCCTCTGCAGTGAGACAAATTTTATGGCTTCACTTCGTAGACTTTCTTGATCAAGCGAGCCAAAGCTCAAGCTTTACGTGCAACCTGGCTGAACATGTTTTGTTTTACCACCATTATGCCGGCTTAGTTACGTTGTCGCATACGACGCAGCCGGTCGACCTCACGGGCATCATCAACCATTCTCAGTCTCTCCTTGATGCGGGGTGGGACTGTTTCCTTTAATAAATCCAACCCGGCAACTTCAAGCATTGCAGTTAGTGAAATTCCATTTCCATCGCAAAAGTTGCGCCACCCTTCAGCCGCATCCTTAGATATTTTGGCTGAAATAACAATGCGTTCCTCACCCATGATGTCCTGCCTGTGTTTTTGTGAATAAATTAGAACGCATTCAATAGCGCTCATTAGAAACAAGTTACTACAATTAGCTTGCATGTGCAACTAGTTGCTGCTATAATGTGATGCAACTATATGCGACCAGCACCAATAAGCTGTATATTGTATGAGTGTTGAGGAACAAGTCATGACCCCAGATATCGTTGTTGATTCCCACCAATTTGTGAGGGTGACACTACATGGTGCACTCAATGCCACAGACCGGATCGAGGTACGCAAAGAGATCGCTCATGTATGCAATGCCAACAGCATTTACAAAATTTTGGTCGACCACAGGGATGTCGTGATCATCGCATGGATGCTAGACCACTATGAATTCGGAAAGTCGTTCAATAAGGCAGGATTTTTTGAAAATCCCCGGATCAGCGTCATTATCAACAAACAGATAGAGTCGAGCGAACTTCTCAAGTTCTCTTGCCTTGTGGCGTATAATAGAGGAACGATGGTCGAAACGTTCAACACAGAAAAGGAAGCGTTGGACGCACTGGGCATTAACTAGCCCCTACCAGCATCAAGTCACGGCAAGTCGGCAGAGTGTGAGTTGCTTCCAGCTTATAGCACCGCTTGAGGAAAGTATTTTTTTATAAAGTACCATGCAGGCAAGACGAGGAAGACATAAACAGATGTCCTGTTTATGGCGGAGTAGATTGCGTTCTTTCAGAAGCAAGTCGATGAAAAGATCAACGTCAAGAAAGAGTGCCTGAAGGTTAACATGTTTCAACAGACCTACTACCGCTAGGTATCGAAGGTTCCCAGGGGCCGCTCCACACACCACACACGGGCAGCCGTACCACCAGTATTCTCAGAAACAGCTGTGCCAGCTGTAACAACGCATGGAACATCAATTCCGTTTTCCCGTATCAAGCGGTAACTCCCTGCATCAGCCCCAAACGTCAGCTGATGGTCGAAGCAACTCTTTTTCACTTAATCCTTAGTTGATGAACGTTATATATGCTATTACATCTTTGAAAGAATATCCTGAAAAAGAATCCCTATCAGCTTGCCGCCATCCTCACTGCTCCAATCCTGCGCCAATTCAGCCATCAACTGGTTAGTGGTGGTTAGTATTACACCCGCTTTCTCCATTCGCTGTAAGGCCATCTGGTCTGCGATTGCTGTTGGGGAACCACAAGCGTCTACAACTACCTGCACCTCATAACCATTCTCGACTGCGGTAATAGCAGGATAAACAATACACACATCGGTTGTGATGCCTGCCATAATAAGTTTTTTCCGGCCTATTTCTTCAACGGCAGCCGCAAAATCCTTGTCCATCATACAATCAACCTTACCGGCTCTTTGGATGCGTTTGGCGTACTCATCCGGCGCAACCTTTTGTAATTCATCAAACAACAGACCCTGCGCCTGATCTTCCTGACTGGATGTCAGGATCAATGGCATACCAATCGCTTTGGCAGCCTTGGCCAGCACAATGGTATTTATTTCGATCGTACTTAATTCAGCCGAACCCACCCAACCCATTGTACCCACCTGATGATCAATCAATAACATCGTTGCATTTTTTCCACTAAAGATATTTTTCATTTTTTATTTCCAGGTTGATTTAACTAATTGTGAGGTATAATTTATATGCTTAGTACATATATACAAGTAGGCACCATTTGGTAACTATGGAAGTAAATAACGATAACGGGACAGAGAAAAGCTGCGACGAAACCAGTTGCGGTATACGAGATGGACTGTTGATTATCGGTGGAAAATGGAAAAGTATGATCATGCATGTACTAGGGCAGCATGAAGTTATCCGGTTTAATCGGCTGAAAGCCATGATTCCACAGATATCGCAGAAGATGCTCACACAACAATTGCGAGAGCTGGAACGGGATGGTCTTGTGACCCGAAAGGTTTATCCTGAAGTACCTCCTCGCGTTGAATATTCCATTACAACGCTTGGGTTAAGTATTGGCCATATATACAGGGAAATTAATCAGTGGCAGCAAAAACATAGACAAGAGATCGAGAAATGCCGCGAAGAATATGATGCATCCTTATAGTATTCTAACGCTTGGGTAATAGGTGCGAGCCTACGATCGTTCTATTTGACGCACTTGTAAGTTAACCACTCTATGTATGGCTAGAATTAAACCAGCGTCAGTATAACTGATCAAAACCTGGTGCATCGCCCTGGATATCCTTATTCGTTGGAACATAGCTTTGGTCACCTTTACGCACAGCCTTTAATGCGGCAGCTAAAGACTCATCCAGATAATAGCTGTACATTTCAATGGTATTCACGCCCAGCATGCGTTTGTGAATCTCTCTACCCGTATGATCTAGAAACAGCAGTGTTGGCGTCACCCACACCTCATAAGAATTGCCGATTTCACCAGGCATCACCGAGTTGCCTTCCAGATCGAGAATAGTATTGGTCGAGTCAAGAAGGATCTCGGCAATGATCACTTTGTCTTCATAATCGCCACTAAGCTGCATGGGGTAAATAATTTCTTCCTTTAGCCGCACACAGAAAGGACAATGGTGCTGAGAAACAATAAGCAGAATCGGTAGCTTTTCCTGATTTGCCGAAGCAGCTAGCTGAGACAAATCACTTCGTTGCAACGTGTCAGACGCATACGCATGAGAGAACAAAGGAACAACAAATAATATAAAAAGCAAATTTCGCATAGTCGTATTGGTTAACTAATGAGTTCAGAGAGCGCTTGTTTTGTAAACCGGTTATACAGCTCGAAATTTTGTCTTTTCCAAAACGTCGTGGGTTCGATACGCTTGTACTATAACACCTGACATGTGGGGCTTGTAGCGGAATAACAGTCCAGCAACAGCACCTTGTACATACTGGCTGGTGGCTAACCAATTATAGGATAACCCTGTTCTTTTATGTAATCTATGATTGAGCTTGTATCCAACCCAACAGATAACTCAATTCTTTTATTAAGCTCTGCTGCCACTCTACTAGTGACTTCGCTTTTAATATCTGGGTCATCTCTTCTATCAGGAAGATGGCCTCATCTTACTCATAGAAATACATTGAATCTTCTTCTGGCGATATTTCCACCAGTTCTTCCGTCAGCCAAGAAAGAACTACGCCACTATTTATGGTTGATTGATTTCCGCATTTCGGACAAGCCACAATCCACTTATACCGTACTTTGAATGCCGCTATCTTGGCGAGTCATTATCATCGATCCTCATGCCTGCACGAACCTTAAACCCGTATCTATTGTAAAGAATAGTCAGACTTTTAAAGCATGTAATGTTCTCGCTGTAGGCAGTAAATGAAGTGCCGCATTATTCGCCTTCGAACGAGCGCCCTGTTACGACTTAAAATTCATACTCTCTAACAATAAATGCTGAAGACTTCGAATGATCAATAAAATTTCCCTCATCCTCCAACAAAGCAGCACCCAGTTTCTCGCCTTCAGGTGAACTCATCCCTTCCATAAGGGCCTCTTCTGACTCGAACCAGACCTCAGCAACTCCATCATATTCAGGCATCATTCCCCTCGATGTTCTGAGCGCTTCATTCAAAGATGTGTTTAATGTGTGCGATTGCACATATTTTTTAGCACCCATCGCATCAGCATTACTCATAAAGAACGGGCCATGCTTATTCATCCAATAGTCTTTGAAATCTTCACGCGTCATATCAGGATGTCTGGTAATGCACATAACAAATTTGATCATATCTCTTCTCTCTTCGATTAACGGCATACTGTGTGTGACAACGCCTAGGTTCAATGAAGCACGAATGCAGTAAATGATTCCTGTAAAGTCAAATGCGAGACCTGCATATCATAACTGCTGTTTTCAACAGATTGTCCTCCGAGGCACAGAACGTGTGAGATATCAGGAAGCGCACCGACTGCATCGATCTGATCAAGCAAATCGTTACGGGTTGCTTTAGGTAATCTCCGTGTCGGTTCGTGGCTTTTCGGGCGTCAGGTCATGGCCGGAGCTCATATCACTACACGGGAGTGTGCCCGCATTGTGAAGGGGCGGATTGACATGATTAGCATTGACCCGTCGATCTATGGAACCACTCATTTCATCCTATCAACGCCAGCCTAAGAGATAAACAGACTTATAATCTACCCGCTGTGCAATTGCACCTCGGTCACACAAAGCCTGAGAGTACAGTGAGATAGCGAGGAGTCGCAGTAGATGATGCACTTGAGATGGCCGAACAAAACAAAATCATACTGGTAACCGGTTCGCTGCCATTAAGTACGATCTTAAACGGGTCAATAGTGGACATCGATAATACCATCCGTATTGCATACCGAACGAACGTTCGGTATGCTTAGCGCATGGTCACCTCCTCAAAAACTGTGCTACGCGGTGAAGCATTAAAAGCGAATGTGCTTAACACGGCATTGAAACTGTTTTCCGAACGGGGATATTTCAATACCTCGATTCACGATATTCGCCGTGCTGCAGGGGTCAGTATTGGGGCGATCTATCACCATTTCCGGAATAAAGAGGCCTTAGCCAAGTCACTGTATGAGGATTTGCTTCAACAGATGGATCAGGCTATCGAAGCGGCATGCTTTGATAAGAGAGGATGCCTGGAGAAAAGCAGGGCTATTATCGAAAAAATGTTCTCCTTGACCCTTGAGCAACCAAGGCATATGCAATTTGTGCTGCTTGCCCAACATAGAGAATATCTTCCTGATGAGGCACCTATTTGTTCTTCAAAGCCATTCCAGACGATGAAAACAGTTGTCCTTGAGGGCATAGAGGCTGGCGAGGTCAGAGATCTGGAGCCTTGGGTTGCAGCTACTGCCATGTTCGGCGGCGCCCTTAGGATGATGAATCTACAACTTGATGGAGCCTTGGAGCGACCTTTAACAGAATATTTTGATGAAGTCGTTGATTGCGCTTGGCGGGGAGTAAAGGCCTAATATTTTTTTCACAAATACCGAACGAACGTTCGTTACACTATAGGAGAAAACGGATGAAGATGATGAATTATTTGACTGCAGCCGTGTTGGTCATGCTATCGCTAGGCGTTCTGGCAACCGATGCGCCGGACGACAGGGACGCATTGCGTGGCGTATCGAAAGGCAAGGTTGTATTCGATATAAATATGGCAGAGCCAGAAAAAATGGCGCTCTACTTCTCTGTTATTAAGCAAACAGTAGATGATCTTATCCGTCAAAATGTTGAGCCTGATGTCATTCTGGCTTTTCGTGGACGGTCCGTACGCCTGGTATCCAAAAACCGTGACCAGATGGAACTGACCGATTTTGAGCACCTGGACAAGATTGCAGCACAGCTTGCAGCGCTTCAAAAACAAGGGGTTCGCATGGAAGCATGTTCTGTAGCCACCAGGTTGTTCAAGGTTGAAAATAATTCACTTCTTGATGGTATCAAGCCCGTTGGCAATACGTTCGTATCCCTTACGGGCTATCAAGCTCAAGGCTATGCGAATATCCCAATTTACTAAGTAACCGATCATAACGGCCTTCTCTCTGATACGTAGTATTCCAGTGAAGGCCGTGTCAATATGTTTTTTATGTCCTGAACAGACAGCATGGAAGCCTGTCCATGAGTAACCCCCCCTATTTCCAGATTTACAGCATTGCCCTCTTTGTTATTGAAAGGACATGGCTGAAGGTTTGGCCTCTCTTGTCAGGTTTAGGCACTGAAGAGAACAATCGAGGTGCAGAGTTACTAATTGGATAACGGCTTCGTAATACCAAAAAAACAGACTATTACGATCGATTGGCCAGAAATCGCTTGAGAATAACAGGTCACACCTACCACTCGTCTGGTTGACGTTCAGAGATCAGTCACTACTGTACGGCAGATAGCGAACATTTTTCTCTGTCTGAGCAATCAGAAGGGCTTGCATCTGGCCAGCATCCATAGGCTTGCCAAGCAGAAAACCCTGAGCAAATTCACAGCCTAACGATCTGACAAGCTGCTCCTGCTGTTTTGTTTCGATCCCTTCTGCAACAATGACCTTATCCGTATGCGTGGCAAGTTCCACCATGCTATGCAGGATTGCGCCCGCAGCCTTGTCATCAGGTGCATTCATAATAAAACTGCGATCGATCTTTAGCGTAGTGATCGGAAAGTCACGCAGGTAAGCCATTGATGAATACCCCGTACCGAAATCATCGATAGCCAGATTAACACCGTGCCGACGTAGTCGTTGCATTAACTTCTGCGCATGGTCGACGTCCTGGAGCAATGCTGATTCGGTCAGTTCCAATTCAAGTTCACCATCATGCATTTGATGCTCGAAGATGGCGTCAGAAACGATTTTGAACAGGTCGCCATGGCTGAATAGAGGGGCAGAGATGTTCACTGCCAAACGGCCCGGCTTCAGGCCCTCGCTGCGCCATTTTTGCACTTGCCGACAAGCGGTTCTCAATACCCACGCATCAATCCTTTCTACAATGCCGCTCGACTCGGCCACCGGTATGAATACGTTGGGCATCAGTTTACCCTTGACCGGATGTTGCCAGCGTACAAGTGCCTCGACCCCAGATAATGTATCTTTCTGCAGGTCCCACTGAGGTTGGTAATATACGACAAGTTGATCTTCATCAATGGCTTCGTACAAGTCGCTTTCCATCGTCAACTGTCGTGTGACGCGTCGATTCAGTTCGGCAGAATGAAAGCGGAATCCACCACGGTCGTGGGCCTTGGCGTCATACATAGCATGGTCGGCATTGATCAAAAGTTCATCACCGGTTAAGCCATCCTCGGGATAGACTGCTATACCGATACTTGCAGTAACCGTCACCATTTGTTTGTCAAGTCCATAAGGTGCTGACATCTCTTCGGTGACTGAACGAGCCACAGACTTGGCAGCGTTGATCGCCTGCTCGTGGCTATCGATATCCGAAAGGATAATCGTAAACTCGTCGCCACCCAATCGGGCGATCGAGTCATCTGAACGTAGGCATCGTTTCAAACGGCTGGCTGCATGGGTCAATACCTCATCCCCAATTGCATGACCAAGTCGGTCATTAACAGACTTAAACCTGTCCAGATCAAGAAACAGCAAAACAACATGTGCCGATTTGCGTTTCGCGTGCGTGAGTGCCCGTGCCAGGCGATCAACAAAAAGAGTGCGGTTTGGTAGTTTTGTCAAGCTATCGAAATGGGCCAGATAGTCCAGCTCGGTGTTTTTTTCGCGAATCTGCTGATTGACGATTTCAATCGTTGACAAGTGAGTTGTCTGTTGTCGTTCAAGGCGTAGGATCAAGTATCCCACGACTAACAGTACTGCTGTCATGAGTCCGATTAGCAGCCATGACATATAGCGAAAATGCGAGAGATCCCGTTTGACCAGGGCGAGCAGCAACGTCTGGACGCGGTCAGCATTATCGAGAAAATTGTTGAACAACTGATCAAAGATTTGATCAATATCCGATCCTGGAAACGATACCCCTGCATTAGCATGTCGGGCCCGGGCGATCGATTCAAAGTCATGAAGAGCCCCGCGCACAGCAACTATTTCGGTGCGCATCACTGGGTCATCTAGCGGTTGATAGATGCCCTTGGCATTGCTACCTCCTTCCAGCATTGCTAACGCGTACCAGTCTGCCTGCCTCAGATGTCGCCAAACGACCTCAATGTCCTCGTGACTGTCACCAGCGATAATCTCTTCGAACCAAAGATGGCCCAAAGTTGCATGCAACTTTACTTCCATTGCCGCAGCAACCAGCGGTGCATGTTTTGCTGCTATGCGCTCACCGGTAACGGCTAAAAAAACCGTCACTACCAGCGATACCACCATCACAAGCAGAAAGCTGGTAGAAAGATAAATCTGTCTAATACGCTTCAATAGTCGTCTCTGTTGTGAATAGACGTATTTCGTTAGTGTACGTTATCCGAAAAAAGACCCGAACAGCCCGCACATCACTGATTGTATACGAGTATCACGACTGCGTGAGCACACCATTAATATGGATGAAAAAAAAAGCATGTTGTGATCCTGGTTTAGGTGGCAGTAACCCATGTTCCCACGCAGGGAGGCGAGAAAGCTTTGCCTTTATAGGGCGTTCAAGTTTCGATTCCTAAAAAACACAGGCTTCCGCAATTGACCGGTTAGTGATCGTGCCTAGGCTGCAAGCCAACCAGGCTTCGGTCAGATTAAGGATGCTCAGTCATTTCGGGTGCGTCATCCATACTACCCCTGGAACACCCATTGTGTATTCGAGCTTGATATGGCCGAGCAACAATTACGCAGCATGTAGATATTTCGTACGTTTGTAAATAGTACTGCCATTTGTTCGACGAAAGAAGTGGCTTTCGTAGATAGACTGATCGAGTCCAATCATTGTGACTGATTATTCTCCCTTTGTTCCATGGATTGCGTCTAGAGTTGGCAGATTTTATTCAGCAAGTTATTGCTTCGTGATTCAATACCACCAATCAGTGGAAAGGAGCATGAATATTGCCGTAGAACGTTACAGTCGCAGATGAGAACATGTAAGGTGTAGAGTCGTTAATCTGCCATAAGCGGAAGTTCTTTGAGCTTTTTTTCTACGGGTGAAGGCTGCCAGGAGCAGACAATACTTGAAGATGGTGTTGTAGCCCCTTTCAGGTATTACTGTATCACCATAGAAATGATGAGCGTATAGACTTATATTGGTAGAAGTAAATCGAGGTCCCGATTCGCTCATCTTAGTAACGAGGCAGTGAATTCACAATGTTAAATAAAAACAGTCTCTTATCAGTAATTATTAGTTCCCGCTTATCAAGCTATACGGACCGGTAGGGTGCGTATAATTACTGTTATGTGATAAACGAATAAGAATATGACACCACTGGAACTTGCAAACAGATATATGGAAATATTTTATGGTGGAGAATCCCTTGATGCGCTGGCAAGCCTATTTTCAGACAAGTTTTCTTTTAAAGGGCCATTTTATGAATTCAATACAGCTGAAGAATACATAGAATCGCTGATAGCTAATCCGCCAAAAGAACTTGGATATAAAATTATAGAGGCATACGAGAATAACACTTCTGCTTGTTTGGTATATCAATTTTCAAAGCCTGGAATCTCTACGATAATGTCGCAAATATTTGAGGTTTCTAATGGAAAAATATCACGAATCTTACTTGTTTTTGATACGAGGGCTTTCACATAGTAGGTACATCGTGTAGGACTTGCCAACTGCACCGCTTCGTATTGCAGTTGCCAACCCCACATGCAAGCATTAGACAAACTATTGAGACCAAGGTTTATGGAACCTATTGTCTATCGAGAAATGAACACTGGTGAAGAGCAAGCGGTCTGCGATTTAGTGGCACGGGTGTTCAATGAATATGTAGCTTCAGACTATGGGAAAGACGGTATAGAAGAGTTTTTCCGTTTTGCAAATCCTGATGCAATGAAAGAGCGGATGCAATCAAAAGGATTTGTATTGGTAGCGGAACAAGCTGAGACACTAGTCGGTACGCTGGAATTTTTCCCTCCTGATTCTATAGCTATGCTGTTTGTTACCATCCGACACCATGGCATTGCAAAAAAACTACTAGCCCAATCTATAACTAAGTCGCGCGCTTTAGATCCAGAGCTGTCGAAGCTAATCGTTCATTCGTCACCTTATGCCGAATCAATCTACCAAAAGATGGGATTTTGCAAAACTGGAAATGCAACGACCGAAAATGGAATTACATTTATCCCTATGGAGTTAGTGCTTGATCGCGAAAATGCCTAAAAATGTATAACGGGTCGGGGTGACCCGTTAAAACAACTGTTAGAAATATTTAGATATGAGTGAAATTAAGTATTTAAATTTCAATGAGGTCAATCCAGATGAATTTTTACAGGTTGTTAATGAGCAAACGCTGAGGAAGCACCTAATAGATCATCCTCTTTTTGATCTAGCCAGTGTCAGAGAATGGATGAGAGAAAAGAGCCAGTTAGAATCTATTCATGGTTGTCGCGTTCGAGCAGTAATTATAGGTGGCACACTTGCAGGCTGGTGTGGAATACAGCCGGATGAGAATGGCTTTGAAATTGCGATTGTGATCTCTAAGAAATTTTGGGGTTTTGGCATATCAATATTCAAAGAGTTGATGTGCTGGGCCAATGAGTTGGGTCATAAAGAAGTAGTGTTTCATTTGCTAGAGACTCGCTCTGAATACAAATCTTTAAAAAGAAAGGCCACAAAAGTTCAGAAAACAGAACTTTTGGGTCGAAGCTTTACAACATATTTTATATCTGTAGAACAATGGTGGGCAGAGTAATTTCTAAAAATGTATAATGAGACAGGGGGTCTCGTTAATATAACTGTTATGTGTTTTAGGCAGGTGATTGATCATGAGACAGAAGATATTGGTATCATTCACCATTGGTTTTATTGCAGGCTTGATAGACATTACGCCCGGGTTAATTCAAGGAGTGGATTTGCATATTACCCTCACGGGGTTATCTTTTTGGGTGGTGATGGGTCCAACGATTGCTTTTATATCACTTCCCATGAAAGACTGGTTGAAAGGATTAGTTGTCGCTTCACTGCTGGCGATACCTGGTACGATACTTATGTCAGCGATTGATCCAGAAACAGTTATCCCGATGATAGTTGTGACAATCGCCCTAGGAAGTATGGTTGGTTTTCTGACGGGTAGGTACGCAAGATAAGAGGATGTTCATTCCATTCTTCGAGAGCGGAATAGAACAGCTTGATGACTTCTGGTCATAAGCGCCCTTATAAAAGTAATATGAAAAGCAAAAAACACATAAAAAATAGTAACAAGACAGGGGGGTCTCGTTAACGTAACTGTTAGAGGTTTGAATACTTATTGGAATGCCCTAAATGTGGCGGCAAGTTAAGATTCAGGCGAATCAGCTTTCTTGGTGGCTGCCTCGCTAGCATAGCGACAGAAATAGCATTCTGGACAGTTGCTGGTGTGCTTGCCTTATTACTGCATCAATTTGTAGATTCAATTGCAATAATAATTCTTGCTGGAGTAGTTCTAGTTGTCCTGGCCCATTTGGCGGGACACAAGTATTCTTCTAGAGTATGTGAATCTTGTGGGTCTGTATTTCATATTGGTGAGCTAATGAAAAAGTGAAGAGCAATCTATTATCTAAGCTTTCGAGCAAGAACGCCTCTAACACGGCGCTCGTGTGGGACGCTGCATGCGAAGCGGCTTGCGTCCCACAGCTTAGGCGTTAGAATAACGAATGAAGAAAAGGAACATTGCGGAGTTACTGCCGTTTCTCATAGCGTTCCTAAGCGCTGCCATCTTCTTTGGAATGCCTTTAGAGATATTAGAGTGGTATGTAAGGCCCACAATATCGATTTTTATTGCGTTATCGGGGATTGCGGTCGGTTGGTATTATGGGGAAAAACTGGGGCGTAACGGCGTGGTATTATTGGGAGTCTCGGCTTGTGTCTTGCTGTTATTCATAGAGATACCAATCATGATGCTAGCAAAGGCATGGAATTGATGGGGGCCTTAAGTTCTAAAAAATAGTAACG
>JAHXHN010000017.1 GCA_025656675.1 Candidatus Thiodiazotropha sp. (ex Codakia rugifera)
TTTAGAAAAAGTGAATTGATGCTGGATCAGATGAACTCAATGAATTTGGTGGGCCCACTAGGACTCGAACCTAGGACCAAGGGATTATGAGTCGTTTCGGTCCCTTTTTTAACCTGTCTACATAACTTTGAAACTCTTTTAAATCCCTTTACATCTCGCTACTTATACGATTAACTCAGTCCCCTGGTCTTTGAAGAGATCGGCGTATATTTGATCTAAAGTGTCTACATAGTGTCTACACGGCGGACCAAGGGATTTTTAGGGGACTCCATGAAACTCACCAAGACGGCAGTTGAACAGGCTGCGATTCCGGCCGCCGGGCAGGTCTTCTATCGGGACGATCAGCTCAAGGGTTTTGCCCTGCGTGTGACCTCCGGGGGAGCGAAAAGCTTTGTGGTCGAGAAGCGTATTAACCGCAAGGTCAAGCGCAAGACCCTGGGCCGTTTTGGCGAACTGACCGCCGAGCAGGCCCGCAAGCAGGCGCAGAAATTTCTCGGACAGGTAGCGAGTGGCGAGGACCCTATCTCCGAGAAAAAGGACCAGCAGACGCAGACAGTGACCCTCAGCGAGGCCTTTGAACTCTACCTCAAAGTCCGTTCTGCCTTAAAAGAGACCACGGTGCGCGACTACCGCCGCCTGATGAAGGAGATTTTTAAGGACTGGCAGGATCGGGAACTTCGCAATATCACCAAAGATATGGTGCAAAAGCGTCACCGGGATTATGGAAAGCGCTCCCAGGCTCGCGCCAATAACGCCATGCGTCTGCTCAAAGCGGTCTTCAACTTTGCGCGGGGCCAGTACGAGGACAGCCAAGGGCACTCCCTCTTTCCTGAAAACCCTGTGGACCGACTCTCCCACGTCAAGGCCTGGTTTCGGGTGGAGCGCCGCCGCACCCTGATCAAGAAATCCGAGCTACCCGCCTGGTTTGAAGCGGTGGAGCGTTTACGAGAGGAGGGGGACCCCACCTCCGAGACTATTGCTGATTATCTTATATTGTTGCTGTTGACCGGCTTGCGCCGCTCAGAGGGTATGAATCTGCAATGGGCCGATGTGGATTTTGTGGACCGTACCCTCCGGGTCAACGACACCAAGAACCGGGAACCGCTGATTTTGCCGCTCTCCGACACCTTGTTTGAGTTACTAAAACGAAGGGAAGGGCAACATGAGAGCAGCTATGTCTTTCCCGGCAGTACCGGGGGACGGATCATCGAGCCCCGAAAACAGCTCTTCAAGGTGATCGAGTGGTCTGGCGTGTCGTTTACCCTGCATGACCTTCGGCGCACCTTTATCACCATTGGGGAGAGTCTGGAACTCTCCCAATACGCCATCAAGCACTTGGTCAATCACAAGATGCCCAATGATGTGACGGCGGGGTATATCGTCATGGACCCGGAAAGGCTCCGGCCACCCATGGAAAAAATCACCCAGGCGATTTTGCTCGCTGCGGGATGCACAACTTCGAGTAATATTGTGCCAATTACAATGAAAGAGCATGCAAGTTAAGGAAAATCTTATGTTTGGATGTGAAGCGAATGGATGACCTGGACATAAAACCGGATGGAAAGCTAACACCGGAACAAGAAATATTGGTGAGGCTGCTAACCGATAACGAAGTG
Organism: Candidatus Thiodiazotropha sp. (ex Codakia rugifera); assembly: GCA_025656675.1. GTDB lineage: Bacteria > Pseudomonadota > Gammaproteobacteria > Chromatiales > Chromatiaceae > Thiodiazotropha. The sequence goes on from JAHXHN010000017.1 coordinate 1,617, forward strand.
CTCGAAATTGACATGGCCCTGTTATCGAATACCAATGATAAATGGCGCAAGGTAGCTATGGTTGTAGCCACAACAATGTTTGACTTGACCTGTAGAATCGAGGGTATACCAGATATTTATTATTCACAAAGAATCAGAAAACTTGTGGGTGAAAAACAGCTGGTGGCTAGAGGTGATCTGACTTACATGCGTTATAGCGAAGTACGGAAGCCACTTGCAAATGAAACATAACCGCACGCTCGATAGCGCGTCTACGCCTACCCTGAAGGAAAATAGATGATCAGCACCGATGCCTTTGACAATTTCACACCGTTAATAGAAGAACTCCCACTGGGTTTCCCAAATAGCTTCTTTTTCAATTTAGTGGCTGTTCGAGCGAGAGCGCTGTTGAAAAACCGCACAGACCGGGATGTGAGGAATGCCTTCGATAGTTTGGTCTGTATGCTTGAGGAAGGTGCGAAGCTTGAATATGAAGAGTCAGTAAAGAGTGTTGATGAGGACGATTATGTCTTGACACAGGCAAATGCACTCAGACTCTATATGGACGATTTTGAGATCAGTGATCAAAAGCTGTTTAAAAATGCGACATGGCCAGAATACTTTGCGGTTTTGTCACTGGCTAGTATTGGTATGGCTGTCCAACTCCAAAACGAAATCGATAAGATGACAAATGAAGTCAATTCGGATGATCCCGGTGATCTCCTTATCCACACAGGTGGTCAGAATCTTATTGATTACCTGCTAGAAGCCTTTGAGGCGGCCACAGCAGGACAATTTATATACGAGTCTGATAACAAGATTAGGAAATCACGATCCCAGGGAGGAAAAATAAAAGCAAAAAAATATGAGCCACTTAAAATATTTGTTCTCGATCGATGGCGAGAGAGTTATCAAAAACACTCCAATCGAAATGCAGCAACACGGATATGGGATGAAACCCCTGAAAATTTAAAAAGCCTTATACGTACAGATGAGCCAGTCAAACGGCTTGAAATGTGGATTGGACAGGAGAAGAGGGGGGCTAAATAAGTTTTCTTATATATTTCTGCTAGCAAAAATATATCGCTGCAAGTTCCCATATATCGCTTCTTAGCACAAGGATTCTTTCTCTATAGTTCTCTGTCTATATTGTTCTTCGTAATCAACTGTTTTACGGAGAATGAAATGAACAACTCACTACTTAATACGACTGAAGCAGCAAAACTTCTTGGTGTCAGCAAGGCTTTCTTAGAACGGGATCGTTGGGCAGGTGCGCGAGTGCCTTTCATCAAAATAGGTTCACGTGCTGTGCGCTATCGCCTCGATGATCTCAATGATTTCATCGAATCACGCATTCGTTGCTCGACCAGTGATGCTGGTGGGGTATGAAATGCTAATCATCCCCAGATTAAATCAGTGTCTGCGTATATGGCGTCGAGACCTAAAAGAGTGGCTGCTTTATAAGGTCCTTTCAATAGAGTGGTGTGCTCGTGTATGGGGTTTTTCATGTACTAATAGAAGTGTGACAGAATCCCTTATAAGAGAGCAATCCCTTATAAGAAAAAAATCATGTTTAGTCGATAAATTACTTATAAGTGAGAAAACACTTATAAGATTATTATTTCAAAAATTTCCGCAGAACATCACCAGCACTAAAGCAGGTTTGATGTATATCATCACGTACCAAAAAATCATCATGGGTGGCCATCAAGCACCAGACAGCAGTGGTAGTTTCATCAATTTCTTAACATGTGGCCTTTCGGCCTGTTTCCCACTCAAAGTGATCAATCACCAATTGGATGGCTGTTGCATGATCTGTCTCAGTGGGGCCGATGAGAAAATTCAATTTGTCAGGGGCGTCTGTCATGGATGAATTACATGCCAATGAGTTGGGTTACGTCTCTGGACCGGTGCAACCGGTCCCTAGTCTTGTCGGAGGTTCCAAAAGTTCAACAGCTCAGTTTGAAAACTGGGAAATCGATGTAATAAACGATCTGGCAAAAGAAGCTTCATACAATGAAAATGATATTCAAAATTATGATGTAATCCCGGATGATGATATTGCGTTACCGGTATTCAAAGACCAGTACTCTGACCTTGAGCTGGATTTAAATAAACATGGGCAAAGCTTAATCATTACCTGTGAGTCATGGCGAGGAATTGAGCGGACCGATGAGGGCTTGCCATATACGCCATTAATACCGGATAGAGCCACATGGAAAGCAGTTGTCCAGACAGATTCACTCGTTAAAAGTAAACCTCCTGAACATTGGGGTGACCGATGGACAGATCGTTTATCTGATCGCGGCAAGAAAGCCATCGAGAACAGTGCAAAGTATCAGCACCTAATAGGGCAGGGATACCGGACCTTTCTTACCCTTACTCTCAATGAAGAATGGCGGGCGCAAATCGAAAAATGGGATCATATGAAGCGCGGTGAAGATGATATAAATCGCAACACCATCGGGAATCTCGTCACTGATTTTCTGAATACATTACAACAGCGACATAGAAACGGGCGTACATTCAAAGGCCACTATCGGAGAGCCGGCAAGCAACAAAGTGGCGGCGGCTATTATGCGAAAGGTCCGCATTTTAATGGTAGAGTTGAGACGGCAACAGCGACCGATCGGTGGACGCCGATAAAATGGCGTGAGGGATTCACGTTGGGTGGGTCGGGCAAACCGTTTCAATATGTTTGGGTAATCGAGAATCCGGAAAACAGCCAAGGGGAAAGGAACCCACATATTCACGTCCTCATGAATTGGTGTGTTAAGTTGGATGAATTTCATGCATGGGCAAATTGGATTGAGAAAACATGGGGTAAAGGGTTTGCCAAGCTGGAACGGATCAAGAAACCGGCAGCGGCAGCAAACTACATGGCGAAGGCAGCGAATTACCTCACCAAAGGCGTAGAGGGCGCACAAGGGCCTGTCCGGGGCAATCGTTACAGTGTGGGTAAAGATGCCCGCGCACCCAAAGCCAGGACTGTAGGTGTGTACTGGTCAGACATGATCAGGGATGCCATAGGGGTAGGGGTGCAGGCAGGCCGGGAAAAGTGGCCTAAGGGGCTGTGGTTTCATCGGCATGGGTTTGGTGCTTCCAATCGAAATGCCTGGGGTCAGTTAATGACGGCACTTAAAGCTGATGGTCTGAAGTTCGAACCAGCACTAAAAAATTTGTATGCAGCAAGGTTTAATAATGCAGCTATTAAGTTATTACGTCGGTTAAATGATTATGATACTCAAGCAACAAATGCTTTATTTCAAGATGCAGAAGATTGGGATGGGTGGGAACGTGTAACAATTCATTAACTTGGAGTTCTGTCAATAACTGTACGGGGATACTAAATGCTGTGGAATAAATACATTCTCGATATATTGTGTCATTTAGTGGGTGTTACCGCATGCCTCCATTTTGTGCGCTTAGTTAGGCACTATTCACGCATTTGCTTTAAAAATGCGATTAGCTCCCTAGGTTTGATAACGTTTCCATCAAGATGATGTTTATTCCAAAGATTAATGATTTCTTGTTGCTAAGGGCTAGGGATCCATCGTCCATTACCACTACCACTACCACTCGGACAATCCCCAGAAGAAAGCGTCATAGCTTGTGACCGTTCATATCAATTTTAATGACTACGCAAACTGGAGTTCCATCCTGTTTTCTTCTAACAATCTGTTGAACGATCCAGCTTTCGTCAATTTCACAGAGGCTGCGTTCGTTTGCCCCAATAATGATTCTACTTGACATAAAATACTCCTTTTTCAGGTGTATGCCGAACATTTCACAGAAGCGTTAGACCCAGGAACAATCCCTTGGGTCTAACAAGATTTGAGCATTCAGTGTTCTGTGTCTATTGGTGGGAAGGGGTCATTTCCTGGGTGAATCGTATCCTTACTACGGATACGACCATCTCTACCCTTGGTTATAAGCTCTCCACCTCCCTGATTGCTCAGCATATCCCTTGCGGCATCAATGGCTTCCTTCTGGGTGCTGTGAAGACTAGAAGCCTTGTCTGCATCATTACGCTTATTAGCCCAAGAACCATCTTCTCGGCGGGAAATTGTCCGGTCTCTGCCCTTACTCATCACATTTCTCCTATATAAACAGTAGATTTGCCTGATTGGCACTCAACTTTCGAGAGTGCTAATAACCATAAAATAGCAAAGTATAATTGTTTGTCAACACTGTATATTGATGTCTATAGCTTTACGGTGCACTATATATTGTGTTTTTCCTGTGGATAACTATATTTCTTGGTTGATCGATTGTGGATATCTTTTAACATCTCCAGGACAACCTTCAGGTAATACAGGATGGTATCCCTCGCGTTCTGGACACCGACCTGAGTGAGTGGCTGGGGTACAAGGAACGGGAAAACACCATACAAGGCAATCAAGCGCGACGGCTTACAGCCGCTGCTTATTTAGGCATTGAGGCTGTAGAAAAAGGTGTGGATTACTTTTTGATAAATAAAAACGGATCGGAGAGCTTCCGCAAATATTACTAGCAGAGGTATAGTAACTTGAAATTCACGTACGGACGCATTTTTGAAAGCATTTATCACACTAAAATTAATGCTGACCTTTTTCTATACTCTTTATGTTTAAAGGAGAGTCATGAGCTTACAAATGGATATTACTTTCTCTTGCGAATGCGGCGAGCATGTAGAAGAAATTGTTTATGTACAAGATCCAGAATTTTCAGCTGAGAAGAATAAAGATAGCCAAACAGACTCATGGCAAGAAGTGATTTGTCACTCGTGTGACAAGGAGTATATCGTACAAGTCACAAATACCTTATATGGCGCAATGGCTTCGATTGACTATGGTGAAGTTGATGTAAATTATGGGATGCCGTACTACCCTAAAGATGAGACTGATGAACTTTACTGGTATATCGAAAGTAAAACTCACCATGAAATTCTTCAAAACCACCTAAAAAGCGTTCGGACTCTCCTTGAAGTGGACGTACCTGTAGATACCTTGTTTAGTCTATGGGTGATGATACATGGGCATGTTGTTTCTGCAATTGAAGGCTACCTAGCTGGCGTATTTATTCACAAGGTAACAAATTCAGAAGAACTTACAAAAAAACTGGTCGAAACTGACCCTGAGTTTTCCAAACGAACTTTTTCTCTCAAAGAGATTTTCGAAAAACACTCTAACTTAAAGATTACTGTTGCTACTTACCTTAAAGAATTGATATTTCATGACTTGAAGAAAGTTAAGCCAATGTTCAAGGATATTCTTGGTCATGACTTTGGCGATATCTCGTGGCTTTTTAAAGACGTTGTAAAGCGCCATGACTGTGTTCACAGGGCTGGCTACAACAAAGAAGGTGAAGCCATTGATGTATCCAAACAATCAATTTTAGACCTACTAGATAAAGTAGAGGGTTTAGCAGCTTCAGTAGAAGCAACTGTAATTCAGCTAGAAGAGCCTGATGATCTACCGTTTTAAACATAACAAACAACTGTAGCGGACCAGTTTACGCTGCGCTCCAATTGCCCGCTGAAGTAGGCATTAAGCTAAGAAGGGATAAGGAATGTCGAAGATCAAAGATCCGATCAATTTTTCTACCGCATTTGGAATAGCTCCAGAGGCTGTAAACGCTGCGGGGATAGTCAACGTCATTCTTAACGCCGACACTAATCTTTTTATCGATCCGATGTTGCTAGAAGAGTCAGTACACGCTGAAATCTCAACATCAGCTCTTGGCCGATATCGGGCGCGATTTGAGACGGTAATCAAGTTGTTAATCGCCTCAAATGAGACAGGTGATGTAGCTTGGAGGAATGCAACGCGCCATTTTCAATTCCACGAAGTCTCTTGGACATGCCTTGGATATGGAGGATCGGTTAGGGGTTCAGGATTTGGAAAGTCACTAATATCGTCAACACTCGAAACCGCGAAAGAAATAGTCAATCTAGGCGTTACAGATATTGATCTGTTCATGGTTCTAGCGCTGTTTGAAGAAGGAATTGGTCCTGATCGCATTAGTGATATGACCACAAACATCATCCTCCCAGATCTAATCTCCTTCAATGATCGCGTTATCAACGAACTTAGCATAGAAGCTTCAGAGCATCTGATTAACGGTGAGAAGCATCAGCTTTTAACGAACCCTTGCTCAGCAACAAGCGAACCTCTTCTCCTAGTTCCCACGGATATAGTTAGAGACCTCCCCATTGCCACTGATTGGAGTGATATCTCTCGCGTTGTGGCGGAAAACGAAGCATTAAGGGATTGCGTGAACAATCACGTGGGTGAAATCTGGGCGAGCATGTCTAGAAAAGAAAAACAAAGGCTCAAGGAATCAGCACTTAGAAATAAAGAGGCCTTCGAGGCCACACTAGAAATGCTTCATCAGGCCAAAGGCGACCCGTACGATATTCAGTCGGATCTAGGTGGGGAAGTGTTTTGGGGTGCTTTGGTCAAAGAAGTTGCAGCAAAGTATCCAAAAGATCTTTCCTCGTACAAAGATGCGAAATTGGATCTTGAATCTGTCCACGCAATAGTGGGACAAATAATTAATCAGTTCCAGTTTCTGGTTGAGAACCGTGACCTTTGGCGAGAGTTATGGGACGAAAAACTAGAAAAACATCGAAAGGAAAAGGCTGCTCAACGCTTGTTCTTCGCCGTTGCCGATAGCTACTGCAAGAGCAATGATCTAGACCTTACGCCTGAAGCAGAGACCGGCAATGGCCCTGTTGACTTCAAAGTCTCCGCTGGTTTCTCAAGCAGGGTCATAGTTGAAATCAAACTATCATCGAATCCAAAGGTCTTGCATGGTTACGAGAAACAGCTAGAAATTTACCGAGGTGCAGAGCAAACAGATGCGGCGTACTTCCTAGTGATTGATGTAGGAAAGATGGGGGAAAAGGAAGATAACCTGATTCATATAAAGAATCAGCAGGTTAGAGATGGGTACAGTGCATCAGAAATCGTTTTTGTGAATGCGTTGCCACGTGAGTCAGCAAGCAAACGGACTTAACAAGAAAAAATAAGTCGCATCCCCTTCGGAGCTGCTGGGACCTCAGCTTCGCCTCGGCCCTTTATCATTAGTGTTAGAGCAAAAAAGAATACGTAAGCAAATTTATAATAACTTAATACATCAGGCGATATTATATTCATGACTGAATACGCATTAGTTCCAAAAATAGTTCCAGCTTTCAGGCGACTTCAAAAGCACTACGAAAATAAAGAAGAAAGAGAGCTTAAACAAATTATTGATAATGCAAAGATTCATATCGATGTAGCAACAGATTATGACAATTGGAATGGTGGAACATACGGACATGATGTGTATATTTTTATCCCTAATGATCTTATAGGTTTAGTTGATTTAGACCATCAAGACGTAATTTTCCAACGCATACAACAAGATTTAAATAAGGCCACTCCTGAAGTAGAAAATGAATACATTAGAGCAGTTTTTGTACAAGCTGCAGATGACTCTGATCCATACTATCAAGCTTCAATTTCCTTCAATCATGAACTACAGCCCGTACCCCAAAGTACTGGACTATGGAAAGAAAACTATCTACGAGTATTTATAAGCCACCGTGATAAGCACAAATCTATAGCCCATGAGCTCGCAAACTCATTGGAGCCTTTTGGCATATCAGCGTTCGTTGCTCATGATGTTATAAAGCCAATGAAGGAATGGGTGAAAGAAATTCTAAACGGTCTTACAACAATGGAAGTAATGCTTGTGCTTTTGACCGATGATTTCCATGACAGTGAGTGGACTAATCAAGAAGTTGGCTTTGCGTTAGCTAAAGGCATACCAATAATTTGTGTAAAAACACAAAGTATTAATCCCAAAGGTTTTATAGGGTCAAAACAAGCCCTCAAAGCTTCATACGAAAATATCACTAATGCTGCACCTGATATTCATAAATCATTAATTATCGAAATTGGGCAAGAAGGAAGACTTAAGAGTATTCTGATTGAATCGTTTATATTATCTACAAGCTATATAGACGCCATAGAACGACTCGAGTACTTAACAAAAACTACGGACAGTCTATCTGAAAAAGAGTTTTCAAGAATTGTGGAAGGCTATGAACAAAATGATCAACTTTATGGCTGCGCGGGAATCCATACCAGAGGAAACTGGTTTAAAAGATACTTAGAAAGTGCAACAGGTAAAAAACTAGAATTTCATAATTGTAAAATACTTGATAAAAGCTTGGACAAAGCAGATGAAATCCCATTTTAGGTTCAAACAGGTACTATCATTGCCTTACAGCGGACGAAGTTACTAACGCGCCTGCTCCGATGAAGGCAACGTTAATGGATGGCAGCTTATGATGCCGATGCCTTTTCTGACCTACTTTAGAAGGGGGGCTGAGGGCCTACGCTCACAGCTCGTAGGAAAAAATACTATCGCTCTAGTAGCAAGTAAAGATTTCTAGTGATTGTTGAAAGTGTCTACATAGTGTCTACATGAAAAAGATAGATAAAAAGACATGAGTTGTAAGTTATTGAAATAATTGGTGGGCCCACGAGGACTCGAACCTCGGACCAAGGGATTATGAGTCCCCTGCTCTAACCAACTGAGCTATGGGCCCGGAAACGGCGGGATTGTAGCAGATACCGGTATCTTC
>JAHXHN010000018.1 GCA_025656675.1 Candidatus Thiodiazotropha sp. (ex Codakia rugifera)
TTGCTGCCTTTCGGCCGATGTAGCTCAGTCGGTAGAGCAACTGATTCGTAATCAGTAGGTCGGCGGTTCGATTCCGCCCATCGGCTCCATTATTATAATATATTTCAATATGTTATAACGTTATTCCTATTTTTTATCTTATTATAAGATTTCAGTGCTACGCCGGTGCTACGCAGATAATCGATTATCGTAGTGTTTCTTGTTCACCAGAAACTTACCCTATTCTGATTTAGGTAATATGCTTATCCGGCCTTTTCTGTACTTTGATTCCATGCCAAATGAACAAGCTCTAGATACTATAGGCTAACTTAAACAGACTTTATATTTGTGCAGCGCCTTATCAGATGCCAGGCTAAAGATGTTTTACCTTGTTGAGTTTCTTGCCTTGAAACATATGTCCGTTTCCACGCTGCCCCATGCATGAATGTATTACTGCGGTTCTATTAAGTTATGGTACCTTTAATTCAGAATAATCGAGCAAAGGTCGGTTGTGTTGTAATTCACACTTCGACCGTGGCCACAGTTTATAGGCATAAACGGAGTACAGAAATAAATGGATAGAAGGATATACAAGCTACCATTTGGAAAAGATAAAGCGCCTGACTGGATATGTCCAACATGCTGCAATGGCGTTTTGAGAATAATGGATAACACTTTTCATTTCGAAGAACGTACGTTGTCAAAAGATGCACACAGCCATGAGGCTTGGGAGCCAGAGTGGATTGAGTATGTGTATTCCTGCCTTCTGAGGTGTTCAAATGATGCATGCGGAGAAATTGTAGCCAATAATGGCATTGGTTCTGTCGATTGGTATAGCGGTTACGATAACAACGAAACGCCAGTCCAAGAATGGGATGAAATTTTTAGTCCAAGATATTTCGAACCACATTTAATAATCTTCAAATATCCAGATGAAACACCTCCAGAAATAGCGAGCGAAATAGATCAGTCGTTTTCGCTATTTTTCTCTAACCCGGCCTCGGCTTCAAATCACCTTAGGATTTCACTTGAGCACCTCCTTACCTTTTTGAAAGTCAAGCGTCAAGGAACTAAAAAGGGGAAAAGGTTTTTTTTGAGTTTACACAGAAGAATCAATTTAATTCCAATCAAGTTTGAAGGCCTCAAGTGCATGCTGTTAGCTGTAAAATGGCTAGGAAACGCTGGCAGTCATGCAAAAAAAGAAATTACAAACGACGATGTTCTAGACGCATATGAAATCATGGATGCGGTTTTGAGGGAAATCTTCGATAACAAAAGTAAAAAAGCAAAAGCGTTGGCAAAAAAAATAAACAAGAAGAAAGGTCCAAAATGAATATTCACGTAACAACAGGCTCAAACTGACTTACTGCTGCGTGCACCTGACCCAACCATTAGCGTACTCAGGTAGATTGTCTCACTATTTAGAACAGGATGTGACCTTGGCTGACATACAACCACCAAAATCTAATTGGACTGATATGATTCGCACAATGCTCGAAAAGTTTATTGAAGCAGATATACCTTTTTATGGTAGTTTAGCAACATATGCGGGGCGTATTTTTATTCCAAATGCCATAGAATCGCAAACTAGGGCGTGGCAAAATGATATATCGAGTCGAGTTAATGAACTAGATAATACCGTAGAGCAGCTTTCCCATGCAGTGAGGCTTTCCCAACTTGCAATAGAGATTGGTTGTTATGTTTGTGGGGAATCACAAGAAGGTATTGTTGAACCCTTCGAAGTTGAAAAAATAATTACTCGATTTCGGGGGTATTCAGAAGCCGAAATATATGAAGCGTGCGGTGAACTTGAAAATGCCGAAGTATGTTTCCTTAGCCAATTCGCTAATTCGAATGGCTCGTTGGTCCTTAATGCTGACTTCTTCTTTGTTTTTGATCCCTATGTGAATAGCTGGCATCCATCATTAGATGTCGCAAGACTTGCACGCAGAGTTGTTGAAATAACTGCGACAGAACAAGTCGCTGTTTCTCCAAAACTGGCAGAAGAATTTGGATGGGGCCCGCGTCGGATTAATCCACCACTACAGATGATTGTTAAATATATATCAGATAGCAGGGTACACCAGGGATATACTCCTCCTTGGGTGCATATGTATGTGTATGCTACTCCTGGTGAGCGTGCTGCTTTAAGGGAATTGGCACATAATATGGTTGGTCAGTAATAGAGAATACCTGGTTCAGAGAGCAACATTCTTTAATATAAATTATTGCTTTCTGACCCATTTTTACTGTTAGATTATTAACAAAAATGCTTTATCATGCTTACCTCACCGTCATTTGAAAAAGCAGTTCTAGTCACCGACGATACAATCATAGCAGCGATGATTTCATCTCTGTTTAGGCGTAAAAAGCATTATTTTCCAGTTCTGGATGGTCCACGAATGACCAGGCCTGATGCAGACAACGAAATCTTACGACGTCGAAATTCAATTAAAATGATTAGGCCTCAACAGGTTCTATTGGCTAGATTAAATTCAGAAGCAACACATGCATTACATTCCGGTTGGAATAATTGCACTGTGTCTGACATCTATGATGAACATTTACAGGCGCTCCATGGCATTAAAAATAAACCAGTAGGCAAATTAAGGTGGGGTTTCTCGAATTTAGGAGTCGGTCTTTACAAAGCTCGTCTGGAAGGAAAAGAGTTACACCTTGATCTTGAATCATCACCACAACAAAATGTGGTAAAAAGAGGATCACACTTACTCGTCGCATGTGAGCTAGGTAATGAATTATCTGAGATTGTTGCAAGTAATTTAGCATTTGCTTGCGATGCTTCATATGCTGTATTTCCTGAACTCCATGAAACTGACCGAACGGACTGGATAGAACAAATCTATGCTCTTGGAGAAAATGGGTATCAAAGCGTTGAATTTAATTCCATAGTTGATAAAGCACGTATCCACCTAGAACCAATAGAGCTCACACATTACAAAACTGTGCTTTTTATTACCGCTGGCTTTCCATGGGGTATAATTCTACCTCAGCAACCGACGACTCATATGTACCGTTACCCTGATTTCACCCGAAATATTGTAGAAGGAGTTTGGGCCTCACAGTCACCATCACTGAGCGCAAGAACAGCTCTGCTCATTGATCCTAATACAGTCGCTGGTTCGGAAATTCCAACAATCAAAAAAGCACTTAACAAAAACGGCACATTGACACGGCTTGCTCAAGGGCCTTCAGCTATCGGTGTCTTTCTCCAGTTCCTGCTTGACCTATTACCACACGATGTAATTGTATTTTCAAGTCATGCCGGAGATGCACCAGGAAAGCGTATCACATACCAATACATCGATACTGATGGGAAACAACGTAATTTAACAGTTGATCAAGCAACAGGTTGTTGTCATGACCCGTTTAACGATAAATACATTGTAACTGAATATTATCGGTTCCATTCACTTGACGGTATAGACTGGAGAGACAATGCGGGCAAAGCGGCATTGCCAGTTGGTTCTGCCCTAACAACGTGGGGTGAGATGGATAAGAAGACACGCAAGAAATACATCATAAATGAGGAACAGCTATCTCGTGTAATCGGATCGATGGGCATACGTCTTTACAATGACGAAATTTGGTTATTTACTAGCCATGGCTTTGGTCCTGGTTCTGTACCAGTTATTTTTAACAATTCATGCTGGTCTTGGCACGAACTTAGTGAACGCGTTACATTTGCGGGTGCACGCGCATATATCGGTACCCTTTTCCCCATTACTGACATTGAAGCACAAGAGATAGGACAAAGTTTGTTTAGTAAACATATCGGGAAAGAACTAGCTCAAGCGCTATGGTTGGCCCAGCGAGATGTTTACGGGTCTTCAGACCGGAGGCCCTATGTTATGGTCGGACTGCCTTTTGTCTCGATACGCATTAACAGAGTTAATTCTCAAGCATTTCTTGAACGCGCATATATAGATGCAATTGCGCATTGGTCATCTCAAGCTAGAAACTCTCCACATCAAGAAATAAGGAATGATGCTAAACGTATTTTGAGATTTTTAATCGCTGATCTCGAGTCCTATCGAAACAGAAATATTATCGATTAATTAATGGTCACCAAATGTATTTCATAAAAACCTGGACATCCCTTATACCCCATGACGTACGCCAACTTCTTTCGCGAAATTCGGGGACACCCATAAAATGACATATCGTATCGAGTCCTTATTTAACCGCATGGCGTACGACGACTACATTTCGTAATTTGCTTATCTTAATTGATGTAAAACGAATATGAATCACTTTGAAGTATAAGTCAGCACTGCTACTCGTGCTGTGTGACAGTGTGCATAATCTATATTAATCAGCAAGTTAGCACACCCCCATTGGTTTTTTCTGTGTGGCAGACTGTGACAGCCAGCCACACAGTGTCACACTGCAATAACTGATTTATGCGAATAATCATCAAGCAACAAGCCGGATGTCACACCTGTCACACAATCCACACCATTACCCGGTAGTCAATGACAAGCTATCACTTTCCAATAGCGCTTTTCGTACTGCATAAACCTGCAATCGCTTTGCAACACCGGGTATATTCATCCGTGACTTAAAGTGACTGCCATTATTTCTGTGCAGTAAACGGTGGTCGATGAGGGCCTTAGGTACCTCCTTTTCAGGAATACCGCCACAGGCCTCTCTGAAGCCCTCAGGGGTGAACAAATACAGACCCTCTGCGGCATTATAATAACCGGCCAGATTTCTCACTTGGCCACAGCCTATTTCTGATGACCCGAACCGGTCAGGATTTCTCAAAATAAATGCCCGTAGGTTATATACACCTCTGATATCCTCTGGCAGATTAAACTCATCAGCCAGCCATGCATCACGAATCGTTTCTATTGCATGTTGAATGTCGGCCATCTCAAAGGGCAGTATGCCGAGTTCCACCGCCATGAGACCTGCAGCACTGACTGCAGCCAAACGACCCAGTGCACGCGCCTGTACTGGCTCAAGTGATAATCCTTGGGTTATCAGCTCTTTCCACTCCTCAATATACTGATGGATATGAATTCGTATGGTTTCTTCGTTGCTATACTCATCAAGGAGGGCCTGGATGAATGCAGGCCCTGCCGTACCATAAAATTGGCCACAGTCCCGTTTCAGTTGGTTGACAAAATCTGCTGCATTTTTGCCATGAGTATCGACCACTATTGCATTATCTATGGGAATATCAAGAAATCGGTTCATCTGCCCCGCTTTGGCTGTTTTCCCCGCCTCTTCAATTTTCTGCCGTACCGAGTATTCTCCTGATGACAAAGCAAGTAGTCGAAAACGACGCTGTTTATTCAAAAGGGCATCTTTGTTCATTCGCGATTTACCCTGCCCGCCAGACAGGTCATAGACAGTCCTGCCAAAATCGTAAGCTGGACAGGATCCAATCTCATCCAAAACCAAAAGGCCATCATTATGGGCTGCAGCCAGGCCCTCCATTGCATTTTGGGTTGCATTCCATCGCAGGAGATAGGTTTGCGCAGACCCACCGGGATCCGCTCCACACCCATGCACACTGGCTGCAACCTGCAAGGCCGTGGTTTTACCTCGGCTGCTGTTGCCATAGAGATGGAAGCCACTGTTATCCGTACCCGCAAAGCGTTGAATGACAGCAGCAAGAGAAACACAGATTGAAAACACCAGATAGGGATTCCCTTTACAGGGCTCAGCCACGTGTCGCTGCCACAACTCAACTGATTCATTCGACTTCATGGTTTCAACAGTCGGTGCATGTTGCTCCGGCTGAAATATGATCTCTGTAGTCTCCTCTCGACTGATCACCCGATCAGGTAGGACATAAACTAGCTGATTATCAGTTTCAACCCAGCCGACCTGTGACACGCACAACACTCGATTGGTTGGTTGAAAACAGCCCAGGTAACGAGCCACCCGACGCTCTTCACCCGGTACAATCATCAAACCGACAAGTGATAACATCATAGCCAAGCCACCCCCCGTTTCATGAAGACGATGATTCGAAATGGCTTGATTGCGTTTTCGACCATCCCGGTCAATCCAGCACACCACCATCCCCCAACCAGATCCATTGTGGTCTCGTGTTAAAGCGTCAACCCAAACCGGACCACAGATCAATGTGGGTCCTCCTTTTCGCTCTTCGAATACACCCTCTTCCGTCAAGAGATAGCCATCAGGCAGTGTGATATCTGCCCATTCGTTTAACACTGATGCCTGAGGGGTGTTGATTGACAATACTTTGTTATCACTCATGACCGCCCTCCTACATCCGCTTGCGCAGGATGTGGAGATTGCTGAGTACGGGCCTCGATAAAGGCCATCACATCATCGGCCCGGTACCGCACCAATCGGCCAGTCTTGATATAAGGGAGTGAATAGCGGCCTTCACACCGCCATACAGCCAGGGTATGGGTAGTCACACTGAGAATTTCTGCCACTTCTTCGGGTGTCAATAATTTTGGTAAATACATTGTTATTCTTCTTATATTGATAAACCTGGACATACAGGCATGGCAAAGATTCTCGGTGAATCATGCCAAGAACAAAATTGGGGGGATGCGGGGGATTTTCGTCCGGAATCAGGGGATTTTCGTGAACATTGACCCCCTAGATTAAATCATTGAATAGCTTCGATAACACATTGTTTTTACTGGTTTTACGTCCTGGTTGGAATTTGATGCCAATCTGGGGTAGATCGCCAGCCAGCGTTTCTGCCTTCACTTCGACGATATCCGGGAAGATTCGGTAGAATACATCGTGAAAATCATCCTTGGTTGATGGGATGCTGCTGCTATCCCAATTTCTATCATGCGTTCGTTGATCGATTTCATTTCGCATCCACACGAGGGCTTCTAACCTGGCTTCCTTCTCTGCTTTACGTGTTCGATTAGCCTGTTTCGTCCTGGTTTGCGGTGTTGGGTTGGACAACCGCGCAGGGCTGATCATGGCATGCTTCATGTCCGGGTGCAGTGACAGTCCTTTCTCTTCAGCCCACTTTACAAATGCCTTGGGTCTCACCTTCCAATCCCAGTCAGATTCTTGTGAATTGATCACCGATAACGATCCACCTGGCCCAACACAACTTTTTGCTAGTGTTAAATCGCCTCGCTTACCCCAACCATTTCGGCTGGGGTGATACCCCCGTATTAGATTCAAGGCTTCTTGAAGTCGCCAAAAATCCCGTTTTAAATACTGATCCAATATCATGGGTAGCTCTGGATGATTTGGCTGATCAATCCACTTATTATGCTGCTGCATTCGATCAACAATAGACCACATATGTTTTAACAATTTGTCCTTTGCATCAGTGCTGTTTTCTTGGGACATGATCTGCACTCCTTGTTTTATCTTCTTGATGAAGTTTCACAACATCCGCACTCGGCTTGATCTCAGCGACAGATAAAAGATAGTCGGTAATCATCTGCATCGGTTTTCGTAACCGCTCCACATCGGTGACGATATACCCTGCCGTGACATCGTTGGTCATCTTGTGATTGAGCAACCGTTTAAGGGCATAGGCGGGGATATCCAGACTCTCGGCCACCGTGATAAAGGTGCGGCGCAGATCATGGATAGTGAAGGTGATGCCGGAAACCTGTGTGATCTTTCTCAGGATGCTTCGGGGTTCCACCAGGTAGGGATTATCCTTTTCCCCGGGAAAGACGTAGACCGTCTCCTCGTCGGCTTGCTTGTGGCGTGATGAGAGAATCTCATAGATATAATCCGAAAGCGGCAAGGTGTGGTTTTCGCCGTTTTTGGTATCCAAGATCTTTAAGGTGCGATTGGCCAGATCCACATTTGCCCAGGTGAGCTGTGCGGCCTCCTGCCGCCGCAATCCTGTGAACAGTATGATAAGGAGATAGTCGAGGACGGTTTCCTTATAATTATAAGGGACCGCATTATTATAATGATTTCCCTTATAAGAGGATCCCTTATTAGGGAATCCCTTATTATAAGAACTTTGGACCTCTGCCCTTACAGTATTCACAGTCCGAAACCAGGCGGGTAACTCGGCGCGGGTGATCACGGTATCCCGGCGTCTCTGCTTATACCAGGCCCGGGTAGCGGTGAGCCGCTGAACGGGATTCTCCGGCAAGAGTGAATAACCGGCCTCGTCCTCATAACGACTGCGGGCAAAATTAAAGACCGTGCGAAACACCCGCAAGGACAGATTGGCATAGGCCTCCCCGCGCTCCCGACCCAGCTTCTGGTGACGTCTCGCGACCATGTCTTTCGTGATTTGGATCAGCTCCTTTTTCTGCCAGTCCGGGAAGGCAACATTCATCACCCGCTGGTAGTCATAGAGAGTTTTTGCTTTGAGGGAATTGCGGGCCAGCTTAAAATCCTCAAAGGCGGTCGCCAGGGTGACTGATTTGGCCCGCTTTTCGCGCTTGATGACCATGGGATCGTCCCCCTTGGCAATCTGGGCCAGGCAGATCTGCCCCTCGTCACGGGCCAGGGCCGGTGACATATCGGGAAAGCGCCCGAGCTTGATCCGCTTTGGCCGCCCATGGACGCGTTTATAAACGTAGTAGGTTTTGACTCCCTTGTCGGTAACCTGCACCTGCAGGCCCAACACCCGGGTGTCATTATAGTAGGCTCGCTTGCCCGGCTCGGCGGGTGCCAAGGCCGCCAGTCCGGCCTTGGTGAAATTCAGCTTATTGGTCATCCCTTTTTCCCTTTTAGGGGGCGTATTCGCGAATCAGTAAAAGATCAGTAGGTCAGTCCGTGATACGCCGGTGCTACGTTTTTCGTGAATTTTAGAGAATTCTAATCTATCACGGTGAAACTGAACGTAGACTTAACAATATGATAATAAAAGGAAATGTAGGTTAACACATAGAGGTGAATTTGGTTTGAAGCTTTTCGTAATCAGTAGGTCGGCGGTTCGATTCCGCCCATCGGCTCCATGTAATCCAAGTGTCATGACAAATCCCTGGTATGGCATAAGTTCAG
>JAHXHN010000019.1 GCA_025656675.1 Candidatus Thiodiazotropha sp. (ex Codakia rugifera)
ACCCTACTGTCCATGGTGGCTTGCGAAGCGGCTGTCGGGTTGCGTGTTGCTTTCTTCATCTTCGGTACCGACTACCCAACCGCTGATGGTACTGGAGTACGTGACTACATCCATGTAGAGGATCTGGCCGGAGCCCATGTCAAGGCACTGGATCACCTGCGACAGGGTGGCGACTCATCGATCCTGAACTGTGGCTATGGTCATGGTTATTCAGTTCGTGAGCTACTTAAATCGGTAGAGAAAGCCAATGGTGCCCCACTCAACATCATTGAAGCAGCGCGTCGTGCAGGTGACCCACCGGAACTGGTGGCCGGCGCCGATAAAGTACGTGAAGTACTGGGTTGGACACCCCAATACGATGATTTATCGATCATCGCCAGTTCGGCCCTCGCCTGGGAGAAAAAACAGCTTGCTGCGCCATGGTCAAACGAATGACGAAATAGACAGCTGCAATGGAACTGCTACAAATCTTTATCCTTGCTGCACTACAGGGGTTGACTGAATTCCTGCCGATCTCCAGCTCAGCACACTTGATTCTGGCACCTCGCGTTACTGGCTATGCCGACCAGGGACTGGCCTTCGATGTTGCCGTCCATGTGGGCACGCTGGCGGCAGTAGTTGGTTATTTCCGCCACGAAGTAATCACTATCAGCCACGACTTTTTTCACTCATGGGTCAACCCTGCGGCCCGAAGCAAAGAGTCACGATTAGGCTGGATGATACTCATAGCCACCATGCCGGTCGGCCTATTCGGACTGTTGATGAAGTCCCTGGTCGAGACCGATCTGCGCTCACCGATGGTGATCGCCATGACCACTATCGGATTCGGTATTCTGCTATTGATTGCCGACTTAGTCGGTAAACGCCAGCGGGATGAGTATTCAATCCGCTGGTTGGATGCTTTATTCATTGGTCTGTTTCAAGCACTGGCCATTATTCCCGGCACCTCCCGGTCAGGATCCACCATCACTGCGGGACTGTTTCTCGGACTGAGCCGCAAGGCAGCTTCACGTTTCTCCTTTCTGATCTCCATTCCGACCATTCTCATGTCCGGTGGATTATTGACCCTGGATCTGATCCAGAGTGAGGCTCCCGCTGATTGGATTTCACTAGGCCTGGGAGCCGGATTGGCCTTTCTCACTGCCTATCTTTGTATTCACTATTTTCTACGTTTTATCGAAAACATCGGTATGCTCCCTTTTGTCATCTACCGTATGATTTTGGGTGGCCTGATTCTGCTGTTTTTACTTTGACGCTCTCCGTCGGGGAAGTAACCCATGAAAAAGTTGATTCAGACTGTCCTCTTTTTAACGGTGCTTCCGACAACCAGTCTGCTTTTTGCTAATTCCCCGCCCATTGAACCGACCCTTAAACGCCAAATGGACAATGATACGGAGGTCGTACGGATCCAGCGCCAGGGCCTGGTCGATACGCTCCGCTACATGGCCACGAATAACGACATTTTCCCAGCCAATAAGCAGCATAAACCACGCCTTGTCAGCAGAAATCAAAGGTTGAAAATCTGGTCAACATGGGTCAGTTTTCTCGACCGTCTACTGATCCTTGACTCCATCAGCCAATCCTATGGTCACGCTGACCAATACCCAGATGAACGTGTTCGTAAAGCTGCATTCCGAATCGCCTATGCCGCCTTCCTGGCACGTTATCGACATGTTCTGGACTTCCTGCAAATAACTGAACGTGAACCGGCCTTTCACACACTATTGAATGAAGCCATCCCTGAACTTGGCCTGGCTCAGGGGACCTACGCCGATATCAAGTATCGTTACCTGCATGTCAGTATCGCTACGCGATTTGCCCAATTCGCACTCAACTATCGACTGTATGGTGTAGAGCCCGGTCTGAAACTGAACCAGGGCATCAATGAAGATCAGGCCAAAATCTGGCAATACGGAAAAGGGGAAGGTATTGCGCAGACAATGAAAAACGGAATTCAGATCATTAAGGACAGTAGCTTCAAGGCCCTCTTCCCGATTCAAAAAGGCGTCTCTGAATGGATGGGGGATATCAAGGTTCGCAGACCTCACCAGTCACTGATCACAGCCGAGCAGATAGCATCGATGCAGCACCGTATGGAACCTGGTGACGTGTTACTCGAGCGCCGGGAATGGTATCTCTCAAATATAGGGTTACCGGGTTTCTGGCCCCATGCTGCACTCTATATCGGTACACCCTTGGAGCGTCAGCGCTATTTTCAGTCTTCCGATATTCAGGCATGGGTACGTCTACAAGGAGTTTCCGACGGCAGTTTCGAATCACTCTTGCTGAAAAAATATCCTGATGCCTACGCAAATAGCCTAGCTGATCAGGAAGAAAGTCATTCAACCAGAGTCATCGAAGCCGTCAGTGAAGGTGTCGTATTCACCAGCCTGGAACACTCTGCATCTGCTGACTCGATAGCCGTCCTGCGACCCAGGCTAAGCAGGCTGGACAAGGCAAAGGCAATCCTGCAGGCCTATCATTACTTTGGCAGACCCTATGATTTCAACTTTGATTTCCAAACCGACAGCCGGCTTGTATGTACTGAGTTTATTTACAAGGCCTATGAAACGACGGATACGAAAGCCGGGATCAAACTACCTGTTGTTGATATCCTGGGACGGCTTGCAACACCCGCCAACCTGATCGTAAAACAGTTTGATCGGCACTATGAAACAGCTGATCGACAATTTGATCTGGTACATTTTCTTGATGGTCAGGAAAAATCAAAGGTTGCAACAGAGGGCAATCTAGCGAGCTTTCGAGATAGTTGGAAACGTCCCAAATGGCATGTATTTACCCAAGGGACTGTGCTGGGTGAGCGTCGATGAATCCCTCACCAATAAACTATAATAAATAGCATATAGGATGTGTCCTGGAAATAACTGATGACATCCAATCGTTTCCCTGAATAAGCCAACAATGCTCATCGATCCATAAGATCACCTAGCCAAGGAAGCAGGTATTAATATGATTAAACATTTAGCAATAATCTCATTTCTGAGCTTGATCATCGGCAGCTGCGGCGGTAGTGGTGATGATATAAAGATTGACGAGTTCAACATTACCGGAACCTCAGGTGATCTTGAGGATGGTCGTGCTCCAATCGACCCGGCTATCAATAACGGCCTGTTCGGGCTCACATGGCGCGTAGACGATGACAATGCCATCAGTTATACCGCCAGATTCTACCTCAGCGTTAACAACAATCTCTCAGAAGACAACGATATCAGATTTGCTTCCATTTTCTGTGATGGTTTTTCATCCTGCGACCACGACAAAAGAAACCATGAAAATTGTTACTTCACGAATGATCTGGTGATGTATTGCGGCGATGAAGATGAAGATGTTAAACACGATGTAGACGATGTCGTTGACAGCCTGCCAATGGACGCTTACATCATCATTGAGGCCTGTACAACCTACGACTGTGATACAGAGAAACATCTTATTCGCCTGCAGTAGTGCGTAAATTCACATAATCAACAATGTTTGTCTTTATTGAATCTCAATAGCTCATGTCTGAATGACACACAGGAAATCATAGTGAGGAGGTGGCTATTGCCAGATTTGGCACTCTATCTCAGGATTTTCCGATATCTGGGCCAATATCATCTTATCCACCGTTAAAACAGGATTCACCGAGGTGAAAGTGGCCATCGATTGGCGAGATTTGCCTCAGATAAGGACTCGCGTTCGCTTCTGCTAAGCAACCGAAGCGGACTTTAAGGTAACACTATACTCATCTCAAAAGCAGACATTAACGCTGAGCTCAAATGCAGCTTGTACAGCAAGCTGTCAGTTGGAGGGCATTGTTAGGCAATTTTGCACCCATTATCGGTACTTGGCGGATGTTATGAATTGACCAAAAGACTCACACCAAATAATAACGCTATTAAAATTTACCGGATCGATGCTTGACGGTACGTGAACAATGAAGTTCTCGAATGTCTTAACGTCTCCTACACGAACCATACTGTCCTTCAGGTGATTGAAGTCCGATTCGGTCTCAACAAATTTTGGAGAAAGATATAGCTTGTAATCTGGACCAGGCGCAAGCTTGCCCATAAGTGTTATGGATTTGGGGCCCACTGAAACCGTTCCTTCCCCCCAATGCAAAGCATCACTGTCTTTCAGATCTCTTCGAAATTCTGCTGTGTACTTAGCTTGAGAGATCATTGCCTTTATCTCAGATTCGCTGGGAGCAGGCGGGGCAGTGAGAATGGGGAGGGCGTAGATGCCCACACCAAATCCCACGAAACCCACAATGCAATGTGTCGCAATAAGTAATATCACAGTTCGTACTTTCATAACGACTCCGCTAATATGTAGTTGTAGCGCCTAACACCCATATTATGTTTTTAGCCATTTATACAAAACCAGTGCATCAACATAGCCATGCAACGGGTGGTTAAACGCTTGTGGCAGCCGCCCTACGATCTCAAAGCCGAGCTTTTGCCATAGGCGCACAGCCCCCTCATTAGTTGAGGCCACAAAGTTGAACTGCATTGCCTCGTAGCCCAGCTCAATAGCCACTTTATGGGAATGATCACACATAGCAGTAGCGACACCTTTTCCTCTGGAAGAGGACGGAACCATATAGCCGCAGTTGCAGACATGGCTGCCTGGGCCAGCTTGATTGGTTTTGATGTAATAAGTGCCCAGTATTTCTTCGTCGTTCTCTGCAACATAGGTTTTGCGTGGCAATTCCATCCATAGTCTTTTACCCTCGCTTTTCGTTACTTCGCGAGGATATGCGTAGGTATAACCGGCCGAAGCGATCTGGTGGAAGATGGGCCAGATCTTCTCGAAATCAGCTTCAGTTGCTTCACGAATCTGCAAGAGGTGGGTTCCTTTTAAACATAACGCCGATCTAAGATGCGCGCGCTTTTTGCGCGTCGAGCTTAAGCGACTGGTTAGGTTGTATTAATTTCACTCTGTATTTTCTGATCATAGATATACTCTCTTTCTGGGGTGCCTACATCACACCAACCTGACTCGTAAACAAGCATTCCCGCATTAGGTGCTGGTGGAACAGAATGAACATTCTCGGAGTATATTGAAATTGATATGTGCGCATAGTTTCCAGACTCATTGGTTTCAAACTCAAGCACATTGGTATGAGCCTGCCAGAAAAACTCTGATTCTGAGTCATCTTCTGAATAATCGTTAAATCTCTCGCCGTTCTCTACTTGGTTTTTCCATTCATCATAAGTAACAACACGATACTTATTTACAAGATTTTCAAGAATTGGAAATAATTCTGGATATTCCATCTTTGCAACCTAACGTCACTAATCAGCCGCGCGGCTTTCTGCGTCGGCTGTATTAGTCTAGTTAGGCCATTTTCCTTTTTATGAGCATTGTTGAACAGGTGATCTCTTCTTCAAGATTATGATACTCTTCTTCCTGTTTTCGTATATACCGCTCAAAAAGCTCTTTTTTATTTGGATACTTCAACATTAATTCGTGACACCTTCTTTTTATGTCTTGATACTGTTTTCCATATTCACTTTTATCACTTATTTCATCACCAAGATATTCCTTGATAATTTCCATATCGGCCTTTTTTATTTGGCTTATCAGATCTTTCTTTGTTCCAGTTATCGCATGGTTGAAATTGTTATTTTCTTTGATATACCCATCGTCGAGTATGATGATTCCGTCATCGCATAATAAGGGTTTTAAACTTTCCATTGTTGTATAGTAATCTCCGTATACCGGGCCAGTTGACCCAAGAATGACAAAATCATATTTTCCTTGTCTCTTGTCTGTTTTTCTTATGTCACCAGCTTCGAATTTACAGTTTGTAATCCCTTGCATTCTTGCTTGCTCATTTGCATAGCCAATAAACTCTTTTATCCCGTCTATTCCTAAGCATTCTGATTTCACATGTTGAGCTAATTCAATTAATACTGCTCCTTTTCCACAGCCTAAATCTATTATTTTTACTGTTTCTTTGGTGTTGTTTTCCTTGATTATTCTTGTAAGTGATTGTGCCGAAGAGCCTATTTCATGAAAGTCCTGCAAGATATATGGCAAATATTCCACTAATTCAACATCATCACAATCCATAGATGTCGCAATACTTTCCTGTTGTGTGTTTATTATTTCATTCCTCGAATCCATCTTTTTCCGCCAAAATTATGGGCCTAACGTTGCCTTCAGCGGAGCAGGCGCGATAGCGACTGTGTCCGGTGGAAGGCCTGGTTAACTTGCAAACGCTTGATGTTCTGCAACATAGTCGTTATCTGCCTCTATATACGGCCATAACCCGTCCATACTAAAGCTATTTTAAAAAAAGGGGTCAGTACCCTTTTTCTCTTACTGTTTTTTCTTTCTTCCCTTTGGGCGTCCTCTTCTGGTCTGATCAACTTTACACTTTAGCCGCTTTTCAATCTGCACACAAAAGCGAGTATTACCTAGGGGAGTACCCGTTTGAACGGTCGCTCTAATAGCGTGGACCTGATCTGCCTCTAGCGCACTACGGAACAATTCGCAATAGGTAAACTACCTGCACAGGAGGTCTTGGGCTAGTTGTCGATACAAGGCATGAGGAGTAGTCAGTTTATCAGTGTATTGGGTCGCATTACCTCGATAACTTGACCATGATAATCAATGGTTTTTTGTACCATACCCGCCCGAACCGGATTGAGTTCGATGTAACGCATACAAGTCAACAGGCAAGAAAAAGGGGTCAGTACCCTTTTTCTCTTGCTGTTTTTTCTTTCTTCCCTTTGGGCGTCCTCTTCTGGCCTGACTAACTTTACACTTTAGCTGCTTTTCAATCTGCACACAAAAGCGAGTATTACCTAGGGGAGTACCCGTTTGAACGGTCGCTCTAATAGCGTGGACCTGATCTGCCTCTAG